>NZ_JAQSUW010000013.1:147372-249756 GCF_028649395.1 Pseudomonas sp. Gutcm_11s | reverse complement strand
GGCCTTGGCCAGCGCCTTGCGGGTGGCCGGCGCCGGGCCGGTGAGCATGATGGTCGGGTCGGTACTGGTCACGGCGGTGGCGACGATGCGCGCACGCGGCTTCAAGCCCAGTTCCTTGCCCTTGGCCGGGGTGCCGATCAGCATCAGCGCGGCGCCATCGACGATGCCGGAGCTGTTGCCCGGCGTGTGCACGTGTTCGATGCGCTCGACGTGGCTGTACACGCGCAGCGCGGTGGAGTCGAAGCCCATCTGACCCATCATCTCGAAGCTCGGCTTGAGCTTGCCCAGGCCTTCGAGGGTGCTGTCACCGCGGATGAATTCGTCGTGATCGAGGATGATGATGCCGTTCTGGTCGGTCACCGGAATCAGCGATTTGTTGAACGAGCCATCGGCGCTGGCGCGCGCGGCCTTCTGCTGCGAGCGCAGGGCGAAGGCATCCACGTCGCTGCGACTGAAGCCTTCCAGGGTGGCGATCAGGTCGGCGCCGATGCCTTGCGGCACGAAGCTGGTGTGGATGTTGGTTTCCGGGTCCATCACCCAGGCGCCGCCGTCGGAGCCCATCGGCACGCGCGACATGGACTCCACGCCGCCGACCACTACCAGGTCCTCGAAGCCGGAACGCACCTTCATCGCGCCCATGTTCACCGCTTCCAGGCCCGAGGCGCAGAAACGGTTGAGCTGCACGCCGGAGACGCTGACGTCCCAGTCCGCCACCATTGGCGCGGTCTTGGCGATGTCGGCGCCCTGGTCGCCCACCGGGGTCACGCAGCCGAGCACGATATCGTCGACCTGGCGGGTATCCAGGCTGTTGCGCTCCTGCAGCGCACGCAGCAGGCCGGCCACCAGATTGACTGGCTTGACGCTGTGCAGCGCGCCGTCCTTCTTGCCCTTGCCGCGCGGCGTGCGCACGGCGTCGAAAATATATGCTTCGGTCATGACGTCCTCGGTACATGGCAGCGGCGGATGCCGGGTGGACTTACCTTAATTCCCTGCCCAATGGACTCAATGACCGATGCGCTCAGGCCCGTTGACCATTGGGCTCAGACGAGCGGTCACCTGGCCACCCGCCATCTGCACGCGAGGCGCGATGTGTCTGGCTCAAGGGCCGAAGCGGAAATACCTGACGCCTGCCAATAACCACTGGGCTTTTCCAGCATTTGGCTAGAAACCAAGTCATCTAAGCCAGGCGTGACGCGGGCCCTAGAGTTATTCATGCAAGGTGCCGTCGCCGGGTTCTGCCGGGACGGCTTTTTTATCTGCGCCACGGTGTGACGCCCCGTTCGCCGATCTTTACTCGCGGGCACTGGCCGAAGCACCAACAAGAACAAAGGCAGTAGAACCATGTTCAAACACGTCAAATACCGGCAGGCGAGCCTCATCGTCCTTGCCACCACCGTCATCCTGATCCTGCCCAACGTGCCTCGTCTGGTCGGTTGATCATCCCTCACTAGCCGTGGCCCGATGCCGTAGCGCTCGGGCCGCGGAACAACCCCTCCCGCTCCCTCCCGAAGACTGTGCTAGCGTGGCCTCTCGCCTCAAAGAGAACGCCGCCATGCGCCATCTGCTGCTCTGCCTCGGCCTCGCCCTAAGCCCCCTCGCCGCGCTTGCCGGCGACATCGACCAAGCCGCTGCCCTCAGCGCGCTGCAGCAACCCGGTGCGGTGCTGATCGACGTGCGCACCCAGGAAGAATTCGCCACCGGCGCCCTGCCCGGCGCCAGCCTGATTCCCCATGAACAGATCGCCCAACGCATCGCCAACGTGGCGCCAGACAAGAACGCGCCAGTTGTCCTCTACTGCCGCAGCGGCCGCCGCTCCGGCATCGCCCAGGACCGCCTGCTGGAGCTGGGCTACAGCAACGTGATCAACGCCGGCGGCTACGAACAACTGCAACCCCTGCTCAAGGACCGATAGCACCCATGCGCACCACGCTTCAACGCCTCGCCCACCTGCCCCTGCTCGCCGCCCTGCTGACGCCTGGCGCCTGGGCCGCCGAACTCAAGCTGGAGCTTTCCGGCAGCAGCCGCAGCTGGAGCACCGAACAACTGCTAACCCACCCGCAGGCCCAGCAGGTGGAGATACCGGGCGACGTGTCCTACAAACGCACCATGCACTACCGCGCCGTGCCGCTGGCCGCCCTGCTCGAAGGCGTACAACCCGGCGACCACCTACAGGCCGTGGCCCTCGACGGCTTCGCCGCCGAACTGCCCGCCGCCCCGCTACTGAGCACCCAGGGCGCCCGCGCCTGGCTGGCAGTAGAAGACCCGGCGCAGCCCTGGCCGCGCCTGTCGAAGAACAAACCCAGCGCCGGGCCTTTCTATCTCGTCTGGCAACAGCCGGAAGCCGCACAGATCGGCCCGGAGCAATGGCCCTTCCAGGTCTCCACCTTCCGCCTGCTCGCCCCCGTTGCCCAGCGCTTTCCTGCGCTGCTGCCGGCAGCCGATGCCAGCGCCGAGGTGCAGGCGGGGTTTGCGGTGTTCCAGAAGAACTGCCTGGCCTGCCACCGCCTCAACGGCGCGGGGGATTCGCACTTCGGTCCGGACCTGAATATTCCGCATAACCCGACGGAGTATTTCGCGGGGGATTTTTTGCAGCAGTACATTCGTGATCCGCAGAGCCTACGAAAGTGGCCGCAGGGGCGGATGCCAGAATTTAGTGGGGCGGTTTTGAGTGATAGGGAGTTGGGGGAATTGATTGGGTATTTGGGGCATATGGTGAAACATAAATCCAGTCGCTAACAGCCAACGCTTACTCTCAAAAAATTCGCAAAAGCACTTTCACGCGTGCAGTATCACTTATTTACCGAGCGCGCAAATAACACCATACAGCAATCAGTCACCGAGCAATCGCCATGCAGAGAAGTGAGCTATACGAGTTCATGAGTCAATTCAAAGCACAGCTAGCGAGCGAATATAGCCGCATACAAGCTCGTGTAAAAGAAGACCCAGGCACGGCTGGCGATGAAGGCGAAAACAACTGGGCTGACCTACTCCGATCTTGGCTACCTTCGAATTACCACGTAACAACAAAAGGCCGGATCATAAATCACCTAGGAGAGGCAAGCCCGCAGGTTGATGTACTAGTCCTACACCCTTCATATCCACGTCATTTACTGGAAAAGAAATACTACTTATCAGGCGGCGTTGTAGCAGCTTTCGAATGTAAGCTCACGCTAAAACCCTCTCATCTTAAAAAAATATTCAGCAACTCATCAAAAATAAAGCGCCTGTACAAAAATAGAGAGGGCAGCCCATATCATGAACTCCACCAACCAATTATTTATGGTGTTCTAGCTCACTCTCATGCTTGGAGAAGTGGAAAAAATGGCAGCGCCTTTGAAATACTACAAAGCATATTGAAAAACCAATACCACAGCATCGAGCATCCTAGAGAAATGCTTGACCTTATTGCCATAGCCGACACAGCAACCTACATACTTAGCAAGGAAATATTGATTGGACCCAATATACCCAAGAAGAAATCTCAGCCCAAATTGATGAGCAGCAGTGAGCTTTCGGAAGGCGTTCATATTGGATACACGTGTGGCTGGGATGAAGCAAATAACCCATGGTATGGAACCACCCTTGGCAGACTCGTTTGCCATCTGATGGAGCGTTTGGCTTACGAAGACCCTTCGCTTCGCCCAATGGCCGAGTTCTATGTAATGTCTGAGTTAGACACAGGTGGCATTGCCTGCCCAGATCAATGGTACTCTGATGCAGTATTTAGTAATCAGTCATTGGAAACTTTAAGGAAGAATGGGACCGATGAAAAACAATGGTCATTACATTCAACATATTACTAATTCCTCTACATATCAGGCGTCCTAACGACGGTACAGAGTTACCAAGCGAGCAGCTCTGGATATTCGTAGGGTGGACAATGTTTCTGCTTGTCCACCATCGGTGGCCATACGAGGCTTTCTACATATTTGGAATCATGCTTTGCGCCCTTACGGCGCCTCACTTTTCTTTGTTTGCGCAAAGAAAAGTAAGCAAAAGAAAGCGCACCCCGACATCCGGGTCTGGCCTGCGGCCAGACTTCCCTCCCTCCGGTGCCGCTCCGGGGGCCGGCGTACAAGGGGCGTCCATGCCCCTTTACGCCTCTCGCCGCATCCATGCGGCTCGTCCCCCTGCACAACACCTCCACTCGGCCTCCTGACGGGGATTCGGGCTCCGAGTTGCTTGGCAACTCTTTGATCGTTTTGCTGGCCTGTAGGAGCGCCACCCTCACCATCGAAAAAGCACACACAAACTGTCAGGCAGCGCCAAACGCCCCTTCAGAAGGGTGAGTGGAATCGTCGAGGAAGGGGTTGAGCGGCATGGATGCCGCGAGAGGCGCGATGGGCCAAGGATGGCCCTTCGCGGCGGGCCCCTGGAGCGGCGATGGAGCGAACGAACCCGGAGCGAAGCGTAGGGCCGAATGGCGGGGCAAGACCTTTTGGTTCCTTTTGGGGCGACTGCCAAAAGGAACCCGCCCAGCAGGGCGGAACTGATGCATCAACACGCACGAAAACGAGCAGCGGCACGAAACCAGCAGCATCAGACCAACGTGCAGAACATCACTCCCTCACCCCTGCCCCTCTCCCACAGGGAGAGGGGTTAAGAGAGAAGCGCGCTCCGCGCGCCACACCTCACTGCTGTTGTTGCTGCGTCTGCATCAACGCCGCCACATTCACCCGAGCATGCATCTGCTCGCCCCCACCCCCGCGCCGCATCCCCCGTACCGGGCAGGCATCCAGATAGTCGAGCCCAACCGCCAACTTCAGATGCCGCTCCGGCCTCGACAGCTCGTTGGTCACATCGAAGCTGTACCAACCATCCCCCAGCCAGGCCTCGGCCCAGGCATGGCTGGCCAGATGCCCGCTGTCCTCGGTGTACAGATAACCCGACACATAGCGCGAAGGCACCCCCAGGCTACGCGCACAAGCCAGGAACGCATGGGTATGGTCCTGGCACACCCCGGCGCGGCCGGCGAAGGCCTCGGCGGCGGTGCTGTCGACCTGGGTCACGCCCGGGCTGTAGGGCATCTGCGCATGCAGGCCGTGCATCAGGCCGATCAGCCCGTCGCGGTCGCTGCGCCCGGCGCTGCTGGCGCGGGCGAACTCACGCAGGGCGTCGTCGGCCTGGGTCAGACGCGTGGTGCGCAGATACGGCAGGGCCGAACGACTGTCGCGCTCGGACTCGCAGTGTTCGTCGATCTCCACCTGGCCACGGGCGCCGATCACCAGCGCCTCGTGCGGCTCGTCCATGGTCAGCACATGCAGGATGTTGCCGTAGGGATCGCGCTGCGCGCGTACCGGGCGCGGCAGGTCGAGGTGCCAGCTGATCACCCGCTGGCGCGCGCTCTCCTGCGGGGTCAGGCGCAGATACTGGATGCTCGCGCGCACCTGGTCGTCGTAGTTGTAGGTGGTGTCGTGGCGGATCGAGAGTCTCATACGGCCTCCAGATAGGACGTGTGGATGGCGCTGCCCAACTGCCTAACGAGCAGGATGAAATCGGTGAGCCAGGTGTGCAGGCCCTCGTCGAGGACCTCGTCGATGCTGGTGTAGCGCAGGCGCGCGTCCAGCTCGGCGGCCAGGCGCTGGGCCGGGCGGCCGTTGTCGCCGGGCAGGCCGGCGAGCATCAGGTTGAGCTCCTCCATGCAGGCACGCAGGGAGCGCGGCACTTCGGGGCGCAACAGCAGCAGTTCGGCGATCTTGTGGGTGCGCGGCGAGCCGCGGTAGATCTCGGTGAAGGCTTCGAACGACGACAGCGCCCGCAACAGCGCGCTCCACTCGTAGTAGCCGCGGGCCGAGGTATCGCTGACTTCGTCGGCGGCATCGCCAAGCATCTCGTAGCGTGCATCGAGCAGGCGCAGGGTGTTGTCGGCGCGCTCGATGAAGGTACCCAGGCGGATGAAGCGGTAGGACTCGCCGCGCATGATGGTACCGAAGGTGGCGCCGCGGAACAGGTGCGAGCGCTCCTTGACCCACTCGCAGAAGCGACTGATGCCATAGCGGCCCAAGCCCTCGGCGGCGATGCCACGCATCTCCAGCCAGGTGGCGTTGATGTTCTCCCACATGTCGGCGGTGATGCGCCCGCGCACGGCGTGGGCGTTGGCCCGCGCGCCCTGCAGGCAGCAGTAGATGCTGGCCGGGTTTTCCGCATCCAAGGCGAAGAAGTGCAGCATGCGCTCGGCGTGCATCTGCCCGTGGCGGGTCAGGTAGTCGTCCAGGGTACCGGTGATCAGCAGCGGCAGGGCTAGTTCGTCGAGGCCGTCGCCACGGCCGTCCTGCGGCATCAGCGACAGCGAGTAGCTGACGTCGAGCATGCGCGCGAGGTTCTCGGCGCGCTCCAGGTAACGCGACATCCAGTACAGATCGGAGGCAGTTCTCGAAAGCATGCTCAGTCCTCTACCACCCAGGTGTCCTTGGTGCCGCCGCCCTGGGACGAGTTGACCACCAGCGAGCCCTCACGCAGCGCCACACGGGTCAGGCCACCAGGCACCAGGCGGGTCTCGCGGCCGGACAGCACGAACGGGCGCAGGTCGATATGGCGCGGCGCGATGCCCTTCTCGACGAAGGTCGGGCAGGTCGACAGGCTCAGGGTAGGCTGGGCGATGTAGGCCTCCGGCCGCGCTTTCAGGCGTTCGCGGAAGGCCTCGATCTCGGCCTTGGTGGCGGCCGGGCCGACCAGCATGCCGTAGCCGCCGGAGCCCTGGGTTTCCTTGACCACCAGCTCGGGCAGGTTGGCCAGCACGTGGGACAGCTCCTCGGGCTTGCGGCACTGCCAGGTGGGTACGTTCTTGAGGATCGGCTCCTCGTCCAGGTAGAAGCGGATCATCTCGCCGACGTAGGGGTAGATCGACTTGTCGTCCGCCACCCCGGTGCCGACTGCGTTGGCCAACACCACGTTGCCGCTGCGGTAGGCGGCCAGTAGGCCAGGCACGCCGAGCATGGAGTCCGGGTTGAAGGCCAGCGGGTCGAGGAAGGCGTCGTCCAGGCGGCGGTAGATCACGTCCACCGGCTGCGGGCCGGAGGTGGTCCGCATGAACACCTTGTCGTCGCGAACGAACAGGTCGGCGCCCTCGACCAGCTCTACGCCCATCTCGCGGGCGAGGAAGGCGTGCTCGAAGTAGGCGCTGTTGAAGCGGCCCGGGGTGAGTACCACCACGGCCGGATTATCGATCGGGCTGGAGCTTTTCAGCGTGTCCAGCAGCAGGCTCGGGTAGTGGTCGATGGGCGCCACACGCTGCAGGGAGAACAGCTCGGGGAACAGGCGCATCATCATCTTGCGGTCTTCGAGCATGTAGCTGACGCCGCTCGGAGTACGCAGGTTGTCTTCCAGCACGTAGAAGCTGCCGTCGCCGTCGCGCACCAGGTCGACGCCGGCGATGTGGGCGTAAATGTCGCGGTGCAGGTCGAGGCCCTGCATCGCCAGCTGGTAGCCCTCGTTGGCCAGCACCTGCTCGGCCGGGATGATGCCGGCCTTGAGAATGCGCTGCTCGTGGTAGAGGTCGGCGAGGAACATGTTCAGCGCCTTGACCCGCTGGATGCAGCCGGACTCGACGATGCGCCACTCGCTGGCGGGAATGCTGCGGGGAATCGTGTCGAAAGGGATCAGGCGCTCGGTGCCCTGCTCGTCCCCGTAGAGGGTGAAGGTGATACCTGCGCGGTGGAACAGCAGGTCGGCTTCACGGCGGCGCTGGGCCAGAAGCTCCTCGGGGGTATCCGCCAACCAGCGGGCGAATTCCCGATAGTGCGGGCGGACTGCGCCGCTCGCGTCGTACATCTCATCGTAGAAGGTGCGGGCCATGCCGTACTCCTTGTCACCCGGACAGAAGAGTCATCGCAAGGGCCGTGCCACGAAATTTTATTGTTTATTTTCAATGAGTTGAATAAAAGCGAAACGCTTAACGCACCAGCTTGGGGCGCATTTCAGCTGCCATTTGGGACGCTCGCCCCAAGGCATGGCAGGTTTCGCGCAGCGGGGCTTCTATGGAGGGGATAGCCAGGTTCGATTTCCCGCGCGGTGCGCGGCTGGGCAGACTGCGCGGCATCGGAGCGGTGGCTGCATCAGGCCCGTCGCTCCGCGAGATCGGCGCTCCCCTTCTTGCCGATCACTCCTGTGGCCGCCCCATTTCGGGCGGCCTTTTTTATGGGCGGTTCAGACCGCCTGGGCCACCGCCGGCTCGCCGAACGCCAGGTTCAGCCAGTGGCGATAGAAGCCCTCGGCGACCTTGTTCAGCGACTCGATGCGCAGCGGCAGGTCGGCGAGCATCTGGCGCAGGCCCTGCTGGCTGGCCTGGGTCTCGTCGAGCAGGTGCGCCCAGTCCTGCAGCCACCAGCGCACCAGGCCCTCGGTGACTTCCGGATGACCCTGCAGGGCCAGCACCTTGTCACCCCAGGCGAAGGCCTGGTTCGGACACCAGGGGCTGGACAGCAGCCACTCGGCACCGGTCGGCAGGTCGAAGGTATCGCTGTGCCACTGGTAGACCGGGAACTCGCGCGGCAGGTGCGCCAACCAGGGGTTGCCGACATCGCGCCGCACCAGCGGCTGCCAGCCCACCTCGGTATAGGGCATGCGATGCACCGAGGCGCCCAGCGCGCGGGCGATCAGCTGGCCGCCCAGGCAATGGCCGATGATGGGAATGTCACGACGAATGAAATGACGCAGCGCATCGATCTCCGCCCTGATCCAGGGCAGATCGTCGTTGACGCTCATCGGCCCGCCCATCACCGCCACCGCGCGGGGGCGATCCAGGTCATAGCCGTCGAGTTCGTTGAGGTCGGTGCGCAATACGGTGAAGTCGAGGCCCTGCTCTTCCAGAACGGTGGCGAGGTGGCCCGGAGCACAAAAATCGACGTGCGTCAGAATCAGAATGTCGGTCATGACTACTCTCCGTTGTCCGCTTGCCAAGGCAAGGCCCGTGCCGAAACACCGAGCCCTCCCCCGTCTTACGAACTTATTTTTTCGAGCAGGCTAACCGAGGCGAAGATGACCGGCTAGTGCCGGCTCGAATTCCCTCTCGGGCGGATTGGTGCCGCCAGGATGGCTGAGCGCAAAGCGCGGCCAGACATCCTGCGGCGCCCGGTCCATCAGGGGATGCACACCCCTTGCTTGTCGCTCTGCGCCAGGTCCATCAGCTCGCGACTGGCCACGGTGTACATGGCGTAGTCGGTGCCGGTGGCCGCACGCAGCTCGGCGAGCATCGCCAGCCAGCGCTGCACCAGGGTGCGGTGCTGCTCCAGCCAGAAGCTGACCCGCTCCTCGATGTCCTTCGGCCCCTCGGCCATCTGCAGCACGGCAATGGTGATCGCCCGCTGCTGCCAGTCCAGGTCGTCGCGGAACGCCTCGCGGGCCAGGGCCTGCCAGTTGTTCTCCACCGGCAGCGAGGTGATCTGCTGCAGGTACCACGACAGCTCCAGCGCGCCGCCGACGGCGAAGTAGGCGGTGGCCACTTCGCTGGCATCCTTGCCAGCGACGTCGGCCGCTTCGATGATTGGCAGCAGGGTGTACAGGTGGCTGGTGCCAGCGACCACGCGGGCCAGTTCCTCCGGTGCGCCGGCCTCGACGAAGCTCTGGTAGCGCGCCAGCCACTGCTCGCGGGCCGGGCCTTCGAGCAGCTCATCCAGGCGCCCGGCCAGCTCGGCCACGCGCGGGGCGAAGTGGCCAACGTCGCGGGCGGCGTCGAGGTCGTCGCGACGGCTGCGCAGGAACCAGCGGGTGGCGCGACGGCCCAGGCGCATCAGCTCGTCCATCAGCTGCAGCTGCAGCTCGGCCGGCACCTTGTAGTCCAGCGCCTCGATCTGCTTCCACCAGTGCGGCAGGCGGAACACGTCGCGCACGATGACGTAGGCGCCGGCGACGTTGGCCGCGCTCATGCCGGTGGACTCCTTCAGGCGCTGCACGAAGGTGATGCCCATGTGGTTGACCAGGTCGTTGGCGATCTGCGTGCTGACGATCTCGCGCTTCAGGCGGTGACGGCGCATCGCTTCGCCGAACTTCTTGGTCAGCTGCGCCGGGAAGGCGGTTTCCATCTCGCGGGCCAGGTAGTCGTCGTCCGGCACCAGGGATTTCAGCAGCGCTTCCTTGAGGTCGATCTTGCTGTAGGAGATCAGCACCGACAGCTCCGGCCGGGTCAGGCCGCGGCCATTGGCGGCGCGCTCGTTGAGCTCGTCGTCGGTGGGCAGGAACTCCAGCGCGCGGTCCAGCTTGCCGGCCGCCTCCAGCGCCGCCATCAGGCGCTTGTACTCTGGCAGGCGCTCGCGGGCGCGGCGCTCGGCCAGGGACAGGGCCTGGGTCTGCTTGTAGTTGTTGCCCAGCACCAGGTTGCCGACGTCGTCGGTCATGTCGGCCAGCAGCTTGTTGCGCTGCTTGCCGGTCATGTCACCGGCGGCGACGATCTCGCCGAGCAGGATCTTGATGTTCACCTCGTGGTCGGAGCAGTCCACGCCACCGGCGTTGTCGATGAAGTCGGTGTTGCTGGCACCGCCGTTGAGGCCGTACTCGACGCGGCCCAGCTGGGTCATGCCGAGGTTGCCGCCCTCGCCCACCACCTTGGCGCGCAGTTCATTGCCGTTGACCCGCAGGCCGTCGTTGGCCTTGTCGCCGACGTCGGCGTGGGTCTCGCGGCTCGATTTCACATAGGTGCCGATGCCGCCGTTCCACAGCAGGTCGACCGGCGCTTTGAGCAGCGCGTTGATCAGCTCGGTGGGCGCCAGCTTGTCGGCGGCGATGTCGAAGCGTTCCTTCATCTGCGGGCTGATGGCGATGCTCTTGGCGCTGCGCAGGAAGATGCCGCCGCCCTCGGAGATCAGCTTGGCGTCGTAGTCGGCCCAGGACGAGCGCGGCAGGGCAAACATGCGCTGGCGCTCGGCGAAGCTCTTCGCCGCGTCCGGATTCGGGTCGATGAAGATGTGCATGTGGTTGAAGGCGGCGACCATCTGCAGCTGGTCCGACAGCAGCAGGCCGTTGCCGAACACGTCGCCGGCCATGTCGCCGATGCCGATCACCGTGGTCGCGTCCTTCTGCACGTCGATGCCGCGCTCACGGAAGTGACGCTGCACCGAGACCCAGCCGCCCTTGGCGGTGATGCCCATGCCCTTGTGGTCGTAGCCGGCCGAGCCGCCGGAGGCGAACGCATCGCCGAGCCAGAAGCCGTAGTCCAGGGCGATGCCGTTGGCGATGTCGGAGAAGGTCGCGGTGCCCTTGTCCGCCGCCACCACCAGGTAGGGGTCATCCGGGTCGTGGCGTACCACGCCCTCGGGCGGCACCACCTTGCCTTCCTTGAGGTTGTCGGTGATGTCGAGCAGACCGCTGATGAAGATGCGGTAGCAGGCGATGCCCTCGGCCAGCACCTCGTCGCGGTTGGCACCCACCGGCATCTTGCGCGGAATGAAGCCGCCCTTGGCGCCCATCGGCACGATCACCGCATTTTTCACCTGCTGCGCCTTGACCAGGCCGAGCACCTCGGTGCGGAAGTCTTCCTCGCGGTCGGACCAACGCAGGCCGCCACGGGCCACGTCGCCGAAGCGCAGGTGCACGCCCTCGACGCGCGGGCAGTAGACGAAGATCTCGAACTTCGGCACCGGCCGCGGGATCTCCGGGATCGCCCGCGGGCTGAGCTTGAAGCTGAAGTAGTGCTTGGGCTGGCCGTCGGCACCGTTCTGGAAGAAGTTGGTGCGCAGGGTGGCCTTGATCAGGTCCAGGTAGCGCCGCAGGATGCGGTCCTCGTTGAGCACAGCGACGTTGTCCAGCGCGTTGAGGATGGCCTGCTCGAGCTTCTGCTGCTTGTCTTCCAGGTCCTCGGCGGACAGCTTGCGCGCCAGGTAGAAGCGGGTGCGGAACAGGCGCACCAGCTCCTTGGCGATGTCGGCGTGGTTGACCAGGGTCGCGGCGATGTAGCCGAGGTCGAAGCCCAGGCGGATCTGCTTGAGGTAGCGCGCGTAGGCACGCAGCAGCGCCACGTCGCGCCAGGGCATGGCGGCGGTCAGTACCAGGCGGTTGAAGCCGTCGTTCTCGGCGGCACCCTCGACGATGCGCACGAACGCATCCTGCAGGGTCTCGTTGAGCTCCTGGATATCGACGTCCACGCCCTCGGCGGTGGTGAAGGCGAAATCGTGAATCCAGAACTCGCGGCCGGCGGCGCTACGCAGTTTGTAGGGGAATTCGCCGAGCACGCGCAGGCCGAGGTTCTCCAGGATCGGCAGCACGTCGGACAGCGGTAGCGGCGTGTCGGCGTGGTACAGCTTGCAGTGCAGTTCCTGCTCGCCCTGGGTCAGCGGCTGGTAGAAGCTCATTACCAGCGGGCGCTCGTCAGACAGGCTGAGCAGATGCTGCATGTCGACCACCGCCGAATGCGGGGCGAAGCGCTCGGTGTAGCCGGCCGGGAAGCCTTTCGGGAAATCGGCCAGCACGTTGGTGCCCTGGGCCTCGCCGAAGCTCTCGACGATCAGGCTGGCATAGTCGTCCTTCCACGAGCGGCAGGCCTGGATGACCTCCTTCTCGATACGCGCCGGGTCGATCTGCACGCGGTTCTTCGGATCGACCTTGAGGATGAACTGCACGCGCGCCAGCACGGACTCGGAGAAGTAGGTCCAGAACTCGCAGTCGCTGGCGCCCAGGCGCTCCATGAGAATCTGCTGGATCTTCACCCGCGTTTCGGTGGAGTACACGTCACGCGGCACGTAGGCCAGGCAGTAGGCGAAACGGCCGTACGGGTCGCGGCGGATGAACAGGCGCAGCTTGTTGCGTTCCTGGATCTGCACGATGGCGATGGCAGTGGCGAACAGCTCGTCCACCGGGGTCTGGAACAGGTCGTCGCGCGGCAGCACTTCCAGCACCTGCTCCAGCTCCTTGCCCAGGTGCGCCTTGCGGTCGAAGCCGGAGCGCTCGGCGATCTCGTCCACCTTGCGGCGGATATAGGGGATGCGGCTGACGCTCTGCGCATACACCGCCGAGGTGTACAGACCCATGAAGCGGCATTCCTTGATGACCTTGCCCTTGGCGTCCAGCTCGCGGATCGACACGAAGTCCGGATAGGCCGGGCGGTGCACGCGGCTCGGCGTGGCGGCCTTGGCGAAGGACAGCAGTACCGGCTGGCGCAGGTAGTCGACAGCTTCCTTCTCGATGTGCAACTCGTCCTTCTTCAGGCCGGGGCGCAGGTGACGCGACAGGCCGAGCAGCGAGGCCTCGTCATATACCAGATGGCCGCCCTCCTTCTCGTCGACCACGGTGAATTCCTCGTAGCCGAGGAAGGTGAAATGGTTGTCCAGCAGCCAGGCGAGGAAGGTCTTCACTTCCGCCAGTTCGGCGCCATCGACCTTGAGCTTGGCCTTGTCCAGCCAGGCCAGGAGCTGCTCGGCCTTGGCCTTCATCGGGTTGAAGTCCGCCACGGCGATGCGCACTTCTTCGAGCACGTCCTGGATCGCCTTCTCCAGCGCACGCAGCTCGGCGACGTTGGCGCAGCGGTCGATCTCCAGGTACATCAGCGCTTCGTGCTGCACATCCTTGCCGCCGCTGCCCTTGCTGAGGATCTCCTGCAGCTCGCCGTTCTTCTTGCGCTTCACGCTGAACACGCTGTTCTGCAGGGTATGGATGCTGTAGCCGTGGCGGTTCAGCTCCATGCGCACCGAGTCGACCAGGAACGGCAGGTCGGCATGCAGCACTTCCACGGCAGTGTGGGTGGACTGCCAGCCATGCTTCTCGTAATCCGGGTTGTACACCCGCACCAGCGGCTTGCCGTCGAAGCGTTCCAGAAGACGCCAGGACGACAGCGTACAGCCGGCCAGGTCGCCCAGGCGGCGCTGGGTGAGTTCATCGAGGGAAACGATGCCGAAGAACTGTTCGGCGAACAGGGCCACTTGTGGCAGCGCCTTGTCGCTGACGTGCTGGGCCAGCGCCGCTTGCAGTTGGTGCTGGAAGTCGGCCTTGCTGGCAGCAGTGAAGAACGCCATGTTGTTGCTCCGCTGGACTTGTTATTCGATAGGGGCACGCGGCTCCGGGCTTCCAAGCAGTCTAGGCGATGCCCGGAACTCGGCAGGCGCATGGCGACCATGAGGTCACGCCAAGCTTAGCGACAGGCCGTGGCAGGCGGATTGCAGCGGCGCGACATATTCGTTCATCGCCATGCGGGCACCGTGGCTGATAAGGTTTCGTTCTGTGCATTCGGGAAGGGAAGCCATGCAGTCTCCGCTCCGCCGCCGTCTGGTGCTCAACCTCAACAACCTGCTGATCACCGCCATCGGCCTGAGCCTGCTCGGCCTGGCCGCCTGGCTGCGGCCGCACCTGGTGACGCCGCTGCTATGGGCCGGCGTGCCGGTGTACATCGGCGTGCTGCTGCCACGCTGGATCGGCCGCCGCGAACGCCTGCGCCGCGCCGCGGCGGCCCTGGCCGCCAGCGAGGAGAAGTGGGGCTTCGCCAGCCGCGACCACTGCGGCCCCTGGCTCAACTACATCGACCAGCCCTTCCTGCGCCGCTGCCCGGAGTTCGCCGGGCGCTACTTCTATGGCGAGTGGCTGGTGATCCACGACGGGCTGATGATCATCAACCCCGGCCGCTCGCAGCCGGACCCGCAGCGCCAGCAGGTCGCCTACGACTTCGCCTGCCCCACCACCTACGCCTGGGACGGCTGCACGCCCAAGGTGCCCTTCTACTGGCTGGCGATCATCGGCGTGCCGGACTGGTGGGAGAAGCCGCACAAGGTGCTGCACCTGCATGGTGGCGCGATCTGCGAGACCGAGGTGTTCTGGCCCCTGACCCACCCCGCCAGCCTGGTGCACGACGCGCTGTACCAGTACCTGAACGCCGCGCCGGTGGCCAAGCACGAGGCCGACCTGCTGTTCTTCCGCATGCTGCGCGAGGCCGGCATGTGGTGGCCGGCGGCGTTCGTCTACTACCTGAGCGTGCGCCTGTTCGGCGCCCCGGACGTGCGCGGTCCACGCCCCGGCAACAGCCTGCTGACCTGCACCAGCGAACTGCCCGGGGCGGCACAGAACTTGTGTGAAATGCAGCGGTCTGCATGAGCCGCTGCGAAGCGGAACCAGTGGGCAATCGCGGCCGCGGGGCCTGCACGGCAAGCGGCGATGCAGTACATTTAGCGCCCCGATCGGGTGAGTTCACCGCCCCGTCAGTCCCTCTCCAGGAAGATTTCGATGGAACATCGTGAAGCGCTGGTCGCCCTGCGGCAATTTCTCGCGACCCAGATCCTCGGCCAGGAAAAGCTCGTCGAGCGCCTGCTGATCGCCCTGCTCGCCGACGGCCATCTGCTGGTGGAGGGCGCGCCAGGCCTGGCCAAGACCAAGGCTATCAAGGAGCTGGCCGAGGGTATGGAAGCCGAGTTCCACCGTATCCAGTTCACCCCTGACCTGCTGCCCGCCGACATCACCGGCACCGAGATCTACCGTCCGGAAACCGGCAGCTTCGTGTTCCAGCAGGGGCCGATCTTCCACAACCTGGTACTGGCGGACGAGATCAACCGCGCCCCGGCCAAGGTGCAATCGGCCCTGCTCGAGGCCATGGCCGAGCGCCAGGTCAGTGTCGGCCGCTCGACCTACGAGCTGTCGCGCCTGTTCCTGGTCATGGCCACGCAGAACCCCATCGAGCAGGAAGGCACCTATCCCCTGCCCGAGGCGCAGCTCGACCGCTTCCTGATGCACGTGAAGATCGGCTTCCCGGACGCCGCGGTGGAGCGCAAGATCCTCGCCCAAGCCCGCGGTGATGCCCTGCACGGCGAGACCAAGCCGGAGCACCGGGTCAGCCAGCAGGCGATCTTCGCCGCCCGCCAGGAAATCCTCGGCCTGTACATGGCCGATGCCGTGGAGGAATACCTGGTGCAACTGGTGATGGCCACCCGCACCCCGGCCAAGCACGACGCCGAGCTGGCCGAGTGGATTGCCTATGGCGCCAGCCCGCGCGGCACCATCGCCCTCGACCGCTGCGCCCGCGCGCATGCCTGGCTGGCCGGCCGCGACTTCGTCAGCCCGGAAGACATCCAGGCGGTACTGTTCGACGTGCTGCGCCACCGCGTCATCCTGTCGTTCGAGGCGGAAGCCGCCGGTATCGACCAGGACCGCGTAGTGCAGCGCATCCTCGACGTGGTGGCGGTGGCCTGACGGCCACCGGCGAGCCCTCTCCATGCATGTGCAACCGACCCCACCGGGCATTCGTGTCAGCCTCGCCGAGCTGATCGAGATGCGTCACCGCGTGCGCGAGGTGCAGTTGTTCTCCACCCCGGCCCGGCGCAGCCCGCTGATCGGCCTGCACCACTCCAAGCTGCGCGGGCGTGGCGTCGACTTCGACCAGGTGCGCGTGTACCAGGCCGGCGACGACGTGCGCACCATCGACTGGCGCGTCACCGCGCGCACCCAGGAACCGCACACCAAGATGTTCCACGAGGAGCGCGAGCGGCCGATCTTCATCATGGTCGAGCAGAGCCGCCGGCTGTTCTTCGGCTCGGCACTGCAGTTCAAGTCGGTGCTCGCCGCCCAGGCCGCCAGCCTGTTCGGCTGGGCCGCGCTGGCGCACAACGACCGCATCGGCGGCCTGGTGTTCGGCGACGCCGAGCACCACGAGATCAAGCCACGGCGCAGCAAGCAGAGCCTGCTGCAGCTGCTCAACCGCCTGACCCGCGCCAACCAGGCCCTACATGCAGAAGCCACCGGCGAACGCGACAGCTTCGGCCTGGCCCTGCGCCGCGCCCGCGAGGTGCTGCGCCCCGGCAGCCTGGTGATCGTGATCTGCGACGAACGCACGCTGAACGACTCCGCCGAACAGCAGCTGGTCCTGCTGGCGCGGCACACCGATCTGGTGCTGCTGCCGGTGTCCGACCCGCTCGACCACGAGCTGCCGAGCGCCGGCCTGCTGCGTTTCGCCGAGCGCGGCGCACTGCTGGAGCTGGATACCCGTGGCGATGACCTGCGCGTGGCCTACGGCGGCCTGGCCGAGCAACGCCGCGCCCGCTGGCAACGCCTGGCACAGAAGCTCGGCGTGCCGCTGCTGGCGCTGAGCAGCGCGCAGGACCTGGTCGAGCAGCTGCGCGACCACCTCAGCGGCCCGCAGGCGGGCAAGCGCACATGAACCCGCTCGACCAGCTGCAGCCGACCATCGCCCCGCCGCCGGTATCCTGGTGGCCGCTGGCGCCTGGCTGGTGGGCACTGCTGGTGCTGATCCCGCTGCTGCTCTGGGGCCTGTGGTACCTGCGCCGCTACCTGCCACGCCGGCAGCAGCAGGCGCTGCAGGCCGAACAGCCGCTCGACCCCATGCGCCAGGCGGCCCTGGCCGAGCTGGCGCGCCTGGTGCGCCCCTACGACGGCCAGCATGCCGGCCCCTGGCTGCAGCAGCTCAATGCCCTGCTCAAGCGCCTGGCGCGTGCCGACTACCCCACGGACAACAGCCACGTGCTCAGTGGCCGCGCCTGGCTGGCCTTCCTCGACAGCCGTTGTCCGGCCGCCGGCCTGACCCGCTGGATGATCCTGGTGGAAGGCACCTACCGCAGCCACTGCAGCCTCGACGACAAGGCCATCAACGGCCTCAACCAGGCCGTCGACACCTGGATTCGCAAGCATGTTTGAGTTCGCCTGGCCGTGGATCATCCTGCTCGCACCGCTACCCTGGCTGCTGCGCCTGCTGCTGCCGGCGGCGGACAGCGGCGAGGCGGCACTCAAGGTCAGCTTCCTCAATGAACTGGAAGGCCTCAGCGGCCGCCGTGCCCGCGCCAACCTGCCAGCCTGGCGCCAGCAGGCGCCCTTCGTGCTGCTGTGGATGTTCCTGATCATCGCCGCCGCCCGCCCGGAATGGGTCGGCGAGCCGCTGCCGCTGCCCACCAGCGGCCGCGACCTGCTGCTGGCGGTAGACGTGTCCGGCTCCATGGACCACGACGACATGCAGTGGGAAGGCGAAGACATCCCGCGCCTGGAACTGGTGAAGAAGCTGTTCGGTGACTTCATCGAGGACCGCCGCGGTGACCGCATCGGCCTGATCCTGTTCGGCAGCCGCGCCTACCTGCAGTCGCCGCTGACCTTCGATCGCCACACCGTGCGCACCTGGCTGGACGAGGCGCTGATCAACATCGCCGGGCCGCAGACCGCCATCGGCGATGCCATTGGCCTGGCGGTCAAACGCCTGCGCCAGCGCCCGGCCGACAGCCGCGTGCTGGTGCTGATCACCGACGGCGCCAACAACGGCGGCGAGATCGAACCCAAGGTCGCCGCGCGCCTGGCCGCCGAGCAGCAGGTGAAGATCTACACCATCGGTATCGGCGCCGACCCGCAGCAGAGCGGCATCATGGGCATGCTCGGGCTCAACCCCGGCGTCGATCTCGACGAGCCGACGCTGATCGCCATCGCCGAGCAGACCGGAGGCACCTACTTCCGCGCCCGCACCAGCGAGGAACTGCAACGCATCGAGGAAACCCTCGACCAGCTGGAGCCGGCCGCCCAGCTGCCGACCCGCGCGCGCCCGGCCAAGGCCCTGTATCCCTGGCCGCTGGCCGCCGCTCTGCTGATCAGCATGCTGCTGATCGCCCGCGAGCTGTGGCCGCAACGCTGGCAGGCGCTGACCTCTCGCTTCGGAGGCGCGGCCTGATGGAGATGCTCTGGCCACACTGGCTGCGCCCGTTCTGGCTGCTCCTGCTGCCGCTGCTCTGCTGGCTGCTCTGGCAGCTGTGGCACCGCGAGAAACGCAGCGGGCGCTGGCAACTGCTGCTGCCGGCCGCCTTCCAGGCCGTGCTGCTCTCCGGCGGGCGCACGCGCAGCAACAAGCTACCGTGGATCGCCCTCGGCCTGGCCTGGCTGCTGGCCCTGCTGGCCCTGCTCGGCCCCAGCTGGCAGCGCCTGGAGCAGGCCAGCCAGAAGCGCGCCGACCCGCTGGTGGTGTTGCTCGAACTGACCCCGGCGATGCTAGCCACCGACGCCGCGCCCAATCGCCTGGAGCAGGCCAAGCGCAAGCTGCTCGACCTGCTGCAGGCGCGTAGCGACGCGCAGACCGCGATCATCGTGTACGCCGGCAGCGCCCACACTCTGGTGCCGCTGTCCGACGACCTGTCCACCGCGCGCAACCTGCTGGAGGCGGTCAAGCCATCAATCATGCCGGAGCCAGGCCGCCGCGCCGACCTGGCGGTAGAGCGCGCCATGCAGCTGCTCGATCACGGCGCCCAGGGCCGCGGTCGCCTGCTGCTGATCGGCAGCGAACTGGATAGCAATGAGCGCGACGGCATCCGCCGCGCCCTCGGTAGCCGCGGCGAGCGCCTGGCGCTGCTGGGTGTTGGCACCGCCCAGGGTGCGCCGATTCGTGGCGAGGACGGCAGCCTGGTCAAGGGTGCCGACGGCGCCATCCTGGTGCCGCGCCTGGACAGCGCCAGCCTGCGCAGCTTCATCAACGAGCTGGGCGGCCGCTACCGCACCCTGCGCCTCGACGACAGCGACCTGCAGGGGTTGGAGCTGCTCGATGGCCCGGAGCAGCTGCGCGAAGGCGCTGAACCGACCCAACTGGCGGCCTGGGCCGACCAGGGCCACTGGCTGCTGCTGCCACTGCTGCTGATCGCCGCCTGCGCCGGGCGCCGGGGCTGGCTGTTCTGCCTGCCACTGTTGCTGTGCCTGGCGCCGCAACCCAGCTACGCCTTCGGCTGGGGCGACCTGTGGCTGCGTCCGGACCAGCAGGGCCAGCGCCTGCTGCAGGCGGAAAAGCCCAAGGACGCCGCCGAACACTTCCAGGACCCGCAGTGGCAGGGCGAGGCGCTGTACCACGCCGGCGACTATGCCGGTGCGGCCGAACGCTTCGCCAAGGCCGATAGCGCCATCGCCCACTACAACCGCGGCAATGCCCTGGCCAAGGGCAACGAACTGGAGGCCGCCGTGGACGCCTACGAGCAGGCCCTGGAGCGCGATCCGGAGCTGCAGCAGGCGCAGCAGAACAAGGCACTGGTCGAGCAGCTGCTGCGTGAGCAGAAAGAGCAGCAGCAACAGCAACAGCAACAGCAAGCCCAACAGCAGGACCAGGGCCAGCAGCAAGACCAGCAGAATCAGCAGGGCGAGCAGCAATCCGCTGCCGGCCAGCCGCAGCCGGACGACAAGAGCAGCGACCCACAACAGCAGTCGCAGCAGGCCCAACAGCCACACCAGGATGGCCAGACGCAAGAGTCCAAGGACTCCGCGCAACAACAGCAAGGCCAGCAGCAGGGCCCCGAGAAGGCAGACACCGCGCAGCCGCCCGGCGAACCCACTCAGGCCACCGCTCAGCCGCTGGATGGCGAACAGCGCGACGCGCTGGAACAATGGCTGCGGCAGATCCCCGACGATCCGGGCGAGCTGCTGCGGCGCAAATTCCTCTACGAACAACAGCAGCGCCAGGAACAACCCCGATGAATCGCCTGCTTTGCGCCCTCCTCCTCTGCCTGCTCGGCATGCAGGCCTGGGCCGCCGACCTCTCCGCCACCGTCGACCGGGCTCGCCTGAACGAGGGCGAGACCTTCGACCTGATCCTCGAATC
Source organism: Pseudomonas sp. Gutcm_11s (assembly GCF_028649395.1). Taxonomy (GTDB): domain Bacteria; phylum Pseudomonadota; class Gammaproteobacteria; order Pseudomonadales; family Pseudomonadaceae; genus Aquipseudomonas. The sequence goes on along the minus strand of NZ_JAQSUW010000013.1, from coordinate 229,289 downwards.
CGACGACGCCACCGAATTCGGCATGCCGGACCTGGCGCCGCTCAAGCAGCAGTTCGAGGTGATCAGCACCCGCCAGGAGAACCAGCTCTCGACCCTGGGCGGCAAGGCTCGCTCCAGCACGCGCTGGATCATCACTCTGCTGCCGCAGCAGACCGGCTTCGTGGTGGTGCCGCCGCTCAAGCTGGGCGATGCGCAGAGCCAACCGATCACCCTGCAGGTGGTCAAAGGCGATGCCAGCGGCAACGGTCAGCTGGCGCCCATCTTCATCGACGCCAGCCTGGATCAGGAGAGCGTCTACGTGCAGGCCCAGGTGGTGCTGACCCTGCGCATCTACCACTCGGTATCGCTGTATGACGACAGCAGCCTGACGCCCCTGAGCATGCCCAATGCTCGCGTCGAACAGCTCGGCGACCCACGCACCTTCGAGACCGACGTCAACGGCGTGCGCCACGGCGTGATCGAGCTGCGCTATGCGATCTTCCCGCAGCAGAGCGGCGAGCTGAGCATTCCCTCGCAGGTATTCAGCGCCACGCCAGCGGTCCGCGACCGCGACTACAACCCGTTCGGCCCGCGCCCGGGGCGTCTGACCCGGGTGAAATCGCCGGCAATCCCGCTCACCGTCAAGCCGCGCCCCGCCAGCTGGCCCGCCGACGCGCCCTGGCTGCCGGCGCGCGAACTGACGCTGACCGAGGCGTGGAACCCGGAGCCGAACAAGGCCCGCGTGGGCGACTCGCTGACCCGCAGCATCATGCTGCGTGCCCAGGGCCTGTCCAGCTCCCAGCTGCCGCCGCTGCCGATCCAGGACAGCCCAGGCCTGCGTCGCTATCCGGACCAGCCGCAGCAGCGCAACGAGGTGAACGACAAGGGCCTGATCGGCAGCCGCGAGGAGAGCGAAGCCCTGGTGCCGAGCCAAAGCGGCCGCGTCGGCCTGCCGGAAGTACAGGTGCTGTGGTGGAACACCGTGGAGGATCGCCTGGAAACCGCCAGTCTCGCGCCACGCACCCTGGAAGTAGCGAATAACCCGAGCCTGGAGGTCGAGGCCCCGGTCGGTGGCCAGCCGGTTCTCGGCGAGCAGAGCAGCGCCCTGCTCTGGCCCTGGCAGCTGGCCTGCACCCTGCTCGCCCTGACCACCGTGCTGGGCTTCGGCCTGTGGTGGCATGCGCGGCGCCAGCCGGCGATCCTGCCCACCGCGCAGACCGGCCCCAGCCCGCGCACGCTGCTCGACGACCTCAAGCGCGCCTGCCTGGCCAATGACCCACACGCCACGCGCCAGGCCCTGGACGCCTGGGCGCGCCAGCAGCCGGAAACCCTGGCCGACATGGCGGCACGCTTCGCGCCACTGTCCGACGCCATGGATGGCCTCAACGGTGCGCTGTACAGCGAGACTGGCCACCAGTGGCAGGGTGAGAGCCTGTGGAAGGCCATCCGCAGCCTGCCGGCGCTGGAAGCGGCGGCCAACCCGCAGGAGCCCAGCCCGCTGCCACCGCTGTACCCTCGCTGACTACTTTGCCAAGGACGGATGCCATGACTCTCAAGGAAGAACTCGCCGCCTTCTACCGGCGCTGCGGCTTCAGCGACACCGCCGACCGCCAGGCCTGCACCGTGCCGGTCTACACCGGCTGCCTGCTGGTGCCGCTGCCCAACATCGAGACCCGCCACGTCTACCTGAAGTACCACGACCTGCACCACGTGGCGACCGGCTACAGCACCGGGCGCATCGGCGAGGGCGAGGTCAGCGCCTGGGAGCTGGGCACCGGTTCGATGTTCAACTCGCCACTGCTCGGCACCATGAACCTGATCGCCCTCTCCACCGGCCTGGTGCTGGAGCCCAGACGCATGTGGCGCGCCTTCCGCCGCGGCTGTCGCAGCCGCAACCTGTATCCGCTGGCCATGCGCGAGAAGATCGACGGCGAGCATTGGGCCGATCTGCCGGCCCTGCGCCAGACGCTGCTGGAGAGCCGCCGCGATCCGCTGCCCTGCCCCCTACGCGCAGTGGAGTTCGCCGGCTACGCCGCCGTGGCGATGCTGATCCACGCGCTGATCGCCATCCCCGCCATGTGCACCCGCGTGGTCACCGATATCGGCCTGGGCTACAGCTTCATCCAGGCCATTCAGCCGCGTAAACGCACCGACCTGTATTGAACACGCAAGGAAGATCGACGATGAGCAACCTGAACACCACGGAAATCAAAGCCTTCGTGCCAGCCAAGGACTTCGAGCGCTCCAAAGCCTTCTATCAGGACCTGGGCTTTCGCATGGCCTCGGACGGCGACGGCGTGGCCTATTTCCACCATGGCAACAGCAGTTTCCTGCTGCAGGACTTCTATGTGCCTGAGCTGGCGGACAACCTGATGATGCACCTGCTGGTGGAGGACGTTGAAGCATGGTGGCAGCAGGTGCAGGACTCGGGCGTGGTCGCGCGCTACAACGTGCGCCTGCATCCGCTACAGGACCAGCCGTGGGGCATGCGCGACTTCGTGCTGCTCGATCCGTCCGGGGTGTTGTGGCGCATCGGCCAGAATATCTAGCCGCTTCAGGCGTATCGCCGCAGCTGCGATTACTCCGGCTGCGGGCCGATCGGGAAGAAGGTGCCGCCGCTCCAGACCCCGAGCCACAGCTGGCCATCGATCTCCCGCTCCACCGCCAGGTCCACCAGCTGGTAGAACACATTGCGATGCACCAGCGCCTCGAGGTTGCGCCGCACATGCAGATAGGGCGCAGGCTCCTGGCTCGCGGGATCGATCTCGACCCGTAGCGGGTGCTCGGCGCCTGCCTCGACCTCTTCGTCGACATTGGTGGTGAAACGCAGCACCTGCGCCTCGCCTTCGCCGATCACCTGCAGGGTCACCGCCACGAACGGCGCATCGTCGACGACGATGCCGACCTTCTCCACCGGGGTGATCAGGAAGTACTTGTCGTCGTCGCGGCGGATGATGGTGGAGAACAGCTTGACCATCGGCTTGCGCCCGATCGGCGTGCCCAGGTAGTACCAGGTGCCGTCGCGGGCGATGCGCATGTCGATGTCGCCGCAGAAATCCGGGTTCCACAGGTGTACCGGCGGCAGGCCCTTGCCTTCGCCCTTGGGAATCTGTGCCAGCAGGTCGCCGGCCTTGCCCGGATCACTCATTGCTTCTGTTCTCCTGTGCCCGCCTCGAGTATGGCGGCTAGCGTGCGCTCACACCCAGCAGGGTGCGGGCATATTGCTCGAATGGCGCACGCAGCTGATCGATGGGCTGGTTATCGTAAAACGTCAGAAATCCGCCGTGGTTGCGAATCCGTGCGGTATCTACCAGGTAGCGGGTGCTGGTCTCGATCAGCATCAGCTGGATCACGCCCGAGTCCACACCGACACGGTCCAGTGCTTCCTGATCCTCCCACTCCTCCAGCGTGCCGATGCGGTCGTCGGCATCGGCGAAGCGGGTGTACAGCAGGTAATGGGCGCCAGCTATGCGCGCCTCGTTCATCGCCTCGTCCAGGCCCTCGGGCTTGCTGGCGCGGCGCACCAGGGGGAAGTATTCGACGAAGGCCTTGAAGGCTTCCTCGGCCACAACATTGGGCCGCGGGTGGGCATCACCCGGCGGCACGTAGTGCCCCTGGGCGATGAACACGAAAGAGTCGGCCTGCAGGCGCCAGGAGGCGGAGCGGCGGGTATCGCTGCGGTCGAGCACGCCGGCATCGCGCAAGTGGTACTCGGTACCGGCGGCCATGTCGCCGACCTTCATGCAGCCGCCGAGCGCACAGAGCGCCAGCAACAGGATCAAGCTACGCATTGGTTTCCTCCCTGCCGGTGACGGAAAACCGGCGGATAGAAAGACATAGCAGCTTCCGCGCCAACCTGTGCCACAGCGCAGCCTACAGGCCGCGCTGCCACTCCTGACGCAGATGGGCACTCTGCGGGCGCTCGATGGCCTGGCGCACCTGGGCCAGCAGGCGCGTCTTGTCGGCGCCGAGGTTGCCCTTGAGCACCAGGTAGTTGGAGGCGTGATCGCTGCGGAATACCGTGTCATGCAGCTCCAGGCCCTGCAGCAGGCGCTCGACCTCGAGGAACAGCTGCTGCTGGCCGAGCGGCTGGAAGCCCTCGAAGCCGGCACGGAAACGCTCCTCGCCCGTGGGGAAGCTGACCACCAGGGTGGAAAGGAATTCCGGCTGCGAAGCGTTCATCAGGCGCGCCGAGTTGTCGGCATGCTGCTCGCTCAGCGAGGTGCCGCCGAGGCCGTTGAGAATCATCACCGAGCGGGTGATGCCGGCCTGGCCGAGCTTGTCCAGGGCGCTGAGGCTGGAATCAAAGGTCTCGCCCTTGTTGACCAGCGCCAAGACCTCGTCGTCACCCGACTCGCAGCCGACATAGGCCATCTTCAGTCCCGCGTCGGCCAGCTCCTTGAGCTCCTCCACCGATTTTTTGCGCAGGTTGCGCGGCAGGCAGTAGCTGGAGACCCGATCGACCTCGGGCATGTGCTCGCGAATGGCGTTGAGGATATTCAGCAGGCGCCGCGTCGGCAGCACCAGGGCATCGCCATCGGCGAGGAACACCCGCTGCACGATCAGGCGCTCGCCGGCGCGGCGAATCTCCTCCAGCACCTGCTCTTCGTCACGGGCACGGAATTTCTTCTGCGGCTGGGTGTACATCTCGCAGAACGTACAGCTGTTCCAGGAGCAGCCGTTGGTCACCGGCAGGATCAGGGAGTTGGCTTCGCTCGGCGGACGGAACACCGGTTCGATATAGGCGATGGGGAATTCGGCAGGCATGGCTTCGTACGGATAGATGAGGCGGCGCGTTAGCCGCCGATGATTTTCATGACGGTGGCGCCACCGGCAAAGGCGACGTCCTGCTTGTCGCCCAGGGCGCGCACCAGCAGGCGCTGCAGGGCCGGCAAGGCCTGATGCCGCGGTTTGTCGAGCAGGTCGCCGACATAGTGACGGTTGCTCGATGACAGGCAGCCGTGCAGCCAGCCGGTGGAGGACAGACGCAGGCGCGAGCAGGTCCGGCAGAACGGCACGCTCTCGTTGGCGATCACGCCGAAGAAGCCGTGCCCTGGAATCTCGTAGCGCAGCGCGGTGGCATCCAGCGGCGCCGCAGCCTGGATGAACTCGTAGCGGCTGCCGACCTCTGCCAGCAACTCGGGCATGCCATAGAACTGCTGCTGGAAGCTCGCACCCTCGCGGGCGAGATGGCCCATGCGCATCAGTTCGATGAAGCGCAGCTCGAAGCCCCGCTCCAGGCAGTAATCGAGCATCGGCAGCACCTGCTCGTGGTTCTGCCCACGCAGCGGCACCATGTTGATTTTGATCCTGAGCCCCGCCGCCCTCGCCTCTTCCAGCCCCTGCAACACAGCTGGCAGGTCGCCGCCACGAGCGATGCGCTTGAAGTCGTCGGGGTCGAGGGTGTCCAGCGACACGTTGATTCGTTTGAGGCCGCACTCCAGCAGCAGCGGCAGCTTGCGCGCGAGCAACTGGCCGTTGGTGGTCAGGCCGATGTCCTGCAGCCCCAGGCGGCTGGTCTCGCGGAGGAAGTGATCGAGCTTGGGACTGACCAGCGGCTCGCCACCGGTGATGCGCAGCCGCTCGATGCCGGCCGCCTCCATTAGGTAGGCCACGCCACGCACCATGGCCTCGGCGGACAGTTCGTCCTGAGCAGCCACCAGGCGCTTGCCGTCCGGCACGCAGTAGGTGCAGGCATAGTTGCAGGCGGCGGTCAGGCTGATGCGCAGATTGCGAAAACGCCGACCCTGGTGGTCAACGATCATGGAGAACTCCGGCAGTGTTCAGTCCGGAGTATATGCCCGCCGCCGATGGCAAAGAACGCATCATTGGCGGGCTGAATGGCATGAGGGGCTGCTCCCGTTCAGTTCACGGCCGCGACGGAGCCAGTTTTTGCGCGGGGCTAGGCACGAGACGTGAAGTTTGGTCGTCCAAATGAGCTGTCGAGTAACGACGTTCCGCGCAAAAACTGGCCTGTCCCTTCGGGTTGCGCGGAAAATCTCGCCATGCGTCGTTGTGGAACTTGGCAAGGGAACACCATTAACCTGCGTTCCACGCCTAGCCTGGCGAGATTTTTCGCAGCAACGCGGTTCGCGAACTGAACGGGAACAGCCCCTAGACTGCCGGCGTTTCGCCGTCGCGCTTGCGCTTGTTGCCCATGCGCACACCGATGTCCATGAGGAACTGGAAGAAGCCGTCCTGATCTTCCAGCACGCTGCTCCAGAACGGCGAGTGGTACAGGGCCACGGCACCATGCACCAGCGCCCAGGCGGCGCAGTAGTGGAAGTACGGCGGCACGTCTTCCAGCTTGCCCTCTTCGATGCGGCCCTTGATCAGCTGAGTCAGGCGCTCGAAGTTGGAGGTTCGGATCTTGTGCAGCTGCTCGACCATCTCCGGCACCTGATTGCCCTTGACCACCTTCTCTTCGAGGCGGTCGAACAGACGGTAGCGCTGCGGGTCACGCATGCGGAACTCGAAGTAGGCACGGGCCAGCGCTTCCTTGTCCTTGGCTACGTCTTCGGACAGCAGCAGCGCGTTGAGGTCGCGCTCGTAGTCCAGCATCAGACGCAGGTAGACCTCGGCCTTGGACTTGAAGTGCTTGTAGATCGTGCCTTTGCCGATCCCGACCGCATCGGCGATCATCTCGACAGTCACGCTGTCTTCACCCTGTTCAAGGAAGAGCTTGAGCGCGGTATCGAGAATTTCCTGTTCGCGGCGACGGAATTCGCGGACTTTGCGAGGTTCTTTGTTCATGAAGTGACTGCGAGATGAAAATTGAAGCGCGTTATTATGCCTATTCAGCGCAAAAATGCACGGATCATCGGCCCAATGATCAATCCAAGCGACGAATTCCCGCTAGCTCCCGAGCTCTGCTACCTCAACCATGCCGCAGTGGCTCCCTGGCCAAGGCGTGCCGCCGAGGCGGTGCGCCGCTTCGCCGAGGAAAACATCAGCCTCGGTGCTCGTGACTACCCCGCCTGGCTGCAAGTGGAGAAGCGCCTGCGCGAGCGTCTGCAGCGCCTGCTCAATGCCCCCTCCACGGCTGATGTGGCGCTGGTGAAGAACACCTCGGAGGCGCTGTCGTTCGTCGCCTTCGGGCTGGACTGGCGAGCCGGCGACCAGGTGGTGATCAGCGATGAGGAATTCCCCTCCAACCGCATCGTCTGGGAAGCCCTGAAGCCACGCGGGGTCGAGGTGGTACAGGTCAACCTCGGCGGCAAAGACCCGGAGGGAGCCCTGTTGGACGCCTGCGGCCCTCGTACCCGCCTGCTGTCCATCAGCTCGGTGCAGTTCGCCAGCGGCCTGCGCCTGGACCTGCCGCGCCTGGGAGCCGGCTGTCGCGCCAAAAATGTACTGCTGTGCGTCGACGCCATCCAGCAACTCGGCGCGCAACCGCTGGACGTGCAGTCCTGCGATTGTGCCTTCGCCATGGCCGACGGCCACAAGTGGATGCTTGGCCCAGAGGGCCTGGGTGTCTTCTATTGTCGTAGTGACCTGCGCGAACAACTGGCCCTGCACGAATACGGCTGGCACATGCTCGAACATGCCGGCGACTATGATCGCAACGACTGGCAACCGGCCCGCAGCGCTCGGCGCTTCGAGTGCGGCAGCCCGAATATGCTCGGCGCCATGGCGCTGGAGGCCAGCCTGTCGCTGCTCGAGGAAGTGGGCATGCCGCAGGTGGCTGCGCAGATCGAGGAACGCGTGCTGCAGTTGCAGGAAGGGTTGCAGCGTATTGCCGGCGCCCAGCTGCACAGCCCGCTGAACCCGGCACGCCGCGCCGGCATCCTCACCTTCAGCCTGGCCGGCTGGGACAACCAGGCCCTGTTCGCGCGCCTCAGGGAACAGCAGGTGATCTGTGCACAGCGCGGCAAGGGCATCCGTCTGTCGCCACATTTCTATACCGAGCCGGCGGTGATCGAACGAAGCCTGACGGTACTGGCTCAGCTGCGACAAGGCTGAGTGCTCAGCAGCGGCGGCGGTATTCCAAATACGTTTAAGAAACCGGTGTGACCAACATGGACGAAGGACAATCCTGGCCAATACTGGAATGACTGGCGTGCGGCATCTCCCCCCAAGTGCCCCGCCAGTCGAGGTACCGTGGATCGCGTACCTTCGTTTTACTCCTAATGGTCTTGACCCGGATTCATCCCCCAGAACCCGGGTTTTTTTTGTCCGCGATTTTTGTGAGCGGCCCGATCAGACCACGCGAGCCTGCGGGAACAGGCGCTTGAAGTTGGCCGTGGTCTGCTCGGCCAGGGCCTCGAACGACTCGCCACGGACCATAGCCAGGAACTCCGCCACCTCACGCACGTACTGCGGCAAGTTGGGCTTGCCACGATGGGGAATGGGCGCGAGATACGGCGAATCGGTCTCCACCAGCAGGCGATCGGCCGGCACCTTGCGTGCCACTTCGCGCAGGGCATCGGCATTGCGGAAGGTGACGATGCCGGACAGCGAGATATAGAAGCCGATATCCAGAGCCGCCTTGGCCATCTCCCAGTCTTCGGTGAAGCAGTGCAGCACGCCGGCCTGCGGCAGCGCCGCCTCGCGCAGCAGAGCCAGGGTATCGGCTCGCGCCTCGCGGGTATGGACTATGACCGGCTTGCCGGTGACCTTGGCCGCCTCCAGATGCAGACGGAAGGACTGTTGCTGCAGCTCGGCAGCCTCGGGCTCGTAGTGGTAGTCCAGCCCCGTTTCGCCGATAGCCACCACGTTGGGATGGTTCAGCTCACCGAGCAGCCAGTCCAGCGCCGGCGCCTCGCCCTTCTCCAGATCCAGCGGATGCACGCCTACCGAGCAGTCCACATCGGCATAGCGCTCGGCCAGTGCCTTGACCGCACTGGCGTTGGCAGCGCTCACGCCAATGCACAGGAAGTGCTGCACGCCGCGGGCACGGGCGGCGTCCAGCGCCGCATCGAGGGAACCGTCGTGAGCCGCCAGGTCGAGGCGGTCGAGGTGGCAATGGGAGTCAACCAGCATGGAATTTCTCTGTCTCTGAAATGACGAAGCGCCCGATTCGGGCGCCTCTGCCTTGAAGCTCTAAGTCGCGACTTACATGGTGTGGGTCGGGCGATCCGACTTCAGCGCACCGGCCAGGTATGTTTCGATCTTGTTGCGCGCGGTGTTGTCACCATCGTTGAACTGCACGCCGACACCGGCCGCCCGGTTGCCCTGGGCGCCCTTGGGGGTGATCCACACCACCTTGCCAGCCACCGGGATCTTTTCCGGCTCATCCATCAGGTTGAGCAGCATGAACACCTCGTCGCCCAGCTTGTAGCTCTTGGCGGTCGGAATGAACAGGCCGCCATTGCGAATGAAGGGCATATAGGCCGCGTACAGCACGGACTTGTCCTTGATGGTCAGGGACAGAATTCCGTTACGCGGGCCCAAATTGGGTGGCAAGCTCATGCACTAAATCCTTGCGACTTAATCCGATTTTCGATTCTAGCCCGGCCCGGGCAGGCTTGCCCACTGCACCAGCAGGGCTTCGAGAAGCAGAGCACCGTTCAGGTTGGCCTTGCCCAGCACCTTCTGCCGCTGTTGCAGCAACCAGTCCTGCATGGCCAGCAGCTTGTGCTGCGGCGTCTTGTCGGCCAGGTACTGCACCACCTTGCGCATATCGGTGGCGCCCAGACCCTCTTCGTCGCGGCTCAGCTGGTAGCGCAGCATCAGTTGCGCCCAGTCGCAGAACCAGTCGAACAGCATGATCATCGGCAGGCTTTTCCAGGCTTCGGCCAGCTGGCTGGCACTGGTCTGCTGCTTGATCAGCTTCTTCACGCCCTCGACCACCAGCGCGCGCTGCTCCAGCACGCCCTGGGTATGCAGCCGGCGCGCCATCAGCGGCGAGCCACTGGCCAGGGCAAGCAGCTCCTGGCGCTGCTCGTCGCTGCACTCCGGCAACGCCTGGGTCAGCCAGGCCAGGCTCTGCTCCCGGCTCGGCAATGGGCAGGCCTGCTGCACGCAGCGGCTCTTCACGGTCGGCAACAGGCGGCTCGGCTGGTGGCTGACGAGCAGCAGCACGGTATCGCCGGAAGGCTCTTCCAGGCTCTTGAGCAGGGCGTTGGCGGAGTTGAGGTTCATCGCCTCCACCGGTTCCAGCAGCACCACCTTGCGCCCGCCGAGTTGCGAAGTCTGCACCACGAAGCCGACCAGCTCGCGTACTTGGTCGACCTTGATGGCCTTGTCCGCCTCTTCTGGCTCCAGCACGAACACGTCCGGATGAGTACCGGCCGCTAGCAGGTGACAAGCCTTGCACTGGCCGCAGGCGTTCAGGTCATCGGGTTTCTGGCACAGCAGGCGCGCCATCAGGCGCTCGGCCAGCTCACGCTTGCCGATGCCGGCCGGGCCATGCAGCAGATAGGCATGGGCGTGCCGCGGGCGACTGGCCAGCTGCTGCCAGAGCTGCGCCTGCCAGGGATAGGCTTCAGCCACGGCAGCGCTCCAGGATCTCTGGCAGCAGAGCGTCGATGGAACGCTGCACCGACTCCAGCGACTGCGCCGCATCCAGCACACGGTAGCGTGCCGACGCAGCACTGGCGCGCTGCAGATAGGTCTGGCGCACTGCATCGAAGAAGCTGCGTCCTTCCTGCTCGAAGCGATCCAGGCGACCGCGCGCGGCGGCGCGGGAAAGCCCGACTTCCACCGGCAGGTCGAATACCAGGGTCAGATCGGGACGCAGCTCACCCTGAACGAAGCGCTCCAACTCGGCGATGCGCGCCTCGCCCAGGCCGCGGCCGCCACCCTGATAGGCATAGGTGGCGTCGGTGAAACGATCGCAGAGCACCACGGCGCCACGCGCCAGCGCCGGACGGATGACGCGGGCCAGGTGCTGGGCGCGGGCGGCGAACACCAGCAGCAGCTCGGTATCGCTGTCCATGGCCTCGTCGCTGGGCGCCAGCAGCAGCTCGCGGATGCGCTCGGCCAGCGGCGTGCCGCCCGGCTCGCGGCTCAGCACCACCTCGACGCCCTGCTCACGCAGGCGCGCCGCGAGGTATTCGCGATTGGTGCTCTTGCCGGCCCCTTCCGGGCCCTCCAGGGTGATGAACAGACCGCTCACGGCTCTTCCTTATTTGGGCGCGGGGCTGGAGCGGTAGTCGGCGCGGCGCTTGAGCTGGTACTCGCGCACGGCACGGTTGTGCTGCTCCAGGTTTTCCGAGAATACATGGCTGCCGTCGCCACGAGCGACGAAGTACAGGCTCTTGCCCGCGACCGGGTTGAGCGCGGCATGGATCGCCTCGCGGCCGGCCAGGGCGATAGGCGTCGGCGGCATGCCGTCGATGGTGTAGGTGTTGTAGGGCGTCGCCTCGAGCAGGTGGGCGCGGGTCAGGTTGCCCTTGTAGCGCTCGCCGAGGCCGAAGATCACCGTCGGGTCGGTCTGCAGGCGCATGCCGCTGCGCAGACGGCGCACGAACACGCCGGCGATCTGCCCACGCTCCTCGGCCACGCCGGTCTCCTTCTCGACCATGGAGGCCATGATCAGCGCATCGTAGGGCTCGCGGTACGGCAGGCCCTCGGCGCGCTTGCCCCACTCCTCTTCCAGTACCTGGTCCAGGCGGCTGCGCGCCTGCTTGAGCAGGTCGAGATCGCTCATGCCACGCACGTAGCGATAGGTGTCGGGGAAGAAGCGCCCCTCGGGGCTCGCGCCAGGCAAGCCGAGCTTGGCCATCAGCGCCTTGTCGTCAAGCCCGGCCAGGCTCTGCTCCAGCTTCTCCTGGCGCGCCAGGGCGGTACGCACCTGGCGGAAACTCCAGCCCTCGACCAGCGTCAGGCTGTACTGCACCACTTCGCCACGCAGCCAGAGGCCAAGCATGTCGCGCACGCTCTGTTGCGGCGTCAGACGATACTCACCGCTATGCAGCGCTTCACCGGAAAGATTGAAGCGCCAGTAAAGGCGCAGCCAGAAGGCGCCATCCAGCACGCCCTCTGCTTCCAGGCGATTGAGCATGCCGCCCGGGGTATCACCCGGCTGGACCTCAACCAGGCGCTCGCTCTCCAGCTGGAGCGGCTGGTTCAGGGCAACGTGCAGGCGCCAACCCGCCAGGGCAAACGCCAGCACAAGCAACGCCAGGCCGGCAGCAAGCAGCAGCATCAACTTGCGTATCACGAATCAGGAATCCAGAAGACTGCGGATAAGGGCCTGCAGTTTACGGGTCAGCGCTCCAACGGGCCAGTGATGCTCCTGCAACTCGCGAACCGGCCAGATGCCATAGAGGCTGTTGCAGAGAAAGACCTCGTCGGCGGCGTACAGCTCATCGAGGCCGAGGTCGCGAACCTCGCATACCAGGCCAAGACGCTCGGCCTGCGCCAGCACCTCGGCACGCATCACCCCCGCCACGCCGCAACGCGACAGATCGGCGGTGAGCAGTGCGCCACCCTTGACCAGGAACAGGTTGCTGAACACCCCCTCGACCACCCGCCCGGACACATCACACATCAGCCCCTCGGCGAAGGCGGTGTCCTGCCACTCGCCTCGAGCCAGGACCTGCTCCAGGCGATTGAGGTGCTTGAGGCCGGCCAGCAGCGGTTGCTCGGCGAGACGCGTGGTACAAGGGAACAGACGAACCCCCTGCTCGGCATTCTCGGCGGCATAGCTGGGCAGCGGATTGCCCAGCAGGATGCGGCGAGGGCTGGCCGGCTGCGGCTGCGCATAACCGCGCAGCCCCTCGCCCCGGGTGATCATCAGCTTGGCCACGCCCTCGCCCAACTCGGCGAAGAAGGCTTGCAGCTCGGCTTCCAGCGCCGGCAGGTCGAGGTCGATGGACAGGCGTCGCAGCCCTTCGCTCAGTCGCGCCAGATGGCGCGGCAGCAGCTTGGCGCGACCACCGCGCACGGCAATGGTCTCGAACAGGCCATCGCCATAGGCCAGGCCACGATCACCCAGAGGCAGATCCGTGGCCGGACGGCCGTCGACCCAGCGCAGCATCAGCCGTTGAAGCGACGGAACACCAGCGAACCGTTGGTGCCGCCGAAACCGAAGGAGTTGGACAGCACCGCGTCGATCGCCAGCGGCTTGGCCTGGTGCGCGACGAAGTCGAGGTCACAGCCCTCGTCCGGCTCGTCCAGGTTGATGGTCGGCGGAGCGACCTGATCGCGCAGGGCCAGCACACTGAAGATCGCCTCCACCGCACCGGCAGCACCCAGCAGGTGACCGGTCATGGACTTGGTCGAGCTGACCGAGAGCTTGCAGGCGTGCTCGCCGAACACCGACTTCACCGCGCTGGCCTCGGCCTTGTCGCCGGCTGGGGTCGAGGTGCCGTGGGCATTGATGTACTGCACCTGATCCGGATTCATGCCAGCATCGCGCAGAGCATTGGTCATGCAGCGCGCAGCACCGTTGCCATCTTCCGGCGGCGAGGTCATGTGGTAGGCATCGCCACTCATGCCGAAGCCGACTAGCTCGGCGTAGATGGTCGCGCCACGCGCCTTGGCGTGCTCCAGCTCCTCCAGCACCAAGGCACCGGCACCGTCGGACAGCACGAAGCCATCGCGACCCTTGTCCCAGGGACGGCTGGCCTTGGTCGGATCGTCATTGCGGGTGGACATTGCGCGCGCCGCGCCGAAAGCGCCCATACCCAGAGCACAAGCAGCCATCTCCGCGCCGCCAGCGATCATCACGTCGGCCTCGCCGTAGGCGATATTGCGCGCGGCCATGCCGATGCAGTGGGTACCGGTGGTACAGGCGGTGGCAATGGCGTAGTTCGGCCCCTGCAGACCCAGGTGGATCGACAGGAAGCCGGAAATCATGTTGATGATCGAGCCTGGCACGAAGAACGGCGAGATGCGCCGCGGCCCTTGCTCGAACAGGATCTTGCAGGTGGCCTCAATGTTGCTCAGGCCGCCGATACCGGAGCCCATGGCCACACCGATGCGCTCGCGATTGGCATCGGTGATTTCCAGGCCGGCATCACGCATCGCCTGGAAACTGGCCGCCAGACCGTACTGAATGAACAGGTCGAGCTTGCGCGCTTCCTTGACCGACAGGTATTGCTCGACATCGAAGCCCTTCACCGAACCGCCGATGCGGGTGGAGAAAGCCGACAGGTCGACGCTCTCGATCAGGCCTATGCCACTACGGCCAGCCAGAATTCCCTGCCAGCTGCTCGCCACATCGACGCCCAACGGCGACAGCATGCCCATACCGGTAACCACGACGCGTCTACGCGACACTGCACAATCCTCTTTCTCGTTGAAACTTGCCGCCCCGATAAAGAAAAACCGCACGCCTTTTGAGGGGCAGTGCGGCTTCTCGGGGCCGAAAACCGGCGATTACAAACGCTTAGGAATGCGAATTGATGTAATCGATGGCTTCCTGAACGGTGGTGATCTTCTCAGCCTGCTCGTCCGGGATTTCGGTCTCGAATTCCTCTTCCAGAGCCATCACCAGCTCGACGGTGTCAAGGGAGTCGGCGCCCAGGTCTTCGACGAAGGAAGCGCTGTTGGTCACTTCATCCTCTTTGACGCCCAGTTGCTCGGCGACGATTTTCTTGACGCGTTCTTCGATGGTGCTCATGTCTTGTTTTCACTCCTATGGAAAAATTCCGTGCAGCTGGGCTGCAGTGTATAGAAAGGGTTTTCTAAGTTTCAAGCCGAATGCCTATACCCTTCCGAACTGCCGTCTACCGCCGGTTGCACTTTTGTAACGGACTTTAGACTGGTTCTATGACAGTTACCTGAAAGGCCGAGTCACATTCAGCTCATGTACATGCCGCCATTCACCGGAACGGTAGCGCCGGTGACGTAGGCTGCGCCGTCGGATGCCAGGAAGCCGACCACCTTGGCGATTTCCTCGGCCTGGCCCAGGCGGCCCAGCGGAATCTGGGTCAGCAGCGCCTCACGCTGGGCGTCCGGCAGCTCGCGGGTCATGTCGGTATCGATGAAGCCGGGCGCCACCGAGTTGACGGTAATCGAACGCGAGCCGACTTCACGCGCCAGAGCGCGGCTGAAGCCTTCCAGGCCAGCCTTGGCCGCCGCGTAGTTGGCCTGCCCGGCGTTGCCCATGGCACCAACCACCGAACCGATGCTGATGATGCGCCCCCAGCGAGCCTTGGTCATGCCACGCAGCACGGCCTTGGACAAACGGAACAGGCTGTTGAGGTTGGTGTTGATGACGTCGAACCACTCCTCGTCCTTCATGCGCAGCATCAGGTTGTCGCGGGTGATACCGGCGTTGTTGACCAGAATGGCCACGGCGCCGAAATCCTTCTGGATCTGCTCCAGCACAGCATCGACCGACTCGCTGCTGGCCACGTCGAGCATCAGGCCGGCACCCTGGATGCCCTGCTCCTTGAGCGCCTCGCCGATGCGTGCGGCGCCAGCCTCACTGGTGGCAGTACCGATGACGATGGCGCCCTGACGGCCCAGTTCGAACGCGATGGCCTGACCGATACCACGGCTGGCGCCGGTAACCAGCGCGACTTTGCCCTGCAGACTCATATTGATCTCCTTTTTGACTCAGACCAGCGCCGCACGAGCAGCGACGAAGGCGTCCGGGGTATCCAGATTGTGGGTATTGATGCCTTTGACGCAGCGCTTGTTCAGCCCTGCCAGCACCTTGCCGGGGCCACACTCGGCCAGCTCGGCAATGCCTTGCTCGGCCAGGAACTGCACGCTCTCGACCCAGCGTACCGGGCTGTACAACTGAGCCAGCAGGTCACGCTTGAGCGTATCCAGATCGGCCGGCACGGCTGCACTGACGTTCTGCACCAGGGCAATCTGCGGCATCTGCCAGGACAGCGCATTGACCGCCTCGGCGAACTGCTCAGCCGCCGGGCGCATCAGCGCACAGTGCGACGGCACGCTGACCGGCAACGGCATGGCGCGCTTGGCACCACGGGCCTTGCAGGCCTCGATGGCACGCTCGACGGCAGCCGCGCTGCCGGCGATCACTACCTGGCCAGGTGCGTTGAAGTTGACGGCGCTGACCACATCACCCTGCGCAGCCTCGGCACAGGCAGCCAGCACATCGGCATCCTCCAGACCGAGGATGGCGGCCATACCGCCCTGCCCGGCCGGAACGGCCTGCTGCATCAGTTGGCCACGACGCTCGACCAGCTTCACCGCGTCGGAGAAGGCAATCGCGCCAGCGGCGACCAGCGCGGAGTACTCACCCAGGCTATGGCCGGCAACGAAGGCCGGACGTGCGCCACCATCCGCCAGCCACAGGCGCCACAGGGCAATCGAGGCAGTCAGAATGGCCGGCTGGGTCTTGTCGGTCTCGTTGAGACGCTGCTCCGGGCCTTCCTGGGTAAGTGCCCAGAGGTCGTAACCGAGCGCTTCGGAAGCCTCGTCGAAGGTGTCCCGAATCAGGGCGTGCTGGGCGCCATGCTCAGCGAGCATGCCGAGCGACTGCGAGCCTTGGCCGGGGAAGACAAATGCGAGGGAGGCGGACATCGAAACTATCCCTTATCTAGTCGATGGAAACCCGTCGAGCGGGTCATGAACTGAAGGTTGGATGGAGCAACCTCGCCTGTGGTCACAGACATGGCGAGATGCGCTTGCCTTGGAGAACACAAAGGCGATCGAGTTCGCCAAGTCGCGCAGCTCAGAGCAGCAGATCTTCGAGACGGCCATGCAGGCGCTGCGGTAGATTTTCGCGCACCTCGATTACAGCTCGACGAATGGCGCTCTGGAAGCCCTCGGCACTGGCAGCACCGTGGCTCTTCACCACGATGCCCTGCAACCCGAGGAAGCTGGCGCCATTGTGCCGCGCCGGCGCCAGCTCACCGCGCAGGCGCTTGAGCAACGGCAGGGCCACGGCACCGGCCAGCTTGGAGACGAAGCCTTCGTTGAACAGCGCCTCGATGCGCGCGGAGATCATCGAGACGAGCCCCTCGCTGGACTTCAGCAGGATGTTGCCAACGAAGCCGTCGCACACCACCACATCGACCTCGCCACGATACAGGCCATCGCCTTCGACGAAACCGATGTAGTTCAGCCCTTCGGCCTGTTGCAACAGGCTGGCCGCCAGCTTGACCTGCTGGTTGCCCTTGATGTTCTCAGTACCGACATTGAGCAGCGCCACCCGCGGCCGCAGCATACCCTGCGCCTCGGCGGCCACCGCCCCCATTACCGCGAACTGATAGAGCTGCTCGGCACTGCAGTCGACGTTGGCGCCCAGGTCGAGCAGATGACAGACGCCCTTGGCCGTGGGCACGGCAGTGACCATCGCTGGCCGGTCGATACCCGGCAGGGGCTTGAGCACATAAAGGGACAGCGCCATCAGCGCACCGGTATTACCGGCACTGACACAGGCCTTGGCCCGGCCACTGCGCACCAACTCCAGCATCACGCGCATCGACGCATCGGGCTTGCCGCGCAGGGCGTGCGTAGGACGTTCGTCCATACCGATCACCTCGCTGGCGTGCTCGACGTGCAGACGTGCGCGATCGACACCAGGATGGCGGGCGATGAGTTCTTCGAGGAGAGGAGCTTGACCGACGAGGGTCAGGTGTAGCGAGGGGAATTCGGCCAGGCTAGAAATGCAGGCCGGAACAATGCAGTGGGGACCGAAGTCCCCACCCATTGCATCAATCGCGATCAGCGAAGCGGACAAGGATTACTCGTCGGCGCCCTTGTCGATCACTTTACGGCCGCGGTAGAAACCTTCCGGGGACACGTGGTGACGCAGGTGAACTTCACCGGTGCTCTTCTCTACGGACAGAGCGTTGGCCTCGAGAGCGTCGTGCGAACGGCGCATGTCGCGGGCAGAGCGGGATTTTTTGTTCTGCTGAACAGCCATAACTCAATAACTCCTAAACGTTTGGGTCACGCTTTAACTGCGCCAAAACACTGAACGGGTTGGACCGCGGTACCTCGTCCTGGCTCGGCTCGGGCTCATTAGCACCGGCCGGCTGCTGGCAATCCTCAGGGGCATGGGCCGGAACGATGGGCAGAGCGAGCAACAGCTCATCTTCGACCAACGTCAGCAGATCCAACGGATCTTCACCCACTTCCAGCACGTCATAGCCCTTCGGCAGCGACTGGGTATCCGCACCTTCCTTCACCACCGCATAATGACACTCGCTGCGGATCGGCAGGGCGACCAGTTCCAGACAACGCTGGCAAACCATCTTGACCTCAACCTCGAGCTCACTGTGAATACTCACAGCACGGCGCTCGCCACGTTCGAAGACCAGCTTCGCGCGCACCTTGCCGGAATTATCTTCCAGCGAGTCGCACAACCGCTCGAGACTGGCCAGTTGCATCTCCCCTTCCAGGGTGACGCCACGATCGGCAAGCTTGCGCGGATCAACGTGAGGTGGAATCGGTCCATTTGACATAGGCGCGGTATTCTAGGGATGCACCCTGCCAGTGTCAAAGGAATTTCCGCCCTGTCCGTCGGTCTTTGCCAGCGCTAGAATCTCGCGCCCGCCCAGGAGACCGACCATGCTGCCACTGGTACTCGCATCCAGTTCGCCCTATCGCCGCGAGCTACTGTCTCGCCTGCGCCACCCCTTCAGTTGGGCCGCACCAGACATCGACGAGGCATCGCAGCCCGACGAGGGCGCCGAGACACTGGTACGACGTCTGGCCGAAGCCAAGGCCCGCGCCCTGAGCGAGAGCTACCCTGCGCATCTGATCATCGGCTCGGACCAGGTCGCCGTACTGGGCTCCAGAATTCTCGGCAAGCCCCATGACTTCGAACGCGCAAGCCAGCAGCTAATGGCCGCCAGCGGCACCAGCGTGACCTTCCTGACCGGCCTTGCCCTGCTCAATAGCGCCAGCGGCCATTGCCAGGTGGATGTTGTGCCGTTCACCGTACATTTCCGCCAGTTGACCGAGGAGCAGATCAGCAACTACCTACACGCTGAGCAACCCTACGACTGCGCCGGCAGCTTCAAGGCAGAAGGCCTGGGCGTCAGCCTGTTTCGCTCCACCGAAGGCGAAGACGGCACCAGCCTGGTCGGCCTGCCATTGATTCGCCTGGTGCAGATGCTGGACAGGGAAGGCATCGCCATTCCCTGACTGCATATATAAGGAAGCGTCAGCGCAGGGTCGGCCCCTGGAAGCCCATCCACAACGCCAGGTTCTCGGCCACGCTGGCACCGAGCTTCTTGGTGAAGCGATCGAAGGGGCTCTCCTCGCGCGTGAAGTCGACGATATCCTTCGCACCTATCACTTCACGCGCCACGTAGCTGCTGCTACCCAGAGCATCCACCAACCCCAGAGCCAGAGCCTGCTCGCCAGACCAGATCAGGCCGGAGAACAGCTCCGGATGCCCATCGACCTTGAGGCGATCACCACGCCCCTTCTTCACGCTGTCGATGAACTGCTTGTGCGCGGTCTCCAGCACGCTCTGCCAGAAGCGAGTCTCCTCCGCCTTCGGCGGCTGGAAGGGGTCAAGGAAGGCCTTGTGCTCGCCAGAGGTATAAACCCGGCGATCGACACCGACCTTCTCCATCACCCCGACAAAGCCGAAGGTGGCCGCGGTAACGCCAATGGAACCCACCAGACTGGCCTTGTCGGCGTAGATCTGATCGGCTGCGCTGGCGATGTAGTAGGCCCCGGAGGCGCCCAGATCGCTGATCACCGCGTAGACCTTAACGTCCGGATGCTCGCCACGCAGGCGCTTGATCTCGTCGTAGATGTAGCCGGACTGCACAGGACTGCCGCCCGGGCTGTTGATACGCAGGACCACACCCTTGGTCTTTTCGTCCTCGAAGGCCGCGCGCAGGCTGCTGACGATATTGTCGGCACTGGCCTGCTCGTCAGCCATGATCATGCCGCGCACCTCGATCAATGCCGTGTGGTGCTCGGCCGACGAGGCCGTCTTGCCCAATTTCAGCGCCGGAGAGAACAGAGCCAGGGCACCGAACACATAGATGAAAGCCAGCAGCTTGAAGAAGATGCCCCAGCGCCGCGCCCGGCGCTGCTCGACCACACCGGCCTGCAGCGTTTTCTCCAGCAGCTTCCAGGCCTTCTCGTCACCCGACGCATTCCATTGATCAGACATACTCGCCTACCTCGACAATCCCAACAGGCGCGCGCCCGTCCAGCCAGGCGCGCAATTCGGAAAACTCGTTGATTGCCAGCCTGGGCTCATGAGCACGCAGGCTGTCCAGCGGCTGCGCCCCGAACCCTACGGCCACCGAATCCATTCCAGCGTTTCGCGCCATCTGCAGATCAAAGGCCGAATCACCGACCATCAGCGCCCGCTCCGGCGTCACGGCGCAGTGCGCCAGGATTTCATGCAGCATCAGCGGATGCGGCTTGCTGGCCGTCTCATCGGCGCAGCGGGTGATATCGAAATAATCCAGCCAGCCATGCCCTTCCAGCACCTTGTGCAGCCCACGACGGCTCTTGCCGGTGGCAACCGCCAGGCGATAGCCCCGCTCACGGAAGGACTCCAGAGATTCCGCCACCCCCGGAAACAGGGCCGAAGGCTCGCTCTCCAGGGTCATGTAATGCTCGCCATAGCCGAGACGGAAGCGCTCGATCTGCGCAGCCTCACCCAGCTCGGGATACAGGGTCTGGATAGCCTCTGGCAGGCCGAGGCCGATGATGCCCTTGATCGCTTCGTCGCTCAGCTGCGGCAACCCGCACACATCGGCAGCCCGCCGCATGGACTCGACGATGCGACCGATCGAGTCGACCAACGTGCCGTCCCAGTCGAAGATCAGCAGTTGATAGTCAGGCACCGAGGCGCTCCAGGGTCGCTTCCCACATGTCGTCGACTGCGGCCTCCAGCTCCAGGCGCTGGCCATCCGGCAGTTCGATCTTCAGCTGATAGGCATGCAGGAACAGGCGCTTGCCGCCCAGCTCGCGAATCTCGCGAGTGAACTCTTCGTCACCATACTTGGCGTCGCCGGCAATCGAGTGCCCTGCATGCTTGGCGTGCACACGAATCTGATGGGTGCGCCCGGTGATGGGACAGGCCTCGACCAGCGTGGCGAACTCGCCAAAACGGCGCAGCACACGAAACTCGGTGAGCGCTTCCTTGCCGTCGGGATTGACCTCGACCATGCGCTCGCCGGAACGCAGGTTGTTCTTCAGCAGCGGCGCGGCAACCTTCTTCTTCGAGGTCGGCCAGCTACCGCGCACCAGCGCCATGTAGCGCTTGTCGACACCATCACCACGCAGCGCCTCATGCAGATGGCGCAACATGCTGCGCTTCTTGGCGATCATCAGCAGACCGGAGGTATCGCGATCCAGACGATGGACCAGCTCGATATCCTTGGCATCCGGACGCAGCTGGCGGAATGCCTCAATCACGCCGTAATTCAGACCACTGCCGCCATGCACGGCGATGCCGGCCGGCTTGTTCAGCACGATCAAAGCCTTGTCTTCGTAGACGATGGCCGCATCGAGACGCTCCAGCAGGCTCTGCGCCAGCGGTGCCGGCTCGTCGCGCTCAGCCAGACGCAGCGGCGGAACGCGCACGATGTCACCAGCCTGGAGCTTGTATTCGGGCTTGATCCGCCCCTTGTTCACCCGCACCTCACCCTTGCGCAGGATGCGGTAGATCAAGGTTTTCGGCACACCCTTGAGACGGGCGAGCAAAAAGTTATCGATACGCTGGCCGGCATGATCCGGCGCAACCTCAAGCAGCTGGACGCCGGAGGTTGGAGAATTGTCAGTAGTCATGCGGGAATCATAACAATTTTTTATGGAATTGAAGCACTTAATCATTACTGATATAGTCGCGAACGCCGCCAAAAGCGGCCCGGTCAGCGGATGATCGACAACACTGCCATCCCTACCGAGCGCAACCCTTTCAGGACGTGAGGCCGTCCGACGGGGCTCTCGCCGCACAGAGCGCGACGAATCCCGGAAACAACGCCTTGAGCCAAAGAGCCTGGCACGCAGAAATCGCGGCCAGACTCGACAGACGCGCAGGCCCAGCCTGCGGTAATGCAAACCCGCTACGGATTCAGCGAGCGGCACCCGATTTCAGCGATACGTGTAGGGTGGAGATGCACAACCGTCGGACAGCGTAGCTACAGGCTTTACCAAGACGCTTCACATTCGTCCGCACCGACCGGTTGATTCCTCCCCTGACTGAGTGCTTCTGTCACCACAGCAAACAGGAGCGTAGTCGCGGCACCGGCCCTACTGGCCCGAGCCGCTAGACACTGGAGTGATTTACGACCACTCCCGAGCGCGCCCTGACACCGACCCTGAGAGTCGTGTGTGCCAAACGCCGTTTCCGGTAGCCCGGAAACCATTGGTACAACATGAAAAGAATGCTAATCAACGCAACTCAGCCCGAAGAGTTGCGTGTCGCTCTGGTAGATGGCCAGAAGCTCTACGATCTGGACATCGAGTCCGGCGCCCGTGAGCAGAAGAAGGCCAACATCTACAAGGGCCGCATCACCCGCGTCGAGCCCAGCCTCGAAGCGGCCTTCGTCGACTTCGGCGCCGAGCGCCACGGCTTCCTGCCCCTCAAGGAAATCTCCCGCGAATACTTCTCCAAGGCCCCCGAAGGCGGTCGCGTCAACATCAAGGAAGTATTGAAGGAAGGCCAGGAAGTCATCGTCCAGGTCGAGAAAGAAGAGCGTGGCAACAAGGGCGCGGCCCTGACCACCTTCATCAGCCTCGCCGGCCGTTACCTGGTCCTGATGCCGAACAACCCGCGCGCCGGCGGCATCTCCCGTCGCATCGAAGGCGAAGAGCGCAACGAACTGCGTGAAGCGCTGAACGGCCTCAACGCCCCGGGCGACATGGGGCTGATCGTGCGCACCGCCGGCCTGGGCCGCTCCAGCGAAGAGCTGCAGCTCGACCTGGACTACCTGATCCAGCTGTGGACCGCCATCAAGGACGCCTCCAAGGATCGCGCCGCGCCGTTCCTGATCTACCAGGAATCCAACGTCATCATCCGCGCCATCCGCGACTACCTGCGCCAGGACATCGGCGAAGTGCTGGTGGACAGCGTCGAAGCCCAGGAAGAAGCCCTGGCCTTCATCCAGCAGGTCATGCCGCAGTACGCCAGCAAGATCAAGCTGTACGAAGACAGCGTGCCGCTGTTCAACCGCTTCCAGATCGAAAGCCAGATCGAAACCGCCTTCCAGCGCGAAGTGAAGCTGCCGTCCGGCGGCTCGATCGTCATCGACCCGACCGAAGCCCTGGTGTCCATCGACATCAACTCGGCGCGTGCGACCAAAGGCGGCGACATCGAAGAAACCGCCCTGCAGACCAACCTGGAAGCGGCCGAAGAAATCGCCCGCCAGCTGCGCCTGCGTGACATCGGCGGCCTGATCGTCATCGACTTCATCGACATGACTCCAGCCAAGAACCAGCGCGCCGTGGAAGAGAAAGTCCGCGAAGCCCTGGAAGCTGACCGTGCCCGCGTACAGGTCGGCCGCATCTCGCGCTTCGGCCTGCTGGAAATGTCCCGTCAGCGCCTGCGTCCGTCCCTGGGCGAGACTAGCGGCATCGTCTGCCCGCGCTGCAACGGCCAAGGCATCATCCGTGACGTCGAGTCTCTGTCGCTGGCCATCCTGCGCCTGATCGAGGAAGAGGCGCTGAAGGACCGCACCGCCGAGGTTCGCGCCCAGGTGCCGATCCCGGTTGCCGCCTTCCTGCTCAACGAGAAGCGCAACAGCATCACCAAGATCGAGCTGCGCACCCGTGCGCGCATCGTGATCCTGCCGAACGACCACCTGGAAACCCCGCACTTCGAAGTCCAACGCCTGCGCGACGACAGCCCGGAAGTGATGAGCGGCCAATCCAGCTACGAAATGGCTGCAGCGGAAGTCGAAGACGCCCAACCGGCCAGCGCTACCCGCACCCTGGTTCGCCAGGAAGCCGCGCTGAAGACCACCCCGCCACGCCCCGCCGCCCCGACTCCAGCCGCCCCGCTGGCACCGGCCGCGCCGACTCCGCAACCGAGCCTGTTCAAAGGCCTGGTCAAGGGTCTGGTCAGTCTGTTCGCCGGCAAGGAAGAAGAGCAGCAGCCAGTCGTCGAAGCCAAGCCCGCCGAGCGCAAGCCGCGTGGTGACGAGCGCCGAAACGGCCGCCAGCAGAACCGTCGCGATGGCCGCGGCAGCCGCGAGCGCGGTGAACGTGGTGAGCGCAGCGAGCGTGGCGAACGCGAAGAGCGCAAACCGCGTGAAGAGCGCCAGCCTCGCGAAGCCCGCGAGCCGCGTGAAGAACGCCAACCGCGTGAAGCCCGTGAAGAACGCCAGCCTCGCGAAGAGCGTCAACCGCGCGAAGCTCGTGAGCCGCGCGAGCCGCGTGAAGGCCAGGAGAACCGCCGCGAGCGTGGCGAACGCCAGCCGCGTGAAGGCCGTGAGCCGCGCGAGGAGCGCCGCCGCGAGCTGCGCGATCCGCTGGACGCCGTTGCCGCCAACCCTGCAGAGCAGCAGGAGCAACAGGAGCAGCCGGAACAGCGTGCCGAGCGCAAGCCGCGCGAGGAGCGCCAGCCGCGTCCGCCGCGTGAAGAGCGTCAACCGCGCGCCGAACAGGCCGAAGCCGCCAGCGAAGAAGAAGTACTGCTGAATGGCGAGCAGGCCGACGACGATCAGGAAGGCGGTGAAGGCGGCGACCGTCCGCGCCGTCGCTCCCGCGGCCAGCGTCGCCGCAGCAACCGCCGCGAGCGCCTGCGTGATGCCGATGGCAATCCGATTGTCGATGATGGCGAAGAAGCCGCAGAAACTGTCGAGGCCGGTACCGAAGGCGCTACCACCACCGCCGCCGAGAGCGCGGCCGTGGCTGTAGCTGCTGCCGTCACCGTGGCCGCCGAGGAAGTCCTGGCTCAGCCGGAACAAGCTCCGGTAGCCGAGCAGCTGCAACAGGCTGAAGTCAGCGTAGCGGTCGAAGAGCCCGCTCCTGCTCCGGTCATCGTTGCCGAGCCGGTAGTGGAAGCAGCCCCGGTCGAACAGACTCCGGTCGCTCCCGTCGCTCCGGTTGTCGAAGCTCCAGTCGCTGTCGTAGAAGCCGCTCCGGAGGAGGCCGCCCCGGCAGCCGCCGCACAGAGCAGCGGCGGCCGCGCCGCCAACGACCCGCGTGAAGTGCGCCGCCGTCAGCAGGAGGCTGCCCGCCTCGCTGCCGAAGCAGCTGCCGCGCCTCAGGTAGTCGAAGCAGCCCCTGTGGAAGTCGCTGCCACCCCGGTAATGGAAAGCGTCGTGGAGGCCGCACCGGCCGAAGTGATCGCCGAGCCAGCCATCGAAGTGGTCCAGGAAATTCCCCAGGCCACCGAGAGCGAGCCGACCCGCGATGAACCTGCGGCCGAGCAGGTAGAAGCTGTCACCGAGACCGCCCCGCAGGCGGACGAGGAAGAGAGCAAACCGCAGGTCTAAGATCGGCGGTACAAGAAAAAGGGGATGCTTCGGCATCCCCTTTTTCGTTTCTGCTCGTTATGTTTTCGCTCTCTCCGCGCCCAGGCAGGGCATGACGATCACTCACGCAAGCGGCAGAGACAGTTGGTGATTTAGATGGGAGCGGCGCCCTACCCCGGCCACTCGCGACACCGCCCGCTGGCGAGCGCAAGCTCCGAGGCAAGCCCTCAGAGCACGTTGGGCTCTATCTCCAGCAAAACTCCAAAGCGCTGCTCGATATCCGCCTGAATACGCCGGGCCAGCGCCAGCAGCTGCCCTCCCGACGCCGCGCCGTAGTTGACCAGCACCAGCGCCTGCAGACGATGCACCCCCGCATCTCCTTCGCGGAAGCCCTTCCACCCTGCTCGCTCGATCAGCCAGCCGGCCGCGAGCTTTACCTGACCCTCGCCTGCCGGATAGCTGACCAGGTCAGCATGCTCGGCACGGATGCGTTTGGCCAGCGCGGTCGGCACCACCGGATTCTTGAAGAAGCTGCCGGCGTTGCCCAGCTCGGCCGGATCGGGCAGTTTCTCGCTACGAATGGCACAGATGGCCCGACTGACATCGCGAGCCGTCGGCGCCTCGATGCCCTCCTGCTGCAGGCGCTGACGCACCGGACCGTAGTCCAGGTGCAAAGTCGTCGCCCGGCTCAGGGCGAAACGCACACGCAGGATCAGCCAGCGTCCCGGCTGCTGCTTGAACAGGCTGTCGCGATAGGCGAAGGCGCACTCGCCGAGATCGAACTCGCGCAGCTCACCCGTCTGGCGATCCAGCGCGGTCAACCCGGCGAACACGTCCTTGATCTCCACGCCATAGGCACCGATGTTCTGCATCGGCGCGGCACCGACGGTGCCGGGGATCAGGCTTAGGTTCTCCAGGCCGGAAAGGCCCTGCTCCAGGGTCCAGAGCACGAAGGGATGCCAGGACTCGCCCGCTTCCGCCTCTACCACGACCCGCTCACCATCGTCGGTCAGGACGCGCAGACCGCGACTGGCAATACGCAACACCAGAGCCTCGACATCGCCGGTCAGCAGCAGGTTGCTGCCACCACCGATGGGCAGCAACGGCAAGCCCCGGCGCTCGGCCTCGGCCAGTGCCTGGCGAATGTCGCCGTCATCTCGCGCCTCGGAGAACAGCCGCGCCCCGACGTCCACACCGAAGGTGTTGAACGGCTTGAGGGAAAACGCTTCGTTGAACTGCAGACTCACAGGCGCCCCTTGATCTCGACGAGCAGCGCATCGCTGGCTTGCTCGATCATGTCCAGCACCTGCTCGAAGCCGTCTGCCCCACCGTAATAGGGATCGGGCACCTCATCCAGCGCCAGTTGGTAGCGGCGCAGGAACAGGTCCAGCTCGGCACCACCGGAGGATGGCCGCAGCGCCTGCAAACGCGCCAGGTTGTCGTGATCCATGGCCAGGATCAGGTCGAAACGCTGGAAGTCCTCGCGCTGCACCTGACGCGCCCGCAGGCTCGACAGGTCGTAGCCGCGGCCCAGTGCGGCCTGGCTGGAGCGACCATCCGGCGCCTTGCCCACATGCCAGTCGCCGGTGCCGGCGGAATCCACCGTCACCTGTTCGTGCAGGCCGGCCTGCGCCAGGCGATGGCGAAACACGCCCTCGGCCGTGGGCGAGCGGCAGATATTGCCCATGCAGACGAACAGGACGCGCATCAGGCCCCCAGCAGGCGTCGCACCCGCTCCAGATCTTCCGGCGTGTCGACTCCGGCAGCCGGCGCTTCCAGGGCATCGGCCACGTGGATGCGCACGCCGTGCCAGAGCGCACGCAGCTGCTCCAGGCATTCGGTGTCTTCCAGCCAGCACGGGCCCCAGGCCACGAAGTCATGCAGGAAGCCGGCGCGGTAGGCATAGATGCCGATGTGGCGGCGATATGGCACGCCCTCCGGCAGCACGTCGCGGCTCTTGGCGAAGGCATCACGAGCCCAGGCCAGCGGCGCACGACTGAAGGTCAGGGCCAGGCCAGTCTTGTCAGCCACCACCTTGACCACATTGGGATTGAACAGCGCGGTGACATCCTCGACCGGCTCGGCCAGCGTGGCGATGGCGGCCTGCGGATTGGCGGCCAGGTTCGCGGCCACCTGGTCGATGATGCTCGGAGGCACCAGCGGCTCGTCACCCTGCACGTTGACCACGATAGCGTCGCTCTCCAGCCCCAGCTGGGTAGCCACTTCGGCCAGACGGTCGGTACCGGAATTGTGGTCGACGCGTGTCATCAGCACTTCGGCACCGAAGCCCTGGCAAGCCTCGAAGATGCGCGCATCGTCGGTAGCCACTACCACACGGCTCGCGGAACTCTTCTTCGCCTGCTCCCACACGTACTGCACCATGGGCTTGCCGGCGATGTCCTGCAGCGGCTTGCCGGGCAGGCGGCTGGAGGCGTAGCGGGCGGGAATGACAACGGTGAAGGCAGTCATCTACTTGTCCAGGCGTTCATCGGTGGTTAGGGTGCGCGCCTCGCTCTCCAGCATCACCGGGATGCCGTCGCGAATCGGATAGGCCAGGCCAGCGCCCTTGCTGATCAGCTCGGACTTGTCTTCGGAAAGCTGCAGCGGGCCCTTGCATACCGGGCAGGCCAGGATGTCGAGCAGTTTGGGGTCCATGGGGAATCCTCGGAGAGGTGGAAAAACGCGAAAACTCAGGGCCGGGCGGACGGCAGGCGATCCAGGCGCTCATCGAACCAGGCGACGAAGGCCGGCGACGGCGCCGCATCCACCGCCAGGTACCACCAGTCGGCGGCGGCGAAGGCCCGGCATTTCACCGCATCCTTCTCGGTCATCAGCAGCGGCAGCGCCGGGCTGAACTGCAGGGCCTCGGGGCTGTAGCTGGCGTGGTCGGCGAAAGGATGCGCGATCGGCCGCCAGTTTAGCGCTTCGAGGGTATTGAAGAAACGCTGCGGGTTACCGATACCAGCTACCGCGTGGACCTGCTGGCCCGGCGCGAAATGCTCAAGGCCGACACGCTCGCCGCTGAGCAGATTGACCAGGGCGGTCGGCCGCAGCTGCAGGGCGTAGCCCTCCTCGCCATCCTCGGCCGCGCCGTTACGCAGCACCGCGTCGACCTCGGCCAGGCGCTCGGCCGGCTCGCGCAGAGGGCCGGCAGGCAGGCAGCGGCGATTGCCCAGGCCACGCGCGGCATCGATCAGCACCAGTTCGATATCGCGAGCCAGGCGGTAATGTTGCAGGCCATCGTCGCTGAGGATTAGATCCAGCGACTCCTGCTCCAGCAGTGCCTGCACGGCGCGGGCACGTTGTGGGTCGATCACCAGCGGCACGCCACTGCGCTGCACGATCAGCAGCGGCTCGTCGCCGGCATGGCTCGCCGGATCTTCGGCACGCACGCGCCAGGGCAGCTCCGGCGGCGTCGCGCCATAACCACGACTGACCACGCCGACGCGCAAGCCACGTGCACGGCAGTGCTCGATCAGCCAGAGAATCATGGGAGTCTTGCCGGTACCGCCAACCGTGACGTTGCCGACTACCAGCACCGGCACAGGCGAACGATAGATGTCACCCTCACCGGCCAGGAAGGCGCGGCGCTTGCCCTGCACCACCCGCCGGTACAACCACTCCAGCGGGCGCAGCAGGGTCAGGGCGGGATGGCCGTCGTACCAGGCGGCGGTCAGCCGGTCGGCGAGGCTCAAGGCTTAGCCTCGGCCTCGACCGTGGTGATGCGCAGGTGGGAGAAGCCCATCTTGCCGGCGGCGTCCATGGCGGTGATCACCGCCTGGTGCGGGGTCTTAGCGTCGGCGCTGATGGACAGAGGCAGACTGTTGTCGCCAGCGGACTCCTTGCCCAGTGCCGCCATCAGGCCGTCCAGATCGCTCTTGAGCAATGCCTGGCCATTGAGCGAGTAGCTACCCTCGGCACTGATCAGCACTTCCATCTGCTTCAGCGCGGTGTCTTCCGGCGGCGTGCCGCTGGCGGCTTCCGGCAGGTCGACCTTGAGCTGGGTCTCGCGGGTGAAGGTGGTGGTGACCACGAAGAACAACAGCAGGATGAACACCACGTCGATCAGCGACGCCAGGTTGATCTCGACGTTGTTCTCCCGCTGTCTGCGTCGGAACTTCACGCCTTCTTGACCTCTTTGCGAGCTTCCTTCGGCGCGGGGGCGCTGCCGTTGCCCAGGTCGACGTCACGGTCGCCCTGCACCACTTCCACCAGCTTGATCGCCTCCTGCTCCATGCCGACCACCAGTTCGTCGACGCGGCGCACCAGGAAACGGTGGAAGAACAGCGCCGGGATGGCCACGAACAGGCCGGCGGCGGTGGTGATCAGAGCCTTGGCGATACCACCGGCGAGCACCGAGGCGTTGGCCATGTGGGTGCCCATGAAGGCACTGAAGATATCGATCATGCCCAGTACGGTGCCGAGCAGGCCGAGCAACGGCGCAACACCGGCGATGGTACCGAGGGTATTGAGATAGCGTTCCAGATCATGGATGACGCGGGCGGCGGCCTCCTCGATGCACTCCTTCATGATCTCGCGACCATGCTTGGAGTTGGCCAGGCCGGCGGCGAGAATCTGCCCCAGCGGCGAGTTGGCGCGCAGCTCCTTGAGCTTGTCGTTGGTGAGCTTCTTTTCCTTGATCCACAGCCACACCTGGCCCAGCAGATGAGGCGGCGCGATACGGGCGGCGCGGAGGGTCCAGAGACGCTCGGCAGTGATGGCGGCGGCGACGATAGAACTCAGAATGATCGGCAGCATCATCCAGCCGCCAGATTTGACCAGCTCCCACACGGTAGAGAATCCCCCTCGGAAAAGTGGCGCCACTCTAGCATAGGGTCACGTCGGCGCAGACCATCCCGGTTCTCATTTTTCCCGCCAGAAATACGCGCGCTGGCGCCAGCCTTCAACGCCCTCTCCAGACCCCAGCAGCAGACGCAACGCACCCTGCTCGGCGCTGTCGTGCAATGCGACTCCGCGCGCCTGATAACGCGCCACCACGCGCGGATGCGGATGACCGAAGGGGTTGTGCCAGCCACGCGACAGCAGCGCCGCTCGCGGCTGCACCGCATCGAGAAAAGCCGCAGACGAGGAACTACGGCTGCCATGGTGCGGCACCTGCAGCCAGTCGGCGCGCAGATCGCGCCCCTGCTCGATCAGCGCCCGCTCGGCTCGCTCGTCGATATCACCGGTCAGCAGCAGACTCTCTCCTTCGGCCTGGATCTTCAGCAGGCACGAGGCCTGGTTACCCTCCCCGGCCTGCGCCCAGCGCCAGGTAGTGAAGCGCACGCCATCCCAGTTCCAGCTGGCACCATCGATACAGGGCTGCGCCTGCAACTCGACCGGCAGCCCGCCAGCCTCGCCACTCAGCACCTGGCCGACCGTCATGCCCCGGGCCACGGCCTGGGCACCACCCGCATGATCGCTGTCGGCGTGACTGAGCAGCATCAGATCAAGCCGATCAACGCCCAGCTGCCGCAGCGAAGGCAGGACCACGCGCTCGCCCAGATCGAAGTCGGCGAAGCGCGGCCCGGCGTCATACAGCAACGCATGCTCGCGGGTGCGCACCAGCACCGCCAGTCCCTGGCCGACATCCAGCTGCCAGACTTCCGCATGGCCGGCCGCAAGCCGCTCACGCGGCGGCAAAAACAGCGCCAGCAGCAAAGGCAGGCCCAATGCGCGCACCGGTGCACCGGCCGGCAGCAGGCAGAGCACAACACCCAGGCTGCCCAGCAGCCAGGCCCACGGCGGAAGCGCGGTAGGCAACCAGGCAGGCAGCACTGCGGCTATCCAGGCCAGCGCCTGGAACAGCAGTTCTAGCAGGCCACCGGCCAACCACAGAATCGCCTCGCCCAGCCAGGGCACCGGCAAGAGCAGCGTGCCCAGCAGCGCCAGCGGCACCACCAGCAGGCTGACCCAGGGCACCGCGGCCAGATTGGCCAACGGGCCACTCAGGCTGAGCGGCAAACCGAGGGCGAAGAACAGCGGCAGTAGCCCCAGCGCCAGGGTCCACTGGGCGCGCCACCACACCTGCCACCAGGACCAGGCGCCGAGCCGCCCGCCAAATACCCAGACCAACACAGCCACGGCCCCGAATGACAACCAGAAGCCCGCCTGCAGGCTGGCCAGTGGTTCAACCAGCAGCACCAGAACGAAGGCCAGCAACAAGGGCCACCACAGGCCGAGATGACGAAAGCGCAGGCGCCAGAGCAGGACCAGGGCGACCATCACGCAGGCGCGCCGCACCGGCACCTCGAAGCCCGCCAGCAGGCCGTATCCCAGCGCACCGATGAAGGCCAGGGCACAGGCCCACGGCAACCAGGGCAACGCGCGCGGCCACAGGCCCAGGCGGAAAGCGCCTGCGACCAGGCCATAGAGCAGCGCCGCCAGCATGGCCACATGCTGGCCGGAGATCACCAGCAGATGCACGGTGCCGGTGTCCTGCAACACCCGCCAGTCGGCGCGACTCAGGCCGGAGTCGTCACCCAGCACCAGGGCAGCCAGGCCACCCGCACGACCATGGGCCTCCACCCCCAGCAGGCGCTGGCGCAGCTGATCACGCCAGGCCGCCGGACCGTCCGACGCGCCCAGGCGCTCGCCCTGCTTGACCGTACCGGTGGCGCCGATGCGCTGTGCCAACAGCCAGGCTTCGTAATCGAACCCCTGCGGATTGGCCAGGCCGCGCGGGCGCTTGAGCTTGACCGCCAAACGCCAGCGCTCGCCAGCCTGCAGGCGCGGGCCGTCGTACCAGGCCAGGCGCATGCGCTGCGGCAGGCGATGCGCGCGGGCGACAGAGCCCTTCAACTGGAATCGCACCACGCCCTCGCCCATCTCCGGCAGGCCCACGACCTGCCCCTCCAGCCACAGCGTGCGTCCGTCGAGTTCTAAAGGAAGGCGATCATCCAGAGCCATCTGCGCACTGCAGCAGGCCCAGGCGAAGCCAAGAAGAAAGAAGGAGACGGGATAGCTGCGCCAGGGCAGCAGCATCAACGCGACAGGCAGCAACGCCAGCAGCTGCCATGTCTCCGGCAGCCGCGGCATAAATGGCAGGCAGGCCAGGCCTGCAGCCAGCGCGAGCATCCCTGTGCGCATCGTTTCCCCATCCTGGGTTATCGGTTGTCACAATGCGGCCAAACCCGCCTGCGACCATCGGTGCATAATAGCCGCTCGTGTTTTTCGAGACTGCCCATGCCTCGTCGCCTGTTCAAACGCTACATGCCCAATCCGGAAATGATCCGGGAACACAAGTCGCTGCGCTTTCTCGGCGCCCTGCTGCATGACCCCAACCTGTGGCACCTGAACCGCCACTCGGTGGCGCGCGCCATGGCCGCGGGCCTGTTCGCTGCCTTCATCCCGGCCCCCGCGCAGATGCTGATCGCCGCCAGCCTGGCGATTCCGATCCGTGCCAACCTGCCGATCTCGGTAGGCCTGGTATGGCTGACCAACCCCTTCACCATGCCGCCGATCTTCTACTGCACCTACAAGATGGGCGCCTGGCTGCTCGGCATCCCGCCGATGGAGCTACCGGACGAGCTGACCTGGGACTGGATCAGTGGTGAGCTGAGCATTGTCTGGAAGCCTTTCCTGCTCGGCTCGGTGGTCACCGGTGCGCTGCTCGGCGCCCTGGCCTATGCCACCACCATGCTGTACTGGCGCTGGTGGGTGGCGCACAGCTGGCGCAAGCGCGCCGAGCGCCGCCGGCAAGCTGCCGACCAGTAAAAGAAAACGCCGCTGTTCAGCGGCGTTTTTCTTACTCGTAGCGCAGGGCCTCGGCCGGCTGCGTGCGCGACGCACGCCAGGAGGGATACAGCGTGGCGAGGAAGCTCATGGTCAGCGCCGCGCCGCAGATCAGTAGCACGTCCAGGCCACGCAGGTCGGATGGCAGGCTGCTGATGAAGTACACGTCGGAACTGAACACGTGCGTACCGGCCGCCTTCTCCAGCCAGGCGACCCAGCCGCTGATGTTGAGCGCGACGATCACGCCCAGCACGCCGCCGACCAAGGTGCCGATGCAACCGATCACCGTGCCCTGGACCATGAACACCGTCATGATCTGCCCCGGCGTGGCGCCAAGGGTACGCAGGATGGCGATATCCGCACGCTTGTCGGCGACCACCATGATCAGCGTGGCGATGATGTTGAAAGCCGCTACCGCGATGATCAGCAGCAGGAGCAGGCCGATCATGGTCTTCTCCATCTGCATGGCGCTGAACAGGCTGCCCTGGGTGCGCGTCCAGTCGACGGCCTTGAAGCCCGCGCCCAGCTCACCGGCGATGGCAGCGGAGACCTGCGGCGCCTGGTACAGGTCCTTGAGGGAGATGCGCACGCTCTGCACCTGGCCCTCGGCCAGGCGCTGGATACCGGAGGCATCGGCGATATGGATCAGCGCCAGGCTACCATCCAGCTCGGCACCAACCTTGAACACGCCGACCACCGACAGGCGCAGCATGCGCGGCGTGATGCCACCCGCGGCGCCACTCAGTTCCGGCACGATCAGGGTCAGCTTGTCGCCCACATTCAGGCGGAAACGCCGCGCAGTGATCTCGCCGATGACCACGCCGAACTCGCCGGCCTTGAGGTCGGCCAGCTTGCCCTGGACCATGTGCTGGCCGAGGATCGAGACCTTCTGCTCCTCGGCGGGGTCGATGCCGTTGACCTGTACCGGCTGCATGGTGCCCTTGTAGGAAAACATGCCATCCAGCTCGGCAAAGGGCGCGGCGCCGACCACCTCGGGGTGCTTCATCGCTGCCGCGGCAACCGCCTGCCAATCGTCCAGCGGCTGCTCGGCGCTGAGGGTCGCGTGCGGCACCATGCCGAGGATGCGCGAGCTCATTTCCTTCTGGAAGCCGTTCATCACCGACAGCACCACGATCATCGCCAGCACGCCGAGGCCGAGGCCGATCATCGATGCCAGCGAGATGAACGAGATGTAGTGGTTGCGCCGCTTGGCGCGGGTGTAGCGAATACCGATGAAGAGCGAGAGAGGTCTGAACATATCAGGCAGCTACCAGTCGACCATCTTCCAGGCGCAGCACGCGATCCATCTGCCCTGCCAGTTGCGGGTCATGGGTCACCACCAGGAAGGCGGTCTGCGACGAGGAGCTGAGCTCGCGCATCAGGTCCTGGATGCCCTGGGCGGTGTGCTGGTCGAGGTTGCCGGTCGGCTCGTCGAGCAGCACCAGCGCCGGGTTGTTGACCAGGGCGCGGGCGATGGCCACGCGCTGGCGCTCACCACCAGACAGTTCGGCCGGCTTGTGCGACAGGCGATGGCCGAGGCCGACCCGCTCCAGCAGCTGGGTGGCACGCTGGCGTACTTCCGGGATCGGCGTCTTGCCGATCAGCAGCGGCATGCACACGTTCTCCAGCGCGGTGAACTCCGGCAGCAGGTGGTGGAACTGGTAGACGAAGCCCAGCGCACGGTTGCGCAGCAGGCCGCGGGCCTTCTCGTTGAGTGCAGACAGTTCCTCGCCGGCCAGCCAGACGCTGCCGCGGCTCGGCGTATCCAGGCCGCCCAGCATGTTCAGCAGCGTGCTCTTGCCCGAGCCGGAGGTACCGACGATGGCGACGCGCTCACCGGGCAACAGTTCCAGCTCGACATTGGCCAGCACCTCGACGGTCTGCGGGCCTTCCTCGTAGCTCTTGCCCAGGTTGCGGCAACTCAGCACGGACTTGTCACTCATAACGCAAAGCCTCCGCAGGCTGGGTGCGCGCAGCACGCCAGGCCGGGTAAAGGGTGGCAAGGAAACTCAGGACCAGCGCCGCGCCGCAGACCAGCGCCACATCGCTGACCTGCACCTGCGACGGCAGGTAATCGATGAAATACACCTCGGCATTGAGGAACTGGATGCCCAGCAGGCTCTCCAGCCCCTTGATCGCCGCGCTCACGTTCAGCGCCGCGAGCACGCCGAGCACGCCGCCCAGCAGGGTGCCGACCACACCGATCACGGTGCCCTGGACCATGAAGGTGGCCATGATCTGCCGCGGGGTGGCGCCGAGGGTGCGCAGGATGGCGATGTCCGACTTCTTGTCGGTCACCACCATCACCAGGGTGGAAATGATGTTGAAAGCGGCGACCGCGACGATCAGCAGCAGAAGCAGGCCGATCATGGTCTTCTCCATGCGGATGGCCTGGTACAGGTTGCCGTGGGTACGGGTCCAGTCGCGGGCGTAGAAGTCCTGGTCGCGCAGCAGCCCGGCCAGCTCCCAGGCCACCTGCGGCGCCTGGAACAGGTCATGCAGCTTGAGACGGATGCCCTGCACCTCACCCGGCTTCAGGCGCAGTAGGCGGCCAGCGTCCTGCACATGAGCCATCACCACGTGGCCGTCGATCTCGCCGGCGCCGACGTGGAAGATGCCGACCACGGTGAAGCGCTTCATGCGCGGGAACATGCCGGCGGGCGTCACCGCCACCTCGGGCGCGACGAAGGTGACCTTGTCGCCGATCTTCAAGCCAAGCTTCTTCGCCGCCAGGTCACCGATGACCATGCCGAAACCGCCCGCCTCGAGTGAATCGAGAGAGCCCTGATCCTTGAGGAAATAGTCACCAATGATCGACACCTTGCCCTCTTCGGCGGGATCGATGGCGTTGATCAGTACCTTCTGCACCTGGCCGTTGTTGGTCAGCAGCCCCTGCATCTGGGTGAAAGGCGCCACGGCCGCCACCTGCGGGTGGCGCAGCAGCCCTTCACCGATGGTGCGCCAATCCTGGATCGGCGTAGGGCTGTCGAGGGTCGCATGCGGCACCATGCCCAGCACGCGGTCACGCATCTCACGGTCGAAGCCATTCATGACCGACAGCACGACGATCATCACCAGCACGCCGAGGGCGAGGCCGATAATGGAAGTCAGGGAGATGAAGGAGACAAACAGGCTGCGGCGTCGGGCCCGCGTGTAGCGCACGCCGATGAAGAACGGCAGGGGTCTGAACATGAGTGAGGGGTTCGCTGGCGAAAAGAGAGAAACGTCCTTGTGGCGAGGCCTGGCGCGCGGCCTTACACTCAGACCACCACTGCTGCCATGGGTTCGCCATGTCGAATCAAGACGTCGATGATCGCCGCGAATACTATCGTATCGAGGATACGATCGCACTGGATTTCAGCCTGCTCTCCGGAGCCGAGGCGCACGCAAGTGACCCACTGCACGACAATTCGCCGCTGTTCAATTTGCTCAGCGATCTGCACCTGATGGACTTCGAGTCGCAGCACCTGCTGCGCCACATCAGCGAGCGCGACCGCACCCTGGCCAACTACCTGAAGGTGATGAACAAGCGCATCGACCTGCTCGGCCAGGCCGTGGCTCAGAGCCTGCTGCGCGACATCGGCGCACCGCGCAGGGTGTCCATCTCCGAGGGCGGCATCAGCTTCAACAATCCCAAGCCAGTGCCAGCCGGCAGCCACCTGGCGATCAAGATGGTGCTCATGCCCCAGGCCCTGGGCTTGTTGCTGCGCGCCCAGGTCGTGCACTGCCAGCCCCGCGACAATGGCCAGTTCGAGATCGGCACCGAGTTCGAGGCACTGACCGACGCCCAGCGCCAGCTGCTGGCCCGCCATATCCTGCAGAGACAGGCCCTTGAGCGACGCATCGCCAAGGAGCAGCAACGATGAGGCTGCCTTGCGCCCTGCTCTGCGCCCTGTTGCTGGCGCCGCTGGCCCAGGCCGAAACCATCGAGATCCCCATCGGCCAGCAGGGTGAGTCCGTCGCCCACCTGCCACAGAAGGGCGAGTCCAAACGCTCGGTACTGGAGCGCTTCGGCCTGGCCGACGAGGAACATGCACCGGTGGGGCAGCCGCCGATCACCCGCTGGGACTACCGCAGCTTCAGCGTCTACTTCGAATACGACCACGTGATCAACAGCGTGCTGCATCACCAGCAGCACTACCCCATCAAGGATCAACAGTGACCCTCATCTACGGCCACCGCGGCGCCAAGGGCGAAGCACCGGAAAACACCCTCGCCAGCTTCCAGCAATGTCTCGCTCACGGCGTCACCCGCTGCGAGCTGGACCTGCACCTGTCGCGCGACGGCGAGCTGATGGTGATCCACGACCCGACGCTCAAGCGCACCACCGGCCGGCGCGGCAAGGTGGTGGAGCACGAGGCCGCCGAACTGGTCACCCTCGACGCCCGCCTGGGCGGCCCCGGCTGGAAGACGCCCTGCCCCATTCCCAAGCTGGAAGCATTGTTCGAGCAGTGCCCTTTCGAGCATTGGCAACTGGAAGTGAAGAGCGCCTCGCGAGTGCGCGCCGCACGCACCGTGCTGGCCATCCAGGCCCTGGCCGAGCGTTTCGGCATCAAGGACCGCATCACCGTCACCAGCAGCTCGCGCGAAGTGCTGCGCGCCCTGCGCCGCCTGGCACCGGAGCTGTCGCGGGGTCTGGTGGCCGAATACAACTGGCTGGACCCGCTCAAGGTCGCCGCCCACCACGAATGCTCGATGCTCGCGCTGAACTGGACCCTGTGCACCCCGGAACGCCTGCTCAAGGCGCAGAAGGCCGGCCTGCACGTGTCGGTATGGACGGTCAACGAGCCAGCCCTGATGCGCCGCCTGGCCGACTTCGGCGCGGACAGCATCATTACCGACTTCCCCGGGCTGGCGGTCGACACGCTCAAGCGCTGAGCACGCTTCTCGCGGACAAAAGAACGCGGACAAAAAGAAACCGGCCCGAGGGCCGGTTTCTTTTTGCAGCATCGCGCCTGGTCAGAAGCTCTCCCGATTCGGCCAGCGCCAGGTGCGGGAGTCGTTGAGGGGATCCCCGACCGGCTCAGGCCACCGGTCGGAGCCGCTCAAAAAAGCCGGTTGAGACCGTCGAACGCAGCCACCCGATAGGCCTCGGCCATGGTCGGGTAGTTGAAGGTGGTGTTGACGAAGTACTTGATGGTATTCGCCTCGCCCTTCTGGTTCATGATCGCCTGGCCGATGTGCACGATCTCCGAGGCCTGGTAGCCGAAGCAGTGCACGCCGAGGATTTCCAGGGTCTCGCGGTGGAACAGGATCTTCAGCATGCCCACCGGCTCGTGGGAGATCTGCGCACGCGCCATGCCCTTGAAGAAGGCCTTGCCGACCTCGTAGGGAATCTTGGCCTGGGTCAGCTCCTTCTCGTTCTTGCCGATCGAGCTGATCTCCGGAATGGTGTAGATGCCGGTCGGCACGTCGTCGACGAAGCGCCAGCTGTCGTTCTCCACCGCGCTACCGGCGGCCGAGCGGCCCTGGTCGGCGGCGGCACTGGCCAGGCTCGGCCAGCCGATCACATCACCAGCGGCGAAGATGTTCGACACCGAGGTGCGGTACTGCTGGTCGACGTCGATCTGGCCACGACTGTTGACCTTGATACCGATGTTCTCCAGGCCCAGCTTGTCGGTGTTGCCGGTACGGCCGTTGCACCACAGCAGGCAGTCGGCCTTGATCTTCTTGCCTGACTTGAGGTGCAGGATCACGCCGTTGTCCAGACCCTCGATGCGCTCGTACTCCTCGTTGTGACGGATCAGCACGTTGTTGTTGCGCAGGTGGTAGCTGAGGGCGTCGGATATCTCGTCGTCGAGGAAGCTGAGCAGCTGGTCGCGGTTGTCGATCAGGTCGACCAGCACGCCCAGGCCACTGAAGATCGAGGCGTACTCGGAACCGATCACGCCGGCGCCATAGATGATGATCCGGCGCGGGGTGTGGGTCAGGCTGAGGATGGTGTCGCTGTCGTAGATACGCGCGTGGTTGAAGTCCACGTCGGCCGGGCGATAGGGCCGCGAACCGGTGGCGATGATGACCTGCTTGGCCACCAGCTTCTCCACCACACCGCTGGCGCAGACCACTTCCACGGTCTGCTCGTCATGGAAGCTGGCTGTGCCGAAGAACACGTCGACGCGGTTACGTGCGTAATAGCCGGTGCGCGAGGCGACCTGCTTGGAGATCACACGCTCGGCGCTCTTGAGCACGTCCGGGAAGGAGAACCAGCGCGGCTCGCCGATCTGGCGGAACAGCGGATTGGTGTTGTACTGCATGATCTGGCGCACCGAGTGGCGCAGCGCCTTGGACGGGATGGTGCCGAGGTGGGTGCAGTTGCCGCCGACCAGAGGACGGTTGTCGACTACCGCCACCTTGCGCCCGGCCTTGGCCGCGTTCATCGCCGCGCCTTCGCCCGCCGGGCCCGAGCCCAGCACCACCACGTCGTAGTTGTAGACCGCCATGCTTACTCCTCATCGCGCGCCGGGCGCTCCAGCGGCGCCCGGATCGACCGCAGCACCCCATGGCCGCGATCTCGAAATGCTTCACATAGCTTAGCCGTGTGATTTTGCCGCGCACATTAGCGCTTGGTCGCGTCGTAGGCGAGCTTTCTATCCACTACATGGACCCCGGCTCACCGAAGCGCGCGACGAAGGCCGGGCTGGCCCGGGTGACGAAGGACTTGCCGCTGCGCTGAATGAACAGCGCGGCCACGCCCTCGCGCTCGGCATAGGCCATGCCCGACTCCGCCCCCAGCACCATCAACATGGTAGACAGACCGTCGGCGCGCAGCACCGAGGCATCCACCACGCTGACCGAGGCGAGATCGTGCTCCACCGGCCTGCCAGTACGCGGATCGAAGGTATGCGAGTAGCGCTTGCCGCCGACCTCGAAGTAATTGCGATAGTCGCCCGAAGTGGACAGTCCGAGGCCATCCAGCTGCAGCCGCAGCTGCTCCTCGCGGCGGTCGTCACGCGGCGCCTCGATGGCGATGATCCAGGGTGAGCCGTCCGGCTTGCGCCCCACCGCCTTCAGCTCGCCGGTAATCTCCAGCAGGAAGCTGTGCACGCCCAGCTCGACCAGGCGCGCGGCAATGCGATCCACCGCTGCGCCAGCGGCGATGGCATCCAGGTCGAGGCGCACGGCGGCATCCTTGCACAACCGACCATCGGCGATGCGCAGGTGGCGCTGGCCGATCACAGGCATGACCGCGGCTATCTCTTCGTCCGCAGGCAGCCGATGACCACGCGACTGCGCACCGAAGCCCCAGAGGTCCATCAGCGGCTGTACCGTAAGGTCGAAGGCGCCAGTGCTGGCGGTGGACAGCTCGACGCCGAGACGCACCAGTTCCAGCACCGGCTCAGGCATCGGCATGCAGGCACCGGCCGGCAAGCGATTGAAACGCGACAGGTCGGAGTCCGCGCGCCAGGTCGACATCTGCTGATCGACCTCGCTCAGCAACCCTTCCACCTCGCCCTGCAGGCGCTCTTGCGGCGGCACGCCTTCGGTCTGCACATACTTCAACGAGTAATGGCTGCCCATGGCCGGCCCGCCGAACTCTTCGACAGGTGCCTTGCACGCATTCAGAACCACTACAACGAGCAGTAGAGAAACATATTTGACCAACCCAGCACCCCCAGAAATGGCAGTGTGCAGAATGCTAGCGCAGCGAAAAATTGAAGAACTGTACAAACACATCACCTTCTAGCCAGTAGCGCTATCCTGACCACCAGCCACAGCCAGCCCCAACAGGAAAACCATGCAGCCCTTTCGCTCATTCGATGAGTTCTACTCACTCTACATGGAGTCGCACCAGCAACCCTGGAATCGACGGATTCATTTACTAGGCTGGGCTATCGCTGCAGGCATCGTCGTGTGGGCGCTCCTCACTCATCACTATGCAATCCTTGGCCTGGCCCCGGCAGTGGGGCTGCTGGCAATATGGATCGGGCACCGCTGGGTGGAGCCCTCCGACGAGATCGAGTTCAAGCACCCCATCCTTACGGCCCGCGCCAATCTGCGCATGTTTGCCCAGATGTTGTCAGGCAAGCTGCCTTTCTAACCCTGAGAAGACACAATGCAATGGATGCTGGAGTCTTTTGAAACGCTACTCAGCGCCTGGCTACAGGCCAGTCTGCCAGTTGCCCTGCTCGTGGCCATTGGCGTGCACTGCCTTATCTACCTGCTCGGCGGTGGCATCGGGCTGCTGCTGACGGAGAAGATCATGCCCATGCTGGGCATCGGCCGACCACTGGATCAGCGCCCCGCCCAGCCAGGCCAACTGCAGCGAGAAATCCGCAACGGCCTGATCGCCTGCCTGATTCTAGGCCTGGCCTCCCTCAGCTACCGCTGGCTCTGCGTCGGGATCTGGCCCACAAGCTGGCTGCAGGCCGCACTGCAGATCAGCAGTTTCGTCGTGTTCAACAACATCTATTCATACGCGACCCATAGGCTGCTGCACACCCGCGCGCTGTCCCGCTTTCATCGCGTGCATCACCTATCGGTCAGGGTCACCCCCTACTCCAGCTACAGCGTGCACCCCATCGAAGCGATGATC
Source organism: Pseudomonas sp. Gutcm_11s (assembly GCF_028649395.1). Taxonomy (GTDB): domain Bacteria; phylum Pseudomonadota; class Gammaproteobacteria; order Pseudomonadales; family Pseudomonadaceae; genus Aquipseudomonas. The sequence continues at coordinate 187,826 of NZ_JAQSUW010000013.1, read as the reverse complement.
ATCGCCGGCACACTGCCGCTGTTCATGCTGCTGATGCCTCTGGGAGTGGGCACGGCACTGGTGCTGCATGCCGTAGGCATGGTCTACACCACCTGCATCCACTGTAATTACGACCTGATGCCCAGCCTCAGTGACCAGCACTGGCTCAAGAAGCTGATCAATCATCCGACCTACCACCGCTTCCATCACACCCTCGGCAACGTGAACTACGGCTTCACCAATCGCCTGCTGGATCTGCTGTTCAAGACCAGCAAAGGGTGACTGGCAAAATAGCGGCCGCTGAAATGCAAAACGGGAGCCTAGGCTCCCGTTCTGTTTACTGCTCTCGCGGATTAGCGCGGGAAGGCCGGCGGGTTGACCCCAGCCATGTCTTCCATCACGCGAACCACCTGGCAGCTGTAGCCGAACTCGTTGTCGTACCACACGTACAGCACGACGCGGTTGTCGTTGGCGATGGTGGCTTCGGCATCGACCACACCGGCGTGGCGCGAGCCGACGAAGTCGGTGGAGACCACTTCCTGCGACTGGACGAAGTCGATCTGCTTCTGCAGGTCCGAGTGCATGGCCATCTGGCGCAGGTACTCGTTGATCTCTTCGCGAGTGGTGGCCTTCTCCAGGTTCAGGTTGAGGATGGCCATGGAGACGTTCGGCGTCGGTACGCGAATGGCGTTGCCGGTCAGCTTGCCTTTCAGGACCGGCAGGGCCTTGGCGGCGGCAGTGGCGGCACCGGTCTCGGTGATCACCATGTTCAGCGGGGCGCTGCGGCCACGGCGATCGCCCTTGTGGAAGTTGTCGATCAGGTTCTGGTCGTTGGTGTACGAGTGAACGGTTTCGACGTGGCCGTTGACGATGCCGTATTGATCATTGATCGCCTTGAGCACCGGCACGATGGCGTTGGTGGTGCAGGAAGCGGCGGAGATGATCTTGTCCTCAGCGGTGATTTCGCTGTGGTTGATGCCGTGCACGATGTTCTTCAGCGCACCCTTGCCCGGTGCGGTCAGGACAACGCGATCGACACCCGGGCAGGCCAGGTGCTGGCCCAGGCCCTCGGCATCACGCCATACGCCGGTGTTGTCGACCAGCAGGGCATTCTTGATGCCGTACTGGGTGTAGTCGACTTCGGTCGGCGACTTGGCATAGATCACCTGGATCAGGTTGCCGTTGGCGGTCAGGGTGTTGTTTTCTTCGTCGATGGTGATGGTGCCATCGAACTTGCCGTGTACCGAGTCGCGACGCAGCAGGCTGGCGCGCTTGACCAGGTCATTGCTGGCGCCCTTGCGTACAACGATGGCGCGCAGACGCAGGCCGTCGCCGCCACCGGTTTTCTCGATCAGGATGCGCGCCAGCAGGCGGCCGATGCGGCCGAAACCGTACAGGACCACGTCGGTGCCTTCGCGGGCAGCGCCGTTCTGCTTGCCAACCACGTCGGCCAGCTCGTCCTTGACGAACTGCTCGACGGCACGGCCATTGCCTTCGGTCTTGAACTTGCTGGCCATCTTGCCCAGGTCCACGGAGGCGGCGCCCAGCTTGAGCTCGCTCATGGCCTTGAGGATCGGGAAGGTATCGTGCACCGACAGCTCGTTGCCTTCGTCAGCCAGGCGGTGACGGGCAAAACGATGGGCTTTGAGGATGTCGATCACCGAACGGTTGATCAGACCACGGCCGTAGATCGAGGTCACCACGCTGTTGTTGCGGTAGAGCTGACCAATCATAGGAATCATCGCTTCTGCGAGGGCTTCACGATCGATCCACTCACCGAGACACTGGTCGGGCTTCTGGGTCACGGGCAATTACCTTCCACATGTAGGGGCTGAAAAAAGGGGCTACATTATGACGGCGCCCACTGCGCTGAGCAATGTGCGCCCGTCGTAACTGACAGTGGATGCCTCGCCTCGTTACAATTGCCGCCTTCTTTTTCGCCTGGGGCCGCGACACCTGTGTCCGTACTGCACTTGCCGAAACTGCCGGGCGCCGCCGGCAAACAGCACTGGGGCAACCTGCCCGGAGCCGCGTTGAGCCTGGCTGTGGCCGAGGCCGCCAGCGCCGCCAAGCGTTTCACCCTGCTGCTGACCGCCGACAGCCAGAGCGCCGAGCGCCTGCAGGAAGAGCTGGCGTTTTTCGCCCCGGACCTGCCGGTGCTGCACTTCCCGGACTGGGAAACCCTGCCCTACGACGTGTTCTCGCCGCATCAGGACATCATTTCCCAGCGTATCGCCACGCTCTACCGCCTGCCGGAGATCAAGCACGGCGTGCTGGTGGTGCCGATCGCCACCGCCCTGCACCGCCTGGCGCCAACCCGTTTCCTGCTCGGCTCCGGCCTGCTGCTGGATGTCGGCCAGAAGCTCGATGTCGAGGAAATGCGTGCACGCCTGGAAGCCGCCGGCTACCGCTGCGTGGATACCGTCTACGAGCATGGTGAGTTCGCCGTGCGCGGCGCGCTGATCGACCTGTTCCCCATGGGCAGCGACACGCCATACCGCATCGACCTGTTCGACGACGAGATCGAGACCCTGCGCACCTTCGACCCGGAAACCCAGCGCTCGGTGGACAAGGTGGAGTCGATCCGCCTGCTGCCGGCCCGCGAGTTCCCGCTGGAGAAGAAGGCCGTCACCGACTTCCGCGGGCGTTTCCGCGAGCGCTTCGACGTCGACTTCCGTCGCTGCCCGATCTACCAGGACCTCGCCTCCGGCATCACCCCAGCCGGCATCGAGTACTACCTGCCGCTGTTCTTCGAGGAAACCGGCACCCTGTTCGACTACCTGCCAGGCGACACCCAGGTGTTCTCCCTGCCAGGCATCGAGCAGGCCGCCGAGCAGTTCTGGACCGACGCACGCAACCGCTACGAGGATCGCCGCGTCGACCCCGAGCGCCCGCTGCTGCCGCCGGCCGACATCTTCCTGCCGGTAGAAGACTGCTTCGCCCGCCTGAAGAACTGGCCGCGCGTGGTGGTCAGCCAGGAAGACGTGGAAGTCGGCGTCGGCCGCGAGCGTTTCGACGCCCGCGCCCTGCCCGACCTGGCGATCCAGGCCAAAGCCAGCGAACCGCTGGCCGCCCTGCGCCGCTTCATCGAGGAATATCCGGGGCGCGTGCTGTTCAGCGCCGAGTCCGCCGGCCGCCGCGAAGTGCTGCTGGAGCTGTTGGCGCGCCTCAAGCTCAAGCCGCGTGAAGTCGCCGACTGGCCCGAGTTCACCGCCAGCAAGGATCGCCTGGCTATCTGCATCGCGCCGCTGGACGAGGGCCTGCTGCTCGACAAGATCGCCTTGGTCGCCGAGAGCCCGCTGTTCGGCCAGCGCGTGATGCAGCGCCGCCGCCGCGAAAAATCACGTGACGGTGGCGACAACGTGATCAAGAACCTCACCGAGCTGCGCGAAGGCGCGCCGGTGGTGCATATCGACCACGGCGTCGGCCGCTACCTGGGCCTGGTGACCATGGAGTTCGACGGCCAGGCCGCCGAATTCCTCGCCCTGATGTACGCCGAGGAAGCCAAGCTCTACGTGCCGGTGGCCAGCCTGCACCTGATCGCCCGCTACACCGGCAGCGACGACGCCCTGGCCCCGCTGCACCGCCTGGGTTCCGAGACCTGGCAGAAGGCCAAGCGCAAGGCCGCCGAGCAGGTGCGCGACGTCGCCGCCGAGCTGCTCGACATCTACGCCCGCCGCGCCGCCCGCGAAGGCTATGCGTTCAAGGACCCGGCCGCCGATTACGCCACCTTCAGCGCCGGCTTCCCCTTCGAGGAGACCCCGGACCAGCAGAACGCCATCGACGCGGTGCGCGAGGACATGCTGGCGGCCAAGCCGATGGATCGTCTGGTGTGCGGCGACGTTGGCTTCGGCAAGACCGAGGTGGCCATGCGTGCCGCCTTCATCGCCGTGCACAGCGGCCGCCAGGTGGCGGTACTGGTACCGACCACCCTGCTCGCCCAGCAGCACTACAACAGCTTCCGCGACCGCTTCGCCGACTGGCCGGTAACGGTCGAGGTGATGAGCCGCTTCAAGTCGACCAAGGAAGTCAACGAGGCCGTGGCCAAGCTGGCCGAGGGCAAGATCGACATCGTCATCGGCACCCACAAGCTGCTGCAGGACGATGTGCGCTTCAAGGACCTGGGCCTGTGCATCATCGACGAGGAACACCGCTTCGGCGTGCGCCAGAAGGAGCAGCTCAAGGCCCTGCGCAGCGAAGTCGACATCCTCACCCTGACCGCCACGCCGATCCCACGCACGCTGAACATGGCAGTGTCGGGCATGCGCGACCTGTCGATCATCGCCACCCCGCCAGCACGCCGGCTGTCGGTGCGCACCTTCGTCATGGAGCAGAACAATCCGACGATCAAGGAAGCCCTGCTGCGCGAACTGCTGCGCGGCGGCCAGGTGTACTACCTGCACAACGACGTGAAGACCATCGAGAAGTGCGCCGCCGACCTGGCCGCACTGGTTCCGGAAGCTCGTATCGGCATCGGCCACGGGCAGATGCACGAGCGCGATCTGGAACGGGTGATGAGCGACTTCTACCACAAGCGCTTCAACGTGCTGGTGGCCTCGACCATCATCGAGACTGGCATCGACGTGCCGAGCGCCAATACCATCCTCATCGAGCGCGCCGACAAGTTCGGCCTGGCCCAGCTGCACCAGCTGCGCGGCCGCGTCGGTCGTAGCCACCACCAGGCCTACGCCTACCTGCTCACGCCGCCACGCAAGGGCATGACCGAGGATGCGCAGAAGCGCCTAGAAGCCATCGCCAATGCCCAGGACCTGGGTGCCGGCTTCGTCCTGGCCACCCACGACCTGGAGATCCGTGGCGCCGGCGAGCTGCTCGGCGACGGCCAGAGCGGGCAGATCCAGGCGGTCGGCTTCACCCTCTACATGGAAATGCTCGAACGCGCAGTGAAGGCCATCCGCAAGGGCGAGCAACCGAACCTGGAGCAGCCGCTGGGCGGCGGCGCCGAGATCAACCTGCGGGTGCCGGCGCTGATCCCCGACGACTACCTGCCGGACGTGCACAGCCGCCTGATCCTCTACAAGCGCATCGCCTCGGCCGCCGACGAGGACGGCCTGAAGGAGCTGCAGGTGGAGATGATCGACCGCTTCGGCCTGCTGCCGGAGGCGAGCAAGAACCTGATGCGCTTGACCCTGCTCAAGCTGCAGGCGGAGAAGCTCGGCATCAAGAAGGTCGACGCCGGCCCACAGGGCGGGCGCATCGAGTTCGCCGCCGATACCTGCGTCGACCCGCTGGTACTGATCAAGCTGATCCAGAGCCAACCGAACCGCTACAAGTTCGAAGGCGCCACCCTGTTCAAATTCCAGGTGCCGATGGAGCGCCCGGAAGAACGTTTCAATACCCTGGAGGCGCTGCTGGAGCGCCTCGCCCCGTAATCCGCCTAAAGGACTGACCCATGCGCGCGTTTCGCCCCCTCTTCCTGCTGCTCTGCCTGATGGCTCCGCAGGCCTTCGCCGACGGCGTGTTCCAGATCGAACTCATCGTCTTCCGCCAGGGCGGCGAAGCGCTGTCTTCCAGCCAACCGGCACCGGACGACTGGGCCGTGGGCGCCACGCCCATCGCCGGCAACGAACGCGGCACCGCGCTGGACGGCGAGGCCGCCAAGCTCAATCCGGGCAACGGCTATGAAGTGCTGCTGCACAAGGCCTGGGCGCAGAACCTGAGCGCCGTGCAGGACAAGGCCGCGCTCAGCACCGGTAACGAGCAGTTCGGCCACTTCCCGGTCGAGGGCGTGGTGACCCTGAGCGAACAGCAGCGCCTGGTCGACCTGCAGGCGGATTTCTGGATCAACCGCTTCGACAACGACGGCCTGCTCACCGGCAGCGAGCGCGTACGGCAGAAGACCCGCCTCAAGCTGGGCGAACTGACCTACCTGGACAACGGCGGCCTGGGCGTACTGGTGAAAGTCACCCAGCCCTGATTCCGCCGATCCACAAAAAAGCCCCGCACTGCGGGGCTTTTTCGTTTGCGCTCAGGTCAGGCGCCGAGCACACGCTCCAGCACGGCGCGCACCTTGCCAATGCCGCGCTCCAGCTCCGCCTCGATCTCGGCCATGGTGATGATGCCGTTGGTCTTGCCGGCCGCCGGGTTCACCACCAGCGCCAGGCAGGCGTAGGGCAATTCCAGCTCGCGAGCCAGGGCCGCCTCGGGCATGCCGGTCATGCCGACGATATCGCAACCATCTCGTTCCATGCGGGTGATCTCCGCCGCCGTTTCCAGCCGCGGCCCCTGGGTAGCACCGTACACACCATGGATGCTGTGCGGATAGCCCAGCGCCTGCAGCGCGGCGATCAAGCGGCCACGCAGCTCTTCGTCGTAGGGGAAGCTGAAATCGATGTGGGTGACATGCTCGAGTTCGCCGTCGAAGAAGGTATGCGCCCTGCCCCAGGTGTAATCGACGATCTGATGCGCCACACACAGGTGGCCACTGCCCATGGCCGCATGGATGCCGCCTACCGCGTTGACCGCGAAGATCGCCTCGGCCCCGGCCTGCTTCAGCGCCCACAGGTTGGCGCGGTAGTTCACCTGGTGCGGCGGGATGCGGTGCGGGTGGCCATGACGAGCGAGGAATAGCACCTCATGGCCGGCATACTCGCCGCGCAGCACGGCGGCCGAGGGCGCGCCGTAAGGCGTGTCGATGTTCTGCGCCTGCTTGAGGGTCAGGCCGTCGAGCTGAGTCAGACCGGTGCCGCCGATGATGGCGTAGGTAGTCATGTTGGTGCCCCGTCAGTCGATCAACTGCGCCGCACGCAGGGCGGCGACGGCCTGCAGCCAACGCGGCTGCTCGCGATAGTCGGTACGGGCGAAGCCGCGGCCACGCATGCGCGCCAGGCCCTTGGGCGGCTGCACCTTGAGACGCTGCAACGCGCCGAGGGCCAGTTCGGCCGAGGCGCGGTCATTGCACACCAGGCCCATGTCGCAGCCAGCATTCAGCGCCGCCTCGATACGACTGGCGGCATCGCCGACCACATGAGCACCGGCCATGGACAGGTCATCGCTGAAGATCACGCCATCGAAACCCAGCTCACCACGCAGGATCTCCTGCAACCAACGCCGCGAGAAACCGGCCGGGCCGGCGTCGACCTGTGGGTAGATGACGTGCGCCGGCATCACCGCGGCCAGCTGCTTGCTCAGGCGCTGGAACGGGACCAGGTCCTTGGCGCGGATCTCGTCCAGGCTGCGCTCGTCCACGGGGATGGCCACGTGCGAGTCTGCCTCGGCCCAGCCGTGACCGGGGAAGTGCTTGCCAGTGGCGGCCATGCCCGCTGCATCCATGCCACGGATGAAGGCGCCGGCCAGGCGAGTCGCCAGCTCGGCGTCGCCCTCGAAGCTGCGGCTGCCGACCACGGCGCTGCGTTGGTGATCCAGGTCCAGCACCGGGGCGAAGCTGAGGTCCAGGCCCACGGCCAGCACCTCGGCGGCCATCAACCAGCCGCAGTGCTCGGCCAGTTGCTCGGCGTTATCGTTGTCAGCCAGGGCACGCATCGCCGGCAGGCGCACGAAGCCGTTGCGCAGGCGCTGCACGCGGCCGCCTTCCTGGTCCACCGCCAGCAGCAGATCCGGGCGCACGGCGCGGATGGAGGCGCACAGCTCACGCACCTGGCGCGGGTCTTCGATATTACGGGCGAACAGGATGAGGCCGCCCACCTCGGGCTGGCGCAGAATCCGGCGGTCCTCGGCGGTCAGCCAGGTGCCTTGGATGTCCAGCATCAGGGAACCAAACAGGGTCGTCACAGAAGCGTCCTTAAGCGAGATCGGCCGTGGCCCACTGCGGGCACGGCGCCTCGTCGATCATTACCGCGCAATACGGCGGTACACGGGGAAAGAGGTCTAGCAGGTCGGCGTTGCGCAGGCGCACGCAACCATGGGACAGCGGCACGCCCATTGGCTGGGTGTCCGGCGTGCCATGCAGGTAGACGTAGCGGCGGAAGGTGTCGACCTGTCCCAGGCGATTGACGCCAAGCTCGCAGCCGCTGAGCCAGAGGATACGGGTGAGGATCCAGTCGCGGTCGGGGAACTGCGCATCGAGCGCCGCGGACCAGACTTCGCCGGTCCAGCGCCGCCCGCGCAGTACCGCACCGAGCGGCAGGCCATCACCGATCTTCGCCCGCACCATATGCTGGCCACGCGGCGTGCAGTTGGAACCGCTCTGTTCGCCAGCACCATTCAATGCAGTAGATACCGACAGGCGTACCGCCAGCTGCCCGTCGGCGAAACCGTACAGGCACTGGTCGGCAATGGAGATATGCAGGAGATCGAGCGGGCGCATGGGCCGCTAGCTTAGCCCATCGCCCCGCTCGGGCACAGCATCAGACGGCCTTGGCGGCGACCTGAACCTTGCTGCGCGGCTTGAACTGGGCAGTGGCCAGCGCCTCGTCGCTCACACCACTCTCGGCACGCATGCCGGCGGCGAGGAACGGCACCATCAGACGCATGACCTGCTCGATGGAGGTATCCACGCCGAAATCGTTCTCCGCCATGCCACGCAATGCCTTGATACCGGACATGCTGAACGCCGCAGCGCCGAGCATGAAGTGCACGCGCCAGAAGATCTCCAGCGGCGGCAGCTTGGGTGCAACTTCGTTGAGCAGCAACATGTAGCGGCGGAAGACCTTGCCGTACACCTCTTCCAGATACTTGCGCAGGTGCCCCTGGCTCTGACTGAAGGCCAGGCCGAGCAAACGCATGAAGATGGACAGATCGTTGCCACTGCGCGGCTTCACCGCCAGCGCCTGCTCTACCAGCATCTCCAGCAGCTCTTCCAGGCTGGGCTTGGCATCCGGCTTGGCCTGACGGCGATCGAGCTCGCGCTCGAGGCTGATGCAGAACGGCCCGAGGAAACGCGAGAACACCGCCTGGATCAGCGCTTTCTTGGAGCCGAAATGATAATTGACGGCCGCCAGGTTGACCCCGGCCTTGCTGGTGATCAGCCGCAGCGAAGTCTCGGCAAAGCCCTTCTCCGCAAACAGCTGCTCGGCAGCATCCAAAATGCGCTCAACGGTTTCTGATTGAGCCATGACTTCCTCGCCTGACAAACACTTGTTTGAAACATACGTTTCAGAATATTGCCCTGTCAAGTCTGGCAGGACCAATCATGGCCGGCCGGTCACGCATTTAACCATAGGCGAACCAGGCAGAAGCCTGAGCCGCCACGCCGAACGGTAGAAATGGCCATTTCGCCCTAGGAAGAAAAGAGGTGTTGCCAGCGGGGAATCACTGTATATAATCACAGCAACTGTATAAACAGACAGACCACCAGCATGCTCAAACTGACGCCGCGACAATCCGAAATCCTCGCCTTCATCAAACGCTGCCTGGAAGACAACGGTTATCCGCCGACTCGTGCCGAGATCGCCCAGGAACTGGGCTTCAAATCGCCCAATGCAGCCGAGGAGCACCTCAAAGCACTGGCCCGCAAGGGCGCCATCGAAATGACTCCTGGTGCCTCCCGTGGCATTCGCATTCCCGGCTTCGAGCCGGCTGCCAATGAAGAAGAAGGCCTGCCGGTGATCGGCCGAGTCGCCGCCGGCGCTCCCATCCTCGCCCAACAGAACGTCGAGGACTCCTGCAAGATCAACCCGGAGTTCTTCCGCCCCAAGGCCGACTATCTGCTGCGAGTACGCGGCATGAGCATGAAGGACATCGGCATTCTCGATGGCGACCTGCTTGCCGTGCACACCACCCGCGAAGTGCGTAACGGCCAGATCGTGGTGGCGCGTATCGACGATGAAGTCACCGTCAAACGCTTCCAACGCACTGGCAACAAGGTCCTGCTGATCGCCGAAAACCCGGAATTCGCCCCCATCGAGGTGAATCTGGAAGAGCAGGATCTGGTAATCGAAGGCCTGAGTGTCGGCGTGATCCGCCGCTAAGCATCAAGGAGAGCTTCATGCAGTTCCCGCAGTCGCTGAATCGCTCGCAACTCCCGCTGTTTGAAGCCTTCCTTGGCACCGCCTTGCCATTGCTCGGCGATGAATCCCCTGCGCCCTGGCTGGACGAGCCGGAACCTTTCAGCGAGCTGCGCCTGTCCGGCTCTCCGGGCAACTGTCGCCACCTGCTTGGTCCCGTGCTGCGCGAGCTCAGCCGCAATCAGGATGCCCGCTGGCTAACCCTGATTGCACCGCCCGCCTCCATCACCAACGCATGGCTGCGCAGCCTTGGCCTGAATCTGGACCGACTGCTCCTGCTGCAGCCACGCGCCGGCCAGGATGCTCTGGAACTGGCACGGGAAGCCCTGCGCCTGGGAAGAAGCCATACGGTAGTGAGCTGGATCGGTCTACAGCCCAGTCAGCGCGCAAGCCTGAGCAGCGCCGCACGCCTGGGCAGCGCACAAAGCCTGAATATTCGACTGGATTAAGACTTGCGATACGGGGCGTATCAGCGCCCCACATGGCAGCCCATTGCAGGCTCCCATCAATCAGTGCAGCACGCGCGGCTGCTCATCCTGCTCCATCTCGCCCTCGGCCAAGCGACCAGCCATCTGCACACCGACATTGAGCATGGCCTTGGCCACCTCGACATGGTGCCCCTGCAGGAAGGCCTTGGCATCCGCCGAGAAGTCCAAGGTCACCAGTACTTCCTCATCCTCGGCACGACGCAGAATGATTCGCCCGTCAGGCAGTTCGACGATTTCGAGGAAGGAAGTGGACATGATGGATAGGTCTCCTAGCAGGCAGCCAGTGTAACAGCCATGGCGTTCGCGCCCTAGCCTGGCTAACCAATCAGCACTCGCTGAGCGACTCGCGGTAACGCAATACCAGTTGCTTGAGTTGCTGACGCCAGCTCTCCAGCTCCGCGTACTGCAGAGGCTGCGGCTCCTCCTCGACACTGACTGCACTGATCAGCGGCAGAGTAGGATCAACCTTGGCGGCCTTAGGCGCCTGCGGTGGCTGGAATAGCTGCGCATGGGCTGCCAACAGTTGCGCCAGCCAGCTCTCCGACTGCTGAGCAATTTCCATCAACTCGGCCAGTTCGGGAGTCGGCGACGCCTGCAGTACCGCCTGATTGAGCAGCAGCTCGACCCGCGGCGCGCCCGCTTCCGCCAGCTTGTAGTAGCCGGCGACCTCGTGACACAGGCCCAGCACCGCGCCATAGAGATGGAACAGTACCGCCTCGCGCTCGGATTGCATCAACGCCTGGGCATTCATCGCCTCACCAGCCTCCGCCTTGCGCAGGCTCTCCAGAGCCAGGCCGGCGAAGAAGATCTTCTGGTTGGTGCGGGTATAGAGTTCTTGGGCCATGACAATGCCTCGCAGCCGCTTGCAGATTACTGAGGGAGGACGCCGCACCTCATAGCCGAGGTGCGGCCTGCGCAATCAGCGCTTGTCTTCTACCTTCCACTTGCCGCCATCGAAGAAGGCGCGCCAGCCGGTGGGCTTGCCGTCCACCTCGCTCTGCACATACTGCTCCTTGGTCTTGCGGCTGAAGCGGATCACCGCTGGGCGGCCTTCCGGATCTTTCTTCGGCGCTTCCAGCAAGAAGTGGTACTTGGGATCGATCTCGTCCTTGTGCGGGATCAGCTCCAGCACCAGCGGCGCGCGGGTCTCGCGGTTCTTGGGGAAGCCGCTGGCGGCCAGGAACAGGCCCGAGGCGCCATCACGCAGTACGTAGGTGTCATCGACCTTCTCGCACTTGAGCTCCGGCATCTTCACCGCATCCATCTTGGGCGGCGCGGCCTCACCGCTCTTCAGCAGTTTGCGAGTGTTCTTGCACGCAGGATTGGTACAACCGAAGAACTTGCCGAAGCGGCCGGTCTTCAGCTGCATCTCGCTGCCGCACTTGTCGCACTCCAGGCTCGGACCTTCATAACCCTTGATGCGATACTGGCCCTGCTCGATCTCGTAGCCCGCGCAATCCGGGTTGTTGCCACAGATATGCAGCTTGCGGGTTTCGTCCAGCAGGTAGGCGTCCATCGCCGTGCTGCAGATCGGGCAACGATGCTTGTTGCGCAGTACGCGGGACTCGGACTCACCCTCGTCGTCCGCGGCGATCTCGTCGCCCGGGATCAGGTTGAGGGTGGCCTTGCAGCGCTCCTTCGGCGGCAGCGCATAGCCGGAGCAACCGAGGAACACACCGGTGGACGCAGTACGGATCATCATGTGTCGGCCGCAATCGCGGCAGGCGATGTCGGTAGGTGTCGGCTGGTTGGCACGCATGCCCTTGTCCGCCACCTCGGCCACTTCCAGCTTCTTCTTGAAGTCACCGTAGAATTCGTCGAGCAGGTGCTTCCAGTCACGCTCGCCCTGAGCCACGTCGTCTAGGCGCTCTTCCATGGCGGCGGTGAAGCCGTAGTCCATCAGGTTGGAGAAACTCTCGTCGAGGCGCTCGGTGACGATGTCGCCCATCTTCTCGGCGTAGAAACGGCGGTTGTGTACGGTGACGTATCCGCGCTCCTGGATGGTCGAGATGATCGCCGCATAGGTGGACGGACGGCCTATACCACGCTTTTCCAGCTCCTTGACCAGGCTGGCCTCGGAGAAGCGCGCCGGCGGCTTGGTGAAGTGCTGGCTGGGGTCGAGCTGCAGCAGCTTGAGCGCTTCACCCTCTTTCATCTCCGGCAGCACATCATCCTCGCCCGGCTTGCTCTGTTGCGGCAGCACGCGGGTGTAACCGTCGAACTTGAGGATGCGGCCCTTGGCTCGCAGCTCGAACTCGCTGGCCTTGACGCTAACGCTGGTGGACAGGTATTCGGCCGGCGGCATCTGGCAGGCCACGAACTGGCGCCAGATCAACTCGTACAGGCGCTCCGCGTCGCGCTCCATGCCGGACAGCTGGGTCGGGCGCAGATTGACGTCGGACGGGCGGATCGCCTCGTGCGCCTCCTGGGCACCCTCCTTGCTCGAATAGGAGTTCGGCTTGGCCGGCAGGTACTTCTTGCCGAACTCGCTGTCGATGAAGCCGCGCACCATGTCGATGGCGTCGGCCGACAGGTTGGTCGAGTCGGTACGCATATAGGTGATGTAGCCAGCCTCGTAGAGACGCTGGGCCATCATCATGGTCTTCTTCACACCGAAGCCGAGGCGGTTGCTCGCCGCCTGCTGCAGTGTGGAGGTAATGAACGGCGCGGAAGGCTTGCTCGAGGTCGGTTTGTCCTCGCGCTTGACCACGCTGTAGCTCGACGCCTTGAGCTTGGCCAGGGCAGCCATGGCCTGGGCTTCATTGAGCGGCTTGAAGGCCTCGCCGTTCTCGCGGGTGACCTCGAAGCGCACCTTGTCGCCCTTGGCGCTGCCTAGGTCGGCATGCACTTCCCAGTACTCTTCCGGAACGAAGGCACGGATTTCCTTCTCGCGCGCCACCACCAGCTTCACCGCTACCGACTGCACACGGCCGGCGGACAGGCCGCGGGCGATCTTGGCCCACAGCAGCGGCGAGACCATGTAGCCCACCACGCGATCAAGGAAGCGGCGCGCCTGCTGCGCGTTGACGCGATTGATGTCCAGCTCGCCCGGCTGGGAGAAGGCCTCCTGGATGGCCTTCTTGGTGATTTCGTTGAACACCACGCGCTTGTAGCGGCTGTCATCGCCACCGATAGCCTCGCGCAGGTGCCAGGCGATGGCCTCCCCTTCACGGTCCAAGTCGGTTGCGAGATAGATGGTGTCGGCATCCTTGGCCAGGCGGCGCAGTTCCTCGATCACCTTCTCCTTACCGGGAAGGATCTCGTACTTGGCCTTCCAGCCGTGCTCGGGGTCGACACCCATGCGCGAGAACAGCTGGCGCTTGGCTTTCTCCTTCGGCGACAGGGCAGGCGCCTCGGCGGCCGCAGCCTTGCCGCGCTTGGCCGGCTCCTTGTTGGCGCTGGCGGAACCGCTGGTGGGCAGGTCACGAATATGGCCGATGCTCGACTTCACCACGAACTGGTTGCCCAGGTACTTGTTGATGGTCTTGGCCTTGGCCGGGGATTCCACGATGACCAGCGATTTGCCCATGGATTGGAGAATTCCTGAAAACAAAAAAGGAAGAATAAGAGGCGGGAGCCTATCAAGGCACCGCTATATATAGTGGCTGTCGAGTCGCGGTCAAGCGCGATTCCCGGCAGCGTCCTGTCCGATCACTGCCGGTTCGGCCTCGATCAGAGCAAAGCGTGGGACCGTCTCGCCGTCCAGTTCGACCGTGCCGCAGAACATCTCCAGCGGTCGCACCCACAGGCCGAAATCACCGTAGAGCGCCTGATAGACCACTACCCACCCCTCGGTTTCCGAGTGACGCGCGGCGCCGAATACACGGTACTGCGGGCCCTTGTAATGACGGTAGAGACCGGGTTGCAGTTGCATGAAATTTCTCCTGAAAAACAAAAACCGGGGCACCAGGCCCCGGTCTTCACACCTGCGAACGCTTAGATGCGTTCGAAGATAGTGGTGATGCCCTGGCCGAGACCCACGCACATGGTGGACACGCCCAGAGTACCGCCGTTCTGCTTCATCACGTTCAGCAGGGTGCCGGAGATACGCGCACCGGAGCATCCGAACGGGTGACCCAGAGCGATGGCACCACCGTGCAGGTTGACCTTCTGCTCCATCTTGTCGAGGAGCTTCAGGTCCTTCAGCACCGGCAGAGCCTGGGCGGCGAAGGCTTCGTTGAGCTCGACGAAGTCGATGTCTTCCATGCTCAGGCCGGCGCGCTTGAGCGCCTTCTGAGTGGACGGCACCGGGCCGTAGCCCATGATCGCCGGATCGACACCAGCTACAGCCATGGCGCGAACCACGGCCAGCGGCTGGATGCCCAGGTCCTGAGCACGCTGGGCGCTCATGACGATCATGCAGGAAGCGCCGTCGGTGATCTGCGAGGAAGTACCTGCAGTCACGGTGCCGCCTTTCGGGTTGAACGCCGGCTTCAGGGCCGCCAGGCTCTCGACGGTGGTCTCCGGACGAATGGTTTCGTCGAAGTCGAACACCTTCAGGAAGCCGTTCTCGTCGTAGCCTTGCATCGGGATGATTTCATCCTTGAACTTGCCTTCGACGGTGGCCTTGTGGGCCAGACGGTGGGAACGCTCACCGAACTGGTCCTGGGCTTCACGGCTGATGCCATGCATTTTGCCCAGCATTTCAGCGGTCAGACCCATCATGCCCGACGCCTTGGCAGCGTACAGGGACATGTGCGGGTTCGGATCGACACCGTGCATCATGCCAACGTGGCCCATGTGCTCCACACCGCCGACGACGAATACGTCGCCGTTGCCGGTCTGGATGGCCTGCACGGCGGTGTGCAGGGCGCTCATGGAGGAACCACACAGGCGGCTGACGGTCTGGCCGGCACTGGTGTGCGGGATCTGGGTCATCAGCGACGCCATGCGCGCGATGTTCCAGCCCTGCTCCAGGGTCTGGTTTACGCAGCCCCAGATCACGTCTTCCACTTCGGCCGGATCGACCTTGGTGTTGCGCTCCAGGACCTTACTGATCAGATGGGCCGACATGTCTTCGGCACGGGTGTTACGGTGCATGCCACCCTTGGAACGACCCATCGGGGTGCGGCCGAAGTCGACAATGACCGCGTCTCTCGGATTCAGGCTCATATTTCTACTCTCGCTCTGTTCGCTGCGCGATTAACCGAAAAACTTCTGGCCCTTGGCGGCCATTTCACGAAGCTTGGCGGTCGGGTGGTACAGGCCGCCCAGGTCGGCATACTTGTCGGCCAGGGCGACGAACTCGGCGACACCGATGGAATCGATGTAACGCAGAGCACCACCGCGGAAGGGAGGGAAGCCGATGCCGTAGATCAGGCCCATATCGGCCTCAGCTGCGGTATCGACGATGCCGTCTTCCAGGCAACGAACGGTTTCCAGGCACAGCGGGATCATCATGAAGTTGATGATGTCTTCGTCGGTCAGCTCGCGCTGCTCTTTGACGATGGACTTCAGCAGCTCGTAGGCGACCGGGTCGGAGACTTTCTTCGGCTTGCCGCGCTTGTCGGTCTCGTAGGCGTAGAAGCCCTTGCCGTTCTTCTGGCCCAGGCGATCGGCGTCGTACATCACGTCGACGGCGGTCTTGCCTTCAACGGCCATACGATCCGGGAAGCCTTCAGCCATCACGTCACGGCCGTGGTGGCCGGTGTCGATGCCGACTACGTCGGAGAGGTAAGCCGGGCCCATGGGCCAGCCGAATTTCTCCATGACCTTGTCGATACGTACGAAGTCGACACCGAATTCCAGCAGCTTGGAGAATCCGCCGAAGTACGGGAACAGTACGCGGTTGACCAGGAAGCCCGGGCAGTCGTTGACCACGATCGGGTTCTTGCCCATCTTCTTGGCGTAGGCCACGGTGGTGGCAACGGCTACGTCGCTGGACTTCTCGCCACGGATCACTTCCACCAGCGGCATCATGTGCACCGGGTTGAAGAAGTGCATGCCGACGAAGTTTTCCGGACGCTTCAGGGCCTTGGCCAGCAGGTTGATCGAGATGGTCGAGGTGTTGGAGGCCAGGATGGCGTCTTCACGCACCACGCCTTCCACTTCGGCCAGAACGATCTGCTTGACCTTCGGGTTCTCGACCACGGCTTCGACCACGATGTCGACGTTGCCGAAGTCACCGTAGGACATGGTCGGGCGAATGGCGTTGAGGGCTTCAGCCATCTTGGCCGGGGCCAGACGGCCTTTCTCGACGCGCTTGCCGAGCAGCTTGGAAGCCTCGCTCAGACCCAGCTGGATACCCTCTTCGCGGATATCCTTCATCAGGATCGGGGTGCCTTTGGAGGCGGACTGGTAGGCGATACCGCCACCCATGATGCCGGCGCCCAGAACGGCAGCCAGTTTCACGTCGCGTGCGATCTCGTCGTGCTGCTTGGCCTTCTTCTTCAGCTCCTGGTCATTCAGGAACAGACCGATCAGGCTCTCGGCAACGGAGGTCTTGGCCAGCTTGACGAAGCCAGTGGCTTCCACTTCCAGAGCCTTGTCGCGACCGAAGTTCGCGGCCTTCTGGATGGTCTTGATGGCTTCAACCGGAGCCGGGTAGTTCGGGCCGGCCTGGCCAGCAACGAAACCTTTGGCGGTTTCGAAGGCCATCATCTGCTCGATGGCGTTGAGCTTGATTTTTTCCAGCTTGGGCTGACGCTTGGCCTTGTAGTCCAGCTCGCCAGAGATAGCGCGCTTGACCAGGTCCAGAGCGGCTTCCTTGAGCTTGGCAGGAGCGACGACAGCGTCGACGGCGCCTACTTTCAGGGCGTCGGCAGCTTTGTTTTCCTTACCGGAAGCGATCCACTCGATGGCGTTGTCGGTACCGATCACGCGCGGCAGGCGCACGGTGCCGCCGAAGCCCGGGTAGATGCCCAGTTTGACTTCTGGCAGGCCGATCTTGGCGCTCTCGGAGGCGACACGGAAGTCACCGGCCAGGCACATCTCGAAACCGCCGCCCAGGGCGATGCCGTTGATGGCGATGACGGTCGGAACGGCCAGGTCTTCGAAATCACTGAAGATCTTGTTGGCTTCGAGGTTGCCGGCAACCAGTTCTTCGTCAGGCAGCTTGAAGTTGTCGACGAATTCGGTGATGTCGGCGCCGACGATGAACACGTCTTTGCCACTGGTGACGATTACGCCCTTGATCGAACCGTCGGCCTTGATGGCGTCGACCGACTGGCGCAGCTCGCTCAGGGTCAGACGGTTGAACTTGTTAACGGACTCACCCTTGAGGTCGAAATTCAATTCGACGATGCCGCCCTCAAGAGCCTTAACCGTGATGGCTTTACCTTCGTAAATCATCAACTGATCTCCACGGTATGGAAGCTGAACTGTACACATCGGAGCCAACCGGCCGGGGCCGCTCTAGGCAAGAGCCGTCGAGCATAGTCCCAATCGATCCGACACACCCGCCGACGCGATAATCGGGCTGTAAAGGCGCTGCCATCTGGGCAGAAACGCTCAATTCATACGCCCGTTTGATTTGGGTGGGCGTACATTCAGTGAAAACCCGGCAATTGTCAATTGCCCGTCGCAGGCGCCCACAACGATAGCTGCGTCACGGAATGACCACATGCAGCAAAAAAGCCACGAAATCCGTTCCAAGGCCGATCTAGAGCCATTCCGCCGACAGTGAAGGCGCCATTCACCGACTGGATCAGGCCACCGCCGCCAGCAGCGCAGCGACCCTCTGCAACTCGGCCTCACCGCCGCGCTCACCCCAATACAGGGACACCATCTGCGCGCCGGCCTCGACCTTGTAGACGTCCTTGGGCAGACCTTCCAGGAGTGGCAACAGGACCGCATCGACACAGGGCTCGCGCCACTGGTTGCACCACTGCCCCGGCGCGACCTGCCAGTAGCTCCAGCTGTCACTGCGTCCGCTGCGACGGCCACGATGATATTGAGCACAACGCTCGGGCGGATGTTCCGGCAGCCAGTGCGGCCACTGCTGCTGCCCCAGTTGCATGCCGAGCCCCAGGCGCCGCGCCGCCAGGCGCAACTCCATCTGCCCGCGCTGGCGCGGCGAAGGACGCAGCCAGACCAGCGGGCTGAGCGCAGCACCAATGAGCAGAAGCACGATCCACCAGGTCATATCTATCACTTACCAGGAAAGCCTGTGTTATGAAGGGAGCAGCACCATACTGCAAACATGCTTACTCAGTGGAGGAGACTCAGATGTCCTACAAGCACATCCTGATTGCCGTGGACCTGACCGACGAGTGTCACCCCGTCGTCGAGCGCGCCCTGGGCATCGTCGCCCGCAACGAGGCCACGGTATCGCTGGTACACATCGTCGAGCCCATGGCGATGGCCTTCGGCGGAGACGTTCCGATGGACCTGTCACTGCTGCAGCAGCAGCAGTTCGACCAGGCCCGCGAGCGCCTGCAGAGCTTCGCCGGCCGTTATCCGCAGCTTGGCGAGGAACAACGCTGTCTGGCCTACGGGCAACCGCGCCAGGAGCTGCATCGCCTGGCCGAGGAACAGGGCTGCGATCTGATCGTGGTCGGCAGTCACGGCCGTCACGGTCTGGCGCTGCTGCTCGGCTCCACCGCCAATGACGTATTGCACGGCGCGCCGTGCGACGTACTGGCCGTGCGCCTGAAGAAACCCAAGGACTAAAAAACGGAGGCCCGTCACGGGCCTCGTCATTTATTCCTGAGAGTCGCCCGCGCTCATCACCAGCGGGCGAATCTTCTGCAGCTGGGTCTCCATCGACACCGTCAGGCTCGACGACATGGAGAAGAAGGTCAGGAAGGCCTTGAGGTTGGAATCACCCTCGCAGACATCGAGGATGCGCTGCCAGAACGCCTGGTTGACCAGCTGCAGCTGCTGGAACTGCTTGACCAGCCCCTTCAGGTCCCAGTCGGCACGACGCCCTTCGCGGTAATTGAAGTACTGCCGTGTCAGGTACAGCGAGATGGTACGCAGGATGAATTCCTGGCTGCTGGCGAACGGCAGGTGGTTATGCGCCATCGGCCGCAGGCGTCCCAGCACTGGGCAGGCGCTGGTGGCCATGATCACGCCGAGCAGCGAGCGCAGCCCCTCGTCCAGCCCTACCTGCTTGTTGTACTCACGCTCAGGCGTGCGCACCCAGACCTGGGCCTTCTTGATCGCCGGCAGGCCGTGGAAATCCTCGATGACCCGATGCAGGTCGACCGCTGCCGGGCAGCGGCTGAACTGCTCTTTCTTCAGTGGGCAGTTGCTGCACTGATTGTGTTCGAGGCGCGTCCACTTCGGCGTCGCCTCGGCACCCTGGGGATCGTATTGACGGTCCAGCTCTATCCTGTAGCTGAACTGATGGTTGTCATCCAGGGTGATGCGGTACTCAATCGCCATGCATGTCTCCGGCAGGCTCTTCAGGCTTCCAGTTCGGCCCAGCGCTCCAGCAACTGGTCCAATTCCTCTTGCAGACTCTGCAGGCGCTCCAGCGCCGGCCCGGTGATAGCCGGCGCCTGCTGGTAGAAGGCCGGATCGGCGATCTGCCCCTGCAGTTCTGCTAGCTGGGTCTCCAGGGCATCGATCTGCCCGGGGATGGCTTCCAGCTCTCGCTGCAGCTTGTAGCTGAGCTTCTTCGCGGCCGGAGCCGCCTCTTTCACAATTTCTTTCGCCGGCGCAGCGGGTGCCACTGCGCTCAGTTCCGCTTTACCCGATTTGCTCTCACCAACGCCCAACAGCCGTGGCGAGCCGCCCTGGCGCAACCAGTCCTGGTAGCCGCCCACGTACTCACGCACCTTGCCCTCGCCTTCGAAGACCAGCGTGCTGGTCACCACGTTGTCGAGGAACGCCCGGTCGTGGCTGACCATCAGCACGGTACCGGGGAAGTTCAGCAGAACTTCTTCGAGCAGTTCGAGAGTTTCCACGTCCAGGTCGTTGGTCGGTTCGTCCAGCACCAGCAGGTTGGCCGGCTTGCTGAACAGCTTGGCCAGTAACAGGCGCGCCCTCTCCCCTCCGGACAACGCCTTGACCGGCGTACGCGCACGCTGCGGACTGAACAGGAAATCCCCCAGATAACTCAGCACATGACGGCTCTGGCCATCGATGCTGATGAAGTCGCGCCCCTCTGCGACGTTGTCGATTACCGTCTTTTCCGGCTCCAGCTGATGGCGCAGCTGATCGAAGTACGCCACTTCCAATTTGGTACCTGCCACTATCGTGCCACTAGTGGGTTGCAGGTCGCCCAAAAGCAGTTTGAGTAGCGTGGTCTTCCCGGTGCCATTGGCCCCGAGCAGGCCGATGCGGTCGCCGCGCTGCAGTACCAGGGTGCAGTCCTGGATCAGCGAGGGTCCCCCTGCGTGCGCAAAACTGACATTTTCCGCCACTATCACCTGCTTGCCGGACTTCTCCGCCGAGTCCAGCTGGATATTGGCCTTGCCCTGGCGCTCGCGCCGCTCGCTGCGCTCCATACGCATCGCCTTGAGGGCACGCACGCGCCCTTCGTTGCGGGTACGACGGGCCTTGATGCCCTGGCGAATCCATACCTCTTCCTGGGCCAGGCGCTTGTCGAACAGCGCATTGGCGGTTTCCTCGGCAGCCAGCTGCTGCTCCTTGTGCACCAGGAAGCTGGCGTAGTCGCCGTTCCAGTCGATCAAGCCGCCGCGATCCAGTTCGAGGATCCGGGTGGCCAGGTTCTGCAGGAAGGAACGGTCGTGGGTGATGAACAGCACGGCGCCGCCGAAGTCCTTCAGCGCCTCCTCCAGCCAGGCGATGGCGCCGATATCCAGGTGGTTGGTCGGCTCGTCGAGCAGCAGCAGATCGGGCTCGGACACCAGCGCCTGGGCCAGCAGCACGCGGCGGCGCCAACCACCGGAGAGCTCGGCCAGGGTCTTGTCAGCCGGCAGCTGCAGGCGGCTCAGGGTGCTGTCCACCAGCTGCTGCAAGCGCCAGCCGTCCTTCGCCTCCAGCTCCTGCTGCACGTGCATCAGCTGATTGAGGTCGTCCTCGCCCTGGATGTTCTGGCTCAGGTGGTGATAGCGGGCGAGCAGCTCGCCGACGCCGGCCAGGCCCTCGGCCACCACGTCGAACACGGTCCGCTCGTCGGCCCGCGGCAGTTCCTGCGGCAGTTCACCGATTTTCAGTGCCGGGGCGCGCCAGATCTCGCCGTCGTCGGGCATCTGCTCGCCCTTGACCAGGCGCAGCATGCTCGACTTGCCAGTGCCGTTACGGCCGATGATGCATACCCGCTCCCCCCGGGCTATCTGCCAGGACACGTTGTCCAGCAGGGGCATGGCGCCGTAGGCCAGGGAAACTTCGGAAAACTTGAGCAGGGTCATGACTACCACCTTCGTGAACAGGCGCGCATTCTAACCGACTTGAACGCCCCCGATGCCGGCACGTTGCCACACCTGCAGGTGCCATTCCCCCACCCACTCAGGCTAAGCTAGGCGCACGCTTCATTTCGTCCCCTTTGCTCGGATGTGTCATGCGCCGCCCTCTGTTCTGCCTGCTTTCCGCACTTCTTTCCTGCTCCCTCGGCCTCGCCAGTGCCCAGGCCGCCAACCTGGCCCAGCAACGGCAGATGTACGACGAGGCCAAACGCGCCCTGGCCAACGGCGACAAGGGCCCGTACCTGCGCTACGCCAATGCCCTGCGCGATTACCCGCTGGAGCCATACCTGGCCTATGACGAGCTGACCGCACGCCTGAAGTGGGCCAGCAACGACGAGATCGAGGCCTTCCTCACCGAACACGGCGACCTGCCCCAGGCCGGCTGGATGAAGCTGCGCTGGCTGCGCTGGCTGACCGAGCGCGGCGAGTGGCAGACCTTTGCCAAGTACTACGACCCCAGCCTCAACTTCACCGAGCTGGACTGCCTCTACGGCCAGTACCTGTACAAGCAGGGCATGCAGGTCGAAGCGCGCGCCGCTTCCGAGAAACTCTGGCTGGTCGGCAAGTCCCAGCCAGAAGCCTGCGACACCCTGTTCGGCACCTGGCGCGCCGATGGCCAGATGACCGAAGAGCGCCGCTGGCAGCGCGCCAAGCTGGCCGCCGAGGCCCGCAACTACGGGCTGGCCAGCTACCTGGTCAAAGGCCTGCCGAATCTCGGCAAGCAGGGCCAGCTGATGCTGGACGCCGCACAGAAGCCGCAGATGATGAGCCAGACCGCGCGCTTCACCCCGGCCGACCGGCACATGGCCGACGCCGCCGGCCTCGGCCTGCGCCGCCTGGCGCGCCAGGACCCGGAGAAGGCCATCGGCCTGCTCGATGTCTACGCCGCCAAGCTGCCCTTCTCCGCCGAGGAGAAGGTCGCCATCGCCCGCGAAGTCGGCCTGACCCTGGCGCGCCGCTTCGACATCCGCGCCCTGCAGGTCATGGCCCAGTACGACCCCGAGCTGCGTGACAACACCGTGTCCGAGTGGCGCGCGCGCCTGCTGCTGCGCCACGGCCGCTGGGACGAGGCATACCAGCTGACCAGCCGCATGCCGGCGGACCTCGCCACCACCAGCCGTTGGCGCTACTGGCATGCACGCAGCCTGCAGCTGGCCAAGCCGCAGGACCAGCAGGCCCTGGCGCTGTACAAGCCGCTGGCCGAGGAGCGTGACTTCTACGGCTTCCTCGCCGCCGACCGCATCCAGGTGCCCTACAGCCTGAACAACCGGCCGATGGCCATCGACCCGCAGCTGATGCAGAAGGTGCGCAACACTGCCGGCATCCGCCGTGCCCTGGAATTCCACGACCGCGGGCAGATCGTCGACGGCCGCCGCGAGTGGTACCACGTCAGCCGCCTGTTCAGCCGCGACGAGCTGGTGGCCCAGGCCAAGCTGGCCTACGACAAGCAGTGGTACTTCCCGGCCATCCGCACCATCAGCCAGGCCAAGTACTGGGACGACCTGGATATCCGCTTCCCGATGGCCTACCGCTCCAACCTGACCACCCAGGCCAAGGCCCGCGGCCTGCATTCCAGCTGGGTGTTCGCCATCACCCGCCAGGAAAGCGCCTTCATGGCCGACGCCCGCTCGCCGGTCGGCGCCATGGGCCTGATGCAGCTGATGCCGGGCACCGCCAAGGAAACCGCGCGCAAGTTCGGCATTCCCCTGGCCGACCCCAAGCAGGCGCTGGTGCCAGAGAAGAACATCCAGCTCGGCGCCGCCTACCTCAGCCAAGTACATGGCCAGTTCAACGGCAACCGCGTGCTCGCCTCCGCCGCCTACAACGCCGGCCCGGGGCGCGTGCGCCAGTGGCTGAAAGGCGCCGACCACCTGGCCTTCGACGTGTGGGTGGAGAACATCCCGTTCGACGAGACCCGCCAGTACGTGCAGAACGTGCTGTCCTACTCGGTGATCTACGGCCAGAAACTCGGCGCACCGCAGCCGCTGGTGGACTGGCACGAGCGTTTCTTCGACGACCAGTAAGCGCTTCCGCACACAACAAAGGGCGCCTCGGCGCCCTTTGTTTTTCACCGTGTCAGCCTTACTCCAGCACTTCCACCGGCATGCCCACGCGCAGCTCACCGACACCACGCGGCAGCAGGTTCTGGCCGAAGTACACCTCGCCATTGCGCTCGCGGTAGGTCTTCAGGGTGGTCAGCGGCTCACGGTCGGTGTTGCGTTCGCCGGTCTGCGGATCAATGGTGGTGAGGATGCAGCGGCTGCAGCCCTTGGCCACCTCGAACTCCAGTTCGCCGATGCGGATGCGCTTCCAGCCGTCCTCGGCGTAGGGCTCACTGCCCTGCACTACCAGGTTGGGACGGAAACGCAGCATCTCTAGCGGTCGGCCGACTCGCGTCGACAGATCTTCAAGCGAGGCCTGGCCGATCAGCAGCAGCGGGAAGCCATCGGAGAACGCCACCTTGTCGCCGGGCTGGGCATAGCCAGTGTCGACCTGGCGCGCACGCGCCTCCGGCACCTGCACCAGGCGGCACGGCCGGCCGATGAAGATACTCAGCCACTCGGCAGCGGCATCACCGGCATCCGGCACGCGCAGGCTGTCGCGCCACACGGTCACTCCGCGCAAATCCTGGTCCGCCTCCGGCAGTGGCACCTCGAGGTTGCCGAAACCGGGCGCACTCAGGCTCAAGCCACCGGCCTCGTTGTACAGCGCGCTCAGCTGACTCATCTGCGGCAGCAGACGCTGAGTCAGGAAACGCCCGCTCTCCGGCTCCACCAGCATCCAGCGGCGGTCGCCGCGCAGGCCCAGCGCCTCCAGCGGGGAGCTGGCCAGGCTTTCGCCACGGGCGGACTTGAGCGGGTATCGGTAGAGAGCGGAGAGCTGCATGCGGGCCTCATTGGGGACAGGGATTAGCCCTTCATTCATACGAAAGGGCGATGTGATGAGTTTCACGATTCTGCGTAGATTGCCGGTACATAAAACCAATAAAAACGCTTTTGGTGTAGCCCATGAACAGTTCGACCCTTTCCGCTCCCCTGGAGCAAACCGCCCAACGCCTCTCTGCGAACACCGCTCACATCCCCCTGCTGGCCTGCCAGTTGGTCTTCCTCGCCGCCGTACTGGCACTGGGTGACAACAGCCTGCGCGTGGTTGCCCTGGTGCTGGCCGGCCCCCTGCTACTGCTAGTCTGGCGCCTCGGCAGCGCACGCCCGGCAGAACGCGTACTGGCCCGGCTGGACGCGCTCGGCGGCACGCAGATCGACCTCTGCGACCACACGCAGGGTGAGCCCGACAGCCTGGACCACCTGACCACACGCCTGCGCCAGTGCATCGCCGGCCTGCAGCACAACAGTTTGCAGATCGCTCTGGCATCGGCCACCAGCCGCCTGCAGTCCGAGCAGGCGGCGCGCGAAGCCACGGAGCAGCACAGCCTGTCCGAGCTGATCTTCCACGCCAGCGAGCAGACCACCTCGGCCCTGCAGGATATTTCCGCGCGCGCCGGCGGCATCACCGAGATGAACGGCCGCAACCTGGACATGGCCCACCAGTCGCAACAGCAACTCGGCGAGGCCTGCCGGCAGATGCAGGACGTCAACCAGACCATGGAGGGCTTCCGCCACAACATCGAGGCGCTCGCGGCGAGTACCGCCAAGGTCCGCGAGATCCTGGTCACCGTGCAGGACTTCTCGACCCAGACCAACATGCTCGCGCTCAACGCCGCCATCGAGGCAGCCCGCGCTGGCGAGGCCGGGCGCGGCTTCGCGGTGGTGGCCGACGAGGTACGCAACCTGTCGCAGAAGGTCGGCAGCGCCGCCCAGCAGATCGGCGTGCTGATGGAGGAAATGACCGGGGCCATGAACGGCGCCGACGAGCAGACCCAGCGCATGATCGAGCAGAGCTCCTCAAGCGGCGCGGTGGTCAACGTCGCCAGCGAGCAGTTCGAGCTCATGGTCCACGACTTCAACCAGGCCAACGACGATCTGCTGATGGTCAGCAGCGCCCTGGAGGAGCTGCACGCCACCAACCAGGAGACCCACCAGCACAGCAGCCGCATCCGCGAGCTCAGCTTCACCATCGGCCAGTGCATGCAGCAGAACTTCGCCCAGGCCGACGCCACGCGCGACACCACCAACCTGCTGATCCAGCAGCTGTGCACCTTCCACCTGGGCAGCGGCCGCCTGGAGGCCATCACCGAGATGCTGTTCCAGCGCCGCGACCTGATCGAGGCGCAGCTCGACGAACTGCACCGCTCCGGAGTCGACCTGTTCGACCAGAACTACCGACCGATCGCCAATACCAACCCGCAGAAGCACGACGTCGCCTGGGTCGAGCCCTATCGCCGCCGCATCCAGCCGCTACTCGACGAATGGGATCAGGGCGGCAAGGACGGCGTGCTGTACCTGGTGCCGATGACCGAGCGCGGCTACCTGCCGGCGGCGCGCAGCGCAGCCTCGCAGCCGCCGACCGGCAACCCGCAGGTCGACGCGGCCAAGAGCATGCACCAGCGTTTCATTACGGTGAGCGAGAGCGAGATGAACAGCGTGCGCCAGTGCCAGCACCTGAGCATGGGCACCTTCGTGATCCCCGGCACCAGCACCATCGTATTCGTGATCTACACCCCGGTCAGGGTCAACGGGCGCCGCTGGGGCACCATCAGCGCCGGCATATTGCCGGCCGCCCTGGGGGTGTGAGGAAGAGCCGCGGCGCCTCAGGCGTCGCGGCGCAGGCGGTCGGCGATGACGTCGACCAGCTTGTCCGGCTGGAACTTGGAGAGGAAGTTGTCGCAACCGACCTTCTTCACCATGGCCTCGTTGAAGCTGCCGGACAGCGAGGTGTGCAGCACCACGTACAGATCACGCAGGCGCGGGTCGTTGCGGATCTCGGTGGTCAGGCGGTAGCCGTCCATCTCCGGCATCTCGGCATCGGTGAAGATCATCAGCAACTTGTCGGTCATCACCTCGCCAGTGTCGGCCCATTTCTTCAGCAGCTGCAGGCCCTTGAGGCCGTCGCTGGCGCTGTGGGTGCGAATGCCCAGCTGGGCCAGGGTCTCGCGCAGCTGGTTGAGGGCCACGCTGGAGTCGTCCACCAGCAGCACTTCACGCCCGACAGCGCCGGCCAACACCGGATCGGCCAGCTTCTCGTCGGAGACCTTGGTGCTCATCGGCGCGATCTCGGCCAGCACCTTCTCCACGTCGATGATCTCGACGATCTGGTCGTCCACCTTGGTGATGGCGGTCAGGTAGTGCTGGCGCCCTGCCCCGCCCGGCGGCGGCAGGATGGATTCCCAGTTGAGGTTGAGGATGCGGTCCACGCCGCCAACCAGGAAGGCCTGCACCGAGCGGTTGTACTCGGTGACGATGATGGTGCTGTTCTCGCTAGGGGTCAGCGGGCGCATGCCGATGGCCTGGGACAGGTCGATCACCGGCAGGGTCTGGCCGCGCAAGTTGACCACCCCGCAGACGTAGGGGTGGCGGTGCGGCATCAGGGTCAGCTTGGGCAGCTGCAGGACTTCCTGCACCTTGAACACGTTGATGGCGAACAGCTGGCGTCCCGCCAGGCGGAACATGAGGATTTCCAGGCGGTTCTCGCCCACCAACTGGGTGCGCTGGTCCACTGTATCGAGAATGCCGGCCATCAAATGTTCCTCATGTTTGAATCGAGTCTAGCTGCTATCGGCAGACTGCACGTTAACTGCAGTATGGCCTGGCGCCATCATGCCGTAGGCACCCCAGCCGCGCCAGCGCCGTCACCAAGCAGCGGTGAAATGTCCGGCAGGTGCAAACGCAATGCCCCGGGGCGGGCCGAGAAGCGCAGGCGCTTGCTCTCCAGCGGCTCGCCATCCAGGTTGATATCCAGCCCTTCCGGCGCCTCCACTTCCAGCCAAGGCAGGCGCGCGCTGACGGAAACCGCCTCCACTCCCAACACGCCACCGGACAGCAGTGTGCCCAGGGTACCGACCATATCTTGCGGCGCCGGCACTATGCAGATGTCGAGCAGGCCATCGTCGATGCGTGCCTGCGGACACAACGCATGCCCGCCTCCGGCCTGGCGCCCGTTGCCGATGCCCAGGGCGAGGAAATCGCCCTCCCAGGCGAACCCCGGCCCATGGAATCGGCCGAAAGCCGAGTGCACCTCGGCAAAACGGGTAAGCCCGGTAAGTAGATAGGCGGCGCCACCGAGCAGATTCTTAAGCTCTTCCGAGGTGTTGGCAGTGACCTTGGAGCCAAATCCGCCGGTGGCCATGTTGAGGAACAGCTGGCCATCGGCCTCGCCCAGGTCGATCGGCCGTGGCTCGAACTCCAGCAGCGCCAGGGCCTCGGCCGGCACCAGCGGGATACCGGCGGCGCGGGCAAAGTCGTTGGCGGTACCCAGCGGCAGCAGCGCCAGGGCGGCCTGCCCGCCAGCCAGCGCCAGAGCCTCGGCCACGTCACGCAGGGTGCCGTCGCCACCGCCGGCGATCAGCGTCGGGTAGCCGGCGGCCAGCGCCTCGTCCACCAGCCGCGGCGCATCGCCGCCTTCCCAGGTCAGGCGCACATCCAGCTGCCAGCCACGCTCGCGCAGCGCCAGCACGGAGCTGCGTACCTCTTCGTTCTGTGCCTGCTTGCCGTGCAGGATCAGTAGTGCCTTGCGTTCACTCACGGATCGCCCTCCCTCGGCTATTCACCCGAGTACAGCAGACCCCGGAGAATGCGCGAAAGTGCCGACTACCGTTGCGCTTGCGCTAGGCCGGGTACCCGGTGATCTCGCGAATGCTGCCGTACAGCGGCTTGAGCTGCTTGTACATGCGCAGGTAGACCTCGCGGTACAGGCGCTCGTAGATCGCCACCGCCTGTGGGTTGGGCTGGAACACCTTGCCGACGCGGGTCATGGCGGCGATGGCCGTGGGGAAGTCCGGGTGCAGGCCGAGGCCGACGGCGCAGTCGATGGCCGCGCCCAGGCCCGAGGCCTCGTACAGGTGCGGGCGCTCGGCCGGCAGGTTGAAGATGTCGGCCGTCAGCTGCATGGCCGCGTCACTCTGCGAGCCGCCACCGGAGATGCGCAGGCGCTCGATGCGCGTGCCGGAGCGTTTCTCGATGCGCTCCTTGCCCTGGCGCAGGGCGTAGGCCAGGCCCTCAAGGATCGCCCGGTACAGGTGCGCGCGGGTGTGTACGTCGCCGAAGCCGATGATCGAACCCTTGGCCTCCAGCCCCGGCTCGCGGATGCCCGGCGACCAGAACGGCTGCAACATCAGACCCATGGAGCCAGGTGGCACGCCCTCCACCAGTTCGTCGAACAGCGTCTCGGCCGCCACGCCCAGCTCCAGGCCACGCTGGCGCTCGGCGTGGCCGAACTGCTCCTTGAACCAGCTGACCATCCAGAAGCCACGGAACACCATGACCTCGGTGTTGTAGTGATCGGGAATCGCCGCCGGGTACGGCGGGATCAGCGGGATGGTCTCCAGG
The DNA here is from genome assembly GCF_028649395.1 of Pseudomonas sp. Gutcm_11s. Taxonomy (GTDB): domain Bacteria; phylum Pseudomonadota; class Gammaproteobacteria; order Pseudomonadales; family Pseudomonadaceae; genus Aquipseudomonas. The sequence goes on along the minus strand of NZ_JAQSUW010000013.1, from coordinate 158,679 downwards.
TACTTGGAGCGGGTGGTATTGATGGTCGCCGTGGTGCCGTAGGACAGGCACGCCGTGCTCGGCTCCACGCCGCCGGCGCCGATCACCTCGCAGGCCTTGTCCGAGGCGGCAGCGATCAGCGGCAAACCCTCGGGGATGCCGGTGTGCCGGCTGGCCTCGGCGCTGATGCTACCAATGCGCTCGCCCGGCTTGACCAGCTCCGGCAGCATGTCCGGGCGTACCGGGATGGCCTGCCACTTCCAGTCGCTGGGCTTGGCCCAGCACAGGCGTTTGTAGTCGAACGGCAGGTAGGCCACGCAGCTGCCCACCGAGTCGGCGAAACGGCCGCACAGGCGATGGGTGAGGAAGCCCGAGAGCAACAGGAACTTGTGCGTGTTCGCCCACAGCTCGGGCTGCTGCTGGGCAATCCAGTTAGCCTCGGCCTGGCTGCGGAAGTAGTCGATGGTCTCTTCTTCGCGGATCAGCTTGAACAACCAGCCCCAGGGCCCCTGGATGCTGCCCTCGACCTCGGCGCGGCGCTGGTCGAGCCAGAGAATGGCCGGGCGTAGCGGCTTGCCGGCTTCATCCACGTTGATCAGGGTGCCACGCTGGGTGGTCAGCGACACGCCGGCGATCTGGCTCTTGTCGATGTCGACGCTGGCCCACAGCTGGCGGCAGGCTTCGCCGAGGCTCTGCCAGTAGTACTCCGGGTCCTGCTCGGCCCAGCCGGGATGCGCGGAATAGTAGGGCTCGAGTTCCACCTTGCCCTTGCCGACCAGGTTGCCGGCCAGGTCGAAGAGCAGAGCGCGCACGCTCTGGGTACCGTTGTCGATGGCCAGCAGATAGCGTTGTTCGCTCACGAAGATTCACCAGGCAGGCTGTAGCAGTGGCGCCACAGCGCCAGATAGCGTTGTTGTTGTTCTTCCCAACGTGCATCGCTCCAGCCCAGGCGCGGCTGGCACAGGGCGCGGATGCGCGGCAGCTCGGCGGCCGCGCCGTCGGCCAGGAGCAGGCCGATGCGCGTGCGACGCAGCAGCAGGTCGTCCAGTTGCAGCACCAGTTCGTCGTCGCAGGCCAGGGCCAGCTCGGCCCAGAGTGTGTTGCTGGTGCCGACGCACTCATTGCCAAGCTCGCCGAGCAACTCGGCCAGGCGTGGCAACGCATGGCCGTGGCGGCCCGCCAAACGGCGCTGCTGGCTCAGGCACAGGCCGGGCAGCGCCACAGATGGAGTTGCCCGGAACACCGCCTGACCGACATCCGTCACCTCGCGCCCGAGCATCGGCGCACAGGCACGCAGCACTTCCAGCGCCAGCAGGCGGAAGGTGGTCAGCTTGCCGCCGGCCAGAGTCACGCAACCGGGCTCGACCCACAGCGCGTGCTCGCGTTTCTCGTCCGACGGTTTCTTGCTGCCGCCCTGCCCCTCGCTGACCACCGGGCGCACACCGGCCCAGGTGGACAGCACATCGGCACGCCCGATGCCGGCATGCGGGAATACGCTGGCGCAGGCCGCCAGCAGGTAATCCACTTCTGCGGCGGTAATATGCGCATCACTGTTCAACCCATCGCCATGGTCCAGATCGGTGGTGCCGATCACCGTGGCGCCCTCCCAGGGGAAGACGAATACCGGACGCTTGTCCTCGGGGTGCATGAAGCTGATGGCCTGGGCCACCGGCAGGCACCAGGCCGGCAGCAGCAGGTGGCTGCCGCGCAGCGGGCGGATATGCTCCAGGCCGCTCCTGGTTCTCAGCTCGTCAGCCCAGGCGCCAGTGGCCTGGGCCACGGCGCGGGCGCGGAAGATGAAGCGCTGGCTGCTCTCGCTGTCCTCGGCGACCAGGCCGTTCACCCGCTCGCCAGCGCGATTCAACTCGACCACGCGCATGCCATTGAGCGCCTCGCCACCCTCGGCCCGCGCCTCGCCCAGCACCCGCATGACCAGGCGCGCATCGTCGGTGACGGCATCGGTGAACAGGGTGCCGCCGAGCAGCTCGGCGTCGTTCAGACCCGGCGCCAGGTAACGCAGCTCACTGAGCGGGTGATAGCGGTGCAGGCGCTGGCCGGCCAGGGCGTCATAGACGCCGAGCAGGCCGCCGAACACCTTGGGGCCGGGGAACTTGCCGCGGTAGTGCGGGAACAGGAACGGCAACGGATCGACCAGGCCCGGTGCCTCGCCGAGCAGGCGCTGGCGCTCGCGCACCGAGTCGCGAGTCAGGCCCAGCTGACCCTTGGCGATGTAGCGCAGGCCGCCATGGACCATCTTCGACGAACGACTGGAAGTACCCCAGGCGAAGTCGCGCTGCTCCAGCAACAGGCAGCTCCAGCCGCGCCGCGCTGCCTCGCGCAGGATGCCGGCGCCGCTGATGCCGCCGCCGATAATGATCAGGTCCCAGTCACGCGCCGCCAGTTCCGGCAGCGCGGCTTCACGCCACAGCGCGTTCCAGCTCATCTCAGTCTTCCAGCAGCACGCCAGGGGCCAAGCGGCTTTCGGGATCGAAGTGCTGCGCCATCGCCTTGAGCGCGGCCATGCCCAGTTCGCCCTTCTCCGCTGCCAGGTACGGCGCATGATCGCGACCGACGCCGTGCTGGTGGCTGATGGTGCCGCGGTTGCCGGCGATGGTCTGACAGGCCGCATGTTTGAGCTTGGCCCAGCGCGCCTGGGTCACCGCGTAGCTGTCGCCCGGGCGGAACACGTAGGTGGTGTAGATGCTCGAGCCCTGGCCATAGACGTGCGACAGGTGAGTGAACACATGGACCCGCTCGCCCTCGTCCGCCAGGCCCTGGCGCAGGCTGGCCTCGACCTTGTTCAGCAGGTTGTCCACGTTGTTCCAGTCGGTGGCCGTTTCCAGGGTATCCACCGCATAGCCGGCCTCCCAAAGGCCATGGCGCAGGTACGGGAAGCGGAAGCGGTTCTCCGCCCACTTCTTGCCCAGCAGGGTGCCGGTGAACACGCCGCCGAAACCCTTGAGCAGTTTTTTCGCCTGTTTCACCGACAGCGTATTCTGGCCGCGGTTGCCGGTGACGCCGAAGGTCAGCATGCACTTGCCGGCACGCGCGCCACGCAGGGCCAGGTACTTCTCCAGCAGGGCAATCTGCTCCGGATGGCCGGCCAGGGCCAGCTGGGTCTCGGTCTCGATGGCGTTGGACAAGCGCAGCATGGACAGCGGAATACGTGCCTGCACTAGCGCGCGAACGCCGGCCTGGGCCTGCTGCCAGCTGGGTAGGAACACGGAGTAGAAGTGCTCCTGCTCGGCCAGCTTGGTCACCCGCACGCGCACCTCGGAGATCACGCCGAAGCGGCCCTCGCTGCCGAGGATCAGCTCACGCAGGTCGGGGCCGGCCGCCGAGGCCGGGAAGGTCGGAATCTCCAGGGTACCGGCGAAGGTCTCGACCTTGCCGCCGGCAAACAACTGCTCGATGCGCCCGTAGCGCAGCGACTGCTGGCCGCTGGAGCGGCTGGCGACCCAGCCACCCAGGGTGGACAGTTCCCAGGACTGCGGGAAGTGGCCGAGGGTGTAGCCCCGTGCGCGCAGCTGCGCCTCCACCTGCGGGCCGTTGGCGCCTGGGCCGAAGGTGGCGATCTGGCTCTGTTCGTCGAGGTCGACCAGCTGGGTCATGCGCTCCAGCGACAGGGTCAGCACCGGCTTCGCGGACTCGACCGGGTTGATATGGCCGGCCACCGAGGTGCCGCCGCCGTAAGGGATGACGATGACGTCCTGCTCCCTGGCCCAGGCCAGCAGTTCGCGGATCTGCGCCGGGGTCTCCGGTAGGGCCACGCCATCGGGAAATACACCGAACTCGCCGGAGCGCATGGCCAGCCAGTCCGGCAGGCTCTGGCCGCGGGCATGGCGCACTCGCACTTCGGCATCGACACTGATCAGCGCGTGGCTGCCCAGGCGCGACTCGGGCACCTGCGCCAACACCTGCTGCAGGCTGGCGTCCGGCAGGCGCTGGCCTGCGCCGACCAGCCCCTCGAGGAAGGCCGCGCCATGCGCCGGCAGCTCCACCACAGTGGCCTCGTCGCCCCATCCGTTCCAACGTCGCATGCTTGCTCCCACCTATTCCGGTCATTCTCAATGGCTGCCTATACTAGCCAGCCGCCCGACCCGGTCACTGTCGTATCAGGACAGGCGCTGTCGCCAATCAAGACAAGCAGAACAACAAGAAAAGATGCTGACCCTCGGCTATACCTCCGTCCCCGCCCTGCTCAAGTACCTGCGCCATGCCGAACAGCTCGGCCTGGACCTGGAGGCCGCGCGCGCCGCCGCCGGCGTGACGCTGGATGACCTGGCCGACAACGGCCGGCGCATCCCCAGCGAGGCCCACGAGCGGTTGCTGCAGCATCTGATGCAGGTCTCCGGCGACCCGCTGTTCGGCCTGCATTCGGCGCGCCACGTGCAGCCCGGCTCATGGAGCGTGCTCGGCTACATCACCATGAACTGCGCCACCCTCGGCGAGGCCATGAGCCGCATCGTGCCCTACGAGAAACTGGTCGGTGACATGGGCACCAGTCGCGTGGAAATGGGGCCGGACCATGTGCGCCTGATCTGGAACTGCCGCCATGAGGGTGCGGAAATCCGTCGGCACATGGTGGAGAACGTGCTGGCGTCCTGGCTGCTCTATGCACGCTGGATCGCCGAGATGGACAAGTCGCCGCGCGAGGTGTGGCTCGAACACGAGCGCCCCGCCGAGGCGACACAGGCGGACTACGAGGAAGTGTTCGGCTGCCCGGTCCTGTTCGGCCAGTCCTGCAACGCCCTGCTGGTGCCGCTGGACTACCTGGGCATTCCCCTGCGCCAGGCCGACGCCAACCTGCTGCGCACCCTGGAAGAACACGCTCTGACCATGATGGCCGGGCTGGACGACAACGAGCCGCTGCCGCAACGGGTGAAGAACGCCCTGCGCCTGCTGCTCAAGGACGGCCTGCCGCGCAAGGAAAAGGTCGCCGAGAAATTCCACATGACGGTGCGTACCCTACAGCGCCACCTGCAGCAGGCCGGCACCAGCTACCAGGAAATCCTCGACCAGCTGCGCCAGGAACTGGCCGAGCACTACCTACTACGCAGCGACCTGGCGATCCAGGACATCGCCAGCTACCTCGGCTTCACCGAGTCGCGTTCGTTCCACCGCAGCTTCAAGGCGTGGACCGGCATGACGCCGGGCGAGTACCGCGAGCGGCGCAAGGGCGCGCCGCTTTAGGATCGCGAGGTCTACCCCAGCACTTCGCTCAGAGGGATAAAGCGCAGCATGTCGCCCTCGACATAGGTCCGCTCCTCCAGCACCTCCACCAGGCCATCGGCCCAGGCGGCACTGCGCAGCACCCCGGAACTCTGGTTCGCATAGAGCACAGCACGGCCGCCCTCCAGGCGTGCGCGCAGGTACTCGCGGCGATTGCCCGGCTTGCTCCAGGCAAAGCCGGCCGGCACCGTGAACGCCAGCGGCTCGACGCGCTGCACACCGAGCCGACGCAGCAGATAGGGCCGCGCGAGCAAACCGAAGGTGACCAGGGTCGACGCCGGATTGCCCGGCAGGCCCAGCACCGGCACGCCGCGGAAGTGCCCGAAGGTCAGTGGTTTGCCCGGTTTGATCGCCAGCTTCCACAGGGTCAACTCGCCTTCTTCCTGCAGAGCCTTTCCAAGGAAGTCGGCCTCGCCCACCGACACACCGCCGGTGGAGAGAATCAGGTCGGCGTCGCCCAGCGCAGCCAGGGCATCACGCGTGCGCTGCAGATCGTCCGGCAGAATGCCGGCATCGCGCACCTCGCAGCCCAGGCGCTGCAACCAGGCGCAGAGCAGGCTGCGGTTGCTGTTGAATATCTGCCCCGGCCCCAGAGGCTGGCCGGGTTCGACCAGCTCGTCACCGGTCGAGAGCACCGCCACCCGCGGCCGGCGCCGCAGCGCCAGCACCCCGCAGCCGAGCGTCGCAGCCAGGCCCAGCTCCACCGGCCCCAGGCGCGTGCCAGCGTTCAACACCAGCTCACCGGCACGGGTCTCCTGGCCCTGGGGACGCACGTTCTGCCCGAGCTGGAGTGGCTCATGAAAATGCACTCGACCATCCGCCAGAACTTCGGCGTTCTCCTGCATTTCCACCGTATCGGCACCCGCCGGCAGCGGAGCACCGGTGAAGATGCGCGCACAGGTACCCGGCTGCAGCGGCTGCGGCACCTGGCCGGCGAGAATGCGCTGGCTGACCGGCAGCGACTCACCCTGCCAGTCGGACAGGCGCAGGGCATAGCCGTCCATGGCGCTGTTGGACCAGGGCGGCAGATCCAGCCCGGCGACCAGATCGGTGGCCAGCACGCGGCCGTCAGCGGCGGCCAGCGGCACTATCTCGCGCTCGTCGATGGGTGTCGCGTCAGCCAACGCCAGTAGGCGCTGCAGAGCCTCCTCGACCGGCAGCAGGCTCATCCGCGGCTACCGCAAGGTGCCACCTGCTTCAGGTGCGGGACGAAGTTGCAGGGGCGATGGCGGTTGTCCAACTGCTCGCCGAGGATGCCATCCCAGGCGGTGCGACAGGCGTTGGTCGAACCCGGCAGGCAGCAGACCAGCGTGCCGTTGGCGAGGCCGGCCAGGGCGCGTGACTGCATGGTGGAAGAGCCGATATCGGCCACCGAAATCTGTCGGAAATACTCGCCGAAACCATCCACCTGCTTGTCCAGCAGGCAGGCCACCGCCTCGGGCGTGCTGTCGCGACCGGTGAAGCCGGTACCGCCGGTGATCAGCACCACCTGCACCTCATCTTCGGCGATCCACTGCGCCACCTGGGCGCGGATGCGATACAGATCGTCCTTCAGCAACACCCGCGCGGCCAGGTTATGGCCGGCAGCGGTGAGACGGTCGACGAACAGCTGACCAGAGGTATCGGTGTCCAGGGAACGGGTATCGCTGACGGTAAGAACGGCGATATTCAGCGGCACGAAAGCCGCCTCGGCCTTGTGGCTCATGGCAGGGTCCGGTTGTGGCGAAAACAGGCCGGTGTTATATCACAGCCCCCACCCCCGAGCGCCGCCATGACCACTGCCCTGCCCCCCTGCTCCATCCTGCTGCTGGCCGGCGGCCGCGGGCAGCGCATGGGCGGATGCGACAAGGGGCTGATCGAGTGGCGCGGCGCCCCGCTAGTCGCTCATCTGCACCGGGTAGTGCGGCCGTTGACCGATGATCTGATCATCTCCTGCAATCGCAATCCCGAGCGCTATACACCCTTTGCCGATCAGCTGACGGGCGATGCCGAGGCCGACTTCCCTGGCCCCTTGGCCGGCATACTCGCAGGCCTAAGCGCCGCTCGTCACAACTGGCTGCTGGTGCTGCCCTGCGACGCCCCGCTGATCGACCAGGCACTTCTGCAGAGCCTGCACCAAGAAGCACTGAGCCATCCCGACAGCCCGATCATCGTGCGCCAGGGTGAGCAGTGGCAGCCCATGTTCAGCATGATTCCCCGCGAACTGCTGCCTTCCCTACAGCAACTCTGGCAGGCCGGCGAGCGCAGCCCCTTGCGGGCGCTGCTGCAGCTGGGCGCACGGCCCTGTCCATGTGCGGAAGACGATCCGCGTCTCACCAATCTGAACACGCCCGAGCTTTTACGCGGCTAACGCGGAACCCACCGGCTCCCGGCTCGTCATACGTACCCCAAGACCAAGGAGGTATCCATGACCCAGCGACTCCTGCTCGCCCTGCTGACTGCCAGCCTGCTGACTCTGACAGGGTGCTCCACCCCCAGCGTCATCACCCTCAACGACGGTACCCGGATCCAGACCGTGGACGTCCCCGAGTTCGACGAAGACTCCGGCTTCTATGAATTCGAGGAGCTGGATGGCAAGCCGGCACGCGTGAACAAGGACCAGGTCATCACCGTCAAGGAACTCTGACCCGAGTGCCCACAAGGAAGTGGGAACGCAAAAAACTTCCAGCTAACCCCTTGTGCAGCAAAACTTTTTCGGTAGAATGCGCGCCATCCTTCGGAGCGTAGCGCAGCTTGGTAGCGCGTCTCGTTCGGGACGAGAAGGTCGCTGGTTCGAATCCAGTCGCTCCGACCAAATTCCCGAATCGACGAAAGTCGATCTAAAAACCGGCCATAGTGGCCGGTTTTTTCATTTCCGCCCCACGAAAAAGCCCGCATAGCCAAATGACTTGCGGGCTTTTCTATGATGGCGTCCCAGAGAGGGGTCGAACCTCCAACCTTCCCCTTAGGAGGGGGATGCTCTATCCAATTGAGCTACTGGGACAGCGGGCGGCATGTTAACGAGCATGTCGCCTTTTGTCATGCCATTCCCCTCCCCGCCCTCGGCACCCCTCCAGCAATATCAGCCCCCAGCCGACACATCAAAACAGCTCTAGCGTGCACCTTCACACGTCATTCCTACTCGGCTCGCCATGGTGGTTTTGCCTAACTGCACGCATTTCGGATAACTGGTGCTGGCAAAGAGCCTGTATTAAGCCCACAATCAACGTCGTGCAATTGGCGTCAAATAGTCGACCAAACGACTTTAAAACGAACCGATGCTGTTACCGGCTGAACGGCTAGCGCCTAACATGGTCAAAGCAGCGACAATCAGTAGCTGAATGCCAGCATCGCTTTCCTGAACTAACCGGTTTAATGTATACGCCCTATGAAACAGGCCATCTATTCCAGCCGTACGGCTGACAAGTTTGTAGTCCGCCTGCCCGACGGAATGCGTGAGCGCATTGCCGATGTGGCGCGCAACCACCACCGCAGCATGAACTCGGAAATAATTGCTCGCCTGGAGCAAAGCCTGGTTCAAGAAGGCTCGCTGAGCGATGAGCTGAGCCTGCGCCTGGACAGCCCCGAGCTGTCGCTGCACGAGCGCGAACTACTGCAACGCTTCCGCCAACTGTCGCGCCGCCAGCAGAATGCCCTGGTCTCCCTGATCGCTCACGATGCAGAGATGACCGCCGAAGAGGCCTGATTCTCGACCCAATAAAAAAGCCGGCTTAAAGCCGGCTTTTTTGTGCCCATCGATCAGAGCAGGAACAACGTCGCAAGACCAAGGAAGATGAAGAAACCACCGCTGTCGGTCATGGCAGTGATCATCACGCTGGCCCCCATCGCCGGATCGCGCCCCATACGCATCAAGGTCATAGGGATGAGCACCCCCATCAGCGCAGCCAGCAGCAGATTGAGGGTCATTGCGCCAGTCATCACCAAGCCCAGCGACCAGCTGCCGTACAGCCAGTACGCGACGACACCGATCACCCCACCCCAGAGCACGCCATTGATCAGCGCCACGCTCAGCTCCTTGCGCAGCAGGCGCGAGGTATTGCCAGTACTGACCTGATCCAGCGCCAGCGCGCGAACGATCATGGTGATGGTCTGATTGCCCGAGTTGCCGCCAATGCCCGCCACTATGGGCATCAGCGCCGCCAGAGCCACCAGCTTCTCGATGGAGCCCTCGAACAAGCCGATCACTCGCGACGCAATGAAGGCTGTTACCAGATTGACGGCCAGCCAGGCCCAGCGGTTGCCGACCGACTTCCACACCGAGGCGAAGATATCTTCCTCCTCGCGCAGACCCGCCATGTTCAGCACTTCGCTCTCACTCTCCTCACGAATTAGGTCGACCATCTCGTCGATGGTCAGACGCCCGATCAGCTTGCCATCCTTGTCCACCACAGGCGCAGAGATCAGGTCGTAGCGCTCGAAAGCCTGAGCCGCATCGTGAGCATCCTCGTCGGGATGGAAACTCACAGGGTCGCTGGCCATTACCTCGCCAACCTGCTTGTCTGGATCGTTGACCAGCAGGCGCTTGATCGGCAGCACACCCTTGAGCACACCGTCGTAGTCAACCACGAACAGCTTGTCGGTATGCCCCGGCAGCTCCTTGAGACGACGCAGATAGCGCAGCACCACTTCCAGACTGACGTCCTCGCGGATGGTGACCATCTCGAAGTCCATCAGCGCACCGATCTGATCCTCCTCATAGGAGAGAGCCGAACGCACACGCTCGCGCTGCTGGGCATCTAAGGACTCCATCAGCTCGAGCACTACATCGCGCGGCAGCTCGGGCGCCAAGTCAGCCAGCTCATCCGCATCCATATCCCTGGTTGCGGCGAGAATCTCGTGGTCATCCATGTCCGCGATTAGAGATTCACGAACGGAGTCGGAGACCTCAAGGAGGATGTCGCCATCGCGCTCCGCCTTGACCAGTTGCCAGACGGTCAGGCGATCACCCAGAGGAAGAGCTTCGAGAATGTGGGCGACGTCTGCAGAGTGCAGCTCATCGAGCTTGCGCTGCAGTTCAGCGAGATTTTGACGGTGAACCAGGTTTTCCACGCGATCGTGGTGCTGCCCCTCCTGACGGTGCGTCAGGCTCTCCACCAGCCTGTGGCGGTGCAGCAGGTCGACCACCTGAGCGAGGCGGTCCTGCAGGCTCTCTTGCGGCTTTTTGGCTTCTACTTCAGTCATACGGCACGCTCCACCCCAGCAGCAGGGCGCGCCGCAGGGCTCAATCAGTCAGATCGGGCGAAAGGAATTTTGAGTAACTACTGGGTAAGTCCATGGTGGCAATCCACAAGCCTCGGCGAGGCTGACAGGGGAATGATAGCACCCCAACTCATTTCGAAGCGAAAAAATCAGCCCCAGAACAAGCGCTTGCAGCGCTTTTCTAGAGCGCCGCGCAATCTAGTTTTCCGACGCATGCGCCATGTCACAAGGCACGCTGGCGCGACAAAAAATCCAGGCTAGGCTGGGGTGGCATCGTCAAGGAGGACGAACCATGCTGCGGCCAATCTGCGCGGGAATCTGCGCGCTCCTGATCCACCCCATTACCGACACTCACGCTTCGACGGTGTTCCGCTGTGAAGACGACAGAGGCCATATCACCTACACGCTTCACGGCTGCCCCGAGAGCAGCAACCAGGACCTTCAGGATGCATACAACCCTACCCCCGGCAAAGGAAAGGCCGTACCGCTAGCCAAAGCCAGCAAGACCAAGAGCAGCAGAGGCAAGAAGGACACACACCAAAGCCTGGTAGTGGTTGGAAGCAAGCAAGACGGTTGCGGCAACAAGCTGACCAGCAGCGAGAAGCGTCGCGCAGTGATACGCCAACAGGTACGAGGCGGCATGAGCCAACGCGACGTGGAGAGCGCCCTGGGCGAGCCCGACAGGATCTCCAGCAACGATGGCATGACGCGCTATCACTACGCCGATGAGAAGGGCAACAAGCGCCAGGTCACCTTCGATGAAGGTGGTTGCGTGCAAGAAAAGAAGAGACACTGAAAAGACAAAAGGCCCGCATTTCTGCGAGCCTTTTGATTTATGGCGCACTCAGGAGGATTCGAACCTCCGACCGCCCGGTTCGTAGCCGGGTACTCTATCCA
>NZ_JAQSUW010000013.1:0-147322 GCF_028649395.1 Pseudomonas sp. Gutcm_11s | reverse complement strand
ATTCGAACCTCCGACCGCCCGGTTCGTAGCCGGGTACTCTATCCAGCTGAGCTATGAGTGCGTGTAGGGCGCGCATTATAGAGACTCTTAATTCTTCGTCAATTGCTTTTTTCGATAACTTTCAACAACTTATCGAACTAACCACTGACATCTCTATAACACTAAATAATGGCGGAGAAGGGGGGATTCGAACCCCCGACACCCTTTTGAGGTGTACTCCCTTAGCAGGGGAGCGCCTTCGGCCACTCGGCCACCTCTCCGCAACACGGGGCGCATGATAACCATGTTTTCCCCGTTTGCAAAGACAAAATTTCGAGAAAAATTAGTGGCTTGGTTCGTCGCCCTTCTCTTTCTGGATGCGCTGGTAAATCTCCTCACGGTGCACGGCAACCTCCTTGGGAGCGTTAACGCCAATACGCACCTGATTACCTTTAACGCCCAGCACTGTGACGGTGACATCGTCACCCACCATCAGGGTCTCTCCGACCCGACGAGTCAGAATCAGCATTCCTTTCTCCTTACGGATTCAAATTTCGGGACAACAGTCTGCAAGAAATAAAATGGTGGCAGCTCCGCACATATCAAGTGCAGCGCCTTCACCCAGTATTGACCAGCGCGGACAAAAGAAAAGTCCTTTACCGCACGGCCAGAAAAACGAAAGGCGCGGAAGACCGCGCCTTTCTTATAAAGCATCACTCGCCCTGTCGGGCCGGAGCGTCGAGCTCGAAGGCAGTGTGCAGGGCGCGCACGGCCAGTTCCAGGTACTTCTCCTCGATAACCACGGAAACCTTGATTTCCGAGGTGGAGATCATCTGGATATTGATGGTTTCCTTGGCCAGTGCCTCGAACATGCGACTGGCAACACCCGCGTGGGAGCGCATGCCGACGCCGACGATGGAGACCTTGGCGATGTTGGTGTCGCCGATCACCTCACGAGCACCCAGCTCACGCGCGGTGTTTTCCAGCACGCCCATGGCGCTCTGGTAGTCGTTGCGATGCACGGTGAAGGTGAAATCGGTGGTGTTATCGTGCGCCACGTTCTGCACGATCATGTCCACTTCGATATTGGCGGCACTGATCGGACCGAGGATCTTGAAGGCCACGCCGGGGATATCCGGTACGCCACGAATGGTCAGCTTGGCCTCGTCGCGATTGAAGGCGATGCCGGAGATGATCGGCTGTTCCATGGATTCCTCTTCATCAAGGGTAATGAGGGTGCCCGGACCCTCCTGGAAGCTGTGCAGCACGCGCAGCGGGACGTTGTACTTGCCGGCGAACTCCACCGAGCGAATCTGCAGCACCTTGGAACCGAGGCTGGCCATTTCCAGCATCTCTTCGAAGGTGATCTTGTCCAGGCGCTGGGCCTTGGCCACCACGCGCGGATCGGTGGTGTAGACGCCATCAACGTCGGTGTAGATCTGGCACTCATCGGCCTTCAGCGCCGCAGCCAGGGCCACGCCGGTGGTGTCGGAGCCGCCGCGACCGAGAGTGGTGATGTTGCCCTCCTCGTCCACGCCCTGGAAACCGGCGACCACGACCACGCGACCAGCCTTGAGGTCAGCACGGATCTTCTGATCGTCGATCTGCAGGATGCGCGCCTTGGTGTGAGCGCTGTCGGTCAGGATGCGCACCTGATTGCCGGTGTAGGACACCGCCGGCACACCGCGCTGAATCAGGGCCATGGCCAGCAGGGCGATGGTCACCTGCTCGCCGGTGGATACCATCACGTCGAGTTCACGCGGTACCGGCTGCCCGTCGGTAATCTGTTTGGCCAGATCGATCAGGCGGTTGGTCTCGCCACTCATGGCAGAGACCACGACGACGATGTCATCGCCGTTTTCGCGGAACTTCTTCACCTTGTCGGCCACCTGCTGAATACGCTCAACAGTGCCGACGGAGGTGCCCCCAAACTTCTGTACGATCAAAGCCATGTCAAAAAACCGCCTGATTCCTCGAAGGGCGCCCATTAAACCCACAACGGGTCACACTGCCAAGGCCCGCCGGACGCACTGCAGGCCCCGCTTTCAACGCAATTAGAGGCCCTGTTCGGCGAAGCTCGCCGCCAGCGCCAGCGCCTCGTCCAGCTTGCCGGCATCGACGCCGCCGCCCTGGGCCATGTCCGGGCGACCGCCGCCCTTGCCGCCAACAGTCGCAGCAGCCTGACGCATCAGATCGCCCGCCTTGAGTTTGCCGGTCAGGTCCTGGGTGACGCCGGCAACCAGCACCACCTTGTCCTCGAACACGCCGCCGAGCAGGATCACCGCGCTACCCAGCTTGTTCTTCAGCTGGTCGACCATGGCCAGCAGGGCCTTGCCGTCCAGACCGTCCAGACGCGAAGCCAGCACCTTGATGCCCTTCACGTCCACGGCCGAGCCAGCCAGGTCGTTGCCGGCAGCGCTGGCGGCCTTGGCCTTGAGCTGTTCCAGCTCTTTTTCCAGCTGACGGTTGCGCTCAATCAGGCCGGACAGCTTGTCCAGCACGTTGTCGCGACTGCCCTTGACCAGCGCGGCGGCTTCTTTCAGCTGCTCTTCCGCGCCATTCAGCCAGGCCAGCGCCGCAGCACCGGTAACGCCTTCGATACGGCGCACGCCAGCGGCCACGCCGCCTTCGCTGGTGATCTTGAACAGTCCGATGTCGCCGGTGCGCGATACGTGGGTACCGCCACACAGCTCGACAGAGAAGCCGCCACCCATGGTCAGCACGCGCACGTCATCGCCGTATTTCTCGCCGAACAGCGCCATGGCGCCTTTGGCCTTGGCGGTTTCAATATCGGTTTCTTCGGTCTCGACCGCGGAATTCTTGCGGATCTCGGCGTTGACCAGCTCTTCCAGCTGCTTCAGCTGCTCGGGCTTGATCGCCTCGAAGTGGCTGAAGTCGAAGCGCAGGCGCTGGCTGTCGACCAGCGAGCCCTTCTGCTGGACGTGCTCGCCCAGCACCTGACGCAGCGCGGCGTGCAGCAGGTGAGTAGCGGAGTGGTTCAGCGCGGTGGCCTGGCGTACCGAGGCATCGACCTCAGCCTTCAGCGAAGTCCCGACGGAGAGGCCGCCCTTGGCAACCACGCCGTGGTGCAGGAAGGCGCCACCGGCCTTGGTGGTGTCGCGCACGTCGAAGCGTACGCCAGCGCTCTCAAGGTAACCGCTGTCACCGATCTGGCCACCGGATTCGGCGTAGAACGGGGTCTGGTCCAGCACGACCACGCCCTCCTCGCCTTCGGCGAGGCTGTCGACGGCGGCGCCGGCCTTGAATAGTGCGACGATCTTGCCGCTGCCAGTGGTGCCCTCGTAGCCGAGGAACTGGGTATCGACGTCGATCTTGACCAGGCTGTTGTAGTCCATGCCGAAGGAGCTGGCGGAACGGGCACGCTCACGCTGGGCTTCCATCTCACGCTCGAAGCCTTCCTCGTCGAGGGTCAGCTCGCGCTCGCGGGCGATGTCGCCAGTCAGGTCGACCGGGAAGCCGTAGGTGTCGTACAGCTTGAACACCACGTCGCCAGGAATGACGCTGCCCTTGAGGTCGGCCAGATCCTGCTCAAGGATCTTCAGGCCCTGCTCCAGGGTCTTGGCGAACTGCTCTTCTTCGGTTTTCAGCACGCGCTCGATGTGCGCCTGCTGCTGTTTCAGTTCAGGGAAGGCTTCGCCCATCTCGGCCACCAGCGCGGCGACGATCTGGTAGAAGAAGCTGCCTTTGGCGCCCAGCTTGTTGCCGTGACGGCAGGCGCGACGCACGATGCGGCGCAGCACGTAGCCACGGCCTTCGTTGGACGGAGTCACGCCGTCAGCGATCAGGAAGCCGCAGGAGCGAATGTGGTCGGCAACCAC
The DNA here is from genome assembly GCF_028649395.1 of Pseudomonas sp. Gutcm_11s. Classification (GTDB taxonomy): domain Bacteria; phylum Pseudomonadota; class Gammaproteobacteria; order Pseudomonadales; family Pseudomonadaceae; genus Aquipseudomonas. Next base: position 143,504 of record NZ_JAQSUW010000013.1, on the reverse strand, counting down.
TTTCAGAGAGGCCTGGCCTTCGTTGGCGCAGCCGATGGCCTTGGCCGCGGCGTTGAGCAGGCTCTGGAACAGGTCGATCTCGTAGTTCGAGTTGACGTGCTGCAGCACGGCGCTGATGCGTTCCAGGCCCATGCCGGTATCCACGCTCGGCGCCGGCAGCGCGTGCAGTACGCCATCCGCGGTGCGGTTGAACTGCATGAACACGTTGTTCCAGATCTCGATGTAACGGTCGCCGTCTTCTTCCGGCGAGCCGGGCGGGCCGCCCCAGATGTGGTCGCCGTGGTCGAAGAAGATCTCGGTGCAAGGGCCGCACGGGCCGGTATCGCCCATCGCCCAGAAGTTGTCGGAAGCGTACGGCGCGCCCTTGTTGTCGCCGATGCGGATCATGCGCTCGGCCGGGATGCCGACTTCCTTGTGCCAGATGTCGTAGGCCTCGTCGTCGGTGGCGTAGACGGTGACCCAGAGCTTCTCCTTCGGCAGGTTCAGCCACTTGTCGCTGGTCAGGAACTCCCAGGCATAGGAAATGGCATCGTGCTTGAAGTAGTCGCCGAAGCTGAAGTTGCCCAGCATCTCGAAGAAGGTGTGGTGGCGCGCGGTGTAGCCAACGTTTTCCAGGTCGTTGTGCTTGCCGCCGGCACGCACGCACTTCTGGCTGGTGGTGGCGCGGGTGTAGGCGCGCTTTTCCAGGCCGAGGAAGCAGTCCTTGAACTGGTTCATGCCGGCGTTGGTGAACAGCAGGGTCGGGTCGTTCGCCGGGATCAGCGAACTGGAGGCGACGCGGGTGTGCCCCTTCTCTTCGAAGAAGCGGAGGAAGGCTTCACGGATTTCTGCGCTTTTCATCTATTTCATCCAGGCAAACGGCGACCACGGCAAAAGCCGGCAAAGGGCCGCATTATATCGGCCTCTCGCGGTAGGGACAGCCCGTTTACGGGGATTTTGGATAGAAAACGACTATCGAGCGCCTTGCCGTTCACGGCAGACGCTCAAGCCCCCCTCATGCAGGGGCGAAGCGCTCAGAGCTCGGTCGGGACGATCAGGATGCCGGCGCGCAGGCCGTTCTTGACCTTGGGATTGGGGAAGATGATGCGCGCGCCCTGCTCTTCCACCAGCCAGCGGGTGCCGGCGATGTCCTCGGCCAGCAGGAAGCCTGGCTCGAGTTCGGTGAAGTTCTCGATATCGGTCGGCAGGTGCAGCTTGAAGGCATCGCTGTGCTTGATCACCTCGCGCGACACGGCGAACAGCTGCATGCCGTCCGGCGAGTCGGTTTCCGGCTCGCAATTCTCCACCAGTTCGCGCAGGCGCTTCTCCAGCAGGTCCAGGTTGACCAGCTGGTTCTGCCCGAATGGCCGCGCCTTGCCCAGCTCCAGGGTGAAGGCCTCGGCGCCCAGGCGCGCGTAGGTGTAGGAGCTGAAGGTGATGCCGGTCTTGCGCTGCAGCAACACCGCGTCGATGCCGGCGGCGCGCAGGCGGGCCAGCTCGGCGCGCGAGTGCTCGCGGCCTTCGACATAGGGATAGAGGGCGAACTGCTCGATCTTCGAACCACGGATCGCGGTGTGCAGGTCGTAGTGCAGGCGCGCCCTGCCGTCCTTGCTGAAGAAAGCGGCGGCATGGCGCTCCAGCTCGTTGGCGCGCAGCGCCTCGAAGCCGCTGCTCTGCTCGTGGCGGCCATCGAACAGGCGGTTGATGTCCTGCTCCATATAGCGCTCGCCGCGGCGCATGGCCTCGGGGTTACCGAACAGGAAGAGAATGCGTGCCTTGGGCAGCAACTGGCCGGAAGCGACCCCCTGCACCAGGCGATCGAGCAGCTCGATCGGCGCCGTCTCGTTGCCATGGATGCCGGCCGACAGCAGCAGGTCGAGGCCGCTGTCGTCGTGGGCGGTCGGCGTCACTTCCAGCACGCCCTCGCCCAGCCAGTGCAGGCGCGCGCCCTCGCGGGTTAGCTGAATCTTCTCGGTCGGCTCGCGGCCGGCCAGGGTGAGTTCGAGCAGTTTGCCGAGGGCGAGCATGACGGAGGTAACCCTCAGTGGTTGCAGTCGGGACCGTGAACGTGGTCGTCGTCTTCGTCACCCACCTCGGCGGGCTCCATTTCCAGCTGCAGGCTGACCAGGTTGGTCGCCAGGGGACGCAGCAGCAGGTTGGCGTACTCGGCATCGCCTTCCTCGACGTCGACGCCGATCAGCAGCTGACCGTTGCCAGCCTGCTGGATCCACACTTCCTTGCCCTGCCAGATCACGGCAAAGCGGGTGCAGGAAGTTTCCAGCTGGGTGCCGTCGGTGTCTTCGAGGATGAGTTGCAGGGCGTCGGACATGGAATCAGTACTCTGTTAAGCCAATTGGAATGGGTAAACCGAGCCCAGTTTAAGGATCTGCGTCAGTTCATCCAATGCTGTGCGGCATTCGACCAGCAATTGCGGGTCGGCCAGATCGCTTTCCGCCAGACGGTCGCGATAGTGTTTGTCGACCCAGGTATTCAGGGTGCCGAACAGTTCCTGGGTCATCACCACACCCGGGTTGACCGCGGCCAGCTCCTGCTCCTTGAGCGCCACGCGCAGGCGCAGGCACGCGGGGCCGCCGCCGTTCTGCATGCTCTGCTTGAGGTCGAACACCTTTACCTCACGGATCGGGCCGTTACCGCTGGTCAGCTCGCTCAGGTAGTTCCACACGTTGGCGTTGTTGCGGCACTCCTCCGGCACGATCAGCAGCATGCCGCCGTCGGCGCGGCTCAGCAGCTGGCTGTTGAACAGGTAGGAACGCACCGCGTCGTCCACGCTCACCGCACTGCCCGGCACGCGTACGGCCTGGAAGTTACCGCCACGACGAGCCAGCTTTTCGCCCAGCTCGGCCAGCACCTTGTCGGTGTCGAGGAAGGCGTCCTGGTGATAGAACAGCACCTCGCCGTTGCCCACCGAGATCACGTCGTTGTGGAACACACCCTGATCGATCACGGCAGGGTTCTGCTGAGCGTAGACCACACCCGCCTCACCCAGGCCGTGTAGACGGGCTACCGCCTGGCAGGCTTCCAGGGTCTGCCGCGCCGGGTAGCGCGACGGCGCCGGGAAGCGGCTGTCGAAGGCGCTGCGGCCGAACACGAAGAACTCCACGCCGGCATCGCCATAGCCCTTGCAGAAGCGCGTGTGGTTGGCCGCGCCCTCGTCGCCGAACTGGCCCACGGCCGGCAGCGCGGCGTGATGGGCGAAGTGCTGTTCGTTGTTGAACATGGCGCGCAGCACGCGGCTGGTGGTCGGGTGCTCAATGGAGCGGTGGAACTTGCAGTTGAGGTTGGCGGCAGTGAAGTGCACGCGGCCGTCCGCGGTGTCGGCGCTGGGGCTGACGGTGCAGGAGTTGGCAGTCCACATGCTGGAGGCCGAACTGACGGCGGCCAGCAGCGGCATGGATTCCTTGGCGGCCTTGGCGATCACCTCGGCATCGGTGCCGGTGAAGCCCAGGCTGCGCAGCGCGGCGACGTCCTGGCGCTCCTGCGGGGCGAACACGCCCTGCTTGAAGCCCATGTCCATCAGCGCCTTCATCTTGCCCAGGCCCTGCTTGGCCGCTTCCTTCGGGCTGGAGACCGCCTGGCTGTTGCTCTGCGACGCCACGTTGCCGTACGACAGGCCGCCGTAGTTGTGGGTCGGACCGACCAGGCCGTCGAAGTTCATCTCATAGGCGGACATCACAGACTCACTCCCGGGGTCAGGGTGGCGGGCAGGCTCAGGGTTTCGCTTTCCAGCGAGGCGACCGGGTAGGCGCAGTAGTCAGCCGCGTAGTAGGCACTGGCGCGGTGGTTGCCGGAGGCGCCCACGCCGCCGAACGGCGCGCTGCTGGCGGCGCCGGTCAGCTGCTTGTTCCAGTTGACGATGCCGGCGCGGCTCTCGATCAGGAACTGCTGGTAGCGCTCGGCGGAATCCGACAGCAGGCCCGCGGCCAGGCCGTACTGGGTGTCGTTGGCCTCGGCGATGGCGGCGTCGAAGCCGTCATAGCGGATCACCTGCAGCAGCGGGCCGAAGAACTCTTCGTCGATGCGCTCGGCGACGGCCGTCACGTCGAGGATGCCCGGGGTCAGCAGCGCGGCATTGGCCAGCGGCTGCGACATGTCGAGCAGCGATACCGCACCGCGCTCGATCAGCTGGCGCTGGGCCTTGAGCAGGTGCTCGGCGGCGGCGAGTGAGATCACCGAGCCCATGAACGGCGCCGGCTGCTCGTCGAAGGCGCCGACCTTGATGGTCGCGGCCACCGCTACCAGGCGCGCCAGCAGGGCATCGCCCCAGGCGCCGACCGGCACCAGCAGGCGACGGGCGCAGGTGCAGCGCTGGCCGGCCGAGATGAAGGCGGACTGGATGATGGTGTACACGGCGGCGTCGACATCGGCGATCTGGTCGACCACCAGCGGGTTGTTGCCGCCCATCTCCAGCGCCAGGATCTTGTCCGGGCGGCCGGCGAACTGGCTGTGCAGCAGGTTGCCGGTGCGGCTGGAGCCGGTGAAGAACAGGCCGTCGATACCGGCGCTGGCGGCCAGGGCCACACCGGTCTCGCGGGCGCCCTGCACCAGGTTGAGCACGCCCGCCGGCAGGCCGGCTTCGACCCAGCACTTCACGGTCAGCTCGGCGACCTTGGGGGTCAGCTCGCTGGGCTTGAACACCACGGCGTTACCGGCCAGCAGTGCCGGCACGATATGGCCGTTGGGCAGGTGGCCAGGGAAGTTGTACGGGCCGAACACCGCGACCACACCGTGCGGCTTGTGGCGCAGCACGGCGGTGGCGTCGGCCAGCGGGCCGCTCTTCACGCCAGTGCGCTCACGGTAGCTCTGGATGGAGATGGCGACCTTGTTGACCATGCTGGTCACCTCGGTGGCGGACTCCCACAGCGGCTTGCCGGTTTCCTCGCCGATGGCGCGGGACAGTTCGTCGGCATGGTTCTTCAGGGTGGCGGCGAACTGCTCGAGCACGGCAATGCGCTCATCCAGCGGGCGACGCGCCCAGGCCGGAAACGCGGCGCGGGCGGCGGCCACGGCCTGCTCGACCTGGGCGGCATTGGCGCCCTGGCCGTTCCACACGGATTCCTGGGTCACCGGATTGAGCGAATCGAGGGCCTCGCCCTGCCCCGCCTGCCAGTGGCCGGCGATGTAATGAGTCGTCATTGCTTGCTCTCCTTGGCCGACAGCGCCACCGCGCGTACCTGGGCGCCGGCGCTCAGGTGCAGGCGCTTGGCGGTTTGCTGATCGACTACCAGCGTGCCAGAGGCCACCCGCGCCGAGGCGGCGGCGATGCGGCAGTCCTGACGCTTGCGGTTGTGGATCAGGTAAGGGATGGCGTCGTCGCCCGGCGTGCCCACGGCCAGCACCAGAGTCTGGCTGTCGCGCACGGCGCGGATCTTGTCGGTCTCCACCTCGATGGCCGGGCCGGCGTCGAAGATGTCGACGTAACCCTGGTAGCTGAAGCCCTCGCCCTTGAGCATGGCCAGCGCCGGCTCGGTATCCGGGTGCACGCGGCCGATGACGGCGCGCGCCTCCTCGGAGAGGAAGCAGCTGTACAGCGGGAACTTGGGCATCAGCTCGGCGATGAAGGCCTTGTTGCCGACACCGGTGAGGTAGTCGGCCTGGCTGAACTCCATCTTGAAGAAGTGCCGGCCCAGGCTCTCCCAGAACGGCGAGCGGCCAGCGGCGTCGGACATGCCGCGCATCTCGGCGATCACCTTGTCGCCGAACAGCTCACGGAACTCGGCCATGAACAGGAAGCGCGCCTTGGACAGCAGGCGACCGTTGAGGCCGCTGCGGTAGTCGGCATGCAGGAACAGCGAGCACAGCTCGGAGTTGCCGGTCAGGTCGTTGGCCAGGAACAGCGTGGGGATCTCGCGGTGGATCTTCAGCTCCTGGGAGGCGCTGACGGTGAGACCGACCCGGTAGTTGTACCAGGGCTCGCGCAGGCCCACGGCGCCGGCGACGGCGGAGATGCCGACGACCTTGCCATCATCGTCCTCGAGCACGAACAGGTAGTCGGCGTCGGCACGCTCGGCCTCGCCGCTGAAGGCTTTCTCCGCCCAGCCGACCCGGTGCGCCAGGCGCTCCTCGTTGGCCGGCAGGGTGGTCAGGCCGGTGCCGGTACTGCGGGCCAGGTCGATCAGCGCCGACAGGTCGCCGCTACGGACGGGACGAACGATCATAAATCCTCCGGGATACGCCCCGTCGCACGCGGGGCCGCCCTTCTCCAGCGGAGAAGGAGTGAATGCTTAAACCGCCACCAAACGTACGCTGGCACCCTCGCCCACACCCAGTGCCTCGGCCGCCTCGGCACTCAGGGTCACCGGCTTGCCGGGCACCCAGTCGAGGTCGGCGATGATGGCGCGGAAGTCCTGTAGCTGGCCGTTGCTCACCAGATACTGGCGCCCGCCCTTGCCCGGCTCGCCGATACGCACCGGCACCACGCGGCTCTGGGCAATGGAGCGGATGCCCGAGGTGCGCGCGTGCAGGGTCGGGCCGCCATCGAAGATGTCGATGTAGTGGTCGGTCTCGAAGCCTTCGCGCATCAGGATGTCGAAGGTCACCTGGGCGCGGCTGTAGACCTGGCCCATGGCTTCCTGGGCGCTGTCGGGCAGCAATGGCACGTAGATCGGGTAATGCGGCATCAGCTCGGCGAGGAAGGTGCGGCTCTTCAGCCCGCACAGGCGCTCGGCGTCGGTGTAGCTCATGTCGAAGAAGTTGCGGCCCACCGCGTCCCAGAACGGCGAGTCGCCGCTCTCGTCGCTGTAGCCGACGATCTCCACCACCACCGCATCGGCGAAGCGCTCGGGGTGGGCGGCCATGAACAGCAGGCGGCCACGCGAGTTGAGCTCGGCAGACGGCGTCTCGACCAGGTCGCGCTGCACGTAGAAGCTGGTCAGCAGGCTGTTGCCGGTGAGGTCATGGCACAGCGAGAGGACGTGAATCTTGTTGTGGATCTTCAGCTCGCGCGAGGCGTGCACGAAGGTCTCGTTGCGGAAGCTGTAGAACGGCTCCGAGTAGCCGGCCGAGGCGACGATGGCCGAGCAGCCGACCAGTTTGCCGGTGACGGCATCCTCGAGCACGAAGAAGTAGCTCTCCTCGCCGTTGAAACTGACCTCGGCGGAGAAGGACGCCTCGGACGCGGCGATCTTGTCGCTCAGGCGGCCGGCGTCGTCGGGCAGCGAAGTAACGCCCACCGGGCTGTCGGCAGCCAAACGCTGCACTTCAGCAAGGTCGGACATCTGCGCGGGGCGCATCACCAGCATGGCGCTACTCCTTTCCAAAAACTGTGTCCCGCCAGTGCGGAACGACTTTCGAATAAAAGCTCCAAAAGGCTTCAGGCAGCCCTCTGGAGAAAGACCGGAGCGTGGCTCCGATCACGCATGGAACGTTTCGTCCTGAAAAGAACCGGCGGCGCAACCCTGCGCCGCCGCTACCGATCGTGGATCAGCCCTGGACCAGCTTGGCCACGGCGCGTTCGAAGCGATCCAGGCCGTCGTTGATGTCGGCGTCGTCCACCACCAGGCTTGGGGCGAAACGAACGGTATCCGGACCGGCCTGCAGCACCATCACGCCTTCGGCGGTGGCGGCGTCGAGCACGGTCTTGGCCTTGCCCTTCCAGGCATCGGTCAGGGCACAGCCGAGCAGCAGGCCGAGGCCGCGGATCTCGCTGAAGATGCCGTACTTCTCGCCGATCGCCTGCAGGCGCTGCTTGAACTGGGCATGCTTGGCCTTGACGCCACCCAGCACTTCCGGGGTGTTGACGATATCCAGTACCGCCTCGGCCACCGCACAGGCCAGCGGGTTGCCGCCGTAGGTGGTGCCGTGGGTGCCGACGGCCAGGTGCTTGGCCAGCTCGGTGGTGGTGAGCATGGCGCCGATGGGGAAGCCGCCACCCAGGCTCTTGGCGCTGGAGAGGATGTCCGGGGTGACGCCGTAGTGCATGTAGGCGAACAGCTCGCCGGTACGGCCCATGCCGCTCTGCACTTCGTCGAACACCAGCAGCGCGTTGTGCTGGTCGCACAGGGCACGGGCGCCTTCCAGGTAGGCCTGATCGGCCGGCAGCACACCGCCCTCGCCCTGGATCGGCTCGATCACCACGGCGCAGGTCTTGTCGGAGATGGCCGCCTTGAGGGCATCCAGGTCGTTGTACGGGATGTGGGTGATGCCCTCGATCTTCGGACCGAAGCCATCGGAATACTTGGGCTGGCCACCGACGCTGACGGTGAACAGGGTGCGGCCGTGGAAGCTGTTGAGCGCGGCGATGATCTCGTGCTTTTCCGGACCGAAACGGTCATGGGCGACGCGACGGGCCAGCTTGAACGCGGCCTCGTTGGCCTCGGCGCCGGAGTTGCAGAAGAACACGCGCTCGGCGAAGGTCGCATTCACCAGCTTGTGGGCCAGACGCAGGGTCGGCTCGTTGGTGAACACGTTGGAGATGTGCCACAGGGTGTTGGCCTGCTCGGTCAGTGCCTTGACCAGCGCCGGGTGGCAGTGACCCAGCGAGTTGACGGCGATGCCACCGGCGAAGTCGATCAGCTCGCGACCACTCTGATCCCAGACTCGGGAGCCCTGACCACGCACCGGAATGAAGGCGGCGGGGGCATAGTTGGGGACCAGATACTGATCGAAATCGGCGCGTTGCACCGGATCGTGCTGAACGGACATCGGGGCTCTCCTGAACAAGGAACACCGCACTAATGGCAGGTGATGAAAGGATTGTAGGGGCTGCCCACGGGCCCGCATTGTCGCCATGCGACAACTTCTTACAGCGGCAACCCGCGGATTTCCTGGGCTTTCGGCAATGCGACAGAAAGCACCGGAATTGCGCAGTTTAAACGCTGCGCGAGCAATTCTCCCCTCTCCGGCTGCGACTTTATTTCCTGAGCCCATGCAGCAGCGGCAACAAGCCCTTAATTCAGACTTGGCGCTTTCCTCGGCTCGCCGCTACAGGTTTCGCCTTGTACGGCGAGTTACTTTCTCTTGTTTGCCCAAGAGAAAGTAACCAAAGAGAAGGGCACCCCGACATTCGGGTCTCGCTGCGCTCGACTCCCCTCCTTCCGGTGCCGCTCCGGGGGCCGTCACGAAGGGACATCCCTGTCCCTTCGTTCCTCGCTCGGCGTCCTGCCTCGCGTCCCCCTACGCAGCACCTCCAGTCGGCCTACTGACGGGGACTCGGACTCCGAGTTGCCTGGTAGCTCTTCTTTAATCGATCAGGCCCACGCGAAGCGCGGGAAAAGAAACGCAAAGCCGTCAGGCAGCTCCAAACGCCCCTTCAGAAGGGTGAGCAGAATCGTCGCGGAAGGGGTTGAGCGGCATGGATGCCGCGAGAGGCGCGATGGGCCAGGGATGGCCCTTCGCGGCGCGCCCCTGGAGCGGCGATGGAGCGAACGAACCCGGAGCGAAGCGTAGGGCCGGATGGCGGGGCAAGCGTTTTTGGTTACTTTTGCCGCGACTGGCAAAAGTGACCCGCCCAGCAGGGCGGAACAGAAAGCATCAATCAACGCAGCAAACGGCAACGGCGCGGAGCCCCAAAACGGTTACCCGCGCTCGACAGAAGCCGGAGCGATCTCAAACGGACTGGCGCTGCGGCGCTGGTTGCGATCTTCCCGCGGAGTAGCGCCGAAGAAGTTGCGGTAAGCGCTGGAGAAGTGCGGCCCCGAAGAGAAGCCACAGGACAACCCGATCTGGATGATCGACTTGCTGGTCTGCATCAGCAACTGGCGCGCCTTGTTCAGACGCAACTCCAGGTAGTACTGGCTCGGCACGCGATTGAGGTACTGCTTGAAGATCCGCTCCAGCTGACGCCGCGACACGCACACATGCTGGGCGATTTCGTCGGTGGTCAGCGGCTCTTCGATGTTGGCTTCCATCAGCAGCACGGCCTGGGTCAGCTTCGGATGGCTGGAGCCGATGCGGTTCTGCAGCGGAATCCGCTGGCGCTCGCCACCTTCGCGGATGCGCTCGACCACCAGCTCCTCGCTCACCGCCCCCGCCAGTTCGGCGCCATGATCGCGGGCCAGCACGGCCAGCAGCAGGTCGAGCACGGCCAGACCGCCACAGGCGCTGAGGCGATCACGATCCCAGTCGAACAGGTGACTGGTGGCGATGACCTTGGGGAAACGCTCGGTGAAATCGTCCTGCCAGCGCCAGTGCACGGCGGCGCGATAGCCGTCGAGCAGGCCCAGTTGGGCCAGCGGGTAAACGCCAGCGGACAAGCCGCCGAGCAGCACGCCACCACGCGCCAGTTGCTTGAGGGCCTGCGCCAGCGGCGGCGCGACCTGGGTCGGCGGCTCGTCGGCCAGCAGGAACAGTTTCTGGCAGCCGTCCAGGCGCCCGGACCAAGGCTCGCCCGGCAGCTGCCAGGCGCCAGGCTGTGGCGCCTCGGCCTGCAGGAAACGCAGCTCGTAGGACACGTCCGGATGGACGCGCTGCGCCACGCGCAGGGCCTCCTCGGCCAGGGCCAGGGTGGTGGGCCTGGTCTGCGGCCAGATGAGGAAACCGATGCAGTGGGCAGTGGACGTCATGGCTGGCAGTCTAGTGCTTACTTCAGGCTACCGGAAAGGAACTGCTTCAGGCGCTCGGACTGCGGATTGGCCAGCACCTCTTTCGGGCAACCGGTTTCTTCCACCAGACCTTTGTGCAGGAAGATCAGCTGGTTGGACACCTCGCGGGCGAAGCCCATCTCGTGGGTCACCACCACCATGGTGCGGCCTTCCTGGGCCAGGTCCTGCATCACGCGCAGCACTTCGCCGACCAGCTCGGGGTCGAGCGCCGAAGTCGGCTCGTCGAACAGCATGACTTCCGGCTCCATGGCCAGGGCACGGGCGATGGCCACGCGCTGCTGCTCACCACCGGACATGTGCGCCGGATAGGCACCCTTGCGATGGGCCACGCCGACCTTGGCCAGGTAATGCTCGGCCTTCTCGATGGCTTCCTTCTTCGGCACGCCGAGCACATGCACGGGCGCCTCGATGACGTTCTCCAGGGCGCTCATGTGCGACCACAGGTTGAAGTGCTGGAACACCATGGACAGGCGCGAGCGCATGCGCTGCAGCTGCTTGGCATCGGCAGCCTTGAGGGCGCCGTCCTTGTTCTTCACCAGCTTGAGCTCTTCGCCGTTGAGCAGGATCTTGCCGCCATAGGGCTGCTCGAGCATGTTGATGCAGCGCAGGAAGGTGCTCTTGCCCGAGCCCGACGAGCCAATGATGCTGATCACGTCGCCCGCCTTGGCGGCCAGCGATACGCCCTTCAGCACTTCGTGGTCGCCGTAGCGTTTGTGCAGATCCTGGATTTCGAGTTTGTACATGGTCTCGGCTCTCGATATCGAATACGGGGAACGCGCGGCTCAGGCCTTGCGCGGGGCCAGGTAGACCAGCCAACGGCGCTCGGCCAGCTTGAACAGGCGCACCAGAATGAAGGTCAGGCAGAGATAGAAGACACCGGCGGTGATGTAGGCCTCGAACGGCAGGTAGTACTGCGAGCTCACGGTCTTGGCGGCGCCGGTGATGTCGATCAGGGTCACCACCGAAGCCAGGCTGGTGGTGTGCAGCATCATGATCACCTCGTTGCTGTACTGCGGCAGCGCACGGCGCAGCGCAGAAGGCAGGAGGATGCGGCGGTACAGCTTGAAGCGCGACATGCCCATGGCCTTGGCTGCCTCGATCTCGCCATGTGGCGTGGCCTTGAGGCTGCCGGCGAGGATTTCGGCGCTGTAGGCGCTGGTGTTGATGGCGAAGGCCAGGCAGGCGCAGAAGGTGGCATTGGACAGATAGGGCCACATGAAGCTGTCACGCACCGCCTCGAACTGGGCCAGGCCGTAGTACAGCAGGTACAGCTGCACCAGCATCGGCGTGCCACGGATCACGTAGGTGTAGAGCCAGGCCGGGAAATTGATCGCCGGCTGCTTGGAGACGCGCATCAGCCCCAGCGGCACGGCCAGCACCAGGCCGAAGGCCAGGGCGATGGCCAGCAACTTGAGGGTGACCAGCACACCGCCGAAATACAGCGGCAGGCTGTCGAGTACCACGTTGTAATCGAAAAGCATGGCAACTCCCTCAGATTTCAGCCGTCTTCACGCCGACCGAATAGCGGCGTTCGAGGTAGCGCAGTACCAGCAGGGACACACTGGTCATGATCAGGTAGATGGCCGCCGCCAGCAGGATGTAGGTGAACGGCTCGCGGGTCGCATCGCCGGCGCTCTTGGCGCGGGCCATCATGTCCTGCAGGCCGACCAGGGAGATCAGCGCGGTAGCCTTGATCAGTACCAGCCAGTTGTTGGTGAAGCCCGGAATCGCCAGGCGGATCATCTGCGGTACCAGGATGCGGAAGAACACGCGCAGCGGGCTCATGCCATAGGCCATGCCCGCCTCGCCCTGGCCCTTGGGGATGGCCATGAAGGCACCACGGAAGGTCTCGGACAGGTAGGCGCCGTAGATGAAGCCCAGGGTGCTGACCCCGGCGATGAACGGGTTGATATCGATGTAATCCTCATAGCCCACCAGCGGGGCGATGCGGTTCACCAGGTCCTGGCCGCCGTAGAAGATCAGCAGGATCAGCACCAGGTCGGGAATACCGCGGATCACGGTGGCGTAGGTCTCGCCCATCAAAGCCAGCCATTTCACAGGCGACAGGCGGAAGGACGCGCCGAGCAGGCCGAGCGTGATGGCGACCGCCATCGACAGCAGCGACAACTGTACGGTGAGCCAGGCGCCGTCGAGAATGGTCGAGCCGTAGCCATTGAACATGAAATCTATCCTCAGGAAGCAGGAGGAGCGCTCTTGCAAGGAGCGAGGGGCTTGGGGTGAGTCCGGCAGAGCGCTGCGCTCACCCGGCCCGTGCCCACCCTTCCCGCTCCGGGAAGGATGGACGCAGCGGCGTTACTCGCCGTAGACGTTGAACTGGAAGTACTTGTCCTGCACTTCCTTGTACTTACCGTTGGCGCGGATCGCCAGGATGGCGGCGCTGATCTTCTCGGCCAGGGCCTTGTCGCCCTTGCGTACAGCGATGCCTTGGCCTTCGCCGAAGTACTTCACATCGGTGAAGTCCGGGCCGACCAGAGCGAAGCCCTTGCCGGAATCGGTCTTGAGGAAGCCGTCGTCGATGTTGACCACGTCGGCCAGGGTAGCGTCCAGGCGGCCGGAGGCCAGGTCCAGGAACACTTCGTTCTGCGAGCCGTAGCGCACGATCTCGGCGCCGGCAGGGGCGAAGACGTCGGTGGCGTAGCGGTCGTAGATCGAGGAGCGCTGCACGCCGATCTTCTTGCCCTTGAGGCCGGCCACGTCGGTGTACTCGCTGCCGGCCTTCATCGCCAGGCGCGCCGGGGTGGCGTAGTACTTGCCGGTGAAGTCGACCGAGCGCTTGCGCTCGTCAGTGATGGACATGGACGACAGGATGGCGTCGAACTTGCGCACCTTCAGCGCCGGGATCAGGCCGTCGAACTCCTGCTCGATCCACTGGCACTTGACCTTCATCTCTTCGCACAGGGCGTTGCCGATGTCGTAGTCGAAGCCACTGATGCTGCCGTCGGGCTGCTTGAAGGCGAAGGGTGGGTAAGCCGCCTCGATGCCGATGCGCAGCGGTTTGTCTTCTGCCTGAACCAGCGCACTGAAAGCGGAAAGCGCCAGGGCGCCGAGAAGTACGATCTTCTTCATCTTGTGCTCCTACGAATTGGGTACAGCGATTGGCAGAATGAGGTTCGCCATGGCCTGGATGAATTGTAGAAAGTGTCGCCGTCTTTGCCGCCGATGAAGGCCTGGCAAGAGGGAAGGCCAAGTGGGCGGCATTCTATCGACCAGGGGTAGGTCGATATTTCTTCAAAGCGACAACAAATTACAGAAGGGCCGGAGGGGCGCGGCGCGCATATTGACAGGCCAGCCAAAAGATGACCAGCAAGACAGAAAATAAAACCTAACTACCCAGCAATAACCGCGCCACACCTGGGCGTCAACGATTTCACAAGGCCTGCAGCCCCAAAGCAGCCCCCTGCCCCGCCCGCCAGCGCACCAGCCTGTGTCAGCGCGCCCCGCTTTGGCGCCGAACGTTACCCAAGGCGTTACCGCATCGAGAAATATCGAGTTTGCCGCGCAGACAAAAAAAGACCCCGGCTTGTGGCCGGGGTCCTGCACTTGCCGCTAAGTCAGCCCGGTCAGGCGACCTGCATGGTGCGATGAGTGTCGATGAGGTGTTGCACCACGCCGGGGTCGGCCAGCGTGGAGATGTCGCCGAGCGAATCGTATTCGGCGGTGGCGATCTTGCGCAGGATACGGCGCATGATCTTGCCCGAGCGGGTCTTCGGAAGTCCCGGAGCCCACTGGATGACGTCTGGCGAGGCGATCGGGCCGATCTCCTTGCGCACCCAGTTCTTCAGTTCCTGACGCAGCTGCTCGGACGGTTCCTCGCCTGCGTTCAGGGTCACGTATACATAGATGCCCTGCCCCTTGATGTCGTGCGGCACGCCAACCACCGCGGCCTCGGCGACCTTGGCGTGGGCGACCATGGCGCTCTCGATCTCGGCGGTGCCCATGCGGTGGCCGGAGACGTTGAGCACGTCGTCGACGCGACCGGTGATCCACCAGTAGCCGTCTGCATCGCGACGAGCGCCGTCACCGGTGAAGTACATGCCCTTGAAGGTCTTGAAGTAGGTGTCGACGAAGCGGTCGTGATCGCCGTACAGGCTGCGCGCCTGACCCGGCCAGGAGTCGATGATCACCAGGTTGCCTTCGGCGGCGCCCTCGATCAGGTTGCCCAGGTTGTCCACCAGCGCCGGCTGTACGCCGAAGAACGGACGGGTCGCCGAGCCTGGCTTGAGCGCAGTGGCGCCCGGCAGCGGGCTGATCAGCACACCGCCGGTCTCGGTCTGCCACCAGGTGTCGACGATCGGGCAGCGCTCGCGGCCGACGTTCTCGTGATACCAGTGCCAGGCCTCCGGGTTGATCGGCTCACCGACCGAGCCAAGCAGGCGCAGGCTGGAACCGTCGGCACCCTCTACCGCTGCCTTGCCTTCGGCCATCATGGCGCGGATGGCGGTCGGCGCCGTGTAGAGGATGTTGACCTTGTGCTTGTCGATGATCTTGGCGACGCGGGTCACGTCCGGGTAGTTCGGCACGCCCTCGAACAGCAGGGTGGTGGCGCCGTTGGCCAGCGGACCATAGACGATGTAGCTGTGGCCGGTGACCCAGCCCACGTCGGCGGTGCACCAGTAGACCTCACCCGGCTTGTAGTCGAACACCCGCTCGTGGGTCAGTGCGGCGTACACCAGGTAGCCGCCGGTGGTGTGCAGCACACCCTTGGGCTTACCGGTGGAACCGGAGGTGTAGAGGATGAACAGCGCTTCCTCGGCGCCCATTTCCTTCGGCGCGCAGACGCTGCCGGCCACCTTCATCAGGTCCTCGAACCAGATGTCGCGGTGCTGGTTCCACTTGATGTCGGAACCGGTGCGCTTGACCACGATGACCTTCTGGATGCTGCGGGTCTCGGGGTTGGTCAGGGCGTCGTCGACGTTGGCCTTGAGCGGGACCTTCTTGCCGCCACGCAGGCCTTCATCGGCGGTGATCACCACCTTGGACTGGCAGTCGATGATGCGCCCGGCCAGGGCCTCCGGCGAGAAGCCGCCGAACACCACGGAGTGGATGGCGCCGATGCGCGCACAGGCCAGCATGGCGACTACGGCCTCGGGGATCATCGGCATGTAGATGGTCACCACGTCGCCGCGGTGCACGTCCTGGCCGCGCAGGGCGTTGGCGAACTTGCAGACCTGCTCGTGCAGCTCGCGGTAGGTGATTTCCTTGTGCTCGGACGGGTTGTCACCTTCCCAGATGATGGCGAGCTGGTCGCCGCGCTCGGCCAGGTGACGGTCCAGGCAGTTGGCCGAGACGTTGAGGGTGCCATCGGCGAACCACTTGATGTCGACATGGTGGTCGTCGAACGAGGTCTGCTTCACCTTGGTGAAGGGCTTGATCCAGTCGATGCGCTTGGCCTGCTCGCGCCAGAAGCCGTCCGGGTTGATCACCGACTGCTGGTACATCGCCTTGTAGGTGGCTTCGTCGGTCAGCGTGTTAGCGACCACCTCGGGGCGGACGGGGTAGAGAGAAGCAGCAGTCATTTGGATACCTCGGCGGGCAGTTGTTTTTGTATGTCGCCTTTTGTATCCCCCGACCCGGAGTGGGGCCATTCGACCATGGTCTTACCGCTCTAAGACCATGGTCTCAAACGCCAGCCGAGCACACCCGAGCGGCTCGGCGAACCGTGGCACGACGCGGCGAATTGGGGGCGAGTCGCTGCCCGCAGCGGGAAGCTGGTAGTGCTGCCCTGCAAAAATCCGGGCAAAAAAAATGGCGACCGCAAAAGGGTCGCCAATAAGCTCATTCCGGGGAGGAATGTCAGAAACGCAGTCCGACTCGCAGGATTCGGACATGGCTCATTATCGTCCCGCTTCGCCAGCCGCGACATTGCACCAAAGTCGCATGCCCGCACCGGCTTCGGCACACGGCATCAGGACTCCTTGCCCAGTCCATACTGGCGCAGCTTGTTGGCGATGGTGGTGTGCGACACGCCGAGGCGCTTGCCCAGCTGACGGCTGCTCGGGTGGTCGGCGTACAGGCGCTCCAGCACCGCCTTCTCGAAGCGGCCGAGGATGGTGTCCAGGTCGCCCTCGACGGAGAACTCGCCAAGCGGCTGTGGCGCGCCGTAGTCCGGCAGGCGGATGTGCTCGGCCTTCACCGTGCCGCCGTCGCACAGCGACACAGCCTGGAACAGCACGTTCTCCAGCTGCCGCACGTTGCCCGGCCAGTGGTAATGGGCCATGCGCTCGAAGGCCTGGGGCGCCAGCTTCGGCAGCGGGCAACCGATCTGCCGGCTGGCCGAATCGAGGAAGTGCTCCACCAGAGGCGCCAGACCATCCAGGCATTCGCGCAGCGGCGGGATGTGCAGGCTCAGCACGTTGAGGCGGTGATAGAGGTCCTGGCGGAACTCGCCCTTGGCACACAGCTCGGACAGGTCGACCTGGGTGGCGCAGATCACCCGCACGTCCAGGTACACCTCCTCGTCGCTGCCAACCCGGCGGAAGCAGCCGTCCTGCAGGAAGCGCAGCAGCTTGGCCTGCAGGCGCGGGCTCATCTCGCCCACACCATCGAGGAACAGCGTGCCGCCGGCAGTCAGCTCCAGTAGGCCGAGCTTGCCTTCCGGCCGTGCGCCCTCGAAGGCGCCTGGGCCATAGCCGAACAGCTCGGTCTCGGCCATGGATTCCGGCAACCCGGCGCAGTTGAGCGCCATGAACGGCGACTGCCCGCGCGGGCTGGCCAGGTGGCAGGCGCGGGCCAGCAGCTCCTTGCCGGTGCCGGTCTCGCCCTCGATCAGCAATGGCGCGTCCAGCGGCGCCATGCGCCGGGCCTCGCGCACCACCGCGGCCATCACCTTGGAGCTCTGGAAGATCGAGTCGAAGCCACGCAGTTCCTGCTTGCGCACGTGGTAGATGCGTTCGCCAACCCGGTCGGCGCGGTGCAGGGTGAGCACGGCGCCGGCCAGAGCCTCGCTCTCGTCATGTTCGGACTGCAGCGGCGCGATATCGGCGAGGAACACATCGCCCTTCACCTTGACCCGCAGGCCGTTGACCCGCGACTTGTTGGCACGCACCAGCTCGGGCAGGTCGAAGTCGTCGATGTAGCGCGACAGCGCCATGCCCGGCACCTCGTCCACGCGCACACCGAGCAGCTGGGCGGCGCTGCGGTTGGCGGCGACGATGCTGCCGCCCATGTCAATGGACAGCACCGGGAAGTCCAGCGCGCCGAGCAGCGCGTTGAGCTCCAGGTGGCGACGCTCGCTGGGCATCAGGCCGACACGCTTGACGCCGAACACGCCGGAGATGGCCTCCAGCTTCGGGCGCAGGGCCTGGAACTGCAGATTGATGAGGTTCGGGCAATGCAGGTAGATGGCGTTGCCCTGCTCGCCGCCGACTTCGCCACGGGCGACGTTGATGCCGTAGTCGACCAGCAGCTCGAGGATGTCGCGCAGGATGCCGACACGGTTCTGGCAATGGACTTTGATTCGCACGGTAATCGACCCTGATCGTTGTTATGGGCTGGGTCACGGCCATTTTTTCGCAAGGCGGCCGTTGTTTTTCGTCAAGAATATGTGACACCAACGGACTCCAGCAAGGCGACACCGGAGCGCCTGCACGCATTCGTAATGTTTTATTTACAACAGAGACCCACCAGAAGCCCTCTCCCGCCCCCCTCGCCTGCTGCCCTGCCCGCCTATCTGCGGTACTGCTAAGGCAACACAACAACACTCCGCGGCCTGCACCGCAGATGAGGAGGCTCGATGAAAACCACGCAGTACGTGGCCCGGCAACCGGACGAAAACGGCTTCATCCACTATTCGGACACCGAGCATCAGGTGTGGAACACCCTGATCAGCCGGCAGATGAAGGTGCTCGAAGGCCGCGCCTGCCAGGAGTACTTCGATGGCATCGAACAGCTCGGCCTGCCCAGCGAGCGCATCCCCCAGCTCGGTGAGATCAACAAGGTGCTCGGCACCACCACTGGCTGGCAGGTGGCGCGGGTGCCGGCGCTGATTCCCTTCCAGACTTTCTTCGAGCTGCTGGCCAGCAAGCGCTTCCCGGTCGCCACCTTCATCCGCACCCCGGAAGAACTGGACTACCTGCAGGAGCCAGACATCTTCCACGAGATCTTCGGCCACTGCCCGCTGCTGACCAACCCCTGGTTCGCCGAATTCACCCACACCTACGGCAAGCTCGGCCTGGCCGCGAGCAAGGAGCAGCGCGTGTACCTGGCGCGGCTGTACTGGATGACCATCGAATTCGGCCTGGTCGATACCCCGCAAGGCCGGCGCATCTACGGCGGCGGCATCCTCTCCTCGCCGAAGGAGACGGTCTACAGCCTGTCCGACGAGCCCGAGCACCAGGTCTTCGACCCGCTGGAGGCGATGCGCACGCCCTACCGCATCGATATCCTGCAGCCGCTGTATTTCGTCCTGCCGCAGCTCAAGAGCCTGTTCGAACTGGCCCACCAGGACATCATGGGCATGGTGCAACGCGCCACGGCGCTGGGCCTGCACGCCCCGAAATTCCCGCCCAAGGCGGCGTGAGCCGGCTAATCAGGCGGAACCCGTCCTACGCTTTCCCCCTCTACCCTCAAGACCTCACTGCAGGAGCCCAGAATGTCCCTCGCCCAAGCCCAATGCGAAGCCTGCCGCGCCGACGCGCCCCACGTCTCCGATGAGGAGCTGGCGACGCTGATCCGCGAGATTCCGGACTGGAACATCGAGACCCGCGACGGCCACATGGAGCTGGAGCGCGTCTACCTGTTCAAGAACTTCCGCCATGCCCTGGCCTTCACCAACGCGGTCGGCGCCATCGCCGAGGAAGTCGGCCACCACCCGGCCCTGCTCACCGAATGGGGCAAGGTCACCGTTACCTGGTGGAGCCACGAGATGAAGGGCCTGCACCGCAACGACTTCATCATGGCCGCGCGCACCGACGTGTTGGCCGCCAGCGCCGAGGGCCGCAAGTGAGCCACTTCGCCGCCATCGGCCGGGTGCCGGGCGATCCGATCCTCGGCCTGCTCGACGCCTACCGGATCGACAGCAACCCGGCCAAGCTGGACCTCGGAGTGGGCGTGTACAAGGACGCCTCCGGGCTAACGCCCATCCCGCGCGCCGTGAAGTTGGCCGAGCAGCGCCTGCTGGAGACGGAAGCGACCAAGACCTATATCGGTGGCCATGGCGCGCCAGAGTTCGGCGAGCGCCTGCTGGCGCTGACCTTCGACGCCGGCAATGCCCTGCTCGCCGACCAGCTGGCCGGCGCCACCCAGACGCCCGGCGGCACCGGCGCCCTGCGCCTGGCCGGCGAGTTCGTCGCGCGCAACCTGCCGGGCCGCGCCATCTGGCTGAGCAACCCGACCTGGCCGATCCACGAAAGCATCTTCGCCACCTGCGGCCTACGCGTGGAGCACTATCCCTACGTCGGCGCCGACAACCGCCTGGACGTCGACGCCATGCTCGACGCACTGCAACGTGTGCCGGCCGGTGACGTAGTGCTGCTGCACGCCTGCTGCCACAACCCCACCGGCTTCGACCTCAGCCAGCAGGACTGGCAACGCGTGCTGGAGGTGGTCAAAGCGCGCGAGCTGCTGCCGCTGATCGACTTCGCCTACCAGGGCTTCGGCGACGGCCTCGACGAGGACGCCTGGGCCGTGCGCCTGTTCGCCGCCGAGCTGCCGGAACTGCTGGTGACCAGCTCCTGCTCGAAGAACTTCGGCCTGTACCGCGAGCGCACCGGCGCGCTGATCGTGCGCGCGGAGAACGCCGAGAAGCTGATCGACATTCGCAGCCAGCTGGCCTTCCTCGCCCGCAACCTGTGGTCGACACCACCGTCCCACGGCGCCGCAGTGGTGGCACAGATTCTTGGCGACGCCGAACTGAAGACCCTGTGGGCCGAGGAAGTCGACGCCATGCGCCAGCGCGTGGCCAGCCTGCGCAGCGGCCTGGTGGCGGCGCTGCGCCCGCACGGTCTGGACGAGCGCCTCGCCCATGTGGCGCAGCAGCGCGGCATGTTCTCCTACACCGGGCTGACAGCCGAGCAGGTGGCGCGGCTGCGCAACGAGTTCAGCATCTACCTGGTCAGCAGTGGTCGCGCCAGCGTCGCGGGCATGAGCGAAGAGCGCCTCGACTACCTCGCCGCCGCCATCGCCAGGGTCTGCCAGGCCTGAACGAAAACGCCGCCCGAGGGCGGCGTTTTTCTTGCTCAGCGCGATCAGTCCAGCTGGTCGTCGCGGATCAGCACATAGCTGGTGTCGGCGCGGTCGTAGACGTAGTACATCTCCACCTGCAGGCCGCGTACCACCGCCACGTAGTCACCAGGCTCGGCGATGAAGTGCTGGCCGCTGTCGGCCTTGGCCTCGCACTCGATGAGTGCGGTCACGAACAGGGCCGGATCGCTGTCGTCGAAGTAGTCCTCACGCTCGGCGGCATCCCACTCGTCCGGCGCCTCGAAGGCCCCCTCGATGACGATGCGGGCATCGCCCAGCTCCAGCTCCTCGGCGTCCGGGTCGTTCTCGTCCGGGCGGTAGACGGTGCAATCCAGCACGTCCGGGTATTTGGCAAGGCTCATGGTTTTCTCCAGCGACAGGGGGTGCCGGCAGCCTCGCTGCCGAGCGGTGACATAGGATACGCGCAGTCAGGCCTGGCAGGCGTCAGCTTCGCCACCGCCACAGTGCCCGTGCAGCAAACGATCGCGGCCCTGTAGCTTGGCCTGGTAGAGCAGGCGGTCGACCGCCTCGATAAAGGCCAGCGGCGTGTCGTGGGCTTCGGGGATGATGGTGCCGACGCCCAGGCTGACGGTCACCAGTTGTGCCACGTTGGACTGCTCGTGGGCGATCTGCTGCTTGCGCACCAGCTTGCGGCAACGCTCGGCGATCTTCTTCGCCGACTCGCCGTCGGTTTCCGGCAACACCAGCACGAACTCCTCGCCGCCGTAGCGCGCCACGCAGTCACGCGGGCGGGCCGCTGCGCCCTGCAGGGCCTGGCCGATGCGTTTGAGGCAGTCGTCGCCCTTGATGTGGCCGTAGTGGTCGTTGAACTGCTTGAAGAAATCGATATCCAGCAGGATCAGCGACAGCGGCCGGCGCGTACGCTGGGCGTTGCCCCACTCGATATCGAGGATCGAGTCGAACATGCGCCGGTTGTTGATGCCGGTGAGGCCGTCCTTGTAGGAGTACTCCTCCAGCTGCTTCTGCAGGGCCAACAGCTGCTCCTCGGTCTTCTTGCGCTCGCTGATGTCGAACATGAAACCGACCAGCGCCTCGGTCTCGCCGCTGGCGTCGCGCATCACATGCACCACGTCGCGAATCCACACGTAGTCGCCGTCCTTGGTCAGCGCGCGGTAGTCGGCCTCATGGTCGATGCCGCTCTGCGACTGGGCGATACAAAAATTGACCACGCGCTCGCGGTCTTCCTCGTGGATGCGTTCGGCCCAGTCGTTGGCGCTGATCCAGCTCTGCTGGGTCCAGCCCAGCAACGGCTCGATCTGCGGGCCGATGTAAGCGAAGGTCATGCTCTTCCAGTCGATCTTCCAGGGGATGGCCTTGGTCGACTCGAGCAGGGTCTTGTAGACCGCGCTGTCGGTTACCGCATGATTCGTGTCACTCACCGCCGCTCTCCTGGTTGCTCGGCACCGGTCCGTCCGCCGTACCGCCAGACATGGCCGGATGCGCCATGCCTTCGCTTATACACAGGCAAATCGAGCAGTAGCAATTGGCTATACAGGCTGCCGACGAAGTGCGGCCTAGAAATCCACCTTGCCGCGACCGGCCTTGATCGCGCCGCGCTTGCTCTTGCCTTCCAGACGGCGTTTTTTCGAGCCCAGAGTCGGCTTGGTCGGGCGGCGCGCCTTCTCGGTCTTGCCGGCATTGCGGATCAGCTCGGCCAGGCGTTCCAGGGCGTCGGCGCGGTTCTGTTCCTGGGTGCGGTACTGCTGGGCCTTGATGATCACCACACCACCCTCGGTGATGCGGCTGTCACGCAGCTCCAGCAGGCGCTCCTTGTAGAACGGCGGCAGCGACGAGGCCTGGCTGTCGAAACGCAGGTGCACGGCGCTGGAGACCTTGTTGACGTTCTGCCCGCCCGCGCCCTGGGCGCGGATGGCGGTCAGCTCGACCTCGTCGTCGGGCAGATGGACGCTGTTGGAGATCACCAGCATGGAAAACGGGCGCCGCAGGGAATGGGCGCCCAGCATACCGCACCACCGCTCGAAATCCGCAGGGAGCGGAGCCCGTCAGGACTCCTGGCAGGCGCCGGAGAAGTTGATCATCCACGGCACGCCGAAGCGGTCGGTGAGCATGGCGAAGCCCTCGGCCCAGAAGGTCTTCTGCAGCTCCATCTGCACCGAACCCTGGGCCGCCAGCGCACGATAGAGGCGCTCGGCATGCGCCATGTCATCGGCCTGGATCGACATATGGCAGCCCTTGACCCCGTCGTAGGGATCTCCAGGCATGGTGTCCGAGCCCATCAGCAACTGGCCGCCGACATTCAGGCCGGCGTGCATGGTGCGGTCGCGGTGCTCGGGGGGTAGCTCGCCGCAGTCCGGGTTGTCACCGAAGGGCAGCACCATCAGCTCGCCGCCGAACACCTGCTGGTAGAAGCGGAAGGCTTCGGCGCACTGGCCGTCGAAGATCAGGTAGGCATGGATATTCATCGTGCTTTCCTCACTGTTCGCGGGCGATCTGGGCGCGCAGGCGTTCTTCCTGCTCGCGCAGCTCGGGGGTGAACTCGGCGCCGAAGTCCTCGGCTTCGAAGATCTGGCGAATCTCGATCTCCGAGTCGCCCGGCATCGGGTTGGGGCAACGCTTGACCCACTCGATGCACTCGGCCAGCGAGGGCACTTCCCACAGCCAGAAGCCGGCGATCAGCTCCTTGGTCTCAGCGAACGGGCCATCGACCACGCTGCGGTTGGCGCCGGAGAAGCGAACGCGGGCACCACGGCTGCTCGGGTGCAGGCCCTCGCCGGCCTTCATCACGCCGGCCGCCACCAGCTCCTCGTTGTATTGGCCCATGGCCGCCAGCAGCTCCTCGCTGGGCATCACACCGGCTTCCGAATCGGCAGTGGCCTTGACTATCACCATGAAACGCATCGTCCTTCTCCTCGTTTTGGCGGGTGCGCCGGTTGGCGCTCCGAGCCTGGTTGATGAACCCTGGCAGAGGGTTCTGTCCCTTAGTCGCACCGCGTTCTGGTAATTCGACAGGCCGCCGAAAAAATTTTCAGGGGCTCCAGTGCAGCTGCAGCGGCGCCTTGAGCAATGCACGAATCGGCAGTTCGCTGGCCGCCCCCGGCTGCAGCGCGCGAGCCAGGGTCGCAAGCTTAGCCGGCCCCTGGATCGCCAGCAGGCTCAGGCGCGCGGCAGCCAGAACCGGCAGGGTCAGCGTCAGGCGCTGCTGCGGCGCAGCGGGCGCCTGCATCGGCAGCACCGCGTGCGGGCAGTCCGCGCGCAGCGCCTCGTCCAGCAACGGGCTGTGCGGAAACAGCGAGGCGGTATGGCCGTCATCGCCCATGCCCAGCACCAGCACATCGATGGCCGGCAGGCTGGCGATGGCCTGGTCGGCCAGGTGCGCGGCCTGCTCCAGGCTCTCGGCCGGACGATAGAGGCCGATCATGCAGGCCTCGGCCGCCGCGCCCTGCAACAGGTGCTGGCGCACCAGCGCCTCGTTGCTGGCGGGATCGTCGAGCGGGACCCAGCGCTCGTCGGCCAGGCCGACCTGCACCTGCTTCCACGGCAGCGCCTGCTGCGCCAGCTGTTCGAAGAAGGCCACCGGGCTGCGCCCGCCGGAAACCACCAGCAGCGCCCTGCCACGCTCGCTGATCGCCACGCGCAGAGCCTCGGCCACCCGTAGCGCCAGGCCCTCGGCCAACTGAGCTGCGGCCTCGTACTGATAGCCCGTCACACCAAGCGGCATCTGCAGCGAGGCAAGACTCATCGCAAGGCCGCCAGGCTGGCAGTGAAGGCGCTGGCACCCTCTTCCGCCGTGCTGAAGCTGGCGCGCATGAAGGCGAACAGTTCACGCCCGGTACCGATCTGCGTCGGTGGCGGCGCCACGGCCTCGCGCACGGCGAACTCGCCGGCATCCACCAGCACGCGCAGCTCGCCGGTACGGCCATCGACACGGATCGGGTCGCCGTCGCGCACCCGCGCCAGCGGGCCGCCATCAAAGGCCTCGGGGCAGACATGGATGGCCGCCGGAATCTTGCCGGAGGCACCGGACATGCGCCCGTCGGTGACCAGCGCCACCTTATAGCCACGATCCTGCAGCACGCCGAGGAATGGGGTGAGCTTGTGCAGCTCGGGCATGCCGTTGCAGCGTGGGCCCTGGAAGCGCACCACGGCGACGAAGTCGCGGTCCAGCTCGCCGGCCTGGAAGGCATCGGCCAGCGCCTGCTGGTCATGAAACACCCGCGCTGGCGCCTCGATCACATGACGCTCGGGGGCCACGGCCGAGAGCTTCATCACCCCACGACCGAGGTTGCCGTCGAGCAGGCGCAGGCCACCTTCCGGCGAGAACGGCCGCGCCACCGGGCGCAGGATGCTCTCGTCCAGGCTGGCGGCCGCACCTTCGCGCCAGACCAGGGTATCGCCGTCGAGGAACGGTTCCTGGGTATAGCGCCGCAGGCCCTGGCCGGCGACGGTGGCGACATCCTCGTGCAGCAGGCCGGCGGCCAGCAGCTCGCGGATCAGCACGGCGGTACCGCCGGCGGCGTGGAAGTGATTGATGTCGGCCTTGCCGTTGGGATAGACGTGGGCCAGGGTCGGCACCACCTCGGACAGCTCAGCCATGTCCTGCCAGGTCAGCTGGATGCCGGCGGCCTGGGCGATGGCTGGCAGGTGCAGGGTGTGGTTGGTCGAGCCGCCGGTGGCGTGCAGGGCCACCACGGCGTTGATCAGGCAGCGCTCGTCGACGATCTGCGCCAGCGGCAGGAACTGCCCGCCCTGACGGGTCAGACGGGTCACCTGCTGCGCTGCCTCGCGGGTCAGGGCATCGCGCAGCGGCGTGTTCGGGTTGACGAAGGAGGCGCCCGGCAGGTGCAGGCCCATGATCTCCATCAGCATCTGGTTGGTGTTGGCGGTGCCGTAGAAGGTACAGGTGCCGGGGCTGTGATAGGCGGCCATCTCCGAGGCGAGCAGCTCGTCGCGGCTGGCCTTGCCCTCGGCGAAGCGCTCGCGCACCTCGGCCTTCTCTTTGTTCGACAGGCCCGAGGGCATCGGCCCGGCCGGCACGAACAGCATGGGCAGATGGCCGAAGCGCAGCGCGCCGATCAGCAGGCCGGGGACGATCTTGTCGCACACACCCAGGCACAGCGCGGCATCGAACATGTTGTGCGACAGCGCCACGGCGGTACCCATGGCGATGGTCTCGCGGCTGGCGATGCCGATCTCCATGCCTGGCTCGCCCTGGGTCACCCCATCGCACATGGCCGGAACCCCACCGGCGACCTGACCAACCGAGCCGACCTCGTGCAGCGCCGCCTTGATCCGTTGCGGGTAGTCCTCATAGGGCTGATGGGCCGAGAGCATGTCGTTGTAGGCGGTGACGATGGCCACGTTGGCCGCATCGGGCAGGCGCAGGGTCTGCTTGTCCGCACCGCTGCAGCCGGCCACGCCGTGGGCGAAATTGGCGCACTGCAGCTTGCCGCGCTGCGGCCCCTGATCGGCGGCCGCGGCGATCATCGCCAGGTAGCGCTGACGGGTGGCGCGGCTGCGCTCGATCAGGCGCTCGGTGACTTCGAGAACGCGGGGATGCATGAATCGGCTCCTCAGGCTTTGCTATTGCGACACTGTAACCCCGCACGCGGTTGAAATCTTTCGTCGGAATTTCCCGACTGCCGCGCAGCCGCTGGCGGCGCTAACGTAGCCGCCTGGATTTTTCTCGCGAGACACACGATGGATTCGCTCACCCAGGCGGTACTCGGCGCCAGCATCCAGGGCGCCCTGCTCGGCCGCTGGCAAGGCCGCCGCGCCCTGCTCTACGGCGCCATGCTCGGCACCCTGCCCGACCTCGACGTGATCATCGACTATGGCGACGCCGTGGCCGACATGACCTACCACCGTGGCTTCAGCCACTCGCTGCTGATCCTCAGCCTGCTGGCCGTGGCGATCACCCTGCTGGCGCGCTGGCTGCGGCCCAACCCGGCCTATTCGACGCGACGGCTGTTCTTCGCCGTGTGGCTGGCACTCATCACCCACCCGCTGCTGGACGCCTTCACCAGCTACGGCACCCAGTTGTTCTGGCCGCTGCAGACGCCGCCGATCGCCTGGTCGTCGATCTTCATCATCGACCCGCTGTACACCGTGCCGCTGCTGGTGGCGGTGGTGGTCGGCCTGGTCCGTGGCCTACGCGATAAGCCGCAGTGGCTGGCGATCACCGCGCTGTGCCTGTCCAGCGTCTACCTGGCCAGCACCCTGGCCGGCAAATGGATGGCCGAGCAGCGCGTGCAGGACGTGCTGGTCGAGCGCGGCATCCAGGCCGATACCCTGTTCAGCACGCCGACGCCGTTCAACAGCCTGCTGTGGCGGGTAACGGTGATCGATGGTGCGGACTACCACGAGGCGCTGGTCGGCTGGTTCGACGACCAGCCGCCGCGCCTGGAGCGCCTGCCGCGTGGCAGCGAACTGGCCGAGGTGCTGCGCGACTCGCCGCAGCACCAGCGCCTGCAGTGGTTCACCCACGACGTGCTGCGCTACGACCAGATCGGCGACGAGCTGATCGTCACCGACCTGCGCCTGGGCATGACCGGCTTCCACCCGTTCCGCTTCGTCATGGCCGAGCGGCACGACGGCCGCTGGCAGGCCTCGCCCTGGGTCGAACGCCTGCCCTTCAGCCGCGGCAGCCCGGAGCACATGCTGGTGCTCTGGCAGCGCATCTGGGACCCACACCAGCCGGTGCAGCTGCTGGCCTGGGCAAAAGCCCTGCAGGACAAACCCTGAGCTCGTCCTGGCTGCCTCTGGACTAGGCTTGACGAACAGTCGACCGAGACAGAGGCAGCAGTATGAATATCCGCCAGAAAATGATCGCCGGTGGCGCCATCAGCGTGGTCGCCGCCGCGCTGCTCGGCGGCGTGGGCTACTGGGGCCAGGTGCGCCTGGCCGAGGTGCTGGTCAGCAGCGAGCTGAGCGTCACCGCCCTGCGCAACCACCTGGAGGGCGACATGATGCACGACGCCCTGCGCGCCGACGTGCTGGCCGCCTTCTACGCGCCACCCGGCGACACGGCCGCCGCCGAACAGGTGCGCAGCGATCTGCGCGAACACAGCCAGTGGTTCCAGCGCACCATGGCGGCCAACGCCGCATTGCCACTGAGCGCGGACATCCGCAGCGCCATCGGCCAGTCGCAGCCGGCGCTCAACGCCTACATCGCCCAGGCCGAACGCATCGCCGGCCTGGCCCTGAGCGACCCGCAGGCGGCCCGCGCCGAGATGCCGGCCTTCGTCAGCAGCTTCGAGGAACTGGAAGCCAAGAACGAGGCGCTCAGCGAGCTGATCGAGCAACAGGCCGCCCAGGTTCGCCAAGACAGTGAACAGACCACCCAGCACGCCGCCTGGCTGCTGATCGGCGGCATCCTGCTGGTGTGCCTGCTGCTGGGCCTGATCACCAGCCACCTGATGTCCAGCATCCTGCGCCCCCTGGGAAAGACCATCGCCGTTGCCCGCTTGATCGCCCAGGGCAACCTGCGCAGCACCATCCAGATCGACAGCAACGACGAGGCCGGCCAGCTGCAGCAGTCCCTGGCCGACATGCAGAACAACCTGCGGCAGATGATCGACACCATCCGCAGCGAGAGCGAGCTGCTGCAGAGCACCGCGCAGCAGTTGAACGACGCCTCGCAGAGCATCGTGCACAGCGCCCGCGAGGAGTCGGACAACGCCACCAGCATGGCTGCGGCCATGGAGCAGATGATCCACAACATCGCGCAGATCGCCGACCACGCGCGCAACGCCCAGGGCATCTCCTCGCAGTCCGAGCACCTGGCCAGCAACGGCGGCCAGGTGATCCTCGGCGTGGTCGACGGCATGAGCCGCATCGCCGAGGCGGTCAACCAGTCCTCCACCACCATCACCGCGCTGGGCCAGTCCTCCGAGGAGATTCACTCGATCATCCAGGTGATCAACGGCATCGCCGAGCAGACCAACTTGCTGGCGCTGAATGCCGCCATCGAAGCCGCACGGGCCGGCGAGGCCGGACGCGGTTTCGCCGTCGTGGCCGACGAGGTGCGCAACCTGGCCTCGCGCACCGCGCAGTCGACCCAGGAGATCAGCGCCATGATCGAGCGCATCCGCAGCAGCACAGCCCAGGCGGTGAGCAGCATGCAGGCCGGGGTGGCGCGGGTGAACGACGGTGTGACCCTGGCGCGCCAGGCCGGCGACTCGATCAGCGAGATCCGTGGCGGCGCGCACCGCGCGGCCGAGGTGGTGGAGGAGATTTCCCACACCATCGGCGAGCAGAGCAAGGCGTCCAGCGAGGTAGCCCAGCGCGTCGAGCAGATCGCGCGCATGTCGCAGCAGAACAGCCGCACCGTGGACGAGCTGGCCGCCGCCGCGCAGCACCTAGACCGGGTCGCGCGCAACATGCAGAGCTCGGTGCTGCAGTTCCAGACCTGAGAACCCGGACCGAGCAGGCACAAAAAAGCCCGGCCTAAGCCGGGCTTTTTCATGCAGCCAGGATTACTTGCCCGCGGCGCGCTTGAGGCGGAAGCAGACCCAGATGAACAGCACCCACACCGGGATGGCGTACACCGAGACCTGGATGCCCGGAATCATCAGCATCACGCCGAGGATGAACAGCACGAAGGCCAGGCACAGGTAGTTGGCGAAGGGGAACCAGAAGGCCTTGAAGCTAGGCTGCACACCCTTGGCGACCATGGCCTTGCGGAACTTCAGGTGCGCCAGGCTGATCATCGCCCAGTTGATCACCAGAGCGGCGACCACCAGCGACATCAGCAGCTCCAACGCGCTCTGCGGCACCACGTAGTTGACCACCACGCAGAGCAGGGTCACCGCCGCCGACAGGGCGATGGCCAGTACCGGCACGCCACGGGCGTTGACCTTCATCAGCGCCTTGGGCGCGTCGCCTTGCTCGGCCAGGCCGTAGAGCATGCGGCTGTTGCAGTACACGCCACTGTTGTAAACCGACAGCGCGGCGGTCAGCACCACGAAGTTGAGCACGTGGGCCGCAGTGCCCTCGCCGATCAGCGAGAAGATCTGCACGAACGGGCTGCTGGCGTAGGCATCGCCACCGGAGGTCAGCGTCTTCACCAGATCGTCCCAGGGGTGCAGCGACAGCAGGATGGTCAGCGCACCGATGTAGAAGATCAGGATCCGCCAGACCACCTGGTTGATCGCCTTGGGGATCACGGTCTTCGGCTGGTCGGCCTCGGCGGCGGTGATGCCCACCAGCTCCAGGCCACCGAAGCTGAACATGATGATCGCCATCATCATCACCAGCCCGGACACGCCGTTGGGGAAGAAGCCGCCATGGCTCCACAGGTTGCTGAAGCTGGCCTGCTCGCCGCCGGCGCCGCTGATCAGCAGGTAGCCGCCGAGCACGATCATGCCGATGATCGCCACCACCTTGATGATGGCGAACCAGAACTCGGTCTCGCCGAAGGCCTTCACGTTGACCAGGTTGATCAGGTTGATCAGCACGAAGAACGCGGCGGCCGTGGCCCAAGTCGGGATTTCCGGCCACCAGTACTGCACGTACTTGCCCACGGCCGTCAGTTCGGCCATGCCCACCAGCACGTAGAGCACCCAGTAGTTCCAGCCCGAGAGGAAGCCGGCGAACGGGCCCCAGTAGCTATGGGCGAAGTGACTGAAGGAGCCGGCGACCGGCTCCTCGACGATCATCTCGCCGAGCTGGCGCATGATCAGGAAGGCGATGAAGCCGCCGATGGCGTAACCCAGGATCATCGACGGGCCGGCGCTCTGCATCACCCCGGAGGAGCCGAGGAACAGGCCGGTGCCGATGGCGCCACCGAGGGCGATCAACTGGATATGGCGGTTCTTGAGGCCGCGCTTGAGCGGGCCGGTATGCAGCTGTTCGGACATCAGCGTGCG
Source organism: Pseudomonas sp. Gutcm_11s (assembly GCF_028649395.1). Lineage (GTDB taxonomy): Bacteria > Pseudomonadota > Gammaproteobacteria > Pseudomonadales > Pseudomonadaceae > Aquipseudomonas. The sequence continues at coordinate 112,918 of NZ_JAQSUW010000013.1, read as the reverse complement.
CTCCGAAGCAAGCGACGGGTGAGGCAGGTACGAGGCATGGGTTCACCGGTCTGTCGAAATAGACCGCCGGACTCGTGATCAGGCAGTCGTGAAGGGCCCGTCGGACCTGGCCGCGAGCGCCGCGCAGTATACACCCCGGGCCACGGCGGGCAGGAACCGCGTGTCGAGGATGGAATTCGAGGCAAAAAGGCCACCCTGCTCCGCAGAACAAGGGTGGCAAACGGGGGTGACGGGTATCAGGCGGCCGGTTCGAACAGCTGCACCGCCGAGATTTCCGTGGCCAGCAGCCGCGCCTTGAGCTGCTCGGCCTGCTCGCGAGCCTTGGCCAGGGCGTGCTCCTTGACGTGGCCATAGCCGCGGATCTGCTCCGGCAGTTCGGCCAGGGCCACCGCGGTGCGGTAGTTGTCCGGGCGCTGCTCTTTCAGCAGCAACTCGACCAACTGCTCGTACTCGCCGATCAGCTCACGCTCGACCTTGCGCTCGGCGCTGTGGCCGAACGGGTCGATCACGCTGCCACGGAGGAACTTGAAGCGCGCCAGCACGGCGAAGGCCTTAAGCATCCAGGGCCCGAAGGTGCGCTTGATCGGTGCGCCGGTGCGCGAGTCGGGCTTGGCCAGCCAGCTCGGCGCCAGGTGGAACTGCAGGCGGTAGTCGCCCTCGAACTGGGCCTCAAGACGCTGGAGGAAGGCCGGCTCGCTGTACAAGCGCGCCACTTCGTACTCGTCCTTGTAGGCCAGCAGCTTGAAGTAGTAACGCGCCACGGCTCGGCTCAGGGCCTGATCGGCACCGCTGTCGGCCTGGCGCACGCGGGTCACCAGGTCCAGGTAGCGCTGGGCGTAGGCGGCGTCCTGGTAGGCAGTGAGACGAGCCATGCGGTCGGCGACGATCTCGTCGAAGCTCTCGCAGCGCGGCGCCTCGGGGTTCTTCGGCTTGGCCAGCTGCTCCACGGCGGCCAGGTCATGGGCTGCGCGGCGGCCCCAGAGGAAGGCCTGCTGGTTGAGCTTGATCGACACGCCGTTGAGCTCGATGGCCTTGTCGATGGCCTCGGAGGACACCGGCACCAGGCCTTTCTGGTACGCATAGCCGAGCATGAACAGGTTGCTGGCGATGGTATCGCCGAGCAGCGCGGTGGCCAGGCGGGTGGCGTCGACGAAGTGGGTCTTGCTCTCGCCCACCGCCTCTACCAAGGCCTCGTGCATGGCCGCACCGGGTACCTGGGCGTCCGGGTTGCGGGTGAACTCGGCGGTGGCCGCCTCGTGGCTGTTGACCACGGCGTTGGCGATCTTGTCGTTGAGCTTGGCCAGGGATTCCTCGCCGGCCGCCACCACCAGGTCACAGGCCAGCAGCAGGTCGGTCTCGCCGGCGGCGATGCGCACGGCGTAGATGTCGTCCTGCTTCGCGGCGATGCGGATATGGCTGATCACCGGGCCGAACTTCTGCGCCAGGCCGGCCTGGTCGAGCACGGTGCAGCCCTTGCCTTCCAGGTGCGCAGCCATGCCCAGCAAGGCGCCAACGGTAGTTACGCCACTGCCACCGACGCCTGGCAGGAGGATGTTCCACGGCCGCGAAAGGTCCGGCTGACGCGGTTCCGGCAGGGCCACGAACAGCGCCTTGGCACCCACCGCCTCGGGCTTGCGCAGGCCGCCGCCGTGCACGGTGACGAAGCTCGGGCAGAAGCCTTCGACGCAGGAGAAGTCCTTGTTGCAGGCGTTCTGGTCGATCTCACGCTTGCGCCCCAGTTCGGTTTCCAGCGGCAGCACGGAGAGGCAGTTGGACTTCACGCTGCAGTCGCCGCAACCCTCGCACACGGCCGGGTTGATGAAGGCACGCTTCTGCGGGTCGACCAACTTGCCGCGTTTACGGCGGCGACGCTTCTCGGTGGCGCAGGTCTGGTCGTAGAGGATCACCGAAGTGCCCTTGACCTCGCGCAGCTCACGCTGCACGGCGTCCAGTTCACGGCGATGGTGGAAGGTGACGATGGGCGCGAAAGTGGCACGAGTCGGGTACTTGTCCGGCTCGTCGCTGACCAGGGCTATGCGTTTCACGCCCTCGGCGAACACCTGCTGGCTGAGCTGATCGATGCGCAGCTCGCCGTCGATCGGTTGGCCACCGGTCATGGCCACCGCATCGTTGTAGAGGATCTTGTAGGTGATGTTCACCCCGGAGGCCACGGCAGCGCGCAGGGCCAGCTGGCCGGAGTGGAAGTAGGTGCCGTCGCCGAGGTTCTGGAACACGTGCTTGGTGTCGGTGAACGGCGCCTGGCCGATCCAGGTAGCACCCTCGCCGCCCATCTGGGTGAAGGTATCGGTACGCCGGTCCATCCACTGGGTCATGTAGTGGCAACCGATGCCGCCGAGGGCGCGGCTACCTTCCGGCAGCTGGGTGGAGCTGTTGTGCGGGCAGCCGGAGCAGAAGTGCGGGGTACGCTTGGTGTCGTGCTTGGGCGCGGCCAGCGCGGCTTCTTTCGCCGCCAGGAAGGCCAGACGCTCGTCGATGGTGGCGCTGGTGTAGATCGGCGCCAGGCGCTTGGCGATGACGCGGGCAATCATCGCCGGAGTCAGCTCGGCCAGGTTCGGCAGCAGGGAAACACCCTCCTCGTCGAATTCGCCGACCACCCGAGGGCGCTTGCCGACCGGCCAGTTGTACAGCTGGCCGGTGAGCTGGTCCTCGATGATGCTGCGCTTCTCCTCGACCACCAAAATCTCGTCCAGGCCTTCGGCGAACTGGTGCACCGATACCGGTTCCAGCGGCCAGCTCATGCCGACCTTGAGCACGCGCAGGCCGACCTGGGCGCACAGCTCTTCGTCCAGACCCAGGTCATCCAGGGCCTGGCGCACGTCCAGGTAGGACTTGCCGGTGGTGATGATGCCCAGGCGCGGGTTGGGCGAATCCAGCTTGATCTGGTTGAGGTTGTTGGCTAGGGCGAAGGCCCGGGCGGCGTAGATCTTGAACTGGTTGAGGCGCTTTTCCTGGGCCAGGGGTGGGTCCGGCCAGCGGATATGCACGCCGTCTTCCGGCAGCTGGAAGTCGGTCGGCAGCTTGATCTCGATGCGCAGCGGGTCGACGTCGACCACGGCCGAGGAGTCGACGTTCTCGGCGATGGTCTTCAGCGCTACCCAGCAACCGCTGTAGCGCGACAGCTCCCAGCCGATGATGCCGTAGTCAAGGATTTCCTGGACGTTGGCCGGGTTGAGCACCGGAATCGATGCGGCGATGAAGGCATGCTCGCTCTGGTGGGCGATGGTCGAGGATTTGCAGCCGTGGTCGTCGCCGGCCAGCAGCAGCACGCCGCCCTTCTCTGCCACACCGGCCGAGTTGCCGTGCTTGAACACATCGCCGCAGCGGTCCACCCCCGGACCCTTGCCGTACCACATGGCGAACACGCCGTCGTAGCGCGCACCGGGGAACAGGTTGGCCTGCTGGCTACCCCACACGGCGGTGGCGCCCAGCTCTTCGTTGACGCCGGGCTGGAAGTGGATGTGGTTGTCCTGCAGGAACTGCTTGGCTTCCCACAGGCTCTTGTCCAGGTTGCCCAGAGGCGAACCCCGATACCCGGAGATGAAGCAGGCGGTATTCAGGCCGAAGGCGGCATCACGCTGCTTCTGCAGCATGGGCAGGCGGGTCAGGGCCTGGGTACCGGTGAGGTACAGCTGGCCCGTGGCTACACGGTACTTGTCGTCCAGGCGGATTTCGGCCAGAGACATAGCGCGCTCCTTTTATTCTTGTGGTGAGCGAGACGACCTTTCTTGGAGGTCGCCGTTAAACCCTGGCACGGGGTCGCCGCGCCGAGTCGTATGGCAAAGACTATGACCGAGGAGTTTCGGATTTTTCTTTCTTTTTTGAGGAGCGAAGCGGAATACTGCGCATGACTTATCCCTTCATGACCAATAAAGAGAAAAATTCATGCAGGAAAAGCTGAGCTCCATCGACCGCCGCATCCTTCGCCTGCTGCAGCACAACGCCGACCTCTCGGCCGCCGAAATCGCCGAGAAGGTGGAGCTGTCGCAATCGCCCTGCTGGCGGCGCATCCATCGCATGCAGGAAGAAGGGCTGATCGAGCGCAAGGTCGCCCTGCTCAACCCGAAGAAGCTCGGCCTGGGCATCACCGTATTCGTCGACATCAAACTGTCGGCCCACGGCCGCACCAACCTAGAAGAGTTCGAGCAGGCCGTGGTCGGCTACCCGCAGGTGCTGGAATGCCACAGCATGGCCGGCGGCTCAGACTACCTGCTCAAGGTGGTGGCCAAGGACATCGCCGACTACGAACGCTTCCTGCGCGACCACCTGCTGCAGCGCCCGCATGTGCACGAGGCGCACTCGCACATCGCAATGAGCGAGGTGAAGAGGACTACGGAATTGCCGCTGGATTGATCATGCAAACGCCCCGGAAAACCAGACTTCTGAGGCCTGTTCTCGTTACTGCCGATGGCCGCTAACGGCCACAAGCGGAAACCCACTTCGTATTAATTTCGACTCGTGGTGCGGCTTAGCAAATTTCCATTCGGCTCATCCCGCAATCTGAGCCTGGCGCAGAAAGATCGCTGATCTTGCCTTAGCCCATCCGCTTGGATATCTTTCGCTTCAGGGCGGTGATGGTCGCCTGGTGCCTGTTACGCGAAGCAAGAGCCCATCGTTTTACCCCACCTTTCCGAAGAACCATGGCAATCCCATCATGGACAGTCCGGTGAACAGGCAATCGGTCATCGCGTCCATGTCACGAGGAATGTCATGTCCACTTTTTCCGCGCTGAACGTTTTCAAATCTCTCTCCAAAGCCACTGCGCAACTACGCGGTCGACAGCTTTCAGAGACACGAGAGCAGCTATCGCTTATTGCTGGCTTCGCCAGTTACCACGACCTTCAAAGTGTTGGTCAGCGACGCCCGGACGACGCGCGCCTGCTTCGCTTCGTCTTCGGTGTTGAGAGGTTTGAGGATGTGGTTTCTCTCACGGGCGTAGCCAAGGAGCTGGATGAGCACGTGACGCAGCTGGCCCTTCGGGACGAACTGGCACCCAAAACGTCAGATATCAGGTTTCACATGGGCGGGCTTTTCGTGCAAAGCCGGTATGACGAGGAGAAAGGGCTTCTGTTCGCCTCTGGCGAAGCCGAGTTAACCTGCATCGAGCAGGTGGGCTACACCCCGCAGTTCGCACAGCAGTTCCGGTGGTTCACTGCAATTCTGAATTTCGAGGTGAAGTTCAGAGAGCAGCGCTGGCAACTCGTGCCGTCATCGTTCTCAATGCGCCTGGAAGAGATCGAGGATGATGATGACTTCCTTGAAGACTCAATCGATGACTTCCCGTCATCTGAGTTCTGGAATTTGTAGTCTGGTGTATCACCCCTGCCAGACCTTGAGCTGGCAGGAGTACCTCAGGCGAGACGTCCCCGCCAACATGCGCACGCCAGGCTTCTAGCGTGCGGCATACTCGCCGTACGCAGTGGCACGAGGCAGAAGGGCAGAAGGGCAGAAGGGCAGATAGCTGACCTTTGCAAGATGCTGCTTCCGGCCACAAGCGGAAATCCGAAACGCCCGTTGTAAAGAGCCTAGGAAGTGTCAAAGATTAGAAAATGAATGTCTGCCCGCGTAAGGTTAGGGCATTGGCGGGTTCAATCGGCTGCGCGCTGAGAAAGGACATATGGAATCAATCTTTATCGCAGTAGGCATCTTCGTCTGCCTGTTGTCAGCATCCCTGCTGATGATGCATTGGTATCCCAAGCTATCAGCTCGTCACCGAGACGAAGAAACCAACACGGTGGTTCGCCTGGTTGCCAATATTTTTGTGGTTATGACTTCGCTGGTGTTCGGCTTGATGATCAACTCTGCCAAAAACACCTTCGAAGCCATCGATACGAACGTGCATGCCTTCGCCACCAGTCTGATCATCTTCGACCGTACGTTGAAAAACTACGGAGAAAAAGCAGAAGACACCCGCGCTCATCTAGTGGCCTACGTAGAGCACGCCATCGCCAACCCATATCGCGGAGACGAGGCGCTCCAGCACCGCAAAAGCCCAGCTACCCAATACCTGGATGATATCGGTGTGGCCCTGGCCGCCATTGATCCTGAGAGTCGCTATCAGGAGACTCTACTTGAAGAGCTCCGTCAGCAATATCGCTTGCTCATCGAGCAACGCTGGAAAATTGTCGAGCAGTCCGAAGGAGCGATTCCTCTCCCACTCATAGGCATGCTGGGGGCATGGCTGACATTGATCTACGCCAGCTTTGGCTATCGAGCCCCACGCAACCCAATGGTAATAAGCATGTTTACCGTATCGGCACTATTGATTGCTGCATCCGTCTATCTGGTGCTCGACATGGACATCCCTTTCCACGGGGCGATACAGATTTCAGACTCGCCATTGCGTAGAGCGCTGGCTGAAATGCACCTGTAGCGGCGCGCTGGACTGACGACTTCTTCGGGTTGGCTACTTGCCTGAGAGATCGAACGTCTGGAGTCGGCCAATAGCAGTCATTCGCTGGCGATGGTTATCGGCAAGTGGCAACAGCTCGAAGAACATAATCGACCGTTACCGGCCGATAGTGATCGCCAGCGGATCACGGTCTCTGTCGTAATCCAGCTTCGCCTGTGCCGCGCTTTCGGAGGTGAAGCAAACCAGAGTCGCTACCTGCTTCGGTTTGAATAGAGAGTGTGCAACCCCCATGCACACCCCTGCCGCAGGGTTACACGGGATAAGGTTGAAATCGAACTCTCTCCACGTATCTGGCTGAGTCTGATTCACCTTGTGCTGATACTGCTTGATAGCCGCGATCTGGTTAGCTGCCGTTTTGCTGATTTGTGCGTCACGGAAAATCGGCGAAAACACATCAGGCTTCACCCTGAAATCATCAGAGGTGAAGTAGAAATAACAGTATTCGTTCGTGAGCGGAGCTGCCGGCTCTACTACCTCAGCTTTCTTCGGAATCTGCACCGGTTGAGGTTGTGGTGTCTGAACCACAATAGTGGGCGTCGTTACAGGAGCGATGGCGGCCACAGATGGGGCATTTGCAGGGGGTTGCCTCTAGCTTTGATGTACTCCAGACCACCAGGCGGAAGTTGAGATTCAAGCTCTTTCAAGGACTCAGGGTGCTTGAGAACCTGGTCAACCATCGCCGCCTGTAGTGACGTAATGCCAGGCATACATCCACTCTCTCTTTCGACCTGCTGGATCGACGCTAGAGCCCAGTTAGCATGCTTTCTAACGTAGTCATCACTATCAGCAACAAGCCGTTCCTGCACTCCCCGCTCTACAGCCAGCGCTACGCAATCCTTACCGCGATAGTTGGCAGGCGCCTCACCTGAATTCTCAGGTGTCTCCGTACTGGCGTATGCATCAAACATCACCTCGTTGGCAATGCCTACGGCACATCCAGTAAGCGCGGACGTGGCTACTGCCAAGCAGATCACTTTGAATACGCTCATAGAGACGCCCTCCCCGGCGGCGATCCATCATCCACGAGCTAGTGATTCCTAGGGAAGTGGGTGCAAGAGAAAAAGCCCCGCGCAGGGGAGCGCCGGGGCGCAGGTTAATTTGCTGGGCAGCAAACCTCGTGGCGGGCGGCTGCAACCGGCCAAAAGTACCCACTCCCTCTGCAGCAATTTCTTGCAAGCGGCCGGACTCCAGAGGTCTACCAATGGTTGCGAACTTCTCCTAGCTGCCCGGATCGGACATCCATATAGCCCTTGCACATCCTGGCCATCAGCGATGGCCGAACCCCATGCAAACCGGGTGGGTAGGAGCTTTGCGCAAAACAGGCGACAATGCCCAGCATCGCGGAAGCAGCAGCGCGCATCTCATAAGATGCTGGCACGATCAGTGGAGGGCATGGACTTGTATCAACTAGCGCGCCTTAAAAGCGGCATCAAGGGCCTGGACACGCTATTGAAAGGCGGCTTTGTTGCTGGCGCCTCCTACATCATTCAAGGTCGACCAGGGTCTGGGAAAACCATCCTGGCCAACCAGCTCGGTTTCAACCACATCGGCGATGGCGGGCGTGTCCTTTTCGCCACCCTGTTAGCCGAGCCTCATGATCGGCTGTTCCAGTTCCTCTCGACGCTGAGCTTCTTCGACAAGGAGCAGATCGGCGAGAAAATCCAGTTCGTCAGCGCATTCGACACCCTGGAAAATGACGGCCTGGACGAGGTGGTGAAGCTGCTGCGCCGGGAGATCAGCCGGCAGAAGGCGACGGTCATGATTCTGGACGGTCTGCTCAATGCGCGCTCCAAGGCCGAGTCGCCGATCGACACGAAAAAATTCATTTCCGAACTCCAAGGCCACGCCGCTTTTGCCGGCTGCACGGTGCTGTTCCTGACCAGCTCGCAGCTCGAGGATGGCAGCCCGGAACACACCATGGTCGATGGTGTGATCGAGATGGGCGAAGAGACCATTGGCCCGCAGACCGTCCGCCGCATCAAACTGCGCAAGACTCGCGGCAGCGGTGCGATCTCGGGAGTACACGAGTTCGAAATCAACGAAAACGGCATCGTGGTCTATCCACGGCTGGAAAGCGTGCTTAACCCTCTCGCCGGTGATGACGCCGACAACTTCACTCGCTTGAGCAGTGGCATACCGACGCTGGATACGGTGCTTGGCGGAGGTTTGGCACGTTCCTCGACCACCCTGATCGCCGGCCCTTCCGGTACGGGGAAAACCTCCATCGGCATCCAGTTCATCGGGGAGTGCACCCGCGAGGAGCCCGGTCTGTTCTTCGGGTTTTACGAAACACCGCAACGCTTGCGCATGAAAGCAGCTGGGCTGGGCTTCGACTTTCCGGCAATGGAGAGTAGCGGCGCACTCAACATCGCATGGCGCGCTCCAACCAAGGGGCTGATAGACCGGCTAGGGTATGAGCTGCTGGACATTGTCGAGCGCAAACGGATCAAGCGCGTGTTCCTGGACAGCCTGGGCGGCATGGTTCGCGTGGCTGCGGACAAAACCCGCGTGCTGGATATCTTCTCCGCGCTCATGGGGCAGCTGCGAGCGCAAGGCGTGACCGTGGTTGCGACGTGGGAAGCCCAGAGCCTGATCAGCAGTCACGTCGATGCTCCCGTGCCGGATCTCTCCAGCATTGCAGACAACCTGCTGCTGATGCGCTTTGGCGAGAAAGGCTCTGAACTGCAACGACAGCTGTCGATCCTTAAAGTCAGAGACAGCGCTTATGACCCTTCTTTGCTTGAGGTAGTCATAGGTGGCCCTGGAATATCCGTGAAGAAGGCCTAACCCATGTCCTGGGCGCACCATTCGAAGCCAGAATCTATGCAGCAGGTAACTGTCGCTAGAGCCGTCCGTGATGTGGATCGCCTATGACAACGGTGCTGATACTCGATGACGAGTACCTGATCGCCAATATTCTGAGCTTCGCCCTGGAAGATGAAGGCTTACTCACGGTTACCGCTGGCAGCGGAAAGCGGGCCTTGGAGATTCTGGATAGAGAGCGCCCCGACCTGATCATCACTGATTTCATGATGCCGGGCATGACGGGCATAGAATTCGCCGAGGCGGTAAGAGCGCATCCCGATCACAAGAGCACGCCCATGATTCTTATGAGCGGCGCGCAAGCTCACCTGGGTACCGCTCGCTCCGACCTGTTCGCAGCGGTGCTCGATAAACCCTTTCGGATCGAGTCGGTTATCGAGCAGGTCAAGGCATTGCTCAAGCTCGAAACCTAATCGCCCTACCCTTCACAAACTCCAGCGACAGCCTCTTCATGGCCGACGGTTCGGGCTACCTGCTCAAGGTGGCAACCAAGGACTGCTCTGGCTGCGAATACCTCTATCGGAAGATCGAAACCTGACCGAATCGGCGGAAACGGGACAGAAGCCTTGACCCCTTTCCAGCCCCATCGCTAGATTCCAGACACCTCTCTGGCGTAGGGCTTTTGCCCTGCGATGGTCTCAACAGCAAAGGATTGTCGCCATGTGTCCTTCCCTCAGGCATTTACTGCCTGCCTTGCTCCTAAGCACTTCTTTTGCCGCGCAGGCGGATGTCCCGCCTACCGGCGACTTCTGGATCGTCCATCAGGAAGAGGCTGAGTCTGGATACCGCCACATTTACTACATCGATGATCGTGCCGGGAATGCCAGTCGCCCTGGCGGAATTCGCACGGCAGGCGTTTTCCAGGCGGAAAGTCGGGAGGGAGGTTCAGCCTGGGTCGGTTTCCTCGATATCGAAGTGGACTGTGCCAAGCAAAGGGCACGCGTCACCAACATTCAGGTGCATAACGACTGGGGCAACACCTGGTCCGGCAAGGATGTAGACGGCGAATGGCTCAAGAAACCAGAAGACTGGATGATCAAGAGCCGGGACTTTGTCTGCAAACCAGGTGAGCGAGCGTCGAACCGTGCATACCACCACCTTGGGAAGATGCAGGTTTCGACCTTGGACGAACAGTCCGGCGCGATTTTCATCGCTCAAGGACGTGAACTGGCCAAAGAGGCCATCCTGAAGAAGATCGATGAAGCCTTCGACATGATGCCCCAGCCGGCAACCGGCGGTTCGACGGAGAGCGTGCAATGAAAAGGATCATCGCGCTCGGAATGACGACCCTGCTGCTGAGCGGCTGCGCGGGTATGAACGTCCCGGATACCCTGGCCCGCAACTACTGGAAGGATCGCCCCGTATCCGAAGTGATCGACTACTTCGGCGCGCCACAACAGATAGGTGGAATGACCGACAGGCAGTGGGTCGTACTGGTGTATGGCTACGACACCTCGTACACCACGCGCGAAGCCCTCGGCACCTATACCGGCCCCATGAATGGGCAGCTGGTGCATCAGGAATACTGGGGGGACGTGTTCAACCAGGCCAACTGCGAAATGCGCGTCGCGATCAACCGGGACAGGCGGGTGGATATGATCGCAACCAAGGGTTCCAACTGCGGCAGCATCGACCTGGTTCCTAACTAAATAGCCTCGGCGTCCTGCCGCTAACAGAGGCCTGATTAAAAACCAGGCCTCTGCACTGATCTGTCCCCTCACTTCCGACCTGACAACGAGTTGCTTGCTCGTGCCTGCGGATCGGCGCCTACCCCCAGATAATCTGCCCAGACGCTCTCGCGCAGCGCAGTCAGCCCTGCGCGTCAGGCTGCGCCTCAGGCGCGGCGGCCTTGAAGGCGTCCAGCGCCAGGCAGCGATCCTCCATCTCCAGCAGCCGCGGCAAACCTTCGATTGCGCAGGCAAAGCGCCGGGCGTTGTACAGCTGCGGAATCACACAGGCTTCCAGATATCCCGGCCGGTTACCCAGCGACAAGCCGCCCTTGAACCCTTCGAGCCCCTGCTCCACCGCCGCCAGCCCCTTCTCTACCCAGTGCCGGTACCAGGTGTTCTTCGCCTCGTCGTCGACGCCCAGCTCGGTGCTGAGGTACTGCAGCACGCGCAGGTTGTTCAGCGGATGGATATCGCAGGCGATATGCAGCGCCAGCGCACGCACCTGGGCGCGCTGGATCGGTTCGGCCGGCAGCAGCGCCGGCACCGGGAAGACTTCGTCGAGGTATTCGAGGATGGCCAGCGACTGGGCGATGCGTGCCCCGCCGTTGCGCTCGTCCACCAGCAGCGGCAGCAGCTCCTGGGGGTTCAGCGCCTGGTACTCGGCACTGTGCTGCTGGCCACCGTCCTTGACCAGGTGCACCGGCACCTGGCGGTAGGCCAGGCCCTTGAGGCCCAAGGCAATGCGTACCCGGTAGGCGGCGCTGGAGCGCCAGTAGCCGTAGAGCGTCAGCTCACTGCTCATAGCGCTCCACCGCCTGGTCGATGGCGCCGAAGATGCTCTGGCCGGCGGCGTCGAGCATCTCGATGCGCACCCGGTCGCCGAACTTGAGGAACGGCGTCTTGGCCTCGCCCTGCTCGATGATCTCCAGCATGCGTTTTTCCGCCAGGCAGCTGGAGCCGGCGCTGCGGTCATAGTTGGACACGGTGCCCGAACCGATGATGGTGCCGGCGCCCAGCGGACGGGTCTTGGCGGCATGGGCGACCAGGGTCGGGAAGTTGAAGGTCATGTCGGTGCCGGCATGCGGCTGGCCGAACAGCGCGCCGTTGATGTGCGACAGCAGCGGCCGGTGCACCTTGCCGTCCTTCCAGGCCTCGCCCAGTTCGTCCGGGGTCACCGCCACCGGCGAGAAGCTCGACGACGGCTTGCTCTGGTAGAAGCCGAAGCCCTTGGCCAGCTCGCCGGGGATCAGGTTGCGCAGCGACACGTCGTTGACCAGCATCAGCAGCTGAATGCGCTCGGCCGCCTGGGCCGCCGTGGCGCCCATCGGCACGTCGTCGGTGATCACCGCGATCTCCGCTTCCAGGTCGATGCCCCAGGCCTCGTCGCCCATCTGGATCGGCGCGTGCGGCGGAATGAAGCTGTCGGCGCCGCCCTGGTACATCAGCGGGTCGTGCCAGAAGGATTCCGGCATTTCCGCGCCACGGGCCTTGCGCACCAGCTCGACATGGTTGACGTAGGCGCTGCCATCGGCCCAGTGGTAGGCGCGCGGCAGCGGACTGTGGCAGTCGGCCTGATCGAAGAAGAAGGCCTCGTCGATCAACCCATCGTTGAGGCGCTGGTAGACCGACTCCAGCAGTGGGCGCTTGACCTCCCAGTCGTCCAGCGCGGCCTGCAGGGTGGCGGCGATCTGCGGCACCTTCACGGCGCGGGCCAGGTCGCGGGAGACGACCACCAGTTCGCCGTCGCGGCCCAGGTTCAGTGATGCGAGTTTCATGCTTCAGCCTCGTTAGGCGCGCCGTGCGCGCCAGGGAATTCGTTCAGCGTGCGTGCGGCCAAACGGCCACGCACTTCTACTTCAACCCCGGCGCACGCCAGGAGTTCACGTATTCGGGCACGTCCACCGCGGCAGCGGCCTCGGCCACCTCCAGCGCGCGGCGGGTGTCGATCATCACCGCCACTTCCTCGGCGAAGGTGGCCGGGTCTTCCTGGGCTTTCTTCAGCGCCTTGGGGTGCGGGCCGTGGGGGAAGCCGCAGGGGTGCAAAGTCACCATCCCAGCCTCGATGTTGTCGCGGCTGAAGAAGTTGCCACGGTGGTAGAACAGCACCTCGTCGTAGTCGTCGTTGTTGTGGAAGAACGGCACCTTGAGTGCGCCAGGGTCGCTCTCGACCGGACGCGGGGTGAAGGTGCAGACCACGAAGCCGTTGGCGACGAAGGTGGTGTGCGCCGACGGCGGCAGGTGGTAGCGGTGGCTCATCAGCGGGCGAATGTCGCGCCAGTTGAGGCGCACCACGGTGTTGTCGCCATGCCAGCCCACCGCATCCAGCGGGTTGAACGGATAGGTGACGGTGCTGATCTGGTTGCGCCGCTTGATGCGGATCTGCCAGGTCTGCTCGTCCTGCTGGGCCTTGAAGGCGTCGTCGATATGCGGGTGTTCGAGCACCGCCGGGTCGAAGATCGCCTGCGGGCCGAGCAGGCCCTTGTCCGGCAGCTGGTAGGCGCCGTCGGTGTTCTCGATCAGCAGGAAGTGGCTGGGCACCGTTGGCTCGATGCGCCAGGCGGTGCCACGCGGGATCAGCAGGTAGTCGCCGTCGCGGTATTCCAGGTGGCCGAAGTCGCAGTAGAAGTGCCCTGCGCCGTCGTGCACGAACAGCAGCTCGTCGCCGTCGCTGTTGCGCACCAGGTGGCGCATGGCGCCGTGGGTCTTCCACACGCGCAACTTCACATCGGCGTTGTGCAGGGTCAGCGGCGCCTCCAGCGGGCAATCACGCTCGCTGGATATCTTGTTGAAGTTGAACGCGTGCGGGCGCAGCGGTCCTTCCCAGTCGATCCAGCCGGTGGGCGGATGCTTGTGGTGCAGGTGGGTCACCGGGCCGAAGAAGCCCTCGCGGCCCATCTCCCGCTCGTAGGTGCCCTCGGGGAAATCGCAGTGGGCCTGGCGCGAGTGCTCGCCCTCGCGCAGGGGGAAGCTGATCCATTTGCGGCTCATTGCCGGGCTCCTGTCATGTATCGAGTTTCGTAGCGAGCGCAGGCCTGGCTAGGCGCCGCTTCGCGAAGGTGCGCAGTTGACATGTCGGTCAATGAGCAACCTGAGCGAGGCGGCAACACCGCCAGGGCAAGCGCAGTAGAAAATCGGTACATGACTACTCCTCGGAGATCACGCCGCGACGCAACTGGTCCTCTTCGATGGATTCGAACAGCGCCTTGAAGTTGCCCTCGCCGAAGCCCTGGTTGCCCTTGCGCTGGATGATCTCGAAGAAGATCGGGCCGATCACCGTGTTGGTGAAGATCTGCAGCAGGATGCCGTCATCATCAGGCGCCCCGTCGATCAGGATGTTCAGGTCGCGCAGGGTGGCGGTCGGTTCACCGTGGCCGGCCACGCGGCTGTCGACCTTTTCATAGTAGGTGTCCGGCGTGCTCATGAAGTCCACGCCGTTGGCGCGCAAGCGGCGCACCGTTTCGTAGATATCGTCGGTGCTCATGGCGATGTGCTGGATGCCCTCGCCGTGGTACTCGCGGATGAATTCCTCGATCTGCGACTTGTCGTCGGCCGACTCGTTGATCGGGATGCGGATCTTGCCGCAGGGCGCGGTCATGGCGCGGGAGAACAGGCCGGTGAGCTTGCCCTCGATGTCGAAGTAGCGGATCTCGCGGAAGTTGGCGATGCGCTCGTAGAAGCCGGACCAGACGTCCATCTGCCCACGCTTGACGTTGTGAGTCAGGTGGTCGATCTGCTGCAGGCCGACGGCGTTGTCGCTAGGCTTACGGCCTTCGAGGTACTCGAAGTCGACGTCGTAGATGCTCTTGTCGCCGTAGCGGTCGACGAGGTACAGCAGCGAGCCGCCGATGCCCTCGACACAGGGAATGTTCAGCTCGCCGAAGTTGGCGTGGCTGCCGACCAGGGTGGCGCCCTGCTCTTTCACGTAGGCGGCGGCCTGGGCTGCGTTCTTCACCCGGAAGGCCATGGCGCAGGCGCTCGGCCCGTGCTTTTCGCCGAAGGCGCGGACGTGGCCGGTGGGGCTGCCGTTGAGCACGAAGTTGATGTCGTTCTGCTGGAACAGCCAGACCTGCTTGGAGCGGTGCTTGGCCGTTTCGGTGAAGCCCATGGCGCTGAACAGCTGGCGCAGCTGCTCGATGCCCTCGGCGCTGGGCGCGGTGAATTCGACGAACTCGAAACCGTCGGTACCGATGGGGTTGTGCTGATCGATCTTGGCCACGGCGTTCATCCCGCCTCCTGATTGTTATTGTTGGGGCGCCTGCCAGTCGGGCCGGCAGGGGTTTGTTATGCCCATGACAGCCGGCGGCGAGCGGCCGCACAAGCCAGCGTCCAGCGCCGCCCAGCCCGGCTCGCCGAGCCATTCGGCAAGTTTTCCTTACAGCTCGCCGAGCCGCCGTGGCCTGCTGGCTGCTCCGCCAGTGGCGTCACGATTTGTTTACAAGCTGGACAGCCTGCTTTCCGGCGCCACTGCCGCGGGCCATACAAGCAGTCTGCGCCTGGGCTAAGATCGCGCCAGCCAACCCGACAGCAGGTGCCCATGGCCCGCGCCACGCCCCCCGATCTGAGCAACACCAGCATCCCGCTGCGCGCCTTAGCGCGCAGCTATCCGCGTGGGTTGTTCATCGAGCCGCACCAGCACGAGTGGGGCCAGCTGCTGTATGCCGTGTCCGGAATCATGTGGGTGGAAACACCCGGCGAGGCGCTGCTGGTACCGCCGCAGCGCGGCGTGTGGCTGCCGCCGGGCGTGCCGCATGGCATCCGCGTGGTGTCCGAACTGCAGATGCGCAACATCTACCTGAGCCCGCAGCTGGCCCGCGAGCTGGACAGCCAGGTGCAGGTGTTCGAGGTGCGTACGCTACTGCGCGAGCTGATCGTCGCCCTGGTCGAGCAGGAACAGCAGACCGATGCGCCCTACTACGCCGCCCTGGCCGAACTGGCGGTGCTGGAACTGCGCCGTGCCCGCCGCTCGCAGCTGCGCGTGCCACTACCCGACGGCGCCGACCGCCGCCTGCTGCAGCTGTGCCAGGCGGTGATGGCCGCGCCTTCGCTGGAGCTGTCGTTCGAGCAGCACGCACAGGAGGCCGGTGCCAGCGTGCGCACCCTGTCGCGCCTGCTGCTGCGCGACCTGGGCATGGGCTTCGCCCAATGGCGCCGCCAGGTGCAGCTGGCCAGCGCCGCCGCCGCGCTGATCCAGGGTGTGCCGGTGGGGCGCATCGCCCGCGAGCTGGGCTACCAGCCCGCCAGTTTCAGCGACATGTTCCGCCGCGAACTGGGCCTGACACCCAGCGAATACCGCGACAACCTCGGCGCCTGAACGCCACAACTTGGCCGATAGCCTGAAGTCCTTGGCCGAATACCCGGATCGAGCGGCCATACACTGCGCCCAACCCGCCAGCGCCCAGCGGCCCTGGCAGTTCGCCTCTCGATAAGGACCCTCCATGCACGCTCTGCAGTTCTCCAGCACCGGCGATCTCGCCTCCCTGCGCCACGTCGAACTCTCCCGCCCCGAGCCTGACGACGGCGAGGTGCTGGTACAGGTGCACGCCGCCGGCCTCAACCCCAGCGATGTGAAGAACGTGCTCGGCCGCTTCCCCTACACCACCCTGCCCCGCGTGCCCGGCCGTGACTTCGCCGGCGTGGTGGTGGAAGGCCCCGCGCATCTGCTGGGCAAGGCCGTGTGGGGCACCGGCAAGGGCCTCGGTTTCAGCCGCGATGGCAGCCATGCGCAGTACATCTGCCTGCCTGCCGATGGCGTCGCGCTCAAGCCGGACTCCCTGAGCTTCAGCCAAGCCGCCGCCCTCGGCGTGCCCTACACCACCGCCTGGGATGCGCTGATCCGCAGCCAGGTCGGCCCAGGTACCCGCGTGCTGGTGATCGGCGCCAACGGCGCGGTGGGTACGGCAGCACTGGGCCTGGCCAAGGCCCTCGGCGCGGACGTGCTGGCGGCGGTGCGCAATCCGCAGCTGCAGGAGCAACTGCTGGATAGCGGCACCGCCTGCCTGCTGCTGAGCAGTGCCGAGCAGCTGGGTGCGCAAGTGGAGGCAGTATTCCCCGGCGGCGCCGAGGTGATCTTCGATACCACCGGCTTCTGGCTGCCGGCCGCGGTCGGCGCCCTGGCCACCTTCGGCCGCATCGCCTACATCGCCGCGCCGCTGGACGGCATGGTCGAGCTGCCGGCGCTCAACCTGTACCGCCGCGGCGGCACCCTGGTCGGGGTCAACACCCTGCTCTACAGCCCGGCCGATTGTGCACGCATGCTCGAAGAGTTCGGCAAGCTGTTCGATCAGGGCCTGCTGACGCCGCCCACCGCGCTCAGCGAGCTGCCGTTGAGCGCCGGCCCCGAAGCCTATGCGGCGGTCAACACGCCGGGCAGCTGCGAGAAGATCATCCTTCTGCCCTGACCGGTTAGCTGGTCGGGTCCGCCAGCGCTGCCACCTGCAGCCCGGCGAAAGTAGCGAAGGGCTGCGGGCGCCCCAGATGGTAGCCCTGGGCGAAGTCCACGCCGATTTCGCCCAGCACGGCGAGGATCTCCGCCGTCTCGACGAACTCGGCGATGGTGCGCTTGCCCATGACGTGGCCGATCTGGTTGATCATCTCGACCATGGCCCGGTCGATGGGGTCGTCGAGCAGGTCGCGGACGAAGCTGCCGTCGATCTTCAGGTAGTCCACCGGCAGGTGGCGCAGGTACATGAACGACGACATGCCGGCACAGAAGTCATCCAGCGAGAAGCGGCAGCCGAGCGCCTTGAGTTCGTTGATGAAGTGGGTGGCGTCGGCCAGGTTGGCGATGGCCGCCGTCTCGGTGACCTCGAAGCAGATGGTCTGCGGCGCCACCGGGTAGCTGCCGAGCTGCTCGCGAATGAAGGCGAGGAACTCGCGGTCGCCGATGCTGGCGCCGGACAGGTTGATCGCACAATGCAGCTGCGGCGCATGCGGGTGCTCGGCGTGGAAGCGCGCGAGGATCTCCAGGGTGTGGCTCACCACCCAGCGGTCGATCTGCGACATCAGGCCATAGCGCTCGGCGGCGGGAATGAAGCTGCCGGGGGCGATCAGCTCGCCGTCCTCCTGCAGGCGCAGGAGGATCTCCACATGGCCGCCATCCTCACCGGCGCGCAGCGGCACGATGGGCTGCGCGTAGAGGCGGAAACGGTCCTCCTCAAGGGCACGCTGGATGCGCTGCACCCAACTCATCTCGCCGACCTTGTGCGACATCTCCGAGTCGTCCGGCTGGTAGGCGTGCACCCGGTTGCGCCCACGTTCCTTGGCCGAGTAACAGGCCAGGTCCGCGGTGCGCAGCAGTTCGGCCAGGCTCACCTGACCCGGCGGCACCTGCACCAGGCCGATGCTGGCGCTGATGCTGAACACCCGCCCACCCCAGGCGAAACGCAGCTCCTGCACCGACTTGCGCAGCGCCTCGGCCACGCGCAGGGCGGCCTCGGTCGGGCAGTTCTCGAGGATCACGCCGAACTCGTCGCCACCCAGGCGCGCCAGGGTATCGCCCTCGCGCAGGTGCAGCTGCAGCTCCTGGCAGACCTGCCGCAGCAGCTCATCGCCGGCGGCATGGCCACAGGTGTCGTTGACCAGCTTGAACTGGTCCAGGTCGATGAACATCAGGGCATGGCGCCCGTGCTGGCGCAGCATGCGCGCCAGCAGCTGGGCCAGGCGGTATTCGAACTCGCGGCGGTTGGCCAGCCCGGTCAGGGCATCGTGGCTGGCCTGCCAGGACAGGCTGGCCACGAACTGGCGCTCACGAGTCATGTCGTGCAGCACCATGACCACGCCGCTGACCAGGCCGCGCTCCTGGATCGGCGTGCCGACCAGGTTGACCGCTACCTTGCTGCCGTCCTGGCGCACCACCAGCTTGGCGTAGTCGCCATCCTCCTGGCCGGCGAGTATCTGCTGCAGCGGCGAGACGGCGTTGGCCTCGGAGTGCTCGTCGACAATGGAAAACAGCTGCTCGAAGGCGCGACCCTCGGCCTGCTGCAAAGCACAGCCGGTGAGCTGCTCGGCGGCGGCGTTCATGTAGGCGATGCGGCCCTCGCGATCCAGGCTGATCACCGCGTCGCCGATGGAGGCGAGGATGGTCTGTGCGCGCTGCTTGACCGCTGCCAGTGCCTGATCGGCTTCCGCCCGCTGGATCAACAGGAGCCGCGTGCGCAGCACCGCCAGGCTGATCAGCAACACCCCGGTGCACAGGTTGCCCAGCACCAGCAGCCAGAGCACCGCGCGCGAGGCCTCGCCGAGAATCTGCGAGAAGAGTTCGGCGGCCCGTGTGGCGCCGAGATTGATGCCCTCGATCTGCCCGCGCCATGCCGCGCGCTGCGCTGCCGTCGCCGCACCGGTCAGGCTCTGCTGCTCGACTTCTCCGGCCAGCATGGTCAGCTCGAACACGTAGCGGTCGCCGCGCTCCCATTGTTCGATGGCACGCTGCAGATAGCTGAACTGGCGAAAGTAGCGATACAGCCAGATCATCCCCTCGACATCGTCCGGATGGTTCTTGCCCTGCAGGATGCCGGCCCGCGCACGCTCCAGATCCGGCTCGGGCTGGTGATCCATGGCGATGCGGAAATCGTTGTCGCCGAGCGGTACCTCGATAGCCTCGTGGTACAGGCGCAGGTGGCGGTCGGCACCGCTCTGCACGTAGAGGTCGAGGTAGTGGATGGCGTCCTTGAGGCCCTTGGACCACATGCTCTCGCCAGCTACGTAGCCGCGCACCGCCGAGTGCAGATAGAGACTGCCGCCCGCCAGCAGCGACTGCAGCAGCACGACCAGCACAAACGGCCAGACCAGCCGCAGCAACTGCGAAGTGATGCGCGCCCGCGGGGCGCCCGTCTCCTGACTCATCTATCCCTGTCTCCCCGAACGAGGCGGCGGGCGCGGCGATCTGCGCACGAATGCTGGCGTACCAGACAGGTATAGATGGCTTTTTGCCAAGTCGCAGAATAGTCAGGTTTTTTCGGCCAACTCCGCGCCCGCCGGGCCCTCAGGCCCCGACGAACTGCAGGTTGGCATCGTTCAGCTGGTCGGCCACCACGCCGAGCAGGAACACCTGGCTGTTCTGGTCCAGGGTGATCAGGGTGCCCAGCTCGCCTGAACCGGTCTGCTGCTCGCTGATACTCAGCGACTGGAAGCTCAGCGGCCCGCCGACGAAGGTCAGCACATCCTCCTGCGGGTCGAAGTCGAGCACGCTGTCGCGGCCGAAGTTCAGGCGCAGGAAGAAGTCGACGTAGTCGCCATCCTCGCCTACAGGCACGCTGACCCATTCGTCCATGAGGAACTCGAAGCTGTCGCGCCCGGCGCCGCCGGTGAGGTAGTCGGCGCCATCCACGGCACCGGGTCGGTTCACACCACCGTTGAGCACGTCGTTGCCGTCACCGCCGTAGAGCCGGTCACTGCCACCGCCGCCCCACAGCCAGTCATCACCGGCATCGCCATGCAGGCGATTGTCGCCGGCATCGCCGCCCAGCGAGTCGGAGAAGCGGCTGCCACTGAGGTTCTCGATATTCAGCAACACATCGCCTGCGGCCTCGTATGTCCCCGCCTGGGTCGTCAGCGACATGGCGATGCCGGTCACCGACTCACCGTAGTCGGCAGTGTCGTTGCCTTCCCCACCATCGAGATAGTCGGCGCCCTCGCCACCACGCAGGATGTCGTCTCCCCAGCCGCCGAATAGGCGATCGTCGCCAGCATTGCCGGACAGCCTGTCATCGCCGCCGGGCTGCCACTGCGAATCGCCATGGATCACGTCGTTGCCGCTGCCGCCGCTGATACGGTCCGCGCCGCCCTCGCCGTGCAACTGGTCATCCCCAGCGCCACCACTGAGCACATCGTTGTCATAGCCGCCGTACAGCCAGTCGTCGCCGTTGCCGCCGCGCAGCACGTCCTCGCCGAGCCCGCCCCAGGCGTAGCCGGCACCCTGCAACAGCAGCGAGTCGTTGCCGCCCCGGCCGAACAGCAGGCTCAGGTCCGCACCGCCATGCAGCGTCTCGCCGCCGTCATCACCGATCACCTGGTCGACCACCGCAGCGCTGGGCACCCAGACGCCGAGCAAGTGCATCTGCACATCGTCGTCATCGCGGAAGAAGAAGCCGCCGGCGCTGGCCTGGCTCATCCAGAAATTCGGCCCGTCCTCATCGCTCTGCGAGAACAGGAAGGCCCGGGCATCGGCCAGTGGCAACTCCAGGCCCTGGCTGCTCAGGCTCAGGACAGGCGCGGCCCAGGGCGTGAAGTCGCCCTCGTCGAGGCCATCCACGCGCGGCAGTGGTAGCTGGAAGTCCACGCCGCTGGCAGCATCCAGCGTCACGCTGCCCACGCCGGCGCCATCCAGCGCGGCCAGGTAGGCAGTCAGCGCGGCGCCACTGAGCACCAGCTGGCCCTGCACCTGTTCGCCGGGGGCGAAGCCATAGGCGCCAGGATTGTTGTTCAGGTAGGTGTTGCCGTCGTCGTAGAAGCGGTCCTCGACCAGACCGTAGAAGGTCCAACCCATGCTGTTATCGGTAGGCATAGCAAGCTCCGTTCGGTGATCAGCCTGACCGGGCCGGCGCATGATCCGTAATGCGCCCGGGTGGAATCCTTCATGCACGCCTGCGGCACGGGCCAAAGCCCGCACCCGCGCATTGGACCGGGCGCCGCGCATGGATGATCGGCAGGCCCGACGAAAGGCGTTGGCGACTCATCTGATACGGTTTTTGCCGCACAACCTGAATCTGTTATCCAAGCAGTCCGGCAGACACAATTCGCTCAGCCTGATTAGAAGCCCGAGAGGCCCACCATGAGCGAGCGCATACCGGCGCAGATCATCGATACCATCGACCCGCGCCAGCCAGTCCGCATGACCCCGGCGCAGGCCGGCGGCCCCATTCACACCCGCAGTTTCACCGGTCTGTACCGCAACCTGCGCCTGTACGGTGCCGGCCTGCTGTTCCTGATCTTCTTCGGCACCGCCTGGCTGGACTGGGACGGTCGCCAGGCCGTGCTGTGGAACCTGGCCGAGCACCGCTACTACATCTTCGGCGCCACCTTCTGGCCGCAGGATTTCATCTTGCTCTCGGCGCTGCTGATCATCTGCGCCTTCGGCCTGTTCACCATCACCGTGTTCGCCGGCCGCGTGTGGTGCGGCTATAGCTGCCCGCAAAGCGTGTGGACCTGGGTGTTCATGTGGGTGGAGAAGATCACCGAGGGCGAGCGCAACCAGCGCATCAAGCTCGACGCCGCACCCTGGGGCCCGGCCAAGCTGCTGCGCCGCGGCGCCAAGCACGGCCTGTGGCTGGCGGTTGGGCTGCTCACGGCGCTGACCTTCGTCGGCTACTTCACGCCGATCCGCCCGCTGGCCATGGAGCTGTTCAGCGGCGAGCTGGAAGGCGCCGCGCTGTTCTGGATCCTGTTCTTCACCGCCGCCACCTACCTCAACGCCGGCTGGCTGCGCGAGAAGGTCTGCGTGTACATGTGCCCCTACGCGCGCTTCCAGGGCGTGATGTTCGACCGTGACACCCTGCTGGTCGCCTATGACGCCACCCGTGGCGAGAACCGTGGCCCGCGCAAGAAGGACGTCGACCACAAGGCCGAAGGCCTCGGTGACTGCATCGACTGCACCATGTGCGTCCAGGTCTGCCCCACCGGCATCGACATCCGCGACGGCCTGCAGGTGGAGTGCATCGGCTGCGCCGCCTGCATCGACGCCTGCGACAGCATCATGGACAAGATGGGCTATGCCCGCGGCCTGATCCGCTATGGCTCCGAGAGCGAGATGCAGGGTGGCCGCCGCCACCTGCTACGGCCGCGCTTGATCGGCTACGCGGTAGCCCTGCTGCTGATGATCGGCGCCTTCGCCTGGGCCCTGCAGGCGCGCTCACTGGTATCGCTCGATGTGGCCAAGGACCGCGGCATGTTCCGCGAGAACGCCGCCGGGCAGATCGAGAACGTCTACCGCCTCAAGGTGATCAACAAGACCCAGGAGCCGCAGCGCTACCACCTGGGCCTGGTGGCAGGCCAGCCGTTCAGCCTGAATGGGCCGAGCGACATCCACCTGGACGCCGGCGAGATTCTCGAGGTACCGGTCAGCGTGGTGCTGGAGCGCGAGCCACTGGGCCGCAGCCCCGCACCGGTGCACTTCGAGGTGATCAACCTGCGCGACGGTGACGAGCGCCTGGAGGCCGACAGCACCTTCATCGCCCCGAGCGGGCGCTGATGGCAGGCCAGCCCCCCCAGCCCTTAGACTGTGCGCCCACATGGAGCGCAGTCAGGGGCGAGATGAAACGCTACGAACAGTTGGCCGACCAGATAGCCGAGCTGATCCGCAGCGGCGTGCTCGCCCCCGGTGAGCGCGTGCCCTCGGTGCGCCACGCGCGGCGCACTTACGGCGTCAGCCCGTCGACCATCTTCCAGGCCTACTACCTGCTGGAGGATCGCGGCCTGATCCAGGCCCGCGCGCGTTCCGGCTACTTCGTCCGCGAACTGGCCAGCCAGGCGCTGGCCGAACCCGGCAGCAGCGCACCGACCGCCACCAGCACCGAGGTGGACGTCAGCGAGCTGGTGTTCTCCGTGCTCGGCTCGCTGAAGGACCCGGCCACCGTGCCCTTCGGCTCGGCCTTCCCCAGCCCGCAGCTGTTCCCCCTGCCGCGCCTGGCGCGCTCCATGGCCCACGCCCTGCGCGACATGCCGGCGCATGCGGTGATCGCCGACATGACCGCCGGCAACCCCGACCTGCGCCGGCAGATCGCCCTGCGCTACATGGTCGCCGGCGTGCGCCTGCCGCTGGAGGAGCTGGTGATCAGCAACGGCGCCATGGAGGCGCTCAACCTGTGCCTGCAGACGGTGACCCAGCCGGGCGACCTGGTAGCCATCGAGTCGCCGGCCTTCTACGCCACCCTGCAGGTACTGGAGCGACTCAAGCTCAAGGCTGTGGAGATTCCCGTGCACCCGCGCGAGGGCATCGACCTCGGCGTGCTGGCCGAGCGCCTGAACAGCCTGCCGATCAAGGCCTGCTGGTTCATGAGCAGCTTGCAGAACCCGATGGGAGCCAGCCTCTCCGATGCCAAGAAGGCCGAGCTCTACGAACTGCTGCACCAGCACCAGGTGCCGCTGATCGAGGACGACGTGTACGCCGAGCTGTACTACGGCGCCCACCCGCCCAGGCCGATGAAGAGCTTCGACCGCGGCGGCCTGGTGATGCACTGCGGCTCCTTCTCCAAGAGCCTGGCGCCGGGCTACCGGGTCGGCTGGGTGGCCGGCGGGCGTTATGCCGAGCAGATCAGCCGGCTCAAGCTGATGACCACCATCTCGCCCTCGGTGCCGGCCCAGGCGGCCATCGCCGACTACCTGCAGCACGGCGGCTACGACCGCCATCTGCGCAAGCTGCGCATCGCCCTGGAGACCCAGCAGGCGGCCATGCTCGCCTCCGCCGCCCGGCACTTCCCGGCCGAGACGCGGGTCACCCGCCCCAGTGGCGGCTACTTCCTGTGGTTCGAGTTCCCCGAGCGGGTCGACTCGCTGCAGCTGTTCCAGCTCGCCCTGGCCCAGGGCATCAGCCTGGCGCCGGGACCGATCTTCTCCGCGACCCGTGGCTTCCGCCATTGCGCGCGGTTGAACCATGGCCACCCCTGGGATGCCCAAAGCGAGAGCGCGATGGAGCTGCTCGGGCGCATCCTCGCCGCGTTCTAGCAGCCCCAGACCACCACTCCAGGCAGGCCGGCGCGGCTCGCGGCTATGCTGCGGGTAGGCAGCGACCGAGTCGCGGGCAATAATGGCACCGTGCCATACCAGAACAAGGACAGACGACCATGAGCGACGACAGCGCAACTTCCGCCGCCAGCGAAGCATCCGGTGAAGCGCCCAGCGAGCAGCAGCGCATCGAGCAACTGGAGAAAGCCGGCAAGCTCAACCGCCTGCTGATCTTCGGTCTGGCCGGCGCTCTGGTGCTGAACCTGATCGCCTGGATCCTGGTCGCCGCCCTCAGCGGCCCGGACGAGCCCGAGGAAGACGAGCATGCCGCCGCCGTGGCGAGCATGGCCAGCGTCGAAGCCCTGCAGAAGGAAGTCGGCGCCCTGCAACTGCAGATCGCCCCGTTGCAACAGCAGATCAAGGATCAGCAGCGCCTGATCCTGCTGCAGGCCCAACAACAGACCGCCGCGCCTAGCGAATCAACCGCTGCAGCCCCCGAGGCTGCGGACACCCGCGAGCAGGACCGGGAGAACATCCGCATGGTCGCGCGCACGCTGATCGGCCAGGAAAACAACTACCAGCACACCCTCAATGCGCTGAAGGACGGCATGGAAGAGCTGGCCGGCATGACGCCGGGCTCGCGCAGCTGGCTGGACTTCTACAAGGACTCGCTGACCAAGCCCATGGCCGACAGCCAGGCACGGGTCAAGGCCCTGCAGGCCTGGGAGTCCAAGCAAGCCGCCAAGCAGTAATCCCCTCCCCTCGTTGCGGCAGCCCGCCTGCCGCAACGCGCCTCACGCCTCGCCCGCGCCTCGCCCGCGCTTCGCCCCAAAAATGCGCAGCAGTTCTCAATCGAAGTGCACAGCCGCCGCTCGCGGGCTCGCCACGCGCGTCCTGAACTCTCTCAATTTGCTGATAAATATCGGTTTTTATAAAGCTGGCACGAATAGCGCTTATAGCGAATTGGCTTAACCGAAATTGCCGCTAGAGCACATAGAAACAGTCAAGCCACCCAACACTTTGCGCATTCAGGAGTTTGCAATGCTGAAGAAACTGAGCCTGGCTCTTTCCACCACTACTCTGTTCTCCATGGCCGGCGTCGCCGTCGCCGAAACCGTCGACAGCCCGCTGGGCCAATTCGACGTCAGCATGACCGCCACCCTGGCCAGCGACTACATCTGGCGCGGCCAGTCGCAGACCGCCGGCGAAGCCGCGATCCAGGGCAGCCTGGACGTCGCTCACGAGAGCGGCCTGTACGCCGGCGTGTGG
Source organism: Pseudomonas sp. Gutcm_11s (assembly GCF_028649395.1). Classification (GTDB taxonomy): domain Bacteria; phylum Pseudomonadota; class Gammaproteobacteria; order Pseudomonadales; family Pseudomonadaceae; genus Aquipseudomonas. The sequence continues at coordinate 87,070 of NZ_JAQSUW010000013.1, read as the reverse complement.
GCCTCCAACGTCGACGACGCGGCCTTCCCGGGCAACACCAGCGGCGCCGACATCGAAGTCGACTACTACGTCGGCTACGGCTACAGCTTCACCGACGACATCTCCGCCGACCTGCAACTGGCCAAGTACACCTACCCGCAGGCCAGCCAGTGGAACGGCTACGAGATCATGCCCAGCGTCAGCGCCTATGGCTTCACTCTGGGCTACAAGTACGGCGTAGAGACCGGGATTCATCCGACTTACACCTGGCTCAGCTACGAGTACGAGCTGCCGTACGAAATCACCGCCTCCGCCAGCTACGGCATGACCGACCAGAAAGCCGGCAGCGACGACTACAAGGACTGGAGCATCGGCCTCGGCAAGACCATGCTCGGCCTGGACTTCTCGCTGACCTACACCGACACCGACATCGACGCTGAAGTCTGCGAAGCCACCTATGGCAAGGACGACTACTGCGACTCCAACCTGACCGTCGCCGTGTCCAAGTCCTTCTAAAAACAAGGCCCTTTCAAGGGCCGTTGCTTGCTTGATTCAGGCCGCCTGCGGGCGGCCTTTTTCATTCAGTGCTGCAGGTGGCCGTAGAGCTTGGCGTACAGCCCGCCGTCGGCGATCAGCTGCTGGTGGTCGCCGTCCTCGGCGATGCTGCCGCCGTCGAACACCAGCACCCGATCGGCCTGTTTCACCGCGCTCAAGCGGTGGGCGACGATCAGCGTGGTGCGGCCGCTGAGGAAGCGACCGAGGGCCGCGTGCAGGGCGTACTCGGTGGCGGCGTCGAGGGCCGAGGTGGCCTCGTCGAGGATCACCACCTTGGGCTCGGCCAGCACCATGCGGGCGATGGCCAGGCGCTGGCGCTGGCCGCCGGAGAGGCGCACGCCGGAGCGACCGACCATGCTGTCCAGACCTTGCGGCAGCGCACGAATGGTTGCCGCCAGCTGGGCGATCTCCAGCGCCTGCCAGCAGGCCTCGTCGCTGCGCTCACGGCCCATGCACAGGTTGGCGCGCACCGTGTCGTTGAACAGCGCCGGATGCTGCAGCACCACGGCCACATGTTCGCGCACCCGCTCCAGGCCGATCTCCTCCAGGCTGGCGCCGCCGAAGCGTATGGTCCCGGCCTGGGCGGTATAGAGACCGAGCAGCAGCTGCACCAGGGTGCTCTTGCCGCCGCCGCTGGCGCCGACCAGGGCAACCTTCTCGCCGGGGGCGATGGACAGGTCGAGATCGTGCAGCACCGGGTCTTCGCGGTAGGCGAAGCTCAGCCCGCGCACCTCGATGCCCAGCGTTTCGCGGCCCTTGAAGGGGTCGATGCGCCCCTCGTGCTGCGGCTCGTCCGCACGCGCCAGCAGCTCGTTGATCCGCGCCAGCGCGCCGCCGGCGGCGTAGTAGGCGTACTGCAGGCTGAGCAGCTGCTCGACCGGGCCAATCATGAACCACAGGTAGCTGAACACCGCGAGCATCTGGCCGATCGACAGATCGGAGAACAGCACGGTGAGCATGGCTGCGGCGCGGAAAATATCGATGCCGAACTGGAACAGCAGGCCACTGGTGCGCGAGGCGGCGTCACTCTTCCACTGCGAGGCCACGGCATAGTCGCGCACCTCCTTCGCCCTGAGGCCGAGGCGGCCGAGGAAGAAGCCCTGGCGATTGCCGGCGCGCACCTCCTGGATCGCCTCCAGGGTCTCGGTCAGTGCCTGGGTGAAGCGTGCGGTGCTGTCGTTCTCCAGCTTCTTCAGGTGCTTGACCCGCTTGCCCAGCTGCACGGTGGCGTAGATCACCAGCGGGTTGAACAGCAGGATCAGCAGGGCCAGCTGCCAGTGCATCCAGATCAGGATGGCCGCGGTGCCGGTCAGGGTCAGCAGCGCCACCAATACCTTGCTCAGGGTCTCGCCGATGAACTTGTCGAGGGTGTCCAGATCGGTGACCAGGTGCGCGCTGACGGTGCCGCCGCCGAGGCTCTCGTATTCGCTCAGGGCGATGCGCTTGAGGCGCTCGATCAGGCGCACTCGCAGGCGGTAGGTCACATCCTTGGACAGGCGCGCGAACAAACGCGCCTGCAGCACGTTGCTGACCAGCGCGCCGAGGCGCAGCACCAGGGTCAGCGCCAGCATCAGGCCGATGTAGCCGGCGGCGCCCTCCCAACCCACCGGCAGGAAGCGGTCCATCACCTTGAGCGCGGCGTCGCCCTGCTTGAGCAGCACCTCGTCGACCAGCAGCGGCAGCAGCAGCGGAATCGGCACGCTGCACAAGGTGGCAATCACAGCGATCAGGTTGGCCAGGATCAGGCCCTTGCGGTGCCGCAGGGCCAGGCGACGAATCTCCGCCCAGGTCAAACGATCAGGCATGGGCGGCATGCTCCAGCCAGCGCCCGAGCAGAGGCTGCAGCACCTCGAGCGACTGGTAGCCGTTGGTCAGCAGGGCCATCTGGCCATCGCGCTCGGCCAACAACGTTGGGAAACCGGCGATGCCGAGGTCCTGCACCCAGGTGAAGTCGGCCTCGGTAGCGGCCTGCATGGCCTGGCTGTCGAAGGCCGCGGCGAACTCGATGCGCGGGATGCCGGCACGCTCGGCCAGTTCGGCCAGTACCGGGCCCTGGGTCACGTCGCGCCCTTCGGTATAGAAGGCCTGCTGGATCAGCTGCAGCAGCGACCAGGCACTCTGCTCGTCCAGCTGGCGCGCGGTGACCAGGGCGCGGCAGGCCGGCTCGGTGTCGTAGACGAAGCCTTCCGGCAGGGCGTTGGCGAAGTCGAACAGTTGCCCGGTGGCGGCGTTGACCGCCTGCCAGTGGGAGAGGATGCGCACCCGCACTGCCGGCTCCAGCGCTGCCTGCTGTCGGCGCAGGCCGCCGACCACCAGCTGCAGAGGCACATCGGCCGCCGCAGCCTGCTCGGCCAGGGCGCGGGCTACCGGAGCGAAGCCCCAGCACCAGGAACACATGGGGTCCATCACGTAAAGCAGGCGGGCTGGGCGCACGGGTGATCCTTACTTCGACAAGAGGGCGAGGAATGGCCGCAGTGTATCGCGCGACGCGGCCATGGATGTTGCCCTGGCTCAGCCTTCCTGCAGCGCCTTGTAGTTGTAGCCGATGGGGTGCGGCAGGTTGCGCGCCTGGGCGATCTCGATCTGCTTCTGGCGCTCGCGGGCGGCCTGGCGGGTCTTCTCCGACAGCGAGTCCCAGCAATGCGGGCAGCTGATGCCGGGCGAGTAGTGCTGGCTCTGGCGATCCTCGATGGAGATCGGATTGCGGCAGGCGTGGCACTGGTCGTAGTCGCCCTCGGAGAGGTCGTGGCGCACGGTCACCCGGTTATCGAAGACGAAGCAGTCGCCCTGCCACTTGCTCTGCTCCTGCGGCACCTCTTCGAGGTACTTGAGGATGCCGCCCTTGAGGTGGAACACCTCTTCGAAGCCTTCGCCGAGCATGTAGCTGGAAGCCTTCTCGCAACGGATGCCACCGGTGCAGAACATGGCGACCTTCTTGTGCTTGGCCGGGTCGTAGTGGGCCTTGATGTAGTCCGGGAACTCGCGGAACGACTGGGTCTTGGGATCGACGGCGCCCTCGAAGGTGCCGATGGAGACTTCGTAGTCGTTGCGGGTATCGATCAGCAGCACCTCGGGGTCGCTGATCAGGGCGTTCCAGTCCTTGGCCTCGACGTAGGTGCCGACGCGCTGGTTGGGGTCCACGCCCGGCACGCCGAGGGTGACGATTTCCTTCTTCAGCTTGACCTTGGTGCGGTAGAACGGCTGCTCGTCGCAGTAGGACTCTTTGTGGTCCACATCGACCAGGCGTGCGTCGCGCTTGAGCCAGGCCAGCAGGCCATCAATGCCTTCACGGGTGGCGGAAACGGTGCCGTTGATGCCTTCCTCGGCAAGCAGCAGGGTGCCCTTCACGCCGAACTCGACCATGGTGTTCAGCAGGGGCTCGCGCAGCGCTTCGTAGTCCGGCAGGGACACGAACTTGTATAGCGCCGCGACAACAATCTTCGCAGTCATTAAACGCTCTCCAGTGGTCACCCTCGCAAAGGGCGGACCGGGGATGAAATGAAAGCGCCGGCTAGAGCCGGCGCGGGGGCGATTCTAACGCAGGCGGGCGCCCGAGGGCACCCGCTGCGGGATCAATGGTCGTGCTTGCTGCCACCACGGCAGGTCGGCGAATCGGGGGCCATGCCCTGCTGCGCCCACTCCTCCGGGGTGTAGGTGTGCAGCGCCAGTGCATGGAACTGCTGCATCAGCTCGCCCAACGTGGCGTAGACCTTCTGGTGGCGCTTGACCGCGTTGAGGCCGGAGAACAGCGGGCTGACGATGACCGCCTTGTAGTGGGTCTCCTGGCCACGGCTGTGCATGTGACTCTCGTCCAGCACATCGAGGTGCTCGTTCTGCAGTGGCTGCAGGGCGGCGATGATCTTGTCGCGCATGCTCATCGGTGTGCTCTCCTCACTGCTTGGCGGGTTTGAGTTCGGCGGTCATCTCGCCGAGCAGCTTGTCCACTTCCGGCACGGCCTTCTGCAGGCGCTCCTGGGTCAGCTGGGCGGAGTGCGCCATCAGTTGCGGCATCTGCTCCAGCACCTTGCGCCCGACCGGGGTCTGGTAGAAGGCCAGCAGCTCCTTGAGCTCGGCCTCGGTAAAGGCGTCGGTATAGAGGGAGACCAGCTCATTATCCAGCTTGCCCTCGCCCACCACCTTGTCCAGCGCCGTCACCGCCTGGGCCTGGTAGCGCTCGAGCAGCGCCTTTTGCACCTCGTTGCCACCGGCCTGGACGAAGCGCTGGGCGAACATCTGGCGCACCTGCATGTAGGCCGGCACGGCCAGCTTGTCAGCGCGGGTCAGTTCCAGGAAGCGCTTGGCCTCGACGGCATGGCTGGCGGGATCGGCCAGCAGCGGCCCGCAGACCAGCAGTAGCAGGAGGGAACAGGCAGCGCGCAGGCGAATCATGGGGAAGTCCTTGGGGAAAACGCGGGCGGCCATTCTGCGCGCTGCGCCGCGACGGCTCAAGCGCGCGGCAGTGCAGCAAAAGGCCAGCACTTGCCGCGACAGTCGGTGGATGGGCATGATTGCCGTTCTCTCGGTGGCCGGCCATAACTCGCATAAGCAGTGCCTGCCCCACACATGGACGTGTCTGATGAACAGTTTCACCAACCCGCTTGCCGCGCCCTTGCAGCCGCTGTGTGACCCGCGTGGCCGCCTCCTGCCAGAGGCCATCGGCTGGTCCAGCCGCCCTCAGGTGCATTGCGCCCTGCCCGGCAACATAGGCCGGCGCAAACGCTGGAACCGCTGGTGCATCACCACGCCGGACTGGATGCTGGCGCTGACCATCGCCGACCTCGACTACCTGAGCTACGGCTCCGCCTTCTTCCTCGACCTGCACAGCGGCAAATCGGCCTCGCATACCCAATTGCGCCCCTTCGGCCTCGGCAGCGAGCTGCCGGACACGCCGCTGGAGAGCCACAGCTTCAACCACAGCCGCCTGCAGCTGCGCGCCGATGATCGCGGCAACGCGGTCCGCCTGACTGTGATCGCCCCGGACATCGGTGGCCAGCCGCTGCAAGTAGCGCTGGATATCCAGCGCCCGCAGCATCTGGAGTCGGTCAACCTGGTCTGCCCGATGGGCAAGCGCAGCTTCCACGCCAGCTGCCGCCAACTGGGCCTGCCGGTAACAGGAAATCTGCAGCTGGGCCGTCAGCAGTACCTGTGCAGCGCGGGGCAAAGCTTCGCCGCACTCGATTTCGCCCGTGGCGTGTGGCCGTTGAACAGCCACTGGACCCGCGCCGTGTTCGCCGCACCCGGCGGCATCGCCGGTAACTTCGGCAGCGTCTGGACCGAATACAGCGGCCTGTCGGAGAACGCCCTGTGGTTTGGTGGCGAGCTCCTGCACATGGATGAAGAAGTACTCTTCGAGCAGAGCCCGCTGGGCCCGCAGGAGCCCTGGCGGCTGCATAGCGCCAGCGGCCAGGTCGAGCTGAACTTCACCCCGCGCCAGCTGCACCGGGCCTGCCCCAAGTTCGGCCCCTTCTATGCCGACACCCGTCAGTGGTTCGGCCACTTCGATGGTCTGCTGCGCGGGCCGCAGGGCGAGAAGGTCCCGGTCAGCGGGGCCTGCGGCTGGCTCGGCGCCACTCACGCGCGCTGGTAATCGCACCGATAGACAAGCCGGGGAACCCACCCCTCCTCCGGCGGCCTAAACTGCCGGAAACAGTCCGGAGACAGTCATGAGCCGTATCGAAACCGACAGCATCGGTGCCATCGAAGTACCCGAGGATGCCTACTGGGGCGCCCAGACCCAGCGTTCGCTGATCAACTTCGCCATCGGCGAACAACGCATGCCACTGCCCGTGGTGCATGCCCTGGCGCTGATCAAGAAGGCCGCCGCACGGGTCAACAACCGTATCGGCGAGCTGCCTCCGGACATCGCCCGCCTGATCGAACAGGCCGCCGACGAAGTCCTGGCCGGCCAACTCGACGAGCAGTTCCCCCTGGTGGTCTGGCAGACCGGCAGCGGCACGCAGAGCAACATGAACGTCAACGAGGTGATCGCCGGCCGCGCCAACGAACTGGCCGGCCAGGGACGCGGCGGCAAGAGCCCGGTACACCCCAACGACCACGTCAATCGCGCGCAGAGCTCCAACGACAGCTTCCCCACTGCCATGCACATCGCCGCCGTGCAGGCCGTGCATCACCAGCTGCTGCCGGCCATCGCCGAACTGTCCGGCGCCCTGTCCGAACAGGCCACCCGCCACATGCGCCTGGTCAAGACCGGCCGTACTCACCTGATGGACGCCACCCCGGTGACCTTTGGCCAGGAGCTGTCGGCCTTCGTCGCCCAGCTCGACTATGCGCAGAAGGCCATCCGCGCCAGCCTGCCGGCGGTCTGCGAACTGGCTCAGGGCGGCACCGCCGTCGGCACCGGGTTGAATGCACCCAAGGGCTTCGCCGAGGCCATGGCCAGCGAGCTGGCGGCGCTGGCCGGCCTGCCCTTCGTCTCGGCGCCGAACAAGTTCGCCGCCCTCGCCGGCCATGAGCCACTCACCGCGCTGTCCGGCGCGCTGAAGACCCTGGCCGTGGCATTGATGAAGATCGCCAACGACCTGCGCCTGCTCGGCTCCGGCCCGCGCGCCGGCTTCGCCGAGGTACGCCTGCCGGCCAACGAGCCGGGCAGCTCGATCATGCCCGGCAAGGTCAACCCGACCCAGTGCGAGGCGCTGTCCATGCTCGCCTGCCAGGTTCTGGGCAACGACGCCACCATCGCCTTCGCCGCCAGCCAGGGCCACCTGCAGCTCAACGTGTTCAAGCCGGTGATCATCCACAACCTACTGCAATCGACCCGCCTGCTGGCCGATGGCTGCCGCAACTTTGCCGAGCACTGCATCGAAGGCCTGGAACCGGACGCCGAGCAGATGGCCGCGCACCTGGAGCGCGGGCTGATGCTGGTCACCGCGCTCAATCCGCACATCGGCTACGACAAGGCTGCGGAGATTGCCAAGAAGGCCTACGCCGAGGGCCTCAGCCTGCGTGAGGCGGCGCTGCAACTCGGTTATCTGAGCAACGAACAGTTCGAGGCCTGGGTGCGCCCGGAAAACATGCTGGAGTCCGGACAACATGGCTGAAGAAGCGAAGAGCGGCGCCACGCCACTGGAGGGTGACGGCAAGCGCATCCTGATGATCCTCGGCACCTCGAAGAGCGACAGCCTGTGCCACGCCATCGCCGAGGCCTACAGCAGCGGCGCCCGCGGCGAGGGCCACGTGGTGCGTCAGCTGAAGCTCGGCGAGCTGCAGTTCGACCCGATCCTGCGCGAGGGCTACGGGCAGCACCAGGCGCTGGAGCCGGACCTGCTGGAGGCCCAGCGGCAAATCCACTGGGCCGAGCATCTGGTGTTCGTCTACCCGGTCTGGTGGGGCGGCGTGCCGGCGCTGCTCAAGGGCTTCTTCGACCGTACCTTCCTGCCCGGTTTCGCCTTCAAGTACCGCAACCGCTCGCAGCTGTGGGACAAGCTGCTGACCGGGCGCACCGCAGACCTGCTGGTGACCCTGGACACACCGCCCTGGTACTTCCGCTGGATCTACGGCGCGCCGGCGCATCGGCAGATGGTGCGCACCATCCTCGGTTTCTGCGGCATCAAGACCCGCCGCCTGACCGAGTTCGCCCCGGTGCGCCCCTCGTCCGAGGAACAGCGGCAGAACTGGCTGCGCAAAGCCGAGGGGCTCGGCGTCAGGGCTTGAGCCAAGCAGTAGTTGCGGCGCGTGGATTCGCGCCGCAACTGCTCAAAATATGACCATCCATCGCCCGCCCCGGCTCGCCTGGGAGTGCGCACTACACTCAAAACAGTGCAACTCTCCGCAGGAGCCAAAGCCATGTTCGGACAACGCATCATCGACCCCAATCCCGGCACCCACTACCGTAGCGAACGGGTCAGTGCGGTCAACGGCCAGTACTTCTTCTCCACCCGCGAAGGCACCCTGGAAGGCCCCTACTTCACCCGCGTGGACGCCGAGCGCGAGATCGCCTTCTACATCCGTCGCATGAAGCAGGCCAACGACATCGTCGAGAGCCGCGTCTACTGAGCCATGGTGCGGTCAGCCCGCACCACCATCAGTCGGCAGCGAAGGCCTGCTCCAGGGCCTCGTTGATGGTGCGCAGCACCTTGAGCCGGGCAAAGCGCTTGTCGTTGGCCTCGACCAGCGTCCACGGCGCGATCGACGTGCTGGTGCGGTCGACCATATCGCTCACGGCGTCGCAGTAAACGTCCCACTTGTCGCGATTGCGCCAGTCTTCCTCGGTGATCTTGAAGCGCTTGAACGGCGTCTCCTCGCGCTCGGTGAAGCGGCGGAACTGTTCGTCCTGGTCGATGGCCAGCCAGAACTTCACCAGCACCACCCCGGCATCGGTCAGCTGCTCTTCGAAATCATTGATCTCGCCATAGGCGCGCAGCCAGTCGGCCGGCTCGCAGAAGCCCTCTACCCGTTCGACCAGCACCCGGCCGTACCAGGAACGATCGAACACGGTGAACTTGCCGCGCGCTGGAATGTGCCGCCAGAAGCGCCACAGGTAGGGCTGGGCACGCTCCTCCTCGGTCGGCGCGGCGATCGGCACGATGCGGTACTGGCGCGGGTCCAGTGCCGCCGCCACGCGGCGGATGGCGCCGCCCTTGCCGGCCGCATCGTTGCCCTCGAACACCGCCACCAGCGCGTGCCGGCGCATGCGCTTGTCACGCACCAGCATGGCCAGGCGCGCCTGCTCGGCATCGAGCAGCGCCTTGTACTCGTCCTTCTCCACACGCTGGGTCAGATCCAGGCAGCTCAGCAGGGTACGGCTGTCGAGGCTGGCCACCAGCGGCGCCACATGGGCACGCGGCGGGCGCGGCGCCTGGTTCTTCAGCGCCGCCTGCAGGCCGTCGAGGAGGATGCGGCCGACGGTCAGGCTGCGGTAGTACTCGTCGCTGCCCTCCACCACGTACCAGGGAGCGAAGTCGCGGCTGGTGCGGCGCAACACCCGCTCGCCATGGCGCACGAACTTGTCGTAGGTCTTCGACTGCTGCCAGTCCAGCGGGCTGATGCGCCAGGCGCGCTGCGGGTCGTCCTGCAGTTCCTTGAGGCGCGCCTTCATCTGCTTCTTGGACAGGTGGAACCAGAACTTGAAGACCAGCGCGCCTTCGTCGCAGAGCATCTCCTCCAGCGCCAGGGCGCCGTCGATGGCCTGGTCCAGCACCGCATCCTTGAAGTGGCCATGGACCCGACCCTGGATCATCTGGCTGTACCAGTTGCCGAAGAAGATGCCGATGCGCCCCTTGGGCGGCAGCGCGCGCCAGAAGCGCCAGGCCGGCGGTCGCGCCAGCTCCTCGTCGGTCTGCACGTCGAAGGTGCTGACCTGGATCAGGCGCGGGTCCATCCACTCGTTGAGCAGCTTGACCGTCTCGCCCTTGCCGGCGCCCTCTATGCCGTTGATCAGGATGATCACCGGGAAGCGCTTCTGCTGCTGCAGTTCGAACTGCGCCTCCAGCAGCGCCTCGCGCAGTGCCGGCATCTCCTTGTCGTAATCGTCCTTGTCGATACTGTGGCCCAGCTCGGCAGACTCGAACATGCATACCTCCGTGCGTCGATTTGCCCAGCCTAGCGGATCACCGCGAATTTGGGCATGCCGCTACAATGCCGCACCTCCTTCCCGGGTGCCCCGATGTCCGACACCAGCTACGCCCAGATCGACTGGGACGACCAAGGCCAACCGCTGTCGCGCCAGTTCGACGACGTGTACTTCTCTCGCGAAGATGCCCTGGGGGAAACGCGCTACGTGTTCCTCGCCCACAATGACCTGCAGGCGCGTTTCGCCGCGCTGCCCGCGGGCGAGCGCCTGGTGATCGGCGAAACCGGCTTCGGCACTGGCATCAGCTTCCTCTGCACCTGGCAGCTGTTCGACCAACAGGCCCCCGCCGGCGCCCGCCTGCACTACGTCAGCGTCGAGAAGTACCCGCTGGCAGCGGCGGACCTGCAGCGCACCCTGGCCCTGTGGCCGGAGCTGCAGCCCTGGTCGAGCCAGTTGCTCGAGCAATACGTGGCCATCCACCCAGGCTTCCAGCGCCTGGTACTGGATGGCGGCCGCGTGACCCTGACCCTGCTGATCGGCGACGTGCTGGAGCAGCTGCCGCAGCTGGATGCACGCGTCGATGCCTGGTTCCTCGACGGCTTCGCCCCGGCAAAGAATCCCGAGATGTGGAATGACGCGCTGTACGCCCAGCTGGCGCGCCTCTCCGCCCCCGGCGCCAGCCTGGCCACCTTCACCAGCGCCGGCTTCGTGCGCCGTGGCCTGGTCGCCGCAGGCTTCGCGGTAAAGCGCAGGCCCGGCCATGGCAAGAAATGGGAGATGCTCAGCGGCCCGTACCAGGGGGATGCACAACCGAGCGCGAAGCCCTGGCATGCGCGCCCACCGCTGGCCGATCGCCGCGAGGCGCTGGTGATCGGTGCCGGCCTGGCCGGCTGCTCCACGGCCGCGAGCCTGGCCGCGCGCGGCTGGCGAGTAACCCTGCTGGAACGTCACGCTGAGGTCGCCCGGGAGGCCTCGGGCAATCCCCAGGGCGTGCTCTACCTCAAGCTGTCCGCCCATGGCACCGCGCTATCGCAACTGGTGGTCGCCGGCTTCGGCCATACCCGGCGCCTGCTGCAACGCCTGCAGCCGGATGACTGGGCCGCCTGCGGCGTGCTGCAACTGGCCTTCGATGCCAAGGAAGATGAGCGCCAGGCCAAGCTGGCCGGCGCCTTCCCCGACGACCTGCTGCAACGTCTCGACCGCGAACAGGCCGAGGCCCTGGCTGGCGTCGCCCTACCCGCCGGCGGCCTGTTCTACCCCGAGGCCGGCTGGGTCCACCCGCCGGCCCTGTGCCGCCTGCTGGCCGATCACCCGAGCATCCGCCTGCTGACGCACAGCGAGGCAGTGGAACTGCGCCGGGTCGCTGGCCAGTGGCAGGCGCTGGACGGCGAGCGCCTGCTGGCCGAGGCACCGGTCGCGGTGCTGGCCGGCGCGGCCGAAGTGCGCCGCTTCGCCGAACTGCCGCTCAAGCGCATCCGCGGCCAGATCAGCCGCCTGCCACTGACCGACGCCAGCGCGGCACTGAACTGCGTGCTGTGCGCCGAGGGCTACGTCGCCCCACCACGCCATGGCGAGCACACCTTGGGCGCCAGCTTCGACTTCCACAGCCAGGACTGCGAGCCCACCACCGCCGAGCACGCTGGCAACCTAGAGCTGCTGCGCGAGATCTCCACCGACCTGGCCACCCGCCTGGGTGCAGAAGACCTGGACCCGGCGCAGCTGCAGGGTCGCGCCGCCTTCCGCTGCACCAGCCCGGACTACCTGCCCATCGTCGGCCCGCTGGCGGACGACGAGGCCTTCGCTGCCGCCTATGCGGTGCTCGGCAAGGACGCTCGCCAGGTGCCGGACACGCCCTGCCCCTGGCGCGAGGGCCTGTACGTCAACAGTGGCCACGGCTCGCGCGGGCTGATCAGCGCACCCTTGTGCGGCGAACTGCTGGCCGCCTGGCTGGAAGACGAACCGCTGCCGCTGCCACGCGCCGTGACCGAGGCCTGCCACCCCAACCGCTTCGCCCTGCGCAAGTTGATCCGCAACGCCTGAACGCGACCGGCTATGCTCTAGCGCCTGTTTCCAGCACGGCCAGGGCGGCGACCAGACGATGAATCTGCCTGGTTCTACCGCCCGACCTGCCGCGCCCCAACCGAGATCGATCGCGTGACCATCCGTACTCAGACAACGAGCCGGAATCTATGACCACCGCCCCAACCCGCCGCGAAGTGCGCTGATGGAGGCGCTGCTGCTCGAAGCCGTAGGCATCGGCATGGTGCTGGGCCTGCTGCTCGGCCTCACCGGCGCTGGCGGCTCGCTGGTCGCCCTGCCCCTGCTGCTCAGCCTGCACCTGCCGCTGCGCGACGCCATCGGCGTCAGCCTCGGCGCCGTCGCGCTCACCGCCCTGATCGGCGCCGTACCCCGCGCCTACCAGGGCCAGGTGGCCTGGCGGCCGGTCCTGCTGCTGGCGGTTGCCGGCCTGCCCGGCAACGCCATCGGCCAGTGGCTCGGCCGGCATATTCCCGAGGCAGTGCTGGTCATCGGCTTCTGCGCCCTGGTGCTGTGGACCGCCTGGCGCATGTGGCGCAGCAGCCGGCAGGAACGCAGCTACGATGGCCCACTGCGCAGCGGGCCGCTGGTGGCCATCGGCCTCGGTGTCGGGGTGTTCTCCGGCCTCATGGGCGTCGGCGGTGGCTTCATGGTGGTACCGGCACTGCTAGCCTTCACCCCGCTGAACATGCTGGCGGCCACCGCGACCTCGATGATGGTGATCGCCGTGGTCTCCGGTGGTGGTTTCCTGCTCTACCTCAGCGGCGCGCAGCCCTCGCTGCCACTGCTGGCTGGCCTGGCCCTGGGCGGTGCCGCCGGCGTGCTGGGTGGCAACGCCCTGGCCCAGCGCCTCGGCGGGCGCCTGCTGCAGCGCCTGTTCGCCCTGCTGCTGGTGGCGGTCAGCCTGTCACTGGCGGCGCAGAAACTCCTCGGAGGTAGCTGATCGTGATCTTTCGCCAACTCTTCGACGCCGACAGCTCGACCTACAGCTACCTGCTGGCCGATGCCGACCAGGCGCTGCTGATCGACCCGGTGAAGGACAAGCTGGACGACTACCTGCGCCTGCTGCGCGAGCTGGGCCTGCAACTGCAGCTGGCGCTGGACACCCACACCCATGCCGACCACATCACCGCCCTCGGCGAGTTGCGCAGCGCCACCGGTTGCCGCAGCGGCATGGGCCGCGAGAGCGGCAGCGCCTGCGCCAGCTTCACCTTTGCCGAAGGCGAGCGCATGAGCTTCGGCCAGCGCGAGCTGCTGGCCCTGCACACGCCGGGACATACCGACGACTCCTACTGCTTCCTGCTGCCGCCGCACGCCAACGAGCCCGGCAAGCTGTTCAGCGGCGACACCCTGCTGATCCGCGGCAGCGGCCGCACCGACTTCCAGAACGGCGACGCCCGCACCCAGTGGGCCAGCCTGCAGCGCCTACTTACCCTGCCGGGCGCTACCGAGGTGTGGCCAGCCCACGACTACCGCGGCTGGACCCGCTCCAGCATCGCCGAGGAAGCCGCGCACAACCCGCGCCTGCAGGTCGCCGATGCCGAGGCCTATGCCCGCCTGATGGGCAGCCTGCACCTGCCCCATCCCAAGCTGATGGACATCGCCGTACCGGCCAACCGGGCCTGCGGCCAGGCCTGAACAGCATCGGCCGGGCAAGTTCCGCTTATGCAAAATTGATCTAAACGATCCTTATCAATGCCGGTCGGAGAATTACTGCCCAAATTTCAGGGCAGCCTCCCCAACGGCAAAACCGGTAAGGAAATATGTGCGGAATAGCTGGAGAAATACGCTTCGACCATCAACCGGCCGACCTGGCCGCCATCGCCCGAATCACCCACCACCTGACCCCTCGCGGCCCCGACGCCTGCGGCTTCCACAGCAGCGGGCCACTGGCCCTGGGGCATCGCAGACTGAAGGTCATGGACCTGGCACCGGCCTCCGGCCAGCCCATGGTCGACCAGCAGCTCGGCCTGGCCCTGGTGTTCAACGGCGCCATCTACAACTACCCGGAGCTGCGCGATGAGCTGTGCGCCCTCGGCTACCAGTTCCACTCCGATGGCGACACCGAGGTGCTGCTCAAGGGCTACCACGCCTGGGGCGAAAACCTGCTGCCCAAGCTCAACGGTATGTTCGCCTTCGCCATCTGGGAGCGGGACAGCGAACGCCTGTTCCTCGCCCGCGACCGCCTCGGCGTCAAGCCGCTGTACCTGAGCGAAGACGACAAGCGCCTGCGCTTCGCCTCGACTCTGCCGGCCCTGCTGCAGGGCGGCGGTGTCGACACCGCGCTGGACCCGGCGGCCGTCGACCACTACCTCAACTTCCACTCCGTAGTGCCAGCGCCGCTGACCCTGCTCAAGGGCGTGCGCAAGCTTCCACCGGCCAGCTGGCTGCGCCTCGAGCGCGACGGCCGCCGCGAGCAGCGCACCTGGTGGCAGCTGCCCTTCGGCCCGCGCGACGAAGAGCAGCGCTTCAGCCTCGACGACTGGCGCGACCGCGTGCTCGAAGGCCTGCGCCAGGCGGTACAGGTACGCCAGCGCGCGGCCCTGGACGTCGGCGTGCTGCTCTCCGGCGGGCTCGACTCCAGCCTGCTGGTCGGCCTGCTGCATGAAGCCGGCGTGCAGGACCTGTCGACCTTCTCCATCGGTTTCGAGGATGCCGGCGGCGAACGTGGCGACGAGTTCTACTACTCGGACCTGATCGCCCGCCACTACGGCACCCGCCATCATCAGCTGCGCATCGGCGAGGCAGAGATCCTCGCCGAGTTGCCGGCGGCCTTCCGCGCCATGAGCGAGCCGATGGTCAGCCATGACTGCGTGGCCTTCTATCTGCTCGGCCGCGAAGTGGCCAAGCACTGCACCGTGGTGCAGTGCGGCCAGGGTGCCGACGAGCTGTTCGCCGGTTACCACTGGTACCCGCAGGTCGATGGCGCCGCCGATCCCGAGGCCGCCTATCGCGCCGCCTTCTTCGACCGTTCACGCGAGGAGACCCTGGCCACACTGCGCCCGCAATGGCACGGCCCGGACTGGTCCGGCGAGCTGCTGCGCGAACACTTCGCCATGCCCGGCGCCGATGCGCCGGTGGACAAGGCACTGCGCCTGGACGGCACGGTGATGCTGGTCGACGACCCGGTCAAACGGGTCGACAACATGACCATGGCCTGGGGCCTGGAGGCACGCACACCGTTCCTCGACTACCGCCTGGTGGAGCTCTCCGCGCGCATCCCGGCGCGCTTCAAGATGCCGGATGGCGGCAAGCACGTGCTCAAGGAAGCCGGCCGCAAGGTCATTCCGCACGCCGTGATCGACCGTCCCAAGGGCTACTTCCCGGTGCCCGGCCTCAAGCACCTGCAAGGCGCCACGCTGGGCTGGGTGCAGGAGCTGCTGCTCGACCCCAGCCAGGACCGCGGCCTGTTCGAACCGGCGGTGATCGACCGCCTGCTCAGCGACCCGACCGGCCAGCTCACCCCGCTGCGCGGCTCCAAGCTCTGGCAGCTCGCCGCCCTCAACCTATGGCTCAGCGAACAGGGTCTGTAGACCGACACAAGGAATTTCATCATGCGTGCATCTGCCTTCACCCAACGTCTACAGCGTGGCCAGCCGCCCTCCTACCAGCGCCTGCAGGCGCACCTGGCCAAGGACGGCATCGCCCAATCCGCGCCCCAGAGCCTGCACTGCGGCTGGGGGCGTCTGCTGATCGGCCACACTTATCCCAACGCCGAAGCGCTGGCCTCGGCGCTGCAGGATGAACGCCCCGGCGAGCGCGATATCGCCCTGTACGTGGCCGCGCCCCATCAGGTGCTGGCCCTGGCGCCGCAGCAACTGTTCCTCGACCCGTCCGACACCCTGCGCCTGTGGTTCATGGACTACCGCCCGGCCCACGCCAGCTTCCGCGGCTTCCGCATCCGCCGGGTGCATGGTGAGCAGGACTGGGAGGCGGTCAACAGCCTATACCTGCAGCGCGACATGCTGCCGATCGACAGCCAGCAGCTGACCCCGCGCGAGGAAGGCGGCCCCAGCTACTGGCTGGCCGAGGACGAGAGCGACGGCCGGGTGGTCGGCGCGGTGATGGGCCTCAACCATGCCAAGGCCTTCGCCGACCCCGAGGCCGGCAGCAGCCTGTGGTGCCTGGCGGTGGCGCCGGACTGCCAGCGCCCCGGGGTCGGCGAGGCGCTGGTGCGCCACCTGATCGAGCACTTCATGAGCCGCGGCCTGAACCACCTGGACCTGTCCGTGCTGCACGACAACAAGGGCGCCAAGGCGCTCTACTCCAAGCTCGGTTTCCGCGTGCTGCCGACCTTCGCGGTGAAGCGCCGCAACGGCATCAACCAGGCCCTGTTCCTCGGCCCGGGGCCGGAAGCGGAGCTCAACCCCTATGCGCGGATCATCGTCGACGAGGCGCGCCGCCGCGGCATTGAGGTGCGCGTGGATGATGCCGAAGGAGGCCTGTTCACCTTGAGCCAGGGCGGCCGGCGCATTCGCTGCCGCGAGTCGCTGTCGGACCTGACCAGTGCGGTGAGCATGACCCTGTGCCAGGACAAGCACCTGACCCACCGCACCCTGGCCCGCGCCGGCCTGCGCCAGCCGGCCCAGCGCCTGGCCGGCAGCAAGGAGGACAACGCCGCGTTCCTCGCCGAGCACGGCAGCATCGTGGTCAAGCCGGTGGACGGCGAACAGGGCCAGGGCGTGGCCGTCGACCTGCGCAGCATCGACGCGGTGCAGGAAGCCATCGAGCGGGCCCGTCACTTCGACCAGCGCGTGCTGCTGGAGAGCTACCACCCGGGCCTGGACCTGCGCATCGTGGTGATCGGCTATCAGGTGGTCGCCGCCGCCGTGCGCCACCCGGCCGAGGTGATCGGCGACGGCGTGCACACCATTGGCGCGCTGATTGAGGCACAGAGCCGTCGCCGCCAGGCCGCCACCGGTGGCGAGAGCCGCATCCCGCTGGACGCAGAGACCCAGCGCACCCTGCACGACGCTGGCCACGACTACTCCAGCGTATTGCCCGCCGACACCCGCCTGACCGTGCGCAAGACCGCCAACCTGCACACCGGCGGCACCCTGGAGGACGTCACCGAGCGCCTGCACCCGCTGCTGCGCCAGGCCGCGGTCCAGGCCGCCCGCGCGCTGGAGATTCCGGTGGTGGGCCTGGACCTGCTGGTCGAGTCCGCCGAGGCCGAAGACTACGTGCTGATCGAGGCCAACGAGCGGGTCGGCCTGGCCAACCACCAGCCCCAGCCGACCGCCGAGCGCTTCGTCGACCTGCTGTTTCCACTCAGCCGCTCGCATTTGTGAGGTACCCCATGCAACGACTGCCCGAACCCGACCTGGCCTACCTGCGCCAGGTACTGCTCGAACTGCTGGCCATCCCCAGCCCCACCGGCTTCACCGACACCGTGGTGCGCTATGTCGCCGAGCGCCTGGACGAACTCGGCATCCCCTTCGAGCTGACTCGCCGGGGCACCATCCGCGCCACGCTCAAGGGCCGCCAGTCCAGCCCGGACCGCGCCGTATCGGCACACCTGGACACCATTGGCGCCATCGTCCGCGAGATCAAGGATGGCGGCCGCCCGGCCCTGGCGCCGGTGGGCTGCTGGTCCAGCCGTTTCGCCGAAGGCAGCCGGGTCAGCCTGTTCACCGACAACGGCGTGCTGCGCGGCAGCGTGCTGCCACTGATGGCCTCCGGGCATGCCTTCAACACCCAGGTCGACAGCCTGCCGATCAGCTGGGATCACATCGAACTGCGCCTCGATGCGCCCTGCACCAGCCGCGCCGAATGCGAGGCGCTGGGGGTATCGGTGGGCGACTTCGTCGCCTTCGACCCGCTGCCGGAATTCACCGAAAGTGGCCATATCAGTGCCCGCCACCTGGACGACAAGGCCGGCGTCGCGGCGCTGCTGGCGGCGCTCAAGGCGGTCAAGGACAGCGGCCTGGAGCCACAGATCGACTGTCACCCGCTGTTCACCATCACCGAGGAGGTCGGCTCCGGCGCGGCGGCGGCGCTGCCCTGGGACGTCAGCGAGTTCGTCGGCATCGACATCGCCCCGGTCGCTCCCGGCCAGCAATCCAGCGAACACGCAGTGAGCGTGGCCCTGCAGGACTCCGGCGGGCCGTACGACTATCACCTGTCGCGCCACCTGCTGCGCCTGGCCGCCGAGGACGAGATCCCGGTGCGCCGCGACCTGTTCCGCTACTACCACAGCGACGCCCAGTCGGCGGTCACCGCCGGCCACGATATCCGCGTCGCCCTGCTGGCCTTCGGCTGCGATGCGACCCACGGCTACGAGCGCACCCACATCGACAGCCTGGCCGCGCTGACCCGCCTGATCGGCGCCTACCTGCTCAGCCCGCCGGTGTTCGCCTCGGACGCCAAGCCGGCCCAGGAGCATTCGCTGGAGCGCTTCAGCCACCAGATCGAGCACGACGCCCAGCTGGCCAGCGATACCCAGGTGCCCAACCTCGACAGCGTCCTCGGAGCGCGCCCGGACACTCCGGGCTAAGCTTCTGGGGCGGTCGTGCCCGGCTCTGCAACGGCCGCTTGAAGCCGTGCCCACAACTGGGCAAAGTGCTGGCATAACCGATAAGAACGATGAGGTTGGCAGATGCGCTTGTGTCTGGCCGTACTGCTGCTCTGCCTGAGTGGACAACTGTGGGCGCTCGCCCCTGCCCCCCTGGACCGGGATGACCTGCGCCTGTCGCTGGCTCCCTACATGGGCTATTACCGCGACAGCGACGGCACGCTGGATGCCGAGGCCGTGCAGCGCCTACCGGACAGCGCCTTCGAACAGGTGCATGGCGACCACGCCAACCTGGGCAAGAACGATTCGGTCTGGTGGTTCAAGGTGCGCCTGGTCAACAGCCGCCCGCAACCGCTGTCCGGCTACCTGGAAGTCAACTACGCCCTGCTCGACCAGATCGATGTCTACCTGCAGGACGGCGATGGGCGCCTGCAGCACCAGCACAGCGGGGACAGCTACGCCTTCGCCCAGCGCCCAGTGCAGGTGCGCCACTTCTGGTTCCCGATGGACCTGCCGCATGGCAGCAACACCCTGCTGATCCGGGTGCAAAGCACCAGCACCATCTTCGTTCCCCTGTTCTTCAGCACCCATGGCGCCAGCGCGGCGGCCCAGGAAAACCTGATGGGCATCAACGGCGCCTTCTACGGCGTGCTGTTCGCGATGTTCATCTACAACCTGTTCCTGTTCATCTCGCTGCGCGAGCGCGCCTACTTCTGGTACCTGGTGTACAACGTCAACGTCGGCCTGTTCGCCGCCTGCTTCGACGGCATGCTGTTCAAGTTGCTGCCCAACCACGTGGGCCTACAGTCGGTGAGCATCTACGTGTTGATGTTCCTGCACTGCCTCACCGCCGCCCAGTTCAGCCGGGACTTCCTGCACATCCCGCAGCACTTCCCGCGCCTGGACAAGGGCCTGCGCCTGCTGATGCTGGTCATCGTCGGCTGCCTGCTGTCGGTGCCGCTGATCGGCCTGGCCGCCTGGAACATCCTGGCCAGCGTTTCCGTGTTGCTGGTCTCGCTGATCCTACTGCTCACCGGCGCCTATGCCTGGCGCCGCGGCGTGCGCCACGGCTCCTACTATGTGCTGGCCTGGAGCGTGCTGCTGGTGGCGTTCATCCTGGTCACCAGTGGTTCGCTGGGCATCGAGATCTTCGGCATCTACGGCTCGGCGGTGGTCAAGGTCGGCGTGACCATCGAGCTGCTGAGCCTGTCCATCGGCCTGGCCGACCGCATCAACCTGCTCAAGGACGAGGGCTTCCGCTCGCGCCAGGCCGCCGAGCAGGCCGAGTACGAGAACCAGGCCAAGAGCCGCTTCCTGGCCAAGATGAGCCACGAGATCCGTACCCCGCTGAACGGCGTTCTGGGCATGCTGCAGCTGCTGCGCGAGACGCCGCTGGACCGCAACCAACGCTTCTACGTGGATACCATCAGCAGCTCGGGCCGTTCGCTGATGTCGGTGATCAACGACATCCTCGATTACGCGCGCATCGAGTCCGGCAAGCTGAGCCTGGAGGAAATCGAGTTCGACCTGGAGCAGATGATCTCCGAGACCCTTGCGCTGTTCACCGCCCAGGCCCTGGAGAAGCGCCTGCGCCTGTATGTCTGCCTGGAGGGCGGTGTGCCACGGCGCATCCAGGGCGACCCGACGCGGCTCAAGCAGGTGCTGATGAACCTGCTGGGCAACTCCCTCAAGTTCACCCAGGAGGGCCACGTGTCTCTGTCAGTCAGCCGGCGCAGCAACAGCGACGGTGGCCTGCACCTGGTGTTCGCGGTCAGCGACAGTGGCATCGGCATTCACCACGACAGCCTCCACCAGCTGTTCAAGTCCTTCGCCCAGGGCGACTCCAGCACCACCCGCCGCTATGGCGGCAGCGGCCTGGGCCTGGCCATCAGCAAGGAGCTGGTGGAGATGATGGACGGCCGCATCGAGGTGCAGAGCACCCCGGGACAGGGCTCGCGCTTCGCCTTCGACGTGCCGCTGCGCCGCGCCGTCGAAGACCACGATGAACTGGCTGCGCTGCTGGAGAACCGCACCGCCCTGCTCTGCTCCCTGGACGGCCAGGGCCTCGACTGCCTCGGTCACCTGCTCGGCCGCTGGGGCATGCGCACCCAGCGCTGCCAAGACCCGGAACGCCTGCGTGACTACCTGGAAGACTTCACCGCCCCGCCGCTGCTGGTGCTCATGGCGCCCTGGCCGGGCAGCAGTGGGCACTGGCTGGACAGCCTGCGACCAGACCTGGAACACGGCCAGCGCGTGCTGATCCTCAGCCCGCCGGAGCAATACCAGCAGCTACCCGAGGGCCGCGGCCTGCGTCTGCTGGGCCAGCCGCTGCCGCTCTCGGTGGTCGGCCTGCGCGACACCCTGCTGGAGCTGTACAGCGAGCGGCGCAGTGAGGCGCCCGCCGTGCCGCCGGCGCTGGAGCAGCGTGCCGGCAGCACGCCCTGCATCCTGGTGGCCGAAGACAATCGGGTGAACCAGATGGTGGTCCAGGGCTTCCTCAAGAAGCGCGGCTATTCGGTACGGATGGTGGCCGACGGCAACGCCGCGGTCGCCGAGTACCGCCGTGATCCCGGCGCCGTGCAGCTGGTGCTGATGGACTGCGAGATGCCGGAACTGGACGGCTTCGAGGCGACCCGGCAGATCCGCAAGCTGGAGTACAACCGCCAGCTGCCGGCGGTGCCGATAATCGCTCTGACCGCGCATATCCTCGACGAGCACCGTGACCAGGGCCTGGCCGCCGGCATGGACGACTTCCTCGGCAAGCCGCTGGACTGCCAGCAGCTCTACGCCATGCTTGATCGCTACCTGCTCGCGCAGGCCCACGTGACCGATTAGCATGGCCGCCCGCCAACAGGAGCCGCCATGCTGATCCCCCACCAGATGCTCGAAGCCGAGACCCTGAACCGCCTGCTGGAAGACTTCGTCACCCGCGATGGCACCGACAACGGTGACGACACGCCACTGGCTACCCGCGTCGAGCGGGCGCGCAGGGCGCTGGAGAAAGGTCAGGCAGTGATCGTCTTCGACGCCGACAGCCAGCAGTGCCAGCTGGCGCTACGCGATGAAGTGCCGAAGGAGTGGCTGGAGGACTAGTGACTGGCGAAACGCGGACCGAGCAGGATGATGCCCGCGCCGATCAGGCACAGCACTGCGCCCGCCCAATCCGAAAGCATCGGCCGGGTCCGCTCGATCACGCCCAGCCAGAGCAGCGAAGCCACGATGTAGACGCCGCCATAGGCGGCATAGGCGCGCCCGGCGTAGGCCGCCTCGACACGGGTCAGCAGCAGGGCGAACAGGGTCAGGCTGAGCAGGCCTGGGGCGATCCACCAGGCGCTCTTGCCCAGCCGCAGCCACATCCAGAAGGCGTAGCAGCCGGCAATCTCGAACAGCGCGGCGAGGAAGAACCAGAAGTAGTTGAGCATCGTCGATCTCTTGAAAGCGGTCGGGTCAGTGGATCGCGGTGCCGCCAGTTCGAACTCAGCCGCGCAGGCTGCCCTCGCGCTCCCACACGCAGCGCACCCGCAGGTCTTCTTCCTGTGGGCTATGGAAGCCGCTCTCCGATTCCCAGCGGAAGGTGTGCAGACCGTTCAGTTCGGTCTCCAGGTGTACCACGGCGCTGGCCCAGTACAGGCGCTTGAGCAGCGCCTCGAATTCCTTCACCCACAGCGCCCACTCGTACTCGATGGCCTGGTAGCTGGCGCCGAAGTGGATCACCTGGGTCTGGTACAGCCCTTCACCCTCGTTGCCGCAGAAGGAGAACATCTCGCGACCGAGGAACGGCCAGGCGTCGCCGTCAGGCAGCTGCTCCAACACTTGGCGGTTGGTGCCACGACGCAGCGCACGCTGCTCGAGATCACCGGACGGCCAGTCGCGGATGCAGCCATAGACGATGGATTCGGACTCCACACGGGTACTCCAGAAAGTGCAGGCTGCCTTCTAACACAGGGCATGGCAGCTGCAAAGGAACCAATGCCCTCCCCGCGCAAAAAGCGCCGGAGCAGACGCCTGATCAGGCCGAGCGTTGCGGTGTGCGCAGGGCCCAGGCGATCAGCGTCATCAGCACGGCCAGGCCGATCAGCACCATGAACGGCATCTGGTAGTTACCGGCCAGGTCGCGCCCCAGCCCTGCCAGGATCGGTGCCAGGCAGGCCATGCCATAGCCCGCGCAGAGCATCATCGCCGTCCAGCGGCTGACGGCCAGCGGCGTGTGCACCTCGTACAGCGGCAGCACCAGCGACAGAGCGAAGGAGCCGCTGAGGACGAAGCCCATCAGCACGGCCCAGACCTCGGGCCACAGCGTCGGCTGGAAGGTGATCATGCTCATGCACAGGGTCAGGATCATCCCGCAGCCCACCAGCAGCGGCTGGCGGATATCGAAACGCTGGGCCAGCCAGGGCAGCAGCCAGGCGCTGGGCAGGCCGACCAGCATCAACAGACTGAACAGGCCATTGGCGTGCAGCAGGCTCAGACCCGCCTCGTGGTAGCGCGCCACCAGCCAGGTGGCCATGGTGTAGAAGAAGCCAGCCTGAATGGCGAAGAAGCCGGTCACCAGCCACGCCCGCGGCTCGCGCCAGGGCAGCCCCTGAGCATCACCGGCCACCGCCTCCTCGGCCCGATTCGGCAAGCGCAGCCAGAGCAGACCGGCGAGCAAGGCCGGCACGAACCAGGCCGCCAGGCCCAGGCTCCAGTCATCACCCAGGCCCTGGGTCAGCGGTACCGTGAGCACCGCACCCGCGGCGCCGCCGATGGCCATGCTGAAGGAATACCAGCCGACCACCTGGCCGACGTGATCACGGAAGTGGCGCTTGATGAATCCGGACAGCAGCGGTCCGGCCACGGCGATACCGGCGCCGAGCAACACGGCGCTACCGATCAGCAGCGAACTGAAATGCCCGCCCAGGCGAAGCAGCAGGGCCAGCATGATCAGCCCCAGGCAGACGGCGACGGTGCGCTCCAGGCCGAAACGCACGGCCAGGCGCGGCGCCAGCGGCGCCAGCAGGCCCATGCACAGGACCGGCAAAGCAGTGGTCAGGCTGATCAATCCGCGACTCAGCGACAGCTCTTCGGCAATGCGCTCGATCAGGGGGGCGAGAGAGGTGATGCCGGGGCGCAGATTGATCGCCGCCAGCACCAGCGCCAGCAATAGCAGGGCCCTGGGTACAGGTTTCACGTTACATCCAACAACAGGGAGGCCAGGCAGGCCGGGGCTGCAACCCTACTCTCGCAAGGCGCGCTCCGGCAAGCGCGGGGCACATTAAACTGACCAAGTGGACAATAAAAAGCCGCAACAGTAAGCACACCCTGGTTACTGTCCGGATTCAATCCATGAAGATACTCAAGATACAAACAACGTCAGAAAACCGACCTTCCCTGCAGCTAAATGGCACTTCGCCAGTGAACCGGCGACAGGCCAGGCCCCATGCGGGATCAAGCCGGAGAAAAGAGTTGTCGCCGCCTCGAATAAAACCGCTTCGCTGTATATAGTGCTATTGAATGTAACAGAGCATTTACAGACTCTGATTGACTAATAAAAAGCTGCCGCCAACAGCCACGGAATGTCGACGATGAAAACAACTAAAGACACTGATTCCTCCGTATCCGAACCGCGTACCGTCCCCCATACCGTGACCGAGACACTGCCCGCCCCCGTCTCCGCCCCGCAGCAGAGCCTGCAGGTAAGCAACGAGCAGTACATGTATTTCACCGAACGCGACATCGACCGCATCCTCGAAAACCTCGACGGTCTGCGCGAACGGGTATTCCCCAAGCTGCATGGCGAAGACGGCCTCGACGCACGCCACGCCCAGCACTTCCCGTCGGTGTGCCTGATCGGCCTCGGCCGGTGCGGCTCCAACATCGCCCTCGACGTAGCCTCGCTGGTGTACAACGCCCGGCGCTTCTACCTCAACGAATTCAGCGCCCAGGAAAAGAACGGCGAACAGCGCCCGGCCAGCTGGATCCGCAGCAACCTTCGCCTGTCCTCCGGGCGCAGCGCCAAGCCGGTATTCCTGATCGAGCCGCTGGTGATGCTCGGCGACCTGGACAAGGACATCGAGGGGCGCATCCGCTTCTCGCGCAAGGCCGAGACCAACGGCTTCCTCGACGACTACAGCAAGATGAAGATCATGGACCTGTCCGAGGTCCATGCCGGCGGCGCCGGTAACGCACCGATCCTCGGCCAGTACCTGGCCAAGATCATCCTCAACAAGGACACCCAGCGTTTCTCCAACGCCGACTGGAAGTTCATCCACAGCTACCTGATCGACTCCTGCGGCATCAAGGCCAACCAGTCGCGCCTGTACTTCTACATCTTCAGCGCCGGCGGCGGCACCGGCTCGGGCATGGCCTCGGAATTCGGCCTGGCCCAGCAGTTCGCCTACATGAGCAAGACCTTCGACACCAAGCAGGAGAGCAGCAGCGAGGACAACCGCGGTCACTCCTTCGTCTTCGAGCCGATCTTCACCAGCGGCATCTGCATCCTGCCGAACATCTCCGATCAACGCATCGAGATGTCCGAAGCCCTGCACATCAACGCCGGCCGCCTGCTGTGCAAGTACCTCGCCGAGGAGTGGGACTTCTCCTACAACTTCGACAGCGAAGAAACCGGCGAAGAGAGCGTGATGCGCCGCATCCGCCCGTGGAACGCCATGATGCTGATCTCCAACGACATCATGCGCTACGCCGAAGAGAGCGACGGCGGCAACGTACAGAACATCGACGTGAACGCCATGGAGCGCCACGCCAACCAGTACATCTCGCAGCAGATCTTCAACATCCTCACCGCCCAGGCGGTGACCACCGACTACGATCAGAACTACTTCCGCCGCGCCGGCATCGACATCGGCGAGACCATCCGCCTCGATGCAAACGACCTGTTCATGAGCCTGGCCGGCCCGGTGGCCGTGGCCTACGCGGAATCCGTGGTAGCCGAGCAGGCCCAGCCGGCCACCACCGAGAAGTTCAAGGTGTTCGAGAAGGAGCAGCCCAAGCTCAACATCGACGACCTGTTCTTCCGCTCCATCGATTTGCCACACTTCAACAAGACCACCCAGGCCATCGAGGGCATCAGCCTGCTGCCGATCGAGGCCAAGCGCTACCGCGCGGCCCTGGAGCAGTACAAGAAGTCCAACTTCGACGCCAGCGCCCTGAGCGACCTGCACTTCTTCAAGAACTGCTCCTCGGTGGTGTCCATCGTCTCGCTGCCGAAGGACTACAAGCTGTCCTACATGGACCTTAACCGGCTCAAGACCCACCTCAACAGCCTGTTCCCCAACACCACCCTGAAGCGCTACGCCCTGGTGATCGGCGCCTCGGCCAACCTGTCGCTGACCACCCTGATCGTCAAGAGCCCGTGCCTGTCGGACGACTTCCTGACCCTGATCGTCGCCTTCATCAAGCGCTGCTTCGCCCGCGACCAGTACCGCTACGACGAGAGCCTGGACAACGCCATGCTCGACTTCATCGTCTCCGAGGACTTCGACGAGGCGCGCATCGAGGCAATGCTCAACGAGTACGAGAACCCGGCGAAGATCCTCGACACCAACTGGTACGCGATCAAGCCGATGTACGAGAAGAAGTACCGCGAGCTGATCCACGACCAGGACAAGTTCGTCTCGATCAACGACATCCGCTTGTCCCGCGAAAGCGTGAAGAAGGCCATCAAGTACCTGCGCGAGATCTACCGCCACCGCGTCGGCAAGACCCGGGTCATCTCGCTCAACGACTACGCCAAGGACTGACAGATCGAGCAAAGCGAAAAGGCCCGCATCTGCGGGCCTTTTCGTTCACGGCAGGGAAGCCTGCCAGCGCGGCAGCCAATCCAGGCTTGCCTGGGTCGCCCCACTCGGTCTGTACTCCGCGCCCAGCCAGCCTTGGTAGCCACTGGCAATGAGAGCCTGCAACTGCGCCTCCAGCGCCAGCTCGCCAGTGCCAGGCGCCCCGCGCCCTGGGCAATCGGCGAACTGCACATGCCCTATCCTGCCCTGCAGATGAGCAAGGCATTCGGCAAAGTCCAGTTCCTGCCTGGCCATGTGGTAAAGGTCCAGCTGCGCCAGACAGTTCGGATGATTCACCCGCCGCAACAACTCCGCCAACTGCTCAGCCGTATTGATAAGGAAGCCCGGCATGTCCAGTGGGTTGATTGCCTCGCACAACACACGGATGCCCATGTCCTGAAATCGCTGCGCAGCCTTACGCAGATTGGCCTCTAGCGTGGATAACGCCTGCTCGCGGGTGACGCCTTCAGCCAAGCGCCCTGGCAGCACATTGACACAGAGTGGCCGGACCACCGCAGCATAATCGAGAGCCTGCTGCAGAGCCCGATCGAACTCTGCCTGCAGCGCGGGCACTGCTGCCAGCCCCGCCCCTCCCGCCATCAAATCGCCGGCGGGAAGATTGATAAGTACCAGGGGCATCGACGAAGACTGCAGCGCGTCGCGCAGCAACGGCGCGGCAACCTCATAGGGAAACTGAATCTCCACCCCGTCGAAACCAGCCGCAGCAGCCGCAGCGGGACGCTCTTGCAAGGGCTGTTCGGCAAATAGCAAAGACAGGTTGGCAGCGATTTTCATGAGCCGCTCTCACGCAGCAGCTGGACCAGCGTCGCCGGATCCTGCTCCAGATACCCCTGACTACCGTGCAGCCGCATCAACTGGGCAGCCAGGCCACTCATGGGCGTGGCACCACCCTGCTCGCGAGCCAGCTTTACCGCAGTATCCAGGTCCTTGAGCAGTGTGCGGACATGCCACTTGGCCGGCTCGAAGCGGCTCTCAGCCATCTGCGGGGCCAGTATCTGCAAGGGCCTGGAATCGGCGAAGCCTCCGGCCAGGGCCTGCGCAAGCATCGCCGCATCGACTCCCGAGCGCTCTGCCAATGCGACCACTTCGGCAATCACCAGCGCATTGCAGGCAACCAGCATCTGGTTGCAGACCTTGGTGACCTGCCCGGCGCCCACGTCGCCCATGTGCGTCAGACGCTGACCAAGGTGCGCCAGGACCGGGCGAACCCGCTCTAAGTCCTCCGCCCGACCACCAGCCATGATCGCCAGGGTGCCCGCCTCTGCGCCCGGCGTACCGCCGGAGACTGGCGCATCCACCCAGTGCATACCCGTGCGCGCGCCCAACTCCGAGGCCATCTCGCGGGTGGCCGCCGGTTCCAGGCTGGAAAAATCGACCAGCAACTGGCCGGGGCGAGCGTGCTCGACCAGCCCTCCTTGGCCGAAGACCACTTCACGCACTACCGCCGTGTCGGCCAGGCACAGCATCACGATATCGGCCCGCTCACATAGATCGCCGACGGAGGAAACAACCTCGGCCCCTTCATCGGCCAAGACGGCGCACTTCTCAGCAGAACGATTCCACACACTCAACGGATAACCGGCCGCCAGCAGGCGCCGGGCCATGGGAAGGCCCATCAAGCCGATACCGGCGAATCCGAGCGAAGGTTGCATTGCAGACACGACTGACTCCTGGCGGCTTTTGCGAAGGCGCAGTGTAATCTGTCGCGCAGAAAGCAAAAAAGCCGGTCATGGACCGGCTTTTTTCAGGAAGGGAGGCTAGGTGTCAGTTGACGCTCAGCTTGTCGCGATTCTTCTCCAGCGTTGCCGGGCCAATACCTTTGACTTCCAGCAGCTCATCGACCGATGCAAAAGGACCGTTGCTGTTACGGTGATCGACTATGGCCTGGGCCTTCGCCGGCCCAATACCCAGCAGCCCCGCCTCGAGGGTTGCAACATCAGCGGTGTTGAGATTGATCTGACCTTCGACCTGCTGAACCTGCTCGGCGGGCGCCGTAGAGGACTTGGCCGGCTCAGTAGTCGCGGCATTGGCGGTCAGCGATACGGCGCAAGAAAGCAGCAGGATGGCGAGAGACTTCTTGTACATGGTGAGGCTCCTTGTATTCAGTGAGGCGTGACTTCCTGATCACGCCCCTGAAATCTAGCCATCATCCCAGGGCTGTCAAACGGCCACTACTTAGGTTCTGTGCGACGCTGCACATGTATCCAGTCGACTATCTCTCCTTCTGGAGAGTATCCACTGACCGTCTCACGCAGTAGTTGCCGAACTCGATCGTAATCATCCTTGACCAATGCAAGCAGCATCTCGTCGAGAATCAACTTCATGCTGTCCCAAGGCAGGTGCTCCTCATTGGCGCACATGATCATCGGGTGGCCAGTTGGGCTGACGTTGTCGCCGATCAGCAACTCCTCATAGAGCTTTTCACCCGGCCGCAAACCGGTGAACTGAATATCGATATCTCCTTGCGGGTTACGCTCGGAGCGAATGTTCAGGCCAGAAAGATGGATCATCTTCTCGGCCAACTCGAGGATCTTGACTGGCTGCCCCATGTCCAAGACAAACACATCACCACCCTGCCCCATGGCACCAGCCTGGATCACGAGCTGCGCGGCCTCGGAAATGGTCATGAAATAACGCGTGATAGATGGATGGGTTACGGTCACCGGCCCACCACGCCGGATCTGCTCACGGAACAACGGAATTACCGAGCCGGAAGAACCCAGCACGTTGCCGAAACGCACCATGGTGAAGTGTGTCTTGTTGACCTGGTGCACTCCGCCCGTATCGCTGAACAAAACAGGGGCAGCCTCCAGGCTCAGTGCCTGCAACACCAACTCTGCCAGCCGCTTGGTGCTTCCCATGATATTCGTGGGGCGAACGGCCTTATCGGTGGAGATCAGCACAAAGTGATCAACGCCGGCCTTGAGCGCAGCCTGTGCGGCACTCAAGGTTCCAAATACGTTATTGCGCACACCCTCTGCAATATTGTGCTCGACCATCGGTACATGCTTGTACGCAGCAGCGTGATAGACAGTGTTTACACCCCAGGCTCGCATCACCTCCAGCAAGTGCTCTTGCGAGCGCACCGAGCCGAGTATGGGCACCAGGCGAATGGGCAAAGATTCCCGCCGAACGATTGCCTCCAGCTCGAGATGAATGCTGTAGAGGTTGAACTCGGCGTGTTCGAACAACACTAGGGTTCTAGGCTGGCTGCCAACCAGTTGACGGCATAGTTCAGAGCCTATCGAGCCACCAGCCCCGGTCACCATCACTACCTTGTCGCGGATGCAGCGCTCAAACAGTTCAGCCTGAGGCGGCACCGCATCTCGCCCCAGCAAGTCAGCGATATCGACCTCTTGAATATCATCGACACGAACCCGGCCACTGGCCAAGTCCATGATGTCGGGGACTGAGCGAATATGAAGGGGAAAGGGCTCAAGGTGATGCAAGATCTCTTTACGACGGGCGCGACTGGCGGATGGTATTGCCAGGAGAATTTCCTGAGCCCCGGTCTCATTGATCAACTGGGAGATATGCTTGGGCTTGTAAACCTTCAGCCCGGCAATGACACGGGTGGCAATGCTGTCGTCGTCATCGATGAACGCCACTGGCCGCATTGAGCGCCCCATGCGTAACGCGGCCACCAGCTGATTACCCGCGGTACCAGCCCCATAGACGGCAACGCGAGGCAATGAATCGTCCTTGCTAGACAGATTGATAGCGGCACGGACATTGAACCAGTCGCCCATAAAATACTGGCGCATCAGCAGGCGGAGACCACCAGCCAACACCAGACTCAGCCACCAGTAATTGAACACCAAGGAGCGCGGGACGACTACAGCCGCACCTTTATGCCAATACACCACCAAGGCCAGTAGCAACGCGGAGAAAGTCACCGCTTTAAAAATAGTTACCAGGGCATCATTACCCAGATAACGCAACACTGCTCGGTACATGCCGGCGCGAATATAGACGGGGATGGCGATAAGAGGAGCCGATACAAACAGCCACAGATAATCGCCGAAGGGATTGATCAGCTTGTCCGACCCCAAGCGAACCCAGAAGGCCAGCCATAGCGCACCCCAGCAAATCAGAACGTCAGCCCCAACCTGCAGCAATCGCTTATATCTACGCGGCCAACTAACCAGCCAGGAACGAATATTCATAGGCCTCATGCCCTTGTTTCAATCAGATTGGCCGGCTCGGAATTTCAGAGCCAAAAGAACTAGCGGCACATACGCCAATGAAAGCACCAGCCAATCGTTCCCATGAAATGCAGCCCAGACAGCCAGCGGGGCCAGCCAGAATAAATTTATAGCTGCTACAGCCAGGGTAACCGGTAGGTGCCGGCCATACCTTCTCGAGGCATATTGATAAGCATGGCTGCGGTGTGCCTGATAGATCTTTTCGCCACGCAGCAGCCTGCGAACCAAGGTGACACTAGCATCAACCAGAAAAACGCCTAGCAATATCAGCCAAGAAACAAAAAGCTGGGGTTCCACCCAAGCCATATGCAAAGAGAGCATGCCCAGCATCAGCCCGAGGAAGCCACTGCCAGCATCGCCCATAAAAATTTTCGCAGGCGGGAAATTCCACAGTAGAAACCCCAGCGAAGCCAAACCGAGCACAGCCGGCATCAACGCTACCTGCCAACGGCCCATCAAAACACAAATCAACACCACAGACAGGCAGGTGGTAACCGCTTCGATGCCCGCGATGCCGTCGATACCATCCATGAAATTATAGAGATTGAGTAGCCAGACTAGGTAAAAGGTGCCAAGAACAACCCCCAACCAATCCAGCTCTATATTCGTATCACCAACGACTACAGCGGGCGCGCCTCCCAGCCAGTAGAGTCCCCAAATAGCGGCGACAAAATGGATGAGTAAACGCCAGCGAGCGGGGACGTGCCCATGGTCATCAAGAAACCCAATCAGGGCCACAAGCAATCCGGCCCCAAGCAGGGCGACCGCCAGAGACGCAGAGATCCATTCGCATAGCCACAGCACCAGTAGCGCCAGCAGGAAGCTCAGCACGATAGCCATGCCTCCGCCTCGCGGGGTGGGCACACTATGGGAGCTGCGCTGATTAGGCACATCCAGGAGATTGCGATGGAGCGCATACTGCCGCAGACCACCTGTCACAGCCCATGAAAGCAGCAAAACGGCGGGCAGAAGCCAGGCCAGAGTCAGCATCTTTCCCTCCTTAGAAAATCCTCAGCAGTAATGCGCAAAGCCTCTTGATTACTGATAGGTGGCGTCCAGGCCAGTAGCATTCGGTTTTTCTCGATATCGACCTGCAAGGAACCGTACAGCCGCAGTATCAGGGCATCACGCCTCGTAACTCGCAGCAGCATCCGCAGTAAAGGGGACGCCCAACCGCAGAGGCGAGCCGGTCGATTCAGCGCAAAACCCAGGCGACGCAGCAGCTCGCTGGTAGATAAATCCTCGCCATCGCTAACGAGAAAAATCTGGTTAGCCGCTGCGGGATGTCTGATACAACACACCAGCAGATCGACCAGATTGTCTAGGGCTACCAGGCTGCGCCGATTGTCGATGCGCCCGAGCGGCAGAGGGATACCACGCTGCAGCCATCGCATCATGCTGAGAAAGTTGGCGCGCACCCCAGGGCCGTAGACCAGCGGAGGACGAACTATCACTACCTCCATGCCAGTTTCACGAGCAATCTGGCGAAGCCCCTGCTCGGCCTCGTACTTCGATACGCCATAGGGGTCCGTAGGTGCCGGCAATGCATCTGCGTGAAAAGGCGAGCCAGGCAGGCTCGATTCGCCATTGACCTTGATAGAGCTAAGAAACACGAAACGTCGCACGCCTGCAGTCGCAGCCGCACGAGCGAGAGTCAAGGTACCGTCAACATTCACCCGGCGAAACTCGGCCAGCGGATCTTGGGACTGCTCATGCATCACATGAACTCGCGCTGCCGTATGTATGACCGCGCACACCCCTTGCAACTGCTTAGGCTCGATCAGCGCATCCTCGATATTGCCCATCTCGAGGAAGTCATAGTGGCCGTCACCAAGCCCGGGCGACTGGCGCCGCACACCTGCAACCACTTGAATGGCAGGCTCAGCGGCAAGGCGCCGAAGCAATGCCCCACCGATAAACCCGGAGGCCCCCGTCACCAGCACACGCATCATGGACGTGCACTCCACGGCAGTACAGCAAATCGATCTTTTCGCCACTCAGAAACCAGCCACAAGGCACAGCAATTCATAAAAACTCAATCAGCCTTGTTAGCTTTAATCCCAATAGCTCTGCGAGCTGAGGCCCAAAGGCTGAGCAGTAATGCGCCCAGCAAGCCAAGCACAAAGGCCATGATCAGAAAAATGGAAAACGGCAGCTCCGGGGTAACCCAGAACAGGAAATGAAATTGGGAACGCTGGGGGTTCTGCAGCATGAGGGCCAGAATAATCATGCCGACCAGCACGAGAGCTCCAAGCCAAATTAGGCGTCTAATGCCATTCAGCATATTTAGCTCCTTGCGAATCGCACCGAGAACGGCTCACTCATCCTCATTGACGCGATCACGTAACTCCTTACCAGGCTTGAAGTGCGGCACGAACTTGCCATCCAGGCGCACGGACTCACCGGTTTTAGGATTACGCCCCACGCGGGGTGCACGATAGTGCAGGGAAAAACTACCAAAGCCGCGAATTTCGATGCGATCACCAGTAGCCAGAGCCTGGGACATCTGCTCCAGCATGGTCTTGATCGCCAGTTCCACGTCCTTCGAAGACAGTAGCCCCTGGTGATTGACAATACGCTCGATCAACTCCGACTTGGTCATGGTTTTCCCTTCTTTTTCAAGCGGCTAGATCATCTAGTAGGGTGTTTTTAGCACGCCTGCCAATGTTTGGATAGCCCGAATGTCAAGAGGGGAAATGCCGCGACGAAGACATCGCACGGCACAAATGAAAAAGGGCGACCGAAGTCGCCCTTTTTCCAGAAGCACCTGAACTTAGTTCTGGTTCATCTGAGCACGGATCAGATCACCGATGGTGGTCGGACCAGTGGTTTCGGCTTCCTGCTTGTTACGCAGCTCTTTCATCGCGTCCTTTTCGTCTTCGACGTCTTTGGACTTGACGGACAGGCTGATAACGCGGGACTTGCGGTCGATGCTGATGATCTTGGCTTCGACTTCGTCGCCTTCTTTCAGCACGTTACGGGCGTCTTCAACGCGGTCACGGCTGATTTCGGAAGCTTTCAGGATGCCTTCGATGTCGCCACCCAGGCTGATCACGGCGCCCTTGGCGTCCACTTCCTTGACGGTACCGCGCACGATGGTGCCTTTCTCGTTCAGGGAGGCGTAGTTGGAGAACGGATCGTCTTCCAGCTGCTTGATGCCCAGGGAGATGCGCTCGCGCTCCGGATCAACGGAGAGGATGACGGTTTCCAGCTCGTCGCCCTTCTTGAAACGACGTACGGCTTCTTCGCCCACTTCGTTCCAGGAGATGTCGGACAGGTGAACCAGACCGTCGATGCCGCCGTCCAGACCAATGAAGATACCGAAATCGGTGATCGACTTGATGGTGCCGGAGATCTTGTCGCCCTTGTTGAACTGGCCGGAGAAGTCTTCCCACGGGTTCGACTTGCACTGCTTGATGCCCAAGGAGATACGACGACGCTCTTCGTCGATGTCGAGAACCTGAACTTCCACTTCGTCGCCAACCTGAACGACTTTGGACGGGTGGATGTTCTTGTTGGTCCAATCCATCTCGGATACGTGCACCAGACCTTCCACGCCTTCTTCCAGCTCGGCGAAGCAGCCGTAGTCGGTCAGGTTGGTGACTTTGGCGGTAACACGAGTACCTTCCGGGTAGCGCGCTTTGATGGCGACCCATGGATCTTCGCCCAGCTGCTTCAGACCCAGGGAGACGCGGTTGCGCTCGCGGTCGTACTTCAGAACCTTGACGTCGATCTCGTCGCCAACGTTGACGATCTCGGACGGGTGCTTGATGCGCTTCCAGGCCATGTCGGTGATGTGCAGCAGACCATCTACGCCGCCCAGGTCAACGAACGCACCGTAGTCGGTGAGGTTCTTGACGATACCTTTGACCTGCTGGCCTTCCTGCAGGGATTCCAGCAGAGCTTCGCGCTCGGCGCTGTTCTCGGCTTCCAGCACGCTGCGACGGGAAACGACAACGTTGTTGCGCTTCTGGTCCAGCTTGATGACCTTGAACTCCAGCTCTTTGCCTTCCAGGTGAGTGGTATCACGCACCGGACGTACATCGACCAGGGAGCCCGGCAGGAACGCGCGGATGCCGTTGACGTCAACGGTGAAGCCGCCTTTGACCTTGCCGTTGATAACGCCCTTGACCACTTCCTCAGCATTGAAAGCGGCTTCCAGAACCAGCCAGGACTCGGCACGCTTGGCTTTCTCGCGGGACAGCTTGGTTTCACCGAAGCCGTCTTCCACTGCGTCCAGCGCAACGTGGACTTCGTCACCGACCTTGATGGTCAGCTCGCCTTGTTCGTTGAAGAACTGGTCGAGCGGGATGACGCCCTCAGACTTCAGGCCGGCATGCACGGTGACCCAGTCACCGTCGATGTCGACCACGATGCCGGTGATGATGGCACCCGGCTGCATGTCGAGGGATTTCAGGCTTTCTTCAAAAAGTTCTGCAAAGCTTTCGCTCATGTTGATTCCTGTTGATCAAGGGCGGGGATTCGCCCAAACCACACTCCAGACAATGTGGGTTCGTTCATGTAAAAAGAGGCCTGCGGGACTATGACTGGTCTCCCGCACGCCTCCTTGCGAGCCTTTCGACTTAAGTCAGCCGTGGCTCATTGCCCTGCGAGATCGCGATTGGCGACCTCGCTGAGAATTCTTTCCATTACCTGCTCAATGCTCAGCTCGGTGGAGTCCAGTTGAATGGCGTCGATCGCCGGCTTCAGAGGAGCCACTGCACGCTGCATGTCACGCTCATCGCGCGCACGAATCTCGTCTAGCAGACTCGGCAGGCTAACACCTCCAACTTTTCCTTTCAACTGAAGATAGCGCCGACGGGCACGCTCCTCGGCGCTGGCAGTCAGGTAGATCTTCAGCGGAGCGTCCGGGAACACCACGGTTCCCATGTCGCGACCGTCGGCCACCAGGCCCGGCGCCTCGAGAAAAGCGCGCTGGCGCTGCAATAGCGCCTCACGCACCGCCGGCAGCGAAGCGACCATGGAGGCGCCGGCACCGACCTGCTCGTTACGGATGGCGTCGGTGACTTCGTCACCCTCGAGGATGATGCGCTTGTCGATGAACTGAACGTCCAGATGGGCGGCCAGTGCCTTCAGCGCTTCTTCATTGGTCAGGTCGATGCCGTGGTTGCCGGCAGCAAACGCCAGCAGACGATAGAGGGCGCCCGAGTCCAGAAGGTTCCAACCCAGCTTGCTGGCCAGCAGACCAGCAATGGTGCCCTTGCCCGAGCCGCTCGGCCCGTCGATGGTGATGACTACAGCGCTCATGCCTTGCCCTCCTCCGCCACACGGATGCCGACCTGCGCGGCAAGGCCGAGGAAGTTGGGGAAGGATGTAGCGACGTTGGCGCAATCGTGGATACGGATCGGCGCACCGGCGCGCAGCGAGGCCACGCTGAAGGACATGGCGATGCGGTGGTCACCATGGCTCCACACCTCGCCACCACCAAAAGCACCGCCCTCGATGATGATGCCGTCCGGGGTCGGCTCGGCCTTCACGCCCAGGGCGATCAGCCCATCGGCCATGACCTGGATGCGATCGGATTCCTTGACTCGCAGCTCTTCGGCGCCACGCAGCACGGTGCGCCCTTCGGCGCAGGCGGCAGCGACGAACAGTACCGGGAACTCGTCGATGGCCAGCGGCACCAGATCTTCCGGGATGTCGATACCCTTGAGCTTGGCGGCGCGCACACGGATGTCCGCAACCGGCTCACCGCCGACTTCACGCTGGTTTTCCAGAGTGAGGTCGGCCCCCATCAGCTTGAGGATGTCGATCACGCCGGTGCGGGTCGGGTTGATGCCGACGTGCTCCAGCACCAGCTCGGAGCCCTCAGCGATGCTGGCGGCGACCAGGAAGAAGGCAGCCGAGGAAATGTCCGCCGGCACTTCGATATGGGTGGCGCCGAGCTTGTGGCCGGATTCGACGGTAGCAACGTTGCCGTCCACGGTCACCGGGTAACCGAAGCCACGCAGCATGCGTTCAGTGTGGTCGCGGGTCGGCGCCGGCTCGGTCACAGAGGTCTCGCCGGCGGCGTACAGGCCGGCCAGCAGCAGGCAGGACTTGACCTGAGCACTGGCCATCGGCATCTCGTAGCTCATGCCGGTCAGACGCTGGCCGCCCTTGATGTGCATCGGCGGACGGCCTTCCGGGCCGGTCTCGATCACCGCACCCATCTCGCGCAGCGGCTTGGCCACGCGGTTCATCGGGCGCTTGGACAGCGAGGCGTCGCCGGTCAGCACGGTATCGAACGGCTGCGCAGCCAGCAGGCCGGAGAGCAGGCGCATGGAGGTGCCGGAGTTACCCAAGTACAGCGGGCCGGGCGGCGGTTTCAGGCCATTCAGACCCACGCCGTGAATGGTCACCTTGCCGTGATGCGGACCTTCGATCACCACGCCCATGTCGCGGAAGGCCTGCAGAGTGGCCAGGGCGTCTTCGCCCTCGAGGAAGCCTTCCACCTGAGTGGTGCCTTCGGCCAGCGAGCCGAGCATGATCGAGCGGTGCGAGATGGACTTGTCGCCCGGCACGCGGATGCGGCCGGAGAGAGAGCCACCAGGATTGGCGAGGTAGATCAGATCATTCGAGTGCATGGCGTCCACATAGGCCCTGCGGGCCAGGATTTTGCTGAAATGCTCGCGGGCATGCCGGGCGCGGGTGAACACGCCCAGCAACTGATGCCCGTCCCCAGCGTCGACCGCGCCGCGCAGGGCGTCGAGGTCGTCGCGAAATGCGTCGAGGGTGCGCAACACCGCCTCGCGGTTGGCGAGGAAGATGTCGTGCCACATCACCGGGTCGCTGCCGGCAATCCGCGTGAAGTCGCGGAAACCGCCGGCGGCGTAACGGAATATCTCAAGGTTTTCGCTGCGCTTGGCCAGCGAATCGACCAGGGTAAAGGCCAGCAGGTGCGGCAGATGGCTGGTGGCGGCCAGCACCTGATCGTGGTGCTCCACCTCCATGTGCTCTACGTCGGCACCGAGGGCGCGCCACAGACCGTCGATCAGCGTCAGCGCCTCGGCATCGGTAGAGGCCTGCGGCGTGAGAATGACCTTGTGGCGACGGAACAGTCCGGCGTTGGAGGCCTCCACCCCGCTCTGCTCGGAGCCGGCGATGGGATGCCCCGGAACGAAGCGCGACACCTTGCCATCGAAGGCCAGGCGCGCCGCGCGCACCACATTGCCCTTGGCGCTACCCACATCGGTGAGCACGGCATTGCCCAGATCGAGCGCAGCCAGCTGGGCCAGCACCTTTTCCATAGCCAGGATAGGCACCGCCAACTGGATCACCGCGGCGCCCTGACAGGCGGCCGCCAGCTCGCTCTCGCAGCGGTCGACCACGCCCAGCTCCACAGCCAGGCGCCGTGACTCGGCATCCAGATCCACGCCCACCACCTCATCGAACAGCCCCTTCTCGCGCATACCCTTGGCGAAGGAGCCACCGATCAGGCCGAGCCCCACCACCACCAGGCGGCCGAGTCTGCGCGAAGCTTGTTGCAGCGGCATTGCATCAACCACGGAGCACTTGCTCCAGCGCTTCGAGGAAGCGGGCGTTCTCCGCCTCGGTGCCGATGGACACGCGCAGGAAGGTCGGCATGCCGTAACCGGCCACCGGACGCACGATTACCCCAGCGCGCAGCAGCGCCTGATTGATCGGCGCGGCATCACGCGCGAAGTCGACAGCGATGAAGTTGCCCTTGGAAGCAATCCAGCTCAGACCCAGGCGACGGAAACCGTCCTCCAGCTGCGCCATGCCGGCATCGTTGGTACGGCGACTGGCAGCCAGATAGTCGGCATCGTCCAGCGCCGCGCAGGCGGCGGCCAGGGCCAGGCTGTTGACGTTGAACGGCGCGCGCACGCGATTGAGCGTATCCGCCACCTGCGGCGAGCTCAGCGCATAGCCGACGCGCAGCGAAGCCAGGCCATAGGCCTTGGAGAAGGTGCGCGAGACCAGCAGGTTCGGGTAGCGCGCCAGGTAATCGAGGCCATCCGGCAGCTCGTCACCCTCGGCGTACTCGATATAGGCCTCGTCCAGCACAACCAGCACGTTCTCCGGCACGCGAGCGAGGAAGGACTCCAGCGCAGCCGGGCCGAACCAGGTGCCGGTCGGGTTGTTCGGGTTGGCGATGAACACCACACGGGTATTGGCGTCGATGGCCGCCAGCATGGCTTCCAGGTCGTGCCCATGATCCTTGGCCGGCACTGCCTTGCCCTGGGCGCCGACCGCCTGGGTAGCAATCGGATAAACGGCGAAGGCGTACTGGCTGAATACGGCATTCAGCCCCGGCGCCAGCCAGGCGCGCGCGACCAGATCGAGGATGTCGTTGGAGCCGTTGCCCAGGGTCACCTGGGCCACAGTCACGCCACAGCGCGCGGCCAGCCTGGACTTCAGTTCGAAACCGTTGCCATCCGGGTAGCGGGTCAGCTCGGCCAGTTCGGCGCGGATCGCCTCCAGCGCTTTGGGCGACGGGCCCAGCGGGTTCTCGTTGCTGGCCAGCTTGACGATGCCGGCAGGGTCGAGATTCAGCTCGCGGGCCAGTTCATCGACCGGCTTGCCCGGCACGTAGGGCGAGAGTTTCTGCACGCCCGGCACGGCCAGGGCGAGGAAGTCGCAGCTCATGAGCTCTCCTCAGACAATCACGCGGCTCAGAGAACCGCTTTCGGGTAGGAACCCAGCACTTTCAGGGCGACGGCTTCGCCGTTGATCTTTTCCAGCACGTCCTTGATCAGCGGATCCTGGTGGTGCCCCATGAAGTCGATGAAGAACACATAGGTCCACTTGCCGCTGCGCGACGGACGGGTCTCGATGCGGGTCAGGTCGATACCATTGGTATGGAACGGCACCAGCAGCTCGTGCAGGGCACCCGGTTTGTTGCGCATGGAGACGATGACCGAAGTCTTGTCGTCGCCGGTCGGCGGCACTTCCTGGCTGCCGATGATGAGGAAGCGCGTGGAGTTGTCCGGGCGATCTTCGATCTTTTCCTGCAGCTTGGTCAGGCCATAGAGATTGGCCGCCATGTCGCCGGCGATCGCCGCCGAGTTCCACTCGCTCTTCACCCGCTTGGCCGCGTCGGCATTGCTGGAAACAGCCACGCGCTCGACGTTCGGGTAGTGCGCATCCAGCCACTTGCGGCACTGGGCCAGGGACTGGGCATGGGAATAGATGCGGGTGATCTTGTCGGTCTTGGTTGTCTCGCCGACCAGCAGGTGGTGGTGGATACGCAGCTCCACCTCACCGCAGATGACCATATCGTGCTCGAGGAAGCTGTCCAGGGTGTGGTTGACCGCACCCTCGGTGGAGTTCTCCACCGGCACCACGCCGAAGTTGACCGCGCCGGCGGCCACTTCGCGGAACACCTCGTCGATCGCCGCCATCGGCTGGCTGATCACGGCGTGGCCGAAGTGCTTCAGCGCCGCAGCCTGGGAGAAAGTACCTTCCGGGCCCAGATAGGCGATCTTCAGCGGCTGCTCGAGGGCCAGGCAGGAGGACATGATCTCGCGGAACAGCCG
Source organism: Pseudomonas sp. Gutcm_11s (assembly GCF_028649395.1). Lineage (GTDB taxonomy): Bacteria > Pseudomonadota > Gammaproteobacteria > Pseudomonadales > Pseudomonadaceae > Aquipseudomonas. The sequence continues at coordinate 46,955 of NZ_JAQSUW010000013.1, read as the reverse complement.
CGCCATCTCCTCGTTGTCCAGCGGCCCCTTGTTCAGCTCCATGATGTGCTTGAGCACCCAGGCTTCGCGCTCGGGGCGGTAGAACACCGGCTTCTCACCTTCCGGCAGGGAAGCCATCTTCACCCGCGCCACGTCCTGGGCGCAGCGTGCGCGCTCGCTGATCAGCTCGAGGATCTTCTCGTCGAGGCTGTCGATGCGAACCCGCAGCGCCTTGAGCTGATCGGCGTCGCTCATCAGCCGTGCTCCTTCTCGAACTCGGCCATGTAGGCCACCAGAGCCTCCACGGCATCCAGGCCGGTGGCGTTGTAGATGGAGGCACGCATGCCGCCCACCGAACGGTGGCCTTTCAGATTGAGCAGGCCGCGAGCGTCGGCGCCGGCCAGGAAGGCCTTGTCCAGCTTCTCGTCGGCCAGGCGGAACGGCACGTTCATCCAGGAACGGGCGTTAGCGGCGATCGGGTTGCTGTAGAAGTCGCTGGCGTCGATGGCCTTGTACAGCAGGTCCTTCTTGGCCTTGTTGCGCTGCTCCATCGCAGCGACGCCACCCTGCTCCTTGAGCCACTCGAAGACCAGGCCGGAGAGGTACCAGGAGTAGGTCGCCGGGGTGTTGTACATGGAGCCGTTGTCGGCGGCGATCTTGTAGTTGAGCATGGTCGGACAGACGCTGCGGGCGCGGCCCAGCAGGTCTTCGCGGACGATGGCAACAACCAGGCCGCTCGGGCCGATGTTCTTCTGCGCGCCAGCGTAGATCAGGCCGAACTTGGACACGTCGACTTCGCGGGAGAGGATGTCCGAGGACATGTCCACCACCAGCGGGGTATCGCCCACCTCGGGAATCCAGTCGAACTGCAGGCCGCCGATGGTCTCGTTGCTGGCGTAGTGCACGTAGGCGGCGTCTTTCGACAGCTGCCACTCGTTCTGCCCGGGGATGGCGAAGTAGTCGTAGCCCTTGGCGCTGGCGGCGACATTGACGTTGCCGTAGCGACGCGCTTCTTCGATGGCCTTCTTCGACCAGATGCCGGTCTCGATGTAGTCGGCGGTACCGTCTTCCGGCAGCAGGTTCAGCGGAATCTCGGCGAACTGCTGGCTGGCACCACCCTGCAGGAACAGCACCTTGTAGTCGTTCGGGATGCTCAGCAGGTCGCGCAGGTCCTGCTCGGCCTTCTCGGCAATGGCCACGTACTCGTCGCTGCGGTGGCTCATCTCCATCACGGACAGGCCTTTGCCCTGCCAGTCGAGCATCTCGGCCTGGGCGCGTTGCAGTACGGCGGTCGGCAGCGCGGCCGGGCCGGCGCAGAAGTTATGGGCGCGTTTGCTCACGTCAATCTCACTCTTCGTCGCTTGGGGCGTCTACCGGGGTCTCGCCCTCGTCCGCCACTTCCACTTGTTCGGTCTCGGCGCCTTCGGCAAGCACTTCGCCTTCGATGTCGTCGTCATCCGAGCCGGACGGCTCCTGGACTCGCTCCAGGCCAACCAGGGTCTCGTCGTCGGCCAGCTTGATCAGGATCACGCCCTGGGTATTACGGCCAGCGCCGCGGACTTCATCGACACGGGTACGCACCAGGGTGCCCTGGTCGGAAATCAGCATGATTTCCTCGCCATCCAGCACCTGCACGGCGCCGACCAGCTTGCCGTTACGCTCGTTGATGACCATGGCGATCACGCCCTGGCCACCACGACCGCGGCGCGGGTAGTCGGCCAGCGGGGTGCGCTTGCCGTAGCCACGCGCGGAGGCGGAGAGGATCTGCGCGCCAACTTCCGGGATCAGCATGGAGATGATGCGTTGCTCGTCGGCCAGGCGCATGCCGCGCACGCCGCGGGCCAGGCGGCCCATGATGCGCACCTTGCTTTCCTTGAAGCGGATCACCTTGCCGGCGTCGGAGAACATCATCACGTCCTTCGAACCGTCGGTGATGGCGGCAGCGATCAGCGAGTCGCCCTCTTCCAATTTCAGGGCGATCAGGCCGTTGGAACGCGGCTTGGTGAACTGGATCAGCGGAGTTTTCTTCACCGTGCCGTAGGCGGTAGCCATAAAGATGTAGGCACCGGTCGGCTCGTCCTGGCTGAAGTCGGAGTCGTCGCCTTCTTCGGCTTCCTCCACCTCGACCACTTCAGCAACCTGCTCGGCGACGACGTCGTCGTCATCGTTCTCTTCGTCGGCGAAGCGTGCACGCACGGCCTCGAGGTCGATCTGCAGCATGGCGGTGATGCGCTCACCCTCGTCCAGCGGAAGCAGGTTGACCAGCGGACGGCCACGCGCAGTACGCGAGGCTTCCGGAATCTCGAAGGTACGCAGCCAGTACACCTTGCCCTTGCTGGAGAACAGCAGCAGGGTGGCATGGCTGTTGGCGACCAGCAGGTGCTCGATGTAGTCCTCGTCCTTCACCCCAGTGGCCGACTTGCCCTTGCCGCCGCGACGCTGGGCCTGGTAGGCGGCCAGCGGCTGGGACTTGGCGTAGCCGCCGTGGGAGATGGTGACGACGCGCTCTTCCTCGGTGATCAGGTCGGCGATGGTCAGGTCGGTCTGCGAGGCCATGATTTCGGTACGACGGGCGTCGCCGAACTCGGCCTTGACCTTCTCCAGCTCCTCGCGGATGACTTCCATCAGGCGCTCTGGGCTGGTCAGGATGCGGATCAGCTCGCCGATCTGAGTCAGGATTTCCTGGTACTCGGACAGCAGCTTCTCGTGCTCCAGACCGGTCAGGCGGTGCAGGCGCAGCTCGAGGATGGCCTGGGCCTGCTCGGGCGACAGGTAGTACTTGCCTTCGCGCAGGCCGAACTGCGGATCCAGATCTTCCGGACGGCAGGAGTCGGCACCGGCGCGCTCGACCATGGCCTCCACGGCACTGGATTCCCAGGCCGCGGCGATCAGGCGTTCCTTGGCCTCGGCCGGGGTCGGCGAGGTCTTGATCAGTTCGATCACCGGATCGATGTTCGACAGGGCGACGGCCTGGCCTTCGAGGATGTGGCCACGCTCACGGGCCTTGCGCAGCTCGTAGACGGTCCGGCGGGTCACCACTTCACGGCGGTGACGGACGAACACCTCGAGCATGTCCTTGAGGTTCAGCATGCGCGGCTGGCCGTCGACCAGAGCCACGACGTTGATGCCGAACACGCTCTGCATCTGGGTCTGGGCGTAGAGGTTGTTCAGCACCACCTCGCCAACTTCACCACGACGCAGCTCGATGACTATGCGCATGCCGTCCTTGTCGGACTCGTCGCGCAGTTCGGTGATGCCTTCGATCTTCTTCTCTTTGACCAGCTCGGCGATCTTCTCGATCAGACGCGCCTTGTTCAGCTGGTACGGCAGCTCGGTGACGATGATCTGCTGGCGGCTGCCGCCCTTGTCCATGTCCTCGATCACTGCACGGGCACGCATGTAGATGCGGCCACGGCCGGTGCGGTAGGCCTCGATGATGCCGGCACGACCGTTGATGATGCCCGCGGTGGGGAAGTCCGGACCGGGGATGTACTGCATCAGCTCGTCGACGGTCAGCTCGGGGTTGTCGATCAGCGCCAGGCAGCCGTCGATCACCTCGGTCAGGTTGTGCGGCGGAATGTTGGTCGCCATGCCCACGGCGATACCGCTTGATCCGTTGACCAGCAGGTTGGGGATCTTGGTCGGCATGACTGCCGGGATCTGCTCGGTGCCGTCGTAGTTGGGCACCCAGTCGACGGTTTCCTTGTCCAGGTCGGCCAGCAGCTCGTGGGCCAGCTTGGCCATGCGCACTTCGGTGTATCGCATGGCCGCGGCGTTGTCGCCGTCCACCGAACCGAAGTTGCCCTGGCCGTCGACCAGCATGTAGCGCAGGGAGAACGGCTGAGCCATACGCACGATGGTGTCGTAGACAGCCGTGTCGCCGTGCGGGTGGTATTTACCGATCACGTCACCGACCACACGGGCGGATTTCTTGTACGCCTTGTTCCAGTCGTTGCCCAGCTCGCTCATGGCGTAGAGCACGCGACGGTGCACCGGCTTCAGGCCGTCGCGCGCATCCGGCAGCGCACGCCCGACGATCACGCTCATGGCGTAGTCGAGGTAGGACTGTTTCAGCTCGTCTTCGATATTGACCGGGAGGATTTCTTTGGCCAGTTCGCCCATGAGAAGCCTGGTTCCTTATTCTGGTGAAACCCCGTCGCACCCTTCCTGGGCAAGACCGGAGTCCGCCGTAGTCGCCCCTGCTTGGCGGCGACTCACGACAAATCAACGAGTTAAGTCGGTTATTGGCGCTATTGGAGTGGCCCGCACGGAGCCACCCGAGAACTGCCGGAGCTTACCACAATCACCCGTGCAGACCTACCCCGCCAGGCAGCGCGACCACAGCCCTCAGTGCAGGCGCTTGCGGCACATGAGTTGCGCCATTTTCGCCGCATCCGGCCGCTCGACTATGCCCTTTTCGGTGATGATCGCGTCGATCAGGTCGGCCGGCGTCACGTCGAACACCGGGTTGACTGCATGCACGTCGGCGGCGATGCGCTGGCCGCCGATATCCAGCAGCTCGCGACCATCGCGCTCCTCGATCGGGATGTCCTCGCCATCTTCCAGGCTCATGTCGATGGTCGAGCTGGGCGCCACCACCATGAAGCGCACGCCGTGGTGCATGGCGTTGACCGCCAGCTGATAGGTGCCGATCTTGTTGGCCACGTCACCATTGGCGGTGATGCGATCGGCGCCGACGATGACCCAGGTGATGCCTTCGGTCTTCATCAGGTGCGCGGCGGCAGAATCGGCATTCAGGCTGACCGGCACGCCCTCGCCCGCCAGCTCCCAGGCAGTCAGGCGCGAGCCCTGCAGCCAGGGCCGGGTCTCGTCGGCGTAGACCCGCTCGACCAGCCCGCTCAGGTGTGCGGCGCGGATAACACCCAGCGCGGTGCCGAAGCCGCCTGTGGCCAGGGCGCCGGTATTGCAGTGGGTGAGCAGCTTCTGCGGACCGTCCTGATGCTTGCGAATCAGCTCCATGCCCAGCTGGGCCATGGTCAGGTTGGCCTCGCGGTCGCTGTCAAAGATGCCGATTGCCTCGGCCTCCAGCACCGCCAGCGCATCCTCGCTCGCCTTGAGCCGCTGCAGGCGCTCGCGCATGCGATCCAGCGCCCAGAACAGATTGACCGCGGTCGGCCGCGAGTCGGCCAGCACCTTGAAGTCACTCTCCAAAGCCGCCCGCCAGTCACCGCCCTCCTCCAGGCGCGCCCGCGCGCCCAGCACCAGACCGAAGGCAGCGGCGATGCCGATGGCCGGCGCGCCACGTACCACCATGCTCTGGATGGCCGCAGCCACGCCAGCAGCCGAATCGTAGGCCAGCCAGGTTTCCTCGCGCGGCAACACGCGCTGATCCAGCAGATACAACATGCCTTCGCGCCACTCGATGGCCTTAACCTTCTCTGCCGCCAACAGTCTGTCGCGCATGACATCCCCACCAGGTGAAACGAAAAGCCGCGGATTATAGCGAGCCACGCCACAGAAGCTCATCTGCGATTTTGCGAGCTAGAGCAGGGCTAGGCGGTAGTGGGCGAGAAAGCGCAGTTTACGAATGGTAAATGAGCATTTCGAGCACAGTACCAACGACGCCCGGCCGACGCGCAGCAGATCGCAGATAGCTTCTCAGTTATACTGCCGCCACTTTTTATTTGCCCGGATAAATGCCATGCCCGAACCGCGCCAGCCGCTCGATCTGCTGCTCCTGCCCACCTGGCTGGTGCCGGTCGAACCCGCTGGCGTGGTGCTCAGGGAACATGGCCTGGGCATCCGCGCCGGCCGCATCGTGCTGATCGCACCACGCGCCGAGGCCCTGCGCCATCCAGCCACGCAAGTGCGCGAGTTGCCGGACTGCGTACTCACCCCCGGCCTGGTCAATGCCCACGGCCACGCGGCCATGACCCTGTTCCGCGGCCTGGCCGACGACCTGCCGCTGATGAGCTGGCTGCAGGACCATATCTGGCCCGCCGAAGCCAAGTGGGTCGACGAGGAGTTCGTCCGCGACGGCACCGAACTGGCCATCGCCGAGCAGCTCAAGGGCGGCATCAGCTGTTTCTCCGACATGTACTTCTTCCCGGAAGTAGCCAGCGAACTGGTGCACAAGAGCGGCATCCGCGCCCAGCTGACCATCCCGGTGCTGGACTTCGCCACTCCCGGCGCCCGCGATGCCGAGGAAGCCCTGCGCAAGGGCCTGCGCCTGTTCGACGACCTCAAGCAGCACCCACGGATCAAGGTCGCCTTCGGCCCCCACGCGCCCTACTCGGTCAGCGACGACAAGCTGCAGCAAGTGCTGATGCTGGCCGAGGAACTGGACGCCGGCATCCACATGCACGTCCACGAGACCGCCTTCGAAGTGCAGCAGAGCCTGGAGCTGCACGGCATGCGCCCACTACAGCGCCTGGCCGAACTGGGCCTGCTCGGCCCGCGTTTCCAGGCCGTGCACATGACCCAGATCAGCGACGAAGACATCGCCCTGCTGGTAGAAAGCAACAGCAGCGTGATCCATTGCCCGGAGTCCAACCTCAAGCTGGCCAGCGGCTTCTGCCCGGTGGAGAAGCTCTGGCAGGCCGGGGTCAACGTCGCCATCGGCACCGACGGCGCCGCCAGCAACAACGACCTGGACCTGCTCAGCGAGGCCCGCACCGCCGCCCTGCTGGCCAAGGCCGTGGCCGGCAGCGCCACCGCCCTGAATGCTCACGCCGCGCTGCGCATGGCCACCCTGAACGGCGCCCGCGCCCTGGGCCTGGACGACGACATCGGCTCCCTGGAACGGGGCAAGCTGGCCGACCTGGTCGCCTTCGACCTCTCCGGCCTGGCCCAGCAACCGGTCTACGACCCGGTTTCGCAGCTGATCTACGCCGGCAGCCGCAGCTGCGTGAAGCACCTGTGGGTCGGCGGCAAGCAACTGCTCGACGACGGTCGCCTGACGCGCCTGGACGAGCAGCGCATTTCCGCCAACGCGCGCGCCTGGGGCGAGCGCATCGCTGCCAAACACTGAATTCGTTTTCGAGACTTTTTAAGAGCACGCCATGAGCAACGTCGACCACGCCGAAATCGCCAAATTCGAGGCCCTCGCCCACCGCTGGTGGGACCGCGAGAGCGAGTTCAAGCCGCTGCACGACATCAACCCGCTGCGCGTCAACTGGATCGACGAGCGCGTCGGCCTGGCCGGCAAGAAGGTGCTGGACGTCGGCTGCGGCGGCGGCATCCTCAGCGAATCCATGACCCAGCGCGGCGCCAACGTCACCGGCATCGACATGGGCGAGGCCCCGCTGGCCGTGGCCCAGCTGCACCAGCTGGAGTCCGGGGTGAACGTCGAGTACCGGCAGATCACCGCCGAGGCGCTGGCCGAGGAGATGCCCGGCCAGTTCGACGTGGTCACCTGCCTGGAGATGCTCGAGCACGTGCCCGATCCATCCTCGGTGATCCGCGCCTGCTACAAGATGGTCAAGCCCGGCGGCCAGGTGTTCTTCTCCACCATCAACCGCAACCCCAAGGCCTACCTGTTCGCCATCGTCGGCGCCGAGTACGTGATGCGCCTGCTGCCGCGCGGCACCCACGACTTCAAGAAGTTCATCCGCCCCTCCGAGCTGGGTGCCTGGAGCCGTGCCGCCGGTCTGACCGTCAAGGACATCATCGGCCTGACCTACAACCCGCTGACCAAGCACTACAAGCTGGAAGCGGATGTGGACGTCAACTACATGATCCAGACCCTGCGCGAGGAGTAAGGCGCATGACCCTGCGAGCGGTTCTCTTCGACATGGACGGCACCCTGCTGGATACCGCGCCGGACTTCGTCGCCGTGTGCCAGGCCATGCTTGCCGCGCGCAATCTGGCGCCGGTGGACGACCAACTGATCCGCGACGTGGTCTCTGGCGGTGCCCGCGCCATGGTCTCTGCCACCTTCGGCATGGAAATCGGCGCCGAGGGCTTCGAGGCCCTGCGCCTGGAATTCCTCGAGCGCTACCAGCAGCACTGCGCGGTACTCAGCAAGCCGTTCGACGGCATGCTCGAGCTGCTCGGCGACATCGAGGCCTCGCGCCTGATCTGGGGCGTGGCCACCAACAAACCGGTGACCTTCGCCGAACCGATCATGCAGCAACTGAACCTCGCCGAGCGCTCGGCGGTGCTGGTCTGCCCGGACCACGTGCCGCGCAGCAAGCCGGCGCCGGACATGCTCCTGCTGGCCTGCGAGAAGATCGGCGTGGCTCCCGCCGACGTCCTGTTCGTCGGCGACGATGCCCGCGACATCGAGGCCGGGCGCGCCGCCGGCTGCAAGACCGCCGCCGTCACCTACGGCTACATCCACCCCGAAGACAATCCGCGCCACTGGGGCGCCGATGTGGTGGTGGACCATCCCCTGGAGCTGCGCGCCGTGCTCGACCGCGCCCTGTGCAGCTGCTGACCCTTATTCACGCATCAACGAGACTTCACTCATGTTCGACTACAGCGCCCGCCCCGACCTGCTCAAGGGTCGCGTGATCCTGATCACCGGTGCCGGCCGCGGCATCGGCGCCGCCGCCGCCAAGACCTACGCCGCCCACGGCGCCACCGTACTGCTGCTGGGCAAGACCGAGGAAAGCCTCAACCAGCTGTATGACGAGATCGAGGCCGCCGGCCACCCGCAGCCGGTGGTGATTCCGTTCAACCTGGAAACCGCCCTGCCGCACCAGTACGACGAACTGGCCGCCACCATCGAAGCCGAGTTCGGCCGCATCGACGGCCTGCTGCACAACGCCGCCATCGTCGGCCCGCGCACGCCGCTGGAGCAGTTGTCCGGCGACAACTTCATGCGCGTCATGCAGATCAACGTCAACGCCATGTTCATGCTGACCAGCACCCTGCTGCCGCTGCTCAAACTGTCGGAAGACGCCTCAGTGGTGTTCACCTCCAGCAGCGTCGGCCGCAAGGGTCGCGCCTACTGGGGCGCCTATGGCGTGTCGAAGTTCGCCACCGAGGGCCTGATGCAGACCCTGGCCGACGAAGTCGAGGGCATCGCCCAGGTTCGCTCCAACAGCATCAACCCCGGCGCCACCCGCACCGGCATGCGCGCCCAGGCCTACCCCGGCGAGAACCCGGCCAACAACCCGCTGCCGGAAGACATCATGCCGGTCTACCTGTACCTGATGGGCCCGGACAGCAAGGGCGTCAACGGCCAAGCATTCGACGCACAGTGAGCCGAAGCGGCCGCCGGTTTTCCGGCGGCTCGCTAAGGACTGGCATCAAATTGCCAGCACCCGCGTCAAAGAGGTGGCAATTTCTTGCCGTACGAAGCGGCAGATTTAGATTCAAGATACTGATTTAAAACACTTTTTATAAAGTGGCACAGAATTCGCTGTATCTCGATCGTCAAGGCGCATCGGCGCCAGAGGTCGAGCAACATGGTCCCGCACAATCCTTCCAACACCATCGATTTCGATGCCGCCAAACTGCAGCGCCTGGGCTATGCTAGCCGCACTCAGCGGCTGCTCAAGCCGGTCAGCCTGGCGCAACTGCGCCAGCAACTGAGCCTGCAACTGCAGACATCCCTGGAAGCCGACCGCATCCTCGACCTGTTCTTCCATGAAGTACAACGCCTGGTCCCGATCAGCGCGCTGAGCTATCAGCTGGCCGCCTGCGACCTGCGCCTGGAACTCGGCGAACGCGCCAACCACTCGGCCAGCTACCGCCTGAGCCATCAGGGCGAGTACCTGGGCGAGCTGACCTTCCGCCGCAATCAGCGCTTCAACGACGAAGAGCTGGGCCAGCTGGAGTCGCTGCTGGCCAGCCTGCTGTTCCCGCTGCGCAACGCCCTGCTCTACCGCGCCGCCCTGCAGAGCGCGCTGCGCGATCCGCTGACCGATACCGGCAACCGCATCGCCATGAACCAGGCCATGCAGCGCGAGATCGACCTGGCCCGCCGCAGCCTGCAGCCGCTGTCGGTGCTGATGCTCGACATCGACCACTTCAAGAACATCAATGATCGCTTCGGCCACGCCACCGGCGACGAAGTGCTGAAAGCCGTGGCCGGTTCGCTGAAGAACAGCCTGCGCAACATCGACATGGTGTTCCGCTACGGCGGCGAGGAATTCCTCGTGCTGCTGGCCAACACCAGCCGCGAAGCCGCACAGATGGTTGGTGAGCGCCTGCGCCTGGCGGTACTGGGCCTGCAGTACCTGGAAGAAGGCCGCGCCCTGGAGCTGTCCATCAGCCTCGGCTGCGCCACCCTGCTGCCGGGCGAATCCAGCGACAGCCTGCAGCGCCGCGCCGACAACGCGCTGTACGTGTCCAAGCGCGAAGGCCGCAATCGCCTGTCGATGGCCGGCTGAGAAACGCCGGACAACAAAAAGGGGCTCCTGGGAGCCCCTTTTTCATTGCCTGCAATCAGCGCTTGCGGCCGAAGCCTGGGCGCTGACCATCGCCACTCGGCGGCCGCTTGTTGCCGCCCGGCGCAGCCGGACGCGGCTTGCGGGCCGGACGATCGGACGCGTCACCCGCCGGACGCGGAGTGCGCTTGCGCTCCACATCGGAAGGCCGCTCGGCCACCGGAGTACCACGACCACCTTCGCGACGCTCGCCGCTCGGCTTGCGAGGTGCGCGCTGCGGGCGATCTTCGCCACGCGGGGCACGGGCCGGACGCTGCTCGGAGGTTTCCGCCGCGCCGTCCTGGGCCGGGCGCAGCACGCGCTTGGGCCGCTCGTTGCGGCTCATCGGCCGGGAGGCCTTGCGCTGCAGGCGCTCGAGTTTGTCGCGGGTCTTCTCGTTCATCGCCGGCAGAGCCATGGGCTTGAGACCGACTTCCTCGCTGAGGATGTCCAGCTCGCGCTGGCCCATCTCGCGCCAGCGACCCATCGGCAGGTCGGAGGTCATGAACACCGGACCGAAGCGCACGCGCTTCAGGCGGCTGACCACCACGCCCTGGGATTCCCACAGGCGACGCACTTCGCGGTTGCGACCTTCCATCACCACGCAGTGGAACCAGCGGTTGAAGCCTTCACCGCCCGGTGCTTCCTTGATGTCGGTGAACTTGGCCGGGCCGTCTTCTAGCATCACGCCGGCCTTGAGCTGCTCAAGCATCTCTTCGGTGACTTCACCACGCACGCGCACGGCGTACTCGCGGTCCATCTCGTAGGAAGGGTGCATCAGGCGGTTGGCCAGCTCGCCGTCGGTCGTGAACAGCAGCAGGCCGGTGGTGTTGATGTCGAGACGACCGATGTTGATCCAGCGGCCCTCTTTCGGCCGCGGCAGGCGGTCGAACACAGTGGGGCGGCCTTCCGGGTCGTCACGGGTGCAGATCTCGCCTTCCGGCTTGTTGTAGATCAGCACGCGGCGCACGGTCTGCGTGATGTCTTCACGCTTGAGCAGCTGGCCGTCGACGCTGATGGCGTCACGCAGCTCGACGCGCGCGCCGAGGCTGGCGACAGCGCCATTGACCTTGACGCGGCCATCGGTGATCCATTGCTCGATGTCGCGGCGCGAGCCGAGGCCAGCGCGGGCCAGGACTTTCTGCAGCTTCTCGCCGCTGGGGCCGGTTTCTAGTTCGGATTCGCTCATCTGGGCACCTCCCGGTGTAACTGAGGACAAAAAGGCCGCGCATCATACGCGGATCGCCGGCAACACGCACGGCCGACTGACTATAGACCGCTCAACGGGTCTTGCGCCGCCCGGTCGCCTCGAAGGCCAACAGGCGCAGGTCGGCTTCCGCCAGCAGGGCGAAGCGCTCGGCCTTGTCGAGCTTCTTCCAGGCTTTGATCTCGCGCTTGCTGCGCCCGCAGCCGACGCAGATGTCGGCGGCGAACTCGCAGACCTTGATACAGGGGCTCTTGCTCATGACGGCGTCCTGAGGAAATGGCGCCGCCAGCATAGGTCGACAAGGCTTCAGGCCGGGATTGAAAGTCTCAATGCCCGCGATGCCCAATTCCTCAATGCAGGGTGTCGTCGGCGCCCAGCGCCTCGCCCTCAGCGTCGCCCGGTGCCTCTGCCGGATCTTCCTCAACCCGCTGCAGGTCGTCGAAGTCGATCTTCAGCCCCTGCTCCATCTGGTCGAGCTCGGCCAGCAGGCTGCGGAAACTGGTTTCGTCACGCGGCTCGGCCGGCTCCTCGCCGGATTCGGCATCCACCCGCGCCTGCAGCTCGGCCGGCACTGGCAGGTCGTCGTCCAGCGCCAGCATGGGTTCCGGCTCCAGCTCGCGCAGGGCGGCCAGCGGCGGCAGCTCTTCCAGGCTCTTCAGGTTGAAGTAGTCGAGGAACACCCGGGTGGTGGCGAACATCGCCGGCTTGCCCGGCACGTCGCGATAACCGACCACGCGAATCCAGTCGCGCTCCAGCATGGTCTTGATGATCTGGCTGTTGACCGCCACGCCGCGTACATCCTCGATCTCGCCACGGGTGATCGGCTGGCGATAGGCGATCAGCGCCAGGGTCTCGAGCATGGCGCGGGAATAGCGCTGCGGACGCTCCTCCCACAGGCGGCCGACCCAGGGCGAGAACTTCTCGCGAATCTGCAGGCGGTAGCCGGAGGCCACTTCCTTCAGTTCGTAGGCACGCCCGGCGCAGGACTGGCGCAAGACTTCCAGCGCTTCGCGCAGTTGCGCCGGCTCCGGGCGCTCTGCCTCCTCGAACAGCTCGCCGAGACGCTCCAGCGACAGCGGCCGGCCCGAGGCGAGCAGCCAGGCTTCGAGCAGGGAGGCGAGTTCTTGGGGATCGGCGAGGTTCATCTATTCGGCTCGGGCACGGACGTGGATAGGCGCGAAGGGCTCATTCTGCACCAGTTCCACCAGTTGTTCCTTGATCAGTTCGAGCACCGCCATGAAGGTGACGACCACGCCGAGACGCCCCTCCTCCGCGCCGAACAGCTCGACGAAAGGCACGAAGCCGGCGCCTTTGAGGCGCTCCAGCACCTCGCTCATGCGCTCGCGGGTAGACAGCGTCTCGCGGGTGATCTGGTGGCTCTCGAACATGTCGGCGCGGCGCAGCACCTCGGCCATGGAGAGCAGCAGCTCCTCCATGCTCACGTCCGGCAGCAGCTTGCGCGCCCGCGCATCGGGCGCCGCCACGCTCGGCACATGCAGGTCGCGGCCGACCCGCGGCAACTCGTCGATGCCCTCGGCGGCGGCCTTGAAGCGCTCGTACTCCTGCAGGCGGCGGATCAGCTCGGCGCGCGGGTCATCTTCTTCCTCCTCGGCCTCGGCCGAGCGCGGCAGCAGCATGCGCGACTTGATCTCGGCCAGCATGGCGGCCATCACCAAGTACTCGGCCGCCAGCTCCAGGCGCACCGACTTCATCAGCTCGACGTAGCCCATGTACTGCTTGGTGATCTCGGCCACCGGGATGTCGAGGATGTCGATGTTCTGCTTGCGGATCAGGTACAGCAGCAGGTCTAGCGGACCTTCGAAGGCCTCGAGGAAGACTTCGAGGGCGTCCGGCGGGATATACAGGTCCAGCGGCAGCGCGGTAACCGCCTGGCCATAGACCAGGGCGAACGGCAGTTCCTGCTGGGCGCCGGCCTGGCTGTCCTGCTCCGGAAGCTCGCTCAAGCGGCGTCCTCCTGGAACGGGCTCGGGTCGCCGCAGCCGACGCGGATCACTTCCGGCTCGCCGTCGGCCAGGTTGATCACCGTGGATGCCTCCAGGCCGCCGTAGCCGCCATCGATGATCAGGTCGACCTGATGCTCGAGAACCTGGCGCATCTCGTAGGGATCGCTCATCGGCAGATCTTCGCCGGGCATGATCAGACTCACGCTCATCAGCGGCTCACCGAGCTGCTCGGCCAGGGCCAGGGCGATGGGATGGGACGGCACGCGCAGGCCGATGGTGCGCCGTTTGGGATGCAGCAGCATGCGCGGCACCTCGCGGGTGGCACCAAGAATGAAGGTGTAGGGCCCGGGCGTATGCGCTTTGAGCAGGCGGAAGGCCGCCGTGTCGACCTTGGCGAACAGGCCGATCTGCGACAGGTCGCTGCACACCAGGGTGAAGTTGTGCTTGTCGTCCAGCTGGCGCAGGCGGCGGATGCGCTCGACCGCGCCCTTGTCACCGATCAGACAGCCGATGGCGTAGGAGGAGTCGGTCGGGTAGACGATCACCCCGCCGCTACGGAGGATTTCCACCGCCTGCTTGATCAGGCGCGGCTGGGGATTTTCCGGATGGACCTGGAAAAACTGGCTCATGAACTCTCCCTGTTCAGGCGGAAGCAAGGCGTGCATGGTCGAAGCGCTCCCATAGAGGAGACAAATCTTCCGGCAACGGACGGTACATACCCAGCTCCGACCAGTCTCCCGGTGCGTGGAAGTCGCTGCCGACACTGGCCAGCATGCCGAACTCGCGAGCCAGGATGGCCAGGCCGCCGACCTGCTCGGCCGGCTGCAGGCCATTCACCACTTCCAGGGCATGGCCACCGGCGGCGATGAAGTCGGCCACCAGGCGGCGCCGTTTGCTGCGAGTAAAATCGTACTGCCAGGGATGCGCCAGGCTGATCCAGGCTCCGGCCGCCTTGAGCGTGCCGACCGCCTGCTCCAGGCTCGGCCAGTGCTGCTTGACGTCACCCAGCTTGCCCGAGCCCAGCCACTTACGGAACGCCTCGGCGTGGTCACGCACGTGGCCGGCGCGCACCAGGAACTCGGCGAAGTGCGGGCGCGCCGGCGCGTTGCCGCTGTCGCCCAGGCCCTGCTGTATGGCGCGGGCGCCCTCGAGGGCACCGGGCATGCCCTTAGCCGCCAGGCGCCGGTCGATTTCCTCGGCACGCAGCCAGCGGCCCTGGTGCAGCTCCGCGATGGCCTGGCGCAGCGCCGGAGCATCGGTGGCGAAGGCGTAGCCGAGCACATGGATGGTCGCGCCACCCCAGGTGCAGGACAGTTCCACGCCGTTGACCAGGCGCATGCCCAACTGCTCGGCGGCGCTGCGCGCCTCGTCGAGGCCTTCCAGAGTGTCGTGGTCAGTCAGCGCCAGCAGTTCGACGCCTCGCCCGTGGGCGCGCGCGACCACCTCGGCGGGCGCGAGAACGCCGTCTGAAGCGGTGCTATGGCAGTGCAGATCGACCTTCATGGCGCGTCTTTCGTTAATGGGGTTGTTTGTTATTATGCCGCCACATCCCGCTTCTGGCTGCCGCCGTGAAACAATTCATCGATTTCGTCCCGCTCATCCTGTTCTTCATCGTCTACAAACTCGATCCGCGCAACGTCGAACTGGCCGGCCAGGCCTTCGAGCTGGGCGGCATATTCAGCGCCACCGCGGTGCTGATCATCAGTTCGATCGTGGTCTACGGCATCCTGTTCCTGCTGCAGCGCAAACTGGAGAAAGGCCAGTGGCTGACGCTGGTCGCCTGCCTGGTCTTTGGCGGCATGACCCTGGCCTTCCACAGCGAAACCTTCCTCAAGTGGAAGGCGCCGGTGGTCAACTGGCTGTTCGCCCTCGCCTTCGCCGGTAGCCACTTCATCGGCGACAAGGTGCTGATCCAGCGCGTCATGGGCCACGCGATCAACCTGCCACAGCAGATCTGGAGCCGCCTGAACCTGGCCTGGGTGGCCTTCTTCATCTTCAGCGGCTGCGCCAACCTGTTCGTTGCCTTCACCTTCCACGACTTCTGGGTCGACTTCAAAGTCTTCGGCAGCCTCGGCATGACCGTGCTGTTCCTGGTCGCGCAAGGTGTCTACCTGGCACGCCACATCCATGACGACGCCCCTCAGCAAAGCAAGGACTGACATGCTCTACGCCATCATCGCCAGCGACGCCCCCGAATCCCTGGAAAAACGCCTGGCCACTCGCCCGGCCCACCTGGCCCGCCTGGAGCAGCTGAAGAGCGAAGGCCGCCTGGTCCTCGCCGGCCCACACCCGGCCATCGACAGCAACGACCCGGGCGCAGCCGGCTTCTCCGGCAGCCTGATCGTCGCCGAGTTCGAATCCTTGGCCGCCGCCCAGAGCTGGGCCGACGCCGACCCTTACCGCGCCGCGGGCGTCTACGCCAACGTGCTGGTCAAACCCTTCAAGCAGGTACTGCCCTGATCTGACGACTGACGCAGGCCCATAAGAATAATTCGCAAACTGGAGATCCCCATGCGCCAAGGCCCGCTGTACCTGTTGCTCTCCGCTCTCTGCGTCACGCCTGTCCTGCAAGCCGAAGAATCCCAGCCGCTGCCGCTCAACCCAGTGCCGGCCCAGGCCCCAGCCCTGGCGCCAACCCACGAGAGCACCAGCCAGGTCGCCACGCTGCAACAGCAGCTGGCCGAGAGCCAGCGCCAGCTCGGCGAGCTGCAGGCCGCCGCCTCCGGGGAGCGCGAGGGCGCACAGATTAGCCGCCTGCGCCAGGACAACCAGCGCCTCAAGCTGCAGCTCAAGCAGGCCCAGGCCGAACAGCCGCCGCGCCTGCTCAGCGAACAGCAACTGTGGTTCGCCATCGGCTCCGGTACCGCCCTGCTCGCCTTCGTCATCGGTCGCCTGAGCGCTGGCGGCCGGAACAAACGCCGCAGCGAGTGGGTCTGAGCGGCGCTCAACCACTCCCCGCCCGGAACCAGCCCCGACCATGACCGACCTGCTGCTGATCGACGACGACCGCGAACTCTGCGAGCTGCTGGCCAGCTGGCTGCAGCAGGAAGGCTTCAATGTGCGCGCCTGCCATGACGGCATCAGCGCGCGCACAGCACTGGCCGAACCGGCGCCGGACGCGGTGATCCTCGACGTGATGCTGCCCGACGGCAGCGGCCTGGAGCTGCTCAAGCAGCTGCGCGCCGAGCACGCCGACCTGCCGGTACTGATGCTCTCGGCACGCGGCGAGCCGCTGGACCGCATCCTCGGCCTGGAGCTGGGCGCCGACGACTACCTGGCCAAGCCCTGCGACCCACGTGAGCTGACCGCCCGCCTGCGCGCCGTGCTGCGCCGCAGTCAGCCGGTGGCAGCGCCCTCGCGCCTGGAACTGGGCGATCTCAGCTACAGCCCGCAGCGCGGCGTCGCCAGCATCGGCGACCACGAAATCACCCTGACCCTGTCCGAGGGCCGCATCCTCGAGGCGCTGCTGCAACAGCCCGGCGAGCCGCTGGACAAGCAGGCGCTCTCGCAGCTCGCCCTGGGCCGCAAGCTGACCCTCTACGACCGCAGCCTCGACATGCACGTCAGCAACCTGCGCAAGAAGCTCGGCCCGCACCCGGACGGCCGCCCGCGCATCGTCGCCCTGCGCAGCCGCGGCTATTACTACGCCGCCTGAGAACCTGTGCAAACTTTGAACAGGTTCTGAGCCTTTACCGAGCCTTTACCCTCGCCTGACCGCGCTTGACCTTGCCGTCCCTAGACTGAGCTCATCCGGTAACCCACCGGTTTCGAGACAAGGAGACACACCATGCGCAAGACCCTCACCGCCCTGCTTCTCGCCGCCAGCCTGCCGACCATCGCCCTGGCCATGCCCGAAGGCTCCCCGTGCAACAAGCCGATGCACGGCGAACATCGCGGCCATGGCGGACGGATGCTCAAGGACCTGGATCTCAGCGCCGAGCAGCGCGAGCAGGTTGGCAAGCTGATGCGCGAGCGCAAGGACGACCCGCGCGAGATCACCCAGAAGTACCTGGACAAGCTGCCCCAGGCCGATCGTGATGCCCTGAAGAAGGAGCTGGAGACCGCCCGCCTGGAGCACGACAAGGCCTTCCGTGCGATCCTCACCCCTGAGCAGCAGAAGACCTTCGACGCACGCAAAGCCGATATGGAAAAACGCCGCGCCGAACGTGCCGAGTTCGAGGCCTGGAAAGCCGAGAAAGACAAGCAGGCCCAATAATCCAGCGTTACCCGGCCCGGCTCCATGAGCCGGGCTTTGCTATTTGAGGAGTTCCCATGCGTTCACTGTTCTGGCGCATCTTCGCCAGCTTCTGGCTGGCCGTGGCACTGGTCGCCGGCCTCTCGCTGCTGCTGGGCAGGGCGCTGAACCAGGACGCCTGGGTACTCGCCCACCACCCGGCCCTGGACAACCTCGCCGAGCGCTGGAGCGACATCTACCAGAGCAAGGGCCCGGAGGCCGCCCAGCGCTACCTCGAGCGGCGCAAGATGCGCTACCGGGTCGACACCCAGGTGCTCGACGACAGTGGCCAGCCGCTGGTCTACGGCACCTTCCCGCCGCGCGCTGCCGCGCTGGAGGCGCGCCAGGACAAACGCCGCCTGCCCTGGCGCCGGCTGACCGAGGAATACCAGGCGCCCAACGGGCAGACCTACCTGTTTATCTACCGTATTCCCCATCCAGACCTGATGGAATGGCACCGCCAGAGCCTGTTCTGGCCGCTCAGCGCCCTGGCCATCGCCCTGGTGGTGCTGACTGCCATCAGCCTGTTGCTGACCCTGTCCATCACCCGCCCGCTGGGCCGTCTGCGCGGTGCGGTGCATGACCTGGGCCAGGCTGCCTACCAGCAGAACAGCCTGGCGCGCCTGGCCAATCGGGGTGACGAGTTCGGCGTGCTGGCCCGCGACTTCAACCGCATGGGCTCGCGCCTGCAAGACCTGATCGGCAGCCAGCGCCAGCTGTTGCGGGACGTCTCCCACGAGCTGCGTTCGCCACTGGCGCGCCTGCGCGTGGCCCTGGCCCTGGCCGAACGTGCCGAGCCGGCCCAGCGTGAGCAGCTGTGGGGACGCCTAACCCAGGAGTGCGATCGCCTGGAGGCGCTGATCGCCGAGATCCTCGCCCTCGCCCGCCTGGACGCCGACCCCGGCACGCCGCAGCCGGTGGACCTGCGCCAGTTGCTCGATGGTTTGCTGGAGGATGCCGCCCTGGCCGCACCCGAGCAGCAACTGCAGGTACGCATGGACAGCCGCCCGGTAGCGCTACAGGGCTGGCCGGACATGCTCGGCCGCGCGCTGGACAACCTGCTGCGCAACGCCCTGCGCTTCAATCCCGCAGGACAACCCATCGAGGTGGAGGTCACGCCGCAGGCCGAGCGGCTGCACATCGCCGTGCGCGACCACGGCCCTGGCGCGCCGGCGGAGATCATCGAGCACCTAGGCGAGCCATTCTTCCGCGCGCCGCACCAGGATGCTCCGGGCCACGGCCTGGGTTTGGCCATCGCCCGCCGCGCGGCGGAGCGGCATGGCGGCAAACTGCTGCTGGCCAATCACCCGCAGGGCGGCTTCGTCGCCACCCTGGAGCTGCCGCTACCGCAGTGACGAGCCGTCAGCCCTGCCAGGCGCTGACGTAGCCCGCGGTATCGAGTGCCGGCGGGCTGCGTCGCTCGCCCTCGAAGCTGCCGAGATAGAGGAAACCGACGACCTTCTCGTTGGCCGCCAGGCCGAGGCCGGCCAGTACGTGCGGGTGGTGCGCCAGCGGGCCGGTACGCCAGATCGCGCCGAAACCCAGCTCCTGGGCCGCCAGCAGCACGCCATGGGCGGCGCAGCCGGCCGACAGAATCTGCTCCTCCTGCGGCACCTTGGGGTGCTCGCTGAGGCACGCCACCACGACCAGCAGCAGCGGTGCGCGCAGCGGCATGGCGCGGGCCTTGTCCAGCACCTCCGCCTTGTTCGTCGGGTCCTGCGCCTGGGCCTGGGCGAACAGCTCGCCCAGGCGCCCGCGCGCCTCGCCCTCGATGGTGATGAAACGCCACGGCCGCAGCTGGCCATGGTCCGGCGCACGCAGCGCGGCGCGGAACATCAGCTCGCGCTGGGCGGCATCCGGCGCCGGCGCCAACAGGCGGCCGACGGAAACGCGGTTGAGCAGCAGATCAAGGGCTTGCATGGCCGACTCCCAGGGAAACAGGCGGCCATTCTAGGGGTTGCAGACGTTACGCGCCAAAGCTGGCGTTAACCCGGTGGCGCTCAGGCCACCTGTTCCGGCATCAGCGGTGGCGTGAGCGGCGGCAGGCCATAGGCGGCGCGAGCGGCGTCGCAATGCGGATTGTGCTGGCCATCCTCCCAACTGGCGGTGAACTCCCGGCAGGTGCTGGAGCGCTGCTCGTAGATACTGCAGCGGGTGCCGCAACCGACCGTGCCCTGTAGCCCGACGCAGCGCACCGGCTTGGTCGTGGTTCCAAGCATGGCCACGTGGTAGGGACCGATCTGTTCGACCAGGTGGTCAGGCACCGTGCCACCGGAAGACTGGCATTCGCCCCAGTAGAAGGACACGCGGAAGTTGGCGCAACAGGCGCCACAGCTGAGGCAGGGGTGATTGTCGGACATGGCACGGACGGGATGGGCCGGGCGAGTGCCGGCGAATGGAGGCGTATTCTATGAATCGGCTCGCCGTTGTGAAGCCCCCACACAGCGGATTTACAGGCCATGGCGCCAAGGTAGAATGGCGCCCCACCGCAGCCCCGCCGTCCGGCGCACTAGACTCAAGGCAATTGCGCGGAAAGGAACCCGATGTCCCTGCCTACCCTACGCATTCTCGCCTTCATCAACGGCATCTTCCTGGTCACCCTGGCGGTGAGCATGCTGGTCCCGGTCGGCACCCTGATGGTGTTCAAGCAGCCCCAGGGCATCAACGCCTTCCTCTGGTCGAGCCTGATCACCTTCGTCGCCGGCATCGCCATGATCGCCCAGGGCCGCCCGCAGCACGGCCAGCTGCGCCCGCGCGACATGTACATGCTGACCGTTTCCAGCTGGGTACTGGTGTCGATCTTCGCCACCCTGCCGTTCATCTTCACCCAGCACGCCAGCTTCACCGACGCCTACTTCGAAAGCATGTCGGGCATCACCGCCACCGGCGCGACCATCTTCACCGGGCTGGACAGCATGTCGCCGGGCATCCTGATCTGGCGCTCGCTGCTGCACTGGCTCGGCGGCATCGGCTTCATCGCCATGGCCGTGGCGATCCTGCCGATGCTGCGCATCGGTGGTATGCGCCTGTTCCAGACCGAGTCCTCGGACCGCTCGGACAAGGTCATGCCGCGCTCGCACATGGTGGCCAAGTACATGGTGGTGGCCTATGTCGGCCTCAGCGCCCTGGGCGTACTGGGCTTCTGGCTGGCCGGCATGAGCCTGTTCGATGCCATCAACCATTCCATGTCGGCCATCTCCACCGGCGGCTTCTCCACCTCGGACGCCTCCCTGGCCAAGTGGCAGCAGCCTGCCGTGCACTGGGTGGCGGTGGTGGTGATGATCTGCGGCAGCCTGCCGTTCGTGCTCTACGTCTCGACCCTGCGCGGCAACTTCCGCGCGCTGATCCGTGACGAGCAGGTGCGCGGCTTCATGTTCATGCTGATCGGCAGCTGGCTGGTGCTGGCCACCTGGTACACCCTGACCACCAAGCTGCACTGGTTCGAGGCGCTGCGCCACGTGGCGGTGAACACCACCTCGATCATGACCACCACCGGCTTCGCCCTTGGCGACTACAGCCTGTGGGGCGGCTTCTCGACCATGCTGTTCTTCTACCTGGGCTTCGTCGGCGGCTGCTCCGGCTCCACCGCCGGCGGCCTCAAGGTGTTCCGTTTCCAGGTCGCGTTCATCCTGCTCAAGGCCAACCTGATGCAGCTGGTGCACCCGCGCGCGGTGATCAAGCAGCAGTACAACCGCCACCGCCTGGACGAAGACATCGTCCGCTCGATCCTGGCCTTCTCGTTCTTCTTCACCATCACCATCGCCGCCCTGGCGCTGGCGCTGAGCCTGTGCGGGCTGGACTGGATCACCGCGCTGTCCGGCGCGGCCAGCACGGTATCCGGCGTGGGACCGGGCATGGGACCGGTCATCGGCCCGGCCGGCAACTTCTCCAGCTTGCCGGACACGGCCAAGTGGCTGTTGAGCGCCGGCATGCTGCTAGGCAGGCTGGAAATCCTCACCGTACTGGTGCTGCTGCTCCCCGCCTTCTGGCGCCACTGACGCGCAACGTGGCAAAGCTACTGCGCGCCCCTCTGGCGTCGTTGCGTCCTCGCTCAAGGCTCGCCTAGCAGACGCTATGTCTCGCCTTTCGCTGCGGGGCGCCTAGCCAGCAGGCCGCTCGCTACGCTTTGCCACGCTGCGCACACCGAGCTGCCTGCGTGTCTCACAGCCGCGCGCGGTACTCGCCCGGAGTGGCATCGAACCAGCGGCGGAAGGCACGGAAGAAGTTGCTGGGATCGGCGAAGCCGAGCAGGTAGGCGATTTCCAGCAGGGTCAAGTTGGGCTGGGCCAGGTACTGCTCGGCCAGCTCGCGGCGGGTGTCGTCGAGCAGTTGCTGGTAGCTGGTGCCTTCTTCCTGTAGGCGACGCTGCAGGGTGCGCTCGGACAGCAGCAGCGCCTGGGCCACCGCCTCGCGCTTGGGCTCGCCCTGGGGCAGCAGGCGGCACAGCACCTGGCGCACCTGGTGGGTCACCCGGCTCTCGGAGAAGCGTGCCAGGTACTCGCCGGCAAAACGGTCGTGCAGCTGCGCCAGCGCTTCGTTGGCGCTGGGCAGCAGCGCCTCCAGGTCGGTGCGGGAGAACAGCAGCGAATAGTGCTCGGCATTGAACTCCAGCGGCGCCTGGAACGCCTGCTGGTACAGCTCGCGATTGGCCGGTGCGCCACCCTGGAAATTCACCCGGCGCGGCGTGATCGACTTGCCGGTGAGCCAGCGGCAAAAGGCCAGGCAATAGGCCAGCGATGCCTCGGCGCTCTGTTTGGCCGGCGGCAGGCGGTCACCGTGAATCGCCAGGATCAGCTCGTAGCCTTCCGGGTGTGGACGCAGGCTGAGGTCGGAGCCCTCGGCGATGATGCGCTGGTAGCGCACCAGGCGATTGAAACCTTCCAGGAGGTTGCGGCTGGACATCAGCGCGTAGCCCACCACGTGGAACGACGACGGCCGCACCACCCGCGCCATGTTCAGGCCGATAGCCGGGTTGCCGGAGGCTTCCACGGCCAGGTGCCAGAGACGGGTCATGGCGTCCTGCGGAAAGCGCGCATCCGGGTCGTTGAGGGCCTGGTAGTCCAGCTCCAGGCGCTCGAACAGCTGGCGGCAATCCACGCCGCTCAGCTCCAGCGCCTGGACGATGCCGGAAGCCCAGCTGGAAGAGGTGGTACGTTCGCTCATCGGCTTTGTTGTTCTATGAATCGCACGGGTTGGCGGCGCAAGAATACTAACCCCGTGGCGCAGGAGCCATACCATCATGGACCAGGTGAATCGCGCCCTCGCTCCTCGGCCCATGCGCTGGCGCGCAATGTCGTTTAGGATTCCGCTGACAACGCAGGCCACCCAGCACAGGAAGATATGAGCATGGTCGGTTCGGATGACGAGCTGCGCGAGACCGAGGAACGCCTGGACCGAAGCACGGCCGAGCCCGCGCAGGACAATGGCGACGCAGATGCCGAGGAACAGCCGCTGCTCAACGATGTGGCCCCGTCCAGCCCCGAGGATGTCGCCCGGAAGATCCTGCGCGACGCGCTGAAGTCCTTCCCCATCCCGGGCAAGAAGTGAGCCGCCTCGCCTGAATGGCGGCGCGCTGGGATACTAAACTGGCACTGTATGTCACTGGCCGCCGGGTACCGCCCGCGTAGACTGCGACCAACAATGACAGGAGGTACGCCATGAGCGCTGAAACCACCGCACGCTTCAACAGCTTCGCAGAGTTCTACCCCTACTACCTGCAGGAGCACAGCAACGACGTGTGCCGCCGCCTGCACTATGTCGGCAGCCTGCTGGTGCTGAGCATCCTCGCCTACGCCATCGTCACCCAGCAGTGGCTGTGGCTGGTGGCCCTGCCCTTCGCCGGCTACGGCTTCGCCTGGGTCGGCCACTTCGTCTTCGAGAAGAACAAGCCGGCCACCTTCAAGTACCCGCTGTACAGCCTCATGGGCGACTGGGTAATGCTCAAGGACGCCTTCACCGGCCGCATCCGCTTCTGAGTCGAAGGCAACGCCAGTGCTGCTGGCGGGACCGTGCCCGCCGCAGCGCCTCCGTGATCCTGCATAACAACAAGAGAACAGCCGGATGAACGCTCACGCACGCTTCACCCATATGGAAGACGGCACGGCAGACGACTGGGCCATCATCGCCAAGGATTTCGCCCAGTACGCCAAACTGCTGCCGGATCGCATCCTCACCCACCTGCGCCTGCTGGATGGTGACTTCGGCGGCTTCCCGGTCGACCGCCTGACCCACTCGCTGCAGACCGCCACCCTCGCCCACCGCGATGGCCGGGACGAGGAGTACGTGGTCTGCGCCCTGCTCCACGACATCGGCGATACCCTCGGCTCCTACAACCACGCCGATATCGCCGCAGCCATCCTCAAGCCGTTCGTCAGCCCGGAGAACCACTGGATGATCGAGAAACACGCGATCTTCCAGGGCTACTACTTCTTCCACCACCTGGGCATGGATCGGCACCTGCGCGAGCAGTTCAAGGATCACCCGCAGTTCCAGGCCACCATCGAGTTCTGCGCCCGCTACGACGCCGCGGCCTTCGACCCGGAAGCCGAAGCACTGCCGCTGGAGTTCTTCGAACCCATGCTGCGCCGCGTCTTCGCCCAGCCCAAGCAGTCGCTGTACAAGGCGGCCATGAGCTGATTCGCGGCCATCCGGCGGCCGAGCTTGGCCGCCGGCCATGGGCTGGTTATGATCCCCCGGCCCGAATTACTCCTGGCTCAGGTCTTGCAGACCGACCAGACGCCCGTCAGAGGCGCCAGAAAAACATCAGGGATCGCTGCATACATGAAGCCTATCGTCCGGGAAGCTCCCCAGGCACCTTCTGCCCCGCTGCTGCGCGAATACTATTCGCGGGTGCTGGCCTATATCGCCCCTGCCGCCGCCCTGGCCGCCGGCACCTACGTCAACCACTTCGGCTACGACATCCTCTGGCTGGTGCCCTACGCCCTGCTGTACCCGCACCTGGCGCATCACCTGGGCAACCGTTTCAAGCGTGATTACCCGCAGCAGACCACGCTGATCCTGCTGTTCATCGACGCCATCCACGCCGGCGCCGCCGTCGTGCTGATGGGCTTCTCGGTGGTGCCGGCGCTGATGTTCCTGCTGACGCTGGGCTTCAGCTCACTGGTTGCCGGGGGGCTGCGCAACATGGGCGTCGCCCTGCTGGTGGCCGCCGGCAGCGTGGCGCTGAACACGGCGCTGATCCGCCCGGAGATCAACGTCGCCACACCCAACCTGGTGTCGCTGGTCAGCATCCTGCTTACCACCCTGTACGTCTGCATCACCGCCTTCTTCGTCCACGAGCAGGGCATGCGCCTGAACCAGGCGCGCAGCGAGATCAAGCGCGAGCAGGAAAAGGCTGCACGCCTGGCCCGCAACCTGGCCAAGTACCTGTCGCCGCAGGTCTGGGAAATGATCTTCAGCGGCAAGAAGCACGTGCGCCTGGAGACCCAGCGCAAGAAGCTCACCGTGTTCTTCTCCGACATCAAGGGCTTCACCGAACTGACCGAAGAGCTGGAGGCCGAGCAGCTCACCGACGTGCTCAACACCTACCTCAACGAGATGTCGAAGATCGCCCTCAAGCACGGCGGCACCATCGACAAGTTCGTCGGCGACAGCGTGCTGGTGTTCTTCGGCGACCCAAGCAGCCAGGGCGCCAAGAAGGACGCGGTGAACGCCGTTTCCATGGCCATCGCCATGCGCAAGCACATGAAGGTGCTGCGCCAGCAGTGGCGCGCCCAGGGCATCACCAAGCCGCTGGAGATCCGCATGGGCCTCAACACCGGCTATTGCACCGTGGGCAACTTCGGCGCCGACACGCGCATGGACTACACCATCATCGGCCGCGAAGTGAACCTGGCCAGCCGCCTGGAAAGCTCTTCCGAGGCCGGCGAGATCCTCATCTCCCACGAGACCTACTCGCTGGTGAAAGACCTGATCATGTGCCGCGACAAAGGCCAGATTGCGGTCAAGGGCTTCAGCCGCCCGGTGCAGATCTACCATGTGGTGGACCACCGCCGCGACCTGGGCGCCCGCTCCAGCTACGTCGAGCACGAGATGCCGGGCTTCTCCATGTACCTGGATACCAACGGCATCCAGAACTACGACAAGGAGAAGGTCATCCAGGCCCTCAACCTGGCCGCCGAGAAGCTGCGCGACAAGGTCATCCTCTAGCCCGCGCCTCGATCAGCCAGCAGGCCGCCGGGAACTCGACCCGGCCGCCCTTCACGAAGGGCTCGAAGGCCTGCCGCAGCCGCGCCAGCAGCGCGGCTCTCTCCTCCTCCGGTAACTGCTGCAGCACCAGGCCCACCGGCCCCAGCCGGCTCAGGTAGGGCTGCAGTGCGGCTTCCGGCATGCTCAGCGGCACGTCCAGTGGCCGAATCCCTATATCGTCCCAGCCAGCGGCCTGCAGGATGCCGTGCACCCGTGCGGCATCGGCGAAGGCGAACTGGCCCGGCGCACCGGGCCGGCGCAGCGGCAGCGCCGGCAACCAGGGCGCCGCCGCACGCTCGGCGCAGACCATGAAGGGATTGTCCTCGGCGCCACGCCAGGCCAGCAGTCGCATCCGTGCCCCGCTGGCGGCCCCCCGCCGCAGATTGGCGAAGGCCGCCTGTGGATCGGCGAAGAACATCACGCCGAAGCGCGAGATCAGCCAGTCGAAGGAGTTCTCGGCAAAGTCATGCGCCTGGGCATCGGCGCAGACGAAACGCGCCGGATTGCCCGCACTCTCAGCGCGCATTTGCGCCAGTTCCAGCATGGGCGCCGAGATATCGATGCCCAGGCAATCACCACTGATATCGGCGGCGGCCAGGCTGGTCGCCCCGGTGCCGCAGCCGATATCCAGCACCCGCGCGCCGGCACCAAGGCCCTGCAAAAGCGGTGGCAGCAGCGGTGAAAACAGTGCGTCGAGCAGTTGCTGGGAATCGACCCAGGCCTGGCCACCCGGGCCATTCCACAGGCGCTGCTGGTTGTCGAACAGGTTTGGCGTGGTCATGCGGTGCTCCCATCGAATGGCTGATGGGAGCAGCTTGCCGACTCAAGTCGACTTGAGGTCAAGCCCTACATTCGGCAGATCCACCAGGCGCGGCGGCGACACTTGCCCGAGGGGTTCACCGTCGAGCCGTGGCTGCGAATTCAGGAATTCCAGCGCAGAAGCGCGCCAGGACTGACGCGCGGCCTGCTCGGCGCATAGCTGGCGATCCAGCTGCAACGCCCCGTGGCAGGCCTGTGCCAGGTCTTCATCCATGATCCCGGTCAGCCCTGGCTGCAGCACATCCAGTGGCCCCGCCACCGGAAAGGCCGCCACCGGCGTGCCACAGGCCAGCGCCTCGAGCATCACCAGGCCCAGGGTGTCGGTACGCGAAGGGAACACCAGCACGCTGGCGGCAGCGAACTGCTCCGCCAGGGCCCCGCCCTGCAGATAGCCGAAGAACTGCGCCTGCGGGTAGTCGCGCTGCAGTACCTCGCGTTCCGGGCCGTCGCCGACCAGGCGCTTCTCCCCCGGCAGATCCAGGTCGAGGAAGGCGCGCAGGTTCTTCTCCGCCGCCAGGCGGCCGACATAGAGGAACACCGGCGTACCCGCCTGGCGCTCGCGTGGCTGGAACAGGCTGGTATCCACGCCCTTGCGCCACAGCCGCAGGCGATTCAGCCCCTGGCCGGCGAACTCCTCGCGCAGGCGCTCGGTGCTGACCAGCACGGCCTGGCTGGGGCGATGGAAACGGCGCAGGAAGGCGTAGCCCCAGCGCAGCGCGATCCACGGCCAGCGGGTATTCACGTATTCGGGGAAACGCGTGTGGATGGCGCTGGAGAACGCCAGGCCACGACGTGTCAGCCAGTTCCGCGCGGCCCAGCCCAGCGGCCCCTCGGTGGCCAGGTGCACGCAGTCCGGACGAAAGTCGCGGATCGCCGGGCCGACCCGCCACAGGTCCCAGGCCAGGGGAATCTCCGGGTAGCTCGGACACGGCACATGGCGGAAATCCTGCGGCGACAGCACCTTGACCAGGTGCCCCAGCCCGCGCAGCTCGCTGACCAGGGCCTGCAAGCTGGTGACCACGCCATTGACCTGCGGCGCCCAGGCATCGCTGACGATCAGTACCCTCATGCCGCCTGCCCTATGCTCGCCACCGCGGGGATCTGCTCCTGGTCCTCGGCGAGACGATAGAGCTGGATGCTGCCGTCGAGATGCTCGATCAGCGCCGTGCAGGACTCGACCCAGTCGCCGCAGTTCATGTACTCGACACCGCCGACCTGACGAATCTCGGCGTGGTGGATGTGGCCGCAGACGGCGCCATCCAGGCCGCGCTTGACGCACTCGTGGGCGATGGACTCCTCGAAGTCGCTGATGAAGTTCACCGCCGTCTTCACCTTGTGCTTGAGGAACGCCGACAGCGACCAGTAGCCGTAGCCCCAGCGCTCGCGCCAGTGGTTGAGCCAGCGGTTGAGGGTCAGGGTGAACTCGTAGGCCGAGTCGCCGAGGAAGGCGAGCCACTTGTGGTAGCGGGTGATCACATCGAACTGGTCGCCGTGGATCACCAGCAGGCGCCGGCCGTCGGCGGTCTCGTGGATCGCCTCGTCGACCAGCTGGATGTTGCCGAGAATCAGCGTGGAGTAGCGGCGCAGGAATTCGTCGTGGTTGCCGGTGACGTAGATCACCTCGGTGCCGCGCTTGCTCATGGTCAGCAGGCGGCGGATCACGTTGGTGTGGGCCTGCGGCCAGTAGATGCCACCGCGCAGCTTCCAGCCGTCGATGATGTCGCCGACCAGGTACACCCGGTCGGCCTGGTAGCGTTTGAGGAAGGCCGCCAGGCGCTCGGCCTGGCAGTCGCGTGTACCAAGGTGAACATCGGAAATCCACAGGGTGCGGACATGCTGCTTGCGGCTGGGCTTGCTGCGCTCGGCGATGCTCATGGGCGGCCTCCGGCTGGGTTTAGCCGAGCTTGCGCGGCAGCGGTGAAACAACCATGACATCCGCATGACTATTGCGTGACAACCGGCGGCGCGGCGCGGCGTGTACACTGGCCGCTCGATCAGGAGCCCGCCATGTCCCAGCTGCTCTCCCTGCGCCACTACCACCACGAACAGATCGCCCACAGCCACGAACACGCCCAACTGGTGTTCGGCCTCAGCGGCCAGCTGGATTTCGAGGTGGATGGACGTGGCTGCCAGGTCTCCAGCCTGAGCCTGGCGGTGGTGCCACCGGGCGCCCATCACGCCTGCGCCAGCGCCCTGGGCAGCCAGTGCCTGGTGCTGGACGTACCCATGGATGGCTGGCTGCAGCAACGCCTCGGCCACCATGCCGACGCCAGCCGCCGCCTGCTGGACAAGCCGGGCCGGCTGCAACTGGACCCGGCCCAGGGCCAACTGGTCGACTGGCTCGCCGCCAGCCCGATCAACGACGAAGTGATTGCGCAGCAAGGCGCCACGCTGCTGCTGGCCAGCCTGAGCAATGCCGCGGCTGCCGTTCCGAGCGGCCTGCCACTGGCCAGGATCGATGCCTATATCGAACGCCACTGCGCCCACCCGCTGCAGGTCGCCGACCTGGCGCGCCTGTGCGGCCTGTCCAGCGCACGCTTCCATGCCCGTTTCCTCGCCGAAACCGGTCACACGCCAATGGACCACGTGCGCCTGCGCCGCCTGCGCCTGGGCCGCGAACTGCTGCTCGGCAGTCGCCTGCCTGTCGGCGAAGTGGCCGCGCGGGTCGGCTACGGCTCGCAGAGCGCCTTCACCGCTGCGCTGGTGCGTGAATTCGGCGTCACCCCGCGGCAACTGCGCAGCGGAGCCTGACGCGAGTCCTGCGACAAATCCCGCGAGACGCGCGACAGACGCGAATGCCGTGCTGCGCCTAGACTCGGCCGATCACTTAGGAGAATCGGCATGCAGATCATCGAATGGCAGGACTTCGAGCGCGTGGAGCTGCGCGTCGGCACCATGCTCAGCGCCCGCCTCAACGACAAGGCGATCAAGCCGGCCTACGTGCTGGAAGTGGACCTCGGCGAGCTTGGCGTGAAGGCTTCCAGCGCCCAGCTCACCGCCCACTACGGCGCCGAGGAGCTGATCGGCCGCCAGGTGCTGTGCGTGTGCAACTTCGCACCGAAACGCGTGGCCGGCGTACGCTCGGAGGTACTGGTGACCGGTGTCTACGATCAGGATGGCAAGGTGGTGCTGACCAGCTTCGACCGGCCATTGCCCAACGGCGCTCGCCTGGCCTGATAGCCTCACAACATTCCCAACCCTTTCCGCAGTCTGGAACCCGCATGCAACACCGTACCGCCCTTCTCGCCCTGCACCTGGGCGCCGTGTTCTTCGGCCTCTCCGGCATCTTCGGCAAACTGGCCCTGGCCGCACCGCTGGTGATCGTGTTCGGCCGCGCCCTGTTCGCCATGGCCGCGCTGGGCCTGTTCACCCACATCGGCGAGCCCGCCGCGCGCCTGAACAATCGCCAGCGCCTGGCCCTGGCCGCGGTAGGGCTGCTGCTGGGCGGGCACTGGTGGACCTTCTTCATCGCGGTCAAGGTGTCCGGCGTCGGCATCGCCACGCTCGGCTTCGCCAGCTTCCCGGCCTTCACCGTGCTGCTCGAGGGGCTGCTGTTCCGCGAACGCATCCGCCGCGCCGAATGGGGCGTGGTGGCGCTGGTGTGCCTGGGCCTGGTGCTGGTCACTCCGCACTTCGACATCAGCAGCGACGCCACCCTCGGCCTGGGCTGGGCGGTGCTGTCCGGCCTGCTGTTCGCCATGGTCTCGGTGGGCAACCGCGCCACCACGGCCGGCATCAAGCCAGCCCAGGCGGCCTACTGGCAGAACCTCGGCATCGTGCTGGTATGCCTGCCAATGGCCGGCGGCCTGCTGAGCGATGTGCGGCCCATGGACTGGTTGTGGATCGCCCTGCTCGGCCTGCTTTGCACGGCGCTGGCGCACAGCCTGTTCGTCGCCAGCCTGCGCGTGCTCAACGCGCGCAGCGCCTCGGTGGTGTTCGCCCTGGAGCCGGTCTACGGCATCCTCTTCGCCTGGTGGATTTTCAACGAGCAGCCGGGCCTGCGCATGCTCTTCGGTGGCGCGCTGATCCTGCTCGCCACCATCCTCTCGGCGCGCCTGAGCAAGCGCGCCGCCACGGTCGACGACCTCAGTTGACGCTGTAGCCACGCCCGGTCAGGCAGGCGCCCAGTGCCCGGCGATAACGGTCGGCACTCTCGGCGCCGACCGGCTGGGTCGCTGTGGCGGGATCGAAGCCGCTCTGCGCTACCGCCCAGCTGTGGCACTCGTAGCGATCGCGACCCTGCTGGTCGACGCTCTGGCCACTGGCCGGATAGGCGATCACTTCGTAGCTGGCTACCGCATTGCCCTGCACCGCCGGCGGCGGGCTGACCACCTCGTAGCGCTGGCTATTGGAGTTCCACAGGTAGTAGGTACCGGCCGCGACGAAGTACAGCATGCTGCCGATCCACAGCTCGCGTGCGAAGGACGGCAAGCCATGACCACCACCGTGCGGGCTCGGTCCCGGCCCCCAGGAGCCGCCCGGATGACCGCCAGGCCCAGGGCCACCCGGCCCTCCGGGCCCGGCCTGCAGGCTGCCGGAAATACCGAAAAGCATCAGGCTCAGGCCGATGATGCGCAGGGGGCGTCGCATGTTATTCACCTCGTTCGATCATTGCGGCCGGCAAGTGCGGCCTCGCGGCAATTATTCCGCGAGGCCCGCCGGTGCAACGTCAGAGGCGGGTAAAAGACGGGTAAAGAGGTTGATACAAAGGCTCAGCGGTCGTTGTGGCCGAGGTCGCGCTCCGGGTCGATCAGGTCGCGCAGGCGCTGCTTGAGCTCCTTGGCCTCGGGGAAGCCACCATCAGCCTTGCGCTCCCACAGCTGCACGCCGTCGCAGACGATGCGGAACACCCCGCCGGTGCCCGGCTGCAGGCTGACCATGCCCAGCTCGTCGGAGAAGGTGCTGAGCAGCTCCTGGGCCAGCCAGGCCGAGCGCAGCAGCCATTGGCATTGGGTGCAGTAGGTGATCACGACCTCGGGCTTGCTGGACATGGAACGCTCCATAACGAAAAGGGCCGCCATCATAGCGCCCCACAAAGGACAACGCCGCGGCTCTACCGCGGCGTTGTCTTCCCGCCCTGAATCGAATCAGGCGATCTTGGCCAGCAGCTCCCGGGCCTGCTGACGCTCCTGTTCATCGCCGCTGCTGATCACCTCGTTGAGGATGTCGCAGGCGCTGCCGATATCGCCCTGTTCGATGTAGGCCAGGGCCGTGTTCAGCTTGACCAGATGCTCGCGATTGCCGGCCAGGTGGTCGAGATCGCTCTCCGCCGAACTGGCGAAGGCCTCGGTGAGTTCGTCGTCCAGCAGCTGCTCTTGGCGGAAGTCCTCGACGATGTGATCCATCTCCAGCACATCCGGCAGCTGCTGCAGGTTGGAGCGGAAGTGCGGATCGTACGCCGGCTCCTGCACCGCCTTGCTGCGCGCCGGCTGCTCGGGCTTGAACGGACTGGCCAGCCCCCAGTCGGCGTCCAGGGACAGGTCATCGAGATTGAGCTGGAACTCGTCCTGGGGCTCCACCGGCGCCTTCACATCATCCAGCTGCAGTACCGCATCGGCCAGCGGTGCCTGTTCCGGCGGCTGGCGCAGGGTCGCGGCGTAACGCACGCGGATCTGGTCCACCTGCATATGGCTGGCGCCCATTTCCTGTAGCTCCTGCTGCTGGGCGGCGAACGCGGAACCATCGCCCAGCTCACCGAGCACCTCGAGCAGGCGCAGACGCAGATCGAGGCGCGCCGGCTGCAGGGCAATGCCCTTGCGTAGCGCACTGGCAGCCTCGGAGAAGCGACCGTAGGCGATGTAGATGTTGGCGCCTTCCAGCGGGTCGGCCACGCCAGTCGGCAGGCGCGGCGGGGTCAGGCCGGGAGCCGGAGCCGGCGGCTCTTCCGGCTCCGCCTCGGCACGTACGGGGGCAGCGGCCACCACACGCACCTGCGGACGCACGACGGGAGCTGCCGCACGGCGCTGAGGCTCGGCCGGCTTCGCCGGGGTACGGCGGCGACCCAGCAGCCAGGCCGCAGCCAGCAACAGCAGGCCGAGCGCGGAGCCGAGCAACCACATCATCAGGCTGCCGCTGTCTTTCTCCACAGCCACGGGAGCCGGGGCAACTGGCAGCCGCGCAGACTCGGCGACCGGCGCCGGCGGCGCTTCACGGCGTTGCTGCAATTCATCGTGGATCTGCTGCAGCTGGCGATCCTTCTCGGCCATCTGCGCCTGCAGCTGCGACAGCTGGTCCTGCAATGCGACCAGATTGTCCTGCAGGGCCTGATTCTGCGCAGTGACCTCGACCAGTTCGGCATCGGCCTGGCGCTGCTCAATCTCGACCGACTCCTGCACCACATTGCCTGCCGGTGCATCGACTACCGGCTGCTGCATCACGGGAGCGGACACCGGCGCTGGAGACGCACCTGCCGCTACGGAGTCCGGCAGCAGCAGCTCGGCCTCGGCGCGCAGGCGATTGATGTCACCACCGGCGAAGGCCTGGGGATTGAGGGCATGGATATCGGCCATCAGCGCTTCGCGGCTGGCCGTGGCGCCGGCGCCCTGCAGGCGACCGGCGATGCTCCACAGGCTGTCGCCACGCTGCACGCGATAGCGCTCGCCACGAATGGCTGGTGGCACCGCACGCGGTGCCGCCAGGCGGGCCGCCACTTCGTTGCGCTCGACCCGGGCGGGCGCCTGCGGCGAGGCCTGCTGGCCATAGGTCATGCCTGGCGGATCGATGAGTACCGTGTACTCGCGCAGCAGCGTGCCACCGGGACGCGCCACCTCGACGATGAAGTTCAGATACGGCTCGCGCACCGGTTTGCTGGAGACCACGCGGATACGTGTACGCCCGCCATCGAGCATGGGGGCGAAACGCAGATCGTTGAGGAAGTAGTAACGCTCGACACCGGCCCGGTTGAATTCCTCGGCCGAAGCCAGACGCACCTTGATCTCGTCGCTGCCGAGATCACCGATCTGGTACAGCTCGATCTCTGCGTCCAGCGGCTGGTTGAGCGCCGAGTGCAAGTTGATCTCGCCCAGGCCCAGGGCGGGAACCAGCCCCGAGTAGAACGCCGACCCCGACGCCAGGGTCAGGAGCAGGTCACGGATTCGAGCCATGCGGCCTCTCCCGGTCACACGCACCGGCCCGCTGTCCCTGGGAATGCTTATCCCCGGCAGGCCTGGTGGGTGGAAAAGATGACGGGCAGGCCTTCCCTTGCAACCCGACATGCCCCTAGCACAACAGCTACGGGCATGAAGTCAGCTTAAGAAACCGTCAGCGGGAACGCCAATCGGCACTTATGCAAAATCGAGATAGCACAATAACATCACTAACTAATTGGCACTAATCAGATTTTTTCCAGATTGCTCAGGATGCGGGCGTGGATGCCCTGACATAGACGCTGTTCTTCCTCGCTGACGCCGGCGAACAGCTCCTGGCGAAGCTGCTGGGCGATGCTCTCGATTTGCTCGATCAGCGGACGCGCCTTGTCGCTCAACACCACCTTCTTGGCCCGGCGATCCTCCGGCACGGCAATGCGTCGCACCAACTCCTGGGCCTCCAGGCCGTCGAGCAGGCGGGCCAGGGTCGGCCCCTCTACCCCCACGGTCTGCGCCAGCTCACGCTGGGTCGGCGGCTCCTTGAGCAGAGCCAGGTGCAGGAGCACCAGCCAGCGTGCCTGGGACAGGCCTAAGCCGGAGAGACGCCGGTCCAGCTCGGCGCGCCAGGCGCGGGAAAGCTGGGCTAGCTGCATGCCAAAACTGTGGTGCGCGAAACTGTGCATAGAAGACTCTCTTTGGCTTCCGCTACCGTCCCCTCCCCTGAGTGTGCGTGGACAGCAGAAAAACCTAATTATTAGTCAACTAACCATAACTCCAGCCGCGCCGGCCGCCAAGCCTGCCGTCACCATTTGACATACTGATCCTCGACGAAGCCCCACAGGTTGTCGATCACCAGGGGCTCCCTGCCCGGCGGCCGCAGGGTGCCCTGGAAGCAACCAAACACCTGCTTGAAGTTGCTCGCCAGCACGCCCAGGTTCAGGCGCTCACGGTGCAGACCATGACCATGGAAGGTCAGCTCCACCTGCCCGTCACCGGAAACGATCCGCCAGGGTTGCAGCGGGTCGTCGCGATCGAACTGGAAATGCACGCCGCCGACCGGCAGCAGCTCGCCGTCCAGCCAGTAGCAGTTCTCGCTGAAACTGGTCTCGTTGACCCCGCAGGACAGGTTGAGGCCGACCCGTGTTCCAGCCACTTGCCCGGACAGGCAGGCCCAGTTCCAGAAGGTCTCCGGGCGCATGTAGCCAGCCGACCAATCGTGATGGGCGAAGGCGCCCAGCGCCTGCAGATCGAAATCGCCCAGAGCGCTGCGCACGCTACCCGTGCAACGCACCCCCGCGACCTTCTGCGCATAGACCCAGCCGTTGACGGCTGTCGGGGTGCAGACGCACATGGGCTGGAACTGCTGCTCGGAGAAGCTCGCCTCGATGCGCGTGCCGTCATCCAGCTCCACCAGCAGGCGCTTGTCGCTGCCGCTGTTGTCCAGACGCAGCAGATTGGCGCCGCTGCGCAGCTCGCAGGCGCCCTGGTTGGGCCGCGGCGAGAAGTCCGCGCCCAGGCCCAGCGGCCGCTTGAACTGGCGTTCGATCATGCGTCCGCTGGCCGGATGGAACAGATAGACGAAACCCACGCTGAGCAGGCTGATATCGGCCAGCGCGCAGCCGCCGATCAGCTCGTCGCTGACGATGCCGAAGTACTGGAACTGGTGAAAACGCCGCCACTTGGCCAGGGCACCCAGACGCCGACCCATGGGCGAGCGGAAGTCGAAATCGCGCCAGTTCACTTCACCCGGCGCAGCCGGGAAGATGCCGTAGTGAGGCTGGCCGCCGGCCTGGATCAGTCGTTCCATGAGTGCGCTTCCTGGGGAAAGCGCCGATGCTAGCAGCCGGACCGGCTGGCGAGAGCGACCATTCACGCCAGCCGGTGTGACGCTTCAGGTCACGACCTGATTACGACCGAAGGCCTTGGCCTCGTACAGGGCACGGTCGGCGTGCGCGCACAGGCCGAAGGGATCTTCATCCGCCGCCGGCGGGCGACAGGCCACGCCGATGGACAGGGTCAGCACGTCCGCCACTGCCGATCCGCAGTGGGCGATAGCGCGCTCCTCCAACATCTGGCGCAGGGTCTCGGCACGCTGACGCGCCTCCTCCGGCGAGATGTCGTAGAGCAGCACGGCAAATTCCTCGCCGCCCAGGCGGACGGCCATGTCCAAGGGGCGCCGGCCACCCTGCTGCAGCACCTCGCCGACCTGGCGCAGGGCCTGGTCTCCGGCCTGGTGGCCGTAGTGGTCGTTGTAGGCCTTGAAGTGGTCGACATCGCAGAGCAGCAGCGCGATTGAGCGCCCCTCGCGCAGGCCCAGGCGCCAGAGCTTGGGCAGTTCGCGATCGAAGCTGCGGCGGTTGTGCAGGCCGGTGAGGCTGTCACGGTGTACCAGCAGGCCCATCAGGCGGCTGACCAGGAACTGCTCGCGCGACTTGAGCTCCAGCAGGTAGCAACCCACCGCACCGATCAGGTTGCCGACCAGCAGGAACAGCAGGTTGTTGAACAGCCGCTCCGGCGCCAGCCCGACCAGGACTTCGAGCACGCCGTACACCAGCACCACCAACAGCGAGGTAAACAACGCCTCGGACAGGCGCAGACCGACCAGGAAATAGGCGGCGATACACACCAGCAGCAGCCCCTCGTAGGGGAAATTCGCTGCCTGGTGATGCGCCAGGGCGATGATCGCCGCCGCCCCCAGACCCATGGAGCCAATGCAGGCGATGCTCAGCGGCCCGGTCAGGTGTGGATAGCGGCGCCCGATGATCATGCGACCACACACCAGCAGCAGACCCAGCACGCCGAGGCGAATGGCGAATGCGGCATAGAGCACGGGCGCATCGAGCATCCAGAAGTCGGCGACCACGAATAGTGCCCACACGCTCACCGCGAAGAGCAGAGCCACCCGCCGCAGGTAGGAGCTCTCGCGCAGCACGTGGGCGCGGTATTCAAGTTCGATAGCGGGCACGAAACGCAGGCAGCGGAAGCCCTGGGACAGCTGCTCGGCGTAAGGGTTGGGGCGTACCTCATCCAACCATTCGGAATGTGGCGACACCAGTGACCTCTCTCGTTGCTCGCCTGGAGGTCACCCTATCCATTTGTGATGCGCGTCACAAGTTTGTCGCCAACTTTCCGACGTAAAGAATGGTTAACGCCGCGACAGTCAGAGCCTGCTCACGATCTTCTGGATTAGAGCCAGACAAGGCAAAAACGCCCGAGGAAGCACAGTTTACGAGTGGTAAATGAGCATTCCGAGGGCGCTTTTAACGCCGTATGGCCGACAGCCAGGAGATCGTGAGCGGGCTCTCAGACCTCGAACTCGGCCTGCAACGCGGCACGCACACAGAGCAGCACGCCTTCCGGCACCTGCCCGGCGAACTGCTCGGCGATGGCCGCCACTGGCGGCAGCTCGCCCTCGCCATCGAGGAAGGCGTCCTGAATCTCGCCGAGCAGCTCTTCCGGCAGGTCCAGCGCCTGTTCCAGCGACAGCTGCTGGCTGCCAATGGCCTCGGCCAGCAGGTTGTACACGCTCTTCTCGCCGCAGTTCAGCTGGCTGGCGATCTGTGCCGGCGTCATGCCGGCACGGGCCAGGCTGACCAGTTCATGACGCAGATCGGTGACCGCCTTGGGCGCCTCGCCGGCTTCGCCGCCGTTGAGCACTTCGAGGAAGGCCTCGCCATAGCGCTCCAGCTTGCGCGCGCCGACGCCGCTGACCTGGGCCATTTCGGAGAGGTTGCGCGGCTGGCTGCGCAGCATCTCCAGCAGGGTCGAGTCGGGGAAGATGACGTAGGGCGGCACGCTGTGCTCCTCGGCCAGCTTGCGGCGCAGGGCGCGCAGGGCTTCCCACTGCTCGCGCTCCTCGCCGCGAACCAGTTGGCTGGCGCTGCTGCCGCTGGCCTTGGCTGCTTGTTGCGGCTTGAGGTCGCGACGCAGCTCCAGGGTCACCTCGCCACGCAGTAGCGGGCGGCAGCTGTCGGAAAGACGCAGACCGCCGTAGCCCTCGAGGTCGACGTCGGCCAGGCCGCGCGCCACCAGCTGGCGGAACAGCGTGCGCCAGTCGTCCTCGGCCAACGTCTTGCCGATGCCGAACACCGGCAGGTGCTGATGGCCGGAGGCGCGGATTTTCTCGTTGTCACGGCCGAGCAGGATGTCCACCAGATGGCCCACGCCATAGCGCTGGCCGCTTCGGTAAATCGCCGACAGCGCCTGGCGCGCCGGCTCGGTGGCGTCCCAGGTCTGCACATTGTCGACGCAGGTGTCGCAGTGGCCGCAGGGCTTTTCCAACACTTCGTCGAAGTAGGCCAGCAGCGCCTGGCGGCGGCAGCGGATCTCCTCGCAGAGGGCGAGCATGGCGTCCAGTTTGTGCTGCTCGATGCGCTTGTGACGCTCGTCTCCCTCGGAGTTGGCCAGCATCTGCTTGAGGAACACCACATCCTGCAGGCCGTAAGCCATCCAGGCGTCCGCCGGCAGGCCGTCACGGCCGGCACGGCCGGTCTCCTGGTAGTAGGCCTCCAGGCTCTTGGGCAGGTCCATGTGGCAGACGAAGCGCACGTTGGGCTTGTCGATGCCCATGCCGAAGGCGATGGTCGCCACCATGATCAGCCCTTCCTCGTTGAGGAAGCGCTTCTGGTGATAGGCGCGCAGGTCGTTGGGCAGGCCAGCGTGATACGGCAGCGCCGGGAAGCCCTGGGCACTGAGGAAGTCGGCCACCTCCTCCACCTTCTTGCGCGACAGGCAATAGACGATGCCCGCATCGCCCTTGCGCGCGGCGAGGAAGGCCAGCAGCTGCTTGCGCGGCTGGTCCTTGGGTTGGATGCGGTAGAAGATGTTCGGCCGATCGAAACTGGAGAGGAAACGCTCGGCCTGTTCCAGGTGCAGGCGCTGGGCGATTTCTTCACGGGTCCGCATGTCGGCGGTGGCGGTCAGGGCGATGCGCGGCACACCAGGGAACAATTCGGCCAACTGGCCCAGCTGCAGGTATTCCGGACGGAAATCGTGGCCCCACTGCGATACGCAGTGTGCCTCGTCGATGGCGAACAGGGCGACCTGCGGCAGGCGCTGCAGGAAATCCAGCATGCGCGGCTGCACCAGGCGCTCGGGAGCCAGGTAGAGGAACTTGATCTCGTTGCGGCGGATGCGCTCGGCGATATCGCGCTGCTCGTCGTTGCTCAGCGTCGAGTTCAGCGCCACGGCGGCCACGCCGAGTTCGTCGAGGGTGGCGACCTGATCGTCCATCAGTGCGATCAGTGGCGAGACGATCACCGCCAGGCCTTCGCGCAGCAACCCGGGCACCTGGTAGCACAGCGATTTGCCGCCGCCGGTGGGCATCAGTACCAGGGAATCGCCACCTGCGGCGACGCGCTCGATGATGGCTGCCTGGTTGCCACGGAAGGCGTCGTAGCCGAATACGTTCTTGAGGATGCTGAGGGCTTGTTGCGCGAGCATGCCGGTCTCCATTGCGAGCCGCGCAGTATACGCGAGCCGGCCAGGTGCCAGGCCATCGCCCGTCGGCCGTGCTTTTGCGGGCATGGGCGGCTAGAATCCCGGTGTTTACTCACTCAAGGTAGTTCCACGATGTCCTTCGCCGAGCAATTGTCCCGCCTGCAAGCCTTCCTCGATGCCGACGACCTGCACGAGGAGGCTCTGGACTACGTGGCCTCCCATGGCTATCTGACCGCCCTCTCCATCTGCCCCGAGCAGGTGCCGGAACGCGAATGGATCGACGCGCTGTTCGCCGAGCCGCCGCACTACCGCAGCGAGGCCGAGCGCGAAGAGATCGAAACCACCCTGCAGCTGCTCAAGGCCCATATCGCCCGCCAACTGGCCAGCGACGATGACCCGGAAGTGCCTTGCGACCTGGATCTGGGCGACGAACCCGACGACTCCGACCTGCGCGGCTGGTGCATCGGCTTCATGGAAGGCGTGTTCCTGCGCGAGACCGTTTGGTTCGAGGACTCCGAAGACGAAGTCAGCGAGCTACTGCTGCCGATCATGGTCGCCTCCGGCCTGTTCGACGAACAGCCGGAATTCGCCGAGATCGCCCGCGACCGCCAGCTGGTGGACAGCATGGTCGACCAGATTCCGGAACTGCTCACCGCCCTGTTCCTGCTCTGCCACGCTCCAGAAGAAAAGCCCGCGCTCCTCAAGCCGCGCCACCACTAAGGCGCGCCCATGGCGCACGCCGATATCCAGCAGAGCCGCCACCGCAGCGTTCGCTATGCGCTGCTGGCGATCGGCTGGCTGAGCGTGGCGCTGGGCGTGATCGGCATCTTCGTCCCGGTGCTGCCGACCACGCCCTTTCTGCTGCTGGCCGCCGCCTGCTTCGTGCGCAGCTCGCGGCGTTTCTACCTCTGGCTGGTCAACCACAAGCACCTCGGGCCGTGGATTCGCGACTACCTGGAAGGCAACGGCATCCCGCTCAAGGGCAAGGTCTACGCCATCGCGGTGATGTGGGCCAGCATCGCCCTGTCCTGCTATCTGGTGCCCATGCCCTGGGCCCGCGCCTTCATGCTCACCAGCGCGGTACTGGTGAGTATCTACATCCTGCGCCAGAAGACCCTGCCCGCGCGTGATTGACGCCTAGGCGCAGCGGCAGAAATCCCCACCACTGCCTACACTTCCTCCACCTCCCGTGGAGACCTTCTTCATGCAGCTCCGGCCGAGTTCTCAAGGACGAGCCAAGCGCCTGCCTGCCGGCAGACTGCGCCTGGGCGCCCTGCTCGGCCTGCTGCTGGCCATGGTCGCCAGCGCCAACTGGGATTTCGGCCTGATCCTGCAGAAAGCCGAGCAGCGCTACGGCAACCTCGGCGCCGCCAAGGGCCGTATCGAGGCCTGGGACGAGCTGATCCGTGCCAGCGAGAACCTCCCGGAGAATGAGAAGCTGGCCACGGTCAACCGCTTCTTCAATCGCCAGTTCCGCTTCTCCGACGACATCCGCAACTGGCGGCAGAACGACTACTGGGCCACCCCCGTCGAGGCGCTGGTCAAGGGCGCCGGCGACTGCGAGGACTACTCCATCGCCAAGTACTTCACCCTGCGCCGCCTGGGCGTCCCCAGCGAGAAGCTGCGCATCACCTACGTCAAGGCGCTGCAGTACAACCAGGCGCACATGGTGCTCACCTACTACTCCAGCCCCAGCGCCGAACCGCTGGTGCTGGACAACCTGATTGGCGAAATACGCCCGGCGTCCAAGCGCAAGGATCTGCTGCCGGTCTACGCCTTCAATGCCGAGGGTCTCTACCTGCCGGGGCAGACTGGCAAGAAGAGCGATACCAAGAAACTGTCGCGCTGGCAGGATCTGTTGAAGAAGATGCGAGCCGAAGGCTTCGACATCGGTGAGGGTTAGGAGAAGCCTATGTCCCTGTTGAAACAGCTGTTTCTAGCCATCTGCCTGTTCCTCGTGGTGGCCTTCACCGGCAGCTTCATCGCCAGCGTGGAAACCTCGCGCGAGCAACTGCTCAGCCAGCTGCGCTCCCACGCCCAGGACGCCGCCACCGCGCTCGGTCTTTCGATGACCCCGCACGTGGACGACCCGGCAATGATCGAGCTGATGGTCAGTTCGATCTTCGACAGCGGCTACTTCGCCACCATCCGCGTGGTGCGCATTCCCGGCGAGGAAGTGATAGTCGAGCGCAGCACCAGTACCAGCACCGAGCGGGTCCCGCAGTGGTTCGTCGACCTGGTCGATCTCGAACCCGAGGGCGGCGACGCCCTGATCATGCGAGGCTGGGAGCAGGCCGCGCGGGTCGAAGTGCTCAGCCATCCGCAATTCGCCCTGGCCAAGCTGTGGGACAGCGCTATCGGTAGCCTGCTCTGGCTGCTGCTGTGCGGCGTGATCAGCGCCATCCTCGGTGGCTGGCTGCTGCGCACCCAGCTACGGCCGCTGGACAACATGGTGCAGCAGGCTCAGGCCATCACCCGTCGCGAGTTCTTCACCCTGCCCCGCGTGCCACGTACCCCCGAGCTCAAGCGCGTGGTGCTGGCCATGAACCAGATGGTCGAGAAGCTCAAGCAGCTGTTCGCCGAGGAAGCCGCGCGCAGCGAGAAACTGCGTGAAGAGGCCTACCAGGATAGCCTCACCGGCCTGGCCAACCGCCGCCTGTTCGAGATCAAGCTGGCCAACCAGTTGGCCGTCACCGAACAGAACGCCGCCGGCTACCTGATGTTCCTGCGCGTCAACGACCTCGGCGGGCTCAACCAGCGCATGGGCGGACAACGCACCGACGCCCTGATCTACAGCATCGGCGAGCTGCTCAAGCGCCTGTTGGAACAACGCGGCACCGCGGACTGGCTGGCCTCGCGCAGCCGCGGCGGCGAATTCACCCTGCTCGCTCCCGGCCTGGTCGGCGAGGACGCCGACCGCCTGGCCCAGGAGCTGGTGGATGGCCTGGAGAGCCTGCGCCAGACCGGCGCCAGCGACTGCACTCC
The DNA here is from genome assembly GCF_028649395.1 of Pseudomonas sp. Gutcm_11s. GTDB lineage: Bacteria > Pseudomonadota > Gammaproteobacteria > Pseudomonadales > Pseudomonadaceae > Aquipseudomonas. The sequence goes on along the minus strand of NZ_JAQSUW010000013.1, from coordinate 4,698 downwards.
CGTCGCGCACCTGGGCATAGCCGCCTTCAGGCCCGGCGAGGAAGTGCCCAACGTCATCGGTCGCGCCGACCAGGCGCTGGCCCAGGCGCAGAGCCATGCCGGCAAGCCCTGGGAACGCCTCGACGACTACAACACCAGCAACGGCCAAGGCCTGCACGACTGGCGTCGCTGGATCGACGATGCGCTCAACCAGAGCATGCTGCAGCTGTACTTCCAACCGGTTACCACCTGCGCCGACACCACTCAGGTGCTGCACCAGAAGGTCCTGGCCCGCCTGCTCGACCCGAATGGCGAAGCCGTGGCTGCCGGCCGCTTCCTGCCCTGGATCGAACGCCTGGGCTGGGCCGCACGCTTCGACCTGGCCATGCTCGAACACAGCCTGGCGCACCTGGCCAAGTATCCGCAGCCACTTGCCCTCAGCCTGTCGGCGGCTACCCTGCGCGACGCCGACAGCCTGGGCAAGCTGCTGGATGTACTCAAGGCCAACCCGCAGCAGGGCGAGCTGATGACCCTGGAACTGGACGAGCGCTATCTGCCGCCGCCGGCGGAACTGGAGAAACTCAGCCAGCAAGTACGCGACGCTGGCTACCAGCTAGGCCTGCAGCACTTCGGCGGACGTTTCAGCCTGATCGGCAACCTGACCCACCTGGGCCTGGCCTATCTGAAGATCGACGGCAGCTATATTCGCGCCATCGACAAGGAAGACGACAAACGCGTGTTCATCGAGGCGATATTCCGCGCAACCAACAGCATCGACCTGCCGCTGATCGCCGAAATGGTGGAAACCGAAGGTGAATTGAACGTGCTCCGGGAGCTGGGCATCCACGGCGCCATGGGCCGCCTGATCGGAGCACCGGCACCCTGGCAGAGCGAATAGCGCCCGTGATCGGTCTGCCTGGCTATCGCCAGGCGGGCCTCTGCCGCGAAACGCACAAGGCCCGACCAGCAGATCAGATCAGCTGGTTTTCCTCATCGCCCAGCAGGCCGGCTAAGCCTTCGATCTCGGCACGGGTCACGGCCCGCTGATCCAGCTTGCGCCGCGCGGCTTCGGGCAGGTCGGTGTAGCGAATCACCCCCTTCTCCACCAACACGCTGACCACGTCCTCCAGCACCCGCACCAGTTCCAGGTCGGACTCTTTCAGGCTGGCCAGTCGCTCCTTGACCTCTTCGCGAGCCTCAAGCCAGTTGTGCAGCTCTTCGCTCTCGACGGCCAGCGTCTCTGTCATACCATCGAACGGATCGTGCTCCACCCGCAGCAACCGCCCCTCGGCATCCCTTTGCACGTACACCATGTGGCTTCCTCCAGGCATAAAAAAGCCCGCTACCCCACAAGGGTAGCGGGCTGATCATATAAGCGCGCGTCCGCTGGTGTCGACTCTGCGGACGCCTCGCCCAACGCTATGCCACGTCGACCTTGAGCGTACCGTCGCCCAGCATACCCAGGATCGCCCCACTCTCAGTGCCGCCATAGAGCGCTAGGAGATTGACGTCCTGCAACACTATGGTCTGATTGGCAGCCGCTGCAGGATCGGCAACGGCGGTAGTGCTGACCTTAATTACTGTATCCAAAGCCGCCCCGCCGCCCAGATTCGAAGTGCTTATATCAAGGAAGCTCAGCAGATTACCGATGCCCCCGGAGGTATTTTCTCCCGACAGTATCTGCGACAGATTGAGCTGATCTCCATTGACATGGCCGTTGTAGTTATTGGTAAAGCCCTGGATGGTGTCCGTACCCGTGTCCGAGGAGTTCCACAGGAATACATCCTTGCCGGCACCACCGTTCATGGTGTCATTACCTGCCCCTCCGATCAGTACATCTGCACCGCCGTTGCCAATCAGCGTGTCATTACCGGCAAGGCCACTGAGGATGTTGGCATTGCCATCCCCTGTCAGGGTGTCCCCATAACTAGAGCCGATCAAGTTCTCCATGTTGCTCAGGCTATCGGTACCCGCACCACCAGTGACCTGGTTGTTGCCATTCACCGATACCGTTACTGCAGACGTGGCATCGATATAGCTGGCTGTATCGTTACCGTTGCCACCATTGAGGGTGTCATTACCAGCGCCACCATTGAGGATATCGTTGCCCTCACCACCATTGAGCTCATCTGCGCCACCCAGACCAACGAGGATGTCATCACCACCCCACCCATTGATCGTGTCGCTACTATTGCCGTCGCGACCAACCAGGATGTCGTGGCGATAACTGCCATCGAGATCTCCGCTGAGATCACGCAGGACCTCGACCAGTGCAGTATCGCCACCTGCGGTGTACTGGAATGAGCCACCATCGCTATCGTTGTCATTGAACGTGATGGAAGCCGACGCATCCAGAGGAACGAGCGAGCCATCCAGAGCAGCCCCGATTGCGGTGATGGCAAGCAGCATATTGCTTGGGCTCGTATCGTTCGCCAGCAATGCCCACTTGGGTATCAGAATCGGATCATTACCGGACACGGTGGGGGCATTGGTAATGACACGATCGTCACGAATGATCGTCGGTCCATTGGCTGGACTGATATTCACAGTGAGGTTGGCACCCGCGGTATCGCCATCGTTGTCCTGCAGGACATAGCCAATGCTCTGGTTAACCGCACCACCCACGCTCACTGGCGGGGAGTAGGTGAACGCGCCGTTATCCATATCCACCGCGAAGCTGCCATTGGCGCCCATGGTGACGGTCAGAGTATTGGTGCTGGTGTCGAACGTACCGTTGTTGGGGCTACCGCTAACGCTGATCGAACCGCCTGCCGCAGGGTTGTAGGTGTAGACCACACCATTCACGCTAATGGACAGCACATACCCGCCATCAGCGCCGAAGGTACCGCCAGTCACCAGGCTGCCGTTAATCGGGGAGGCCTGAGCCGTAGCGGTCAGAGTGGCGGCCAGCTGCCCGAAGTCATCGACGATGGTCGCACCAGTATTGGTGTTGGTCACACCGTTGTAGGCCACCGGATTCAATGCCGAGGCTCCGACGTCAGGCCCCATTCCCAAGGCAAACGCATTGATATCGCCGCTGTCCGGACCCGAGTTATTACTGCCGTTGAGGAAGTCGATCCAGGCAGCCTCCTCTGTACTGTTGATACCACTGCTGGATGGATTTGGCACGCCATCGGAGAGGAAGTAGGCAACGTTCTGAGCCCCCGTCAGCTTCCCGGATTGAGCAAACGCCGTCGCGGCATCGACCAACGCATCTTCATAGTTGGTATAACCATCGGCGGATAGCCCGAGCAGCTCAGCCTTGGCAGTGGCGATATCGACCCAGCCCGTTTCAATGGTGGCATTACTCGCAAATGTCACGAGGCATACCTTCACATTGCCCAGCGCATCGTACTGCTCCAGCAACTCCAGTAGCGCCTGCTTGGCTGCCTCTAGACGTGTGTAACCACCGAACCCAGCATCATCAGCCATGCTGCCAGAGACATCCAAAATCAACAGCAGGTTTGTGTTGGTGCTCTGGGTAGCTTGCTGGCTGACCGTCTGGTTAACCGCATTGGGTACGTCATCGATAATCAGGATATCCAGGCTCTCGGTATCCGAGTCGCCATCCGTATCGGTCACCTGAATCGCGAAGCTCTCAAGCGCTGTGTTCTCCCCAGCGCCGTTGGCATGTGCAACCCGGCTATCCAGCACATAGCTGTACGACACCGTCCCGCCTGTGGCCGAGCCGCTGAAGCCGGTAATCCGCAGAACTCCCGCAGGGCTATCAATCACCAGATTAGTGGTGCCAGAGTTCTGTAGCTGGGCCAGCGTGAAGTTACTGCCGTTAACACTGAAGGTCTGGATACCATCCCCAGCCACAATGTCGAATGTGCCCGTCTGAGTTAGAGCACTCGCATTCGGACTGCTGCCTGCCGGCAGATCATCCTCGTTGACGATCTCCTCCTGCCCTTGCACGTTCAGTCCGTTGATGGTCACACCCTGGTCGTCGTTGCGAACATTCAGCACCAGTTGCGCGGTATCGGCATCGCCGTCGGCATCCGTATGGGTGTAGGTGAAGGTCTCCGTACCGGTAGCGCCACCAGGTAGTGCCACAAACTGCGGATCAGAGGGATTCAGGGTATAGGTGTAGGAGCCATCAGCATTAAGCACCAGGGTGCCGTAGGTGCCGGTCAGCGTCACTGCAGTGATCGGGCCGCCTGCCACACGGTCGGCGCCCTGCGTATCGTTGGTCAGCACGTTGCCGCTCAGTGTCAACAGGCTTTCGGAGGCCGTGCTGGCATTGGTGTCACTCACAGCATCCGGCACATCGTCGACGATACGGATATCCAGGCTGTCGGTATCCGAATCACCATCCACGTCCGTCACTTTGACACTGAAGCTTTCCAGCACCGAGTTCTCACCGCCCGCATTGGCATGGGCCACCCGAGTGTCCAGCACGTAGCTGTACGACACGGTGCCACCAGTGGAAGTACCGGTGTACCCGGTGATACGCAGCGTGCCCGCAGGGCTATCGACCAACAGGTTGGTGGTACCGGAGTTCTGCAGCTGAGCCAGCGAGTAGTTGGTGCCGTTCAGACTGAAGGTCTGGATGCCATCCGCTGCCGAGATCGTGAAGGTCCCCGTCTGCGTCAACGCGCCGGCATTCGGGCTGCTGCCCAAAGCTAGGTCGTTCTCGTAGAGGATCTCTTCCTGGCCCTGGATATCCAGGCCATTGATGGTCACATCACCATCGTTGTTGCGGATATTCAGTACCAG
>NZ_JAQSUW010000012.1:200249-201612 GCF_028649395.1 Pseudomonas sp. Gutcm_11s | reverse complement strand
CGGCAGCAACAGCTTCACCGGGCCGCTCAGCGTGCAGGCCGGCAACCTCGAAGTCAGTGGCGGCAGCGCACTGGCGGATACCACCCAGGTCGACCTGGCCAGCGGCACCCAGCTGCTGGTCAGCGGCAACGAGACCATTGGTGCGCTGGCTGGCGCGGGGGGCGTGACCGTCAACAACGGCTTCACCCTCGGCCTGGGTGGCAACAACCAGAACAGCAGCTTCGGCGGCGTCATTGGTGGCGCCGGCGGCCTGGACAAGGTCGGCAGCGGCGCCCTGACCCTCAGCGGCGCCAGCACCTACGGCGGCGGCACCAGCGTCAGCAACGGCACGCTGAACGTCACCGGTTCGCTGGCCAGCGCAGTCGATGTCGCCAACGGCGGCACCCTGACCGGCAGCGGCGATATCGGCGGCGCGGTCAGCATCGCCAACGGCGGCGCACTGGCCTTGGCCAGCGGCCAGACACTCGGTATGGACAGCCTGGCGCTCAACGCCGGCTCCATCGTCAACGCCAGCCTCGGCGCACCTAGCACCAGTGCCCTGGGCCGGGTCGACGGCGCCCTGGTGCTCGATGGCACTCTCAACGTCTCCGCCCAACCCGGCTTCGGCCTCGGCGTGTACCGCCTGTTCGACTACGGCCTGGGACAGCTGACCGACAACGGCATGCTGATCGGCAGTCTGCCTGGCAGCGTGCAGGGCAACCTGGCCACCCTGCAGACCGCCATCGATGGCCAGGTCAACCTGGTGCTGCAGGATGGCAGCAGTACCCTGCAGTTCTGGGACGCCGGCGCCGATACCCTCTCCGGCATCACTGGTGGCACGGGCATCTGGGGCGGTGCCAGCACCTGGACCAACCAGGCCGGCATCACCCAGGAAGTGTGGAACAACGGCTTCGCGGTATTTACCGGTACGGCGGGCAACGTCTTCGTTCTCGGCAACCAGACCACCACCGGCCTGCAGTTCGCCACCGACGGCTACCTGCTCAACGGCACCGGCAGCCTCAGCGCCGCCAACGCTACAGATGGCCTGAGCATCCGCGTCGACCCCAACGCCACGGCCACCATCGCCACCCGCATCACCGGGGCCAGCGGTATCAACAAGCGCGACTTCGGCACCCTGATCCTCGGCGGCACCAACGACTATCTCGGCGACACCACCCTCAGCGAAGGCGTACTGCAGGTCGCCAGCGACAACAACCTGGGCAATGGCGGTGACCTGCTGTTCAACGGCGGCACCCTGCGCGTGACCGGCACCGGCTTCACCGGCACCAGCCGCGATATCACCTGGCAGGCCGGTGGCGGTGGCTTCGACATCGTCGACGCCGGCAACACCTTCACCCTCGGCCAGAGCCTCGGCGGCAGCGGC
>NZ_JAQSUW010000012.1:198401-200199 GCF_028649395.1 Pseudomonas sp. Gutcm_11s | reverse complement strand
CGGCAGCAACAGCTTCACCGGGCCGCTCAGCGTGCAGGCCGGCAACCTCGAAGTCAGTGGCGGCAGCGCACTGGCGGATACCACCCAGGTCGACCTGGCCAGCGGCACCCAGCTGCTGGTCAGCGGCAACGAGACCATTGGTGCGCTGGCTGGCGCGGGGGGCGTGACCGTCAACAACGGCTTCACCCTCGGCCTGGGTGGCAACAACCAGAACAGCAGCTTCGGCGGCGTCATTGGTGGCGCCGGCGGCCTGGACAAGGTCGGCAGCGGCGCCCTGACCCTCAGCGGCGCCAGCACCTACGGCGGCGGCACCAGCGTCAGCAACGGCACGCTGAACGTTACCGGCTCGTTGGATAGTGCGGTCAATGTCGCCAACGGCGGCACCCTGACCGGCAGCGGCAGCATCACCGACAGCGTAACCGTCGCCTCGGGCGGCGCCCTGAATGCCAGCAGCGGCCAGCAGCTGACCGTGGACGGCCTGAACATGGCGGCCGGCGCGCAGCTCAACGTGGCACTCGGCGCACCCAGCACCAATGCGCTGGTCCGGGTCAACGGCGACCTTGCCCTCAACGGCACCCTCAATGTCAGCGCGCTCAACGACTTCGGCCTCGGCGTCTACCGGCTGATCGACTACAGCGGCGCCCTCAGTGGCAGCGGCCTCAGCCTGGGCAGCCTGCCCGCCGCAGTGCTCGGCGACCTGGCCACCATCCAGTCGATCGGCAACGGCCAGGTCAACCTGGTGCTGCAGGATGACGACTCGCTGCTGCAATTCTGGGATGCCGGCGCCGACACCCTCGGCGGCATTCTCGGCGGCAGCGGCACCTGGGGCATCGGGCAGACCACCTGGACCAACATCACCGGCACCACCGCCGGCGTATGGACATCGGGCTTCGCCGTGTTCGGCGGGCTGAACAGCGGCACGGTCAACGTGGTGGGCAACCAGACCGCCACCGGCCTGCAGTTCACCACCGATGGCTACCTGCTCAACGGTGCCGGCAGCATCGGCACGGCCAACGGCAGCTCCCCGCTGACCGTGCGCGTCGACTCGGGCCTGACCGCGACCATCGACACCCAGATCACCGGCAATGGCGGCCTGACCAAACGCGACTTCGGCACCCTGATCCTCGGCGGCAACAACGACTACCTCGGCGACACCACCCTCAGCGAGGGCGTGCTGCAGGTCGCCAGCGACAACAACCTGGGCAATGGCGGCGATCTGCTGTTCAACGGCGGCATCCTGCGCGTGACCGGCACCGGTTTCACCGGCACCAGCCGCGACATCACCTGGCAGGCCGGCGGTGGCGGCTTCGACATCGTCGACGCCGGCAACACCTTCACCCTCGGCCAGAGCCTCGGCGGCAGCGGCGGGCTGAGCAAGGACGGCGCCGGCATCCTGCAGCTCAACGGCGCCAGCAGCTACAGCGGCGGCACCAGCCTGAATGCCGGCAGTTTGGTCCTAGGCAACGACAGCGCCATTGGCAGCGGCGCCCTGAACGTAACCGCCAACAGCAATCTCGGCGCCGCCGGCGACCGCAACCTGACCAACGCCCTGGTGCTGAACACCGGCACCACACTCAACCTGACCGGTGATGACTTCACCCTCAATGGACTGATCAGTGGCGCCGGCGCCCTGAACCGCAGCGGCAGTGGCGACCTGACCCTCAACCACGCCAACACCTATGCAGGGGGCACCACTATCGGTGGCGGCACCCTGACCCTCGGCAGCAACACCGCGCTCGGCACCGGCGGCCTGACCATCGCCGGCGCCAGCAACCTGGACAGCGCCAGCGCACGCACC
>NZ_JAQSUW010000012.1:111959-198351 GCF_028649395.1 Pseudomonas sp. Gutcm_11s | reverse complement strand
CTTCACCCTCGGCCAGAGCCTCGGCGGCAGCGGCGGGCTGAGCAAGGACGGCGCCGGCACCCTGCAACTCAATGGCGCCAGCAGCTACAGCGGCGGCACCAGCCTGAATGCTGGCAGCCTGATCCTCGGCAACGATAGCGCCATCGGCAGCGGCGCCCTGAACGTAACTGCCAATAGCAACCTCGGCGCCGCCGGTGACCGCACCTTGGCCAACGCCCTGGTACTGAACACCGGCACCAGCCTCAACCTGACCGGTGACGATTTCACCCTCAATGGACTGATCAGCGGTGCCGGTGCCCTGAACCGCAGCGGCAGTGGCGACCTCACCCTCAACCACGCCAACACCTACGCAGGGGGCACCACCATCGGTGGCGGCACCCTGACCCTCGGCAGCAACACCGCACTCGGCACCGGCGGCCTGACCATCGCCGGCGCCAGCAACCTGGACAGCGCCAGCGCACGCACCCTGGCCAACGCCATCACCCTCGGCGATGACCTGACCCTGCCCGGCAGCGCCAACTTCACCCTCAACGGCATCATCACTGGCGGCACGGGCAACAGCCTGATCAAGCAGGGTACCAATACCCTGACCCTCAACGGCGTGAACACCTACGCCGGCGGCACCAGCCTCGATGCCGGCACCCTGCTGCTCGGCAACGACAGCGCGCTTGGCACTGGCGCGCTCGACGTCACCGGCGCCGCCAACCTGGGCAGCAGCAACGGCGCGCGCAGCCTGAACAACGCCATCGACTTGGCCGACGACCTGAGCCTGATCGGCGCCGCCGACTTCACCCTCAACGGAATCGTCAGTGGCGCCGGTGCGCTGATCCGCGCCGGCAGCGGCAATCTGACCCTCAACGCCGCCAACACCTACCAGGGCGGCACCGTACTGGCCGGCGGCAGCCTGACCCTAGGCAACAACGGCACCCTGGGTAGCGGCGGCCTGACGGTGAACGGCGCCAGCAGCCTGGACAGCAGCACCGGCAAAACCCTGAACAACGCCATCACCCTCAACGCCGACCTGACCCTGCCCGGCAGCGCCGACCTGGTTCTCGACGGCGTGATCAGCGGCGCTGCCGGCAACAGCCTGATCAAGCGCGGCGCCAGCACGCTGACCCTGAACGGTGCCAACACCCACAGCGGCGGCGTCGAGCTGCACGCCGGCAGCCTGCTGCTGGGCAACGATGGCGCACTCGGCAGCGGCAACCTGCAGGTCAGCGGCAACGCCAGCCTGCGCAGCACCGCGCCGATTCGCACCCTGCAGAACGCCATCGACCTGGACACCGGCACCACCCTGGCGCTGCTCAACGGCAGCGGCAACAGCCTGACTCTCGACGGGGTGATCGATGGCGCCGGCGGCCTGAGCAAGAGCGGCACCGGCACCCTGATCCTGAATGGCGCCAACGGCTTCGACGGCGGCCTGCGGGTGGTCGACGGCGGCACGCTGCAACTGGGTCATGACAATGCGCTGGGCGACGGCATCCTGACTATCGGCGGCGCCACCGTGCTGCAAAGCGACGCCGCGCGCACCCTGGCCAACCTGATGCAGCTGAACAGCGCTCTGACCCTGCCGGGTGCCTTCGACCTGACCCTCAACGGCAACCTCGGCGGCAGCGGCAGCCTGATCAAGAACGGCAGCGCCGACCTCACCCTCAACGGCAACAATGGCTACAGCGGCGGCACCAGCCTGGCCGGCGGCAACCTGATCCTCGGCAGCAACAGCGCCCTGGGCAGCGGCGCGCTGAGCGTGACCGGCAACGCCATCCTGCGCGACGGCGGGCTGTCCAGCCTGGGCAATGCCATCGGCCTGGGCAACGGCGTGGTACTCGGCGTCGACACCGCCGACACGCTGGTTCTGAACGGCGTGATCGGCGGTAGCGGTAGCCTGGACAAGAGTGGCGCCGGCGTCCTCGCCCTCAACGGCGCCAACACCTATGGCAACGGCACCCGCCTGCAAGCCGGCGGACTGTTGCTGGGCCACGACACGGCACTGGGCAGCGGCGCCCTCACCGTCGATGGCGCGGCGACCCTGGACAGCCTCACCGCACGCAATCTGGGCAATGCCATCGTGCTCAACGATGACCTCACTCTGCCCAGCTCCGCCGACCTGAGCCTCGCTGGCACCATCAGCGGCGGCGCGGGCAACGGCCTGATCAAGCAGGGCAATGGCAGCCTGACCCTGACCGGCACCAACACCTATGCCGGCGGCACCACACTGGGTGGCGGCAGCCTGCTGCTCGGCAACGACGCGGCGCTGGGCAGCGGCGCCCTGAGCGTGACCGCGGCCTCGCGCCTGGATGGCACTGGCAGCAGCCTGCAACTGGGCAACGCGATCAACCTGGGCAGCGACCTGACCCTACCGGGCAGCGTGGCCCTGACCCTCGACGGACTGGTCGACGGCAGCGGCCGGCTGATCAAACAGGGCGCCAGCAGCCTGACCCTGAACAGCGCCAACACCTACCAGGGCGGCACCGTGCTCGCCGGTGGCAGCGTGCTGCTCGGGGATGACCAGGCGCTGGGCGACGGCAGCATCAGCGTCACTGGCAACACCAGCCTCGGCAGCACCACGCCCGGCACCCGCAGCCTGGACAACGTCATCGACCTGGCCGCCAGCCAGACCCTCAACCTGCTCACCGCCAGCGGTGACGACATCGCCCTCAGCGGAGTGATCGGCGGCGCCGGCAACCTGAGCAAGAGCGGCGCCGGTACCCTGCAGCTGACCGGCAACAACAGCTACAGCGGCGATACCCGCATCACCGGCGGCACCCTGCAACTGGGCCACGATCATGCGCTGGGCAGCAGCAGCCTGCTGATCCTCGGGGCCTCCAGCCTGACCGGCAGCAGCCCGCTGACCCTTGCCAACAACATCTACCTGGGCGACGACCTGACCCTGGCCAGCGCCCAGAACCTGACCCTCGACGGCACCATCGGCGGCAGCGGCGTGCTGATCAAGGACGGCGCCGGCACCCTGACCCTCAATGGCGACAACAACAACTTCAACGGCCTGCAGATCAATGCCGGCAACCTGGCGATCAGCACCAACACCGCGCTGGGCACCGGCACCCTCGACGTGAATGCCAACGCCACGCTGACCAGCAACGGCGACCTCAGCCTGAACAACGCCATGGACCTCGCCGGCGGCAGCCAGCTGACCCTGACCAGCGCCGACGACCTGACCCTCAACGGTGTCATCGGCGGCCTCGGTGGCCTGCGCAAGAGCGGTGCTGGCAGCCTGACCCTGAACAGCGCCAATACTTACAGCGGCGGCACCTCGCTGAGCAGCGGCCTGCTCGTGCTGGGTGACGACCTGGCCCTCGGCAGCGGCGCCCTCACCGTGTCCGGCAACGGCAGCATCGATGCCAGCGCGGTGCGCAACCTGGCCAACGACATCCACTTCACCAATGCCCTCAGCCTGACCGTGGAAGGCAGCAACAACCTGACCCTCAGCGGCGACCTGGATGGCTCCGGGCGGCTGATCAAGAACGGCAGCGGTGACCTGACCCTGAGCGGCGTCAACGACTACGACGCCGGCACCCAGGTCAACGCCGGCACCCTGTACGGCAATTACCTGAGCCTGAATGGCGACATTAACGTCGCCGGCGGCGCCCGCGTCGAGTTCAGCCAGAACAATGACGGCAGCTACACCGACGTGCTCAGCGGCGCGGGCACAGTGGCCAAGTCCGGCAGCGGCGCGCTGACCCTGGTCGATGCCAACAGTTTCACCGGCCTGCTCGACGTGATGGCCGGCACCCTGCTGACCAGCGGCGACGGCGTGATCAGCAGCGCCAGTCAGGTCGATGTCGACGGTGGCGCCACCCTGGGCATCGGCGGCAGCGAAACCCTGCGCAACCTGAGTGGCAGCGGCACCATCGACCTGCTCACTGCCGGCACCTCGGTGCTCAACCTCGGCGCCCTGAACGGCACCAGCACCTTCGCCGGCAGCATCAATGGCCTGGGCGAGCTGAACAAGGTCAACGCCAGCACCCTGATCCTCAGCGGCAGCAGCAATCTCAGCGGGCCGACCGACATCCAGGCCGGCACCCTGCAGGTCGACGGCACCCTGCACAGCGCCAGCGTCGCGGTACGCAACGGCGCCACCCTCGCCGGCCTGGGCCACCTCAGCGGCAGCGTGACCGTGGACGATGGCGGTACCCTCGCTGCCGACCAGACCCGCGGTACGCTGTCGCTGGGCAACCTGGTACTGAACAACGCCTCGCAACTCGACTTCACCTTGGGCGCGCCCAACGGCGCCGCACTGGTCGACGTCGCCGACGACCTGACCCTCGACGGCGTGCTCGACATCACCGATGCCGGCAACATGGGCCTGGGCGTGTACAACCTGTTCACCTACGGCGGCCAGCTGACCAACAACGGGCTGACCTTCGGCGCGCTGCCGCCCATCCTGCAGAACAATTCCTATGCCCTGCAGACCGGCTTCGCCAACCAGGTCAACCTGCTGGTGGAGAACAGCACGGGGCAGGTGCAGTTCTGGAATGGCTCGGTGCTCAGCCCGGTGCCGGGCCAGGGCATCGTTGGGGGCAACGGTACCTGGGACAGCAGCGCGACCAACTGGACCAACCTCAATGGCGATCTCTCCACAGACTGGACGCCAGGCGCCTTCGCCGTGTTCGGCGGCGCGGCCGGCACCGTCACCGTGGAGGGGCCGCAGCAGATCATCGGCCTGCAGTTCCTCAACGACTATGTGCTGGAGTCCGGCACGCAGCCAGGCAGCGGCCTGGTTGCCAACAATGGCGCCGGCGGCACGACCGACATCCGCGTCAACAGCGGCGTGACCGCCACCATCGACGCCGACATCAGCGGCGCTGGGCGCCTGAACAAGATGGACGGCGGCACGCTGATCCTCAGCGGTGACAACAGCTATACCGGCGGCACCCGCTTCGCCGGCGGCGTGGTGGTGATCGACTCGGACGCACGCCTCGGCGAGGCCAGCGGTGCCCTGGCCTTCGACGGCGGCACCCTGCGCGTCACCGGTGTCGGCGGCACCGCCACCAGCAACCGGGCGATCACCCTGGAGAGCGCCGGCGGCAGCCTGGATATCCAGGACGCCGGACGCAACATCGTGCTCAGCCAGAGCGTGTCCGGCAGTGGCGACTTCACCAAGCTGGGCAACGGCACGCTGACCCTCAACGGCAACAACAGCTACGCCGGCAGCACGCACCTTAATGCCGGCGCCCTGGTGCTCGGCCACGCCGAAGGCATCAGCAGCGGCACGCTGTACGTGCTCGGCGGCACCCTGGACAACAGCATCGACCTCGGCCTGGCCGCCACGGCGGGCACCGGCCTGGACAACGCCATCGTGCTCAACGGCGGGTTGATCATCGGCGGCAGCAACGACCTGGCCCTGACCGGCGTGATCAGCGGCAGCGGGCGACTGATCAAGAACGGCAGCGAGGTGCTGGAGATCACCAACACCAACAGCTACAGCGGCGGTACCGACCTCAATGCCGGTACCCTGGTGGTCAACAGCAACACCGCCCTGGGCAGCGGCACCTTGCGTACCGCCACCGGCACCCACCTCGACAGCAGCCATGACGTTGCCCTGGGCAACGCCGTGGTGGTCAGCGGCAACCTGACCGTGGATGGCAGCAACAACCTGACCCTGAACGGCACGCTGACCGGCAACGGCAGCCTGACCAAGGATGGCGCCGCCAGCCTGACGCTGAACCGCGGCAATGCCTACAACGGCGGCACCGTACTCGAAGATGGCAACGTGATAGTCGGTGCCAACGGCGCACTGGGCAGCGGCCCGCTGACGGTCAACGGCGGTGCGCTAGACAGCAGCACCGGAGTCACTCTCGGCAACGCCGTGGGCCTGAATAGCGACCTGCAGGTGCTCGGCAGCCACGACCTGACCCTTGCGGGCGTGATCAGCGGCAACGCTGGCGTGATCAAGGACGGAGCAGCAACCCTGACCCTCAGAGGCAACAACAGCTACAACGGCGATACGGAACTCAACGCCGGCACCCTGGTGGTCGGCAGCAACACGGCGCTCGGCCAGGGCGAGCTGAACGCTGCAGGCGGCACCAGGCTCGACAGCAGCACGGCGGTGAGCCTGGGCAACGCCGTCAATCTCGGCGGACCGCTGACGGTGATCGGCAGCCATGCCCTGGTCCTCAACGGCGTGGTCGACGGCAGTGGTGGCCTGATCAAGCACGGCGATGCCAACCTCAGCCTGAACAACGCCAACACCTATGCGGGCGGCACCACCCTTGCCGACGGCACACTCACCGTCGGCAACGCCGGAGCCCTCGGCAGCGGCGACCTCAGCGTCACCGGTGAGTCTACCCTGAGCAGCAACACCCCCGGCCTGGTGCTGAACAACGACACACACCTGCTGGCCGAACTGACCGTCAATGCGGGCGCCAACAATCTCGGCCTGGCCGGTGATATCGACGGCGCCGGCAGCCTGGTCAAGAGTGGCAGCGGCACCCTGACGCTCAGTGGGACGAACAGCTATAGCGGCGGCACCACCGTCAACGGAGGCACCCTGGCCGGCGACAGCGACAGCCTGCAGGGCGACATCAGCACTGCCATCGGCACCCTGATCGATTTCATCCAGAACCAGGCTGGCACCTACAGCGGCGACCTGAGCGGCGCCGGCAGCCTGATCAAGCATGGCAGCGGCAACCTGACCCTCACCGGCGTCAACAGCTACACCGGCGGCACCACGGTGAGTGGCGGCACGCTGACCGGCAACACCGGCAGCCTGCAGGGCAACATCCAGCTCAACAATGGCAGCAACCTGGTGTTCGATCAGCTCATCGACGGCACCTACGGCGGCTCCCTTTCGGGCACCGGCAACCTGATCAAGGATGGCCTCGGCAGCCTCAACCTGACCGGCACCAGCAACATCGCCGGCAATACCGTGATCAACAATGGCGCGCTGGTGGTAGATGGCAGCCTGAGCAGCACCGACATCCTCATCGGTGCCGGCGGCTCGCTCGGTGGCGGAGGCAACATCTCCGGCGACGTCACCGTCGACAACGGCGCCCATCTGGTCGCCGGCACCTACCTGACGCCGCTGAGCTTCGCCGACGACCTGCAGCTTTCCTCCGGCAGCGAACTCGACTTCCAGCTGGGCATCCCCAACAGCCCGATCACCCTGATCAGCGTCGGCGGCAACCTGACCCTCGACGGCACCCTCAACATCGCCAATGCCGGCGGCCTGGGCGTGGGTATCTACCGGCTGTTCAGCTACGGCGGCCAACTGACCAACCATGGCCTGGTCTATGGCGACCTGCCCCCAGGCTACGATGCCAGCGACTTCACCTTGCAGACCGCCATCGGCGGCCAGGTCAACCTGCTGCTCGAGGGAACCCCGGGAGAAATCCAGTTCTGGGACGGCAACGGCACCGCCGACGACAACGTCATCAGCGGCGGCAACGGCACCTGGGATGCAGTAGCGACCAACTGGACCAACGCCAACGGCAGCAGCAACCTGGCCTGGAACAACCGCTTCGCCGCGTTTGCCGGCAGCGCCGGGAACGTGACCGTGAACGGCGCGCAGAACTTCACCGGCATGCAGTTCCTGACTGACGGATACCACCTGCAGAGTGGCTCGGCAGCCGCTCTCACCGCCATGGCCGACAATAATGGCAATGCCCCACGCATCATCGTCGACAGCGGCAGCAAAGCCACTGTCGATGTCGCCATCGGCGGCAGCCACGGCCTGATCAAGACCGGAGCAGGCACCCTGGTCCTCGGCGGTAGCAACACCTACAGCGGCGGCACCACCGTCAGCGGCGGCACCCTCCAGATTGCCGCCGACAGCGCCCTGGGCGCCAATGGCCAGGGGCTGACCCTCGACGGCGGCGTGCTCGGTATCAGCGGTACGACCTTCGCCAGCACCAATCGCGCAATCACCTTGGGCAGCCAAGGTGGCGGCTTCGATATCCAGGCCGCCGGCCATACCTTCAACGTCAACCAGGCCCTGTCCGGCAATGCCAGCCTGACCAAGCGCGGCGCGGGCACGCTAGCCCTGAACGGCAACAACAGCTATGGCGGCGGCACTCTGCTGCAGGGCGGCACCCTGCTCGGCGATGCCAGCAGCCTGCAAGGCAACGTACTGAGTAGCAGCGGCACCACCCTGCAGTTCGAGCAGGCCGGCGCAGGCACCTATGCCGGCAGTTACAGCGGCGCGGGACAACTGGTGAAAAGCGGCAGCGGCAACCTGACCCTCTCGGGCAACAACAGCTACACCGGCGGTACGCTCGTCAGCGCAGGCACCCTCACGGGGGACACCGACAGCCTGCGGGGCGACATCCTGAACAATGCGACCCTGGCCTTCGAGCAGGACACCAACGGGGTATTCGGCGGCATACTCTGGGGTAATGGCACCGTGCTGAAATCCGGTAGCGGCACGCTGCTGCTCATTGACGATCAGCACTTCACCGGCAATGTACAGATCGATGCAGGCGGCCTGCAGATCGGCGATGCCAGCGGCTCCGATAACCGCCTGGCTGCCAATATCAGCGTCGGCGCAAACGGCGCCCTCAGCGGCACGGGCTCGATCAACAACCTCGACAATCGCGGCACCGTGGCCCCCGGATACGAAGGCGTGGGTACGCTCAACGTGAATGGCGCCTATGTTGGCCGCCCGACCTCGCGGCTCCTGGTCAACCTGCATACATCCAGCATCAGCAACCTGTCTGTCGAAGAGACAGCGCAACTGGACGGAGCGCTTGAAGTACGCAACATCAGCTATGCCGGTGGCGTGAACCGCCTCACCCTGCTCTCGGCAGACGAAGGTATCAGCGGTCGGTTCTCACAGACGCTGCTGCCGGAATTTGCCTTCCTCGACACGGCTATCCGCTATGACAGCAACGACGTCATCCTGGATATCACCCGCAACGAACAGGGCCTGAGCTCCGTCGCGTTCACCCCCAACCAGGCGGCCGTCGCCAACGCTATCGAGCAGGCCAATGGTGGCGCGCTGCAGAATGCCATCCTCAGCCTCGACGCCAACGAGGCTCGCCATGCCTACGATCAGTTGTCGGGCGAGATCTATGCCAGCAACCTGGCTGCGATGAAAACCGAGAGCCTGATGATTCGCCAGGCCGTAGAGGCCCGTATGCGCCAGACCTGCCAGCAGTGTGCGGTCACCAACCCCATGCCGCTGATGCCGCTGGCCCTGACCCTCGATGACACCCCAACCGCCCAGAGCTCGGCCTGGGCCTACGCCATCGGCGGCTGGGGCACGCAGGACGGCGACGACAACGCCGCCGAGCTGGAGCGCTCGACCAAGGGCATGATGTTCGGCTATGACCGCGCCTTCGGCCAGAACTGGCGTGCCGGGGTCACCGGCGGCTACAGCAACAGCTCCACCAGCGTCGACTCGCGCGACAGCGACCTGAGCATCGATGCCTACCACCTCGGCGTCTACGGTAGCTATAGAGAAGGCCCGCTCAGCCTGCGCACAGGCGCGCTGTACAGCTGGCAGGATATCGACAGCAAGCGCAACGTCACCTTCAGCGGATTCAATGAGCGCCTCAAGGCCAACTATGACGCGCAGACCTGGCAGACCTTCGGCGAAGTCGGCTACCTGCTCGACTACGAGGAGCTGAACGTCGAGCCCTACCTGAACCTGGCCTACACCCGCTACCAGACCGACACCATCAAGGAGAAAGGCGGCGTCGCGCGCCTCGACTCCAAGGTCGACCAGGACACCACCTCGAGCATCCTCGGCATACGCGTCGCCAAACACATCAATCTGCGCCGAGAAACCGATCTGGTCCTGCGTGGAGGCCTGGGTTGGCAACATGCGTTCGACGATGAAATCCCCGATGCCGACATGGCCTTCGCCGAAACCGGTGCCGGCTTCACCATCCAGGGCACACCGATCGCCCAGGACGCGGCCATCGTCGAGGCCGGCGTCGAGCTGAACATCGGTGAAAACAGCAAGGTCCAGATGAGCTACAACGGCCAGCTCGCCGACGAGGGCCGCAACCACGAGATGCGCATCGAGTTCAGCCATCGCTTCTGAGGAGCGACCACCGGCGACAGTGCGCGACTAGATCATCGCCTGAATACCGCCAGAGGCTACCCGGCTACGCGGTAACCACAGACTGAAACGACTGCCCTGATCCAGGCCTTCCACAGCCCACTGCACCGACCCGCCGAGAGCCTGGGCACGACTGCGGATGTTGCCGATCCCGCGACCGCGACCAGTACTCGTCTCGCCGGGTACGAAGCCACAGCCATCATCGACAATTTGGATCAGGACGCCCTCCGCCTCGACCCGTGTGCTGAGGGCAACCTCCCTGGCGTCCGCATGCTTGAGGATGTTGGTCACGACCTCCTGCAGGATGCGCAACACGTGCAGGACATTGCCCGGGGTCAGCCATGCCAGTTCAGGCAACTCGCCGACCTGCCAGCGCAAGCGGATCCCACCTGCATCGAGCCGTGCCTGCAGGCGGTAACGCAGGGTGGCCAGCAACAGCGTCAGATCGGCCTCCATGGGTTCCAGGGAGTCGATGGTCAGCTTCAACTCATCCATGCACTCGCGCAGCACATGCTCGAGATCAGCCGCCCCACTGGCTCCCTCGGCCAGGCGCAGGGCACCGGTCAGCGACGAGCCGAGACCATCGTGCATGTCCTGCATCAGCCGCTGTCGCTCACCGGCCAGCACCTCGCGACGCTCCACCTCACGCAACTGGCGATGGCTCTCCTGCAGCTCCGCCTCACGCTCGGCCAGGCGCCGGGCGAGTACCTCGTGGCTACGCTCCAGGCCGTGGATGCTGGCCAGGTAGCGCTGGCCCAACACCAGGCAGAACAGCAAGCAGAAGGTGATCTGCCAGTAAGGCACCAGATACAGGGCATCCAGGCTCATGTGGTAGTTCTGCAGCAACCAGTCGTGCGTACCCACGCCCAGCGCCAGCAGGTTGCCCCAGGCCAGCCAGCGGGCCAGACGCGAGGTGCTGCGATGGGCGGCAAGGATCACCAGCGGCACCGAGATCAGGAACATGATGCCGCCGCCCAGATAGCAGACTGCGGCCAGCGCGGCGAGGTGTTCAGCCGACTGCCAGAGCGGCAACGTCAGAAGGGTCGAGGCCCCCATGAAGCCCAGTAGGCCCCGCTCCAGCCAGCGCATGCGTTTCTCACACAGGCGCAGGGTAAACAGTTGGTTGATCGCCACCATCCAGCCAATCGAGTTGATGGTGATCCAGCCAAACCAGTCGGCGGCAATCAGGCGGGTATCCAGCGGCCCCAGGTAATGCAGGATGCGCAGGCAGTAGAGTACGGCCGCCGCGAAGAACAACCCATAGATAGGCTCGTGGCGGCGCTGGCTCCATACGCCGAGGGCGAACAACCCCAGCGCCAGCACCGCCATGCCGATGGCCGCCGGCAGCAGCACCTGAGCGAGCAGACGCACGCGGTAGTCCGCCAGCAACTCATCCTCGCTGCCCAGCCACAGGCTGGAGAGGCCGGCGCCCAGGCCGGCCGCGCTGTCCATGCGCAGCAGCAGCTGCTGTGGTCGCGGCTGGCCATCCAGACCATCGAGCGCCAGCCACAGCGGCACATTGAAACCGTTCCACACCTTGTCACCAGCGGAGCGCCAGAGCAGTCGGCCATCGCCGTAGATGGCCAGTTGGCCGACGGTCTGCCAGCGCGGCAGATAGAGGAACAATGGCTGCGCGGAGGCCGGCACCGGCAGACGGTAGAAGCGGGTGCTCACCTGCTCGGCACCAAAGCCCAGCTCACGGAGGGAGGCGACATGCGGCAGGTTCACCGACTGCCAGGTACCCGGCGGCATGCCCTGCCGGGCCGGTGGTTCGTTGAAGCCACCGGCGACGGGCGCCAAGGCGAGGAACTCCACCTGGGTGCGGTGCTCGGCCTCGGCCACTGCCGTGGAGGCGCAGGCCAGCAACCACAGACCGAGCAGCCAGGGCCTCATGCAGAATCGCCCGCGTCCAACAGGCCCAAACGGTGGGCCGCACTCACCGCCGCCGCCTTGGAGCGCACGCCGAGTTTCTCGTACACCCGCCGCACATAGGTCTGCACCGTCCAGGGCGACACCTGCAGGTGTTCGGCGATCTCGGCCACCGAGTAGCCGCGGGTAATCAATTCCAGCACCTGCCGTTCCCGTACCGACAGCTCGATATCCGGCACGGACCGGAGTGTCGCGGGGGGCTGAAAATGGCGCAGTAGGCGCCGCGCGATCAATGGGCTGATCGGGCTGCCACCGGCATGCAGATTGCGAATATCGTCGACGATGCCACTGGCCAGCGCGTCCTTGAGCAGATAGCCGCTGGCACCGGCCTCCAGCGAGGCGAACACCCGCTCCTCGTCGCCGAAAAGCGTAGCGACCATGATCGCGCAATCCGGCCAGGCCTGGCGGGCGGCGCGGATCATGTTGATGCCGGAACCATCCGGCAGCCCCAGGTCCACCAACAGCACCTGCGCTGCAGGTCCCGAGAGCAACTCCAGCCCCGCAGACAGGGTCACGGCTTCGGCGGTCAGAGCGATGTCACTGACCTGCGCCAGCGCATCGCGCACCGTCTCACGGAACAGCGGATCGTCCTCCACCAGCACCACACCGATCATTGCGCGCCCTCCTTGTGCGGCAGCACACAGTGCGCCCCGGTGTGGACTAGCTTGTCGCTAATTCTGGAGGCAGACAAGTCGCCAGATGCTTAACCCAGGCGAAGATTGGGCCTTTACGTACCGCCATTCCACAATGTTTCCCACCCTCAGCTTGTCCCTCGATTGAGGGACAGACAGCCTACCCTCCCCACCGCACACTGCTCCATTTGCCAATCTAGGGAAAAGAGCGCCGCAGAGCGCCTGGGGAGCAATCGCATGAACCGCATCTATCGCACCGTATTCAACCGCAGCCTGGGTCAGCTCCAGGTAGTTGGCGAAACCACAAAGACATCGCGGGGCGGCGCCTCAAGCTCTGCGTCGCCAACAAAACGACTGTTGTGCGGCACGCTGCTGTCCCTCTGCCTTAGCACGCCAGCAGTCGCAGCAATCACCCACACCAACAACGCCACCATCGCCGGTGGCAACGGCGCCGATGGCAGCAACGACATTGGCGGAGCCGGCGGCAGTGCTGGCATGGGCTCCGGCAACGGGGGCACCGGGGGTAACGGTGGCGTCGGCAGCGCCTTCGCCGATGGCACCAACGGCAGCGACGGCGCAGGCGGCGGCCAGGGCGGCCGACTGGGTAGCACCAGCGGTGGAGCCACCGGCGGTGGCGGCGCAGGTGGCTTCGCCAATATCACCGGGCAAGCCGGTGGCGGCGGTGGTGGCGGCGGCGCCAGCGGCATCATCGACAGCGGGGCCTCGACCATCACCAACAACGGCACCATCAGCGGTGGCAATGGCGGCAATGGCGCCGTCCCCAACGGCGTCTACGGCAGTGGTGGCGGTGGCGGTAACGGCATTACCCTGACGGGCAGCAACGGTTCGCAGATAACCAACAACGCTAGCGCCACCATCAGCGGCGGCAATGGTGGGGGCGGCAGCGCCAGCACGGGTGCAGGCGGTAGTGGCGGCCACGGCATCTTCCTGCAGGGCGATGGCAACACCATCAGCAATGCCGGCGCCATCAGCGGTGGATCGGGTGGTTACATGAGCCTGGCTGGCGGCGATGCCATCCAGCTGATCGGCAACAACAATCGCCTGGAACTGCTCGCTGGCAGCATCATCAGCGGCAATGTGGTCGCTACCGGCACAGACAACGTGCTTAACCTGGGCGGCAACACCAACGCCAGCTTCGACGCCGCAGACCTGGGTAGCCAGTACCAGGGTTTCAGCGCGCTGGAGAAGACCGGCAGCGGCACCTGGAGCCTGACTGCCGGTGCCAGCAGCTTCAGCGGTACCACGCTGGTCAGCGCCGGCACCTTGCAAGCCGCCGGGGCGGGGGCCTTCTTTTCCGCCAGCGCCTTCACCGTCAGCAGCGGCGCCACCCTCGACCTGAATGACTCCAACCAAACGATTGGCTCTCTGGCCGGTGCCGGCACGGTGACTCTGGGCAGCGGCACGCTCAGTGCTGGCGGCGACAACAGCAGCACCACCTTCAGCGGTGGCATCACCGGCACGGGCGGGCTGACCAAGAATGGCAGCGGCACCCTGACGCTCAGCGGGAGCAGCAACTACAGCGGCGCTACTACGATCAGTGCCGGCACGCTGAGAGCCGGCAGCGCGGGAGCCCTGGCTTCGGCCAGCGACTTCACCCTGGCCAGCACCACCACCCTTGACCTGAACAGTTTCAACCAGAGCATCGGCTCGCTGGCCGGCAGCGGTACGGTGCAACTCGGCAGCGCCACACTAAGTGCTGGAGGCAGCAATGCCAGCACCACCTTCTCCGGCACGCTCACTGGCACAGGCGGGCTGACCAAGAACGGCACTGGCACCCTGACACTGAGCGGCAGCAGCAACTACGGGGGAGCCACCGCAATCAACGCTGGCACACTGAAGGCAGGCAGCACAGGGGCCCTTGCCTCGACCAGTACCTTCACCCTCGGCAGCGGTACCACGCTAGACTTGGGCAACTTTAACCAGAACATCGGCTCGCTAGCCGGCAGCGGCACTGTGGCGCTGGGCAGCGCCAACCTAGGCGTCGGTGCCGATAACAGCAGCACCACCTTCAGTGGCGCTATCAATGGCACCGGTGGCCTGACCAAGAACGGCACTGGCGCCCTGACGCTGATTGGCCTGAACGGCTATACCGGCCTGACCACCATCAATGCCGGCACCCTGCAGATCGGCAACGGCAGCCTCTCCGGCAGCATTGCCGGCAACATCCTCAACAACGGCGCCCTGAGCTTCAACCACGACAGCAGCACCGACTACACCTACGCCTTCGATATCTCCGGCAGTGGGGTGCTGAACAAGGTCGACAACAACCTCCTGACCTTCACCGGCAGCAATACCTACACCGGCCTGACCACGCTCAGCGCCGGCACCTTGCAGATAGGCAATGGCGGCACCAGCGGCAGCCTGACCGGGGATGTGCTGAACAACGCCGCAATGGTGTTCAACCGTACTGACGATTCGGTATATGCCGGCGATATCAGCGGCAGCGGCAGCCTGACCAAGCTCGGCGCGGGCAAGCTGGTGCTCGGAGGTATATCCAGCATCGGTGGCGATACCCGTGTCGACGGCGGCAGCCTGGTCGTCGGCGGTAACGCCGGCTCCAGCGCCAGCCTGACCAGTGATGTAGACGTAGCCAGCGGCGCCCTGCTCGGCGGTCACGGCCGCATCATCGGCAATGTCGACTTGGCCAGCGGTGCCAGCCTGGCACCTGGCAACTCCATCGGCACCCTGACGGTGGACGGCGACGTCACCTTCACCTCCGGCTCGACCCTGGAGATCGAGGCTAATCCCGACGGCACCTCCGACCGCCTGATCTCCACCGGCAACGTCAGCCTTGGCGGATCGTCCCTGAACATCCTTGCCGGTGCCGGCAGCTGGTCACCCAGCACCAGCTACAGCATCGTCCAGGCCGCCAGCCTCAACGGCACCTTCGGCAGTGTCAGCAGCAACCTGGCGTTCCTCACGCCAGAGCTGAGCTACTCGGCTACCGGCGTCGACCTGACCATGGCGCGTAACGACATCAGCTACGTCTCGGTGGCCGAGACCTATAACCAGCGCGCGGTGGCCGATGCCCTGGAATCCGCCGGTGGTGGCAGCCTGTATGACTCCGTCGAGGTGCTGAGCGCCGAACAGGCCCGTGCCGCCTATGACAGCCTCTCCGGCGAGATCCACGCCAGCACCCGTGGCGCGCTGTTCGACGACAGTCGCCATGTCCGCGAAGCGGTCACCGAGCGCCTGCGTGGCGGCCAGTCCGGCCTTGCTTCCGGCGATGTGCTGCACGGCGATGCCGACAGCGGCCTGACCTTCTGGCTCAGCAGCTATGGCAACTGGAGCGACAAGGACGGCGACAGCAACGTTGCCGGCCTGGACCGCGACAGCCGCGGCACGCTGATCGGCCTCGACCTGCCACTGAACCAGACCTGGCGCCTGGGCGTGGCCGCCGGGTACGGCACCAGCGACCTCGACGTGAGCCGCCGCGAGTCCTCGGCGGATATCGACAGCACCACCCTGACCACCTACCTCGGCGGCCAGTGGGATGCCCTGAGCCTGCGCCTGGGCGTGGCCCGTACCTGGAACGAGGTGGACAGCAAGCGCGACGTCCAGGTCGGCACCCTGCGTGAAACCGTGAAGGCCGGCTACGACGCCGACACCACCCAGGTCTTCGGCGAGCTGGGCTATGCCCTGCAGCTCGGCGAGCTGACCCTGGAGCCCTTCGCCGGACTGGCCCATGTCGAGGTCGACAGCGACGGCTTCGCCGAACACGGTGGAGACACCGCGCTGAGCGGCGAGAGCGAGGACGACAGCATCGATTACGCCAGCCTCGGCCTGCGCGCGGCAACGCCGTTGGGGGATATCGCCGGCCTGCCGCTCAACTTGCACGCCAGCCTGGCCTGGCAGCATGCCTTCGACGAACCGAGCGAAGACAGCCGCCTGAGCCTGGCCGGTTACGACAGCTTCACCGTCAAGGGCGTGCCGGTGGCCGAAGACGGCGCTCTGGCCCAGCTCGGCCTCGGCCTGCAGCTGGCACCGCAGGCCAACCTGCAGCTGGGTTACTCCGGCCAGTTCGGCGATGGCAACAATGAACACGGCGTACGCCTGGGCCTGAACGTCGCCTTCTAACCCTGGCCCGAACGGCGCCGCCGGTGCAATACCGTGCGGCGCCTTGTCGGCCAAGCGTCGCGATTCCCGTTATAATCCCGCGCTTTTCGGGGCGCCCGGCCATGCTCGGTGCCCGCCAACGATTCCAGTCAGGCACCCATACATGACCATCCAGGCCGCCGAAGTCGCCAAACGCCGTACGTTTGCGATCATCTCCCACCCCGACGCCGGTAAGACCACCATCACCGAGAAGCTGCTGCTGATGGGCAAGGCGATCGAGGTCGCCGGTACGGTGAAGTCGCGTAAATCCGACCGCCACGCCACTTCCGACTGGATGGAGATGGAGAAGCAGCGCGGTATCTCCATCACCACCTCGGTGATGCAGTTCCCCTACCGGGCGCACATGGTCAACTTGCTGGACACCCCCGGCCACGAAGACTTCTCGGAAGACACCTACCGCACCCTGACCGCGGTGGACAGCGCCCTGATGGTGCTCGACGGCGGCAAGGGCGTTGAGCCACGCACCATCGCCCTGATGGAAGTCTGCCGCCTGCGCGACACGCCCATCGTCAGCTTCATCAACAAGCTGGACCGCGATATCCGCGACCCCATCGAGCTGCTCGACGAGATCGAGGCGGTACTGAAGATCAAGGCCGCGCCCATCACCTGGCCGATCGGCTGCTACAAGGACTTCAAGGGCGTCTACCACCTGGCCCAGGACAAGATCATCGTCTACACGCCGGGCCACGGCCATGAGCGCACCGAGCAGAAGGTGATCGACAAGCTGGACTCCGATGAAGCCCGCGCCCACCTAGGTGACCTCTACGAGCGCTTCATCGACGAGCTGGAGCTGGTCCAGGGTGCCTGCCACGAGTTCGACCAGGCCGCCTTCCTCAAGGGCGAGATGACCCCGGTGTTCTTCGGCACCGCGCTGGGCAACTTCGGCGTCGACCAGGTACTCGACTGCATCGTCGACTGGGCGCCCAAGCCGCTGTCGCGTGCCGCCCACGAGCGCGTAGTCGAGCCCGTGGAAGAGAAGTTCAGCGGCTTCGTGTTCAAGATCCAGGCAAATATGGACCCGAAACACCGCGACCGCATCGCCTTCATGCGCATCTGCTCCGGCAAGTACGAGAAGGGCATGAAGATGCGCCACGTGCGCATCAAGAAGGACCTGAAGATCGCCGATGCCCTGACCTTCTTCTCCAGCGAGCGCGAGCAGCTGGAAGAGGCCTACGCCGGCGACATCATCGGCCTGCACAACCACGGCACCATCCAGATCGGCGATACCTTCACCGAAGGCGAAGTGCTGGGCTTCACCGGTATCCCGCACTTCGCCCCGGAACTGTTCCGCCGCGTACGCCTGAAGGACCCGCTGAAGTCCAAGCAGCTGCGCCAGGGCCTGCAGGAACTGGCCGAGGAAGGCGCCACCCAGGTGTTCTTCCCCGAGCGCAACAACGACATCATCCTCGGCGCCGTCGGTGTGCTGCAGTTCGATGTGGTCGCCAGCCGCCTGAAGGAGGAATACAAGGTCGAGTGCGCCTACGAGGCGATCACCGTCTGGTCGGCCCGCTGGATCGAGTGCAGCGACGAGAAGAAGCTCAAGGAGTTCAAGGACAAGGCCTTCGAGAACCTTGCAGTGGATGGCGGCGGCCACCTGACCTACCTGGCGCCGACCCGGGTCAACCTGAGCCTGATGGAAGAGCGCTGGCCGGACATCAAATTCCGCGCTACTCGCGAGCACCACTGATCCGCAGCAGCTGCAAAAAAGCCCCGGCACCGCCGGGGCTTTTTGTTTGCGAACACCTGGGCGTGCTAGACGCTGGCGCGCAGCAGCGCGCGCACCTTGGCCGCCGAGAGTTTCTGCAGGCCGCACAGGTAATCGTGATCGGCGCGGATATCGTGGCGTTCCCACAGCAGCGCCTGCAGGTGCAGGGTCAGGTTGGCCGCCATCTCGGCATCGGCCAGCGCACGGTGGGCCTGGCCGGTGCTGGGCAGCCCGACCCAGCGGTTGAGATTGCCCAGGCTGTGGCTCGGCGCCTCCGGCAACAGGCGCCGCGACAGCAGCAGCGAACAGGCGAAGTCACGACCGCGGCGCCGGCCGAGCAGACCCAACTCGGCATCCCAGAACTTCGCGTCGAACGCCGCGTTGTGCGCCAGCAGCGGCGCATCGCCGATGAACTCGGCGGCCTCGGCCATCACCTGCGCCACCGGCGGCGCGCTGCGCACCATGGCGTTGCTGATGCCGGTGAGCTGCTCGATGAAGGGCGATACCCAGGCACCAGCGTTCATCAGGCTCTGGTAGCGCGCGACGATGCGCCCATCCTCGATCATGGCCACGCCGACCTCGGTCGGGCGCGCGCCCTGGGCCGGCGACATGCCGGTGGTCTCGAAGTCGATCACGGCGATACGTTCAGCCATCGGTCTGCCTCAGCTCTTCAACAACAGGTTGCCCTCGACCGGCACGAAGCGGTCGGCGGCGCGAATCAGCGAATGGGCGGTAAGCCCATCGACCCCATACACGGTGCAACTCACCCCACGGCGGACACGCACGCGCTCAAGCAGCAGGTCGAAGTCGCCATCACCGGAGGCCAGCACCACCTCGTCGACACGCTCGGCGGCCTCCATCACATCCAAGGTGATGCCCACGTCCCAGTCGCCCTTGGCCGAGCCATCGCTGCGCTGGATATAGGGCTTGAGCATCACCTCGAAGCCCAGGTTGCGCAGGATCTGCTGGAACTGGCGCTGCTTGGCGTCGCCACGGTCGATGGCGTAGGCGCGCGCCTCGACGATCTCGCCCAGCGCCGCCACCTGGCGCCACAGCTCGGCGTAGTGGAAGTGGCAGCCATGCGCCTGGCGCACGGTGTAATAGAGGTTCTGCACATCGGCGAACAGGGCGATCTTCTTCACGGCGACGCCTGGCAAAAAGGGAGCGGCATTATGCGCTATTGGCCAGCATGTTCGTCGCCCCCGGCCATCGGCTAAAGTGACTTCATGAAGTACTACCGCGATGCCTGCCGATGAATCCGTTGACCGTTCTGCGTGATGCCTTCCACTTCTTCAGCCGCCACCTGGTCAGCATTGCGCCGCTGTGCCTGCCGCTGATCGCCGTCGAATGCCTGGTACGCGCGCTGGTCTCGGGGCTGGCCGATGCGGGTCATGTGCCGGCCTATGAGCTGCTGGTCGGGCTGTTCTTCTATCCGCTGTACAGCGCCGCGCTGATTCTCTATCTCGATGCCCGCAGCCAGGGCCAGCGCCCCAGCGCGCGCAACCTGCTGGCGGCCGCCGTGCAGATGTGGCCGCCCTTCGCTGTGCTGGCCGGGCTGACCACCCTGCTGATCATGCTCAGCGGCGCGCTGTTCCTGCCGCTGGCGCTGTGGGTGATGGTCAAGCTGGCCTTCGCCGAATACTTCCTGGTGCTGCGCGGCGCCTCGCCCCTGCAGGCCATGCGCGAGAGCTTCATGCTCAGCGTCGGCCACTTCTGGTCGCTGCTGGCCTGCGTGCTGCTGGTGATAGTGCCGCTGTGGCTGCTGGACGACTGGACCCTGCAACTGCTCGGCGAGCAAACGGACATGGTCGGCAGCCTGCTGCTGGACATCGTCAACGGCTTCCTACAGCTGTTCTCCAGCGTGGTGCTGTTCCGCTGCTTCATGCTGTGCAGCCAGCAGCCGACCGAGGACAGCCACAGCAGCTGACCGCTGCGCCAGGAAAACCCGCTGACGGCTGCTAGGCTTGGGGCGTCCACCATCCAGGGAAGAACGGCCATGTCCGAGCAGAACCCCAGCATCCTGTCCCACGTTTCCATCGGCACCAACCAGTTCGACAAGGCCGTGGCCTTCTACGATCAGGTGCTGACCGCCCTCGGTTGCAAGCGCATTCTCGAACACCCCGGCGCCGTGGCCTGGGGCCGCGAGTATCCGGAGTTCTGGGTACAGACGCCGATCGACGGCCAGCCGGCCAATGTCGGCAACGGCACCCACTTCGGCTTCGTCGCCCCGGACAAGCAGGCGGTGCACGCCTTCTACGATGCCGCGCTGGCAGCCGGAGCCAGCCCCGATGGTCCGCCCGGGCCACGGCCGCACTATGGCGAGCCCTACTATGGCTGCTTCGTCCGCGACCTCGATGGGCACAAGATCGAGGCGGCCTACTGGGACATGGAGATGGTCTACGAGCTGTACGTCGACCCGCACGAGCACTGAGCACGCTGGCGATGCGGAGCCCTGAGGCCGAAGGGTTCAGCGATAGCGCCGCGCGACCGAGGCCATCCTGCCTTCCTGCAGCAGTTGCTGCAGGGCCCGCGCCAGGACCTGGCGCTCCGCCTTGCGCGCGCTGGCCCGCGACAGGCCGACATACAGGCGGGTCTGCACGGGAGGCTGATAGGCCAGCTTGGTCAGCTGGCTGGCCAGCGCGGGGTCGCGCAGCTGGAAGTCCACCTGGCAGTCGGTGCCGATCATCAACTCGACCCGTCCGCGCAGCTGCATCTGCAGCAGCTGCTCTTCGTTCTTCACGCCGATCTTGATCAGGCTGGTATCCGAGTCGAAGGGTTCGAAGTAGGCCGAGCGCAGCACGTAGCCAATGCGCAGGCCATCCAGCTCGGCGTACTGACGGATGGCGGCGGCCCGCTCCGGGGCGCCGTACAGGCGTGGCGCGCAGGCGTGGTAGGCCGGTTCCAGATAGTCGATGAACTGCTCGCGCTCGGCGGTGCGCGCCAGGCCGGTCATCAGATCCGCCTGGCCGAGGCGCATCTCCTCCAGCGCCCGTGCCCAGGGCAGCAGGCGCACCTCGAAACGCAGGCCGGTACGCCGCTGCAGCTCATCCAGCAGATCGATGTCCAGGCCTTCCAGCTTGCCGCCCGAGCCCTGCATGCGGAACGGTGGCCAGTAATCGGTGACCACACGCAGCGGCTCGCCGACCTGCTGGGCCCAGGCGCAGCCACTGAACAACAGGAGAACGAGTGCGCGCAGCATGGTCTCAGCGGACCGGCCGGGGCGGCGTAACGCGCGCGGACTGCAAGGCGAATGGCTGGCGACTCATGGGCTCTCCCGATTCTGCCTGGCATGGTAACCCAGCATGCTGCCGCTGCGCTCAGCCTCGTTCACGAGGCTTTACATAGCCCCTTGGAGCGGCTGCCGGAGGCCGCCTGCAGGCTCTGGACAAAGGCCGTGGCTGCCGCCATGCTCAGGCCCAGAACGAACAACAAGACGGCTCAAGCCGCGCGGTAGACAATGCGCAGAATCCTCCTTCCTGCCCTGCTGGCATGGCTGTGCTGTGCCGGCGCCCAGGCCGCCGAGCCGACCGTCAGCGTCGGCTATTACGAGTTTCCGCCCTACTCCTGGACCGACGGCGACGGCAAGCCCCGCGGCTCCATCCTCACCCTGACCGAACGCCTGCTACGCCACGCCGGCTATCGCGGTGAATACCGCTCACTACCCAATGCGCGCCTGTATGCGGCCCTGCGTGACGGCAGCGTGCAGCTATGGCCCGGTGCCGGCGGCAAGGAAGAACTGGCTGGCCAGACGTTCGAAGCCCGCCATGCCATCGGCGAGTTCGCCCTGGCCCTCTACCACCGCCAGGACACCCCGCCACCCGACATTCCGGATGGCCTGCGCGAGCGCGGGGTGATCGTCATCAGCGGCTACAGCTACTGGAAGTCGATCAACGACCTGCTGGCCGACCCAGCGCTGCAGATCAGCACCCACCGCACCAGCACCCATGCCTCGGCACTGGCCATGCTGCTGCGCAAGCGCGGCGACTACCTGCTCGACTACCAGGCACCGGTGGAACAGGTACGGCGGGAGCTGGGCCTGTCACCACTGCCCTACACCGTGCTGCAACGCATGCAGCTGCGCCTGATCGCCTCGCGCCAAGCCGAGGGCAGCCAGCGCCTTCTGGACGAGCTGGATCAGGCCTACGAGCAGCTGCAGACCCGCGGCGAAGACCTGCGACTGGATTAGGTGCCGCGCGGCTTGGCGCGCGCCGTCGGCTCGGCCACTAGCGGATCGTCCGGCCAGTAGTGCTTGGGATAGCGCCCCTTGAGATCCTTCTTCACCTCGATATAGGTGTTGGCCCAGAAGCTGGCCAGGTCCTGGGTCACCTGCACCGGGCGCCGCGCTGGCGACAGCAGGTGCAGCAGCACGATCTGCCGGCCGCCGGCGATGCGCGGAGTCGCCGCCAAACCGAACAACTCCTGCAGACGCACCGCCAGCACCGGCGGCGACTCGCTGTAATCGATGCCGATGCGCGAGCCAGACGGCACCTGCAGGTGCTTCGGCGCCAGCTCATCCAGGCGCTGCGGCAGCGGCCAGGGCAACTGGCCGGCGAGCATGCTCGGCAGGTCGAGATTGGCGAAGTGGCTGAGCCGGCTGACCTTGCCCAGATACGGCAGCAGCCAGTCCTCCAGCGTCGCCAGCAGCGCGGCATCGCTCAGGTCCGGCCATTCGCTGTCGCCCTTCTGCTCCAAGTCGAGGCCGCGCAGCAGTGCTACCCGCGCCTGCCACTGGCGCAGCTCGGGCGTCCATGACAGCAGCTCCAGGCCCTTGCGTCGCACCAGGCCGAGCAGCGCGCGACCGCGTGCGGCTTCGTCCAGCCCGGTCAGCGCCTCGCGGCTGAGCACCAGCTCGCCGACGCGACGCTGGCGCTCGGCGCGCAGCACGCCCTCGCGCTCGTCCCACTCCAGCTCCTCGCGCACGCTCACCTGCTCGGCCAGCACCGAGTCGAACAGCGCCGGGTCGAGGTCAGCCGCCAGGTAGATACGCTCCTCGCGCTGGCCTTGGCGACTGCCGAGATCGGCGATCACCAGCCATTCGTGCTTCATCAGCGCATCCGGCTCGCCGAACTGCGCGGCGCGGCCGTTGGCCAGGCGGTAGTCACCACCGGCGGCCTTGCGCTGGCGAGCGACCCGATCCGGGTAGGCGAAGGCCAGCAATGCGCCGAGCCAGCGTGGATGTTCGGGGTCGGCCACGGCCTCGTCGGCCTTGCCACGCAGATAGCCGCGGAACTGGCGGGCCAGCTGTCGCGCGCGCTGCACGCCGCCACGCGAACCGCCGGCGGCGCGCGACTCGCCAGTCAGCAGACTCATGCGGCTGTGCAGGTCAGCACCGCCACCGCGCAGGATGTCGCGCTCGCCGAGCAGTGCCGCCAGGTCCGCCGCCAGCGCGCCGAGGCCGAGGGCCTGGCCACGCAGCAGCAGGTGGGCGATGCGCGGATGCGCCGGCAGCTCGGCCATGGCCTGGCCGTGATGGTTCAGCGCGCCGCGTTCATCCAACGCGCCGAGCCGCTGCAACAGGTCGCGGCCCTGGGTGAAGGCGGCGGCAGGCGGCAGGTCGAGCCAGGCCAGCTCGGCAGGCTCGACGCCCCAGCGCGCCAGCTGCAAGGCAAGACCCGCCAGATCAGCCTGGAGAATTTCCGCCGCACCGTAGGCGGCCAGTTGTTCGTGCTGGGTCTGCGACCACAGGCGATAGCACACACCGGGCTCCAGGCGCCCGGCACGGCCGGCGCGCTGGGTGGCCGAGGCGCGGGAGATGCGCTGGGTATCCAGGCGGGTCATGCCGCTGGCCGGGTCGAAGCGCGGCACCCGCGCCAGGCCGGCATCCACCACCACACGCACGCCGTCGATGGTCAGGCTGGTCTCGGCGATGTTGGTGGCCAGCACCACCTTGCGCTTGCCGGCCGGTGCCGGCTCGATGGCGGCGCGCTGGGCCGAAAGCTCCAGCTCGCCGTGCAACGGGCAGAGCAGGATCTCCACGCGGCCAGCGAGGCTCTCCTCGAGTTGCTCGTGCACCCGGCGGATCTCGGCCTGGCCAGGAAGGAACACCAGCAGGCTGCCGCTCTCGTCGGCCAGCGCCTGCAGCACGGTCTGGGTGACCCGCTGTTCGATGCGCTCGCCCGGCTGCCAGGGCGCGCCCCAGCGCATCTCCACCGGGTGCATGCGGCCCTGGCTGGACACCACCGGCGCCTCACCGAGCAGTGCCGAAAGGCGCTCGCCCTCCAGCGTGGCGGACATCAGCAGCACCTTGAGCGGTTCGTCACGCAGCAGCTCGCGGCCGTTGAGGGTCAACGCCAGGGCCAGGTCGGCGTCGAGAGACCTTTCGTGGTACTCGTCGAAGATAACCAGGCCCACGCCTTCCAGCGCCGGGTCGTCCTGCAGGCGGCGGGCGAGGATGCCCTCGGTGACCACCTCGATGCGGGTACTCGGCCCGACCTTGCTGTCCAGGCGGATGCGGTAGCCGACCGTCTCGCCAACCTTCTCGCCCAGCTCGCTGGCCAGGCGCTCGGCGGCGGCTCGCGCGGCCAGGCGCCGCGGCTCAAGCATGAGGATTCTCTGCCCGGCCAGCCACGACTCATCGAGCAGGGCCAGCGGCACGCGGGTGGTCTTGCCGGCGCCGGGCGGCGCCTCCAGCACGGCCTCGTGGCGCTCGGCCAGGGCGGTGCGCAGGGCGGGCAATACATCGTCGATGGGCAGGCGGTTCATGGGCTCTCCGAAACAGCCGGCGATTATAGGGCCTGTTCCCGCCTCACTCGCCAAACGCGTTGCTGTGTGGTCCGCAGCAGGAGGTCGCGAATGAAACGGAAACAGCAGCAGGTCGAACCGAAGCGCGGTGCCGGGCATCCAACTGCAATGACGGCCTTGGTATAGTGCCGCACCATTTCCAGGAGGTGCCCATGCGCATGCATTCCCGCGTTATTGGCGGCGTTCTCGCCGCGACCCTGCTGACCCAACTGTCCGCCTGCGGCACGCTGTTCTTCCCCGACCGCCGTGGCCAGATCGAAGGCCAGGTCGACCCGGTGGTGGTCGGTCTGGATGCCATCGGCATCCTGTTCTACGTGATCCCCGGCCTGATCGCCTTCGGCATCGACTTCGCCACCGGCGCCATCTACCTGCCCAACAATCAGTACTCGGTCGCCCCCGAGAAACTGCGCGACGCCATCGGCGAAGACGGCCGCGTCGACAACGCCAAGCTCAAGGCCATCCTCTACCGCGAGCTGGGCCGCGACCTGCCGCTGGACGACCCACGCCTGATCCAGCACAGCGGTAGCGTCGAGCAACTGGCCGCCTACGGCCTGCGCCCGGCAGCCTGATGCCCAGGGCGCCCGCCACTTGGGTGCGGCGCCCCTCTCCCTCGTACACATCCCCATGACCATCGCTCCGCACCACGCCCGTCTGCTGCGCCAGGCCACGGCAGCAGCCCTGGCCACCGCGCTGCTGCTGGCGAGCGCCAAGGCCGTGGCCTGGTGGTTGAGCGGCTCGGTCAGCCTGCTGGCCGGCCTCACCGACTCCCTGCTCGATGGCGCCGCCTCGTTGCTCAACCTGATCGCCGTGCACTACGCCCTGCGTCCGGCCGACGAGGATCATCGCTACGGCCACGGCAAGGCCGAGGCCCTGGCCGGCCTGGCCCAGGCACTGTTCGTCGGTGCCAGCGCGGTGCTGGTCGCCGTGCAGGCCTGGCAGCGCCTGCACAACCCCGAGCCACTCGGCGCCCAGGCGCTGGGCATCGCGGTGATGCTGCTATCGCTGGCGATGACCGTCGCCCTGCTGCTGTTCCAGCGCCATGTGGTGCGCGTCACCGGTTCCACGGCAATTCGCGCCGACTCGCTGCACTACCGTTCCGACCTGCTGCTCAACGCCGGCATCCTGCTCGCCCTGGTGCTGGCGGCCTATGGCTGGCAGCAACTGGACGCGCTGTTCGGCCTGGGCATCGCCGCCTACATCCTGTGGAGCGCACTGAGCATCGTGCGCGAGGCGGTGGCGGTGCTGATGGACGAGGAGCTCGCACCCGACGTCAGCGAACGCATGCACGCGCTGGCCTGCGCCGTGCCCGGGGTGCTCGGCGCCCACGACCTGCGCACGCGCATCTCGGGGACCCGCTGGTTCGTGCAGTTGCATCTGGAGCTGCCCGGCGAACTGTCGCTGCGCGAGGCGCATGACCGGTGCGTGGCGGTGGAGCGGGCGATCCGCAACGAGTTTCCCCGTGCGGAAGTGCTGGTGCACGCCGACCCACGACCGGCGTGAAAGAAGGCCCGGCGAACGCCGGGCCGATGCAGATCAGTCGACCAGCTTGAGCTCGCCCTTCATCAGGCCGATATGGCCAGGGAAGGAGCAGAAGAACTCGTAGGGCGTGCCGGCTTCCAGCTTGGCCACCTCGAAGCTGACCGTCGCACTCTCGCCACCACCGATGACCTTGGTGTGGGCAATCACCCGCTCGTCACCCGGCTTGAGGTAGTCGTTGTCCAGGCCGGCGGAGATGCCGTCGGTAGCCACCGCCTGTGCGTCGGCGGTCTTGCTCAGCACCCAGTTATGGCCCATGGCCGTCTTGGGCATGGTGCCGGTGTGCTTGAGGGTGACGGTGAAGCTCTTGCAGCTCTTGCTGACGTCGATCGACTTGGTCTCGAACGTCATCTGGTCGGTGGAGTGGACTTCCACCGCACACTCGGCGGCGAGTACCGGCAGGCTGGCCAGGCAGATGGCAGAAGCGACCACGAATTTACGCAACATCGACTTTCTCCTAATGGGCAGTTAGCACCTGCAGACTGCCACCCACGAGGGGCACTGCCCATGGGTTGCGGCAACCGGTCACAGGCCGACCGGCGAGCCACAGAATCACGCGCAAGACCAACAACGACGGGCCTTTCCCTGCTCTTCCATGACCGTGCGAGCACAGCGCGAC
Organism: Pseudomonas sp. Gutcm_11s; assembly: GCF_028649395.1. Lineage (GTDB taxonomy): Bacteria > Pseudomonadota > Gammaproteobacteria > Pseudomonadales > Pseudomonadaceae > Aquipseudomonas. The sequence goes on along the minus strand of NZ_JAQSUW010000012.1, from coordinate 171,031 downwards.
AAAAGCGCGCAGCGCATCTAGAGCAATTACTCTAAACAACCTAGACTGACGGCGCCCAATAACGACAACAAGGAGCCTTCATGAACCTTTCCCCCACCGCCATCACCCTGCTCGGGCTGGTCGCCTGGACCCTGCTGTTGCTGTTCCTGATCATCAACCAGCGCGGATTGCTGGTGCTGGGCGGGCGCATGCGGGTCAATGCCTTCGCCCCGGACGGCAGCAACACGCCGAGCGCCTTCGGCCAGCGCGTGATCCGCGCCCACGCCAACAGCCTGGAGAACCTGCCGCTGCAGGCCGCCGTGCTGCTCTATGCCCTGCAGGCCGGGCAGACCGCGATCACCGACCCGCTGGCCTGCGTGCTGCTCGGCGCGCGCATCTTCCAGTCACTGGCGCACCTGATCAGCACCAGCGCGCTGTTCGTCTGGCTGCGCTTCGCCGGCCTGCTGGTGCAGATGCTGGTCCTGGCCTGGTGGCTGCTGCGCCTGTCCGGGCTGCTCTGAGCCGGCACACAGCAGCGGGTCGATCAGGTGCTGCCAGGCGCCATAGCCCTCGGCATTGAGGTGCAGCCCATCGCCCAGGTAGCCGCGCGGAGTCACCACGGCCTGCACATCCAGATAGCGCCAGCCCTGCTGGCGCGCCCACTGGCGCAACTGCTGGTTCAGCTCGTCCACCTGCCGGTTGATGGCCTGGTGGTCGACTTGCAGCGGCGTCACCCGCAGGGTCGACTGCAGGATCGGGGTGATACCGGCCGCCGCCAGGTTCGCAAGAATCGCCCGATAGTTGGCCACCAGCTCGCTCAGCGGCACGGCGTTGCGCAGGTCGTTGATGCCGATCATCAGCAGCGCCCGTTCGGCGCCGGCGCGGGAGGCCAGTTGCAGATGCTGGCGCAGCTCGCCGCTGGTAGCACCGGACACACCGAGATTGAGCGGCAACGGACAGCCGGGGCCGGCACTCCAGCGGCGGCCGGCGGTGATCGAGTCGCCGAGCAGCACCAGCGTGCCGCGTCCCTCAGCGGCGTGCAGAGCAGCGTAGGCGGCCGCCACCCGCTGCTCGCGGCTGACTGGCGGCGCGCTTTGCCGCCCGGCGTCCAGCGCCTTATAGCAGGCAAACAACAGCACCGCGGCCAGAAGCAGCAGGCCGGCACGACGGCGGAGATCGGCGGAAAGGCGCATGGGTCGATCTTGCCGCAGGCGCAAAGAAAAAGGGGAGGCTCAAGGCCTCCCCTTTTTCTTGTCCGTCGCGTGCAATTTTGTCACCGCTTCTTTCCTCGCCTACCTGGTTGGGCAGTGCGGACCCGGGAGCCTGCACGATCCGGTGGGACCGCCGGCGCCGCGGCACCTGATTGGGCGTCGCGGGTGGACAACTACGTCCGGGCCTTGAAACTGAGGGAAAGCTTAACGGCGCAGCGCCGGCACAGGATTGCTAAAATTGCTCACCAGCAAACAACTTGCGCAATTTTTCACTCTTGATAGAGTTCGCACAGCAATCAATTAACAAAAAGACACTTCCATGAACAAGCTTGATCGCTACGACCTGCGCATTCTTGCCGAATTGCAGCGCGACGCGCGCATCTCCAACCAGGAGCTGGCCGAACGCATCGGCCTGTCGCCCTCGCCTTGCTCGCGGCGGGTCAAACAGCTGGAGGACGACGGCTACATCGCCCGCCAGGTGGCATTGCTGGATCGCAAGAAGCTCGGCCTGTCGCTGACCGCCTTCGTGCTGATCGGCATGGACCGCCACACCCCGGAACGCTTCGAGCACTTCCAGTCGGTGATCCGCCAGTGCCCGGAGGTGCTGGAGTGCAGCCTGGTGACCGGAATGGACGCCGACTACCAGCTCAAGGTGGTGGTACCGGACATGGACCACTACCAGAAATTCCTCCTCGGCCAGCTGACCCGCATCGAAGGCGTGACCAGCGTGCGCTCCAGCTTCGTGCTCAACCAGGTGCTGTCCAGCACCGAGCTGCCGCTGGAACATCTGCGCGGCTGAACGTCGCAGGGCCGACCGGCGTCTACTGCGAGCAGCGCGGGCGCGCGTATAATCGCCGCCCCGCCGCAGTCCCAGTCATTCCCGCGAGGTCGCCATGGAAACCGAACAGTTCGAAAACCTGATGATGTACGTCCTGGTCGGCGGCCTGATGCTGTTCATGTTCTTCATCATCTGGGACCTGGCGAAGAAGTCCAAGGCCGGCCGCCTCGGCACCGCCATCCTGTTCCTCGGCCTGGGCCTGTGCCTGTTCGCCTTCCTGGCCAAGCCGCTGATCACCTACATCATCGAAGTCAGCCGCGGCATCCACGGCTGAGTGCCGATTTACTGACCAGCCGGCGCCAGGCAGCGCCATTGCTCGCCGGGAGCCATCGGCTCCCAGACTACCCACAGAGTCATCCACAGCTATCGGGGATATCTCGGGCGCCGTTCAGTCCAGGCGCGCCGGCAGGTCGACCCATTGTCCCGGCGCCAGATCACTGAGCACCCAGGGGCCGATACGCACACGCACCAGCCTGAGCGTGGGCAGGCCCACGGCGGCGGTCATGCGCCGCACCTGGCGATTGCGCCCCTCGCGGATCACCAGCTCCAGCCAGGAGGTCGGCACGCTCTTGCGAAAACGCACCGGCGGGTTGCGCTCCCACAGCTGTGGCTCTTCCAGGCGCCGTGCCTCGGCCGGCAGGGTCGGACCATCGTTGAGCTGCACCCCCTCGCGCAGCTGGCGCAGCTGTTCCTCGCTCGGCTCGCCCTCCACCTGCACCCAGTAGGTCTTGGCCAGCTTGTGCTTGGGGTCAGCGATGCGCGCCTGCAGGCGGCCGTCATTGGTCAGCAGCAACAGGCCCTCGCTGTCGCGGTCCAGACGCCCGGCCGGGTAGACACCGGGCACCGCGACGAAGTCCTTGAGGGTGGCGCGGCCCTGCTCGTCATTGAACTGGGTGAGCACGTCGAACGGCTTGTTCAGCATGATCAGCCGCGGCTCGGCAGGCGGCGCCTTGGCTACCCGACGTGGGGCGGGAGCGGCGCTGTTACGGCGCGGCGCAGGGGTGCGGGGAGGACGCGGCATGGGCAGGTCACGCAGACGAAGGAGGCGGCAGTTTAACCGAGCGCTATCAATGGCGCTGATGATGCACGCAGAAGCAGGCGCTGCGGCTATGCTGCTCGCATCGAATCGACCGCAGGGGATGCACCATGAGCAACGAACTCGCCACCTTCACCGGCTGGGCCGCCACCGCACCGGGCGCCTCTCTCGAACGCCACAGCTACGACCCAGGCCCACTGGGCGCCGAGGAGGTCGAAGTGGCGGTGGAGTACTGCGGTATCTGCCACTCCGACCAGTCGATGATCGACAACGAATGGGGCAATGCCCGCTACCCCTTCATCCCCGGCCACGAAGTGGTCGGCACCGTGGTCCGTGTCGGTGATCAGGTGCGCGGCCTCAAGCTCGGCCAGCGCGTCGGCATCGGCTGGTACAAGGGCAGCTGCATGCACTGCGGCTCCTGCATGGAAGGCTCGCACAACCTCTGCCGCACTGTGAAACCGACCATCGTCGGCAGCCACGGTGGCTTCGCCGATCGCCTGCGCTCGCACTGGGCCTGGGCGGTGGCGCTGCCGGAAGGCCTCGACCCGGCTCTGGTCGGCCCGCTGTTCTGCGCCGGCTCCACCGTCTTCAGCCCGCTGCTGGAATTCGACGTGAAGCCCACCGACCGCGTCGGTGTGGTCGGCATCGGCGGCCTCGGCCACCTGGCGCTGGGCTTCCTCAACGCCTGGGGCTGCGAGGTCACCGCCTTCACCTCGTCGCTGAGCAAGCAGGACGAGGCCAAGCGCCTGGGCGCACACAAGGTGGTGGCCTCCACCGACAGCGCGGCGATGAAGGCGATTGCCGGCACCCTCGACTTCCTGCTGGTCACCGCCAGCGCCGACCTCGACTGGAATGCCCTGCTCGCCACCCTGCGCGGCAAGGGCCGCCTGCACTTCGTCGGTATCGTGCCGAGCGCCATTCCCACCCATGTGTTCAGCCTGATCCCGCAGCAGAAGAGCCTGTCCGGCTCGCCGGTAGGTTCGCCGAAAACCATGGCGACCATGCTCGAGTTCTGTGCCCGCCACCAGATCCTGCCGCAGGTCGAGCAATTCCCCATGAGCCAGGTGAATGCCGCGCTGGACCACCTGCGTGCCGGCAAGGCGCGTTACCGCGTGGTGCTGGACGCCAGCAAATGAGTGACCTGTTCCATTGGCGGCGCAACGCGCCATGGCACCTGGGCGCGGTCGATCGTACCGACCGCCCGCGCCTGCTGGACGTGTGGGAGGCGGCGGTACGCGCCACCCACCACTTCCTCGGCGAGGAGGACATCCAGTTCTACCGGCGCATGATCGGCGAGCAGTACTTCGATCTGGTGCACCTGACCTGCCTGCGTGATGCCGAGGGTCGGGTACAGGGCTTCTCCGGCACCGCCGAGGATCGCCTGGAAATGCTCTTCGTCGATCCCGCCGCCCATGGGCGTGGCTTCGGCAAGGCACTGCTGCAGCACGCCATCGAGCAACAGGGCGTGCGCCTGGTCGACGTCAACGAACAGAACCCCGGCGCGACGGCCTTCTACCTCAGCCAGGGTTTCGAACAGATCGGCCGCTCACCGCTGGACGGCGCCGACAAGCCCTTCCCCCTGCTGCACCTGCGTTTGCGCTGACGCCTGCGCGCGCCACTGGCGCAGCCAGCGCGACACACCCAGCTCCAGCCCCACTAGCACCAACAGCAGTACCGCCAGCGCCAGCAGCGACAGGTAGAAGGGCTTGAGCACCTGGCTGATCTGGCGCTTGAACAGGCCGACCAGGAAATCGGCCTGGAACAGCTGCTCCACCCGCGCGTCCAGCACCTGCAGCATCACCTTGCGATCCACCCCGGTGTACTTGTTGGCCTGTTCGATCGCCGTATCGCGCACCAGCTCGCCGAGCAGCGCCACCTGCAGGTGGTCGAGCAGGCTCAGCGAAATACGCTCGGTCCAGGAGGCGTCTTCCAACTCGGCGGGCCGCGCCAGCAACTGTTCCTGCAGGTACTGCGCGGCCAGGTGGTTGAGCAGCTGCTGCACGCTGCTGGCCTGCAGCTCGTCGAGCAGCGCCTGCTGGTCCTGCTCCTGCAGGTAGCCCGAGAAGCCCTGCCACACACCATCCGCCACCACCTGCAACAGCGGTGCGTAGGTATCCAGGTGCTTGTTCACCTGCTGCTGGCCGCCATACAGCAGACCGCCCTGCACGCCGAGAAAGGCGCCGCCGAGGGGCAGCAGAAGGAAGTACAGCTTGAGCAGCCAGTGGTGCCAGCGCCGCTGGCGAGCCAGCCAGCCGCGGCGTTGCAACTGCAGCACCAGCAACAGGCCGGCAACGCCGCCGAGCAGCAGACCGAGGCTGGCGTAGCCGAACAGGGGAAGGAAACTGAATGGCTCCCACAGGCCATTCAGCAGGATCTGCGCCTGATCCATGCGCGACACTCCTTGTCGTGGACGAGAGCCGCGCAGCCTAACCCAAGCTCACACGCGGCGCGTTACGAGGATGACGCGCTGTGCGTGAGTCGACGAACTCAGCGGAACGGCGGCTCGTCGAAGCTGCGCAGCTTGCGCGAGTGCAGCGAGTCGAGCTGGCAGCGCAGCAGGTCGAGAGCGGTGATACCGATGGCCAGGTGCTGGCTGACCGCGCGCTGGTAGAAGCCGGTGGCCGAGCCGGGCAGCTTGATCTCGCTGTGCAGCGGCTTGTCCGACACGCACAGCAGCGTGCCGTAGGGCACCCGCAGGCGGTACCCCTGGGCAGCGATGGTGCCGCTCTCCATGTCCACCGCCACGGCGCGCGACAGGTTGATCAGCGGTCGCTCGTGGGCCCAGTGCAGTTCCCAGTTGCGGTCGTCGTAGGTCAGTACGGTGCCGGTACGCAGGCGTTTCTTCAGGGTCTCGCCGCGCTCGCCGGTGACCTGCGCCGCCGCTTCCTGCAACGCCTGCTGCACCTCGGCCAGCGCCGGAATGGGGATGTTCGGCGGCAGCACGCGGTCGAGGATGCCGTCACGACGCATGTAGGCGTGGGCCAGCACGTAGTCGCCGATGGTCTGCGACTGCCGCAGGCCGCCGCAGTGGCCGATCATCAGCCAGCAGTGCGGACGCAGCACGGCCAGGTGGTCGGTGATGTTCTTGGCGTTGGACGGGCCGACACCGATGTTGACCAGGGTGATGCCATGGCCGTCGTTGGCGATCAGGTGGTAGGCCGGCATCTGGTAACGGTGCCAGACCACCGCATCGGCCACCGCCTGGGCGGCCTCCTCGCTGGCGTCGCGTTCGATGATCACGTTGCCCGGCAGCACCATGCGCACGAAGCGCGCGTCGCTGCGCAGCTGCTCCAGGCCGTGGCGGATGAACTGATCAACGTAGCGGTGGTAGTTGGTCAGCAGGATCCACGGCTGCACGTGGCGCCAGTCGCTGCCGGTGTAGTGCTGGATGCGCTTGAGCGAGAAGTCGGTACGCGCCGCATCGAACAGCGCCAACGGCAGGTCGCTGTCATCGCCCCAGCCGTACAGGCCGTCGGCCACCGAGTCGGTGGCGGCGGACAGGTCGGTACTGGGGAACACCCGCGCCAGCTGGGCAGCGGTCACCCCGGAGCCGGACAGCTCGTCGCCCTGGTCGACCACATAGGGATAGGGGATGTTCTGCTGGCTGAAGCCCACTTCGACGGTGACCGAGAAGTCCTCCATCAGCGGCCGCAGCTGGTCCAGCAGATAGCCGCGGAAGGCCTCCGGCTGGGTCACGGTGGCGCGGTAGGTGCCCGGCACCTGGACCTTGGCATAGGCGCGCACGCTGCTCGGCACCTCGCCCTGGCAGTGGTAGGTCAGGCGCAGCTCCGGGTAGCGGAACAGCGCGCGCTCGGCCTGCCCCGGCAGGGCGCGCTCCTTGAGGTAGCGCTTGAGCGCCAGGCTGAGAGCGCCGGCGGCCTGGCGATGCAGCTCGGCGAGCCGCTCGACGGCCTCTTCGGCGGTAGTGGCAACGATGAAATCGGTGGCGGGCATGGCAGTCACGAGGCAGCTTCCTGGCTGGGATCACCGCTCTATCTTGCGCCCATCGGCCCGACAGCCGCCAGTCGAGTGGCACTTTGCTGCCACTCGGCGGCTACGCGGCACGGCTACGCTTGAGCATCTAGGCTTGCCCCATGGGTTTCGAGGAGAGCCGTCGTGCGCGCCCTGTCGATCATCTGTCTGTTTGTCTGCAGCACTTCACCACTCCTGGCCGCCGAGCTGGACGGCCGTTACCAGGGCAGCCTGGATGAGCGCCCGGTCGAGCTGATCCTGCGCAGCCATGAGCAGCAGGTGGAAGGCGAATACCTCGAAGGCCAGCAGCGCTTCCGCGTCACCGGCAGCTTCGACGGCCAGACCCTGCAGGCGCAGATCAGCGAGCCCGCCTCCGGCCAGGTGCTGGCCAACATGAATGCCAACTACGCCAACGACATGCTCGCCACCAGCCTGGCCGCGCGCAGCCCGCAGAACGGCGAGACGCTGCTGCGCGAGACGATGTTCCAGCGCGTGGCACCCCCCCCGCCGCCACCGGACCCGAACAAGGACCCGGCGCTGATCGGCACCTGGGTGTACGAGCAGATGACCAACAGCGAGGGGCTGGAGTATGCCTCGCTGACCATGGTCACCACCCTGCGCATCCGCTCCGACGGCAGCATCGAACAGTGGCGACGCAGCGTGGCCGGCGGCAGCGAATGGAGCTACGACCGCCCCGGCGAGCTGCAGTACAGCGGGCGCTGGCGCAGCGACAAGGGCCTGCTGCTGGTACAGCTGAAGGGCGCACCGGAGTTCCAGCCGGCCGCGCACTACCGCTTCGATACGCCCTACCTGGTGACCGAGAGCAACACCGGGCGGATGATCTGGCAGCGCCGTTGAGCGGGCCGCGTTGACCCACCACAGCCCGCGCCCTAGACTGCGCGCCCCGCTGTATGACCGAAATCGCTAGCCATGTTGCTGTCCGCCCACCTGCCCTGCTCTGCCCAGCCCGATCCGCGGCTGCTGGCGCGCACCTGGCCGCGTGACGCCAAGCTCAAGCGCCGACGCAGCGTGCTGTTCGCCTTCACCTTCTCGCCTCCCTCCGCGTCTCTCTGAGTTCGCCGGCGCCAAGCCGCGACTCGTCCTTCGTGCCTAGCACCCGCCCCGCCACCACGCGTGGGCACCTGTCGCTTTTTGGCCGCGCCCGGGCCGCAAACGGGCTGGAGAGAGAAATGAACAACCGTTATCTGCTCGGCGTGCTGATCTTCGCCGTGTCCGTGGTCGGCCTGAGCATGGGCGCCACCCTGCCGCTGGTCGCCCTGCGCCTGCACGGCGCCGGCGCGGGCAGCCTGGCCATCGGCCTGATGTCGGCCCTGCCGGCGGCCGGCATGATCCTCGCCGCGTTGCTGGTGCATCGCCTGTGCCGCCACTTCAGCGGCCGCCAGCTGTACCTGATCTGCTTCGCCCTGTGCCTGCTGGGCTGCGCCGCCCTGCTGGCGGACCAGGCACCACTGGCGGTGCTGGCCGGCGCGCGACTGCTGCTCGGCGTCGGCATGGGCGTGCTGGTGATCCTCGGCGAGTCCTGGGTCAACGAGCTGTGCGACGAGCGCAAGCGCGGCCAGATCGTCGCGCTCTACGCCGCCTGCTTCACCGGCTGCCAGTTGGGCGGCCCGGCGATGATCAGCCTGTTCGGCGCAGCCAGTGCCTGGCCGGTGTGGCTGGTGCTGGCGACCAACCTGCTGGCCTTGGCGCTGGTCTGGCGCAGCCTGCCGGCGGACCTGGTGGAAGCCGCCGAAGATGCGCCGCGGCGCTTCTCCCTGCTCGGCTTCGTGCGCATCGCCCCGGCGCTTTGCCTGGGCGTGCTGTTCTTCGCCTTCTTCGATGCGGTGGTGCTGTCGCTGTTCCCGGTGTACGCCAGCAGCCACGGCTGGGCGGTGGGCGTGGCAGCGCTGATGGCCAGCGTGATCCTCGGCGGCGACATGCTGTTCCAGGTGCCACTGGGCTGGCTGTCCGACCGCGTAGACCGCCGCGCCCTGCACCTGGGTTGCGGTGTGCTGACCCTGGCGCTCGGCCTGGCCCTGCCCTGGCTGATCGGCCAGGGCAGCCTGCTGTGGCCGGCGCTGGTGGTGCTCGGCGCGGCGGCCGGCGGCATCTACACCCTGGCGCTGGTGCTGATCGGCCAGCATTTCCGCGGCCCCGACCTGGTTACCGCCAATGCCTGCGTGGGCATGCTCTGGGGCGTCGGCAGCCTGCTCGGCCCGCTGCTCAGCGGCGCGCTGATGAGTACCGGCCCGCAGGGCCTGCCGCTGGCGCTGTGCCTGGCCGCCAGCCTGTTCGTGGTGGCCGCCTTCGGCGCGCTGCCGCTGACGCGCCGGGTGTTCTCCTAAGGACTGATGGCAAGCCGCCGGCGATTGCGGCATAACGGAAGGCGACGACGACCGGGGGAGGCGTCTCGCATGATCCATCAACTGCCACGCTGGGTAGAGGTCGGCGGCTTCTGCCTGGCGCTGATCGCCGGCAGCGTCAATGCCATCGCACTGCTCGGCTTCAACCACCAGGGCGTGTCGCACCTGTCCGGCAGCTCCAGCCTGCTCGGCGTGGAGCTGGCCCAGGGCGAGCCGGGCGCGGCCCTGCACCTGCTGCTGATCCTGCTCAGTTTCGTGCTCGGCGCCGCCGTCAGCGGCTGCGTGATCGGCAACCAGTCGCTCAAGCTCGGCCGCCGCTACGGCGCCGCGCTGCTGGTGGAGAGCCTGGCCCTGCTGCTGGCGATGCTGATGCTGGAGCGCGGCAGCGACCTCGGCCACTACCTGGCCTCGGCCGCCTGCGGCCTGCAGAACGCCATGACCAGCACCTACAGCGGCGCAGTGGTGCGCACCACCCACGTCACCGGGCTGTTCACCGACCTCGGCATCATGCTCGGCCTCAAGCTGCGCGGGCAGCCGGCGGACCGCCGACGCATCCTGCTGTACCTGATCCTGATCGCCGGCTTCATCGGCGGCGGTGTGCTCGGCGCCTTCGGCTACCTGCACTGGCACTACCGAGCGCTACTCGGCCCGACCGCCCTGGCCGCGTTGCTGGCGCTGGTCTACCTGGCCTACTGGCGGCGCCAGCAGGCAGGCTGAGTCAGGCGGGAATATCCACCACGGCCATGGTCACGCTGGCCTTGCTGTACAGGCGCCGCTCGCCCTTCTCGTAGCCGAACACCTCGGCCTCGACCACCGTGGCCTGGCGCCCGGCCTTGAGCACTTCGGCGCGGCACAGCAGGCGCTCGCTGCGCGCCGGGCGCAGCAGGTTGACCTTGAACTCCAGGGTCAACACGGTGAAGCCCTCGACCAGCACCGTGGCGGCAGCCGCGCCGGAGGCGTGGTCGGCCAGGGTGGTCTGCACCCCGGCGTGGATGAAACCATTCTGCTGCAGATGACGCGGTAGTATGTCCAGCTCGGCCTCGACCCAACCGGGACCGCAGTCGAGCAGGCGAATGCCCAGGTCCTGGATGAAGTTGGCGGCGGCGAAGCCCTGTTCGACCAGCTCGCGGTAACGCGGATGGGCCTGCATGGAGGATTCCTTTTCTCGGGACGCCCGCGACCGGATGGCCGCGGGACATTGCACGGTCAGACCAGGTGCGGCGTGCTGCGCGCCACCAGCGCCTCGACATCGGCGCCGCGCGGCAGGGTGCCGTAGACGCGACCACCGCTGTCCAGGCGGCTGGCGATAAAGGCATCGCTCACCGTGGCGTTGCCGGCTTCCAGCAGCAGCTTGGCCTGCAGGGCCACAGCCACGTCCTCGGTCAGCTGGCGGGCGCGGTACTGGATGTCGGCGGCGTCGCGGAAGTCCGCCTGCAGCTGCTGGATATGCGCCTTCAGGCGCGCATCGCCATGGCCGTCGCCCAGCTCGGCGAACAGCGCGTCGAGCACCCCGGCCTCCTTGGACAGGGCGCGCAGCACATCCAGGCACTGCACGTTGCCCGAGCCTTCCCAGATCGAGTTGACCGGCGCCTCGCGGTACAGCCGCGGCAGGATGGTTTCCTCGACATAACCGGCGCCGCCCATGCACTCCTGCGCCTCGTTGATCATTGCCGGGGCACGCTTGCAGATCCAGTACTTGCCGATGGCGGTGACCAGGCGGGCGAACTTGTCCTCCTGCTCGTCGTGCGGGTTGTCCAGGGCCTTGCCCATGCGCAAGGTCAGGGCCAGGGCAGCCTCGCTCTCCAGTGCCAGGTCGGCCAGCACGTTCTGCATCAGCGGCTGCTCGGCCAGCACGCGGCCACCGACCTTGCGGTGCGCACAGTGGTGGGCGGCCTGGGTCAGGGCCTGACGCATCAGGCTGCTGGAGCCGATCATGCAGTCGAAGCGGGTCAGCGAGACCATCTCGATGATGGTCGGCACGCCACGGCCTTCTTCGCCAACCATCCAGGCCAGGGCGCCGCGGTACTCCACCTCGCTGGAGGCGTTGGCCCAGTTGCCGAGCTTGTTCTTCAGGCGCTGGATGTAGAACTGGTTGCGCGTGCCGTCCGGGCGATGGCGCGGCAGCAGGAAGCAGGACAGGCCCTTGTCGGTGTGGGCCAGGGTGAGGAAGGCGTCGCACATCGGCGCCGAGCAGAACCACTTGTGGCCGACCAGCTCGTAGGCCTCGCCGGGGCCGCCGAGACCCACCGGGTAGGCGCGGGTGGTGTTGGCGCGCACGTCGGTGCCGCCCTGCTTCTCGGTCATGGCCATGCCGATGGTGACGCCGGCCTTCTGCTCGATGCCGACGTTGCGCGGGTCGTACTCGGTGGCGAGGATCTTCGGCACCCAGATCTCGGCCAGGTTGGGCTGCAGGCGCAGCGCCGGCACGGCGGCGTAGGTCATGGTCAGCGGGCAGGCGTTACCCGCCTCGGCCTGGTTGTGCATGTAGTTGAGCGCGGCGCGGGCCACCTGGGCGCCCTCGCGCGGGTCGGTCCAGGGCAGCGACGGAATGCCGTGCTCGATGGCCGTGCGCATCAGCTCGTGATAGGCCGGGTGGAACTCGACCAGATCAACGCGGTTGCCATAACGGTCATGGCTCTTGAACACCGGCTTGTTCTCGTTGGCCAGGAAGCCGGCCTGCATCAGCGCGCCGCCGGCCAGGGCGCCGTAGCTGTTGAGACGGTCTTCGGCCCAGCCGCCGCCGAAGCGCCGGGTCCATTCCTGCAGCGGCAGGTCGAGGCGGTACAGATTGGCGCCGTCCAGCGACGGCACCTGGTTGAACACTTCGTGGGTTTCGGCGAATTGCTGCAAGGACATATCAGGACTCCGAAGCGCCGACGGCGCGCAGGCAGAAGGTGATCAGGGTTTGGCTGACGGTGGCCAGGTCCGGCGCCGCCAAGCCAGCATCGCGGGCCGCGCGGGCGGGTGGAGAAAGCGGGCCGACCAGGGCCTCGGCGATGGCGCCGACCAGGCAGGCAGCGATCAGATTGACCTGCGGCACGCGGAACTCGCCGCCACGCACGCCCTCCTCCAGCAGGTCGACGAACAGCTCGGCATAAGCCTCGCGGAACAGCAGGCGCTGCTCGTCCACCTCCGGGTCCACCGGCTCGGCGATCAGGGCGAAGGCCAGGCGCCGGCTGTGCCAGGCGCGCGCGGCGAACTGCTCAAGGCCGGCGGACAGGCGCTGGGAGGCGCTGCCGGGGCCACCGAGAATCTCGGCGAGGGCGTCGACCTCGATGCGGCAGGCGCCGCTGAACACCTCGGCGGCCAGCTCACCCTTGCCGCTGAAGTGGCGGTACAGGCTGCCGGTGGCGATGCCGGCATCCTCGGCGAGGGCCTGCATGGTCAGGTTGGCGAAGCCGCCATCGACGACCCTGGCGAGGGCGCAGGCGAGGATACGATCGCGCAACTCCTGGGCGCGATCGAGGCGTGCGGCGGTGGTGCGATAGGCCATGAGCTGAATCCGTGTTCATGAATTCAGCTCAGTGAATCACGATTCACTTCTTGGCGAAAATGACGTTTCGGCCAAAAATCGGCCGGATCAATGACAAAACGACATCAGGCGTCGCTGCTGCGACACAGCACCCAGTCGTGCAGCAGGGTCTGCAGCTCGAGGAACTTCACCGGCTTGGCCAGGTAGTCGCTCATGCCAGCAGCCAGGCAACGCTCGCGGTCACCGCTGTGGCTGTGGGCGGTGATGGCCAGTACCGGCGTCTCGGCACAGCCCGGCAGCTGGCGCAGCGCACGGCAGGTGGCGAAGCCGTCCATCACCGGCATCTGGCAGTCCAGCAGCACGGCGTCGATCGGCTCGTTGCGCAGCACTTCCAGGGCCTCGGCGCCGTTGTCGGCGGTGCGCACGCGGTAGCCGAGCTTGAGCAGCATGCCTCGGGTCACCAGCTGGTTGATCGCGTTGTCCTCGACGATCAGCACGGTGCACTGCTCGGCGTGGCGGCGCGGAGCACCACCGCTGCGCCGGGTGGCGGGGGCGACGCTCGGGTGCTGCACCGGCAGGTCGAGCGCCAGGCTGATCGCGAAGGCGCTGCCGCGCCCCGGCTGTGACTGGTGCTGTAGGCTGCCGCCGAGCAGGTCCACCAGTTGCCGGCAGATCGCCAGGCCGATGCCCAGACCGCCGTATTGGCGAGTCATGGAACCGTCCAGCTGGCGGAAACGCTGGTACAGCTTGCCGCCCTCGGGGGTCACGAAGCCGATGCCGCTGTCCTGCACCTCCAGGCGCAGCGGCATGCTGCCCGCCAGCGGCCCGGCGGCGGCCACGCGCAGCACCACACCGCCCTGGTGGGTGAACTTGATGGCGTTGTCCAACAGATAGCCCATGGCCTGGGCCAGCTTGGCCGCGTCGCCTTCCAGGGTATCGGGCAGACTATCTTCCAGTTCGACGCGGAAGCTCAGGCCCTTGTCCGCGGCACGCCCGCCGTACTGGGCGCGCAGGCTGTCGACCAGGCCGCGCAGGCTGAATGGCTCGCGGCGCGGGTAGAGCTTGCCGGCCTGCAGTTCGGTGAGCGAGAGGATGTCGTTGACCATGCGCATCATGTCGCGCGCCGAACTGGCGGCGGTGCGCTGGTACTGCTCCAGCTCGACATCCATCTTCACCGTCTGCATCAGCTCCAGCGAACCGATCACCCCGTTCATTGGCGTGCGCAGCTCGTGGGTGACGGTGGCGAGGAATTCGTCCTTGAGCCGGTTGCTGTCGGCCAGCTCGGAGTTGAGCACCTCCAGCTCGCGCCCGGCCTGCTGCAGGATGCGCGTGCGCTCCTCCTTCATGGCGTTGATGCGGTCGGCCAGGGCCAGCGACAGCAGACCCACCTCCAGCGCCGAGCCGAACTGGCTGGCGTACATGGTCAGGTAGGTATAAGGCAGGAAGCCCAGCACCATCAGGGTGTTGATCACCCCACCGGCGAGGAAGGCGGTCCAGGCGATGATGAAGTAGCGCGCCACGCGCATGCCGCGCAGCCAGGCCAGTATGCCGGCGGCGAAGATCACCACGGTGAAGGCCAGGGCCAGGTAGGTGGCCAGGCGCAGGGCGGTGGCGTAGCTGGTAGTCAGCGCCAGCACCATCACCAGCGCGCCAGTGGCCATCAGCAGGCGCAGCAGGCGGTCGACCCACAGGCTGTGCTCCACGGTGTGCAGGAAGCTGCGCGCGAACTGGCAGCCGAACAGCGCCGCCGCGCCGATCAGGAACGGCGTGGAGGCGTTGGCCCACCAGGGGCTGTCCGGCCAGAAATACTGGATACCGGCACCGTTCACGGAGATCTGGTACAGGCCGAAGGAAGCGATGTAGAGGATGTAGTAGAGATAGCTGGTGTCGCGCACGGCGACGAAGATGAACAGGTTGTAGATCAGCATCACCAACAGGATGCCGTAGATCACCCCGAGGGTATAAATGCGCGCCGGCTGCGCCTCGATGAAGGCGTCCGGCGCCCACAGGCCCAGCGGCATCTGCATCGAACCCTGGCTCTGCGCGCGCAGGTAGACGCGCTGCGGCTGCCCCGGCGTCAGCTCGAGGTCGAACAGGTAGTTGTTCTGCTTGATCTGCCGGCTAGAGAAGGGCAACGAGTCGCCGGTGCGCACCGCCAGGCGATAACCGCCGGCGCCGTCCGGCAGGTACAGGTCCAGCTTGTCGAGCGGCGGATAGGCCAATTCCAGCAGCCAGTGCTTGGCCGCCGCGTTGCTCGATTGATAGTCCAGGTCGACGCGCAGCCAGAACACCGAGCGCGAGTAACCGGCGTTGAGTACCGGCTTGCCATTGATGCGGAAGCTGCCATCCAGCGCCGCCGAGCTGACCTGCTCGATGGTCGCATCGCCGCGCACGTCCTCGAACACCTGCATTTGCGGGCCGAGCGTGAGGTAGCGGGTCTGCTCGTCGAAGGTGACGGCGTGCGCCAGCCCGCCCACGACGAACAGCATCAGGAATAGAAAGACACGCATGCAGCCCCGCATAGATTCGCGTGCAGCCGTCCGGGAGCCCTCTTCTCCTCTGGGGACGGCACACAGAATCCTTCTGATTGGTATGAGCGGCACTCTAGCACAGGGCCAGTACGGAGGAATCCGTCTATCCGGCCAAGTTGTATACATCGATTGGGCCACTTCGCCGCCAGGTGGTAAGCTCGCCGGCCATGAACAGACACAACTCCCGTCCCGTCGTCCTCTGCCTGTCCGGCCACGACCCATCTGGTGGTGCCGGCCTGCAGGCGGACATCGAAGCCCTGCTCGCCCAGGGCTGCCATGCCGCTCCGGCGGTTACCGCGCTGACCGTGCAGGACACGGTCGACGTCTCCGACTTCCGCGTGCTGGATCGCGCCTGGGTCCTGGCCCAGGTCGACGCCATCATCACCGACCTGCCGGTAGCCGCCGTCAAGCTGGGCATGCTCGGCTCGGTGGAGATGGTCGATACCGTGGTCGAGATCATGCAGCGCCTGCCTGGCGTGCCGCTGGTCTGCGACCCGGTGCTGCGCGCCGGCGGCGGCGGTTCGCTGGGCAAGGAGGATGTCGGCTACGCCATGCGCGAGCGCCTGCTGCCGATCGCCGCCGTGGCCACACCGAACCTGCCCGAGGCGCGCATCCTCGCCGAACTGCCGGAAGGCACGGCGGACGAGTGTGCGGCCAAGCTCGCACCCTTCTGCCAGCACCTGCTGATCACCGGCGGCCACGGCGACGAGGCCGAGGTACACAACCGCCTGTACGTCCGCGACGGGCAGAGCCACACCTATACCTGCGCGCGACTGCCGGGCAGCTACCACGGCTCCGGCTGCACCCTGGCCAGCACCCTGGCCGGGCGCCTGGCCCTCGGCGAGGACACCGTCAGCGCCGTGCGCTCAGCGCTGGATTACACCTGGCGCACCCTGCGCGATGCCGAACAGCCCGGCCGCGGCCAGTACGTACCGCGCCGCCTGCCGCTGGATTTCTCACTATGAAGAGCTGCTCGTGAGCGCTGCACTGCGCGGCCTGTATGCCATCACCGACAGCCAGCTGCTGGAAGGCGGCAAGCTGCTGCCATACGTGGAAGCGGCGCTGAAGGGCGGCGCACGTCTGCTGCAGTACCGCGACAAGTCCGACGACCAGGCCCGCCGCCTGCGCGAAGCCTCGCAGCTGGCCGAGCTGTGTGCCCGCCACGGCGCCAGCCTGCTGATCAATGACGACGCCGAACTGGCCGCCCGCCTTGGCGTCGGCGTGCATCTGGGCCAGGGCGATGGCTCGCTGGCCGCCGCCCGCGCCCTGCTCGGTCGCCAGGCGATCATCGGCGCCACCTGCCATGCCAGCCTGGAGCTGGCCGAACAGGCCGCCCGCGAAGGCGCCAGCTACATCGCCTTCGGCCGCTTCTTCACTTCGCAGACCAAGCCCGGCGCGCCGAGCGCCACGCCGGAGCTGCTGGAGCAGGCCAGCGGCCGCTTCAACCTGCCGATCACCGCCATCGGCGGCGTCAGCCTGGAAAACGGCGCCGAGCTGATCGCCCGCGGCGCCGACCTGCTGGCCGTGATCCACGCCCTGTTCTCCGCGCCCTCCGCCGCCGAGGTGGAGGCCCGCGCCCGCGCCTTCAGCGCGCTGTTCGCCAATTCCTGATTTAGAGAGACCGCCATGTCCCGTTCCGAAGTCCTGTTCGCCAACGCCCAGAAACACATTCCCGGCGGCGTCAACTCGCCGGTGCGCGCCTTCCGCAGCGTCGGCGGCACCCCGCTGTTCTTCAAGCATGCCGAAGGCGCCTATGTGATCGACGAGGATGACAAGCGCTACGTCGACTACGTCGGCTCCTGGGGCCCGATGATTCTCGGCCACGCCCACCCGCAGGTGCTGGACGCGGTGCGCAAGCAGCTCGAACACGGCCTGTCCTATGGCGCACCGACCGCACTGGAAGTGGAGATGGCCGAGCTGGTCTGCTCCATCGTGCCGTCCATGGAGCTGGTACGCATGGTCAGCTCCGGCACCGAGGCGACCATGAGCGCCATTCGCCTGGCCCGTGGCCACACCGGCCGCGACGCGATCATCAAGTTCGAGGGCTGCTACCACGGCCACTCCGACAGCCTGCTGGTCAAGGCCGGCTCCGGCCTGCTGACCCAGGGGGTACCGAGCTCGGCCGGCGTGCCGGCGGACTTCGCCAAGCACACCCTGACGCTGCCCTATAACGACCTGGCTGCCGTCGAGAAGACCCTGGCCGAAGTCGGCAAGACCGTGGCCTGCATCATCGTCGAGCCGGTGGCCGGCAACATGAACTGCGTACCGCCGGCGCCGGGCTTCCTCGAAGGCCTGCGCGAGCAGTGCGACAAGCACGGCGTGGTGCTGATCTTCGACGAGGTGATGACCGGCTTCCGCGTCGCCCTCGGCGGCGCCCAGGCCCACTACGGTGTGGTGCCGGACCTGTCGACCTTCGGCAAGATCGTCGGCGGCGGCATGCCGGTCGGCTGCTTCGGCGGCAAGCGCGCGATCATGGAGTGCATCGCCCCGCTCGGCCCGGTCTACCAGGCCGGCACCCTGTCCGGTAACCCGCTGGCCATGGCCGCCGGCCTGACCACCCTCAGACTGATCAGCCGCCCGGGCTTCCACGCAGAACTGTCCGAGTTCACCAGCCGCATGCTGGCAGGCCTGCAGGAGCGCGCCGATGCCGCCGGCATCCCCTTCGTCACCACCCAGGCAGGCGCCATGTTCGGCCTGTACTTCAGTGGCGCCGACGACATCGTCACCTTCAATGACGTGATGGCCAGCGACGCGGCGCGCTTCAACAAGTTCTTCCACCTGATGCTGGAAGGCGGCGTGTACCTGGCCCCGAGCGCCTTCGAGGCCGGCTTCACCTCCATCGCCCATGGCGACAAGGAGCTGGAAATCACCTTCGCCGCCGCCGAGCGCGCCTTCGCCAGGCTCAAGTGATGCAGTACAGCACCGCACTCAGTGATGGAGTTCTGGCCCTGGCCTGTCTGGCCAGCCTGCTCTGGCTGCGCCCGGCCTTCACCGGCCAGCCGGTGCTGCGCGCCCTGCTGCTGGGCTTCGGTCTGACCGCCACGGCGGCGCTGTGCGGCGCGGTGCGTTACGGCCTGGACCCGAGCTGGATCGACAAGCACCGTTCCTTCACCCAGCTCAGCGCCGCCCTCGGCCTGCCGCTGCTGGGCCTGGCTGCATTCGCGCTATCTCGCGGCCTGACCTGGGCCCGCTCGATCTGGACCGTATGGCTACTGGTGCTGGTCGGCCTGTTCATCGGCGCGCGCGTGCTGGGGATGGATCAGCACTATCGCCTGGCCCTCAGCCTGGTGACGCTGCTGCTGATCCTCTACGCCGGTCTGAGCCGCTGGCCGCAGCTGCGCCCGGGCCTGCAGGCCATCGGCGTGGTGGGTCTGTTCCTGGTCGCCGGCCTGGTCGTGGGCACCGAAGGCTTTATCGGTCCGTTACTCCGGGTCGACCTGTTCCATGCCCTGCTGACCCCGGCCTATCCGCTGCTGGCCTGGCTGCTGCTGACACTGCGCATGCCGGCTCGCGAGGAAATCCCGGTAAAGACTTTGTAAGGACGCACCGGCTTATCACATAATGTGATGGCCGGCGCATTCAGCCGGCTGGGCATGAGGCCCGATCCGTTCCGCGAGGCGTTCCGATTTCCATGAACCGCACCGGCCGCAACCTGTTCTTCGGTTGCCTGTTGCTCGCTTCTCCCCTGCTGGCCCACGCAGGCGACAACTCGTTGCTGGTGCCGGCCGAAGGCCGCTGCTCGCTGAATCTGGCTCCCGAGGACCTGCCCCAGGCCGTGAGCGCCTGCCAGGGTCTGGCCCAACAGGGCGACTCCCAGGCCCAGTACGAACTCGGCGAATTCTTCTACGACGGCCAGCGCGCACCGCGCGACCTGCCCCAGGCCCTGCACTGGTTCGAACAGGCTTCGCTGCAAGGCAACGCCCAGGCCCAGCTACGCCTGGGCAACATGTTCTCCCAGGGCGAAGGCGTACAGGCCAACAACGTGCAGGCCTACATCGTACTGAAGATGGCGGCGGTGAATGGCTCGGACGAGGCCATGGACAGCGCCGACCAGGTGGCCGAGCGCATGGGGCGGGAGGAATTGCAGGTCGCCAGCCAGGTGCTCGGGCAGATTTTCCGCAGTTACCTGCTGGAGCTGCAGAACATCGACACCAGCCCTTCCGGCTCTGGCTACAACCCGACGCCGGGCCTGCCGGGCTCCGGCATCAGCCCGCAGGTGCCGGCCTTCGCGCCCAACTGAGGCTTACTTCTCCGGCATCGGCATGGGGAACGGCATCACGTTGCCGCCACCCTTGGCCTCGCTGATCTTCGGCGTCCCCAGGCGCTCCACCTCGTCGATGCGCACGATCGAGTGCATCGGCACGAAGCTGCGCACCACGCCCTCGAACTGCGCCTTGAGCTTCTCTTCGCTGGGGTCGACGACCATCTGCGTGCGCTCGCCGAAGACGAACTCCTCGACCTCCAGGAAGCCCCACAGATCGCTCTGGTAGATCTGCTTGGCGTACATCTCGTACACCTGGCCCTGGTTGAGGAAAATCACCTTGTAGATGGGTTCGCGCTTGCTCATGGATAGGAGAATAGAGGACGGCTGAAATTCGGGGGCGCGATGTTAGCACAGCCTCCGGACCGGCAAGCCTAGGAAGCATGCGCCTTGCTCCCTATAATGCGCGGTCCGATTCAGAACCACCGACGCACGCAGATGGCCAAGAAGCTTTATATCGAGACCCACGGTTGCCAGATGAACGAGTACGACAGCTCGCGCATGGTCGACCTGCTGGGTGAACACCAGGCCCTTGAAGTCACGGAGAACCCGGCGGAAGCCGACGTGATCCTGCTCAATACCTGCTCGATTCGCGAAAAAGCTCAGGAAAAGGTGTTCTCCAAGCTGGGCATGTGGCGCGAGCTGAAACTGGAGAACCCGAATCTGGTGATAGGCGTTGGCGGCTGCGTGGCCAGCCAGGAAGGCGC
This sequence comes from Pseudomonas sp. Gutcm_11s, assembly GCF_028649395.1. Lineage (GTDB taxonomy): Bacteria > Pseudomonadota > Gammaproteobacteria > Pseudomonadales > Pseudomonadaceae > Aquipseudomonas. The sequence continues at coordinate 150,661 of NZ_JAQSUW010000012.1, read as the reverse complement.
CGCCATCCGCGATCGCGCGCCCTATGTCGACGTGGTGTTCGGCCCGCAGACCCTGCACCGTCTGCCGGAAATGATCGACGCCGCGCGCAACACCAAGCAGGCGCAGATCGACATCAGCTTCCCCGAGATCGAGAAGTTCGACCGCCTGCCCGAGCCGCGCGTCGACGGCCCCAGCGCCTTCGTCTCGGTGATGGAAGGCTGCAGCAAGTACTGCACCTTCTGCGTGGTGCCCTACACCCGCGGCGAAGAGGTCAGCCGCCCGCTCGGCGACGTGCTGCTGGAGATCACCCAGCTGGCCGAGAAAGGCGTCAAGGAAGTCACCCTGCTCGGGCAGAACGTCAACGGCTTCCGTGGCGCGACCCCGGACGGTGACATCGCCGACTTCGCCGACCTGCTCTACGCGGTGGCGACCATCGACGGCATCGAGCGCATCCGCTACACCACCAGCCACCCGCTAGAGTTCTCCGATGCCATCATCCAGGCCCACGCCGATATCCCGCAGCTGGTGAAATTCATCCACCTGCCGGTGCAATCCGGCTCGGACCGCGTGCTGGCGGCGATGAAGCGCAACCACACGGCACTGGAATACAAGTCGCGCATCCGCAAGCTGAAGGCGGCGGTGCCGGACATCTGCATCAGCTCGGACTTCATCATCGGCTTCCCCGGCGAGACCGAGAAGGACTTCGAGCAGACCATGAAGCTGGTCGAGGATGTCGGCTTCGACTTCTCCTTCTCCTTCATCTACAGCTCGCGCCCGGGCACTCCAGCAGCGGATCTGGTCGACGACACCCCGGACGAGGTGAAGAAGCAGCGCCTGCTGATTCTCAACAGCCGCCTCAACCAGCAGGGCTTCGAGATCAGCCGACGGATGGTCGGCACCGTCCAACGCATCCTCGTCAGCGACTACGCCAAGCGCGACCCGGGCCAACTGCAGGGCCGCACCGAGAACAACCGCGTGGTCAACTTCCACTGCGACAACCCGAGCCTGATCGGCCAGTTCGTCGACGTGGAAATCTACGAGGCACTGCCCAACTCCCTGCGCGGCACCCTTATCGACTAACGGCTAGCCCATTGCCGGGCGCCCGAACTTTCACCCTCGGGCGCCTGGGGTTATCCTTCGACCATCACTCCCGCCGCACAGCGGCAACCGGACACCATTGAACGCTCCCATAGAACCGCATCGCTTCACCCTCGAACCCTACGAAGCACGCCGCTTCGCCAACCTCTGCGGACAATTCGACGAGCACCTGCGCCTGATCGAACAACGCCTGTCCATCGAGATCCGCAACCGCGGCAACCAGTTCGAGCTGGTCGGCCCGAGCAAGCACACCCAGTCCGCCGAGAACCTGCTGCGCCGCCTGTACCGTGAGACCAAGAGCGCCGAACTGTCGCCGGAGATGGTCCACCTGTACCTGCAGGAGTCCGGCCTGGAAGCGCTGGACAGCGGCAAGGCCGACGCCGGCGTGACTCTGCGCACCAAGAAGGGCGCGATCAAACCACGCGGTGCCAACCAGCAGCGCTACGTCAAGGCCATCCTCGACAACGACATCAACTTCGGCATCGGCCCGGCCGGTACCGGTAAGACCTACCTGGCCGTGGCCTGTGCGGTGGACGCGCTGGAGCGCGAGCAGGTACGACGCATCCTCCTGGTGCGCCCGGCGGTCGAGGCCGGCGAGAAGCTGGGCTTCCTGCCCGGCGACCTCGCGCAGAAGATCGACCCGTACCTGCGCCCGCTCTACGACGCGCTGTACGAGATGCTCGGCTTCGAAACCGTGGCCAAGCTGATCGAGAAGCAGGTGATCGAGATCGCCCCGCTGGCCTACATGCGCGGTCGTACCCTTAACAACAGCTTCATCATCCTCGACGAGAGTCAGAACACCACTCTCGAGCAGATGAAGATGTTCCTTACCCGTATCGGTTTCGGCTCCACCGCCGTGATCACCGGCGACGTCACCCAGGTCGACCTGCCACGCGGCACCAAGTCCGGCCTGGCCCACGTGATGAACGTGCTGCAGGACGTACCGGGCATCAGCTTCACCCACTTCAAGCCCAAGGACGTGGTCCGCCACCCACTGGTGCAGCGCATCGTCGAAGCCTACGAGCGCTTCGAAGAGCAACAGGAAGGCAAAGGCCACAGCAATGCTTGAACTGGACCTGCAGAACGCCTCCAGCGCCACCGATCTGCCCGGCGAGGAACAGCTGCGCCGCTGGTGCGAGCTCGCCCTGCGCCAGCGCACCGCCGACTCGGAAATGACCATCCGCCTGGTCGACGAAGCAGAAGGCCGCGAGCTGAACCACACCTGGAGACACAAGGACTACGCCACCAACGTGCTGTCCTTCCCGGCCGACGTGCCGGATGAACTCCTCGATATCCCATTGCTCGGCGACCTGGTGATCTGCGTACCAGTGGTCGAGCGCGAGGCCCGTGAACAGGGCAAGACCAGCGAGGCCCACTGGGCGCACCTGGTCATCCACGGCTGCCTGCACCTGCTCGGCTACGACCACATCGACGACGATGAAGCCGAGGAGATGGAAGCGCTGGAACGGGAATTGCTGGCTGAACTGGGTCATCCCGACCCTTACGCCGCCGACGAAGAATAACTGCCAGAGAAGGCCCCGAGACTCACCATGAGCGAAGATCGATCGAGCAACGAGCAGAAGTCCTGGTTCAACAAGCTGACCCAGGCTTTTGCTCATGAGCCGAGAAACCGCCAGGAACTGCTGGAAGTCCTGCGCGATGCACACCAGAACAAGCTGCTCGACAGCGAAGCCCTGACCATCGTCGAGGGCGCCATCCAGGTCGCCGACCTGCAGGTACGCGACATCATGGTGCCGCGCTCGCAGATGATCAGCATCAAGGCCAGCCAGAGCCCGGCCGAATTCCTCCCGGCCATCGTCGACTCCGCGCACTCGCGCTACCCGGTGATCGGCGAGAGCCTTGACGAGGTCATCGGCATCCTCCTGGCCAAGGACCTGCTGCCGCTGATCATCAACGGCGACAAGCCGTTCGACATCAAGCAGCTGCTGCGCCCGGCCACTTTCGTGCCGGAGTCCAAGCGCCTCAACGTGCTGCTGCGCGAGTTCCGCGCCAACCACAACCACATGGCCGTGGTCATCGACGAGTACGGCGGCGTCGCCGGGCTGGTGACCATCGAGGACGTGCTGGAGCAGATCGTCGGCGACATCGAGGACGAGCATGACGTCGAGGAGGACAGCTACATCAAGCCGCTGCCGTCCGGCGACTTCCTGATCAAGGCGCTGACCCCGATCGAGAACTTCAACGAAGCCTTCGACACCGAGTTCCCCGACAGCGAGTTCGATACCGTCGGCGGCCTGGTGATGAACGCCTTCGGCCATCTGCCCAAGCGCAACGAAGTAACCGAGATCGGCGAGTACCGCTTCCGCGTGCTCAACGCCGACAGCCGCCGGGTACATCTGCTGCGCTTGACCCCGCTGGAGCGCTAGACCTCGGGGCGCACGCGCCCTGCGGTTATCCGCCGATACAGGGTGCGCGTTGCGCACCCTACCCCGCCTCCCGCCCTTCCAGTACCCTTGCCCGCCTGATTCCCGATCAAGGACGCATGATGCGCTGGATCACCCAACCCGGCTGGCCGGGCAACCTGCTGGCCCTCGCCGGCGGCGCCTGCACCACCCTGGCCCTGGCTCCCTTCGATATCTGGCCGCTGGCCCTGCTGGCCATCGCCATCTTCTACCTCGGCCTGCGCGAGCTGAACCCGCGCCAGGCGCTGCTGCGCGGCTGGTGCTACGGCCTCGGCCTGTTCCTCGCCGGCACCAGCTGGATCTACGTCAGCATCCACGACTACGGCGCCGCCTCGCCGGCCCTGGCCGGCTTCCTCACCTTCGGTTTCTGCGCCGGCATCGCCCTGTTCTTCGCCCTGCCCGCCTGGCTCTGGGCACGCTGGCTGCGCCGCAATGATGCACCGGTGACCGACGCCCTCGCGTTCGCCGCCCTGTGGCTGGCCCAGGAGGCCTTCCGCGGCTGGTTCCTCACCGGCTTCCCCTGGCTGTACGCCGGCTACAGCCAGCTGCACGGTCCGCTGGCCGGCCTGGCGCCGCTCGGCGGCATGTGGCTGCTCTCCCTGACCCTGGCGCTGTCCGCCGCGCTGCTGGTCAACCTGCCGCGCCTGCTCAAGAGCAAGGTACAACTGGCCGCCGGCGTGGCTCTGCTGCTGGCGCCCTGGCTCGCCGGCCTGGCACTCAAGGACCACGCCTGGACCGCCAGCAAGGGCGAGCCGTTCAAGGTCGCGGCACTGCAGGGCAACGTCGAGCAGAACATGAAGTGGGATCCGAAGCAGCTGGATGCTCAGCTGGCCCTGTACCGCGACATGACCCTGACCAGCCAGCCGGCCGACCTGATCGTCTGGCCGGAAACCGCCGTGCCGGTACTCAAGGAATTCGCCGAGGGCTACCTGAAGGTGATGGGCCGCGTCGCCGCCGACCGCGACGCCGCGCTGATCACCGGCGTACCGCTGCGCCAGATCAACCAGCACGGCGAGAAGCGCTACTACAACGCGATCACCGTCACCGGCTGGGGCGAAGGCACCTACCTGAAACAGAAGCTGGTGCCATTCGGCGAGTACGTGCCGCTGCAGGACCTTCTGCGCGGGCTGATCGCCTTCTTCGACCTGCCGATGTCCGACTTCGCCCGCGGCCCGGCCGACCAGGCCCTGCTGCAGGCCAAGGGCCTGAAGATCGCGCCCTTCATCTGCTATGAGGTCGTGTATCCGGAATTCGCCGCCGGCCTGGCCGCGCAGAGCGACCTGCTGCTGACGGTGAGCAACGACACCTGGTTCGGCACCTCCATCGGCCCGCTGCAGCACCTGCAGATGGCGCAGATGCGCGCCCTGGAAGCCGGGCGCTGGATGATCCGCGCCACCAACAACGGCGTCACCGCACTGATCGACCCGCAAGGCCGCATCAGCGTGCAGATCCCGCAGTTCCAGCAAGCCATCCTCTATGGCGAAGTGCAGCCGATGCAGGGGCTGACGCCCTACCTGCAATGGCGCGCCTGGCCACTGGTCGTGCTGTGCGTCGCACTCCTGGCCTGGGCCTTCCTCGCCCGCCGCCGTCAGGCGCGCGGTGCCGCCCTGCAAGCCGCCTGACCTCAGGCGGCGCGTCTAGCGATAGAACAGCGGGTAAACCAGTAGGCCGAACGCCTCGTTGAGCAAGCGGGTGTTCTGCCAGAGGGCCTTGCCCGCCGGCAGCCAGCCGCCCAACGGGCGCTCATTGGCCACACCGAGGAAGCCCAGCGGCGCCACCACTACCTCCAGCCCGGCGCGCTCGAAACACCAGCGCGCACGCGGCATGTGCGCCGCCTGGGTCACCAGCACCACGCGACGGATACCTTCGGCCTTGAGCATTTCAGCGCTGAACTGGGCGTTCTCCCAGGTATTGCGGCTGCGCGCCTCCTGCCAGCGGGTCGCCACGCCGAAGTCGCGCTGCAGCGACTCGGCCATCAGTGCCGCCTCGCTGGGCGGCTGGCCATAATGCAGGCCGCCGCTGATCAGGATGGGCAACTGCGAAGCTCGTTGCAGGCGCGCCGCGTAGCGCAGGCGCTCGATAGCCGTGACGCTGGGCTGGTCGCTGCCCCAGGCCGGATCGGCCTCCTCGCGACCCGAACCGAGCACCACCAGCACCTCGGCACGCTCGCCCAGCCGCGACCACTCGGCCTCGGCCAGCGCCGGCTCGCGCTCGATCAGCCGCGAGGCCCACTCCACCACCACGGGCAGGCTGAGCAGCCACAGCCCGCCCAAGCCAAAAGTCATGCACAGCGCCGCCAAGCGCGGCCGCCCCGCCCAGGCCCACAGCAGCCAGGCCAGCAGGATCAGCAGCATCAGGCCGCCAGGGGGAAGGATCAGTTGTTTGAGGATGAAGCGCAGTTCCATGGGCACCTCCAGTGCCCGCGGAGACTAGCGCGCCTGGCCCGCCCGGAACAGCTTGGAGCCGCAGGCACTGCAGGGTTGCACACCTTCGCCACGCTGAATCTGCGCCACGGCACCGCACAGTGCGCAGCACAGTTGCCGGCGCTTCTTGAGCATCGCCTTGCCACGCGGCACAGGCTTGTTCACCACACGCGACGGCAGCTTGCCGGCGGGCTTGCTCGCAGGGGCCGGCAGCTGCTCGATCACCGCCAGTTCCTCGGCGGCGGCGTGCCAGCCGCGCAGCCAGTGCAGGTCACGATCCAGATAGGCGCGGATCAGCTCCAGCTCGGCCGGGGTCAGGCCACGCAGTTCCAGTTCATCCGGGGGGGTATCGTGCAGATTGGTTGCGGTGTCTGCTTCCTGCAAGGCCAGCGCGAGGCGCTGCAGCAGCCGTTCATACAGCCCGCCTCCCGCTTCCGCACGTCGCAACTCAGACATCCATCACCTCGACCGGGCGCCTACCTGCGCGCCTCTATCTGCAAAGCTTAGCGCCGCACTGCAGCGAGGCCGGGCGCCGCGACAAACGGCGGCGCAGCGGGCGACGAGGCGTAATCAGGGTTTCCCTGAATCGAGGGGGGTCATGTATGCTACGGCGTTTCTCGCAAGCCCCCATTTCTAGCGCCGAAAGCCCATGCACGAACAGTATTCGCCCCGTGAAATCGAAGCCGCCGCCCAATCCCAGTGGGATGAGCAGAAATCCTTTGTCGTGAGTGAACAGCCGGGCAAGGACACCTTCTATTGCCTGTCCATGTTCCCCTACCCGAGCGGCAAGCTGCACATGGGCCACGTGCGCAACTACACCATCGGTGACGTGATCGCCCGCTACCAGCGCATGCAGGGCAAGAACGTGCTGCAGCCGATGGGTTGGGATGCCTTCGGCATGCCGGCCGAGAACGCGGCGATGAAGAACAACGTCGCCCCGGCCAAGTGGACCTACGAGAACATCGCCTACATGAAGTCCCAGCTGAAATCGCTGGGCCTGGCCATCGACTGGACCCGCGAAGTCACCACCTGCAAGCCGGACTACTACCGCTGGGAACAGTGGCTGTTCACCCAGCTGTTCGCCAAGGGCGTGATCTACCGCAAGAACGGTACCGTCAACTGGGACCCGGTGGACCAGACCGTATTGGCCAACGAGCAGGTCATCGACGGCCGCGGCTGGCGCTCCGGCGCCCTGGTCGAGAAGCGCGAAATTCCGATGTACTACTTCCGCATCACTGCCTATGCGGAAGAGCTGCTGTCCAGCCTGGACGAGCTGCCGGGCTGGCCCGAGCAGGTCAAGACCATGCAGCGCAACTGGATCGGCAAGAGCTTCGGTGCCGACATCGCCTTCGACTATGACGTCGCCAGCATCGGCATCGAAGGCCAGCTGAAGGTCTACTCGACCCGCCCCGACACCCTGATGGGTGCCACCTACGTTGCCGTGGCCGCCGAGCATCCGCTGGCCCAGCGCGCGGCCGAGAACAACGCCGAACTGCAGGCCTTCATCGCCGAGTGCAAGGCCGGATCGGTTGCCGAGGCCGACATGGCCACCATGGAGAAGAAGGGCGTGGCCACCGGCCAGTTCGTCATCCATCCGCTGACCGGCGACAAGCTGCCGGTGTTCGTCGCCAACTACGTGCTGTGGGGCTATGGCGAAGGCGCCGTGATGGCCGTGCCGGCGCATGACGAGCGCGACTTCGAATTCGCCAACAAGTACAGCCTGCCGATCACCCAGGTCTACGCTGCCGCGGACAAGGCCTACGATGCCGCCCAATGGCAAGCCTGGTATGGCGACAAGGAAGGCCTGGTCACCATCAATTCCGGCAAGTACGACGGCAAGGGCTTCACCGAGGCCTTCGACGCCATCGTCGCCGACCTAGAAGCCAGCGCCCACGGCGCGCGCAAGACCCAGTTCCGCCTGCGCGACTGGGGCATCAGCCGCCAGCGCTACTGGGGCTGCCCGATCCCGATCATCCATTGCCCGAGCTGCGGCGACGTGCCGGTGCCGGAAGACCAGCTGCCGGTCGTGCTGCCGGAAGACGTGGTGCCGGACGGCTCCGGTTCGCCGCTGGCCAAGATGCCCGAGTTCTACGAGTGCAGCTGCCCGAAATGCGGCACCGCGGCCAAGCGCGAAACCGACACCATGGACACCTTCGTCGAGTCCTCCTGGTACTTCGCCCGCTACGCCAGCCCGAACTACGAGGGCGGCATGGTCGACCCGCAGGCCGCCAACCACTGGCTGCCAGTGGACCAGTACATCGGCGGTATCGAGCACGCCATCCTGCACCTGCTGTATGCGCGCTTCTTCCACAAGCTGATGCGCGACGAAGGCCTGGTTTCTTCGAACGAGCCGTTCAAGAACCTGCTGACCCAGGGCATGGTGGTCGCCGAGACCTACTACCGCACCCTGGAAAACGGCGGCAAGGACTGGTTCAACCCGGCCGACGTGGAAGTCGAGCGTGACGCCAAGGCCAAGGTCATCGGCGCCAAGCTGAAGTCCGACGGTCTGCCGGTGGAAATCGGCGGCACCGAGAAGATGTCCAAGTCGAAGAACAACGGCGTGGACCCGCAGGCCATGATCGACGCCTACGGTGCCGACACCTGCCGCCTGTTCATGATGTTCGCCTCGCCGCCCGACATGAGCTGCGAATGGTCCGACGCCGGCATCGAAGGCGCCAACCGCTTCCTGCGCCGCGTCTGGCGCCTGGCCCACAGCCATGTCAGCGCCGGCCTGCCAGGCAGCCTCGACACCAACAGCCTGAACGACGAGCAGAAGGCCGTGCGCCGCGCCATCCACCTGGCCATCAAGCAGGCCAGCAACGATGTCGGCCAGCACCACAAGTTCAACACCGCCATCGCCCAGGTGATGACCCTGATGAACGTGCTGGAGAAAGCCGCGAGCGCAGAAGCACAGGACCGCGCCCTGCTGCAGGAAGGCCTGGAAGCCGTGGCCCTGCTGCTGGCACCGATCACCCCGCACATCTGCCACGAACTGTGGCAGCAGCTGGGCAAGGCCGGCGCCGTCATCGACGCACAGTGGCCGCAGGTCGACGAATCCGCCCTGGTGCAGGACAACCTGACCCTGGTCATCCAGGTCAACGGCAAGCTGCGCGGCCAGATCGAAGTGCCGGCATCGGCCTCCCGCGAGGAAGTCGAGGCCGCCGCCCGCGCCAACGAGAACGTGCTGCGCTTCACCGAGGGCGTGACCATTCGCAAGGTCATCGTCGTGCCGGGCAAGCTGGTCAACATCGTCGCCAACTGAACCGCAGCCAACTGATTCAGCCCGGCGCCCAGGCGCCGGGTCTCTCAAGGGGAAAAAACAATGATGAAACGGAACATGCTGGTCATCGGCCTCGCCGTCCTGCTCAGCGCCTGTGGTTTCCAGCTGCGCGGCACCGGCAGCGCCGAATTCGCCATCAAGGAAATCGACCTGCAGGCACGCAATGCCTACGGCGAAACCTACAAGCAGCTCAAGCAACTGCTGGAAAACAGCGGCGTGAACGTGCACACCGGCGCCCCCTTCCGCCTGTTCCTCGCCAACGAAGTGGAAGACCAGCGCACCGCCAGCGTCACCAGCAGCGCGCGCAGCGCCGAGTATGAGCTGACCACCCGCCTGGACTACGAGATCCGTGGCGAGAAGAACCTGCTGTTGCTGCAGGACAAGCTGGAAGTACAAAGCGTCTACGTCCACGACGAGAACAACCTGATCGGCTCCGGCCAGGAGTCCAATCAGCTGCGCCAGGAAATGCGCCGCGAGCTGATTCAGCAACTGTCCATGCGCCTGCAACTGATGACTCCGGCCCAGCTGGAGCAACTGCAGCAGGAAGCGGAAGCCCGTGCCCAGGCCGAAGCGGAAGCTGCAGCCGCCGCGCGCCGCGCCGAGCAGGAGTCGGCACCGCTGCAATCGCCGATTCAGCTGCCGATCAAGCAGTAAGACGAGAGGGCCGGGCAACCGGCCCTTTTCACAAGCGACTAAGCCCGGCTCTCGATGAAACTGAACCCCGCACAACTCGGCAAGCACCTGCAGGGTGGCCTGGCCCCGGTCTACGTGGTCAGCGGCGACGAACCGCTGCTGTGCCAGGAAGCCGAGGACGCCATCCGCAGCGCCGCGCGCACACAGGGCGTCAGCGAGCGCCAGGTGTTCCATGCCGAGGCCAGTTTCGACTGGGGCCTGCTCTATGAGGCCGGCGCCAGCCTGTCGCTGTTCGCCGAGAAGCGCCTGATCGAGCTGCGCATCGCCAACGGCAAGCCTGGCGACAAGGGCACCGCCGCCATCCTCGAGTACCTGGCGCGCCCGCCGGAAGACACCACACTGCTGATCAGCGTGCCCAAGCTCGACGGCGCGACGCAGAAGACCAAGTGGGCCAAGGCCCTGATCGAAGGGCAGCACAGCCAGTTCCTGCAGATCTGGCCGAACGAAGTCGCCCAGCTGCCCAACTGGATTCGCCAGCGCATGGCCCAGGCCGGCCTGGCCGCCAGCCAGGAGGCGGTCGAGCTGATCGCCGCGCGAGTCGAAGGCAACCTGCTGGCCGCGGCGCAAGAGATCGAGAAGCTCAAGCTGCTCGCCGAAGGCAACCAGATCGACGCCAGCACCGTACAGGCCGCAGTGGCCGACAGCGCCCGCTACGACGTGTTCGGTCTGATCGACGCAGTACTCAACGGCGAGGCCAGCCACGCCCTGCGCATGCTCGAAGGCCTGCGCGGCGAAGGGGTGGAGCCGCTGTTCATCGTCGTCATGCTGGCGCGCGAGCTACGCCAGCTGGCCGGCCTGGCCCTGCAGTTCAGCCAGGGCGTGCCGCTGGAGAAGGCCTTCGCCAGCGCCCGCCCGCCAGTCTGGGACAAGCGCCGCCCGCTGATCAGCAAGGCCCTGCAACGCCATACGGCGGCACGCTGGAACCAGCTGCTGATCGACGCCCAGCGCATCGACGCCCAGGTCAAGGGCCAGGCCGCCGGCGACGCCTGGAGCAGCCTGAGCCGCCTGGCCCTGCTGATGGCCGGCCAGCGCCTGGCACTCAGCGAATAGCCGCTGGACAATTTTCGTACAGCGGCGCATAGTCCGCGCCGCTCGCAATCTCGCGGGTGTACGAGGACCATTCCGATGAGCAAGAAAGCCCCCAAGCGGCCGAACAAGGCCAAGTCCATAGTCGCCCAGCCCCTGTTCCGCAGCCGCCAGGAACAGCCGAAGAAAGGCAAAGGCAGCTACCGCCGCGAAGCCTCCCACTGGGAGGCTTCTTGTTTTATGGCCCCGCCAAAACTCGCCGCCTGAGCACTCCCGCACCATCGCCGAGCCCCCACCAGGGTTCTGAAACCCGCCCGACATGTTAAGGTCGCGGTCTGTTTGGCAAGACCGAGACACCGCACGATGTTCCACCTCTCCGCCAACGGTCGCCTGAGCTGCCTGCTCGCCGGCGCCGCCCTGTTCCTCGGCGCCTGCGCCGAAACCCCGAACCCCACGCCCGAGCTGACCGCCAGCGCCCCCAGCAGCCAGCCACAGCAGACTGCGCCGAGCGCAGCGCAGGCCCAGAGCCAGGTGCAGCCAGCCCAGAGCTTCGAGGAATGGCGCCAGCGCTTCCGCCTCAAGGCCGTGCAGGCGGGCATCTCCCCTGGCCTGTTCGACCAGGCCTTCAGCGGCGTCGCCCCGGACCTGAGCGTGGTCAAGGCCGACGGTGCGCAGCCCGAGTTCACCCGCCCGGTGTGGGAATACCTGGATGGCGCCATTTCGCCGGTGCGCGTACGCAAGGGCCAGGCCCTGCTGAGCGAGCATGCCGCCACCCTGGACGCCATCGAGCAGCGCTATGGCGTCGACCGCGAGACGCTGGTGGCGATCTGGGGCATGGAGAGCAGCTTCGGCCAGTTCATGGGCGAGCAGTCGGTGATCCGCTCGCTGGCCACCCTGGCCTACGAGGGGCGCCGCCCGCAGTTCGCCGAAGACCAGTTGCTGGCGGCCCTGAAGATCCTGCAGAGCGGCGACATCAGCGTCGGCGGCCTGCGCGGCTCCTGGGCCGGCGCTATGGGCCAGACCCAGTTCATCCCCACCACCTACCTGACCCACGCCGTGGACTTCGACGGCGACGGCCGCCGCGACATCTGGAACTCCAGCGCCGACGCCCTCGCCTCGGCCGCCCATTATCTGCAGGCCTCCGGCTGGCAGAAGGGCCGCGCCTGGGGCATCCAGGTGGCGCTGCCCAGTGGCTTCGATTACGCGCTGGCCGACAGCGAGATCCGCAAGACCTACACCCAGTGGTACGAACTCGGGGTGAAAGGCACGCCGACCAATGTCGACCCGAACGATGCCGGCTACCTGCTGCTGCCGGCCGGCCACCGCGGCCCGGCCTTCCTGGTGTTCCGCAACTTCGGCGCCATCCTGCGTTACAACAACTCCTCGTCCTACGCCCTGGCTGTCGGCCTGCTCGGCAAGCGCCTGGATGGCGGCGGGCCGCTGCTGGCCAGCTGGCCGAAGGACGAGCGCCCACTGGGCCGCAGCGAGCGCATCGAACTGCAGGAGAACCTGGCCGCCAGGGGCTACAACCCGGGCCCGGCCGACGGCATCATCGGCGCCAACACCCGTCGCGCCATCCGCGCCTTCCAGCAAAGCCTGAGCCTGCCGGCCGACGGCTACCCGACCCCGCTACTGCTGCAACAGCTTCGCTGAGCAAAGGCTGCTGGTCGTCGGAGGGGCCTTTGCGCGAGCGCTGAGAACTTACGGCATGGCCCAGAGATGGGCCGCCACCAGCGCCCTCCAGGGCGCGAAGGGCAACAGCCAGTCGCGCACGAAGGCCTGGCTGAGTTTCTCCTCAGCGCCCAGCAGGCGCTGCAGCTGCCGGCGTACGGCGGCGTCGCCGTGCAGCGAGCCGTCCAGCCGGGCAAAACCACGCAGCAGCGCATAGTCCACCGTCCAAGGACCGATGCCCTTGAGCGCCAGCAGGCGCTCGCCGATAGCCTCCGCCGGCTCGCTCTCCAGCCAGGCGTCTAGCGGCAGCCTCCCCGCCTCGATCTCGCGACTGAGCAGCAGCAGAGCCTGAGTCTTGGCCCGGGAGAAGCCCGACTGGCCCAGGGCATCCTCGTCCAGCTCCACCACCGCCGCCGCATCCGGGTAGCAGAACAGGCCGCTGGAATGACGCAGGCCGGCCAGCTGGATCAGCTTGCGCCGTAGCGAAATAGCCACCGGCAGGCTGATCTGCTGGCCGCTGATGGCCCAGCTCAGCGCCTCGAAGGGGGTAGCCGACTGCGGCACCCGCAGGCCAGGATTGGCCAGGAGCAACCTCCCGATCTGCGGGTGATCGGCGTGAGCGGTCTCGAAGGCCTGCACCGCCTGAGTCAGCCCCAACATGCGCTCGACCAGCCCACGCAGCGCCTGCGCATCACCCGCCTCACCATCTACCTGCAGGCTCACCCGCACACGACCGTCGGCGAAACGCAGCCCCAGGCAGGCCGGCTGCCCGCGCCAGAGAATGCCCTTTTCCAGACCAGCATCCGTGACCCTTTCGGCCAGCGCCTGGGCATCCCGGCGATGGAAAGCCAGCAGATCGGTGACCCGATAGTCATCCGGCAGCGTCAGTTCGAGCTCGATGCGCGACATATTTCCTCATCATGAGCGGGTGGAGGTCGAAGGCTACACTGCAGGACTATGGTTTTCCTGCCGCTGACCGATAAATAGAAACGCGGTTTCCACATCATCACCGCCCTCAGGTTTCCACCCATAGGTGCCTTGCCGATGTTCAACAAGAAGCTGAAAGAGGAGCTGGCCGAGCTGCGTGAAGAACTCACCAGCCTGCGCCAGATCAGGGACTCGGTCTACGCCGAAATGCTGGTGATCGAGATCGCGGCGGACGGCCGGGTACGCTATGCCAACGAGCACTTCCTCAAGGAGATGGTCTACCAGCGTGAGGCCCTGATCGGGCGCACCCTGGAGTCGCTGATCCCGACGTCCTTCCATCAGGAAGCCAACTACCAGGTCCTGCAGCGCGCCCTGCGCAATCATGAGCACATCTGGGGCGCCTATCGTCTGCTGCGCGGCAACGGCGAAGAAGCCTGGCTGCGCTGCATCTGGCAGCCGGTGCTGGATAGCCAGGGCAAGCTGGCCTTCTTCACCCTGTGCGCCACCGACCTGACCCGCACCATCTCCACCTCGCGCGAGCACGAGGGGCTGATCGATGCACTGCTGCGCTCCACCGCGGTGATCGAATTCAACCTGGCCGGTGAAGTCCTCACCGCCAACGACCGCTTCCTCGGCGGCATGGGCTATCGCCTGGAGCAGATCCAGGGCAAGCACCACCGCATGTTCTGCGAGCCGGAGGAGTACAACTCGCAGGAATACCGCGACTTCTGGGCGCGCCTGAACCGCGGCGAATTCGTCGCAGGACGCTTCAAGCGGGTCGACAGCTACGGCCGGGTCGTCTGGCTGGAGGCCTCCTACAACCCGATCCTCGACCCCCACGGCAAGCTGTACAAGGTGGTCAAGTTCGCCACCGTGATCACCGACCAGGTCCAGCAGGAACAGGCGGTCGCCGAGGCGGCGAACATCGCCTACAGCATCTCGCAGAAGACCGACGACACGGCCGACAAGGGTGCATCCGTGGTGCGCCAGACGGTCGAGGTGATGCAGCGCATTGCCCGCCAGATGCAGGAAGCCAGTGACGGCATCGAGGCGCTCGGCAAGCAGTCCCAGCTGATCAGCACCATCATGCAGACCATCCGCGGCATCGCCGACCAGACCAACCTGCTGGCACTCAACGCCGCCATCGAGGCCGCTCGCGCCGGTGACCAGGGCCGCGGCTTCGCCGTGGTCGCCGACGAGGTGCGCCAGTTGGCCGGTCGCACCAGCCAGGCCACCGAAGAGATCGTCGAGGTGGTGCAGAAGAACCAGAACCTGGCGCAAAGCGCTGTGGACAGCATGGCCAGCAGCCGTCAGCAGGCCGAGCAGGGCCTGAGCTTGGCCAACGAGGCCGGTGCGGTGATCGTCGAGATCCAGGATGGCGCCAAGCAGGTGGTCCAGGCGGTGGAGCAGTTCGCCAGCCAGCTGAAGACCTGACCGGGCGCGGGAACGCCGCGCGGCCAGGCAGCTGGTCGCGCCCGCCGGATCGACAGTGCCTTTATGGCTGCAGAGCGCGTCCGACAAGGGCCGGAAGCCTTAGGCAGACCATTCGTGGTAGACTGCGACCCGGCCAAAAGCCCGCTACCGAAGCCTCCTACCGGAGCCGAGATCTCGATGTCCGACACCGTCCCGTCCAAGCCCGTATCCAGCGGCGAGAAATTCCGCACCCCCCAGGGGATCACTGCGATCAAGGATGGCCAGAAGCGCCGCGCCTCGGCCGAACCGCAGGTCGTCGAGCCCAAGCCGAGCTGGCTGCGGGTCAAGGCACCGAGCGGCAGCCGCTTCGACGCGGTCAAGCGCAATGTCGGCGAACATCGCCTGAGCACCGTCTGTCAGGAATCCCACTGCCCGAACATGGGCGAGTGCTGGTCCAACGGCACCGCCACCATCATGCTGATGGGCTCGGTGTGCACCCGTGCCTGCCGCTTCTGCGCGGTCGACACCGGTAACCCGAATGGCTGGCTGGACCTGGAAGAACCGCAGAACACCGCCAAGTCGGTGGAGCTGATGGGCCTGCGCTACATCGTCCTGACCTCGGTGGATCGCGACGATCTTGCCGATGGCGGCGCCGCCCACTACGCGGCCTGCGTGCAAGCCATCAAGGCCAATACCCCGCAGGTGGTGGTCGAGGCCCTGACGCCCGACTTCGACGGCGATCACGAGGCCATCGCCCGCGTGGTGGACTCCGGCCTGGAGGTCTTCGCGCAGAACGTCGAGACCGTCAAGCGCCTGACCTACGTGGTACGCGACCCCCGCGCCGGCTACGAGAAGACCCTGAAGGTGCTGGAGTACGCCAAGCAGCACCGCCCCACTGTCATCACCAAGACCAGCCTGATGCTGGGCCTGGGCGAGACCGACGAGGAAATCCTGGAAACCATGGATGACCTGCGTGCCATCGGCGTGGACATCCTCACCCTCGGCCAGTACCTGCAACCCACGCGCAACCACCTCAAGGTGCAGCGCTGGGTCAGCCCCGAGGAGTTCAATCGCTTCCGTGACATCGGCCTGGAAAAAGGCTTCATGGAGGTCGCCGCCGGCCCGCTGGTGCGCTCCAGCTACCGCGCCGACCGGGTATTCGAGAAGAACAACCTGGGCCTGGCCGCACCGGCTCCGGTACCGGGCCAGCAACAGGACAACAGCCTGATTCCGGCGCTCAACCTGAACTGACCCTCAGCCTAGAAACAGAAAAGGCCCTGTGGCATCCGCCCCAGGGCCTTTTGCTTGGTGTCTATCTCAACCTCAGACGTAGCCCAGGCGCTCGCGCAGGGCGCGCGCCAGGCGCTGCGCCACCTCGTCGAGCGAGGGCGGCGTTTCCAGCAGGTCCTTCAGCTGGATCATCTTCAGGCCGGCATAACCGCAAGGGTTGATACGCCAGAACGGCGACATATCCATGTCGACATTCAGCGCCAGGCCGTGGAACGAGCAGCCATTGCGTACCCGCAGGCCCAGCGAGGCGATCTTGTCGCCGGCGACGTATACACCCGGAGCGTCCGCCTTGGGCGCCGCCTCGATGCCATAGCCGGCCAGCACGTCGACCAGCGCCAGCTCCATGGCGGTGACCAGCTCGCGCACACCCAGCTTCTGCCGACGCAGATTGAGCATCAGGTAGGCCACCAGCTGGCCGGGGCCATGGTAGGTGACCTGGCCACCACGCTCGACCTGCACCACCGGGATATCGCCGGTAGCCAGCAGGTGCTCCGGCTTGCCGGCCTGCCCCTGGGTGAAGACCTGAGGGTGCTGCAGCAGCCAGATTTCGTCGGGAGTCGACTCATCACGCTCGGCGGTGAAGCTGCGCATGGCTTCCAGGGTCGGCAGGTACTCCACCAGCCCCAGGTGACGCACGACGAGTTCTGCCACTAGAGCACCATGTGCACGCGGCCGGTGGCCTTGAGGTCGAGGTGGATCGCCTGCAACTGCTCCACGCCGGTGGCGGTGATCAGCACCTGTACGGAGAGGAAGCGACCGTTGCGGCTGTCGCGCACCACCAGGGTGTCGACGTCGAAGCCCGGCGCATGGCGCTGGATGATCTCGACCACCAGATCGGAGAAGCCCTCACCGGCCTCGCCGATCACCTTGATCGGATAGCGCTCGCAGGGGAATTCGATTTTCGGGGCTTGTACTTCGGTATCTGTCATCGCGGTCGCTCCGGGTTGCTCACCCGTGAAATGCGAACGCCCCGATTCCGGGGCGTCCTTGTGAGTCTTCAGTTCAGCTCCCTATCTGGGGCTCGAACGGCGGTGTTTCAAGACCGCCAGATGACTCTTAGTTGAACAGTCCGTAGAAGAACAGACGGATGCTATCCCACAGGCGACGGAAGAAACCACCCTCCTCCGCCGGCTCCAGGGCGATCAGGTCGGCGCTGTGCACCACCTCGTCACCCAGCTTGACCTCGACCTTGCCGATCACATCACCGACCTTGAGCGGGGCGACCAGCTGCGGCTCCAGCACCATGCTGGCCTTGAGCTGCTTCACCTGGCCTTTCGGCAGGGTCAGGCTCAGATCCTGGGCCAGACCGGCCTTGACCTGACGAGTGGTGCCCTTCCAGACCTGGGCCTGGGCCAGCTCCTGACCAGCCTTGTAGAAGGTCTGGGTTTCGAAGAAGCGGAAGCCGTAGGTCAGCAGCTTCTGGGTCTCGGCGGCGCGGGTCTTCTCGCTGTCGGTACCGAACACCGAGGTGATCATGCGCGCGCCGTCACGAACGGCGGAGGCCACCAGGCAGAAGCCGGCTTCGGCGGTGTGGCCGGTCTTCAGGCCGTCGACGGTGCTGTCGCGCCATAGCAGCAGGTTGCGGTTGCCCTGCTTGATGTTGTTCCAGAAGAACTCCTTCTGCGAGTAGATCGCATAGTGCTGCTGGTCTTCATTGATGATGGCGCGGGCCAGGATGGCCATGTCGTGGGCACTGGAGTAGTGCTCCGGGTGCGGCAGGCCGGTGGCGTTCATGAAGTGCGAGTTCTTCATGCCGAGCTTTTCGGCAGTCTCGTTCATCATGTCGGCGAAGGCGTCTTCGCTACCGGCGATGTACTCGGCCAGGGCGATGCTGGCGTCGTTGCCGGACTGGATGATGATGCCGTGCAGCAGGTCGTCGACCTTCACTTGGCTGTTGATCGGCAGGAACATGGTGGAGCCGCCGGAGGCCGCGCCACCGGTGCGCCAGGCGTGCTCGCTGACGGTGACTAGGTCCTGCTCGCCGATCTTGCCCTTGCGGATTTCCAGGGTGGCGATGTAGGCGGTCATCAGCTTGGTCAGGCTGGCCGGCGGCAGACGCTGGTCGCCGTTGTTCTCCACCAGCACCTTGCCGCTGGCGCCATCCATCAGCACGTAGGACTTGGCGGCCAACTGGGGCGGCGAGGGAATGGCCGAGTCGGCGGAAGCAGCAAAGGAAGCGCTCAGCAGAGTGGCAAGCAGGGCAAGGCGTTGGGCAAAGCGGGAGATGTTCATCCGTCTCTCTGAAATAGCTGTTCAACAATGGCGCAGGCGGGCCGGAGCCCGCCTGCATTCACCGCCGCCCGGCGAAGGGCGACGAACGAAGTCTTTAGTCCGGTCTGACCAGGGCGGGTTCCCCGAGGTTGGCCAGGCGCACGCTGTTTTGCAGCTGCTGCGCCTCAGCCTGGGTTTCGACCGGCCCCAGACGTACCCGGTGCAAGATCTGCTGGTTGCGCACCACCGAGCTGATAAACACCTTGGCAGGCACCGTCTCGCTCAGCTTGGCCTTGAGGAGCTCCGCAGCGTCCGGATTGGCGAAGGCGGCCACTTGGAGATACAGGCCAGATGCTGCGGGCGAAGCGTTTTTTTTTACATCGATCTGCACCGGCAGCACGGCAGCGGCGTGCTGTGCAGGCGGCGGAGTGTACTGCTCGATCGGCTGGACCGGGGCCACGGCTACCGGCTGGGCGACGGCCGGGGCACCCTGGCTGGCCATCTTCGGCTGCGCCAGCACCATCGGCACCGGACGGCCCTGAGCGGCCCACCATTCATGCGGGTCGATACCTTCAACCTTGACCCGGGCAGTGCCGCTCTCGGCATAGCCGAGCTTCTTCGCCGCAGCGAAGGACAGGTCGATGATGCGATCGGAATAGAACGGACCACGGTCGTTGACGCGCAGGATCACGGTCTTGCCGTTGTCCAGGTTGGTCACACGTACATAGCTCGGCAGCGGCAGGGTCTTGTGCGCGGCAGTCATGCCGTACAGGTCGTAGGCTTCGCCGTTGGCGGTGGCCTGGCCGTGGAACTTGGTGCCGTACCAGGAGGCGGTGCCGGTAGCCGAGTAACGGCGGCTGTCACGGATCGGGTAGTAGGTCTTGCCCATCACCGTGTAGGGATTGGCCTTGAAGTTGCCGTAGTGCGGCATCGGCACGGCATCGGGGATGCGCGACACGTCCACGTCCCACCAAGGCGCGCCGTCGCGATGCGGGCGGCTGTAGTCGCCAGGCCCGGAAATCGGCTGCGAGCCGGGCTCGACCGGTTGCGGACCACGGTTGTTGGAGCAGCTGACCAGCGCCAGACCGAGGGCGGTCGCCGTCAACGCACGCTGCACGAACTTCAAGGACGACCCCGCTTGGCGACCAGCTCGCCGGACAATTGATGAACGGCCATCGCATACATGGCACTGCGATTGTAGCGGGTGATCACGTAGAAGTTGGGCAGGCCCATCCAGTACTCCTGGCCCTCGGCGCCGTCGAAGCGGAAGGCGGTGACCGGAATGTCGTCACGCAGCACGTCGGCGCTGCTCCAGCCGAGGGCACGCAGGTCGCCGACATTCTTCACCGGATCGAGGCCCTGGGTCAGGCCGCTGTCGGCCAGCTCGCCCTTGACCTGGGCGCGGCTGACCACCGGCTCGCCGCTGGTCCAGCCATGACGTTTGAAGTAGCTGGCAACGCTGCCGATGGCGTCCACCGGGTTGTTCCAGATGTCGATATGGCCGTCGCCATCGAAGTCCACCGCATAGGCGCGGAAGCTGCTCGGCATGAACTGCGGCAGGCCCATGGCACCGGCGTAGGAACCCTTCAGGGTGAGCGGATCGACCTGCTGCTCGCGAGCCAGGATGAGGAACTCACGCAGCTGCTGGCAGAAGAATTCGGCGCGCGGCGGGTAGTCGAAGCACAGCGTCGACAGGGCATCGAGCACGCGCCAGCTGCCGGTGTTGCCACCGTAGAAGGTCTCCACGCCGATGATCGAGACGATCACCTGGGCCGGTACACCGTATTCCTTCTCGGCACGGGCCAGGGCGTCGGAGTGCTTGTTCCAGAAGTCCACGCCCTTGCTGATACGGGCTTCGGTGATGAAGATCGGCCGATAGTCCTTCCACGGCTTGACCTTCTCGGCCGGGCGGGAGATGGCGTCGAGGATCGCCTGCTTGCGCTCCACCTGATCGAACAGCACGGTCAGCTGCTCGCTGGCGAAGCCATAGTCGCGAGTCATCTCGGCGACGAATTCGGCCACCCGCGGCGACCCCTGGTATTCCCCGGCGGCCTGAACCTGGCCAGCCACGCCGAACAGCGCCACGACGGCGACTCCCCAGCTGCGCATTGCTTGCTTCAAATTCTGCACTCT
Organism: Pseudomonas sp. Gutcm_11s; assembly: GCF_028649395.1. Taxonomy (GTDB): domain Bacteria; phylum Pseudomonadota; class Gammaproteobacteria; order Pseudomonadales; family Pseudomonadaceae; genus Aquipseudomonas. Next base: position 130,093 of record NZ_JAQSUW010000012.1, on the reverse strand, counting down.
TGTCATGCCTGGGCGATCCACTTGCGGTGCGTCTGGATCGCCATCAAAACCCCGAACCCAGCCAACAGCGTCACCAGATGGGTTCCGCCATAGCTAATGAAGGGCAGGGGCACCCCCACCACCGGCAACAGTCCGCTGACCATGCCGATGTTCACGAATACGTAGACGAAGAACGTCATGGTCAGGCTGCCGGCCAGCAACTTGCCGAACAGCGTCTGCGCCTGCGCGGTGATCACCAGCCCACGGGCGATCAGCAGCAGGTAGACGAACAGCAGGATACACACCCCAACCATACCGAACTCTTCGCTCAGCACGGCAATGATAAAGTCCGTGTGGCTTTCCGGCAAAAAATCCAGGTGCGACTGAGTGCCGAGCAGCCAGCCCTTGCCGAACACGCCACCGGAGCCGATGGCGGCCTTGGACTGGATGATGTTCCAGCCGGTACCGAGCGGGTCGCTCTCCGGGTCGAGGAAGGTCAGAACCCGCTGTTTCTGGTACTCGCGCAGCACAAAGAACCACATACCCACCGCGATCGGCACCACCGCCGTGACCGCGCCGATGATCCAGCGCCACTGCAGTCCGGCCATGAACAAAACGAAGGCACCGGAGGCGAGAATCAGCAGCCCGGTACCCAGGTCAGGTTGTTTCAAAATGAGTACGAAGGGGATCAGGATCAGCACCAGACTGATGGCAATGTGCTTCAGCTTGGGCGGCAGGTTGTGCCGGGCCAGGTACCAGGCGATGGTCGCCGGCATGATGATCTTCATGAATTCCGAGGGCTGGAAGCGGATCACCCCGGGGATGTTGATCCAGCGCGTCGCGCCCATGGCCGTGTGGCCCATGATCTCCACCACGGTGAGCAGGCCAACGCCGGCCACATAGGCCAGCGGCACCCAGCGCGCCATGAAGCGCGGCTCGAACTGGGCGATGACGATGGCGGCGACCAGGCCGATGCCGAACGAGGAGCCCTGCTTGAGCACCAGGTCCCAGTTCTTGCCGCTGGCCGAATAGAGGATGAACATGCTGCCGGCGCACAGCGCCAGCAGGATCAGCAGCAGCCAGCCGTCGATATGCAGGCGCTGCAGCAGCGTGGCGCGGCGCTTGAACACGTCCTCCTGGGAGATGTTGCGATCGAATTCCTGGCGCTTCATCGCTGCACACTCTCTTGCTCAGTCGCCGGCACGGCCGGGCGATATTCAGGCTTGAGCTGACCGTCTTCGCCCAGCAGCCAGGCGTCCATCACCTGCTTGGCCACCGGCGCAGCCACGCTGGAGCCGCCCTCGCCGTTCTCGATCATCACCGATACCGCGATCTTCGGCGCCTCGGCCGGGGCGAAGGCGACGAACAGGGCGTGGTCGCGATGGCGCTCCGCGATCTTGTTGCGGTCGTACTTCTCGCCCTGCTTGATCGCCACCACCTGCGCAGTGCCGCTCTTGCCGGCGATGCGGTAGAGCGAGGTGGCGCCGACCTTGGCCGCCGTGCCGCGCGGGCCGTGCATCACCATTTCCATGCCGATGCGGCTGTAGTCCCAGAACTTCGGATCGCGCAGTTTGATGTCCGGCGGCGTCGCCACATGCGGCATCAGGTCCTGCTCCATCAGCTCTTCCGGGCTCATGCTCTCGGCGCGCTTGAGCAGGTGCGGGCGAATCCACTTGCCGCGGGTGGCCATCAGGGTCACCGCCTGGGCCAGCTGCAGCGGCGTGGTCTGCATGTAGCCCTGGCCGATACCGAGGATCAGCGTCTCGCCCGGGTACCAGGACTGACGGTAGCGCGCGCGCTTCCACTCGCGCGACGGCATCAGCCCCGGCGCTTCCTCGAACATGTCCAGCGAGACCTTCTGGCCCAGGCCGAAGCGGCTCATGTAGTCGTGCATGCGGTCCACGCCCATCTTGTGGGCGAGGTCGTAAAAGTAGGTGTCGTTGGAGCGCATGATGGCGTACTCCAGGTTCACCGAGCCGTCACCGGTGCGGTTCCAGTTGCGGTATTTGTGCGTGTTGCCCGGCAGCTGGTAATAGCCCGGATCGAACACCCGGGTCTGCGGCGTGACCACTCCGGCGTCCAGGCCAGCCACCGCGATCATCGGCTTGACCGTCGAACCCGGCGGATACAGGCCGCGCAGCACGCGGTTGTACAGCGGTCGGTCGATGGAATCGCGCAGCTCGGCATAGGCCTTGAAGCCGATGCCGGTGACGAACGGGTTGGGGTCGAAGCTCGGCTGGCTGACCATGGCCAGCACGTCGCCGCTGGACGGCTCGATCGCCACCACAGCGCCACGGCGCCCGCCCAGGGCCTGCTCGGCAGCTTCCTGCAGGCGCACGTCGAGAGTCAGGGTCAGGTCCATACCCGGGATCGGGTCGGTGTGCTTGAGCACCCGCAACACGCGGCCACGGGCGTTGGTCTCGACTTCCTCGTAACCGACCTGGCCGTGCAGCAGGTCTTCGTAGAAGCGCTCGATACCGGTCTTGCCGATGTGGTGGGTGCCGGCGTAGTCGGTGGGATCGAGCTCCTTGAGCTCTTTCTCGTTGATCCGCCCGACATAGCCGACCGAATGGGCGAAGTGGCCCTTCTGCGGGTAGTGGCGCACCAGCTGCGCGGCCACCTCGACGCCGGGCAGGCGGAACTGGTTCACCGCGATACGGGCGATCTGCTCCTCGGTCAGCTCGAACAGCACCGGCACCGGCTCGAAGGGGCGACGGCCCTGGCGCATGCGCTTCTCGAACAGGGCGCGGTCGTCCGGGGTCAGCTGCAGCACCTCGACGATCGCGTCGAGTACCTGCTGCCAGTCGCCGGCGCGCTCGCGGGTCACGGTCAGGCTGAAGCTCGGCCGGTTGTCGGCGATGATCACCCCGTTGCGGTCGAAGATCAGGCCACGGGTCGGCGGGATCGGCTGCACGTGGATGCGGTTGTTCTCTGCCAGCGTCGAGTGGTGCTCGTACTGGATCACCTGCAGGTAGTACATGCGCGCGATCAGCACGCAGGTCAGCAGCAGCACGGTGACGCCGCCCACGATGACCCGACGACGCACCAGGCGGGCGTCCTTCTCGTGGTCCTTCAGGCGAATGGGTTGCGGCATCGACTACTGCTTATTTGTGGTACGGGTGGCCGGACAGCACGGTCCAGGCACGGTAGATCTGTTCGCCGACCAGGATGCGCACCAGCGGGTGCGGCAGGGTCAGCGGCGACAGCGACCAGCGCTGCTCGCTGCGCGCGCAAACCTCAGGAGCCAGCCCCTCGGGACCACCGACCATCAGGTTGACGTTGCGCGCATCCAGGCGCCAGCGCTCCAGCTCGGCGGCCAGCTGCTCGGTGCTCCACGGCTTGCCTGTGACCTCCAGGGTCACTATGCGTTCACCGGGCTGCACCTTGTTCAGCATGGCCTCGCCCTCCTGACGGATCAGGCGGGTGACGTCGGCGTTCTTGCCACGGGTGGTCAGCGGGATCTCCACCAGCTCCAGCGGCAGTTCGGATGGCAGGCGCTTGACGTACTCCTGCCAGCCCTCCTCCACCCAGCGCGGCATGCGCGAGCCGACGGCGATCAGCTTGATACGCACGGCGCAGGCTTACTCGGCCGGGTCCTGGTGCTGCGCGCGGCTCTGCTCGGCGCCCTGCCACAGACGCTCCAGGTCGTAGAACTGGCGGGTAGCAACCTGCATCACGTGGACGACCACGTCACCCAGGTCGAGCAGGGCCCATTCGCCGCCGTCCAGGCCTTCGTTGCCGATCGGGCGCACGCCCTGTTCCTTGACCTTCTCCAGTACTTCGTTAGCCATCGACTTGACGTGACGGCTGGAGGTACCGCTGGCGATCACCATGAAATCGGTGACGCTGGTCTTGCCGCGTACATCGATGGTGGTGATGTCCTGACCTTTCAGGTCTTCCAGGGCCGCAATGGCGACCTTGACCAGTTCTTCGTTTTGCATCGTTACCTCATGAATCGGTTTTCGCACGGTACAGATCGTGCGCATGGATATAGGCCAGCACGGCGTCGGGCACCAGGAAGCGCACCGAGCGCTGCTGTGCCAACAACTGGCGAACCAGGGTGGCAGACACCGCCAGGGGCGTCTGCCAGATGAAACTGATCTGCCCACCCGGCCCCGAGAGGCCCAGCGGGTCGGTCACACTGCGCGCGGCGAGCAGGTCGCGCAGCGCCTCGGGCGGCTCGCTGTCGGCATCCGGCCGCTGCAGCACGAGGATATGGCAATGCACCAGCAGCTCCTGCCAGCGATGCCAGGTCGGCAACCCGCAGAAGGCATCCCAGCCCAGCAGGAGGAACAACTGGTCGTCCGCCGCCAACTCACCACGCACCGACTCCAGGGTGTCGTAGGTGAACGACGGTTTGTCACGTTTCAGCTCACGGTCATCGACCGTCAGCAGGGCCTCGCCGGCTACCGCCAGTTCGACCATGGCCAGGCGCTGCTCGGCCGTGGCCTGCGGTGCCTCGCGGTGCGGCGGGCGGGCGCTGGGGATGAGCCGCAGCTCGTCCAGCGCCATGAACTCCGCCACTTCCAGCGCACCACGCAGATGACCGATGTGCACCGGGTTGAAGGTGCCACCGAGCAGGCCGATACGTCGCGCCATCAGGTGCGGATGTGCCCGTCGCCGAACACCACGTACTTTTCGCTGGTCAGGCCTTCCAGGCCGACCGGGCCGCGGGCGTGCAGCTTGTCGGTGGAGATGCCGATCTCCGCGCCCAGGCCGTACTCGAAGCCGTCGGCGAAACGGGTCGAGGCGTTGACCATCACCGAGGAGGAATCCACCTCGGTGAGGAAGCGCCGCGCATCACTGAAGTTCTCGGTGATGATCGCGTCGGTGTGTTGCGAGCCGTATTTGTTGATGTGCTCGATGGCCGCATCCAGCGAATCGACGATGCGAATGGCCAGGATCGGCGCGTTGTACTCGGCGTACCAGTCGTCCTCGCTCGCTTCCAGCACATCACCGCCGAGCAGCGCGCGGGTGGCGGCATCGCCGCGCAGCTCCACGCCCTTGTCGCGGTAGATGGCGGCCAGCGGCGGCAGCACGCGGGCGGCAATGGCCTCGTGAACCAGCAGGGTCTCCATGGCATTGCACGGCGAGTAGCGCTGGGTCTTGGAGTTGTCGGCGACGCGGATGGCCTTGTCGATATCGGCGGCGACGTCGATGTACACGTGGCACACGCCGTCCAAGTGCTTGATCACCGGCACCTTGGCATCACGGCTGATGCGCTCGATCAGGCCCTTGCCACCGCGCGGGACGATCACGTCGACGAACTCGGGCATGGTGATCAGCGCGCCGACGGCGGCGCGGTCGGTGGTTTCCACCACCTGCACGGCGCTGGCCGGCAGGCCGGCTTCGGCCAGGCCGAGCTGGATGCAGCGGGCGATGGCCTGGTTGGAATGAATCGCCTCGGAGCCGCCACGCAGGATGGTGGCGTTGCCGGACTTCAGGCACAGGCTGGCGGCGTCGATGGTCACATTGGGGCGCGACTCGTAGATGATGCCGATCACGCCCAGCGGCACGCGCATCTTGCCGACCTGGATACCGGACGGCAGGTAGCGCATGCCCTGGATCTCGCCGATCGGGTCCGGCAGGGTGGCGACCTGGCGCAGGCCCTCGATCATGCTGTCGATGACTTTCGGAGTCAGCGCCAGGCGGTCGACCATGGCTGGCTCCAGACCGCTGGCGCGCGCGGCGACCAGGTCCAGCTCGTTGGCGGCGGTCAGCTCGGCGCGGGCGGCGTCGAGGGCATTGGCGGCGGCCTGCAGCGCATGGTTCTTCTGCGCGGTGCTGGCTCGGGCGAGCACCCGCGAGGCATCGCGCGCGGCGCGGCCCAGGCGGGTCATATAGTCGAGCACTGACTCGGTCATGGTCGGCGAAGGTCTGGCAGTTGGAAAAAGTGGCTGATTATAGCGACCGCGTCCCGTCCCGCCCAGCACTGCCGGGCGGATGGCGCAACCCATGCAACATCGCGGAACAAGATTCACCGTCGCCACCGCCCGGCATTGTTAAGATCGCGCGGTTTCCCGAGCCGGACCATCCATGACCAGCACCCGCCAGCCGCTGCCCGACAGCTTCTTCGACCGCGACGCCCAGCTCGTCGCCCGTGCGCTGCTGGGCAAGATCATCCGCCATCGCCATCAGGGGCACTGGCTGGCGGCGCGGATCATCGAGACCGAGGCCTATTACCTGGCCGAGAAGGGCAGCCACGCCTCTCTCGGTTACACCGAGAAGCGCCGCGCGCTGTTCCTCGATGGCGGCCACATCTACATGTACTACGCCCGCGGCGGTGACTCGCTGAACTTCAGCGCCCACGGTCCGGGCAATGCAGTGCTGATCAAGTCGGCCATGCCCTGGCTCGACGAACATTGCGCCGAGGACGCCCTGCCGCGCATGCAGGCCAACAACCCCTCGGCCGCCGGCGACCACCGCCACCCGGAGCGCCTGTGCGCCGGCCAGACCCTGCTGTGCAAGGCCCTCGGCCTCAAGGTGCCGGACTGGGACGCGCAGCGCTTCGACCCGCAGCGGTTGTTCGTCGATGACGTCGGCCAGCGCCCGACACGGATCATCCAGACCACTCGCCTGGGCATCCCCAGCGGCCGCGACGAGCAACTGCCCTACCGTTTCGTCGACGCCGACTACGCCCGCCATTGCACGCGCAACCCTTTGCGCCGTGGCCAGGTCGAAGGTCGCGACTACTTTCTGCTGAACCCCGAGGAGTGAGCATGAGCGAATGGTTCGCCGCCCTGTCGCACTGGCTGGAGGCCAACCCCGAGTGGCTGGGCCTGAGCATCTTCCTGGCCGCCTGCCTGGAGTGCCTGGCCGTGGCCGGCATCCTGATCCCCGGCACGGTGCTGCTGTTCGCCCTCGGCGTGATGGCCGGCAGCGGCGCCCTGAGCCTGGGCGAGACCCTGCTGCTGGCCTATGCCGGCGGTCTGCTCGGCGATGCGATCTCCTACGGCCTGGGCCGGCGCTTCCACCAGGGCATCCGCGGCCTGCCGGTTCTGCGTGACCATCCGGAGTGGCTGGCCGGGGCCGAACATTATTTCCAGCGCTATGGCGTGGTCAGCCTGCTGGTCGGCCGCTATATCGGCCCGCTGCGACCGATGCTGCCGCTGGTGGCAGGCATGCTCGACATGCCGTTCATCCGCTTCGTCCTGGTCAGCATGCTGGCCGCCGCCGGTTGGGCCGTGGCCTACATGCTGCCGGGCTGGGCCACCGGCGCCGCGCTGCGCCTGCCGCTACCCGAAGGCTTCTGGACCGCCGCCGGCATCGTCGCCGCGGGACTGGGCCTGATGCTGGTCCTGGTGATCGCCAGCAGCCTGCGCGAACAGCGCTGGGCCACCCTGCTGGCCGCCGGCAGCAGCGCCGGTCTGCTGCTGGCCCTGCTGATCGGCATCCCGCATCTGGACGCCCTCGATCAAGGCCTCAACGCACTGATCCAGGAGCACCGCAGCAGCAGCGTCGACAGCCTGGCCATGCTGATCACCGGCCTCGGCGACTTCCGCACCCAGCTCGCCGCCGCCGTGCTGGTCACCCTGCTGTTGCTGGTCGCCAGGCGCTTCCACGCCGCGCTGTTCGTCGCCTGCTGCACGCTGTTCACCTCTCTTGCCACCACCGGCCTCAAGCAGCTGTTCGCCCGCGCCCGCCCGGAGGTACTGCAGCAACCACTGGAGACTTTCAGCCTGCCCAGCGGCCACAGCTCGGCGGCCTTCGCCTTCTTCCTCGCCCTCGGCGTGCTGGCCGGGCGCGGCGCCAGCGCGCGCACGCGCCTGACCTGGCTGCTGCTGGCCAGCCTGCCGGCGCTGTGTATCGCGGGTTCGAGGGTGTATCTGGGAGTGCACTGGCCGACCGACATTCTCGCCGGCGCCCTGCTCGCCGGCAGCGTCTGCGCCGCCTGCCTGGCCTGGCTACAACGCCGCGAACCGATGCGCCCGCTGGGCGCGCGGGTGTGGTGGCTGGTCCTGCCGGCCACCCTGGCCCTGCTCGGCGGGGTCAGCGCCTGGGCGCTGCCGGAAGCGATCCAGCTGTATCGCTATTGATTGGCCGACCGCTTAGGCGGTCATCTCGCCCTGCAGCTGGTCGAGAAACTGCTGGATCAGCTGCAACCGCTGCACCGGCAGGTCCTGCTGCAGCACCTGCAGTTTCTCTTCGATGGAGAACGGCAGCAGGTAGGCCAGCTGGTTGGCCAGCGCCTGCTGGCCGGCGACCGCGCCACCCATGCCCAGCTCGGAAACCAGTGGATGCTCGGCCAGCGCACCGAGCAGAGCAGCCAGGTCGGCCTGTTCGGCGAGCAGCGGCGCATCGCCGCCCTCCTCCAGCCATTGCACCTCAGCCACCGTCAGCTGATCCGGCTGCACCACGATCTCGCCGACACGAAAGCGCCTGCCACCCTCGACGCGAATGCCGAGCAGGCCGTTGGAGCGCTGCTGGAAGTCGCGGATCAGCGCCTCGCAGCCCAGCACCGAGAAGCGCCGAGCCGCCTCACCGACTTCCGTACCCTCGATGATGGTCACCACGCCGAAGCTCTCGCCGCGGCGCATGCAGGCGCTGACCATATCCAGGTAGCGCGCCTCGAAGATCTGCAGGTCGAGATTGCAGCCCGGGAACAGCACGGTATTGAGGGGAAACAGCGGGAAGTTCATGCACAGCTCCTCAGGCGACCAGGGCCACGACCAGCGGCAGCACCACGGCGGTGAGCATACCCATCAGACTCATGGCCAGGGCGGCGAAGGCACCGCTCTCCTCGCCCTCCTGCAATGCGCGCGCCGTACCCACCGCGTGCGCGGTGATACCCAGCGCGATGCCCTGGGCCGCCGGATGGTGCACGCCGATGCGGCGCAGCAGCTCCGGGCCGCACATGGCGCCGAGTACTCCGGTAATCAGCACGAACACCGCAGCCAGGGCCGCCACGCCACCGATCTGCTCGGCCACCAGCATGGCAATCGGCGAGGTCACCGACTTCGGCGCGATGGTCATCAGCATCATGCGTTCGGCGCCAAAGGCCCAGGCCAGGGCCACACCCAGCACTGTGGCGACGGCGCCGGCGAGCAGCAGGGTGATCAGCGTCGGCCAGAACAGCTGGCGGATACGCTTGAGATTGAGGAACAGCGGCACAGCCAGGGCCACGGTGGTCGGCCCCAGCAGCACGCTGAGCAGGAAGGTGCTGTCGCGGTATTCCTGGTAGCTCAGCTCGGCCAGCAGCAGGATGCCGATCAGCACCGCCATCGACACCAGCACCGGCTGCAGGAACATCCAGCGCGTGCGCTCGTAGGCGGCCAGCGAGGCCTGGTACACCGCGAGGGTGACGCCGACGCCGAACAGCGGATGGTGCAATACCGCCTGCAGTGCGCCCTGCCAGTCCGGACTCATGAACGCTCCCCGCGCCGCGCCTGGCGGTCGATCAGCTTCTGCATCAGCCAGCCGGCGAACAGCAGCGACAGCAGCAGCGACAGCCCCAAGGCACCGGCCAGGGCCCAGAAGTCGGCGGCGATCTGCTCGGCGTACACCATCACCCCCACTGCCGGCGGCACCAGCAACAGCGGCAGGTAGCGCAGCAGGCTGGCAGCGGCCTCGGTCATCGGCTCGCCGACTTCGCCGCGCAGCAGGAGGAAGCCGAACAGCAGCAGCATGCCGATGATCGGCCCCGGCAGCATCGGCAGGAACAGGACGTTGAGGGCGGTGCCAAGCAACTGGAACAGCACCAGCCAGGTCAGGCCGCGAAGCAGCATGCGAGAGGGCTCCGGCTAGGAAAAGGCGACCATTATAGGCACGCCTGAGGGAGCGCTATAAACCGCGACTTTCGGCTTGACCCACGGCGCGCAGTCGTGATGTTGTAGGGCCAGCCTGGTTTACCAAGAACAACAACCGACCACGCATCCTCAAGGAGGAACCATGCCGTCCGTACCCATCGCCCAACTACCTGACTACGTAGGCAAGGAACTCGGCAAGTCCGAGTGGCTGACCATCGATCAGCAACGCATCAACCAGTTCGCCGAGTGCACCGGCGACCACCAGTTCATCCACGTCGACCCGGTCAAGGCCAAGCACACCCCCTTCGGCACCACCATCGCCCACGGCTTCCTCAGCCTGTCGCTGATCCCGGTGCTGATGGAAAAGCTGATGCTGGTCCCGGAAGGCCTGAAGATGGCCGTCAACTATGGCCTCGACAGCGTGCGCTTCATCCAGCCGGTGAAGGTCGACTCGCGCGTGCGCCTGTCTGCCAAGGTGCTGGAAGTCACCGAGAAGCGTCCGGGCCAGTGGCTGTTCAAGGTCGAGGCCACCCTCGAGATCGACGGCGAGGAGAAACCGGCCTATATCGCCGAGTCGCTGTCGCTCTGCTTCGTCTGAGCAAATAGCGGTATCCGACGGGGCGCTCAGGCGCCCCGTTTTCATTTGCCGCTGGCATACTCAGGACAAATCGACCAGGACGTCTGCCATGCCCCGCCGCCTAGCTCCCCTCACTCTTGCCCTCCTGCTCGCCGCCTGTGGCGATGGCGAACCGCTGCTGCCGGCGGATGCCGTGCTGCCCGACGGCGGCCGCTACCGTGGCGAGGTGGTGGACGGCCGCCTGCAGGGCGAAGGCCGCATCGACTACGCCAACGGCATGTACTACCAGGGCCAGTTCAAGGACGGCCAGTTCGAAGGCCCCGGTGAATGGCACGGCCCCAGCGGCGAGAGCTACAAGGGCACCTTCCACCTCGGCCTGTTCGATGGCCAGGGCGAGCTGATCTACAGCGACGGCACCCGCTACCAGGGCGGCTTCAAGCAGAACCGCATGCATGGCGAGGGCCACCTGCAGCAGGGCGCCATGAGCTACCGCGGTGAATTCCGCGACGACCGCTACCACGGCCTCGGCACCCTCGAATGGCCGGACGGCAGCCGCTACCAGGGCCGCTTCGTACGGGGCGAGCCAGAAGGCGAAGGCCTGCGCAGCAATGCCGAGGGCCAGTTCAGCGGCACCTTCAAGAAAGGCACCCTGCAAGGCGAAGGCAGCTACAAGGGCGAGGACGGCGAGAGCTACACCGGCGGCTTCCGCAACGACCAGTTCCACGGCAAGGGCCGCTACCAGAACAGCGACGGCGAGGTATGGAGCGGCAACTTCGTCAACGGCGCACTGACCGGCAAGGGCGAGTTCCGCGGCGCGGATGGCCGCCACTACGCAGGCAACTTCCGCTACTGGCGCTTCCACGGCCAGGGCAAGCTCAGCCTGGCCAACGGCAGCGTGTATGAAGGTCACTTCGCCAATGGCAGCTACGCCGGCGAAGGTACCCTCACCGCACTCGATGGCAAGCGCACCCGAGGCACCTGGAGCAATGGCGAACTGCTGCGCGGCGAGGACGGCACCGCCCAAGCGGATCCGCTGGAACTCGGCCTGTTGCGCCAGGGTCAACTGCTGCAGGAGGCGCTGGACGCCCTGCCCGCATCCACCCCGGCGGTCGAGCTGTACAGCCTGACCCTGGCCGGCGATGGCAAGCAGAGCGTGTTCCTGCGCGAGGCCGACTATGTCAGCAAGCTGCTGCGCGAGCGTTTCGGCGCGCGCGGCAACGTCACCCTGACCAACCACCGCGATCACCTGAGCGATCGCCCACTCGCCACCCGCGAGAGCCTGACCCGCGCCGTGCAGGCCCTCGCCGAACGCAGCGGCCCGGAGGATCTGGTGTTCATCTACCTGACCAGCCACGGTTCCAGCGAGCACGAGCTGAGCATCGACCAGCCACGCCTGCAGCTGTCCGACCTGCCGGCGAGCGAGCTGGCCGCCCTGCTCAAGCCGCTGAACGACCGGCACAAGGTGGTGGTGATCTCGGCCTGCTACTCGGGTGGTTTCATCCCGCCGCTGAAGAACGACAAGACCCTAGTGATGACCGCCGCACGTGCCGACCGGGTGTCCTTCGGCTGCTCCGAGGAGAACGACTTCACCTACTTCGGGCGCGCCCTGTTCGCCGAAGCCTTCAACGAGACCGACGACCTGAGCCGCGCCTTCGAACTGGCCAAGGCCAAGGTCGCCGAGCGTGAGCAGGCCGAGGAGTTCGAGCCTTCCGAGCCGCAGCTGTGGGCGCCGCAGGCCGTACTGGGGCACTGGAAGACACTGCGCAAGCAACAGGCCGAGCAGGCACTGACCGCGGCGACGAAAGCGCCGTAATTGGCGATCAATTTCCGCCCGGATCTGCCGATTCGCTCTAAGCTGACAGTTAATAGCGGAGGAACAAGCATGTACCTGACGCCCCAGCACATCCTGCTCGCCGGAGCCACCGGCCTCACCGGCGAACACCTGCTCGACCGCCTGCTCAACGAGCCGACCATCAGCCGCGTGCTGGCGCCCAGCCGCAGCCCGCTGGCCGAGCATCCGCACCTGGACAACCCGGTCGGCCAGCTGAGCGACCTGCTGCCACAACTGGGCGGGCAGATCGATGCGGCCTTCTGCTGCCTGGGCACCACCATTCGCCAGGCCGGCTCGCAGGACGCCTTCCGCGCCGTCGACCAGGAGCTGGTACTGGCCTTCGCCCGCCGCGCCCGTGAACTGGGCACCCGCCACCTGCTGGTGATCAGCGCCCTGGGCGCCGATCCAAGCTCCTCGGTGTTCTACAACCGGGTCAAGGGCGAGACCGAGGAGGCGCTGAAGGCGATGGACTGGCCGCAGCTGACCATCGTGCGCCCGTCCCTGCTGCTCGGCCCGCGCCGCGAATTCCGTCTCGGCGAGCGTCTGATGGCGCCGCTGCTGCGCTGGATTCCCGGCAAGTACCGCGGCATCGAGGTCGCCGCCCTGGCGCGCGCACTGTGGCGCCTGGCGTTGGAAGAGAGCGACGGCATCCGTGTCGTCGAGTCCGACGAACTGCGCCGTCTGGGACGCTGATGGGCTTCTACGACGACCGAATCCTGCCCCACCTGATCGACTTCGCCTGCGGCATGGGCCACGTGATGAAGACCCGTGCCCAGGTGGTGCCCATGGCGGAAGGTCGGGTGCTGGAGATCGGCATTGGCACCGGCCTCAACCTGAGTTTCTACGATGCGCAGAAGGTCAGCGCCATAGTCGGCGTCGACCCGGCCGCGCAGATGCAGACCCTGGCGCGCCAGCGCGCGGCCAGCATCGGCATCCCGGTGGAGATGGTCGCCCTAGAGCTGGGGCAGATCCAGGCCGCCGACGCCAGCTTCGACAGCATCGTCTGCACCTTCACCCTGTGCACCATCCCCGACCCGCTGGCCGCGCTGCAGGAGATGCGTCGGGTGCTCAAACCCGGTGGCAAGTTCCTGTTCAGCGAACACGGTCGCGCGCCGGATGCCGGCGTACGCACCTGGCAAAACCGCATCACCCCACTATGGAAGCCGCTGGCCGGCGGCTGCCATCTCAACCGTGACATCCCCGCGCTGCTCAAGGCCGGCGGTTTCCATATCCGCGAGATGCACAGCAGCTACCTGCCCGGCCCACGACCGATGACCTGGGTCTGGCGCGGCTGGGCCGACTGATCCCTACAGGTTGACTCGTCCGGGCCGGCCGGCAAGCATGGCGTTTTTGCCCAAGGAAACCGCCATGAGCCTGGAATCGGTCCGCGCCTTCTTCGCCGCCAAGGCCCCTGACATCGCCATCATCGAGCTGGAAACCAGCACCGCCACCGTGGCCCTGGCCGCCGAGGCCCATGGCGTGGAGCCAGGACAGATCGCCAAGACCCTGGCCTTCCGCATCGGCGAACGAGAACTGTTGGTGGTGGCGCGCGGCGATGCCCGCCTGGACAACCGCAAACTCAAGGAGGCCTTCGGCGCCAAGGCCAAGATGCTCGACGCCGAGACGGTGGTAACGCTGACCGGGCACCCGGTCGGCGGCGTCTGCCCGTTCGGCCTGGCCACTGACCTTGCGGTGTACTGCGACCGTTCGCTGCTCGACTACGAAGAAGTGCTGCCGGCGGCAGGTGCCATCCACAGCGCGGTACGCATCTGCCCGAAGCGCATGGCCGAATTGGTGCAAGGCGAGTGGGTGGACGTCTGCCAGGCCGTCGCCTGATCAGTTACCGCCGCTGACGCCGAGCCCGATACCCAGCTCGGCGGCCACGGCGAACGGCAGCAAGAGTGTTTCCAGCAACGCGCTGAATGGCAGGTCGAGGCCGGCGTATTTGGGCGCCTCGGCGCCGAAGCGCTCCACCGGGCAGCAACCGCCCTGCAGCGAATACCAATCCAGACGCGTGCCGGAATAGATGATCGGCGCGCCAGGCTTGGCCGCGTCCAGGGTGCGCACGCTGGCGCAGCCGGGTAGCAGCGTGCAGAGCAGCAGCACGCCACCCACAACGCGGGCTTTCATCAGTCGTCGCCGCTGATCAGATGATGCTCGCCCCAACGCGGCAGCATGTCCTGCGGAATACCCAGGCAGTTGAGAATGCGCGCGACGACGAAGTCGACCAGGTCGTCCACCGTCTGCGGCTGGTGATAGAAGCCCGGCGAGGCCGGCAGGATGGTCACGCCGAGGTTGGACAGCTTGAGCATGTTCTCCAGGTGGATGCTGGAGAACGGCGCCTCGCGCGGCACCAGGATCAGTTGGCGGCGCTCCTTGAGCACCACGTCGGCGGCGCGCTCGATCAGGTTGTTGCAGGCGCCGGTAGCGATGGCCGACAGGGTGCCGGTGCTGCATGGCACCACCACCATGGCGGCGGGCGCGCCGGAGCCGGAGGCCGGCGGCGCCATCCAGTCTTCCTTGCCGTACACGCGAATCTGCCCGGATGCTGCGCCGGTGTATTCACTGAGGAATTGCTGCACGGCCTGCGGCTTGGCCGGCAGGGTGACGTCGGTCTCGGTGGCCATCACCAGCTGCGCGGCCTTGGAGATCAGGAAGTGCACCTCGCGGTCTTCCTGCACCAGGCAGTCGAGCAGGCGCAGGCCGTACTGGGCGCCGGAGGCGCCGGTCATGGCCAAGGTGATGCGTTCCGGACCAGCCATTTCTTATTCCTCCAACGCCTTGGCCAGCTTGCCGTGCAGACCGCCGAAACCACCGTTGCTCATGATCACCACCTGGGTGCCAGGCGCAGCCACGGCCTTGACGCCCTCGATGATCGCTTCCAGTGAATCGCAGACCTGGGTCGGCACCTTGGAGCCGGCCACGGTGGCGGCCAGGTCCCAACCCAGGTTGGCCGGGGCGTACCAGAACACTTGATCGGCCTGCACCACGGAATCCGGCAGGCCGTCACGGTGGGCGCCGAGCTTCATGGAGTTGGAGCGCGGCTCGATCACGGCCACGACCTGCGCAGCACCGACGCGCTTGCGCAGGCCGTCTAAGGTGGTGGCGATGGCAGTCGGATGGTGGGCGAAGTCGTCGTAGATGGTCACGCCCTTCACTTCCGCGACCTTCTCCATGCGCCGCTTGACGCTCTTGAAGGAGGACAGGCCAGCGATGCCCAGTTCCGGCACTACGCCAACATGCCGCGCAGCAGCCAGGGTGGCCAGGGCGTTGGCCACGTTGTGCTGGCCGGTCAGCTCCCACTCCACCGTGCCTTCGACCTTGCCGTCGAACACCACCTCGAAGCGCGAGCCGTCTTCGCTGAGCAGGCGCGCCTGCCACTGGCCACCGGCACCGGTGGTCTGCACCGGGGTCCAGCAACCCATCTTGACCACCCGCGCCAGCGCCTCTTCGGCCTGCGGGTGGATGATCAGGCCCTCGCCCGGCACGGTGCGCACCAGGTGGTGGAACTGCCGTTCGATGGCCGCCAGGTCCGGGAAGATATCCGCGTGGTCGAACTCCAGGTTGTTGAGGATCGCCGTGCGCGGGCGGTAGTGAACGAACTTGCTGCGCTTGTCGAAGAAGGCGCTGTCGTACTCGTCGGCCTCGACCACGAAGAACGGCGTACCGCCCAGGCGCGCGGAGACGCCGAAGTTTTGCGGCACGCCGCCGATCAGGAAGCCCGGGCTCATGCCGGCATGCTCCAGCACCCAGGCCAGCATGCTGGTGGTGGTGGTCTTGCCATGGGTGCCGGCCACGCCCAGTACCCAGCGGCCCTGCAGCACATGGTCGGCCAGCCACTGCGGGCCGCTGACGTAGGGCAGGCCCTGGTTGAGCACGTACTCCACCGCCGGGTTGCCGCGGCTCAGGGCGTTGCCGATCACCACCAGGTCGGGGGCCGGCTGCAGGTGCTCGGGCAGGTAGCCCTGCATCAGCTCGATGCCCTGGGCTTCAAGCTGGGTACTCATGGGCGGATAGACGCTGGCGTCGGAACCGGTGACGCGGTGCCCCAGCTCCTTGGCCAGTACCGCCAGGGAGCCCATGAAGGTGCCGCAGATACCGAGAATATGAATGTGCATCGATGACCTCGAAACAGGCCGGGAGGCCCCGGCAGAACTGGCCGCAGGGTAGCACAGGGCGACACCTGACAGGCTGCCGTACCACCCCGCGAAATCTCGACTAGAGTCTCAGGAGTCTCGGAACACCGAGACGGCATGAGGTTCCTCGTCGTCCATGCCCGCAAGCTGTCAGCGACCGGATGTCCGTCTGCGCTTCGACCTCGCCGGGAAACTCTCCCGGCCCTCGGGGGAACAACCATCTGCCATGCCGAGCATGGCTGCCGAGCCCGTCCGGGCCCTCCTCCGTACACATCCTCCTGCTGTCAGCCGCTGTGCTCCATCCCGTTTCAAGCAAGGCCGCAATTCCTACAAGAACCCGAGCCAACGCGAAATGCAGGAGAGGACCATGAAGCAGCAATCGGGAGTCAGTTACACAACCGTCGACAAGAGTTACTTCGAGCAACGCGGCCTGCGCCGCTATGCCGGTGTCTGGTCGCTATGGGCGCTGGGCGTCGGCGCGGTGATCTCCGGCCATTTCTCCGGCTGGAACTTCGGCCTGGCCAATGGCTGGGGCAGCATGCTGATCGCCGCCATCATCATCGCCATCATGTACCTGGGGCTGACCTTCTCCCTGGCAGAGATGTCGCCGGCCCTGCCCCACACCGGCGGCGCCTATTCCTTCGCCCGTAGTGCCATGGGCCCCTGGGGTGGCTTCCTCACCGGCCTGGCGGAGAACGTCGAGTACGTGCTCACCCCCGCAGTGATCGTGTTCTTTATCGGCAGCTACATGGGCGGCATCTTCGGCACGCCCAGCGAGTACCAGCCGCTATGGTGGATCGGCTTCTACGTGGTGTTCATCTGGCTCAACGTGATCGGCGTGGAGCTGTCGTTCAAGGTCACCCTGGTGGTCACCCTGCTGGCGCTGGCCTGCCTGGTGGTGTTCTGGATCAGCGCCATCCCGCACATCGACTTCAATCGCTTCGCCATGAACGTCGGCCCGGGCGGTGTCGAATTGCCGGAAGGCAATGGCCCGTTCCTGCCCAACGGCCTGCTCGGCGTGCTGGCGGCGATGCCCTTCGCGGTCTGGCTGTTCCTCGCCATCGAGCAGCTACCACTGGCGGCGGAAGAGTCGGTCGACCCGAAACGCGACATGCCCAAGGGCATCATCCTCGGCATGTTCACCCTGATCCTCTCGGCCTTCATGATTCTCTGGCTGAACCCGGCGGTGACCGGCGTCGGCGCCTACGCCCTGGGCTCGTCCGGCGAGCCGCTGCTGGACGGCTTCAAGGCCATCTACGGTGACGACATCGCCAAGCTGCTGGCGCTGGTGGCGGTGCTCGGCCTGGTGGCCAGTTTCCACACCATCATCTTCGCCATGGGCCGGCAGATCTATTCGCTGAGCCGCGCCGGCTACTTCCTGCCGCAACTGTCGATCACCCACGGCCAGCGCAAGACCCCGCACGTGGCCATGCTGATCGGCAGCCTGATGGCACTGGCAGTGATGATGACCCTGTGGTTCATCTTCGGTGAGGAAAAGGGCGGCGCGGTGATCGGCGGCACCCTGCTCAACATGGCGGTGTTCGGCGCCATGTTCTCCTACTTCATGCAGGCCCTGTCGTTCATCCTGCTGCGCCACAAGATGCCCGACATCGAGCGTCCCTACCGCAGCCCACTGGGCGTGCCCGGCGCGGTGCTGACCATGCTGATCGCCGCCGTGACCCTGTACTTCCAGCTCACCGGCGACCCGGCCTACACCCTCGGCGTGTTCTGGGTGGCCGTGTGGTTCGGCATCGGCATCACCTACTTCGCCATCGTCGGTCGCCACCGCCTGATCCTCTCGCCAGAAGAGGAATTCGCCATGGAACAGCGCGAAAAGAACAAAACCAATAGCTGATGAGCCCCGG
>NZ_JAQSUW010000012.1:0-111909 GCF_028649395.1 Pseudomonas sp. Gutcm_11s | reverse complement strand
CCGACCTTTTCCGGAGACCAACGGAATGACTGCCCACCTCACCCTGGCCGGCCTGCGCGAACTCGCCGTGGCCGGCAAGATCGACACCGTCCTGGCCTGCATGGTCGACATGCAGGGCCGCCTGATCGGCAAGCGCTTCCAGGTCGAGTTCTTCCTCGACAGCGCTTATGAAGAAACCCACGGCTGCGACTACCTGCTGGCCGACGACATCGACATGGAACCGGTGCCCGGCTACGCCGCCGCCAGCTGGAAACAGGGCTACGGCGACTTCGTGTTCAAGCCCGACCTGTCCACCATGCGCGTGGTGCCCTGGCTGGAAGGCACGGCCCTGGTGCTGTGCGACGTGCAGGACCACCACCACCACGACCTGCCGCACAGCCCGCGCGGCATCCTCAAGCGGCAGATCGAGCGCCTCACCGAGCGCGGCTACAAGGGCATGTTCGCCTCGGAGCTGGAGTTCTACCTGTTCGACCAGAGCTACGAGGACATCCACACCGGGCACTACCAGAACCCCAAGACGGCCAACTACTACATCGAGGACTACAGCATCCTGCAGACCATCCGCGAGGAGCCGGTGATGCGGGCGATCCGCAAGCACCTGCAGGCCGCAGGCATCCCGGTGGAAAACTCCAAGGGCGAATGGGGGCCGGGCCAGGAAGAGATCAACGTGCGCTACGCCGAGGCGCTGGTGATGGCCGACCGGCACAGCATCATCAAGCACGCCTGCAAGGAAATCGCCCTGCTGCAGGGCAAGGCCGTCACCTTCATGGCCAAGTGGAACTACAACCTGGCCGGCTCCAGCAGCCATATCCACAACTCGCTGTTCAGCCTCGATGGCGAACAGGCGCTGTTCCATGACCCGGCCGGCGAGTACGGCATGTCCAAGCTGATGCGCCAGTGGGTCGCCGGCCAGCTCAAGTACGCCAGCGACATCACCTACTTCCTCGCGCCCTATATCAACTCCTACAAGCGCTTCCAGGCTGGCACCTTCGCTCCAACCCGCGCGGTGTGGAGCTGCGACAACCGCACCGCCGGCTTCCGCCTGTGCGGCGCCGGCAGCAAGGGCATCCGCATCGAATGCCGCATCGGTGGCGCCGACCTCAACCCCTACCTGGCCTACGCCGCGCTGATCGCCGCCGGCCTGGCCGGCATCGACGAACAGCTGGAGCTGCCGGCGCCCTTCTCCGGTGACGCCTATGCCGACGACGAACTGCCGGAAGTGGCCAAGACCCTGCGCGGCGCGGCCGAAGCCCTCGACCGTTCGGAACTGCTGCGCAAGGCCCTGGGCGACGACGTGGTCGAACACTACCTGCACACCGCGCGCTGGGAGCAGATGGAATACGACCGCCGGGTGACCGACTGGGAACTGCGCCGCGGCTTCGAGCGCTACTGACAGGGAGAGCAGCAGATGAACAGCATTCGCCTGATTTCACCGGTGGACGGCAGCCTCTACGCCGAGCGCGCCATCGCCAGCAGCAGCGCTCTGGAACAGACCCTGGCCGCTGCCACCCAGGCCCAGCGAGCCTGGCGCGAACTCGCCATCGGCCAGCGCGCCACCTACTGCCTGAAGGCGGTGGACGCCATGCTGGCGATGAAGGACGAAATCGTCCCCGAACTGGCCTGGCAGATGGGACGCCCGATCCGCTTCGGCGCAGGCGAGCTGCGCGGCTTCGAGGAACGCGCACGCCACATGATCGGCATCGCCGAGAGCGCCCTGGCCGACGTAGTACCTGATCCCAAAGAAGGCTTCCGCCGCTATATCCGCCGCGAGCCACTGGGCACCGTGCTGGTGGTGGCGCCGTGGAACTATCCCTACCTGACCGCAGTGAACGCGGTCATCCCGGCGCTGATGGCCGGCAACGCCGTGCTGCTCAAGCACGCCAGCCAGACCCTGCTGGTCGGCGAACGCTTCGCCGAGGCCTTCAAGCGCGCCGGACTGCCGGCCGGGCTGTTCCACAACCTGGTGCTGGACCACGGCCAGACCGCCACCCTGATCGCCTCCGGCCAGGTGCAGCAGGTCAACTTCACCGGCTCGGTGGAGGGCGGCCGTCTGATGGAGAGCGCCGCCGCCGGCCACTTCATCGGCGTCGGCCTGGAACTGGGCGGCAAGGACCCGGCCTACGTGCGCAGCGACGCCGACCTGGCCCACGCGGTGGAAAACCTGGTGGACGGCAGCTTCTTCAACTCCGGGCAGAGCTGCTGCGGCATCGAGCGCATCTATGTGGACAAGGCCCTGTATCCGGCCTTCGTCGAGGGCTTCGTCGAGCTGACTAAACAGTACACCTTGGGCAGCCCACTGGACGAGGCCACTACCCTCGGCCCACTGGTGCGCAGCAGCGCCGCCGAATTCGTCCGCGGGCAGATCGCCGAGGCCAGGTCCAAGGGTGCCAAGGCGCTGATCGACCCCGCCAGCTTCGCCAACGACGCGCCTGGCACCGCCTATATGGCGCCGCAGGTGCTGACCGGGGTCAACCACGAGATGGCGGTGATGCGCGACGAGAGCTTCGGCCCGGTGGTCGGCATCATGCCGGTGGCCAGCGAAGCCGAGGCCATCACCCTGATGAACGACAGCCCCTACGGCCTCAGCGCGGCCATCTGGACCGAGGACCTGGACGCCGCCGAACGCATCGGCCAACAGCTGGAAACCGGCACCGTGTTCATGAATCGCTGCGACTACCTGGACCCGGCCCTGGCCTGGACCGGCGTCAAGCACACCGGGCGCGGCGCCACGCTGTCGCGCCTGGGCTACGAGCACCTGACCCGGCCCAAGTCCTTCCACCTGCGCCAGCAGCTCTGACCAGGAGTCCACCATGAGCAAGACCGCCAACTGGAACTACCCGACCTCGGTGCGCTTCGGTGCCGGCCGCATCCAGGAACTGCCGGAACTGTGCAGGAGCATCGGCATGCTGCGCCCGCTGCTGGTCACCGACCGCGGCCTGGGCAGCGCACCAATCACCACCGCCGCCCTCGACTCGCTCAAGGAAGCCGGCCTCGGTGCCGCGCTGTTCAGCGACCTCAAGCCCAACCCGGTGGAGAGCAACCTCGCTGCGGGCCTGGCCGCCTACCGCGCCGGCAAGCACGACGGCGTGGTCGCCTTCGGCGGCGGCAGCGGCCTGGACATGGGCAAGCTGATCGCCTTCATGAGTGGCCAGGCACGACCGGTGTGGGACTTCGAAGATGTCGGCGACTGGTGGACCCGCGCCGACCCGCGCGGCATCGCCCCGGTGATCGCCGTGCCGACCACCGCCGGCACCGGCTCGGAGGTCGGCCGCGCCGGCATCCTCACCGACGAGCGCAGCCACACCAAGCGCATCATCTTCCACCCACAGATGATGCCGCGCATCGTCATCAGCGACCCTGCACTATCTGTCGGCATGCCGGCCTTCATCACCGCCGGCACCGGCATGGACGCTTTCTCGCACTGCCTGGAGGCCTACTGCGCCCCAGGCTTCCACCCCATGGCCGACGGTATCGCCGTGGAGGGCATGCGCCTGGTCAAGGGCGCGCTGGTCAGAGCGGTCAAGCAGCCGGACGACCTCGACGCCCGCGCCGACATGCTCGCCGCCGCCGCCATGGGCGCCACCGCCTTCCAGAAGGGCCTCGGCGGCATGCACGCCTTGGCGCACCCGATCGGTGCGCTGTACGACACCCACCACGGCATGACCAACGCCACGCTGATGCCCTACGTGCTGAAGTTCAACCGCAGCGCCATCGAGGAGCGCATCACCCGCCTGGCCGCCTACCTGCAACTGGCCAACCCGGGCTTCGACAGCTTCCTCGAACTGGTCCTGCAACTGCGCAGCGACACCGGCGTGCCGCACAGCCTGGCCGAGCTCGGTGTCGACGACAGCAAGACCGCGCTGATCGCGCAGATGGCCGTGGTCGACCCCTCTGCCGGCGGCAATCCGCTGCCCTTGACCGAGGAGAACGTCAGCCAGCTGTTCACCGCCGCCCTGCACGGCCGCCTCTGAGCGCTGGATAAAAAACCGCCCGGCTGCTGCAAGGCGCGCCTGGCGGCGCTCGTGGCGATAGCCGAACAGCTTGTCCACAACTTTGCCCAAGGCTTCTGTGGACAAACTTTTCGCCCTGAACAGCGCCCGCCAACTGCACAGAAAACGCCCATCTGGCTCCAGCCCACGGCCGTTGCGCTTCCGCCGCCGGAGCGCACAGCTTATCCACAGCAAAGCCCACAGTTACTGTGCCTAACCCGTGACGTAAGTCACTGATCAAGATCGAAATTCAACCAACCGCAGGCAGACCGCGCGGGTTCTGCCCAGGCACCAGCTGCCGACAGCTTATCCACAGCATCACCCACAGCCTCTGGGGGTAAGTTGCGGACACCAGTAAAGGGGAGAATCCGCCCCTCGACGTACCAGGGCAGCAAGCCACGCCAAGATCAAACGCTCGCTTGGATTGCGCTTTCCAGCATCTTTGGGCAGCATCGGGTTGACCGTTGGCACAGCAACTGCAACTGCCCACTCACACTCCATAGACGCCGAGGCCCGCCATGCGCATTGTCCAAGCCACCCTGGAGCACCTGGACCTGCTGACCCCGCTGTTCATCAAGTACCGTGAGTTCTATGGCGAGCTGCCCTTCCCGGACTCGTCGCGCAAGTTCCTCGAGACGCGCATCAAGCGCAAAGAATCGATCATCTACCTGGCCATGGCCGACGATGAGGACAAGCTGCTCGGTTACTGCCAGCTGTTCCCCAGCTACTCCTCGCTGTCGCTCAAGCGCGTGTGGATTCTCAACGACATCTATGTCGCCGAAGACGCCCGCCGCATGCTGGTCGCCGACCGCCTGCTGCAGACCGCCAAGCAGATGGCCAAGGAAACCAACGCCGTGCGCATGCGCGTAGCCACCAGCATCAGCAACGAGGTGGCGCAGAAGACCTACGAGTCCATCGGCTTCCGCGAAGACACCAAGTTCAAGAACTACATCCTCGAACTGGGCGATTGATCAGGCAGGCGAACGCCTGCGCGTTCGCCGCCCACCCCGAGACAGATTCATGTGGTCATTCCGCGCCTGGCGCCGCCGGCGCATTCTCTCCCGCTCGCCCTACACCACCCGCCACTGGCATGAGGTCCGCGCGCGCCTGCCGATCCTCGATGGCCTGAGCGAGGCCGAGGAGCAGCGCCTGTTCCAACGCGCCATCCTGTTCCTGCACCACAAGCGTCTGACCGCCCTGCCCGGCGTCGAACTGAATGAAGCCGACCGCCTGACCCTGGCCGCCCAGGCCGAACTGCCTCTGCTGCACCTGGCCGATCTCGACTGGTACCAGGGCTTCCACGAGATCGTGCTGTACCCGGATGACTTCGTCAGCCCGCAGCGCCATCGCGACGCCAGCGGCATCGAACACGAGTGGGACGACGAGCGCAGCGGCGAGGCCTGGCACCAGGGCCCGGTGATCATGGCCTGGCCTGGCGTGCAGAGCGGTGGCGGCTGGGACGCCTACAACCTGGTGATCCACGAGCTGTCGCACAAGCTGGACATGCTCAACGGCGACGCCAACGGCCTGCCGCCGCTGCACCGCGACATGCGTATCGGCGACTGGGCCGGCGCCATGCAGGCCGCCTACGACGAGATGAATGCCGCGCTGGACGCCAACCCCGAGGCGCACACGGCCATCGATCCCTATGCCGCAGAGAACCCCGCCGAGTTCTTCGCCGTCACCAGCGAATACTTCTTCACCGCGCCGGACCTGCTGCAGCAGGCCTTTCCATCCGTGTACCAGCAACTGGTCGGTTTCTACCGCCAGGACCCGCTGACACGCCTGCAACGGCTCCTGGCAGAGCACCCAGCCTACCGCGACACGACCAACGGATGAGCACGCGGGCGTAGTAACGCCCTGGGAATGTGCCTATAATCCGCGCACTTTTTTTGGCCCAACCTGGGGTGTCCACCATGAGCTACAGCAAAGTCCCGGCCGGCAAAGACGTGCCGAACGACATCTACGTCGCCATCGAGATTCCGGCCAACCACGCGCCGATCAAATACGAGATCGATCACGACACCGACTGCCTGTTCGTTGATCGCTTCATGGCCACCCCGATGTTCTACCCGGCCAACTACGGCTTCATCCCGCACACCCTGGCCGACGACGGCGACCCCCTGGACGTGCTGGTAGTGACCCCGTATCCGGTAGCTCCGGGCTCCGTGATCCGCTGCCGTCCGGTTGGCGTGCTGAACATGACCGACGAAGCCGGCGGTGACGCCAAGCTGATCGCCGTCCCGCACGATAAGCTGACCACCATCTACAAAGACGTACAGGAATACACCGACCTGCCTCCGCTGCTGATCGAGCAGATCAAGCACTTCTTCGAGAACTACAAGGATCTCGAGAAGGGCAAGTGGGTCAAGGTCGAAGGCTGGGGCAACGCTGACGAAGCCCGCCAAGCAATTCTGAAGGCGGTAGCGGCTTACCAGAAGTAAGCCAAAACCACCCCCTGAAGGCCGGCCACAAGCCGGCCTTTTTATTGCCTGCGATTCAAGCCGGGCTGAGCTCGGCGGCCTGCTCCACCGGCTTTGGCGCCTTGGCGCTGGCGAGAATCAGGTCGGCGGCCTTCTCACCGATCATGATGCACGGCGCATTGGTATTGCCGCTGATCAGCGTCGGCATGATCGAGGCATCGGCCACGCGCAGGTTGGCCAGGCCGCGTACCTTCAGCTCCGGCGTGACCACCGCCTGCTCGTCCGTGCCCATCTTGCAGGTGCCGACCGGGTGGAACACGGTCGCCGCGTAGTCGCGCAGGTGCGCCCGCAGTTGTTCATCGCTCTGCACATCCGGCCCCGGCAGCATCTCGGCACCACGCAGGTCGTCGAACTCTGGCTGGGCGAGGATGCGTCGCGCCAGCTTGACGCCCTCCACCAGCACCCGCGCGTCCTCCTCGTCGGCAAAGAAGTTGAAGTCGATGGACAGGCTGCGCCCGGCGCCCAGGCGCAGCTCGCCGATACTCTTCGGCCGCAGCACGCAGGTGTGGATGGCGTAGCCGTGGCCCCACTCGAACAGGCGGCCGCGATGGCTGCGGTAGCCGGGCACGAAGTGCATCTGCACGTCCGGCAGCGCCTCCGCCAGCGGCGTGCGGGCGAAGCCGCCGGCCTCGACGTAGTTGGTGGTCAGCCAGCCCATCTTCTGCGCCAGGTACTTGAACGGCGAGGCGATGATCTTCGGCAGCGCGCCAATGGAGAAACCCAGCGACAGCGGGCTCTTCGAGCGCACGGTGACCAGGCCGTCGATATGGTCCTGCAGGTTCTTGCCCACTCCCGCCAGGTCGACGCTGCAGGCCACGCCGGCAGCTGCCAGCTCGGCCTGCGGGCCGATGCCGGACTTGAGCAGGATATGCGGCGAGCCCAGCGAGCCGGCGCAGAGGATGGCCTCGCGCGTGCACTGCAGGGTGCGCCACTGGCCGTTCTGACGCAGCTCCACGCCCGTCACGCGATCGCCGTCGAGCAACAGGCGCTCCACCTCGCAACTGGTCAGCACCTCGAGGTTGCTACGTTCGCGCACCGGGTGGACGAAGGCGCGGTAGCTGGACAGGCGCTTGGCGTTTTTCTGGGTGACGTTGTAGATACCCGCGCCTTCCAGGGTGCCGCCATTGAAGTCGTCGTTGCGCGCCAGGCCGATACGCCCTGCGGCGCGCACATACAGCTCGGACAGCGGGTTGGGATCACGCGGCTTGTCCACCAGCAGCTCGCCCTGGGTGCCGTGGTACTGCAGCGCCTGACCGAGGCGGTTGCCCTCGGATTTCCGGAAGTACGGCAGCACGTCGGCCCAGCCCCAGCCAGGGCAACCGGCGGCTTCCCAGCGGTCGTAGTCGCTGGCGTCGCCGCGAATGTAGATCATGCTGTTCATCGAACTTGAGCCGCCGAGGGCCTTGCCGCGCGGGGTGTGCAGGCTGCGCCCGGCGAGGTTCTTCTGCGGCGCGGAGAAGTAGTTCCAGCTGAACTCGCGGCTCTTGTACAGGGTGATGGTACCGGCCGGGGTCTGCACCCGCGGGCTGGCGTCGCTGCCGCCGGCCTCGATCAGGCACACGCGCACGCTCGGATCGGCGCTCAGGCGGTTGGCCAGCACGCAGCCGGCCGAGCCGGCGCCGACGATCAGGTAGTCGTAGGAATCTGTAGCCATGGGAGAAGCCTCATGGTTCACGGGCGGGCTCGCGCCTTGTGGGCACGCCGCCCCGGGGAAAGGCGAGCGGCGGGCGACCAGCGCCCGCCGCGCGTGGCACTCAGTGCACCTCTTCGAGGTCGTCGTGCAGCAGTTCGAGGATGTGCCGTTTCATGCGGATGAACTCCGGTTCCATCACCACCTCAAGGCTGCGCGGACGCTCGATCGGCACCTCGAGGATTTCCTTGATCCGCCCGGGACGCGCGCCCATCACATAGATGCGGTCGGCGAGCAGGATGGCCTCGTCGATGTCGTGGGTGACGAACACCACGGTCTTCTTGCTGTTGCCCCACACCTGCAGCAGCAGTTGCTGCATCTGCAGGCGGGTCTGGCTGTCCAGCGCGCCGAACGGCTCGTCCATCAGCAGGATCTGCGGGTCGTTGGCCAGCGCACGGGCAATCGCCACGCGCTGCATCATGCCGCCGGAGAGCTGCTTGGGATAATGCTCGGCGAACTTGGCCAGGCCCACTTCGCCCAGGTAGAACTCGACGATGGTGCGGATCTCGTCCTGCGGCAGGCCGCGGCGCTTGAGGCCGAACTCGACGTTCTGCCGCACCGTCAGCCAGGGGAACAGGGTGTAGCTCTGGAACACCATGCCGCGGTCGGCGCCGGGGCCGTCGACCTTCTGCCCGCCGACGTAGATGGCGCCGTCGCTCGGCTCGGCCAGGCCGGCGGTGAGGTACAGCAGGCTCGACTTGCCGCAGCCGGACGGGCCGACGATGACCGCGAACTGCTGGTCCGGCACCTCGAAGGACACGTTGTCCAGTGCGGTGAATGTCTCGCCCTTGGGCGAGCGGTAGCGCAGGCTGACGTTCTCGACCTTGAGCCGGGCAGGAACGTCGGCGTACTGGTCCAGCGCCGGCATGATGTAGGGTTTGCTGGCTACTGCGCCCATGCGGCAATCCTCAGTCGAAGCAGACGGAACAGCTGGTCGGTGATCAGCCCGAGCAAGCCGATGATGGCGATGGCGAGGAAGATCACGTCGACCTGGAAGCCACGCATGGCCTTCAGGCTGATGTAACCCAGGCCGCTGGACGCGGCGACCAGCTCGGCCACCACCAGGTAGGTCCAGGCCCAGCCCATGGTCACGCGCAGGGTGTCGAGCACGCCGGGCAAGGATGCCGGGCCGAGCACGTGGAGGACCACGTCGCGGCGGCTGGCGCCGAGGGTGTAGCTGGCGTTGATCAGGTCCTTGGACACGCCCTTGGAGACGTCGGCGATCATCACCAGTTGCTGGAAGAACACGCCGAAGATGATCACCGCCACGCGCTGTTCCAGGCCGATGCCGATCCACAGGATGAACAGCGGCACGAAGCTGGTCACCGGCAGGTAGCGGATGAAGTTCACCAGCGGCTCGATGAAGGCCTGCACGATGCGGAAGCTGCCCATCAGCAGGCCCAGCGGCACCGCCACCAGCGAGGAGACGATGAAGCCGATCATCACCACCTCGATGCTCGCCCACACGTGCTTGCCCAGGGTGCCGTCACCGGCCAGGCGCACGGCGGCGTCGACCACCGCGCCAGGGGTCGGCAGGAACATCGACTGCACCACGCCGCCGTAGGACAGACCGGCCCACAGGCCGATCACCAGCAGCCAGCACAGGGTGCTGGCGCCCACAATGAGTCGGCCGGGCAGCTCGACCTTGGGGGTCAGGCAGCGCTGCAGCCAGGATTTTTGCGTGGCCATGCTGCCACCTCTCGAAACGGAAATTGAACGACGGGAGCGGCGCACGGCCGCTCCCGGTAGGCGCGTTACGGCGTGACGAAGCGGGTGTCGACCAGGTCTTCGTATTTCACGTCGTAGGTCTTGCCCTGCAGCTGGGTCCAGGTCTCGTTGGCCAGCTTGATGATGCCGGCGATGTCGCCCTCTTTACCCGGGGTGCCGAGCAGCTTCTCGCTCATCGCCTGGTCGTAGAACTTCACGCCCTTGGCGGCCTCGGCCAGGTCCTTGGGATCGGCCAGGTAGCCGCCGACGCCCTTGGCCATGATCTCGTGGGCCTTGTCCGGGTTCTGCTTGGCGAACTCGACCGCCTTGTACAGGCCCTTGACCAGCGCCTTCACATCCTCCGGCTGCTTCTCGATCACGTCGCAGGACAGCGCCACCACGTCGACGATCACGCCGGGGGTTTCGCTGGAGTCGATCAGCACCTTGCCCTGGCCCTTCTGCTTGACCAGCGACAGGTGCGGCTCCCAGGTCACCGCCGCCGGTACGCGGCCGGCGATGAAGGCCGTGGCCGCGTCGTCGGCGGTCATGTTCTGGACCTCCAGGTCGCTCATGTTCATGCCCTTCTGCTTGAGCAGGTAGCTCAGCCAGAACTGCGACACCGAGCCCTCGTTGACCGCCACCGCCTGGCCTTTCAGCTGGTCCAGGCTGGTCACGTCCTTGCCCACCAGCACGCCGTCGCCGCCGTGGGATTCGTCGAGCGCGGCCACGGCCTTGAAGCAGAAGTCCTTGGAGCGGTACTTGAGGATCTCGTCGATGGTCGAGGCGGAGCCGGATATCTTGCCGGAGGCCTGGGCGGCCATATACATGGCCGATTCCTCGATCACGGTGAACTCCACGTCCAGGCCCTGCTCCTTGAAGTAGCCGAGGTCGCGGGCCAGGTACAGGGTGCCGTAGCCAACCCAGGTGGTGTGACCGAGGGACAGGGTGCCCGCCTGCGCGGTGGCGGCCAGGCCCAGGGCCAGGCCGGCGCCGAGGGCGGTACGGGCGAAACGGTTGCGCAAGGTGTTGATCATGGAGCTCTCCACAGCCTGACGGCAGATTTGTTGGTGTATGTGTGGCAGGGCTGGCCAGTGGCCGAATGCGTCCCCACGCCGGCCCGCAAACGGCCGGCGGCTCTCTTCGTTGCAGCGCCCTCTGCGGGGCTTTTCTGACTTACAGCGGATATGGCGTTACAGCAGGTTCAGTTCGCGGCCGGTGCGGTCCACGGCGCGGCGGG
Organism: Pseudomonas sp. Gutcm_11s; assembly: GCF_028649395.1. GTDB lineage: Bacteria > Pseudomonadota > Gammaproteobacteria > Pseudomonadales > Pseudomonadaceae > Aquipseudomonas. Next base: position 100,803 of record NZ_JAQSUW010000012.1, on the reverse strand, counting down.
TCTTGTCGACCAGCTCCTCCAGTTCGGCGCGAGTGGCGACCAGGGCCGGGGCCATGATCATGCGGCCGAGGGTGGAGCGAATGATCAGGCCCTCGTCGAAGCCGACGGTGCGGCAGTGCCAGGCGATGTCGTTCTCGTTGGCGAAGCGCTTGCGGCTGTCCTTGTCCTCGGCGAACTGCAGCGCGGCGACCAGGCCGGCGCCCTGCACGTCGCCGATCAGCGGGTGGTCCTTGAAGGTCTCGCGCAGCAACTGCTGCAGGTACGGGCCGGTGTCGTTCTTGACCCGACTGACTATGCCCTCGTCGCGCAGCGCGGTGAGGTTGGCGATGGCCACGGCGGCGGCCACCGGGTGGCCGGCGTAGGTCAGGCCGTGGGCGAACACGCCGCCCTCCTGCACCAGCGCGTCGGCAATGCGCTTGCCGAGCACCAGGCCGCCCATGGGGATGTAGCCGGAGGTGAGGCCCTTGGCGATGGTCAGCGTGTCCGGCTCGAAGCCGAAGTGCTGGTGGGCGAACCACTCGCCGGTGCGGCCGAAGCCGCCGATCACTTCATCGGCGCAGAGCAGCACGTCGTACTGGCGGCAGATGCGCTGCACCTCGGCCCAGTAGCTGGCCGGCGGGAAGATCATGCCGCCGGCGCCCTGGAACGGCTCGGCGACGAAGGCGGCAACGTTCTCGGCGCCCAGTTCGAGGATCTTCGCTTCCAGCTCGCGGGCGGCCTTGAGACCGAAGGCTTCTTCGCTCAGGTCGCCACCCTCGGCGAAGTAGTACGGCTCACCGATGTGGGCGAAGTCCGGCAGCATGCCGCCCATCTCGTGCATGAAGCCCATGCCGCCGAGCGCGGTGCTGCCCAGGGTGGAGCCGTGGTAGCCGTTCCAGCGGCCGATCATGATCTTCTTCTGCGGTTTGCCGACCACCTGCCAGTAGCGGCGTACGGCGCGGATCAGCACCTCGTTGGCCTCGGAGCCGGAGTTGGTATAGATGGCGTGGCTGTAGTGCTTGGGCAGCAGGCTGAAGAGCAGCTCGGACAACTCGACCACACGCGGATGCGTGGTGTGGAAGAACAGGTTGTAGTACGGCAGCTCGGCCAGCTGGCGGGTGGCCGCGGCATTCAGGTCTTCGCGGCCGTAACCCAGCGCGGTGCACCAGAGACCGGACATGCCATCGAGGTAGCGCTTGCCCTCGGTGTCCCAGAGGTTCAGGCCCTGGCCCTTGGCGATCACCAGGGCGCCCTTTTCGTTGAGCGCCTTCTGGTCGAGGAAGGCATGGATGTGGTGGGCCGCATCCAGCGCCTGGTATTCCTTGGTGGTGTGTTTCTGGGCAGTCATCGCAAGGCTCCTTATCCGGGTTCCGGCTCTATGGCCGCTGCTTAGCGCAATTGGAACCAGGTGGTTTTCAACTGGGTGTATTTGTCGAACGAGTGCAGCGACAGGTCGCGGCCGAAGCCGGATTGCTTGCCGCCGCCGAAGGGGGTGCAGGGATCGAGGGCATCGACGGTGTTGACCGACACGGTGCCGGCACGCAAACGACGGGCCACGCGATGGGCGCGGTTGAGGTCGTCGCTCCACAGCGAGGCAGCCAGGCCGTAGATGCTGTCGTTGGCCAGGGCCACGGCCTGCTCCTCGGAGTCGAACGGCAGCACGGCGAGCACCGGGCCGAACACTTCCTCGCGGGCCAGGCGGCTGTCGGCGGCCACGCCGGTGAAGATGGTCGGCGCGACGAAGTTGTCCGAACCGTTGAAGCTCAGCTGCTTACCGCCGCAGACCAGGCTCGCGCCCTCGGCCTGGGCGCCGCGGATGAAGTCCATGACCCGCGCGGTCTGCCGCGTATCGACAATGGCACCGGCGCGGCTGGCCGGGTCCAGCGGGTCGCCCGGCTGCCAGTCGCGGGCCTTGGCCTGCAGGCGCTCGACGAACTCGTCGTGGATCGAGCGCTCGACCAGCAGGCGCGAGTTGGCCGAGCAGACTTCGCCCTGGTTGAAGAAGATGCCGAAGGCGGCCTTGCTCGCCGCCAGATCGAGGTCCTGGCAGTCGGCGAACACCAGGTTGGCGCTCTTGCCGCCGCACTCCAGCCAGACCTGCTTGAGGTTGGATTGCGCCGAGTAGCCCATGAAGTATTTGCCGACTTCGGTGGAGCCGGTGAAGGCCAGGCAGTCGACGTCCATGTGCAGGCCGAGGGCCTTGCCGGCGCTCTCGCCGAGACCAGGTACCACGTTGAACACGCCCTCGGGAATGCCGGCCTCCAGGGCCAGTTCGGCCAGGCGCAGGGCGGAGAACGGCGACTGCTCGGCGGGCTTGAGCACCACCGAGTTGCCGGCGGCCAGGGCCGGGGCCAGTTTCCAGGCCGCCATATCCAGCGGGAAGTTCCACGGCACCACGGCAGCGACCACCCCGAGGGCTTCGCGGGTGATGGTGGCGAGGGCGTCCGGCGCGGTCGGCGCGACCTGGTCGTAGAGTTTGTCGATGCTCTCGGCGTACCAGCGGAACACACCGGCAGCGCCGGGCACGTCGATGTTCCAGGCATCCATCACCGGCTTGCCCATGTTCAGCGAGTCGAGCAGCGCCAGTTCGTCGCGATTGGCCAGGATCAGCTCGGCCAGGCGCAGCAGCTTCTGCTGACGCTCACGCGGCGCACAACGCGACCAGACACCGGACTCGAAGCTGGCGCGGGCACTGCGCACCGCCAGATCGACCTCGGCCTCGCCACAGGCGGCGACGTTGGCCAGCAGGCGGCCGGTGGCCGGATCGATGGAGGCGAAGGTGGCGCCGGAAGCTGCGGCGACGCGGCGACCGCCGATGAGCGCCTGGTCGATGAAACGCTGTTCGCTTGCGCGGCGTTGCCAGTCGTTGAGTTGCAGCACCCTGATTCTCCCGAACCGATCCTGTGGCTTGATGCGAACCGATGGTGGCCCAAGGCAGGGGTTAGGAAAATTATTAAAAATGTCATCGGGACATACGAAAAAGCTGGCTACGAGCGCACCAGATCAGGGCAACGCGCCAGCTTTGCGTGCACAGCCACACCCTGACGCCAGGCGTGTCTGCTCCCCGCTCTACCGCAATCGGCGTGCAGCCTGCGCCGCACCTGGCTGAGCCAGGAAAGGACCGCAATGGCCCCAGGCCCATCGCAGGCAATCCGGACATGCCCAGGCGCGGCGCCAGCGCACCATCACGGACCGCCTCAACCCTCGGTCAAGGCGCCATACAGCTGCGGGCGGCGGCCCTGCAGATAGGGAAATGTCTCGGCCCATTGCGCCCGCTGCGAGCGATCCAGATCGACCGTGAACTGCGCCTCGCCGCCAGCCACCGCGCCCAGGCGCTGGCCGTCCGGCGCGGCCACGCAGGAGCCGCCGAGGAACACCAGGCCATTCTCCACGCCACTGTGGTTGCAGTAGGCAACGAACAGCTGGTTCTCCACCGCACGGGTCGGCACGATCAGCTCCGGTACGGCGCGGTACTCCGGGGTCAGCGCAGTGGGGATCAGCACCAGCTCGGCGCCGGCCAGGGCGTGGCTGCGCACGTTTTCGGGGAACTCCACGTCAAAGCAGATCAGCAGGGCGATGCGCCAGCCATCCAGTTCGAAGGGCGCCTCCAGACTATCGCCGGCCTGGAACAGCTCATGCTCCATGGGGCCGAACAGGTGGGTCTTGCGGTAGTGCGCCACGCGCCGGCCTTCGGCGTCGATCACCTGCGCCGAATTGAACGGCTTGCCGCCGGCCGCATCGCGCTCGGCGTAGCCATAGCAGAGCGCCACGCCATGCTCGCGACACAGCGCGGCGATGCGCTGCGCCGCCGGGCCGTCGGCGGGCTCGGCCAACGCCGCCATCTGCTGCGGCACGTGGTAGCCGCCCAGCCACAGCTCGGGGCACAGCAGCAGGCGCGCACCCGCGGCGGCCGCGGCGCGCAGCTGGGGTTCCAGGGCCGCCAGGTTGGCCTCGATATCGGCGGGGAAACCTTGGGTCTGCCACAGGGCCAGGCGCATTCGGAGTACTCCTATCATGGTTCGTGTACGGCTCTTGCAAGCAGGATACGCATCCCCTTGGCGCGGCGAGCCAGGAAAAATATCGCCTGTGCCGAGCAAAAAGCTCGCCCACCCGGCCCCATTGCGCGGCTATGGTGGGCACAAAAAAGAATGATGCTCAGAGGTTTTGCGTGGCTTCCTATACCCTGCGTCAACTGAAGTACTTCGTCACCACCGTGGAATGCGGCAGCGTCGCCGAGGCGTCGCGCAAGCTGTACATCGCCCAGCCCTCCATCTCCACCGCCATCAAGGGCCTGGAAGAGAGCTTCGGCGTGCAGCTGTTCATCCGCCACCATGCCCAGGGCGTGTCGCTCACCCCTGGCGGCGCGCGTTTCTACCGCAAGGCCCAGGAACTGCTGCGCATGGCCAAGGAGTTCGAACAGAACGCCCTGGCCGACAATGACGTGGTGGCCGGGCAGATCGATATCGGCTGCTTCGAGACCGTCGCCCCGCTCTACCTGCCCAAGCTGATCGCTGGCTTCCGCGAGCGCTACCCGGGGGTGGAAATCCGCCTGCACGACGGCGAGCAGCAGGAGCTGGTGCAGGGCCTGACCGGCGGCCGCTTCGACCTGGCGATCTTCTACGAGCACGACCTCGACGGCACCATCGAGACCGATCCGCTGATGCCGCCGCAGCGCCCCTACGCCCTGCTGCCGGAAGGCCATCGCTTCGCCGGGCAGAAGGAAGTGTCGCTGCGCGACCTGGCGCTGGAGCCGATGATCCTGCTCGACGTGCTGCCGAGCCGCACCTACTTCGTGAGCATCTTCGAAGAGCTCGGCCTGAGCCCGAACATCGTCTTCAGCTCGCCCTCGATCGAGATGGTGCGCGGCATGGTCGGCCAGGGCTTCGGCTTCTCGGTGCTGGTCACCCGCCCACAGTCGGACATCACCTACGACGGCAAGCGCGTGGTCTGCGTGGATATCGTCGAGGACGTCACCGGCTCCGGCCTGGTCGCCGCTTGGCTCAAGCGCGCGCACCTGACCAAACCGGCGCAGCTGTTCGTCGACTTCTGCAAGGAGCAGCTGGGCCCGCCCGCTACTCAGGACTGAGTAGCGGCTGCGCCTCAATCCGCCGCAGCGGGCGCGCAGAAGGCCTTGCTGTAGTAGCCGGAAGGATCGAAACAGCACACCCGCTGCTTGCCGGAGGCGAGCATGTCGCAGGCGTCGTTGATGCGCTTGCTGCGGGTCTTGAGCTGCTTGGCGGAGGTGATCCAGTGAATCCAGTCCAGCCGCGCCAGGGGCGTGGTGCCGTTCCACACCGCCAGCGCCGCCGGGGCGGCCTGCAAGGCTTCGTGCAGATCGGCCGGCACCTCGGGCTCCGGCTCCTGCGACAACTGCATGACCTCCAGGCTGACGCTATCGCCGGCCTGCACCCCGGCCATCTCGCAGAGCTGCCGGCTGAGCCGCAGCCAATGGCTGAGCTGGCCATCCGGCTCGAGCGTCACCTGAAAGTTCTGCTCGTTGAGCGATGCGGCCACCGTCACCCGGCCGCGACGGGACAGCTGCTCACTGATCTCTTTGGGCAACAGGACGAAGGCCCAGAAGGCGTCGCCGTCGGGCTTGGCCGGGCGCTGCAGGGTTGCACTGAAAGTGATGGGCGTTGCGCTCTCGGTCATGTCCTGTCCCTGGTGAAGATCGGTGCGCGCCGGACGGCTCGTCGCCAACCGGCATCGCCGACCAGTCTGCCTCAGCAGCACACGGAAGCAGAACCCCACCGACGGCTGGCAATGCGACTCAGGCGGTCTGGCGCATCCACTGCGTCAGCCGGGCCAGCATGGCATCGCAGGCGTCGAGCTGGGCCAGGCTGACGAACTCGTCCGGCTTGTGGCCCTGGTCCATGCTTCCGGGGCCGCAGACCACGGTGGCGATGCCGGCCTCGTCGAACAGGCCGCCTTCGGTGCCGTAGGCCACGGTGGAGAAGTCGTCCGAGCCGGCGATCAGCGCCAGCAGCTGCGCGGCTTCGCTGCCGGCCTCGGTGAACAGGCCGGGGTAGCTGGACAGCTCGCTGAAGCGGATGTCGCTGGCCGCGCTCACCGCACGCATGCGCGGCAGCAGCTCGCTCTCGGCATAGTCGCGCAGCTCGGCGGCGACCTGCTGCGGGTCGTCGGCCGGCAGCGCGCGCATCTCGAAGTCGAAGCGGCACTCGGCCGGCACGATGTTGAGCGCACGACCGCCCTGGATCACCCCGGTCTGCACCGTCGAGTACGGCGGATCGAAGCGCTCATCGTGCCGCTCGGGAGCCGCCAGGCGCGTGCCGATCTCGCCCAGCTTGCCGATCAGCCGCGCTGCGTATTCGATGGCGTTGACGCCCTGCGGCGCATAGGCCGAGTGGCAGGCCGCGCCGTGCACCTCGCAGCGCATCGCCAGCTTGCCCTTGTGGCCGAGCACCGGGCGCATCTCGGTGGGTTCGCCGATGATGCAGATGCCCGGCCGCTCCGGGCTGGCGCGCAGCTGTTCGATCAGGCTGCGCACGCCGAGGCAGCCGACTTCCTCGTCGTAGGAGATAGCGATGTGCAGCGGCAGGCGCAGCGGCTGGGCGAGGAAGGCCGGCACGGCGGCCAGCACGCAGGCGATGTAGCCCTTCATGTCCGCCGTGCCACGGCCGTAGAGGCGACCATCGCGCTCGGTCAGTGCGAAGGCCGGCACGCTCCAGGCCTGGCCGTCCGCCGGTACCACGTCGCTGTGCCCGGACAACATCACCCCGCCCGCCCCGTTCGGGCCCAGGCGCGCGTGCAGGTTGGCCTTGGTCCGCTCGGCGTTGAACAGCAGCTGGCTGGCGACGCCGAGCCCACCCAGGTAGTCGCGCACGTATTCGATCAGCGCCAGGTTGGACTCGCGACTGGTGGTGTCGAAGGCGATCAGGTCGGCGAGGATGGCGCGGCTAGTGGACATGGGCGTTCCGGGTATCGGGAAAGAAACTACTCGTCACCCGGCACGCCGTAGCTCGGCGCGGCAGTGGGGTCGAGGGCGCGGGTCAGGTAATCCTGCAGCTGCGGCTGGTAGGCCTGCCACAGCTTGTCGAGCACGCCGATAGGGTCCTCTTCGGCCCAGTCGACACGCAGGTCGGCGATCGGCCAGGTCAGCTCGCCGACCACCGAGAGCGCCGCCGAATGTACCGGCCCGGCCTCGCCGCCGGCCGCCATCGCCGCGTGCATGGCCGCCAACAGGCGCTCGGCCAGGCAGCCGGCGGCCTGTTCGAAGGCCTCGACCATGGCGTCGATCACCGCCGGCGAGCTCAGCAGGTTGCCGGCCGCCACGCACTGCTCGCCGGCCCGTGCGTTGTGCACGCCGAGTGCCTGGCTGCCGGTGAACAGCGCGGTGCCGCCGTGACTGTCGATCACCGTCACCTGGCGATACTGGCCGTAGCCGTTGCTGCCCAGCGCCTTGTCCAGCGCGGCCGATGGCTCCAGGCCGGACTCCAGCAGGTCGAGCACCTGCGGGCCGAGCGCCGGCAGGGTGATGTTCTGCGTCGACACCGCGCCGACCCCGGCGCGCAGCCAGGGGCAGCGGGCGCCGACGGCGATGCTCGACGAACTGATGGCGATGCCCAGCTGGCCGGTCTCGGCGCAGCGGCCGACGATGGAGAAGGTCATGGGCGCTCCTTAAAGCTGATCGTCAGGGATGACCGCGATCACATCGATCTCCATCAGCCACTGCGGCTGACCGAGAGCCGATACCACCAGACCGGTGGAGATCGGGAACACGCCCTTGAGCCACTTGCCGACCTCGCGGTAGACCGGCTCGCGGTAGCGTGGGTCGATGATGTAGGTGGTGGTCTTGACGATGTGCGAGAGGTCGCTGCCGGCCTCTTCGAGCAGTTGCTTGACGTTCTTCATCGCCTGCTCGGCCTGCGCCGCCGGATCACCCAGGCCGACCAGGTTGCCGTCGAAGTCGGTGCCGACCTGGCCGCGTACGTACACGGTATTGCCGGCGCGCACGGCCTGGCACAGGTCGTTGTCCAGGGACTGGTTGGGGTAGGTGTCCTTGGTGTTGAACATGCGGATGCGGGTATGGGTGGGCATCAGCGAACTCCTGGCAGACTGACTTTGGCCAGCGGTGCGTCGGCCTCGGCCTGGCGCTGCGTGGCATCGCGGTATTCGAGGTACTTACGCTGGGTGGCGATGTGGTCGGCGACGTGCTTGGCGTCGTGCCACACCCCCCAGATGAAGGTGGAGCCACGCCGCGACAGCCACGGCAGGCCGACGAAGTACACGCCCGGCTCGCTGGACACGCCGCGCTGGTGCTGCGGCTTGCCCTTGGCGTCGAAGGCATCCACCTGCAGCCAGCTGAAATCGACGGAGTAGCCGGTAGCCCAGATCACCGAGCCGACGCCGGCGGCGGCCAGGTCCAGTTCGAGGATCGGCTCGCGCACACAGGCCGGCTCGGCGAACACGCGGCGCGCCTCCGGCTCTTCCGGCAGATCCAGGCCATTGCGCTCGATATAGGCATCGGCGGCGTCGAGCAGCGACAGATAGTTCTCGTCGCCACGCGCCAGGTTGTCCGCCAGGTCATTCTGGAAGCGTGCCACAGTGCCGGCGAAGGACTGGGTCAGGCCGACCAGGGTGATGCCCTCGCCCGCCAGGCGGCGGAAGTCGATGGTCTCGCCACCACGCGCGCCGCTGACGGCGATGGTCACGTGTTCCTTGCCCGGCTGCGCCGCCTCCAGGTCCCACAGGCCGAGCACGCCCAGCCACCAGACGAAGTCGCGGCCACGGTAGCTGCGCGGCGGGCGGTCATGAGCGCCGACCGAGAGATAGACGCGACGGCCGGCGCGGTTCAGCTCGTCGGCGATCTGCACGCCGGAGGAGCCGGCGCCAACCACCAGCACCGCGCCCTCGGGCAGCTGCTGCGGGTTGCGATAGGCCGCCGAGTGCAACTGCTGGATGGCACCGTCCTGCGGGGCGATGGCCGGGATCACCGGACGCTGGAACGGGCCGGTGGCGGAGACCACGCGGCGCGCCTGGATCACGCCCTCGGAGGTCTCCACGGTGAAGCCGGCGCCGGCGCTGTTGCGCACCACGCGTTTGACCTCAACACCGGTGCGGATCGGCGCGTTGAACTGGCGGGCGTAGTCCTCGAAGTAGTCGGCGACCATGTCCTTCGACGGGAAGGCATCGGGGTCGATGGGAAATTCCAGGCCGGGGAAGCGGTCGTGCCAGGCCGGGCCGTTGGCCACCAGCGAATCCCAGCGCCCGGTGCGCCAGGCCTCGGCGATGCGGTTCTTCTCCAGCACCAGGTGCGGCACGCCGAGCTTGCTCAGGTGCTCGCTCATGGCCACACCGGCCTGCCCGGCGCCGATCACCAGGGTATCAATCTCGGTTATTTCCAGTGCCCGCTCCGCTTGCTTGGAGAAGGCGGTTCGATTCAGCTCGGTCATGGCCTGCGTCCTCTGACTACGATCAGTTGCAGCTTCTGTTGGCCGCATTCTGTTCAGCGCGGGGCATTCGCGAAATTATGTTTTTTGTACTCGCTGGCTAGGAAAAAGCTGCCCGCCCCGGCGCGCTGCGCCGCGCATTCGTGAGATAACGGGCGCCACCGCGAACCACCGCCAGAGCGCCATGGACATCAAGCAGCTCAGATTCCTCGTCGCCCTCGACGAAACCCGCCACTTCGGCCAGGCCGCCGAGCGCTGCCACGTGACCCAGCCGACGCTGTCCATGCGCCTGCGCAACCTGGAGGACGAGCTGGGCGTGGAGCTGGTGCAACGCGGCCAGCGCTTCGAGGGCTTCACCGCCGCCGGCCAGCGCATCCTGGCCTGGGCACGCAGCCTGCTGGCCGCCGAGGCGGGCCTGCTGGCCGAGGCGGCCGCCTGCCGCGGGCAGATGATCGGCACCCTGCGCCTGGGCGTGGTGCCGCTGTCCGGCTTCGACCCGATGCGCCTGATCGCCAGTTTCAGCGCCGCCTATCCACAATTGCGCTTCCAGCTGTTCGCCCTGAGCAGCGAGGAGATCCTCGAACGCCTGGGTCGCAACCAGCTCGACCTCGGCCTGTCCTACCTGGAACGCCTGGACCGCCAGCACTTCACCGCCCTGGAGCTGGCCGAGACGCGCATGGGCCTGCTGCACGACCGCCGCCACTTCGACTTCGCCGGCGCCGCGCTGAGCTGGGAATCCCTGGCCGAGTTGCCGCTGGGCCTGCTGAGCAGCGAGATGCACTTCCGCCAGTCAATCGACCACGGCTTTCGCAGCAGCGGCCTGAGCCCGCAGCCCTGGCTGGAGACCGATGCCGTGCACCAGTTGCTGCAGGCCGTGGGCCAGGGCCTGTGCTGCAGCATCCTGCCGCTGCACCACGGCCTCGGCGAGCTCGACGCCAACCTGTGCCTGACGCCCATAGCCAACGCCCAGACCCTGGCGCCGCTGGGCCTGATCATGCGCCGCAGCGAACCACGCTCGGCCCTGGCCGAAGCCTGCTTCGCCATCGCCGAGGCTAATGCCCGGCCGATAGATGGGCTCGATCACTCCATCGCCAGCAGCGATTAGACAGCCCGCCGCACGCGCCCTAGGCTGGACTCCTCTCTCTCGCGGAGGGCCCAGCCCATGCCGGCCGCCAGCGCCATCTCCTACAGCTTCAGCGAACTCGGCCCCGCCCACCTCACCGGCGCCAGCCCACTGGCCGACGAGTGCGCCCTGGCCATCGGCTACAACGGCCTGAACCAGGCGGTGATGATGGTCTCGCCGGGCGACCTGGAAGACTTCGTCCTCGGCTTCAGCCTGAGCAACGGCCTGATCGAGAGTCCGGCCGAGCTGTACGACATTCACCTCAGCGGCTCGGGCGAGGCGCGCCGGGCCGAGGTCGAGATCGCCAGCCGCGCCTTCTGGGCCCTCAAGCAGCAGCGTCGGCAACTGGCCGGCAACAGCAGTTGCGGCCTGTGTGGCGTCGAGGCGCTGGAGCAGGCGCTGCCCGAGCTGGCGGCGCTGCCGGGTGCAGCATTGCCGCCGCCCGAGCACCTGCACGAACTGCGCGCCCGCGTCGCCGCCGCCCAACTGCAGGCGCAGGCCAGCGGCGCCATGCACGCCGCGCTGTTCGTCGATGGCAGCGGCGAGATCCGCCTGTGCCGCGAGGACATCGGCCGCCACAACGCCCTGGACAAGCTGATCGGCGCCCTCGCCCGCCAGCGCCTCGATGCCGATGCCGGTTTCGCCGTGATCACCAGCCGCTGCAGCCTGGAGCTGCTGCACAAGGCCGTGCGCGCCGGCATACCGACCCTGGTCAGCCTGTCCGCACCCACCGCACTGACCGTCGACTGGGCGCGTCGCCATCGCCTCAACCTGATCCACCTGCCCCACAGCAGCGCGCCGCGGGTCTACAGCCCGGCGCCCACCAGCGAAGAAGTACCCGCATGAACGACCAAGCCCGCTACCAGCCCTATGCCGGCCCCGCCGCCGGCTGGGGCGCGCTGCGCAGCGTGACCCACCACTGGCTGGACAGCAAACAGCCATTCAAGAACCTGCGCGCCCTGCTTAAGACCAACCAGAACGGCGGCTTCGACTGCCCCGGCTGCGCCTGGGGCGACTCGCCCGAGCGACACATGGTCAAGTTCTGCGAGAACGGCGCCAAGGCGGTGAACTGGGAGGCCACCAAGCGCGGCATCGGCCGCGACTTCTTCGCCCGCTACAGCGTCGCCCAGCTGCGCGCGCAGAGCGACTATTGGCTGGAGCATCAGGGCCGGCTGATCGAGCCGCTGCGCTATGACGCCGAGCGCGACCGCTACGTGCCGATCACCTGGGACGCCGCCTTCGCCCTGATCGCCGAGGTACTCAAGGGCCTCGAAAGCCCCGACCAGGCCGAGTTCTACACCTCCGGCCGGGCCAGCAACGAGGCCGCCTACCTGTACCAGCTGATGGTGCGCGCCTATGGCACCAACAACTTCCCCGACTGCTCGAACATGTGCCACGAGGCCAGCGGCGTGGCCCTGGGCCAGAGCGTCGGCGTGGGCAAGGGCAGCGTCACCTTCAGCGACTTCGCCGAGGCCGACGTCATCCTGGTGTTCGGCCAGAACCCCGGCACCAACCATCCGCGCATGCTCGAACCACTGCGCGAGGCGGTGGAGCGCGGCGCCAGCGTGGTCTGCTTCAATCCGCTCAAGGAGCGTGGACTGGAACGCTTCCAACACCCGCAACACGCCCTGGAGATGCTCGCCAACGGCGCCAAGGCGACCAGCACAGCCTATTTCCGCCCGCACCTGGGCGGCGACATGGCGGCGGTGCGCGGCATGGCCAAGTTCCTCCTGCAGTGGGAGCAAGAAGCACCGGGCAGCGTGTTCGACCATGCCTTCATCACCGAACACACGGACGGGCTGGATAGCTGGCTGGACGCGGTACAGCGCAGCGAATGGGCGCAGATCGAGCAGCAATCCGGCCTGAGCCGGGCCGAGATAGAACAGGCGGCGCGCCTCTACGTGCGCGCCGAGCGGGTGATCGCCTGCTGGGCCATGGGCATCACCCAGCACCGCCATTCGGTGGCGACCATCCAGGAAATCACCAACCTGATGCTGCTGCGCGGCAACATCGGCCGACCGGGTGCGGGGCTGTGCCCGGTGCGCGGCCACAGCAACGTGCAGGGCGACCGCACCATGGGCATCAACGAGCGGCCGCCGGCCAGCCTGCTCGACGCCCTGCAGCGCCGCTACGGCTTCGACGTGCCACGCGCCCAGGGGCACAACACCGTGGAGGCCATCGAGGCCATGCTCGCCGGGCGCAGCCAGGTGTTCATCGGCCTAGGCGGCAACTTCGCCCAGGCCACCCCGGACAGCCCGCGCACCCACGCGGCGCTGCAGCAGTGCGAGCTGACCGTGCAGATCAGCACCAAGCTCAACCGCAGCCACCTGATGCACGGCCGCCAGGCGCTGATCCTGCCGTGCCTGGGTCGCACCGACATCGACCAGCAGGCCGCCGGCCCGCAGGCGGTGACGGTGGAAGACTCGTTCAGCATGGTGCATGCGTCCTGGGGCCAGCTGGCGCCGCTGTCGACACAGATGCGCTCGGAGCCGGCCATCGTCGCCGGCATCGCCAACGCCCTGCTCGGCGCCCGTCCGGTGGACTGGCTGCACCTGGCCGAGGACTACGGGCGCATCCGCGAGCTGATCGCCGACACCATTCCCGGCTTCGCCGGCTTCAACGACAAGCTGGCCCAGCCCGGCGGCTTCTACCTGGGCAACAGCGCGGCACGCCGGCAGTGGAATACCGTCGGCGGCAAGGCGCATTTCGCGGCCCATGCGCTGCCCGAGCATCTGCTGCCGGCGCAGGCGCGCAACAGCGGCGAGACCCCCGACCTGGTGCTGCAGACCCTGCGTTCTCACGACCAGTACAACACCACGCTGTATGGCCTGGACGACCGCTACCGCGGCGTGCGCGGCATGCGCGAGGTGCTCTTCATCAATCCCGAGGATATCCAGCGGCTCGGCTATGAGCCGGGGCAGAAGGTCGACATCGTCTCGCTGTGGGACGACGGCATCGAGCGCAAGGTGCGCGGCTTCACCCTGCTCGCCTACGACACCCCCCGGGGCCAGGCCGCCGCCTACTACCCGGAGACCAACCCGCTGGTGCCGCTGGCCAGCATCGGCGAGGGCAGCCATACGCCGACTTCGAAGTTCGTCGCCATCCGCCTGCAACCGGCCAGTACCGAGGCGCGCATTCTCTAGGCCATTTCCTGCGGGCAGAAAAAAGGCCGCTTGCGCGGCCTTTTTTCATCGCTCAAGCGATCAGGCGAACGGGTGACGCAGCACGATGGTCTCGTTGCGGTCCGGGCCGGTGGAGATGATGTCGATCGGCGCACCGACCAGCTCTTCCACGCGCTTGATGTAGGCACGAGCGGCCGCCGGCAGCTCTTCCAGGCTCTTAGCGCCGACGGTGGAGTCGGTCCAGCCCGGCATGTCCTCATACACCGGCTGCAGGCCGATGTAGCTGTCGGCATCGGTCGGAGCGTCGGTCAGCAGGTTGCCGGCGGCATCTTTGTAACCGGTGCAGATGCGGATGGTTTCCAGGCCGTCGAGCACGTCCAGCTTGGTCAGGCACAGGCCGGAGATGCTGTTGATCTCGATGGCGCGGCGCAGGATCACGGCGTCGAACCAGCCGCAACGACGGGCACGACCGGTGGTGGAGCCGAACTCATGGCCCTTCTTGGCCAGGTAGGCGCCGGTCTCGTCGAACAGCTCGGTGGGGAACGGGCCGGAGCCGACACGGGTGGTGTAGGCCTTGGTGATACCGAGGATGTAGTCCAGGTACAGCGGGCCGAAACCGGAGCCGGTGGCGGTGCCGCCAGCGGTGGTGTTGGAGCTGGTGACGTACGGGTAGGTGCCGTGGTCGATGTCCAGCAGCGAGCCCTGGGCGCCTTCGAACATGATGTCCTTGTCGGCGCGGCGCAGGTCATGCAGCTCGGAGGTGACGTCGGTCATCATCGGGCGCAGCTGCTCGGCATAGGCCATGCACTCGTCCAGGGTGGCCTGGAAGTCGATCGCCGGCTCTTTGTAGTAATTGACCAGCACGAAATTGTGGTAGTCCAGCAGCTCGCCCAGCTTGGAGGCGAAGCGCTCGCGGTGGAACAGGTCACCGATGCGCAGGCCGCGACGAGCCACCTTGTCTTCATAGGCCGGGCCGATGCCACGACCGGTGGTACCGATCTTGGCGTCGCCACGAGCCTTCTCACGGGCCTGGTCGAGGGCCACGTGGTAGGACAGGATCAGCGGGCAGGACGGGCTGATGCGTAGGCGCTCGCGCACCGGTACGCCCTTCTCTTCCAGCTTGGTGATCTCGCGCATCAGGGCGTCGGGGGCGACGACCACACCGTTGCCGATCAGGCAGCGTACGCCTTCGCGCAGGATGCCGGACGGGATCAGGTGCAGCACGGTCTTCTCGCCGTCGATGACCAGGGTGTGGCCGGCGTTGTGGCCGCCCTGATAGCGCACTACCGCGGCGGCCTGCTCGGTCAGCAGGTCGACGATCTTGCCCTTGCCCTCATCACCCCACTGGGTGCCCAGGACCACGACATTCTTACCCATAACACTTGTCCTCTCTCGGAAGCTCGATGCCGGCCACGGCCGGCGGAAATCTCGTCAGGACGCCAGCGGCGCCACTTGCCAACGTCCATCGCGCAGCTGCAGCAGGCGATCACAACCCGCCTCGCTCGCCGCGCTCACATCCTGCCCGGGCAGAGCCTGGACCACGCGCACGCCCTCGCTGCGCAGGCGCTGCACGGCCTGCCACAGGTACAGGTCGTGATGATCTGGCGCCCAGACGCCAGCGGCCAGCGCCTCGACCTGCATGTCACCGAGGGTGACCAGGGTCTTCAGGTCGGTAGAGAAACCGGTGGCCGGACGCGCACGGCCGAAGTTGCCACCGACATCATCGTAGCGGCCACCCTGGGCGATGGACTGGCCGACGCCCGGTACGAAGGCGGCGAACACCACACCGGTGTGGTAGTGGTAGCCACGCAGCTCGCCGAGGTCGAAATACAGCGGCAGCTCGGGGTAACGCAACTCCAGCTGGTCGGCGATGGCCACCAGCTGGTCCAGTGCGGCATGCACCTCGGCCGGCGCCTCGACCAGGCAAGCCTGGGCCAGGTCCAGCACTTCACGACCGCCACACAGCTCGACCAATGCGCGCAGCATGCTGGCCAGGTGCGGTTGCAGTGATTCGGTGAGCGCGTCGACTTCATCGACGGCCTTGCGCTGCAGGGCGTCGAACAGCTGCTGCTCGGCCTCGCCGGACAGGCCGGCGGCGCGGGCCAAACCGCGATAGATGCCAACATGACCGAGGTCCATGTGCACATCAGGCACACCGGCCAGGGCCAGGGTGTCGAGCATCAGGCTGATGACTTCCACGTCGCTGGCCGGGCTGGCGTCGCCGTACAGCTCGGCGCCCAACTGGATCGGGCTGCGCGAGGTGGCCAGAGCACGCGGGTTGGCATGCAGCACGCTACCGGCGTAGCACAGGCGGCTCGGGCCTTCGCGACGCAGGGTATGCGCATCCATCCGCGCCACCTGCGGGGTGATGTCGGCACGGAAACCCATCTGCCGACCCGACAGCGGATCGGTCACCTTGAAGGTGCGCAGATCCAGGTCCTGGCCGGCACCGGTGAGCAGGGATTCCAAATATTCGATGTGCGGGGTTACGACGAACTCGTAGCCCCAACGCTGGAAGAGATCCAGGACCTGGCGGCGTGCCGCCTCGATCAGTGCCGCTTCCGGCGGCAGTACTTCTTCGATGCCATCTGGCAGGAGCCAGCGGTCTACCGTTGCCATTTCGCCATTCCCCTCTCGGTACGGGCGGCAAGCCTTCAGTGAAGCAGATACAGGAGGGTGGTCCCCAGCAGCATGCTGGCCAGCCCCATGATGCGCAGCTGACGGTCAGGCAGCTGTATCAGCTGCGAGATCGCTCCGCGCCAACGTCGCGGATAGAGGAAGGGCAGGATGCCTTCCAGCACCAACATCAGACAAAAGGCGATGCCAAGTTCCTGCCACATGATTCCCAGACGCAAAAAAGCCGGGATTTTTCCCGGCTGACCCATGATAACACGTTTTCCCCGGAGGTCACCCCGACGCGGCCGAACGGCCACGCCGGAGTGGCTGCATCAGGGCTTGGGCTGCTGCAGATAGCGGAAGAACTCGCTATCCGGATCCAGCACCAGCACATCGCTCTTGCTCGAGAAGCTGTCGCGGTAGGCACCCAGGCTACGGTAGAACGAGTAGAACTCGGCGTCCTGACCATAAGCGGCTGCGTAGATGGCGGCCGACTTGGCGTCGCCATCACCGCGGATCTCCTCGGCCTCGCGATACGCCTCGGCGAGGATCACACGCTTCTGCCGGTCGGCATCGGCGCGAATACCTTCGGCCAGCTCGCGGCCCTTGGCGCGGTGCTCGCGGGCCTCACGCTCACGCTCCGAACTCATGCGATCGAACACGCTGCGGTAGACCTCTTTCGGCAGGTCGATGGCCTTGACGCGAACGTCCACCACCTCGATGCCGAGTTCCTTCTGCGCCATGGTGTTCAGCGACTTGGTGATGGCAGCCATCAGCGCATCACGCTCGCCGGACACCACCTCGTGCAGGGTGCGGGTACCAAACTGGTTGGCCAGGGCGGTAATCAGACGCTGGGACAGACGGTCGTCGGCGATCTGGCGAATGCCCGAAGTAGCGGTGTAGTAACGCTGGGCGTCAGCCACCTTCCACTTGGCGTAGGCATCGACCATCACCGCCTTCTTCTCCAGGGTCAGCACGCGCTGGATCGGCGATTCCAGAGTCAGCAGGCGCGCGTCGAACTTGCGAACCTGGTTCATCACCGGAATCTTCACGTGCAAGCCAGGCTCAACGTTCGGGTTCTGGATCTTACCGAAGCGCAGCAGGACAGCCCTTTCGGTCTGGGTGACGATGTACAGGCTGTTCCAGGCCAGCACCGCGACGATTACCCCGGCGATCAGGGCAAACAGCGATTTATTGCTCATCAGCGGCTCTCCCTAGAACGCAGGTCGCCACGCTCGACGTTGTTGATGCTGCGGGCAGCGGAGTCGCCGCTGGCGCTCGGAATGCTCGCCGCGTTGCTACCGCCGTTGCCGCGACTGTCGATCATCTTGTCCAGCGGCAGGTACAGCAGGTTGTTCTGCCCTTCCTTGCCGGTCACCAGGACCTTGCTAGTACTGCTGAAGACCTGTTGCATGGTGTCCAGATACAGACGCTGGCGAGTTACCTCGGGCGCCTTGCGGTACTCGGCCACCAGCTTGGTGAAGCGATCCGCCTCACCCTGAGAGCGAGCGACCACTTCGTCGCGGTAGCCATTGGCATCTTCGATGATGCGCTGGGCCTGACCGCGGGCTTCCGGCACCACGCCATTGGCGTAGGTCTCGGCCTGGTTCTTCTCGCGCTGCTCGTCTTCACGGGCACGAATCACGTCATCGAAGGCATCCTTGACCTCGGCCGGAGCCGTGGCGCGCTGGATGTTGACCTGGGTGACAGTGATGCCGGTACCGTAATCGTTGAGGAAGCTCTGCAGGCGCTTGCTCACCTCCAGACCCATCTGTTCACGACCGAGGGTGATTACCTCGTCCATCGAAGTGGAACCGGCGACATGGCGCAGGGCACTCTCGGTGGCGTGCTGCAGGCTGACCTCAGGTGCATCGACGTTGAGCACGAAGTCCTTGAGGTTGCTGATCTTGTACTGCACGGTGAGCGGCACTTCGACGATGTTCTCGTCTTCGGTGAGCATCTGCCCTTCCTTGGAGAAGGAGCGCTCGCGAGTGACGTTCTCCTGGAACTTCTTCTCGAGCGGCGGGAAATAGATGTTCAGACCCTGCTCGACGGTTCTGTCGTACTTGCCGAGTTGCAGGATCACCGCCTGCTCCTGGGCATCGACGATGTAGATCGCGTTCCACAGCCAGACTGCGAACAGCAGTGCCACGCCGATGCCGAGCAAACCCCAGCCACCGCCCTGGCTTCCGCCATCACGTTTCTTACCGCCACCGAAGATGCCGTTCAGGCTCTCCTGCAGCTTGCGGAAGGCTTCGTCGAGGTCAGGCGGGCCCTGGCGTCCACCGCCTTTGCGGCCGCCCCAGGGATCCTGGTTGTTCGAGTTGCCACCCGGCTCATTCCAAGCCATAGCGCTCTCCATCTGATAAAGCAAAGACGCGCCCACGGCGCGCCGCCCATGCTACCGAAAGCGCCCGAGCCGCCGCAAAAAGCACGGCTCAGGCTTTATTGCAAAGTGTGTTGCTCAAGAAAGTCCTGCGGCGCCAACCCTTCGCGACTGACCAGCCGGTTGAGCTCGGCGCGCGGCAGACGAATGGCAAGCAGGGTATCCCCGGCTTCATCGTGCGCCTCGTTCTGCACCGCGTTGAGGGCGAAGAACTGTGCACGCAAGCGCCCAAGGCGCTGCGGCAGACGCAGGGTACCGACAAACATGTCCTCGCCGAGCAACTCGGCCACCGCCTGGCGCAACAGCTCCAGGCCCCGACCATCGCGGGCGGACAGCCACACCCGCTCGGGCTTGCCGTCACCGTCGCGCTGGATCTGCGGCTCGACGCCTTCGACCAGATCGATCTTGTTGTACACCTCGAGCATCGGCAACTCGTTGGCACCGATCTCACCGAGCACCGCCATGACCTGCTCGATCTGCTGGTCGCGCTCCGGCTCGTGCGAGTCGATCACGTGCAGCAACAGATCGGAATTGCTCGACTCTTCCAGAGTGGCACGGAACGCCTCCACCAGCTTGTGCGGCAGATGACGAATGAAGCCCACGGTATCGGCCAGCACCACCGGCCCCAGATCGTCCAGCTCCAGGCGACGCAGGGTCGGATCGAGGGTGGCGAACAGCTGGTCGGCCGCGTAGACCTCGGAAGTGGTCAGGGCGTTGAACAGGGTAGATTTGCCGGCGTTGGTGTAGCCGACCAGGGAAACCGAGGGGATATCCGCACGACGGCGGCCGCGACGGGCCTGCTCGCGCTGGCTACGGACCTTCTCCAGCTTCTGCTTGATCTGGCGAATACGCACACGCAGCAGGCGGCGGTCGGTTTCCAGCTGGGTTTCACCCGGGCCGCGCAGGCCGATACCGCCCTTCTGCCGCTCGAGGTGGGTCCAGCCACGCACCAGGCGCGTGCTCATGTGGTCCAGCTGAGCGAGTTCGACCTGCAGCTTGCCTTCGTGGGTACGGGCACGCTGGGCGAAGATATCGAGAATCAGGCCGGTACGATCAAGCACGCGACACTCGAAGACGCGCTCGAGGTTGCGCTCCTGACTGGGCGTGAGGGTATGGTTGAAGATGACCAGTTCGGCTTCGGCTTCCTTGACCAGGTCGCGTAACTCTTCGACCTTGCCGCTACCGATCAGGAACTTGGCCGTGGGCATGTGGCGAGACACGGTGACCAAAGCCACCGTGTCCGCACCGGCCGACAGGGCCAGATCCTGGAATTCCTGCGGATCTTCGGCCGCCTCGGGGTTACTGCCTTCCAGGTGAACGAGGATCGCTCGCTCACCGCCGCCGTGACGCTCGAAGAACAAGTCAGGCTCCTATCAGGCGTTGCCCGGCTCGACCTGCTCGCCTTCGGTCGCACTCGGCAGGCGCACTGGGCGGCTCGGCACCACGGTGGAAATGGCGTGCTTGTAGACCATCTGGCTGACAGTGTTTTTCAGCAAAATCACGAACTGGTCGAAGGATTCGATCTGTCCTTGCAGCTTGATACCGTTAACCAGATAGATGGAAACCGGTACGCGTTCCTTACGCAGGGTATTCAGGTAAGGGTCTTGTAGCGAATGCCCTTTTGACATGTGCCGCACTCCTTCAGGGTCAAATAGTAGTAACGCCAATATGGCTTTATGCCGTAACAACCTTTCAAGCAAGGATAGACGGCGAATAGGCGGGTCTCATCACAATATGGAGACCGCCTCCAGGTATTTCAAGGCACGAGGTAGATTGTCACTCGCCAGGCTATCCAGCCAGTGCAGACTTTCCCAGCTGCGCAGCCAGGTGAACTGGCGCTTGGCCAACTGACGCGTGGCGATAATGCCGCGCTCCGCCATTTCCTCGCGGCTCAGGCGACCTTCCAGGTAATCCCATACCTGGCGATAGCCCACTGCGCGGATCGATGGCAGCCCCGCATGCAGGTCACCCCGCATACGCAACGCTTCGACCTCTTCGACAAAGCCCTGTTCCAACATCAGGTGAAATCGGCGAGCGATCCGCTCGTGCAGGACCTGACGCTGCTCGGGGGCGATGGCAAATTGCGCCACAGTATAAGGCAAATGCCCCGCGCCAGGCGCCTCCGAGCCGCTATTTTGAGCCGTTTGGCGCTTGCGATGCTCGGTCATGCTCAGACCGCTGACACGCTGCACTTCGAGCGCCCGGGTCAGGCGCTGCGGATCGTTGGGATGAATGCGCGCCGCCGACTCAGGATCGACGCGCGCCAGCTCGCGATGCAGCGCCTCCCAGCCCTCCGCCGCCGCCCAGACTTCCAGTTCGGCACGCACCGCTGGATCGGCACTGGGCATATCTGCCAGCCCTTCCAGCAATGCCTTGTAATAAAGCATGGTGCCGCCGACCAGCAGGGGAATGCGGCCGCGAGAGGTGATCTCAGCCATGGCCGCCAGGGCATCGGCGCGGAACTCTGCCGCCGAATAGCTCTCGGCCGGGTCTCGGATATCCACCAGACGGTGTGGATAACGCGCCAGCGTGGCCTTGTCCGGCTTGGCCGTACCGATGTCCATGCCGCGATAGATCAGCGCCGAGTCGACACTGATCAGCTCGCAGGGCAGCGCATCGGCCAGCGCCAGCGCTAGGTCGGTCTTACCGGAAGCAGTGGGCCCCATCAGGAAGATGGCGGGAGGCAGGCGATCGCTCATGATGGAATCGCGACCTCAGCGCCCGCGCAGGAACAGCTTGTCCAGATCGTCCATGCCGAGCTGGGTCCAGGTCGGACGGCCGTGGTTGCACTGGCCACTGCGTTCGGTGTGTTCCATATCGCGCAGCAGGGCGTTCATCTCCGGCAGGGTCAGGCGCCGGTTGGCGCGTACCGCGCCGTGACAGGCCATGGTCGCCAGCAGTTCGTTGAGATGGGCCTGGATGCGGTCGCTGGTACCGTACTCCAACAGGTCGGCGAGCACGTCGCGCACCAACTGCGTGGCCTCTGCCTGCTTGAGCAGGGCCGGGATCTGGCGGATCGCCAGGCTCTCCTCGCCCAGACGCTGCAGCTCGAAGCCCAGGCGCTGGAACCACTGAGCATGTTCCTCAGCACAATCGGCCTCGCGCTGGCTCAGGGCGATGGACTCGGGCACCAGCAGCGGCTGGCCGCGCAGGCCTTCGCTGGCCATGGCGGTCTTGAGCCGCTCGTAAGTGATGCGCTCATGAGCCGCGTGCATGTCCACCAGCACCATGCCCTGGGCATTCTCGGCGAGGATGTACACACCCTTGAGCTGCGCCAGGGCATAGCCCAGCGGCGGGATATCGCCCTGGGTCTGCGGTAATCCGGCCGGAGCAGGCGACTCGGGCAACGGCGAAAAGTACTCGCGATAGGCGCCCTGAGCCTCCGCCTGAGGAATCGCGGATTGCGGGCGGGGTGCCTGGTAACCGGCGCCAGGCGAACTCCAGACCGATCCCTGGGTCACCGGCTGCTCCAGCACCTGGGCCGCCAGGCCCATCTCTGCCTGCGGGCCGAACTCGCCAGCCGCCAGCCCCGTCGGGCGGACGATCTGCCCCACCGCCGCCGGCGCCGCCAACTGGTCTTCCGGCCTTACCTCACCAAGCGCCCGGTGCAGGGTGCCATAGAGGAAGTCGTGGACCATGCGGCTGTCGCGGAAGCGCACCTCGTGCTTGGTCGGGTGCACGTTGACATCGACCACGCCCGGATCGATCTCGAGGAACAGCACGAAGGTCGGGTGACGACCGTTGAACAGCACGTCGCGGTAGGCCTGGCGCACGGCGTGGGCGACCAGTTTGTCGCGCACCATGCGGCCGTTGACGTAGAAATACTGCAGGTCCGCCTGGCTGCGCGAGAAGGTCGGCAGACCGACCCAACCCCACAGGCGCAGGCCGCTGCGCTCCACCTCGATCGGCAGGGCCTGTTCGAGGAAGGCCGGACCGCAGACGCTGGCCACACGGCGCGCGCGACTGATGGCGTCCGGCGCTTCGTGCAGGGCGAACACCGTCTTGCCGTTGTGGCGCAGGTGGAAGGCCACGTCGAAGCGCGCCAGGGCCAAGCGCTTGATGACTTCCTGCAGGTGATCGAATTCGGTCTTCTCGGCGCGCAGGAACTTGCGGCGCGCCGGGGTATTGAAGAACAGGTCGCGCACCTCCACCGAGGTGCCGACCGGGTGCGCCGCGGGCTGCACCCGGGCCTCCATGTCGCGACCCTCGGTCTCCACCTGCCAGGCCTGTTCGGCATCGGCGGTGCGCGAGGTCATGGTCAGGCGCGCGACGGAGCTGATCGAGGCCAGCGCCTCGCCACGGAAACCGAGGCTGGCCACCGCTTCCAGGTCTTCCAGCTCGCGGATCTTGCTGGTGGCGTGGCGGGCCAGGGCCAGCGGCAGGTCGTCGGCGGCAATACCGCCGCCGTCGTCGCGGATGCGCAGCAGCTTGATGCCACCCTGCTCGACCTCGACGTCGACGCGGCGGGCGCCGGCGTCCAGGCTGTTCTCCAGCAGTTCCTTGGCCACCGAGGCCGGGCGCTCGACCACCTCACCGGCGGCGATCTGGTTGGCCAGCCGCGGACTCAGCAACTGGATGCGACGCGCCTCACTCATGGCTGCGCCGCCAGGGCGGTCGCCGGAATGCTCAGGGTCTGGCCGACCTTGATGGTGTCGCTCTTCAGCGAGTTGGCGCTGCGCAGCGCGGACAGGCTGACCTGGTAGCGCTGGGCGATCAGCGCCAGGCTCTCGCCGGAGGTGACCACGTGCTCGCGTGGGCCGGCGGCGATCTTGCCGGAGTCACGCAGCATGGCGATGTAGGTGCCGGGCGGCGGATTCTGCTGGAAGAACTGCCGCACGCCGGAGGTGATCGAGCGCGCCAGGGCCTGCTGGTGGCCGAGGGTGGACAGCTTCTGCGCCTCGTTGGGGTTGGAGATGAAACCGGTCTCCACCAGGATCGAGGGGATGTCCGGCGACTTCAGCACCATGAAACCGGCCTGCTCGACGCGGCGTTTGTGCAACGGGGTGATGTGGCCCATGTTGCTCAGCACCTTCTGCCCGACGTTGAGGCTGGACGACAGCGAGGCGGTCATCGACAGGTCGAGCAGCACGCCGGCGAGCATGCGGTCCTTGTCATCCAGGCTGACGTTGCCGGCACCACCGATCAGGTCGGACTGGTTCTCGGCGTCGGCCAGCCAGCGCGCGGTCTCGGAAGTCGCGCCACGCTCGGACAGGGCGTACACCGAGGCGCCAAAGGCGGCGGCACGCGGTGCGGCGTCGGCGTGGATGGAGACGAACAGGTCGGCGCCCTTCTTGCGGGCGATCTCGGTGCGTTTGCGCAGCGGGATGAAGTAATCGCCGGTCCGCACCAACTCGCCGCGGAAGCCCTTTTCGGCATTGATCTGGCGCTGCAGCTCCCTGGCAATGGCCAGGGTCACGTTCTTCTCGAAGATCTTGCGGCCAGGGCCGAGGGCACCCGGGTCCTCGCCGCCGTGACCGGCGTCGATGGCGACCACGATGTCGCGTTTGCCGCCCGGTACTGGCGGCAGCTTGGCTGGCGCAGTGCCGGGGGCGGCAATCACCGGTACCGGCGGCG
Source organism: Pseudomonas sp. Gutcm_11s (assembly GCF_028649395.1). Lineage (GTDB taxonomy): Bacteria > Pseudomonadota > Gammaproteobacteria > Pseudomonadales > Pseudomonadaceae > Aquipseudomonas. Next base: position 76,593 of record NZ_JAQSUW010000012.1, on the reverse strand, counting down.
TAGTACCGACAGGCGGCTGAGTGACCTGCGGAGCCTGGGGCGCGCCCGGCGCGGCGGATTCCTGGTCGAACAGATCGACTACCAGGCGGTGGCCATACTGCTGGTTGGGTGCCAGGGTGAAGCTCTTCGGCGTGACCACGGCGGACAGGTCGAGGACCAGGCGCAGGTCGGTCGGCGAGCGCTGCGCGGCGCGCACGCCGGTGATCGGTGTGTTGCTCAGCGACAGCTGATCCAGCTTGGTAGACAGCTGGGCGCCGTTGACGTCGATGACGATGCGATTGGGCGCAGCCAGGGTGAACACGCTGTGCTGCACCGGCCCGGACAGGTCGAAGACCAGGCGCGTGTTATCCGGAGCACGCCACAGGCGCACACTGCGGATTTCCGTGGCGGCGGCCAACACGTCGGCGCCCAAGGTCGCCAACAATAGCCCCACACCACCCAACAGCGCCCGCATGCGCATAGCCTTCCCCATCTTCTTTCTTAAACTCTTATAAGGCAGCACACCACGCCTCGGCCCGCGCGCCATGTGGCTGCAACTGCAGCGCGCGACCGACTCCTTGCGGGCTAATGGTAATGTCCAGGTCCGCCTTTGGCAAAACGCCGGCGCCGCGCTGCGGCCACTCGATCAGACACAGGGCGTCACCCTCGAAGTAGTCGCGGATGCCGAGGAACTCCAGCTCCTCCGGATCGGCCAGGCGGTACAGGTCGAAGTGGAACACGCGCACCTCGCCCAACTCGTAGGGCTCGACCAGGGTGAAGGTCGGACTCTTCACCGCGCCGACATGCCCCAGACCACGCAGAATGCCGCGCGACAGGGTGGTTTTGCCGGCGCCCAGGTCACCGTGCAGGTAGATCACCCCGCGACCGCCGGTCGCCTGGGCGATGCGCACACCCAGTGCATACATGGCGTCTTCGCCTTCGGCATAGAGGGTTACTTCAGGCGGGGTCGCCTTCGACGGGGTTACCTGAGACACGGTGCATGCTCCTGTAATAGCTGACGAATGGCCGGAATCAGATCGCTGGCTGCCAACCCGCGGCCCAGAGCGCCCTCACGCTGACCGGCACCCGCATGCAGCCAAACGCCTAGCGCAGCAGCATCGAAGGCATCCAGGCCCTGGGCGCGCAAGGCACCGATCAGGCCGGCGAGCACGTCGCCGAGGCCGGCGGTAGCCATGGCTGGATGGCCGAGGTCGCACAGCAGCAGGCGGCCATCCGGCGCAGCCACCAGGCTACCGGCGCCCTTGAGCACCACCACCGCCTGGTATTTACGCGCCAGCGCCAGGGCCGCTGCTGGGCGGTCGGCTTGCACCTCTGCGGTGGCGATGCCGAGCAAACGTGCGGCTTCGCCCGGGTGCGGGGTGATCACGCTGTCACCAGGCAACTCGACGATACCCGCCGCCAGCAGGTTGAGTGCATCGGCGTCCCATACCTGCGGCCGCCCACTGGCCAGCGCCACGCTCAGCAGGCTGCGCCCCCAGCTTCGCTGGCCGAGACCAGGCCCCGCCACCAGCACATCGGCGTGCTCGCACAGGCCGGGTAGTTGATAAGTGGATTCGGTGGGCTGGCACATCACCTCAGGCAGGCGCGCCAGGCTGGCGCCCAGGTGTTCCGGGCGCGTCGCCAGCGACACCAGGCCCGCACCGGCGCGCAGAGCGCTCTCTGCACTGAGCAGCGCCGCGCCACCGAAGCCACGGTCGCCGCCGATCACCAGCACATGGCCGAAGCTGCCCTTGTGCGCAGTACGCGCGCGCGGCGCCAGTTGCGGCACGGCAGCACCAGCCAGGCGCTGGACCTGGCAAGGCTGCTGCGCGACCACGACTGGATCAGCCTGCAGGTCATCGAACACCAGCTCGCCGACCCAGTCCGGCGCATCTCCGGTGAACAATCCGAGCTTCAGACCAATGAAGGTCACGGTGACGTCGGCGCGCACCGCCAGCTCGGCGACGCAACCGGTGTCGGCGCTCACGCCAGTGGGGATATCTACCGCCAGCACCGGCAGGCCAGATGCGTTGATTGCCTCGACGGCGGCGGCATAGGCAGGGCGCAACTGGCCCTGCAATCCGGTGCCGAGCAGCGCATCGACCAGCACGCCGCGCAGTTCGGCATCCTCGCTCCAGGCCTCGACGGCCACGCCAGCCGCCAGGGCTGCCGCGTATGCGCTGGCGGCATCGCCTTTCAGCTGTTCCGGCGCGCCGACCGCCAGCACGCGCACTGCCCAGCCGGCCTTGTGCGCCAGCTCGGCGACCAGGTAGCCGTCGCCAGCGTTATTGCCGGCGCCGGCCAGCACCGTGAGCACACCAGCCTGCGGCCAGCGCTGGCGCAGCGCGCGCCAGGCGGCATGGGCGGCGCGCTGCATCAGCTCGAAGCCAGGCATGCCGGCGGCGATCAGTCGGGCATCCAGTTCGCGCACCTGAGCGGCGCTATATAGAGGAAGGGGCAGGTCGTGATTGGCGGGCATGTTCGGCGATTCGAGCGAGGTCTGGCAGAATTATACCCATCTCCCCTGCCCTGCCGTCCCGTCATGCCCGATTCGAACCTCGACCTCGCTCAACTGGCACAGTCCATCAAGGACTGGGGGCGCGAGCTGGGCTTCCAGCAGGTCGGCATCGCCGACGTGGAGCTGGGCGAGCACGAACAACATCTGCAGCGCTGGCTGGATGCCGGCTACCAGGGCGAGATGGACTACATGGCCGCCCATGGCAGCAAGCGCTCGCACCCCGACGAACTGGTGCCCGGCACCCTGCGCGTGGTGTCGCTGCGCATGGACTACCTGCCCGGCGACACGCAGATGGCCCAGCGCCTGGCCGAGCCGGAGAGCGCCTATGTGTCGCGCTACGCACTGGGCCGCGACTACCACAAGCTGGTGCGCAAACGCCTGCAGCAGCTGGCCGAACGCATCCAGGCGGCCATCGGCCCATTCGGCCATCGCGCCTTCGTCGACAGCGCACCAGTGCTGGAGAAGGCCATTGCGGAAAAAGCCGGGCTCGGCTGGATCGGCAAGAACACCCTGGTACTCAACCGCAAGGCCGGCAGCTGGTTCTTCCTCGGCGAGCTGTTCGTCGACATCCCCCTGCCGGTAGACCAGCCACATGCAACCGAGCACTGCGGGCGCTGCAGCGCCTGCCTGGACATCTGCCCGACCAACGCCTTCGTCGGCCCCTATGTGCTGGACGCGCGGCGCTGCATCTCCTACCTGACCATCGAACTCAAGGGCCCGATTCCCGAGGAGCTGCGCGCACCGATCGGCAACCGCGTATTCGGCTGTGACGACTGCCAGATCGTCTGCCCGTGGAACCGCTTCGCCCGCCCCACCGAGCAGGGTGATTTCCAGCCGCGTCACGGCCTGGACAGCGGCGGCCTGGTCGAGCTGTTCCTGTGGAGCGAAGAAGAGTTCCTGAGCCGCACCGAGGGCTCGCCGCTGCGCCGCGCCGGCTACGAACGCTGGTTGCGCAACCTGGCCGTGGGCCTGGGCAACGCGCCGCCGACCATTCCGGTGCTGCAAGCGCTGGAGGCGCGCCGCGACTACCCATCGGAGCTGGTACGCGAGCACGTGGCCTGGGCGCTAGCCCGGCAGCATGAAAAAGGCCCGCACTAGGCGGGCCTTTTCGTTCGAGGTCAGACCTTGAGGAAGTGCTGACGGTAGTGCTTGAGCTCCGCGATGGACTCGCGGATATCGTCCAGCGCCTGGTGGGTGCCCTGCTTCTGGAACGAGTCCTTGACCTGCGGCGCCCACATGCCGGCGAGGATCTTCAGGGTCGACACGTCCAGGTAGCGGTAGTGGAAGTAGGCTTCCAGGTTCTGCATGTACTTGTAGAGGAAGCGGCGATCCTGGCCGATGCTGTTACCGCAGATCGGCGACTTGCCCTTGGGCACCCACTGCTCGAGGAAGGCGATGGTCTGCGCCTCGGCGGCGGCGGTGTCGATCTTGCTGTCGCGTACGCGCTGGGTCAGGCCGCTGTCGCCATGGGTGCGGGTATTCCACTCGTCCATGCCGGCCAGCACCGCATCGCTCTGATGCACGGCAATCACCGGGCCTTCGGCGAGGATGTTCAGCTCGCTGTCGGTGACGATGGTGGCGATCTCGATGATCACGTCCTGCTCCGGCTCCAGCCCGGTCATTTCCAGGTCGATCCAGATCAGGTTGTTGGGGTTCTGCGACATGAGTTCGGCTCCTTCTAGATTGGCGCCAGTTTAGCCGCTCACAGCTGCCAGAACAGCAGGCGTGAATCACGCCAGTCGTTCAACTCGATGATCTCGCCGGCCGGCACATCCGGAATCTCGAAGCTGTTGCTGACCAGCAGCGCGCCAGGGCGCATCTCCCGGCGCGCCTTGACCCACAGCTCGGCCATGGGCGCCGGCGAGAGAAAGCAATAGACCACGTCGTAATCGCCCAGCGGTTCAGCCCACAGGCTGCGGTAGCGCACCCGGCAGTTGCTATAGGGCAGGCAGCGCAGCCAGGCCAGTAGGAACACCAGCGGCGCCGTCTCGACCCCGGACAGGCGCGCCTGTGGATAATCTCGCGCCAACTGCACCAGGGTACCGCCCAGGCCGCACCCCAGGTCGACGAAGCGGAAATCCGCCGACAGCCCCGCCAGGCGCTCGCTCAGGCGCTGGCGAGTGCGGGCGCCACTGAGGTATAGCGGTACCCGCTCGCGGAAGCTGTTCCAGTTGATCAACAGGAGCAGCAGGAAGGCCGCAAAAAACCACCAGGCCGGCCACTGTCGGCTCTGCAGCGCCAGCAAACCGGGTACAAAGGCCAGGTTCAGCGCCAGCCACCAACTGCGCAGCCCCAGCCAGCGGCCCAAGCCAGCGGCCAGCACGCCTTGCGCCAGCGCCGCCTGCCACAGGGTCGGCCGCCAGCCAGCCAAGCGCACCGAAGCGAACAGCAGCAGGGCGATCACCAGCACGGCCAGCAACTGGGCCAGCAGGGCGAGAACGGCGGGGTAACGGGAGCGCAGGAGTTCGAGCATGGCGCCTGTTGTACCAGCAGGCCGAGGCCGGGGCCAGTCGGAGCCCGTGCTAAACTCGCCGCCGTTTTCTTATTCATCGGAAAGGCCATGGCCAAACGCCAACTGACCCGCCGCCAGAACTGGCGCATCGAGAAAGTCCAGGAAGAGCGCGCCGCTCGCGCGGCCAAGCGTGAGTCACGCCTGCTCGAGGAGCTGGAAGGCGGCGACCTGGGCCCGGAACAGACCGGCCTGGTGATTGCCCACTTCGGCGTACAGGTCGAGGTCGAAGCACTGGAAGGCGAGCTGGCCGGCCAGGTACAGCGCTGCCATCTGCGCGCCAACCTGCCGGCGCTGGTCACCGGCGACAAGGTGGTGTGGCGCTCCGGCAACCAGGGCCACGGCGTGATCGTCGCTCAGCTGCCGCGTAACACCGAACTGTGCCGCCCGGACATGCGCGGCCTGCTCAAGCCGGTAGCGGCCAACGTCGACCAGATCGTCATCGTCTTCGCCCCGCTGCCGCACCCGCACGCCAACCTGATCGACCGTTACCTGATCGCCGCCGAGCATGCCGGCATTCGCCCGCTGCTGCTGCTGAACAAGGCCGACCTGATCGATGAGGAAAACGGCACGCACGTGAACAACCTGCTGACCACCTATCGCCAACTCGGCTACGAGATGCTGGAAGTCTCGGCGCATCATGGCGGCGGCATGGAACTGCTACAGGGCAGGCTGGACGGGCACGTCAGCGTCTTCGTCGGCCAGTCCGGCGTGGGCAAGTCGTCGCTGGTCAACAGCCTGCTGCCGGGCGTGGATACCCGCGTCGGCGACCTGTCGGAAGTCACCGGCAAGGGCACCCACACCACCACCACCGCACGGCTGTTCCACTTCCCGGGTGGCGGCGAGCTGATCGACTCCCCCGGCATCCGCGAATTCGGCCTGGTGCATGTCAGCCGTGACGACGTGGAAGCCGGCTTCATCGAGTTCCGCGACCTGCTCGGCACCTGCCGCTTCCGCGACTGCAAGCACGACCGCGAGCCCGGCTGCGCCCTGCTGCAGGCGCTCGAAGATGGCCGCATCCAGCCACAGCGCATGGCCAGCTACCGGCACATCCTGGCCAGCCTGCCCGAATCCGAATACTGATGAAGCGCTGAAATGAAAAGGCCGCGATGATCGCGGCCTTTTCATTTCACTCTTGAGGTTGGTCGAACTGCAGCGCGCCATCCTCGAAGATATTCAGGCGCTGGCGTAGCTCCTCGGCCTGCGCCGGATCACCCGGCGCCGCAGAACCAGGCGCCACGGCCTCGGTCGGTGCCGGCGCCTCGGCGGACTCGGCCGTGCCGTCGCCGTCCTGCTCGCCCTCGATGGCGCGCTGGGCTTTCTTGGTCAGCACGATGATGTCGATGCGGCGGTTCACCGGATTGAACGGATCGTTGCGATCGAACAGTGCCGACGAGGCATAGCCAACCACCCGCGCCACCTTCTCGTCCGGATAACCACCGGCGACCAGCGCCCGCCGCGCCGCGTTGGCACGGTTCGCCGACAGCTCCCAGTTGCCGAAATCGCCGGCTCCGGCGAACGGCTTGGCATCGGTATGGCCGCTGACGCTGATCTTGTTCGGTACCGCCTTGATGGTCTCGGCGAGGATCAGCAGGATGTCTTCGAAATACGGCTGCAGGCGGGCGCTGCCGAGGTCGAACATGGGCCGGTTCTCGGCATCCATGATCTGGATGCGCAGGCCGTCCTGGGTGATCTCGAAGAGGATCTGGTCCTTGAACTTCTGCAGCTCGGGGTCCTCGTCGACCTTGGTCTGCAGCTCCTGCAGCAGCAGCTCCAGGCGCTCACGCTCGACCTGCTCGGCGAGCTTCTCGGCCATGTTCTCGTTGATTTTCTCGGAGTCGCTCTCGGCCTGGTCGCTCTTCGCGTCGACCGCCGCCTCGGCCGAATCCGGCGCATCCTTCAGTTCGGGGTTGAGGGTGCGGTCCGGCGCCGGCGTCGGCGTACCACCGAGGTCGATGACATAGGGACTGGCACTCTCGGTGAAACCGATCGGGTCCTGGAAGTAGCCGGAAATCGCCTTCTTCTGCTCCGGGGTGGCCGAGGACATCAGCCACATCACCATGAAGAACGCCATCATCGCGGTGGCGAAGTCGGCGAAGGCGATCTTCCAGGCACCACCGTGGTGACCGCCGGCGATCTTCTTGACCCGTTTGACCAGTATCGGCTGATTGTTTTCCATGGCTCAGCGATCCAACTCAGCTGCCACGCATGGCCTGTTCGAGCTCGCTGAAGCTCGGCCGATGCGCCGGCAGCAACACCTTGCGGCCAAATTCCACGGCAAGCGTAGGCGGCATGCCCGAGGCAGAAGCAACCAGGGTCGCCTTGATCGACTCGTACAGGTTCAGCTCTTCCTTGGCATCGTGCGTCAGAGCATCGGCCAGCGGGGCGAAGAAGCCGTAGGAGGCGAGAATACCGAGGAAGGTACCGACCAGCGCCGTACCGACCTTCTCACCGATCTGGGCGTTGTCGGCGGTAGCGAGGATGGACATGGTGATCACGATACCCAGCACCGCCGCCACGATACCCATCGCCGGCATGCCGTCGGCTATCTTGGACACCGCATGCGCCGGATGCTCCAGCTCTTCCTTCAGGCTGGATATCTCCATGTCGAAGAGGTTTTCCAGCTCGTGCGGCGCCATGTTGCCGGAGGACATGATGCGCAGGTAATCGCAGATGAACGCCGTCATCTGTGCATCCTTGAGGATGCCCGGGTACTTGCTGAAGATCGGGCTGGCGTTGGGATCCTCGACGTCGGCCTCGATGGCCATCATGCCTTCGCGGCGACTCTTGTTGAGGATTTCATAGAGCAGCTTCAGCACTTCCAGATAGAAAGCGTGAGTGAAGCGGCTGCTGAACATCTTCAGCGACTTCTTGAACACCGTCATGAAGGCGCTGCCAGGGTTGGCCTGGAGGAAGGCCCCCAGAGCCGCGCCGCCGATGATCATTACTTCGAACGGGTGCACCAGCGCCATGATCTTGCCGCCAGACAAGACGAAGCCGCCAAAAACACAGCCGAATACAACCAGGATGCCGATGATCTTGACCATGGGAATTTAGCTTGAAGAAACCAGTCGAAAGGGTTGTTTGCAATAACCCTTCTATTTATCGGAAGTATTGCGCCAGACTATAGGCAGTAAAGGCGAAAAGCCAGTTTGGCTCAACCCGCATGCCCACTACGAAAAACCTCCCCCGCAGTATCGATGCCTGGCTCAAGCAGCTGGATGAGGTTCGCCTGCCTATCGCCGGCCATCATCACGAGGCCATCCGGCGGGTCTTGCTCGACAGCCGCAGGTCGCTGCGCGACATCGCCGAGCGCATGCAGGACAGCCCCGCCGTAGCCCTGGCCGTGCTGCGCGAGGCCAACCGCAACACCGGCGGTCTCAGCGAACCAGCGGAAAGCCTGGAGATGGCGCTCAACCGCCTGGGCCTGAAACGCGCGGAAACGCTTCTCGGCCAGATGACGGTGCTGGATGAGGCACAAATCCCCCTGGCGCTGTGCCAGCTGCAGCTGATCAGCCTGCATGCCTCGCAGCAGGCCAACGGCCTGTTCGCCGGGCGCCTGGCTCGCCTGTGGCAGGAAATCCACTGGGGCAGCCTGCTGTTCCTAGCCCCCCTGTGGCCACTGGCGGCCAGCCAACCGGAGTTGTTCGAAGCCTGGGAGCGCCGCGTGCTAGGCCGCGGCGAGCCAGCCGGAAAGGTCGAGCGCGAGCTGCTCGGCGTATCCCTGAATGCCCTGTGCCTGGCGCTGGCACGGCACTGGCGCCTGCCGGAGTGGATCGTCCAGGGCTACCGCCTGTTGGTCGAGGATCGCCGCCTGCTGGTCAAGGCCCTGCACATCGCCCGCGACAATGAACATACGCTGCACCAGCAGCAGGTGCTCGACGAAGACAGCAACCTGCGCCGCTGGCTGACCCAGCCCGGCAACAGCATCCTGCTGGCCAATGGTCTGGCGCTATCCAGCCACCACAACTGGAGTTGCCAGCACCACCTGCGCTGGCAGCGCCTGGCCGGCCTGTATCTGCAGACGGAACTGCCGGACCTGCAGCAGTTGATCCATCAGCAGGCCGCCCTGAGTGCCCGTCAGCATGCCCAGCCAGGCCTCTGGCATCCGGCCGAAGCATTACTGTGGCCTTGGGAGGCCTGCCGCCTGAAGGATCTGCAAGCGCCAGCCGCGCCCAAGATCAACACCCAGCTGGATCTATGGAAGCAGCACTGCGCCCAGCTGCTGGCCCAACCTTCCCCCTTCGCCAACGTGCTGCAGCTGACCGACAGTGCCTGCCAGGCCCTGCAGGCAGGCGGCATGCAGCGCGTGCTGGTGTTGCTGGCGGACCGCACCCACAGCCGGCTGATGGCCCAGCAAGTGGCAGGCCTGCCGGACGCCGCGGCGCAGCTGCGCCTGGACCCGACACAGAGCCAGGTACTGCGCCGTCTGCTGGCCGAGCCCGGCCAGCTGCGCCTGTCGCCGGCCAACCTGGCGCAGGTCTCCGCCCTGCTGCCGGGCAGCCTCAAGGCGCTGTTCAACGGCGAGCACCTGATCCTCCGCTCGCTGGCCAGCAATGGTCGGGTGGTGATGCTGCTGGTGGCCGACCAGGGCGGCGGCGACATCGGGGCAACCCCGCTGCAGATCTTCGGCAAGACCGTGCAATGTATCGAGCGCGCATTGGCCACCTTTGCCCGCCGCGGCGCCTGACCTTTCCGCTACAATCGCCGTTTTCCCACTTTTCACCTCGGAGGCTCCGCATGTCTGCCTTCTCCGGCCTGTCGCTGGTGATAGAACCGGCCGACCTGGCGACGCGCCTGCAGGCGCCCGAACTGATCCTGGTAGATCTCAGCCCGGCTGCACGCTATGCCGAGGGCCACATCCCCGGCGCCCGCTGGCTCGACAGCAAACGCACTCAGCTCGGCCAGCCGCCCGCTCCCGGCCTGCTGCCGGAACTGGCGCAGCTCGAGGCACTGTTCGGTGAATTGGGGCATCGCGAAGACGCCGTCTATGTGATCTACGACGACGAGGGCGGCGGCTGGGCCGGGCGCTTCATCTGGCTGCTCGATGTCATCGGCCACCCTCATTACCATTTCCTCAATGGCGGCCTGCAGGCTTGGATGGCTGAAGGGCGCGAGCTGAGCCAGGCCGAGCCGGCACCGGCCAGCAGAACCGTGAAGCTGCAGCTGCATGATGAGCCCACCGCCAGCCGCGACTATCTGCAGAGCCGACTGGGCGCTGCAGACCTGGCCGTGTGGGACGCCCGTTCGCCGGCCGAGTTCAGCGGCGAGAAGGTGCTCGCTACCCGCGGCGGGCACGTGCCTGGCGCGGTCAACTTCGAATGGACCGCCGGCATGGATCCGCAGCGCGGGCTGCGTATTCGCGCCGACATGGCCGAGGTACTGGAAAGCCTCGGCATCAGTAAAGACAAGGAAGTGATCACCCATTGCCAGACCCATCGCCGCTCCGGCTTCACCTATCTGGTGGCCAAGGCGCTGGGTTATCCGCGAGTCCGCGCCTATGCCGGCTCCTGGTCCGAGTGGGGCAACCTGCCCGACACCCCGATCGAATACTGATGTAAGGAACACCCATGAAAGAACGCCTGTTTATCCTCAGCCAGTACCTGCTGCCGCACCACCTGCTGTCGCGCCTGATCGGCTGCGCCGCCGAATGCCGCGCCGCGTGGTTCAAGGATCGCCTGATCGGCTGGTTCGCCAAGCAGTATCAGGTCAACATGGCCGAAGCCCAGGTCGAAGACCTGACCGCCTACGAGCACTTCAACGCCTTCTTCACCCGTGCCCTGAAAGATGGCGCGCGCCCGCTGGATGAAACTCCCGGCGCCATCCTCTGCCCGGCCGACGGCGCAGTCAGCCAGCTCGGCCCGATCGAGCAGGGCCGCTGCTTCCAGGCCAAGGGCCACAGCTTCAGCGTGCTGGAACTGCTCGGCGGCGACGCCGAGCGCGCCGCTCCCTTCATGGGCGGCGACTTCGCCACCATCTATCTGTCGCCGAAGGACTACCACCGCGTGCACATGCCGCTGGCCGGCACCCTGAAGGAGATGGTCTACGTGCCGGGCCGCCTGTTCTCGGTCAACCAGACCACCGCGGAGAACGTGCCCGAGCTGTTCGCCCGCAACGAACGCGTGGTCTGCCTGTTCGACACCGAGCGCGGACCGATGGCCGTGGTGCTGGTCGGCGCCATGATCGTTGCCAGCATCGAGACGGTCTGGGCCGGTCTGGTCACGCCGCCCAAGCGCGAGCTGAAGACCACCCGCTACGACGAAGCGGCGCGTGCCGCAATCGAGCTGAGCACGGGCGGCGAGCTGGGCCGCTTCAAGCTGGGCTCCACCGCCATCGTGCTGTTCGGCCCTGAGCAGGTACAGTGGGCCGAAGGCCTCGTCGCCGGCAGCCCGGTACGCATGGGCCAGGCCCTGGCACTGCCGCGCAGCTGAGGCTCGCAGACCTTTACCTCGCCCTCTCGGCGGGATGGCCGCAAGGAACATCCCGCCGAGAGCGCAGTCCAAATCGGCAAGACTCTGCAAATGTTCGCAGCCGTGCTGCGACGCTGCCGCGATGCTGCTAGAGTTCCGAAAAAACCCGGCGGCACGGATGCCTTACCGCCTGCTACGGATCCCTTTCCGGTATGGAAAAACAGAGCCCTCACCTGCTCCTGCGTGTACCTACCCCCGACCGACAGGGTCTGTCGTTCTGTGAGGCCACTCCCCGTGAAATGAAGCGCTGGATCGCCGGGCTGCCCAAGGCAAACATCGGCGAGACTGCCCGTCAGCTCTATCAAGGCCTGATCGAACTGAATCAGCTGGTCACTCCCAGCGAGAACCGCCTGCAGCTGCTCGAACTGCTCCGCCCGGAAGTGCAGTTCGTGTGCAGCCATCTCGAGCGCCACTTCCTCAACCAGTCCATCGTCCTCGATGAGCGCCCACGCAAGGTCGCCAACCTCTGCCAGGCTCTGCAGAACCACATGGCGATCGGCTACAAGCTGATCATCGCCCAGGAGCTGCCACGCCTGAGCAAGGAGCGCGCGCAACTGCTCACCGTCGGCCTGCAGCGCGCCAGCCATGCCCTGCTCGGCCCACTGATTCGCGCCAGCCAGCTGTACTGCCCGGTACCAGAAGGCCTCTGGCTGGAGCTGCACCAGATTTCGCTGATCGCCCGCCAGCACGGCCTGCATAAGGTCCAGGTACGCGACGGCCTGGCCCGCAATGGCCAGAGCCTGAGCCAGCAACAGATCTATCTCGGCGCCCTGCTGCTCGGCTGCGCGCGCTGCAACCAGATGCGCCAGAGCAGCATCGCCCGCCTGGCCGAAGCCCTGGAAGACTGGAGCAACCTGGCCAGCCTGGAACGCGCCGATGCGCCGAACAGCCTGTTCGCCGTGGCACCGCAGCTGGATGGCCCACCCCGCTACAAGTCGCTGTTCGGCGAAGCCGAGCTGCACAGTCTGCTGGGGCTGGACCCGCACAGCCTGGTCGACGCGATCAAGGAGTACTTACTGCTACCGCCGGACAGCAAGGAGCCGCGCCGCCTGCCAGTGACGGAAGGCATGTCGATCGACCTGCTGCAGCACCTGGCCTCGGCCTGGGGCGACATCGCCGAACGCACCTTCAACCGCAGCCCGGGACGCGGCAGCCTGACCCTGTGCATCGGCATGTCGGCGCTGCACTTCAACCTGGCCGGCCAGCGCAGCTTCGCCGACGTGCTCAAGCGCGAAGATGTGCCCCGCAGTGCCCAGTTCAAGGCCAGCAAGCTTGGCGAAGGCACTGGCCCGGACGTCTGGGCCGGCGCCTTCGACGCCCAGCGCAATAGCCAGTGGGAACACGGCATTCCAATGGAGGACATCCAGTACAAGGCCGCCATCAAACCGGGCGAACAGTCTGTCGAGGAAACGGCGGAGGGCTATCCCAGCCACGAGCTGCCAATCGTCAACCACAGCCCCGGCGGCTACTGCCTGACCTGGCCCCGCGAGGTTCCGGCCCAGCTGCAAGCCGGCGAGCTGCTGGGCGTGCAGGACAGCCCCGGCCAGGCCTGGAGCGTGGCCGTGGTGCGCTGGATTCGTCAGGTCCGCGGCGGCGGCACACAGATGGGCATCGAGCTCATCGCCCCCCATGCGCAGCCCTGCGGCGTGCAACTGGTGCGCAAGAGCGAGCAGAACAGCCAGTTCTTGCGCGCCCTGCTGCTGCCGGAAATCAGCGTGATCTCGCGCCCCGCCACAGTGATCACGCCGCGCCTGCCGTTCCAGGAGAGCAACAAGGTACTGATCAATCACAACGGCGACGAAACACGCGCGGTGCTCAGCCGCAAGCAGACCAGCACCGGCAGCTTCAGCCAGTTCGAATATCGCGCCCTGACCGAAACCCAGCCACCTTCCGGGACCTCCGTCACAGCGGCGAAAGCCCCCGCCAAGCCTGGCGAGGAAGACTTTGACTCACTCTGGAAGTCGCTGTAGATTGCCGGAAACGACCATCTGTCGCCTTTTTTCGCCCGTTCTTCGGCGCTTTCCAAGCAAGTTCTGCAATGGCCATCGAGAAAAAAACCATACGCCTGCTGATCCTCGAGGATTCGCAGAACGAGGCCGAACGCCTGGTCAGCCTGTTCCGTAACTCCGGACGGGCTACCCGCGTTCATCGCATCACGTCCAGCGACAACCTGGCCGAAGCGCTGCAGCAGAGCTGGGACCTGCTGATCAACGCCCCCAGCAGCGAGCACCTCGAGCCCAGCGAGGCGATCAGTGCCATCCGCCGCCAGGCCAAGGACATCCCGGTGATCCAGCTGATCGCCGACAACGACTCCGATGCCGTCACCGAAGCGCTGATGCTTGGCGCCCAGGATGCCCTGCCGCAAGGCGAGGACGAGCGCCTGATCCTGGTCGCCAACCGCGAACTGGCCAACCTCGAAGAACGCCGCGCCCGCCGCAGCGCCGAAGTGGCCCTGCGCGAAGCGGAGAAGCGCTGCCAGCTATTGCTCGACAGCTCGGTCGACGCCATCACCTACGTCCACGATGGCATGCACATCTACGCCAACCGCGCTTACCTCAAGCTGTTCGATTACGAGGATGCCGATGAGCTGGAAGGCATGCCGATGATCGACCTGATCGCCAGCGAGGATCAGGCCCGCTTCAAGGACTTCCTCAAGAGCTACGCCAGCCACGAAGGCAATGCCGAGCTGAGCTGCGGCGGCGTGCGCCCGGACGGCAAGCGCTTCCAGGCGCGCATGTCCTTCTCCCCGGCCACCTATGATGGCGAGCCCTGCATCCAGGCGGTGATCCGCGCCGAGAGCGACAACGCCGAGCTGGAAGAAAAGCTGCGCGAGATCAGCAGCCAGGACCTGGTGACCGGCCTGTACAACCGCACCTACTTCCTCGAACTGATGGATGGCGCCGCCCAGCGCGCGGTCAACGAAAGCCAGCCCTCCAGCCTCGCCTATATCCGCCTCGACCGTTACAGCGACGCCATCGGCGAGGTCGGCCTGGCCGGCATCGACATCCTGCTGACCGACCTGGCCAACCTGCTGCGCGCCCACTTCGGCGACAGCGTCGCGCTGGCCCGCTTCGGCGACGACGTCTTCACCGCGCTGCTGCCAGGAGTTACCCCGCAACAGCTGCCGGAACAGCTGCAGCCGCTATTGAAGAAAGTCGAAGGGCACCTGTTCGACGTCGCCGGGCGTACCGTGCAGACCACTCTGTCGATCGGCGTCGCCGGCCTCAGCGAGCAGACCAGCAAGGCCCAGGAAGTCATCGACCGCGCCCACCGCTGCGCCGACGAACTCGAAGGCAACGCGATCAAGGTCTACAACCCAGCCGACGAACTGGCCGCAGCGGCCAACCGTGGCAGCCTGGTCGCGATGATCCAGCAGGCGCTGGAGAACAACAGCTTCCGCCTGCTGTTCCAGCCGATCATCAGCCTGCGCGGCGACAGCGACGAGCACTACGAAGTGCTACTGCGCCTGCTCAGCCCACAGGGCGAGGAAGTGCCGGCTGCAGAGTTCCTCAGCGCCGCCAAGGACGCCGGCCTGGCCGAGAAGCTCGACCGCTGGGTCATCCTCAATTCGGTCAAGCTGCTCTCCGAGCACCGCAGCAAGGGCCACAGCACCCGTCTGTTCGTGCACCTGTCGGCCAACAGCCTGCAGGACCAGACCCTGCTACCGTGGCTCAGCGTGGCACTGAAAGCGGCGCGCCTGCCATCCGACGCCCTGGTGTTCCAGATCAGCGAAACCGATGCCGTGACCTACCTCAAACAGGCCAAGGCTCTTTCCCAGGGACTGGCGGAGCTGCACTGCAAGATCGCTCTGGTCCAGTTCGGCTGCGCACTGAACCCGTTCAACACGCTCAAGCACCTCAATGTCGACTTCGTGAAGGTGGACGGCTCCTTCTCCCAGGACCTCTCCAACGCCGACAATCAGGAAGCCCTGAAGACCCTGCTCGCCAGCCTGCACGCCCAGGCCAAGCTGACCATCGTGCCCTTCGTCGAGAGCGCCAGCGTGCTGGCCACCCTCTGGCAGGCCGGGGTCAACTACATCCAGGGCCACTACCTGCAGGGCCCCAGCCAGTCGATGGACTACGACTTCTCCGCCGGCGACGAGTGATCCAGCCGCACAAAAAAGCCCCGCGCTAGCGGGGCTTTTTCATTACGGCGCCAGTCAGTCCTGGCCGTCGCGATCACGGAAACCGAGCAGGTAGAGGATGCCGTCCAGGCCCAGGGTAGAGATGGCCTGCTTGGCCGACTGCTTGACCAGCGGCTTGGCACGGAAGGCCACGCCGAGACCGGCCAGGCCAAGCATCGGCAGGTCGTTGGCACCGTCGCCCACGGCGATGGTCTGCTCCAAGCGCAGGCCTTCCTTCTCGGCCAGCTCGCGCAGCAGGTCAGCCTTGCGCAGGGCGTCGACGATAGGCTCGACGGCCACGCCGGTGACTTTGCCATCGACGATCTGCAGCTCATTGGCGAACACATAGTCGATGCCCAGCTTGGCCTGCAGCTGCTTGGCGAAATAAGTGAAGCCACCAGAGAGGATGGCGGTCTTGTAGCCCAGGCGCTTGAGCTCGGCGAACAGTACCTCGGCGCCTTCGGTCAGGCGCAGCGAGGTGCCGATCTCGGCCAGCACGCTCTCCGGCAGCCCCTGCAGCAGCGCCATGCGCTCCTTGAAACTGGCGCGGAAGTCCAGCTCGCCACGCATCGCACGCTCGGTGATCTCGGCCACCTGCTCGCCCACGCCATGGGCCTTGGCCAGCTCGTCGATCACCTCGGCCTCGATCAGCGTCGAGTCCATGTCGAACACCGCCAGGCGGCGATTGCGACGGAATACCGAGTCGCGCTGGAAGGCGATGTCGACGTTGAGCTCCTGGGCCACGCTGAGGAACTCGGCGCGCAGCGCATCGACATCGGCCGGCTCGCCGCGCACGGAGAACTCGATGCAGCCCTTGCCCTGGTCAGCCGGGGTGTCCAGCGGCATGCGCCCGGAGAGGCGGTCGATCTGGTCGATGTTGAGGCCGTACTTGGCGGTGATCGAGCTGACGCGCTGCAGCTGCTCGGCGCTGACCTTGCGGGTCAGCAGGGTGACGATGTAGCGGCTCTTGCCCTGGCCGCCAACCCACTGCTGGTAGTCGGCCTCGGAGACGGGGGTGAAACGCACCTGCTGGTCCAGCTTGTAGCCGGTGAACAGCACGTCCTTGAGCACGGAGGAGCCGCGCTCGGTGTCCGGAATCTCGACCAGGATGCCGAACGACAGGGTGTCGTGGATCACCGCCTGGCCGATGTCGAGGATGTTCACCCCGCCCTGCGCCAGCACACCGGTGATGGCTGCGGTCAGACCGGGACGATCTTCCCCGGTGATGTTGATCAGGACGATTTCGCGCAAGGCTTCACTCCAGGCGTACAAATGGGTCGGCGAAAAGGCGCACATTCTACCCCTATTCCCGCCGCGCTGGGCACGGGCGGCGCTTTGCCGGCCTGGGGACGCTGGTTATACTGCGCGGCAATTCCATTCAAGAAGAGCCGCGCTCTGTGAACCGGCCCGTCCAGGTCAAACCCGACAATTTCTTCCTGTTGCTGTTCAATGCCCTGCGCCAGCGCCGCGTGCCGCTCGCCCTGCGCATCGCCAGCCATAGCCTGTTGCTGGTCGCCCTGGCCCTGGTGATCTACGCCTGGGTGATGGGCATGCAGTTCAAGCAGGCCATGCAGCAGCAGGCCGACGCCCTCGGCCAGAGCCTGACCGTGCAGACCGCTGCCTCGGCCACCGAGCTGCTGGTGTCCAACGACATCCTCAGCCTCAACGTGCTGCTCAGCAACCTGGCGAAGAACCCGCTGGTGGCCCATGCCGCCATCTACAGCGTGGACAACCGCATCCTTGCCGAGGCCGGCTCGCGCCCGACCCAGAGCATTCTCGGCGAGACCGAAGGCCTGTATTCCACGCCCATCACCTTCCAGGAAGTGATCGCCGGCCAGCTGCGCATCAGCCTGGACATGCAGCAGTTCCAGCAGCCAATGACCATCAGCCTGCAGAGCATGGGCCTGCTCAGCCTGATCCTGCTGGCCTTGGCCATGTCGCTCAGCCTGCGCCTCGGCCGCCATATCTCCATGCCGCTGATGCAGCTGCGCGTGTGGTTGCGCGATCCGGACGACCCTGCCCCCGGCGCTGGCCGCCAGGACGAGATCGGCGACCTGGCCCGCCAGCTGCAGGCCCGTCTGGTGCCGGAGAAGCCGGAGCCCGAGCCGCAGTACGAGGAACAGGACGACTACGCCGACCTCGGCGACGAGCACGACTTCCATGAAGACGAGGTCCGCGAGCCGGGCTTCGACATGCCGAACCTGCGCGCCGACGCGGATTACGACTACGACGAAGAGCTCGCCCCGCCCACTCCGGCTGCCAAGCCGGTGGCCCAGCACGAGGAAGATGACCCGTTCGCCGACCTGCGCGACCTGCAACCGGTCGCGCCTGCCAACGTCGAGCCTGAACTCGAGCCACAGCCCGCGCCGGTTGCCTACCAGCCGCCGCAGCCGGAGCAGAATGTCAGCAGCGCCGTGCTGGCTATCCAGCTCGGCGCCCAGGAGCAGCTACGCCACCTGCCGCGCACCCGCCTGCTGGAACTGCTGCAGCGCTACCGTGACTGCCTGGAACGGGCCGCCGCGCTGTACCAGGGCAAGCTGTTCACCCTCAATGACGGCAGCAGCCTGATGCTGTTCTCCAGCGAGCACAGCGACGAGGACTACCTGACCCACGCCCTGTGCTGCGGCGAGCTGATGCGCGCCCTCGGCCACGCCCTGCAGATCGAGGTGGCTGACAGCGGCATCACCCTGCAGCTGCAGCTGGGCCTGACCAAGACCGACGAGGAAATCAGCCCGAGCCAGGCCGAGCTGCTGCTCAGCGAAGTCGCCCAGGACGCCCTGGCTCTGGCCCAGCACAGCCGCAACCTGCTGCTGGTACAGCGCAGCGTCGCCGACGACCCGCTGCTGCGCCAGCGCGCACGCATCCGCGCCATCGCCAGCCCGGAAGGCGCGAGCTGCGTCGAGCGCCTGCTCGAGCCCTACCCCTCGCTGCTGGAGCGCCAGCTGGCGCGCATGCACGAGCACTCGTGACCACGCTGATCACCCACCCGCTGCCGGTCCTGGCCCTGGGACTGGCACTCGGGCCGCGGGTAATTCCCCCGCGCCTGCTGCTGGCCGGGTTGCTCTTCACCCTGCTGCCGGATGCCGACGTTCTGGCCTTCAAGTTCGGCATCGCCTATGCCGACGCCTTCGGCCATCGCGGTTTCAGTCACTCGCTGTTGTTTGCCGCAATCTGCGGAACCCTGGGCGCACTGGGCTGCCGCCTGCTGGGCTGCGGCCCGCTCAAGGCCTTCTGTTGGATCACCCTGGCCTGTGCCTCGCACAGCCTGCTGGATGCGGCCACCGATGGCGGCCTGGGCGTGGCCTGGCTGTGGCCATGGAGCGAGCAGCGCTTCTTCCTGCCCTGGCGGCCCATCGAGGTCTCGCCCTTCGTGCAGGGCTTCTTCAGCCAGCGCGGCCTCGACGTACTAGTTTCCGAGGCACGCTGGGTCTGGCTGCCCTGCCTCGGCCTGGCTCTGGGCGGAATGCTGCTGCGGGCGTTGCTACGCCCGCGCCAGCAGGCCTTCTAGCCCCGCCAACAGGCGCGCCAGGGCACCCTGGTTGGCGCGCAGCACGCCGAGGCCGGCCTCGGCCATGCGCCTCGACTCCTCAGGATCGGCGAACAGTGCGCGCAACGCCGCATGCAGCTGCGCCGCATCCTGCACCTCCATCAGATCGCCGGCCGCACGCAGCTGCGCGGCGATTTCCAGGAAGTTGAACAGGTGCGGACCACTCAGCAGTGGCTTGCCCAGCGCCGCCGGTTCCAGCAGGTTGTGCCCGCCATTGGGGATCAGGCTGCCGCCGACGAAGGCCAGGTCGGCCAGGGCATAGAGGAACAGCAGCTCGCCCAGGGTATCGCCGACCAGCACCTGCGCCTGCGCTGTCACCGGTTCGGCGCTGGAGCGACGCACCACGCTGAAACCCTCGCGCCAGCTCATCTCGCTGGCCTGCTCGAAACGCTCGGGGTGGCGCGGCACCAGGATCAGCAGCGCATCGGCATGCTCGCTCAATAACTGGCGATGCGCGGCCAGCACCACCTCGTCCTCGCCGGCATGGGTGCTGGCAGCAATCCACACCGGGCGCGCCGCGCCCCAGCTACGGCGCAGCTCGGCGGCGCGCAGCGGCAGCTCGGCATCGACGCTCAGATCGAACTTGATCGAGCCGGTCACCTGCACGCACTCGCGGCGCGCGCCCAGCTGGCGAAAGCGCTCGGCCTCGGCCTCGGTCTGCACGGCGATCAGCGACAGCTGCGCCAGCATCGGCGCAGTCAGGCGCGAGAAACGCGCATAGCCGCGCGCCGAGCGCTCGGACAGGCGCGCATTGGCCAGCACCGCAGGAATACCGCGGCGATGGCAGGCGGCGATGTGATTGGGCCACAGCTCGGTCTCCATGATCACCGCCAGTCGCGGCTGCAGGCGTTCGATGAAGCGCGAGCAGGCCCACGGCAGGTCGTAGGGCAGGTAGCAGTGCTGAATACGCTCACCGAACAGCGCCTGGATGCGCTCGGAGCCGGTCGGCGTCATGCAGGTGACGGTGATTGGCAGCTCGGGATGGCGCGCCAACAACTCGCGGATCAGCGGCGCGGCGGCAATGCTCTCGCCCAGTGACACGGCGTGGATCCAGATACCGCCCTGGCGCAGCGTCGGCAGGCCGAAGGCGAAGCGCTCGCCGATGCGCTTGCCGTAAGCGGGGGCGCTCCTCGCCCGCAGCCACAGGCGTAGGAAGATGAACGGCAGGGCCAGGTGCAAGATCAGGGTATAGAGGGTTCTGTTCATGGGCGCGCAGCTTAACAGAGCGTTCCGCGCCAGATCAGCCCATCGCCTGCAGGTGCTCGGCGAAGGACTCGGCCAGCCAGAGCGCCGCAGGCCCCAGCGCCTCGTCGCGGCGGCAGACCAGCTCCACCAGCAGCGGCGGCGGCGTCCAGTCACAACTCAACTCGACCAGTTGGCCCTGATAGGTCGGGTACTGCACCACGTGGCGCGGCAACCAGGCCCAACCAAGGTTGCGCATCAGCAGCTCGGCCATGGCGTAGAAGCTGTCGGCGCGCCAGACCGACGGGCTGATCTGCTCGCCGCCGGGGTACTGGCTATCCTGCGGCGCCATCAGCAACTGGCGGTGGCGCGCCAGCTCGCGGCGATCGACCTGGCCGGCCGCCGCCAAGGGATGCTCCGCACCGCAGACGGTCACCAGCTCGATGGTGCCCAGGCGCTGGCGCTCCAGCTCTGCCGGCATGTGTTCGTGGTGGAACAGCAGGCCGAGGTCGGCGCGCCGCTCCAGCAACTTGCGCGCGACATCGCCCTGGGCGCCACTGGCCAGCTGCACCTCCAGCCGCGGGAAGGCCTTGGCCAGCGCCTCCAGGCTGTCCAGCACCGGCTGATAGGGCATCGCCTCATCCTGCGCCAGGCGCAGACGCACCTCCTCACCGCGCACCAGCCCCCGGGCCCGTGCCTCCAGGCGCTCCTCCTGGCGCAGCAACTCGCGCGCCTCCTCCAGCAACGCCGCGCCTGCCACCGTCAGGCGCGGCTGGCGGCCACTGCTGCGCTCGAACAACAGCACGCCGAGATCAGCCTCCAGTATAGCGATGGCACTGCTCACCGCCGACTGCGCGCGCCGCATCTGGCGTGCCACGGCCGAGAAGGACTGGCCCTCGGCAACGCCGACGAACAGGCGGATCTGCTCCAGGTTCCACTGCATGCCTATCTCCAATCCAGATAGGTAATGACTTTATCCCATCGCGCAGAACTCTAGAATGGCGCCGCTCAACAGGAGGATCGACATGACCGGCTATCTCTACCTCGCCATCGCCATCACCGCCGAAGTGATCGCCACCACCTCGATGAAAGCCCTCGACGGCCTGAACAAGCCCCTGCCGCTGGTACTGGTGGTGGTTGGCTACGCCATCTCGTTCTGGATGCTCAGCCTGGTGGTGAAGACCATCCCGGTTGGCGTCGCCTATGCCGTGTGGGCAGGCCTGGGCATCGTGCTGGTGAGCATCGCCGCCACCATCCTCTATCAACAACGCCTGGACCTGCCGGCCATGCTCGGCATGGGCATGATCGTCGCCGGAGTGGTGGTGATCCAGTTGTTCTCGAAAACCATCGGCCACTGACCGGCGAGCCGCAGCGGCTGGCCGCGGTATACTGCGCGCCTGTTTCCAGCGAGCGCCGCGCATGTCCCAAGCCCTCAGCACCGATATCCTGATCGTCGGCGGCGGTATCGCCGGCCTCTGGCTCAATGCCCGCCTGCGCCGCCTCGGCTATGCCACCCTGCTGGTGGAAAACGCCGCGCTGGGCGGCGGGCAGAGCCTGAAGTCCCAGGGCATCATCCATGGCGGTGCCAAATACGCCCTGCACGGCGCGTTGACCGGCGCCTCCGAGGCCATCGCCGACATGCCGCGGCGCTGGCGCGAAGCCGTGGCGGGCCAGGGCGAGCTGGACCTCTCCGGCGTGCGCATACTCTCCGAAGCCCACTATTTGTGGTCGCCGGGCAGCCTGGCCGGCAATCTGACCAGCTTCTTCGCCAGCAAGGCCGTGCGCGGTCGCGTCGATCAGGTCAAGGGCGACCAGCTGCCACCAGCGCTGCAACATCCCAAATTCAAGGGCAAGGTCTATCGCCTGGCCGAGCTGGTGCTCGACGTGCCCAGCCTGATCACGCGCCTGGCCGAGTTGGCCGGCGACAGCCTGCTGGCCGGGCATGACATCAAGCCGTTGCTCGAGAACGGCGAGCTAGTCGGCCTGCAGATCGACGGTCGCGAGATCCGTGCCCGGCGCATCGTGCTCAGCGCCGGTGCCGGCAACGCCGAGCTGCTCGCCGCTCTCGGCGTGGAACAGCCGCGCCAGCAACTGCGCCCGCTGCACATGGTGCTGGTCAAGGGTCGCGACCTGAAGCCGCTGTACGCCCACTGCCTGGGCGGCGGGCCCAAGCCACGCATCACCGTGACCAGCCACCCGGCCGCCGATGGCCAGTGGGTGTGGTATCTCGGCGGCGATATCGCCGAGGCCGATGGCGTGGCCCGCAGCGAGCCGGCGCAGATCGCCGCAGCGCAGAAGGAAGTGCAGCAACTGCTGCCCTGGGTCGACCTCTCCGACGCGCGTTGGGCCACCCTGCGGGTCGACCGCGCCGAGCCGGCGCAATCGGGCCTGGTACGCCCGGACAACGCCTTCCTTGCCGACCACGGCCGCCTGCTGGTCGGCTGGCCGACCAAACTGGCGCTGTCGCCGGACTTCGCCGATCGCGTCATCGCCGCCCTCGAGCGTGACGGCATCACGCCGGGCGAGTCCGCAACGCTGCTGCCGGCGCTACCACGCCCGCCACTGGGCGAGCCGGTATGGGAGCAGCTGCTGCCATGAGCCTGCACGACCTGCACCGCCCGCTGGGCGACACCGGCCTGCTCGTCTCGCCACTCGGCCTGGGCACGGTCAAGCTGGGCCGCGACCAGGGAGTGAAGTATCCCAACGGCTTCACCATCCCCGACGATGCCGCCGCGCGCGCCCTGCTCAACCGGGCCCGCGAACTCGGCATCAACCTGATCGACACGGCACCGGCCTACGGCGTCAGTGAACAACGCCTGGGCCCGCTGCTGCGCGGCCAACGCCAGGACTGGGTGATCGTCAGCAAGGTCGGCGAGGAATTCGAGGCCGGCCAGTCGCACTTCGACTTCTCGCCGCAACACACGCGCCTCTCGGTCGAGCGCAGCCTGCAGCGCCTGGAGACCGACTTCATCGACCTGGTGCTGGTGCACTCGGACGGCAACGACGTGGCGGTGCTGCGCGACAGCGGCGTGTACGAGGCCCTGGCCGAGCTCAAGCGCGAGGGCAAGATCCGCGCCTTCGGCCTCTCCGGCAAGACCGTCGAAGGCGGCCTGCTGGCCCTCGAGCAGGGCGACTGCGCCATGGTCACCTACAACCTCGCCGAGCAGGGCGAACGCGCCGTGCTCGACCATGCGGCCAGCCACCACAAGGGCATCCTGATCAAGAAGGCCCTGGCCAGCGGCCATGCGGTGCTCGCGGGGAAAGATCCAGTGCGCGCCAGCTTCGAGCTGGTGTTCGGCCACCCCGGCGTCAGCGCCGCCATCGTCGGCACCATCAACCCGCAACATCTGGCGGCAAATGCCGCGACCGCCGCTGCGGTTATCCGCGGCTAAACTGCTGGGCTCCGGGCGCGGCTTGAACTTCGCCGCGCGCCGTCCATCTGATGCAGCCCCACCGCTGCCGACTGAGGAGCCGATATGTCGAGACTGCTGGCCCGCAAGGCCCCTGGCAACTTCAAGACCCTGCCGCTGTACGTGGAAGCCACGGCAGACGCCCTGAACTACCGTAGCCTTGGCCTGCCACTGAATTTCGCGCAGATGCTCGAGCGCCGCCGTCCGGTGCAGGCGGCCGACAGCCAGCGCTTCGCCCTGGAGCTGGCCAACCTCGGTGTATCGGTACGCCTGACCCTGACCTGGCAGGGCCGCGACTACTGGCTGGTGGTGCGGCAGAGCCGCCCGGACCGCGGTGACACCGTGCTCAAGCTGATCTCCGGCTACGTGCCAGCCCACGAGCTGAACCTGCCGCTGCTCACTGCCATTCAGGAAGTCGCCGAGGAATGCCTGATCGAGAACGACGGCACCTGGCTGGCCGGCCGCTACGCCGACACCTGGCTGCCGACGCCCTATCAGGACCGGCTGCGCTATCGCCAGGGCGACCACTTCCGCCTCACACCGTTGTCCGGCGCAGCGCGCCCGGTGCAGTGCGGCAACCTGGTGCTGATGGAGCGCCCGCGCGCCTACGTACACCTGCCCACCGCCTCGCTGCAGCTGGTCTACGACCTGCGCCTGGAGCTGCCGAAAGACTGCCGCCAGCCCAGCCTGTTCCATGTCGACGAGCGCCTGGAGGGCGATGAGCTGGTGGCCCGCCTGGAGCGGCGCCGCCCGGATATCTATCTGCTGCCGTTGCAGCAGGGCAAGCCCAGCGGCGGGCTGTTCACCCTGCGCAAGGGCGAGCTGCTGCCCGCGAGCACCCGTGGGGTTTGGCTGTCGGAGAGTTTCGCCGCCCAGGACGGCTGGCTGGTGCGCGACGAGCGCATCCGCTGGAAGGACTGGCTGGCACGCGTGAGCCAGGCGGACAAGGAGCCCGCTGGCACGAAGAGTCAGGAGCCGGCGCGCCGGGCTGTGGCGCGCGTCTAACAGGCAGGAAGGCTGGCCGCGCAGCAGGCGGCCACAGGCTTACTTGCTGCGGATCTTCTCGACGATGGCGGTGGTGGAACTGTTCTCCACCAGCCCCAACACCCGCACTTCACCGCCGTAGGCACGCACGATGTCGGCGCCGACCACCTGGTCGATGCCGTAGTCACCGCCCTTGACCAGCACGTCTGGCTGCACGGTGCGCAGCAGGTTCTCCGGGGTGTCCTCGGCGAAGCTCACCACCCAGTCCACCGCACCCAGGCCGGCAAGCACAGCCATGCGCCGATCCACCGCGTTGATCGGCCGGCCTGGCCCCTTGAGGCGCGATACCGAAGCATCATCGTTGACTGCCAGCACCAGGCGATCACCCTGGGCACGAGCCTGCTCCAGGTAGGTCACGTGGCCGGCATGCAGGATGTCGAAACAGCCGTTGGTGAAGACGATCTTCTCGCCATGGGCGCGGGCATCTTCCAGCGCCAGCAGCAGTTGCTCGACGCTGACCACGCCACGCTCGGAGCCCTGCTCGCGCTGCACCGCACGCCGCAGCTCGGGCGCGCTGATGGCGGCAGTACCCAGCTTGCCAACCACGATGCCGGCGGCCAGGTTGGCCAGGGCCACGGCCTGGGGCAGCTCCTCGCCGGCGGCGATGGAGGCGGCCAGGGTGGAAATCACGGTATCGCCGGCACCGGTCACGTCGAACACCTCGCGGGCACGGGCCGGCAGGTGCAGCGGCGCGTGCTCGGGGCGCAGCAGGGTCATACCGTGCTCGCCGCGGGTCACCAGCAGCGCGCCCAGCTCCAGCTCGCTCATCAGCTTGGCGCCCTTGGCCACCAGCTCTGCCTCATCGGCACAGCTGCCGACGATGGTCTCGAACTCGTTGAGATTGGGGGTGATCAGGCTGGCGCCACGATAGATGGAGAAGTCCTTGCCCTTGGGGTCGGCCAGCACCGGGATGCCCTTGGCACGGGCCAGCTGGATCAGCGCCTGGTGGTTCTTCAGCGCGCCCTTACCGTAGTCGGACAGCACCAGCACCTTGACCCCGGCGAGCAGGCCATCGACATCTTCGGCCAGTGCCTCGGCGTCGGTGGCGAAGGGCTCCTCGAAGTCCATGCGCAGCAGCTGCTGATGGCGGCTCATGACCCGCAGCTTGACGATGGTCGGCTGCTCGTCGATGCGCTGGAAGTGCGCCTGCACGCCCGCGGCATGCAGGCTGTCGGCGAGGCTATGGGCCGCTTCGTCGCGCCCGGTCACGCCGACCAGCAGTGCCGGGGCGCCGAGGGCGGCGATGTTCAGCGCGACGTTGGCGGCACCGCCCGGACGATCCTCGATCTGCTCGACCTTGACCACCGGCACCGGAGCCTCGGGAGAAATGCGCGAGGTACCGCCATGCCAGTAACGGTCGAGCATGACATCGCCCACCACCAGAACGGGGGCTTGGTCGTAACGGGGCATGGACAGCTTCATGGAGTCTCCGGGTACAAAAATAACGGCGGCTAGTTTATCAGTGCGGCTCTACCGGCGCGCTCTCATCCATGCCCATGGCGTGCAGGCGCGCGTAGTAGCCGTTGAGCGCCAGCAGATCGGCATGAGTACCACGTTCGACGATGCGGCCCTGGTCCATCACCAGAATCTGGTCGGCCTTCTCGATGGTCGACAGGCGATGGGCGATGACCAGCGTGGTACGCCCCTTCATAACGCGGTCGAGAGCCGCCTGGATGTGACGCTCGGACTCGGTATCGAGGGCCGAGGTTGCCTCGTCGAGTACTAGGATCGGCGCGTCCTTGAGCAGTGCACGGGCGATGGCCAGGCGCTGGCGCTGGCCACCCGAGAGCAGCACGCCGTTCTCGCCCACCAGGGTATCGAGCCCTTGCGGCAGCTTGGCCACGAACTCGGTGGCGTAGGCGGCCTCCACGGCGTCTTCGATGGCACTGCGCGGCGAGCCCGCCAGGTCGCCATAGGCGATGTTGCCAGCAACGCTATCGTTGAACAGCGTCACCTGCTGGGTAACCAGGGCGATGTGCCGACGCAGGTTGCGCAGGCTGTATTCCTCGACATCCACCCCATCGAGCAGGATCTCGCCATGCTCGTGGCGATAGAAGCGCGGAATCAGGTTGGCCAGGGTCGACTTGCCACTGCCGGAGCGTCCGACCAGGGCAATCATCTGCCCCGGCTCGGCGGTGAAGCTGATGTCGCTGAGCACCGGCTTCTCGGTGCCCGGATAGCTGAAGTTGAGGTTGCGCACTTCCAGCCGGCCACTGACGCGCTCACGCTCGATGCGGCCCTTGTCGATTTCGTCCGCTTCGTCGAGCTGCTCGAAGATGCTCTCCGCGCCGGCCACGCCGCGCTGGATGGTCGAGCTGACCTCCGAGAGCTGGCGAATAGGCTTGGGCAGCAGGCCCGCCAGGGTGATGTAGGCCACCAGGTCGCCAGCCGAAGAATCACCACGCATGTACAGCACCAGGAACATCAGCACCGCCATCGCGCTGTAGATCACCAGCTGCAGCATCGGCGTGTAGACCGCTCCGGTCTTGGTCATGCGCAGCTGCTTCTCCGTGTTATCCAGCGAGGCAGCCTCGAAACGCTCCGACTCGTAGCGCTCGCCGCCGAAGCTGCGCACCACCCGGTAACCTTGGATGGTCTCGGAGGCGACATGCGTCACGTCGCCCATCGCCACCTGGATCTTCTTGCTCTGCTTGCGGAATTTGCGGCTGGCACTGGTGACCATCAGGCCGATCAGCGGCAGGATGGCGACCATTACCAGGGTCAGCTTCCAGTTCATCAGCAGCAGCGAGGCGAACAGGAAGATCACCGTCATGCCCTCGCGGATCACCACCTTGATCGCGTCGGTGGCGGCACCGGTGACCATGGTCACGTTGAAGGTGATCCGCGAGATCAGGTGCCCCGAGTTGTGGTTGTCGAAGTAGCGATTGGGCAGCACCAGCAGCTTGTCGAACAGCGCCAGCCGCAGGTCATGTACCAGACCTAGCGAGACCCGGGCGAGAAAATAGTTGCCCAGGTACGAGCCTATCCCCTGCCACACCGCGATGAGCACGATCAGCAGCGGCACCGTCTGCAGCAGCTTCAGATGGGCGAGGAAAGGAAACTCGGAGAGGTAGGGAACATTCGAGAAGAAACTGGCGTCCGGATTGGACAGGCCGTCGACGAAGTACTTCAGGATGTAGCCCAGCATTGGCTGGGTCGATGCGAAGATCAGAAAACCGAGAATACTGAGCAGGAACAAGCCGATGTAGGGTTTCACATACCCCAAAAGGCGAAAGTAGACCCGCAGACTGGAAGTACCGGAAGCCGAAGCTTGCTGATCGGACATAGCAAAGACGCACCAACATTGCCGAAAGCATGAAATCCTATCACATTGACCGCTGCCCCCTCGGCACCAATTGGCTTTAGAATTCCGCCCCTGTTTCCCTGACCAACAGCACACTGATGCAGCGCCCCCTCGCCATAATGCTTCCAACCCGCCTCGCCCTGAGCAAGTTCATCAGCAGCTATTGGCTGGTGGCGGGCTACCTGTGCCTGCTGACAGGGTTGTTCTGGCTGCCAGAAATCAGCCCCTACACCAAGGTCTATTACGCCGCCTTCGCCGCCCCCGCGCTGCTCGGCCTGCTCCTGGCACCGCGTAACATGCTGGCGCTGCTGCGCGAACCGATCATCCTGGCCTTCCTGGCCTTAGCCGCCTGGCTGCTGGCGAGCCTGTACTGGACCACATCCGACTCGAACTCGATCAGCCTGGCCAAGCGGCCGCTGTATGTGTTCATGCTCTTCGCCGGCTGCGCACTGATTGCCATGCGCGATCAAGCCCTGCTACTGAAGACGCTGTATGGCGCAGCTATTGTTGCCAGCCTGGTCGCGCTCGTGAGCGTCGCGTACTTCCTCCTGTCCGAGTCCGGAGCTCGAATGGTCGGCTACGGGGCCTTGCGCAATGCCCTGCTCAGTTCACATGTGTTCGGCTTCTTCCTCGCCTTCTGGATCTGCCTCGGCCTGAGCCACAAGGAGAAGGCCTGGCAGGCCCTGCTGGCTGCGCTGCCGCTGGCATTCGCCTGCCTGGCCACAGGCTCGCGCACTCCGC
Source organism: Pseudomonas sp. Gutcm_11s (assembly GCF_028649395.1). Taxonomy (GTDB): domain Bacteria; phylum Pseudomonadota; class Gammaproteobacteria; order Pseudomonadales; family Pseudomonadaceae; genus Aquipseudomonas. The sequence goes on along the minus strand of NZ_JAQSUW010000012.1, from coordinate 47,766 downwards.
TGTTGGCCATGGTCGTCGTGCTCTGCTGGATGCTGCTGTTCTGTTGGAAAAGGGCCGGCCTGCTCCTCGCGGGCATCCTCGCGCTGGCGGTGCTGAGCTTGCTGATCGACCCCCAGATCCTGCTGCAGCGCGGTGTTTCCTACCGTCCGCAGCTCTGGGCTGAGGCTTTGCGCCAGGCACTGGAAACGCCATGGCTCGGCCATGGCTACGACAGCCGATTCGTCTTCGACATCCCCGGCCGACGGGGGCTGCTGAGCGATCCGCACAACATCGCCCTGGCCGTCCTGCTCGAGCTGGGACTCGTCGGCCTGCTTGCCTGGATAACGATGCACGGATTGGCACTGGGGCGCTGCCTGCGGCAACGCCATCTGCCCAGCTTCCAGTTAGCCTCGGCGCTCCTGGTCTACGGGCTCACCGCCGGCCTGACCGAGGGCAGCAGCTTCCTGGCGCGACCGAACGAGAGCTGGTTCATCATCTGGATCCCACTGGCCCTGATAGCCGCCTTGTCGATCACCCAACGAGGCCTCGCGAACAAATGAAAACCCTGAGCAAGCAGGAGCTCGAACTGCTACTGGAGGGCGCGCAGACCATCGAAGAGGATGGCTACGGCCTCAAGGTCGCACGCCTGCGCAACGGCGACTTCCTCAAGCTGTACCGCCGCAAGCGCCTGCTCTCCTCCGCGCTCTGGGCGCCGCCGGCCAAGCTGTTTGCGCGCAACGCCGAGCGCCTGGTGGCGCTGGGCATCACCGCTCCGCGCATCGAAGACCTGCTGCTCATTCCCGAACGCCAGCTCAACGGTGTCCGCTACCAGCCCCTGCCGGGAGAAACCCTGCGCCAGCGCTGGCGCGCCCTGGACAGTTCGGCCCGAGCCCTGGACGTGCAGCGCTTCGGCACCTTCCTCGGCGAACTGCACGAGCAAGGCATCTATTTTCGCTCGCTGCACCTGGGCAACGTGTTGGCCCTGCCGGATGACAGCTTCGGCCTGATCGACCTGTCCGACATGCAGATTGGCAGCGCACCGCTTTCCAGCTGGAAGCGCCAGCGCAATCTGCAGCACATGCTGCGCTATCCAGAGGACCGCAGCTGGCTGACAGAGCAGCACCAGCAACAGCTGCTGGCAGGTTATCGGCAGCGTTGCGGCTCAGCCGCGGCGGACCGCCTCGAGCGTGCGCTGCACAACCTTTCGGCGGGAACGAAATGAAAGCACTGCTGCAGCGCCTGCAGCGGGCCCTGAGCAAGCCGCCCAAGCCGCCGAAGCTGCACAGGGCCCAGGAGAAGTTCAGGACGCGCTACCCCAGCTACCAGGTGGGCACGGGCACCTACGGCATGCCCGAGGTCCACGACTGGAACGAAGGCTCCACCCTACGCATCGGCGCCTACTGCTCGATCGCCGGAGACGTGCATATCTATCTCGGCGGGCACCACCGCATCGACTGGGTGAGCAGCTTCCCCTTTCCGGCATTCACCGAAGAGGCAGCCCACATCGCCGACCATGGCGGCACCCGGGGTGATGTCGAGATCGGCAGTGACGTTTGGCTGTGCTCGCAGAGCATCATCCTGTCTGGCGTGAAAATCGGCCATGGCGCCGTGGTGGCCGCCGGCAGCGTGGTCAGCCGCGACGTCGCCCCCTACTCGGTGGTGGCGGGCAACCCGGCACGCCATGTGCGCTGGCGCTTCGACGAGGCGCAGCGCGACGCGCTGCTGCAGATCGCCTGGTGGGACTGGCCCGAGCACGAGGTGCGCCAGGCAATCCCGATGCTCTGCTCATCGCAGATAGACGACTTCATCACTCAAGCACGTCGCCGCTCAGGCGAATGCTAGACGCCCCAGCGCTCTCAGGGTCTTGGCATTCCAGCGCCGCAGCGGTATGCGCCGCAGCAGCTCGCGAGCCAGCGGCTTATCGTCACGCGCGCACTTGAGCAGCATCGAGTTGAGAAAACGCGCGCAGACCGCCGGATAGGCCGGGTGATCATCGAAGCGAGCGTAGGTCGCGAGCACCGTCTCGATCATGAAGCGGCGGTTCTTGTAGGTGTTGGTGCCATGCACACGGTACTGGGCCAGCACATCCGGCAGCACGTCGATGAAGTAACCTGCCCGAGTGATCTTCAGCTCGACCAGCAGGTCTTCCAGGCGGATGCTGGGATCGAAGCAGCCGACCTGCTCCAGGGCCTCGCGCCGAAACAGCAGGGTCGGTGCAGGAGCACCCGCCTTGTCGGAACAGAACACATCCTCGAAATCGAGCCGACGGAATGGCCGCACCCGGTCGCGCCGCTCCAGCGGCAGGCCATCGCCATCGATCTGGGCGATATTGCCTGCACAGATGCCCACTTCGGGCTTGTCCTGCAGATAGGCGACCTGCTTGGCCAGACGCTCCGGCAGCATCACGTCGTCCGAGCCGAAGGGCGCGATCAGGCTACCGCGCGCACGCGCGATGCAATCGTTCAGCGTGCGCGCCAGCCCCTGATTGGCCTGCACCCGGAAGTCGAAACCATGCTTGCGCTGCAGCGCCTGGATGCGTTCGACGCTGTCATCACTGGAGCCGTCATCGACGACCAGCAGCTCCACCGCGGGGTAGCTCTGCGCCAGCACGCTCTCGATGGCCGCCTCGACATAAGGCGCGTGGTTGTATGAGGCGATGATCACCGTGACCAGCGGCTGCTCACTCATGCTTCGACCCCAGCATGCGCTCGATCAGCTCCCGGTAGTGGCGACGGAAGTCCTCGATCGAATGGGCCCGACAGAGGTAGGCATAGGCTTCCTCACCCTCGGCCATGCGCGCCTGAGGCGTCAGCTCGAGTACCTCACGCAGGCGGCTAGTCAGCTCGGCAGCGTTACCGCAGGCGAAGATGCGCCCGCCGCAGTCCTCGAGAATTGGCCGCAGGCTGTCGATATCGGAGCCCAGCACCGGCAGACGTCCGCTCATACCCTCCAGCAGGGCTAGCGGCAGTCCTTCGCTCAGCGAAGGCATGACGAAGGCATCGAAGCCGCGCACATACTGCAAGGCATCGTCCTTCGCCCCGAGCAGGTGGACGCGCGCCTGCAGGCCATGACGGGCGATGGCCGCTTCCAGATCGGCGCGCGCGCGCCCTTCACCGATAATGGCAACCTGCGCCCCGGGGAACTCGGATGCGAGGCTCGCGAAGGCTTCGATCAGGTGGATATGCCCCTTGACCGGCACCAGGCGGCCAATGGTACCGAGCACGAAGGCCTCGGCAGCCAGCCCAAGCATGCTCCGGGCCTCCGCCGGCGCATGCTGCAGCCCCTCGGCCCGGGCGATGTCGATGGCATTGTTGATCTGCACTGTATTGCGCTCGTTGAAGCCTGCGCCGCAACCCAGCAGGTAATCGCGCACCGCCCGCGATACGCCGACCACTCGCCAGTTGGGGCGCAGCAGCCGGCGCGCTTCCCAGCAGCGGTAGTGGCGATCGAAGTCGCCGATGCCGTGCTGCACGCCGATGCAGGCCGGGATCTTCAGCAGCAGGTTGAGGATCATCAGCATGTTCATCGGCTTGAAGCGATGGGCGATGACCACATCGAAGCGTTCCGCACGGCAGAGTCTGTAGAGGCGCCACAGCGCCCGCAGACGCAGGCCCTTGAGCGCGCCCTGGGAGAAACCGAAGTAGACCGAGCGCGCCGCACGGCTCTCGGGCTCACCCGGCCCAGGACGGCCACGCAGGAAGCCGGTGACGACCTCGTAGCGATCGACCGGCAGCCCCTGGATGACCTGCTCGGCCAGGTCGGAGGCGTTCACGTTGTAGCGATTCTGCAGCTGCAGAACCTTGATACGGCGCTGGCTCATACCGACTTCTTCTTTGAATTCAGCCACAGACGCAGCGCCTTGCGGGTGTAGGAAAGCTTGAACAGCACTCTCCAGTCCGTGCGCAAGGCTTCGAGATAGAAGCCGCGAGCCGTCTGATACTCGCCAGCCTGCTGGAAGGTACGGAACAAAGACAGGCAGCGCTGGGCCCTGAATGCGGCCTTCATGCCCTGAAGCTCTGCTGGCATGCGTGCAGGAGAGAACACCTCATCGACCAATGACAGCCCCACCGCACGAGCATGGGTCAGGTTGTGGCGCAAGCTCGTGGAGTGCTTGTGAATCAGGGCCAGCGGTTGCTCGACCACCGAGCACGGAAAACGCGCGAGCACCTGGGCGAAGACAGGAATGTCCTCGACGCTACGGAACTGCTCCGGGTAGCGCCCGGGCACGAAGACATCCCGATGCATGGCGCAAGCGCCGTTGGACAGGGAAAGTGTCTTACCGATCAGGTAGCCATACACCCGCTCAGCAGCCGAAGCAGGCAGCATATCGGCCTTGTGCAGCGACTGCTTGCCGCTCTCGAGCACAGAACAGTGAGCACCGATTACCAGGCGGCTCTGCGGATTGGCGGCCAGGTGAGCAGCCAGCACAGCGAGAGCGCCAGGCGCCATCTCGTCATCCGCATCCAGAAAGATCAGGTAATCGCCGCGTGCCTCATCGATGCCACGGTTGCGGACCGATGCCAGCCCGCCATTCTCCTTGCGCAGCATGCGGAAGCGACCTGGATGTCGCGCCTGCAGCTCAGCCAGCACTGTAGGGGTTTGGTCAGTCGAGCCGTCGTCGATCACCAGTAAATCGGCGTCAGCTTCTTGCAACTGAGCCAGCACTGACTCGACCGCGCGTGGCAGGGTCGCCGCATAGTTGTATGCGGGAATAACCACGCTCAGGAGCGGCTTTTCAGACATTGTCGTACCAGTCCTTGCCGTCCTTGACCACGAGGATGTCTTCCATGATCAGGTACTGCAGGTCGGAGCCGTAGAACATGTTCAGCGCGTCGGTCGGCGAGCAGATCATCGGCTCGCCGCGGCGGTTGAGCGAGGTGTTCAGCGACACGCCGTTGCCGGTGAGCTTTTCCAGCTCCAGCATCAGGTCGTACCAGCGCGGATTGAAGCGGCGCTCCAGCACCTGGGCGCGCGAGGTGCCGTCTTCGTGCACCACTTCGCCGACGCGGTTCTTCCACTCTTCGTTGACTTCGAAAGTGAAGGTCATGAACGGGCTTGGATGGTCGACCTTGAGCATCTGCGCGGCCACGGTGTCGAGCATCGACGGGCAGAAGGGTCTCCAGCGCTCGCGGAACTTGATCTGCTCGTTGATACGGTCGGCCACGCCCGGCACGCTCGGGCAACCGATGATCGAGCGGCCGCCGAGGGCGCGCGGGCCGAACTCCATGCGGCCCTGGAACCAGGCCACCGGATTGGCGTCGACCATGATCTTGGCGATGCGCTGTGCGGTGTTGTCGATGCGTTTGAACACCGGCTGGCTCGGGTGGCGGGCGCAGGCGGCAATCACGTCTTCGTTGGAGTACGACGGGCCGAGGTAGACGTGCTCCATCTTCTCCACCGGCACGCCGCGCTGGTGCGAGACGTAGGCAGCGGCACCGACCGAGGTACCGGCGTCGCCGGAGGCAGGCTGCACGAACAGCTCCTTCACGTCGTCGCGGGCAATGATCTTCTGGTTCAGCTTGACGTTCAGCGCGCAGCCGCCGGCGAAGGCGATCTTGCCGGTTTCCTTGAGGATGTCGCCGAGGTAGTACTCCATCATCTCCAGCGCCAGCTTCTCGAAGAGGGCCTGCATGCTGGCGGCGTAGTGGATGTACGGGTCGTCGGCGATGTCGCCCTGGCGCTTCGGCCCCAGCCACTCGATCAATTTGGGCGAGAAGTAGTAGCCCTTGCCGTTTTCCTTGTAGCGACGGAAGCCGATGACGTTGGCGTAGTCGGTGTTGATGATCAGCTCGCCGTTCTCGAACTTGGCCAGGCGCGAGAAGTCGTACTTGGCCGCGTCGCCGTAGGGCGCCATGCCCATGACCTTGAACTCGCCGTCGAGCATCTCGAAGCCTAGGAATTCGGTGATCGCGCCGTACAGGCCGCCGAGCGAATCCGGATCGTAGAACTCCTTGATCTTGTGGATCTTGCCGTTCTCGCCGTAGCCGAAGAAGGTGGTGGCGTATTCGCCCTTGCCGTCGATGCCGAGGATCGCGGTTTTTTCCTTGAAGCCCGAGCAGTGGTAGGCACTGGAAGCGTGGGCCAGGTGGTGCTCGACCGGTTCGATCTTGACCTTCTTCAGGTCGAAGCCCAGCTGCTCCAGGCACCACTGGATCTTCTTGTGGTAGCGCTTGTAGCGGCGGTTGCCCATCAGGATCGCGTCGAGCGAGCGGTCCGGCGCGTACCAGTAGCGCTTGGCGTAGTGCCAGCGGGCCTTGCCGAACAGGCTGATCGGGGCGAAAGGAATGGCCACCACGTCGACGTCGGAGGGCTTGATCCCGGCCTGTTCCAGGCAGAACTTGGCGGACTCGTAGGGCATGCGGTTCTTCGCATGCTTGTCGCGCACGAAGCGCTCTTCCTCGACCGCCGCGATCAACTTGCCGTCGATGTACAGGGCGGCGGACGGGTCATGGCTGAGTGCGCCGGACAGGCCGAGAATGGTCAATGCCACGGGAAAGCCTCTTGCTGCTACGGGCGGGCGAGCCGCCACGGAATAATGGAAGGCGGAAACGGGTCCACCCAAACAAAGCGAGGGATTATAACGGCTGCACCGGGCCTAGGGTATTCCGGCCAGCCGAAGCTCGGCTCAGAGCCGCGGCAGGCGCTGGTCGAGCAGGCGATGCAGGGCGGATTCGGCCGGCCAGTTGCGCAGGAAGCGCGCCCGGTCGCGGGCAAAGGCGCGGGCGAAGGCGGCCTGGCTGCCGTGTTGATGCATGGCATCCAGGTCGATCAGGCTCCACTGGCCATCGACCCAGAACAGGTTGCTACCCTTGAAGTCGCCGTGGCTGATGCGCTCGCGGATCAGCGCAGCGAACAGTCGATCCAGGCCCTGCAGCTCGGCCTCCGGCGGCGTGCCGTCGACATGCGCGGCAAAGCGCGCGCTCAGACTCTCGCCGGCGCAGTGCTCGGTGAGCAGATAGGCGCGTCCGCGCAATCCGCACCAGCGCCGTTCGAGTACGGCCAGCGGACGCGGCGTGGCGATGCCCAGCAGCTCCAGGCGATTGCCCTCGACCCAGCTGTGCCAGGCTCGGCTGGGGCGCCAGAAGCGCGTGAGCCAGTGCAGCCAGCCCTTGATGTTGTAGCGCTTGAGCACCAGCGCCTGCCCCTCGGCCTGCAGCAGCGCCACGGTAGCCGTGCCGCCATCCTTGAGCAGGTGTCCGCTGGCGATGGCGTCGTCCGGCGCATCCAGAACCGGCGTGAGTTCGGCCTGGCGCTCACGGCGCACCACACGCAGGCCGAAAGCATTGATGCGTGCGGCGAACAGGCTGCAGTCGCGACCGATCTTCTTCAGGTAGTCGCGCAGGCGCCACTGGCGCACCTTGGCCACTTCCGCCAGCAGCGCCTCGAGCGGCAGGGCATGCTCGGCGTTGGCCAGCAGGTAGTGCACCAGCAGCTCCTCGGTGAAGGGCGTCAGCTCCGCAGGTAGCTGGGCGAAGAACACCCCGAGGTTTTCCAGCACCCGATGGCGCGACAGTGGCTGGCCGGGCGTCTCCGCCTGGATGCCGCCGCCGTCGATCAGATACAGGCGCCCGCCCTGCCGCAGCAGGTTGTCCAGGTGCAGATCGGCCTGCCATAGCCCCTGGGAGTGCAGCTGGCCGATGGCGCCCAAGGCCTCGCCAAGCACTGCCTGCTGACCATCGGACAGCAGGGGCTCGCGCTCGACCGCGCGCCAGGCATCCCACAGGCTCTCGGCGCCGTCCAGGAAGTCGAACAGCAACCAGCCGCCCTGCCCTGCCACATGCCCCTCGGCCAGCAGCGCCGGCGTGGTCAGCCCCCGCTCGGCGAGCAGCCTGGCGCCGGCCAGCTCGCGCTGGAAGTGCCGCTCGGCCTTGCCGCCGACCAACAACTTGGCCAGCACGGCGCGACCGCGCCATTGCGCCAGGCCGACATAGCGCTGCCCCGGCAGCACCCGCAGCAGGCGCTCGAGTTGCAGCGACTCACCCTCCAGCTGCAGCGTCAGCGGCAGGCTCGGCGCACGTCCGGCCTGCGCCAGCTCGGCGAGCTGCATCAGCGCGCCTCCTTGTTACGCCGCCGCGCGCCCAGGCGCTGGCTCCAGCGCCCGACGTCACCAGCGGCGCCCAGGTACGCAGCCAGCAACTGCTGCACGTCGGCCTCGCTCCACATGTTGGCGCGGCGCACCAGGGGCTCCAGGTCCTTGATCCGGTCACGCTCGCCCAGCAGCAGCGGACGAGTCTTCTCCAGATCTATCAGCTGAGCTTCGAAGCCATCGCCTGCCACGCGCAGGAAGATGTGTTTGGGATAGAAGCAGCCATGCACCTGCCCGGCAGCGTGCAGGTGGCGCGCCAGCTCGCCACAGGCGCGCAGGATGGCGCTGCGTTGCGCCGGTTCCAGCTGCGCCCAGTCCGGCAGCCACTGATCCAACTCCTTCCAGCCATCCAGGGCGCGGGTGAGCAGCACGGCGCGGCGCTCGCCCGGCAGCTTGCGCTCGGCGAAGAAGGCGGCCTGCAGCGCGGGAATGCCCAGGCCGCTGTAGCGCTGGATATTGCGAAACTCGCGGGCGAAGGTCGGTTCGCCCAGCGGGCGCAGCAGGCTGCGAGTCAGGTGATTGCTCTGCCGCTTGAGGTAGTAAGCCGCCTCGCCCAGGTCCAGGCGGTAAACGCTGCTCCAGCCGCCGCGCTCGGTGTTCGGTTCGTCCACCGCCTCAAGCTTGAGCGCCCACAGCGCGTCGAAATCGGCCAGTCCGTGGCGTTCGAGAATCTCGCGATCCTCGGCGGCGATGAAGTCGCTCATTCCCTGCCCTCGAAGAATTTCACTATCTGACGAACACGCCGCTTGTCGCTGGCGTTCAGCCGCGTCCGCCCGCGGTACTGCAGGTAGAAACGCAGGCGCTGGCTGCGCGACAGCACCTTGCTGGCGACCTTGTCCAGGCAGGCCAGGTCCTTGACGATGCGGTAACGCAGGAAGGGTCCCCACCAGAAGGCGCCAGTCGGACAGTCGATGAAGAACAGCTCGCCGGCCGGGTTGACCAGCAGGTTGCGCCACTTCAGGTCGTTGTGGGCGAAGTGGTGGTCGTGCAACTCCCGAGTCGCTCTGGCCAGTTGGCGGCTGACGCCGTCCACCCAGTGCGCATCGGCCAGGCGCGGGTCGTTCTGCTGGGCAATGGCCGCCATGTCCATGGTGCCTTCCAGCTCACGGGTGATCAGCGCACCACGTTTGAAGGCGCCGCGCTCACGCTCCTGCCCCCAGCCCACCAAGGCCGCGGTGGGAATGCCCCACTTGGCGAAGTACTTGAGGTTCTGCCACTCGGCCTTGACCCGCGGCCGACCGAGCCAGCGCCGCAGGCCCTTGCCGGCGCCCCAGTAGCGTTTGACGTAGTAACGCACGCCGGCGTGCTCCACCCGCAGCACCTCGGACAGCGGGTCGCCGGTGATCCAGTCACCCTCCAGCGCGAACACCTGGTCGAGGTCGGCGAAGCGTGCAGCGGTTCCGGCGTCCAGACCCTCGGCGAGCTTCCATTGACTCACGCTTCGCCTCCTCTGGCGTACTTGCGCTCGTAGCGCGCCAGCAGACGCTCGGCCTTGCCCTCGAGCCAGCGCAACAGCGGCGCCTCGTCACGCAGGATCTGCCGCAGCGGCTGGCCGGCGAAATAACCACGCAGGAAGCGCAGCTTGTCGCGGCGGGTCAGGCCGATGCTCAGCGCGGAGAAATACAGACCGGCCAGGTCCTTGTTGCGCCAGCGCAGCGGCGTGGCGCCGCGCACCTGGGCGCGGTGCAGATCGATGATGGACAGGCGCAGATCATCCGCCGTCACCGGCTTGTCGGTGTGCAGCAGGAAGTGGCAGATGTAGCAGTCGCGGTGGTTGACCCCGGCGCGATGCATGTTGCCGGTCATCTTCGCCACTTCGGCGATCAGCGCGCGCTTGAGCCGTGGCTCTGGCGGCTGCTGAAGCCAGTTCAGGGTCAACTGTTCCAGGTCGGTGGTCGGCGCCAGCTCCTCGGTGACGATGAAGGAATGCTGCGTCGCCGGGTTGCTGCCACGCTCGCCGTAGGCCACGGCGGTCATGGTCGGCACGCCAGCCTCGGTCAGGCGCTGGATCGCCGCCCACTCCTGGCCGGCGCCGAGCACCGGGCGCTTGGCGGTGAGCAGGTTCTTGAAGATCTCGCCCCAGCCCACGCCGCGGTGAATCTTGACGAAATAGCCGCGGCCGTCGACCTCGGTGCGCAGCGTGCGGCGCGCCTCCAGTTCGCGGTAGACCTGGCCCTGCAGGGCCTCCACGGCCACGAAGGCATCACGTCCGGCCCACAGCGACTGGAACGGCTCGGCGAGGATCAGCTTCATGCGCGCTCCGCCAGGATCACATCGGCCGCGTGCTGCGGCATGGAATACAGGTCAGCCGAATCGGCAAAGGTCAGGCCATTGGCGCCCCACTTCGTCCGCGCCGCGCCATCGCTGAGCATCTCGGCCAGCAGGCGATTGAGCTCGTCCTGCGCGAACGGCGCAGGCACCACGCGTCCGGCATCGGCTTCGGCGATGTAGTGGGCGTAGCCGCACACCTCGCTGACCAGCACCGGCAGGCCGGAGACCACGGCCTCCAGCAACACGGTGCCAGTGTTCTCGTTGTAGGCCGGGTGGATCAGCAGGTCGGCGCCGAGCAGGAAGCGCGGAATATCACTGCGCCCCTTGAGAATCTGCACCTGGTCGCTCAGCCCCAGCGCCTTGACCTGCAACAGGAAGGGCTTGGGATCGTCCTGGCCGATGGCGATCAGGCGGGTGCGCTTCTTCAGCTCGCGCGGCAGCGCGGCCAGCGCCTTGAGGCTGCGGTCCAGCCCCTTGGTCTTGAAGCCGGAGCCGATCTGCACCAGCAGCAGGTCGTCGTCGGCCAGCTTGAACTCGCGGCGGAACTCGGCACGAATCTCGGCGGCATTGGCCGGCGCGCGGCGGTCGGCGGCGATGCCCGGCGGCAGCAGATGGAAGCGCGCATCCGGGGTCTGGTAATGCTTGATGAACAGCGGCTGCTGCACCTCGGAGATCATCAGGATCTCGGTCTTCGACTCGGGGGCGAACACCGCCCGCTCGTAGTCGGCGAAGTGCTTGTAGCGGCCCCAGCGCTTGTAGATCGGCGCGCGCAGGGTCTGCGCCTTGTCTTCGTAGCAGCCGTCGGCGGCGTAGTAGACGTCGAGGCCCGGCATCTTGTTGAAACCGACCACGCGATCCACCGGGTCACGCGCCAGATCCGCCGCCAGCCAGGCGCTGAAACGCTCGTTGCGATGGTGGTTGAAGAACGCCTTGATCGGCGCCACCCGCACGTCGAAGCCGGCGGGCACTTCACCCTCCCAGATCGGTGTGTAGACGCGGATGGCATGGCCGCGCGCCTGGCACTCCAGGGCGATGCGCATGAAATCGCGCTGCAGGCCGCCGAACGGGAAGTACTTGTAGAGGACGAAGGCCAGCTGCATTACACCGCCTCCTGCTGCGCCAGCAGCAAGGCGTTCAGCTCGTCGCCCACGCGCTGCGCGCCGAGGCCGTCGAAGCACGGCTTGTGCCGATCACCCTTGCCGGCATCCGGGCCGCTGGCACACAGATGCAGTTGACCGCGGCCATAGGCGCCGACCTTGCCTGGCAGGGTCGGACCGTAGAGGGAGATGGTCGGCACGTCGAGCGCCGCGGCCAGGTGGCCGAGACCGGTGTCCACGGCGACGCAGGCGGTGGCACCGGCGATCACCTTGGCCACACCGGCCAGGTTCAGCTTGGGCAGTACGGCGGCGCCCTCGATGCCAGCGACGATGCGTTCGGCGCGGGCGCGTTCGTTCTCGTTGCCCCAAGGCAGGCGGATCGCCCAGCCCTGCCCGGCCATGCGCTCGGCCAGGGCACGCCAGTCGACCTCCGGCCAGTGCTTGCTGGCCCAGGTGGTGCCGTGCAGGAACAGCAGGTAAGGCTGCGAGGCCGCGTCCATCATGGCGCCGCGGTCCAGGCCGTAGTCGCCCATACCCTCGGGCAGTTCATAGCCCAGGGCCTGGGCGAACAGCTGGCGGGTGCGCTCCAGCGCGTGCTGGTTCTTGGCCACGGCGTACAGCCGATCGTAGAAGCGGCAGGCGATCGGCTCGCGTGCCGAGTCACGATCCAGGCCGGCTACCGGCGCCTTGCTGTAGCGGGTCAGGAAGGCACTCTTGAGCAGGCCCTGCGCGTCGAGCACCAGGTCGTAGTCGACCTCGCCCAGACGCTGCTTGAAGCGTTTCCACTCGCCGCTCTTCCAGGTCTGCAGCGGATGTTTGCGCCAGCGGCGGATCGCCACCGGGATCACCTGGGCCACGGCCGGATGCCAGGCCGGAATCTCGGCGAAGCCCTCCTCCACCACCCAGTCGAACTGGATGCCGGGGATGGCGCGCGCCGCGTCGGTGAGTGCCGGCAGGGTGTGGATCACGTCGCCGAGGGACGAGGTCTTGATCAGCAGGACCCTCATCCGGCGACCTCGACCGGGTCGGCCACCAGGCGATCCAGCGCCTCGATCACCGGGCGCGGCTTGAGCTGGCGCAGGCAGTTGTAGTGACCGAAGCGGCAGGTGCGATCGAAGCAGGGGCTGCAGTCCAGGCCCAGGCGGACGATCTCCACCTGGTCGGCCAGCGGCGGGGTGAACTGTGGCGAGGTGGAGCCGTACACCGCCACCAGCGGGCGATTGAGCGCGGCGGCCACGTGCATCAGGCCGGAGTCGTTGGAGACCACGGCGCCGGCGGCGGACATCAGGTCGATGGCCTCGGCCAGGCTGGTCTCACCGGCCAGGTTGACGCTTTCCTCGCGCAGGCCCGGGATCAGGCGGGCACGGATCGCCTCGCAGCCGGGATGATCATTCTTCGAGCCGAACATCCACACCTGCCAGCCGGCGCGGATCTTGATCTCGGCGACCTTGGCGTAGTGCTCGACCGGCCAGCGCTTGGCCTCGCCGAACTCGGCACCGGGGCACAGAGCCAGCACCGGGCGGTCCAGGCTCAGGCCGAATTTGGCCAGGGCCGCGGCGCGGCTGGCCTCGTCGATCTGCAGGCGCGGCTGCGGGTAGGGCTTGGGAATCTCGGCATCCGCTTCATAGGCGAGCGCCATGAAGCGCTCGATCATCAGCGGCAGACGTTCTTTATCCAGCTTGCGGATGTCGTTGAGCAGGCCGTAGCGCATCTCGCCCTTCCAGCCGGTGCGCTTGGGGATGCCGGCGAAGAACGGCACCAGGGCGGACTTGAGCGAGTTTGGCAGCAGAATCGCCTGGTCGTACTGGCCGGCCAGGGACTTGCCGATGCGCCGGCGGGTAGCGATGTCCAGCACGCCGTGGCCGAGCGGGAAGCTCAGCGCCGCGCGCACCTCGGGCATGCGTTCGAGGATCGGCCGGCTCCACTCGGGCGCCAGCACATCGATCTCACAGCCGGGATGGCGCTGCTTGAGGCAGACGAACAGGGTCTGCGCCATCACCATGTCACCGACCCAGCTGGGACCTACGATCAGTATTCTCATCAGGGCTCCGGAAATGAGCGGGGAGGCTCTCGCCTCCCCAGTCACCGCCTATTTATAGTCGTTCACTCGGCCATCAGAGCGAACATGCCTCAGCATGATGGCCGATTCGTGACTAGCAGATTGGGGCGCAGTCACGCTTTTTCAATCGGTCTCACTTGACCAGGGTGCGCCACTCGCCGTGGGCGCTGGTCTTGCCGGTGACCAGGTCGAAGTAGGCCTTTTGCAGCTTCTCGGTGACCGGGCCGCGGCGGCCGATGCCGATCTGACGGCCGTCCACCTCGCGGATCGGCGTCACTTCGGCGGCGGTGCCGGTGAAGAAGGCCTCGTCGCAGATATACACCTCGTCGCGGGTGATGCGCTTCTCCACCACCTTGATGCCGTGCTCTTCAGCCAGGGTCAGGATGGTGCTACGGGTGATGCCGTTGAGGCAGGAGGTCACTTCCGGGGTGTACACCACGCCGTCCTTGACCAGGAAGATGTTCTCGCCCGAACCCTCGGCCACGTAGCCTTCCGGGTCCAGCAGCAGGGCCTCGTCGGCGCCGCCGGAGATGGCTTCCTGCAGGGCCAGCATCGAGTTGATGTAGTTGCCGTTGGCCTTGGCGCGGGTCATGGAGATGTTGACGTGGTGGCGGGTGAAGGAGCTGGTGCGCACCTTGATCCCGGTCTTCAGGGCTTCTTCGCCCATGTAGGCGCCCCAGTTCCAGGCGGCGACGATCACGTGCACTTTCAGGCCGGTGGCGCGCAGGCCCATGCCTTCGCTGCCGAAGAACACCATCGGACGCAGGTAGGCGCTTTCCAGGCCGTTCTCACGCACCGCGGCGCGCTGCGCTTCGTTGATCTCTTCCTTGGAGAAGGGGATCTGCATGTTGAAGATGTGCGCCGAGTCGAACAGGCGATCGGTGTGCGCCTGCAGGCGGAAGATCGCGGTGCCGTCCGGAGTGTTGTAGGCGCGCACGCCCTCGAACACGCCCATGCCGTAATGCAGGGTGTGGGTCAGCACGTGGGTGGTAGCGTCGCGCCACTGCACCAGTTCGCCGTCATACCAGATCACGCCATCGCGGTCGGACATCGACATCTTTGCCACTCCTCAGTCTTCTTCGGTTGGGGGCAGGTCAGCTCAGACCCAGCTCGCGCCACAGGCGCATCACGCTGCGTCGCTCGGCGGTGAACTGGTCGCCAGCGACCTTGCCCGGTTGTTTCTGCAACGCCTGCCGGTGGGCGGCGGAGCGATAGGCCTTGTAGGCCTCCTGCAGCAGTTCGACGTCGGCGGCGGGCATCAATCCCACGTCACGCAGGCCGTCGAGAATGCGGATGTTGTCGGTGTAGCGATGCAGCTCGGGATGCTGCCGCGACCACGCCAGGGCCGCGTATTGCACCATAAATTCGATATCGACGATACCACCGGCATCCTGCTTCAGATCGAAGGAAGTCGCGGCCTCGAAGGCATTTTCCGCAGTGCCGGCGGCGGTTTCCTTACTGCCCAGATTGTCGCGCATCTTGGCGCGCATCTCGCTGACTTCGGCCTGCAGCTTGGGCAGGTCGCGCTCGCGGCCGAGCACTTGCGCACGCACCTGCTCGAAGGCCGCCGCGACCCGCGAGCAGCCGACCAGCACACGGGCGCGCACCAGCGCCTGGTGCTCCCAGGTCCAGGCCTCGCTCTCCTGGTAGCGCTGGAAGGCGGACAGCGAACTGACCAGCAAGCCGGCCGCCCCCGAGGGCCTCAGGCGCATGTCCACCTCGTAGAGCTGGCCGGAGGTGGTCTGGGTGGTCAGCAGATGGATGATGCGCTGGCCCAGGCGGGCGAAGAACTGCGCGCCGTCGATGGGCTTGGCGCCGTCGGTCTCGCCCTGCGAGTCGCCATCGTGGATGAACACCAGGTCCAGGTCCGAGCCATGGCCGAACTCCAGGCCGCCGACCTTGCCGTAGCCAACGATGATGAAGTCCGGATCGCACAGGCTGCCGTCGGCGCGCCGTGGGTTGCCGTACTTGGCCACGGTCTGGCGCCAGGACAGGGCCAGCACCTGGTCGAGAATGGCCTCGGCCAGCCAGGTCAGGTAGTCGGACACCTTCATCAGCGGCAGGGTGCCGGCGATCTCCGAGGCAGCCACGCGCAGGCCATGGGCCAGCTTGAAGTGGCGCAGGGCCTCCATCTGCTGCTCCAGGTCGTCCTCGGGAATCCGCGTCAGGCGCTCGCGCAGTTCGGCGGCCAGCTCCGGCGCCAGCGGCGGGCTGAACAGGCGGCCCTCGTTGAGCAGCTCGTCGAGCAGCAGCGGGAAGCGGGTGATCTGCTCGGCAATCCACGGGCTAGCCGCACACAGGGTGAGCAGCCGCTGCAGGGCGCCGGGGTTCTCGGTGAGCAGCACCAGATAGGCCGAGCGCCGCGCCACCGCCTCCACCAGCGGCAGCACCCGCTCCAGCACCAGATCGGGGTTGTCGTGCTCGACGGCCTGGGCCATCAGGCGCGGCACGAAGGCGTCCAGGCGCTCGCGCCCCAGGCGCTGCATGGTGCGCACCTGGGTGCCGTTCTTCAGGTCGATCAGGCGCTTGAACGCCGCCGCCGGCTCGGTGAAACCGGCCTCGGCCAGCTGGCGGCCAGCCATCTCCTCGTCCAGCGCTTCTTCCCACAGCGGCAGCCATTCGCCGCCGATGCAGGTCTCTACCTCGCCCTCCTCCTCGTCCGGGTCGGCGATGACCTGGCGGAAGTGCCATTCGATGCGCCCGCGCCAGTACATCAGCCGCTCGTGGAAGGCGGCCCAGTCGGCGAAGCCCATGATGCAGGCGACGCGCGCGCGGTCGGTGTCGTTGTCCGGCAGCATCTGCGTCTGGCGGTCGGCGATGGCCTGCAGGGCGTGCTCGGTGTAGCGCAGGAATTCGTAGCCTTCCTTCATCTCGGCGATGATCGGCGCCGGCAGGTAACCCTGTCCCTCCAGGGTGTCGAGCACCCTGAGCAGCGGCCGCTGCTGCAGGCTGAGGTCGCGACCGCCGTGGATCAGCTGGAAGGCCTGGGCGATGAACTCCACCTCGCGGATACCGCCGGAGCCGAGCTTGACGTTGTCGGTCATGCCCTTGCGCCGCACCTCCTGCTGGATCAGCTGCTTCATCGCACGCAGCGCCTCGATGGCGGAGAAGTCCAGGTAGCGCCGGTAGACGAAGGGCCGCAGCATCTCCAGCAGCTGCTTGCCGGCGGCCTGGTCGCCACCGACCACGCGCGCCTTGATCATGGCGTAGCGCTCCCAGTCGCGGCCCTGGTCCTGGTAGTACTGCTCCAGCGCGTTGAAGCTGAGCACCAGCGCACCGGCCGAGCCATAGGGCCTCAGGCGCATGTCGACGCGGAACACGAAGCCCTCGACGGTGATGGCGTCCAGCGCCTTGATCAGGCGCTGACCCAGGCGGGTGAAGAACTCCTGGTTATCCAGCGCGCGCTTCACGCCCTCGGTCTCGCCGCCTTCCGGGTAGCCGAAGATCAGGTCGATGTCCGAGGACAGGTTGAGCTCGAAGGCGCCGAGCTTGCCCATGCCGAGGATGACCAGGTGCTGCGCCTCGCCGCTGTTGCGCCCGATCGGCGTGCCGAACTGCGTGCAGTGGCGCGGGTAGAGCCATTGATAGGCGCCGTCGATGCAGGCATCGGCCAGGTCGGAGAGGTCGCGGCAGGTCTCGGCCAGATCGGCCTGGCGGGTCAGGTCGCGCCAGATGATGCGCACCTGCTGGCGATTGCGGAAGCGCCGCAGGCGTCGACCCAGTTCGTCCTCGTCGGCGCAGTCCTGCAGCAGCTCCATCAGCTGGCCGCGCAGTTCGCCGGCGGCGAAGCGCCGTTCCAGCTCGCCACTGTCACCCAGAGCCGGCAACAGCTCCGGGTCGCGCATGGCCTGCTCATGGACGAAGTCGCTGAGCGCGCAGAGCCTGCTCAGCGCCTCGTCGCGGGACTGCTGCCAGCCTGCCGGCAGCAGCGGCCGAGCACGTTCGGCAAGGGATTGCAGGTCATCAGGAAGGGCAGCCAGTACGGGCAAACTCATGGTCTATCCTTGGGGACGGGCGGCTCGCCCTAGCTCCTAAGGCGCCCCTGCCCTCGCCGAAAATTGTAGTTTTACTACTAAAGATTGTGCCCTGGACTCCACAGACGCCATCGAAATGTAGTAAAACTACAAAAGCGACCACGAACATATTGGTCGACCACGACTTCACGTAGCCCGCCCAAAACGCGTGCACGAGCCCAGGCCTCTGATTCTGGAAGCCTTTCCGCCATGGAGCAAGCCATGCAAGACCTCGATCCCGTCGAAACCCAGGAGTGGCTGGAAGCCCTCGAATCCGTTCTCGACAAAGAAGGTGAAGACCGCGCCCACTACCTGCTGACTCGCATGGGCGAACTGGCGACCCGCAGCGGCACCCAGCTGCCGTATGCGATCACCACGCCTTATCGCAACAGCATTCCGGTCGGCCACGAGGCTCGCATGCCGGGCGACCTGTTCATGGAGCGCCGTATCCGCTCGCTGGTGCGCTGGAACGCCCTGGCCATGGTGATGCGCACCAACCTGCAGGACCCGGACCTGGGCGGTCACATCTCCAGCTTCGCCTCCTCGGCGACCCTGTACGACATCGGCTTCAACTACTTCTTCCAGGCCCCGACCGAAGAACACGGCGGCGACCTGGTGTTCTATCAGGGCCATGCCTCGCCCGGCATCTACGCCCGCGCCTTCCTCGAAGGTCGCATCAGCGAAGACCAGATGAACAACTTCCGCCGCGAAGTCGACGGCAAGGGCCTGTCGTCCTACCCGCACCCGTGGCTGATGCCGGACTTCTGGCAGTTCCCCACCGTGTCCATGGGTCTGGGCCCGATTCAGGCGATCTAC
This sequence comes from Pseudomonas sp. Gutcm_11s, assembly GCF_028649395.1. Taxonomy (GTDB): domain Bacteria; phylum Pseudomonadota; class Gammaproteobacteria; order Pseudomonadales; family Pseudomonadaceae; genus Aquipseudomonas. Next base: position 29,445 of record NZ_JAQSUW010000012.1, on the reverse strand, counting down.
CAGGCGCGCTTCATGAAGTACCTGGAAAGCCGCGGCTACATCCCCGCCGGCAAGCAGAAGGTCTGGTGCTTCATGGGCGACGGCGAGTGCGACGAGCCGGAATCCCTGGGCGCCATCTCCCTGGCCGGCCGCGAGAAGCTGGACAACCTGATCTTCGTGATCAACTGCAACCTGCAGCGCCTGGACGGCCCGGTGCGCGGCAACGGCAAGATCATCCAGGAACTCGAAGGCGTGTTCCGTGGCGCCGAGTGGAACGTCAACAAGGTGGTCTGGGGCCGCTTCTGGGACCCGCTGCTGGCCAAGGACACCGACGGCCTGCTGCAGCGCCGCATGGACGAGGTCATCGACGGCGAGTACCAGAACTACAAGGCCAAGGACGGGGCCTACGTGCGTGAGCACTTCTTCAACAGCCCCGAGCTGAAGGAGATGGTCAAGGACCTCTCCGACCAGGAAATCTGGAACCTCAACCGCGGTGGCCACGACCCGTACAAGATGTACGCGGCCTACCACCAGGCGGTGAACCACAAGGGCCAGCCGACCGTGGTCCTGGCCAAGACCATCAAGGGCTACGGCACCGGTGCTGGCGAGGCGAAGAACACCGCGCACAACACCAAGAAAGTCGATATCGACAGCCTGAAGAAATTCCGCGACCGCTTCGACATCCCGGTCAAGGACGACGAGCTGGAGAACCTGCCCTTCGTCACTGCAGAGCCAGGCAGCCCGGAGCACAAGTACCTGCACGAGCGCCGCGCCGCCCTCGGTGGCTTCGTGCCGCAGCGCCGCGCACAGAGCTTCAGCATCCCGACCCCGCCGCTGGAGACCCTCAAGGCCATCCTCGACGGCACCGGCGACCGCGACATCTCCACCACCATGGCCTTCGTGCGCATCCTCTCGCAGCTGGTCAAGGACAAGGACCTGGGCGCGCGCATCGTGCCCATCGTGCCGGACGAGGCGCGTACCTTCGGCATGGAAGGCATGTTCCGCCAGCTCGGCATCTACTCCTCGGTCGGCCAGCTCTACGAGCCGGTGGATAAGGACCAGGTGATGTTCTACCGCGAGGACAAGAAGGGCCAGATCCTCGAGGAAGGCATCAACGAAGCCGGCGCCATGTCCAGCTGGATCGCCGCCGGTACCTCGTACTCCACGCACAACCAGCCGATGCTGCCGTTCTACATCTTCTACTCGATGTTCGGCTTCCAGCGTATCGGCGACCTGGCCTGGGCCGCCGGCGACAGCCGTGCCCGTGGCTTCCTGATCGGCGGTACCGCCGGCCGCACCACGCTGAACGGCGAAGGCCTGCAGCACGAGGACGGCCACAGCCACATCATGGCCGCGACCATCCCCAACTGCCGCACCTACGACCCAACCTACGGCTACGAGCTGGCGGTGATCATCCGCCACGGCATCAAGGAGATGATCGAGCAGCAGCAGAACGTCTTCTACTACATCACCGTGATGAACGAGTCCTACCAGCAGCCGGCCCTGCCGGCCGGTACCGAGGACGGCATCATCAAGGGCATGTACCTGCTCGAGGAAGACAAGAAGGAAGCTGCCCACCACGTGCAGCTGCTGGGCTCCGGCACCATCCTGCGCGAAGTGCGCGAGGCGGCGAAGATCCTGCGCGACGAGTTCAACATCGGCTCGGACGTGTGGAGCGTCACCAGCTTCAACGAACTGCGCCGCGACGGCCTGGCCGTGGAGCGCTGGAACCGCCTGCACCCGGGGCAGAAGCCCAAGCAGGCGTTCATCCAGGAATGCCTGACCGGCCGTAAGGGCCCGGTAGTGGCCTCGACCGACTACATGAAGCTGTTCGCAGAGCAGGTGCGCCAGTGGGTGCCCAGCAAGGAATACAAGGTCCTTGGCACCGACGGCTTCGGCCGCAGCGACACCCGCAAGCAACTGCGCCACTTCTTCGAGGTGGATCGCTACTGGGTGGTCCTGGCTGCGCTGGAGGCGCTGGTCGACCGTGGCGAGATCGAAGCCAAGGTGCTGGCCGATGCCATCGCCAAGTTCGGCATCGACCCTGAAAAAACCAACCCCCTGGACTGCTGAGGAGACGCACTGTGAGCGAGTTGATACGCGTACCCGATATCGGCGGCGAAGGTGAAGTGATCGAACTGCTGGTCAAGGTCGGTGATCGCATCGAGGCCGAGCAGAGCGTGCTGACCCTGGAGTCGGACAAGGCCTCCATGGAAATCCCCTCGCCCAAGGCCGGGGTGATCAAGAGCCTGAAGGTCAAGCTGGGCGACAAGCTGAAGACCGGCGACGAACTGCTGGAGCTGGAGGTCGAGGGCGCTGCCCCGGCCGCCGAGCCTGCTGCTGCCCCGGCCGCGACCGAGGCACCCAAGGCCGCCGAGCCGGCTCCCGCGCCTGCCGCCCCCGCAGCGGCTCCGACCGCTGCCAGCGTGCAGGACGTGCATGTGCCGGACATCGGTACCACCGGCAAGGTCAAGGTCATCGAGGTCATGGTCAAGGCCGGCGACACCATCGAGGCTGATCAATCGTTGATCACCCTGGAGTCGGACAAGGCCAGCATGGAGATCCCCGCACCGGCCGCCGGTGTGGTGGAAGAAGTAGTGGTCAAGCTGGACTCCGAAGTGGGCACCGGCGACCTGATCCTCAAGCTCAAGGTCGCCGGCGCAGCCCCCGCTGCAGCACCGGCACCTGCCGCTGCACCGGCCCCGGCTGCCGCCGCGACCACACACAGCACTCCGCCGGGCGCCGCGCCTGCGGTAGCCGCCGAAGTCGGCGCCATCGCTGCGCTGTCGGCCGCCGCCGCTGCAGTTGCCGCGCCGGTGCGTGACGGCAGCAAGGTCCACGCCGGCCCTGCCGTGCGCATGACCGCCCGCGAGTTCGGCGTCGACCTGGCCGCCGTGCCGGGCACCGGCCCGAAAGGCCGCATCCTCAAGGAAGATGTGCAGAACTACGTCAAGGCCATGCTGCAACAGGCCAAGAACGCTCCGGCGGCCGGCGCCACCGGCGGTGCCGGCATCCCGCCGGTCCCGGCAGTGGACTTCAGCAAGTTCGGCGAAGTGGAAGAAGTGGCGATGACCCGCCTGATGCAGGTCGGCGCCGCCAACCTGCACCGCAGCTGGCTCAACGTGCCGCACGTGACCCAGTTCGACAGCGCCGACATCACCGAGCTGGAAGCCTTCCGCGTAGCGCAGAAGGCGGTGGCGGAGAAGGCCGGCGTCAAGCTGACCGTGCTGCCGCTGCTGCTCAAGGCCTGCGCCCACCTGCTCAAGGAGCTGCCGGACTTCAACAGTTCGCTGGCGCCGAGCGGCAAGGCGATCATCCGCAAGAAGTACGTGCACATCGGCTTCGCCGTGGACACCCCGGACGGCCTGCTGGTCCCGGTGATCCGCGACGTCGACCAGAAGAGCCTGCTGCAACTGGCCGCCGAGGCCGCCGAACTGGCGGAGAAGGCGCGCACCAAGAAGCTGTCGCCGGACGCAATGCAGGGCGCCTGCTTCACCATCTCCAGCCTCGGCCACATTGGCGGCACCGGCTTCACGCCGATCGTCAATGCGCCTGAGGTGGCGATCCTGGGTGTGAGCAAGGCCGCCATGCAGCCGGTGTGGGACGGCAAGGCCTTCCAGCCGCGCCTGATGCTGCCGCTGTCGCTGTCCTACGATCACCGGGTGATCAACGGCGCCGCCGCCGCGCGCTTCACCAAGCGCCTGGGCGACGTGCTGGGAGACATCCGCACCCTGCTGCTGTAACGCATCACGCTGTGCTTTGAGGCATCGACGCCTCACTCCTCGGCCCCGCCAAACTGGCGGGGCTTTTTTATGCCTGGGCGTTTGGCATTACTGACTTCCAGTCAAATGTATTTGGCTGATCCACGGCTTAATCGGCAAAGATCAAACCGCCACACTGCGCGCCATCGAGAAACCGCAACCACTTCCACTTAATGAGAGGAGAGGCGCCGTGAAGTCTTCAGCCGCTTTGTTTGCCCTGGCCATTGGCGCCTTCGCCATCGGCACCACAGAGTTCACCCCCATGGGCCTGCTGCCCGTGATCGCCGACGGCGTGCAGGTGGACATTCCCGGCGCCGGCATGCTGATTTCCGCCTACGCCATCGGCGTGATGGTCGGCGCGCCGATCATGACTCTGCTGTTCAGCCGCTTCGGCAAGCGCTCGGCGCTGATCGCGCTGATGCTCATCTTCACCATTGGCAACCTGCTGTCGGCGCTCGCGCCGAGCTACACCACCCTGCTGCTGTCGCGCCTCATCACCAGCCTCAACCACGGCGCCTTCTTCGGCATCGGCGCCGTGGTGGCGGCCAGCGTGGTGCCCCGCGACAAGCAGGCCAGCGCGATCGCCACCATGTTCATGGGCCTGACCCTGGCCAACATCGGCGGCGTGCCGGCGGCAACCTGGATCGGCCAGCAGGTCGGCTGGCGCCTGGCCTTCGGCGGCACTGCCATGCTCGGCCTGGTCACCATCGCCGCGCTGTGGCTGGCGCTGCCCAAGGGCGAGCCGGGCACCCGCCCGGACGTGCGCCGCGAGCTGAAGGTGCTGACCCGTCCCGAAGTCCTGCTGGCGATGGGCACCACCGTGCTGGGCGCCGGTGCGATGTTCGCCCTGTACACCTACGTGGCGCCGGTGCTGGCCGATATCACCCAGGCCAGCCCGGGCTTCGTGGCCTTCGCCCTGGTGCTGATCGGCGTCGGTTTCACCCTCGGCAACAGCCTGGGCGGGCGCCTGGCCGACTGGTCGCTGGAGGGTGCGACCAAGCTGATGCTCGCCGCCCTGGCGCTGATCATGCTGGCCATGCCGCTGCTGATGACCACGCAAATCGGCGCCGCCATCGGCCTGGTGCTCTGGGGCGCCGCCGCCTTTGGCATCGTGCCGCCGGTACAGATGCGCGTGATGCAGGCCGCGGCCCAGGCACCGGGCCTGGCCTCGTCGGTCAACGTCGGTGCTTTCAACCTGGGCAATGCGCTGGGCGCAGCCCTGGGTGGCGCGGCCATCAGCCAGGGGCTGGGCTACGCCGCGGTGCCCTGGGTCGGCGCGGCCTTGGCGGTCGGCGGCCTGGGCCTGGTGTGGCTGGGCAAGTCGCGCGCCCCGGCGGCGCTGGCTTCTTCCGCCAGCTGACCGCGACTTTTCCCCGCCACAACGAAAGAGCCCCGCCGAAGCGGGGCTCTCGCATGACCGGAACGGTCAGTTCTTCTGCAGGTTGCGGATCAGGAAGCTGATCGCCTTGGCCAGGTCGGCCGCGCCCTGGTGGTCACGCAGCACGGTGATCCACGGGCTGCCGTCGGCCGGATTGCTCAGCACGCAGGTGATGCCGCTGGTCGGACACTCGTAGCGGATATAAGGATCGAGGCCAAACACCGACAGGCGCTGGTTGCTCACCGCCAGGTTGTTGCTCTGCTCCTGGCGGGTCTCCTGGCGCACCAGCAGCTCGCCAGGGGCGGAGATACTCAGCTGGTAGCGCAGGTCGCTACGCTGCTTTGGCGCCTTGCCCAGCTGGTAGCCGGCGCGCAGCGCAAAGGTGTCGAGCAGCGCGTTGCTGTGTGCCAGCAGCGCCTTGCGCTCGTCCTTGGTCATATACAGTCGCTTGAGCTCGGCCAGATAGCGTGCCTGCTCCTCCCCGCCCAGCTGGGCCTCGCTGGCCTGTACCGGGGCACCCGCGCCCAGGCTCAGCATCAGCAATAACCCGCTCAGTCTTCTTGTCAGTCCCAGCCGCATGATGCACCCTTGCCGAACTTGGTTGATGTAACAAACCTGTGAACCCGTTCGCTAACCGATGAACCGGAGCGCCAACGGGCTCCAAGCCTGCCCTGAAGCGGCAGCATAAGGAAGCCAGTCGTTCGATGAAAAGCCATCCCGATGCCGCCAGCCGTTCGGCGGTCGAGGTTGTGACGCAGTTGCCTGTGCCGTCACGCCTGGGCATGTTGCGCTTCGAACGAATCAACGAGCCCAGCTGGACCCTGCTGTTCCTCGATCCCGCCTGTGAACGCCAGCTCGGTATCAGCGCCGGCGAACTCTGCGCCCTGCTCGATTCGCCCTACGCCAGTTTGATGGAACCCGAGGCGCGCTACCGCCTGCACGACGAGATCCAGCAACAGCTGGCCAGCACCCAGCACTACTCGGTGCGCTATCGCCTGCACACGCCCAACGGCGCCCTGCACCTGCTGGAGGTGGGCGAGAACTTCCAGCAACGCGGGCGCTTCCTGCTGCGCGGCTACCTGCTGGTCACCGTCGAGGCCGGCGAGAACCTGGCCGAGCAGCGCCAGCAGGAGCTCGAAGAGCAGAACCAGAAGCTGCAGACCTCCCTGGAGCTGTACCAGCATTCCCAGGAAGAGCACCTGCAGCACCTGATCCGCTCGCGCGCCCAGCAGAGCCTGATCGTGCGCCTGGCGCGCCATCGCTACAGCGCGCTGGACCCGCTCAAGGAAGCCGCCGAGCTGATCACCCAGGCCGCCTGCGAGACCTACGACGTGGCGCGCGCCAGCATCTGGCACCTGATCGGCGACCAGCTCGAACCGGTGGCCCTGTACCGCCGCGACATCGACCGCCACGAACTGCCGACGACCATCGACGCCAGCCTGTTCCCGCGCTACCTGGAGGCGCTGCACAGCGGCCGCGCCATCGACGCGCACAACGCCCAGCGCGACCCGCGCACCAACGAACTGGCGCGCGGCTACCTCAAGCCGCTGGGCATCAGCGCCATGCTCGACGCCACCATCCGCCTCGGCGGCGAAGTGGTCGGCGTGCTGTGCCTGGAACACATCGGCCCGTCACGCACCTGGCAGGCCGACGAAATCGCCTTCGCCGGCGAGCTGGCCGACCAGTTCGCCCAGGTCATGAGCAACCAGCAGCGGCGCGACGCCACCAGCGCGCTGTTCCTGTTCCAGCGCGCCGTGGAGCAGAGCGTCAGCGCCTTCCTGCTGTTCGACCGCGACGGCCTGGTGCAGTACGTCAACCCGAGCTTCACCTCGATCACCCAGTACGGCGCCGAGGAAGTGCAGGGCCGGCGCATCTCCCAGCTGCCGGCGCTGGAGAACCTCGGCGACCTGCTGTTCGACCCGCAATCCGGGCTGGCCGAGCGCAACAGCTGGCAGGGCGAGTTCCGCAGCCGGCGCAAGAACCTCGAGCCCTACTGGGGCCAGCTGTCGATTTCCAAGGTCTACAACGACGACGGCGAGCTGACCCACTACATCGGCATCTACGAAGACATCACCGAGAGCAAGCTGGCCCAGCAGCGCATCGAGCGCCTGGCCTACAGCGACAACCTCACCGGCCTGGGCAACCGCCCGCACTTCATCCGCTGCCTGGAAGAGCGCTTCGCCCGCGCCGACGGCCAGGCCTTCGGCCTGCTGCTGGTGGACATCGACAACTTCAAGCGGATCAACGACAGCCTCGGCCACCAGACCGGCGACAAGCTGCTGGCCAACCTGGCCCGGCGCCTGCGCAACAGCCTGGGCAAGAACACCAGCCTGGCGCGCTTCGCCAGCAACGAGTTCGCCGTACTGCTGGATGGCGCCGACCAGGACGCCGCCCTGCAGCGCGCCCAGGAACTGCTGGCGACCCTGGACAAGCCGCTGTTCGTCGACAACCAGCTGATCAGCGTCACCGGCTCAGTCGGCCTGGCCTGCGCGCCGACCCATGGCGACGACCCGCACCTGCTGATGAAGCACGCCGGCCTGGCCCTGCACAAGGCCAAGGCCAACGGCAAACACCAGGTGCAGGTATTCACCGAGGCACTCAACGCCGAGGCCAGCTACAAGCTGTTCGTCGAGAACAACCTGCGCCGCGCCCTGACCCAGAACGAGCTGGAGGTCTACTACCAGCCCAAGCTGTGCCTGAAGACCGGCCAGTTGGTCGGCCTCGAGGCACTGCTGCGCTGGCAGCATCCGGACAAGGGCATGATCAGCCCGGAGCAGTTCATCAGCGTGGCTGAAGACACCGGCCTGATCATCCCCATCGGCAAGTGGGTGGTGCGACAGGCCTGCCGCGCCAGCCTGGAGCTGGCGGCGCTCGGCCTGGGCCAGGTACAGGTGGCGATCAACCTGTCGGCCAAGCAGTTCACCGACCCCGACCTGGTCGGCTCGATCGCCGCGATCCTCGAAGAGGAAGGCCTGCCCGCCCACCTGCTGGAGGTGGAACTGACCGAAAGCCTGCTGCTGGAGGGCAACGACGCCACCCGCCAGCAGGTGGCGCGCCTCAAGGCCCTGGGCCTGACCCTGGCGATGGACGACTTCGGCACCGGCTACTCGTCGCTGAGCTACCTGAAGAAGTTCCCGATCGACGTGATCAAGATCGACCGCAGCTTCATCAAGGACATCCCGGAAAACCAGGACGACATGGAGATCACCTCGGCGGTGATCGCCATGGCCCACAACCTCAAGCTCAAGGTGGTCGCCGAGGGCATCGAGACCGCCGCCCAGCTCGGCTTCCTGCGCCGCCAGCAGTGCGACGTCGGCCAGGGCTACCTGTTCGACCGACCGATTCCCAGCCGCGACCTGGTGGACAGCCTGCGCCGCTATCCCTGCCGCGGCGCCTGAGCCCAGCCGACCAACGGCAGGCCAGCGCTGTAATCCAGCCTCACGACTCGCGTCTATCCCATGGCTTCAACCGCCCGCCGCGCGGAGTAAGCTATCCCCATTCCGCCACCGCACAGGAACAGCATCATGGTTCTGCGTTCGCAAATCCTCGCCCACAAGCTCGAACTGCCCAGCGCCGAGCAGGCCCTGCCGGGCCGCGCCGAGCCCCTGGCGGTCCCCGCAGCCCACTACGTCAACGGCAACGCGCTGCAGGCGCCCTTCCCCGCTGGCCTGCAGCAGGCGGTGTTCGCCCTCGGCTGCTTCTGGGGCGCCGAGCGGCGCTTCTGGCAGCAACCGGGAGTGTGGAGCACCGCGGTCGGCTATGCCGGCGGCCACACGCCGAACCCGACCTACGAGGAAGTCTGCTCCGGCCTGACCGGCCATACCGAGGTGGTGCTGGTGGTGTTCGATCCGCAGCAGACCTCCTACGAGGCGCTGCTCAAGGTGTTCTGGGAGGCGCACAACCCGACCCAGGGCATGCGCCAGGGCAACGACATCGGCACCCAGTACCGCTCGGCCATCTACTGCTTCGACGCCACCCAGCGCGCCGCCGCCGAGGCCAGCCAGGCGCAGTTCCAGGCCGAGCTGGAGAAGGCCGGCCTGGGCGCCATCACCACCGAAGTCGACGATGCGCCGCCGTTCTACTACGCCGAGGCCTACCACCAGCAGTACCTGGCCAAGAACCCCGGCGGCTACTGCGGCCTGGGCGGCACCGGTGTGTGCCTGCCGGGCTGAGGGGAACCTCTGCCACCCGCATGGGGTCGACCCGATAGGTCGCCCCTTTTCGGAGAAAACCGCATGGAACTGAGCAATATCGCCAGCGCCGTCTCCAGCGCCAACGCCACCCAGGCCGCGGCACAGGCCTCGCTGCTGATCCTGAGCAAGACCCTGGACCTGCAGGCCGAGAGCGCCATCGGCCTGATCCAGGCGATCCCGCAGGTCACCCCGCCGAGCAATCCGCCCAACCTGGGCAACTCCATCGACGTGATGGCCTAGCGCCCCGACTGCCGACTAGGCCTGCTGGCTGGCGGCTGGCTCGGCGCCGGCATCCACCGCACTGGCCTTCCAGTCCTTGAGCAGCTTGCCCACCTTGTAGCCGCGCCAGCCCAGCATGCGCGTGGCGGTCAGCACGCCGGCCATCAGCGCGCCTCCGACGCCAGCGGTGACGGTGTCGGCGCCGGTCAGGTAGAGGCCCTTGATCGGCGTCTGGCTGTGGATCCAGTGCTGTTCGAAGCGCTGAACGCGGTGGTCGATACCGTAGATCTCGCCTTCCTCGTTCCACTGGAACCACTGGGTCGATAGCGGCGTGGCCAGCTCGCAGAAGTCCAGGGCACCGCGCAGCTGCGGCTGGTGACGGTAGAGGACCTCCAGCAGGTGCTCGGTGAGCTGCGCCTTGAACGCCTCGTACTCGGGGCCGCGCTTGCCCCAGGTGCTGCCCTTCCACTGGGCGAACCACTGCGGCAGCGTCGGCGCGACGATCTCCACCGTCGCCTTGTGCGGGTAGTGGGCGTCCCAGGCCGGGTCCTTGGCCGAGGGGAAGCTGATGTAGATCAGCGGCATCGCCGGGTTCTGCCCGCTCTCGAAACTGCTCACGTTGTGGTCGTGATCATGGGTCGGGTAGACCCAGTAATTGGTCTTCGGCAGGCCCAGCTCGGCGGCGCTGCCCTTGAAGCCGGCATACAGGCACAGGCTGGCGGCCGACAGTTTTACCTTGCTCAGCGGCTCCAGCAGGTCGAAGGCGCTGGCCACCTGCGGCTCGATCAGGCGGGTGTAGGTCGGCACCAGGCCGGCGCAGCTGACGATCTGCGGCGCGCGAATCTCGAAGCCATCCTTGTGCAGGCGCACACCCACGGCGCGGCCGTTCTCAACCAGGATCTGCTCCACCCCGACATAGGTGAAGACATGGCCACCGGCGGCCTCGATCAGCGGAATGATGTGCTCGGAAATCTTGGTGGCGCCGCCCACCGGGTAGTTGCCGCCGGTGATGTAGTGCTTGGCCACCATGGCATGCATGAGGAAGGCCGACTCCGCTGGCGGCAGGCCGTAGTCGCCCCACTGGGCGGTGAGCACGCCGATCAGCTCCTCGTTGGACGTCAGGCCCTCCAGCACTTCACGGGTGGTCTTGAAGCAGTAGTCCGGCAGCCACAGGCGGCGCAGCCTGGCATAGAGCATGCCCAGCCCTCGCGGCAGGGCCTGGCCGGCGAAGAAGCGCGGCACCCGTGCGCTGACGTCGCTGAGCAGCTCGACGTAGCGGTCGATGGCCTCCTCCTCACCGGGGAAGTGGCGTTTGATCTCAGCCTTGAACTCCTCGCGCCCGGCGACGTAGTCGTAGGTCTTGTCACCGAGGACGATGCGGTCGTAGTGCGAATCCATCGGCGCCCACTCGATCCTGCCGTCGCTGATCACGTCGAACACCCGGCGGATCACCGACCAGGGTTTGTGCACCTCGCCGATGTAGTGCACGCCCACGTCCCACTCGTAGCCCTCGCGCTCGTAGCTGTGGGTGTAGCCGCCGGCGGTGTAGTGCTGCTCGAGCACGCACACGCGCTTGCCCAGCTTGGCCAGCAGCGCGGCGGCGGTGAGCCCGCCGATGCCCGAGCCGATGATGATGACGTCGTAGTCCTGGGCGGCCAGGCGCGGGCGGAAGCGGGTACCGGTGCGTTTCATGGGAGGGCTCCTGCGTCGTTGTTGTTATGCAAGATGGTTGATATGCAAGTTTTTGCATACTAGCAACGAATTCCAACCATGCAACTTTTTGCATAATTCGTATACTTCGGCGCATCTCCCCGCCACGAGTCCGCCATGTCGCTCAAGCACGCCATCCTCATCCTTCTGGAAAGCGAGCCGGGCAGCGGCTACGACCTGCTCAAGCGTTTCAAGGAGGGCCTGGGCTACTTCTGGAATGCCAAGCACCAGCAGGTCTACCAGGAGCTGAAGAAGCTCAACCAGGCCGGTTGGCTGGAGAGCGAGGCACAGGCGCAGGAGACCCGGCCGGACAAGAAGATCCACCGCCTCACGCCGGCCGGGCACGCCGAGTTGCTGCGCTGGCTGGGCGAGCCGGTGCAGCCGAACAAGATCAACGATGCGTTGCTGGTGAAGCTGTTCGGCGGCGCCCACAGCACGCCGGGCAGCCTGCACGAGGAAGTGCGCCGGCACGTGGCCGTGCACCGCAAGACCCTGGACAGCCTGCTGAGCATCGAACGCGACTACCAGGCCCTGCCCGTCGAGCAGCGCCAGGCCCTGCGCCTGCCCTACCTGACCCTGCGCCGCGGCATTCTCGGCGAACAGTCCTGGCTGGCCTGGGCGGCGGAGGTGGAGGCGGAGCTGGCCGTCATGGCCAGCTCGCCGAGCTGATGGAGGCCGCCGGCTGGCGGCCTCGCGAGAGTTACAACGCGGTGTCGGCCTCGACCGGCACGTGCACCAGCTGCAGGCGCTCGCTGCTGTAGGAGCGGATGCGGTTGGTCAGCTCCAGATCGTCATTCAGCTTCTGCCCGTAGGACGGGATGATCTCTTTCAGGCGTGCCTGCCACTCGGGCGAGGCGACCTTGTCCTTGAAGGTCTTTTCCAGCACCGAGAGCATGATCGGCGCGGCGGTCGAGGCTCCTGGCGAGGCACCCAGCAGCGCGGCGATGCTGCCGTCGGCGGCGCTCACCACCTCGGTGCCGAACTGCAGCACACCGCCGTGCTCGGCGTCCTTCTTGATCACCTGCACGCGCTGGCCGGCGGTGATCAGCTGCCAGTCTTCGTCGCGGGCATCCGGGAAGTACTCGCGCAGGGCATGCATGCGGTCTTCCTCGCTGAGCATCAGCTGACCCATCAGGTACTGGGTCAGGTCCATGTTGTCCCAGCCGGCGTGGGTCATCGGGCCGATGTTGTCGCTGCTGATGGCGGCGAACATGTCCCACAGCGAACCGTTCTTGAGGAACTTGCTGGAGAAGGTGGCGAACGGTCCGAACAGCAGGACCTTCTGGCCGTCGATCACGCGGGTGTCGAGGTGCGGCACCGACATGGGCGGCGAGCCGACCGAGGCCTTGCCGTACAACTTGGCCTGGTGCTGGGCGACGATCTCCGGGTTCTTGGTCATCAGGAACTGGCCGCCCACCGGGAAGCCGGCGTAGCCATCGGCCTCGGGAATGCCGGACTTCTGCAGCAGCGGCAGCGCGGCGCCGCCGGCACCAATGAAGACGAACTTGGCGTTGACGCTAGTTTCCTTCTCGCCGTTGGCGAGGTCGGCCACCACCACGTTCCAGGTGCCGTCGTCGTTGCGGGTGATGTCGCGCACTTCATGGCTCAGGTGCAGCGACACGCCTTCGCGCTGGGTCAGCGAGCCGACCAGCTGCTTGGTGATCTCGCCGAAGTTGACGTCGGTGCCGATCGGCATGCGGGTGGCGGCGATCTTCTGCGCCGGGTCGCGGTCGCCCATCACCAGCGGTACCCACTGGGCGATCTGCGCCGGGTCCTCGGAGTACTCCATGCCACGGAACAGGTTGCTGTGCTGCAGGGCGGCATGGCGCTTCTTCAGGTAGGCGACGTTGTCGTCACCCCAGACGAAGCTCATGTGCGGCACGTTGTTGATGAAGGTCTTCGGCTCCTTCAGCACGCCCTGGTCGATCTGGTAGGCCCAGAACTGCTTGGAGATCTCGAAGTTCTCGTTGATGCCCACGGCCTTGCTGATGTCGATGCCGCCGTCGGCGGTTTCCGGCGTGTAGTTCAGCTCGCAGAAGGCCGAGTGTCCGGTGCCGGCGTTGTTCCAGGCGTTGGAGCTCTCGTCGGCGACCTTGTCCATGCGCTCGTAGATGTCGATGCTCCAGCCCGGCTCGAGCTCGTTGAGGTAGGTGCCGAGCGTGGCACTCATGATGCCGCCGCCGATCAGCAGCACATCGACGGTTTTCTCTGGCGCCGGCGGCTGCGAGCAGCCCACTGCGACCAGGCAGCTAAGGATCAATAGAAGCTTTTTCATGGTGAACGACCATTTCCAGTTGTGCGGTTGGCAAGGCGAATCGACGGTTCCCTGTGCCGTGCCGCACTTTCTGAGGCGCGGTCGGCGGCGGTGGCGGGAGTCGTGGCGAAGGGCCGTCCAGTCGGTTGACCGCCGGACTGGCCCGAAGTTGACGGCTTTTGCCGATGACTGAGACAAAAGGTCGCGCTGCCTTTAGCAAGACCGATGCCGGCTCCACACCCCTTCTATTTCGCGGCCTGCAGCGGATCGCGGCGGCGCAGATGGCCGAATCCCGCCAGCGCAGCGGCGACAACCCGCCAATCGGGGCACCCCTGCCACCGGCTGCCGCCAGGGGGTAGACTGCAGGCAAAGAGCCACCAGCACCCGAACGGCATGCCCGCGACCACCCTCCTCATCTCTCCCGAACAGCTCTGTGTGGGTCTCTATGTCCATCTGGACCTGAGCTGGTGGGAGCACAACTTCGCCTTCAGCAGTTTCAAGATCAAGGACGACAACCAGCTGCAGGCACTGCTCGAGCTGGGCCTGGCGCAGCTGCGCTACGAGCCCGCACGCAGCGACTGCGAGCCGCTGGCCGTGGCCACCGAGCCGACCCAGGCGCCGGCCGAGCAGCCTGCCAGGCCCGACCCCGAGGAACAGGCACGCCAGTCCCGCGCGGCCAAGCTCAGCGCACTGCGCAAGCGCCTGGCCGAGGTCGACCGCACCTTCGTGCAGGCCAGCCAGCGGGTCAAGGCGCTCAATCTGACCCTGCGCAACCAGCCGGAAGAAGCCTTGAAGGCGGCCGGCGAAGTGGTCCGCGAGTTGGTCGACGCACTGCTCGGCGAGGACGGCGCGGCGCTGCACAGCATCAACGGCAAGGCCGCCGACGACGCCTACGTACACCCGCTCAACGTCACCGTGCTGGCGCTGATGCTCGGCCGCCAGCTCGGCTACGACAGCGAGGCCTGCCACAGCATCGGCCTGGGCGCGTTGCTGCACGATGTCGGCAAGCTGGAGGTGCCGAGCAAGGTGCTGCTCAAGGCCGAGCCGCTGACCCGCCCGGAGCAGCAGTTGCTGCAGATGCACGTGGACTTCGGCGTGCGCCGTGGCCACGAGCTGATGCTCGACGACGAGGTGCTGCGGGTCATCCAGGAGCACCACGAGTACTGCGACGGCAGCGGTTACCCCAAGGGCCTGCGCGAGGCAGCGATCGGTCGCCTGAGCCGGGTGGTGAGCATCGCCAACAGCTTCGACAACCTGTGCAACCCGCTCAACCCGCGTGACGCGCTGAGCCCGCACGAGGCCCTGGCGCTGATGTTCAAGCAGCAGCGCGAACGCTTCGACGACGTGGCCCTGAAGGCCTTCATCCGCTGCATGGGCATTTACCCGCCGGGCAGCCTGGTGCAGCTGGAGGACGAGCGCTACGCCCTGGTGCTGGCCATGCACCCGAGCCTGCCGCTGAAGCCGACGCTGATCCTCTACGAGCCGAGCATCCCCAAGACCGAGGCGCTGATCCTCGACCTGGAACAGGAGCCCACGCTCGCCATCGCCCGCAGCCTGCGCCCGGCGCAGCTGCCGCCAGAGGCCATGGAATACCTCAATCCGCGCCAGCAACTGAGCTACTACGTCGACCCGCGCCAGCCACGGCGCTGATATTTCAGTGGTCTGCGCCACACCTCGCCGATGGTCGCAGTGCGACTGTCACCCAGCTGCGCTATGGTCGCCCCCTCACCGCGGCCGCAGGGCTGCGAGATGGATATTCGCAGTCATCGACCGAGGTTCTCCCTGATGAAATCCCTACTCAGCGGCCTGATGCTGGCCCTGCTGGCCGGTAATGCCGTTGCCGCCACCGACGGCCCCATCCTGATCAAGTTCTCCCACGTCGTGGCCGACGACACGCCCAAGGGCCAGGGCGCCCTGCTGTTCAAGAAGCTGGTCGAGGAGCGCCTGGGCGAGCAGGTGCGGGTCGAGGTCCACGCCAACTCCAGCCTGTATGGCGACGGCGACGAGCTGCAGGCCCTGCTGAACAACGAGGTGCAGCTGCTGGCACCGTCGCTGTCGAAATTCAGCCAGTACACGCCGAAGCTGCAGGTGTTCGACCTGCCCTTCCTGTTCGACGACCTCGACGCGGTCAACCGCTTCCAGAAGCGCGCCAAGGGCCGCCAGCTGCTCAGCTCCATGGAGAAGAGCGACATCACCGGCCTGGCCTATTGGCACAACGGCATGAAGCAGCTCTCCGCCACCCAGCCGCTGCACACGCCCGCCGCGGCCGCCGGCATGGCCTTCCGCATCCAGTCCTCGCCGGTGCTCGAGAGCCAGTTCCAGACCCTCGGCGCCAAGCCGGTCAAGCTGCCGTTCGCCGACACCCTGCAGGCGCTGCGCAGCGGCACTGTGCAAGGCACCGAGAACAGCTGGTCGAACATCTACAGCCAGCAGTACGCCCCGGTGCAGCCGTACATGGTGGAGAGCAACCACGGCGTGCTCGACTACATGCTGGTGACCAACAGCACCTTCTGGTACTCGCTGTCGCACAGCGTGCGCATCGAGCTGGACGCGATCATCGACGAGGTCACCTACACCGTGAACCGCGCCGCCGAGGCGCAGAATCGCGAGGCCCGCGAGCGCCTGGCCAGCAGCGGCCAGGTCACCCTGATCAGCCTCTCCGACCAGGAGCGCGAGGCCTGGCGCCAGGCCATGCAGCCGGTATGGAAGCAGTTCGAGGGCGAGATCGGTACCGACATCGTGCACGCCGCCGAGCAGGTCAACCGCCGCCGCAACTGATCCCGCCCCTCCGCCGTGCCCGGTCACCGAGCGGTGACCCGGCCTGCCGGCGCGACCGGCGACACCACTGCAGCCGGCACCCGCACTGCCCCCATCAACACGGAAAATGAGCCTCCACCCGGCCGGGAAACACGCCTAAACTCTGCGAACTCCGCCCGTTCGCCCAGAGCAGTAGACACGGCCAGCATGCACACCCCGCGCTTTTCCGACCTCCATGACATCCCGCCCAAGGCTTTCAGCCCCGCCGCTCTGGCGCTGCAGATAGTGCCCTGGCTGCTGGTCGGCCTCGGCGCCTGGGGCGGCCTGCCGCTGTGGATCTGCCTGTTCTGCGGGGTATGTCTGAGCCTCGGCATGCTGCCGGCCCTGGCCACCGCCACCCACTGGCGCGCACTGATGCAACCCCGCCAGGTGGAACCGCAGACGCCCGACTGGCTGCTGCCACTGGCCGACGAGCTGACGGAGCAGTGCCGGCAGCACCAGGCCCGGCTGGCCGATCTGCAGCAGGAGCTGGAAGCCGCAGCCAGCGAACGCCAGCAGCACTGGCAAATCCTCGACGAACAACTGCAGCGACACGGCCAGGAAGCCCAGGCCACCCTGCAGGACCTGCCGCTGCAGCAGAGCGAGGGCGCGACGACCAGCGCCGCGGCGCTGGCCAGCCTGCACGAACAACAGCACCAGGCCCGCGACCGGGCTGGCGCTTTGGTCGAACGCATGCGCGGCATCGCCCAGCAGGCTGAAACCATCCTGCGCGCCACCGACGACATGGACGCCATCGCCAAGCAGACCAACCTGCTGGCGCTGAATGCCGCCATCGAGGCCGCCCGTGCCGGCGAGAGCGGCCGTGGCTTCGCCGTGGTGGCGGACGAGGTGCGTGCCCTGTCCAGCCGCTCCACCGACTTCTCCCTGGCCATCCGCGGCACGGTCGCCGAGATGCTCGAGGCGCTGCGCCAGGCCGACACCCAGGCCAATCAGCTGGCCGCCGCCGATGACCAGAGCGCCGCCGAAACGCTGCCCGCAATCGCCGCACAGCTGGCGCAACTGCAGGCAGACCAGCGCCAGGCACAGGGCATCGCCGAGCGACTGGCCGGGCTGCTGCAGGCCACGGCCGGCTCGCCCTCCCCGCTGCCGATCGCGCCCGATACTGCGCTCGCCGGGCTACGCCAGCAGGAGCAGGCGCTGACCGAACTGGCCGCGCGCCTGCGCGACCGCGCCACCTCGCCCTAGCACCGCGCCAGCCGGCACATGGCCGGCAACCACCCTCGCCCCGATCGACGGACATGGCCCCGCGCACTGCGCGGGGAACCGGGATTCGCCCTGCGCGGTCAATCCGCTGAACCCAGCAGTCCCCGTTCATCCCACCCGAGGTCTGCCATGCCCGCTCCCCGCCCAGCACCACCCCTGTATCGCTCGTTCGGCCTGCTGGCCTGCCTGGCCCTGCCGGCCGAAGCCCAGACCCTGAGCGTCACCACCCTGGCCGATGAATTCGACGGTGCCTGCACTGCGCAGCACTGCTCGCTCCGCGAGGCCATCAGCGCCGCCAACGCCAGCCCCGACCAGCCGAGCCTGATCCTGCTCGGCGCCGGCACCTATCAACTGAGCCTGGCCAACGGCCTGGACGCGCAAGGATGGCCGCGCGAGGAGAACGCCAACCTCACCGGCGACTTTGATCTGCTCGGCCAGGTCACCATTCTCGGCGTCGGCCCGGAGCAAACATTGATCGACAGCAAACGGCTCGACCGCTTGTTCGACGTCCAGCCAGACGCCAGCCTCAGCCTGCGAGGCCTGACCCTGACGGGCGGACTCTCGGTTTACGACGGCGGCGGCATCCGCAACCACGGCACCCTGCAGGCGCTGGACGTGACCCTGCGCGACAACCGCGCCTACGCCTATGTCACCAACGTGCAGAGCCGAGGAGGTGCCCTGGCCAACTTCGCCACGGCGCAGCTGCACCGCGTGCGCCTGGAGAACAACCTGGTAGATGGCGGCGACATGACCATGGGCCAGGGCGGCGCGCTGTACAACGAAGGCACCCTGCAAGTGCGCGACAGCCGCATCGAGCGCAACCTCTGCATCGACTACCACGAGGTGGGCATGGGCTGCGGCCTGCTCAACCGCGGCGTGGCGGACCTGGCGCGTGTCGCCCTGATCGGCAACCGCGCCGGCCCTGACGGCATGGGCGGGGCCATCCTCAACCTGGGCAGCCTGACCCTGGCCAACGCCACCCTCAGTGACAACTATGGCGGTGGCAAGGGCGCCGCGCTGGACAACGGCGACCGCTACAACCCGCAGCCCACCGGCACGCCCAACGCCACGCTGGTCCACGTGACCATCGCCGAGAACGACGGCTACGGATTGATCAACAAGGACGGCACGGTCAGCCTGCGCAACGTGATCATCGCCGGCAACCGTGAGCGCGAGACCGGCGAGCCACGCAACTGCCTGCAGCAGGACAGCGCCGTAGCGATGAATGTGCGTGGTTTGCTACTGGGCAGCGATGCCGGCAACTGTACCGGCAGCATCAGCGTCGACAACGATCAGGTGCTGGTGCGCGAACTGTTCCCCTTGGCGGAGAACAACGGCACCCTGGCGCACGCTCTGCGCCGCACCAGCGCCGCCCTGGACAGCGCCGAGGGCGCCTGCGCCAGTCATGACCAGCGCCGCCTGACCCGCCCACGTGACGGTGACGGCGATGGCATCGCCCGCTGCGATCTGGGCGCCTTCGAGCGCGCCGGGCCGTAAAGGTCGATCAGTCGGCGATCAGCCAGTCCAGGCGGAAACTGCCCTGGCTCTGCGCCAGCTTCTCGGCCAGCCACGGCAGCAGTTGCTTCAGCTCGTCTTCCAGGCCCCAGGGCGCGTTGGCGATGGCCAGGCCGGAGCCGGCCAGGCGGTTGGCATCGTCCGGCGAGTGGACGAACAGCTCGACGCGCAGCAGCTTGGGCGCGCTGGATTTCTCCAGGCCCTGGTAGAAACGCTTGAGCTGGCGCTCGTCCTTGATCGGGTACCAGATGGCGACCACGGTCTGGCGCATGCGACCTATGGCCTCGTCGAGTGCAGTGACGCAACGCTCCAACTCATCGGCCTTCTCGAACGGCGGGTCGATCAGCAGCAGCGCGCGCTTCTCCGCCACCGGCAGCAGGGCGCGCGGCACATGCCAGCCCTCGCCCAGGTGCACGGCCACGCGGCGGTCGCCCTTCATGTTGTCCTTGAGCAGCTGGCCGTCTTCCGGGTGCTTCTCGTTGAGCAACACGCGGTCCTGGTCGCGGGTCAGCTGGCAGGCCAGCTCCGGCGAGCCGGGGTAGTAGCGCAGCTGGCCATCCGGATTGAGCGTTTGCAGCACGCCGAAGTAGTCGGCGGTCGCCTCGGGCAGGTCCGGGGCATTCCACAGCCGACCGATGCCTTCCAGCCACTCGCCGGTGCGCGTCGCCTGGTCGCCCTGCAGGTCATAGAGGCCGACGCCGGCATGGCTGTCGAGGTAGGCGAACGGCGCCTCCTTGCGGGACAGCAGGGCGATGATGCGGCTGACGACGAGGTGCTTGAGCACGTCGGCGTGGTTGCCGGCGTGGAAGGCGTGGCGGTAGTTCATGAGTGCTTTACCTGGAGCGGGGCGCGAATTGTAGCCCGAAGGGATGACGACGGCAGGTTCTAGGCCAATATCAGGCAAGTGAATCTTGCTAGGCGGCCTCTATTCATGAATCTAGACTTGGAAAAGATCCCACCGGAGACACGTTTCATGTCCGAGTCCCTGCTCAGTTCCCGCAACCTGGCCTTCGAACTCTACGAAGTGCTGGACGCCGAAGCCCTGACCCAGCGCGAGCGCTTCGCCGACCACAACCGCGAAACCTTCGACGCGGCCATCGCCACCGCGCGCGGCATCGCCGAGGAACTGTTCGCCCCGCACAACCGCAAGAACGACGAACACGAACCGCAGTACGTGGACGGCGCCGCCGTGCTGATCCCCGAGGTGGCTCCAGCGCTCAAGGCCTTCCACGACGCAGGCTTCCTCAACGCCACCCGTGACTTCGAGGCCGGCGGCATGCAGCTGCCCAACCTGCTGTCGCAGGCCTGCTTCGCCCACTTCCAGTCGGCCAACTGCGCCACCAGCTCCTACTCGATGCTGACCATGGGCGTGGCCAACCTGATCGAGGCCTTCGGCAGCGACGAGCAGAAGGCGCGCTACCTGCAGCCGATCATCGACGGTCGCTTCTTCGGCACCATGGGCCTGACCGAGCCGCACGCCGGCTCCTCGCTGTCGGATATCCGCACCAAGGCCGAGCCGCATGCCGACGGCAGCTACCGCCTGAAGGGCAACAAGATCTTCATCTCCGGCGGCGACCAGCCGATCTCCGAGAACATCGTGCACATGGTGCTGGCCAAGCTGCCGGACGCGCCGCCCGGCGTGAAGGGCATCAGCCTGTTCATCGTGCCCAAGTTCCACGTCAACGACGACGGCTCGCTAGGTGCGCGCAACGACGTGACCCTGGCCGGTCTATTCCACAAGATGGGCTGGCGCGGCACCACTTCCACTGCGCTGAACTTCGGCGACAACGGCGAGTGCGTCGGCTATCTGGTGGGCAAGCCGCACGCCGGCCTGAGCTACATGTTCCAGATGATGAACGAGGCGCGCATCGGCGTCGGCATGGGCGCGATCATGCTCGGCTACGCCGGCTACCTGTACTCGCTGGAATACGCCCGCGAGCGTCCGCAGGGCCGCCAGCCGGACGGCAAGGACCCGACCAGCCCGCAGGTGGCGATCATCGAGCACGCCGACGTACGGCGCATGCTGCTGACCCAGAAGGCCTACGTCGAAGGCTCCTTCGACCTCGGCCTGTACGCCGCCCGCCTGTTCGACGACACCCACACCCTGGCCACGCCGGAAGAGCGCGCCCAGGCTCTGGAACTGCTCGACCTGCTGACCCCGATCGTCAAATCCTGGCCCTCCGAGTTCTGCCTCAAGGCCAACGAACTGGCCATCCAGGTGCTCGGCGGCCATGGCTACACCCGTGAATACCCGGTGGAGCAGTACTACCGCGACAACCGCCTCAACCCGATCCACGAAGGCACCCACGGCATCCAGTCGCTCGACCTGCTCGGCCGCAAGGTATCGATGAACGGCGGCGCCGCGCTCAAGCGCCTGATGGGCCTGATCCAGGACACCTGCCAGCGTGCCAGCCAGTACGAATCGCTGAATCGCCTGCGCGAACCGCTGGAACAACTGGTCAACCGCCTGGGCAGCGTGACCCTGGCCCTGCTCGGCGACCTGCTCGCCGGCAAGGTCAACCAGGGCCTGGCCAACTCGGCGCTGTACCTAAAGGTGTTCGGCCACGCGGTGATCGGCTGGCGCTGGCTGGAGCAGGCGATCCGCGCCGAGGAAGGCCTGGCGCGTGGCAATGCCGCCGACGTCGAGTTCTACCAGGGCAAGCTGCAGGCCGCGCGCTACTTCCTGACCTGGGAAGTGCCGGGCTGCCACCACGAGCTGGCCATCCTCGAGGCGCGCGACGACACCTGCCTGGCAATGCGCGGCGACTGGTTCTAAGTCGCTGATTTGGTTGCGAAGAACGCCCCGCCCTGTGCGGGGCGTTTCCTTTTGACAGGGCAGCAAAGCGTCAGGTTATTATCCGGAATGATCTCTGCTTAGGGTCTGTCGACCGCGTCCGCGTGTGGACCGGACCTGGAGCGTCGCCCCTCGCCTCTTCGCCCGGAGTACGCCCTTGGACGCCAGTACCATCAACAGCCTGTTCCTGATCGGCGCACTGCTGGTGGGCGCGAGCATCCTGGTGAGTTCGGTGTCCTCGCGCCTGGGCATCCCGATCCTGGTGATCATCCTCGCCGTGGGCATGGTTGCCGGCGTCGACGGCCCCGGCGGCATCGGCTTCAGCAACTACCCGCTGGCCTACCTGGTGGGCAACCTGGCGCTGGCCATCATCCTCCTCGACGGCGGCCTGCGTACGCGGGTCTCCAGCTTCCGTGTGGCACTGTGGCCGGCGCTGTCGCTGGCCACGGTCGGCGTGCTGATCACCACCGGCCTGACCGGCATGGCCGCCGCCTGGCTGTTCGACCTGAACATGATGCAGGGCCTGCTGATCGGCGCCATCGTGGGCTCCACCGACGCCGCCGCGGTGTTCTCCCTGCTCGGCGGCAAGGGCCTCAACGAGCGGGTCACGGCGACTCTGGAAATCGAGTCGGGCAGCAACGACCCGATGGCGGTGTTCCTCACCGTGACCCTGATCGACATGCTCGCCAAGGGCCAGAGCGACTTCAGCATCGCCTTCATCGGCCAGTTGATCAGCGAATTCGGCATCGGCGCCGCACTCGGCCTCGGCGGCGGCTGGGTGCTGCTGCAGCTGATCAACCGGGTCAGCCTGCCCAACGGCCTGTACCCGCTGCTGGTGGTGAGCGGCGGCCTGCTGGTGTTCGCCCTGACCAACTTCATGCACGGCAGCGGCATCCTCGCCGCCTACCTGTGCGGCCTGGTGCTGGGCAACCGGCCGATCCGCTCGCGCCACAGCATCCTGCACATGCTCGACGGCATGGCCTGGCTGGCGCAGATCGGCATGTTCCTGGTGCTCGGCCTGCTGGTGACGCCGCATGACCTGCTGCCGATCGCCATCCCGGCGCTGGGCCTGGCGCTGTGGATGATCCTGTTCGCCCGCCCGCTGTCGGTGCTGATCGGCCTGTATCCGTTCAAGGCCTTCCACGACCGCGAGAAGGTCTTCATCGCCTGGGTCGGCCTACGCGGCGCGGTGCCGATCATTCTCGCCGTGTTCCCAATGATGGCCGGCCTGGAGCACTCGCAGCTGTACTTCAACCTGGCCTTCTTCATCGTCCTGGTCTCGCTGCTGGTGCAGGGTGCCAGCCTGCCGCTGGCGGCCAGGCTGCTGCGCGTCACCGTACCGCCGGAGCCGGCGCCGATCTCGCGTGCCGGCCTGGAGATCCACCCGACCAGCGAGTGGGAGCTGTTCATCTACCGACTGGGCGCGGAGAAGTGGTGCATCGGCGCGCCGCTGCGCGAGCTGAAGATGCCGGAAGGCACCCGCGTGGCCGCGCTGTTCCGCGGCACCGAGCTGCTGCACCCGTCCGGCAGTACCACCCTGGACGCCGGCGACATCCTCTGCGTGGTCGGCCACGAGCATGATCTGTCGGCCCTCGGCAAACTGTTCAGCCAGGCGCCGCAGCGCAGCGCCGACCTGCGCTTCTTCGGCGACTTCGTGCTGGAGGGCGACGCCCAGCTCAGCGCGATCGCCGCCCTGTACGGCCTCAAGCTCGGCGATGAGGACGGCAACCAGCCGCTGGGCCGCTTCATCTCCCACGAGATCGGTGGCCAGCCGATTCTCGGCGACCAGGTGGAGTGGAACGGCCTGACCTGGACCGTGGCCCTGATGGAAGGGAACAAGGTGCGCAAGGTCGGCGTCCGATTCCCCGAAGGCCAGGCCAAGCCCGGGCTCTTCCTTTAAGACCTGTGGGTGGCGCGGGAGAACCTGCGCCACCAACAAGCGTCAAACATGCCCTGCGCCTCGGCGCCATCGCGGCGCCTGGCATATCATTAGCCGCATTTCTCGCTACGAGCCCAGCACTCGACCATGTCTTTCCTGCGCCCCGTCTTCGCCAGCCTGCTCCTCGGCCTCTGCCTGACCTCAGCCCCAGTCATCGCCGCCGAGCCGCCTGCGGCCAAATCCGTGCAGGCGCAACTCGACACGCTCGGCGACCGCAAGCTGCCGGAGGCCGACAACAACGCTCTGAAGGCACGCCTGGAAGGCACCCTCACCTTCCTCGCCAACCGCCAGGAGAGCCAGCAGAAGCTGGAGGCGCTGAAGATCCAGCTGCGTGACGCGCCGCGCCTGACCAGCGAAGCCCAGCGCGAATTCAACCGCCTGAAGAACACGCCCCAGGTGGACATCGGCAAACGCTATGGCAAATCCACCATCGCCCAGCTGGAACAAATGCTCGATGAGCGCAGCAACCAGCTGGCGGGCTGGCAACAGGAACTGGCCGAGGCCAGCAGCCTGCTGATCACCGCACAGACCCGCCCCGAGCGCGCGCAGGCGGAGATCAGCAGCAACCAGACCCGCAGCATGCAGATCAACAACCTGCTCAAGGTCGGCAAGGAAGCGGGCAAGGCCATTTCCAGCGAGTACCGCGACCAGCTCAATGCCGAACTGGCCGCGCTCGAGGCGCAGACCGAGCTGCGCCGCCAGGAGCTGGCCGGCAACAACCTGCTGCAGGACCTCGGCGCAGCGCGCCACGAGCTGCTGCTGGAGCGTATACGCAGACTGGACCAGGAGAGCCTGGACCTGCAGACGCTGATCAGCGACAAGCGCCGCGAGAGCTCCGAGCAGACGGTCGCCGAGCTGTCCCGCGAGGCCGAGAAGGCCACTCCGGACAGCCTGCTGGCCGAGCAGAGCGCCACCAACCTGAAGATTTCCGACTACCTGCTGCGCGCCACCGAGCGCCTCAACCAGTTGACCCGGATGAACCTGGAGGCCAAGCAGCAGCTGGATAGCGTGCAGCAAGCCACCCAGGCCCTGGACGAGCAGGTCAGCGTGCTCAAGGGCAGCCTGCTGCTGGCCAAGATCCTCTACCAGCAGAAACAGGCCCTGCCGCGCCCGCAACTGGACCGCCACCTGGCGGACGAGATCGCCGACATCCGCCTGTACCAGTTCGAACTGAACCAGGAGCGCGACAAGCTGGGCGACCTCGACGCCTACGTCGACGGCCTGCTGGCCAACCAGCCGAGCGAGCAGGTCACGCCCGAGCTGCGCAAGACCCTGCTGGATCTGGCGACCACTCGCAACGATCTGCTGCAACACATGAATCGTGAGCTGAACACCCTGCTCAACGAATCCATCACCCTGCAGCTGAACCAAAAGCAGCTGCAGGAAATGATCGGCACCCTGCGCGCCACGCTGGACGAGCAGATGTTCTGGATTCCCAGCAACAAGCCGCTCGACCTGGCCTGGCTGCTACAGATGCCGCACCTGCTGGAGCGCCAGCTGAAGACCATGCCCTGGGGCTCCGGCGTGCGCGAGCTGGGCGCCGGCCTGGTCGACCGACCGTGGCTGTTCATTCCCCTGCTGCTGGTGATCGGCGCGCTGCTGTGGCGCCGCAGCTGGCTGTACGAGAAGCTCGGCAAGCTGCACGAGGACATCGGCCACTACAAGCGCGACAGCCAGATGCACACGCCGAAGGCGATCTTCCTCAACGTGCTGCTGGCCCTGCCGGTGGCCCTGTTCCTCACCCTGTGCGGCGTGGCCCTGCTGGTCGACGCCCGCGGGCAGAACGCCACCCTCGGTAGCGCCCTGCTGGAGATGGCCCAGGCCTGGCTGGTGTTCTACACCCTGTACCGCATCCTCTCCCCCGGCGGCGTGGCCGAGCTGCACTTCCGCTGGCCGCGTCCGCAGGTGGCGCTGCTGAGCAAGCAGGTACGCCGCCTGGGCCTGGTGGTGATGGCGCTGGTGGCGGTGGTGACCGTCGCCGAGCATCAGCCGCAGGCCCTGGCCGACGACGTGATCGGCATCCTCATCGTGCTTACCGGCTATACGCTGATGACCCTGATCCTCGGCAAGCTGCTGCTGGCCGAGCCGATGCGCGAGCAGACCTCGCCGTTCCGCCTGCTGGTCGGTATCGGCGTGTCCCTGCTGCCACTGGCCTTCATCGTCGCCGTCGGCTTCGGCTACTACTACACCTCGCTCAAGCTCACCGACCGCCTGATCAACACCCTCTACCTGCTGATCCTCGCCCTGCTGATCGAAGCCGCCTTCGTCCGCGGCCTGGCCGTGGCCGCGCGCCGCCTGGCCTACGCCCGGGTATTGGCCAAGCGCCAGGCGCAGACCAAGGAGAACGAGGATGGCGACGAGGTGGTGGTCGAAGAGCCGGTGATGGACATCGACCAGATCAACCAGCAGTCCCTGCGCCTGATCCGCCTGGCCCTGCTCGGCGGCTTCCTCGCCTGCATGTACCTGGTCTGGGCCGACCTGATCAGCGTGTTCGCCTACCTCGACCAGATCAACCTGTACCAGTACGCCGCCGGCACCGGCGCCACCGCCACGCAGATCCCCATCAGTCTGCTCGACGTGCTCGGCGCGTTGATCATCGCCGGCATTACCATCGCCCTGGCGCGCAACCTGCCGGGCCTGCTGGAAGTGCTGGTGCTATCCAAGCTGCGCCTGGCTCAGGGCAGCGCGTACGCCACCACTACCCTGCTGTCCTACGCCATCGCCGGCATCGGCTTCGTCACCGCGCTGTCCACCCTCGGGGTCAGCTGGGACAAGCTGCAGTGGCTGGTCGCCGCGCTCTCCGTGGGTATCGGCTTCGGCATGCAGGCGATCTTCGCCAACTTCATCTCCGGCCTGATCCTGCTGTTCGAGCGGCCGATCCGCATCGGCGACCTGGTGACCATCGGCACCGTCACCGGCACGGTCAACCGCATCCGCATCCGCGCCACGCACATCACCGACAGCGACCGCAAGGAAGTGATCGTGCCGAACCAGATCCTCCTCACCAGCCAGCTGATCAACTGGACCCTGACCGATACCGTGACCCGTATCGTGCTGGTCTACACGGTCAACCGCGGCGCGGACCTGGAAATGGTGCGCAAGCTGCTGCTGCAGGCGGCCCAGGAGAACAGTCGCGTACTGCGCGACCCAGCGCCCAACGTGCAGCTGAAGACCTACGGCGCCTCCACGCTGGAGCATGAACTCAAGGTGTACGTGCGTGAGCTCGGCGACCGTGGCCTGGCCACCGACGAGCTGAACCGGCGCATCGACCAGCTGTTCCAGGAGCACGACATCAATCTCGCCTCGACACCGAAGATGGACGTGGTCTTCAGCCGCAAGCCCGCCGCCCACCCGGTGCCGACGGAAGCCGAAGCCGGCGCGCCGGAACAGCCGGCGAGCTGACCAGCAAACGCCGGGACCACCCATCCCGGCGATTTCCCCAGGGCGCTGCGCCCATGCCAAGCTGAACCCATGAAGACTCTCGACGCGCTGCAGTTCGACAATCGCTTCGCCCGCCTGGGCGATGCTTTCTCCACCTCCGTGCTGCCCGAGCCGCTGGACGAACCGCGTCTGGTGGTGGCCAGCCCGGCGGCCATGGCCCTGCTCGACCTGGACCCGGCCGAGGCCGACTCTGCGGTGTTCGCCGAGCTGTTTTCCGGACACAAGCTGTGGAGCGACGCCGAGCCGCGCGCCATGGTCTATTCCGGGCACCAGTTCGGCGTCTACAACCCGCGCCTGGGCGATGGCCGCGGCCTGTTGCTGGGCGAGGTGGTCAACGCCGCCGGCGAGCACTGGGACCTGCACCTCAAGGGCGCCGGCCAGACGCCCTACTCGCGCATGGGCGACGGTCGCGCCGTGCTGCGCAGCTCGATCCGCGAATTCCTCGCCAGCGAGTACATGCATGCGCTCGGCATCCCCACGTCGCGCGCCCTGTGCGTGACCGGCTCGAGCACGCCGGTGTGGCGCGAACGCCAGGAGAGCGGCGCCATGCTGCTGCGCCTGGCGCCCAGCCATGTGCGCTTCGGCCACTTCGAGTACTTCTACTACACCAACCAGCACGAGCGCCTGAAGGAGCTGGGCGAGCACGTGCTGGCCAGCCATTTCCCTGAGTGCCTGGCGACAGAGAATCCCTGGGCGGCGATGTTCCGCGAGATCGTCGAGCGCAATGCCGAGCTGATCGCCAGGTGGCAGGCCTATGGCTTCTGCCACGGGGTGATGAACAGCGACAACATGTCGATCCTCGGCATCACCTTCGACTACGGCCCCTACGCCTTCCTCGACGGCTTCGACGCCAACCACATCTGCAACCACTCGGACGACGCGGGCCGCTACAGCTTCAGCAACCAGGTACCCATCGCCCACTGGAACCTCGCTGCCCTGGCCCAGGCCCTGACGCCATTCATCGAGGTGGAGCAGCTGCGCGAGACCCTCGGCCTGTTCCTGCCGCTGCTCCAGGTCCACTACCAGGACCTGATGCGCCGCCGCCTCGGCCTCTCCACGACCGAAGACGGCGATGCCGAACTGATCGAGCGCCTGCTGCAACTGATGCAGACCAGCGCGGTGGACTACCACCTGTTCTTCCGCCGCCTCGGCGAACGGGCCCCGGCCGAGGCCCTGGCCCAGCTGCGCGACGACTTCGTCGACCTCGCCGGCTTCGACCAGTGGGGCGAGCAGTACCTGTCCCGCACCGAACGCGAAGGCGACGAGCAGGACGCCCGGCGCACGCGCATGCACGCGGTCAACCCGCTCTATGTGCTGCGCAACTACCTGGCGCAGAACGCCATCAGCGCCGCCGAGCAAGGCGACTACGGCCCGGTGCGCGAACTGCACGCGGTGCTGGCAAATCCCTTCGAGGAGCAGCCCGGCATGCAGCGCTATACCGAACGCCCACCGGAGTGGGGTAAGCACCTGGAAATCAGCTGCTCGTCATGAACCGCACGGGTGCGCAACTCCTTGCGCACCCGTCCCTCCATGCCACGCTCCACGCCACTACCACCGCACTCCACGCGCCCTGCGCAAGCCCCTGCACAGCCCTGCGCCAGTTGTTGCACAACCTTTGGTGATGTAACGCACAGGCGCCCTGCACGGGCCATCCCGAGCTCGCTGCAGCCCCTGTAATTGCTGGCCTCAGGCTGCCTGGCACGCCCCTTGTACTCCTCCGGGCTCCCGGACCAATACGGTCCTCGTCCCAATGCAAGGAGCGCAACATGCCAACACCCGCCTACATGACCCTCGAAGGCACCAAGCAGGGCCTGATCACCGCCGGCACCTTCACCGAGGACTCGGTCGGCAACATCTTCCAGGAAGGCCACGAGGACCAGGTGCTGGTACAGGCCTTCAACCACCAGGTGATCATTCCGCGTGACCCGCAGTCCGGCCAGCCGACCGGCCAGCGCGTGCACAAGCCGCTGATGATCACCAAGGTGTTCGACAAGGCTTCGCCGCTGATCTTCAACTCGCTGACCTCCGGCGAGCGCCTGAACAAGTGCCGTCTGGAGTGGTATCGCACCTCCTCCACCGGCACCCAGGAGCACTACTTCACCATCGAACTGGAAGATGCGGTGATCGTCGACGTGCAGTCGCGCATGCCCAACTGCCAGGACCCGAACATGGCCCACTTCACCCACCTGGAAGACGTCTACTTCACCTACCGCAAGATCATCTGGACCCACGAAGTGTCCGG
>NZ_JAQSUW010000011.1:282801-458428 GCF_028649395.1 Pseudomonas sp. Gutcm_11s | reverse complement strand
AACTGCGGATCAGAGGGATTCAGGGTATAGGTGTAGGAGCCATCAGCATTAAGCACCAGGGTGCCGTAGGTGCCGGTCAGCGTCACTGCAGTGATCGGGCCGCCTGCCACACGGTCGGCGCCCTGCGTATCGTTGGTCAGCACGTTGCCGCTCAGTGTCAACAGGCTTTCGGAGGCCGTGCTGGCATTGGTGTCACTCACAGCATCCGGCACATCGTCGACGATACGGATATCCAGGCTGTCGGTATCCGAATCACCATCCACGTCCGTCACTTTGACACTGAAGCTTTCCAGCACCGAGTTCTCACCGCCCGCATTGGCATGGGCCACCCGAGTGTCCAGCACGTAGCTGTACGACACGGTGCCACCAGTGGAAGTACCGGTGTACCCGGTGATACGCAGCGTGCCCGCAGGGCTATCGACCAACAGGTTGGTGGTACCGGAGTTCTGCAGCTGAGCCAGCGAGTAGTTGGTGCCGTTCAGACTGAAGGTCTGGATGCCATCCGCTGCCGAGATCGTGAAGGTCCCCGTCTGCGTCAACGCGCCGGCATTCGGGCTGCTGCCCAAAGCTAGGTCGTTCTCGTAGAGGATCTCTTCCTGGCCCTGGATATCCAGGCCATTGATGGTCACATCACCATCGTTGTTGCGGATATTCAGTACCAGACGTGCAGTATCGGTATCGCCGTCGGCATCCTTGTGGGTGTAGGTGAAGGTTTCCGTACCGGTACCGCCACCACCCAGAGCGATGAACTGTGGATCAGAGGGATTCAGGGTATAGGTGTAGGAGCCATCAGCGTTAAGCACCAAGGTGCCGTAGGTGCCGGTCAGCGTCACCGCAGTGATCGGGCCGCCAGCCACACGGTCGGCGCCCTGCACATCGTTGGTCAGCACGTTGCCTGTCAGTGTCAGCAGGCTTTCGGAGGCCGTGCTGACATTGGTGTCGTTAAAGGCATCCGGGATGTCATCGATGATCGTCACATCCAGGCTTGCGGTATCAGTGTCACCATCGTCATCGATCGCCTGGACGACGAAGCTCTCCTGAATGCTATTTTCCCCACTGCCTGTGGGATGACTGGCGTTATCCACCAGGGTGTAGCTGTAACTCACCACACCGGTCAGCTGATTGAAGCCCGTAATGGTCAGTGTATTGCCCAGCGCAGTAGTGACCGGTTGCGGGAAGGTATTGACCACTCCACCACTGACGACATTGATGCCATGGACGGTAAGGCTTTGCAGCCCGTCCGGCGCCACCACGGTGAACGTACCGCTCTGTACCAAAGCGCCGCTATTGGGGCTACTGCCGTCAACGAGATCATTCTCCCTGACCGTTTCGTCATTGCCGTTAAGGCCAGAGATATCGACACCATCATCCTTGCCGGTGATGGTAATGGTCAGGGTGGCTGGGGACGTATCGCCGTCGGCGTCTGTCAGGGTGTATTGGAAGATCTCGGTGAGAGACTCACCGACGCCGAGCCCCTGCACAACAGGATTGCTGTTCTGCAGATCATAGGTCCATCCACCGGACGGGCTGAATACCAGCGATCCATAGGTCCCAGTTGTGTTGGCAAAGTGGACCGTTCCGGGGCTATCAGTACCAACCGTATCATTGGTAATGACATTACCGCTGACCTTGTCAGTATCTTCGGTCATGCTCGCGGTATCGTTGACCGCCAGCGGCACACCATCCTCAACGCTGATGGTCAGAGTGGCGGTGTCCGGGTCGCCATCGGCATCGACGACGGTATAGGTAAAGATCTCGTCGATGTTCTCGGTCACATTGTCTGGAGCGACATAGGTCCAGTGACCATCACTGAACATGGTCAGGATGCCGCCAGCTGGTGTGGTGGTACTGGCACTGCCCCCGTCCGGAACAGTGACATACACCGTAGCCCCCGCGTCATTGATAAAGCTGAACTGAGTCAGCCGCAGCGGCGAATCGGCACCAGACTGGTCAACATCACCAGGTCCACCCGGACCGGCATCGGTGAGTACATTGCCTTCGAGTGGGTCAGGAACGGTCTCAGCCAGAGCTGCCGCCAGCTCATTAGGATCCTGCACGACAATGACTGTATCGCCATCGTTGCCCACTTCGCCTAGCTCATTCTCCGCATTGCCGCCCGTTGGAATCTGAATGCCAACGGCAATGACGTCGATGCCGTTGTCGTCCACGAAGCCCTGCCAGCTCGCAGGAGCATCATTCGAAGAAGGGAAAGGTTCGCCATCGGAGAGGAAGTAGACCCGATTGACGTAACCATCCAGAGTCGGATCGACCAGATCGTCCTCAAGCTCGTCGCGGGCCAGATCAAGGGCCGCGTCGTAATTGGTGTTACCACCCTCTGTCAGCGAGGTGATCGCATTCTTCGCATCGGCAGCACTGGTGCCCTCGTATACCTTGCTGGCACCGCTGTCGAAATCGATGATTTTGAAGTTGAGCGGAACTCCCAACGCCACATAGCTATTGATCAGGTTTATCAACGCTGCTTTGGCCACGTCGAGACGCGTGGCGTTCTCGAGGGTTCCGTCACCATCCAGGTCGGCCGAGACCATGTCGTCCATGCTGCCGGAGGAATCGATGATCAGGGTCAGGTTGAACGGCGGCAGGGTGTTCTCAGTCGTGCTGGCCTGATTATCGCGAGCATCCGGAACATCATCCTCAACGTTGATGATCACGCTGTTGTGCAGCACCACGGAGTCGCCATCACCATCCGTTGCCTGCACGATGCTGGACAGGTCGATCGGTAGAATATCCGTATTATCGTTGCCATCTTTGTCGGGATGATCGATCTGCCCTTTCAAGGTGAATGTGTAGTTGCCGTCGCTATCGAGTGTGAAGGTGAACACCGGATAGCCATCCGCACCACCCACAAAGGCAGTCAGGGTATCGCCATCGACCAGGTACTCAACTTCATGGCCGTTGGAGGTCAACTCCGGCAGGTCACTGGTGTCCGCATGTAAACTGAAACCACCAGGGCCGTCGGCACCAAAGCTGACAAGACCATTGAGAGAACCGCTGGCAACTGCGCCGACGCCATCACCATCGTCGATACCGTTCGGTACCAGGCTGTCTTCATCGACCTGAGTCTGACCTTCGATCTGACCGCCACGGACCAGTACAGGCACATCGTCTTCAACATTGACAACGAACAGTCCCGATGCACTTTGCGGGATGCTCACTGGGTCGCCGTCACCATCGGTGGCCGTGATCAGCTGCGTGAAATCGATACCCAGATTATCGCCAGAGCCCCAAAGCTCATCATCATTGCCGTCAGCAATCGGATGATCCAAAGGCCCTTGCAGGGTAAACGTAAAGTCGCCGTTGGCGCTGACCACCAGAGAGAACACAGGATAACCACCCACGGATGCGGCCGCCGTAGCCGTCAGAGTGGTGCTGACCAAGTTGCCATCCAGATCGAATGTTTTTTCTACTGTATAAATCAGAGGCTCACCACCTGACTCGAGCCCTTGCGCCTCAAGAATGGCCTGTGCCTCGGCCGTCGTAACCAGGCCGAAATCACCTGGACCGTCTGCTCCGAAATCAATCAGGCCCGAGAGGCCATCTTCTCCGGATCCACTGGCGACCAGAGTTTGTGGAGAATCATCGTTACCATCATGAGGACTGCTCAGGGCATCCTCATGAACGGTGAAGCGCCCCCAGTCCACCTGGATGTTGATGTCGTTGAAATCGCCATCACCTCCGCCGCTGATATCCTCCCAGTTCTGGTTACCAGGGGCGCCGTTGTCGGTGAACTGCGAGCTGCCATTGGGGTTGAGGGCTGCATTGTCGAACAGCACGTTCGCACCATCGCTGCCAATCAGTGGCTGACCGTTCAGGAAGGCCTGCCATTGACCGTCAACCTCAGCGAACGTCAGTTCTGCACCGTTCTCATAGCCATCGATCTCATTATTGGTTGCACCATCAGGGATGATGAAGAAACCAATCGAATCCGGATCTACGCCATGCAACTGGATAGGAGCGCCTACCTCCTGCACATTGGCCCAGATGATGACCCCACTCACCGGATTACCCGAACTGTCCTTGACGTAGTAGCCATAGGTATTCGAATAACCGGCAGAGCCCTCCTCCAGGCTGATGGTCAATGTCGTACCCACAGCGGTGCCGGCATTGAGCACAGGCACATCGTCCTGCACATCGATCAGCAGACTGCCATCGTCGAAACCACCTACCAGAGGGTCTCCATCACCGTCAGTGGCAGCCAAGACACCAGAGAAATCGATAGCAAAACCACTGCCGCCCAGTGTCTCGCCATCATCGCCATTCTTAACCGGGTGATCGATCGGGCCTAGCAGAGTGAACAGCCAGCTGCCATCGGCGTTCACGTCCAGACTAAATACGTCATATGAGCCAGATCCGGTACCGTCTACGAAGCCCACCAGCACATCGCCATCCATACGGAACTGCAGTGGCTGACCACCTGATTCCAGACCCTGCTCTGTGAGGGACAGCAAGGCAGCCTCTGCTGCATCGCTATCAGCGCCGATGTTGATCAGACCAAAGCTTCCAGGGCCATCCGCACCGAAGTCCACCAAGGCATTCAACGAGCCCTCACCGCCAGAAACGGTCAAGGTTTGCCCGACATCATCGTTGCCCTCGTGAGGAGCAGGCGATGAAAGGGCGTCTTCATGAACAGTCCCACCAATAGGCTCGAACTTCTCGCCACGGTCAGCCAACACCGGCACATCATCCTGAACATCAATGACGAAACCACCCGACTGGAGAGAGCCAGCAAGCGGGTCACCATCGCCATCAGTTGCAGTCAGGACACCAGAGAAATCGATAGCTAGGCCACCATCACTCAGCAGTTCGCCGTCGTCACCATTAGCCAGCTCATGGTCGAGCGGGCCTTCCAGAATGAAGGAATAACTGCCATCGGCGTTCACCTGCAGGGTGAACACGTCATAGTCCCCAGCCTCGGTACCCGTTACAAACGCGGTCAGGGTGCCAGTGCTCGTATCAATGCTGAATTGCAACGGCTGACCACCGGAAGTCAGGTTCAGCGCAGAAAGCGACTCGTAAGCGGCCTCGCTATCAGTCAGGCCGAAATCTCCAGGGCCATCTGCTCCGAAGGAGACCAAAGCGTGCAGGGCACCAGCGCCCCCAGTCACTGTCAGCTGCTGAATAGCATCATCATTGCCATTATGAGGGCTGCTCAGAGCATCTTCGTTGACCGTGCCACCAACTGGCTGGAACTCGTTACCACGCTCGGCCAAAACCGGCACGTCATCTTCGATGTCGACCGAGAAGCTACCTTGTGGGAAGCCTCCAGCCAGCGGGTCGCCATCGCCATCGGTTGCAGTGAGGATGCCGGAGAAGTCAATGCCCAGGCCGGGCAGATCCTCGGAATCATAAGTGCCATCCGGGATGGGGTGATCGATCGGGCCTTTCAGCACGAACTCCCAACTGCCATCACCGTTGACGGTCAAGGTAAAGATGGTTTCGCCGCCGGCACTGGCAGTCAGCACATTGCCAACCACCAAATAAGTCAGTGGATCGCCACCCGAGGTCAGGCCTTGTAGCTCCATGGAGCTGACGTCGGTGGAGAGGCCGAAATCGCCAGGGCCATCGGCACCGAAATTAACCAGCGCCGACAGCGACCCTTCCGGGCCAGACGCTGTGGTGGTCTGGCCACCCTCAGGGTTGCCCTCGTGAGGAGCGCCATCGGCGGTGGTGAGGGCATCTTCATGCACCATGTCCCAAACGCGCGGGAATTCTTGTCCCTCACCTTCGCCCTCGCCGCGGCCACCGGCAAGCTGTGGCACATCGTCTTCCACACTGATAACGAAGCTGCCGCCATTGAAGGTGCCCACCGAGTCACCATCGCCATCGGTGGCAGTCAGCACACCAGAGAAGTCGATCGGCAGCTCAAGTAACTCGTCGTCATTGCCATCCGGGGTCGGATGATCCAATGGGCCGACCAGAGTGAAGTTGAAGCTGCCGTTGGCACCCACTTGCAGGGTGAAGATGGTTTCGCTGCCAACCGAAGCGGTCAGCACATTACCCACCACGCTGTAGGTGAGCGCAGCGCCACCAGAGGTCAGGCCCTGGGCCTCGAGACTGGCGATAGCGGCCGGGCTACCCGACAGGCCGAAGCTGCCAAGGCCATCCGCACCGAAATTAACCAATGCGCCCAGCGCGCCCGGCCCGCCAGTGGCGACGTTGGTCACCGAGTCACCGTCGGTGATGCCCTCGGAGGTTTCGTCTTCATCGACGATGGCAGACACCTGGGCGCCTTCGCCCTCGGCGAGAACAGGACCATCGTCATTGACCAGCACGTTCAGCTGCACGGTCGGCGACACATCGCCGTCCAGGTCAAACATGCGCACGGCAAAGCTCTCGCCCACCTGATCCGCTGCGCCTGTGGCGTTGGGGTTACCGTGACTCAGGGTGTTGTCGGTCAGCGTATAGGTCCAGTTGCCAGCCGCATCCACCACGAGAATGCCGTACTGCCCCTGGACCACGCCGCCATTGGTGACGTCGATCCAGTTGCCATTGAAGTCTTGGATTTCGATGGCCGAGACGCCATCAGGGGAATTGATGATAAGCGTGCCCGAGGCCTGCTCAGAATCGGCACCAGGGTTGGTACCGTCGGCCAGACCTTCCTCGTCGACGATCGCCGGGCCAACGACGATGTTGCCGTTGAAGTCCTCGTACTCCACGTCGATGGACGGAGTGAAATCGGCGACGGGCTCGTCGGTGACGATGGGCTCAGGGTCCGGGAACTCAGGGCCGTTATTGAGGCCCTCGGTGGGGAAGCCAATGATCGGATCAAGTGCACCGCCGACTTCGTTCAGCAGCACGAAGCTGTGTCCGCCACCGATACCGCCGGCACCACCAGCGCCGCCTGCACCACCACCGCCAGGGCCAGCCGCGGTTGCCTCACCTTGCTGGGTCGGGTCGACGCCAGCCTCGATCGCCGCCTGCAGTTGCTCGACGTCGGTGAGATCACCGTCAGAGGGATTGGTGGGTGTCTGATCCTGAGCTTGGTTGGACTGGCCATCAGCGCCATCAGCCACCATCTGCTCATTAAGAGAAAGGTTGCTGTCGCGCCCGAGGGTCAGAACCTCGCCATTGGTAAGGGTTACGGCAACCGCCCCCCCCGTACCGGTAATTAATTGTTCGCCAGCATAGACACGATCACCTTCCACCAGCGGTCGACGCGTTCCATCGCCAGCTACCGCAAAGACCTCGCCGACAACCTGACTGACGACACCAATCAAAGTAGCCATGATTCCTTCCTCCGCACTACAGCTGCCGACCACTGCCGGCACGTTTCAAAAGGGTCAAAACACCTTCCGAACCCGGGAAATCGTGCGAAGAAAATCTGCTGAAATTGAACGGCGCACATGCTTGAAAGTGAAATGCGACAAAAAAGTGTCGCTCCAACTGCACCGGCCTACTCCTTCAGAAACATCCCCGCCCCTTATGCTCCAAAACTGCATTTGACCGACTGTCTTAGCTACGAACAGGCCTGAGAGCCCCGTTTTTCGCGGCTTACGGAAGAAACAATGTGCTTGTTCTCACAGAGTGCATAAGACTTTTTTCTCATAAATCTTGTGACGAATTTTTCTTAGCTACTCTGGAACTTGAACTTAGCTGTGATGTTACAGGCCTGAAACGCTCTACCAGGCCAAAAGCGTCAGCATTTTGGCGACAGGAGCCAGGCATTACCCATAAGGAGAAAAACCTCATGCCCGCACTAAAACCGCTCTGCAGTAGCATTTTGATGGCCATAGCCTGTTCTCAGGCGCAAGCCATGACGCTCTCGGAAGCCATCCAGAGCACCGTCGACAATCATCCAGAGCTGCACGCCAGCATGAATGATCGGTTGTCTGCGGACGAAGGAGTCAAGATCGCCAAGGGCGGCTACCTACCAACCGTTGATCTGCTCATGGGGTATGGGCGCGAGCAGACCGACAGCCCCAGCACGCGGGCACTGGGCGACCACAATAAAGAGACGCTGAACTACCGCGACGCCGAGCTGCGCCTGCGGCAGATGCTGTTCGACGGTTTCAACACGCCCAACGAAGTGGCCCGCACCAAATCGGTGGTCGACTCCCGTGCCTACTATGTACAGGGCACCTCCGAGAGCCTGGCCCTGCGCACCGTCGAGGTGTACCTGGAAGTGCTCAAGCGTCGCGAGATGGTGACGCTGGCGCAGAACAACCTGCAGTCGCACCAGCGGGTAAACGATCAGATCGGCCTGCGCAGCGAGCGCGGCGTCGGCAGCACCGCCGACCTGGATCAGTCCGAAGCCCGTCTGGCCCTGGCCGAGAACAACCTCTACACCGAACAGGTCAACCTGGCCGACGCCGAAGCCAACTTCTTCAGTGCCACCGGGCGCATGCCGGACGAGCTCGAAGCGCCTGCGACTATCAAAGGCGACATGCCGGCGGATCTGCCTGCCGCTCGCCAGTCGGTGATGGACAACAACCCGTTCCTCAAGTCCGCTCAGGCCGACGTGTACGCCGCCGAGAAGCAATATGAGGTGGCGAAGTCGCCCTTCTATCCTCGCTTCGATCTCGAACTGGCCACCAGTGCCGACGACAACGTGCAGGGCGATGAAGGCCACTACAACTCCTGGCGCGCCGCTGTGGTGATGAACTACAACCTGTTCAACGGCATGCGCGACAAGGCCCGCCTGCAATCGGCGGCGCACCAGATCAACCAGTCCATGGACATCCGCAACAACGCCCTGCGTGTGGTCAACGAGAACCTCATGCTGGCCTGGAACGCCATGGAAAACGCCCGCCTGCAAACGCCCAAGGCTAGGGATTACGCGGATTACACCGCGCGCGTGCGTGAGGCCTATCAACAACAGTTCAGCCTCGGTCAGCGCACCCTGCTCGACCTGCTGGACAGCGACAACGAACTCTTCACTGCCAACCGTCGCTACACCGAAGTTCGCTACACCGAAGAGTTCTCCATGTACCGCGTCATCGCTGCCATGGGCGAGCTGTTGCAGAAACAGAACGTCGTAGTCCCGGCCGAAGCTGTAGCCCTCACCGAGGTGAAGAGCGAGGCCCGCCTGCCGGATATGAAGTAGTAGTCCCGGCGAAGATGCTGCCCGGCAATGACTAGCGCCGGGCAGCCTCTCAGGAGTAGTGACCTTGACCACCATGGAACGGAGACCCTCTGGGGACCAGCGGCAGAGTCATGACGACCCGCTGCTGGACGGCCTCCTCATCCTCTGCAAGCTGCATGACTGTTCGGCCAGCCGCGCCAGCCTTACGGCCGGCCTGCCTCTGCCTGAACAGCGGCTGAGCGCCAACCTGCTGCCACGCGCAGCAGCACGCGCCGGATTGCAGGGGCGCATCCTGCGCCGCGAACTGGGCGCCATCTCGCCACTCAATCTGCCAGTCCTGCTGCTGCTCAAGGATGGTCGCAGTGCGGTGCTGCAGAAGATCGGCCCGAAGAACCAGATGCTGATCCTGCCCTGCGAGGCGGACGGCGGTGAGCAATGGGTGAACCCAGAGCATCTGGCCCTCGAGTACAGCGGCCAGGCGCTATTCGCCAAACCACAACATGAGCTGGAGGAAGCTCGCACACCGCTGGTACCGAGGGTCGAGGCCTGGTTCCGCGACACCCTCAAGCTGTCGCGCTGGCTCTACACCGACGCGGTGCTGGCCAGCCTGTTGATCAACCTGCTGGGCCTGATGGTGCCGCTGTTCGTCATGCAGACCTACGACCGCGTGGTGCCCAACCAGGCCACCTCGACCCTCTGGGTGCTGGTCATCGGCCTGTTCGTCGGCACCTGCTTCGACCTGTTGCTGCGCGTACTGCGCGCCTATCTGCTGGACGTAGCGGGCAAGAAGACCGACGTGGTCCTCTCCGCCACCCTGTTCGAACGCATCACCGGCATGTCGATGGCCGCGCGCCCGGCCACTGTCGGCGGCTTCGCCCAGAGCATTCACGATTTCCAGGGCCTGCGTGAGTTCCTCACAGCGGTAACCCTGACCAGCCTGATCGACCTGCCCTTCTCGCTGCTGATGATCGTGGTCATCGGTCTGCTCGGCGGCTGGTTGGTGATCATCCCGCTGCTGGCCTTCCCCATCACCGCCGTGTTCGCCCTGATCATCCAGGCGCGCCTGCGCGATACGGTGCAGAAGAGCCTGGCCCTGGGCGCCGAGCGCCAGGCCCTGCTGATTGAAACACTCAGCGGCCTGGAAACACTCAAATCCTGCAGCGCCGAGAGCGAACGCCAACACCGCTGGGAAAAGACCCACGGCGCCCTCACCCGCCTGGACAGCCACGCTCGCTTCCTCGCGGCCCTGGCCACCAACGGCACCATGTTCCTGCAACAGTTCGCCGGCATGGCCACCATAGTCGCCGGCGTCTACATCATCATCGCCGGCAAGCTCAGTGTCGGCGCGCTGGTAGCCAGCTACATGCTCGGCAGCCGGGTGCTGGCGCCGCTGGGGCAGATCGCCGGGCTGATCACCCGCTACCAGCAGGCACGCCTGACCATGACCAGCACCGACGCGCTGATGGGGCTGCCGCAGGAGCGCCAGGCCAAGCAACGACCGCTGGAGCGCACTCACCTCAAAGGTGCGCTGGACCTGCGTCAGGTCAGCTTCAGCTACCCGGGGCAAAGCTCGCCGGCACTGAACAAGGTCAATCTGAAAATGGCTGCCGGCGAGCGGATTGGCATCATCGGTCGAAGCGGCTCAGGCAAGAGCACCCTGGCCCGCCTGCTGATGAACTTCTACACGCCGAGCGAAGGCCAGATCCTCCTCGACAACCTCGATCTGCGTCAGCTGGACGTCGCCGACCTGCGCCACCAGATCGGCTATGTGGCCCACGACCTGCCGCTGCTCTCCGGCAGCCTGCGCGACAACCTGACCCTGGGCGCTCGCTATGTCAGCGACGCGCGCATGCTGGAGGTGGCCGAGCTGACCGGAGTGACCGAGCTGGCTCGCCAGCATCCGCAAGGCTTCGACCGCCCGGTGGGCGAGCGCGGCCAGCTGCTTTCCGGCGGCCAGCGCCAGGCGGTGCTGCTGGCTCGGGCACTGTTGCTGGACCCGCCGATCCTGCTGCTGGACGAACCGACCAGCGCCATGGACAACACCAGCGAAGACATCCTGCGCAACCGCCTGCAGACCTGGTCCCAGGGCAAGACCATGCTGCTGATCACTCACCGTACCTCGATGCTCAGCCTGGTCGATCGCCTCATCGTGCTGGACTACGGGCACGTGGTCGCCGACGGGCCGAAGGAAGCAGTGATCGACGCCCTGCGCCGTGGCCGTGTCGGCCCGGCGGCCAGCTAGCGGAGCCCCGACATGGAACTGAGCCAATCCCTGCGCGACTACTTCGGCAGCCTGAAGCGTGACAAGCAGGACACCGAGTTCATGCCCGAGGTGGACGGCGCCATCCTCGAAGACTCGCCCTGGCTGGCCCGCGCCACCGTCTGGGCGGTCAGCGCCTGCCTGATAGTGGCACTGATCTGGGCCAAGTTCGCCGTGCTGGAAGAAGTCACCACCGGCGAGGGCAAGGCGATTCCCTCCAGCAAGGTGCAGGTGATCCAGAACCTGGAGGGCGGCATCGTCACCGAGATATTCGCGCGCGAAGGCCAGGTGGTGAACAAGGGCGACGTGCTGCTGCGCTTGGATGCCACCCGCTTCATCTCCAACAAGGGCGAGACCGAGGCGGATCGTCTGGCCCTGGTAGCCCGCGTCGAGCGCCTGAGCGCCGAGGCCGAAGGCCGCCCGCTGGCCCTGCCGGAAGAGTTGGTGAAGGAAGCACCGCAACTGGCCGAGGATGAGATGGCCCTGTATCGCTCCCGCCAGCAACGCCTCGCCAGCGAGCAGAACACCCTCAAGGAACAGCTGCGGCAGAAGACCCAGGAGCTCGCCGAGTTCCGCGCCAAGGCCGGTCAGTACCGTTCCAGTCTCGGCCTGATCCAGCAGGAACTGAACATGTCGCAGCCGCTGGTCGGCACCGGCGCCATCTCCGAGGTGGAGATCCTGCGTCTGCGTCGCAGCGCGGTGGAAATGCGCGGCTCACTGGATGCCACCACCCTGGCCATCCCCAGGGCCGAGTCGGC
Organism: Pseudomonas sp. Gutcm_11s; assembly: GCF_028649395.1. GTDB lineage: Bacteria > Pseudomonadota > Gammaproteobacteria > Pseudomonadales > Pseudomonadaceae > Aquipseudomonas. The sequence continues at coordinate 446,370 of NZ_JAQSUW010000011.1, read as the reverse complement.
CATGCAGGAAATCGAAAGCAAGCTCAACGAATCGACCCTCGCCTTCCGTACCGAGGCACTCAAGGAGCTCAACGAGGTGCGCACCGAGCTGACCAAGATCACCTCCACCAGCGTGGCCATTCAGGACAGAGTCAGCCGCACCACGGTGAGCTCGCCGGTGCACGGCGTGATCAAGCTGCTCAAGGTCAACACCATCGGAGGCGTGGTGCAGCCCGGTGACCCCATGGTGGAAGTAGTGCCGCTGGAGGACAACCTGCTGATCGAGGCACGCATCCGCCCGCAGGACGTGGCCTTCCTGCACCCCGGGCAGAAGGCCATGGTCAAGTTCACCGCCTATGACTACACCATCTACGGCGGACTCAAGGCCCAGCTGGAACTGATCGGCGCCGACACCATCACTGACGAGGAAGGCAACAGCTTCTACCTGATCCAGGTGCGCACCGACAAAAGCCACCTGGGCAGCGACGAGCACCCGCTGCTGATCATCCCCGGCATGGTCGCCACGGTGGACATCGTCACCGGCGAGAAGAGCGTGCTCGACTACCTGCTCAAGCCCGTGCTCAAGGCCCGCTCCGAGGCCATGCGCGAACGCTAGCCCGCAGTCATGCCTGCCAGTGCGCCCCCGGCCCCTGCTCTGCCAGTTGGTCGCCGGGGTTACGCAGCGGGCAGGCCTCCAGTGACAAGCAGCCACAACCGATACAACCGTCCAGCTGGTCGCGCAGCAGCTGCAACTTGGCGATTCGCTGCTCCAGATCCTCGCGCCAGCGCGCCGACAAAGCCGCCCAGTCCGCCGCGGTGGGATTGCGCCCTTGCGGCAGGCTGCTTAGCGCTTCGGCTATTTCCGCCAGCGGGATACCGACCCGCTGCGCCACCTTGATCACCGCCACCCGGCGCAGCGCCTCACGTGGATAGCGGCGCTGGTTGCCGGCGTTGCGCGCACTGACGATCAGGCCCTTGGCCTCGTAGAAGTGCAGCGCCGACACAGCCACTCCGCTACGCCGGGCCAGCTCGCCCACGCTCAGGTCCCGAACCATCTTCTCGTTATCGCTCACGGCGCTTGACCTCAAGTTATGTTGAGGTTTTACCCTGGCGCCGCATTCGAGTTCAAGACCGGGAGAGCCCCATGAACGAGGTTTCGCCACACGAGTCGGCCAGCTTCACCCTGCTGATCGCCATCGAATCCCGCCCGGATTGCCGCGCCGAGCTGGCGCGCCACCTGGGTGAATATCTGGAGCGGATACGCCAACACTTCGGCGAGAACCAGGGCTGCCTCGGCGCAGAGCTGAAGCTGGAGCCAGCACGCCTGATCGGTCGCCTGGACTGGCGCCGCAAGGAGGACTGGGAGACGGCCTGGGACTGCCGGCACAGTGGCGCCGAACTGCTCGGCGACAGCCTGATGCGCCTCGGCGCGCGCAGCATCCGCTTCGACAGCGCCTCGTCAGCGGCCTGAAGAGCTGCCGTGGTTGCGGCGGAAGGTGTCTTCGCCCATGGCGGCTATCTGCCCCTCGATCAGCGCATCGAAGGGCCTGAGCAGATCGTCGAAGCAGCTTTCCGGCTCCTGCAGCCGCAACGCATGGGCAATCGCCTCGATGGTCGCCAGGGCGCCCTCGCCCGGCGCCTTGCGCAGGCGATAGCGCGATTGCAGGCCCTCGGGCAGGCACACACGCGGCAACGCCGCCAACTGCGGGTTGAGATGCAGCAGCTTGCGCGCCTTGCGCCAGGTGCCGTCCGGCACCACCAACAGCATTGGCCGGCCATCGGCCTCGGGGGCCAGGGGTAGCGATTGTGCCGTCTCGCCGGGGAACAGCAGGCAGGCTCGGTAAGCAGGGTCCAGCTGCAGGTCGGTGAAGTCCTCACCCACTATTAGCTCGGCATTGGCCAGCCCCAGGGCTGCCAGGCGCGCCGTGTTCAGCGCATGGCCGACTTCATCCGGGTGCTGCAGGATCAGCACCCGGGTGCGGCTTTGCAGACGCGGGATCAGATGGCAGAGACAGTGGGTCTGCGGCCTGGCACAGCGCTCGCAGCGCGCTCGGGACATGGTGTTTTCCTCCGGCCGCGCAGTGTGCCACAGACAGCCGGAGTCTGATTCAGTGGCTGAGCTTCTGCAGCGCGCTGGCCAGGTCGCCGATGCGCTGCTTGGTCTCGTTGACCAGGCCGCCGATCTCGTGGGCCGAGTCCGCCGAGCGCTTGGCCAGGGTGCGCACCTCGTCGGCCACCACGGCGAACCCCCTGCCCTGCTCACCGGCGCGCGCCGCCTCGATAGCCGCATTCAGCGAAAGCAGGCCGGTCTGCGCCGCAATGCTGTCGATCACCGAGACGATCTGGCCAATGTGGTTGCTCGAGGTCAGCACCGCATCCATGGCCGTGTTGGTGGTGTCACGCGACTCGTGCATGGCACTGATGTCCTTGACGAACGCGGTGTAGGCGATCTTGCCTTCCAGGCGAATCTTCGCCAGCGCCAGGTTGCCCCACAACCGACCACCGTCCTTGCGCTCGATCTGCACATCGCGGCTGGTGCCGACGATCTTGTCGTGCCCGGTAGTGCGGTTGGCATTGACGTAGCCATCGTGGTTGGCCTGGATCATCTGCGGCACCAGCATCTTCACGTTCTGCCCCACCACTTCGCGGCGGTCATAGCCCCACAGGCGTTCGGCGGCGCTGTTGAAGAAGGTCACGCAGTTGTGTTCGTCGATGGTCACCACCGCGTCCAGCGCCTGCTCCAGGGTCTGGTCGATGATCTCGCGCGCTTCGTGCTCACGAGTGATGTCCTTGACGAAGGCGGTGTAGATGATCTTTTCGCCACTGCGCACCTTGGACAGCGACAGGCTGGCCCACACCCGGCCACCGTCGCGGCGCTCGATCTGTACCTCGCGGCTAGTGCCGACGATCTTGTCCGCACCGCCGTGGCGGTTGGCGTTGACGTAGTTGTCGTGGTTGGCCTGAATCATCTGCGGCACCAGCATCTTCACGTTGTGGCCAATCACCTCCTGGCGGCTGTAGCCCCACAGCCGCTCGGCGGCGGCATTGAAGAAGGTCACGTTATTGTTGTGGTCGATGGTCACCACCGCATCCAGCGCCTGCTCCAGGGTCTGGTTGATCGCCTCGCGGGTCTCGCGCTCGCGGGTGATGTCTTTGACGAAGGCGGTGTAGATGATCTTCTCGCCCAGGTGCACCTTGGACAGCGACAGGTTGCCCCACAGCTTGCTGCCGTCCTTGCGCTCGATCTGCACATCGCGGCTGGTGCCGACGATCTTGTCGCGCCCGGTAGTGCGGTTGGCGTTGACGTAGTTGTCGTGGTTGGCCTGGATCATCTGCGGCACCAGCATCTTCACATTGCGCCCCATCACCTCGTCCCGGGTGTAGCCCCAGAGCCGCTCGGCCGCCGTATTGAAGAAGGTCACGTTGTTGTGCTGGTCGATGGTCACCACCGCGTCCAGCGCCTGCTCCAGGGTCTGGTCGATGGCCTCGCGGGCCTCGTGCTCGCGCGTGATGTCCTTGACGAAGGCGGTGTAGAGCATTTTGCCGCCGACCTGCACCTTGGACAGCGACAGGCTGCCCCAGACGATGCCGCCATCCTTGCGCTCGACCTGCACCTCGCGGCTGGTGCCGACGATCTTGTCCGCACCACCATGACGATTGGCGTTGACGAAGCTGTCGTGCTGGGCCTGGATCATCTGCGGCACCAGCATCTTCACGTTGCGCCCGAGCACCTCCTCCGGGCGATAGCCCCAGAGGCGCTCGGCGGCGGCATTGAAGAAGGTCACGTTGTTGTGTTCGTCGATGCTGACCACCGCATCGATGGCCTGCTCCAGTATCTGGCGATACATCTGGGCCGAATGGCCACCCGCGAAAAAGCCCAGGAACCCTGCCTGCGTCCTCATTACCCTTCCCTCCGTGCGTCCCTACGGCGGTCGGGCGTCAGCCCGGCGGCAACGCTTTAACTCAACGGTTGAAACGCTCTGCCAGGCTATGCAGATAAGCGGCCATCTGCTCCAGCTCCTGGCTGATGCCTACACCCTGCTGGGCCTGCCCGGCGCTGTGATCGGAGAGCTGGGCAATGCGGGTGATTTGTCGGCTGATGTCTTCGGCCACGTGCGCCTGCTGCTCGGAAGCCGCGGCCATCTGCTGACTCATGCCGGTGATGCGGGTGACCGCCTGGCTGATGCCATCCAGCGCCTCGCGTACCGCCTCGACGCTGCGCATGCTGTCACGGGAAATGTCCTCGCCGCGGCTGGCGGTATTGACCGCCTTGTCCGCACCGTTGCGCAGCGAGGAGATGATCTGGTGGATCTGCTCGGTGGATTCGCGGGTGCGCCCGGCCAGTGCGCGCACCTCATCGGCCACCACGGCAAAGCCGCGGCCCTGCTCGCCCGCGCGCGCCGCCTCGATGGCCGCGTTGAGCGCGAGCAGATTGGTCTGCTCGGCAATCGAGGTGATCACGTCGGCCACACTGCCGATGGATTGCGTCGATTCGGCCAGCTCGTTCACCGCCTGGCCTATCTCCTGCACCGCGCCGGCCATCTGCTGCATGGCCTGCAGGCTGCCGCCGGCCAGGTCGCGCCCCTGCAGTGCCAGGCGGTCGGCCTCTTCGGCGGCGTGCGTGGTGCTCTGCACGTTGCTCGCCACCTCCTGAATGGTCGCCGCCATCTGGTTGATCGCGGTGGCCGACTGGTCCGTCTCGCTGCGCTGCTGCTCCAGCAGGTCGGCGCTGGAGCGCGACAGGTCGGCGGACTGGGCGGCGCGCTGGCGCACGTTCTCGCCGGCATCCTCCAGGCGCGTCAGGGCGGTCTGCAGGCGCGCCTCCTCGCTGATCATGGCCATGTCCAGCAGCCCCTGGGCGCCGCGGTTGTCGCTGTAGGTCAGCGCCACCAGGGCACTGGTGAAGGCGCGGGGATGTTCGGCCAGGGTGCGGCGAATCATCTGCCGCTTGTTGTACAGCTGGAAGGAGCCGAGGGCGAACATCACCAGCACGATCTGCGGAATCTGCAGTTTTTCCGGCAACAACAACGCGCCAGCCATGATGATCAGCGCGGCGAGTATCACCGGCCAGGAACGGATCAGGTCGTAGGTCCAGTACTCGAGCTTCGGCACCGGCGGCTTGCCGGCTCGCAGGCGCGCGTAGAGGGCTTCGGCGCGGCGCTTCTGCGCCTCATTCGGCAGAGAACGCACCGACTCATAGCCGGCCATCTTGCCATTCTCATAAACGGGTGTGACGTAGGCGCTGACCCAGTAGTAGTCGCCGTTCTTCGAGCGGTTCTTGACCACGCCCATCCACGGCTTGCCCTGCTTGATGGTGTCCCACATGTGGCCGAACACCGCCGGCGGCATGTCCGGGTGGCGCACCAGGTTGTGCGGCTGGCCGATCAACTCCTCGCGGGTGAAACCACTGATCTCGACGAAGGCGTCGTTGCAGTAAGTGATCTTGCTGTTCAGATCGGTGGTGGAGATCAGGCGCTCGTCAGCGGCAAAAGTGCGCTCGCGCTGATTCACAGGCAGGTTCTGACGCATAGGCATACCGTCCTTGGATGTTGGGAGGGGTTACTTCCTGGCCTTGATCATTTGGTCTAGCACATCCGTGCCAAACCGGCACATGGCCAGCACGCAACCCCAAAATCCCAGACGAACGGTAAGGCTTTACTCGCAGACGCCCGAATACTGCCGCCTTCAGACGATCAGGTCGGCCTTGCGCCGGTAGGGGAACACGTCGATCACCTTGCCGGCGCGAATCGCGTCCTGCAGCCCCTTCCAGTAGTCGGCCTCGTACAGATCGCCATGCAGCTGGCTGAACAGCCGGCGCTGGCTCAAATCGACGAACAGGAAGCGCGGGAACTCCTCGGGGAACACGTCGTTCGGCCCCACCGAATACCACGGCTCGCTGGACATCTCGTCCTCCTCGTAGCGTGGCGGCGGGATACGGCGGAAATTCACCTCGGTGAGGTAGCTGATCTCGTCATAGTCGTAGAACACCACGCGGCCGTGGCGGGTGACGCCGAAGTTCTTCAGCAGCATGTCGCCGGGGAAGATGTTGGCGGCGGCCAGCTGTTTGATGGCCAGGCCGTAGTCCTCCAGCGCCTCGCGCACCTGGGCCTCGTTGGCGTGCTCCAGGTAGATGTTCAGCGGGGTCATGCGCCGCTCGGTCCAGCAGTGGCGGATCAGCACGGTATCGCCGTTCTCGATCTCGACGGTGGACGGCGCCACCTCCAGCAGCTCGGCCAGGCACTCCGGGTCGAACTTGGACAGTGGGAAGCGGAAGTCGGAGAACTCCTGGGTATCGGCCATGCGCCCTACCCGGTCGACGCTCTTCACCAGGCGGTACTTCTCGATCACCGTGTTGTGGTCGACATTCTTCGACGGCGAGAAGCGATCCTTGATGATCTTGAACACGGTATTGAAGCCCGGCAGGGTGAACACGCTCATCACCATGCCGCGCACGCCGGGGGCCATGATGAACTTGTCGTCGGTGCCGGCCAGGTGGTTGATCAGGGAGCGGTAGAACTCCGACTTGCCGTGCTTGTAGAAGCCGATCGAGGTGTACAGCTCGGCGATGTGCTTGCCCGGCAGGATGCGCTTGAGGAAGCCGATGAACTCCGCCGGAATCTCCACCCGCACCATGAAATAGGAACGGGTGAAGGAGAAGATGATCGAGACCTCGGCCTCGTCGGTGATCAGGGTGTCGATCTGTACGCCCTGGCCCTCGCGGTGCAGCAGCGGGAACACCAGCGGCCACTGTTCGTCCGGGGTGTAGATGCGCCCGACCAGGTAGGCGCCCTTGTTGCGATACAGGGTCGAGGAGAACAGCTCGATGGTCAGCGCCTGGTCCTTGCACACCCAGTCCGGCAGGTTGGCGCGCAGCTGCTGCTCCAGCTTGGCCACGTCGCGGTCCAGGTCATCGAAGGCCACGGCGTAGCTGTAGTCGGTGAAGATCTGCCGCAGCGCCTGGTTGAGATCACCGCGCGGCTGGTAGCTGCGGGTCTGCGGCGTGCGCTCGTGGGGGCGCAGCGAGGGCCGGGTGGTGTGGATGAACATGCAGCCGTCGCTGATCTGGTCATGGCTGAACAGGCCGCAGAAGATCGAGTTGTACCAGGTCTCGGCCAGCTCATCGTCGTTGCGCAGGTCGATCAGGCCGATGTAGGCGCTCTTGGCCAGCGGCCACAGGTCGATGTCCAGCAGCTGCTCGTCGGCGAAGGCCTGACGCAGGCGGCCGGTGACTTCCGCCACCTTCTCCTCGTACAGGTTGATACGCGCGGCCGAGGCGCTCTGGGCCTCCTGCCACTGGGCCTGCTCGAAGCGGGCGCGGGCGCCGTTGGTGATCTCGCGGAAGTGGGCACGATAGTCATCGAAACCATCGAGGATCATTCGGGCGATATCGGCGGCAGGCCGTTGCTGCGACATGGGAGAGCCTCTGCTGCATGGGCGGAACCGCAGCTTAGCCAGACCCGGCGCCGAGGAAAAGACGAAGCGGCAATCAGTCCACCCGGTCAGAACGCGAACGGCGCTGGCAACCGCACTTTCTGCGGCGCAAAAAAAAGCCCGCCAGGGGGCGGGCCAGGAGAGACCGCTCGCGGGGCGAGCGGTAAACACGGAATCAGACGATCTCGGCGCTGGCCGGCAGCGGGTTCTTGCCGCCGCCATTGAGCTGGCGCTGCAGGGTGTCTTCGTCCAGCTGCTTGCACCACTTGGCGACCACGATGGTGGCCACGCCGTTACCGATCAGATTGGTCAGCGCACGGGCCTCGGACATGAAGCGGTCGATACCGAGGATCAGCGCCAGGCCGGCCACCGGCAGATGGCCTACGGCAGACAGGGTCGCGGCCAGCACGATGAAGCCCGAACCGGTGACGCCAGCGGCGCCCTTGGAGGCGATTAGCAGCACCGCCAGCAGCGTCAGCTGATGGGTGATGTCCATGGTGGTGTCGGTGGCCTGGGCGATGAACACGGCGGCCATGGTCAGGTAGATCGAGGTGCCGTCCAGGTTGAAGGAGTAGCCGGTGGGGATTACCAGGCCGACCACGTTCTTCTTCGCGCCGAGCTTCTCCATCTTGTCCAGCATGCGCGGCAGGGCCGACTCGGAGGACGAGGTGCCCAGCACGATCATCAGTTCCTCACGGATGTACTTGATGAACTTGAGGATGCTGAAGCCGTGGGCGCGGGCGATACCGCCCAGCACCACGAGGATGAAGAACACGCAGGTGATGTAGAAGCACAGCATCAGCTGGCCGAGCTGCACCAGCGAACCGACGCCGTACTGGCCGATGGTGAAGGCCATGGCACCGAAGGCACCGATCGGGGCGACCTTCATGATCATGTTGATGATGCCGAACATCACGTGGGCGATGCGGTCGATGAACTCCAGGATCGGCCGGCCGTAGTCACCCATGCGCTGCAGGGCGAAGGCGAAGATCACCGAGAAGAACAGCACTTGCAGGATGTCGCCATTGGCGAAGGCACCCACCACGGTGGCTGGAATCACGTTGAGCAGGAACGCCACGGTGCTCTGCGACTCACCGGCCTTTGCATAGGCGGCGATGCTGCTGGCATCCAGGGTGCTCGGGTCGACGTGCATGCCGACGCCCGGCTCGACGATGTTGACCACCACCAGGCCGATGATCAGGGCCACCGTGGAGACGATCTCGAAGTACAGCAGCGCGTAGCCGCCGGTCTTGCCCACGGCCTTCATGTCCTGCATGCCAGCGATACCGCTGACCACGGTGCAGAAGATGATGGGGGCGATGACCATTTTGATCAGTTTGACGAAACCGTCGCCGAGCGGCTTAAGCGCTACGCCGGTTTCCGGATAGAAGTGACCGAGCAGAATACCGACGGCGATGGCCACCAGTACCTGGACATACAGGCTCTTGTACAAGGGGGTGCGGGTCATGGCAGTTCCTCTTCGCGGCAAGCACCCGGAGTTCCTTCCGAGCATTGCGGCTATGGCGCTTGCCCCTCCTTTCTGGAGGGTCTTGTTGTTGAGTTACCCGCGAACGGGCTGCAGTCCCAATGGCAAGCGCTGTGCCAAACCCTAGAAACAGAAAATATCCTTATTTTTCATATACTTAAAATCACTCACCATTCATACCCACCACCAACAATGGCGGATTTCCGCCAACACCAGGGCGGAAAGCCGCCCGAATTTCAGTACACATCACGCAGATAGCGCTTCTGGTCCGCGAGCCTACGAATGTACTCGGCGGCTTTTTCATCGCTCAGACCTCCCTGGTCACGGGCCACTTCGCGCAGGGCCGTGTCGACGTCCTTGGCCATGCGACTGGCGTCGCCGCAGACATAGACCTGGGCGCCCTCCTCCAGCCAGCGCCACAGCTCGGCGCCCTGCTCGCGGATGCGATCCTGCACGTAGATCTTCTCGGCCTGGTCGCGGGAGAAGGCCAGGCTCATCTGGGTCAGCAGGCCATCGCGCTGCATCGCCTGCAGCTCGTCGCGGTAGTAGAAGTCGGTCGCCGCGTGCTGCTCGCCGAAGAACAGCCAGTTCTTGCCGGCGTCGCCACGGGCGCGGCGCTCGTGGAGGAAGCCGCGGAACGGCGCCACCCCGGTGCCGGGGCCGATCATGATCATTGGCACGTCACCGTCCTGCGGTACGCGGAAGTGCTTGCTGGTCTGCACGAACAGCGGCACCTCGCCGCCTTCGACGCGGTCGGCGAGGAAGGTCGAGGCCACGCCCTTGCGCTTGCCGTAGCGCACTGCCGAGACGGTCAGGTGCACCTCGCCGGCATGCGCCTTGGGGCTGGAGGAAATCGAGTACAGCCGCGGCTGCAGGCGCTTGAGGCTGCCCAGCAGTTCGCCGGCAGCGTGTTCGCCGGGGAACGCCTGCAGCACATCGGCCAGCTGGCGGCCCCACAGCCAGTCGCTCAGCTGCGCCTTGTTGCCCAGCAGGCCGCGCAGTTCCGCGCTGCCGCTACGTTCAGCGATCAGCGCCAGGGCCTCGTTGCTCGGCCGGGCGATCTCGTAGTGGCTGGCCAGCGCCTCGCGCAGCGGCAGCTCGCCGACCTTGGCCACGCTGACCGGCTGCTCGCCATCCAGGCGCGCCAGCTGCAGCACCTCCTCGACCAGCTCCGGGCAGTTGCGCGGCCACACGCCGAGGGCGTCGCCGGCCTCGTAGGTGAGGCCCGAGTCGCCAATGGCGAAACCAAATTGACGAGTGTCCTTGCTGGATTCAGCCGCGTTCAGGCGCAGGTTGATCACCTGGCGTGCGGCAGCCGGCTGCTCCTTGCTAACCGTCGCCGGCGGGGCGACAGGGGTGGGCGCGACTGTGGCCTGGCTGACCGTGTCGACCGGCCCCAGCAACGGCAGCAGCTCGCTGAGCCAGGCAGCGGCCGGCTCGTCGAAATCGGTGTCACAGTCCAGCCGCGCGCGCAGCGGCGTGGCGCCCAGCTCGGCCAGGCGGGTATCGAGGTTCTTGCCGTGCTGGCAGAACTGGTCGTAGTTGGGGTCGCCCAGGGCCAGCACCGCGTAGCGCAGGTTGTCCAGGCGCGCCTGGCTGCTGCGCAGGTCGTTCCAGAAGCCCTGGCCGCTGTCCGGTGCATCGCCGTCGCCAAAGGTGCTGCTGAGCAGCAGCAGGTTGCTCACGCCGGCCAGCTTGTCCATGGGGTAGCCGGCCATGGCCGCCAGCTCCACGGCGCAGCCAGCTTCCTTGAGCTGACCGGCGAAGCGTTCGGCCAATGCCTCGGCGTTGCCGGTCTGCGAGGCCCACAACAGGGTCACCGGGATCTTGGCGGCGGGCTCCGGCAGCGCCACCACAGCGGCACCGCCCAGGGGCAGCGGCGCGCGGTTGAACATGCCGGCCAGCAGGCCGTCCAGCCACAGGCGGGTCGGTTCGGCCAGCGGCGCCTGGGGCGGCAGGCTGGGTACGCCGCCGCCCGGGTTGGCGCGCAGGCCGCCGATAAAGCCGGCCATATAGGTGCGCTCACTGTCGCTCAATGGCGGTGGCGCGCCCTCGGGCACGCCGAGCAGGCGGGCGAATGCGTCGATATGCGACATATCGAGTTCCTCGGAAAAATGTTCAGAAAGGGTTTCGCAAGGGGGTGCGACGCTCGCCGCGGCGGGCGTCTGCAGGAACTGGTGGTCGATCAGCTCGACGCGGCGCAGGCTGACGGCGCAGAACTTGAATTCCGGCTGCTGCGAAATGGGGTCGACGGCGTCGCTGGTCAGGGCGTTGATCGCCAGGTTGTCGCCGTACAGGTCGTTCCAGTGGAACGGCGCGAAGCAGCCGCCGGGCAGCACGCGGTCGGTGACGACCACCGGCAGCACGGCGTGGCCACGGCGCGAGCGGATCTCCAGGTGATCCTTGTCGCGCACGCCGAGGTCTTCGGCGTCTTCCGGGTGCACCTCGACGAAGGGCCCGGGGTTGAGCTTGTTCAGGGTGGCGACCTTGCCGGTCTTGGTCAGCGTGTGCCACTGGTGCTGCAGGCGCCCGGTGTTGAGCACGAAGGGAAAATCCGCATCGGGCATCTCCGCCGGATCGAGGTGCGGGCGGGCGAAGAACTGCGCCTTGCCGCTGGGCGTGGCGAAGGCAATGGCCGGGGTGCTGCCGTCCTCAAAGAGCTTGAGCTTCTGGCTGATACCGTCATTGAGATAGCGAATGGGCGCGCGGTCATCGCCCTCGTCACTCGCACATGGCCACTGCAGCGGCGTCTGGCGCAGGCGCGCGTGGCTGGCGCCGCGCAGGTCGTAGCCGGTCTTGGGGTTGTGGAAGCGCTTGATCTCCTCGAACACCTCGCCCGCCGAGGCGTAGTCGAAGGCCTCGGCAAACCCCATCTCGCAGGCGACACGAGCGATGATCTGCCAGTCGGCCATCGCCTCGCCGGGCGGTTCCACCGCCTGCGGCATCAGGGTCAGGTTGCGCTCGGAGTTGATCATCACCCCGTCCGCTTCGGCCCACAGGGCACCGGGCAGAAGGATGTCGGCGTAGCGGTTGGTCTCGGTGTCGAGAAAGGCGTCCTGGGCGATCACCAGTTCGGCGACCTTGAGTCCCTCGATTACCTTGCCGCGGTTGGCCATGCTGGCCACCGGGTTGGTGCAGATGATCCAGCAGGCCTTGACCTTACCGGCGGCCATATCCTCGAACAGGCCGACGGTGCCACCGCCCAAGCGGGTATGCAGGGTGCCGGCCGGCACGCCCCAGGCGTTCTCGACAAAGGCGCGGTCGTCTTCGCTCAGCACAGTGCGCTGCCCCGGCAAGCCCGGGCCCATGTAGCCCATCTCGCGGCCGCCCATGGCGTTGGGCTGGCCGGTCAGGGAGAACGGCCCGCTGCCGGGACGGCAGATCTTGCCGGTGGCCAGGTGCAGGTTGCAGATGGCGTTGGTGTTCCAGGTGCCGTGGGTGCTCTGGTTGAGGCCCATGGTCCAGCAACTCATCCACTCCCCTGCTTCACCAATCCACTGCGCGGCCTGGCGGATGGCGGCCTCGGGCAGGCCGGTCAGTTCGGCAACCCTCTCTGGCGTGTATTCGGCGAGGAACTCGGGCATCACCTCCCAGCCTTCGGTGAAGCACTCGATAAAGGCCGGATTGCTATGGCCATTTATATGCAGCAGATGCAGCAAGCCATTGAGCAGCGCCAGGTCGGTGCCGGGTCTGATCTGCAGGAACAGGTCGGCCTTGTCCGCGGTGGCGCTGCGCCGGGGGTCGACCACGATCAGCCTGGCCCCCGCCTTGACCCGATCCATCATGCGCAGGAACAGGATCGGGTGGCAGTCAGCCATGTTGGCGCCGATGACGAAGAACAGATCCGCCTTGTCGAAATCCTGGTACGAGCCGGGCGGGCCATCGGCGCCCAGCGACAGCTTGTAGCCGCTGCCGGCGCTGGCCATGCACAGGCGCGAGTTGGACTCGATCTGGTTGCTGCCCAGGTAGCCCTTCACCAGCTTATTGGCCAGGTACTGGGCCTCCAGCGACAGCTGCCCGGAGACATAGAGAGCAATGGCGTCCGCGCCGTGTTCGTCGAGGATCGCGCGCAGGCGCCGGGCAGCGCTGGCGATGGCTTCAGCCATCGGCGTCTGCACCGGTTCGAGGGCGCGTTCCTCGCGCAGATAGGCATGCTGCATGCGACCGGACTCGGCCAGCGGCTGGTGGCAGGAGCTGCCCTTGGTGCACAGGCGGCCGAAGTTGCTCGGGTGCTGCTTGTCGCCCGTCACCTTGACCACCTTGCCATCGGCCACCTGCATGACGATGCCGCAGCCAACGCCGCAGTAGGGGCATACGCTCCGTATCGTCTTGTCTGCCATGCCCTGCCCGCCCACCAAAAGCAAAGGCGCCATGCCACCCTCCGCTGAAAGCGGGAGCAACACGGCGCCTTTGTCGTGAAGTGGCAATCCACATTGATTGCCTGTGGCAGAGCCATAGCAAGGCACGCGCCAGCCTCGGCGAACACGGCGCAAGTGCAGGCAGCATGCGGCCTACAGATGCCTTGCACGGGAAAACCACCGCGCACCAATGCGATTCACATTGGGGCAGAGCAGCTGCCGCGCGCCTCCTTTTGGGTCTCGAAAAGCTCCAGGGTCGAGTCCATTCGCCAGGCGCAAAGGCCCATGCAACAAGGGCTGCAGCAGCATTCGAAAAAACTGGCACAGCCACTGCATAGACCCCATCGAGCCCGCTGTATCCGGGCGGCCCAGTCGATCAATGGCGATCGAACACATGGGCGACAACGATGCCCCGCGATGGCATCGGACAGAACAGGCAAAGGCGCCTGAGACCGCAAGGTTTCAGGCGCCTTTTTTATTGCCGCGGAAAAACCTGATGAGCTTTGGCCGGGAAACGCTATGAACAGCACAGACGCTACCACTGACAAGCAACGACTGATCGTCGTCGGCAACGGCATGGTCGGCCACAACTGCATCGAGCAACTGCTCGCGGGCGGTGCCCTGGCGCACTACCGCATCGAGGTCTTCGGCGAAGAAGCGCAGCGCGCCTATGACCGCGTGCACCTGTCCGAGTACTTCGGCGGCCGCGACGCCGAGTCCCTGGCCATGAGCGCCGCCTCTCTCTATGAAGCGGAAGGCCTGACCCTGCACCTCAGCGCCCAGGTGCTGGAGATCGACCGCGCCAGGCGCGAAGTGGTCACCGCCAAGGGCCGCCTCGGCTACGACAAACTGGTGCTGGCCACCGGCTCCTACCCCTTCGTGCCGCCAATCGAAGGCGCCGAAGGTGATTCACGCCTGGTCTACCGCACCCTCGACGACCTCGACGGCATCCGCGCTGCCGCCAACGGCAAGCGCCGTGGCGTGGTGGTCGGCGGCGGCCTGCTCGGCCTGGAAGCGGCCAACGCGCTGAAATCCCTGGGCCTGGAAGCCCACGTGGTGGAATTCGCCCCGCGCCTGATGCCGGTACAGCTGGACGACTTCGGCGGCGCCGCACTGAAAGCCCGCATCGAGGACCTCGGCGTCGGCGTGCACCTATCCAAAGCCACCCAGAGCATCTGCGCCGGCAGCGAGTACCGCTACCGCATGAACTTCGCCGGCGACGACTTCCTCGAGACCGACCTGATCGTGTTCTCCGCCGGCATCCGCCCGCAGGACGCCCTGGCCCGCGCCTGCGGCCTGGAGCTGGGCGCTCGCGGCGGCATCAACATCAACGACCAGTGCCTGACCAGCGACGAGCACATCTTCGCCATCGGCGAGTGTGCGGCGTGGAACGGCAGCATCTTCGGCCTGGTCGCCCCCGGCTACCAGATGGCCCGCCTGGTGGCAGCCCAGCTGTGCGGCCAGGAGGGTCAGCCCTTCCTCGGCGCGGACATGTCGACCAAGCTCAAGCTGCTCGGCGTGGACGTCGGCTCCATCGGCGACGCCCACGGCGCGATGCCCGGCGCGAAGAGCTACCGCTACATCGACGAGGCCACTTCCAGCTACCGCCGTTTAGTCGTATCCGCCGACGGCAAGCAGGTGCTCGGCGCCGTGCTGGTCGGCGACAACAGCTACTACGACACCCTGCTGCAGTACGCGCAGAATGGCATCAAGCTGCCGGAAGACCCGGCCAGCCTGATCATGCCGGCCGGCGAAGGCGCCCCGGCGCTGGGCGCCGATGCCCTGCCGGACACTGCCACCATCTGCTCCTGCCACAACGTCAGCAAGGGTGCGATCTGCTCGGCCATCGACGGTGGCTGCAGCGACATCGCCGGGGTCAAGGCCTGCACCAAGGCGGCCACCGGCTGCGGCGGCTGCGCGGCGCTGCTCAAGCAGGTGGTCGAGCACGAGCTCACCGCCCGTGGCGTGGAAGTCGACAAGAGCCTGTGCGAGCACTTCGCCTACACCCGCCAGGAGCTCTACCACTTCGTCCGCGTGGAGAACATCGAGAGCTTCGAGGAGCTGCTGGCCAAGCACGGCAAGGGCCATGTCGGCTGCGACATCTGCAAGCCGGCCGTGGGCTCGATCCTCGCCTCCTGCTGGAACCGCCCGATCATGAACCCGGCGCTGGTGCCGCTGCAGGACACCAACGACACCTTCATGGCCAACATGCAGAAGAACGGCACCTACTCGGTGGTGCCGCGCATCCCCGGCGGTGAGATCACCCCGGACGGCCTGATCGCCATCGGCGCGGTGGCGAAGAAGTACGACCTCTACACCAAGATCACCGGCGGCCAGCGCATCGACCTGTTCGGTGCCCAGCTGCACGAACTGCCGGAAATCTGGGGCGAGCTGATCGCCGCCGGTTTCGAAACCGGCCACGCCTACGGCAAGTCGCTGCGTACGGTGAAGAGCTGCGTCGGCAGCACCTGGTGCCGCTATGGCGTGCAGGACAGCGTCGGCATGGCGCTGCTGCTGGAGGACCGCTACAAGGGCCTGCGCTCGCCGCACAAGATCAAGTTCGCCGTCTCCGGCTGCACCCGCGAATGCGCCGAAGCGCAGAGCAAGGACATCGGCGTGATCGCCACCGAGAACGGCTGGAACCTCTACGTCTGCGGCAACGGCGGCATGCGTCCACGCCATGCCGAGCTGTTCGCCACCGACCTGGATGACGCCACCCTGGTGCGCTACATCGACCGCGTGCTGATGTTCTACATCCGCACCGCCGACAAGCTGCAGCGCACCTCCGTATGGCGCGAATCGCTGGAAGGCGGCCTGGACTACCTCAAGGACGTGATCATCCACGACAGCCTGGGCCTGGGCGACGAGCTGGAAGCGCAGATGCAACTGGTGGTCGACCGCTACGAATGCGAATGGGCCAACGCGCTGAAGGACGAGGAGAAGCTCAAGCGCTTCCGCACCTTCGTCAACGAGCACGGCGGTGACCCGGACATCCACTTCGTCCGCGAACGCGGCCAGCGCCGCCCGGCGCGCGACAACGAACTCGAACTGATTCCCGTGACCATGGAGGCCGTCTGATGAGCGCAGCAACCCAACTCGAAAACGCCTGGCAGCCGCTGTGCAGCGCCGCCGATCTGGTGCCCAACTCCGGCGTCGTGGCCCTGCTCGGCGACCAGCAGGTAGCGCTGTTCTACCTGCCGGAAAGCGAGCAGCAGCTGTTCGCCATCGGCAACCGCGACCCCAAGTCCGGCGCCAACGTGATCGGCCGCGGGATCATCGGCCACCTGCAGGGTGAGATGGTCATCGCCTCGCCGCTGTACAAGCAGCACTTCCGCCTGAGCGACGGCGCCTGCCTGGAGTACCCGGAGCAGCAGCTGCCGGTATGGGCGGTGCGCCTCAACGGCGAGCACGTGGAAGTACGCGTCTGATGCAGCCGCAACGGCCGTTTCGCTCCCAACGGAGCGGCCGTTGAACAGATGCCGCACAAGACATCGCTTGTGCTCATCGGTAATTTTATTGACTTTAAAGTCAGCTTTTGGCCTCATGCGCATCTGACGCCTGATCCGCCATCGCGTTTTCCCAATCTTTTCAGCAACACCCAGGAAACCCGGGCCACCAGCGTTCGCCTATCGCTATATAGATTTATATACAGCGATATGTTGGGATGGCCTCGCTCTCACCAGGAATAACCACAAGCAACCTCGGAGCATCCACATGAACAGATCCACCCTGGCCCTCGCAGTCTCCCTGGCCGCCCTGGCCACGGAAGCAGGCGCCGCCGGCTTCATCGAAGACAGCAAGGCCACTCTCGGCCTGCGTAATTTCTATTACGACCTGAACACCAAGAACACCGCCGACAACCGCGGCGAGGCCAACGAGTGGGGCCAGGGCTTCCTCTTCAACTACAGCTCCGGTTTCACCGAGGGCACCGTCGGCTTCGGTCTGGATGCCGTGGGCCTGCTGGGCCTGAAACTGGATGCCGGCGGTGACGGCGATGTCAGCGACAGCCGCAAGCCAGGCCAGCTGTTCCCGCTGGACAGCGACGGCAAGGCGCGCGACGACTACAGCAAGGCCGGCGTGACCGCCAAGGTGCGTGTGTCGAAGACCGAAGGTCGCCTGGGTACCCTGCAGCCGAAGCTGCCGGTCGTGACCTTCAACGACGGTCGCCTGCTGCCACAGCTGTTCGACGGTGGCCAGGTCACCTCCAGCGAGATCGACAACCTGACCCTGACTGCCGGTCAGCTCGAGCACACCAAGACCCGCTCCTCCACCGACGACATCGGCCTGCGCATCGCCGCACCGACCGGCACCCCGGTAGTCGACAGCAACAAGTTCTACTTCGCCGGCGGTGACTACAAGATCACCAAGGACCTGCTCGCGCAGTACTACTACGGCAACCTGGAAGACTTCTACAAACAGCACTTCCTCGGCCTGACCCACAACTGGGCCATCGGCCCGGGCGCACTGAAGTCCGACCTGCGCTACTTCAACAGCAGCTCCGACGGCAAGAACTCCAGCGCCGCCGGCCGCGCCGAAGGCTACTTCAGCAACGGCTACTGGGAAGCTGGCGACAGCAACCGCGGCGAGGTCGACAACCAGACCTGGAGCGCCCTGTTCACCTACACCCTGGGCGGCCACGCGCTGAGCGGTGGCTACCAGCAGGTCTCCGGCGACAGCGCCTTCCCGTTCCTCAACCAGGGCGACGGTTCCACCGCCTACCTGATCACCGACCGCCAGATCGGCAAGTTCCTCTCCGCCGGCGAGCGCACCTGGCTGGCCGAATACGCCTACGACTTCACCAAGGTCGGCGTGCCGGGCCTGAAGGCCACCGTGACCTACCTGTCGGGCGACAACATCGACGCCGCCGGCGGCGACCGCAATGAATGGGAACGCGACTTCCGCCTCGACTACACCCTGCAGGAAGGCGCTCTGAAAGGTCTCGGTTTCTCCTGGCGTAACGCCTCGCTGCGTGGCAACACCAGCACCGCCGACCAGGACGAAAACCGCCTGATCGTCAGCTACACCCTGACGCTGCTGTAACCGCCATGACCCTCCTCGCCAGCCGCCACACCCTGGAGCAGGAAATCCTGCGTGGGCAGCCTGCCTGTACTGAGCTGCGCACAGCCTTGCGTGAGCTGCTGGCGAGGATCGAGCGCAACGGCCATGCGGTGAATCTCCACAGCCTCGCCACGCACCTCGCCCAGTTCACCCCCGAGCTGCCGCTGGAGCGCGCCGAGGAGTGGCAGGCGCGTGCCCAACAACGCTGGCTGGAAAGCACCAAGCCGGCGCTGATCGACTGCCTGGCCGACTATTTCATTCGCTGAACCCAACCCCTCACAACAAGGAATTCCCCATGATCAAGACCATGCAACGCAGCCTCCTGGCCCTGAGCCTGATGTTCGCCGGCAGCGCCCTCGCCGACCAGGTTCAGGTCGCCGTGGCTGCCAACTTCAGCGCGCCGATGCAGGCCATCGCCGCCGAGTTCGAGAAAAGCAGCGGACACAAGGTGGTGACCTCGGTCGGCGCCACTGGCCAGTTCTACGCCCAGATCAAGAACGGCGCGCCCTTCGAGGTATTCCTCGCCGCCGACGACACCACCCCGGCCAAGCTGGAAAGCGAAGGCGACAGCGTGCCCGGTTCGCGCTTCACCTACGCGGTTGGCTCCCTGGCGCTGTGGTCGCCCAAGGCCGGCTACGTCGACAGCGAAGGCGCGGTGCTCAAGGCCAACCAGTTCAAACACCTGTCCATCGCCAACCCGAAGACCGCCCCGTACGGCCTGGCCGCCACCCAGGTGCTGGAGAAGCTCGGCCTGACCCAAGCCGTGGCCGGCAAGCTGGTCGAAGGGCAGAACATCGCCCAGGCCCACCAGTTCGTCGCCAGCGGCAATGCCGAGCTGGGCTTCGTCGCGCTGTCGCAGGTGTACAAGGACGGCAAAATCAGCGAGGGTTCCGCCTGGCTGGTGCCGGCCGAGCTGCATGAGCCGATCCGCCAGGACGCCCTGCTGCTGAACAAGGGCAAGGACAACGCAGCGGCCAAGGCCCTGCTCGACTACCTGCGTGGCGAACAGGCCGCGACCATCATCCGCGCCTACGGTTACCAGCTGTGATAACGGGCCCCGGCCAACGCCGGGGCCTCCTACAAGGACTTCTCGCCCCATGCCCCTGAGCGGAGCCGACTTCGCCGCGATCTGGCTGACCCTGCAACTGGCCAGCCTGACCACCGTCCTGCTACTGGCCCTGGGTACGCCCATCGCCTGGTGGCTGGCGCATACCCGCTCCTGGCTGAAGGCACCGATCGGCGCACTGGTGGCCCTGCCGCTGGTGCTGCCGCCGACCGTGATCGGCTTCTACCTGCTGGTGGCCATGGGGCCTCATGGCCCGGTCGGGCAACTGACACAGAGCCTGGGCCTGGGCACCCTGCCCTTCACCTTTGCTGGCCTGGTGGTCGGCTCGCTGTTCTACTCCCTGCCCTTCGTGGTGCAGCCGCTGCAGAACGCCTTCGAAGCCATCGGCCGCCGCCCGCTCGAAGTCGCCGCCACTCTGCGCGCAAGCCCCTGGGACTGCTTCGTCAGCGTGGTGCTGCCGCTGGCCCGCCCCGGCTTCCTCACCGCCAGCGTGCTGGGCTTCGCCCACACCCTCGGCGAATTCGGCGTGGTGCTGATGATCGGCGGCAACATCCCGGACAAGACCCGCGTGGTCTCGGTACAGATCTTCAACCATGTCGAGGCCATGGAGTACGCCCAGGCGCACTGGCTGGCTGGCGGCATGCTGCTGTTCTCCTTCCTGATCCTGCTGGTGCTGCACTTCAAGGGCCGCCCACCGATGAAAGTGGCCTGAGCCAATGAGCCTGAAAATCGAGCTGGACCTGCCCTTCGCCGACTTCCACCTGCAGGTCGCGCTGGACCTGCCCGGACGTGGCATCACCGCACTGTTCGGCCCTTCGGGCTCGGGCAAGACCAGCCTGCTGCGCTGCGTCGCCGGCCTGGAACATGGTGCCCAGGGCCGCGTGATGATCGGCGACGAATGCTGGCAGGACAGCACGCGCGGGCACTTCCTCGCCCCGCACAAGCGCGCACTGGGCTATGTGTTCCAGGAGGCCAGCCTGTTCCCGCACCTGTCCGTGCGCGGCAACCTCGAATATGGGCAGAAGCGCATCGCACCCGCCGCGCGGCGCATCGATCTCGACCAGGCCGTGCAACTGCTGGGCATCGGCCATCTGCTCGAGCGCCACCCCGACACCTTGTCCGGCGGCGAGCGCCAGCGCGTCGGCATCGCCCGCGCCCTGCTCACCAGCCCGCGCCTGCTGCTGCTCGACGAGCCGCTGGCGGCGCTGGACAGCAAGCGCAAGCAGGAAATCCTGCCGTACCTGGAACGCCTGCACGACGAGCTGGACATCCCCATGCTCTACGTCAGCCACGCCGCCGACGAGGTGGCGCGCCTGGCCGACCATCTGGTGCTGCTGGACAGCGGCCGTGCGCTGGCCAGCGGCCCGCTCGACGAACTGTTGCCACGCCTCGATCTGCCGCTGGCGCAGAGCGACACCGCCAGCACCGTGCTGCATACCCGCGTATGCGGGCACGACAGCCACTACCAGTTACTGGAGCTGGAGCTGCCGAACAGCGAGCAACGCCTGCGCATACCGCATGCCGCCCTGCCTGCCGGACAGATGCTGCGCCTCAAGGTGCCGGCCCGCGACGTCAGCCTGAGCCTCGAGCCACCGGGCCCGAGCAGCATCCTCAACCGCCTGCCGGTACGCGTGCTCGACCTGGCCGAGGGCGAGTCGCCGGCCCAGGTTCTGGTGCGCCTGGAGCTGGCCGGCCAGCCGCTGCTGGCGCGCATCACCCGCTACTCGCACGACCAGCTCGGCCTGCATCCGGGCCAGGCGTTGTGGGCGCAGTTCAAGGCGGTGGCGCTGCTCGGCTGAACCACACGGCTTGTCTCGGACAAAGGCCACCGCCTAACATCCGCCCAGCCTTAGGACGAGCCCGAGCATGCGCGAACGCACCATCGCCAGCCATTTCATCCGCGCCGCCCTGCGCGGTGCCCAGCGCCAGAACTGCGACTACCTGCCCCTGCTGCGCGAGGTCGGCATCCAGCCGGCGCTGCTCGAGGAGCCGCGCGCACGCCTCGCCCCCGAGCAGTTCACGCGCCTGCTGCAGGGCCTGTGGGCGCTGCTCGACGACGAGTACATGGGCTTCGGCGCCATTCCCAGCAAGCGCGGCACCTTCGCCATGATGTGCCACGCCATCATCCACTGCCACAGCCTGGAGAAGGCCCTGGTCCGCGGCATGCTGTTCTACGGGCTGTTCCCGGATGCACCGCGCGTACAGCTGCAGCGCGACGGTGAACACGTTCGTCTGACCCTGGACAGCTCGATCCTGTGGGACCCGGACCATTTCCTCACCGAGAGCCTGCTGGTGATCTGGCACCGCCTCGGCAGCTGGCTGATCGGCCAGCGCATTCGCCTGGACGAGGCCAGCTTCACCTACCCCGAACCGGCTCACAGCGGCGAATACGACCTGCTCTACCCCTGCCCCCGGCGCTTCGATGCCGAGAGCACCAGCCTGCTGTTCCACAGCCGCTACCTGGCCATGCCGCTGTTGCAGGACGAGCGCACGCTCAAGCAGTTCCTCGAACACTCGCCGGCCGACCTGCTGGCCCGCCCGGACGGTGGCGACAGCCTGACCAGCCGCATCCGCCGCCTGCTCGGCCGCGACTGCGCGCACTGGCCGGACCTGGAAAGCGTCGCCGCCCAGCTACACATCAGCCCGCAGACCCTGCGCCGCCACCTTCGCGAGGAAGGCAGCAGCTTCCAGGAGCTCAAGGACCACCTGCGCCGCGACCTGGCCATCTACCACCTGGGCCGCGACGAACTGTCGATCCAGGACCTGGCCGAACAGCTCGGCTTCTCCGAACCCTCGGCTTTCCACCGCGCGTTCAAGAAGTGGACCGGGCTGACCCCGGGCGCCTATCGGGCCCAGGAAAATTGAGCCAGCACCTGCAGATCGACCGCAGCAACGGGCACCTACGTGTCGGTGGCACGCTCATCACACCGGCCACCACGCCTGCGGAACTCGACGCGACCTTCCGCATCGGCGAAACGAGCCAGGTACAGGTCATGGACCGGCAGGTGCCCTGCCGCTTCGCCTACCTCCAACTGCAGGACCGTCATCTAGGCGTCGCACTGAGCCTGCGCTTCGAGTCGGAGATACTGGTAAGCCTGTTCATCGAACTGAGCGACCCGCAGATTCCGACCGACTTCGACGATGACTTCTACTCATCCATCCCCAAGCGCGAACAACTGCATCGCCAATGGCTGACCGCTCAACTGGGCGAGCAGAACGACTTCCCCTGGGGAACCGCCGGCGTTGCCCGCGACAAGAGCGAGAACGTCTTCATCTACCTGCATAATCGCAACAACGGTTGGGTGTTCGGCGGCTGAAGCCCCCTGCCCTGATGCAGGCACAGCAGCCGGGGCTGAAGGAAGATGCTCCGCCTCGACCCGGCTCATTAGTGGGTTCAGCACATTAGGTGGAATCGCCATGCGCATCGAATGCACTCGCCATGTGGACGCCAGCGAGCCGAATGAAGACGGAGCGTACGACTACCACTACGAGTACGACATCTACCGTTTCAGTAGCGAGGCCCTGCGTCTGGTTGCGCGTAGCTATGTCGACGAAGCGGACGAGGCGCACTTTCTCAATGTCGAGGACAACGGCAGCACGAGGCTGCTGCGCGATGCCGATCTGAACCATCAGTTGTTCGTAGAGGCGGCGGCTCATCTGCGAGCCGCCGGCAAGCTGCGCCTGCGCTGGCTCAGCGGTCGGGGCGACGGCTACGAGCCGGTGCCCTGACGAGCCTGCGCGCAGGCTCGTCCAGGATCACAATTACTTCGGCGCCTTGGCCGTACGCAGGTACGGCAGCTTGATGTCGAGGGCGCCGTACTTCTCGCGCGCCTGCTCGTCGTTGAGCGCCAAAGCGACTATCACGTCCTGGCCGGCAGCCCAGTTGGCCGGGGTGGCCAGGGGCACGTTGTAGGTCAGCTGCAACGCATCAAGAGCGCGCAGGACTTCGGCGAAGTTGCGGCCGACCGACATCGGGTAGGTCATGGACAGCTTGAGCTTCTTGTCCGGGCCGATGATGAACACCGAGCGCACGGTGGCGGTATCGGCCGGGGTGCGGCCTTCAGGCAGGTAGGCCTCGGCCGGCAGCATGTCGAAGGCCTTGGACACGGCCAGGCCCTCGTCGGCGATGATCGGGAACTGCGCCGCCGTGCCGCAGACGGCCTCGATGTCGCCCTTCCAGCGCTTGTGCGACTCGGCGCCATCGACCGAGACACCGATCACCTTGGTGCCGCGTTTGCGCCATTCTTCGGCCAGCTGGGCGACGACGCCGAACTCGGTGGTGCACACCGGGGTGAAGTCCTTGGGATGGGAGAACAGGATGGCCCAGTCGGAGCCGATCCAGTCGTGGAACTTGATCGGGCCCTGGTCGGTTTCGGCGCTGAAGTCCGGTACGAAATCATTGATACGTAAAGCCACTTGGTGTTCTCCAGAATGTGGGGGATGGGGCCTTGCCTGGCCGGCTCGTACGCAGGCAGTCGCTGCCGCGCCCACAGGCGCCCGGCATCGCAGCGCAGGGAGTATAGGCAGCCGTTTTCCCACAAGCCGGCAGCCGTTCGACTCTGGCGCAGATCATGCACTACGGTTGTTACATTCACATCGCCCCGCCAGGGGGCAGCATAGGGACCTGCCATGACCTCCATCGCCCTGCAGCGCTTCATCGACGAGGCCGACGCACGCAGCCACCTGCACGGCATTCCGGCCGATTGCGTGCTGGCCCTGGCACCACTGATGCTGGAGCTGATCGAGCACGCCGGCAGTTTTCTCGAGCCCGAGCACTACCGCAGCAGCCCCGAGGGCTATACCCGCAACCTGATCTACGCCGCGCCGGACCAGAGCCTGTCGCTCTACGCCCTGGTCTGGCTGCCCGGCCAGTGGACGCCGGTACACGATCACGGCAGCTGGGGCGTGGTCGGCGTGGTCGAGGGCGTGCTGGAGGAACGCAGCTACGTGCGCCTGTCGCCGGATCGTGGCGCCGACGAGGACATCCAGCTGGCCCGTGGCGGCACCATCTTGCTGAACCACGGCGCGGTCACCAGCTTCGTGCCCAATCCGGACCATATCCACATCACCGGCGTGCCCCATGAGCGGCCCCGCGCGGTGAGCCTGCACCTCTACGGGCGGGCGATGAACGACTTCAACATCTACGACGTGCAGGCTGGCAGCCGCCAGCGCATCAGCGTCGCGCACAACAAGAGCTAACCGGGCAGGCGTATGCGGAAGCAGGCGCCACCCAGCGCAGAATCCTCCAGCAGCAGCTGGCCGTCGTAGCTGTCGAGGATGTCGACCACCACCGCCGTGCCGATGCCTTGCCCCGGATGCTGGCTGTCCAGACGCTCGCCGCGCTTGAGGATGCGTTCGCGCTGGCTGGCCGGCACGCCGGGACCGTCGTCCTCCACCACCAGCTCATAGCCGCCCTCGTCCTGCCGGGCGCTGACGCGGATCTGCTCCAGGCACAGGCGATAGGCGTTCTCCAGCAGGTTGCCGAGCAGCTCCAGCAGCGCGTCACGCTCCATCGGTACCTGCAGGTTGGCGGGCAGGTCGCGGATCACCTGCACGCGCTTGTCGCGGTAGACCTTGTCCAGCGCGCCGCACAGGGTATCCAGCGCCGCAGCCAGGGGTTCGCGGTGGCGCACCAGGCCGCTCTTGCGCAGGCTGGCGCGCTGCAACTGGTAGCTCACCTGCTGGCTCATGCGCTCGACCTGGTTGCCCAGCACCTGGGCCTGTTCACGATTGCCCGGATTCATCGCCAGCGTCTCGCCGACGCCCTGCAGCACGGCCAGCGGCGTCTTCAGGCTGTGCGCCAGATCGCCGAGTGAATCGCGATAGCGCTCGCGCTGGCGGCGCTCGCCTTCGAGCAGGTGGTTGAGCGAGTCGGTCAGGCGCAGCAGTTCGAGCGGGTGCTCGCGGGTCAGGTGGTCGCGCTTGCCACTCTCCACCTCGTCCAGCTCGCGACTGAGCCCGCGCAGGCTACCGAAGCCCCAGGTCAGCCCCAGCCAAAGCAGGCCGAGCAGCACGAGCAGCGCGCCGCCCAGCCACAGCCAGAGACGTCGGTCGAGGTCGTTAAGCAGAGCCTGGTAGTCACTGGCCGGCTGCATGGTGACGATGCTGAAAGCCGCGGCCTGGCCGCGCAGCAGGTCGACCTCGAGGTCGTAGACGAAGTACTCGATGCCCTGCCCGTTGCGATGCCGAAGGAACTCGTGCCCCTCGCCGTCATAGCGCGGCAAATAGTCCGTCGGCTGGTCGCCGCTGGAGGGCGAGCGCCACACCAGGTTGCCGTCGCGGTCGAAGATCAGGCCGATCAGTTTGGAGTCGAGCAGGTTGAACTCCTCGTCCGGCAACTGCTCGGGCATCGCCAGGCGCTCGCCATCGACCTGGGCGGCGGAGATCAGGGTCGCCGCATCGGCGCCGAGGCGCTGTTCGATGACATTCTCCAGGGCCGTACGAAAGGTGCTCTGCAGCACCGGCAGCAGGGCCAGCATGAACACCACGGCGAGCGCCGTGGCGCCGAGCATCAGGCGCACGCGCAGGGAGCGAATCATCGGCAACGCTCGGTGAACATGTAGCCCTGGCCGCGTACCGTATCGATCGGTTTCAGCGCACAGGCGCCCTCGATCTTGCGGCGCAGGCGGCCGACCAGGACCTCGACGACATTGGGGTCGCGCTCGTCGTCGCCTTCGTACAACTGCTCCATCAGGCGATCCTTGGACACCACCTGCTGCGGGTGCAGCATCAGGTATTCGAGGATGCGGTATTCGTAGGCGGTCAGCGGCAGCGGCTGCTCGTCGACCAGGGCCTGCTTGCGGTTGAGGTCGAGCTGCAGCGGACCGGCCGCGACGCTGGACTGCACCAGCCCCACGGAGCGACGCAGCAGCGCATGCAGGCGCGCCTCCAGTTCCTCGAACTGGAACGGCTTGACCAGGTAATCGTCGCCACCGGCAGCCAGGCCCTCGACCTTGTCCTGCCAGTTGCCACGCGCGGTGAGGATCAGGATCGGCAGGCCGTTGCCCTGCGCCCGCACCTCGCGAATCAGGTCCATGCCGCTCATGCCAGGCAGGCCCAGGTCGACGATGGCGATGTCGTGATTGAATTCGCGCACGCGGTACAGCGCCTCTTCCGCGTCGCCCACCGCATCCACCACGAAACCTCGTTCACCGAGGCGGGTATGCAGGTGGTGGCGCAGCAGCGCCTCGTCCTCGACCAGCAGAATCTTCATGACTGTTCCCCCTTACGGCAGGCCGGGCTGGCGCCCGGCCTTCTCCCTGGTTGGTCAGAACTTGTAGTTGGCGCCGAGGTAGACCTGGCTGGTGCGGTCCAGATCGAGCGAGCCTACCTTGCTGCCGCCATGCTGTGCCATCTCGGTGCTGGCGTTGGTTTTCATGTAACGGTAGCCGGCTTCCACCGAGGCATTCTTGCCCACGTCCTGCAGGATGCCGGCCTGCAGACCGGCAGCCAGGCCGATGTCGCTGTCGCGTTTGTAGCCGCGGCTCTCCTGCTCCAGTTTCACCGCACCGACGGTGGCACCGCCGAACAGCTTGGTGCCGCTGTCATTCAGTGGCAGGAAGGCGTCGTAGCTACCCAGCAGATGCTGCTGACGCAGCTTGTAGCCCTGCGAGTCGTCCGAGACGTTCTCGTAGGTCATGTAGTAGCGGCCGTCCTGGGTTTCCTGGCCGACGCGGATACCCCAGGTGCCGCTGCCGTCGATCACCCGATCCAGGTCAGGATGGCCCAGGTTGCGGTTGAGCGAGCCGGAATTCTCGATGCGGCTGTCGCTCTGTCCCCAGGTCCCACCGACGAAGGTATCGGCAGCCTGGGCCGACATGGCCGCGACGGAAATGGCGGTTACCAGGGCGAGTTTGCTAGCGATGTTTTTCATGGTTTTTTCTCCGAGTTGGGAAAGTTGCTGAACTCGGGGCCTAGGTTGCCCGGCAGCCACTGAACCGCTCCTGAACCCTTGCTGAACCAACACTGAACGAGACTGCGATGCCCGCACTGCCCAACGTCACCGCTTTGCCATAGCCTTGGCAGGCACTCGCCAGGGATTCCCACCATGTTCAAGAACGGCTTCAACTCCATCCTCACCACCTGGCTGGCCGGCCTGCTGGCCCTGCTGCCACTGGCGCTCTCGCTGGCCCTGCTGGGCTGGGTGGTGAGCCTGCTGAACGGCCTGATCGGCCCCTCCAGCACCATCGGCAAGCTGTTCGCCGGGCTCGGCCAGCCCTTCGTCAGCAGCCAGGAGCTGGCCTGGCTGCTCGGCACCCTGGGCCTGATCGTGGCGCTCTACCCTCTCGGCCTGGCCGTGCAGCTGGGCCTCAAGGGCCCGCTGAGCCGCCTGTTCGACCGCACCCTGCGACGCATTCCCCTGCTCGGCAATCTGTATGGGCTGGCCGACCGCTTCGTCGGCCTGCTGGACCAGAAGGACAACGCCGACCTGGGCGCCATGAGCCCGGTGTGGTGCTTCTTCGGCGGCGACGGCACCGCCGTGCTGGCCCTGCTGCCCAACCCGCAGCCGCTGGAGATCGACGGCCGCGCCTACCACGCCATCCTCGTGCCGACCGCACCGGTGCCGGTGGGCGGCGGCCTGCTCTATGTGCCGGTGGAATGGGTCAAGCCGGCGGAGATGGGCATGGAGCGCTTCACCAGCATCTACGTCTCCATGGGCATCACGCCGCCCAAGCCACCGCTGTAGACAGAGCACAGGGATGCAAGTGACGGCAGGCGCATTCGGCTATCGTGGCTACTTCCGCCCAAGGATCAGGAGAACCGTCATGCGCCACGCCCTCTTCGCCCTGCTCTGCCTCGCTGGCCTGGCTGGCACTGCCCAGGCCGCCATCCAGACCCAGGAAATCCCCTACACCAGCGCCGACGGCAAGCGCCTGATCGCCTACCACGCCTGGGACGACGCCATCGCCGGCAAGCGCCCCGGCGTGCTGGTGGTGCATGAGTGGTGGGGCCTGAACGACTACGCCAAACGCCGCGCCCGCGACCTCGCTGCCCTCGGCTACAGCGCCCTGGCCGTGGACATGTATGGCGACGGCAAGAACACCCAGCACCCGCAGGACGCCGGCGCCTTCATGCAGGCCACCCTGTCCGATCCGGCCGTGCCCAAGGCGCGCTTCCTCGCCGGGCTGGAACTGCTCAAGGCGCAGCCACAGACCGACACCACGCGGATCGCCGCCATCGGCTACTGCTTCGGTGGCCGCATCGTGCTGGACATGGCGCGCCAGGGCCTGCCGCTGGCCGCGGTGGTGAGTTTCCACGGCGCGCTGGTCACCGATACCCCGGCCACGCCGGGCAGCGTCAAGGCCAAGGTGCTGGTCGAGCACGGCGCCGCCGACAGCTTCATCACCGCCGAGCAGGTCACCGCCTTCAAGACCGAGATGGACAAGGCCGGCGCCGACTACCGCTTCGTCGAACTGGCCGGCGCCAAGCACGGCTTCAGCAACCCGGACGCCGACGCACACAAGGGCCACGGCCTCGACCTCGGTTACCAGAAGGAAGCCGACGAACGCTCCTGGGCCGACATGCAGGCGCTGTTCAAGCAGGTGTTCTGAGGGCAAAAAAAACGGGAGTCCAGCTGGACTCCCGTACTCGATCAGTAGAGCAAAGCCACGTGGCGACCCGCCTGCGTGACTACAACCTCACCAGCGCCCCAATGGAACGCCTGGCCCATTGTTAACCTAAACCAAGCGTTTGCTCTGTAGCGCTTCGTTGTCGCCGTGCAAAGAAATGTAAACGGCTGGCCCGCCCTAACCGGGCACGGCAGAATGCCGGGCATGACCGTGCATATCCCACCCTTCTGCCGCCTGCACCCCGAGCCCGCGCCGCTGCACCTGCCCGGCACCCAGCTGGTACGCGCCAGTTTCGATGCGACGCAACTGCTGGCCGAAGACTTCCAGTGCAGCGCCATCGAACCGGTGCGCGGCGTGGCCAAGCGCCAGGGCGAGTACCTGGCCGGCCGCCTGTGCGCTCGTGAGGCCCTGCGCCAGTTCTGTGGCCAAGCACTGGTGCCGGGGCGCGACGAGGATGGCGTGCCGATCTGGCCGCATGGCAGCGTCGGCTCCATCACCCACGGCGCCGGCCAGGCTGCTGCCATCGTCGGCAGCGCCGGGCAATGGCGTGGCCTGGGGCTGGATCTGGAGAAGCAGCTGAGCGCCGAACGTGCCGCTAAGCTGGCCGGGGAAATTCTTACCCCTGCCGAGCTGCAGCGCGCCGCCGGGCTGGACGCGCAGGCCTTCGCCCAACGCGTGACCCTGACCTTCTCGCTCAAGGAGAGCCTGTTCAAGGCTCTCTACCCGCTGGTGCTCAAGCGCTTCTACTTCCACGACGCCGAACTGCTCGAGCACGACGCAACCAGTGCACGCCTGCGCCTGCTGCTCGACCTGCACGGCGAATGGCCGGCCGGCAGCGAGCTGCACGGCCACTTCGCCGAGTTCGACGGCTACCTGCTCAGCCTGGTGGCGATTCCCGCGCGCTAGACGAACGCCTGCTCGCCAAAGCCACGCGGCAGACGCTGGCGCCCCGGCAGCGCAGTGAGCCGCGCCTCCCAGGAAGTACGCCAGTCGTTGGCGCCACGGGCGTTCTTCTCGCGGCGCGCCGCCCGCCGTGCAGCATTGCGGGCAGTGCGGCGGGCCTCGGTGAAGGCCTCGGTCTTGCGGCAGTTGCGGCACTTCACCTTGTTCAGCTCAGTGGTGGACGGCAGCTTCGTGCCATGGCTGCCGCAGGCCAGGTGGCCGGCAGTCTTGTAGTGCATGACCATTGCATCGTCTCCTGCTTGTGGGCCTCATGGCCCTACAAGCATTCCGACTCCCCGCGCTGCGCTGGGGTTCAGGACAAAAGATCCCCGGCGCGCCACTCAGGCCAGCTCGGCACGCAACTGCCGCGCGGCCGCCACCATGTTGACCAGCGCCGCCTCGGTCTCCACCCAGCCACGGGTCTTCAGGCCGCAGTCCGGGTTGACCCACAGCCGCTCGGCCGGCACGCGCTGCGCGGCCTTGCGCATCAGGCGAACCATCTCGGCGCTGTCCGGCACCCGTGGCGAGTGGATGTCGTACACGCCCGGACCGATCTCGTTGGGGTACTCGAAGCGCTCGAAGGCATCCAGCAGCTCCATGTCCGAGCGCGAGGTCTCGATGGTGATCACGTCGGCGTCCATGGCGGCGATGGACTCGATCACGTCGTTGAACTCGCTGTAGCACATGTGGGTGTGGATCTGCGTCTCGTCACGCACGCCAGAGGCGGTGAGGCGGAAGGCTTCGGTGGCCCAGTCGAGATAACCCTGCCACTGCGCGCGGCGCAGCGGCAGGCCCTCGCGGAAGGCCGCCTCGTCGATCTGGATGACCTTGATGCCGGCGGCTTCCAGGTCGACCACCTCGTCGCGGATGGCCAGGGCCAGCTGGCGCGCCTGCTGCTTGCGGGAAATGTCGTCACGCGGGAAGGACCACATCAGCATGGTCACCGGGCCGGTCAGCATGCCCTTCATCACCTTGTCGGTGCAGCGCTGGGCGTACTCGATCCAGGACACGGTCATGGCCTGCGGGCGCGACAGGTCGCCATAGATCAGTGCCGGCTTCACGCAGCGCGAACCGTAGCTCTGCACCCAGCCGAAGCGGGTGAAGGCGTAGCCGTCGAGCTGTTCGGCGAAGTACTCGACCATGTCGTTGCGCTCGGCCTCGCCGTGCACCAGCACGTCCAGGCCCAGTTGCTCCTGGATGCTCACCGCATGGCGGATCTCACTGTGCATGGCCTCGGTGTATTCGGCGGTGGACAGCTTGCCGGCCTTGAACGACTGGCGCGCCAGGCGGATCGCCGAGGTCTGCGGGAAGGAGCCGATGGTGGTGGTGGGGAACGGCGGCAGGTCGAGCAACGCGCGCTGCTTGGCGATGCGCTCGGCAAACGGCGACTGGCGCTGGCTGTCGACGGCAGTGATAGCGGCCAGACGCGCCTGCACGGCCGGTTTGTGGATACGCGGCGACTGCGCCCGACTGGCCTGCACCGCGCTGCTCGCAGCCAACGCGGCCTGCACCTCGGCGGACTGCGGCTCGCGCAGGGCCTGGGCCAGCACGGCGACCTCCTGGCACTTCTGCACGGCGAAGGCCAGCCAGCTCTTCAGCTCGCTATCCAGTTTATCTTCGCGACCCAGATCGACCGGGCTGTGCAGCAGCGAGCAGGATGGCGCCACCCACAGACGTGACCCCAGGCGCTCATGGGCCTGCTGCAACACGGCCAAGGCGGCCTGCAGATCGGTGCGCCAGATATTGCGGCCGTTGACCACGCCCAGCGACAGCACCTTGTAGGAAGGCAGACGATCGA
This sequence comes from Pseudomonas sp. Gutcm_11s, assembly GCF_028649395.1. Lineage (GTDB taxonomy): Bacteria > Pseudomonadota > Gammaproteobacteria > Pseudomonadales > Pseudomonadaceae > Aquipseudomonas. The sequence continues at coordinate 414,683 of NZ_JAQSUW010000011.1, read as the reverse complement.
GAATGGCGGGGAACTGCTCCGGCGCGCGCACCAGGTCGATATGCAGGCCATCCACCGGCAGGCTGGCAGCCAGGCCGAGGTTGTCCTCCAGGCCGGCGAAGTAGGTGGCGATGAGTTTCTTGCCCGGCTCCTTCTGCAGCAGGTTGTAGGCGCGCTCGAAGGCGTTCTTCCAGTCCTGCGGCAGGTCGAGGGCGAGGATCGGCTCGTCGATCTGCACCCACTCGATACCCTGGGCAGACAGGCGCTGGAGGATCTCACCGTAGACCGGCAGCAGGCGTTCGAGCAGGTCGAGACGATTGAAGTCTCCCCCTTTCTCCTTGCCCAGCCACAGGTAGGTCAGCGGGCCGATCAGCACCGGCTTGAGGTTGTGACCCAGCGCCTTGCCCTCCTCCACTTCCTCGAACAGCTGTTCCCAGCTCAGGGCGAACTGCTGATCGGCGCTGAATTCGGGGACCAGGTAGTGGTAGTTGGTATCGAACCACTTGGTCATCTCCTGCGCATGCGCGCCGCCGCAACAGGTGTTGTGGCTGACGCCACGCGCCATGCCGAACAGGGTGTCCAGGGTCGGCTTGGCGCCATGGTTGTGGAAGCGCGCGGGGATCACGCCGAAGGTCAGCGAGTGGCTCAGCACCTGGTCGTACCAGGCGAAGTCGCCGACCGGCAGCAGTTCGATGCCGGCGTCCTTCTGCAGCTGCCAGTGCGCGGCGCGCAGCTCGCGGCCCACGGCGCGCAGGCCGGCCTCGTCGAGCTCGCCTTTCCAGTAGGCCTCCAGGGCCTTCTTCAGTTCGCGGTCACGGCCGATGCGGGGGAAGCCGAGGTTGTGTGCGAGTGCCATTGATCTGTCTCCGATGTTCGTGAATGGCGCACATTCTCGACAGCCGGCACGTCATGAGACAAACTCAACATATTCTTGATCATCACAAGTTTTATTCATTGAGATTCGCTCATGTTGGAACTCCGCCACCTCAAGACCCTGCATGCCTTGCGTGAGACCGACAGCCTGGTGGAGGCCGCCGAGCGCCTGCACCTGACCCAGTCGGCGCTGTCGCACCAGTTCAAGGAGCTCGAAGAGCGCCTGGGCATGCAGCTGTTCGTGCGCAAGACCAAGCCGGTGCGCTTCACCAGCGCCGGCCTGCGCCTGCTGCAACTGGCCGACAGCCTGTTGCCGCAGATGCGCGCGGCGGAGCGCGACCTGGCGCGCCTGGCCGGCGGCACCGCTGGCCGCCTGCACATGGCCATCGAATGCCACAGCTGCTTCCAGTGGCTGATGCCGACCATCGACCAGTTCCGCGATGCCTGGCCGGAGGTGGAGCTGGACCTGGCCTCGGGCTTCTCCTTCGCCCCGCTGCCGGCGCTGTCGCGCGGTGACCTGGACCTGGTGGTGACCTCGGACCCGGTGGAGATGAGCGGCATCACCTACGTGCCGCTGTTCACCTACGAGGCGCTGCTGTCGGTGGCCAACCAGCATGCGCTGGCCAACCGCCCCTACGTGCTGCCCGAGGACCTGGAGCGCGAGACGCTGATCACCTACCCGATCGACCGCGACCGCCTGGACATCTTCACCCGCTTCCTCGAGCCGGCCGACATCGAGCCGGCGCAGGTGCGTACCTCGGAGCTGACGGTGATGATGATGCAGCTGGTGGCCAGCGGTCGCGGCGTGTGCAGCCTGCCCAACTGGGCACTGCACGAGTACAGCTCGCGCGGCTACGTCACCGCCAAGCGCCTCGGCGAGAAGGGCCTGTACTGCACGCTGTTCGCCGCCATCCGCGCCGACATGCTCGACGCGCCGTTCATGCGCGACTTCCTGCTGACCGCCAAGGACACGTCCTTCGCCACCCTCGAAGGCGTCAGCGCCGCTCGTTGAGACAGGCCTCGCGCAGGCGCATGAACTGGGCGAACTCGCTGTCGCCCTGGCGCTGGCGGGGGCGCTCGTCACCGGCATCCTGCAGATGCGCAGCGGGCCTGGCGGATGGTTCCGGCAGGCCCTGCTTTCTTTTGCTCGAGATGTAATAAAACATCAGTTGTCCCGGCAGCCGCCGCCCAGCGCCAGGTAGCTCAGGCTATGGCGCTCGCCCTGGTGATCCTCGTACACCATCACCGAGCGGGCCAGGCCGCAGATGGCCGAGGTATCGGTGGTGGAAATCACCCTGGCCACGTCCAGATCCATACCGTACTGGTACTGCTCCACGTCGGAGCGCTGTGCAGGGCCCTCGACAGTATTGGCGAAGGCGAAGGACGACAGACTGGCCATGGCCAGAACAACGAATGCTTTCATGATTGCACCTCTCGGGGCTGGCTGATTCCGGCGCCACCTGCAGACCAGCGACGCGCTACGGAATGAATTCTGCGGGCCGTCAGAACGCCGAAACAGCCGCGTTTGCAGGAAGCTTTATTACGCCTTCGGCAATAATTGGCCGACTACGAGCTACCACTCCCCCATGAACGACGATGCCCGGCACTGGCCGGGCATCCGTGAGCGTCAGGCAGATTCAGCCGTCGATGCAGCCGCCGCCGATGACCAGGTATTCCAGGCGATGCCGACGGCCCTGGTGATCCTCATAGGTCATGATCGAGGGAGTCACGCCGCAGATCTGCGACACGTCGGTGGTGGAAATCACATGGGCCACGTCCAGCTCCATGTCGTAGGTGTAGACCTCGACGGCCGGTTGGTTGTCGGCGGTGGCGACCTCTTCTGGCGCCGCGAAGGCGAACGGAGACAGGCCGGCCAGGGCCAGCAGGGTTAAAGCTCTCATGGGGCAGTGTTCCTGAAGACAGGGAAAGGGGCTTCGGCCGTGCCGGTATGCAGCGGCCGAAGTCGCAGCCAGGGCCCGGTAGAGGGAAGCCTTGGCTGCTGTGCCTCATCGTGGGAGGCGGGACCATTCTAGGCAGGCACCCTGCGGCGATATACGCGCGAAGTGCGCATGCACTATTGCCGTCCCGGAAACAATCCTGCGACCTCCTCACCACCCTCTTCAACCACCACGGTGCAGGTCATGCCGGCGGCCAGCTGCAGCCCCTCGGGCAGCGCGTCGAGGCGGATGCGCACCGGCACGCGCTGGGCCAGGCGCACCCAGTTGAAGGTCGGGTTGACGTCGGCGGTCAGCTCGCGGCTCTGCGGGTTGTCACGCTCGTAGATGCCGCGGGCGATGCTGTCGACCCGGCCGCGCAGGCGCTGGCCGTTCATCAGGCGCATCTCCACCGGCGCGCCGATGCGCACGTGTGCCAGGCGGGTCTCCTCGAAGTAGCCGTTGACGTAGAACGAGGCGATGTCGACCAGGGCCATGCTGGCCTCGCCGGTCTGCACGTAGTCGCCCTCGAACACGCTGAGGTTGGTGATGTAGCCGTCCGCCGTGGCACGCACCTCGGTGCGCTGCAGCCTGAGGCGGGCCAGATCGAGCTGGGCCAGGGCGGCCTGGTAATCGGCCACGGCGACTTGCGACAGGTGCCCGGCGTCCTCGCGGCTCTCGCGCGACACCACCAGGTCGTCCATCTCCGCGCGGCGCTGGGCGTTCACCGCGCGCATCGCCAGGGCCGCCTTGCGCGCCGCCACCCGTGCCTCAGCCTGGCGCACGGCCAGCTGGTAATGGCTGGGGTCGATGCGCAGCAACAGGTCGCCCCTGGCCACGCGCTGGTTATCGCGCACCGCGACTTCCACCACCAGCCCCGCCACGTCCGGGGCGATGTTGATGATGTCGGCGCGCACCCGGCCGTCGCGGGTCCAGGGCGAATCCATGTAGTGCAGCCACAGGGTACGCACCAGCAGCGCGGCCGCAGCGCAGATGAGCAGGGTCGCGCAGACACTGACGAGACGTTTCAGGGACATGGTTGGGCTCGATGGAGGGTCAACGGTAGATGGTCAGCGCCAGGGCGCAGTACAGGCAGGTGAACAGGCCCACGCGCAGCAGCGTCGGGTGCCAGGCATGGCGATACAGGCCGGCGCGGGCGAACAGGCGGTCGAGCCCCCAGGCCAGCAGTAAGGTGAGCAGAAACAGCAGGGTCAGGCTCGGCAGGTACACGCCGTGCAGGGTGATCTCACGCGGCATGGGCGGCCCTCGGATAATGGCCGGTGGGCTCGGGCGCGCGCAGCGGCGACAGCGGGTCGAGCAGCGAGCTGCGGATAAAGTGCAGGTAGCTGAGCATGCGCCGCAGCGGCGAGCTGTCGAACTGCGGCGCGCAGGGCTCGGCGGTGCCACGCAGGGTGTCGATGGCCTGCTCCACCGCCAGCAACGCGCGCTGGCGGTTGGCCTCGCCGGGCCGCACGAACAGGCGGATCAGCGCCCGGCCCATGGCGCGGATGGCGTGCCGCCAGGGCATCGCCTCGGCGTAGCAGTCCAGTGCCGGCAGGCGCATCTGTTCCAGGCGCAGCTCGATCACCGCGTGGCCGACCTCCTGCACGGCGAAGGTCCAGCGCAGCAGCTGGCGCTGTACATCGGCGCGCCCGCTGGCCACGCCGTAGGCCTGGCTGAGCAGGTCGCGCGTGCCGCTCTCGAACGCGCCGACCAGCCCGGCCAGGCGCCCGCTCACTGCCTGCACCACGCACATGCGCAGGTCATGCTCCAGGCGCCGCCACAACCAGGGCCGGTTGGGCGGCAGGATGATCAGCGCCGCCACCGTGGCCACGCCCATGGCCAGCAGCGCCGCCAGGTATTCGTTGAGCAGGCGCTGCGGGTCGTAGAGGGTCAGGTTGGCCGGCAGCGAGATCATGCAGAACCACATAAGCAGGCCCAGGCCATGACCGGCGTTTGCCGGGCGCGCGCACAACCAGGCGCCGAAGGCGAACACCGGCGCCAGGGCGCAGCAGAGCAAGGCGAAGCCATCCAGCCAGGGCAGCACCCAGAAGTTCAGAACGAAGCCCAGGCAGGCGCCGCCGAACGCGCCCAGGCCGATCTGTGCAGACAGCCGCCCGGGGCTCGACGAGGTCGACGCCAGCGCCGCGACCATGCCCGCGGTGAGGGCAAAGGTGCCGCCGCTGGGCCAGGCGGTGGCCATCCAGAACATTCCGAGCAGGAGCATCAGCAACGCGCTGCGCCCTCCCGCCACCGCGGCCGCCGCGAGGTTGGCGCGCGGGCGGAAACTGTCGCGCCAGTCTTCGCGAACATGCTGGTGATCGAGCAGCGAGGCGTGGGTGCGGGCGTAGTCGAGCAGGTCGCCGGTGAAGCGGTAGAGCAGCTCGGCGGCGGTATCGTAGTCCAGTTGTTGCGCCTCTTGCGGGCGGGCTATGGCCAGCCACAGGCGCCCCTGGCGAATGTTCTCCATCAGCTGCGGCCGGGCGCTCTCCAGGCTAGCGCGCAGCCACTCGGCATCGGCCTCGTTGCAGGGGCGTTGCTGCAGAGCGGCGAGCAGCGTGGCGAGCTCAGCCAGGCTCGGCTGCAGGGCTTCGCGCACCCGGCGTCCGCTCTCGCCGGCCAGGCGCTGGAGCAGCTGATGCAGGGCGTGGAAGCGCGTGGACAGCACCAGGAATTCGCTGTTGAGCCGGCCGAGTCGGCCATGCCGCAGGCGCATGTGCGGGTCCTCGAAGGCGCTGGCGCTGCGCAGGTTCTCCAGGCTCACTGCGGCGGCGGCGAAACGCACGTTGCAGTCCTCGAAATGCGCCTCTCCGAGACCGCCGTGCAGCCCCAAGCTGGCGAACCCGGCGAACTCGCGCAGGCGTGCCTGTAGGCGCAGTTGCAGGTCGTCGCTGCTGCGCTGCGGCAGCACCAGACCGTGGACCAGACCGGTACAGAGGATGCCCAGGCTGATCTCCAGCACCCGCCATAGCGCCTGCATGAAGGCACCCTCCGGCGCCTGGGTGGCCGGCAGGCCGATCATCAGCGCGGTATAGCCGGCCAGCACGCAGGCATAGCCGCGAAAGTCGCGATAGCGCGAGGCGCCGGCCGTGCACAGGCCGATCCACAACGCCAGGCTGAGCATGAACAGGCCGCGCTCCTGGTTGAACAGCGCGATCAGCAGCACCATCACCGCCAGCCCGAGCAGCGTGCCGAGCAGGCGATAGAAACTCTTGGCCAGCACCTGGCCGCTCTGCGTCTGCATGACGATGAACACGGTGGCCAGCACCGTGCTCGGCTGCGGCAGTTCCAGGCGATAGGCCAGCCACAGCGCCAGGAAGGCGCTGAGCAGGCCCTTGGCGATGAAGGCCCAGATCAGACCGTCGCTGCGCGCCCAGGCACTCAGGGCGAGTTTGAGGGAGTTCGACATGGCAGTTCTCAGGGGCGGGAAAGCAGGCGCAGGCGCGGCTCGTGCGGCATCAGGCTGGCGTCATTCGCGTCCGCCTCCGGCGGCTGTAGGCCGCCGCCCAGCGCCAGCAGCAGGTCGGCCTGGGCGCTGAGCCGGGCGGCCAGCACCCGCTGTTGAGTCAGCTGGCGCTCGAGCAGCGCAGGCCGCGCCTGCAGCACTTCGTCGTAGCCGGTCAGGCCGCGCTGTTGCGCCAGCGCCGCCAGGTCGCAGCTGCGCTGCGCCACGGCCACCGCGTCGGTGGCCAGCTGCGCCTGCTGCTGCAGCGACTGCTGGCGCACCAGGCCGTCGGCCACCTGCTGCAGAGCCTGCAGCAGGCTCTGGTTGTACTGCTCCACTGCCAGGTCGTAGTCGGCGCTGGCCACGCCCAGCTGGCCGCGCCGGCGACCTCCGTCGTACAGCGGCAGGTTGAGCGCGGGGCCGACGTTGTAGGCCAGCTTGTCGTAGTGCAGGAAATCCAGCAGGCCGCCCTGGGTCGCGTTGCTGCCCAGCCCGGCCAGCAGGTCGACATTGGGATAGAAGTCGGCCTTGGCCACCTCGATGCCACGCGCGGCGGCCGTCACTTGCCAGCGCCGCGCCTGCAGGTCTGGACGCTGGCCGAGCAGCTGCAGCGGCAGCTGCGTGGGCAGGCCGATGCTGCGCTGCAGGTTCAGCTTCGGCCGGCGCAACCGCTCGCCCGCGCCCGGCCCCTGCCCGGCCAGCGCGGCGAGCTGATGCTGGGTGATGACGCGGGCCTCGTGCAGGGCATCCAGGTGCCGGTGGCTCTCGGCCAGCGGTTCCTGCAGGCGGTTGACCTCCTGGCGCGTGCCGATGCCATCGCGCAGGCGGCTCTCGGCCAGTTGCACACGCGCCTGTTGCTGGGTCAGCAGGGCCTGGGCGATATCCGTCTCGGCATACAGCAGGGCCAGCTGGATGTAGCTGCGCAGCAGGTTGCCCTGCAACTCCAGCGCCGCCACCCGCGCCTCGGCCACCTGTTGGCGGACCCGGTCGACGGCCGCATGGCTGCGGCTGCGTTCGCGGCCCCAGAGGTCGAGGTCATAACGAAAGCCGAGCTGGCTGCTGTTGTTCCAGCTGCTGCTACGCCCGAGCACGCCGGGGCCGTAGAAGTAGTCGGCCGGCCAGCGCTTGCGCTGCACGCTGGCATCGAGCCCCACCTGCGGCGCCTCGGCCGACTCCACCACGCCGGCCATGGCGCTGGCCCGGCGCACACGGGCCGCCGCCTGGGCCAGGCTCGGGCTGTTCGCCAGCGCCTGCTCCATCCATTCATCCAGCTGCGCATCGCCATAGGCCCGCCACCAATGCGCGTGCGGCCAGGCAGCCTCGCGCTCGGCCTGGCGCACGGCGGCGCCGGGGTCGAGGCGGTCGGCGTGGAGTAGCTCGGTATGGGGGAAGATGCCCTGGCCGTCGATACAACCGGCGAGCGGGAAAATCAGGGTCAACAGACTGGCGCGCACGAGGCGCGACCAAGAGATGCGAAGCATCTGCGCTACATCCTGGGAAACATGCAAAGCCGAAGCGGCGGCAGATTCTAGAAGGCCACCAGGCGGCGGATAAGCGCGCAGTTAGATGATGGATTGTGTACTGAAATAGCAGTAATCCCGACTAGACTGCGGTGACAGAATTCGCCTCCCTGCCTCGCCGGAATCCTCCATGGACACCCTCTTCAACATGCGCGCCTTCGTTTGTGTGGCGGAAACCGGCAGCTTCACCGCCGCTGCCCAGCGCATGTCGCTCACCACCTCCTACGTCTCGCGCGCCGTGGCCACCCTGGAAACCCACCTGCGCACCCGCCTGCTGCACCGCACCACGCGGCGCCTGGCCCTGACCGAGGCCGGCCAGCGCTACCTGCTGCGCTGCGAGCAGATCCTCAACTACATCGACGAGGCCGAAGCCGAGGCCGGCGAGGCTAACGCCCACCCGGTCGGCGTGCTCAAGGTGCATGCCATGACCGGCATCGGCCAGCACTACCTGATCAAGGCCATCGCCGAGTACAACAAGATCTACCCCGACGTCAGCTTCGACCTGACCCTGGCCAACCGCAGCCCCGACCTGCTCGACGAGGGCTACGACGTGTCCATGGTCATCGCCAGCGAGCTGCCGGACTCGGGCTTCATCTCCAAGCACCTGGGCAGCACCTACAGCGTGCTGTGCGCCTCGCCGGAATACCTGGCGCGCCGCGGTACGCCACGCCAGGTCAGCGACCTCGGCGGCCACCACTGCCTGCGCCTGATCAACAACGTCATGGGCCTGGACAAGTGGCTGCTCGACGGCCCGGACGGCCAGGAGCAGGTGCTGATCAAGCAGACGCCGTTCCAGGTCAATACTGCCGACGCCATGACCGAGGCGATCAAGGCCGGCATCGGCATCGGCGCGCTGCCACTCTACTCCGCCGTCGGCGGCCTGGGCGACGGCAGCCTGGTGCGCGTGCTGCCCAACCATCGCCTGTTCTCGCTGGGCATCTACGCGCTGTACCCGTCGCGCCAGTTCCTCGATGCCAAGACCCGCACCTGGGTCGAGTTCGTGCGCAACTTCCTGCCGGCGCTGCTGCGCGCCAACGACGAGGCGGTGGCCGCCGCCAGCCGGCAGCTGTCCGCCCGCTGAAGTAGCAGCGGCAAAAGAGCCGTACCTGGCGGAAGCTGTTTTACCCAACGAGCAACAATTGCCTCGGTTCAGGCTGCTAACCTGAAGCGAACCGCCAGCGTCTGCCGCTCTGCCCCGGCCCTTAGAGGCACATAGAAGCAAGCGCAGACGCCCCGCCCGAGGAGACTCCATGAGCCTGTCGTTGCTGAACCGCTACGCCTTCTTCGCCTTCTGTGTCCTGCTCACCCTCGCCAGCCTGCCGTTCCTCGGCGCGCACGAGTGGCTGTGGCTGCTGACCGTGCTCGGTGGGCTGCTCAGCCTGGTCGGCATCAACGACCTGCTGCAGACGCGCCACGCGGTGCGGCGCAACTACCCGATCCTCGGCAATATCCGCTACCTGGTGGAAGCCATCCGCCCGGAGATCCGCCAGTACCTGCTGGAGGGTGACCGCGAGGCGCTGCCCTTCTCCCGCGCCCAGCGCGGGCTGGTCTACGCGCGTGCCAAGAACGAGGGCGCCGACAAGGCCTTCGGTACCCTCAGCGATGTGTACCAGAGCGGCTTCGAGTTCATCGGCCACTCCATGCTGCCGGCCGATCACTGCGATCCCAGCACCTTCCGCGTCAACGTCGGTGGGCCGCAGTGCACGCAGCCGTACTCGGCCTCGGTGTTCAACATCTCGGCGATGAGCTTCGGCTCGCTCAGCGCCAACGCCATCCGCGCGCTGAACAAGGGCGCCTGGCTCGGCGGCTTCTACCACGACACCGGCGAGGGCAGCATCAGCCCCTACCACCGCGAGAACGGCGGCGATCTGGTGTGGGAGCTGGGCAGCGGCTACTTCGGCTGCCGCGACGAACAGGGCCGCTTCGACCCGCAGCGCTTCGCCGAGCAGGCCGCCAGCGCGCAGGTGAAGATGATCGAGATCAAGCTCAGCCAGGGCGCCAAACCGGGCCACGGCGGCATCCTGCCCAAGCACAAGGTGACCGAGGAAATCTCCCTGACCCGCGGCGTGCCGATGGGCCAGGACTGCATCTCGCCATCGCGCCACAGCGCCTTCTCCACGCCCGGCGGGCTGCTGCAGTTCATTGCCCAGCTACGCGAGTTGTCCGGCGGCAAGCCGGTTGGCTTCAAGCTGTGCCTGGGCCATCCGTGGGAATTCATGGGCATCGCCAAGGCCATGCTGGAGACCGGCATCCTGCCCGACTTCATCGTCATCGACGGCAAGGAAGGCGGCACCGGCGCCGCGCCGCTGGAGTTCACCGACCACATCGGCGTGCCGCTGCGTGAGGGCCTGCTGTTCGTCCACAACACCCTGGTCGGCCTCAATCTGCGCGACAAGATCCGCCTCGGCGCCAGCGGCAAGATCGTCAGCGCCTTCGACATCGCCAGCGTCATGGCCCTGGGGGCGGACTGGGCCAACTCGGCGCGCGGCTTCATGTTCGCCATCGGCTGCATCCAGTCGCAGTCCTGCCATACCAACAAGTGCCCGACCGGCGTGGCCACCCAGGACAAGCTGCGCCAGCGCGCGCTGGTGGTGACGGACAAGGCCCAGCGCGTGCACAACTTCCACCGCAACACCATGCGCGGCCTGGCCGAGATGATCGCCGCCGCCGGCCTCACCCATCCCTCGCAGATCGAAGCCAAGCACCTGGTGCGGCGCATGTCGGCCAGCGAGATCAAGCTGTACTCGCAGCTGCACGTGTTCCTCAAGCCTGGCGAGCTGCTCGATGGCGAGATCTCCGGCGAGTTCTACCGGCGCATGTGGGCCATGGCCCGCTCCGACAGCTTCGACCCGCAGCTGCTGGAGGAAACCGCCTAGCCCGCGCATGACGGGCGTTGCCGGCGGCGCATGACCGCTGGTCATTCAAGCGCATCAAGCGGCACCACACGGGGGTCACAGGCTTATCGACCGTGCGGGTGGAACGGTTCCACCCGCCCCAAGTGAGCATGCCGCCATGACGCAGACCGGCCGTGATTTGCGCATCGACTTCTTCCGTGGGTTGGCCCTGGTTTTCATCTTCTGGGATCACATCCCCGGCAACCCCCTGGCGCAGGTCACCCCGCGCAACATCGGCCTGAGCGACGCGGCGGAGATCTTCGTGTTCCTCGCCGGCTACGCGGCGGTGCTGGCCTACGGCAAGCTGCTGCAGCGCGACGGCTACCTGGTCGCCTGCCTGCGCATCCTGCGCCGGGTGTGGGTGCTCTACGTGGCGCACATCTTCCTGCTGGCGGTGCTGATGGGCATCGTGTTCTTCACCAACAACCACGTCGAGCAGAAGGACTTCGTTGGCGCCATGGGCCTCGACTACTTCCTCAGCCACCCGCAGCAGGCCGTGACCGACGAGCTGTTGCTGCGCTTCAAGCCCAACCTGATGGACCCGCTGCCGCTGTACATCGTGCTGCTGGGCGCGCTGCCGGTGTGCCTGCCGCTACTGCTGCGCTGGCCGGTGGCACTGCTCGGCGGCTCCTGCCTGCTGTACCTGCTGGCACCGCTGCCGGACATGAACCTGGCCGGGCCGCAGGGCGGCGAATGGTTCTTCAATCCGCTGGCCTGGCAGTTCCTGTTCTTCCTCGGTGGTGCCGCCGCGCTCTATTCGCAGCGCCGCCCGGCCGATGCGCCACGGCCGACGCCGACCGGCCCGCTGTTCATCGCCAGCGCCCTGTACCTGGCGGCGAGCGCCGCGCTGGCGCTGTCGTGGAAATTCCAGCTGCCAGACGACTGGATGCCGAAGTTGATGAGCGACCTGATCTACCCGATCGACAAGACCGACCTGTCGCCACCGCGCCTGCTGCACTTCCTCGCTCTGGCCTACTGCATCGCGGTGATCCTGCCGCGTGGCGACTGGCTGCAGCGCTGGCCGGCGCGGGAGATGTGCCGCATGGGCCAGTACTCGCTGGAAGTGTTCTGCCTGGGCGTGCTGCTGGCACCGCTGGCCGATGCCGCCAACAACCTGCTCGACGAACATTGGCTGGTGCGCCTGGCCACCGCCATGGCCGGCCTTGCGCTGATGATGGCGCTGGCGCTGTGGCTGGATTTCATCAAACACTTCGGCCAGCGCCGCACCCAGCCGGCGCCGCGCGACCCGCCGCCGCAACTGCTACACGGCGCGCGCTGAGCGAAGCCGGCGACCAGCCTGGGCAATGGCACCGACCGCTCGGCGCCGACATAAAGCGCTCGTGCCTGCCCGGCGCCGACTAAGCTTGAGTACAAGCAAAGCTTTCTGATCAGCCAGGCCATCGATCATGGGCGTACTTTGGCAATCGGATGCACCCCAGGCTGCGCTCCCCGCGAGCGAACCGGAAGCGCTTTTTACCCAGAATCCCCCGCCACGCCGACGCAAGCTGAAGCTGCTGGTCTGGCTGGGCCTTCTGCTGGTCCTGCTGGCCCTCGCCCTCGGCGTGTATCGCGAGCTGCAGACGGCGCGCTTCCAGGCTCGCGAGTTCAGCCGCTACGCCGCCGAGCTGAGCTACAGCCTGCAGCCCGGCCCCAGCGCCGACATCGCCTTCCCCAGCGACGGTCCCTTCGATAAGCGCCAGGGCTACGCTCACCTGCCACTGCTGCTGGAGCGCCTGCAGCAGCGGCACTTCCTGATCGCCGCGCAGGTGCGCCAGTCGCCCGCCCTGCTCGGCTACGCCGAACACGGCTTCTTCCCACCCTTCAGTGAAAAGACCCAGTCCGGCCTGGCCATCGCCGATTGCCGTGGCGAGCCGCTGTACCTGTTCCACTACCCGCAGCAGCTGTATACCGGCTTCAACGACATCCCGCCGCTGGTGGTCAACAGCCTGCTGTTCATCGAGAACCGTCACCTGCTCGACCTCGACCAACCGCTGGCCAACCCGGCGGTGGACTGGCCGCGCTTCCTCAAGGCGGCGCTGAGCCAGGTGGGCAAGAATTTCGCCATCCAGGAGCAGTCTGCCGGCGGCAGCACCCTGGCCACCCAGCTGGAGAAGTACCGTCACTCGCCGGACGGCCTGACCCTGTCGGCCATGGAGAAACTGCGGCAGATGATCTCCGCCAGCGTGCGCGCCTACCGCGCCGGGCCAGAGACCCTCGCCGCCCGCCAGCGCATCGTGCGTGACTACCTGAACAGCGTGCCGCTCTCCGCCGCGCCGGGACATGGCGAGGTGCACGGCCTGGCCGATGGCCTGCGGGTGTGGTTCGGCGCCGATTTCGCCCGGATCAATGCCCTGCTCGACCCGGCGCGCACGCCCCAGGCCAGACGCGCCGAGCGCGGCCTGGCGTTGCGCCAGGTGCTGGCGCTGATGATCGCCCAGCGCCGCCCCTCCTATTACCTGGCCCAGGGCCGCAAGGAGCTGGAAACACTGACCGACAGCCACATCCGCGTGCTGGCCAGCGGCGGCGTGATCGACCCCGCCCTGCGCGACGCGGCGCTGGGGCAGAAGCTGAGTTTCCGCGATCTGGAACAGTACCCGGCGATCCAGCCGGTGCAGGGCAACAAGGGCATCAGCGTGGCCCGCTCGCGGCTGTCCGCGCTGCTCAACATGCCGCTGTACGACCTCGACCGCCTCGACCTCGCCGCCACCAGCACGCTCAACGACGAGCTGCAGCAGAAGGTCAGCAGCTATCTGCGCCAACTGGCCGACCCCGAATTCGCCGGCCAGGTCGGCCTGTATGGCGAGCGCCTGCTGTCGCCGGAGAAGACCGCCGAGGTGCGCTACAGCTTCACCCTCTTCGAGCGCAGCCCGGACGGCGCGCGGGTACGGGTGCAGACCGACAGCACCGACCAGCCGTTCGATATCAACGAGGGCAGCAAGCTGGAACTGGGTTCCACCGCCAAGCTGCGCGTGCTGACCACCTACCTGGAGGTGATCGCCGAGCTGCACCAGCGCTATGCCGGGCAGAGCCCCGAAGAACTGCGCAAGGTCGAGGTGGCACCGCAGGACCACCTGAGCCGCTGGGTGCTCGACCAGTTGATCGCCAAGCCCGACCTCGGCCTGCGCGACACCCTCGAGGCCGCGCTGGAGCGCAAGTACTCGGCCAGTCCCTACGAGACCTTCTTCACCGGCGGCGGCGCGCACACCTTCAGCAACTTCAAGCGCGAGGACAACGCGCGCATCCCGACCCTGCGCGTGGCCCTGCAGGAGTCGATCAACCTGCCCTTCATCCGCCTGCTGCGCGACCTGGTGCGCTACAGCACCTACCACGGCGCCAGCAACAGCGCGGCCTTGCTGCAGGACGACAAACACCCGCTGCGCGAGGGCTACCTCAAGCGCTTCGCCGACCGCGAGGGCACCACCTTCCTCCTGCGCTTCTGGCGCAAGTACCAGGAGCAAAGCGCCCAGGAGCGCCTGGACACCTTCCTCGAAGGCCTGCGCCCCACCGCCGTGCGCCTGGCCGCCGTGCACCGCTACCTGATGCCAGAGGTGGACGAGGCGACCTTCGCCGCCTTCATCCGCGCCCATGCCAACGTCAAGGCCGAGAAGCTCACCGATAAGAAGATCCACAGCCTGTACCTGGACTACGGCCCCGGCGCCTGGAGCCTGCCGGACCAGGGCTACATCGCCCGCGTACACCCGCTGGAGCTGTGGTTGCTGGGCTACCTGATCGAGAACCCGCAGGCCAGCTTCAAGGACGCCGTGGCGGCCAGCGCCGAGGAGCGCCAGGAGGTCTACGGCTGGCTGTTCAAGACCCGCCACAAGAGCGCCCGCGACAGTCGCATCCGCACCCTGCTGGAGGTCGAGGCCTTCCTCGACATCCACCAGCGCTGGCAGCGCCTGGGCTACCCCTTCGAGCACCTGGTGCCGTCGCTGGCCACCGCCATCGGCAGCTCCGGCGACCGCCCGGCGGCACTGGCCGAACTGATGGGCATCATCCAGAACGACGGCATCCGCCAACCCAGCGTGCGCATCGATGAGCTGCACTTCGCGGCCAATACGCCCTACGAAACGCTGCTGCGCCACGACAACCAGCGCGGCGAGCGGGTGCTGCCCACAGAGGTGGCGGCGGCGCTGCGTGGCGCGCTGTCCCAGGTAGTGGAAGCTGGTACGGCGCGACGCCTGCACGGCAGCTTCCAGCTGGCCGACGGCACGCCCCTGGTGCTCGGCGGCAAGACCGGTACCGGCGACAACCGCATCGAGAGCACCACCCGCGGCGGCCATGTGCTCAGCTCGAAGGCCATCAACCGCACCGCCACCTTCGTCTTCTACCTGGGGCCGCGCCACTTCGGCACCCTCACCGCCTTCGTCCCGGGCCAGGCGGCGGAAGGCTTCCGCTTCACCTCGGCGCTGCCGGTACAGGTACTCAAGGGCATGGCGCCGATCCTTACGCCCTACCTGGAAGCAGCCGGGCAGACTGGCTGCGGCCTGCCGCCGGCGCCATCGCGGGTGCGCCTGCTGTAAATCCTGCGGGCACAAAAAAGCCGATGCAGAGGCATCGGCTTCTTCTAACGCGCTTCGGCTTACTCGGCCTTGGCCTTCTCGGCGGCGTCCTTGATCAGGGTCTGCAGCTCACCCTTCTCGAACATCTCGGTCATGATGTCGCTGCCACCGACCAGCTCACCGCCGACCCACAGCTGCGGGAAGGTCGGCCAGTTGGCGTACTTCGGCAGGTTGGCGCGGATTTCCGGATTCTGCAGGATGTCCACATAGGCGAACTTCTCGCCACAGGCCATCACCACCTGCGCGGCGCGCGACGAGAAACCGCACTGCGGCGCGTTCGGCGAGCCTTTCATGTACAGCAGGATGGTGTTGTTGGCGATCTGCTCTTTGATGGTATCGATAATATCCACGACTCACCTCATCTGAACTTTCCCGGACCAGCGCCGGGCGGGATGAGGCGATTGTACACGAAAGACCCAGCGGCAGGCTCGGGGATGGCGCTTGGCTTACCCGGCCAGCCGACGACTAGACTGCAGAAAGACCGCAGCAGGAATCGGAGACGGTGCATGAAGTGGCTGAGCAGAACGGCGAGTAGCTTCTATTTCTGCATCCTTGCCCAGGGCGCCGGTGCGGCGACCTTCGAGGTGGGCTTCTACGACTATCCGCCGATGATGATCGAGGACGGCCGGCGCGGCATCTACCAGGACATCCTCGACGAACTGGCGAAGATCACCGGCGATCGCTTCAGCGTGCAGTACTACCCCTACCCACGCATCGGCCTGCTGTTCAACGAGCGGCAACTGGACATCGAACCCGGCGTCTATCCCGGCTGGGTGAAGACGCAGCCGAACCCCGGCCTGTTCTCCGTGCCCTTCGGCAAGGTGGTCGACGTGCTGGTATTCGCCCCGCACCGGGCCTTCCCGGTCAAGCAGCCCGAGGATTTGCGCGGCAAGTCGGTGGGCATGGTGCGCGGCTACGCCTACCCCGAGCTGCTGCCGATGATCGCCTCGGGGCAGCTGGACCGGCGTAACGCCCTCAACGAGCAGCAGCTGCTGGACATGCTGTCCCGCTCGCGCTTCGACCAGGTCATCGCCAACAAGGCGGTCGCCCAGTACAACCTGCTGCAGATCCCTGACTACCGGCACCTGGAGATCGGCGACGTGATCAGCTCATACGACGTCAGCATGCGCGTGCAGCCCAAGCACGCCGAGTGGCTGGACAAGCTGGACGCGGCAATCATCCAGCTCAAGCAGCAGGGCATCATCGACAAGATCTACGCCCGCTACGGCGTACATCTATAGCCGCATCAGGCCGCCTGGACGCGTACCGGCACACCGTTCAGCGCGGCGTTGCCAGACACCGCATCCAGCTGGCGATCATCGGTCAGGTCGTTGGCGCTGGCGCCCGGCTGGGCGCTGGCGATGCCCATCTGCACACCCGGGCGGGCATGCCCCCAGCCATGCGGCAGGCTGACCACGCCGGGCATCATCTCGTCGCTGGCCACCGCCTCCACCTCGATCTCGCCAACCCGCGACTGCACGCGCACGCGCTGACCATCGGCCAGGCCGCGCCCGGCCATGTCCTGCGGGTGCATCAGTAGTTGATGGCGCGGCTTGCCCTTCACCAGGCGCTGGTAGTTGTGCATCCAGGAGTTGTTGCTGCGCACATGGCGGCGACCGATCAGCACCAGCTCGCCTTCGGCCGGCAACGGTTCGGCGGCGAAGCGCGCCAGGTCCGCCACCAGCAGCTCCGGCGCGGCCTCGATGGCCTTCGATTCAGTCTTCAGCCGCGAAGCCAGATTCGGCTGCAGCGGTCCTAGGTCAATGCCATGCGGCGCCTCACGCAGCGTCGCCAGGCTGATCTTGTGTTCGGACTTGTCGCCATAGGGGCCGAAACGCAGGCCCATGTCGATCATCTGCGCCGGCGGCATGGTCGGCTTGAGTTCGGTGCCCTGCCTGGCGGCGAAGGACTTGGCCAGGCCGACGAAGATCTCCCAGTCGTCCAGCGCGCCTTCCGGCTTGGCCAGCACTGGCTCGTTGAAGCGGGTGACGTTGCGCACGGCGAACACGTTGAAAGTGGTGTCGTAGTGATCGTGTTCCAGCGGCGCGGTGGGCGGCAGGATCAGATCGGCGTGGCGGGTGGTCTCGTTGATGTAGAGGTCGACCGAGACCATGAAGTCCAGACCGTCCAGCGCCTGTTCCAGCTGGCGGCCATTGGGCGTGGACAGCACCGGGTTGCCGGCCACGGTGACCAGCGCGCGAATCTGCCCCTCGCCGGGGGTGAGCATTTCCTCGGCCAGCGCCGCCACCGGCAGCTCACCGCCGTATTCCGGCAGGCCGGAGACGCGGCTCTGCCAGACATTGAAGTGGCCGCCAGAAGTGGTCGCCACCAGGTCCAGAGCCGGGCTGGTGCACAGCGCGCCGCCAGCGCGGTCGAGGTTGCCGGTGACCAGGTTGATCAGCTGGATCAGCCAGTGGCACAGGCTGCCGAAGGCCTGGGTGGAGACGCCCATGCGTCCATAACACACGGCCGACTCGGCAGCGGCGAAGTCGCGAGCCAGCTGGCGGATCTCCTGCGCCGGCACGCCGCAGCGGCCACTCATGGCTTCGGCGGTGAATGGCGCGATGGCCTCCTTTACCTGATCCAGGCCATTGACCGGCAGCGCACTGGCGCGGGTCAGGCCCTCGTTGAACAGGGTGTTGAGCAGGCCAAGCAGCAGCGCCGCGTCGTTACCTGGGCGCACGAACAGGTGCTGGTCGGCCATGGCCGCCGTCTCGCTGCGCCGCGGGTCTACCACCACCAGTTTGCCGCCACGAGCCTTGAGCGCCTTGAGGCGTTTCTCCACGTCCGGCACGGTCATGATGCTGCCGTTGGATGCTAGCGGGTTGCCACCGAGGATCAGCATGAACTGGGTGTGGTCGATGTCCGGGATCGGCAGCAGCAGGCCGTGGCCATACATCAGGTAGCTGGTCAGGTGATGTGGCAGCTGGTCCACCGAGGTGGCGGAGAAGCGGTTGCGCGTCTTCAGCTGGCCAAGGAAGTAGTTGCTGTGGGTCATCAGCCCATAGTTATGCACGCTGGGGTTGCCCTGGTACACGGCCACGGCGTTCTTGCCGTGCTCGGCCTGGATCGCCGCGAAGCGCTCGGCGACCAGCTCGAAGGCCTCGTCCCAGGCGATCGGCTGCCACTGACCAGCGACCTTGCGCAGCGGCTGGCGCACGCGGTCCGGGTCGTTCTGGATGTCCTGCAGCGCCACAGCCTTGGGGCAGATATGGCCACGGCTGAAGCTGTCCTGGGCGTCGCCCTTGATCGACAGGATATGGCGGCCGTCGTCGCGGTCTTCGGTTTCGATGGTCAGGCCGCAGATGGCCTCACACAGGTGACAGGCACGGTGATGGAGGGTCTTGGTCATGGCCTAGCCTCTATTGTTCTGATCGAGACGACCGGTCTAGTCGCCCATTCCGCGACTATGGCGCCAGACACCGGGCTTGGCCAGCGGCCTTCGGCGCGTGAATCGGCGGCCATCATGGCCACCGATGCATCCGGCGATGCCCGATACATCCGGAAAAGCCTGGTGGCCGGGGGCCATTTGCTCCAATGCGTCTTTTCCTTATAAGATCCCGCCTCCCCCAATCGTCGCCTCCAAGCGGCTCCAGCCGCCGTGTGGGCTGCTATTCCCCGGAAAAACCGGGCCGCGACAGTGGTCGAATTAAGGTAGTAATCAAGATGAGCGCCAGGCACTTTCTCTCGTTGATGGACTTCAGCCCTCAGGAACTGAGCGGCCTGATCCGTCGAGCCATCGAGCTGAAGGACCTGCGCCATCGAGGCGTGCTGTTCGAGCCGCTGAAGAGCCGGGTGTTGGGCATGATCTTCGAGAAAGCCTCCACCCGTACCCGCCTGTCCTTCGAGGCCGGCATGATCCAGCTCGGCGGCCAGGCCATCTTCCTCTCCCCGCGCGACACCCAGCTGGGCCGCGGCGAGCCGATCGGCGACACCGCCATCGTCATGTCCAGCATGCTCGACGTGGTGATGATCCGTACCTACGCCCACAGCAACCTCACCGAGTTCGCCGCCAACAGCACGGTGCCGGTGATCAACGGCCTGTCCGACGACCTGCACCCCTGCCAGCTGCTGGCCGACATGCAGACCTTCGAGGAGGCGCGCGGCAGCATCAAGGGCAAGACCGTGGCCTGGATCGGCGACGGCAACAACATGTGCAACAGCTACCTGGAAGCCGCCGTGCAGTTCGACTTCCAACTGCGCATCGCCTGCCCCGAGGGCTACGAGCCGAAGGCCGAGTTCCTCGCAGCCGCCGGCGACCGCGCCAAGATCGTTCGCGATCCGAAGCAAGCCGTGGCCGGCGCCCATCTGGTCAGCACCGACGTGTGGACCTCCATGGGCCAGGAAGAGGAAAGCGCCAAGCGCCTCGAGCTGTTCGCTCCTTACCAGGTCAACCGCGCCCTGCTGGATGCCGCCGACCCGAGCGTGATCTTCCTGCACTGCCTGCCGGCCCACCGTGGCGAGGAGATCAGCGAAGACCTGCTCGACGACCCGCGCTCGCTGGCCTGGCAGCAGGCCGAGAACCGCCTGCACGCGCAGAAGGCGCTGATGGAAATGCTCGTCGCCCCAGGATGCCGCCCCGCATGAGCCAACTACTGCTGTCCCTGCGCGAGCTGGCTTGCGGCTACAGCGAGCAGCGCATCGTGCAGACCCTCAACCTGCACCTGAACGCCGGTGACATCGGCTGTCTGCTCGGCCCCTCGGGCTGCGGCAAGACCACCACCCTGCGCGCCATCGCCGGTTTCGAGCCGGTGCAGGAAGGCGAGATCGAGCTGGGCGGCGAAGTGATCTCGCGCCCCGGTTTCACCCTGGCACCGGAGAAACGCCGCATCGGCATGGTGTTCCAGGACTACGCCCTGTTCCCCCACCTGACCGTGGCGGAGAACGTGGCCTTCGGCATTCGCAAGCATCCGCAGCGCGACAAGGTGGTGGCCGAGCTGCTGGAGCTGGTCAAGCTGGGCAACCTCGGCAAGCGCTACCCGCACGAGCTGTCCGGCGGCCAGCAACAGCGCGTCTCGCTGGCCCGCGCCCTGGCACCGGAGCCGCAACTGCTGCTGCTCGACGAGCCCTTCTCCAACCTCGACGGCGAGCTGCGCCGCCGCCTCAGCCATGAGGTGCGCGACATCCTCAAGGCCCGCGGCACCAGCGCCATTCTGGTCACCCATGACCAGGAAGAAGCCTTCGCCGTCAGCGACCAGGTCGGCGTGTTCAACAAGGGCCGCCTGGAGCAGTGGGACACACCCTACAACCTGTACCACGAGCCGGCCACGCCCTTCGTCGCCAGCTTCGTCGGCCAGGGCTACTTCATCCGTGGCCAGCTGCAGAGCCCGGACACGGTGCAGACCGAACTGGGCCTGATCCGCGGCAACCGCGCCTACCACTGGCCGGAAGGCAGCGCGGTAGACGTGCTGCTGCGCCCGGACGACATCGTGCCGGCGGCGGACAGCGGCCTGCAGGCCCAGGTGGTCGGCAAGACCTTCCTCGGCGCTGCCACCCTGTATCGCCTGCAACTGCCGACCGGCACCCAGCTGGAAGCCATCTTCCCCAGCCATGCCGACCACCAGCCAGGCCAGCAGGTCGGCATCCGCGTCGCCGCCGATCACCTGGTGGTGTTCGCCGCCCAGGGCAGCGTGGCCGCCCAGCTCAAGCTCGGCGACTCCGGCGTACGCCGCTACAGCAACGGCTGAGCCCGTGACGAGGTGCACGCGCCGGAGCGGCGCGGCACCTCTGCCCTCCTCTTACAGATAGAGCTTGCCGCCGGCGACCAGCACGGCCTGGCCGGCGATCTTCACCCGCGCGCCTTCCAGCCGGCAGTGCAACTCGCCGCCACGCGCGGAACACTGGAAGGCACTCAGCTCGGTCTTGTCCAGGCGCTCCGCCCAGTAGGGCGCCAGGATGCAATGGGCAGAGCCGGTCACCGGGTCTTCGTCGATGCCGATGCCCGGGGCGAAGTAGCGCGAGACGAAGTCGTGCTGCACGCCCTGCGCGGTGACGATCACGCCGAGGCCCGGCAGCTTCGCCAGTGCCGCCATGTCCGGCTTGCACTCACGCACCGCCTGCTCCGACTCCAGCACCGCCAGCAGCTCCTTGCCAACCTGCACGGCCTGCACTCGCTGGCCGAGAATCGCGCCGACCTCAGCCGCCATCTCCGCCGGCGCCAGACGTATGGCCGGGAAATCCAGCACCAGTCGCCCGCTCTCGCGGCTCACCGCCAGGGCGCCGGACATGCAGCTGAACTCCAGGCGCTCGCCTGGCGCGCCATACAGCTCGAACAGCGCGTGGGCGGTGGCCAGGGTGGCGTGGCCGCACAGCGGCACCTCGCAGGCCGGGGTGAACCAGCGAATGCGCCAACCATCGCCCTCACGCACGGTGAAGGCGGTCTCGGCCTGGTTGTGCTCGGCGGCAATGCGCTGCATCAGCTCGTCCTCCAGCCAGGCGTCGAGCCGATAGACCACGGCCGGGTTGCCGTGAAACGGTCGGTCGGTGAAAGCATCGATCTGGTGGAATTCGAGTTGCATGCTGCGCTCCCTGGCAGTTGATCTTGGACCACCAGCATGCCGTGGCGCCCGCCCAGCAGACCAGTACAGTCGCCAGCGATTGCGCCGTTACAGCTGTCTGTTGCGACCGCGGCCGTGGATGGCCTAGCGCTCGCTGACGCCGTAGCTGTCGAGCAGCACCTGCAAGCGGCCATCGGCACGGTAACGCTGCAGGCCACGCTCGAAGATCTCGACGTAGCGCGCACTGTCTTCACGCGCCGGCGAGAAGGCCAGGTAGATCGGCACGTCCGGCTCGCGGCAGCCCGCCTCGCGCAGCGAGCCGGCGCGACCGAGATCGGCCAGGCGCGACTGGATCACCCAGCTGTTCTCGATCAGCGCATCGATGCGCCCGTGATCGAGCTTGGTCAGGTTGAGGTCAAGCGCCGCGCCGCCGGCCGCCACCTGCACCCGGTCGCCATGGCCATGCTGCGCCGTGACGTAGGCATTGAGCTGCTCGCCATAGCTGTAGTCATTGATCACGCCCAGGCGCACGCTGGCCAGCGAGTCCACGCCGGTAAAGCGCCACTGCGAGTCCTGCTGGGTGTAGAAGCAGTTGCGCGACATGGCCACCGGCGTGGTGGTGTACAGGAAGTCCGGCGCATCCTCGCGGCCGGCACCGACCGCGGCGTTGATCTCGCCGTGGCGCACCTGCTGCAGCACGCGCGCCCAGTTGCGTATCTCGTAACGCACGGCGATGCCGGACTCGGCGAAGATGTCGCGCGCCAGCTCGATGAAGATGCCCGGCCGCTCGGCGTCCGGCGCGCAGTTGATCGGGCACCAGAGGTCGGCGGCGATTACCAGGGTTTCGGCGCGGGCCGATGGAGCAAGGCCCACACCGGCGAGCAGCAGGGCGAACAAGGTCGGAAGACGACGACACAGATCCATGTGGCGACCTCAGGCGGGAACACGCCCCTCTTTTATCATCGTCAGCCTTCGCTGCGCACCCTCTTCACCGCATCCAGCCAGCCGGCGTAGAGCTTGCTGCGGTGCGCATCGGCCATGCGCGGGGCGAAGCGCTGCTGACGATGCCAGTGCCCGGAGATTTCCTCCAGGTCGCGGTACAGCCCGGCCTGCAGGCCGGCCAGGTAGGCCACGCCGAGCGCCGTGGTCTCGGTCACCACCGGGCGTTCCACCGGCACGCCGAGCACGTCGGCGAGGAACTGCATGACCCAGTTGTTGACCACCATGCCGCCGTCCACGCGCAGCGCGCTGGGCTCGGCGGCGCCATCCTGGCGCATCGCCTCGAGCAGGTCGCGAGTCTGGTAGCACACCGACTGCAGGCCGGCAGTGACGATCTCCTTGATCCCGGTGTCGCGGGTCAGGCCGAAGATCGCACCACGCGCCTTGGGGTCCCAGTACGGTGCGCCGAGGCCGGTGAAGGCCGGCACCAGGTACACGCCGCAGGCATCACCGGTCTGCTCGGCCAGTATCTCGGTATCGCGTGCATCGCTGATCAGCTTGATGCCGTCGCGCAGCCACTGCACGGCGGCGCCCGCGACGAAGATGCTGCCCTCCACCGCGTAGGTGACCTTGCCGTTGAGGCGGTAGCCGACCGTGGTCAGCAGGCGGTTCTTCGACACCACCGGCGTGGCGCCGGTGTTCTGGATCATGAAGCAGCCGGTGCCGTAGGTACTCTTGACCATGCCGGCATCGAAGCAGGCCTGGCCGATCAGCGCGGCCTGCTGGTCGCCGGCCATGCCCAGCACCGGGATGGCGGCGCCGAGCAGCGCGGGCGTGGTGGTACCGAAGTCGGCGGCGCAATCGAGCACCTCCGGCAGCAGGCTGCGCGGAATGCCGAACAGCTGTAGCAGCTCCTCGTCCCACTGCTGGCTGTGGATGTTGAACAGCAGCGTGCGCGAGGCGTTGCTGGCGTCGGTGCGGTGCGACTGGCCATCGGTCAGGCGCCACAGCAGGAAGCAGTCGACGGTGCCGAAGCGCAGCTCGCCGCGCTCAGCGCGCTCACGGGCGCCGGGCACGTTGTCGAGGATCCAGCGCAGCTTGGTCGCCGAGAAATACGGGTCGATCAGCAGGCCGGTCTTCTCCGCGACCTTGGCTTCGTGGCCCTCGGCCTTGAGCCCGGCGCAGTAGTCGGCGGTACGCCGGTCCTGCCAGACGATGGCCGGGTGGATCGGCGTGCCGGTGGCGGCATCCCACACCACGGTGGTCTCGCGCTGGTTGGTGATGCCGATGGCCAGCACCTCGTCGGCCTTCAGCCCCTTGCTGGCCAGCGCCTCACGGCAGACCTTGAGGGTGCTCAGCCAGAGCTCTTCGGCGTCGTGCTCGACCCAGCCATCCTGCGGGAAGTACTGCTTGAACTCCTGCTGGGCGCTGGCCAGCGGCAAGCCCTGGGCACTGAAGACGATGGCGCGCGAGCTGGTGGTGCCCTGGTCGATGGCAAGCAGGTACTGGGACATGCACTGTTCCTTGTTGTTATGTGTGATGACGCAGGCGGAGGCGATCAGCCCCGGCCGATGGCGGCGAAGCTGCCCTGGGTGTGCTGGGCCAGTACCTCGGCCGCCAGCTCCACCTCCAGGCCGCGCCGGCCGGCGCTGACGTGGATGGTCGGATGATTGCGCGCGGACTCGTCGATGAAGGTGCGCAGGCGTTTCTTCTGCCCCAGCGGGCTGATGCCACCGACCAGGTAGCCGGTGCTGCGCTGGGCCTGCTGCGGGTCGGCCATGTCGGCCTTCTTGGCGCCGGCAGCGTGGGCCAGGGCCTTGAGGTCGAGCGTGCCCGCGACCGGCACCACAGCCACCAGCAACTCGCCCTTCTCGGTGGCGGCGAGCAGGGTCTTGAACACCCGCGCTGGGTCCAGATTCAGTTTTTCCGCAGCCTCCAGGCCGTAGGACGGCGCCTTGGGGTCGTGGTGATAGCTGTGCACCTGGTGCTCGGCCTTGGCCTTTTTCAGCAGATCGATGGCAGGAGTCATGTTCGAATGTGAAAATCCGCAGACAGAATTCGCGTACCTTAACGGAAAAATCCGCCGGCAGCAGTGTTTAACGTCGCGCCGCGACGGCCCGCCAGACCACCACCGTGCATGACAGACCTGCAAGAGTCGCCAGCAGGCAGCAGCTCGCTATAATCCGCCGATCATAAAAAGGACCGCCGATGAGCCTCCCGCCCCGCCAGCAGAGCATCCTCGAACGCACCCGCGAGCGCGGCTACGTCAGCATCGACGAGCTGGCCCAGGCCTTCGCCGTCACCCCGCAGACCATCCGCCGCGACATCAACCAGCTGGCCGAACAGGGCCTGCTGCGGCGCACCCACGGCGGCGCGGCGAGCGAGGCGTCGAGCATCCAGAACACCGCCTACGCCATGCGCGCCGGGCAGATGCGTGACGAGAAGCAGCGCATCGCCGAGGCCATCGCCACGAGCATTCCCGACCACGCCTCGCTGTTCATCGGCATCGGCACCACCACCGAGGCCATCGCCCGCGCCCTGCTCGGCCACAAGCACCTCAAGGTGATCACCAACAACCTGCACGTGGCCGCCACCCTGGCCGACAAGGCCGACTTCGAAGTGCTGGTGGCCGGCGGCAGCGTGCGCAGCGACGGCGGCGTGGTGGGCCAGGCGGCGGTGGACTTCATCCAGCAGTTCCGCGTCGACTTCGCCGTGATGGGCATCAGCGGCATCGACGAGGACGGCAGCCTGCTCGACTTCGACTACCAGGAAGTGCGCGTGTCGCAGGCGATCATCGACAACGCCCGCCAGGTGCTGCTGGCCGCCGACTCCAGCAAGTTCGGCCGCAACGCCGTGGTGCGCCTGGGCTCCATCGCCCTGGTCGACCACCTGTACAGCGACGCCACTCCGGCCCCGGCCATCGTGCGCCTGCTGGCCGAGCAGAAAATCCAGCTGCACATCGTCTAAAACCGACGACAACCTCTCTCTTGCGATGACCGGCCAGTGCCAAGGCTGGCGCCGGCACACGCACTCGGCTAGCATATTTTCGAAATCGAACATTTAAAGTTCATATTACAACTTACGGTACCCTTGCATGCCGCTCAGCCAGACGCCTCCCATCGCCGAAATCTACGACCTGGCCGTAATCGGTGGCGGCATCAACGGCGCCGGTATAGCCGCAGATGCGGCCGGGCGCGGCCTCTCGGTGTTCCTCTGCGAGCGCGACGACCTGGCCCAGCACACCTCCTCGGCCAGCAGCAAACTGATCCACGGCGGCCTGCGCTATCTCGAACACTACGAGTTCCGCCTGGTGCGCGAGGCGCTGGCCGAGCGCGAAGTGCTGCTGGCCAAGGCGCCGCATATCGTCAAACCGCTGCGCTTCATCCTCCCCCACCGCCCGCACCTGCGCCCGGCCTGGATGATCCGCGCCGGCCTGTTCCTCTATGACCACCTGGGCAAGCGCGAGAAGCTGCCGGCCTCGCGCAACCTGCGCTTCGGCGCTGGCAGCCCGCTCAAGGCGGAGATGACGCGCGGTTTCGAATATTCCGACTGCTGGGTGGACGACGCCCGTCTGGTGGTGCTCAACGCCATGGCCGCCCGCGAGCGCCGCGCCCATGTGCATACCCGCACCCGCTGCGTCAGCGCGCGGCGCAGCAAGGGCCTGTGGCACCTGCACCTGGAGCGCGCCGACGGCAGCCTGTTCTCCATCCGCGCACGCGCGCTGGTAAATGCCGCCGGCCCCTGGGTCGCGCGCTTCCTGCAGGACGACCTGAAACAGAAGCCGACCTATGGCGTGCGCCTGATCCAGGGCAGCCACATCGTGGTGCCGCGCATCCATGACCAGGAGCAGGCCTACATCCTGCAGAACGAGGACCAGCGCATCGTCTTCGTCATCCCCTGGCTGGAGCGCTTCAGCCTGATCGGCACCACCGACCGCGAATACCAGGGCGATCCGGCCAGGGTGAAGATCAGCGAGGAGGAAACCGACTACCTGCTCAAGGTAGTCAACGCCCACTTCAAGCAACAGCTGTCGCGCAGCGACATCCTGCACACCTATTCCGGCGTGCGCCCGCTGTGCGACGACGAATCCGACCAGCCCTCCGCCATCACCCGCGACTACACCCTGGCTTTGGCCGGCGCACCGGGCGAAGCACCGCTGCTGTCGGTGTTCGGCGGCAAGCTGACCACCTACCGCAAGTTGGCCGAGGCGGCCATGGAGCTGCTCGCCCCGACCTTCGCCCACCTGTGCCCGGCCTGGACCGCCAAGGCGCCGCTGCCCGGTGGCGAGAACATGGACAGTCGCGAGGCGCTGGCGGACAAACTGATCGCCCGCTTCGGCTGGCTCGACCGCGAACTGGCCCTGCGCTGGGCCGGCACCTACGGCAGCCGCACCTGGCGCCTGCTCGATGGCGTGCAGCAGCAGAGCGAGCTGGGCGAGCACCTGGGCGCCGGCCTGTATACCCGCGAAGTGGATTACCTGCGCCGCGAGGAATGGGCCGTAGAGGCCGAGGACATCCTCTGGCGCCGCACCAAAGTCGGCCTGTTCATGACGCCCGGCCAACAGGCCAGGCTGCGCGACTACCTGCTCGCCTGCAGCCAGCCACAGCTCAGCGTGCCGGTCGCCTGATCACAGCGGCGACTGCAGCGCGTCGCCCTCCAGGCGCTGGGCCAGCTGCGCGTCATCCAGGCGATGGGCGCGCAGGTGCGGCAACACCGCAGCCAGCAGCGGTTCCTTGAACGCCGGCTGGAAGCGATGGGCCAGCCCGGCGATCAGCTTCAGCTCGCTGCCCTTTATATGCGCAGCCACATGCACGCCGTGCATCACCGGCAACAGCGGGTCGGCGGTGCCATGCACCACCAGGGTTGGCACCTGCAGGTGTTCGAGCATGGCGACCCGGCTCGGCTCGGCCAGGATCGCCAGAATCTGCCGCTGCACACCCTGCGGATTGAAGGCGCGGTCGTAGCTGCGTGCGGCCTCGGCCAGCAGCTGCTGGCGATCCACCGCCCGGGTCGGGCTGCCGAGCGCCGCCAGCAGATCGGCCTGCTGCTCGAGGGCCGCGGCGCGGTCGGGCGCCTCGCGGCGCGCCAGCAATTGCAGCAGATGCGCATCCGGCGCCGGCAGCCCCGGCGCGCTGGTGCTGGTCATCAGCAGGGTCAGGCTCTCCACCCGCGATGGCGCCAGGTCGGCCATGTGCTGGGCGATCATCCCGCCCATGCTCGCCCCCAGCACGTGGAAACGCTGGATGCCCAGCGCGTCCATCAGGCCCAGCGCATCGCCGGCCATGTCACGCAGCGAATAGGGTGCGTTGGCGCCCAGGCCCAGCTGATAGCGCAGCGCCTCATAGGTCAGGTTCGCCGCCGGCGCCTCACCGATCCAGGCAGACAGGCCGACGTCACGATTGTCGAAGCGAATCACCCGGAAGCCCTGCTGGCACAGGCTCGCCACCACCTCGTCGGGCCAGTGGATCAGCTGGCCACCGAGGCCCATGACCAGCAACAGCGCCGGGTCGCCGGGGCTGCCGATGCTCTGGTAGGCCAGGCGCACCTCGCCGACATCCGCCGTGGCGGTCGGCACCTGTACCTCGCATCGGTTCGCCGCATAGGACGGCAGGCCGCACAATAGCGCGGCGAGGAAGAGTAGAACTCGCATCGACAACATCCGGAACGCAGAACCCCAGTGACGCGCGAGTCTGCGGATGTTCGTTCGAGCGCGCTGCCACAGTTCGGTGACAGTTTGATGAACGGCGCCGAACGGTAGTGACTCAGGGTTTGCGCAGTTGCCGGCGTGGCCACATCAGGCTGAACCGCGCACCACCCAGGTAGGTGCCGCGCCCGACGTAGGCCCGCCCACCGTGCCAATAGACGATGCGCCGCACGATGGACAACCCCAGGCCGTGGCCACCGGAGGCGCGGGTGCGGCTGTCGTCCAAGCGCAGGAACGGCGTGAACACTCGCTCCCAGGCCTCGTCCGGCACGCCGGGGCCGTCGTCCTCGATGTCCACCCAGCAGCGCTCCGCATCGATCCGGTAGCTCACCCGCACCCGCGACTCGGCGTGGCGCATGGCGTTGCTCACCAGGTTCTGCAGGGCGCGGTGCAGGTAGCGCGGCTCGGCGTCGACCATGGCCGTGTCGTCCGGGCCATCTTGGCAGGGGCCGCGGTCCAGGCGAATCTGCGCACGCAGCGGCCCCAGCTCGCCCATCACCTGATCGATCAGCTCACGCAGGTCGACACGCTGGAAGTTCAGCTCCGGCGAGCCCTGCTCCAAACGGGCGTAGACCAGCATCTCGTCGACCAGCTTGTCGAGGTCCTGGATGTCGCCATCCATGCCCTCCAGGTACTTGTGCCGCGCCTGGTCGGTCTCGGCGTCGGCGATCATCTCCAGGCCGAAGCGCAGGCGCGCCACCGGCGTACGCAGCTCGTGGGACACGGCACGAACCATCTCGCGCTGCACGCTGACCAGGCGCTGCAACTGCTCGGCCATGGCGTTGAAGGTGGCGGCCAGGCGCCCTACCGAGTCGGCGCCCTGGGACGGCGCACGGGCGTCCAGGCGGCCGCTGGCCAGTTGGCTGGCGGCGCTCTCCAGCCCCTGCAGGCGCAGCTCCAGGCGGCGCACCAATAGATAGAGGATGAGCCCGGTCAGGCTCAGGCCGAGGACGCCGATCAGCACCAGCAGCTCGGTCGGATAGGGATTCATCTGGTAGATAGGGCCGACTTCCAGCACCCAGGGCGTACCGACCATGCCGGCGATCACGCGGATGGCGTCGCCACCCTTGCCCAGCGCCAGCACCGTATCGCCCTCGTCGACCCGGCGCTGCTGGTCCTCGTCCAGGTCGACCTTCTCCAGGGTGACCAGGCGCAGGTCGAAGCCGAACTGCTTCTCTTCCTTCAGGGCGGCCAGGCGCTTGGGCTGCTCGACGATGGGATAGCGCACCAGTTCGTCCATCAGCAGGTAGACGGTGGCGCGCGCCAGCTGCTCGCTGACCTGCTCGATTTCGGTGGTCAGCACCAACTGCTGCTGGGCGCTGACCAGGGCAAAGACCCGCGCCTCGTGCGGCCCGGCCTGCTCGACCAGCACCTGGCCATTGAGCAGGCGCCCACGGGTGCGGCCATCCAGCGGCACGTCGGCCAGCGCCTGCAGTTCCAACGGCACGCCGAGCAGGCGCGTCCAGGTGATCAGCGCGCGGCGGCGGTCGACGTCGTCCATCGGCTGCAGGCTGTCCGCCATCAGGCGGAAGGTGCCGCGCGCCAGCTGCTCGCGGTACTGGTCGCTGCGCACCTCGTTGGTCAGCTGCAGGGCGCCGACGCCGAGCAGCGCCACCAGCACCAGCGCGGCGATGATGCCGCCATAGATGCGTAGGAAGATCGAGTTCATTGCAGGGCTTGCGCCGCCTCGGCGACGAACAGGTAGCCCTTGCTGCGCACCGTCTTGATCAGGCGCGGGTGCTCGGGGTCGTCACCGATCTTCGGCCGGATGCGCGAGATGCGCACGTCGATGGAACGGTCCTGGCCGTCGTACTCGATGCCGCGCAGGGCGGTGAAGATCTCCTCGCGGGAGAGGATGCGTCCGGCGTTGGACACCAGCAGCCAGAGCAGGTCGAACTCGGCGCTGGTCAGCTCGATGCTCTCGCCACGCAGCCAGGACTCGCGCATGGCGCTGTCGATCACCAGCGGACCGAATTCCAGGCGCCGCTGGTTCTCGGCCGGCGCATCCACTACTTCGCTGCGCCGCAACAGGGCACGGATGCGCGCCAGCAGCACACGCGGGCGCACCGGCTTGCACACGTAGTCATCGGCGCCCATCTCCAGGCCGAGCACTTCGTCCATATCGTCGGTACGTGCGGTGAGCATCAGGATCGGCCCGGCGAACTGGCCACGCACCTTGCGGCAGATGGACAGGCCATCCTCACCCGGCAGCATCAGGTCGAGCACCACCAGGTCTGGCTGCTCCTGAAGGATGCGTGCCGCGGCCCGGGCACCATCGGACTCGATCGCCACCTGCAGACCATTGCTCTGCAGGTACTCCTGGGTCAGCTCCGCCAACCGCTGATCATCCTCGACGATCAGGATCTGCCAGGCCTCTTGCTCCACGACTTCTCTCCAGCGCAAACGCCATTAGTGGCGGCATTGTAACAACCGAACGTCGTTAGCACAGCGCGTGCCAAAAACACTAGATATTGTGGTAGCGTGCGCCGCGTCGCCACACCGGCAAATGTCCGCAAAGCCGTTCGCCGGCAGCGACGAACGGTAGGAGCCAGTGATCTCGGGGCCTGCCGCGCGATGCAGCAAAAAGACCCACAATTCACCCACAAGTTATCCACAGAAAGCCCCCCTGCACTTCCCTTGCAAAGCCCCCAATAGCGCATTATCTTGTATCCCCATCGCGCCTCACCCCTACATGTAGTGGGTAACCCGAGGCCAGGGACACTAAAAAGAAAGAATGCAGAGGGGCTCGATCCACGCGCTACCGGTAGCATTTCAGCCCAGTCGCCACCGCTTGCGACTGCAGGCAGCACGGACCGCGCAACCCTTCCCCCTGTATTCACAGAACGACCGCGAAGTCGCGGGTCGCGACCACTACAGATAGTGGTCATGACCAACCGGCTCCGCAGGGATTCAGTTGCCAGGACGGCCCTCGAGTCATCCTCAACTGCCGTAAGTTTTCTCGATGTCTGGCCGGACGCCGGATGTCGTGACGTTTTGCAATGGAATGAACACGCGGCACCCCTGGTGTCCAAACCAATTAGAAGTGGAGAACCTCATGCACACCGACACAACTCGCGAGAATCCGCAGTCCGTGGCACCCCAGGCCGGCGAGTCCAGCCAGGATCTGGCCGCCACCGCTCCGGGCCAGCTGCGCGTGATCAAGCGCAACGGTACTGTCGTGCCTTACACCGACGACAAGATCACCGTGGCCATCACCAAGGCGTTCCTCGCAGTTGAAGGCGGCAATGCCGCCGCCTCGTCGCGTATCCATGAGACCGTCGCGCGCCTGACCGAGCAGGTCACCGCCACCTTCAAGCGCCGCATGCCGTCCGGCGGCACCATCCACATCGAAGAGATCCAGGACCAGGTCGAACTGTCCCTGATGCGCGCCGGCGAGCAGAAGGTCGCCCGCGACTACGTGATCTACCGCGAGTCCCAGGCCGTCAAGCGCAAGAACGCCAGCGCCGATGACGTCGCCGTACCGCACCCGAGCATCCGCGTCACCAAGGCCGACGGCAGCGTGCAGCCGCTGGACATGGGCCGCCTGCAGACCATCATCCGCGAAGCCTGCGAAGGCCTGGCCGAAGTCGACGGCTCGCTGATCGAGTCCGAAACCCTGAAGAACCTGTACGACGGCGTAGCCGAGAAGGACGTCAACACCGCCCTGGTGATGACCGCCCGTACCCTGGTCGAGCGCGAGCCGAACTACTCCTACGTCACCGCCCGCCTGCTGATGGACAACATCCGCGCCGAGGCCCTGGGCTTCCTCGGCATCGCCGACAGCGCCACCCACCACGAGATGGCCGACCTTTACGCCAAGGCCCTGCCGGCCTATGTCGAGAAAGGTTCCGAGTTCGAGCTGATCGACGCCAAGCTGAAAGAGTACGACCTGGCCAAGCTGGGCGCCGCCATCAACCACGAGCGCGACCAGCAGTTCACCTACCTGGGTCTGCAGACCCTGTACGACCGCTACTTCATCCACAAGGACGGCATCCGCTTCGAACTGCCGCAGGTGTTCTTCATGCGCGTGGCCATGGGCCTGGCCATCGAAGAGCCGAAGAACCGTGAAGAACGCGCCATCGAGTTCTACAACCTGCTGTCCTCGTTCGACTACATGGCGTCGACCCCGACCCTGTTCAACGCCGGCACCCTGCGTCCGCAGCTGTCCTCCTGCTACCTGACCACCGTGCCGGACGACCTGTCGGGCATCTACGGCGCCATCCACGACAACGCCATGCTGTCGAAATTCGCCGGCGGCCTGGGCAACGACTGGACTCCGGTGCGCGCACTGGGCTCCTACATCAAGGGCACCAACGGCAAATCCCAGGGCGTCGTGCCCTTCCTGAAAGTGGTCAACGACACCGCCGTCGCCGTGAACCAGGGTGGCAAGCGCAAGGGCGCCGTCTGCGCCTACCTGGAAACCTGGCACCTGGACATCGAGGAATTCCTCGAGCTGCGCAAGAACACCGGTGACGACCGCCGCCGCACCCACGACATGAACACCGCGAACTGGATTCCGGACCTGTTCATGAAGCGCGTGTTCGACGACGGCCAGTGGACCCTGTTCTCCCCGTCCGAAGTGCCGGACCTGCACGACCTGACCGGCAAGGCCTTCGAAGAGCGCTACGAGTACTACGAAGCCCTGTCCGGCTACGGCAAGATCAAGGTCTTCAAGACCATCGCCGCCAAAGACCTGTGGCGCAAGATGCTGTCCATGCTGTTCGAAACCGGCCACCCGTGGCTGACCTTCAAGGACCCGTGCAACCTGCGCAGCCCGCAGCAGCACGTGGGCGTGGTCCACAGCTCGAACCTGTGCACCGAGATCACCCTGAACACCAACAAGGACGAGATCGCAGTCTGCAACCTGGGCTCGATCAACATGGTCAACCACATCGTCGACGGCAAGCTGGATACCGAGAAACTCGGCCGCACCGTGAAGACCGCTGTGCGCATGCTCGATAACGTCATCGACATCAACTACTACTCGGTACCGCAGGCGCGCAACTCCAACCTCAAGCACCGTCCGGTCGGCCTCGGCCTGATGGGCTTCCAGGACGCCCTGTACCTGCAGCACATCGCCTACGGCTCCGACGCGGCCATCGAGTTCGCCGACAAGTCCATGGAAGCGATCAGCTACTACGCGATCCAGGCTTCCTGCGACCTGGCCGACGAGCGCGGCGCCTACTCCACCTTCGACGGCTCGCTGTGGTCCAAGGGCATCCTGCCGCTGGATTCCCAGCAGATCCTGATCGAGGCCCGTGGCCAGAAGTACATCGACGTCGACCTCTCCGAGTCGCTGGACTGGGCCCCGATCCGCGAGCGCGTGAAGAAAGGCATCCGTAACTCGAACATCATGGCCATCGCGCCGACCGCGACCATCTCCAACATCATTGGCGTGTCGCAGTCGATCGAACCGACCTACCAGAACCTGTACGTGAAATCGAACCTCTCCGGCGAGTTCACCGTGATCAACCCCTACCTGGTTCGCGACCTGAAGAACCGCGGCCTGTGGGACAGCGTCATGGTCAACGACCTGAAGTACTACGACGGCTCCGTACAGCAGATCGAGCGCATCCCGCAGGACCTCAAGGACCTGTACGCCACCGCGTTCGAAGTGGAAACCAAGTGGATCGTCGACGCCGCCAGCCGCCGCCAGAAGTGGATCGACCAGGCTCAGTCGCTGAACCTGTACATCGCCGGCGCCTC
The DNA here is from genome assembly GCF_028649395.1 of Pseudomonas sp. Gutcm_11s. Lineage (GTDB taxonomy): Bacteria > Pseudomonadota > Gammaproteobacteria > Pseudomonadales > Pseudomonadaceae > Aquipseudomonas. Next base: position 380,630 of record NZ_JAQSUW010000011.1, on the reverse strand, counting down.
GGGCAAGAAGCTGGACGTGACCTACCGCATGGCCTGGTACCGTGGTCTGAAAACCACCTACTACCTCCGTGCCCTGGCCGCCACCAGCACCGAGAAATCCACCATCAACACCGGCAAGCTCAACGCCGTGTCCAGTGGTGCGATCGACGAGGGCAGCTTCGCTGCTCCGGCCGGTCCGGCTCCGGTACCGAAGGCCTGTGCCATCGACCAGCCCGACTGCGAAGCTTGTCAGTAAGGGAAGTCGCGCGCATCTGAGCGGCGCCCGCGTTGTTGCCCGGCAGGTCCGCCCCCATCACGTGCACTAGCACGCTCAGGGGCTCGGACCAGCCTGGCGCCTAGCGCTCACTCGCTCAGCTACGCGCTTGCACCGGGTTGCCGAGGTTAGAAGCCACAGCAGCTCGGTTTCCCCTCACGGGGACCGGGGCTCAGCCCCAAGAACATCTCCCCTCGCCCGCCTCGCGGGCCTGGGCGCCACCAGTCGGGTGGCACTGTTTGACCCTTGCGTGCAGATCGCAACGGAACATAATCAGAATTACTGGACATTCATACAGGCCGCACAGAAACCCGGCCCGATGACCAAGCAGGAGACCACCATGCTCAGCTGGGACGAATTCGATAAAGAAGAAGGCGCCGAAGCCGCCGCCAAACCCGCCGCTGCCGTAGTCGGCGCCGCCGCCGATCAACTGGACGACGATGCCGCCGGCTCCGTCGAGGAAGCCCGCGCCGTATCGGCCGACGACTCCGACGCCGTCGCCCGCGCCAAGAAGGCCCTGAACGACCTGGACATCCAGGAAGGCCTGGACGATCTGGAAGGCTCCGCCGCCCGCGTACACGTCGGCGACAAGCAGATGATCAACGCCCGCGCCGACCTCAACCAGCTCGTACCCTTCAAGTACGACTGGGCCTGGCAGAAGTATCTGGATGGTTGCGCCAACCACTGGATGCCGCAGGAAGTGAACATGAACGCCGACATCGCTCTGTGGAAGAGCAAGGACGGCCTCAGCGAAGACGAGCGCCGCATCGTCAAACGCAACCTCGGCTTCTTCTCCACCGCCGACAGCCTGGTTGCCAACAACCTGGTGCTGGCCGTGTACCGCCTGATCACCAACCCCGAGTGCCGCCAGTACATCCTGCGCCAGGCCTTCGAGGAAGCGATCCACACCCACGCCTACCAGTACTGCATCGAATCGCTGGGCATGGATGAAGGCGAGATCTTCAACATGTACCACGAGATCCCGAGCGTGGCGAAGAAGGCCTCCTGGGGCCTGAAGTACACCCGCTCGATCTCCGATCCGAAGTTCGAAACCGGCACCCCGGAAACCGATCGCCAGTTCCTGCGCAACCTGATCGCCTACTACTGCGTTCTGGAAGGCATCTTCTTCTACTGCGGCTTCACCCAGATCCTCTCCATGGGCCGCCGCAACAAGATGACCGGCACCGCCGAGCAGTTCCAGTACATCCTGCGCGACGAGTCCATGCACCTGAACTTCGGTATCGACGTGATCAACCAGATCAAGATCGAGAACCCGCATCTGTGGGACGCCCAGATGAAGGACGAAGCGACCCAGATGATCCTGCAGGGCACCCAGCTGGAGATCGAATACGCGCGTGACACCATGCCGCGCGGCGTACTGGGCATGAACGCGGCCATGATGGAGGACTACCTCAAGTTCATCGCCAACCGTCGTCTGACCCAGATCGGCCTGAAAGAGGAATACCCGGGTACCAACAACCCGTTCCCGTGGATGAGCGAGATCATGGACCTGAAGAAGGAGAAGAACTTCTTCGAGACTCGTGTGATCGAGTATCAGACTGGTGGTGCGTTGAGCTGGGATTGATTCCTGGGTCCAGACCGTTAGGACAGATTAGAAGCGCTTTACCTGAGAATGGATGTCCGGGGTAGCGAGAGAAACTAAAAGCCCCGCCTAGTGCGGGGTTTTTTTTAAGGAAAAAAATGGCTGATCTAACAAAGAAAGTCTCGATCAAATACTCCGAAAAAAATCGCTACAGCAATTTTGGCCCCTGCCTTAGAAAAGTTCATATAGATGGATTTCGAGGCATCAACAAAATTGACCTGACGTTAGATTTCCCCATAACAGCAATCTCAGGACTGAACGGCGCAGGAAAAAGCACGCTAGGGCAGCTAGCAATTTGCGGGTACAAAAAGCCATCCACCGCAACTGAGTATAAACGTCAATACATCAAAGACTTTTTCCCAATCTCACCCGCCGACCCCAAGCCAATATCTGACGACGCAAAAGTCATCTTTCACTACGAAACAGATGACTATAAAAAAACGCAAGAAGTAACAATATCCCGTGCAAACTCAGCATGGTCAGGCTACAAACGACAACCAGAAAGGCACTGTTACTACGTAGGATTCACCGTATATATTCCTAAAGTAGAGAGGCGCGATCTTAGTGTGTATGGCGGCAGCGCACTTGAGTTCACAGAAAAAAGAGAGATTGACAAAGAAGTCATAAAGAAAATGGCCAGAATAATAGGCCACAAATATGACGACGTAACCTTTCAAGGTGTCTCACACAAAGAAAAAATATCCGAAATCGGAATAGCTTCGCGCCTTGGCTATTCGTACTCTGAAAACAATATGGGTTTTGGCGAGGGCCGGATTCTTTATACGATCGACAAGCTAGAAACCTCACCCGAACAAAGCCTTTTCATCCTAGAGGAGCCAGAAACCTCGCTACACGAGAGCGCCCAACATGAGTTCGCAAAGTACCTTATTGACGTTTGCGATAGGCGCCACCATCAAATAATACTTTCAACACACTCCAGCGTAATACTTAACGCCTTACCTCCAGACGCACGAAAGCTGATCACCCGAGATGCAAATGGCGTTGAGCTCCGAAACAAAATATCTGCCTGTCATATCAGAGCCATTCTTTCGTCGGGCCATGTCAGAAATCTAGACATTTGCGTCGAAGATATTTTTGCAAAAATCCTACTCACAGAAGCGATACGAACAAAAAGAAAAGACATACTAAAAGCAATTGCGATACATGACATTGGCGATAAAGATGCGGTCAGAGAGGCCGTACACGTTCTAAACAAAACCGGAAAGAAATCCGTCGCCGTTCGCGATGCAGATGTAGGCCCCGACATAAAAAATCATCTTCTATCATTCCCAGGGACTCAACCACCAGAAATAGAAGTTTTCACCCATGAAACTGTTAGTGCCGCGATAAAAGACAAGTACGGTATTGATATAAACTGGATACTTGATCGCGACGATATCAGCGACCACCACAAAATTGCCAAACACATAGCCCAAGAAGCAGAAACTGAAGAAGAAGTCATTCGGAGCTTCGCAATTGAGAAATATATAGGCGAAATATCTACAGAATTTGACAACTTAATCCACCAAATTCAAAAATATCTTTGAAGCTTCAAAAGGCATGTTTTCTCACCTAGCTTTTTTCGCTGAATAAAACCTCTCTTTTCGCCCTTACGGCGAGTTACTTTCTCTTGCGTGCCCAAGAGAAAGTAACCAAAGAGAAGGGCACCCCGACATCCGGGTCTGGCGGCTGCGCCGCCAGACTTCCCTCCCTCCGGTGCCGCTCCGGGGGCCGGCGCACAAGGGGCGTCCCTGCCCCTTTACGCCTCTCGCCGCATCCATGCGGCTCGTCCCCCTGCGCAACACCTCCACTCGGCCTCCTGACGGGTTCGGACTCCGAGTTGCTTGGTAGCCCTTTCCACTTTCTTGCGGACTCGCTTTTCGCTTCGCTCCCACCCGCCAGGCCTAGAAGCATTCGAACGGTCTATACCTCGCCCGATTACTCACGTGCTATACCGGCTCGGCTATCGCGCGGGGCCGCCGTGGCAGCGCGGTCCACGATGAGTCCAATAACAACAAGGGAAAGAGCAGATGAACTACTCAGCGATTGATTGGCAGCTCGACGATGGCCTGCTGAAACTGACCCTCAACCGCCCAGAGCAGATGAACGCCTTCACCATCGAAATGGCCAATGAGCTGGAGCACGCCTTCAACCGCGCCAGCCTGGACGATGAAGTTCGCGTCATTCTGGTAACCGGGGCGGGCCGCGCGTTTTGCGCAGGTATGGATCTGTCGAAGGAAGGCAACGTCTTCGGCCTGGACGAAACCCTTACGCCCAGCCTGGCGGACATGCATGAACGGCTCGATAGCGCAGATATCCATGCCGGCGTACGCGACACCGGTGGCCGTGTGACCCTGGCCATCCATGCCTGCCGCAAGCCAGTGGTCGCTGCCATCAATGGCGCTGCCGTTGGCATCGGCGCCACCATGACGCTGGCGATGGACTTTCGCCTCGCCTCGGAAAAAGCCCGCATCGGTTTCGTCTTCGGCCGCCTGGGTATCGTCCCCGAAGCCTGTTCGAGCTGGTTTCTGCCGCGTATCGTCGGCCTGCAGCAAGCGCTGGAGTGGGTCTATACCGCCGACATCTTCGACGCCCAGGAAGCCCTGCGCGGGCGCCTGGTACGCTCGGTTCATTCGCCAGAAAACCTGTTGGAAGAAGCCGAGGCCTTTGCCCTCCGGCTAGTGCAGGACCGCTCACCCGCCGCCATCGCGCTCAGTCGCCAGATGCTCTACCGCAACAGCGCGCAAGCCCATCCGCTGGAGGCGCACCGCATCGACTCGCTGGCGATGTTCTACACCAGCATCGGCGACGGCAAGGAGGGCGTGGCCGCGTTCCGCGAAAAGCGCCCGGCACAGTTCAGCGTCAAGGCTTCCAGCCTGCCGCCGTTCTATGACGAGTGGATGGCCCGAGAGGAATAGCCGCGCATATCGCTCCCAGGCAGCAGCGTGGGAGTGATCAAAACCGAAAACAGAACTAAAGCGTGCAGAGCCCACCCGGCACTGCCATCACCCAATCCCGCACCGCCCGAATGGCCGGATCATCCCGCCGGCTCTCCGGGTACACCAGAAAGAACGGCTTGCCCTCCACCTCCGGCCCGAACGGCTGCACCAACCGCCCTTCCCTCAGCTCATCCTCGATCAACTGCCGGCTCATCAGTGCCACCCCCTGCCCGCCGATTGCAGCCGAGACCGCGTGGGTCTCGTCGGAGAACACCAGCCCGGCGCTGACATCCAGCCCCGGCACCTTGGCCTGTTTCTGCCACAGCGCCCAGTCCAGCGGCGACGAGACGACAGCCTGATTACGGAAGTGGATCAGCGTGTGCCGAGGCAACTCCGCCGCATCCTGCAGGCCGAGCCGCGGGCTGCAGGCCGGGATGAAGGTGTTGTCGAACAGCTTCTCCGCCACCAACCCCGGCCAGCGGCCGTCGCCGTAGCGGATGGCGATGTCCGCGGTGACGCCATCCAGCGCCACCGGCTCGTGCGAGGCGTGGATGCGCAGGTCGATATCCGGATGGGACTCGCGCAGCAGGCAGACCCAGGACAGCAGCCAGCGCACCGCCACCGCCGGCGTGGTGCTGAGGGTGATGGCCTGGCGACAGGGCAGCGCGCTGAGGCGCATGGCCGTGGCACTGATGCTGTCGAACGCCGATTCCAGCGTCTGCTGCAGTTCGCGGCCCTGGGCGGTGAGTTCCAGCTGGCGTGGCTTGCGCAGGAACAGCGCCACGCCGAGCGACTCTTCCAGGGCGCGAATCTGGTGGCTGATCGCCGTGGCGGTCACCGAGAGTTCTTCCGCGGCCTGCTTGGCGCTCTCGTGGCGAGCGGCGGCCTCGAAGGCGCGCAGGGCCGAGAGCGAGGGTAGCCAGCGCTGACTCATGGATGAGTTCCTCTCAGGCATAGCGAAAAATAATGATCGTTTGTCGCCAATATTTGTCGGCCATAGCCTGAGTCTGCTGCGAAATACAGATGAGCACAACTTCAAGCAGGAGACTCGACATGCCGCACATACTGCACCTGGATGCCAGCGCCCGCCCCGGCCTCGCCGGCAAGGACCTGCACGGCTCGCACAGCCGCAACCTGAGCCAGCGCTTCGTCAGCCAGTGGCTGGCCCGCCGCGCGCAGGACAGCCTCACCTACCGCGACATCGGCCAGAACCCACCGACCATCATCGACCACGACTGGATCGCCGCCGCCTTCACTGCGGACGAACAACGTGAGCCGTGGATGAACGAAACCCTGCAGGAGAGCGAGCTGCTGATCGACGAGCTGCTGGCGGCGGACGTGCTGGTGATCGGCACGCCGCTGTACAACTTCAGCATGCCGGCCGCGCTCAAGGCGTGGATCGACCAGATCGTGCGCACCGACCGCACCGTGGCGTTCGACGCCAGCAACCCGCTCGACCCGTACATCCCGCTGCTGGCCGACCGGCCCCGGCATGCGGTGATCCTCACCGCCCGTGGCGGGGTCGGCTTCGATGCGGGCGGGCAGATGGCGCACATGAACCATCTGGAGAGCAGCCTGATCACCGCCCTCGGCTTCATCGGCATCACCCGCGTGCACCAGATCGCCATCGAGGGCCAGGAAGTCGGCGGCGAACTGCTGGCTGCGTCGGTGGCCCAGGCCATGAGTCAGGTGGATACGCTGGTAGCAGAACTGCAGCGGGAGCTACAGGAGCAGCGCACACCGGAGCTCGCCTGAGGCAGCGCATCGGCAAGCACCAGCTTCACCACCCGCGCCAACCTGAACACGGCTATGGCAGCTGCATATCCTCGCCAGCGGCCTGCATCTGATCAAACGTCTCATCCAGCCGCTGCAGCAGCAGCGGCGCGTTGGCGCTTTTGCGGGAAACGATCAGGCGAATGGGCAGGCTCTCTACGGTGGTGTATGGCAGCGGTGGCAGCCCGCTCTCCTCGAGGGTCTGCTCGATCGGCAGCTGGTAGTCCAGCAGATAGTCGCCCCGCCCACGGCGAAGCAACTCCAGCGCCGACGCGCGATGATGGGTACGCAGTTGGATGATCTCGTGGGCCGGATCGAGCAGCAGTTCACGGGTATGCGGCCAGTAGCTGTAACCGCTGAGCATGATCATGACCTTGCCGGCCAGCCCCTCCGGCACTTTGGGCGCGGGCGTATCAGGGCGGCGGTACAGGTTGAGCCTGACCTCGGCCAGCGCCCGGTCTGACTCCAGGACGTGGCCTCTGAGCTCCTGTTTGTTGGGTGCTCCGGCCCACAGGTCGACACGCCCCTCACGCAGCTCGTTGTATAGCCTCGCGATAGGCATGCCACGGAAGTCCGCCGTGTAGCCACTGCGCTGCAACATGCGCGTCAGCAGATCGTGGAGCGGCCCCTGCGCGCGACCGTCAGGCGTGGTGTAGATGGACGGCGGGAAATCGTAATAGCCCACGATCACCACTGGCAGATCTGCACGGCAAAAACCGCTGAGCAAGGCAAGCAACAGCACTGAACATCTGAGTTTCAACATACGTCCCGAGCCTTTGTAGGTCTTATTTTCAGGGGAGTATCGAACAGGTACCTCGGCGGAATGCTCCCGCGAGGCGAGCAGCGCGCTTCTCCACGACACCGGAAACGATCTGCACCTTGTAGATGGCGCGCGGCGGCATGACCGATGCTGCGAAGAGCGTTTTGATCCTCCCACAAGTCGCCGGAGCCGGCTACTCACTGGATTGCGCCGGCGTTTTTGCACGCCAGTTCCCCGCGCCTAGCGCGCGGATGCCCTACCCTGCGCCAAGCCCACTGCGAAACAGCCCATGATGAGCGACAGCAGCAACCTGATCCTCTTCCTCGCCACCCAGCTCGTGTTGCCGTTCGGCCTGGGCTACCTGTATTGCCGGCGCAAGGGCATCCCCAGCGATTCCTGGCAGGCTGGCGGCATTTACCTCATCGCCCTGTCGGCCGCGATACTGCTGTTCACCGGCCTGGTCGGCCTACCGACCCACGTGAAGAATGTCGGCTTCGTGAGCAACCGCCCCATGGGCCTGGCCTGCGGCGCCATCGGGATCGCTGGCGGCATGCTGATGGGTCTTCTCGCCCGCCGCTTCGAGAAGCGAAGCTGACGGCCCCTCCCATCCCGCGAAGGAACACCGTACATGGACGTTCGTTTACTGCCCCAGCTGGAGTTCGGCAACGTCCACTTCTACCGGGTCGTCACCCTGCTGTTTCTGCTGGTCATCGTCGGCATCACGCTGACGGGAGTGGCCGACGGCGAAGTCGCCCTCTTCTCGCTCCTGCCCCTCGTCGTGCTGGCCATGCTGTGTCGTTTCGGCATTGAGTGGCTCAGGGTCAGCCGATGCCAGCCGGCGTTCATCCACGACGACGAGCTGGTGCTGTGCGGCGACGACAGCAACCTCAGGGTTGAGCTGACGAAGATCAGTTCGGTCCGCTCCAGGCACAGCCTGTTCATGGTGCGGCGCTATCGCTCCTGGTCGGATCACCTGGCGTTCGTTCAGCTCACCCTGAATGACGGCACGCGCCTCTGCACCCTCGCCGAGAGCGCCATCTTCGAATTCCCGCCCGCCAAGAGCACCGTGCGAGCGCTGGAGGCGGAGATTCTCGCGGCCAAGATGAGGGACATCGCCAAGCGCCAGCCGAGTGCCGATGGCAGCAGATAACCCGCTCCGGCGCTCAGCACACTGCTGAACGCCCCCGGGGCACACTAGAGAGAAACGCCCGCCGCCTTGGCCCGCGCGGCGTGCAGCTTCTTGTAGCTCTCGACCAGACGCAGGTGCTTGTCTAGACCCTCCAGCTGCATGCTGGTCGGCGTCAGACCGAAGAAACGCACGCTGCCGTCCACCGAGCCCAGGGCCGCATCCATGCGCTCGTTGCCGAACATGCGGCGGAAGTTGGCTTCGTAGTCGGCCATGTCCAGGTCGTCGTCCAGCTGCACTTCCAGCACCACGTTGAGCGCCTGGTAGAACAGGCCGCGCTCGACGGTGTTGTCGTTGTACTGCAGGAAGGCCTCGACCAGCCCCTTGGCCTGCTCGAATTTCTTCAGCGCCACGTAGATCAGCAACTTCAGCTCGAGGATGGTCAGCTGGCCCCACACGGTGTTGTCGTCGAACTCGATGCCGATCAGCGTGGTGATGTCGGTGTAGTCGTCGACCTCGCAGTTCTCCAGACTCTTGAGCAGGGACTTGAGGCGCAGGTCGCTCAGGCTGTGCAGGTTGAGGATGTCGGAGCGGAAGATCAGCGCCTTGTTGGTGTTGTCCCAGATCAGGTCCTCCACCGGGTAGATCTCCGAGTAGCCCGGCACCAGGATGCGGCAGGCGTTGGCGCCGAGGTCGTCGTACACGGCCATGTACACCTCCTTGCCTAGGTCTTCGAGGATGCCGAACAGGGTCGCGGCTTCCTGGGCGTTGGAGTCTTCGCCCTCACCGGAGAAGTCCCACTCGACGAACTCGTAGTCGGCCTTGGCGCTGAAGAAGCGCCAGGACACCACGCCGCTGGAGTCGATGAAGTGCTCTACGAAGTTGTTCGGCTCGGTCAGCGCGTGGCTCTCGAAGGTCGGCTGCGGCAGGTCGTTGAGGCCCTCGAAGCTGCGGCCCTGGAGCAGCTCGGTGAGGCTGCGTTCCAGCGCCACCTCGAAGCTCGGGTGCGCGCCGAAGGAGGCGAACACGCCGCCGGTACGCGGGTTCATCAGGGTCACACACATCACCGGGAATTCGCCACCGAGGGAGGCGTCCTTGACCAGCACGGGGAAGCCCTGCTCCTCCAGGCCCTTGATGCCGGCGACGATGCCGGGGTACTTGGCCAGCACTTCCTGCGGCACGTCCGGCAGGGCCAGTTCGTCTTCGAGGATCTCGCGTTTGACCGCACGTTCGAAGATCTCCGACAGGCACTGCACCTGCGCCTCGGCCAGGGTGTTGCCGGCGCTCATGCCGTTGGAGAGATACAGGTTCTCGATCAGGTTGGACGGGAAGTACACCACCTCGCCGTCCGACTGGCGCACGAAGGGCAGCGAGCAGATACCGCGCGCCTTGTTGCCGGAGTTGGTGTCGTACAGGTGCGAGCCGCGCAGCTCGCCGTCCGGGTTGTAGATCTCCAGGCAGTGCTCGTCGAGGATCTCTTCCGGCAGCGCGTCCTTCGGACCCGGCTTGAACCACTGCTCGTTCGGGTAGTGGACGAAGGGCGCATTGGCGATCTCCTCGCCCCAGAACTGGTCGTTGTAGAAGAAGTTGCAGTTCAGCCGCTCGATGAACTCGCCCAGCGCCGAGGCCAGCGCGCTCTCCTTGGTCGCCCCCTTGCCGTTGGTAAAGCACAGCGGCGACTGGGCATCGCGCACATGCAGCGACCAGACGTTGGGCACGATGTTGCGCCAGGAGGCGATCTCGATCTTCATGCCCAGGCCGGCGAGGATGGCCGACATGTTGGCGATGGTCTGCTCCAGCGGCAGGTCCTTGCCGAGGATGCGCGTGCCCTCGCCTTCGGTCAGTGCCGGGATCAGCAGGGCCTGGGCGTCGGCGTCGAGGTTGTCGACTTCCTCGATGATGAAGTCTGGGCCGGTCTGCACCACCTTCTTCACGGTGCAGCGGTCGATGGAGCGCAGGATGCCAACGCGATCCTTCTCGGAAATGTCCGCCGGCAACTCGACCTGGATCTTGAAGATCTGTTTGTAACGGTCTTCCGGGTCGACGATGTTGTTCTGCGACAGGCGGATATTTTCCGTTGGGATGTTGCGCGTCTGGCAGTACAGCTTGACGAAGTAGGCCGCGCACAGCGCCGAGGACGCCAGGAAGTAGTCGAACGGCCCCGGCGCCGAGCCATCGCCCTTGTAGCGGATGGGCTGGTCGGCGATCACCGTAAAGTCATCGAATTTGGCTTCGAGACGGAGGTTGTCGAGAAAGTTGACCTTGATTTCCATGGGGTTACCAGACGCAGGCAAGACGAATGGCCGCCATTATCCGGCTTTTGCGTGGGAAGTCTTGCCCCGGCGACGGCCTGCCGCGCCAAGGGCGCTACAATGCCGGGCCAACCCGCCGCAAAGCCGTATGCCGATGTTCACCCTCAGCCACCTCAATACCCCGCCGCCCGAGTCCCTGAAGAGCCAGGTGCTGCAGATGGTGGTGGACTACTTCAGCGACCTCAGCCCGGCGCCGCTGACGCCGAGCAACCCGCTGTACCAGCTGTACCAATACGTGATCGGCTTCGAGGTGCACCTGTACCTGCAGGCCATGGGCAGCGAGCCGGACAGCAGCGCGCAGCTGATCCTGGCCCTGGACGATGAAGACCCGTCCCAGGTGCTGGGCTTTGCCCTGTACCTGCCGAGCAAGGACGATCCCGAAGCCTGCACCCTGCTGTACACCGCCGTGCAGGCCAGCCACCGCCGCCAGGGCATCGCCCGCGCCATGCTGGAGCAGATGCAACTACTCCACCCGCACGCCGCACTGACCTGCGTGGCCAGCCGGGTGCCGACCTTCACCGCCCTGGGCTTTCGCGTACTCGGCGCACGCGGCCCGCAGGTGCTGATGAACAGCCGCGACCACGCCTCGGACGGCCTGGTCGCCGTGCAGGACCTGACGCCGATCTTCCACTCCAAGGAAGTCGGGCAGATCCACACCTACCTGGTCAAACAGCACGGCCAGAAGGCCATGCGCGATGCCGAAAAGCAGCGTGACCGACTGCTCGATCAGCTAGCCCGGCAGGCGCAGGAGCTGGTGCGCGGACGCCTGATGTAGGTTCTTGCATTCGTGGCCTGGGTCGGTAAGGTGTCGCACGCTGGCACATTGATAGCGTGCCGGTCTTACCAACACTCAGGAACGAGTAATTTATGTCCAAGAAAATGATGTGTGCAGCGGCGCTCGGTGTGGCTCTGCTGTCGGGTTGTGCATCCGTACCGATGGAATCCGCCGAGAAGGATCAGGCGCTCAAAGCCTTCCCAACCCCGCCGCAGGACCAGGCTGGCCTGTATATTTTCCGTGACTCCTCGCTCGGCCCGGCGCTGAAGAAGACGGTCAAGGTCGACGGCGAAGTCATCGGCGAAACCGCGATCAACACCTACTTCTACCGCACCGTCACCCCGGGTGAGCACGTGCTGGCGACCGAGTCGGAATTCGGCGACAACAGCCTCACCCTCAATGCCGAAGCTGGCAAGAACCACTACGTGCGCCAGTACATCAAGTTCGGTGTATTCGTCGGTGGTGCCAACCTGGAACAAGTCTCCGAAGCCGAAGGCCGCAAAGCCGTGGCAGAGACCGAACTGGCCCGCTAAGCGTGCCGCACCGGAGGTGGGCGCCAGCCCACCTCTCCCGCAGCTACGACTTCCGCCCACTCACCGCCAGCACTAGACCCAGCAGACAGGCGCGCAACGACGGCCCTGACCTGTCGGAAAACAGCGCAGCCCCTAGCTAAGCTGATCGATCAGCACCGCATTGGTATAAATCAGGCTGCCGTCGCTCGCCCGATGACCGACCAGGTGGAACTGGCCTCGCCCCTCCTGGGCGCTCAGGTAGACGCGGAAGCGGCAATCGCTCAGCGGCCCACAGTCATCCGGCGGCACCAGCTGCAGGTCGGCGAGATCGGCATCGATCATCATCTCCTGCTCATGACGCTCCTGCAGGCTAGCCTCGGCCTCTTCCAGACGCAGGTGGTTGTCGCCACCAATGTAGAAATGGAACCCACCCAGCGGCGTGGAGCGCTGGGCGTTGTCGGGCTTGCACCAGCCCTCGATGGTCAGGGAACTCATGACCTACCTCCTCGCGCAGGCGCGCGGCAGTGGATCTTCGACTCTGCGACTGCACATGGCGGCCACCGTCACTCAGTAGAATCCTCAAGCGCTCTGATCGTTCCGCTTAGATTTATCGGGCTCATCGCCAGCTAGAATCCTCGGCAATCGCCGCGAAAGGAGTCCGCCATGCGTACCACATCTCCAGTAGCCCTTCTGCTCGCCCTCACCCTGGCGGGCTGCGCCGGCAGCAGCCGCGACGAGCATGTGCAGATGCGCCTGCAGGCCAGCCCGCGTAATGCCGGGCAGATCGCCCAGGCGACTCTGGTACCACGCGATGCACAGACCGACGTGACCGCCTTCGTCAGCGGCGTGCCCATGGGCATGACCCTGCCGGTGCGCCTGTACGCGTTCATCTATACCGGCCACTGCGGCCAACTGGGCGCCAAGCCCGCCTACGGGCTGAACAACACCGTGCGTACCTTCCACAAGGGCCCGCTCGACGGCTGGAACCTGTCGCGCAGCGCCAAGGTGCCACTGAGCACCCTGCAAGCCACGCCGCACGCCCTGGTGCTGCGCGCACCGTCGTCCGATGGCGGCCAGGACCTGTTCTGCGGCGACATCCCCTGATTGCCCAGGTTTGCGAGCTCCGCCCGCAGCCAACGCGCGGGTCGAGGTAAGCTGCCTGCGCCCAGCCGGCAACCCGGCTTTTCACCCTGAAGAAAGGACTCCTCATGACCCGACGCCTCGCCACGCTGGCCATCGGCCTCTGCCTGGCCACCCTCGCCCACACCGCCGCTGCGGACGAAAGCCAGGCGCACTATCGCGGAGCGATCTCCTGCATCGACCGGCTGTTCTGGGATCACGGCTACGACGACGGCGATAGTCAGCGGCTGAAGATGATCAACGAGTTCCTCGCCCACTACCGGCTCCCCGTCTACGACGAAGTCATCTACAGCCACGGCAAGGCCATCGAAGGCGACGCCGCCATGCAGGCCTACATGGCCGGCTACGACCTGTGCTCGCAAGACACCGAGTATGTGATTGCCCTGGGCAAACGCTACGGCCTGGAATTGCCCGAAGAGTAATAGTCACAGACGCAGCACAGGATTTCTCCATCATCCGACTGAGAAACGTGGCCTCTTCCAAATCAGCTAAACGATCATTGCTTTAATCTCTCCGGCTCAATAACCGCCCCCAAAGAGACCACCATGACGAAAAGGATTTCGCTACTGGCCGCACTCCTGCTACTGACTGCAGGCTGCGAAACGTCAGAGAACACGCTGATCGAGGCACAACTGAAAAAGGCCGTAATGAAGGCCGAGAACATGGCTATCGAAGACTCGGAACTGATAAGCGGTGACTGCCGAGAAAAGCCAACCACCTGGCGTGCCCCCATTAGCTCGCTGACCCAGGACATTCGCGTGCAACGCTGCAACATCGTCTACTACTACCTAGCCAGATATGCCGCCGTGGAAGGCGATGTAGCTCCCATAGCTTTCGTTCCCTCCAACACCTTCCTCGGCACGGAGAATCTGACCACCAGAGAGAAGGTCTACGCCGATTAAACACATATCCTGACAGTCACAAGGCAGCTACTCAGCATGCATTGTGATTGGTTTCTCCGTTCACCAAGCCGCAAATCAGGTTCACCACATCAGCACCATCCGGCACCTCAGGGTGCCACCCTCCCCCTTGCCCGTTACAATGCGCGCCTTGCCGTGCCACGCCTATAAAGAAGAAACACCATGTCCCTGCCCAAGAACCATCTGGAACTGCTCAGCCCTGCCCGCGATGTGACCATCGCCCGGGAGGCCATCCTGCATGGAGCCGATGCCATCTATATCGGCGGGCCGAGCTTCGGCGCGCGGCACAATGCCTGCAACGAGGTCAGCGATATCGCCGAGCTGGTGAAGTTCGCCCGCCGCTACCACGCGAGGGTGTTCACCACCCTCAACACCATCTTCCACGACGATGAGCTAGAGCAGGTGCGCACGCTGATCCACCAGCTATACGACGCCGGCGTCGATGCGTTGATCGTGCAGGACCTGGGCGTGATGGAGCTGGATATTCCGCCGATCGAGCTGCATGCCAGCACCCAGACCGACATCCGCACCCTGGACCGCGCCAGGTTCCTCGACCAGGCCGGCTTCTCCCAGCTGGTATTGGCGCGCGAGCTGAACCTGCAGGAAATCCGCAGCATCGCCGATGCCACCGATGCCTCCATCGAGTTCTTCATCCATGGCGCGCTGTGCGTGGCCTTCTCCGGCCAGTGCAACATCTCCCACGCGCAGACCGGGCGCAGTGCCAACCGTGGCGACTGCTCGCAGGCCTGCCGCCTGCCGTACACCCTGAAGGACGACCAGGGCCGCGTGGTGGCCTTCGAGAAGCACCTGCTGTCGATGAAGGACAACAACCAGAGCGCCAACCTGCGCGCGCTGGTCGAGGCCGGCGTGCGCTCGTTCAAGATCGAGGGGCGCTACAAGGACATGGGCTACGTGAAGAACATCACCGCCCACTACCGCAAGGAACTCGACGCCATCCTCGAAGACCGCCCGGACCTGGCCCGCGCCTCCAGCGGCCGCACCGCGCACTTCTTCCTGCCCGATCCGGACAAGACCTTCCACCGCGGCAGCACCGACTACTTCGTCACCGACCGCAAGGTCGACATCGGCGCCTTCGACTCGCCGACCTTCACCGGCCTGGCCGTCGGTAACGTGGAAAAGGTCAACAAGCGCGACCTGATCGCCGTCACCCATGAGCCGCTGTCCAACGGTGACGGCCTCAACGTGCTGGTCAAGCGCGAGGTGGTGGGCTTCCGCGCCAACATCGCCGAGCTGAAGAACGAATTCGAGGAAGACGGCGAGAAGCGCTACCGCTACCGCGTCGAGCCCAACGAGATGCCCGAGGGCCTGTTCCGCCTGCGCCCCAACCATCCGCTCTCCCGCAACCTCGACCACAACTGGCAGCAGGCGTTGCAGAAGACCTCCGCCGAGCGCCGCATCGGCGTGAGCTGGAAGGCCGAGCTGCGTGAAGAACGCCTGCAGCTCACTGCCACCAGCGAGGAAGGCATCAGCGCTCAGGCGGAGCTGCCCGGCCCGTTCGGCGTGGCCAACAAGCCGGAGCAGGCGCTCGACGGCCTGCGCGACCTGCTGACCCAGCTCGGCACCACCGAATACCACGCGCTGGACGTGGCGCTGGACGCCCCGCAGGCGTTCTTCGTGCCCAACTCGCAGCTCAAGGCGCTGCGTCGCGAGGCCGTCGACAAGCTCACCGAGGCACGCGTCGCCGCTCACCCGCGCGGCAGCCGCAAGGCCGAGACCACCCCGCCGCCGGTGTACCCGGAGTCGCACCTGAGCTTCCTGGCCAACGTCTACAACCAGAAGGCCCGCGACTTCTACCACCGCCACGGCGTGCAGCTGATCGACGCAGCCTACGAGGCCCATGAGGAGGAAGGCGAAGTGCCGGTGATGATCACCAAGCACTGCCTGCGTTTCTCCTTCAACCTCTGCCCCAAGCAGGCCAAAGGCGTCACCGGCGTGCGCACCAAGGTGCAGCCGATGCAGCTGATCCATGGCGACGAGGTGCTGACCCTGAAGTTCGACTGCAAGCCGTGCGAGATGCACATCATCGGCAAGATGAAGGGCCATATCCTCCACCAGCCGCAACCGGGTAGCGCGGCCCACAGCAAGATGGTCGCCAGCATCAGCCCGGAAGACCTGCTGAAGACCATCCGCAACAAGCCGACCGGCTACAGCCACTGACGGGCCGAAACCGGCGCCTCACGGAGAACGGATTCGAGGTGATGCGATGAGAGAGATGGATATCGGCCGGGTCGCCCGTGACTCCGGCCTGCCGGCCTCGACCCTGCGCTACTACGAGGAAAAGGGCCTGATCCGCTCCATCGGCCGCAACGGCCTGCGCCGGGTGTTCGACGAATCGGTACTGCAGCGCCTGGCGCTGATCGCCCTGGGCCGCACGGCCGGCTTCTCGCTCGATGCCATCGCCGAGATGCTGGCCGCCGAGGGCGGCCCGGCCATCGACCGTGAGCAGCTGGAGCGCAAGGCCGACCAGCTGGACCAGACCATCAAGCGCCTGTCCGCCATCCGCGACGGCCTGCGCCATGCTGCGGTATGCCCCGCCGAAAACCATCTGGCCTGCGCCAAGTTCCAGCGCCTGATGGGCCTCGCCGCCAAACAGGTGGCCAGGGAGAAGCCGGAGAAGTTCTGAGCCTCAGGCGCTGAGCATCTCGATCTCGCGGATCTCGAAGTCACGACGCAGGTAATCCATGCGCCGCTCGCTGAACTCGCGCATATGCGGCAGGGCCGTGTGCTCGGCGAAGGCCTCTGGCGACGCCCACACCTCGAAGAAGATGAACAGGCTCGGGTCCTGGGCATCGCGCAGCATGTGGTACTGCACACAACCGGCCTCGGCGCGGCTGGGCTCGACATAGGCGCGGAACAGCTGCTCGAAGGCCTCGGACTGCTCGGGCTTGGTATGGGCGTGAAGGATAAAGCCGTACATGGTGCGCTCCGTGGTAGGTAGGTAGTGGGCACACCCTAGCGCAATAGAGCCGCCGGCATTCATGACTTGTCAGCAACAATCATTTGCTCGCCGGCGTCTGTTTCGCCACCGCCTGGCTGCGTAACCTGCCGGCCATTCGATATGCCCGGAGGCTTCCATGAAAAAGATCCTGCTCCTCAACGGCGGCAAGCAGTTCGCCCATTCCGACGGTCGCTACAACGCCACCCTGCACGACGCTGCCGTGGCCTTCCTCGACCGCGCCGGTTTCGACATCAAGACCACCTTCATCGACGGCGGCTACGACATCGACGAAGAAGTGCAGAAGTTCCTCTGGGCCGACGTGGTGATCTACCAGATGCCCGGCTGGTGGATGGGCGCGCCCTGGACCGTGAAGAAGTACCTGGACGAGGTGTTCACCGCCGGCCACGGCAGCCTCTACGCCAACGACGGTCGTACCCGCTCTGACGCCTCGCAGAAGTACGGCAGCGGCGGCCTGATCCAGGGCAAGCAGTACATGCTGTCGCTGACCTGGAACGCCCCGCAGCAGGCCTTCGACGACCCCACCGATTTCTTCGAGGCCAAGGGCGTGGACGCGGTGTATTTCCCCTTCCACAAGGCCAACCAGTTCCTCGGCATGAGCGCCCTGCCGACCTTCCTCTGCACCGACGTGATGAAGGTGCCGAACATCGAGCGCGACGTAACGCGCTACGAGCAGCACCTGGCCGAGGTGTTCAACATCGGCTGATCACGGCGCGCCGAACAGCGCCGTCCAGTAGATGCCGGCGTCGCTCTTCGGGTCCACCGCGTAGGCGGCGCCCACTTCGCTGAACTGCGGGCTCATCAGGTTCGCGCAGTGGCCGGGGCTGGCCAGCCAGCCGGCGACCACCTTCTGTGCGTTATCCAGGCCGGCGGCGATGTTCTCGCCGACCTGCTGCCCCGCGTAGCCGGCCAGTTCGGCGCGGTCGCCGGGGGTGCGGCCATCGCGGTCGCGGTGATCGAAGTAGTTGTTGTTGGCCATGCTGCGGCTGTGGCCCTCGGCCACGCCGCCGAGGGTGGCGTTCCAAGCCAGCGGCGCGGCGACGGCGAACGATTGCTCCCCGCACTGACGCGCCTGGCCACGGGCGACGTTGATCTCCGCCAGCAGCTTCTGCCCTTCCGCCTGCCAATCACCCAGGCGTCCGCCGAGCAGCGGGCGCGCCAGCACGATGCGCCAGTCGCGGTCGGCGCGGCTCACACCAACATCGACGAACTGCGGGTCGAGCACCACGCGGCAGAAGCTCTCCTGCAACGCCTGCATGGCCGACGCCGCATCGCGCGGCCCGGAGAGGGTGATCGCCTGCACGTTGACCATGGGGTAACCGGCGCGCGCCAGGGCGTCCGCCAGGTCGGCGCTGCCAGCGGCCGGCAGCACCAGGCGGATATCGGCGGTCAGCGGCGGCAGCTCGGGCGAGGCCTGGTCCGCGCAACGCTGCACCTGGCTGCGATAGGCGTTGATCGATTCGATCAGCTGGGCCTCGTCGGCGGCCTGCACAGCCGTGGCCGACAGGCCGAATGCCAGAAGGGTGAAGCGCAGTACGGACGACATCGAATGCATTGGAATCCCCCAATTTCTTATAGGCCCATCATGCCGCGTCTAGCGGCGGCAGGAAATGCCAGGCTTGCCGGGTGAAGACCAGCAGACTACCGTCGCGTTCCCGAGCAATGGAGTGCTGCCATGGACAAGTCCTTCGCTATCAACCGCGCTAACTGGGACGAGCGCGCCGACCTGCACGCCGCCTCGCCGGATTACCAGGCGGAAATCTTCGCCAGCGATCCGGCCCACCTCTCTGGCGTGGTGCGCTTCGATCTGCCGCGCCTGGGCGATATCGCCGGCCTGCGCGCGGTGCACCTGCAATGCCATATCGGCACCGACACCCTGTCGCTGGCGCGCCTCGGCGCGCAGATGAGCGGCCTGGACTTCTCCCCCGCCTCGCTGGCCCAGGCACGCCGCCTGGCGCAGCGCGCTGGCGCACAGATCGACTACGTCGAGGCCTCGGTCTATGACGCCGCCAGCGTATTGCCGCCGGCCAGCTTCGACCTGGTCTACACCAGCATCGGCGCACTGAACTGGCTGCCGCGCATCGACGACTGGGCGCGCAACGTCGCCACCCTGCTCAAGCCGGGCGGGCGCCTGTTCCTGCGCGAAGGACATCCGCTGCTGTTCGCCCTGGACCAGGAGTGCCAGAACGAGCTGGTGATTCGCCACCCCTACTTCGAGCACGTGCAGCCGATGGTGTGGGACGACGACAGCACCTACGTGCAGACCGAGCGGGCGCTGACGGCAACCGTCACCCACGAGTGGAACCACGGGCTCGGCGAGATCGTCACCGCCCTGCTGCGCCACGGCCTGGATATCAGCGGCCTGGAGGAACACGACAGCATCCCCTGGGAGGCGCTGCCGGGGCAGATGGAGATGGGTACCGACGAGGAATGGCGGCTGCACAGCGGCCGCGAGCGTGTGCCGCTGAGTTACACGCTGCAGGCGATCAGACGTAGATGCTGATGCCGCCTTTCTCCTGCAACCAGTCGCGGTAGGTGGTCAGCGAGTTGGTCTGCTGACCATCCTTGGCGCCGACGAAGCTGGTGCTGTCGCCGAGGCCGGCGTCGATCAGCTTGTTGACTTGTTCCAGCAGCTTGGCGGCACCGTCGCGATCCATGTCGGCGACATCCGGCAGCTGGATTTTGCCGCTGCTGCCGGTACTTGTCTGATTGCCGCTGGTGGCGGTGCTGGCGCCGGATTGCAGGCTGCCGCCGCCGTTCAGCGCGCGCAGCAGGCCACCCTCGCTGCGGGCCACCATCAGGTTGGCCAGGCGACGCAGCTCGGCGATCGGATCGCTGGAGCCCTCGCTGGCCTTTTCCTGGGTGCCAGCCGAAGTGGCGGTGGTCTTGCTGGCGCTGGCGAGGTAGCTGGCCAGCGGCGAAGTGCTGTTGATGGTAGTCATGGCGGGTCCCTGCAGAAGTCCGTTGCCCCTGCGTTTGCAGAATGCGGGCCACATCGCTGCAGACCGCATTCTTGAAGGGTTCACCCTGTTTCTTCGACGGCCCGGACAGGAAAGCCCTTGCCGGTCGGGGCAAGGGCTTGCCGCCTCAGCCCGGATGGCCGTCGACCCGCGCGCTCCAGTACATCGCCGCGTAATGGCGCAGGAAGATGACGAAGGCCAGGCACCAGCCGGCCGCCGCCAGCCACAGGCCATAGACACTTACGCCGGCCAGCAGTACGCGGCATAGCGTGGCGCCGTGCAGCAGAGCAAAGGCCCAACTAATGGCGCGCGGAGGCGTCAGCGGGCGCCCGGTGTGACCGAGGCTGACGCGAGCCAGCATGGCCAGGATCAGGCCGCCCATGGCACCGACCGCCAGGGCATGGCTGGCCAGGCTCGGCTGCCGCAACAGGCCCAGGTGCCACAGCGCCATGCCCAGCGCCGCCACGGCCATCCAGGCATAGGCCAGGTGCAGTGACCAGAGCAGCGGCACACGCCAGATACCAGGGTGGTACCACAGGCGCAGGCGCCAGCCGTGCAGGCCGGCCACCGCCAGGAACAACGGCGCCAGCAGCGGCGCGGCCTGCAGATTGATGCCGGCGGCCGTCAGCGCAGCGATAACCAGCGAGCCTCCGAGCAGGCTCCACATCAACCAGGGCTTGGCCGCCGCCTGGCTGGGCAGCCCCAGGCCACGCTGGGTGAAGAACGGAATCACCCGCCCGCCGATGATGCCCATCAGCGCCGCCACCAGCCACAGCGCGGCCAGCGCGCCACGGCGTTGCAGACCGTCATCACCGAGGGCCAGGCCATACAGGGTCAGCCCCTGGCAGGCGCCGAGCAGCGCCAGCACCACGACGATCGGCGCGTTGTTCTTCTGCCGCGCCAGGAACACCAGGCGGCCGAAGGCGAACAGCAGCGCCACGGCAAAGGCCAGTTCGATGGCGGCCAGGGCGAGTAGCGGCAATGGCAGGAACCAGGCCAGACGGCCGGCGACCCAGAGGCCGAACAGTGCGACCAGGGGGCGCCCGGAGAGGCTGGGCAGGCCGGTCCAGGTCTGTACGGCGGTGAGCAGGAAGCCGGCGATGATCGCCAGGCCGAAGCCGAACAGCATCTCGTGGCGGTGCCAGGCCAGCAGGCCGCCCAGCGGCTGCAGGCTCGCATGCCCGGCCAGCGCCGCGCCCCACAGCGCTACCGCGAGCAGGGCGAACAGCGCGCCACCGAGGAAGAACGGACGAAAGCCCAGGCGCCAGATCGGCGCCACGGCCAGGGCAGTGTTGCGATCAAGCAGTTGCACAGCAGGCCTCGCCTTCCTGTTTACGCAGGTAGTGTTGGGCGATCAGGCGCATCACATAGCCGATCTTCAGCAGCGTCGGGCCGACGACCACGCCGGAGTGGGCGATCACCAGGGCCGGGATGCTCAGCTGACCCTCCATGCCGTAGCCGGCGCCGATACCCGCCAGCAGCATGAGCATGCCGGCGATCAGCAATTGCGTGGACACTTTCAGGACATTCTGCGGGCAGCTCAGGTACTCGATCATGGCGGCGTCTCCCTTGAGAGTCGGGGCGAAAAGCCCCTTTGCCATTTCCATATCAGGACTCGTGCCAGAAAATATATTCAATATAATCAATAACTTATAAATTACATGTCGAAATGACACAGCCTTCGCACAGAGTCATATCGACACGGCAAGGTCAAAACGACAGCAAAACTGGCAAAAACCGGGTTCCTGCTGGCAGCATGCAGCGACACGGACAGTCGAACGGAGCCGCAGGATGTCCAGCCTTGCCACCCTCACTACCCCGCGCCTGACCCTGCGCCCGCTGCAGCTGGCCGATGCGCCAGCCATCCAGGCGCTATTCCCGCAATGGGAGATCGTCCGCTACCTGGCCGACCGCGTGCCCTGGCCCTACCCCGCCGATGGCGCCCTGAGCTTCATGCGCGACGTGTCGCTGCCGGCCATGCGCGAGGGCCGCGAATGGCACTGGAGCATCCGCCTGACGGCGCAGCCGGAAACCCTGATCGGCGTGATCAGCCTCAGCGACGAACCGGACAACAACCGCGGCTTCTGGCTCGACCCACGCCACCAGCGCCAGGGCCTGATGCAGGAAGCCTGCGCGGCGGCCACCGCCTACTGGTTCGAGGTGCTGCAGCGCCCCGTGCTGCGTGCGCCCAAGGCCGTGCCCAACATCGCCTCCAGCCGCATCTCCGCCCGCGGCGGCATGCGCCTGGTGGAGGTGATCGAGAAAAACTACGTCAGCGGGCGCCTGCCCTCCGAGCTGTGGGAGATCACCCGCGAGGAATGGCTGGCGCACAACGCTCGCGGGAACCCTGGCGCCGCGACGGAGCCCTAACTGGGTAACCCTGCGAGAGGCCCGACCATGGCCGACGACGAACCCCTGCCCCACGACAACGACGATTCCCCCACCGGCCAGGACCTGCCGGAAGAGGTTCTGGAGAACCTCGAAGAGGTCGCGCCGCTGCCCGCCCCGGTGCCCGAACCAGGCCCGCTGCTGCCGAAATAGCCGCTTCGTTACCGCTGCGCTAGGTCGACCGGCGGTAGCCCCGTTCGTCCCTCATCCCTGAATCCACCAGCCCGGGTGCCGATAATTCGCTCGCGTGCCGAATCGCTGATTGCTGTCAGCGGCCCCTCGCGAGCGGAGACTCGATGCCGCCTGGATTCGCCCCGTCCGTGGGCGCTGTGTCACGAATTCCGGGATCACCATGACCAAGCCTTTTCTCGTTCGCCATCGGCGCCCGCTGGGTGTCGCCTCTCTTCTCGTCGTCCTGCTGCTCGCCGCCGGCGGCTACTGGTGGGCCCAGCGCCCGCAGCCTGCGCCGGCCGGCGATGTCGCCAGCCGCATGCTGGCCGAGCTGCAACATGACGCCAGCCCGTGGACGGCGCAGCGCGCCGACCTCTCGACCCTGGTCGGCGACATGCGTGGCGCGCGCATCGCCAGCGCCGCACTGAGCGACGAGGCGGTCTACGTCAGCACCCTGGATAGCCGCCGCTACTGGCTGGCCGACCAGTCCGGGCGCGTCGGCGAGATGATCCTGCGCGACTACGGCAATGGCGCCGCGCTGTTCCCGGTCGGCCTGTTCGATACCGACGGCGAGGCCCCCTGGTACCGCGATGCGCTGGCGCAATGGCCGCTGCTGTTGCTGATCCTGCTCGGTGCCGGCCTGGCCACCTGGAAACTGCGCCCGCAGACCCGACTGAAGCACCAGACCGGCGTCAGCTTCGCCGATGTGGTCGGAGCGGCAGAGGCCAAACAGGCGCTGCGCGACGTGACCCGCTACCTGCGCGACCCGGCCGCCTTCGCCGCCCTCGGCGCGCGGCCGCCGCGCGGCGTGCTGCTCACCGGCGAGCCCGGCACCGGCAAGACCCAGCTGGCCCGCGCCCTGGCCGGCGAGTGCAACGCGCATTTCATCCAGGTCACCGGCAGCGATTTCTCCTCGATGTACTTCGGCGTCGGCATCCACAAGGTCAAGACGCTGTTCCGCACCGCACGCCAGCATGCGCCCTGCATCATCTTCATCGACGAGATCGACGGCATCGGCCGGCGCGCCGAGCAGAGCCGCGCCAGCGATGCCGAGAGCAACCGCATCATCAACCAGTTCCTCACCGAGATGGACGGCTTCGCCGCCGACAGCGGCGTGCTGGTGCTCGGCGCCACCAACTTCCCCAACTCGCTGGACCCGGCCCTGCTGCGCGAAGGGCGCTTCGACCGCAGCATCGTCGTCGGCCTGCCGAGCCTTGCCGAGCGTGAGCAACTGCTGCGCCTGTACGCCGGCAAGGTGCGCGCCAGCGCCGACCTCGACTTCGCCCAGCTGGCACGCAACAGCGTCGGCCTGACCCCGGCGGCCATCGCCAGCATCGTCAACCAGGCCGCCCTGCTTGCCGCCCGCGACGCCAGCGCAGAAGTGGCCATGCGGCACTTCGTCGACGCCCTGGAAACCTGCCGCATCGGCGAGCAGCCGGCCGGCGTCAGCCCGCTCTCCGAGGCCGAGCGCACGCGCATCGCCGTGCACGAGGCCGGCCACGCGCTGGTCGCCGCGGCGCTGGGTTGCGGCCGCGTTGAGAAGGTCACCATCCTGCCGCGCGGCCAGGCCCTCGGCGTCACCCTGGTCACGCCGACCGAGGACAAGCGCCTGCACCTGGAGTCGGAGCTGCGCGCGCGCATTCAGATGCTGCTGGGCGGCCGGGTCGCCGAGCAGCTGCACTTCCGCGAGGTCTCTTCCGGCGCCGGCCAGGACCTGCACGAGGCCAGCAAGCTGGCGCTGTCCATGGTCGGCTCGCTGGGCATGGGGCCGAAGGGCTCGCTGCTCAGCCTGCAGGCGGTGCGCGAGGCGCACCTGGACAGCGACCCGCGCGAGGCGCTGGAGGCGGCGGATCAGTTGCTGCACGAGCTGAACCTGCAGTGCACCGAGCTGCTGCGCCGCCTGCGCCCGGCGCTGGAGCGCATCACCCGGTCGCTGCTGGAACACGAGACGGTGCCCGGCGAGGACGTGTTGAAGGCCATCGCACCGCTGCTCGAGGTGCCGCTGCAGGTACCGCACGGCGGCAGCGTGCCGCACCTGGAACGTGTCGCGGCCAGCGACTACAAGGGCTTCGACCCCATGTACGACCTGGCCCAGACCGACGACGAGACACCGGACGACGGGCCCTGCATGGCTTGAAGCGGTCGCATCGGAACGGCAACAGCCCCTAGAATGGGCGCCTTAACTCAAGGAGATACCACCATGCCCCGCGCATCTGCCCGTCACATCCTGGTTGCCAGCGAAGCCAAGTGCAACGAACTGAAAGCCGCCATCGAAGGTGGCGCCGACTTCGCCCAGGTCGCCAAGGACAACTCCACCTGCCCGTCCAGCCGTGACGGCGGCAACCTCGGTTCCTTCGGCCCCGGCCAGATGGTCCGCGAATTCGACCAGGTGGTGTTCAGCGCCCCGGTCGGCGTGGTCCAGGGTCCGGTGAAGACCCAGTTCGGCTACCACCTGGTGGAAGTCACCAGCCGCCAGGACTGATCCACCCGCCCGGCTCCTGGCAGGCCGGGCAAATTGCGGGAGCGTTCTGCCGCCGACGGCTGTCTTCACCTATGAAGCCGTCCCGGAGGATGCTCCCATGCCAGCCCGCTCCCCCCTCCTGCTCGCCCTGCTCCTTGCCGCGAGCGCCCACGCCGCCGAACCACTCGACAGCGCCGGGCAGATCACCGATGACCGTTACCATGCCGTGCTCGCCGGCGACTGGCGCTCGGCCGAGAATCGCCTGCGCGACCCGGGCCGGCGACCGATGGAGACCCTGCGCTTCTTCGACCTGTCTGCCAGCCAGACGGTGATCGAGATCAGCCCTGGCGACGGCTGGTACAGCGAGCTGCTCGCGCCCCTGCTGCGTGACAAGGGCCAGTACACCGTGGCGCTGGCCAGCGGTGGCGACGCACCGCTGCGCGACAAGCTGGCCAAGGCCGGCCAACCCTACGACCGGGTGAAGATCCACGACTTCGACGGCAAGACGCCGGTACTGGGCGAGCCACAGTCGGCCGACCTGGTGATGAGCTTCGACGACGCCCAGGACTGGGCCGGCGCCGGCAACGAGATCGCCATGTACGAAGCCGCGTACCAGGTGCTCAAGCCCGGCGGCAAGTTCGGCGTGGTGGCCTACCGCGCGGAGAGCGGCGCCAAGCCCGAGGCCGCCGAGCAGACCGGCTACCTGCCCACCGACCATGTGGTGCAGAAGGCCAAGGATGCCGGCTTCGTGCTCGCCACCCTGGAGCAGATGCACAGCAACCCGCGCGACGACCGCGACCGCCCGGCGCAGCAGCCCGGCCAGGAAAAGGCCAGCTACCAGGAAGTCGGCGAACCGGACCGCATGACCCTGCTGTTCGTCAAGCCGAGCGGGCCACGCCCCTGAGGCTTGCTTTTCCACACCGGGTGGGGACACTGCGCAGCTGACTTATTCAGGAAGCCCCGCATGGACCGCGCCGCAGCCCCACCCCGTTCGAAACTCCGTATTGCCCTCGCCATCCTCGCCCTGCTCGCCGCAACCGGCCTGGCCTATGGCGGCTGGCTCGTCCTGCCGGGCTTCCGCCCACTGTTCGACAGCTTCGGCGACAACATCCCCTGGCTCAGCCGCTGGGCGGTCGAGCACCCGCAGGGCATCTGGACCGCGCTACGCGGCGTGTTGGCCCTGAACTTCGCCGCGCTCTGCGCCTGGCTGTTCATCCGTCGGCGCTGGGCCTCGACCGCCCTCAGCCTGGCCACCACCTGCACCTGGCTGGCCCTGGTGCTGCTATTGGTCACGCTCTACCTGCCGATGTTCACCATCGCCGTCTGAAAGCTAAGTCGTTAGAATCACCCCCCTCAGTTCGCCCCGTCATGCGGGGCTCCGTCAGACGTAACCCGCGAGAACTCCGTCATGGGCGCACAGTGGAAAGCCAAACCTAAAGAAGCCGCAGCCAACGCCAGGGGCAAAATTTTCGGTCGCCTGGTCAAGGAGATCATGGTCGCCGCCCGTAACGGCGCCGATCCGGACACCAACGCCAAGCTGCGCGTCGCCGTCCATGCGGCCAAGAAAGCCTCGATGCCCAAGGACACCCTGGAGCGCGCGATCAAGAAAGGCGCCGGCCTGCTCGGTGAGACCGTCAACTTCGAGCGCACCACCTACGAAGGCTTCGCCCCGCACCAGGTGCCGGTGATCGTCGAGTGCCTGACCGACAACCTGAACCGCACCGTGGCGGAAATCCGCGTGCTGTTCCGCAAGGGCCAGATGGGCGCTTCCGGCTCGGTGGCCTGGGACTTCAGCCATGTCGGCATGATCGAAGCCTCCACCGACAACGGTGCCGACCCGGAGCTGGCCGCCATCGAAGCCGGTGCCCAGGACTTCGAGCCGGCCGATGAAGGCGACACCCTGTTCATCACCGAGATGACCGACCTCGACGCCGTGTGCAAGGCCCTGCCGGAGCATGGTTTCACCGTCAACTCGGCGAAGATCGGCTACATCCCGAAGAACCCGGTCAGCGGCCTGAGCGACGCGCAGATGGAAGAAGTCGAAGCCTTCCTCGAAGCCCTCGACAACCACGACGACGTGCAGAACGTCTACGTCGGCCTCGCCGGCTAATCGCCACGCGTGAGCCGCAGCCAGTTCCACCAGCAACACGCTGCACGCGCCGAGGCCGAAGCCCGGCGCCTGCTGCAGCAGCGCGCCGAACTCGGCGCGCGCTGGCTGGACTGGGTGGCCGCCGAGCTGTACCGCCTCTCCCCGCCCGAATACGCAGCCATGGTCCGCCGCGAGCTGCAACGCCTGAACGACACATGAAACTGCTCCACATCGCCGCCGTCTGCCTGTTCGACGACGCCGGCCGCCTGCTGCTGGTACGCAAGCGCAACACCCACGCCTTCATGCTGCCCGGCGGCAAGATCGAGGCGGAAGAAACGCCGCTGGCCGCCCTGCGCCGCGAACTGTACGAAGAGTTGCAGCTGAGCCTCGACGAGGCTGCCCTCACCCCGCTCGGTCGCTTCCGCGCACCGGCCGCCAACGAGGCCGATACCGAGATCGACGCCCAGATCTATCGCGCTCGCCTGCCCTACCCCGTCAGCCCCGCTGCCGAACTGGAAGAGCTGCGCTGGCATTCGCTGGACGCCAGCGCAACTGCCGACCTGGCGCCGCTGCTGCACCTGCACGTGCTACCAGTCCTACGCCACCCGACGCCTGCCTGAGCCGCCTGCGCCATTCGCAGCTATGCTCAGAGCATCACAGCGTGCAGGCTGGCGCAGCCTGGGAGGTGGAGATGACCGTCGACCCGATCCGTTCGAACTGAGTCTCCCATTTCCGAGGATTACGCCATGAGCAAAGGTCTGGATAGACACAAGGAGGCGAAGAAGAAGCCTCTGAAAAGCGCCCAGGAAAAACGCCTGGCCAAGCGCAGCAAGAAGTCCGGCTCCACCCTGCTGGGTAGTCACGCCCCCTCCAGTTGATCTTCCCCCGTTGATCCCTTCCGCACCCGGCCCACGCCGGGTGCTTCGTTTGCGCCATCGCAAAAACGGTCTGGCCAGCCGCCAGTACCCATTCGTCCAGAACCGAGCGCAACGCTGAACTTCCCGAGACAGACGGGTCGGAACC
The DNA here is from genome assembly GCF_028649395.1 of Pseudomonas sp. Gutcm_11s. Taxonomy (GTDB): domain Bacteria; phylum Pseudomonadota; class Gammaproteobacteria; order Pseudomonadales; family Pseudomonadaceae; genus Aquipseudomonas. Next base: position 352,448 of record NZ_JAQSUW010000011.1, on the reverse strand, counting down.
CCGACCGCTTCGTTTGCCGCAAGGAGGACCCGATGCTCGACCTGACCACCTGGAACCTGACCATCCCCGCCACCGAATCCGCCACGCTGATCAGCACCCAGCGCCTGAACAAGGGCTACAGCAGCCAGTACTTCCGCCCGCAGAACGACCGCAGCGTGCGCTTCTGGGTACCGGTCAACGGCTCGCACACGGCCAATTCGCGCTACCCGCGCAGCGAGCTGCGCGAGACCTGGCCCAACGGCGAGCTGCGCAACTGGTACCACGGCGATGCCGACAACCTGCTCAGCGCCGTGCTGACGATCAACCAGGTACCGAGCAAGAACAAGCTGGTGATCGGCCAGATCCACAGCACCAACCGCCCCGGCGATGTCGGCGAACCGCTGGTCAAGCTGCAGTACCACTTCCGCCCGGAGCTCAACAGCGGGCGCATCGAGGCGCTGGTGCGCAAGCACCCGGACGATGCCAAGGTGCAGAACATCGCTCTGGTCAACAACGTGACGCTGAACGAGCGCTTCGCCTACCGCCTGCGCCTGACCGCCAGCGGCCGCCTGGGCATCACCGTGTACAGCGACGACGACAACGGCGCCTATTACCGCCAGATCGCCTCCAGCTGGAGCCGCCAGCCGCTCTACTTCAAGGCCGGCGCCTACGCCCAGGACAACTACGGCAGCAGCGCCGAGGGCGGCCGCGCGACCTTCTACCACCTCAACAGCGAGCACCGCCGACCCTGAGCCGGCATTGACCCAGAGCAACACGGCCCGTGCCGGCCATCGCCTAGGATGGCCGGCGACACCTTGGGCCGGCTGTGCAGGCCCGTTATCCAGACAGGAGGTTTGCATGAGCATCACTTCGTCCACCATCTGCTCCGCCGCCGACGCCCTGCAGGGCCTGGTCGGACTCAACAGCAAGAACGGCCTGCACATCGTGCGCTTCAGCGAGGACTCCTTCGGCCTGGACGTGCCCGAGGAGACCATCCAGCCCTGCGCCGAGTTCGTCTGGCAGCCGCTCAAGGGCGCGCTGATGACCCTCAGCCGCGAGCGCCTGGGCCTGCTGCTGGAGCAGCGCATCGACGATCGCCTGAACATCACCGAACCGCTGCGCGTGTACCTGCACCGCTGCGACCTGCCGGAAATCATCGCCGAACGGCGCAAGACTTGACCGAAACGACCTGAGCTTCTGCGTTTTTGTCCGATATGTACGGGCGTGCCATTTCCTATGCTTGAGGCCACAACAAGAAAGGAGTGGCACGCATGTTCGATGTGGCGATCAACAACGGCCTGTTCTTCGACGGTAGTGGCGCCCCCGGCGCCATCCGCCACCTGGGCATTCGCGGCGGCAAGCTGGTGGCGATCAGCAGCGAGCCGCTAGAGGAAGGCGCGCATCAGACCATCGACGCCCGCGGCCAGTGGGTGATGCCCGGCTTCATCGACATGCACACCCACTACGACGCCGAGCTGGTGGCCGCCCCGGCCCTGCGCGAGTCGGTGCGCCACGGGGTGACCACGGTGATGATCGGCAGCTGCTCGATCAGCATGGTGCTGTCCGGCGCCGAGGACTGCTCGGACATGTTCACCCGCGTCGAGTCGGTGCCGCGCGAACACGTGCTGCCGCTGCTGCAGGCACGCAAGACCTGGAACACCCCGGCCGACTATGCGGCCTTCCTCGACAACCACCCGCTCGGGCCGAACATCTGCTCCTTCCTCGGCCATTCCGACCTGCGCGTGGCCGTGCTCGGCCTGGAGCGCGCGGTGGACGCCAGCGTGCGTCCCAGCGACGCCGAACTGCAGCAGATGGAGCGCCTGCTGGACGAGGCGCTGGACGCCGGCCTGCTCGGCCTCTCCAGCATGACCAACCCCTGGGACAAGCTGGACGGCGAGCGCCAGCGCTCCAAGTCGCTGCCCTCGGTGTACGCGCCCTGGCGCGAATACGTGCGCCTCAATCGCGTGCTGCGCAAGCGCGGGCGCATCCACCAGGGCGCGCCGAACCTGGTGACCAAGCTCAACGTGTTCGCCTTCCTGTGGGAGAGCATGGGCCTGCTGCGCAAGCCGCTGAAGACCACGCTGATCACCCTGATGGACGTCAAGGCCGATCCCTGGCTGGCGCCGATCCTCGGCCCGCTGACGCGCACCCTGAGCCGCCTGACCCGCGCCGACTTCCGCTGGCAGACCCTGCCGGTGCCCTTCGTCACCTATGCCGACGGCATGGAGTTCGTGGTCTTCGAGGAATTCCCCAGTGGCGAGGCAGCGCTGCACCTGGCCAGCCAGGACTTGCGCAGCGAGCTGTTCCGCGACCCGGAATACCGCCGGCGCTTTCGCGAGGACGTCGACAAGCGCTTCGGCCCGCGCGTCTGGCACCGCGACTTCGACGACGCCTGGATCGTCGACTGCCCGGACCAGGCGCTGGCCGGGCACAGCGTCGGCGAGCTGGCCCGCGCCCGCGGCATGCATCCCGGCGACCTGTTCCTCGACCTGCTGGTGGAGCACGGCCCGCGCCTGCGCTGGCGCACGATGATCGCCAACCACCGGCCCAAGGTCGTGGAGAAACTGGTGGCCGAGCCGGCCACGCTGATCGGCTTCGCCGACTCCGGCGCGCATATCCGCAACATGGCCTTCTACAACTTCGCCGTGCGCCTGCTCAAGCTGGTGCGCGACGGCGAGTCACGCGGCAAGCCGGCCATGCCCATCGAACAGGCCATCTGGCGCCTGACCGGCGAGCTGGGCGAGTGGTTCGGCGTCGATGCCGGCAGGCTGGCGCTGGATCGCCGCGCCGACCTGGTGATCGTCGACCCGCAGCACCTGGACGCCAGCCTGGAGGCCTACCACGAGGACGAGATGGAAGGCTTCGACGGCCTGCGGCGCATGGTCAACCGTGGCGAGGCGGTACGCGCCACGCTGATCAACGGGCGCATCGCCTATCGCGATGGCGAGTTCGCCACCGACCTCGGCCAGGCCCGCGGCTACGGCCAGTTCCTGCGCGCCAATTAGGGTTTTACTGGCTCCACGGCGCGCAAGGCATTGCGACTGTGCGCGCCGAAGTGACGGAACAGCTCGACCAGCAGCTTCTCCAGCGCCGGGTCGGGCTGCACCTGCTGCAGCTGGTTGCCCTCGCTGAAGCCCTGGGCGGCACTGCCACGGGCCATCCACTCGCCGATCAGGCCGTCGAACTCATCGGCGCGATCATGCGACTCGGCCGCCACCACCTGGGCCGCGTAGTCCACGTCGAACGGCGGGTAGGCGTCGTCGCCGGCGCGGTCGGCATAGGCGGTCAACAGCGGCGCCTGTAGTTGTCCCTCGCCGAGCAGCGCCTGCATGCGGTCGAACTGGTACTGCTCGATGGCGGTATGCCGGTCGGCCACGCGCTTGATCGCCGCCTCGCGGTCTTCCGGGTAGCCGGCCTCGGCCTTGGCCGCGATCAGCACCATGCCGCTGGTGCTCACTCCCGGCAGCACGCTGGCGTGGTAGGGCTGGGTCAGGTCCTGCAGGTAGTGCATGGCCCAGCCGAGGAAACGGTAGCCCCAATACGGATGGCCGCTGCTGAAGGCCAGGCGCGCCAGGCCGCTGTACTGGTACACGCGCCAGTGCGGCAGCGTCTGCGCCAGGTACGGCGCGGCGGTGAAGATCAGCGACGACTCGTGGTAGTAGCCGATGTGGAACGGCGCCTGCGAGGAGTATTCGAAGCGTGCATCGCCGAACGGCTGCGGCCCGAAGTTGTAGCGTTGGCCGACGGCGCCGGGGTTGTCGCTGAACAGGTTGATGTCATGGCCATAGTCCGGCTCGTCCGCGGCGCTGGCCAGCACCTGCAGCGCACTCACCTGCTCGCCATCCTTGAGCGCCAGGTAGCGCCAGTTGGTCCAGGGGCCGACCTTGTGGAACACCAGCACGTCCTGGCCGCCGAGCAGCGGCCGGCCGCCGGCATCCTGCCCAGGCAATTGCTGGATGAAGCTGGCCAGCTTGATATCCGGGTTGATGCGCAGGGCCTGGAGGAAGGCGGTGCGGCGATCGCCAGCGCCAGCGGCCTGCCAGCGCAGCTCGTCCGGGCGCGCCGGGTAGTAGGAGAAGTGCTCGCGGGCGTAGCGCTCCTGCTCGTCCAGCAACTGCTCGATGGCCGGCGCCTGGTCGCTGAGGAAGGCCTCCAGCGGCTCCACCTTGACCTCCTGGCGCAGCTCGGGCTGATCCTGCAGGGACAGCAGGCTGCCCAGCGAGTGGTTGGACCAGGCCAGGGCATGGCTGGACAGGCCGGCCAGCAGGCCGGCACAGGACAGGGCAACGAGTGACTTCACGGCGGCTCCGATGCGTGAGGCGAATCGACCAAGGCTAACCCCGGCAACGCCGGCGAGCACTGTCAGACCGCGCCAGCGGCACTCACCGATCGGGCATCAAAGTAGTACGGCAGCGGCCAGGCCACCCAGCACCAGCAGGGCCACGACCACCAGGCCGATGCCCAGGGCCGGGCTTCCAGACGTGGCGGCCGACGCCGGCGCGGCCTGCGCCTGGGCAGCGGCATGCAGCGGGTTGACCGTTGCGGCGCCGGCGCTGGCCGGGCGTGGCTTGGCCTGCGGCTTGGGCAGATCGACAGCGCGCACGAACACTGTGGCGTCCTCGCTCTCCTCCTCTGCCACCTGGGCCTCGACCTTGGGTCCGATCACCAGCAGCGTCACCGAGCCCATGCGCACCTGGTCACCGGGCTTGAGCACCGCGGCCTCGGTCTTCTCGCCGTTGACCAGCAGGCCGTTGGCCGAGGCCAGGTCCTTGACCTCCAGCACCTCGTCGCGCAGGAAGAACTCGCAGTGGCGGCGCGACAGCTGGGCGTCGCTGAAGCACAGCTCGCACTTGACCGAGCGGCCGAAGGTCATCGAGCCGCTGACGTGGAACTTCTTGCCCTCGTGCTCGCCCTGGACCACCTGCAGGAACCAGCGCTGGCCGGCCTCGGCGCGCGGCTTGGCCTTGCCCGGGTCACTCAGCAGCAGCTCGACCTCGCCCAGGCGCACGCAGTCGTCGGCGCGCAGCTGGTAGCGGCTGGCGATGCGCTCGTCGTTGACGAAGGTACCCAGCTCGCTGTCGCAGTCACTCAGGTAGTAGTGACCGTTGTCCTGGCGGATTTCGGCGTGGAAGGCGCCGATCCCGGCGTCTTCCAGGACCAGGTTGTTACGCCGGTCCTGACCCACGGTGAAGCGTTCCTCGACCAGCCAGATGGGCGCCTGGCGGCCGTCCTTGAAATGCAGCTTGAGCATGGGTGTGGGTCCTACTGACCGAAGATGTTGTTCCAGGCGCGTTTGATCGGGTTGTTGTTGCGCTCGCGTTCCTCGCGGGCCGCCCTGTCGGCAGCGGCGCGGGCATTGGCCGCGCGGGCGTCGGCCAGCAGTTGCTGGTGCTCGCCCTGCATCTGCAGCAGCTCCGGACTCTGCGGCTCGGCCTCCAGGCCACGCTCGATCATCGCCAGCGCGCCGGGGAAGTCGCTGCGCCGGTAGGCCGTGCGAGCCAGGTCGCGGTACAGCAGCGCTACGCTGTTGAGGCCGGCCAGGGCATCGGCGTTGTCCGGCGCCCAGCCGAGGATCTGCTGGTAGTAGTACACCGCGCTGTCCTCTGCGGGCAGCAGCAGGCGCTTGTCGGCGATGCTCTGCTCGGCCAGCTCCAGGTAGCGTGCGATGCGCGCCTGCAGCACCTTCTGCAGGCCGGCGAGCACGCCCGCGTGCTGCGGATCGATGGCCAGGGCCTGGCGGTAGTAGTAATCGGCGCTGTCTTCCGCCGGCTCGGTCAGTAGGCCGTCGGCCAGGCGCTGCTCGGCGAGGTCGGTGAGGACCTTGATGCGTGCCTCGCGGATGCGCTGCAGGCCGGCCAGGGCAGCGTCGTTGTCGTCGTCGATGGCCAGCACCTGGTTGAAGTACTGCTCGGCGCTGTCCTGTGCCGGCTCGATCAGCTGGCCGGCGGCGAAGCGCTGCTCGGCCTGGTCCAGCAACGCGGCAATCTCCCGCTGCTGCTTGATGTACAGGCCGGCGGAAGTCAGGGTGCCGATCAGCACCAGCACGCTCAGCACCACCAGCAGCGGCATGTTCGAGCGGCGCTTGCGCGGCGCGACGGGCGCCGGTGCGGCCGCTTCGGGCAATGTCAGCGCCGGGCGAATCTGGGTTTCGTCCAGGTCGCTGAGCTCCACCTCGTCGAGGGCGGCGAGCAACGCGCGGCAATCGGCGAAGCGCTCGTCGGGCGCCTTGGCCAGCATGCGCGACAGCACGCCACGGAAGGCACCGAGGCTGTCCGGCAGGGGTGGCGGCTCCATCTGCACGTGGTTGACCACGGTCTGGGTGTAGTTGCCGCCGCGGTAGGGATTGCTGCCGGTGAGCATCTCCAGAAGGATCACGCCCAGGCTGTAGATGTCGCTGCGCGCATCCAGAGGCTGGCACTGGGCCTGCTCCGGACTGCTGTAGGCCGGGCTGCCGACGGCGATGCCGAACTGGGTCAGCTCGCTATCGATGTCCAGGTCCTTGGCCACGCCGAAGTCGGTGAGCACCGCGGTGCCGTCGGCACGGAACAGCACGTTGGCCGGCTTCACGTCACGGTGCACCAGGCCCTTGTCGTGAACCACGGCCAGGCCGCTGGCGATCTGCCGCACGATCTGCAGGGCCCGTTCGGGGGCAAACAGCTCACCCTTGTGCCGCGCCAGGTCGCCACCGGGCAGGAACTCCATGGCCAGGTAGTAACGGCCGTCGTCCAGGCGGTCGATGTCGTGGATGGTGATGATCGACGGATGATTGAGCGAGGCGACTATGTGCGCCTCCCTGACGAAGCGCTGGCTGAAGGCCTCGTCCTCGGCGCTGTGCAGCACCTTGATCGCCACCTTGCGGCTCAGCGATTCCTGGGTGGCCAGGAACACTTCGGCCATGCCGCCCTTGCCCAGTTGGCCATGAACCCGGTAGCCGGGAATTTCAAGCAGAGTGGTGCTCATGAGGTGGTCGATCAGTGCTTGCGGGAGTTGAGCCAACGGCTAAGGAAGTTGCGAGGCTTGGCGTCGATCTTCGTCGATTGGTCCAGGCGGCGCCCCAATACTATGCAGCTGATATTGTCCTTGCCGCCCAGCTGATTGGCCAGCCCTATCAGCTCCTCGACCAGCACATCGAGCGTCGCCGCGCCGGCACACACCTGCTGGATCTGCTCATCGCTCAGCTCGCCGGTCAGGCCATCGCTGCACAGCAGCAGCAGCTCTCCGGGTGCCAGGCTGCCCTGTACACGGCCGACCTCGAGGACCTGCTCGCCCTGCCCCAGGCACTGGGTGACGATGTTGCGCCGCGGATGCACCCGCGCGTCCTCGATGCTCAGCTCGCCGGCATCGATCATCGCCTGCACCCAGCTGTGGTCGCGGGTCAGGCGGGCGATGCCCTCCAGGCTGATGCGATAGGCGCGGCTGTCGCCGATCCAGGCCACCTCGAAGTCGGCACCGGAAAAATGCGCGGCCACCACGGTACTGCCCATGGGCCGCCCGGCCTCTGCCTGGGTAGCGCCGAGGATCGCCTGGTGGGCACTGTGGATGGCGTTGGCCAGATCACTGCCGGCGACGACGGACTGGTGCAGGGTCTCCAAGGCCAGCGCACTGGCGACCTCGCCGCACTGGTGCCCGCCCATGCCATCGGCCACGGCCCAGAGACCGAGCTCGGGCCGGCACAACACGGCGTCCTCGTTATGCCCGCGAACCCGACCCGCGACGCTCTGCGCCGCGAACCCCAGGGACTGCATCGACATGGCTGTTGCTTACCTTCCAAATCTGCACTGGCGTGCATGATGCTGCGCCGTGCCGAGGCTGTCAGCCCGAAGCACGCGAACTGTTAAGCAGTCGTCAGCGGTTGCGCTGTATCTCGTAGTCGCTGCTCCCCGGATAGCGCTGCACCTCGATGCCACTGGGATACTCGATGCTCTGCCGGATGCCGCCGCTCTGGCGTACGCTGGAGCCGCCCTGGATCTGCACCTCGCGGCCATAGCCCTGTCCGGGCACCGCGTGCCCGCCGTAGACGTCGTAGCTCTGGCTGCGGCTGGACGAACTGACGCTGCCGGAAGCGCCAGGGCTGACGTATTCGATGGGGATGGGCTGGCGCGCCGGCTCACCGGCCATCGCCAGGCCGCTGAGCAGGACGCTCAGCAAGATCATGCTGCGCATGGCGGCTCTCCTCTCGTTCATTCACCTTCGATGCTACGCGCGCTCGCCACGACGCAATAGTCCTGGCCAGCTGCCACGATTGGCAGCGCGGATAACGTCGCTATCATGCGGCGCTTTTCCGGGATGCCGTATCCATGCCCCTGCGCTGTGCCCTGCTGTTGCTCTGCTGCTTCGCCCTACCCTCTCTCGCCGAACCACCCCGCACCTTCGCCGAGGCTAAGAAAGTCGCCTGGCAGCTGTACGCCAAACAATCGGTGGAGTTCTACTGCGGCTGCCGCTACAGCGGCAATCGGGTCGACCTGAAGAGCTGCGGCTACCAGCCGCGCAAGAATCCGCAGCGGGCGGCGCGCATCGAGTGGGAGCACCTGGTGCCAGCCTGGGTCATCGGCCACCAGCGGCGCTGCTGGCAAGAGGGTGGGCGCAAGCACTGTGCGCGCAGCGACGAGACCTTCCGCCGCGCCGAAGCCGATCTGTTCAACCTGGTGCCGAGCATCGGCGAGGTCAACGGCGACCGCAGCAACCTGCCCTTCGCCTGGCTGCCGCAGCAACCCAGCCAGTATGGCGCCTGCCCGATGGTGGTGGATTTCAAGGCCGGCAAGGCGATGCCCAGGCCCAAGGTGCGCGGAATGATCGCCCGCACCTACTTCTACATGAGCCAGCGCTACGGACTGCGCCTGTCGAAACAGGAACGCCAGCTGTTCGAGGCCTGGAGCCGAAACTACCCGATCGAACCCTGGGAGCGTCAGCGCAACCAGCGTATCGCCTGCGTGATGGGCTGGAGCAACCCCTTTGTCGGCAACGTAGACCTACGTGCCTGCCCGAGACCACTTACCGGAAAACGCAGAAATGATTAGGAAAATCGGAGCTTTGCCTGTACGGTATCCGCACTGTGCTGCATGTGTCACCGCAAATCGACCGGTTTAGATCTCGGTCCAACCTACCTCGGTTTCTTTACTCTTTGCACTCAGTCATGGCCTTGGGCATTTCCAACGCTGTGTTCACTTTGTTCAAGGAGATATTCCATGTCCGCACGTCAAACTGGCACCGTCAAGTGGTTCAACGATGAGAAAGGCTTCGGCTTCATCACCCCGGAAAGCGGCGCCGACCTGTTCGTTCACTACCGTTCGATCCAGAGCGCTGGCTTCAAAAGCCTGAAAGAAGGCCAGAAGGTTTCCTTCATCGCCGTTCAGGGTCAGAAAGGCATGCAAGCCGACGAAGTACAGGTCATCTAACGACCGGTACCTCGCCGCAAAGAACCGGCCTCAGGGCCGGTTTTTTTATCCCTGCAATTTTGTCAGCCGCCAGAGGAATTCCATGAGCACCAAGAAAGCCATTCAGCAGCCCAAACCGCAAGCGGCCGTAGCCACCAGCGAGTCCCTGGACGCCCAGATAGCCGCCTTCCTCAACTCCGGTGGTGAGATCCAGCAGATCGCCAAAGGCGTCAGTGGCCAGTCCTGGAGCACTCCCAGCCGCCACATCGTGATCAGCAAGAAGTAAAGGCGACACCCGACCGGCATACTGGCACTTTGCCTAACAGTTCCTTGCCGATCTGAACAAAGCCCTGCATCCTTGGCTCATAAGAACGATAAAGAGCCATGAGCCGGGGAGCCGCGCTGATGTTCAAGCGACTGCGCAACGACTTTCAGCTGTCCATCATCACCCTGATGGGCATCATCGGCGTGCTAGGCATCACGCCCTATGCGGCCTACCGACTGACCCACGGCAACTTCCTGGTGGGCATCGCCGACAGCGTCATCGTGCTGTCCACGCTCTTCGCCGTGATCTACGCCTGGCGCACCGGTGACACGGAAAAGCCCGGCCTGTATCTGGCTGGCGTGTTCACCATCAGCGCCACGCTGATCGCCATCAACCTGGGCGTCAACGGCCTGTTCTGGATCTACCCGCTGATCCTCTTCAATTTCTTCATGGTCACCCCTGGCAAAGCCATTATCGCCACCCTGCTGGTGCTAGCCGGCCTGGTCGGCCACGCCCTGTGGATACCCGGCAGCGTGTTCGAGAGCCACTACCAGATGGTCTCCTTCCTGGTGACCAACGGCATGGCCGGCGTGCTCACCTTCATCTTTGCCTACCGCACCCGCACTCAGCGCGACCAGCTGCAGGCGCTGACCATCCAGGACCCACTGACCGGCGCCGGTAATCGCCGGGCGATGAACGAAGAGCTGAAGATCGCGGTGTCCAGCCGGCGCCGCCATGGCCGCAGCTACGGCGTGCTGGCCATGGACCTGGACCACTTCAAGCAGATCAACGACCAGCACGGCCACCAGGCCGGCGACCAGGTGCTGATCGACTACGTGAAGCTGATAAAGAGCTCCTCGCGCCACGAGGATCGCCTGTTCCGCTTCGGCGGCGAAGAGTTCCTCCTGCTCCTGCCTGATACCGACCTGGCGGGGCTGGAAGCCGCCGCGCAGCACCTGCTGCACACGGTACGTGACAGCCTGCGCGGGCCCGGAGGCCCGGTCACCATGTCCATCGGCGGCGCCATGCTGCGCGCTGAAGAGCCCTGGAGCCACTGGCTGCAACGCGCCGACCAGTGCCTGTACCAGGCCAAGAGCGCCGGACGCGACCGCACCATCATCGACCGTCCGGCAGTCAGCGACCTGGCGCCCAGCCACTGACTAAAATGTAATCAGGCCAATGTCGGCCTGAGCCATCGCTCGGCCGGGGGACCGATGCGCAGAAGATGGGAGGTGTGCCATGAATCGGCATTACTACATCAGCGACAACCTAGACGATCTCGAGCAACTGGAAGGCGAGCTGGAAGCCCGCGGTATCAACAACGAGCAGATCCATGTGCTCAGTGAGCGGGACGCCGAGGTGGCCCAGCACCAGCACCTGCACGAGGTACCGTCGATCCTCAAGCAGGACGTGGTTCACTCCGGCTCGATCGGCAGCCTGGTCGGCATCGCTCTGGCAGCGCTGGTCCTGCTATTGGCCTGGCTAAACGAGTGGGCAACGACTGCGGCAGGCTGGGTGCCGTTCATGTTCCTCGCAGCGGTACTGCTCGGCTTCAGCATCTGGGAGGGCAGCCTGTTTGGCATGCAGCATCCCAATAGCGCCTTCCGCTCATTCGCCGACCGCCTGCACGAGGGCAAGCACCTGTTCTTCGTCGATGTCAGCCCGGCGCAGGAGCCGATCCTTCACCAGGTCGTGGCTTATCACCCCGATCTCGAACTGGCCGGAACCGGCCAGGCCAGCCCGGATTGGGCCGTTGCCCTGCAACATCGCTGGCATCAGTTCCGCCGCATGATGTGAGTTGTCGGGTGCACAGGATTAGAATGTGCGACCGGCCACCCATCGCACCTTCAAGGCGTCCCTGCGCACCCATGATGATTCGCCTGCTTCTGCCCCTGGTCGCCGGCCTGCTGTTCGCCGGCGTGGCCAGCGCCGCCCAGGTCAGACTGGTGACCGGTGACGACTATGCGCCGTTTACCGGGCAAAGCCTGCCGGCAGGCGGCATGCTGACCGAGCTCGTGCAACGAACACTGCAGCAGGCAGGGCACCAGACCAGCCTGGCGTGGCTGCCATGGAAGCGCGGCTACCGGGCTGCGCTCAAGGGGCAGTTCGATGCCACCTACCCCTATCTGGCGAGCGGCGAACGCGAGGCGGATTACCTGTTCTCGACGCCGCTGTATGTCACCACCCGGCACCTGTTCAGCCGGGCTGGAGATGCATGGGAGCCCGACGATAGCGCGCGACTGATGGGCAAACGCATGTGCCTGCCACTGGGCTGGCAACCCCCAGCGTCCTTCGCCAGGCTGCTGGAAGCCGGACAGTTGCACCTGCACGAACCCCAGGATCTCACGGCTTGCGCCAGGCTGGTCGAGATGGGCCGCGACGACTTCTTCATCGCCGACAGTCTGCTCGGGGAGCGCGCCATCTTCCTGTCAGGTACTGGCAGCGCCAGCTTCAATATCTCTCGCGGTAGCGTCGGCAGTAGCAGCCTGCACCTGCTGGTGCCGCGCAATCGCAGCGACGCCCAGCAGCTGATCGATCAATTCGACAGCGCCCTGCGTCAGCTGCAGGAAAGTGGCGAGTATGCGCGCATCATCGAGGCCCACCGCAAACATGCACTGAGCGGGCGCTAGGCTCGATAGCCCGCTCCTTCTAGGGAAACAGGCTACCCGCGAAATAACTGTCAGCCGCGATTGGCTGCGTCGATTATCAGCTGCTTCATCTCTGCCACCGCGCCCTTGAAACCGACGAACAAGGCATGGGCGACGATGGCGTGACCGATATTCAGCTCGTGCACACCGGCAATCGCGGCCACCGGCTCGACGTTGTGGTAGTGCAGGCCATGACCGGCGTTGACGATCAGGCCGTGGGCCAGCCCGCAGGCGACGCCATCGCGGATACGCGCCAACTCGCGGGCGGCCTCTTCCGGGGTATGCGCATCGGCGTAACGGCCGGTATGCAGCTCGATGGCCGGGGCGCCGATGCGCCGAGCCGCCTCGATCTGCCGCTCCTCGGCATCGATGAACAGCGACACCTCGCAGCCCAGCTTGGCCAGGCGCTGCACCGCTGCCTTGATGCGCTCCTCCTGCCCCGCCACGTCCAGACCGCCTTCGGTAGTCAGCTCCTGGCGGGTCTCCGGCACCAGGCAGATGTGCTCGGGGCGGATCTGCTCGGCGAAGTCGAGCATGAAGTCGGTGACGCCCATCTCGAAGTTCATGCGCGTCTGCAGCACCTCCTTGAGCAGGCGCACGTCGCGCTCCTGGATGTGCCGGCGATCCTCGCGCAGGTGCACGGTGATGCCATCGGCACCGGCCTCCTCTGCATCCAGGGCCGCCTTGACCGGATCGGGATAGCGGGTACCACGAGCCTGGCGCAGGGTCGCGACATGGTCGATGTTGACGCCGAGGAGGATGCGGTTGGCTTCAGTCACGGGCAGATTCCTTGAGAGTCATGAAGAGTTCGCGGCTGACCAGAGGTCGACCGCCCAGATGAGGAGCCAGGGCCTGGCGCATCAGGCGTTTGGCCGCAGCCAAGGCACCGGGGGACGACCAGTCCGCCTCGGCCATGGCCAGCAGATCGGAGCCCTGGAACAGACCAGGCTGCAACTGCCCCACCTGCTCCAGGCCAGCGTCCGGCTGCAGACGGTACAGGCCCTCGGCGGCAATGGGCCGCCCGGCGATATCGATATGCAGGGCGAAACCATAGCCCAGCTCGTCCAGCAGGCGCCATTCGAAGGCGCGCAGCAATGGTTCCAGCGGCGGATTGGCGGCCAATGCCTGCAGGGTCAGGGCATAGTGCTCGAACAGCGCGGGATGGGCGTCCTCGGCGGGCAGCAGGCGCAGCAGCAGTTCGTTGAGGTAGAGGCCGCTATACAGCGTCTGCCCCTGCAGCCAGGTGGCGAGACCAGCGGCCTCCAGGCGGCCGACGTTCTTCAGCTCGCCGCGCCCTCGCAGCTCCAGCTCCAGCGGGGCAAATGGCCGCGCCAGGCTGCCGGCCTTGCCACGCGCGCCGCGCAGCACAGCACGCAGCCGCCCCTCGGGAGTGAGGAAGTCGACCAGCGCGCTGGTTTCCTTGTAGGGCCGGCTGTGCAGGACGAAAGCCGGAAGCGCGCCGGTGAGCATGGGGTCAGAAGTCGGTGTAGCCCAGGGAGCGCAGCGCCCGCTCGTCGTCGGACCAGCCGCCCTTCACCTTGACCCAGAGATTGAGCATCACCTTGGAGTCGAACATGGTCTCCATGTCCTTGCGCGCATCCTGGCCGATGCGTTTGATGCGCTCACCCTTGTCGCCGATGATGATTTTCTTCTGCCCGTCGCGCTCCACCAGGATCAGGCCGTGGATGTGCAGAATGCGGCCTTCCTGCTTGAACTCTTCGATTTCCACGGTGATCTGGTACGGCAGCTCGGCACCGAGCTGGCGCATGATCTTCTCGCGGATCAGCTCCGCGGCAAGGAAGCGGCTGGAGCGGTCGGTGATCTGGTCTTCCGGGAAGAAGTGCTCGGACTCCGGCAGGCGCTCGCCAACCAGGCGTTCCAGCGTGTCGAGGTTCTGCCCGTGCAGCGCCGAAATCGGCACCACCTCGGCCTGCGGCAGCTGGGTGGCCAACCACTCCAGGTGCGGCAGCAGCTCGCTCTTGTCTTCCAGACGGTCGGCCTTGTTGACCGCCAGCAGGATCGGACACTGCACGTACTGGACTTTCTCCAGCACCATCTGGTCCTCGTCGGTCCAGCGGGTACGGTCGACCACGAACACCACCACGTCGACATCCTTGAGGGCGGTCGAGGCACTGCGATTCATGTAGCGGTTGAGCGCTTTGTCGTTGTGCTTGTGCAGACCCGGGGTATCGACGTAGACGGCCTGCACTTCACCCTCGGTCTTGATGCCGAGCATGTTGTGGCGGGTGGTCTGCGGCTTGCGCGAGGTGATCGCCAGCTTCTGCCCGAGGATATGGTTGAGCAGGGTCGACTTGCCCACATTGGGGCGGCCGACGATGGCGACATAGCCACAGCGAGTTGGGGTATCAGTCATGGCTGTTCTCCACGCCCAGAGCTATCAGCGCGGCGGCAGCGGCCACCTGCTCGGCAATACGCCGGCTGGCGCCGTGCCCCTGGGTCTTGTCGGTAAGCAGAGCGACCTCGCACTGCACGAAAAAGGTCCGGCAATGCGGCTCACCCTGGATATCCACCACCTCATATCGCGGCAGCTCGGCGGCGCGCGACTGAAGGAACTCCTGCAGACGGGTCTTGGGATCCTTGTTGGTGTCCACCAACGTCAGGCTCTCCAACTCGTTGGTCAGCCAGTCCAGTACACGCTGGCGCGCGACATCCATGCCGGCGTCCAGATAGATGGCGCCGATCAACGCCTCGAGGGCGTCGGCCAGGATGGACTCACGGCGAAAACCGCCGCTCTTCAACTCTCCCGATCCCAAACGCAAGTATTCACCCAGCTCGAAGCCCCGAGCCAGTATGGCCAAGGTCTCACCCTTCACAAGACGCGCACGCAGGCGTGAGAGTTGCCCCTCGCGCGCCTGCGGGAAACGCTCGAACAGCGCCTCACCGGCGACGAAGTTGAGGATGGCATCGCCGAGGAACTCCAAGCGCTCATTGTTACGCCCGGCAAAACTGCGGTGAGTCAGAGCCAGGAGCATCAGCTCCTGATTCTGGAAGGTATGGCCGAGCTTGCGCTCAAGGCGGGAGAGAGATTGGCTCACTGGGGACGGATTCGGAATTCTTTATCAAAGGTGGCTACGAGATCGAGGTTCTCGATCAGGTGTTCACGCTTCTCGTACTTGAGGTGCAGAAGAAACAGGTCATTCTCCTGCTTGATCTCCAGCGCTTCTTTTAGATTCAGTCGAATGCTATTGACGCCCATTCCTTTCTGAATGTGATCGTAGAAGTCTCGAACCGATCTGATCTGAGCAGGTTCGCTCTCAGTCTTGGTAATGATTTTCTGCAGGGCGTAGTAATCCATGTAATGCGGGAACAACTTGAAAGCCGTGCTGGCAAGAAAAGCCAATACAGCAAGCGTTACGATCCAGCCCAGCAACGACATGCCCTTCTGCGAGCGCGCAAATCTCATGATCGACCCCATTTATCAGAGTTATTGTGAAGCCCACGACTATATATAAGCAGGCGCTGCTCGGTTGAACAGCGCCTCGCAAATTCGGCAACTCAGCGAATCAGGCCGACGCGAGAGAAGTTCGGCAAACTGCGCAGCTTGGGATCGGGCCAGCTCATCCATACGGCAAAGGCTTTGCCGACGATGTTGCGATCCGGAACCATGCCCCATTCTTCCATGGGAATGTTCGCGTCCTGCCAGTAGCGACTGTCGTTGGAGTCGTCGCGGTTATCGCCCATCATGAAGTAGTGCCCTTGCGGCACAACCCACTCGTCACCCGGGCGCACGTTGCGGTGCAACTGCTTGCGAATGAGGTGTTCGGCCTCGCCCAGCTTCTCCCGGTACACCAGCGTGCGCCCCAGAGAGCCCGGCTCCTCGCCAAAAAACTCTTCGGCGACCGACTTGCCATTCACCAGCAGGCGCTTGTCTGCGCTGTAGCTGATCTTGTCACCCGGCAACCCCACCACTCGCTTGATGTAATTGATGCTGGGATTACTCGGATAGCGGAACACCATGACATCGCCACGCTGCGGATCACCCACCTCGACAACCTTGGTGTCGACCACCGGCAGACGAATGCCATAGGCGAACTTGTTGACCAGGATGAAATCACCCACCTCCAGCGTCGGCTTCATCGAGCCGGAGGGAATCTGGAATGGCTCCAGCAGGAAGGAGCGCAGCACCAGCACAATGGCCAGCACCGGGAAGAACGACTTGCCGTACTCGACCAGCAGCGGCTCCTTGTTCAGGCGCTGGAGCACCAGCTCGTCCGGCTGACCGACCTGGCCTTCGTAGGCCGCGATCGCCACCCGGCGCCGTGGCGCCAGGAGCAGCAGGTCAATCAGAGCCAGCACGCCGCAGACTGCGACGGCAATAACCAGAATCAGCGGGAAATTGAACGACATAGGGATCAGCTATCCACTTTGAGTACGGCGAGGAAGGCTTCCTGCGGGATTTCCACGCTGCCTACCTGTTTCATCCGTTTCTTACCGGCCTTCTGCTTCTCCAGCAGCTTCTTCTTACGGCTGACGTCGCCACCGTAGCACTTGGCCAATACGTTCTTGCGCAGCGCCTTGACCGTGGTCCGGGCGATGATCTGGCCACCGATGGCCGCCTGGATCGCCACGTCGAACATCTGCCGCGGGATCAGCTCTTTCATCTTCTCGGTCAGCACCCGGCCCTTCTGGTGGGCACGGTCACGGTGAACGATGAGCGCCAGGGCGTCGACCTTCTCGCCGTTGATCATCACATCCAGGCGCACCAGGTTGGCCGACTGGAAGCGGTCGAAGCTGTAGTCCAGCGAGGCATAGCCACGGCTCACCGACTTCAGGCGGTCGAAGAAGTCGAGCACCACTTCGTTCATCGGCAGGTCGTAGGAAACCTGTACCTGACTGCTGAGGAACTGCAGATCGCGCTGCACGCCGCGCTTCTCGATGCACAGGGTGATGACGTTACCCAGGTGCTCCTGCGGCACCAGGATGTTGGCCCGCACGATCGGCTCGCGCATATCGAGGATGCCGGCCGGATCGGGCAGTTTGGACGGGTTGTCGACGGACAGCGTCTCGCCGTTCTTCATCTCGACTTCGAAGATTACCGTCGGCGCCGTGGTGATCAGGTCCAGGTCGTACTCGCGCTCCAAGCGCTCCTGGATGATCTCCATGTGCAGCATGCCGAGGAAGCCGATACGGAAACCGAAGCCCAGAGCGTCGGAGCTCTCAGGCTCGTACTGCAGCGCAGCATCGTTCAGGGTCAGCTTCTGTAGGGCTTCGCGGAAGTCCTCGAAGTCGTCGGAGCTGACCGGGAACAGGCCGGCGTATACCTGCGGCTTGATGCGCTTGAAGCCCGGCAGCACATCCACGTCCGGGGTATTGGACAGGGTCAGGGTGTCGCCCACCGGGGCACCGTGGATATCCTTGATACCGGCAATCACGAAGCCCACTTCGCCGGCCTTGAGGTCGGCGGTCTCGGTGTGCTTCGGGGTGAACACGCCAACGCTGTCGATCTGGTGCGTCTTGCCGGTGGACTTGACCAGGATCTTGTCGCCCTTCTTCATCCGGCCATTCTTGACCCGAACCAGGGAAACAATGCCCAGATAGTTGTCGAACCAGGAATCGATGATCAGGGCCTGCAACGGCGCTTCGATGTCACCTTCCGGCGGCGGGATCACCTGGACCAGACGCTCCAGCACATCGATCACGCCCATGCCGCTCTTGGCGCTGCAAGGCACCGCGTCGGTGGCATCAATGCCGATGATGTGCTCGATCTCGTCTTTGACCCGTTCAGGCTCGGCCTGGGGCAGGTCCATCTTGTTCAGCACCGGCATGACCTCGAGGCCCTGCTCGATGGCGGTGTAGCAGTTGGCCACGGACTGGGCTTCGACGCCCTGACCGGCGTCGACTACCAGAATCGCACCCTCGCAGGCGGCCAGGGAGCGGCTCACCTCGTAGGTGAAGTCGACGTGACCGGGGGTATCGATGAAGTTCAGCTGGTAGGTCTTACCGTCCTGCGCCGGGTAGTGCAGGGTTACGCTGTGGGCCTTGATGGTGATGCCACGCTCACGCTCAAGATCCATGGAGTCGAGGACCTGGGCCTCCATCTCGCGATCGGACAAGCCGCCACAGATCTGGATGAAGCGGTCGGCCAGGGTCGACTTGCCATGATCGATGTGGGCGATGATGGAGAAATTGCGGATATGACTCAGGTCACTCACGGATCAACACTCGAAAAAGCCGCAGGCAGGCTGCCCGCCGAAAAATAGCCGGGGATTCTACCTGATCGGCGACTGACCCGTCACGAGCAGGCATGAAAAGGGCGGCCGCAGCCGCCCTTTTCGCCAACAACCCGCCTTACTCGGCCAGTTTGAAGGTAATGAAGCTGGCACGCCCCTGGCGCAGTACGCGCATGGACACGGAACGATTGACCGGCAGGGACTTGGCTACCTTGGCAAAGGTGGCAGCCGAATCGATGGCCTGGTTGTTCAGGTGCGTCACGACATCGCCTGGGCGCAGGCCGATCAGCGCCGCCGGACCGCTCTGCACTTCACGAATCACCACTCCGCCGCGCAGATCGAAGGCTTTTTTCTGCTCTGCGGTCAGTTCGGTCACAGAAACGCCGAGGCGATTGCTGCTGCGCTCTACGCCCGCCGCATCACCCGTGGCAACCGCCTCGTCACCATCCTCAGGCAATGCACCGATGGCCAGCTTGAGGGTCTTGCGCTCACCCTCGCGCACGACCTCCAGAGAAGCCTGATCCCCGGGCTTGAGCGCCCCGACCAGATGCGGCAGGTCCGCAGACATGATGATCGGCTGGCCGTTGAGGCTGAGGATCACATCGCCCACCTGTAGGCCGCCCTTGGCCGCCGGGCCATCTTCCAGCACCTGGGCCACCAGAGCCCCCGCCGGCTTATCCAGTCCGAACGATTCGGCCAGATCCTTGTTCACTTCCTGAATCACCACGCCCAGCCAGCCGCGGCTGACCTTGCCTTCGCTCTTCAGCTGATTCGCCACATCCATGGCCACATCGATCGGGATGGCAAAGGACAGCCCCATGAAGCCACCGGAGCGGGTGAAGATCTGCGAGTTGATCCCGACCACTTCACCATCCAGGTTGAACAGCGGACCGCCGGAGTTGCCCGGGTTGATCGCTACATCGGTCTGGATGAACGGCACATAGCTCTCGTTCGGCAGGCTGCGGCCCTTGGCCGAGACGATGCCGGCCGTCACCGAATGATCGAAGCCGAACGGCGAGCCAATCGCCAGCACCCACTCGCCGACCTTCAGCTTCTGCGATTTGCCCAGCTTGACGGTGGGCAGGCCCTTCCCTTCGACCTTGAGCAGTGCCACGTCGGTGCGTGGGTCGGCGCCAATCAGCTTGGCTTCCAATTCGCTGCGATCAGACAGACGCACGATGATCTCGTCCGCATCCGCCACCACATGATTGTTGGTCAGCACATAGCCGTCATCCGAGATGATGAAACCAGAGCCAAGAGACTGCGCCTCGCGTTGGCGCCCGCCGCCTGGGCTGCGGGGCATCTGCGGAATGTTGCGCTCGAAGAATTCCCGGAACATCGGCGGCAGCCCCTCCAGATCGGGCACCTGCCCCTGGGCAGCCACTTCCCGCTGCGACAGGTTCTGCCGCGTACTGATGTTCACCACGGCCGGCGAGGCCTCCTCCACCAGTTCGGTGAACTCGGGCAGCTCGGCACGAGCCAGGGACACTTGCCCCAGCAGCAACAACGCGAAAAGACCGGACAACGAGGATTTCAGGCTAAGCATCGACTTCAGCTCCATCCACTCAGAAGATCAAAAGATTGTGTAGCAGATACAGCAAGGCCGGCTCAGGGCTATCAACCGCCCGGAGCCGGCCCATGTAAACGACTGCTCACTGCGCCGTGCTCTCGACGGTCGCAGCTGTCTGCGTCTGCATCGATAGGGCAACCCGCTCAGCGGTACCCAAGGGGATCTCACCTACTACCGTAACCATCATGTCGCCGTCAGCAGTGCTCATGCGCCGGGACACCACCGCGGTCGGACCGAGCTGGCTGCGGGCATCCTCGACACGAGCGCCGTGCAATGGCTCGAGGAACACTGTGAAGCGCGCCAGCCCATCACCGTAGAGCAGGCAGGCCACCGGGTCGGCGGAGGCCGGACTGTGGCGCTGGAGCGCCTGACTGAGTTCGAAGCCGGGCGGCACCCAGCCAGCCTTCCAGGCCTCCGGCAGCTCGGCCACCTGGCTGAAGCTGACCGGCTTGCACTCGTCGCCCGGCCGCAATGCGGCCTCGTCGAACTTGTCGATCAGATTCAGGCTGACGAACTGGAAGCGCTCCAGCAGCTGCCCCTTTTCGCTGATCAGCAACGACTTGAGCGGCAATGCAGTCTCGTCGTCCAGATGCAGTTCGAAAGCGTAACGGTGCTGATCGCGCGGGATCAGCGCCAGCACGGTGGCTGCACGCCCGGCCACGCGCGAATGGCCCAGCACACGCATGTCGTAGCGCTGCTCCAGCTGAGCGGCGTTCAGATCACGCGCAGGCCATTGCACGTCCACAGCCTGCTCGGCCAGTGCACCACTCATGCACTGCGGCTTGCCATTGACACTCAGCACTTCTTGCTGCGGACCATCGAGCTGCAGCAGGCGCTCCGTCACACCATCCGCACCACCTCGATGCCAGATGCCGTGAGTGGAGAAGCTGCCATTGCGCTCGTAGACGAAAGTACCCTGAAAACTCTGCCGATCAGCCTGGGCCAATCGCTGCAACCAAGTCTCGGCAGCCTGCACTGGCAAAGCCAGACAGCTGCCGAGTAATGCGATTAAGGGGATGACGCGCATGTACCCTCTCAGCGATTTTCCAGACTAGCGGCCCGGGCGTATGGCAGGGCGGAATCGGCACCGGTGGCAGCGGCCTGCTGTGCATGCTGACGCAGGTACGACGGCAGGCGCTGCTCGTGCCAGCCGGAACTGGCCCGCTCGGCACTCTGCTGCAACGGCGTAGCCGACGACTCGGTGTAGCCCGCCAGCACCGCCGGACCTTGCACCTGAGGCAGGGTCAGGCTCGGCTGTACCTGCTGCGCCATTTGCGCACCGGTCAGTTCGTCCTGATTGTAGAAGCGCACGCCGGCCAGCACTGCCAGAGTCACCGACGCAGCTACCGCCACACGCCCGACCATGCGCCACGGGCCCTTGCTGGCAGCCGGAGTGGGCAAAGCCTCATCGGCCAGCGCGGCAGAGACGGCAGCAGCGATATCCAGGCGCGGCTCCAGCAACTCTTTATGCATCACGGCGCGAGCGATCTGGTAGCGCGA
Source organism: Pseudomonas sp. Gutcm_11s (assembly GCF_028649395.1). Taxonomy (GTDB): domain Bacteria; phylum Pseudomonadota; class Gammaproteobacteria; order Pseudomonadales; family Pseudomonadaceae; genus Aquipseudomonas. Next base: position 330,921 of record NZ_JAQSUW010000011.1, on the reverse strand, counting down.
CCAGGTGCCTCGCAATTGGGCATCGTCGCCAGCAGCCGCCAGCACTCGACGCAACTCCAGTTCGTCCGCTTCGTTATCCATCACCGCGGACAGCGATTCCTGCAGGGCTTCACGACTCATGGTGTTTCCTCTCTTGGCTGTCGCCGCTGTCTCACATTCAGGCTTCCTGCAGCAGCGGCTGCAGGGCTTTGTCTATGGCCTCACGAGCCCGGAAGATCCGGGAGCGCACAGTACCGACCGGGCACTGCATGACGCTGGCAATGTCCTCGTAACTCAGACCGTCGAATTCGCGCAGGGTTAATGCCGTACGCAAGTCCTCCGGTAGCTGCTGGATGGTCCGGTGCACAGTGGACTCGATCTCATCCCGCAGCATGGAACGTTCCGGTGACTCGATATCCTTGAGTGCATGATCGCCGTCGTAGAACTCCGCATCCTCGGCGCTGACGTCACTGTCCGGCGGCCTCCGGCCGCGCGATACCAGGTAATTCTTCGCCGTGTTGATGGCGATGCGGTACAGCCAGGTATAGAAAGCGCTGTCACCGCGAAAATTACCCAGCGCACGATAGGCCTTGATGAACGCTTCCTGCGCCACATCCTGGGCCTCATGGCTGTCATGAACGAAACGCACTACCAGGCCGAGAATCTTGTGCTGGTACTTGAGTACCAACAGGTCGAATGCACGCTTGTCGCCGCGCTGCACCCGCTCGACCAACTGCTGATCGTCTTCCTGGGCTAGCATGAATACTCCTCGTCCGTTCTGGAGGGGATCTGCGCCGACCAGTCTGTCGATCTGCCAAGATAGACTCGGGCGTTGTGCAAAAGTTCTCCCCTCCGAATAAGCACTGCGCAGAGCCATGCATGGCTCTCGCACACATTGCAGCGTCCCGCTGGAACGCTGCTCGAATAATCCGATCCGATACCACTGCCGCAGTCATACGACCGGCAGTTCCGGCAACTGTCGTTGGAACTTGAACGACTAAGAAAGTTCCAGAGCGCATCAGTACGTCATAAGCCTAGCTATTGTGCCGGCCACCCCCTCTATATACTAGGCGCCGCCATTTCGACTCCCCCGCGGAAGCAGCAGTAGATGAGCCAACACTATCAGCACGACGTCCTGGTCATCGGCAGTGGCGCTGCCGGCCTGACCCTGGCCCTGACCCTGCCCGAGCACCTGCGCATTGCCGTGCTCAGCAAGGGCGACCTGGCCAATGGCTCCACCTACTGGGCCCAGGGCGGCGTGGCGGCAGTGCTGGACGATGCCGACACCGTGGAGTCGCACGTTGCCGACACGCTCAATGCCGGTGGCGGCCTGTGCCGCGAAGATGCCGTGCGTTTCACCGTAGAGCACAGCCGCGAGGCCATCCAGTGGCTGATCGAGCAAGGCGTGCCCTTCACCCGTGACGAGGAACAGGACCGCGAGGACGGCGGCTTCGAGTTCCACCTCACCCGCGAAGGCGGCCACAGCCACCGGCGCATCATCCACGCCGCCGACGCCACCGGCGCGGCGATCTTCAACACCCTACTGCAACAGACCCGCAAGCGCGCCAACATCGAATTGCAGGAGCAGCGCGTGGCGGTAGACCTGATCACCGAGCGCAAACTGGGCCTGCAGGGTGAGCGCTGCGTCGGGGCCTACGTGCTCAACCGCAACAGCGGCGAAGTCGACACCTACCACGCACGCTTCGTGATTCTCGCCACCGGCGGTGCGGCCAAGGTCTACCTCTATACCAGCAACCCGGACGGGGCCAGCGGCGACGGCATCGCCATGGCCTGGCGCGCTGGCTGCCGGGTCGGCAACCTGGAATTCAACCAGTTCCACCCGACCTGCCTGTACCACCCGCAGGCCAAGAGCTTCCTGGTCACCGAGGCCCTGCGCGGCGAAGGCGCGCACCTCAAGCTGCCCAATGGCGAGCGCTTCATGGCGCGCTTCGACGCACGCGAAGAGCTGGCCCCGCGCGACATCGTCGCCCGCGCCATCGACCATGAGATGAAGCGCCTGGGCGTGGACTGCGTGTACCTGGACATCAGCCACCAGCCGGCCGAGTTCGTGAAGGCGCACTTCCCCACCGTCTACGAGCGCTGCCTGCAGTTCGGCATCGACATCACCCGCCAGCCCATCCCGGTGGTGCCGGCGGCGCACTACACCTGTGGCGGCGTAGTCGTCGACCGCCATGGGCACACCGACGTACCCGGCCTGTATGCCATCGGCGAGACCAGCTTCACCGGCCTGCATGGTGCCAACCGCATGGCCAGCAACTCTCTGCTCGAGTGTTTCGTCTACGCGCGCTCAGCGGTCGAGGACATCGTCGCCCAGCTGGACCGGGTACCGATGCCCCAGAACCTGCCGACCTGGGACGCCAGCCAGGTCACCGACTCCGACGAGGACGTGATCATCGCGCACAACTGGGACGAACTGCGGCGATTCATGTGGGACTACGTCGGCATCGTGCGCACCAACAAGCGCCTGCAGCGCGCCCAGCACCGCGTGCGTCTGCTGCTGGACGAGATCGACGAGTTCTATTCCAACTACAAGGTCAGCCGCGACCTGATCGAGCTGCGTAACCTGGCCCAGGTCGCCGAGCTGATGATCGAGTCGGCCATGCTGCGCCGCGAGAGCCGCGGCCTGCACTACACCCTGGACTATCCGGACATGCTGCCGGAGGCCCACGACACTATTCTGGCGCCGCCCACCTACGCCGGCTGAACCTCAGGCGCACCCGCAGCCGCCGGTGCATGTCGCGCGGCAACGCATCTCTCGGGATGCACAGACCGCGCACCCGCCACTCGCCGACCAGACGAAAGCGCAACACCACGACCAGCGGCAGTGCCAGGCTGTCCGGGCGCAGCTGCACGGGCTGCCAGCCATCACACCTGCTGAACAGCTGCCAGCCACTCTCGTCGCGACGCAGGCCGGTAAAGGCACGGGGATGATTCAGCAGCACCTGACGCGGCAATGCCCAGGCGGCATGCAGCAGGCAGGCGCATGCGCCGATCAGGGCGGCCCAGAGCGGTAGTTCGATGAGAAACAGGGTGATCAGCGCCAGGGACAGCGCCGACAGGTAGATCGCCAGCAGCAGGCGCGAGGCCTGCCAGTGGCATTCGAAGGCATCACTTCGGCTGGACACGATCCAGGATCATGCGAACGATGTGCCGCAGATCGGCATCTTCCGGCTCACCGCGCTGCATGAACCAGCCGAACATGTCCTGATCCTCGCACTCCAGCAGCTTGCGGTAGCGCGCCTGATCCTCGGCATCCAGGCTGGCATAGACCTCCTTGACGAAGGGCACCAGCAACACGTCCAGCTCCAGCATGCCGCGGCGGCTGTGCCAGAAGAGTCGGTTCAGTTCGGTAGCGTCGGCCATACAGCGGCTCCTGTGCAAAGGGGCGCAGTATAACGGCGCGACGCGCGCTCGGCACCCGCTGACAAGGCGCCGGGCGGCCTCTATGATGACGCCCTGACTTTTTGACCTGCGATCGCCCATGGCCGACTCCGCCTTCTTCACCCCGCTGAATCACGAATCCCTGCTCGCCGTGCGTGGCCCGGACGCCGCCAAGTTCCTCCAGGGCCAGCTCACCTGCAACCTCAATTATCTCGACGAACGGACATCCAGCCTCGGCGCGCGCTGCACGCCCAAGGGCCGCATGATCTCTAGCTTCCGCATCCTGCAGGATGGCGACGGCTACCTGCTGGCACTGGCCAGCGAGCTGTTCGAAGCGCAGCTGGCGGACCTGAAGAAATACGCGGTGTTCTCCAAGTCGACCCTCGCTGACGAATCCGCCAGCTGGGTGCGTTTCGGCCTGTCCGGCGGCGATAGCGCCCTGCTCGCCCTGGGCCTGGATCTGCCGCAGGACGCCGATAGCGTGGCGCGCGGCGATGGTCTAATCGCCATTCGCCTGCCTGGCGGCCACGCCGAGCTCTGGGCGCCAGCGGATCAGGCCGAGCGCCTGCGTGGCCAACTGGCTGCGCAGCTGCGCGAGGCGCCACTCAACGACTGGCTGCTCGGCCAGGTCCGCGCTGGCATCGGCCAGGTGTTCGGCGCCACCCGCGAGCTGTTCATCCCGCAGATGATCAACCTGCAAGCGGTCGGCGGCGTCAGCTTCAAGAAGGGCTGCTACACCGGCCAGGAGATCGTCGCGCGCATGCAGTACCTCGGCAAACTCAAGCGCCGCCTGCAGCGCCTGAGTCTGCAGGCCGATGAGCTACCCGGCATCGGGACCGAACTGTTCTCCCCAGTGCATGGCTCCAGCGTCGGCGAAGTCGTGCTGGCGGCCCAGTCCGAGCAAGGCAGCGAGCTGCTGGCCGTGCTGCAGGAAGACGCCAAGAGCGATGGCCGCATCCACTTGGGCAGCGCCGACGGCCCCGCCCTGACGCTGCTCGAATTGCCTTACCAGCTGGACGCAGATCGCGAAATCCAGCGCTGAATCAAAAAGCTGATGCGTGCTCCGGGGCAAACGCGGTACAACCCGGGGCATACCTGAACAATGGCCGCTGCAGAGCCTAAACTGAAGCAGCCGAGCGACCCGAGAACCGAAATGAGCAAGCTTGCCGAAAAAGTCCAGGAAGAACTGATCCACGCCATCGAGAACGACGAGCTGGTGCTGCCTACCCTGCCGGAGGTGGCGCTCAAGGTGCGTGAGGCGGCGGAAGATCCGAACATCAGCATTCCTGCCCTGAGCAAGGTCATCGGCAACGACGCGGCGCTGACCGCGCGCATCATCAAGGTGGTGAACAGCCCGCTGCTGCGCACCAGCAAGGAAATCACCGACCTGCAGATGGCAGTCAGCCGCCTCGGCATCAACTACACCTGCAACCTGGCCACCGGCCTGGCCATGGAACAGATGTTCCAGGCCACCAGCGACGTGGTCGACCGCAAGATGCGCGAAGTGTGGAACAAGAGCACCGAGATCGCCGGCATCTGCCACGTGCTGTGCCGCCACTACACTCGCCTGCTGCCCGACCAGGCCACCCTCGCCGGCCTGGTCCACCAGATCGGCGTACTGCCGATCCTGACCTACGCCGAAGAGAACAACGCGCTGCTGGCCGACTCGATCAGCCTCAACCACGTGATCGAGAAGATTCATCCGATCATCGGCGACAAGATCCTGCGTGCCTGGGAGTTCCCCGAGCCGATCGCCATGGTCCCCGGCCAGTACCTGGACTTCAGCCGCAACTCGGCCAAGGTCGATTACGTGGACATCGTCCAGGTCGCCACCCTGCAGAGCTACCTGGGTAGCGAGCACCCTTACACCCAGCTGGACTGGAGCCAGGTTCACGCCTTTGCCAAGCTCGGCCTCGACCCGAACGTCGACATGCAGGCAGACGAAGACCTCTCCGCCGCCATGGAGGCCGCTGCCAGCATGCTGCAATAAACTCGCAGCATGCCGAGTCCATCCTGACTAGACTGCCAGCATGCCTGCTACCGCTTGATAGCGGGCGGCGATAGAAGCCGTACGCCGCGGAGCCAATGGAATTGGCTCCGTACCGCTCAGCTCAGGGGAAGGAAACGTGCCATGCGCTTGTTGTCGCTGCTGTTCACTCTGCTCCTCCCGCTTGCCGCCACCGCCGACGAGATTCGCCTGACCAACGGCGAATGGAGCCCCTACCTCGGCCAGGACCTGCCACACCACGGCGTTGCCTCGCGCATCGTCGAAGAGGCCTTCGCCCTCGAAGGCGTGCAGGTCACCTGGGAGTTCTACCCCTGGGCTCGCGCCCTGCACAACGCCGAACTGGGCAAGAGCGACGGCAGTGCCGTATGGCTGCGCAGCCCCGAGCGCGATGAGGCGTTCTTCGTCAGCGATGCAGTGGTGGAAAGCAGCTATCACCTGTTCCATCGCAAGGACCACCCCTTCGACTGGGCCGCCGCGAAAGACCTAGCCACCCTGCGCGTGGGCGGCGCCATCAACTACGACTATGGCCCGGACTTCCAGAGTGCCGAGAGCGATGGTCTGATCCGGGTGAAGCGCCTGAGCAACGAGGAACAGGCGATGCGCATGCTGCTGGCCGGCCGCATCGACGTGCTGCCGATGGACAAGGTGGTGGCCTTCGACATGCTGCACAGCAAGTTCAGCCGCGCCGAGCGCGCGCAACTGTCCTTCCACCCCCTGCCGCTACGCAGCGACAGCCTGCACCTGATGCTCTCCCGCCAGGTACCGGGCAATGCCGAACGCATCGCCCAGTTCAACCGCGGCCTCAAGGCCCTGCAGGACAGCGGCAAGGTCAGCCAGTACCTGCTGGAAGTGCAGCAGCCGCTGAGCCTGGCCTACTGAGCCGGCGGGAAAGTCACCCGCACCAGCAGCCCACCCAGCGCGCCCTGTCCCAGCTCGATCTCGGCGCGGTGCGCGCGGCAGATCTCGCCGACGATCGCCAGCCCGAGTCCTGCCCCGGTGCCCTGGGCATTGCTGCGATAGAAGCGCTCGAACACCCGCTCACGCTCCTCCGCCGGAATGCCAGGCCCGTCGTCCTCCACCTCCAGCAGCGCCGGCGTCAGCACGCGCACCACCACGTTGCCGCCCGGCGTGTGCACCAGCGCGTTGTCCACCAGGTTGTAGATCAGCTCGTGCAGCAGCATCGGCTCGCCGCGCAGCCAGACCTCGGCGTCCGCCTCCAGCGCCAGAGTGACGCCTCGCTGGTGCGCCAGCGGCGCCAGGGCCATGCCTAGCTCGCGAGCCAGCGGGGTCAGGTCCAGGCGCCCCGCACCACCCTCGGCGACGGCCCGCGCCGCACGTTCAATGCGCGCCAGCGACAGCAGCTGGTTGGAAAGATGGGTCAGGCGGTCGGTGCTCTGCGCGGCCTTCTCCAGCGTGCTGTACCAGCGCTCGGGTTCACGCTCGCGCAGGCCCAGTTCGATACGCGCCTTGAGCGCGGCCAGCGGCGTACGCAATTCGTGGGAGGCGTCAGCGATGAACTGCGCCTGGCGCTCGAACTGCTGGCGCAGGCGCTCGGTGAAGTGGTTGAGCGAGGCCACCAGCGGGCGCAGCTCGTCCTGCACCTGCACCATCGGCAGCGGGTCCAGGTCATCCGGCTGGCGTTCCTCCACCGCCGAGCGCAGGCGCTCCAGCGGGCGCAGCGCGGCACTCACCGCCAGCCACACCAGGGCCAGGCTGACCAGCGCCAGCAGGCCCATGCGCCACAGGGTGTCGAGCAGCAGGCCCTGGGCCATGCGTACCCGTGCAATGTCGGTCTCGGCCACGCGGATCTCGGCGATGCCATTCATCCCCGGCTCGGAGACGGGCTGCAGCAGGCTGACCACGCGCACTCCGACACCATCGAACTCGCCATCGTAGAAACGCGCCAGCGCCGGGTAGTCGTCGGTCCGTGGCGTCTCGGATGGCGGGTCCGGCAGGCCTTCGTAGCCCGACACCAGGTGCCCGTCGAGGTCGCTGACCTCATAGAAGATGCGCCCCTCGAGGTCGTAGGCGAAGGGGTCCAGCGCCACATAGGGCACGTCGGCGCGCAGCTTGCCTTCCTCGGTGTAGAGGCCGTCGGCAATGGCCCGGGCCGAGGCCAGCAGAGTACGGTCGTAGGCCGCGTCGGCCGCATGCCGGCCGTTCCAATAGGCGCTCAGGCTGCCGATCAGCAGCGGAATGGCCAGCAGCGCGGCCAGGCGTCGCAGCAGCCGGCCACGCAGGCTGCCGGCACCGAACTCACTCACTGACGGCTTCCAGCAGGTAGCCCAGGCCACGGAAGGTGACGATGCGCACCGCCGCGCCCTCGAGCTTCTTGCGCAGGCGATGGATATAGATCTCGATGGCGTCCGGGCTGGCCTCCTCGTCCAAGCCGAACACCTGGTCGGCCAGCTGTTCCTTGCTCATTACCCGCCCCGGCCGGGCGATCAGCGCCTGCAGCACGGCCTGCTCGCGGGAGGTCAGGGTCAGTGGCTGCTCGTCCAGAGTGAAGCGCTGCGTGCCGAGGTCATAGACCAGTGCGCCGCAGCGCTGCTGCTGCTCGCCGCCGAGCACGCTACGGCGCAGCAGCGCCTTGACCCGCGCCTCCAGCTCGGTCAGCTCGAAGGGCTTGGCCAGGTAATCGTCGGCGCCCAGGTTGAGGCCGTGGACGCGGTCCTTCACCTCGCCGCGTGCGGTCAGCATCAGCACCGGCAGGGTCTTGCCACGGCCGCGCAGGTGGGCGAGCACCTCGAAGCCGTCGCGCCGCGGCAGGCCCACGTCGAGCACCGCCAGGGCGTAGTCCTCGGTAGCCAGGGCATGTTCGGCGGCCACCCCGTCGTGCAGCACATCGACGGTCAGGCCGGCGCCACGCAAGGCCTGGGCCACGCTTTCGGCCAGGGGCAGATGGTCCTCGACCAGCAGGATTCGCACGGCAGCACACTCCACGACCTTGTAGTTATGCAGCCGAGTTTAACCAGCAAGCGGGCGCTGTGAAGGCCGTGGCGACTTTCTTTCACGCTGAAAGCCTGGCGAAAGCTTCGCTGCCTAGGATCGCGGTCAGGGTGGCAAGAACCACCCATCAGAGTGCCGGACGCGTGGTTGCCCCGGCGCGACAAGAACAACAATCGGAGACCACCTGCATGCGCATCGCACTGCCTGCGAACCGCCTCGCCCTGGCTATTCTCGCCAGTTCTGCTGCCACGACCAGCCAAGCCGCTTTCGTCGAAGACAGCAGCGCCACCCTCACCACGACCAACATCTACCTCAATCGCGACTTCCGTGAAGGCACCGGCCAGAACAAGCGCGAGGAATGGGGCCAGGGCTTCCTGCTCGACATCCAGTCCGGCTACACCGAAGGCACCGTCGGCTTCGGCCTGGACGCCCTCGGCATGCTCGGCGTCAAGCTCGACTCCGGCGGCGGCCGCACCGGCACCGACCTGCTGCCCGTGCAGGACGACGGCGGTACCCCGGACGAGTTCGGCCGCCTGGGCCTGACCGGTAAGGTCAAGGTCTCCAAGACCGAGTTCCGCTATGGCTCGCACATCCCCGAGCTGCCGGTGGTCAAGGCCAGCGACAGCCGCCTGCTGCCGCAGGTGTTCGAGGGCGGCCTGCTCAGCTCCAGCGAGCTCGACGGCCTGAGCCTGCTCGGCGGCCGCCTGGACAAGGTGATCGACCGCGCCTCGACCAACTCCGAAGACATCATCCTCAACAGCAAGAACAGTCGTTTCGCCGGTGGCGTGACCGCCGAGCACATGGACCTGGCCGGCCTCGACTGGACCTTCGCCAAGGGCATGACCGCGCGCTACTACTACGCCGACGTCGAAGACATCTACCGCCAGCACTTCCTCGGCCTGCTGGCCAGCCAGCCGCTGGGAGGCGGCAGCCTGAGCGCCGACCTGCGCGTCTCGATCAGCGACGACAGCGGCTCGGCCAAGGCCGGCAAGGTCGACAACAACGCCTGGAACGGCCTGGTCTCCTACGCCCACAGCGGGCACAAGGTCGGCCTCGGCTACCAGCACCTGAGCGGCGACACCGGCTTCGCCTACGTCGATGGCAGCGACCCGTTCCTGGTCAACTTCGTGCAGATCAACGACTTCGCCAACGCCGAGGAACGCTCCTGGCAGGCGCGCTACGACTTCGACTTCGCCACCCTCGGCGTGCCTGGCCTGAGCTTCATGACCCGCTACATCAAGGGCGACAACGCCCAGGTGGCCGGCAGCAGCGAAGAAGGCAGCGAGTGGGAACGCAACACCGAGGTCAAGTACGTGGTGCAGAGCGGCCCGCTCAAGGACCTCTACGTGCGCCTGCGCAACGCCAGCTTCCGTTCCAGCTTCGCCCGCGATGCGGACGAGAACCGCGTGATCGTCGGCTACTCCCTGCCGATCTGGTGAGCCACAATAAAACTCCACAGGAGAAGATGATGAACACTGCCCTGTCCCGTATCGCCCTGGCGTTCGGCGCCCTCGCCCTGTCCAGCCAGCTGCTGGCCGAACCCAAGCGCCCCGAATGCATCGCCCCGGCCAAGCCCGGCGGCGGCTTCGACCTGACCTGCAAGCTGGCCCAGAGCGGCCTCAAGGACAACGGCCTGCTCAAGGCCCCGATGCGCGTCACCTACATGCCCGGCGGCGTCGGCGCCGTGGCCTACAACGCCGTGGTCGCCCAGCGCCCGAAGGACGCCGGCACCATCACCGCGTTCTCCTCCGGCTCCCTGCTCAACCTGGCCCAGGGCAAGTTCGGCCGCTATGACGAGAACGCCGTGCGCTGGCTGGCCGGCATCGGCACCGACTACGGCGCCATCAGCGTGCGCGCCGACTCGCCCTACAAGACCCTCGATGACCTGGTGCAGGCCCTGAAGAAAGACCCCGGCGGTATCGTCTTCGGCGCCGGTGCCACCATCGGCGGCCAGGACTGGATGCAGACCGCGCTGATCGCCCGCGCCGCCGGCATCGACCCGAAGGAGCTGCGCTACGTGGCCTTCGAGGGTGGCGGCGAAACCCTCACCGCCATGCTCGGCGGCCACGTACAGGTCACCTCCAGCGGCCTCGGCGAAGTCACCCCGCAGCTGGCGGCGAACAAGATCCGCATCCTCGCCGTGCTCTCCGACGAGCGCCTGCCGGGCAAGCTGGAAGGCCTGCCGACCGCCAAGGAACAGGGCTACGACATCGTCTGGCCGGTGATCCGCGGCTTCTATATGGGCCCGGAGGTCAGCGACGCCGACTTCGCCTGGTGGAAGGCACAGTTCGACACCCTGCTGGCCAGCCCGGAGTTCGCCAAGCTGCGTGAACAGCGCGACCTGTTCCCGCTGAACATGACCGGCGACGAGCTGAAGACCTACGTGTTCAAGCAGGTGCAGGACTACAAGGCCCTGGCCGGCGAATTCGGCTTAGTGCAGTAAGGCCTCCCCTCTCCCCCTAGGAGAGGGTGGCCCGCAGGGCCGGGTGAGGGAATCGCATGCCCCAAGGCATCCCTCACCCCTAGCCCCTCTCCCGGCGGGAGAGGGGAACAACCATCCTTGCTCAGGAATACCACCATGTACGTCCGCCTGTTCGCTGCGGTGTGGCTGCTCGTCTGCGCCTTTCTCGCCGTGGTCGCCTGGGGCTTCCAGGCCCCCTTCTCCTACGACCCGGTCGGCCCGCGCGCCTACCCGTTGCTGTTGCTGATTCTGATGGCCGCCTCAGCCCTGTGGCTGCTATGCAAGCCCAGTGGTGAGCCAACCCTGCCGATTTCCTGGGCCCTGGCGCGCAAGGTCTGCCTGTGCGTCGGCGCCATGCTCGCCTATGCCCTGCTGTTCGAGCCGCTGGGCTTCGTGCTGAGCACGGCGCTAGCCGGTTTCAGCCTCGGCCTGCTGTTTGGCGGCCGCCCGCTGCTCAGCGCCGTCAGCGGCAGCCTGATGGGCGTGCTGCTGTACCTGCTGTTCGACTATCTGCTGGACGTGCCGCTGCCACTCGGCGTGTTCGTCGCTTTCCTGGAGAGCTGAGATGGAAACGCTGAATTTCTTGATGCAGGGCTTCGATGTCGCCACCCGCCCGACCAACCTGCTGGTGGCGCTGTTCGGCGCCTTCGTCGGCACCGTGGTCGGCCTGCTGCCGGGCCTTGGGCCGATCAACGGCGTGGCGATCCTGCTGCCGCTGGCCTACGCCCTCGGCCTGCCGCCGGAGACCGCGCTGATCCTGCTCGCCGCCGTGTACCTGGGCTGCGAATACGGCGGGCGCATTTCCGCCATTCTGCTCAACGTGCCGGGCGACGCCGCAGCGATCATGACCACTCTCGACGGCTACCCGCTGGCCCGTCAGGGCAAGGCCGGCATCGCCCTGTCGCTGTCGGCGATGAGCTCGTTCATCGGCAGCACCATCGCCACCATCGGCGTGGTGCTGTTCGCGCCGATCCTGGCCAACTGGGCGGTGGCTTTCGGCCCGGCCGAGTACTTCGTGCTGATGGTGTTCGCCATCGCCTGCCTGGGTGGCATGGTCGGCGACAAGCCGGTTAAGACCCTGCTCGCCGCGCTGATCGGCCTGGCCCTGGCCACGGTCGGGGTGGACGCCACCACCGGCGTGTACCGTTTCACCTTCGACAGCGTCGGTCTGTCCGACGGCGTGCAGTTCGTCATCGTGGTGATCGGCCTGTTCAGCGTCAGCGAGATCCTGCTGATGCTCGAGCACACCGCCAGCGGCCAGCAGGCGGTCAAGGCCAGCGGGCGCATGCTGTTCAACGCCAAGGAATTCGCCTTCACCTGGTGGAGCAGCGTGCGCAGCTCGCTGGCCGGCTTCGTCATCGGCGTGCTGCCGGGCGCCGGGGCGACCATCGCCAGCGCCATCACCTACATGAGCGAGAAGCGCATGGCAGGTAGCTCCAGCCGCTTCGGCGAGGGCGACCTGCGCGGCGTGGCGGCACCGGAGGCGGCCAACAATGCCTCGGCCTGCGGCTCGCTGATTCCCATGCTGACCCTCGGCGTGCCCGGCTCGGGCACCACCGCGGTGATGATCGGCGCCCTGACGCTGTACAACATCACCCCCGGCCCGCTGCTGTTCGAACAGCAGCCGGACGTGGTCTGGGGCCTGATCGCCTCGCTGTTCATCGGCAACGTCATCCTGCTGGTGATGAACATCCCGCTGGTCGGCCTGTTCGCCCGCATGCTCAGCGTGCCTACCTGGATCCTGGTGCCAGCCATCACCATCATCTCGGTGGTGGGCGTGTACGCCGTGCACAGCACCACCTTCGACCTGGTGCTGATGGCCGCGCTCGGCGTGTTCGGCTACCTGCTGCGCAAGATGGACTTCCCGCTGTCGGCGCTGATCCTCGGCTTCGTCCTCGGCGAGATGATGGAGTCCAACCTGCGCCGCGCCCTGTCGATCAGCAACGGCGACCTGGCGATCCTCTGGTCCAGCCCGATCACCGTCGGCCTCTGGGCCCTGGCCGTGCTGATGCTGGCCCTGCCGGGCATCCGCTGGTGGCGCAACCGGCGCAAGCTGCAGGCCGCGCATGCCTAACTGGCTGCTGACGCCGCTGGCCGGCGCTGCCGGCGGCTGGCTGGCCAGCCTGATCGGCTGGCCACTGCCGTGGATGGTCGGCTCGCTGCTGGCGCTGATGCTGCTGCGCTGCGTCGGCGGCCTCGACCTCGGCGAGGTGCCCGGTGGGCGCAAGCTCGGCCAGTGGCTGGTCGGCACCGGCATCGGCCTGCACTTCAGCCCGGCGGTGTTGGAGCAGGTGCTCGCCCACGGCGGCGTGCTGCTGATCGGCGCCCTGGCCACCAGCCTGACCTGCCTGATCGGCATCGCCCTGCTGCGCCGCGCCGGCGTCGACCGCGCCACGGCGTTCTTCGCCAGCATGCCCGGCGGCGCCAGCGAGATGGTCAACCTCGGCCAGCGCAACGGCGCGCGAACCAGCGAGGTGGCGGCCGGGCAAAGCGTGCGCCTGCTGCTGGTGGTGCTCTGCGTGCCGGCGCTGTTCCAGTGGTGGCTGGGCGCCGCACCGGCGCTGGCGCATGCCGGCGGCGCCAGCGACCTGCCCACGCTGGCAGTGCTGCTGGCCGGCGGTGCGCTGTTCGCCCTGCTCTGGCAGCGCCTGCGCCAGCCCAACCCCTGGCTGCTCGGACCGATCCTGTTCTGCGCCATTGGCGCGGTGTGGCTGGATCGCCCGCTGAGCCTGCCAGGCGGTACCAGCGAGGTCGGCCAGTGGCTGATCGGCAGCGCCCTGGGCTGCCACTTCAGCCGCGAATTCTTCCGCCGCGCACCGCGCTTCATCGGCCTGGTGCTGCTCGCCACCCTACTGGCGATGCTCGCCGCCGCGCTGGTGGCCGAGGCGCTGAGCTGGCTGGTCGCGCTGGATCACCGTTCGCTGATGCTGGGCATGATGCCCGGCGGCATCGCCGAACTGAGCTTGACCGCCGAGGCCCTGGCCCTGTCGGTGCCGCTGATCACCGGGCTGCAGGTGCTGCGGCTGATGTGCGTGCTGTTCCTCGCCGAGCCGGCCTTCCGCCTGTGGCAACGACGACGCTAGACCCACGTTTAGGCCCGCCGCGTGCGGGCCTCTTTTTTCGCGGGCAAAAAAATGGGCGACCGAAGTCGCCCTAAATGCCTTGCGTGCACTGTTGCGGAGGGATTACTCGGCCTTGACCACGACCGGGGCCTTGGCCTTTTTGTGAGAATCCTTCCAGATGAAGAGACCGACGCCGCCGAAGAAGGCGACCATCAGTGCGACTGTGCCGATACCGGCGAGAACTACGGTGTCGAGGAACATGGCTGCCTCCTTGTGCTGAGCCTTGTCTTGATGGCTTCAGGTTAGAGGAGCTGCGGCGGCGGGAATTGACGCGGATCAATGTCCGTGAGGGTGGGCGCCGCGACAGGGCGCCGCAGGCGGGTACAACGGCGCTGAAGGGCTCAGCGCTTCTTCTTCGGCTTGCCCTTGGGCTTCTTGCCCTTGGGCAGCGGCAAGGCCTGCTCGAAGGCCTGGCGCATGTCGTCCAGCTTCTTGTCGTGCAGGTCGTGGATGCGCTTGCCGCGCTCGGCGGCGAAGTCGATCAGCTTGTCGTCGCTCATGGTCAGGACCGGATCAGGCGAAAGGTGAGGTTGATGCGTGGCGCCACCGGCTTGCGGGTCTTCGCCACCTGATGCTGCCAATGATGCTGCGTTGCGCCGGCCATGACCAGCAGCGAACCGCTATCCAGTTGCAGTGAGTGCTCGATGCGCCCCCTGCCCTTGCGTCGCAGATCGAAACGCCGGGGGCCGCCGAGGTTGAGCGAGGCGACCAGCGGGTTGGTACCCAGCTCGGCTTCGTCATCGCTGTGCCAGCCCATGGAGTCGTTGCCATCGCGGTAGAAGTTGAGCAGCACGCCGTTGAGTAGCTGGCCGGCCACCTCCTCCACCCGCCGGCGAATCTCGCTCAGCAGCGGCGTCCAGGGCAGCGGCTGATGCACCAGGCCGGAATAGCGGTAGCTCGCCTCGGGGTCGCCATACCAGGCCAGCAGGCGCGGCACCGGGATGGACTGGCCATGGATCTGCAGTTGCGGCTGCTCCCAGGGCGTCTCGGCGGCCAGTTGCTGGAACCAGATGTCGGCGGTGCCGGGATCGAGCCAGTGCGGCCGGTAATCCAGCTCGGCACCAGGCAGTTGCAGCGGTTGCGAGTCGAACAGATCCACGCCGATCAGACTTCCACGTCCACCCACAGGCCCTGGCGCGGGATTTCTTCCAGCAGCTTCTCTTCCTCGGGGCTGTTGGCCTCCAGCTCGGCCAGCTCCTCCGGGGTGTAGCCGCGGCGCTGGCGACGGCGCTGCTCCTCACGCAACAGCTCCTCGGCCTCCTGTGGGTGCCGCTTGTCCAGACCCACCTCGCTCTCGTTGGCGCTCTCGTTGGTCGGGGTCACCGGCGGGATGTCAGGGCGCGGCTTGATCACGTCCTGCTGGGCGGTAACGGGGACCAGGCTGTGAGGAATGGGCGGTAGCATTCGGGTGCCTCCTGTTGACCCTACTGTCGGCCGGTCGGTCCGCGACTTGAACGACCGCTACACTTTCGACTCAGGACGCGCGCATTGATTCAGCCACGGGCGTCGCCCTCGGCGCGGCGTTCCGCTAACATACGCGGCTTTTTTCGCAGCTGGGGCATTTCATGGCAAGTAGTGGCATTGTGCAGTATCAACCGGGACAACGCTGGATCAGCGACAGCGAGGCGGAACTCGGACTCGGCACCATCCTCACTTCCGACGGGCGCCTGCTCACCGTGCTCTACCCGGCCACTGGCGAGACCCGCCAGTACGCCCTGCGCAACGCCCCGCTGACCCGCGTGCGCTTCGCCCCGGGCGACGAGATCACCCACTACGAAGGCTGGAAGCTGACCGTCCAGGAAGTCGAGGACGTCGACGGCCTGCTGGTCTACCACGGCTTCGACGCCCAGCACGAATCCTACAGCCTGCCGGAAACCCAGCTGTCCAACTTCATCCAGTTCCGTCTGGCCAGCGACCGCCTGTTCGCCGGGCAGATCGACCCGCTGAGCTGGTTCGCCCTGCGCTACCACACCCTGGAACACCAGAGCCGCCTGCTGCAATCCAGCCTGTGGGGCCTGGGCGGCGCCCGCGCCCAGCCGATCGCGCACCAGCTGCACATTGCCCGCGAAGTCGCCGACCGCATGGCCCCGCGCGTCCTGCTGGCCGACGAAGTGGGCCTGGGCAAGACCATCGAGGCCGGCCTGGTGATCCATCGCCAGCTGCTCTCCGGCCGCGCCAGCCGCGTGCTGATCCTGGTCCCGGAGAACCTGCAGCACCAGTGGCTGGTGGAGATGCGCCGCCGCTTCAACCTGCAGGTCGCCCTGTACGACGCCGAGCGCTTCGCCGAGAGCGATGCCGACAACCCCTTCGAGGACACCCAGCTGGCGCTGGTCTCGCTGGAGTGGCTGAAGGACAGCGAGAAGGCGCAGAACGCCGCATTCGCCGCCGGTTGGGACCTGCTGGTGGTCGACGAAGCCCACCACCTGGTCTGGCACCCGGAAAAGGCCAGCGACGAGTATCGCCTGGTCGAGCAACTGGCCGAGGTCATCCCCGGCGTACTGCTGCTCACCGCCACCCCGGAGCAGCTGGGCCTGGAAAGCCACTTCGCGCGCCTGCGCCTGCTCGACCCGGACCGTTTCCATGACCTCGCCGCATTCCGCGCCGAGAGCGCCAACTACAAGCCGATCGCCGAAGCCGTGCAGGAGCTCCTCGACGAGGGCCGCCTGTCCGAGAAGGCCCACGCCACCATCAGTGGCTTCCTCGGCAACGAGGGCGAAGCGCTGCTGGCCGCCGTCACCGATGGCGACAGCGAAGCCGCGGCACGCCTGATCCGTGAGCTGCTCGACCGTCACGGCACCGGCCGCCTGCTGTTCCGTAACACCCGTGCAGCGGTGCAGGGCTTCCCGCAGCGCGAACTGCATCCCTACCCGCTGGCCAACCCGGTGGAGTACATGGAGCTGCCGGTGGGCGAGCATGCCGACCTCTATCCGGAAGTCAGCTACCAGGCGCAGGACAGCAGCGAAGAAACCCGCTGGTGGAAATTCGACCCGCGCGTGGACTGGCTGATCGACACCCTGAAGATGCTCAAGCGCGTGAAGGTGCTGGTGATCTGCGCCCACGCCGAAACCGCGCTGGATCTGGAAGACGCCCTGCGCGTGCGCTCCGGCATCCCGGCCACGGTGTTCCACGAGGGCATGAACATCCTCGAGCGCGACCGCGCCGCCGCCTACTTCGCCGACGAGGAATTCGGCGCCCAGGTACTGATCTGCTCCGAGATCGGCTCCGAAGGCCGCAACTTCCAGTTCAGCCACCACCTGGTGCTGTTCGACCTGCCGGCCCACCCGGACCTGCTCGAGCAGCGCATCGGCCGCCTCGACCGGATCGGCCAGAAGCACGTCATCCAGCTGCACGTGCCGTACCTGGAGAACAGCCCGCAGGAGCGCCTGTTCCAGTGGTACCACCAGGCGCTGAACGCCTTCCTCAATACCTGCCCGACCGGCAACGCCCTGCAGCACCACTTCGGCCCGCGCCTGCTGCCGCTGCTGGAAGACAGCGACGACAGCGTCTGGCAGGCCCTGCTCGACGAAGCCGAGGCCGAGCGCAAGCGCCTCGAAGGCGAGCTGCACAGCGGCCGCGACCGCCTGCTGGAGCTCAACTCCGGTGGCGCCGGCAATGGCCAGCAACTGGTCGAGGACATCCACGAGCAGGATGACCAGTACGCCCTGCCGATCTATATGGAAGAACTGTTCGACGCCTATGGCATCGACAGCGAGGACCATTCGGAAAACGCCCTGGTGCTGCGCCCCAGCGAGAAGATGCTCGATGCCAGCTTCCCGCTCGGCGACGACGAGGCGGTGACCGTCACCTACGACCGTAACCAGGCCCTGGCCCGCGAAGACATGCAGTTCCTCACCTGGGAACACCCCATGGTGCAGGGCGGTATGGACCTGGTGCTGTCCGGCTCGATGGGCAACACCTCGGTGGCACTGATCAAGAACAAGGCGCTCAAGCCAGGCACCGTGCTGCTCGAGCTGCTGCACGTCAGCGAAGTGGTAGCGCCCAAGGCCCTGCAGCTGGGCCGCTACCTGCCGCCGATCGCCCTGCGCAGCCTGCTCGACCCCAACGGCAACGACCTGGCCAGCAAGGTCGCCTTCGATACCCTCAACGATCAGCTGGAGCCGGTGCCACGCGCCAGCGCCAACAAGTTCGTGCAGGCGCAGCGCGACGTACTGAGCAAGCAGATCAACGCCGCCGAGGCCAAGGTGCAGCCGCGCCACGCCGCCCGCGTCGACGAGGCGCGCCAGCGCTTCACGGCCACCCTGGACGAGGAAATCGCGCGCATGACCGCGCTGCAGGCGGTCAACCCGTCGGTACGCCCGGCCGAGATCGAAGCCCTGCGCAAGCAGCGCGAGAGCGGCCTGAGCTTCCTCGACAAGGCGGGCCTGCGTCTGGAGGCGATCCGCATCCTGGTCGCCGGCTGAGAACCTGGCCTGGGCCCGCACGGGTCCTCGGCCGGAAACAAAAAAGGGGCAGCCTAGGCTGCCCCTTTTTCTTGCCTGCGAAGATCAGGCGCCCATCTTGGCGCGCATCTTCTCGCACATCTTGGTCATCTCGTCGTAGATGATCTGCGGGTTCTGCCGCTTGATCGCCCAGGCCATGCGGCCCTGCTCGTGCGGCAGGATCATGAACTCGCCCTTGGCCACTTCGTCGTAGATGTAGCCGGCGATGTCGGCGGCGCTGATCGGGCTGCCTTCCAGCAGCTTGCCGACCTGCTGCTTCATCTCCGGGGTCGGGCCACGGAAGGAGTCCAGCAGGTTGGTCTGGAAGAACGACGGGCAGACCACGTGCACGCCCACATCTTCGGGCTTGAGTTCGATCAGCAGGCTCTCGGAGAGCGCCACCACGCCGGCCTTGGCCACGTTGTAGTTGCTCATCGCCGGGCCCTGCATCAGCGCCGCCATGGAGGCGATATTGATGACCTTGCCCTTGCTCGCGCGCAGCAGCGGCAGGAAGGCCTTGCAGCCCTTGATCACGCCCATCAGGTTGATCGACAGCTGCCAGTCCCAGTCTTCCAGGCTCAGGTCGGCGAACATGCCGCCCGCCGCGACACCGGCGTTGTTGACCAGTACGTCGAGGCCGCCGAAGCGCTCCTCGCAAGCCTGCGCCACCGCGGTGAGCTGGCTGTAGTCGCGCACGTCGCAGCGCAGGGTGAAGCCATCGCCGCCGGCTTCACGGACCAGCTTCAGGGTCTCGGCCAAGCCGCTCTCGTTGACGTCGCACAGCGCCAGGCGCCAGCCTTCGCGCGCCCAGCGCAGGGCGATCTCGCGTCCCAGACCGGAACCGGCGCCGGTGATCATCATGCGATTTTGCATAGTGTTGTTGCCTTGTTCTGTGGTGAGGTTGCGGCGAGTGTAGCCAAGGCAATACGCCGCGCGGCGCAGCATCAGGCGGCTGAATGACGAGCCAGAAGACGGCCCGGTGAACCGCCTAGCGACGCCGGTATAGACGCAACAGCAACCAGCCATACACCAGCAGATTGACCACCAGCACGAGAGCCCCGAGCCAGAGCTGGATCTGCGGGGTCAGCCCGGCCGGGTAGATCAGCGGGATCAGGTAATGCTCGACGAAACCACCGGCATAACCGGCCTCCCCCGCCGCTCGTCGCAACTGGTTCTCCAGCGGCGTCAGCGGGCAGTACAGGTGCAGCAACTCCACCGCTACGCCCCAGGCCGCTGCCGGCAGATGCAGCAGGGCCAGGCGCGGCCAGCGCAGTACCAGCAGCCCACCGCCCAGTACGAAGAGAATGAATAGCAAGTGCACCAGCACCACCGCATCAGCGGCCAGTCTCAGCAACATTGCGCATGTATCGCTATTGAATTGATAGCCATTTATCCATGCCCCTCACATAGGCGCCTTATATTTATCGACATATATCAATGAGTTAGCACCATAACGCGGAAGCTAAACATTCTTATTTATATTAATTTTTATATATAATTCAACAACTTATATTTGACCAACAGCAACTTGCAGCGCAAACTTCCGAACTATCAAGTACCCACTCAGGCAACCACCACTCAGGGCGAGGCACATCATGAAAGGCGACAAGAAGGTCATTCAGCATCTGAACAAGATCCTCGGCAATGAGTTGGTGGCCATCAACCAGTACTTCCTGCACGCACGCATGTACGAAGACTGGGGCCTGGAAAAGCTCGGCAAGCACGAATACAAAGAATCCATCGACGAGATGAAGCATGCCGACAAGCTGATCAAGCGCATCCTCTTCCTCGAAGGCCTGCCCAACCTGCAAGACCTGGGCAAGCTGATGATCGGCGAGAACACCAAGGAAATGCTCGGCTGCGACCTCAAGCTCGAACAGTCCGCCATTCCCGATCTGAAAACCGCCATCGCCTACTGCGAGAGCGTCGGTGACTATGGCACCCGCGAACTACTCGAAGACATCCTCGAGTCCGAGGAAGAGCACATCGACTGGCTGGAAACCCAGCTGGGCCTGATCGAAAAAGTCGGCCTGGAAAACTACCTGCAGTCGCAGATGGAAGAGTGATCCTCCCGCAATAAAAAAGCCCCGCACTGGCGGGGCTTTTTTATTGGCGCAAGAACAGCCTGGAAACCTGTCACCTCTCATCCAGCCGTGGACTGGAAGTTGAATACCCTCCAGAGCCCCTGCCCATCCCGGCGCAATTCGACGCTGATCAGGCAGGCACCCTCGAAGCGGACGTTGATGCTGGGCACCTCCAGCTCCTGGTTGCGCAGCCAGCGACGCAGGCGGTTGCCATTGGACTGCGGCGGGTGCAGCCAGACCAACGCCAATGCTTCACGCGTGCACAACTGACGCCGGGCCATCTCGCGCAACTCGCTGGCGTTGCGTCCCGTCAGGCCGTCGGCGCCCAGGGTCAGTGCATGGGCCTGCTCGAAGCGGTCTGCCTGCAGGAGCTGCAGAAAGTCCCTCGCCACAGCCCTGGCCGGCTCATTGGCATAGGGTGCCTTGAGCCAGGCATAACCGCCCGCCATGACCAGAAGCAACGCCAGCCCTGCCGCCAGCCCCCTGCGCCCCATCACAGATCGACTCCGTCGACGTCACGGAACAACCGACCAATCCCGCGCAGCAGCCACAGCACGGCATTTATCGGCAACTCGATCAGCAGTTCCAGTACATCGAACCAGGGGCTTTCCTCTCTACTCCCTCTCGGCCAAAGCCAATAGGCGAACAGAAAGCACAGCGTCATGCCGAGCAGGCACAGCCCTAGCGGCCCACCCGAGAGCCCGTGCACCAGACAGGCGATCCCTGCCAGGAACAGCAGTGTCGCCAGCACCGCGCGCAGCGTTTCCACCAGCGATCACTCGCGAATGACGAACAGCTTGACCACGAACCACTCCGCGCCCTTGTACAGGTAGCCGAGCGGCCCATAGATGGTGGCTGGCTTCGGTGGCTCCTGCTGGTGCAGTGATACACGGATCGTCGACATCTGGACCTGATCCTTGAGGACGCGCATACGCGCCTCCATCGAGTCGATCTCCGACTGGATGCGGTTGAGCTCGGTCTCGATCAGCAGGATGTCCTTGACGTCCTTCGCCTTAGCCAGCAGATCACGGAAGCGATCACGCAGGGCCAGGTCGTTCTTCAGGCGGGTTTCCACGTCGACATACTGCTCGGTGACATCCTCGCCTTTGACGTGGCGCCGCTGAACGGTGCCACTGCGCTCGACATCGCCCAGTGCATCATTGAAGGCACCCTTGGGCACTCGGTAGACGAAACTCTGGCTCTGCCTGCCGTAGTCGCTCTTCTCCTCCACGTAGCCGCCGAGGGCGACCATGCACGCCGTCAGTTGCTCGGAAGCCTTGCCGAGATCGGCCACCTCCACGGAGAAGTCGGCGGTCCATACCAGCAGGCGGCCGCTGGTTTTGCCCTGGGTAGGCGCATAACCGGCACTTACCGGCTCGGCGGCTTCGCCACCAACAGCGCCGCCCTTGGACGAGCAGCCCAGCAACAGGCTCAGACAGATGCCAAGGGCAACAGCGCCCCAGCGGGAGAAAGACGGGTTCATCCTTGATAGTCCTCGGTGCGTCCATGTCGATGGGCGGCGATCATACCGTCGCCCATAAAAAAGGGCAGCCCGAAGGCTGCCCAGTTCACACGGAGCAATGGATCAGTGAGCCGCTGCACCACTGGCGCCGAGGCCGGTTTGCGAGCGGACGAATTGCGGGTAGAAGCGTGCGCGCTCCTCGCTTGCGGCGTGGGACTTGTCGGTGATCGAGAAGAACCAGATACCGATGAAGGCCACGGCAATGGAGAACAGCGCCGGGTACTCGTAGGGGTAGATCGGAGTCGCGTTGCCGAGGATCTGTACCCAGATGGTCGGGCCGAGAACCATCAGCACCACGGCGGTGATCAGGCCCAGCCAGCCGCCGATCATCGCGCCACGGGTAGTCAGCTTCTTCCAGTACATGGAGAGGATCAGTACCGGGAAGTTGCAGCTGGCCGCGATGGAGAAGGCCAGGCCGACCATGAAGGCGATGTTCTGCTTCTCGAACAGGATGCCCAGGCCGATGGCCAGCACACCCAGCACCACGGTGGTGATCTTCGAAACGCGCAGCTCATCCTTCTCGTTGGCCTTGCCCTTCTTGATCACGCTGGCGTACAGGTCGTGGGACACCGCCGAGGCGCCGGACAGGGTCAGACCGGCAACCACCGCGAGGATGGTGGCGAAGGCCACGGCCGAGATGAAGCCGAGGAACAGGCTGCCACCCACGGCATCGGCCAGGTGCACCGCCGCCATGTTGTTGCCGCCGATCAGGATGCCTGAGGCGTCCTTGAAGTCCGGGTTGGTGCCTACCAGCAGGATCGCGCCGAAGCCGATGATGAAGGTCAGGATGTAGAAGTAGCCGATGAAGCCAGTGGCGTAGAACACCGATTTGCGGGCTTCCTTGGCGTCGGAGACGGTGAAGAAGCGCATCAGGATGTGCGGCAGGCCGGCGGTACCGAACATCAGCGCCAGGCCGAGGGAGATCGCCGAGATCGGGTCCTTCACCAGGCCGCCGGGGCTCATGATGGCCTCGCCTTTCGGGTGAGCCTTGACTGCTTCGGTGAACAGGGTGCCGAAGTCGAAGCCGACGTGCTTCATCACCATCAGCGCCATGAACGAGGCACCGGACAGCAGCAGCACGGCCTTGATGATCTGTACCCAGGTGGTAGCCAGCATGCCGCCGAACAGCACGTAGCAAACCATCAGGATGCCGACCAGCACGACTGCGACGTGGTAGTCGAGGCCGAACAGCAGCTCGATCAGCTTGCCGGCGCCGACCATCTGCGCGATCAGGTAGAAGGCCACTACCACCAGCGAACCGCAGGCGGATAGAGTGCGGATTTCCTTCTGCTTGAGGCGGAACGAGGCGACGTCGGCGAAGGTGTACTTGCCGAGGTTGCGCAGGCGCTCTGCGATCAGGAAGAGGATGATCGGCCAGCCGACCAGGAAGCCGATCGAGTAGATCAGGCCGTCGTAACCGGAGGCGAATACCAGGGCGGAAATACCCAGGAAGGACGCCGCCGACATGTAGTCACCGGCAATCGCCAGGCCGTTCTGGAAGCCGGTGATGCCGCCACCGGCGGTGTAGAAGTCGGCAGTCGACTTGCTGCGTTTGGAGGCCCAGTAAGTGATGCACAGCGTGGCGCCGACGAACACCACGAACATGACGATAGCGGCGACGTTCAGCGGCTGGCGCTGCACTTCACCCTCGATGGCGCCGGCAGCCCAGAGCGCCGGTGCGGCGGCCAGCAGGCCGATAGCAGTGAGAAGACGCGCAATCATTTCTGCACCTCATCCAGGATTTCCTGGTTCAGACGGTCGAACTCGCCGTTGGCGCGTTTGACGTAGATACCGGTCAGCACGAAGGCGGAAAGGATCAGGCCGACCCCCATGGGGATGCCCAGGGTCATCGGCGAGTCATCGCTGATGCGGGTACCGAGCAGTTGCGGGTCGAAGGCGATCAGCAGGATGAAGGCCACATACAGGCCAAGCATGATGGCGGATAGGATCCAGGCAAAGCGGTCGCGCTTGGCGACCAGCTCCTTGAAGCGCGGACTCTGTTCAATCCGCTTGTAGACGCTGTCGTTCATTGTTGTTGTCCTCCACAGCACGATTTACGGGTGAGGCCACTCTGCGAGCGACTGCGGGGGCGAGACAGACGACCTTAGTCGTAGCCAAAGCCCCTTCTCGACCAAAGTCTTAGAGGCCGGGCAGCACGAATTTGGAATTTGGTACGGGCGTCTATACTCACAGCTTCCTGAGCCTGTAGTCCCCTGCACTCTGCCCCCGAGGTCACCTGCTATGGATTGGCTGGGTCTGCGCTTTTTCACCGCCGTACCCGACGGCGCACAAATCCTCCTGGACTGCAGCCACGTCCCAGGCCTCGTCATGCTCTCGTATGTGGTCGCCTGTCTGGCCGGCTACGCCACCCTGAGCTTCGCCGAGCGCGCCGGCCATGCCGAACGCTTCGAGGCACGGCGCAACTGGTGCGCGGTCGGTGCCCTGAGCCTCGGCGGCGGCGTGTGGAGCATGCACTTCATCGCCATGCTCGCCTTCCAGGCTCCGGTGGCGGTGAGCTACGACATACCGACGACGATCTTCTCCCTGCTGGCGGTGCTGCTGGCCGCGCTGCTGGCCATGCCCGGCCTCGCCAAATCCCACCCTACCCTACGCCAGCGCCTGCTGGCGGCACTGTGCATCGGCCTGGGCATCGCCCTGATGCACTACAGCGGCATGGCCGCCATCCGCTCGGAAGCCCAGCTGTACTACCGCCCGGAGCTGTTCGCCCTGTCCGTGGTCATCGCCATCGTCGCCAGCCTCGCCGCCCTGCAACTGTCGCTGTTCTTCCGCGGCCGCGACGGCCTGCTGCATCAACTGCTGCGCATCGCCGCCAGCCTGGTGATGGGCGGCGCAATCGTGTCCATGCACTTCACCGGCATGTGGGCGCTGGAAATGGTCGTGCCACTGGGCACGCCGCTGCAGCTGCAGAGCACCGGCAACACTCTGCAACTGGGTCTGAGCATTGGCCTGCTTGCCCTATTCGCCATCGGCGGTGGGCTGGGTGCGGCCTGGGCCGACCGCAAGCTGCAGCACAAGGAGCGCGACCTGCTGCGCGTCAACTCCCTGCTCAACCAGCTCAACCAGGCGCGCGCCTCTTTGCAGCAGGCGGCGCATTACGACCCGTTGACCAACCTGCTCAACCGCCGCTCGTTCAACGAGGTATTCGCCGAGAAGCTGCGCAGCCATGCCCAGCTGGGCCAGGCGATGGCGCTGATGTTCCTCGATATCGATCACTTCAAGCGGATCAACGACAGCCTCGGCCATGACGCCGGCGACCAGCTGCTCAAGGAAGTCGCCGAGCGCATTCGTGGCACCCTGCGCGACCAGGACGTGGTCGCGCGCTTCGGCGGCGACGAGTTCTGCATCCTGGTCAGCCTCAATCGCATCGAAGAGGCGCGCAACCTGGCGCGCCGAATCATGGCGCGGAT
This sequence comes from Pseudomonas sp. Gutcm_11s, assembly GCF_028649395.1. Classification (GTDB taxonomy): domain Bacteria; phylum Pseudomonadota; class Gammaproteobacteria; order Pseudomonadales; family Pseudomonadaceae; genus Aquipseudomonas. The sequence continues at coordinate 305,527 of NZ_JAQSUW010000011.1, read as the reverse complement.
GAAGAAGCCGATCACCCTGGCCCGCCGACACATGGTGATGACCACCAGCGTCGGCATCGCCATCTACCCGCGTGACGGGGAGACCTGCGAGGAGCTGCTCAAGCACGCCGACCTGGCCCTCTATCAATCGAAAGGCAGCGGACGCAACGCCGTGCACTTCTTCAGCGAGCACCTGCGCAACAAGGCGAGCATGGAGCTGGAGCTGGAAGAAGAGCTGCGCCAGGCCCTGAAGAAGGACCGCGGCCTGCTGCTGCATTACCAGCCGATACTCGACCTGGGCAGCGGCCATATCGGCAAGGTGGAAGCCCTGGTGCGCTGGCAGCATCCACGCCTGGGCCTGCTCTCTCCGGACCGCTTCATCGGCATCGCCGAAGCCAACGGCTTCATCGGCGAGCTGGATGCCTGGGTACTGCGCCGCGCCTGCCAGGACATGCGCCAGCTCAGCAGCAAGCACGCACAGCATGACCTGCGCGTGACGGTGAACTGCTCGGCGCTCAACCTCAGCCATGACGACCTGCCCGACGAGGTAGCCCAGGCGCTGAAGAACTCCGGCTTGCGCGCCCAGCGCCTGGAGCTGGAGGTAACCGAGAACGCCCTGATGAGCAACGTCAACCAGGCCCTCAGCCTACTGCAGCGCATTCGCGAGCTGGGCGTGAGCATCTCCATCGACGACTTCGGCACCGGCTACTCCTCCCTCGCCTACCTCAAGCGCCTGCCGCTGGACACCCTGAAGGTCGACCGCTCCTTCATGCTCGAGCTGCCTGAGGCCAACGCCGACCGGCAGATCGTCCAGGCCATCGTCGGCATGGCCCATACCCTCCATCTCAAGGTGGTCGCCGAAGGGGTGGAGAACGCGGCGCAGCTCGCCTTCCTGCGCGAATTGAACTGCGACTTCATCCAGGGCTACCTGCTCAGCAGACCAATACCGCTGGACGAGCTGGCACAGTTCCTCAGCGACTTCGAAGCGGGCCACGTCGGTAGCGAATTGCTGCCGGCCGAGCACAGGCCATCTAAAATCGATTTCCTAAAATCGATATAGCCTGACTATCAAAACCATGACCAACGTCGATTTCTCGGCAGCACTGTCGGGGACTATCTTCCACCTCAAGAAAGAACAATTCTCATTCTTCGAGGTGCATCATGCTCAAGACAGTGACCTTCACCCTCATGCACTTCTGCATCGCCTTCAGCGTCACCTACGCCCTGACCGGCAGCATCGCCGTCGGCGGGCTGGTCGCAGCGGTCGAGCCACTGTGCAACTCGGTAGGCTTCTACTTCCACGAGAAGATCTGGAAGCGTATCGAGGGCAACAAGGCCAGCGACAGCGCTATCCCCAAACACGCCTGGTTGCATCATCACGCCTGAGCGCCGCTGTCCGCGGGCGCGCGGCTCCGCTAAGATGCGCGGCTTTGCCACCTCGCATCCGCAGACGACATGACCACTAGCCCGCGCGCCCATATCCTGCCGTACCTGTTCGCCCTCCTGCTCGCCCTCGCCGCGCTTGGTGCCGCCTGGTACTGGGTTGGCAAACCGGTGATCCTCGCCGATGCTGCCACCCCCACGCACAAGCTGCAGTGCGCCTCCTACACGCCATTCGGCAAGGACCAGTCGCCCTTCGACCAGCCCTTCCAGATCCGTCCGGAGCAGGTGGAGACCGACTTCACCCAGCTGGCCAAGCGCTTCGAGTGCGTGCGCACCTACTCCATGACCGGCCTGGAGATGCTGCCGGACATCGCGCGCAAGCACGGCCTCAAGGTGCTGCTGGGCGCCTGGATCAACAGCAACCCGCTGGATAACCAGAAGGAAATCGACGCCCTGATCAAGGCGGCCAACGCCAATCCGGACGTGGTCGAGGCGGTGATCGTCGGCAACGAGTCGCTGCTGCGCAAGGAAGTCACCGGCGCCCAACTGGCGACGCTGATCGCCGAGGTCAAGGGCAAGGTCAAGCAGCCGGTCACCTATGCCGATGTCTGGGAGTTCTGGATCAAGCACCCGGAAGTGGCGCCGGCGGTGGACTTCATCACCATCCACCTGCTGCCGTACTGGGAAGACGATCCAACCGGCATCGACGCCGCGCTGAGCCAGGTCGCCAACGTGCGCCGCAGCTTCGGCACCGCCTATGCGCCGAAGGACATTCTGATCGGCGAGACCGGCTGGCCCAGCGAGGGCCGCCAGCGTGAGACGGCGCTGCCGAGCCGGGTCAACGAGGCCCTGTTCATCCGTGGCTTCGTCAAGATGGCAGAGGAAAATGGCTGGAAGTACAACCTGATCGAGGCCTTCGACCAGCCGTGGAAGCGCGACAGCGAAGGCGCGGTCGGCGGTTACTGGGGCCTGTTCGATGCCGACCGCCAGGACAAGGGCATTCTCGCCGGCCCGGTGTCCAACCTGCCGCACTGGCCGCTGTGGCTGGGCGCCAGCGGCCTGCTGCTGCTCGCCGCGCTGGTCCTTGCCGGTCGCCCGGCCTCGACTCGCTCGGCCCTACTGCTGCCGTTCACCGCCGCCCTCGGCGCCGCCAGCATCCTCGGCTGGAGTGAGCTGGCACTGATCACCAGCCGTTACTGGGGCGAATGGCTGTGGGCCGCGGCGCTGGTCGCGTTGAATCTGCTGGTATTGGCCCACGCGGTGCTGGCCCTGTCGGCCCGCAGTGGCTGGCGCGAGCGCGCCTTCGCCTGGCTGGAAGCACGCGGCGGCTGGTGGCTGGCAGCAGCCGGCTTCGCCGGTGCGGTGCTGATGCTCGGCCTGGTGTTCGACTCGCGCTACCGCAGCTTCCCCAGCCTGGCCCTGCTGCTGCCGGCGCTGGTCTACCTGTGCCGCCCGGTGCGCGGTCCGCGTCGCGAGATCGCCCTGCTGACCGCCATCCTCGGCGCCGGCATCGCCCCGCAGCTGTATCAGGAAGGTCTGCACAACCTGCAAGCCGTCGGTTGGGCACTGACCTGCGCCCTGCTGGTCATCGCCCTGTGGCGCAGCCTGCGCCACTCGCGCGGCTGAAACGGAGGGCAAGGATGCCCAGATCACTCAGATCAATACTCGCGGCGCTGCTGGCCCTCGGCCTGAGCGCCTGCGTGCCCTACCCCGCCTACCGCACCACCCAGCCCGAGGCCGAGCTACAGGTGCTGGATGAACAGGACCAGCCACTGGCCGGCGCCAGCGTCACCCTGATCGCCCGCGCCCATCCGACGCCCTTCGAGCAGTCACGCGAAACGCGCGGCACCGATGCCGAGGGAATAGCTCGCTTCGCCAGCCAGCATGAGTGGCAGGCCGAAGTCATGTTCCTGCATGGTCGTCTGGTCTACTACTGGGAATGGTGCGTGACGGCGGCCGGGTATCAGACCGCCCTCATCCCCTTCAGCACGCCGCTGCAGGTACGCCTGCAGCCCGGCGAGTCCGAGCCCTGCCCGGCACCGCGCGACTGAAGAGTTTTCAGGCCGCCGCGCGCGGCGCCCGCACCAGACGCAGGCCGGCCAGGACCAGGGCAAACACCGCCAGGCTGGCGCTGTACAGCACCAGCGCCGGGATGCCGAACAGCAGCGCCAGACCGGCCAGCACGCGACCCACCTTGCCCGGTGCGACGAAGGCCAGCACGGCCAGGACCAGAGCGGTCCAGGCGATCACACGGAAGTGGATCAAGTAGCCGAGGCTGGCGCGCGCCTGGCATTCCCAGCGCGAAGCCTGCTCGACGCAGAGGCCGACCCACTGGCCATCCTCCATCAGGGCGAAACGCACGCCATAGCTGGCCGCCAGCCACAGCGGCAATACCAGCAACAGCAGCAGAAGAGGAATATGGCGGGACATCTTGGCGCTCCGGTGGTCCGAAAAAGGCGCCCAGCTTAATCCGCTCGCGCCCGAGCGCAAGACCGGAACACTAGAATTACCGTCATGAACGCCCGCCGCCTGCTCCTCGCCCTGATCCTGCTGACGCTTCTCGCGTTCACCTGGCAGTGGCTGCGCCCAGCGCACGAGACGCCACAGGTGGCGACTCCGGACGGGGTGATCCGCCTCAAAGGCCACACCATCACCCCGCTGCAACCTTTCCAGCTCGAAGCCCTGGTGCTCGGCCGCGAAGACTATCTCTTCGACCGCGGCGCCAAGGTCTCGCCCACCGACCTGGCGCTGGGCTGGGGCCCCATGGCCGACCCGCAAGTGCTGGCCCGCATCGACATCAGCCAGGGCAACCGCTGGTATCGCTGGCGTACCGACGACTTCCCGATCCCCCGCCGTGACATCGAAACGCACAGCGCCAACATGCACCTGATTCCCGCCGACAAGACCGTGGCCCGGGCGCTGGAGCGCATCGAGCCCGGCCAGCGCATCAGCCTGGCCGGGCAACTGGTACGGGTCGATGGTGACGACGGTTTCCTCTGGCAGAGCTCGCTGACCCGCGATGACATCGGCCAGGGCGCCTGCGAGCTGATCTGGGTGCAGAGCCTCAACGCACTGGACTAAACGAAACGGCACTTCCCGACGCTTGCACTTGTCATAACGCCGGTATTCACTTCAGCAGTCCTTTGCCAAGGAATCAGGCCATGCTCCGTTTCGCCTCCTGCGCTGCCGCTCTCGGCGGCCTGTTGTTCGCTGCGTCCGCCATGGCGGCCGACATCGATATCGCCAGCTATGGCTACCCGCTGGCCAACCCCTTCGAGGCGACCATCGCCGGCACCCCACCCGAGCTGCGGCCCGAACTGCCTAGCGATGACGACATCGACCAGGCCGACTACGAGCTCAAGCTGCGCCCCGAACGCGAATTCGAGCTGCCGGACAACTTCTGGCCGGTGACCAAGCTGCGCTACCGCCTGGCCAAGCAGAAAGGCCAAGCGCCGCTGATCTTCATCATCTCCGGCACCGGCGCCAGCTATGCCAGCGGCAAGACCGACGAGCTCAAGCGCCTGTTCTACGGCGCTGGCTACCACGTCGTGCAGCTGTCCTCACCGACCAGCTACGACTTCATGAGCGCCGCATCGCGCACCGCCACCCCTGGCCTGTCGCGTCAGGATGCCGAGGACCTGTACCGGGTGATGATGGCCGTGCGCGCACAGCAGCCGGACCTCGACGTCAGCGAGTACCACCTCACCGGCTACAGCCTGGGGGCACTCAACGCGGCCTTCGTCAGCGAGCTGGACGAGCAGCTGCGCAGCTTCAACTTCAAGCGCGTGCTGCTGCTCAATCCCCCGGTCAGCCTGTACACCTCGGTGAGCAACCTGGACCGTCTGGTGCAGACACGGGTCAAGGGCGTCGACGACAGCACCAACTACTTCGAACTGATCCTCGCCAAGCTCACGCGCTACTTCGAAGAGAAGGGCCATATCGACATGAACGAGGCCATGCTCTACGACTTCCAGCAGTCCGGGCAGAAGCTCAGCAACGAGCAGCTGGCGATGCTGATCGGCAGCTCGTTCCGCTTCTCGGTGTCGGACATGGCCTTCACCGCCGACCTGATCAACCGCCGCGGCCTGATCACCCCGCGCAGCTATCCGATCAGCGAGGGCACCAGTCTCACGCCCTTCTTCAAGCGCGCACTGCAGTGCGACTTCGACTGCTACATCGTCGAGCAGCTGCTGCCCTACTGGCGCAAGAAATACGACGGCGGCAGCCTGCTCCAACTGAACGACCAGGTGAGCCTGTACGCCCTGGAGAGCTACCTCAAGAAGAGTCCCAAGGTGGCGGTAATGCATAACGCCGACGACCTGATTCTCGGCCCCGGCGACCTCGGTTTCCTGCGCCGCACCTTCGGCGAGCGCCTGACCGTCTACCCGCGCGGCGGGCACTGCGGCAACCTCAATTACCGCGTCAACAGCGACGCCATGCTGGAGTTCTTCCGTGGCTAAGTACCTGTTCCCGCTCGCCCTGTTGCTCGCCGCCAGCCTGGCCCAGGCCGACGAACACGTTGCCGACGCGGACGGCTTCACCAACCCCATGCAGCAGCTGCAGTTCAACCCTTACCTGGACCAGCGCGAGTTCGAGCGCTCGACCCTCGACGCCCTGCACGTCTACGACCCCTGGGAGTCGTGGAACCGCCGGGTCTACCACTTCAACTACCGCTTCGACGAATGGGTGTTCCTGCCGGTGGTGCGCGGCTATCGCTACGTCACCCCGGGCTTCGTGCGCAGCGGCGTGAGCAATTTCTTCGGCAACCTGGGCGATGTACCCAACCTGCTCAACAGCCTGCTGCAGTTCAAGGGCAAGCGCTCGCTGCAGACCACCGGGCGCCTGCTGGTCAACACCACGGTCGGTATCGCCGGCCTGTGGGACCCGGCCAGCCGCATCGGCCTGCCCAAGCAGAGCGAGGACTTCGGCCAGACCCTGGGCTTCTACGGCGTGCCGGACGGCCCCTACGTCATGCTGCCGCTGCTCGGCCCGTCCAACCTGCGCGACACCGGCGGCAAGGTGTTCGACTTCGTCGCCGAGAACCAGATCAACTACCTCAACGTCGCCGAGGTCAGCAGCGATCACCCCGAAATCACCGTGCTCAAGGTGGTGGACACGCGCCATACCACCAACTTCCGCTACGGCCAGCTGAACAGCCCCTTCGAGTACGAAAAGGTGCGCTACGTGTATCGCGAGTCGCGCAAGCTGCAGATCGCAGAGTGATCGATTTATACGATACATAAGCCGTAAAACTCGCAACCATTAATTCAATCAGCAGGAATAACATGGGCACATTCCAGATACGGAGGTGCCCCATGACCCAGTTCCGCCAAGTCCTCGCCCAGCACATCGGCCAGCCCGCCTCGGACGGCGCCGGCGTACGTCTGACTCGCGTCATCGGTGGCGCCGGCATCGAACGCTTCGATCCCTTCCTGATGCTCGACGAGTTCGGCTCGGAGAACCCGGACGACTACATCGCCGGCTTCCCGCCGCACCCGCACCGCGGCTTCGAGACCATCACCTACATGCTCGAAGGGCGCATGCGCCACGAGGACCACATGGGTAATGTCGGCCTGCTGGACAGCGGCGGCGTGCAATGGATGACCGCCGCCCGCGGCATCATCCATAGCGAGATGCCGGAGCAGGAAGAAGGCGTGATGCGCGGCTTCCAGCTGTGGCTCAACCTGCCGGCCAAGGACAAGCTGGGCGACGCCGGCTACCGCGACTATGCCCCGCAGGAGATCCCGCGCCTGACGACCGAGGGCGGCGTTGGCGTGACCGTGATCGCCGGCCACTTCGACGACGGCCATGTCCAGCAGGCTGGCGCCGTGCAGCGCCCGCACACCGCGCCGCAGCTGTTCGACCTGCACCTGCCGGCGGGCAGCCGCCTGGCGCCGCGCCTGGCCGATGGCCAGCGGGTGATGCTGTATGTCTACGAGGGCGAGCTGGCGGTCAACGGCCACACCGTTGGCCAGAGCCGCCTGGCGCGCCTGTCGGACAGCGGCGCCATCGAGATGGGCAGTACCGGCGGCGCGCGTGTCCTATTGATCGCTGGTACACCGCTGAACGAGCCGATCGTGCAGTACGGTCCCTTCGTGATGAACAGCCGCGAGGAGATCGAGCAGGCGCTGCGCGACTTCCGCGATGATCGCCTGACTGCCTGAGAAGCAGCACGAAGCGCTGCCCAATCAAAAGCCGGTTCGGATGCTCGTTTACCCCTGGTGAACTACGCATCCCTGCCGGCTTTTTTCTTGCGGGTTTCCTGGCCAATCAGCGCGCGGAGAGCACCGGCGCCTCTTCGGTAGCCGCCTCGGCATGGCCGAGGAAGCGGCACAGGGCGCCCTTCTGCGCCATGGCGTCCTGGTAACCCAGCTCGATCAGCTCGTTGCAGTAGCCCGGTTCGAACAGCAGGTAGCTGAGCACCCCGGCGCCGCTGGCGCGGGTCGCTCCCGGACCGCGCAGGAAGAAGCGCATGGCCTTGGGCAATTCGTGGCGATGGCGCGCGGCGATCTGGTCCAGCGGCTGGCTCGGCGAAATCACCAGCACCTCCACCGGCTTCAGACCCAGACCACGCGGATGCAAGCCGGAAGGCACCAGGCGGCTCATATGGTTGAGCCGTTCCAGGGTCTCGATGTCGCCTTCCAGGCTGTCGATGAAGGTGCTGTTGAGCATGTGCCCACTGATCTGCGCCAGGGTCGGCGGCAGGCCGCTGCGCGGACGCACCACCTGCTGGTTGACACCCTTGCCCAGCGGATTGCCACTCACCCCCACCACCAGCACGCGGTTGGCGCCCAGGTGCAACGCGGGGCTGATCGGCGCCGACTGGCGCACCGCGCCGTCGCCGAAGTACTCGCGGTTGATCTTCACCGGCGGGAAGATCAGCGGAATCGCCGCACTGGCCAACAGGTGCTCCAGGCTCAGGCGGGTCGGCACGCCGACGCGGCGGTGGCGGAACCAGGGATCGATGGTGGCGCGCCCCTGGTAGAAGGTCACCGCCTGGCCGCTCTCGTAGCCGAAGGCACTCACCGCCACCGCGCGCAACTGGCGCATGCGCACCGCCGCGGCGATGCCGGAGAAATCCAGTTCGCGACCGAGCAGGCGGCCCAGTGGCGAGCTGTCGAGCAGCGCCACCGGCAGATCCTTGCCCATGCCCAGCAGGCTGTGGCCGAAGAAACGCCCGGCCTGGCGTAGCACGCCGGACCAGTCGCTGCGATATACGTCGTTGCAGTGGAAGGCCTGCCAGACCTGATTCAGACGCTGCACCGCGCTGGCGAAATGCAGGGCGCCGCAGGCCAGGCCGACGGCGTTGATGGCACCGGCCGAGGTGCCGACGATGACCGGGAAAGGGTTACGACAGGAGTCGCCGAGCAGGTCGGCGATCGCCGCCAGCACGCCTACCTGATAGGCCGCTCGCGCCCCGCCGCCGGAGAGGATCAGCCCGGTAACGGGCTTGGCTACATCTACTGCTTCGGTCATGGGCGCTTCCGCTTTTTTCTAGCGAGTATAGGGGCCCGCTACTTCTTGCGCTTGTACAGCCTGGGCTCGCCCTCGGGCCGGGTCTTGAAGCGCCGATGCGCCCACAGGTATTGCTCGGGGCAGGCACTCACCGCCTGTTCGATCCACTGGTTGATGCGCAGGCAATCGGCCTCTTCACTCTCACCGGGGAAGTCCGCCAGCGGCGGATGGACCACCAGACGGTAGCCGGAACCATCGGCCAGGCGCTCCTGGGTGAAGGGCACCACGCGGGCCTTGCCCAGGCGAGCGAACTTGGTGGTGGCCGTCACGGTGGCTGCGGTGACGCCGAAAAGTGGCACAAAGATGCTCTGCTTGGGGCCGTAGTCCTGGTCCGGCGCATACCAGATGGCACGGCCGGCGCGCAGCACCTTGAGCATCGCGCGAATGTCCTCGCGCTCGATGGCGCTGGCGTCCTGGTTGTGGCGCTCGCGACCGCGACGCTGGACGAAGTCGAACAGCGGGTTCTTGTGTTCGCGGTACATGCCGTCGATGGTCTGGCGCTGGCCGAGCAGCGCCGCGCCGATCTCCAGCGTGGTGAAGTGCAGGGCCATGAGGATCACCCCCTGCCCTTCGCGCTGGGCCTGCTGCAGGTGCTCCAGCCCCTCGATATGCGCCAGCTTGGCCAGCCGCGCCCTGGGCCACCACCAGCTCATGGCCATCTCGAAGAAGGCGATACCGGTGGAGGCGAAGTTGTCACGCAGCAGACGCTCGCGCTCGGCCTCGCTCAGTTGCGGGAAGCACAGCTCCAGGTTGCGGCGCGCGATATGCCGGCGCGAGCCGGCCACACGGTACATCAACGCGCCCAGGCCACGCCCCAGCACCAGCAGCACCCGGTATGGCAGCTGCACGATCAGCCACAGCAGCCCCAGGCCGAACCACAGGGCCCAGAAACGCGGGTGAAGGAATGAGGCGCGAAATTGCGGGCGATCCATGAATGATTCCGGGCAAGCGAGAAAACCCGGCATTTTACAGAAGTCCGCTCGGCTTGCGGCGCTGCGGGCTTATCGTTATAAGTCGTGCCCATTCAATGCAGTGGGCAGACCATGAGCCAAGCCGATCTCCTCGACCAAGACCCCGTGTTCCAGCTCAAGGGCAGCATGCTCGCCATCACCGTGCTGGAACTGGCGCACAACGACCTGGAGCGCCTGGACCGGCAACTGGCCGACAAGGTGGCGCAGGCGCCCAACTTCTTCCAGAACATCCCGCTGGTCCTGGCCCTGGACAAGCTGCCGGAAGGCGAAGGCGAGCTCGACCTGGCCAAGCTGATGGAACTCTGCCGCAGCCACGGCCTGCGCACCCTTGCCATTCGCGCCAGCCGCGAGGACGACATCGCCGCCGCCGACGCCCTCGACATCCCGGTCCTGCCGCCCTCCGGTGCGCGGGAGAAGCTGGTCGAGCCGGTGGAATCGCGCAAGAAGGAAGAAAAACCAGCCGAACCGCAGTACAAGCCGACCAAGATCATCACCAGCGCGGTGCGCGGCGGCCAGCAGATCTACGCCCAGGGCGGCGACCTGGTGGTGATGGCGCCGGTCAGTGCCGGTGCGGAACTTCTCGCCGACGGCAATATCCATGTGTACGGCCCGCTGCGCGGGCGCGCGCTGGCCGGCGTCAAGGGTGACGCCAAGGCACGTATCTTCTGCCAGCAAATGGGCGCCGAAATGCTCTCCGTGGCCGGCCAGTACAAGACCGCAGAAGAGCTGCGCCGCGATCCTCTATGGGGCCAATCGGTGCAGGTCAGCCTGTCGGGTGACGTGTTGAACATCACCCGCCTTTAACGGATACTGCGGCCAATTTTCAGGGACCAGAAGGGCATCCGGAAGCCAGTATTTTCGGCTCGGAATTGCCCTCTTTTCATACACTTGGGGTAAATCACCTTGGCCAAGATCCTCGTAGTCACTTCCGGCAAGGGCGGCGTGGGCAAAACCACCACCAGCGCCGCCATCGGCACCGGCCTCGCCCTGCGTGGCCACAAGACCGTCATCGTCGACTTCGACGTGGGCCTGCGTAACCTGGACCTGATCATGGGTTGCGAGCGCCGCGTGGTGTACGACTTCGTCAACGTGATCAACGGCGAAGCGACCCTGACCCAGGCCCTGATCAAGGACAAGCGCCTCGAGAACCTGTACGTGCTGGCCGCCAGCCAGACCCGTGACAAGGATGCGCTGACCAAAGAAGGCGTGGGCAAGGTCATCGAAGAGCTGTCGCAGAACTTCGAATACGTGATCTGCGACTCCCCGGCCGGCATCGAGACCGGCGCGCACATGGCCATGTACTTCGCCGACGAGGCCATCGTCGTGACCAACCCGGAAGTTTCCTCGGTACGCGACTCCGACCGCATGCTCGGCCTGCTGGCCAGCAAGTCGCGCCGTGCCGAACAAGGCCAGGAGCCGATCCGCGAGCGCCTGCTGCTGACCCGCTACAACCCGGAGCGCGTCACCAAGGGCGAAATGCTCGGCGTGGAAGACGTCGAGGAGATCCTCGCCATCAACCTGCTGGGCGTGATCCCCGAGTCCCAGGCTGTGCTCAAGGCTTCCAACCAGGGCGTGCCGGTCATCCTCGATGACCAGAGCGACGCGGGCCAGGCCTACAGCGACGCCGTCGACCGCCTGCTCGGCAAGGAAGTGCCGCACCGCTTCCTCGACGTGCAGAAGAAAGGACTCATGCAACGCCTGTTTGGAGCGCGCTAATGAATATTTTCGACTTCTTTCGTGAACGCAAAAAGGAAACCCCTGCGTCGATCGCGAAAGAGCGTCTGTCGATCATCGTCGCCCACGAGCGCGGCCAGCGCAGCCAGCCGGACTACCTGCCGGAACTGCAGAAAGAGCTGGTCGAGGTGATCCGCAAGTACGTCAAGATCGAGCAGGACCAGGTGCACGTGGCGCTGGAAAACCAGGGCAGCTGCTCCATCCTGGAACTCAACATCACCCTGCCGGATCGTTGATCGGCGCTGGGTAAGCACGACGGCGGCCTCGGCCGCCGTCGTCATTTGTGGAAACGCCATGCCGCTGTCGAATATCCAGATCCTCCACCAGGACGATGCCCTGCTGGTGATCAACAAGCCCACCCTGCTGCTCTCGGTGCCCGGTCGTGCCGAGGACAACAAGGACTGCCTGGTGACCCGCCTGCAGGAAAACGGCTACCCCGAAGCGCGCATCGTGCATCGCCTGGACTGGGAAACCTCCGGCATCATCGTGCTGGCCCGCGATGCGGACAGCCACCGAGAGCTATCCCGCCAGTTCCACGACCGCGAGACCGAGAAGGCCTACACCGCCCTGTGCTGGGGCCAGCCGGAGCTGGACAGCGGCAGCATCGACCTGCCCCTGCGCTACGACCCGCCGACCAAGCCGCGCCACGTGGTCGACCACGAACAGGGCAAGCACGCCCTGACCTTCTGGAAGGTGCTGGAGCGCTGCGGCGACTGGGCCCGCGTGGAGCTGACGCCGATCACCGGCCGCTCGCACCAGTTGCGCGTGCACATGCTCTCCATTGGTCATCCGCTGCTCGGCGATGGCCTGTACGCCCACGAACAGGCCCTGGCCGCATGGCCGCGCCTGTGCCTGCATGCCAGCATGCTCAGCCTGACCCATCCCACCAGCGGTCAGCGCATGCGCTTCGAGTGTCCCGCACCATTCTGAGAGCCGGGACCCTACGGCGATTGGCGCCAGTGCGATAAACTCGCGCCATCGCTGTCCGGAGTCCGTTATGCGCGCAGAGCTGAACCAGGGCCTGATCGATTTTCTCAAGGCCTCGCCCACCCCCTTCCACGCCACCCGCAGCCTGGCCAAGCGCCTGCATGCCGCCGGCTTCCGTCCGCTGGACGAGCGCGAGCCCTGGTATACCGAGCCGGGCGGGCGCTACTACGTGACGCGCAACGACTCCTCGATCATCGCCTTCCGCCTGGGCAACCGCGCGCCGCTGGAAGGCGGTATGCGCCTGGTCGGCGCGCACACCGACAGCCCGTGCCTGCGCGTCAAACCGCAGCCCGAACTGCAGCGCCACGGTTTCTTCCAGCTCGGCGTGGAAGTCTACGGCGGCGCCCTCCTCGCCCCCTGGTTCGACCGCGACCTGTCGCTGGCCGGCCGCGTGACCTTCCGCGAAGGCGGCAAAGTGCAGAGCCTGCTGATCGACTTCCAGCAGCCAATCGCCGTGATCCCCAACCTGGCCATCCACCTCAACCGCGAGGCCAACCAGGGCTGGGCGATCAATGCACAGAACGAGCTGCCACCGATTCTCGCCCAGGTCAGCGGCGACGAGCGCGCCGACTTCCGCGCGCTGCTCGCCGACCGCCTGGCCGAGGAGCACGGCATCAGCGCCGACGCGGTGCTGGACTACGAGCTGAGCTTCTACGACACCCAGGGCGCGGCCGTCATCGGTCTCAGCCAGGACTTCATCGCCGGCGCGCGCCTGGACAACCTGCTGTCCTGCTACGCCGGCCTGCAGGCACTGATCGAGGCCGAAGGCGACGAGACCTGCGTGCTGGTCTGCACCGACCACGAGGAGATCGGCTCCTGCTCCGCCTGCGGCGCCGACGGCCCGTTCCTCGAGCAGGTACTGCGCCGCGTGCTGCCGGAAGGCGACGCCTTCGTGCGCATCATCCAGAAATCCCTGCTGGTATCGGCCGACAACGCCCATGGCGTGCACCCCAACTACGCCGACAAGCACGATGGCAACCATGGCCCGAAGCTCAACGCCGGCCCGGTGATCAAGGTCAACAGCAACCAGCGCTACGCCACCAACAGCGAGACCGCCGGATTCTTCCGCTACCTGTGCCTGGCCGAGGAAGTGCCGGTGCAGAGCTTCGTGGTGCGCAGCGACATGGGCTGCGGCTCGACCATCGGCCCGATCACCGCCAGCCAGCTGGGCGTGCGCACCGTGGATATCGGCCTGCCGACCTTCGCCATGCACTCCATCCGCGAGCTAGCCGGCAGCCATGACCTGGCCCACCTGGTGCGCGTGCTGAGCGCCTTCTACGCCAGCGCCGAGCTGGCCTGATCCGATCGGGGGCATGACGCCCCCGCCTCTCATAACGCCCAGGAGGTGGCCTGATGGCCCTGGCGATCTTCGATCTCGATGAAACCCTGATTCACGGTGACTGCGCCTCGATCTGGGCAGCCCACATGGCCGACCTCGGCTGGGTCGACCGCGACTCGTTCGTACCCCGCGAGCAGGAACTGATGGCGCTCTACAGCGACGGCCAGCTGTCGATGGAGGACTACATGACCTTCACCTTGGCGCCGCTGGTAGGCCGCACTCCGGAAGAGGTGGAGTTCGTCGTCGGTCCCTTCGTCGAGGACCTGATCGAGCCGATAATCTTCAGCGATGCCATGCGCTGTCTGGCCGCCCACCGCGCCGCTGGCGACCGTCTGCTGGTGATCTCCGCCTCGGCCCATTTCCTGGTCAGCGCTATCGCCGAACGCCTCGGCATCGAGGAAGTGCTGGCCATCGACTGCGAACTGCAGCATGGCTGCTACAGCGGCAAGACCAGCGGCGTGCTGACCTACCGCGAGGGCAAGGTCGCCCGCCTGCAGGACTGGCTCCAGGCCGAGGGTGAGAGCCTCGACGGCGCGCACTTCTATTCGGACTCGCGCAATGACCTGCCGCTGCTGTCGCTGGTGGCCAACCCGCACGCGGTCAACCCGGATCAGATCCTGCGCGAGCACGCCGAGCGCGAGGGCTGGGACATCCTCGCCTGGCGCTGACTCAGACCAGGCTGTCGTCGACCAGCAGCACCAGCTTGCCCGCCACCTGGTTGCTGGCCAGCTCGGCGAAGGCGGCCTCGGCATCACCACGCGCATAGGCGCGCTCCAGCTGCGGCTTCAGGCGCCCCTCGGCGAACAGCGGCCAGACATGCTGTTGCAGGCTGGCCAGCAGTTCGGCCTTGAACTGCTCGTCGCGGTTACGCAGGGTCGAGCCGGTCAGCTGGATGCGCTTGCCGAGCAGCACAGCCATGTTCAGGTTCGCGTTGCTGCCACCCATCAGACCGATGTTCACCCAGCGCCCGTCGAGCGCCAGCAACTGCTGATTGAGCTCGGCGTAGCTGGCGCCTACCGGATCGAGAATGACATCGAAGGGGCCGAAATCGCGCAGACTCTCCAGCCCATCGCCGCGAATCGCCCCGCCCTGCGCACCCAGCCCTTCGCAATAGGCCAGGCGCTCAGCGGAACCGACGCTGACCCAGCAAGGGTTGCCGAACGCCTTGCACAACTGGATCGCAGCCGAGCCCACGCCGCTGGCACCGGCATGCAGCAGCACCTTCTCACCGGGTTTCAACGCAGCCAGCTCGAACAGGTTGAGCCAGGCAGTGGCGTACACCTCGGGCAGCGCCGCTGCCTCGGCAAGCGACAATCCTTCTGGCACCGGCAGGGCATGGCGGGCATCGACCACCACCTCCTCGGCCATGCCACCGCCAGCCAGCAGCGCGCAAACGCGCTCGCCGACCTTCCAATGGCTGCCGGCGCCCGACTCCACTACCACGCCGGAACATTCCAGGCCGAGGATGTCGCTGGCCCCTGGTGGCGGCGGGTAATGTCCGGCGCGCTGCAACAGGTCGGCGCGGTTCAACCCGGCCGCCGCCACCCGAATCCGGACCTGGCCCACATCGCAGACAGGAGCCGGCCGCTCGCCCCACTCCAACTGCCCCTCGACGCCTTGCAATGCCTTCATGCTGCCTCCATAGTGAGTGAGACCCCGGCATAGACAGCACGCGGCTTTGCGCCTGATGCCGGGCTTTTGCATTTTGTCGCCTGGCCCGAACGGAACCCGGCGCTCTACTAGACGGCCTAATATGCGTTATCACCTGCCTTCGCGTCGAACCAACATGCAGCGTTTCCTCCCCGCTACCGCCCTGGCCCTGTTACTCGGCCTGCACGCCCTGCCCGCCGCCGCCAAGGCCGCCGCGGAGAACTGGGCCTACCTGCAACCGGATCGCGAGCAGGTGATCGCCAGCCTCAACGTGGTCGAGCTGCTCAAGCGCCACCACTACAACAAGCCGCCACTCGATGACGCCCGCTCGGCGAAGATCTACGAGGGCTACCTGAAGATGCTCGACCCGGCGCGCAGCTACTTCACCGCCGCCGACATCGCCCAGTTCGACCGCTGGCAGAAGAAGTTCGACGACCTGCTCAAGAGCGGCGACCTGGAACCCGGCTTCGTCATCTACCGCACCTACCTGCAACGCGCCGAGGAACGCCTCGACTACGTCGACTCGCTGCTCAAGGCCGGCGTCGACAAGTTCGACTTCAATGCCGACGAGAGCCTGCTGGTGGACCGCGAGAAGGCCCCCTGGGTCAAGGACAAGGCCGAGCTGGACGACCTCTGGCGCAAGCGTGTGAAGGACGAGGTGCTGCGCCTGAAGATCGCCGGCAAGGAACCCAAGGACATCCAGGACCTGCTGCAGAAGCGCTACAACAACCAGCGCAAGCGCCTCGAGCAGACCCGCGGCGAAGACGTGTTCCAGGCCTACATCAACGCCTTCGCACAGACCTACGACCCGCACACCAACTACCTCTCCCCGGACAACGCGGAGAACTTCGACATCAACATGAGTCTGTCGCTGGAAGGCATCGGTGCCGTCCTGCAGACCGACAACGAATACGTCAAGGTGGTGCGCCTGGTTCCGGCCGGCCCTGCCGAGAAGAGCAAGCAGGTCGCGCCGGCCGACAAGATCATCGGCGTGGCCCAAGGTGACAAGGACATGGTCGACGTGATCGGCTGGCGCCTGGACGAAGTGGTCAAGCTGATTCGCGGACCGAAAGGCTCCAAGGTACGCCTGGAGGTGATCCCGGCCAGCAACGCACCCAACGATCAGACCAGCAAGGTGGTCACCATCGTCCGCGAAGCGGTCAAGCTGGAGGAGCAAGCGGCGCAGAAGTCGGTGCTCAAGCTGCAGCACGAGGGTCGCGAGTACAAGCTCGGCGTGATCAAGGTCCCGGCCTTCTACCTCGACTTCAAGGCCTACCGCGCCCAGGACCCGAACTACAAGAGCACCACCCGAGACGTGAAGCGCCTGCTGGGTGAGCTGAAGCAGGAGAAAGTCGACGGCGTAGTGATCGACCTGCGCGACAACGGCGGCGGCTCCCTACAGGAAGCCACCGAGCTGACCGGCCTGTTCATCGACCAGGGCCCGACCGTGCTGGTCCGCAACAGCGACGGCCGCGTCGACGTGCTGGCCGACGAGGAGCCCGGCGTGTTCTACAACGGCCCGATGGCCGTGCTGGTGGATCGCCTGTCCGCTTCCGCCTCGGAGATCTTCGCCGGTGCCATGCAGGACTACCATCGCGCACTGATCCTCGGTGGCCAGACCTTCGGCAAGGGCACCGTGCAGACCATCCAGCCGCTCAACCATGGCGAGCTGAAGCTGACCCTGGCCAAGTTCTACCGGGTTTCCGGGCAGAGCACCCAACACCAGGGCGTACTGCCGGACATCGCCTACCCCAACATCGTGGACACCAAGCAGATCGGCGAGAGCGCCCTGCCCGAGGCCATGCCGTGGGACAGCATCAAGCCGGCGGTAAATCCGGACAGCAACCCCTACAAGCCGTTCCTCTCCGAGCTGAAGGCACGTCATGAGTCGCGCACCGCGAGCAACCCGGACTTCGTCTTCACCCGCGAGCGCCTGGCTCTAGCACAGAAGCTGATGGCCGAGACCAGCGTCAGCCTCAACGAGCAGGCGCGCCGCAGCCAGCATGCCGATATCGAGGCCAAGCAACTGGCGTTGGAAAACGCCAAGCGCAAGGCCAAGGGCGAAGAGCTGCTCAAGGAAATCAAGGACGAGGACGAAGACGCGGCGCCGGTCGAGCCGGAGAAGACCAAGCCGGAAGACGACGCCTACCTGACCGAGAGCGGCCACATCCTGCTCGACTACCTAGGCCTGGAAGCTCGCGTAGCCAAGCACTAACGCCTGAGCGTAATCAAACAGTCATCGGACTGTCGTGAAATAGGGGCCGGTAGCGATACCGGCCCCTTTTCTTTTGGCAGAACGAGACACCCCCATGACCGTCACCGAGCAGTTGAGCGCTCTGGAATCCATCCTCGCTCACGGCGACCTGCACAGTCTGTTCCAGCCCATCATCAGCCTCTCCGAGCGACGCATCCTCGGTTACGAGGCGCTGACCCGCGGTCCGTCCAACAGCTCCCTGCACGCCCCTATCGCCCTGTTCAGCGTGGCCCGCAACGCCGGCCGCCTGAGCGAACTAGAACTCAGCGCCCGCAAGTGCGCCCTGCGCCGCTTCCGCGACCAGCAACTCGGCGGCAAGCTGTTCCTCAACGTATCACCGGAGTCGCTGCTGGAAGCCAGCCACCAGCCCGGGCGCACCCTGCGCCTACTGCAGGAGTTCGGCATCTCGCCGGACCGGGTGGTGATCGAGCTCACCGAGCAAGCACCGATCGACGACTTCGCCCTGCTCGATACCGCCCTGCACCACTACCGCGCCATGGGCTTCTCCATCGCCCTGGATGACCTCGGCGCCGGCTACTCGAGCCTGCGCCTGTGGTCCGAGTTGCGCCCCGATTACGTGAAGATCGACCGCCACTTCATCGACGGCATCCACCAGGACGCAGTGAAGCGCGAGTTCGTCGATTCAATCCTGAAGATGGCCAAGGCTTCCCGCGCTCAGGTGATCGCCGAGGGCATCGAGCTGGCCGAGGAGCTGGCGACCCTGGTCGAGATGGGCGTCGATCTGGTCCAGGGCTACCTGCTGTGCCGTCCGCAGGAACAGCCACCGCGCGATGCGCAGAAGCTGCTGCCACGCCTGGACAGCCCGAACACACCGCTGAGCGAAGACGGCGGTGATCTCTCCGCACTGCTCAACGAGCAGCCGGCGGTGACCAGCGCCACCCCCATCGCCGTGGTACTGGAAGCCTTCCGCGCCCAGGCCAACCTCAACTCGCTGACGGTGCTGGATGACCACGAGCAGCCGGTCGGCATCGTCCATCGCCACTCGCTGTCCGATGCGCTGCTGAAGCCGTTCGCCACCGATCTGTTCGCGCGCAAGCCGATCAGCCGCCTGATGAGCAGCGACTTCCTCGCCGTGGACATCGGCCAATCGCTGCAGCAGGTCAGCCGCCTGCTCACCAGCCGCGCCCGGCAGCGCATGGAGGAAGATTTCATCATCACCTGCCAGGGGCGTTATCGCGGCCTGGGCCGGGTCATCGACGTGCTCCGCTTGATCACCGAACTGCGCATCCAGCAGGCTCGCCACGCCAACCCGCTGACCCTGCTGCCCGGTAACGTGCCGATCCAGCAGTGCCTCGGCCGCCTGCTGCAGCAGGGCCGCGAGGCAGCGGTGTGCTATGTGGATATCGACAGCTTCAAGCCGTTCAACGACCTCTACGGCTACGCCCGTGGCGACGAGGTTCTGCTGTGCCTGGCGCAGTGTTTGAACGAGAGGGTCGACCCCAGCCGCGACTTCGTCGGCCACATCGGCGGCGACGACTTCCTCTTGGTGCTGGGCCCGGACAACTGGCGCGAGCGGCTCAACCAGCTACTGGAAGACTTCCAGGCGCAATGCCGGCGCTTCTATCGCGAGGAGCACCTGCAGGCCGGCTGTTTCGTCAGCCACAACCGCCAGGGCAAGCGCGAGGAATTCCCGCTGCTGTCGCTCTCCATTGGAGTAGTGCATCTGCATCCGCAAAACTGCGCGCAGCTGGATGCCAGCCAACTGGCCGGCCTGGCCTCAGAGGCCAAGCGCCACGCCAAGAATGTGCCCGGCTACAGCCTGCACATCCTCGATACGCTCAGCCTCTCGGCTTGAAGCCGAGGGTCTCTGCCCGCTGGGCCAGCGCATCGGCCCGGACTGGATCTGGAGACAACCCAGGCCCGCCCTCGCGATACAGCTGGGCCAGGCGCTGCGCCGCCAATGGATGGTCAGCATCGGCCGCCATCTGCCACCAGCGCGCGGCCTCGGCGGCATCCGGCGCCTGCCGACTGTCGCCGGCAAGGCACTGCACGCCGAGCTGGTAGGCCGACTTGCCATCGCCACCCTGCGCCGCCAGACGCAGCAGGCGCAGCCCCTCTTCTCGAGCGCCGAAGCCCTGACCGCGAAACAGCAGGATGTGGCCGTAGAAACTCTGCGCAGGCACATGCCCAAGCGCAGCCATGCGCGCGTACTGGCCCTGCATCCAGTGCCAGGCCCGAGGCTGCTGCATCAGCCAGCGCCAGTGGAACAGGCGCCGCGCCAACCAGTAGCCCAGGCGCGCACGCAGGCGCCAGAGCATCATGGTTCCTCGGGGTAGCTGAACTCGAAGACCCGGGCCACCTCTGCCGCATGCCAGGAGGCTGCAGCGATACCGTCGGAAGGACCGGAGAAACGCCCCAGGCGCGCCACGCACTCGAAGAAGCCGATACGTGGCAGGCGGCTGGCCCCCTGGCTGATCACCAGAGCGCTGCGCAGTGGCCGCTCGGCGCGGGCGTCGAGGGCGGCCAGATGTTCGAGGGCGGCAGTCAGAGTCTGCATGGCCGGCGTGGGCAGCTGCAGGCGCTCGACGAGCGCACGGTAGGTCAGCAGGTGGCGTTGGCGGCGGGCATCCTCCAGCTCACCGAGCAGAGCCTGCCAATGCTGGCGCTGGATACGCACGCTCACGACGGCTGCTCCCACCCACCGATTTCCAGCACATGCGCCAGCGAACGCTGGATGGCGCTGTCCGGCTCACGCTCGCCGGTCTCGATCAGATTCAGGTAGTGCGGGCTGATGCCCACGGCGCGGGCCAGATCGCCCTGGGACATGCCCTTGGCCTCGCGCAGGCTGGCCAGTTGGTCGAACCGCGAACTAGGTTTCGAGGCCGGCGCGGCGGCGGTTGCCGGCATCTGGCCGGCTGCCTTCAGCAGTGCCTGGTACTCGGCCCAGGGCAGCACGGCGTACTCCGCTTCGCCATCGCGCGTGATCACTTGCACACTCATACAGCTCTCCGTGGACAACAGTGCCGAGACACTCGGCACCTCCCTTGCTGGCGCTCATCTTAACAGCGCGGATAGCTGCAGAGCGTGACCCATGCTGACTCGTCAGACAAGAGTCGGCAGCAGCCAGGGAGATGCATTGGAGCGCCACGAGGAGAGCGCCCCAGCACGACTACGAACAGCAATCAGGGAACAGGCAGTGCTTCCACCTGTTTGAGAGCCTCGGGCGACTGCGCCTCGCGCCAGGCGCGATAGGCATCCAGCTCGCCCTCCCAGGTGCGCAGCACCCAGGCCAGCACCGCCAGGTCGTCCAGCAGGCCCACGCCGAGCAGCCAGTCCGGCGCCATGTCCAGTGGCATCACGAAGTACACCAACGCCGCCACGACCGCGATCAGCGCCTGGCTGCCGATGGCTCGATACTCACCGCGCCACCAGGCGGCGCAGAGTCCCTGCAACAGACTCAGATCACCGCGCAAGCGGGCGAAGCGTGCACCACCCTCGCCTTTTCGAGCGACCGCCAATAGCAACGCAGGCAGTCGACCACGCGCCAGAATCCGCTGTGCCAGACGAAGGTAACGCACACCATTGCCGGGAAAAGTCATCGCTCAAACTCCGCTATTGCCCATGCCTGCTGGGCTGCATTCAGTTATCCACCATAGCTGTGGATAACCCTGTGAACAGTTCTTTGATGCCTCGAGCAAACGCCCACCACATGCGGCTCCGCTACAGATCGGGCACTTTTTGCTCACATGCAAAAAACCATATAAATCAGCTGGTTACGATATGAGCATTGCTCAGGAAAGCTGTAACACGCGGAACAGGAAAAGTAACCGGCGCAATGTGCATAACCGTAACACCACAACCACTGTCACCTTCGTTCAGACCGACCAGTCGCCCCCCTGGTTCTACAAACGAAAACGCCCCGGCGAGCGGGGCGTTCTGTATAGCGACAGGTGTTACTGAGCGGGAGCAGCCGGATCCTTGATGGCCAGCAGTTCCAGATCGAACACCAGTACCGAGTTGGCTGGAATCGCCGGGCTCGGACTCTGCGCGCCATAGGCCAGCTCGCTGGGGATGTACAGCTTGTACTTCTCGCCTACGTGCATCAGTTGCAGGCCTTCGACCCAACCCGGGATCACGCCGCTGACCGGCAGATCGATCGGGCTGCCACGCTCGACCGAGCTGTCGAACACGGTACCGTCGGTGAGCTTGCCCTCGTAGTGCACGGTCACCACGTCGGCGGCTTTCGGCTGAGCGCCATCGGCCTTCTTGATCACTTCATACTGCAGGCCGGAGGCGGTGGTCACCACGCCTTCCTTCTTGCCGTTTTCCTCGAGGAACTTCTTGCCGGCCTGGGCCGATTCCTCGTTGAGCTTGGCCATGCGCTCCTCGGCGCGCTTCTGCAGGAAGGCGAAGGCCTCGGCCAGCTCCTCGTCCTTCAGCTTCTGCTCTTTCTTGCCGATGGCATCCTCGATGCCCATGGCCACGGCCTTGGAGTCCAGGTCAGCCAGGCCTTCCTGGGACAGGCTCTTGCCCATGTTCAGACCGATGCCGTAGGAAGCCTTCTGCGCCGGGGTCTTGAGTTCCACTTCGCTGGTTTGTGCATCGCAACCGGCCAGAACCAGGCCGACCAGGGCAACCGCCGCAGCAAGACGATGTTGTTTCATGCTTGTTCCTTGTAGAAGCCACGAAGGGCAGAAAGAGAGGGCGAGCTTAGCAGCACGCAACGAGCAATGGCTATGGCACAGTAGGAGCCGCGAAAAGCGGATAAGTTCAGCGATTGCGGGGCATATCGAGGAGGGTTTTGCCTGCGCGTGAAAAATCGCGGGCAAAAAAAAACGACCTTTCGGTCGTTTTCTTCAAGCCTCGGTCTTCAGTCTAACCAAGGCTTTATATATGGCGCAGCGGACGGGACTCGAACCCGCGACCCCCGGCGTGACAGGCCGGTATTCTAAC
>NZ_JAQSUW010000011.1:118230-282751 GCF_028649395.1 Pseudomonas sp. Gutcm_11s | reverse complement strand
CCAAGCCTTCGCCGCCGGCAGCCCCGGCGTGGAACACAACACCCAGGCCTTCCTCCAGGCCCTGGAAGCCGGTGGCGGCAAGCCACTGGAAGCCCTCAGCCCGAAAGACGCCCGTGCCGTGCTGGTCGGCGCCCAGGCCTCGGTCAAGGTCGACCTGTCCGGCGTGAGCGTGTCGGAGAAGACCATCCAGGCTGGCGGCCAGTCGATCCCGCTGACCATCGTTCGCCCCGAAGGCGTGAAGGGTGAGCTGCCGGTATTCATGTTCTTCCACGGTGGCGGCTGGGTGCTCGGCGACTACCCGACCCATGCCCGTCTGATCCGCGACCTAGTGGTTAACTCCGGCGCGGTAGCCGTCTACGTCGGCTACACCCCGTCGCCGGAAGCCAAGTACCCGACCGCCATCGACCAGGCCTACGCCGCGACCAAGTGGGTCGGTGAGCATGGCAAGGACATCCAGGTCGACAGCTCGCGTCTGGCCGTGGCCGGCAACAGCGTCGGCGGCAACATGGCCGCAGTCGTTGCACTCAAGGCAAAAGAGGCTGGTGTACCGAAACTGCGCTTCCAGCTGCTGCTGTGGCCGGTGACCGATGCCAACCTGGAAACCGCGTCCTACAACCAGTTCGCCCAGGGCCACTTCCTAACCAAGCCGCTGATGAAGTGGTTCTGGGACAGCTACACCACCGACCCGAAGCAGCGTGCCGAACGCTTCGCCTCGCCACTGCAAGCCACGACCGAGCAGCTGAAAGGCCTGCCACCTACGCTGATCCAGACCGCCGAGTTCGACGTGCTGCGTGACGAGGGCGAGGCCTACGCGCGCAAGCTGGACGCCGCTGGCGTCACCGTCACCGCAGTGCGCTACAACGGCATGATCCACGACTACGGCCTGCTCAACCCGCTGGCCCATGTCCCCGCCGTGCAGGCCGCCATGCGCCAGGCCGGTGGCGAGCTCAAGCAGCACCTCGAATAGGAAGCACGACATGCCAGCGGAAAGCGTCGATGAAGTAGTCACCCTGCTGATCCGCCACCGCGTGCGCAGCGGCCAGCTCGATCCCTACGAGAGCTGGCTGCGGCGCATCGTCCAGGCGGCACAGGGCTACCCCGGACACCTGGGGGTCGACGTGATCCGCGGCAAGGAAGGCGAGCAGGCCCTGTTCACCAGCGTGCTGCGCTTCGCCGGCGCCGAGCGCCTGCAACACTGGCTCGGCTCCGACGAGCGCAAGCGCCTGATCGAGGAGGTCAGCCCGTTGCTGGCCGCCGACGAAGACCTGGCGCTGCACCCGGCCCGCGAGTTCTGGTTCGCCCCGGAACACGCACCGGCCCCACCGCCGCGCTGGAAACAGGCCTGCGTCACCTTCGCCGTGATCCTGCCGCTCAGCCTGCTGGTACCGCTACTGTGGCAACCGCTGTTCGCCGCCCTGCCCTGGCTCGGCGGCCACCTCGCCAGCAATGCGCTGATCACCCTGACCATCGTCCTGCTGGTGGTCTACCTGTTCATGCCCCGAGTCACCCTCTGGCTCGCCCCCTGGCTCAGCAAGCCCTGAATTCGGAGGCTCCCATGCCCAATGATCCAACCAACAACAGCCGACGCCGCTTCCTCGCGGCGTCCTCGGTCCTCGGCGCCGCCGGCGCGCTGTGGCCCGCCCTGCCGATCTTCGGCGCCGACAAAGGAGGCTCCATGCACCCCGACCTGATCCTGTACAACGGCCGCATCCACACCGTGGACCGGGAGAAGCCCAACGCCAGCGCCGTGGCCATCCACCAGGGCCGCTTCGTCGCCGTCGGCAGCGACGCAGAAGTCATGGCCCTGCGCGGCGGCAACAGCCGCGTGATCGACCTGCAGAAGCGCACGGTGATCCCGGGCCTCAACGACTCGCACCTGCACCTGATCCGTGGTGGCCTCAACTACAACCTGGAACTGCGCTGGGAAGGCGTGCCCTCGCTGGCCGATGCCCTGCGCATGCTCAAGGACCAGGCCGACCGTACCCCGACTCCGCAGTGGGTGCGGGTGGTCGGCGGCTGGAACGAATTCCAGTTCGCCGAGAAGCGCCTGCCGACCCTCGACGAGATCAACAAGGCCGCGCCGGACACCCCGGTGTTCCTCCTCCACCTGTACGACCGCGCCCTGCTCAACCGCGCTGCTCTGCGCGTAGTCGGCTACGACAAGAACACGCCCAACCCGCCTGGTGGCGAGATCGTCCGCGATGCCAACGGCGAACCCACCGGCATGCTGATCGCCCGGCCCAACGCGATGATCCTCTACGCCACCCTGGCCAAGGGGCCGAAGCTGCCGCTGGAGTATCAGGTCAACTCCACCCGCCAGTTCATGCGCGAGCTCAACCGCCTGGGAGTGACCAGCGCCATCGACGCCGGCGGCGGCTACCAGAACTACCCGGACGACTACCAGGTGATCGAGCAGCTGGCCAAGGACAAGCAGCTGACCGTGCGCATCGCCTACAACCTGTTCACCCAGAAGCCCAAGGAAGAGCTGGCCGACTTCCAGCACTGGAGCAAGATCGTCAAACCCGGCCAGGGCGACGACTTCCTGCGCCACAACGGCGCCGGCGAGATGCTGGTGTTCTCCGCCGCCGACTTCGAGGACTTCCTCGAACCGCGCCCGGACCTGCCCGGCACCATGGAAGCCGAACTGGAACCGGTGGTGCGCCACCTGGTGGAGCAGCGCTGGCCGTTCCGCCTGCACGCCACCTACGACGAATCCATCTCGCGCATGCTCGACGTGTTCGAGAAGGTCAACCGCGACATCCCGTTCAACGGCCTGCCCTGGTTCTTCGACCACGCCGAAACCATCACGCCGAAGAACATCGAGCGCGTGCGCGCACTGGGCGGCGGCATCGCCATCCAGCACCGCATGGCCTTCCAGGGTGAGTACTTCGTCGACCGCTACGGCGCCAAGGCCGCCGAGGCCACCCCGCCGATCCAGCGCATGCTGGCCGAGGGCGTGCCGGTGGGCGCCGGCACCGATGCCACCCGCGTGGCCAGCTACAACCCCTGGACCTCGCTATACTGGATGGTCAGCGGCAAGACCGTCGGCGGCCTGGAGCTGTATCCCCAGGGCCTGCCGCGTGAGACCGCGCTGCAACTGTTTACCCACGGCAGCGCCTGGTTCTCCAGCGAACAAGGCAAGAAGGGCCAGATCAAGGTCGGCCAGCTGGCGGACCTGACCGCTCTGTCGGCGGACTTCTTCAGCATCGAGGAAGAAGCCATCAAGTGGATCGAGTCGGTGCTGACCGTGGTCGGCGGCGAGGTGGTCTACTCGGCCGCCGAGTTCGACAAGCTCGGCCCGCCGCAACTGCCGGTGCTGCCCGACTGGTCGCCGGTGGCCAAGGTCCCCGGCCACTGGAAACCCGCCGCGCCACTGGTGGCCGCCGTGCACCAGTGCATCGGCAGCTGCGCCGTGCACGCCCACAGCCACGAACGGGCGCGCCAGTCGTCGGTGCCGATCAGCGACTTCCAGGGCTTCTGGGGGGCGTTCGGCTGCTCCTGCTTCGCCTTCTGATGCGCAGCCACCCACGCGCCGGCCACTGAGCCGGCGCGTGGGCTCTATCTCGCGGGTCCCCGGCGTTGGGAAGAATTGCTATTCTGTTCTTCTTCCCTTTCCTGAGCCGATGCGACCGCAGCATGAAGAACGTGGCGATCCTGCTGTTTCCCGAAGTACTGATGTTGGACGTGGCAGGACCTATCGAAGTGTTCTCCCTCGCCAATCGCTACCTGGCTCCCGCCGACCAGTACCGCATCTGCACCATCAGCAGCACCGAGCCCACGGTGCGCGCCTCCAACGGTCTGTGCATGCTGGCCGACCACGTACTGACCGATGCCCCCAGCCAATTCGACCTGCTGCTGATCCCCGGTGGCCCCGGCGCCTATAACGGTGAACACGCAGAACTGCTGCCCTGGCTGCGCGATGCCGTGGCCACCTCACGCCGCTATGGCTCGATCTGCACCGGCGCCTTCCTGCTCGGCGAGGCCGGCCTGCTCGACGGTCGCCAGGTGACCACCCACTGGAACTACACCGAGCGCCTGGCCAAGCGTTTTCCCAATGCCTGCGTCGGCACCGACCAGATCTACATCAGCGATGGCGACCTGATCACCTCGGGCGGCATCACCGCCGGCATCGACATGGCCCTGGCCATCCTCGCCGAGGACCACGGCAAGCAGGTGGCAGTCAGCGTGGCCAAGGTGTTGCTGGTGGCCACCAAGCGCCAGGGCGGGCAGGCCCAGTTCAGCCCAATGCTGGCCGAAGTGGCACGCGAGGAATCGCCGGTCAGCCGCGCCCAGCATTACGCCCTGGAGAATCTGGAAGAGGACCTCAACGTCGAGCGCCTGGCCGGCGTGGCCGGCATGAGTGCGCGAAATTTCACCCGCGTGTTCTCCCGCGAGACCCGTCTCACGCCCATGGAATTCGTGCAGGGCGCGCGCATCGACCGTGCCCGCAACCTGCTGGAGACCAGCGACCTGCCGCTGAAGACCGTGGCCTACCGCGCCGGCTTCCGCAGCGTGCGCTGCATGCGCGTGCGGTTCAATGATCGACTCGGTCTCACCCCCGCGCAGTACCGCCACCAGTTCGGCTGAAGCTGTCCGTTTCCGGCCCCGCGTTGGCGGTTCCGGCCCCCACCCTTCGCTACCCCACTGAGCGCGACGACGCGATGATTTCTCCCATGCTGCGCCAGGCTTCGCCCAGCGCGGCACGATCCTCTGCACCAGGGAGAACGCGCGCATGGGCATCCGCCAGACAGCACCGGAGTTCGGCAGTCCGCAACGCCAGGTAGTGAATATCGACCTGCGCCAACCACAGGGCGAGCGCCTGTCGGCCTGGCAGGAACGCCAGGCCAAGCAGCTGCTCGAAGCCAACCTGAACAGCGGCCTGAGCATCATGGAACTGGCTCGCGAGTGTGGCCTGTCGCGCTGCCATTTCTCCCGCGCCTTCCACGGCAGCACCGGCATGTCGCCACACCAGTGGCTGACCCGGCAGCGCCTGCAGCGTGCCCAGCAATTGCTGCTGGGCACGCGTTCGATTGCCGACATCGCCCAGGACTGCGGCTTCGCCGACCAGGCGCACCTGTCGCGCGTGTTCACCCGCCAGACCGGCATGCCGCCGAGCCTGTGGCGGCTCGAGCGGCTGCGCCGGGCCAGCTGATACTTACTTGCCGATCAGGGTGAAGTAGCTGGTCATCAGGTTGCGGTAGTTGGGGATGTGGTTGGACAGCAGGTTGCCCAGCCCTTCGATGTCGTTGCGCCAGTCGCGGTGCAGCTCGCACGCCACGCTGAACCAGTTCATCAGCTGCACGCCGGCGGCGTTCATGCGCGCCCAGGCAGCCTGCTGCACGGTCTTGTCGAAGGTGCCGGATGCGTCGGTGACGACGAACACGTCGAAGCCCTCGGCAATCGCCGACAGGGCCGGGAAGGCCACGCACACGTCAGTCACCACACCCGCGATGATCAGCTGCTTGCGGCCGGTCTTCTTGATCGCGGCGACGAAGTCCTCGTTGTCCCAGGCGTTGATCTGGCCAGGACGGGCAACGTACGGCGCATCCGGGAACAGTTCCTTGAGTTCCGGCACCAGCGGGCCGTTGGGGCCCTGCTCGAAGCTGGTGGTGA
The DNA here is from genome assembly GCF_028649395.1 of Pseudomonas sp. Gutcm_11s. Lineage (GTDB taxonomy): Bacteria > Pseudomonadota > Gammaproteobacteria > Pseudomonadales > Pseudomonadaceae > Aquipseudomonas. Next base: position 277,138 of record NZ_JAQSUW010000011.1, on the reverse strand, counting down.
GGATGGTCGGCAGGTTGAAGAACTTGGCCACGGCGCCGAGGGCCAGGACGTTGTTCTTGAAGTCGCTGGGGGTGAAGTCCTGCACCAGGGAAATCAGGCCGGACTGATGGTCGACCAGCAGAACGACGGCGTCGTCCTTGTTCAGGCGCTTGTAGGGAACGGACATGGCTGACACTCCTTGCTTTCGGGTTGAATTCAGTGGCGTGGGGCGGCGAGCAGATGGCGGATGCGCACCGGCTCGCCGGGTTGCTGGTAGCGCCGCGCGGCGGCCTCGATGCGTTGTTCGGCGCGGGTAACGCGGCCGTGGTGGCGCAGGTGCTCGAGCCAGGATTCGTCGAAGAACAGCTCCTGCCACAGGCTGGGGTCCTCGCTGTCCTGCAGCAGCGCCCAGGAGAAGGCGCCGTTGCGCCGGCGCATGCGCCGCACGTCATGCATGGCCAGGCGGAAGGCGGCAGCATCCTCCGCGGCGATGCGGTACTCCACGGTGACCAGCACCGGGCCGCGCTCGCGATCCAGCGCCTCATCCAGGATCGGCGTCGGCCAGTGCAGCGACGGCGCCAGATCGTCGACCTGGGTCGCCGGCAGGCGGAACCACAGGCGCGTCAGCAGCCCCAGCACCAGCAGCGCGCCGCCACCAGCGAAGGCCCAGGCCAGGGAGAAATGGCTGGTCAGTGCGCCCCAGGCGATACCGCCAATAGCGGAGGCGCCGAAGAACACCAGGATGTAGACGGACAGCGCACGCGCTCGTACCCAGGCCGGCACCGAGGTCTGCGCCGCCAGCTGCAGGCTGGACAGCACGGCGATCCACGCCGCGCCGCTGAGCAGCATCAGCGGCGCCAGCCAAGCGAACTCACGCAACCAGGCAAGACCGAACAGCACCGCCGCGTAGGCCAGGCTGGCGGCCAGCACCAGAGCATCACCACCGAAACGCGCGCGCAGGCGCGGTAGCAGCATGGCACCGCCGATAGCGCCGAGGCCGACGCAGCCAAGCAGGATGCCGTAGTCCAGCGCGGTACCGCCCATCTCACGGCGCACCAGTACCGGTAGCAGCGCCATGCCGGCGCTGGCGCCGAGGAAGAACGCCACGGTGCGTACCAGTACCGCCTGTAGCGGCCGCGCGCTGCGGGCATAGCGGGCGCCGGCACGGATCGCGCCGAACAGCCGCTCGGCCGGCAGCACCGTCTCACTCGGCGCGCGCTTCCACAGCAGCAGCGCGCCGATCACCGCGAAGAACGACACGGCGTTCAGGGCGAAGGTCAGCCAGGGCCCGCTCAAGCTGACCAGGATGCCGGCCAGCGCCGGGCCGATGGCCCGCGCGACGTTGACGCCCAGGCTGGAGAGCGCGACCGCCGCCGGCAGCGCATCGCGCTCGACCACCTCGGGTGCAAGCGCCGACCAGGCCGGCATCATCAGCGCCGTGCCGATGCCCATGCCGAAGGTCAGCAGCAGGAGCAGAGTCACGTTCATCTGCCCGCCCAGGGTGAGCAAAGCCAGAGCCAGGGCGATGGCCGCCATCCACAATTGCACCGCCAGCAGATAGCGACGCTTGTCGACAATATCGGCCAGGGCACCCGCCGGCAGCGCCAGCATGAAGATCGGCAATGCGCCTGCCACCTGCACCATGGCCACCGCCAGCGGGCTGGCGGACAGCGAGGTCATCAACCAGCCGGCGCCGACCTCGTGCATCCAGGTGCCGATGTTGGAGGCGATGCTCGCCAGCCACAGCCAGCGAAACACTGTGCTGCGCAGCGGCGCCCAGGCCGACGCGGAGGCATTGTTCAGGGTCTTGTCCATGCGCCTCGCCCGGTGTGCTGGCGCGCGTCGCTGCTGCTCATGACGAACTCTCCAAGGGAATGTCGTCACTATCCGCAACCAGGCGCGTTCGGGCTTGCACCGATGTGCTTCTTTGCGCGTGCGGCTCAGGCTGCGCTGGGCGCCGGGTAGCGCCGGCCAGCCGCTACAGGCAGCACATGAGGCCAAGAAATGCCGCCGGCGGGCACCGATAGTGGCCGCTCATTCCCGCGGAGATTTCTCATGCCCAGCTTCCCACCGAGCCTCGCCCTGCCCGCCTCCCCGCCCTGGGGCCTGCTGCTGTTGCGCGTCGGCGCCGCGTTGCTGCTACTCCTGGTCCATGGCCTGCCCAAGGCGCTGGACTGGTCCGGCGAACTGCAGCGCATCGAGGACCCGTTCGGCCTGGGCGCAGCCCTGACCCTGAGTCTGGCGCTGTTCGCCGAGGTGCTCTGCCCGCTGCTGCTGATCCTCGGCATCTGGGCGCGCCTGGCCTGCCTGCCGGTGATGGCCGTGCTGCTGGTTTCGCTGGCGGTCGTGCACCCGGAATGGAGCCTGGAACAGGGCCAGTTCGCCTGGCTGCTACTGGTGCTGTATGCCGGCCTGGCGCTGAGCGGCCCCGGTCCACTGGTGGTGACTCGCCTGCTGCAGCGCAGCGCCGTGCACCAGGCGAGTTGACCTGGCCAGTCGCCTAGGCGGCGAGAGAAGAAGGGTGATCGGCGCGGGAATGCTTACCGCGCCAACCAATGCCAGGCTTCAGCCGCCGCTCGCCATGTGCTGGCGGATGCGTTCGCGCAACCAGCTCTCGGCCGGGTCGCTGTCGTAGGCGCCGCTCCAGACCATCGACAGCTCAGCGGGCTGCACTTCGAAGGGCGCCTCCTCGGCGCGCAGGCTGCCGTCGTCGGCGAGGGTGCAGGCGGCGTAGTCCGGCACCGTGGCGATCATCTCGGTGCCACGCAACAGCGCGCGCAGGCTGCCGAACTGCGGCACCGCCAGCACCACTCGGCGGCTGCGACCGACACGCGCCAGGTCGGCGTCGATGTTGCCGGACAGGTCGCCGGAGAACGACACCATCACATGAGGGCGCTCGCAGTATTCGTCCAGGGTCAGCGGGCCGGGGCGGTCGTCGCCACGCAGCACGCGCACGCCGATATCGCGCAGCTTGCGGCGCTTGGCGGTGGCCGGCAGGTCGGTGGTGTAGCTGACGCCCACCGATATCTCGCCGGAGGACAGCAGCCCCGGCATCAGCAGGAAGTTGGCGCGACGCACCACCACCACGATGTTCGGCGCCTCCTGCTGCAACGAGTTGAGCAGCGATGGGAACAGGCCGAATTCGGCATCGTCCGACAGCCCCAGGCGGAACACGTTGCAGCTGCTGGCCGGGTCGAAGGCCTTGGCCCGGCTGACCGCGGCGGAGATCACGTCCATCGCCGGACGCACCTCTTCGAAAATGTGCAGCGCCCGCGGCGTCGGCTCCATCTGCCGGCCGTTGCGAATCAGCAGCGGGTCGTCGAACAGGTCACGCAGCCGGCTGAGCGCGGCGCTGACGGTGGACTGGGTGATGAACAGCTTCTCGCCCACGCGGGTCAGGTTGCGCTCGATCATCAGCGCCTCGAACACCACCAGCAGGTTCATGTCGAGGTGACGCAGCTCGTTTCGGTTCATCGACCCTCATCCGGATATGCGGTTACTCCTGCTATTGGAGCACGCAGGCAAGGCACCGACTTGAACATTTGTGCGAATTCTCGCGATGACCAATATAGACTTGAGAAGCCGTTTCGCATCCTCTACGGTGAAACCATCCTGCCGTAAATAAAAAATAAAATTCACTTTGTAATCAAAGAGTAATGACATGATCCAGCTAGGCGAAGCATGGCTCTCGGTCGAGCGTCGGGAGGCCTTTCTACATGGTAGGCCGGTCCGTCTCGGCAGCCGCGCGTTCGCCATCCTGGAAGTGCTGCTTGCCGCGCCCAATCGCCTGGTGACCAAGGACGAGCTGATCACCGCCATCTGGCCCGACAGCGTGGTCGAAGAGAACAACCTGCAGGTGCAGATTTCCACCCTGCGCCGCCTTCTCGAGCTGGACCAGCAGCTGCTGGAAACCGTGCCGCGCCGCGGCTATCGGCTCAATCTCGGAGCCCGCTCCCAGCAGCCGGTTGCTGCCGCTCCCGTCCCGCAACCCGACGCCGACGAGGCCTGGAAGTCCCAGGCCCATGTCCACGTGGTGGACGACGAGCCGGCGGTCTGTGCGGCGCTGGTACGCCTGCTGCGCTCCATGGGCATCGCCGCCAGCGGCCACGACTCGGCGGCCGCGTTCCTCGCCGCCTGCTCCTTCGAACGCCCCGCCTGCCTGCTGCTCGACGTGCGCCTGAGCGACGGCAGCGGCTTCGACCTGCTCGACGAGCTGGCCCGTCGCCAGGCGCCCATGCCCATCGTATTCATGACCGGCTTCGGCACCATCGACATGTCGGTGCGCGCCATGAAGGCCGGCGCGGAAGGCTTCCTGACCAAGCCGGTGGATGAGCAGCAGTTGCTTACCGCCGTGCGCGAGGCGATGCAGCGCGCCCACAGCCGCTACGCCGAGAGCAGCCTGTGCCGCTCGCTGCAGGAGCGCTACCAGGCCCTGACCGAGCGCGAGCGGCAGATCTTCGCGCAGCTGCTGCGCGGGCACCTAAACAAGGAGATCGCCAGCGAGCTGGGCCTGCAGGAAGTGACGGTCAAGGTGCACAAAAAGCACATCATGACAAAACTGCGCACAAAGACACTGGTAGACCTGTTGATGGTAGGACGGGCGCTAGGCATGCTCCCGGAACTCCACGCCGAGCCGGCCTGAGCGATGCTCACCGGCGTCCCGCCCCTCAACTCTCCGCAGGCCGTACATGCAGGTCGTTTGCGTCATCGACGACGAGCTCTCCGTTCGCAAGGGCATCGCCAACCTGTTGCGGTCGGCGGGCTACCAGCCAGTGTGCTTCGAATCGGGGGAGAACTTCCTCGCGTCGCCCTGGCGCGTGCAGGCCGCCTGCGTGCTGCTCGACCTGCAGATGCTCGGACTGCAGGGGCCTGAGGTGCTGCGCGCACTGAATGGTGAGCGGCCGGTGATCAGCATGTCGGCCCATGCCAACGAACAGCAGGTCGCCGAGACGCTGGCCCTCGGCGCAATCCATTTCCTGGCCAAGCCCTTTACCGCCGAACAGCTGCTGCAAGCCATCGCCCTCAGCCTGGCAGAGCAGCCATGAACGCCCCGTCACCACTACTGGCAGGCAACCCGAGCTTCGACGAAGCCTGGCTCGAGATCGTCGAGTGGCGCGGCCTCGACCGTGCCGGCGAGCTGAGCCGCTGGCGCGTGCGCGACGCCCGTGCCGGCCGCCAGTGGCTGGTGGTCCGCGCCAGCCCGCGCGCCTCGCTGTGGGAACTGGCGCGCCTGGACCGCGAATACGCCCTCGGCCCCGGCCTCGCGCAGCCCTGGGCAGTGCCGCCCCTGGCGCGCCTGAGCACGGCCGAGGGGCCGTTGCTGGTACTCGACGAGGACGGCGGCCGCCCGCTCTCCGCCGTGGCCGCCATACCGCTTTCGGTAGAGCGCTTCCTGCAGCTGGCCATAGGCGCCAGCTCGGCGCTGGCGCAGATGCACCGGCACGGCATGCTGCACCGCGATATCCGCCCGGACAACCTGATCCTCGGCCGCGACGGCGTGGTACGCCTGACCGGCTTCGCCTTCACCGCCCGCGCCGATGGCTGCAGCGAGGGCACGCCACCGCTGCCCGATGCCAGCCTGGCCTACCTGCCGCCCGAACAGAGCGTGTCGCCGCGCGGCGATCTCTATGCCCTGGGTGTCAGCTTCTTCGAATTGCTCAGCGGCCGGCTGCCGTTCAGCGCTACCGACCCGGTGCGCTGGCTGCACCAGCACGTGGCCGTGCCGGCGCCCACCCTGAGCCAGCATCGCCCTGGCCTGCCGCCCGCCCTCGACGACCTGCTCGCCTGGCTGATGGCCAAGCAGCCAGGCCAGCGCCCCGACTCGGCCCAGCAACTGGAGGTCGAGCTGCGCCGCTGCCTGGACGAGTGGCGCGAGAACGGCAGCATCAGCCGCGTATCGCCCACAACGCCCGGCAACCGCGCCACCGATCTGGTCGGACGCACCGCGGAACTGGAAACCCTGCGCAGCGCCGTCGCCCGCCTGCGTCAGGGCCTGGGCGGCGCCGTACTGATCAGCGGCGAGGCAGGCATCGGCAAGACCTCGCTGGTGCGCCAGCTACGCCGTGAGCAGGACGCCGAGATGCTGCTGTTCGCCAACGGCAAGTGCGAGCTGTCGCGTCACCGCCTGCCCTATGCCGCCCTCTCCGCCGCCCTGTCCTCGCTGTTCGCCCGCCTGGCCGGCGAAACGCCGGATCAGGTGAGCCACTGGCGCCAGTTGCTGCGCGAGGCCGTCGGCCACAACGGCGACCTGCTGGCACGCCTGATTCCGGAGCTGGAGTGGCTGACCGGCGCGCTGCCCAGCAACCCCAACCCGCCACCGGTGAGCGAGGCCCGCCGCCACCTGCACGGCATGCTGCAGCGCCTGCTGGCGGTGCTGGCTGGGCAGGAACGGCCGCTGCTGCTGTTCCTCGACGACGTGCAGTGGCTCGACGAAGAAAGCGCCACCTTCCTCGTCGAGCTGCCGCCCTCCAGCTTCGATCATCTGCTGCTGATAGCCGCCTACCGCCCCGAGGACTCCCAGGCGCCCGGCAGCCTGACGGCGCTGCTCGAACAGTGCCGCAGCCTCGGCGCGCGCACTCGGGAAATCGCCCTGCAACCGCTGAGCCCGAGCGAAATCGGCGCCCTGTTGCAGGCGGAGCCGGACCTGCGGGACGACGAGCAGGCGCTGCTGGCCGAGCATCTGCAGCAACGCGGCAACGGTAACCCGCTGTACCTCACGCAACTCAGCGCCCTGCTGCGCGAGACCGCCAGTGGCGAGCGCGACAGCCAGTCGCTATCACTGCTGGACGACGTCACGACGCTGCTGCAGATGCGCCTGCAACGCCTGCCGCAGCGCACCCGCGAGGTGCTCGGCGCACTGGCGATACTCGGCAACCAGACGCCGCTGCCCAGCCTGGCGGCGGTCCATGCCTGCTCTCCACAACAGCTGCTGCAGCTGCTGCGCCCGGCGTTCAAGGCCGGCCTGGTGGTGGAGAACCACGAGGGCCTGAGCTTCAGCCACGACATCGTCTGGGAGTCGGCCAGGGCGGCAATCCCCGCGGCCGAGCATGGAACCATGGGCGTGGAATTCGCCAGCGCCCTTCTCGCTCTGCTGCCAGAGGAAGACGCAGAGGCGGAAGCCGTGTTCCGCGTCGCCACGCAGATGCTGCGCATCGGCGATGCGCCGCTGCAGCCCGAACAGCGCCAGGCCTTCATCGCGCTGCTGATGCGCGCCGCGCGCCTGGCCATGGCTGCCGCCGCAGCCGCCACCGCGCTCGACTATCTGCAGCATGCCCAGCACCTGCTGGCCGCGCAGAGCGGAGCCGATCCGGAGCTGGCCCGCGAACTGGCCCTGCTGATCGGCCAGGGGCTGATCCTCAACGCTGACTATGTCATGGCCGACCAGCATGCCAGCGCGCTGCTGGAGTGCACCGAGGCGCCGCTGCAACGCGCCGAGCTGTACCGCTTCAAATGCGAGATTCGCTCGCTGCGCGGCGACTATGCCGGCGCCGTCGCCACCGCCATTGCCGGCCTGAGCGAATTGGGCGTGAGCCTGCCGCTGGAAGCCGGCCAGGGCCATGCCGAACAGGCCTGGCTGGCCCTGCAGATCGCGCTCCACGGTCGCGCGCCGGAGGTCTTCGCCGAGCTGCCCGAGATCGCCAATCCGGATATCCAAGCGGTGATCGAACTGCTCTCCGCAGTGGTCATACCGGGCTCGTTCATCGCCCCCGACCTGATGCTGCTGAGCAGCTGCCGCATCGCCAGCCTGACCCTGCACCACGGCATGTGCACGGCCGCCGTACACGCACTGGCCTGGCTCGGCGTGGCCGCCGCCCACCACCTGGACCAGTACCAGCTCGGCTACCAGTACGCCGCCACGGCGCGGCGCCTGACCGAGCAACCGCGCCACACCGCCAGCCGGGTAGCAGTGCTGGTGGCGCTGGATCAGGTCAGCGTCTGGACCCGCCCGCTGCCCTTCGCCCTGGAGTGCGCCGAGTCGGCCTTCCGCGCCAGCCTGGCACAGGGTTCGCCGAGTTTCGCCTGCTACGCCAACAACCACATCGTTTCCGACCTGCTGGTGCTCGGCGCGCCCATCGAACGCATGCTGCGGCAGATCGACGCCGGCCTGGTGCTGGCCAGGAACCTGGAGTTCATCGACGCCCAGAGCATCCTCCACGCCCAGGCCCGCTACATTCGCCGCCTGGCTGGTGACAGCCCCGGCAGCATCCCGATCCCGCCCTTCGAGGAGCTGGCCGAGCGGGTGGCTCGTAGCAGCATGGGGCCGCTGCACTTCTGGTGGCAGCTGTTCGAGGGCCTGCTGCATTTCCTGGAGGGCGATTTCGAAGGCGCCGCCGCCCATCTCGATCAGGCCTGGACGCTGACCTGGGCGGTACCGGCGCATATCCACCTGATCGACCTGGCGCTGTTCAGCGTGCTCAACCGCGCCGCCCTGCAGACGGCCAGCGGCCGGCCGCAGGAATTCGACCTGCCGATGCAGCACCTGCGCCTGTGGGCCGAGCTCAACCCGCGCTACTTCTCCGACCGTCTGGCCCTGGCCGAGGCCGAGCTGCTGCGCCTGCAGGGCCGCAACCTGGAAGCGCTGCAGGGCTACGAGGAGGCCGTCGCCAAGGCCGAGCAATGCGGTGCCATCCACCTCAAAGGGCTGTCCCACGAGATGGCTGCGCGCGGCTACCAGAGCCTCGGCCTGCAGGTCGGCGCGCAGACCCACCTGCGCCAGGCCCGTGACGCCTGGCGCAGGTGGGGCGCGAAGACCCTGGCCCAGCAGCTGGAAACCGAGCACGCCTTCCTGCGCGAGCAACCGGCGCCGCGGGCCGGCACCCAGGCCCTGCAGGGCAACCAGCAGCTCGACCTGCTGTCGATCACCCGCGCCTGCCAGGCGCTGTCACGCGAAATCGAGCCGGACGCGCTGATCGAAACGCTGCTGGCCAACGCCGCCATGCACGCTGGCGCCACCTACACCGCCCTGCTGCTCAACGACGAAGGCGGCCTGCAGGTAGCCGCCACCGGCCTGGCCGGCAGCCGCGGCATCGACGTACGCCTGCGACCGCCTCCGAGCGCCGTCGCGGCTGCGCCGCTGAGCCTGGTCCGCCACGCCATGCGTCAGCGCGAACCTCTGCTGCTGAGCGGCACCGATGCCTATCGCCGCTTCGGCGAGGATGCCTACCTGGCGCGAGTCGAGAACGGCTCCCTGCTGTGCGTGCCGTTGCTCAAGCAGAACGAGGCGATAGGCGCGCTGTACCTGGAGAACTGCCTGACCCAGGGCGCCTTCGAGCCGGCGCGGGTCGACGTGCTGGAGCTGCTCGCCGCGCAGGCGGCGATTTCCCTGAGCACCGCCCGCCTGTATGGCGACCTGCTGGCGGAGAACCAGCGCCGGCGCGACAGCGAGGGCACCCTGCAGCGCACCCAGGCGCTACTCGCCATCGGCCAGGCGGTGAGCCACTACGGCACCTTCCTCTGGCGCCACCAGAGCGAGCGCTCGTTCTGGTCGCCGCAGCTGGTCGCCGAGCTGGGCCTGCCGGTGCCGGCGGACGATGAGCACCTGCGCGATGCGGCCATCCTGGTACATGCCGATGACCGGCCGCGCTTCGTGCGCACCCTGGACGAAGCGCTGCGCTACCAGCAGGCGTTCCGCCTGGAGTTCCGCACCGTAGCGCTGGACGGCACTTCCCGGCACCTCGAACTGGCGGGCGAGCCGGACGGCAGCGACACCTTCATCGGCGTGGTCTGCGACATCAGCCAGCGGCGCCAGGCGGAAGTCGCCCTGCGCGCCGCGCGTGCCGAGCTGGACCGCACCTCCCAGGCCACTATGCTCGGCGAGCTGGCTGCCTCCATCGCCCACGAGATCAACCAGCCGCTGGCCTCGATCCTGTCCAACGCCGGCGCCAGCCTGCGCTGGCTGGATCGCCCGCAGCCGTCCCTGGAAGACGCCCTGGAAGGCCTGCGCGACATCCTCGACGAGAGCCAGCGCGCCGCCGACATCGTCCGCGCCATGCGCACCCTGGCAAGGCGCAAGCCACTGGCGCGCAAGGCGCTGGACCTGGAGCCGGTGATCCGCCAGGTGCTGGAGATCACCCGCGCCGACCTGGAGGACAAGCACGTCGGCGTGACCCTGCAACTGGCGCCGGCGCTCCCGGTACTCGGCGACACCATCCAGCTGCAGCAGGTACTGCGCAACCTGATCAGCAACGCCGTGGAGGCCATGCTGGCGCTGCCGCCCAGCACCCGGCACCTGAGCATTCAGGCCCGGCTGATCGGCCAGGAAGTGCTGGTCACGGTCGAGGACAGCGGCCCAGGCGTGCCGGCGGAGAAACTCGGCAAGGTGTTCCAGGCCTTCTTCAGTACCAAGGCCACCGGCATGGGCATGGGCCTGGCCATCTGTGCCTCGATCATCTCCGCCCACAGCGGCGTGCTCGGCGCCACCCGCGGGCGCCACGACGAGAACCTGTTCTTCTTCACCCTGCCCGGCCACTCCGGCGGCTGAAAGGTTTCAGAACTTTTCAGGAGCGGCAAAGGACTCGCAGGCGGCCAGCGGCGCACTCTCTTCGCCACTGGAGAAGGAGGAACGCCATGCACGCTCTAGCCATTCCGGCTGCGGCCACCCTGGACACTCAGACCTACAACCTGATCGTCAGCCTGCAGGCCGCGCTGGAAGGCAGCGAACCACGCGAGCGCGACACCGTCTCCGAGGTCGGCCGGCAACTCTGCAGGCATCTGCTGGAACGCTACCAGCAACCGCAGGAGACCAGCCCCGAGCGCCTGTCGCTGGCGCCCTGGCAGGAGCGCAAGGCCAAGGAGATGCTCGCCCGCAGCCTCACGGCACGCCTGTTCATCGCCGACGTCGCCGAGCAGTGCGCCATGTCGCGCAGCCACTTCTCCCGCGCCTTCAAGAAGACCACCGGCATGTCGCCGCAGGAATGGTCGCTGGACCTGCGCGTGCGTCGGGCCAAGGAACTGCTGCGTGACCTGGCCATGCCCATCTCGGTGATCAGCCTGGAGTGCGGCTTCGCCGACCAGTCACACTTCAGCCGCATGTTCGGCAAGCTGGTCGGCACCACGCCCAAGCGCTGGCGCCAGCTCAATACCCGGCTGGCCGAGTCGGCCTGATTATCCCTAGGGATATGTCCCCAGGGGTAACGACCTAGAGCGGTGCGATGAACAGCAGGGTCTTGAGCCCGGCATCCGCATCGATATCGTCAAACTCCGGCGGATTGGCCAGGCGCTCGACGAAACGCAGGCTCGGCGCCTCGCGGGCCATCTCATCGAGCAGGAACGTCGGGGCGATGGATGGATCATTACAACAGGCCAGCACCTTGCCACCCGGCACCAGCAACTCGGGCAGGCGGCGGAGGATCTTGGCGTAGTCGCGCGTCAGCACGAAGCTGCCCTTCTGGAAGCTCGGCGGGTCGACGATGATCAGATCGTACGGCCCCTCGCGGCGCAGCTTGCCCCAGGAATTGAACAGGTCGTGGCCGAGAAAGCTCACCCGCGCCAGGTCATGGTCGTTCAGCCGGTGATTGTCGCGGCCACGGCTCAGGGCCGGGCGCGACATGTCCAGGTTGACCACCCGCTCGGCGCCGCCGGCGATGGCCGCGACGGAGAAACCGCAGGTGTAGGCGAACAGGTTGAGCACCCGCTGCCCTGCCGCCTGCCCGCGCACCCACTGGCGGCCCAGGCGCATGTCGAGGAACAGGCCGTTGTTCTGCTTGCGGCCGAAATCGAGCCGGTAGCGCAGGCCATCCTCCACGATGTCGCCGCCGTCGATGGGCTCGCCCAGCAGATACTCGGTGGAGCTGTCCGGCAGGTAGCGATGTTGCAGCAACAGGTGGCCGGCGCCACTGCTCGCCCAGACGGGTGACTCGGCCAGGGCCAGCAGCATCTGTCTGAGCTCGGCCAGCTCGCTCGCCCCAGGCTCGCGGAACAGCGAGACCAGCAGCACGCCCTGTAACCAGTCAGCGGTAACGTGCTCCAGACCCGGCCACTGCCGGCCGCGCCCATGGAACAGGCGGCGCGCCTCAGGCGGTAGATCGGCGAAGGCGGCGAGCAGTTGCTGCTGCAGGGTGGCGATGGCGGCGCTATTCATGGCGGGCAGAGATAAAAGAAAGGGACGGCATTCTAGGCCATAACACCATGGCTGCGACGCCACGCCCGACGCGAGCCCAGCGGCTAGCTGATAATCTCAGATGATTTGAAGGGAGATTTCCATGCCTAATGACGGCAGCCTGCTGCAGGGCGCAGTCGTATTCCTCTGCGCCGCCGTACTGGCAGTACCCCTGGCCAAGCGCCTGCAGCTGGGCGCCGTGCTCGGCTACCTGCTGGCGGGCGTGCTGATCGGCCCGTCGGTGCTCGGCCTGATCGGCAACCCCGAGAGCGTCAGCCACTTCTCCGAACTGGGCGTGGTCCTGCTGCTGTTCATCATCGGCCTGGAGCTGTCGCCCAAGCGCCTGTGGGTGATGCGCCAGGCGGTGTTCGGCGTGGGCCTGGCCCAGGTGCTGCTGACCGCCTTGGTGATCGGTACGGTGGCGCTGTTCGGCTTCCACCAGCCGCTGCCGGTGGCCATGGTGCTGGGCCTGGGCCTGGCGCTCTCCTCCACCGCCTTCGGCCTGCAGCTGCTGGCCGAACGCAAGGAACTGACCAGCCCGCACGGGCGCATGGCCTTCGCCATCCTGCTGTTCCAGGACATCGCCGCCATCCCGCTGATCGCCCTGGTGCCGATGCTCGGCGACGCCAGCCCGCATCCACTGCCGGGCAACGAGCTGCAGAGCCTGCTGGAGGTATTCGGCAGCATCGCCCTGGTGGTGCTCGGCGGACGCTATCTGCTGCGTCCGGTATTCCGCATCGTGTCCAGGAGTGGCAGCCACGAGGTCTCCACCGCCACTGCCCTGCTGGTGGTGATCGGCACCGCCTGGCTGATGGAACTGGCCGGCATCTCCATGGCCCTGGGCGCCTTCCTCGCCGGCATGCTGCTGGCCGACTCGGAATACCGCCACGAGCTGGAGTCGCAGATCGAGCCGTTCAAGGGCCTGCTGCTCGGGCTGTTCTTCATCAGCGTCGGCATGGCCGCCAACCTCCAGCTGCTGTGGCAGGAACCCTTGCTGGTGCTGGGCCTGACCCTGCTGCTGATCGGCCTCAAACTACCGGTGCTGCTGGCGGTCGGGCGCCTCGCCGGCGGCCTGTCGCGCAGCAGTGCGGTGCGCCTGGCGGTGTTGCTGGCGGCCGGCGGCGAGTTCGCCTTCGTGGTGTTCCGCATGGCGCGCAACGAGCAGCTGCTCGACGCGCATGTCCATGACCTGCTGGTGATCTCCATCACCCTGTCGATGGCCCTCACCCCGCTGCTGGTGATGCTCGCCGCCCACTGGTTCAAGAGTGCGCCGAGTGCACCGCGCGAGGTGCCGCCGGAGTTGGAGACGGTGGACAGCGATACCCCGCGCGTAGTGCTGGCCGGCATGGGCCGCATGGGCCAGGTGGTGGCCCGGGTACTGCGCGCCCAGCACGTGCCCTTCGTCGCCCTCGACAACTCGGTGGACGCGGTGGAGATGTCCCGCAGCCTGGGGCAGATGCCGATCTTCTACGGCAACCCGCTGCGCCCGGAGATCCTGCGCGCCGCCCAGGTAGACAAGGCCGAGTGGTTCATCGTCGCCACCGACGACCCGGAGACCAACATCAAGACCGCCGAACTGGTGCGCAAGCTCTACCCCCACGTGAAGGTCATCGCCCGTGCGCGCAACCGCCAGCACGTACACAAGCTGTGGGACCTCAACGCCATGGCCGTGCGCGAGACCTTCCACTCCAGCCTGGAGATGAGCCGCCAGGTACTGCGCGGCCTGGGCCTGAGCGAGGAACAGGCCGCCGCGCGCCTGCGCCGCTTCCAGCGCCACGACGAAGAGGTGCTGGAGGCGCAGCACAAGGTCTACGACAACCAGGCCGCCGTGCAGCAAACCGCTCGCCAGGCGCGCCTGGAGCTGGAGACCCTGTTCAACAGCGACGACGACCAGCGCGCCAACTGAGGCGCGCGACCTTTTCCGCAGGCATAAAAAAGGCCCACTGTCCGCAGACGTGGGCCAAAAAGCACTATCGGGTCGTAGGTGAACCCCGCAGGCAACCGATGAGGTGGCTACCGGGGGGAAACACGCGGCCGGACGACCAGCCGACCGCGGGTGGGTACTGCTTAGCGGACGTGAGCGTCCTGGTATTCCTTCTCGGCTTCGTCGAAGCGCTGCAGCATGCTGGCGGACGGAGCGTTGCCGATGCGGCTGAAGACCAGGATGGCGATGGTGCCCAGGATGAAGCCCGGGATGATTTCGTACAGACCCATGCCGATCCAGTTCTTCCAGATGATCACGGTAGCTGCACCGACCACCATGCCGGCCAGGGCGCCGTTACGGGTCATGCCTTTCCACATCAGGGACAGGATCACTACCGGACCGAAGGCAGCGCCGAAGCCAGCCCAGGCGTAGGACACCAGGCCCAGAACCTTGCTCTCCGGGTTCTGCGCGATGAGGATGGCGATCACCGAGATCAGCAGCACCATGAAGCGACCGACCCATACCAGCTCCTTCTGCGAAGCGCTCTTACGCAGGAAGGCCTTGTAGAAGTCTTCGGTCAGGGCACTGGAGCAGACCAGCAGCTGGCAGCTCAGGGTACTCATCACCGCCGCCAGGATGGCGGACAGAACCACACCGGCAACCCACGGGTTGAACAGGATCTTGGTCAGTTCGATGAACACGCGCTCGCCGTTCTCATGAACAGGGCCAGCCAGGTCCGGGTTGTTGTTGAAGTAGGCGATACCGAAGAAGCCCACGGCCACGGCGCCGCCGAGGCAGAGGATCATCCAGGCCATGCCGATGCGACGGGCAGCCGGGATCGACTTGACCGAGTCGGCAGCCATGAAGCGCACCAGGATGTGCGGCTGGCCGAAGTAGCCCAGGCCCCAGCCCAGCAGCGAGATGATCGCGATGAAGGACAGGTTGCGGAACATGTCGAAGTTCGCCGGGTTGGCTTGCTCGATGGTGGCCATGGCCGCATCGAAGTCGCCCAGGGCGAGAACCACGAACACCGGGGTGATCAGCAGGGCGAAGATCATCATGGTGGCCTGCACGGTGTCAGTCCAGCTCACGGCCAGGAAGCCACCGACGAACACGTAGGCGATGGTCGCCGCGGCGCCGACCCACAGGGCGGTGTCATAGGACAGACCGAAGGTGCTCTCGAACAGGCGGGCACCGGCCACCACGCCCGAGGCGCAGTAGATGGTGAAGAACACCAGGATCACCAGCGCCGAGAAGACACGCAGGACCTTGCTGTTGTCTTCGAAGCGGTTGGTGAAGAAGTCTGGCAGGGTCAGAGCGTTGCCGTTGTGCTCGGTCTGTACGCGCAGACGGCCAGCAACCAGCAGCCAGTTGAGCCAGGCGCCGATGATCAGGCCGATGGCGATCCAGCTTTCGGAAATGCCGGCGATGAAGATGGCGCCCGGCAGACCCATCAGCAGCCAGCCGCTCATGTCGGAGGCACCGGCGGACAGGGCGGTCACGAAACTACCGAGGCTGCGGCCGCCGAGGATGTAGTCGGAGAAATTCTTAGTAGCCAGGTAGGCAGCAAAGCCGATGGCGACCATCGCGGCGATGTACACCACGAAGGTGATCAGCATGGGGGTGCTAGCTGTCATGGGGGGATACCCTCTCGCTTGTTTTTATGCGCCGCGACGGGTCGTTCGCGGCAGGGTTGGCAAACGCGTCCGCTCGTGGCGGACATCCGGGCGCCCTGGTGGTTTGACCAGGGCACCATAAAGTGGACGCCCGCTGCCGGCGCCACATCACCGTTTCCCTCCCGGAAACGCCAACAGGGCACGCAATGCGCACCCTGTCAGGATGACGACCTCCGACAAGGGACGTGCCCATACCTTCGGTTTAGTCCATCGTTCCGGCGAAACAAGCGCAACGCGCAGGCGGTCGCCAGAACGGGATGCAGGACTCTAGTGACAGGGGCATGACGGGTTCTTGCAAAAAACTCCGGAGTTTTTGCGAAAAACTCCGGAGCACGACAGAAAACTCAGAGCTGGAAGCGGGTCAGCATGTCCTTCATCGTCTGCCCCAACTGGTGCAGCCCCTGGGCTGCCGACTCGGCCTGCTTGGAGCTGGACATGTTCTGTGCACTCGCCTCGCGAATGCTCTCCATGGCCTGCACCAGTTGATCCATGCCGGCCAGTTGCTGCTGGGCGGAAACGGCGATCTCGGCCACCGCCTGGGCACCCTCGTCGATGTTCAGCGACAACAGACGGATGGCCTCGCCGGCCAGCCCGGACTGCTTGACCCCCTCACTGACCGCCCGGCTGCCCTGCTCCGCCGCCAGCACGGTACTGCTGGTGGCGCGCTGGATCTCGCCGAGGATGCCGCGCACCTGCACGGTGGCCTGCTTGGACTGCTCGGCCAGGCTCTTCACCTCCTGCGCCACCACCGAGAAGCCCTTGCCCTGTTCGCCGGCCTTGGCCGCCTCGATGGAAGCATTGACCGCGAGCAGGTTGGACTGCTCGGCCAGATCGTTGACCGTGGCGATGATCTCGCCGATGGTCTGCACCTGCTCGGCCAGGTGGGTGATGTTCTCGCCGACCTGGTCCATTTGCTGGTGGATGCGGCGCATGCCTTCGACCACCTCGTCCACCGCGCGACGCCCGTCCTGGGATACCTGAATCGAACGCTGCGCGGTCTGCGATACCGATAGAGCGCGCTGACTGGAGAGCATCGCGGTCTGCTTGATCTCCTCCACCGTGGTGCTGGTCTCGCTGATGGCGGTGGCGGTTTCGGCCGTGCCGGCGGCGATCTGGTAGGCGCCGGCGGCAATCTCGCTGGCCGAATCGCTGAGCACGCCGATGCCGCCACGAATGTCACCGTTGATCTGGCGCAGGTCGACCAGCATCTGGGCGAAGGCGTTTCCGAGCAGGTCGTTATGCGACTGCGGCCTGACCTCGATGCTCAGGTTGCCGGCCGCGATCTGTCGCGCCGACTCGGCCATCTGCCGCAGAGCGTAGAGCATGCGCGAGAAGGCCTGGCCGAACTGATCGTCAGGCGACTGCGGCTGCACCTCGACGGCCAGGTTGCCGGCAGCGATCTGCCGCGCGGACTCGGCGACATGGCGCAGCGCCTGGATCATCGACGCGAAGGCCTGGCCGAACTGGTCATCCTGCGACTGCGGCTGCACCTCCACGCCCAGGTTGCCGGCGGCGATCTGTCGCGCCGACTCGGCGGTCTGGCGCAGCGACTGCAGCATGCGCACGATGGCCGCCTGCAGGGCGCCGACCTCGTCGGAGCGCGCGGGCAAGTTCAGGTCGACGGCCAGGTTGCCGGCGCTGACCTTGTCGGCCACCTCGCTGACGGCGCGCAGCGGCCGCGCGATGTGCTGGGTGAGGAACAGCGCCGCGGCCACCACGATCAGGGCCGACAGGGCCAGGCCGATCAGGATCGCCCGTTGCGTCTCCGCCGCGCTCTCGGTCGCGGCCTGGTCGCGCGCTGCCTGCAGGCTTTGCTCGTCGGCGACCATCTCGCCCACCAGGCTACGAATCTGGTCCATCAGCTGCTTGCCCTGGTCGGTCAGCACCTGCTGGCGGGCTACTTCCAGGCCCTGCTGGCGGCGCAGGTCGATGGTGCCGGCCAGCGACTGCAGGCGCCGCTCGATCAGCGGCCGCAGCTGCGCCAGGCGCCTTTGTTGTTCGGGATTGTCGATGGTCAGCTGGCGCAGGCTGCCCAGCTCGCCCTCGACGCGCGGCAGGGCCGCGGCATAGGGCTCCAGATACTGATCGCTACCGGTGATCAGGTAGCCGCGCTGGCCCGTTTCGGCATCCTTCACCAGCGACAGCAGGGTATTCAGCTGGGCGACCACCTCGTGGGTGTGCGCTACCCAACGGGCGGTCTCCTGCATGTGCAGGGTGTTGCGGTAGGAAATGCCGCCGATGACAACCAAGACCAGCAGAATCGCGCTGAAGCTGCCCCACAGCTTCGCGCCGATCGATAACCTCATGTCCCTGCCTCCCAGGCTCGTTATGACTCCCCGCCATCAGTGATAGCTCAGATTCGCCGATTTGGCCCAGGCCGAACCTGATGGCACCGCCGCAAACGCAGGTGCGCTAGCGCTCGATGATCTGCCCGCGCATCGGCGCCAGCCGGGCCAGCAGGCGGTTCTGCACCGGTACGGCGACGCCCTCCGCGTCCATCGCATCGATCAGGTCCTCGACCAGCGCATTGAAGTCGCCACGGTCGATGTTCAGCCCCTTGTGGCTCTCCTCCATGCTGTCGCCGGTGTACACGCAAGGCCCGCCCGCCTCGACGCAGATCTGCTCCACCAGCTTGTCGCGCAGGCGCTCGATGTCGATGTCGTCGAAGTGATGGGTGATGCGCGGATTGCGCGCGGCGTTGAGCAGCATGCCCTCGACGATGCGGGTGATGCCGGGTAGCTCACCGAGACCACGGTACAGGCTGTCATCTTTGGGCGGTGGCAGCGGAGCGCTGGCGCAGGCGGTGAGCAACAGGGCCAGCAGCAACGGCAGCAGGCGCATGGTCAGAAACTCCCTTGCAGGGACAGGTAGACGCCGTCCTGGTTGTCGAGGCCGGCGATCTCGCCGAGGCGGGCATAGGCCAGCACCACGGACAGGTGCTTGTTGGGAAAGTAGCCGATGAACAGGTCGGACCAGTCGTTCTCGCCGGCGAAGCTGAGATTGTCCGGTTTCTCGCGGTATTCCACGCCCACCGCCCAGCGGGGGTTGAGCAGCACGGCGACGGAGCCCTCCTTGAGCACCGAGTGCCTGTCGCGGCGGTCGCCGCCAAAGCCCAGCAAGCCCTGCTCGTTGGCCCGGCTGTAGCGCAGGTTGCCGTTGAGCAGCAGGTTGTAGCCGAAGGCGCCGCCGAGGAACAGGCGACTGGCCGCAAGGTAGGCTTCGGTGTCCTCGTCACGCTGCGCGCCGATCAGGCTCGGCACCAGGAAGTCTTTCTGCCGCTTGTATTCGAGGCCCAGGGAGACCTGCGGCAGGCGGTCGTAGATCAGGTCGCCGAACAGGCGCACCTTGAGCCCGACTATGTCCTGGCTGAGGCTTTTGTCCGGCAGGCTCAGGTCGCGGGCCAGGGTGCCCAGGTCGAAGCGCTGGCGGGCGTAGCTCAGCTCCACACGATTACCGTAGGACAGGGCCAGGCCGCCGACATCCAGGCGGTAGTCGCCGGTCTCCACCCGCGTCAGGAAGCTACTGCCGCCCCACTCGCCCTCCTCGCCGTAGCCGGCAATCACCGCCCAGGGCACGATGCCGCCGCCGGCCGCGCCGTCGATACTGGTGGCGCCACCGGTAGCCAGCAGGCGGCCCTGCTCGGCACAGGCGAGAGCGGGCAACAGGCCGCAGAGAAGAATGGTCAGGCGCTTGAGCATGCTCAGAATACCTTTGCCAGAGGAGAACCCTGCCACTGCCGCAGCCACTGCTCGAAAGCGGCGGCGGCCATCGGTTTGCCAATCAGGTAGCCCTGGGCAGTGTCGCAGCCCCAGCGCGCCAGCAACTCGAGCATCGGCGCATGCTCGATGCCCTCGGCCACCACCCGCAGGCCCAGGCTGTGGCTCATCTCGATGGTGGAGCGGACGATCACCGCGTCCTCGCTGTGCTCGTCCAGCTCGCGAATGAACGACTGGTCGATCTTCAATTCCTGCACCGGCATGCGCTTGAGTTGGGCCAGGGAAGAGTAGCCGGTGCCGAAGTCGTCCACCGACAGCTGGATACCCTGCTGACGCAGGCGCTGCAGTACCTCCAGGGCACGCTGCGGGTCCTGCATCATGGCGCTCTCGGTGATCTCGAACACCAGCTGTTCGGCCGCCACATGCCGTTCCCCCAGCTGCTGCCCGACCCGCTCGGCCAGCTGCAGATCGACCAGGTCCTCGGCCGAGATATTCAGCGAGATGTGCATGCGCAGGCCCTGCTCGTTCCATTCATGTAGCTGGCGCACCGCCTCGCCGATCACCCAGCTGGTGAGGAGCTGGATGCTGCCGGTGCGCTCGGCCAGGGGGATGAATTCGCCGGGCGAGACCATGCCGTACTGCGGGTGGCTCCAGCGCAGCAGGGCTTCGGCCTCCTGTACTCGGCGGCTGGCGATGTCCAGCTTGGGTTGGTAGTAGAGCAGCAGCTCGCCCTGTTCGGCGGCGTGGCGCAGATCGCGCACCAGGCTGATCTGCCGCTGGTGCGCGTCGTCACGACCCTGCTGGTAGACCTCCAGGCGCCCGGACTGCTGGGCGGCGTCCTGCATGGCGATGGCCGCGCGGCGCAGCAGGTCGTCGGGATTGTCGCCATGAGCTGGATAGCTGGCGATGCCGATGCTGCAGTCGAGGGCGATGTCCAGGTTGCCGACGCGCATCGGCTTGAGCAGCAACTGCTGCAGGCGGTCCGCGGCGGCGACGGCGCTGTCGCTGTCGCTGTTCTCCAGCATCAGCAGCAACTCGTCCGTCACCACCCGCGCCAGGCTGTCGCCGGGGCGCAGGATGGCCTGCAGGCGCCGGCTGAGCTGCTGCAGAGCCAGGTCGGCGCCGTCGATGCCGCAATTGGTGAGAATGGTGCGGTAGTTGACCACGCCCAGGTGCAGCAGGGCGACCGGTCGTTCCGCGCTGATCGCACTGCCCAGGCGCTCCAGGGCCAGGGTGCGGTTGGGCAGCCCGGTCAATGCGTCGTGCAGGGCGTTGTGGGCCAGCTGGCGTTCGCGCTCGGCAATGTCCTCCTGCATGCTGGTGAAGGCCTGGGCCAGGCTGCCCAGCTCGTCACGACGCTGCAGGATCACCGGCGTGCGGTAGTCGCCCTGGCCGATGCGCCGCGCCGCACGGGCGAGCACCTGGACCGGCTGGGCCAGGCTGCGCGCCAGCAACAGGGCGCCGAGCAGCGAGCCGAAGAAGGCGGCCAGGGCGATCAGCAGGATGTCGTGATCCAGCGGTGCGAAAGCCTTTTCCGCCTGATCCAGTGACTTGTGCAGCAGCGCCAGCACCTGGTAGTCGCCGGTATCGGCCAGGGTGTGCCACTCGCCCAGGTAGCGCAGGCCATCGGCCTCCAGCAGGCGACCACTGCCCTCCGGACTCAGTCGCAGTATTTCCTCGCGCACCCGCTCGTGCAGGCTCGCCGGCAGGGTGCTGATCCAGCCGCTGGTGGTGCCGCGCTCGATGGACACCAGGGTCAGCTCCAGGTGCGTCAGTTCGCGCAGCTCCTGGGCGAAGGCCTCGTCGATATGGAAACCCATCACCACCCGGGCGATCGGCAGCGGCGCACTGACGACGGAATCCACCAGCAGGTACAGCTCGCCATCCAGCGGCAGCAGCAGTACCCGCGCGCCCTGCCCGGCCGGACCTTGCAGGCGGCCAGCCAGGCGCCCGGCGGCAGCAGCGCCGATGCGATCGTCGCTGCTGCCCTGCAGGCTGCCATCCAGGCCGAATAGCAGTACGGCGTCGGCATTGATCCGCGCGCCGTGGTTGCTCAGGGCCGAGCCGATGGTCTCGCGGTCGCCGCTGGCCACGGCGTCCTTGAAGCCGAAATCCGCCGCCAGCACCTGCACAGCGTCGCGCAACTGCCGTCCACGCAGTTCGATGAGCTGCTCCAGCACCCGGCCACCGACCCCCAGTTCTTCGCGCAACTGGCTCTGCACGGCGGCGCCGGTAGCCGCCTTGACCGAGAAGTAGAGGGCACCGACCACCACCAGCAAGAGCAGGATCAAGACCCCGGCGATGCGCGACTGGAAGCTATGGCTGAACTTCACGCGTGGCCTTCCTGAAGGCTTCACCGAAGGCATCCGGCTTAGGTGACGTCGGCTCCGTCGGAGCGGCGCCTGCCACGGCCAGGGGGAAGCGCTGGCTCAGCCCCTTCTCCGGTACCTGCAGGCTGCCTGCGGCCTGCGGCAGCATCTCGGCCAGCTGCGGATGCCAGAGCGAAACCTGGTAGTCCCCCGCCGGCAGGTTGTCGATCACCAGCCGCCCCTGGGCATCGCTGACAGCGAACCAGGGATCATCGGTGACATAGATGTAGCCCACCATCCAGTCGTGGATATTGCAGCCGAGCACCACCACCCCCGGCTTGTCGAACAGCACCGGCTCGCTGGGCGTGCCCTTGTACAGGCGCAGCTCGAAGCGCTTGGCCGGCGAGAAGGAATAGACGTGGTGGCGGATGTTGTCGCTGTTGGGAAACTTCACTGCGGTGCCGCTGCGCACGGCGAGCACGGTGGGCATGAACTGCTTGTCGCGCTGGTCCATTATCGCCGGCTCGTTGTGCGCCGAGGCGCCCACGCCCTTGAGGCTGAGCACGGCGTTGGCCAACGGCTGTCCCTGGCCGTCCACCAGTTCGGCGGCAAGCCCGGAGGCGCCGACCGGCAAAGCGATGCAGCTCAGGAGCAGAGCCAGGGCGGAAAAGTGGCGCTTCATGGCGATGACTTCCACAGCCCGCCGGCGCGGGCGACTGTGCTTCGGGAGTTCTCGCAGCGTAGCCGACAGCCCGGCCAAGTTCACCTCAGGACAATACGCTGCGATCGAAAATAAACCCTCCGGCAGCCTGCGGCCGATGCTCCAGCAGGTTCTGCGGGCGGCCCATGCGCGGCTGGTTCTTCTCGCCGGTGTCCAGGATCCAGCCGTGCTGCTTCATCTTCTCCAGCCGCCCGCGCAGGGTGGTGTGCTGCACCGACTGGCCAAGGCTGGCCTGGAACGCGACCAGCGCCTCGGTGACGGTGAAGCGCGGCGCCAGCAGGTACAGCGGCAGCGAGGTATACACCGCCTTGCCGGCCAGGCGCTCGGTGGCCTGAGCCACCAGTTGCGCGTGGTCGAAGGCCAAGGACTGGTGCCCCGCCAGCACCTCGGCCAGGGCAATGAAGCGCAGATCATCGCCTTGCAGCTCGGTGTCCGGCGCCAGCAGCGCGAGATAGAAGGTCGACAGCGACCAGCCGCGCGGATCACGCAACGCGTTGCCAACCGTGGCCACCTGCTCCAGGTGGACCGGGGCAATCCGTGCTTTGTCCTGCAACGCACGCTCGGCGGCGGCGTCCAGGCTGGCATCGGCGCAGCGGCCGTTGACCAGCACGCCGGGCAGCGCCCATTCGCCGGCGCATGGCGCCTTGTCACGGCGGATCAACAACAGCTCCAGCCCCGCCTCGCCCAGGCGCAGCGCCACGATATCCACCCCGGCCAGCACTTCGGCGGAAGCCATGCCCTCTCCTTCGCAATCTTCAGACTTATTTCATCTTGACGAATAAATCCCGGAGTTTCACCCCGAAGAGAGAAAAATCACTTGCCAACTTATTTCATCAGATGGAATATGTAGCCATCTCCACGGCACGAGGAATGCCAAGATGAAAATCGCCAGCTTCGACGTCGACGCGCAAAAGGGCTTCACCCCCCTGTGCCCGAACGAGCTGCCGGTTCCCGGTGGCGATGCCATAGGCCCTGCCCTCAACCAGCTGGCCGAGCGCGCCAGCCTGCGCCTGGGCAGCAAGGACGCGCACAGCCCGCAGGCCGCCTGGGTGGCGCCGAGCCACGCGGAGATGCTCAAGCCGCTGCCGCTGGCCAATGCCGACCTGTCCTGGGTCAGCCACTGCGTGCCTGGCACGCCGGGCTTCGAGCTGCTCGACGAGCTGCCCGCCCCGCTGGACTACGACTACTTCGTGTGGAAAGGCGTGGAGCCGGACCTGCACCCCTACGGCGCCTGCTACCACGACCTGGCCGAGAGGCGCAGCACGGGCGCCATCGAGTTTCTCCGGCACAATGGTGTGAGTCGCGTACTGGTCGGCGGCCTGGCCCTGGACTACTGCGTGAAAACCACCGCCCTGCAACTGCGCCGCGCCGGCTTCGCCGTCGATGTGCTGCTGCCAGCCTGCCGGGCCATTGCCGAAGACACCGCCAACGCCGCCTGCGCCGAGATGCGCGCCGCCGGCATTGCCCTGCACACCAGCCTCGACGAACTGGATGCAGCGCTGGGAGACAACTGAGATGACCGAGAGCGTATTCGCCGAACGCATCGTGCAGAACCTGCTGGACACCGACTTCTACAAGCTGACGATGATGCAGGCGGTGCTGCACAACTACCCCAACGCCGAGGTGGAGTGGGAATTCCGCTGCCGCAACAGCGAAGACCTGACGCCCTACCTGGCCGAGATCCGCTACCAGATCGAGCGCCTGGCCGAGCTGGAGGCCACTGCTGACCAGCTGGCCTTCCTCGAACGCATCCCGTTCATGAAGGCCGACTTCATCCGCTTCCTCGGCCTGTTCCGCTTCAACCCGCGCCATGTGCAGGCCGGTATCGAAGACGGCCAGCTGTGCATCCGCCTGCGTGGCCCCTGGCTGCACGTGATCCTCTACGAGATTCCGCTGCTGGCGATCATCAGCGAGGTGCGCAACCGCTATCGCTACCGCGAGGTACTGCTGGAGCAAGCCGGCGAGCGTCTGTACGAGAAGTTCGACTGGCTCAAGCGCGAGGCTTCGGCCGATGAGCTGGACGGCTTCCAGGTCGCCGACTTCGGCACCCGCCGGCGCTTCTCCTACCGCGTGCAGGAGCAGATGGTACGGATCATGAAGCGCGACTTCCCCGGCCGTTTCGTCGGCACCAGCAACGTGCACCTGGCCCGTGAGCTGGACCTGCGGCCGCTCGGCACCATGGCCCACGAGTGGCTGATGGCACACCAGCAACTCGGCCCGCGCCTGATCGACAGCCAGAGTGCCGCCCTAGATTGCTGGGTGCGCGAGTACCGCGGCCTGCTCGGCATCGCCCTGACCGACTGCATCACCATGGATGCCTTCCTGCGCGACTTCGATCTGTACTTTGCCAAGCTGTTCGACGGCCTGCGCCACGACTCCGGTGATCCGCTGCAGTGGGCGGAAAAAGCCATCGCCCACTACGAGAAACTCGGCATCGACCCCATGAGCAAGACCCTGGTGTTCTCCGACGGCCTCGACTTCGAGAAGTCGCTGCAGCTCTACCGTGCACTTTCCGGCCGTATCCACGTAAGCTTCGGCGTCGGCACCAAGCTGACCTGCGACATCCCCGGCGTCGAACCGATGAACATCGTGATCAAGATGACCGCCTGCAACGGCCAGCCCGTTGCCAAGATTTCCGACACACCGGGCAAGACCCAGTGCCGCGACGAGAACTTCGTCAGCTACCTGAAACACGTTTTCCGCGTATGAGGACCCAGCCATGAGCAACCGCCAAGCCGAAATCGCCGCCGCCCTCGACGTGGTGCCGCCCTTTGCCGACGAGGCCTCCCTGATCGCCGAGATCGACAAGCGCAAGGCCTTCATCAAGCAGTGCCTGAAGAGCTCCGGCCTGAAAGTCCTGGTGCTGGGCATCAGCGGCGGCGTCGACTCCACCACCGCCGGGCGCCTGGCCCAGCTGTCGGTCGAGGAACTGCGCGCCGAGACCGGTGACGCCGCCTATCGCTTCATCGCCGTGCGCCTGCCGCATGACACCCAGCACGACGAGCACGATGCCCAGGACTCGCTGCGCTTCATCAGCGCCGACGAAAACGACACGGTCAACATCGCCGGCAGCGTGCGCGGCCTGGGTGAGCAGGTCGCTCACCTGCAGAAGCTGCCCGATGCCCGACGCGATTTCGTCAACGGCAACATCAAGGCGCGCATCCGCATGGTCGCCCAGTTCGCCATCGCCAACGCCAACAACGGCCTGGTGATCGGCACCGACCACGCCGCCGAGGCGGTGATGGGCTTCTTCACCAAGTTCGGTGACGGCGCCTGCGACCTGGCCCCGCTCTCCGGCCTGGTGAAGAACCAGGTCCGCGCCATTGCCAAGCATCTGGGTGCGCCGCTGCACCTGGTGCAGAAAACTCCGACCGCGGACCTGGAAGAGCTGCGCCCGGGCAAGCCGGACGAAGAGGCCCACGGCGTGACCTACGCCGAGATCGACGCCTTCCTGCACGGCCAGCAGGTCAGCGACGAGGCCTACGCCACCATCGTGCGCACCTACGACAACACCCGGCACAAGCGCGAACTGCCACTGGTGCCCTGAGGAGCGTCAGGACCCGGCGATGGGATCGGGCGGCGGCTGATCGGGAATGGTCGGCTCGCCCGGCGGCGGTGGCAGGTTCGGCTCATGAGGCAGGTCCGGCGTATCCGGGTCGGGCTGACCGGGAATGCCGCCGCCGTACGCCACAGAGCGCAGCCCTGCGGCAAACATGATTGAGTCCATGGTGAGATCCTCCGTGGCGAGCTCTGAAGGGTAGAGTCCGCCCCGGCGCAAGAATTCACATGATCTGCAAGAGGCAGTGAGCGGGCGCCCCAGCCTCGGCGAAACAGGCGTTGCAGAGGCGTTGCGGCAAACCCAGGCGGGGCGAACTAGGCTGACACGCGCAGCCCTCTGGTTCAGGAAAGGAACCCCTCATGTCCGATCTGCCGCCCATCGATCCACGCATCCCTCGCACCCTGCTCGATACGCTGATCCGCGCGGGACTCATCGCCACCCTGGTGGTGGCCTGCTACGAGATATTCCACCCCTTCCTCAGCCTGATGGCCTGGGCGACGATCCTCGCCGTCACCCTTTACCCGCTGCACGGAATGCTCAAGACCCGCGTCGGTGGCGGCGAAGGCCGCGCCGCCGCGCTGCTGGTAATCATCGCCATCGCCATCCTGCTGGTGCCGGCCTACCTGCTCGGCGCCTCGCTGACGGAGTCGGTGCAAAGCGTCATCGCGGTGGTCAAGGAAGAAGGCGTGCACCTCCCTGCTCCACCCGCCGCCATTGCCGACTGGCCACTGATCGGCAAGCCCTTGTACGCCTTCTGGGCGCAGACCGCCGCCGACCTCAGTAGCGCACTGCAGCAAGCGGCCCCACATATGAAGGGCGCGGCGCTGGGTCTGCTCAGCAAGCTGGCTGGTGCCGGCGTCGGCCTGCTGGTGTTCATCGGTGCGCTGATCATCGCAGGCGTCATCATGGCCTACGGTCAGACCGGCCACGCCAGCGCCCAGCGCATTGCCAATCGTGTGGTCGCCGAGGGCCACGGCCGCAACATGACCGCCCTGTGCACCGCCACCACCCGCGCAGTCGCCCAGGGCGTGATCGGCATCGCCTTCATCCAGATGCTGCTGATCGGTGCCGGCTTCATCGTCAAGGGCGTGCCCGGCGCGGGCCTGCTGGCCCTGGGTGTGCTGATCATCGGCATCATGCAGTTGCCGGCCACGCTGATCACCCTGCCGGTGATCGCCTATGTGTTCTTCGCCGAAGGCGCCAGCGTGACGGTGATCATCTTCGCCATCTACACCTTCGTCGCCGGTATGGCAGACAACGTGCTCAAGCCCATGCTGCTGGGCCGCGGTGTGGACGTGCCGATGCCAGTAGTGCTGATAGGTGCGCTGGGCGGCATGGTGGTGGGTGGCATCATCGGCCTGTTCATCGGCCCGGTGCTGCTGGCCGTCGGCTACAAGCTGTTCTGGCAATGGGTAGACCAGCAACCCGTACCGGTACAGTCCGGCACCGTGGAGGAGCCCGAGCAGCCCTAGTAGTTGCCTTGACAGAAAGCAACCCATACAAAAAAGCCGGGCATTGCCCGGCTTTTCGTTCCCTCAAAGCATCAGGCCTTGGGCAGGGTCACGCCAGTCTGGCCCTGGTACTTGCCACCGCGATCCCGGTACGACACCTCGCAGGCCTCGTCGGACTGCAGGAACAGCATCTGCGCCACGCCTTCGTGGGCGTAGATCTTCGCCGGCAGGTTGGTGGTGTTGGAGAACTCCAGGGTCACGTGGCCTTCCCACTCCGGCTCCAGCGGCGTGACGTTGACGATGATGCCGCAGCGCGCGTAGGTGCTCTTGCCCAGGCAGATGGTCAGCACGTCACGCGGAATGCGGAAGTACTCGACGGTACGGGCCAGGGCGAAGGAGTTCGGCGGGATAATGCAGACGTCGCTGTTGATGTCGACGAAGCTCTTCTCGTCGAAGTTCTTCGGGTCGACCACGGCCGAGTGGATGTTGGTGAACACCTTGAATTCGGCGGCACAGCGCACGTCGTAGCCATAGCTGGAAACGCCGTAGGAGATCACCTTGTTGTCGTCGGCACCACGGATCTGGCGCTCGACGAACGGCTCGATCATCCCGTGTTCCTGGGCCATGCGGCGAATCCACTTGTCCGATTTGATGCTCATGGCGGGCGTCCTGAAGCTGTTGGCTGAAAAATGATCGCGCATCTTACCGGGCGCCACGGCATCCGGCAAAGGGCCCCGGACGGGTCGACGGCAAGGCCCTCGGCCGCTAGGCTGGGCGCCTTTGTCCATCAGGAACGGATACCTGCATGCTCGACCAGTTCATTCCCTTGCTCTACCTCAAGCTCAGCTCGCAGCGCATCTGCGGCCTGCACCTGCCGTCCGGCAAGGTCTTCGACGAACCACCGGTGCTGGCACTGCAGACCATCAAGGGCAAGCGCGAGGCCATTGCCGTTGGCCACGCTGCAGCAAAGCTGCAGGGGCAACCACAGGTGGAGATACTCAACGGTTTCGACCACCCGCGTTCGCTGCTGGCCGATTTCGCCGTCGCCGAGAAGACCCTGCAGCTGCTCGTACGCCAGATTGCAGGGAAAACCTTCCTCAAGCCGGAAGTGGTGCTGCACCCTCTTGAGCACCTGGAGGGCGGGCTGACGCAGATGGAGCGGCGTGGTCTGTATGAGCTTTGCCGCGGCGCGGGCGCCAACAAGATCCATCTCTGGATCGGTCGCGAGCTGACCGCCGAGGAACTACGTTCCCGGCAGTTCCCCAGTGAAGGCGGCTCGCTGCTGACGCCCTGAGGCGTCAGTCGTCGCTGATCTCGATGGTCGGCATCGCCTGCGCACCCAGCCCTGACTGGGCGATGCGCGCGCCGACGCTACGGGCCATTTCTTGGTAGATCATGGCGATCTGGCTCTCGGTGTCGGCCACCACGGTCGGCTTGCCGCCATCAGCCTGCATGCGAATCGCCATGGACAGCGGCAGCGAGGCCAGCAGGTCGACGCCGTACTGGGCCGCCAGCTTCTCGCCGCCACCCTCGCCGAACAGGTGCTCGGCATGGCCGCAGTTGCTGCAGATATGCACGGCCATGTTCTCCACCACGCCCAGCACCGGGATGTTGACCTTGCGGAACATCTCCACGCCCTTTTTGGCATCCAGCAGGGCCAGGTCCTGCGGGGTGGTGACTACCACCGCGCCGGCCACCGGCACCTTCTGCGCCAGTGTCAGCTGGATGTCACCGGTGCCCGGCGGCATGTCGACGACCAGGTAGTCCAGGTCATCCCAGGCGGTCTGGGTCACCAGCTGTAGCAGCGCGCCGGAAACCATCGGCCCGCGCCATACCACTGGAGTGTTGTCGTCGGTGAGGAAGGCCATGGACATCACCTGCACGCCATGGGCCTGCAGCGGCACGAAGAACTTCTGGTCACGCACCTGCGGACGAGTGCCCTCCGGGATGCCGAACATGATGCCCTGGCTGGGCCCGTAGATATCGGCGTCGAGAATGCCGACACGCGCACCCTCGCGGGCCAGCGCCAACGCCAGGTTGGCCGCGGTAGTGGACTTGCCCACGCCGCCCTTGCCGGACGCCACGGCGATGATGTTCTTCACCCCGGCCAGTGCCGGAACCTGCTCCTGAGCCTTGTGCGCGGCGATGGCCACATCCACCTTTACCTGCGCGGACTCCACTCCATCCAGGCCTTCCAGTGCCATCTGCAGCATCTGCGCCCAGCCGTTCTTGAACAGGCCGGCGGGGTAACCCAGCTCCAGGCGCACGGCGACCTTGCCGCCCTGGATGTCGACTTCACGCAGGCAGCCGGCGCTGACCGGGTCCTGGTTCAGATGGGGGTCGGTGAACTGACGCAGGCGGGCTTCGACCGCTTCGCGGGTGACGGCGCTCATGGGGCAACTCCGAAAGGCAGAGCAAAACAGGCGGGCATATTACCCCAGGGTCGCGCCCCGCACGGATGAAAAAAAACCGCCGCGCCTATATAGTGGCCGACTTCCCTCGATTCACCTGTACGGCCTGCTCACCATGTCCGAAGCCCGCAAGATTCTCGTTACCAGCGCCCTGCCCTACGCCAACGGCTCGATCCACCTCGGCCACATGCTCGAGTATCTGCAGACCGACATGTGGGTGCGCTTCCAGAAACTGCGCGGCAACCAGGCCATCTACGTCTGCGCCGACGACGCCCACGGCTCGGCCATCATGCTGCGCGCCGAGAAGGAAGGCATCACGCCGGAACAGCTGATCGACAACGTCCGCGCCGAACACATGGCCGACTTCGCCGACTTCGGCGTGGACTTCGACAACTACCACTCGACCCACTCGGAAGAGAACCGCGAGCTGTCCGCCGCCATCTACCTGGCCCTGCGCGACAACGGCCACATCGCCACTCGCTCGGTGACCCAGTACTTCGACCCCGAGAAGGGCATGTTCCTCGCCGACCGCTTCATCAAGGGCACCTGCCCGAAATGCGCGGCCGAGGACCAGTACGGCGACAACTGCGAGAAATGCGGTGCCACCTACGAGCCGACCGAGCTGAAGAACCCGCGCTCGGCCATTTCTGGCGCCGTGCCGGTGCTCAAGGACTCCAAACACTTCTTCTTCAAGCTGCCCGACTTCGAGGCCATGCTAAAGACCTGGACCCGCAGCGGCACCCTGCAGGACGCCGTGGCCAACAAGATCGCCGAATGGCTCGATGGCGGCCTGCAGGAGTGGGACATCTCCCGCGACGCGCCGTACTTCGGCTTCGAGATTCCCGACGAGCCGGGCAAGTACTTCTACGTCTGGCTGGATGCGCCGATCGGCTACATGGCCAGCTTCAAGAACCTGTGCAGCAAGCGCCCGGAGCTGGACTTCGACGCCTTCTGGAACAAGGACTCGACCGCCGAGCTGTACCACTTCATCGGCAAGGACATCGTCAATTTCCACGCCCTGTTCTGGCCGGCGATGCTGGAAGGCGCCGGCTACCGCAAGCCGACCGGCGTCAACGTGCACGGCTACCTGACCGTCAACGGCCAGAAGATGTCCAAGTCGCGCGGCACCTTTATCAAGGCGCGCACTTACCTGGACCACCTGAACCCGGAATACCTGCGCTACTACTACGCCTCCAAGCTCAGCCGCGGCGTGGACGACCTCGACCTGAACCTCGAGGACTTCGTGCAGAAGGTCAACTCCGACCTGGTCGGCAAGGTGGTCAACATTGCCAGCCGCTGCGCCGGCTTCATCCACAAGGGCAACGCCGGCGTGCTGGTCAACGCCAACCCCGAGCCCGAGCTGTGGGCCGCCTTCCAGGCCGCCGCGCCGAGCATCGCCGAAGCCTACGAGGCCCGTGACTTCTCCCGCGCCATGCGCGAGATCATGGCCCTGGCCGACCGCGCCAACGCCTGGATCGCCGACAAGGCGCCGTGGGCACTGAACAAGGTCGAAGGCAAGCAGGCCGAGGTCCAGGACATCTGCGCCCTGGGCGTCAACCTGTTCCGCCAGCTGGTGATCCTGCTCAAGCCGGTGCTGCCGAAGCTGGCGGCCGACGCCGAGGCCTTCCTCAACGTCGCCCCGCTGACCTGGGACGACCTGGCCACTCCGCTGGCCGACCACCAGCTGAACCCGTTCAACCCGCTGCTGACCCGTATCGAACCCGCGAAGATCGAAGCCATGACCGAAGCCTCCAAGGAAGACCTCGCCGCCGAAGCCACCAAGCCTGCCGGCAATGGCGAGCTGACCAAGGACCCGCTGGCTGCCGAGATCAACTTCGACGCCTTCGCCGCTGTGGACCTGCGCATCGCCCTGATCGAGAAGTGCGAGTTCGTCGAGGGCGCCGACAAGCTGCTGCGCCTGTCGCTGGATATCGGCGACGAGAAGCGCAACGTGTTCTCCGGCATCAAGTCCGCCTACCCGGACCCGAGCAAGCTGGAAGGCCGCCTGACCCTGTACGTGGCCAACCTGGCCCCGCGCAAGATGAAGTTCGGCATCAGCGAAGGCATGGTTCTGGCCGCCGGCCCAGGTGGCGAGGAAATCTACCTGCTCAGCCCGGACAGCGGCGCCAAGCCAGGCCAGCGCGTCAAGTAAGGCTAGCCTTGTAACAGGCCCGCCACGCCAGTCGCGGGCCTGGAGCAGATACGCATGAGCGACTTCCTCTTCGCCCTGATCGGCGCCGCGCTGGTCAGCAACCTGATCCTCGGCCTGCCGCTGGCCGCCGACGCCCTGCGTAGCGCCCGCGTACAGGCGCTGGGGCCGGCCGGCGCATTACTGATCCTGCTCGCTGCGCCCAGCGCCTGGTTGCTGCAACAGGCTCTGCAGGCTGTCGACCTGACTTATCTCTCCCTGCTCGTCAGCCTGCCGCTGCTGGCAGCCCTGAGCTGGCTCAGTCTGGCTCTGCTGGCACGTCTGCGTCCCGCCCTGCCCCTGGACGGCTTGTGGGCCCTGCTGCTCGGCAATGGCCTCGGCGCCATGTTGCTGGCGCGCACGCTGGAGAACTTCTCCACTGCGCTGGCCCTCGGCATCGGCGGTGGCCTGGGCTTCTGGCTGGTACTGCAACTGATGAGCGACCTGCTCGAACGCATCGAGCAGTGCGATGTACCCGCAGCCTTCCGCGGCACGCCGATCCTGCTGATCGCCGCCGGCCTGATGAGCCTGGCCTTCCTCGGCTTCAGCGGCATGGGGGCAGCATGAGCAGCGCGCTGCGACGCATTGAGGCCATCGACGCCCTGCTGCCGCAGACCCAGTGCGGCAAGTGCGGCCATCCTGGCTGCAAGCCCTACGCCGCGGGCATCGCTAATGGTGAGGCGATCAACAAGTGTCCGCCGGGCGGCACCGCCACCATCCACGCCCTGGCGCGCCTGCTGGAAGTGCCGGAGCTGCCGCTGGAGCTGCCCGCCGTACCGCCGCAGATCGCGCTGATCCGCGAGGCCGAGTGCATCGGCTGCACCAAATGCATCCAGGCCTGCCCGGTGGACGCCATCGTCGGCGCGGCCAAGCTGATGCACACGGTGATCACCGCAGAATGCACCGGCTGCGAGCTGTGTGTGGCGCCCTGCCCGGTCGACTGCATCGACATCCTGCCGCTGGCAGGCAGAGAGGCCGATCAGCAGCGCGAGCGCGCCGACCAGTTCCGCAGCCGTCATGAGGCGCATCTCGCCCGCCTGGCGCGTGACGAAGCCAGGCGCAAGGCCGAGCGCGCCGCCCGTGCGCCTGCGGTGAGTGCGGCCACGCCGACAGCGCAACCGGCCGCGAGCAACGACGACAGCTACAAGCGCCTGAAGATCGAGGCGGCCATGGCCAAGGTGGTGCTGAGCAAGGCCGAGAAGCAGCTGGCCCAGCGCGGCAACCCTGAACTGCAGCGCCAGGTGGACGAATTGCGCCAGGCCGCCGAGCAGGCCCAGCGCGCGCTGGAAGCAGCCACGCCGCCGGCGCCAGCCGCTGCCACGCCCGGCATCGCCGCGCTCAAGCAGGCCAAGATCCAGTTCGCCCTGCGCCGCGCCGAGCTGGACAAGGCCACGCGCCAAGGCGCCGACGACAGCACACTACAGGCGTTGCGCGCCAATCTGGAGGCCGCCGCCCAGGCCCTGCATGCCGCCGAAGAAGCCAGCGGCAAGCCGCTGCCCGATCTGGTACGCACCGACAAGCACCAGGTCGACCCGCAGCTGCGCGAGCTGAAGACCGAGCATGCCTATGCCCGCGCCGAGCTGCTGCGCCTGGAGCGACGCCTGGCCGCCAATGCCGCTGCGGTGGATACCGACACCCTGCAGCAGGCCCGCCAGCGCCTGGCGCATGCCGAGCGACAGCTGCATGACTACCAGCAGCCCTGAGATCGCCTTCGACCCACGCCCGAGCATGCAGCGGGTGCTGCTCGCCTGCCTGCCCGGCGCCCTGGCCCTGCTCTGGTTCAACGGCTGGGGCCTGCTGATCCAGTTGCTGCTAGCCATCGCCACCTGCTGCGCCTGCGAGCTGCTGACCCGCCGCCTGCGCGGCCAGCCACTCACGCCGCAGCAGCACAGCCTGTTCGAGCAGCCGCTGCTGGCCGAAGGCAGCGGCCTGGTCAGCGCCCTGCTGCTAGCCCTGGCCCTGCCCGGCTACGCGCCTTGGTGGCTAACAGTGGCCAGCGCCGCCTTCGCCAGCCTGTTCGGCAAATCGTTGTTCGGCGGTTTCGGCAGCAACCCGTTCAACCCGGCCATGCTCGGCTACGCCTTTGCCCTGGTCGCCTTCCCGGCGCAGATGGTGCATTGGCCGGCACCTGGCGGCGGCCACGACCTGCTCGCCGGGCTGCAGCAGATCTTTGGCTTCGGCCCCGGCCTGCCGGATGGCTGGAGCCAGGCCACGGTGCTGGACAGCTTGCGCCACAACGACCGCCTGACCGTCGACGAGCTATTCGCCAGCCACCCGGCCTTCGGCGGTGTCGGCGGGCGTGGCGTGGAATGGGTCAACCTGACCTTCCTCGCCGGCGGCCTGTTCCTCCTGCAGCAGAAGGTGATCCGCTGGCAGGCGCCGGTCGGCATGCTCGGCGCCCTGTTCGTCGCCAGCCTGCTGTGCTGGAGCGGCTCGGGCTCCGACTCCAACGGCTCGCCGCTGCTGCACCTGTTCAGCGGTGCCACCATGCTCGGCGCCTTCTTCATCATCACCGAGCCGGTCAGCGGCCCGGATAGTCCGCGCGGGCGCCTGTACTTCGGTATCGGCGTCGGCCTGCTGACCTATGTCATCCGCACCTGGGGCGGCTACCCGGACGGCCTAGCCTTTGCCGTGCTGCTGATGAACCTCTGCGTCACCCGCCTGGATCGCCTGGGAGCACCGCGATGAAGCGCGCCGCCCCGCTCCTGCTGCTGATCGCCCTGCTCGGCGCCGGCCTGCTCGTCGTCTTCCAGCATTTCGCCGCGCCGCGCATCGAGCAACGGCGCGAGGCCGCCGCCGAACGCACCCTGCTCGACCTGCTGCCCGCCGGCAGCTACGACAATCGCCCGCTACGCAGCCCCATCGCGCTGCCCGCCGGCGGCCTGCTGGGCAATACCAACGCCGAACCGGGCTACCTGGCCAGCCTGAACGGCCGACCCAGCGCCGTGCTGCTGCCGGTCAGCGCCCGCGGCTACGAGGGACCGATCCGCCTGCTGGTGGCGATCAGCGCGGATGGCCACCTGCTCGCCAGCAAGGTGCTGCAACAGCAGGAGACGCCGGGCCTGGCCGATCTGCTGGCGCCGGAGCGGGCCCACTGGCTGGGCGGTTTCGCCGACAAGACGCTGGAGGCAAAATGGA
Source organism: Pseudomonas sp. Gutcm_11s (assembly GCF_028649395.1). Classification (GTDB taxonomy): domain Bacteria; phylum Pseudomonadota; class Gammaproteobacteria; order Pseudomonadales; family Pseudomonadaceae; genus Aquipseudomonas. The sequence goes on along the minus strand of NZ_JAQSUW010000011.1, from coordinate 241,969 downwards.
CGCTACGCGCAGATGGCGGCCAGGTCGACCAGATCGCCGGCGCTACCGTCACCTCGCGCGCAGTCACCGATGCCCTGCAGCGCGCCCTGCGCTTCTTCGATGCCAACCGCGAGCGACTACTGGAGGCGCAGCCATGAAGCGCTCTGTGCAGCTGCTCACCCTCGCGCCTTTACTGGGCTGCACCGATCTGCTGATCAAGGCTTTCGGCATCGGCCTGTGCGGCCTGCTGGTTCTGCTGTTCTGTGGCCTGCTGCTGCCCCCTCTGCGCGCGCGGCTGCAAGGCAATGGCCTGGTGCTGGCCGCTCTGCTGATTGGCGGCATCCTCGCCAGTGCCGCGGCGCTTGCGCTGCAGTTGCTCAGCGCCGAGCTGGCCGGCGCCCTGGAGCTGTTCCTGCCGCTGCTGATCCTGCCCTGCCTGGCGCTCGCCCTAGACGACCAGCACACGGCACTGGCCGGCCTCAGGCCCGGACTGAACTTCGCGCTGCTCGCCACGCTGCTCGGCGGCCTGCGCGAGCTGCTCGGCAATGGCAGCCTGTTCGCCCATGCCAACTGGCTACTGGGGTCCGCCGCCAGCGGCTGGCACTGGTCGAGCGGCATGTCGCTGCTGACGCACGCCGCCGGCGCCTTTATCCTGCTCGGCCTGTTGCTCGCCCTGCTCCGCCACTTCAACCAAGACGACGCCCGATGAACGCCGCCAAGCGCTTTGAGATCTTCCGCCGCCTGCACGAAGACAACCCCGAACCCAAGACCGAACTGGCCTACACCACGCCCTTCGAGCTGCTGATCGCGGTGATCCTCTCCGCCCAGGCCACCGACGTGGGCGTGAACAAGGCCACGGCCAAGCTGTACCCGGTGGCCAACACCCCGGAGGCCATCCATGCGCTGGGCGTCGAGGGTCTGAGCGAGTACATCAAGACCATCGGCCTGTACAACAGCAAGGCCAAGAACGTCATCGAGACCTGCCGCATCCTCGTCGAGAAACATGGCAGCCAGGTGCCGGACAACCGTGAAGACTTGGAAGCGCTGCCGGGCGTCGGCCGCAAGACCGCCAACGTGGTGCTCAACACCGCCTTCCGCCAGCCGGCCATGGCGGTGGACACGCATATCTTCCGCGTCAGCAACCGCACCGGCATCGCCCCGGGTAAGAACGTGCTGGAAGTGGAGAAGAAGCTGGTCAAGTTCGTGCCCAAGGAATTCCTCCTGGACGCGCACCACTGGCTGATCCTGCACGGCCGCTACGTCTGCCAGGCGCGCAAGCCGCGCTGCGGCGCCTGCCGCATCGAGGACCTGTGCGAGTACAAGGCCAAGACTTCCGACGATTGATTGGCCAATGAATCAGGCATGGACCTGATTGAAAAAATCTTTTTTACCAGCCCCGGACTTTGTCGCTATAAGGTGCGCCATCAGCCTCCGAACTCTGGAGTTGGCCCATGAGCACTGACAAAGAAGAACTCGAAGTCGAAGACGACTTCGCCGCCGAAGACAGCGACGACGCCGGCGAGCGCACGGTAGAGGTCGCCAAGACCAACCTGACCAAGCGCCGCATCATCGACAACATGCTCGCCGAGCGCCGCCTGCAGAAGCAGTTGAACGACTACGACTACGACTTCTGAAGGCCGGATAGAAGAAAGCCCCGCATCGCGGGGCTTTTTCGTTACTGATTGACTACCTGTTGGCGCTCGTGCCGCGTGCACTTGTTGGCATACATGGCGCTGTCTGCCTGTTGCAGCAGGGTATCCAGGCCGCTACCGCCACGCAGCCCCGACTCGGCGAGGCCGACACTCAGCGACAGCGGCCGGCCGGTGGTGCGGCGGAAGGTATCCAGCGCCCGATGCAGGCGCAGCAGTACCTCTTCACTGCTGGTGTAGTCGCTGGCCAGCACGACGAACTCGTCACCGCCCAGGCGCGCTACCACATCGGTGCTGCGGAACAATGAGCGCAGCAGCTGTGCGGCATCGATCAGCATGGCGTCGCCGGCAGCATGGCCGAAGCGGTCATTGGCCTGTTTCAGGTAATCCAGGTCGGCGTACAGCAGCAGGCAGCGCCCACCGCGCCGCCGTGCCGACTCCAGTTCGCGCTCGGCCAGCAGCAGGAAGCCACGCCGATTGCTCAGGCCGGTGAGTTCGTCGGTCAGCGACAGCTGGCGCACCTCCGCGGCCATACGCTCACGCTCGCGCATTTCGGCCTGCAGGCGCTGATTGACCTCGACCAGCTGCAGGGTGCGATCCGCCACCCGGCGCTCCAGCTCGGCATAGACCTGCACATTCTCCATGGCAATGGACGTGGAGTCGGCCAGTGCCTGCAGCAACATGACCTGCTGCTCACTGGCCTCGTGCGGGGTGGCCCAGTAGGTGCCAATCGCGCCGATCGGCTCCAGGGTGCGGATGGGCACCATGACCAGGCTCTTGACGAAGGTCGGCCGGTAGGCCGCGTGGGGAATGCGCGAGTCCGCGTAGATATCGGGAATCACGGTGGAACGGCGATTGAGCATGGCCCAGCCGCTGATGCAGGCGCTCAAAGGAAAGCGCTGCCCCTTCCACAAGGGCGAAATGGCGTCCTCGTCGCGATAGAAACATTGCTGCCCGTCGCGCAGAACGAAGGTGGCGCCATCGGCACCGGTCAGCTCGCGGGCCGCGCTGCGGACAATCTCCGCAACACGGTCCACATCCTTCGCCATCGACAGCTCCTGAACCACCCGAATCAGACGCAGCGCCTGCGGATCAGCCGTCATGGGACACCTCGATGGCCAGGCAAATGGCCATTAGCCCTGTAAGCATTCACCTACAAAGCACAACGGCTGTCAATCCTTTCGCGACGGCGACAGCAGCTCGATCTTGTAGCCGTCCGGATCCTCGACGAAGGCCAGGATGCTGGTGCCGTGCTTCATCGGGCCCGGCTCGCGGGTGATCTTGCCGCCACGGGAGCGGATGTCCTCGCAGGCCTTGTAGACGTCTTCCACTTCCAGGGCGATGTGACCGTAGGCGGTACCCAGCTCGTACTTGTCGACGCCCCAGTTGTAGGTCAGCTCGATCACGCTGTTCTCGGCCTCGTTGCCGTAGCCGACGAAGGCAAGGGTGAACTGACCGTCCGGGTATTCCTTGCGACGCAGCAGGGTCATGCCCAGCACTTCGGTGTAGAAGGCGATGGATTTATCCATGTCGCCGACGCGCAGCATGGTATGCAGCAGTCTCATCGGGGTTTCCTCATCGGTGCCCTTTTGCGGGCTTATAAAAACAGAACCCCGGCTCGTGGCCGGGGTTCGTCTGGCTCGGCGCTAGCTTATCAGAACAGCTTGCGGCCCTTGCCGGCGGCGATGCGCATGCGCAGGGCGTTGAGCTTGATGAAGCCCGCCGCGTCGGCCTGGTTGTAGGCGCCGCCGTCTTCCTCGAAGGTCGCGATGTTGGCGTCGAACAGCGAGTCGTCGGACTTGCGGCCAACCACGATGACGTTGCCCTTGTACAGCTTCAGGCGTACCACACCGTTCACGTTGGTCTGCGAGGCGTCGATCATCTGCTGCAGCATCAGACGCTCCGGGCTCCACCAGTAGCCGGTGTAGATCAGGCTGGCGTACTTGGGCATCAGCTCGTCTTTCAGGTGGGCCACTTCGCGGTCCAGGGTGATCGACTCGATGGCGCGGTGGGCGCGCAGCATGATGGTGCCACCGGGGGTCTCGTAGCAGCCACGGGACTTCATGCCGACGTAGCGGTTCTCGACGATGTCGAGGCGACCGATACCGTTGGCGCCGCCGATGCGATTCAGCTCGGCCAGCACCTGGGCCGGGGTCAGGTCCTTGCCGTCGATGGCAACGATGTCGCCCTTGCGGAAGGTCAGCTCGATGTAGGTCGGGACATCGGGAGCAGTCTCCGGGGAGACGGTCCACTTCCACATGTCTTCTTCGTGCTCGGTCCAGGTGTCTTCCAGCACGCCACCTTCATAGGAGATGTGCAGCAGGTTGGCGTCCATGGAGTACGGCGACTTCTTCTTGCCGTGGCGCTCGATAGGGATGGCGTGCTTCTCGGCGTAGTCCATCAGCTTCTCGCGGGACAGCAGGTCCCACTCACGCCAGGGAGCGATCACTTTCACGCCCGGCTTGAGGGCGTAGGCACCCAGCTCGAAACGCACCTGATCGTTGCCCTTGCCGGTGGCGCCGTGGGAGATGGCGTCGGCGCCGGTCTCGTTGGCGATCTCGATCAGGCGCTTGGCGATCAGCGGGCGGGCGATGGAGGTACCCAGCAGGTACTCGCCTTCGTAGATGGTGTTGGCGCGGAACATCGGGTAGACGAAGTCGCGAACGAATTCTTCGCGCAGGTCATCGATGTAGATTTCCTTGACGCCCATGGCCTGAGCCTTGGCGCGAGCCGGCTCGACTTCTTCGCCCTGGCCGAGGTCGGCGGTGAAGGTCACCACTTCGCAGTTATAGGTGTCTTGCAGCCACTTGAGGATCACCGAGGTATCCAGGCCACCGGAATAGGCCAGAACTACCTTCTTAACGTCCGCCATGCCAATCAACTCCACGGGTTGTACGGAAAACCGGGGATTCTACCGGCCGTGTGGAATGATTTACAGGGGCGCGACAGACTCTAGCGACAAAGCGACAGATTTATTGACCGTCAGGTCTTCAGGATTGCGCAGCGGGAGTGGCCGGAGCTTCGGCAGCAGGAGCCGGCTGGCTGGGCGCCGGCACCGCGCTTGGCGCGGGGTTGGCCGGGGCCTGCGGCTCGGGTTCCGCCTCTACCACCGGCTCACGGGACAGCGTCATGGTCACCCGGCGATTCTTCGCCCGGTTGGCCGCGTTGCTGTTCTTCACCAGCGGGTAGCGCTCGCCGTGGAAGCGCACCACGATCTGCTCGGCCGGAATGCCACGCGACTTGAGGTACTCCTCCACCGCCATGGCGCGGCGCCGCGACTGGTCGCGGTTGGTCAGGCGATTGCCGCCGTTGTCCGAATGGCCGTCGAGCTGGATGCGGTTGATGCTGGGGTCGGCCTTCATGAAGTCGAGGATGATGTCGATCTTGGCCTGGGCCAGCGGCTCCAGCGTGGTGCCGCCGGGGAAATCGAGCTGGGTCTGGCGGATCTGGTCGAAGTTGACCGGCAGCAGGCCAGCCGTGCACTTGAGGTAGTCGTTGTAGGCCTGGTTGAACTTCACCGGCAGCAGGCGCACTTCCAGGCTGTCACCGCCCTGCAGAGTGCGGTGGCGAACCAGCGGGCTGCGCCCTTCCATCAATCCAGTGAGCAGGCGCCCGGCCTGCTCCTGGTTGCTGTTGAACGGCACCTGGCCGCTACCAACCGCCAGCGCTCCCAGGTTGATGTCGCCACGCCCCGGCTGCCAGGGGGCTGCGGCCGCCAGGAGGATTGCCGACCCCGAGCCCAGCCAGCGCTCGCGCACCTTGAGACGGAAAGTCGCCTGCTCACCGGCGCGGCGCACGAACTCGCCACTGCCAAAGTCGGCAATCGGCTGACTCAGACGGCACTCGAACTGGTCTCCCTCGACCTTCCACTCCACTTTCTCCATGCGCGTCTGGAAAGTGATGGCCGCAGCCGGCATGCACCAGGGCACGCAGGCGAGCAGGCTAAGTAGAAGGTGGCGGGGCTGGCGCAAGATCGGCTCCAGTAGGAGATACGGCTTTCAATGCCCGTATCGGCAGTATCGACGGAAACTTGATAGGCCAGAAGGGAGTGCTCTCGTAACGCTCGCGATCACGGACGAAACGGAAACAGCCCCGGAGCAAAACTGGTAGCATTTGCGCACGTTTTACCTGCCGGGAATCCCCATGTCCGACCGTATCACCCTGCTGCGCCCAGACGACTGGCACATCCACCTGCGTGATGGCGCCGTCCTGCAGCACACCGTCCGCGATGTCGCACGGACCTTCGCCCGCGCCATCATCATGCCCAACCTGGTACCGCCGGTGCGCAATGCCGACGAAGCCAGCGCCTACCGCGAGCGCATCCTGGCCGCCCGCCCGGCCGGCAGCCGCTTCGAACCGCTGATGGTGCTGTACCTCACCGACAAGACCAGCGCAGACGACGTGCGCGCCGCCAAGGCCAGCGGCTTCGTGCATGCCGCCAAGCTGTACCCGGCAGGCGCCACTACCAACTCCGATTCCGGCGTGACCAGCATCGACAACATCTTCCACGTCCTGCAAGCCATGGCCGAAGTCGGCCTGCCGCTGCTGGTGCATGGCGAAGTGACCCGCGCCGAAGTCGACGTGTTCGACCGCGAGAAGCGCTTCATCGACGAGCACCTGGTACGCGTGGTCGAGCGTTTCCCGACCCTGAAAGTGGTGTTCGAGCACATCACCACTGGCGATGCCGTGCAGTTCGTCAACGCCGCCCCGGCCAACGTGGGCGCGACGATCACCGCCCATCACCTGCTGTACAACCGAAACCACATGCTGGTTGGCGGCATTCGCCCGCACTTCTATTGCCTGCCGATCCTCAAGCGCAACACCCACCAGGAAGCCCTGCTGGATGCGGCCACCAGCGGCAGCCCGAAGTTCTTCCTCGGCACCGACTCGGCGCCGCATGCCAAGCATGCCAAGGAAGCCGCCTGCGGCTGCGCTGGCTGCTACACCGCGCATGCCGCCATCGAGCTGTACGCCGAGGCCTTCGAGCAGCGTAACGCGCTGGACAAGCTGGAGGGCTTCGCCAGCCTGAACGGCCCTGATTTCTATGGCCTGCCGCGCAACACCGATCGCATCACCCTGGTACGCGAGGAGTGGACCGGCCCGAGCGAGCTGCCGCTGGGCGACAACCTGGTGATTCCGCTGCGCGCTGGCGAGAAACTGCAATGGCGCCTGCTGGAGGATCAAGCGTGAGCGAAGACAACTTCGACGACGAACTCGACGGCAGCCTGCCTTCCGGCCCACGCCACCCGATGGCCGCGCGCTTCCGCGGCTACCTGCCGGTGGTGGTGGACGTGGAGACCGGCGGTTTCAACAGCGCCACCGACGCCCTGCTGGAAATTGCCGCAACCACCATCGCCATGGACGAGGACGGCTTCCTCTACCCGGATCACACCCACTTCTTCCGTATCGAGCCCTTCGAGGGCGCCAATATCGAGGCGGCGGCACTGGAGTTCACCGGCATCAAGCTCGACCACCCGCTGCGCATGGCGGTGAGCGAGGAGCATGCGCTGACCGAAATCTTCAAAGGCCTGCGCAAGTCGATCAAGGCCAATGGCTGCAAACGCGCCATCCTGGTCGGCCACAACAGCAGCTTCGACCTCGGCTTCCTCAACGCCGCCGTGGCCCGTTGCGACCTCAAGCGCAACCCGTTCCACCCCTTCTCCAGCTTCGACACCGCCACCCTGGCCGGTCTCGCTTACGGCCAGACCGTGCTGGCCAAGGCCTGCCAGGCCGCTGGCATCGACTTCGACGGCAAGGAAGCGCACTCCGCGCGCTACGACACCGAGAAGACCGCCGAGCTGTTCTGCGGCATTGTCAATCGCTGGAAGGAAATGGGCGGCTGGGACGACTTCGACCGGTAAGCGCCACGCAGACCAAGAACCCGGCCCCGGCCGGGTTTTTTATTGCAATGCGAAACCGAGCATGCGGGAAAAACTGTCGCCAAGTTTTGACAAGCATTCTCATTAACATTAGTATCCGAGCCCAAGAGCAACTCCACACCACTTCGAGCCTGCCCATGTACGTTTGCCTCTGCCAGGGTGTTACCGACGGTCAAATCCGCGAAGCCATCTACGAAGGCTGCTGCAGCTATCGTGACGTGCGCGAGAGCCTCGGCGTGGGCACCCAGTGCGGCAAGTGCGCCTGCCTGGCCAAGCAGGTGGTACGCGAGACCCTGAGTGACGTGCAGAGCAGCCAGGCCGCCCTCGCCTGCAACGCCAGCTTCGTCGCCGCCTGATAGTCCCGAATACGAAAAAGCCGGACCTTGAGTCCGGCTTTTTTATGCCCGCAAGAAACACTCAGGCCTGCGGCACGCCGCTGTGGAAACGGAACTCCTGGTCTGGCGACTCGATCAGCTCGCGCTCGGTCTCACGCACTCGCTCGATGGTGCGCTCGACGTCACTCGCTTCACCGTACTGATAGGCCAGCTTGAGATAGCCCTGGTAATGGCGCGACTCGGACTTGAGCAGGCCGCCGTAGAACTTGCCCAGCTCCTCGTCCAGGTGCGGCACCAGCGCCTCGAAACGCTCGCAGCTGCGCGCCTCGATGAAAGCCCCCACCACCAGGGTATCGACCAGCTTCTGTGGCTCGTGGTTACGCACCTGCTTGCGCAGCCCGGAGGCATAGCGCGAGGCCGATACCGGACGCAGCTCGATGCGCCGCTTGCGCATGATGCGCAGCACCTGCTCGTGGTGCACCAGCTCCTCGCGGGCCAAGCGCGACATGAAGTTAACCAGGTCCAGCGCCTGGTTGTACTTGGCGATAAGCGCCATCGCCGTGGATGCTGCCTTGTACTCGTTGTTCTTGTGATCGATCAGCAGGGTTTCCTGATCGGCCAGAGCCGCCTCGACCCAGGCGGCGGGCGTCGGGCAGGCGAGAAAGTCATGGATATCTTGGGCGTTATTCACGGCGCGAATGCTGGCGGGCTGTAACTGGGCGGGCCATTATACGGATGAAGGCGTGCGGGGCCAGCGATGCCGTGATGCAGGTCAAGACCGCCACCAGCGGCCGCCTCTATAGTGGCTGCACTCAAGCACTCCAAGCACAGGGAAACGCTCATGCAAGCCATACGCAGTATTCTGGTAGTGATGGACCCGCAGCAATCCGAAGGGCTGGCGCTCAAACGCGCCAAGCTGATCGCCGGCGTCACCCAGTCGCATCTGCACCTGCTGGTCTGCGACAAGAAGGGCGACCACAGCGCCTACCTCGCCGATCAGCAGTCGGACCTGCTGCATGAGGGTTTCCAGGTCACCACCCAGCAGGCGTGGAATGAGGGCCTTTACCAGACCATCATCGCCGTGCAGCAAGCCGAGGGCTGCGGCCTGGTGATCAAGCAGCACGTGCCGGACAACCCGCTGAAGAAGGCCCTGCTCACTCCCGAGGACTGGAAACTGCTGCGCTACTGCCCAAGCCCGGTGCTGATGGTGAAGACCAGCACGCCCTGGACCGGCGGCATCATTCTCGCCGCCGTCGACGTCGGCAATGGCGACTCCGAGCACCGCACCCTGCACTCCGGCATCGTCAGCCACGGCTACGATATCGCCCGCCTGGCCAACGGCACCCTGCACGTGATCAGCGCCCACCCCTCGCCCATGCTCTCCGCCGCCGACCCGACCTTCCAGCTCAAGGAAACCATCGAGGCGCGCTATCGCGAGCAGTGCAAGGCATTCCAGGCCGAGTACGACGTCAGCGACGAGCGCCTGCACGTGGAAGAAGGCCCGGCCGACGTGCTGATCCCCTACACCGCGCAGAAGCTCGCCGCGGTGGTCACGGTGATCGGCACCGTGGCCCGCACCGGCCTGTCCGGCGCACTGATCGGCAATACCGCTGAGGTGGTACTGGACGCCTTGGAGAGCGATGTACTGGTGCTCAAGCCGGACGCCATCATCGCCCACCTCGAGGAGCTGGTCGCCCAGCGCTGAAGCAGCCCGGAAACGAAAAAGCCGCCCTCGGGCGGCTTTTTTCATGGCTCGACGCACATCAGACGCGGCTTTCCACGCCCTCGCGCAGGAAGCGCGGCGCTATGTAGCGCTCATAGTGCGCCTCGGACAGCAGGAAAAACTCGCGGTCGATGGCCTCACGCAGGGCCGGCAGCTCCCAGTCGCGAAACTCCGGCAACAGGGCCATGCCATAGGCGTCCAGACGGCTGATCAGGCGCGAGGCGCGGGCAATCAGCTGGTAGGCCCAGCAATATTCCGACTGCTCCGGCACGAAACGCACCTGGCGCTGCTCCAGCTGCGTGCGCAGGAGCGCGGGATCGAAGACTTCCACCTTGCCCTGCATCACCTGCACCAGCAGCACCTCCAGGCGTTTCCAGACGGCGCGCTTCTCGTCGTCGCTGTAGGCGTTCCAGTTCACCACCTCGTGGTGGAAGCGCTTGCAGCCGCGGCACACGTGGTCGCCATAGACGGTGGAGCAGAGACCGACGCAGGGAGTCTTGATGCGCTGATTGGACATAAGGAAGGCTAAAATAGGGCGCTGTGAAACAGGCGGCCCATGATAGCGGCTCGCCCCGGCAGGGTCACCATGACCCATCAGACCTTTGTCGACTTGCCGGGCAAGCGACGGGCAGTAGCCTAAGAGCCCGTTCGGATCAGGGTTTGCGCTTAACTTTGCCGTCCTGTTCCAGTAGAATCGGACCGCCTTTTTAGGCGCCGATGTCCGTCAGAAGCTGTTTTCAAAGCGTCACGAGCACAGTTGATCCGCCAGGAGCGTTGTTGGCGCCGGGCCCTCAGAGCCCAGCGCCAGCCCTCATCCCCTCTCGCTTCCTGCGGCGTAAAACTTTGAAAGCAGCTTCTAGTATGAGGCTGTCGACCCGCCGGCCAGTGCGCCCACAAAGCGCAGCGGCGCGACGTGCGACGGTTTTATGGATGAGCGTTGCGGGCTACCGCGACCACTGATGAGGGTAATGACTGTGCTTGAAGCCTATCGCAAACACGTAGAAGAGCGTGCCGCCCTGGGGATCGTGCCCCAGCCGCTGAACGCCGAGCAAACCGCAGGCCTGGTCGAGCTGCTGAAAAACCCGCCGGCCGGCGAAGAAGCCTTCCTCGTTGATCTAATCACCAACCGTGTTCCGCCAGGCGTGGACGAAGCTGCCTACGTCAAGGCCGGTTTCCTCTCCGCTGTCGCCAAGGGCGAAGCCACCTCCCCGCTGATCGACAAGAAGCGTGCCGTCGAACTGCTGGGCACCATGCAGGGCGGCTACAACATCGCCACCATGGTTGAGCTGCTGGACAGCGCCGAGCTGGCCGAAGTTGCCGCCGAGCAACTCAAGCACACCCTGCTGATGTTCGACGCCTTCCACGACGTCGCCGAGCGCGCCAAGAAGGGCAACGCCAACGCCAAGGCTGTCATGCAGTCCTGGGCCGATGGCGAGTGGTTCACCAAGCGCCCAGCCGTACCGGAAAAAGTTTCCCTGACCGTGTTCAAGGTCACCGGCGAAACCAACACCGACGACCTGTCGCCGGCTCCTGATGCCTGGTCCCGCCCGGACATCCCGCTGCACGCCCTGGCCATGCTGAAAATGGCCCGCGACGGCATCAACCCGGATCAACCGGGCTCCGTCGGCCCCATCAAGCAGATGGAAGAGCTGAAAGCCAAAGGCTTCCCGGTTGCCTATGTCGGTGACGTGGTCGGTACCGGTTCCTCGCGTAAGTCCGCCACCAACTCGGTGCTGTGGTTCTTCGGCGACGACATCCCGAACGTGCCGAACAAGCGCGCCGGTGGTTTCTGCTTCGGCACCAAGATCGCCCCGATCTTCTACAACACCATGGAAGACGCCGGTGCCCTGCCGATCGAGTTCGACTGCACCGACCTGGCCATGGGCGACGTCATCGACGTATACCCGATCAAAGGTGAAGTGCGCCGCAACGGCAGCGACGAGCTGGTCACCAGCTTCAGCCTGAAAACCGACGTGCTGCTGGACGAAGTCCGCGCCGGCGGCCGTATCCCGCTGATCGTCGGCCGTGGCCTGACCGAGAAGGCACGCGCCGAGCTGGGCCTGACTCCGTCCACCCTGTTCAAGAAGCCGGTTGCTCCGGCCGACAGCGGCAAGGGCTTCACCCTGGCCCAGAAGATGGTCGGTCGCGCCTGCGGCCTGCAGGAAGGCCAAGGCGTACGCCCGGGCACCTACTGCGAGCCGAAGATGACCACCGTCGGTTCCCAGGACACCACCGGCCCGATGACCCGCGACGAGCTGAAAGACCTGGCTTGCCTGGGCTTCTCCGCCGATCTGGTGATGCAGTCCTTCTGCCACACCGCGGCCTATCCGAAGCCGATCGACGTCAACACCCACCACACCCTGCCGGACTTCATCATGACCCGCGGCGGTGTGTCCCTGCGTCCGGGCGACGGCATCATCCACAGCTGGCTGAACCGCATGCTGCTGCCGGACACTGTCGGTACCGGTGGTGACTCGCACACCCGCTTCCCGCTGGGCATCTCCTTCCCGGCCGGTTCCGGCCTGGTGGCCTTCGCCGCTGCCACCGGCGTAATGCCGCTGGACATGCCGGAATCCGTACTGGTGCGCTTCAAGGGCAAGCTGCAACCGGGCATCACCCTGCGTGACCTGGTCCATGCCATCCCTTACTACGCCATCCAGGCTGGCCTGCTGACCGTCGAGAAGAAGGGCAAGAAGAACATCTTCTCCGGCCGCATCCTCGAGATCGAAGGTCTGAACGAGCTGACCGTCGAGCAAGCCTTCGAGCTGTCCGACGCCTCCGCCGAGCGTTCCGCTGCTGGTTGCACCATCAAGCTGCCGGAAAGCGCCATCTCCGAGTACCTGAAGTCGAACATCACCATGCTGCGCTGGATGATCGGCGAAGGCTACGGCGATGCCCGCACCATGGAGCGTCGCGCCCAAGCGATGGAAGCCTGGCTGGCCAACCCGCAACTGCTGGAAGCCGACAAGGACGCCGAGTACGCCGCCGTGATCGAGATCGATCTGGCCGACGTCAAGGAGCCGGTCCTGTGCGCCCCGAACGATCCGGACGACGCCCGCCTGCTGTCCAGCGTGCAAGGCCGCAAGATCGACGAAGTGTTCATCGGTTCCTGCATGACCAACATCGGTCACTTCCGCGCTGCCGGTAAGCTGCTGGACAAGGTCAAGGGCGGCATTCCGACCCGTCTGTGGCTGGCTCCGCCGACCAAGATGGACCAGCACCAGCTGACCGAGGAAGGCTACTACGGCATCTACGGCAAGGCCGGCGCCCGCATGGAAATGCCGGGCTGCTCGCTGTGCATGGGTAACCAGGCACGCGTGCAGACCGGTGCCACCGTGGTCTCCACCTCCACCCGTAACTTCCCGAACCGCCTGGGCGACGCCACTGACGTCTTCCTGGCCTCGGCTGAGCTGGCCGCCGTTTCCTCGATCATCGGCAAGCTGCCGACCGTCGAGGAGTACATGGCCTACGCGAAAGACATCGACAGCATGGCTGCCGACATCTACCGCTACCTGTCCTTCGACCAGATCGCCGAGTACCGCGACGCCGCGGCCAACGCGAAGATCCCGGTCGTTCAGGCCTAAGCTGCACAGCTGTAGAAAAAGCCCCGCCTAGTGCGGGGCTTTTTTTATGGAGCGAAACCGGACAAGCCGTGGTCCGAACTTCTGAAGCCCCTCGTGGGCAGCCCTTTCATAAGGAGTTCACCATGAAACCCTGGATTCTTGCCCTGCTCTGTGTATTCGGCCTCGCCGGCTGCGCCACCGACTATATCATCGCCACCACCGACGGCCAGATGCTCAGCGCCGAGGACAAGCCGGAGATCGACGATGAGACCGGCCTGATCACCTACGAGGATGCCGAAGGCAACGAACAGCAGATCCCGCAGAGCTCGGTGAAACAGATCATCGAGCGCTGATACGACTGCGATCCCACGCCGCCTTGCCAAGCGCGGCGGCGTGCGGATACTTGAGGTGACCCCACACAAGGAGCGCCTCATGAAGTACTGGATTCCCCTCCTGCTTTGCCTGACCGCCCTCTCCGGCTGCGCCAGCGAGCACCTGATCCTCACCACCGACGGCCAACTGCTCACCAGCGAAGATGAACCCGAGCTGGACGAGGACACCGGCATGTTCGAGTTCGAAGACAGCGAAGGGCGCAAGCAGCAGATCCCGCAAACCCAGGTCAAACAGATCATGGAGCGCTGAAAGCGCTGTCCGCCGTGCTGGCATATGCCTTGCTTAGGCCTATGTAGCAGAACTCTCTCCAACGGCGGAGTCAGTTCATAGACAATGGCGTCGTTTCTGGCCACCGCTCTACGGCGGCCTGGAGCGGCGCCTTTTTGTTCATTGGCGGAACAAGATATGACCGACAGCAGCAATCCCCGCAGCGACGCCCTGGCCTGGGTCGCCGGCAGCGACGCCCCGGAAAAGAGCGCACTGAATCTGGGCTTCATGGCCCTCACCGACTCCGCCTCGCTGATCGTGGCTGCCACCCAGGGCTTCGCCCAACCCTACGGACTGACGCTCAATCTGCAACGCCAGGCCTCCTGGGCCGGCCTGCGTGATCGCCTGCTGTGCGGCGAGCTGGATGCCGCGCAGATGCTCTACGGTCAGGTCTACGGCGTGCACCTCGGCCTCGGTGGTCCGCCCACCGAAATGGCCATCCTGATGGGGCTCAACCAGAACGGCCAGGCCATCAACCTGTCGCAACCGCTCAAGCAAGCGGGCGTGACCAGCGCCGATGCACTCGCTGCACGCGCGCGCCAGAATGGTGCAAAGCTCACCTTCGCCCAGACCTTTCCCACCGGCACCCATGCCATGTGGCTGTACTACTGGCTGGCCGCCCAGGGCATCCATCCGCTGGAAGACGTCAATACCGTGGTGGTGCCGCCCTCGCAGATGGTCGCCCACCTGCGCGCCGCACGCATCGACGGTTTCTGCGCCGGCGGCCCCTGGGGCGCCCTGGCGGTCGACGAGGATCAGGGCTTCACCCTGGCCACCAGCCAGAACATCTGGGCCGACCACCCGGAGAAGGTGCTGGGAGTGACCCGTGAATTCGTCGAGCAGTACCCCAACACCGCGCGCGCCCTGACCATGGCCGTGCTGGAGGCCAGCCGCTTCATCGACGAGAGCGAAGAAAATCGCCGCAGCACCGCCCAGCTGATCAGCAGCAGCGAATACGTCGACGCCCCGCTCTCCTCGATCCAGCCGCGGTTCCTCGGCCAGTACGAGGATGGCCTCGGCCACGCCTGGCTGGATGCCCACCCGCTGCGCTTCTTTGCCGGCGGCGAGGTGAACATGCCCTGGCTGTCCGACGGCATCTGGTTCCTTACCCAGTTCCGCCGCTGGGGCCTGCTCAAGGACGACCCGGACTACCTCGGCCTCGCCCGGCGCATCCATCAGCTGGATATCTACCGCAGCGCCGCCGAGGCCCTGGGCATCCACGTCCCCACAGAAGAAATGCGCCGCTCCACCCTGCTCGACGGCAGCACCTGGGACGGCAGCGATCCGAGCGGCTATGCCCGCTCCTTCGCCATCCACGCGCTCACCACCAGCTCCACCGCCATCGCCCTGTAACGGACCGAGACACAAGCACGATGCTACGCATACTCCTGATCAACGATACGCCGAAGAAGGTTGGCCGCCTGAAGAGCGCGCTGGTAGAGGCCGGCTTCGAGGTGGTCGACGAATCCGGCCTGACCATCGACCTGCCCGAACGGGTCGAGGCTGTGCGCCCGGATGTCGTGCTGATCGACACCGAGTCTCCCGGCCGCGACGTGATGGAGCAGGTGGTGCTGGTGACCCGCGACCAGCCGCGGCCGATCGTCATGTTCACCGACGAACACGACCCGCAGGTGATGCGCCAGGCCATCCAGTCCGGGGTCAGCGCCTACATAGTCGAGGGCATCCAGACCGATCGCCTGCAGCCGATCCTCGACGTGGCCATGGCCCGTTTCGAAAGCGACCAGGCCCTGCGCGCTCAGCTGCAGGCCCGCGACGAGCAGCTGGCCGAGCGCAAGCGCATCGAACTGGCCAAGGGCCTGCTGATGAAGATGAAGAGCTGCAACGAGGAAGACGCCTACACGCTGATGCGTCGCCAGGCCATGAGCCGCCAGCAGAAGCTGATCCAGGTGGCCGAGCAGATCATCGCGATGCACGACATGCTGGGTAACTGAAAGCCGGGCGGTACGACTGTACCGCCCGCCAGCGCAACTGTATCGGTCACTTCACAGACCTAACCATCACTGTTCCGCTCAACTCGGCGGGCGCCTGTATCTGCCGGAGCCTCGCGCCTCTCGGCTAGGGTAGAAAGCATCTTCCCTGTCGAGCACCGGTCATGAACGAACGCAACCTGCTGGCCGAGGCCGACCGCCGCGCCCTCGCCTATTTCGACGGCACGCCCGAGCGCCGGGTGTACCCGGACGCCGCCGCCATCGCCGCCCTCGCGGAATTTGATCGCCCCCTGCCGGAGAACGGCCGGGCAGCCGAGCAGGTACTGCAGCAACTCGACGACATCGGCTCGCCAGCCACGGTGGCGAGCAATGGCCCGCGCTACTTCGGCTTCGTCATCGGCGCCACTCTGCCGGCTGCTGCCGCGGCGGAACGCCTGGTCCTGGCCTGGGACCAGTGCGCCTCCTCCTTCGACAACTCGCCGGTCGCCGACCGCCTGGAGAAGGTTGCCGGGCGCTGGGTGTGCCAGGCCCTGGGCCTGCCGAGCGAGAGCGCCGTGGGCTTCGGCACCAGCGCTACCGCCTGTACCTTGGCCTGCCTGTCTGCTGCCCGACGCACACTGCTGGCCCGCCTGGGTTGGGACTTCGACGCCGACGGCCTGATGGGCGCCCCGGAAATCCGCGTGGTGCTCTCCGAGACCGCGCATATCACGGTGAAGAAGGCCCTGCGCGTGCTCGGCTTCGGCATGAACCGCCTGCACTATGCGCCGGTGGACCAGCACGGGCGCATCGACCCGGCACGCCTGCCGGCGCTGGACGAGCGCACCCTGCTGATCCTGCAGGCCGGCGAGGTCAATACCGGCGAATTCGACCGCTTCGCCGAGCTGATCCCCAGGGCCCGCGAAGCCGACGCCTGGGTTCATGTGGACGGCGCCTTCGGCCTGTGGGCCCGGGCCTCCTCCTCGGCGCAGCTGGCCGAGGGCGTGGAGCAGGCCGATAGCTGGACCACCGATGGCCACAAGTGGCTTAACACGCCCTACGACAGCGCCATGGCCATCTGCCGCGACGCCGATGCCCTGGCCGCCGCGATGAACAGTGACGCCGCCTACGCCACCGCAAGCCGCGATGCACAGAAAAACCTGACCCTGGAGTTCTCCCGGCGCGCCCGTGGCGTGGCGATCTGGGCGGCCCTGGCCAGCCTCGGCCGCGACGGTCTGCGCGAGCTGATCGACCGCCACATCCGCCAGGCCGGCGAGCTGGCCGAAACGCTGCGCGGTGGTGGCTACCAGGTGCTCAACCGCATGGTGCTCAACCAGGTGCTGGTACGCGGTGACACGGATGAGCAGACCGTGGCCATACGCGAGGCCGCCCAGGCCTCGGGCGAAGTCTGGTTCGGCCCCACCCTGTGGCAGGGTCGCCCGGCCTTCCGCCTGAGCCTGTCGTCCTGGCGCACCGGCGACGCCGAAGTGCGCCTGCTGGCCGACCTGCTGCTAAGACTGAAACGCCAACTGGGCTGACTGCACCGCTCATTTGCCCACGAACTGCTCTGGACAGCGGCGGGCCCAGCCCCTTATCTTCGCGCCAGGCCACACGCATGTGGCCTGCGTCGCTCGGACGGTTCCGGGCGCTTACGTACTCCGAGGAAAGCATGGCTGACAATGCCAAGCGCCGTTTTGCGCGCATCGATCGTCTCCCCCCCTACGTTTTCAATATCACTGCCGAACTGAAGATGGCCGCCCGCCGCCGTGGCGAGGACATCATCGACTTCAGCATGGGTAATCCGGACGGCGCCACTCCGCCGCACATCGTCGAGAAGCTGGTGCAGGTCGCCCAGCGCGAAGACACCCACGGCTACTCCACCTCCCGCGGTATTCCACGTCTGCGCCGCGCCATCTCGCGCTGGTACAAGGACCGCTATGACGTGGAGATCGACCCGGAAAGCGAGGCCATCGTCACCATCGGCTCCAAGGAAGGCCTGGCGCACCTGATGCTGGCCACCCTGGACCATGGCGACACCGTACTGGTGCCCAACCCCAGCTACCCGATCCACATCTACGGCGCGGTGATCGCCGGCGCCCAGGTGCGCTCGGTGCCGCTGGTGCCCGGCGTGGACTTCTTCGCCGAACTGGAGCGGGCCATCCGCGAGGCCATCCCGAAGCCGAAGATGATGATCCTCGGCTTCCCCTCCAACCCCACCGCGCAGTGCGTGGAGCTGGACTTCTTCGAACGCGTGGTGGCCCTGGCCAAGCAGTACGACGTACTGGTGGTCCACGACCTGGCCTATGCCGACATCGTCTACGACGGCTGGAAAGCCCCGTCGATCATGCAGGTGGAAGGCGCCAAGGACATCGCGGTGGAGTTCTTCACCCTGTCCAAGAGCTACAACATGGCCGGCTGGCGCATCGGCTTCATGGTCGGCAACCCGGAGCTGGTCGCCGCCCTGGCGCGGATCAAGAGCTACCACGACTACGGCACCTTCACCCCGCTGCAGGTGGCGGCCATCGCCGCTCTGGAAGGCGACCAGCAGTGCGTGCGCGATATCGCCGAGCAGTACCGCGAGCGCCGCAACATGCTGGTCAAGGGTCTGCACGAGGCAGGCTGGATGGTGGAGAAGCCCAAGGCCTCCATGTACATCTGGGCCAAGATCCCCGAGCCCTATGCCCACTTGGGTTCGCTGGAGTTCGCCAAGAAGCTGCTGCTGGAAGCCAAGGTCTGCGTCTCGCCGGGCCTGGGCTTCGGTGACTACGGCGACGACCACGTGCGCTTCGCCCTGATCGAGAACCAGGACCGTACCCGCCAGGCCATCCGTGGCATCAAGGCGATGTTCCGCGCAGACGGCCTGATCGAGGCGCCAGCGGCCAAGCCGAAGCGGGCAACCGGCAAGGCCAAGCCCGAATCGGCCTGAAAACGAAAGGCCCCGACACGAGTCGGGGCCTTTTCATATCAGCCTGTTCACCTCAGCCGGAGTAATCCAGCGCCGTCCAAGCCTGCGACAGGTCGCTGGCAATGCTGCAGTCAGGGCGCTCGCCCACCACTTCATCGGCATGCGCCAGGCGCGTCACCTCACCTTCGCCACCACGCTCGGTCAGCCACTGCAGGCGCCCGCAATTAGGCGTGTCGATCACATAGCTGGCAGAGATGCTGGAGTTCTGCCCCGGCAGCTTGACCACATCGAGCACCCTGCCGACCTCTTCCTCCACTCGCTTGCCGTCACGCACCAGCACGGCCCAGGCCTTGGCACCCTCGATCACCAGATAGGCACCCTTCGCCCTGGGTTGCTCCACCTGCGGCTGGGCGCAGCCCGCCAGCATGGCCAACAGCAGAATTGTCATCAGCTTGTGGTGCATATAGGCAGCTCCTGTTCCGACTTCGGTCTCGATGATCTCGACGGCACTTGAGCTGTACTATTATCCAGTAGTGTTTATTTGTACAGTGCTTTTCGCTGACTCTTTCGTGGCCATAGAACCCAAGGAGCCGATCATGCTGGACGTACTGCAGCTGAAGAACAAAGTGAACCAGATGCCACTGGAGCACATCCGCGCCACGATCGACGAGCTACGCTTGGAAGGCCTGGTCACCGGCAACCGGACGCCGTTCAAGCGCGTGCACTTCAATACCTGTTTCGCCGAGATCGAGGCACTGCTGCAACGCGGCGGCTACCACCGGCCGGTCGATGTGGTCGGCTACCAGGGCCAGGTCTACGCGCTGTTCGACCCCAGCCGCTGGGAGGCGGTAGAGGTGCTGCGCTGGCTCAAGGAATATGCCGAGGAGGCGCAGCGCCAGCGCGTGTGATCCGCCTGGGGACCGAACCAAAAGCGCTCACGGGTGCGCCGCAACGGCCACCCCACGGTGCAGCACCCCGCTCAGCCGGTACGCTCCAGCGACCGCTACCGGCATCTTTAATAACGATATAACACACTGATTTAAAACAAATATTTCCTCTAAATTACCCGTCGTATCAGCCAGCCTCCATCGCCAATCGAATCACTCGCAGAAAACTGGCAAGCCCCTTGCAATCGTCACCGTAGATTCCAGCGCAGCACACCAACGGCGGTGAGCCGCGGATCACGGACAACGGCGTCCGTCGGAGCTCCCTCCCCCATCGGGAGCTTCGACGTACGCCGTTTTTTATTGCCCATGACAAGGAACATTCCATGAGTGAGCGTGATTCGAAAAAAACGGTCGATAGCAGCCGCCGCAACTTCCTCAAGCAGTCCATCGCCATAGCCGGCACCGTGGGTGGCATCGCCGCCCTTGGCCTGTCCGCCCCGGGCTTCCTGCGCAGCGCGGCCTACGCCGCCGGCTCCGATGCCCCGGAGAAAGCCGCACTGAAGATCGGCTTCATCCCGCTGACCGACTGCGCCTCGGTGGTGGTCGCCGCCACCCAAGGCTTCGCCGCCAAGTACGGCCTGACCATCACCCCGAGCAAGGAAGCCTCCTGGGCTGGCGTGCGCGACAAGCTCAATACCGGCGAGCTGGATGCCTCCCACGTGCTGTACGGCATGATGTACAGCTCGCAGCTCGGCCTGGCCGGCCCGCAGAAGGACATGGCCGTGCTCATGGGCCTGAACCAGAACGGCCAGGCCATCACCCTCTCCAAGCAGCTCAAGGAAGCCGGCGTCACCACCGGCGAGCAACTGGCCGCGCACATCAAGAAGGGCGGCACGCCGCTGACCTTCGCCCAGACCTTCCCCACCGGCACCCACGCCATGTGGCTGTACTACTGGCTAGCCAGCCACGGCATCAACCCCTTCACCGACGTCAAGACCATCACCGTGCCGCCGCCGCAGATGGTGGCCAACATGCGCGTCGGCAACATGGACGGTTTCTGCGTCGGCGAGCCCTGGGGCGCGCGGGCGATCTTCGACAAGATCGGCTTCACCGCCACCACTACCCAACAGATCTGGGCCGACCACCCGGAGAAGGTGCTCGGCTGCTCCCGCGAATTCGTCGAGCAAAATCCCAATACCGCCCGCGCGCTGGTCATGGCCATCCTCGACGCCAGCCGCTTCATCGAGGCCAGCGCCGAGAACAAGAAGGCCACCGCCAAGCTGATTTCCGGCAAGGCCTACGTCAACGCGCCGGCCGAAGTGATCGAGCAGCGCTTCCTCGGCCACTACGAGGACGGCCTCGGCAACAGCTGGGAGGACCAGCACGCCATGGCCTTCTGCAAGGACGGCAGCGTCAACTTCCCCTACCACTCCGACGGCATGTGGTTCCTCACCCAGTTCAAGCGCTGGGGCCTGATCAAGGACGACCCGGACTACGCCGCCGTGGCCGCCGCGGTGAACCAGACCAAGCTCTACGCCGAGGCCGCCAGCGCCCTGGGCATAGCCGTGCCGAGCAGCCCGCTGCGCAGCAGCACGCTGATCGACGGCAAGGTCTGGGACGGCTCCAACCCGGCCGCCTACGCTGCCTCGTTCGCGATCAAAGCCTGAGTCGGAGGCCACCATGAACGCGCCCCTGAAAACTCCGCTGCAAACCGCTCCCGTCGCCTCGTCACGCCACCTGATAACGGCGCAGACGCTGGCCAACCTGGTCAAGGCGATCACCCCGCCACTGCTCGGCATCGCCCTGTTCATCGGCGTGTGGGCGCTGATCGCCGCACGCAGCGAGGGCCTGCCGGGCCCGCTGTCGACCTGGTACTCGGCGCTGGAGCTGTTCGCCGACCCGTTCTACGACAACGGCCCCAACGACATGGGCATCGGCTGGAACATCCTGCACTCGCTCGGCCGGGTCGGTGTCGGCTTCGGCCTGGCGGCGCTGATCGGCATTCCGCTGGGCTTCGCCATCGGCCGCTTCGCCTTCCTCGCCGGCATGCTCTCGCCGATCATCAGCCTGCTGCGCCCGGTATCACCGCTGGCCTGGCTGCCGATCGGCCTGCTGGTGTTCGAGGCTGCCGGCCCGGCCTCTATCTGGGTGATCTTCATCAGTTCGATCTGGCCGATCATCCTCAACACCGCCGCCGGCGTGGCCAGCGTGCCGCAGGACTATCTCAACGTCGCCCGCGTGCTCAAGCTGTCGGAGTTCAAGGTGCTGACCCGAATCCTGTTCCCCGCCGTGCTACCGCACCTGATGACCGGCATCCGACTGGCCATCGGCGTAGCCTGGCTGGTGATAGTCGCCGCGGAGATGCTCACCGGCGGCACCGGCCTGGGCTTCTGGGTGTGGGACGAGTGGAACAACCTCAACGTCGAACACATCCTCATCGCCATCATCATCGTTGGCCTGGTCGGCCTGGCCCTGGAGCAGGCGCTGCTCCTGCTGGCCAAGCGCTTCGACTACGCGAGCTAAGGAGACCGCCATGGACAAGTTCGTCGAGCTGACCAGCGTCAGCAAACACTTCGATACCAAGAAGGGCCGCTTCCAGGCCTTGGCCGACGTCAACCTGAGCATAGCCAAGGGCGAGTTCGTCTCGCTGATCGGCCACTCCGGCTGCGGCAAATCCACCGTGCTCAACCTGATCGCCGGCCTGCTGGAGGCCAGCGAGGGCGGGCTGATCTGCAACGGCCGTGAGATCGACGGCCCCGGCCCGGAGCGCGCCGTGGTGTTCCAGAACCACAGCCTGCTGCCCTGGATGACCTGCTTCGGCAACGTCCACCTGGCCGTGGAACGAGTGTTCGGTGGCAAGGAGAGCAAGGCCCTGCTCAAGGAGCGCACCAGCGCGGCGCTGGCCATGGTCGGCCTCGACCATGCCACGCACAAGCACCCCAACGAGATCTCCGGGGGCATGAAGCAGCGTGTCGGCATCGCCCGCGCGCTAGCCATGGAGCCCAAGGTGCTGCTGATGGACGAGCCGTTCGGCGCGCTGGACGCCCTGACCCGCGCCCACCTGCAGGACGAGCTGCTGCGCATCGTCGGCCAGACCCACAGCACCGTGGTGATGGTCACCCACGACGTGGATGAGGCGGTGCTGCTGTCCGATCGCATCGTGATGATGACCAACGGCCCGGCGGCGACCATCGGCGATATCGTGCGGGTCGAGCTGGATCGCCCACGCGACCGCCTGGCCCTGGCCAACGACAGTCGCTACCACGAGTACCGCACGGCGGTGCTGGAATTCCTCTACCAGCGCCAGCAACGCCCAGCCGCCTGAGCCCGGCAACCCGACGAGCCCGGCCACGTGCCGGGCTTTGTCGTTTCCACCCCTTCTCCGGGAGCGCGGCAGGGCCTAGGCTGGCGGCACAACGACAACAAGAGGAACCACCATGCTCTACAGCGTGTATATCGCCGCCATCCTGGCGCTGCTGCTGATCGCCCTGTCACTCAACATCTCGCGCCTGCGCATGCGCCACCAGGTGGCCTTCGGCGACGACGGCAAGCCGGACCTGATCAAAGCCGTGCGCGCCCATGGCAACAGCCTGGAACAGTCGGTGCTGTTCATCGTCCTGCTCTACCTGGGCGAGGCGACCGGCCAGATCGGCGGGCCGCTGACCGCCGCTCTCGGCTTCGCCTTCATCATGCTGCGCCTGCTCTACTGCACCGGCCTGTTCGCCCGCATCCTGCTGCTGCGCCAGGCCAGCCACGCGCTGACCATGCTGGTACTGCTGGCGGTCACGCTGCTCCTGCTGATCCCGCACTGAGGTCGGCATCGCGCCGCAGCCAGCCGTCGATACACTCGACCACGCTCTGCGGCGCACGCAACCAGGCGCTGTGCGGGTTCTCCTGCGGCGGTCGCGGTGAGGCCAGTTCCTGAAGCTGCGGTTCGACCTGGATCAGCGCCGCCAGGCCGCGAGTGGAAGCCGGCGGCGCGAAATGATCGCCCTCCATCTGCACGAACAGTGACTGCACCCGATTGCGCGCCACCGGCGCCAGGGCGAGCCCCAGGTGCAGGTAGCGGCCGCTGAAGGCCACACGCCCCCAATCGCGCATCAGCGTGCGCGCCTCCTGCCCGCCAAAGCCCAGCCGCCGTCCCGGGAGGTAGCCGAGCAGCGAGGCGATCGCCCCGAAAAGCAGCGCGACGCTTGGCGTCAGCAGGCGGCCCATGCCCTGCCAGTTGCGATAGTGGATGTTGCCGCAGGCCACCCCCACCACCGGCACCGGGCTGTCCGGATTGGCCGCCGCATACAGGGTGGCGATATGTCCGCCCAGGCTATGGCCGAGCAGCACCGGAGCGGCCTGGGGGAAATGCCGCCGGGCCAGCACCAGCAGCTTGGGCAGGAACTCCTCGACCAGCTGGCGATAGCCGTAATTGAAGCGCCAGCCGGGCCTTGGCTGGCTCTCGCCCTGCCCAGGCCAGTCGGCTACCAGCACGTTGTGCCCGGCCGCCACCAGGCGCTGGGCCAGGCCCTCGTACTTGCGTGCCGTAACGCCCAGCGCCGGCAGCACGATCAGGGTATGGGCGGCACCGGGCGCGGCGGAGTAGAAGGTGACGGGGCAGTGAAACTTGCCATCGGCGAACTGCACGGCATCGACCATGGCGCTTTCTCCTGGAGGTGTTGCGGCGAATCTAGAGCAAATACTCTATGAACACCATCCCGCCACGCAGGCAAAAAAAAGCCGCGAAAAATCGCGGCAGGAGAGGTTGTGTGGAGCAGCACCTGAATCTAGAGGCAATGATCTACCTCTCGTATGACAGGTGTATGACTCAATTCTGGCAGTTGATGAGGTGCCTCGAGCCGGCGCTGCAGGCGCTCGACGAACTGCTCGGCATCGGCATGGCGGCGAAAGGGAATGTCACAGCCGCCCAGCTTGACCAGCCAACCTTTGTTGCCGCTTTCAGTCACGGTGATTTCCATGCGTCTCCCTCCTTCAGAAAGTGAAACAGTCCGGCGAGCGTAGGCCACCCGGGTGTCACGACAAAGTCCGATTGCTTCTATGCAACCGCCATTCGGTTATGCCGGCCGCACCCTTCAGGCGCTGAGCCGCTCCCGCAGCCGGCCGAGCATGCCGAGCAGGCTGCCGACCTTCTCGCGCTCAGGCTGCGAGCGCGGCACATCGGCCATGCGCGTCACCACCTGCTCGGGTTGCGCGCGATACAGCAGCGCCTGCTCGGCAGCGGCGCGCAGGCCCTTGTCGAACATGCCCTTGCGCAGCGGCTTGGGCAGGTAGCGGAAGATCTGCGCCTCGTTGATCAATGCCAGCAGCGCCTGGGTATCGCGGAACGGCGTGACAACCAGGCTGAGCAGCCGTGGATGGGCCTGCGCCAGGGACTTGAGCAAGGGCGCGGTATCGGCGCCGCCCAGCTGCAGGTCGCTGACCAGCAGGTCGACGCGCTCCTCGTTGAGCTGGTGCAACGCCTCAGCCAGGGTCGCGGCCCGCAGCAACCGGTGCCCGCCCTCACTGCAGAAGGCACCGACGCACTCCAGGGTCAGCGGGTCCTGGTCGAGCAGCAGCAGGTTGAGCGCTTGCCCCGCGCTCGGGCGTGGTGCCGCTAGCGGAGCGGCCTGACGCTGGCGCAACGCGGCGATCTCGCCGGCCTGGCGCAGCGTCGCGGCCATTTCCTGCGGCTCCCAGGGCTTGGTCAGGTAGCGGAAGATGCCACCGCTGTTCAGTGCCTCGATGGCCGCGTCCAGGTCGGAATAGCCGGTGAGGAGGATGCGCACAGCATTGGGCTGCAGCTCCGCGGCCTGGGCCAGCAGCTCGGCGCCGCTCATGTGCGGCATGCGCTGGTCACTCACCACCACGTGCACCGGCTCGCTCCTAAGGCGCTCCACGGCGCGGCGCGGATCGCTCTCCACCAGCACCTCGTACTCGCGGCGGAACTGCATGGCAAGGCTGCGCAGGATGCGCTCCTCGTCGTCGACGAACATCACGCGGATCGGCTGGCTCATGCTCATGCACTCCTTTTCAGGTCGGTAGCCCGGCTGCACGGCAGGCTGATGAGGAAGCGCGTACCGCGCCCCGGCTCGGAGACCACGCGGATGTTGCCGCCGTGGTCCTGGATGATCTTGAAGCTGATGGACAGGCCCAGCCCGGTGCCCTGGCCCACCGGCTTGGTGGTGTAGAACGGGTCGAAGATGCGCTCGAGCACCGCCGGTGGCATGCCGCAGCCGTTGTCCTGTACCGAAATCAGCACCTGGTCGTTCTCGCTCCAGCTCTTCACCTGGATACGGCCGAAACCGTCCATGGCCTGGGCGGCGTTGGTCAGCAGGTTGAGCAGCACCTGGTTGATCTGCGAGGGCGCGCAGGCGATGCGTGGCAGTTCGCCAAGCTGCTGCTGTACCTCGGCCTTGTCCTTGATGCTGTTGCGGGCGATCACCAGCGCGCTGCGGATGCAGTCATTGAGGTCGACCTCCTCGCTCATCGCCCGGTCCAGGCGGGCGAAGTCCTTGAGCCCGATCACCAGCTCGCCGATCTGCTGCAGCCCGTAACCGGTGTCGGCGAACAGCTGCTCGAGGTCGTCGGCCAGCAGCTCTGGCGCCGCCTGTTCACGCAGCCGCGCGGCGTCCTGCAGGGCCTGCGCCAGGTCGTCCTCGGCGCAGGCCGGGTCCGCCAGGCAGTCGCCCAGCGCGGCCTGGGCGTCGGCCAGCTCCAGTAGCGGCCGGGTCAGCTCGCGCAGCAGCTGCACGTTGTTCTTCACGTAGCCCAGCGGGGTGTTCAGCTCGTGGGCAACGCCGGCGACCATCTGCCCGAGCGAAGCCATCTTCTCCGACTGCACCAACTGCGCCTGGGACTCCTTGAGGTCCACCAACGCCTTGCGCAGCACGCGATTGCGCTGTGCCACCCGGTGTTCCATGGCCTTGAGCAGGTCGAGCACGGTGCCCAGGCCCTGATAGCGTCCCTGCGCATCCACCAGGATGAAATCGTCACGGATCGGCGATTGCAGCTGCGCGGTGATCTGCCGCGCAGCCTCCTCCAGGCTGGTCTCCAGGCTCACCACCAGCGGCGCCGGGTTCATCACCTCGCCAACCGGCTTACGCCCCCAGAGATCGCGGCCGAAGCGCTGCATGAAGATGTCCTGCAGGGTCGAGCGGCTGACCAGCCCCAGCGGGCGATTCTCGGCGTCCACCACCGGCAGCGAGAGAACGGCCTTGTGCTCCGGGCGCAGCAGGCGATCGGCGACATCGCTGATGCTCACCTGTGCCTGCAGTGGCTCAACCCGCCGTAGCAGTTGGTCGAGTGCGGGAACGACTTCCATTGAACAACTCCCGAGCGATCGAATGGGCGGCATTCAAACAGTCCCAGGTTGCTGGCGTGTGACAGCGATCACCCGTCGTAGAGCGGCCGCCACAGGAACTGCAACATTTCGCCGCGTTTGAACTGACAGCTCCCGTCCGGGTCGCTATGGTGAAGGCCTGACAACAATGGAGAACGCCATGCCCTGGTATGCCTGGCTGATCATCGCCCTGGCCCTCGGCTCCATCGTCGGCAGCCTGATGCTGCTGCGCGACAGCGCCCGCAAGCTGCCGCTGACCGAGGAGCAACTCAAACGCATCCACGAGCGCAACGCCGAAGCGGATGCCAAGGACGCCGAAGACCGCTGAACCCCGCGCCGACGCCCACGCGCGGCTACCGCCACAAGGATGTTGCATGCCGCCGCTGCACCTGCGTCTACTCCTGCCCACGCTCGCTCTCGGCCTGGGCGTGGCCTTCGGCTACGTCGACTGGCTCGGGCTGACGCTGACCGCCCTCTACCTGGCCTGGGTGCTATTTACCGAAGACCATCTGCCGCGCTGGCTATGGTGGGGCGGCGGGCTGCTGGGCGGCATTGCCCTGGCCGCTCACCTGATGCCGGGCTTCCAGCCGACACCGCTATGGCCAGCGCGGCAGCTGAGCCCCGGCGCGACGCCCTACGCGCTGCGCCTGTCCTGGGACAAGCTGCTCCTGGGGCTGATCCTACTGGCCTGGTGGCTCGGTCGCCTGCCACTACCAGCCCGCCGCCCTGGCGCTGCCCTCCTCGTAGGCGTGGCCACGCTTGTAGCCGTGCCGTTGCTGGCGTTGAGCCTCGGCCTGGTCGGCTGGCAGCCGAAATGGCCGCAGCAGCTGTGGTTGTGGCTGGCAGTGAATCTGGGCGTGGCGGTGCTGGCCGAGGAATTGCTGTTCCGCGCCTGGTTGCAGGAGGCGCTGGTGGTGAGGCTGGGCGCCGCGGGAGGAATAGTGCTGACCGCCCTGCTGTTCGGCGCCGCGCATATCCCGTTCAGCCCGCTGTTTGCCGTGGTGGCCACGGTAGCGGGCCTGGGTTATGGCCTGGTGTTCCACCTCAGCGGCCGGCTGTGGCCGGCGCTGTTGCTGCACGGCGCGGTCAATGCCCTACACGTGCTGCTACTGAGCTACCCGCTACGTTCGGCCTGACGTCGATGCCATAAGGCATGAAGATGCGCTGCAACTCGCCGTTGTCGCGCAGCTGCTGCATGGCCTTGCGGAAATCCTCGGCGCTGATCGGCGCCTGCGGACTGAGGATGGCGTAGTGCCGATAGCGCTGGTCTTCCCAGTCCGAGATCAGCAACTGCTGACGCAGCTGCGGCTGCTCACGCATACGCGCGCCCAGCCAGGAGCGGGTGATCGGCGCCACGTCGGCACGCCCGCGCAGCACCAGCTTGAGGTTGCTCTCGTGGGAATAGGTGAGCACCGCGTTGAAGTTGTCTTCGAGCCACTTGGGATCGTTGTTGAACCCGGCGAAGCCGTAGTGGTAACCGTTGAACAGCGCCAGGCGCTTGTTCATCAGGTTGTCGAAATAGTGCTGGTCACGCCCGGCCTCGGCGCGGGCCACCAGTACCTCGGCGTCCTCCAGGCCCATGTCGACACGCGCACCGGCTATGCCCTGCCAGTTCCAGTCGGGGTTCTCGAAGACGGCGACATGAATGCGCGCCTGGCGGAAGTCGTCGAAGCGGCGGTTGAGCGAAGTGGCGCGCAGGCCAAAGCGGTGCTGACTCTGCACCTTGTTCAGCGCGTCCACCAGTTCGCCGAGCAGGCCGCGTCGCGGATCCTCCTCCGGCTTGATCACGTAAGGTGGAAAATGCACCGCAGCGATCAGAACCTCATCTGCCGCGTGCGCCCCCGAGCCAAACAACATGGCGAGCATCAGCAGTGGTGCGCCAAGCAATCCTTGTCGACGCCGATACATTATTGACCTCATGGACAACTGAGCTGAGCGAAGACTAGCCCAGTGCCATGATCGCGTAAATGCATAACGCCACGCTCTCAGCGCGGCATGGGATTGGCGCTCTCGGTGTCGGCTGCACTCGCCGCCAGCAGCTGATAACGCTGGACCAGCTCGGCCAGGCGCCCGCTGCGCTGCAGCCCTTGCAGCAGCCCGGCAAGCTGCCGGGCATCCAGCGGCCCGCGCGGCCTCAGCAGCGCGTGGTGGTGGTAGACCTGATCGGTACGCTCCGAGATCAGCAGCTGCAGTCCTTCCTGCGGGTTGTCGCGCTGGTAGATACGCAGGTAGGAACGCGTCACCACGCTGATATCGACGCGATCGTGCAGCAGCATCAACAGGTTGCTGTCGTGGGAATAGGTGAGCACCGCGTTGAAGTTGCGAGTGAGGTAATCCTGGTCGGCGTTGAAGCCGGCGAAGCCATAGTGGTAGCCGCTGTACAGCGCCATGCGCTTATTGCCGAGGCGATCGAAGAAACGCTGGTCACGGCCACTCTGCTGGCGCGCGACATACACCTCGGCGTCGGCGATGCCCAGGTCGAGCTTGTCCAGAGGAATGTCCTGCCAGCCCCAGTCCGGCGACTCAAACAGGATCAGGTCGTAGCGCGCCTGGTTGAAGTCGCGATAACGCCGGGTCACCGAGGTCGGCACCAGCTCGAAGTGGTAGTCGCCCTGGGCCGCATTGAACGCCGCCAGCAGATCGGGCAACAGACCCTCGGGAGCCGCGCTCTCCGGTTTCATGACATAGGGTGGGAAATGGTAGGCGCCGACACGCACCAGCTGCGCGGCATTGGCGACGCAGGTGCAGAGCAGTAGAGCGATTGGCAACAGGCACTGATGCAGGCGCAAATCGCGGTTACCTCGTATAGGACAGCCAAATTGACCGGCTCATCCCTGTAGCCGCGACTGGCCGGTGGCCAGTGCTGATAGCAGCTTAGCCTAGCCGATCAGACGTCCTTGAACACCAGGGCCAGCGCCTCTTCGGCCAGCTCGTCGATAGTCATCTTGCCGCCTGGGCGGAACCAGGTGGTGGTCCAGCTCAGCGCACCGGTGAGGAAACGGCGCAACACGAAGGGATCGGCCTTGAACTGCCCTGCGGCGCGCGCCTCGCTAAGTACGTCGAGCCAGAGCTGCTCGTAGGTATCGCGCAGGCTGAGGATGTGCGCCTGGCTCTCCTCGGACAGCGAGCGCCATTCGTAGACCAGCACGCCCATGGCCTCGCCGGTGCCACCGACGATCGACTGCAGCTCACAGCGGATCAGCGCCAACATGCGCTCGCGAGGCGAAACCGATTGCGCCAGGGCAGAACGCATCAGGGCTGTGTTGTAGAGGATGGTCTCCTCCATCACCGCCTTGAGGATCTCGTCCTTGCTCTTGAAGTGGTGAAAGATGCTGCCGGACTGGATGCCCACGGCGCTGGCCAGGTCGCGAACCGTGGTGCGCTCGTAACCCTTGCTGCGGAACAGGTGAGCAGCGGTCTGCAGCAACTTGCCGCGGGCGCTGTCCGGGTCGGTCAGTTCGCCACTGGCAACCAGCTTCTGCATCACTTTTCTGGCTTTCTGTTCGTCCAGGCTCATCGCTCCCCCACATGGAATGCCGCTTGCGCCGCGCATTGTACGCAAGCTGGCGAATTTAGGGCCTTGCAGGCAACCAAGCAAGCGCTCGGGTTAAATTTGCCAAAAGACTTTTCAACCAAGCGCTTGCTTGGTAGTGTTCGCTCATCTTCATCGATGCACGAGCCTTCGTCATGAGCAAAACCGTACGCATTGGCTGCGCCTCCGCCTTCTGGGGCGACACCTCTACTGCTGCTGCCCAGCTGGTACGTGGTACCGAACTGGACTATCTGGTGTTCGACTACCTGGCCGAGATCACCATGTCGATCATGGCCGGCGCCAAGATGAAGAAGCCGGACGAAGGCTTCGCCACCGACTTCGTCGAGGTCCTCG
This sequence comes from Pseudomonas sp. Gutcm_11s, assembly GCF_028649395.1. Classification (GTDB taxonomy): domain Bacteria; phylum Pseudomonadota; class Gammaproteobacteria; order Pseudomonadales; family Pseudomonadaceae; genus Aquipseudomonas. The sequence continues at coordinate 211,251 of NZ_JAQSUW010000011.1, read as the reverse complement.
CTCCGCTGCTGCAGGACATCGCCGCCAAGAACATCCGCGTCATCAGCAACGCCGGCGGGGTCAACCCGCAGGCCTGTGCCAACGCCCTGGCCGCCGCCTGCGCCAAGGCCGGCGTCGACCTGAAGATCGCCGTGCTGCACGGCGACAACCTGCAACCCAAGCTCGGCGAACTAGCCAAGGCCGGCACCGTGGAGATGTTCAGCGGCGCCCCGCTGCCGCCCATGTGCGTATCGGTCAACGCCTACCTCGGCGCGCCGGGGATCGTCGATGCGCTGAAGCTCGGCGCCGATATCGTCATCACCGGTCGCGTGGTCGACAGCGCGGTGGTCAGCGCCGCCCTGGTGCATGAATTCGGTTGGAGCTGGAGCGACTACGACAAGCTGGCCCAGGCCGCCCTGGCCGGCCACATCATCGAATGCGGCGCGCAGTGCACCGGTGGCAACTTCACCGACTGGTGCGACGTACCGGACTACGAACACATCGGCTTCCCGGTAGTGGAAGTCAGCGCCGACTCGAGCTTCATCGTTGCCAAGCCGGCCGGCAGCGGCGGCCTGATCACGCCCTTCACCGTCGGCGAGCAGATGCTCTACGAGATCGGCGACCCGCGCGCCTACTACCTGCCCGACGTGATCTGCGATTTCACCCGGGTCAGCCTGAGCCAGGCCGGGCAGAATCAGGTTCGTGTGCAGGGCGCCCGCGGTCTGCCGCCGACCGCTCAGTACAAGGTCAGCGCCACCTACCCGGAAGGTTTCCGCTGCACCGCCAGCTGTCTGATCGCCGGCATCGACGCCGTGGCCAAGGCCGAGCGGGTCAGCCAGGCAATCATCGCCAAGACCGAGGAAATCTTCGCCGAGCGCGGCTGGGGCCCGTACCGCGAGGTGCACATCGAACTGCTCGGCAGCGAGGCCACTTATGGTCCGCACGGCCAGCGGAAGGACACCCGTGAAGTGGTGATCAAGCTGGCCGTGCGCCATGCGAAGAAGGAAGCACTGATCCTGTTCTCCCGCGAGATCGCCCAGGCCGCCACCGGCATGGCGCCGGGCCTGACCGGCATCGTCGGCGGGCGCCCCACCGTGTACCCGGTGATCCGCCTGTTCAGTTTCCTCACCGACAAGGGCAACTGCAGCCTGGATGTCAGCCTCGGCGAGCAGCGCCACGCCGTCGCCCTGCCCCAGCTGGAGGCCTTCGACCCGCAGCAGCTGGCGGTCGACATCGAACCGCCGCACCCCGAAGGTGAAGCCGACGCCAGCGTGCCGCTGATCAAACTGGCCGTGGCGCGCTCCGGCGACAAGGGCAACCACAGCAACATCGGCGTGATGGCGCGCAAACCCGAGTACCTGCCGTGGATCGCCGAGGCGCTGGGTAAGGAAGCGGTGGTGGACTGGATGAGCCATGTGCTCGACCCGCAGCTCGGCCGCGTCGAACGCTGGTACCTGCCCGGCAGCCACAGCCTCAACTTCCTGCTGGAGAACGCCCTGGGTGGCGGCGGCGTAGCCAGCCTGCGCATCGACCCGCAGGGCAAGGCCTTCGCCCAGCAGTTGCTGGAATTCCCGATTCCGGTGCCGCGCGCACTGGCTGACAGCCTGTAACAAGGACAATAACAATGGCATACGACTCAGTCTTCAAACCCGGCCTGTTCGCCGGCCAGACCATCCTGGTCACCGGCGGCGGCAGCGGCATCGGCCGCTGCGTGGCCCACGAGCTGGCGCACCTGGGCGCCCATGTGGTGCTGGTCGGGCGCAGGCTGGAGAAGCTGGAAGCCACCTGCGGCGAGATCGCCGAGGACGGCGGCAGCGCCAGCTTTGCCGTCTGCGACATCCGTGAGGAAGAAGCGGTCAAGGCCATGGTCAAGGCGGTGATCGCCGAGCGCGGGCCGATCCACCATCTGGTCAACAACGCCGGCGGCCAGTTCCCCGCGCCGCTGGTGTCGATCAACCAGAAAGGCTTCGAAACGGTGGTGCGCACCAACCTGGTCGGCGGTTTCCTGATCGCCCGCGAAGTGTTCAGCCAGAGCATGAGCAAGACCGGAGGCAGCATCGTCAACATGCTCGCCGACATGTGGGGCGGCATGCCCGGCATGGGCCACTCCGGTGCCGCCCGCGCCGGCATGGAGAACTTCACCAAGACCGCGGCCTACGAGTGGGGCCACGCCGGTGTGCGGGTCAACGCCGTGGCGCCGGGCTGGATCGCTTCCAGCGGCATGGACACCTACCCCGAGTCGATGAAGAACATGATCCGCTCGCTCAAGGACCACGTGCCGCTGCAGCGCATCGGCACCGAGTCGGAAGTGGCCGCGGCCATCGTCTTCCTGCTCTCCCCCGGCGCCAACTTCATCAGCGGCAACACCATCCGCATCGACGGCGCCGCCAGCCAAGGCACCCGCGCCTGGACGCTGGGCAAGGCGAAAAACAGCGAGTCCTACAACGGCTTCCATCGCGCCTACGTGCCCGATGTACTGAAAGACCAGGGAGAGTGATGCGATGCCGGTGATCCAATCCGAAATCGATGTCCACGGCGACAGCTTCGCGCAGAACCGCCAGGCCATGCTGGCCGCCATCGGCGCCTTCCGCGATGTCGAGCAGAAGGTGCTGGACAAGGCCGCCGAGGCCAAGCCCAAATTCGTCAAGCGCGGCCAGTTGCTGCCGCGCGAACGCATCAACCTGCTGCTCGACCCTGGCGCGCCGTTCCTCGAACTGTCCTCGCTGGCCGGCTACAAGCTGCACGACGACAAGGATGGCACCCAGGCCGGCGGCGGCATCATCGCCGGCATCGGCTACGTGGCCGGCGTGCGCAGCCTGGTGATCGCCAACAACAGCGCGATCAAGGGCGGCACCATCTCGCCCACCGGCCTGAAGAAATCCCTGCGCCTGCAACAGATCGCCGTGGAGAACAAACTGCCGGTGATCACCCTGGCCGAGAGCGGCGGCGCCAACCTCAACTACGCCGCCGACATCTTCGTCGAAGGCGCGCGTGGCTTCGCCAACCAGGCGCGCATGTCCGCCATGGGCCTGCCGCAGATCACCGTGGTGCACGGCTCCAGCACCGCGGGCGGGGCTTACCAGCCGGGCCTGTCGGACTACGTGGTGGTGGTGCGCGGCAAGGCCAAGATGTTCCTCGCCGGCCCGCCCCTGCTCAAAGCCGCCACCGGTGAAGTGGCCACCGACGAGGAACTCGGCGGCGCCGAGATGCACGCCCAGGTCGCCGGCACCGCCGAATACCTGGCCGAGAACGACGCCGACGGCGTGCGCCTGGCCCGCGAGATCACCAGCCTGCTGCCGTGGAACGCGCAACTGCCGGCGCGCCCGCAGAAGACCTGGCGCGAGCCGCTGTACCCGAGCGAGGAGCTGCTCGGCATTGTCCCCGCCGACGCCAAGAAGCCCTATGACGTGCGCGAGATCATCGCGCGCATCGCCGACGGCTCGACCTTCCTCGACTTCAAGAACGAGTTCGACAGCCAGACCGTCTGCGGTCACCTGGCCATCGAAGGCCAGCCCTGCGGCTTCATCGGCAACAACGGGCCGATCACCCCGCGCGGCGCGGCCAAGGCGGCGCAGTTCATCCAGCTGTGCGAGCAGAGCAACACGCCGATCCTGTTCTTCCACAACACCACTGGTTTCATGGTCGGCACCGAGTCCGAGCAGAACGGCGTGATCAAGCACGGCTCCAAGCTGATCCAGGCCGTGGCCAACGCCACCGTGCCAAAGCTGACCATCGTCGTCGGCGGCTCCTACGGCGCCGGCAACTACGCCATGTGCGGTAGAGGTCTTGATCCACGCTTCATCTTCGCCTGGCCCAACAGCAAGACCGCCGTGATGGGCGGCGCCCAGGCCGGCAAGGTGCTGCGCATCGTCACCGAGGACAAGCACCGCAAGGAAGGCAAGGAGGCCGACCCGAAGATGCTCGACATGCTGGAAATGGCCACCGCGCAGAAGCTCGACAGCCAGTCCACCGCGCTCTACGGCACCGCCAGCCTGTGGGACGACGGCCTGATCGACCCGCGTGATACGCGCAAGCTGCTCGGCTTCCTGCTCGACATCTGCGCCGAGGCCAATGTCCGCCCCCTCAAATCCAACTCGTTCGGCGTCGCCCGCCTGTAACCCTTCGGAGAACAATAAAAATGATCTTTACCCAGGAACACGACGAACTCCGCCGCACCGTCCGCAACTTCGTCGACAAGGAAATCAACCCGCACGTCGACGAGTGGGAAAAGGCCGGCAAATTCCCCATGCACGAGATCTTCAAGAAGGCCGGCGACCTTGGCCTGCTGGGCATCTCCAAGCCGGAAAAATTCGGCGGCATGGGCCTGGACTACAGCTACTCGGTGGTCGCCGCCGAAGAGTTCGGCACCATCCACTGCGGCGGCATCCCGATGGCCATCGGCGTGCAGACCGACATGTGCACCCCGGCCCTGGCGCGCTTCGGCTCCGATGAGCTGCGCGAGGAATTCCTGCGCCCCGCCATCGCCGGCGACATGGTCGGCTGCATCGGCGTCTCCGAGGTCGGCGCCGGCTCCGACGTGGCCGGGCTGAAGACCACCGCACGCAAGGACGGTGACGACTACGTGATCAACGGCAGCAAGATGTGGATCACCAACTCGCCGTCTGCCGACTTCATCTGCCTGCTGGCCAACACCAGCGACGACAAGCCCCACGTCAACAAGTCGCTGATCGTGGTGCCGATGAACACCCCGGGCATCACCCTCAGCCCGCACCTGGACAAGCTCGGCATGCGCAGCTCGGAGACCGCCCAGGTGTTCTTCGACAACGTGCGCGTGCCGCAGCGCAACCGCATCGGCCACGAAGGCGCCGGCTTCATGATGCAGATGCTGCAGTTCCAGGAAGAGCGCATGTTCGGCGCGGCCAACATGATCAAGGGCCTGGAGTACTGCGTGGACAGCACCATCGAGTACTGCAAGCAGCGCCACACCTTCGGCCAGCCGCTGATCGACAACCAGGTCATCCACTTCCGCATGGCCGAACTGCAGAGCGAGATCGAAGCCCTGCGCGCCCTCGTCTATCACGCCACCGAGCTGTACGTGAAAGGCAAGGACGTCACCAAGCTGGCCTCCATGGCCAAGCTCAAGGCCGGCCGCCTGGGCCGCGAAGTCACCGACAGCTGCCTGCAGTACTGGGGCGGCATGGGCTTCATGTGGGACAACCCGGTATCGCGCGCCTACCGCGACGTGCGCCTGGTCTCCATTGGCGGCGGCGCCGACGAAATCATGCTCGGCATCATCTGCAAGCTGATGGGCATTCTGCCCGGCAAGAAGAAAGGCTGAGGACGCGACCATGGCCGAACTGCCGAACTGCCAAACCCTGCTGCTGGAACAGGTCGAGGGCGTGCTCTACGTCACCCTCAACCGCCCGGAAAGCCGCAACGCCATGAGCCTGGCGATGGTCGAGGAACTGCGCGCCGTACTGCGCGCGGTGCGTGGCGACCAGGGCGTGCGCGCCCTGGTGCTGCGCGGTGCCGACGGCCACTTCTGCGCCGGCGGCGACATCAAGGACATGGCCGGTGCGCGGGCCAAGGGTGGCAACGCCTACCGTGAGCTGAACCGCGCCTTCGGCAGCCTGCTGGAGGAAGCCCAGTGTGCGCCGCAGGTGCTGGTCGCCGTGCTGGAAGGCGCGGTGCTCGGCGGCGGTTTCGGCCTGGCCTGCGTGTCCGATATCGCCATCGCCCACCAGGGCGCCAAGTTCGGCCTGCCGGAAACCAGCCTGGGCATTCTGCCGGCCCAGATCGCCCCGTTCGTGGTCAAGCGCATCGGCCTGACCCAGGCCCGTCGCCTGGCCCTGACCGCCGCCCGCTTCGACGGTGCCGAAGCCCTGCGCCTGGGTCTGGTGCACTTCTGCGAGGCCGACGACCAGGCCGTGGTCGACCGCCTCGCCGAATGCCTGCAGCAGATCCGCCAGTGCGCCCCCGGCGCCAATGCGGCGACCAAGGCGCTGCTGCTGGCCACCGAGACGGAACACCTCGGCAGCCTGCTCGACCACGCCGCCGGCCAGTTCGCCGAAGCGGTGCTGGGCAGCGAAGGCGCGGAAGGCACCATGGCCTTCGTGCAGAAGCGCAAGCCCTCCTGGGCTCAATAACAACAGCAGGAGCACGACGATGCCCGCCTTCAACAAGATTCTGATCGCCAACCGCGGCGAGATCGCCTGCCGGGTGATGCGCACCGCCCAGGACCTCGGCTACCGCACCGTGGCGGTATTCTCCGAGGCCGACGCCGGCGCCCGCCATGTGCAACTGGCCGACGAAGCCGTGTGCATCGGCCCGGCGCAGGTCAACCAGTCCTACCTGGTGATCGACAACATCATCGCCGCCGCGCAGAAAACCGGCGCCGACGCGATCCACCCCGGCTATGGCTTCCTCTCCGAGAACGCCGACTTCGCCCGCGCCTGCGAGGCGGCCGGAATCGTCTTCATCGGCCCGACCGTGGAAGCCATCCACCTGATGGGCAGCAAGCGCCTGTCGAAGATCGCCATGCTCGAAGCCGGCGTGCCGTGCATCCCCGGCTACGAAGGCGCGGCCCAGGATGACGAGACCCTGGCCCGCGAAGCCGAGCGCATCGGCTACCCGCTGATGATCAAGGCCAGCGCCGGCGGCGGTGGCCGCGGCATGCGCCTGGTGCATGAGTCATCCGAACTGGCTGCGCAGATCCGCACCGCCCGCTCCGAAGCGCAGAACGCCTTCGGCTCCGGCGAGCTGATTCTCGAGCGCGCGGTGATTCAGCCGCGTCACGTGGAAATCCAGGTATTCGGCGACCAGCACGGCAACATCGTCTACCTCGGCGAGCGCGACTGCTCGGTGCAGCGCCGCCACCAGAAAGTGGTCGAGGAAGCGCCCTGCCCGGTGATGACGCCCGAGCTGCGCCAGGCCATGGGCGAGGCGGCAGTGAAGGCCGCTGCGTCGGTCAACTACGTCGGCGCCGGCACCGTGGAATTCCTGCTGGATAGCAGCGGCGCCTTCTACTTCCTGGAAATGAACACCCGCCTGCAGGTCGAGCACCCGGTCACCGAGCTGATCACCGGCCAGGATCTGGTCGCCTGGCAGATCCGCGCAGCCGAGGGCCAGCCGCTGCCGCTCAAGCAGGAAGAAATCCGCCTCACCGGCCATGCCATGGAAGTGCGCTTGTACGCCGAAGATGCGGCGCACAACTTCCTGCCGCAGACCGGCCAGGTGCTGCGCTGGGAACCGGCACTGCGCGACGGCGTACGCATCGACCACGGCCTGGTCGAAGGCCAGGCCGTGACCCCGTTCTACGACCCGATGCTGGCCAAGGTCATCGCCTACGGCGCCACCCGCGACGAGGCCCGGCGCAAGCTGGTACGCGCCGTGGAGGACTGCGTGCTACTGGGCGTCAACGGTAACCAGCGCTTCCTCGCCAACCTGCTGGCGCACCCCGAATTTGCCGCCGGCAATGCCACCACCGCGTTCATCGGCGAGCACTTCGCCAATGACCCGAGCCTGACGCCACAAGCGCCGGCTGCAGCCGAGTTGGCTACCGCCGCCGCCCTGCTCTACCAGGCCTCGGCCGGCGCCAATGCGCACCAGTCCGGCCTGGCCGGCTGGCGTAACAGCAGCGGCGCGCCGTGGAGCTTCGTGCTCAAGCAGGGCGAGCAGAAACACGCGGTCGAGCTGCAGGTGGTGGAATCCGGCGAACAGCCGCTGCTGCGCGCGCAGATCGGTGAGCAAAGCGTCGAGCTGCGCCTGCTGGCCAGCGACGGCCGCTGGGCCACCCTGGAGCTGGACGGCATCCGCCAGCGCCGCGCCTATCACCTGGCCGGCGAGCAGCTGTGGCTGTATGGCCATAACGGCAACCTGGAACTCACCGACGTCACTCACGAACCAGCCGGCGGGCAGAACGCCGCCAGCTCCGGCACGGTCAAGGCGCCGATGGATGGTGCGATCGTCGAAGTGCTGGTGGCCGAAGGCGAGCAGGTCAGCAAGGGCCAGCTGCTGGTGGTGCTGGAAGCGATGAAGATGGAACACCCGCTCAAGGCCGGCATCGACGGCGTGATCCGCCGCGTGCAGGTCAGCCAAGGCGACCAGGTGAAGAATCGCCAGCTGCTGGTGGAAGTCGAAGCCGCCGAAGCCTGACATTCCGGGGGCGCCATGCCCCCCGTGATCCGCCGATCAACAAGAACAACGAGCTACGGAGCACCCGCATGTCTCTGCAAGGCAAAACCCTGTTCATCACCGGTGCCAGCCGCGGCATCGGCCGCGAAATCGCCCTCAAGGCCGCCGCCCAGGGCGCCAATATCGTCATCGCCGCCAAGAGCGCCGAGGCCCACGCCAAGCTGCCGGGCACCATTTACTCGGTGGCTGCCGAGGTCGAAGCCGCTGGCGGCAAGGCCCTGGCCCTGCAACTGGACGTGCGTGACGAAGAAGCAGTGAAGGCCGCCATGGCCCAGGCCGCCGCCCACTTCGGCGGCATCGACGCGCTGATCAACAACGCCGGCGCCATCCGCCTCAAGGGCGTCGAGCACCTGGAGCCCAAGCGCTTCGACCTGATGTACCAGATCAACAGCCGCGCGGTGATGGTCTGCAGCCAGGCCGTGCTGCCCTATCTGAAGCAGAGCAAGGGGCACATCCTCAGCCTGTCGCCACCGATCAACCTCGACCCCAAGTGGTTCGCCAGCTACGGCCCCTACACCACCACCAAATACGGCATGAGCATGCTGACCCTGGGCATGCACGAGGAATTCAGGAAGTACGGCATCAGCGTCAACTCGCTGTGGCCGAAGACGGTGATCGCCACCGCCGCCATCGAATTCGAAGCCGGCGGCCCGGCAGTGATGAAGGCCGCGCGCCTGCCAGCAATCATGGCCGACGCCGCCTGCGCCATCCTCGCCAGCAGCGAACGCACGATCAGCGGCCGCCTGCTGATCGACGAGGAAATCCTCCGCGAACAGGGCCAAAGCGACTTCGAGCAATACCGCTACGACCCTGCTGGCAAGCTGATGACCGACCTGTTCGTCGACTGAAACCCTGCGTTACCGCGCGCCAGTCATCCTCCCCTTGGACTGGCGCGCTTTTCCTTCATCAAACCTCGGCCCAGCGCCGCAGCAAGTTGTGGTAGACCCCGGTCAGCTGAGCACAACTGGCATGCCCGTTACCCAGCTCGCGATTGAGTTGCTGCACGCTGTTGTCCAGTTGGAACAGCAGGCTGCGTTCAGCATCGTCACGCACCATGCTCTGGATCCAGAAGAAGGCACTGATCCGTGCACCACGCGTCACCGGGTTGACCCGATGCAGGCTGGTGGAGGGATAGAGGATCATGTCGCCAGCGGCCAGCTTGACGCTGTGTGCGCCATAGGTATCGTCCACCAGCAACTCGCCACCGTCGTACTCCTGCGGCTCGGTGAGGAACAGCGTGGCCGACAAGTCCGTGCGCATGCGCTGGCCCTGATTCGCGATGATGGCGTTGTCGACATGCGCGCCGTAGGCCTGCCCGCCCTGGTAGCAGTTGAAACGCGGCGGCAGGATGCTCTGCGGCAAGGCCGCCGAGATGAACAGTGGATTGCGCTCCAGTGCCTGAAGAATCACCTGCCCAACCGCCTTGGCCTCGCCCGAGTCATCCGGCAGCTGCAGGTTGTCCTTGACCGTGATGGCCTGGTGGCCTGCCGTGCCTTTGCCATCAACCCAATGCGCCTGCAGCAGAAGCTGGCGGCACTCGGCCACTTGCTGCGGACCCAGCACCCGCGGGATATGCACCATCATCGCCAATCAACTCCAGAGGCCGGTATCGGCGGGTATGAAAACAGGGCATCGGCCGGCTGTATAGCGCTGGTCACAACAAAACCTCGCCCTCGTTGGCCGTAAACGGCACCCACGTACCAATATATTCAGGCAAAATGCCATCAATCTGCCATCCACTGGCGGCCACACAAGGAACGCGCCGACAAGAGCGCGACTCCTGCTAAACAACACGTCAAAAACCGCTTTCGCATCGTTTGCCGAGCTTCCTTGCTCGGCTTCCCAGGGGAAATCATGAACAAAGCTTTTCGTATTGTCTGGAGCCATGTCCGCAATGCCTTCGTCGTAGTCGACGAGCACACCAGCGCACGCGGCAAACTCAGTGGCGGTACCCTGCTGTTGGCGGGGGCTGGGCTTAGCCTGATAGCCAGTGGGGCACAGGCATCCGCCTTCTGTGGTGGCTCCGGTATCACCACCACTATCAGCAATGCCGAAACCTACACCTGCTACCTCTACAGCGGCAGCAGCGCCACTGTCACCAATACCGGCAGCCTCACCGTAGCAACAGACCCTGCCGTTCTGGTTTACAGCGGTACCTTCGGCACCATCAGCAACGCCGGCAGCATTGTCTCGGCCGACATCAGTAGCATGGGCGATCCTAGCGCTGCGATCCTGCTGGAAGCCGGAGAAGGTGTGCTCACCGGTACCAGTATCAGCAACCTGGCCGGAGCCACTATCCAGGGCGCAGAAATCGGTATTTACGCAGATGGGCAGCAGTACGACATAACCCTTGGCCATATCGACAATGCCGGCACTATTCTCGGCACCAACGTCGCCGGGGTTGTCCTGATCGGCACAAGCGTGACCAATGGCATCACCAATAGCGGCCTGATCAGCGGGGGCGGATACGGCATGCTGCTGGGCGATGCCAGCACCAGTCTGATCAACAACAGCGGTACCATCACAGGTGGCTGGTACGGCCTTGGCGTGATGCAAAGCATTGTCGAACAGATCGATAACAGCGGCACCATCAGCAGCGATGGCGCTGGCTTGGTTGCAGACTCTGGCTCCGCGATTAGTCATGTCAACAACAGCGGCACCATCAGTGGTGAAGACTTCGCTATTCAGTTGCTGTTCGACTCGCATATCGACCGCCTCACCAACAGTGGCACCATCAGCAGCCCCTACCTGGCCATCGCTGTAGCCGAAGATGGCTCCAGCATCGACAACATCGACATTACCGGCACCAAAGCCCGCGTGATTGGCGATGTGTTCTCGACTAGCAGCACCTTCACCCTCAAGTCTGGCGCCACCTTCAGCAACGAAAACGCTTATGCAGTGGATCGTTTCGTCATCGAGAACGGTGCCACCCTGAGGATGGGCACAGGCACCAGCAGCAGCGGTGAGCTCGACGCCGGCATCACTACCCTCAGCGGCTTCAGCAACGCCGGTACCCTGAGCCTGGCGGCCGGTGTTACCGGCACCATCCACGGCAACTACTCCCAGGCCTCCAGCGGCACCCTGAAAATCGGTGTGGCCAGCGATAGCAGCTACGGCAAGCTGGTCGTCGACGGTACTGCCAAGCTGGCCAGCAATGCCAAGATCGTGGTCGACGTGAGCAACCCGAACTACGCCTTCAGCGCCAAGAGCCTGCAGGATGTGCTCAGCGCTACCACTCTGCAGAGCGATGGCACCTTCGCCGTCAGCGACAACTCGCAGCTGTTCAACTTCAGCGCGGTCAAGGACGGCAACACCGTCGATCTGACCCTGGCCAAGGCCGCCAGCGTGCTGGATAGCGTGCAGAGCACCGGCAACAACCCGGCCGAAGGCGCCGCCAACGTGCTGGACGAAGCCATCGAAAACGATCCGAATGGTGAGCTGGCCGCCAACTTCGTCGGCCTGACCAGCGAGCAGGAAGTTTCTGACGCCGTCACCCAGACCCTGCCCACCGTTGCCGGCAACACCAGCAACGCCACCGGCCGCACCCTGGCTGGCATCAACCGCATCATCCAGTCGCGCCAAGGTGAGAACAGCGGCCTGTCCTCCGGCGACGCTCCGCTGTCCGAGCAGAACCTGTGGATCAAGACCTTCGGCTCCTGGGCCGATCAGGACGAGCGTAGTGGCATCTCTGGCTACGACGCCGACACCAAGGGCCTGGCCATCGGTGCCGACGCCGCAGTCTCCGAAACCACTCGCCTGGGCCTGGCGTTCGCCTACGCAGAGACCAATGTCGACAGCGATTCCAGCATCGCCCCGCAGGATGCGCAGATCGATACCTTCCAGCTGATCGGCTACGGCAGCTATGCCCTGGCTCCCGACACCGAGCTGAACTTCCAGCTCGATGCTGGCCAGAACCGCAACGAAAGCACGCGTCACATGCCGTTCGCCGGCACCACCGCCAAGGCCGACTACGACGGTTACAACGTGCATGCCGGCATCGGCATCGGCCATAGCCTGCGCCTGTCCGAGCAGCTGACCTTCGTGCCGTCGGTACGCGCCGACTACACCTGGATCGAGTCCGAGTCGTATCACGAGAAAGGTGCCGGCGCCCTCAATCTGGATGTCGACAGCAACGATGCCGAAGAGCTGCTGCTCAGCGTCGATGGCAAGGTCGACTACAGCCTGAGCGAAGCCACCGTGCTCAGTGCCAACCTGGGTGCAGGCTATGACGTGATCGACGAGGACAGCTCCATCACCTCCACCTACGCCGGCGCCGCGGGTGCCGCGTTCAAGACTCCGGGGATGGATATGGAGCCCTGGCTGGCACGCGCCGGCCTGGGCCTGACCCACACCCTGGAAGGCGGTACCGAAGTCAGCCTGCGTTACGACGCCGAAGCCCGCAGCGACTTCACCCAACAGGGTGCATCGCTCAAGGCACGCTGGGCCTTCTGAGGCCGGCGCCGCCAGTGGCTGTATTACAGCTGCGGGCGGCGTATCCTCGGCTCTTGCCTGCAGGAGCCATCATGCCCCGCCTTTTCGCAACGCTGCTCTGCACTCTACTGCTGAGCAGCGGCTGCACCTCCCCACCCCCCCCCGAACAACGCAGCCAACTGGCCACCCAGCTGGCGCAAAGTCGCGACTGGCAGAACCTGCAACTGCACGCTGGCATATTCGACCTGCAGAGCTATGCGGCGAAAGCACAACCAGCGGCCAGTGATGAGCTGACGATTTATCTCGAAGGCGACGGTTTGGCCTGGCTCAGCTCCCGCCAACCCTCTGCCGATCCGACGCCCCTCAATCCACTCGCACTGCGTCTGGCACTAGCCCAACCCAGCGGCCCCGTGGCCTATCTGGGGCGTCCCTGTCAGTACCTGGGTGCGGAGCGACCTCCGTGCAATCGGCGCTATTGGACCGGTGCACGCTTCGCCGAGGAAATAGTCGACAGCCTGGACTCGGCCGCAGACCAGCTGAAGGCCCGCGCAGGCGCCCGCAGCCTGGTATTGGTCGGCTACTCCGGCGGAGGTGCCTTGGCGCTCCTGCTGGCTGCCAGGCGTGATGATGTACGCAGAGTCGTCACCGTGGCCGGCAATCTCGACCATGCCGCCTGGACCCAGTACCACCGTGTTTCCCCACTGAGCGATTCGCTCAACCCGGCAGACCTGCGCACACGGCTTGGCAGCGTGGAGCAGCTGCATCTGCTTGGCGGGCAAGATCGCGTGATCCCCCCGGTGTTGGTCGAGGCATTTGTCGCCGGCTATCCGCCGGGCCATCGCGCCAAGGTGCGCGTAGTACCTGAATATGACCACAACTGCTGCTGGGCCGAGCAATGGCCACAGCTCTGGCAGATGAAAACGGATTAGTTGCGGAACTCGATCTGCAGCTCCGCGCCCTCCACAGACTCCCAGTAGTCATTGACCTTGTCGTTGGTGATCAACCGGCCATTGAGCTGGTAGGGACCAGGTTCGGTCGGCTTTTCCACGAACAGCTGCGGTAGCAGGGGCGGCTGCTCCGGCAGTTTATCCAGTGGCTCGCCGGGCTCCAGCTGCTGCACCAGCTCGTCCGGCAGGCGCAGATCGAGCTTCACTGGCGGCAGGGGTTCAGGCTTGGCCTTGACCAGCGGCTTGGCCGCTGGGGTCACGGTCAGCGCTGGAGCCTTCTTCGGCGCTACCTCAGCCGGCTCTTTCTTCTTCACCGGCTCTGCAGCTGGCGGCTTCACCGCAGCGCTCTGCGGCGCCGGCTTGGTGGCAGCCGGTGGTGGAGTGATTTCGGCCGACGGAGCCGTCTTGGCCGGCGCGGGCGGCTTGGGCGAGTCGTCGCAGGCGGCCAGCAGGCCGAGAGCCAGAGTCAGCGCTATTACACGGAAAGCTGTCATGGTGGGCAGGTTGGCAAGAGAACTGCCCTAATGCTCGCGCCTACCCTGCCATCTGGCAAGCCAGACGCTTTACCCCATGTTGCACCCTGCCCTCCTGCCAGCTTGAACAGCAGGCAGGAGGCGCGCCGCTCCAAGGCCATTAGCGCGAACTCCCCGCCCCCTCCGACTCCGCCTGTAGGCGCTTGAGCTCGGCGTCCAGGTCCACCTGCGGATACTCCCGCTTGAGCATTGCCAGCAGGCGATCGGCGTCGGCGTGCTGCCCAGCCTGGCGCATGCGCAGCACATTGTGCAGTTGCAGCTCCAATGGCGGCGCCTCATTCACATCCGAATGGCCCAGGGTCTCGGCCAGCTGATCCTCGCCCAGCTCCTCATGCAGCGCATTGCCTGCCGGAGCCTGGGCCCGCGCCTCGGCGGCGGCTTTGGCCTTGGCAGATGCCTGAACCTGGGCCTTTGCACGAGCCTCGTCACGCGCCGCACCCAACTCGGCAGACGCCGCTGCGGAATCTGCCATGGCCTCCAGCGGTGCCGGCTGTGGTTTGGCCGGGGCCATTGGTCGCGGCGCAGCGGCAGCCGCCGGCGATACCGAGAAGGAAGCATTCGGCTCCATGGCTCCGGCTATGGATTGGCGTGCGGCTGCCTTCTTCTCCACCGCCTCGGCTTTGCGCTGCTCGAACTCGGCGGAACCCGGCTGGGCCTCACCAGCCACCTGTGGCGCCATCTCACGCAACGCTGGAGATTGCGCGGCGGCGGGCGCTGGTCGGTCGTAGCTGTCGGGCAGCTGCTCGCGGGTATGCAAGGTCAGGTTGAGGCCAATACCGAACACTGCCAGGCCGGCCACGGCCATGGACCAACGGGTGCGGCTACCGGCGCCAAACAGCCAGGCATGCAGGCGCTGCGACCAGCTCAGCCGCGGCTGTGCTACTGCCTCACGGGCGGCGGCGAGGATCATCGCGTCCAGCGCGGCAGACGGTTCGCCCCGGCTGTGCTCGCGGAAGTGCTCCAGCAGTTGCTGTTCCTGCTGCAGATCTTGATCGTGTTGGCTCATGCGGATACCTCCTCGGCCGAAGCCGGATCGGCCAGCAGCCGACGTAACTTGTTCAGCGCATAACGCAGGCGGCTCTTCACGGTTTCAGCCGGAGTACGGGTGAGTTCGGCGATCTGGTGTAGTTCAAGGTCGCCGTGGGCGCGCAGCAGGAACACCTCGCGCTGCTCCTCGGGCAGATCGGCCAGCGCCGCCTGCAGGCGCTCATGATCGCGGCTGAGCAGCAGCTGCTGCTCGGGACCAGGGCCCGGGTCGGCGCTGGCGTGCTGCGCCTCGTCGTACTCATCGAGCTTTCCCTGGTGGCGCCCGCTCTTGCGCCAGTGGTCGATCAGGCGATTACGCGCGATCTGGTACAGCCAAGTCTTGAACAGCACCGCCTCGCGCTGTTCGCTGGCGCTGCGGATCAGGCTCATCCAGGTTTCCTGGAACACCTCCTCGGCCAGTGCGTGATCGCCGCACAGGCCCAGCAGGAAACGAAACAGACCGAGGCGGTGGCGTTCATAGAGTTGCGTGAACGCCGCCGCCTCGCCATTGCGATAACGCCGCAGCAAGGCGGCGTCATCGTCTCTCAAGGGTTGGTTCAATTAGTCGGCCCTGACTTGAACGTTTTGCGGAGTTTGCAGGCTTTGCGCGAGCTCGACCAGTTGGACGAACTCGCCGCGCAGGCCGAACGGATCCTCGCCCTTGGCCCCACGCGCCAGCTTGGCGCTGTCGGCCAGGCCGAAGCTGCCGGTGTACTTGGCATCCTTGAGCTGCTGGGCGAAGGCCGCCACGGCGGCAGCGAAGCGCAGGTCGTCGCTGGCGCTGGCAATCGGCGTCACCTCGCCCTTGGCGATCGGGCGCTCGACCAGCTTGCTGGCACCACCTTCCGGCGCCTTGTAGCGCAGACGCAGCCAGGCGATCTCGCCGGCCTTGCCCTGCTCTTTGGCCTGGGCATAGCGCAGCGGCTCCAGCCAGCCCTTGGCACCCCCCGGCACCACTTCGTACAGGGCGGTGACGGTATGTCCGGCGCCGATCTCGCCTGCGTCGACCTTGTCGTTGCTGAAATCCTCGCGCTTCAGGGCGCGGTTCTCGTAGCCCAGCAGGCGGTATTCGCTGACCTCGGCCGGGTTGAACTCGACCTGGATCTTCACATCCTTGGCCACCACCGCCAGGGTCGAGCTGAGCTGGTCGACCAGCACCTTGCGCGCCTCGCGCAGGTTGTCGATGTAGGCGTAGTTGCCGTCACCGGCATCGGCCAGCTGCTCCATCAGCTGCTCGTTGTAGTTGTCGGTGCCGAAGCCCAGGGTGGTCAGCGACACGCCAGTCTTGCGCTTGTCGGCGGCCAGTTGCTTGAGCGTCTCGAAGTCGCTGATGCCGACGTTGAAGTCGCCATCGGTAGCCAGCAGGATGCGGTTGATGCCGTCCTTGAGCATGCCCTTCTGCGCTTCCTGATAGGCCAGCTGGAT
The DNA here is from genome assembly GCF_028649395.1 of Pseudomonas sp. Gutcm_11s. Classification (GTDB taxonomy): domain Bacteria; phylum Pseudomonadota; class Gammaproteobacteria; order Pseudomonadales; family Pseudomonadaceae; genus Aquipseudomonas. Next base: position 194,756 of record NZ_JAQSUW010000011.1, on the reverse strand, counting down.
ACCCGACTCGCCGGCGGTGGAGCCGCCCGCGGTGAGCTGGTCGATGGCGGTACGAATCTTGGCCTTCTCACTACCGGCGGTGGACTCCAGCACCACGCTGGCATTGCCGGCATAAGTGACCAGAGCCACGCGATCCTGCGGGCGCAGTTGATCGACCAGCAACTTGAGCGTGCTCTGCACCATCGGCAGTCCCTCGCGGCGATCCATAGAGCCGGACACGTCGACCAGGAACACCAGGTTGGCCGGTGGCAGCTCGGCGGCGCTCAGGTCTGCGGCCTTGATCGCCACGCGCAGCAGGCGGGTCTCGGGGTTCCACGGCGTGGTTGCCAGTTCGGTGGCGACGCTGAACGGCACGTCGCCCTCAGGCTTGGGATAGGCATAGGGGAAGTAGTTGACCAGTTCCTCCAGGCGTACCGCGTCCTTGGGCGGCAGGCTGCCATCGTTGAGGAAGCGTCGTACGTTGGCGTAGGCACCGGTGTCGACGTCGATGCTGAAGGTCGATACCGGCTGCTGGGCCACGGCCTGCACCGGGCTGCTCTCGATCTTCTGGTACTGCTCGCGGTAAGCATCCTGGTAGCCGAAGGCGGCGCTGTCGGCCATCGGTGCCGCCGGGGCGATCATCGGCATGCTCTGCGGCATGGCCTTGCGCACCTCCAGGGCGCCGGCCACGGCCGCCGGCTGCGCCGCATAGGAGGCGTTGGCATCGACCTCCTCGTGCAGCACTTCCTGCTTGGCCTTGGGCTCGGCCAGCTGGGGCGTCACGGCACGGCTGGCCGGTTCATCGTTGGAAGCGCTGCAGGCGGCCAGGCCCAGCACCAAGGTGGCGCCGAAGCCGGCGAGCAGGGGTTGGCGAATCAGAACGGCGATGCTGGACATGGCGGGGTCTCCTCGGGCGAAAAGTCCATTCGCCTGAGTAGACGCAGCCACCGTCCGCTTCGGGTTAAGCGTTGTTGTTTTCCTGGCAGAGCTGCTTGACCAGCGCACCGAGCGTCATGATGGCCCGCTCGGACTCCCGATTCCACGGCACGCCGCAGGTCAGACGCAGGCAGTTGTTGAATTGCTCGGTGTTACTGAAGATCAGCCCCGGCGCGATGCTGATGCCCTGCTGCAGCGCCCGCACATGCAGCTCCTGGGCGCGGACCTTGCCCGGCAGGCTGACCCAGAGGATGAAGCCACCGTGGGGCCGGGTCATCTGCGTTCCCTCGGGGAAATGCTGCTGTACCGCCAGCTGGTAGGCGGTCATGTTCTTGCGGTATTCCTGGCGGATGTGGCGCAGGTGGCGGTCGTAGCCGCCATTCTCCAGGTATGCCGCGACGCCCATCTGCGTCACGCTGCAAGCCGAGTGGGTGCTGAAGGTCTGCAACCGCTCCACCTCATCCTGATAGCGGCCGGCAATGATCCAGCCGATACGCACGCCGGGCGACAGGGTCTTGGAGAAGCTCGAGCAATACACCACCTGATCGTCACGGTCATAGGCCTTGAGCGCCTTACTGCGCCCCGGCTCGAACAGCAGCTCGCCGTAGATGTCATCCTCGATCACCTGGATGCCGTGGTCGGCGGTCAGGCGCAGCAACTGCTTCTGGCGCTCCTCGGGAATGCTCCCGCCCAGCGGATTGGACAGCCGTGCAGTGAGCACCAGGGCCTTGATCGGCCATTGGTTGGCGGCCAGCTGAAGGGCCTCCAGGCTGAGGCCGGTGGTCGGGTCGCTGGGAATCTCGATGACCTTGAGGCCGAGTACTTCGGCCAGTTGCAGCAGGCCGTAATAGGTCGGCGACTCGGCGGCGATCAGGTCGCCGGGCTGGGTCAGTACGCGCAGGGCCATGTGGATGGCGTCCACGCAGCCGTGGGTGATCACTACCTCTGACGGATCGACCACCACGCCAGCATCGCGCATGCGGATCGCCACTTGGCGGCGCAGCGGCTCGTAGCCGGGGCTGAACATGTAGCTGAACGCGCGCGGGCTCTGGAAGCGGGTGACCTTGGCCAGCTGCTGGTGCAGCGAGCGCACCGGCAGGTAGTCCACGTGCGGCACGGCGGCGCCCAGGGGAAACACGCCGTCCTGGCGCGAATCGTTGAGCACCTGGCTGATGATGCTGCTACGGGTGACCATGGACGGCCGCTCGACGCGCGCGATGTCAGGGGTCGACGCAGTCAGGCCAGCGGTCTGGTGCACGTAGAAGCCGGATTGCGGACGGGCACGGATCAGGCCCATGTCCTCCAGATTGGCGTAGGCCTGCAGCACGGTGGCGTGGCTGACGCTGAGCTGGGAACTCATCTTGCGTACCGAGGGCACGCGCTCTCCCGGCTGGTAGACGCCACGGCGAATATCCTCGGCCAACTGCTGAGCGATGCGCTGGTAAAGCAACAAATTGGTCATGAGATATCCCCTTGCGCGACTGGACCGTAACAGTAGCCAAATACAGATTTAGCGTAGCGGTACAGTCCTACTTTATGCCAACAGTACAGTTTCAGCTGTTGCAGCGTAGCCGTGTATCTGAATGTGCGTTATCGCGGGCGGCACAAACAAAAAACCCCGGGGGATTCCCGGGGTTTTCGTGAGCAAAGGGTAGCTGTCAGCGATAGTCGCCGAGCTTGCCGCTCTCGTCGGAAATGAGGATCTCCACCCGACGATTCTGCGCGCGACCCTTGGCCGAGGCGTTCTCCGCCAGCGGATGAGCCTCGCCATAGCCCTTCACTTCCATGCGCTTGGCGTCGATGCCGAGGTCAACCAATACGTCGGCCACGGCCTGGGCCCGGGCGCGCGACAGCTCGAGGTTCTCAGCGGAGACACCACGGTTGTCGGTGTAGCCCTCGATGCGAATACTGCGGCGCGGGTTGATCTGCAGGAACTGCACCAGCCGCAGAATGGTGCGGTTGGCCGAAGCCTTGAGCTCGGTGCGGCCGGCGTCGAACAGTACATCACCCAGGGTCATCACTAGGCCGCGGTCGGTCTCGCTGGCCGCCAGATTGACCACCTGCTCCTCCATCCACTGCCCTTGCTGCTGGGCACTCAGCAGTTTGGCCTCGCGCAGGGCCAGCTGCAGGCGTTCGCGCTCCAGCTCCAGCTTGACCAGGCGCTCCTGATTTAGATTGAGGTCAGTGTGCTGACGGGCGATCTGGCTGTAGCGCTGGCTGAGGTAGGCGTAGTGCTCGACGTCATCGGCACTACCCCAGTAATTGGACAGGCGATCGGCGCGGGCCAGCGACTCACCCGCCCGGATTACGTCCTTGGGCGAGCTCCGCAGCACATCGGGGTCTTCCTTCACCTGCTGGAAGCTCGCCTCGGCCTCGCTCAGCACCTGCTGACTGTGCTGGCTGGCGCAACCGCCGAGCACCATCAGGGACAGCAGCAGGCCGCTGCTCAGAATCATCTTCGACATTACGGCAGTTCTCCCAGCTGCTTGCGCAAACGGGTGATGCGCGCGTTCAGCTCGTCGAGCTGCTTCTGACTCTTCTGATTGAGCACCTTGGCTTCAGCCAGGCGGGCATCAAGCTCGGCCTGCTCGGCGAAGACGCGGGCGCGCTTGTAGTCTTCCTCGCCCATGTTCTTCTCGGCACGGGCCAGCTTCTGCTCGGCCATGTGCATTTCCTCGATCTGCTGGTCGGCACCGACGGCGCGGGCCTGCTCGACGGCCTGGGTGCTCAGGCGCATCTGTTCGCCAGGCGCCGGGTCGTTGGCACAGCCGGCCAGGACCAGCACTGCCAGGCCAAGGGTTAGGAGTCGATTCACTGAGACTTTTCCTGCTCTTGCGGGGGGACGTCGGCGGCTTGCATCTGCTGAGTCTTCCAGCGCTCCAGATTGCGCTGCAGGAAGGTTTCCGGCAGGCCGGCGGCGGTCAATTCTGTCATCTTTTTCGCCAGCTGTCCGCGCAGCCAGGGGTCATTGCATGCGGAATCGTGCGACAGGGTCAGGTACAGGCCTTCGCTGGATACCGGGGGCTCCAGTGTCTCCAGACTCTCTAGCATGCCCTGGGTGTTGGCCAGCGCCACGCCCGGATAGCGCTCGTACACGACATAGTCGGTACGCCCCAGCAGCAGCTTCTGGAAGGCCTGGATCAGACTGGGCACCTCTTCGAGGCTGAGATTAGCCTTGGCGAAGGCATCGAACTGCTGGCCGAAGCTGTTGTGCACCAGGGTGCCACCAACACGGCCACGCAGATCGTCCCAACCGGTGTAAGGGAAGCCCTGCCCCTTGCGCACCCAGACCACGCTCGGCGTGTTGAAGAATGCAGGGTGAACGTAATCCATGTGCTCCAGGCGTGGCAACGTGAGGAATGCGCCAGCCAGCAGGTCGACTCGGCCGGTGCGCACCTCGTCCTGAGCGCGCGACCACGGGCCAGTGTAGATGATCTCGATCTTCACGCCGAGCTGTTCGCCGATCAGCGTCAACAGGTCGGCATTGGCGCCGATCAGGTGCTGCGGGCTCTGCGGATCGCGCCACAGGTACGGCGGATACTCGGGGTTGCCGGTAGCCACCAGACGCTCGCACTTGCCGGCAGCCTGCACCGCACTCGAAAGCAGGGCTGCGAGCAGCGAGCAGAGTGTTGTCAACGACAGGAGTTTTTGCATCTGTGGCCCCGACTCGATCTAGGTAGCTGGCGGCGGACAACACCGGCCCTGCCTGCTTCATGCTAGCGTAACAGGCACATCTAATAATAATTAGCGATAAGGATTCGCCATGAAAAAACTTGCGATCGGAATAACACTGCTGCTGGCCTGTGCGGCCGGTACTCTCTATTTCTCGCCTACGGCGCTGCTCACCAGCGTGCAGTTCATCGAGCGCCAGCGCGCCGGCCTGTCCTCGCATGAGGTCAAGGTAGACGGGCTGACCATACATTACTACGAAGGCGGCCCCCGCGACGGCGAAACCCTGCTGATGATCCACGGCTTCGGCGCCAATCGTGACAACTGGCTGCGCTTCGCTCGTCACTTCAGCCAGCAATACCGGGTGATCGCCCTGGATCTGCCGGGCTTTGGTGAAAGTGACAAGCCTGACGTCAATTACGATGTAGCCAGCCAGACCGAGCGCCTGCATGCCTTCGTCCAGGCCCTGGGAATCAGCAAGCCGCACCTGATCGGCAACTCCATGGGCGGCCACATCGCCGCACTCTACGCGGCACGCTATCCCGAGCAGGTGACGAGCGTTGCGCTGCTGAACAACTCCGGCATCCTCTCGCCACGCAAGAGCGAGATGTTCGCCATGCTCGAGAACGGCAAGCCGAACCCTCTGGTGGTGCGCAAGGCAGAAGACTTCGACGCGCTGATGCGCTTCGTCTTCGTCAACCCGCCTCCGCTGCCGGAGTCGCTAAAACGCCACTTCGCCGAACAGTCGATGGCCAACCAGCAACAGTACGATCGCATCTTCGTCCAGCTGCGCGAACGCTATGTGCCGCTGGAGCCCGAACTACCGAAGATCCAGGTCCCCACACTGGTGCTGTGGGGCGACCAGGACCGGGTGCTGGATGTTTCCAGCATCGGAGTCATGAAGCCGCTGCTGAAGAAACCCACCATCGTGGTGATGAAGGACTGCGGCCACGCGCCGATGCTCGAGCGCCCAGAGGAAACGGCCCAGCATTACCAGGCTTTCCTCGACAGCCTGTAAGCGTCGAAGGCACAAACAAAAAACCCGCTCGATGAGCGGGTTTTTTGTGAGAGCGAAGAAGCTGGATCAGACCAGTTTCTCGAGCTCCGGTACGGCTTCGAACAGGTCAGCCACCAGGCCGTAGTCAGCCACCTGGAAGATCGGGGCTTCTTCGTCCTTGTTGATAGCGACGATGACCTTGGAGTCCTTCATGCCTGCCAGGTGCTGGATGGCACCGGAGATGCCGACCGCGATGTACAGCTGCGGAGCGACGATCTTGCCGGTCTGGCCGACCTGCATGTCGTTCGGCACGAAACCGGCGTCGACGGCAGCGCGGGAAGCACCAACGGCAGCGCCCAGCTTGTCGGCCAGGGAGTACAGGTGCTTGAAGTTGTCACCGTTGCCCATGCCACGGCCGCCGGAAACAACGATCTTGGCAGCAGTCAGTTCCGGACGGTCGGACTTGGCCAGCTCTTCGCCGACGAAGGACGACTTGCCAGCATCAGCCGAGCCGCTCACCGCTTCAATGGCAGCAGAGCCACCTTCGGCGGCAACCGGGTCGAAACCGGTGGAGCGTACGGTAATGACCTTCACGGCAGCGCTGGACTGCACGGTAGCAATGGCGTTACCGGCATAGATCGGGCGTTTGAAGGTGTCGGCGCTCTCAACGGCGATGATCTCGGAGATCTGGTCGACGTCCAGTTGAGCGGCAACGCGCGGCAGGATGTTCTTACCGTTGCTGGTAGCAGCAGCCAGGATGTGGCTGTAGCCCTTGCCCAGTTCGGCAACCAGCGGCGCGACGTTTTCCGGCAGCTGGTTGGCGTAGGCGGCGTTGTCAGCAACCAGAACCTTGGCTACGCCAGCGATCTTGGCAGCAGCTTCGGCAGCGGCACCGGCGTTGGAGCCAGCAACCAGAACGTGGATGTCGCCACCGATCTTGGCGGCAGCAGCCACGGTGTTCAGGGTAGCGGCAGCCAGGGCGGCGTTGGTGTGTTCAGCGATAACCAGGATAGTCATTTAGATTACCTTCGCCTCGTTCTTCAGTTTCTCGACCAGTTCAGCCACGGACTTGACCTTGATACCGGCGCTGCGAGCAGCAGGCGCTTCGACTTTCAGGGTCTTGACGGTGGAGGCGGTGGAAACGCCCAGGGCGTCCGGAGTCACCACGTCGAGCGGCTTCTTCTTGGCCTTCATGATGTTCGGCAGAGACGCGTAGCGCGGCTCGTTCAGACGCAGGTCGGTGGTGACGATTGCCGGCAGAGCCAGGGCAACGGTCTGCAGACCGCCATCGATTTCACGGGTGACGTTGACCTTGTCACCAGCCAGCTCGACCTTGGAAGCGAAGGTACCCTGGGCGAAGCCAGTCAGGGCGCCCAGCATCTGGCCGGTCTGGTTGTTGTCGCTGTCGATGGCCTGCTTGCCGAGAATGACCAGCTGCGGCTGCTCCTTGTCGACTACAGCCTTCAGCAGCTTGGCGACGGCCAGGGAGTTCAGCTCTTCATTGGTTTCGACCAGGATCGAACGGTCAGCACCCAGAGCCAGTGCGGTACGCAGTTGCTCCTGAGCAGTGTTCGGGCCGATGGTGACGACGACGATCTCGCTGGCGACGCCCTTTTCCTTCAGGCGTACGGCCTCTTCCACGGCGATTTCGCAGAAGGGGTTCATCGACATCTTGACGTTGGCGAGGTCGACGCCGGAGTTGTCCGCCTTGACGCGAACCTTGACGTTGTAGTCGACCACTCGTTTGACAGCTACAAGAACCTTCATGGATTCCTCGTTACTCTCCGGTGAATAAGAATGTCGCCAAGGCAAGCCTGGCCAGTGATGCAGGTCGGCCGGAACCGACGGTCAGCCCATACGGCGAACGCAAAACCGACCGTATCTTGACCGGAACGCCTTTTTCGGTCAACACGAATAAACCCCATTTATCGCCCGCCAGCCCTTGCGCTATATGGCTTTGACAAAATTCAAACAAACGTTTGTATTGGACGTGCAAGGGCCTGTATATATAATGCCCAGCGCGCAGGCCACAGAAAGCCTAGCCATAGCCAAATCAATAACACCGAAGAAGCCTTGAGTAGGAGATTCTCTGTGGAACGCGAATTTATGGAATTCGACGTCGTCATCGTCGGCGCCGGCCCTTCGGGCCTCTCCGCCGCTTGCCGACTGAAGCAGAAGGCCGCCGAAGCCGGCAAAGAAATCAGCGTCTGCGTGGTCGAGAAGGGTTCCGAAGTCGGCGCTCACATCCTCTCTGGTGCGGTCTTCGAGCCGCGCGCCCTGAACGAACTGTTCCCCAACTGGAAGGAACTGGGCGCGCCGCTGAATACCGAAGTCAAGCGTGACGACATCTATATGTTGAAGAACGCCGACAGCGCCATCAAGGTCCCGGGCCTGTTCGTGCCCAAGACCATGCACAACGAAGGCAACTACATCATCTCCCTGGGCAACCTGTGCCGCTGGCTGGCCCAGCAGGCCGAAGCCCTGGGCGTCGAGATCTACCCGGGCTTCGCCGCCCAGGAAGCGCTGATCGACGAGAACGGCGTAGTGCGCGGCATCGTCACCGGCGACCTAGGTGTCGACCGTGAAGGCCACCCGAAAGAGGGTTACTACACCCCGGGCATGGAGCTGCGCGCCAAGTACACCCTGTTCGCCGAAGGCTGCCGCGGTCACATCGGCAAGCAGCTGATCAAGAAATACAACCTGGACAGCGAAGCCGACACCCAGCACTACGGCATCGGCATCAAGGAAATCTGGGACATCGACCCGGCCAAGCACGAGCAAGGCCTAGTGGTACACACCGCCGGCTGGCCGCTGGACGTAGTCGGCACCGAGAACACCGGTGGCTCCTTCCTCTATCACCTGGAAAACAACCAGGTAGTAGTCGGCCTGATCGTCGACCTGTCCTACGGCAACGCCTTCCTGTCGCCGTTCGACGAGTTCCAGCGCTACAAGCACCACCCGGTGATCAAGCAGTACCTGGAAGGCGGCAAGCGCGTCGCCTACGGTGCTCGCGCGATCTGCAAAGGCGGTCTGAACTCGCTGCCGAAGATGGTCTTCCCGGGCGGCGCCCTGATCGGTTGCGACCTCGGCACCCTGAACTTCGCCAAGATCAAGGGCAGCCACACCGCAATGAAATCCGGCATGCTGGCCGCCGACGCGGCAGCCGAAGTGCTGCTGGCCGACGGCCAGGGCGGCGATCTGCTCAATGGCTATGTCGATGGCTTCAAGGCCAGCTGGCTGTTTGATGAGCTGTTCCGCAGCCGTAACTTCGGCCCGGCGCTGCACAAGTTCGGCCCGGTCTTCGGTGGCGGCCTGAACTGGCTGGACCAGAACGTCTTCGGTGGCAAGATCCCCTTCACCCTGCACGACACCAAGCCGGACTACGCCTGCCTGAAGCCCGCAGCAGAATCGAAGCGCATCGACTATCCGAAGCCGGACGGCAAGCTGAGCTTCGACAAACTCTCCTCGGTGTTCCTCTCCAACACCAACCACGAGGAAGAGCAGCCCTGCCACCTGAAGCTGACCGATGCCAGCATCCCGCTCAGTGTCAACCTGCCCAAATACGACGAACCGGCGCAGCGCTACTGCCCGGCCGGCGTGTACGAGGTGGTGACCAAGGAAGACGGCGAGAAGAAGTTCCAGATCAACGCGCAGAACTGCGTGCACTGCAAGACCTGCGACATCAAGGACCCGGCCCAGAACATCACCTGGATCGCTCCGGAAGGCACCGGCGGCCCGAACTACCCCAACATGTAATTCGAGCCGTACTGAAAAAGCCGCCGCAAGGCGGCTTTTTCATGCCTGTCATTCGCCGGCGAAGGCCTGCTGTAGCTCTGCGATGTCCAGCCTCTTCATCCGCAGCATGGCCTCGGTCGCCCGCTGCACGGCAGCCTGATCTGGCGCCGCTAGCAATTCCAGCAGCAACTCTGGCACCACCTGCCAGGACAGGCCGAAGCGATCCTTCAGCCAGCCGCATTGCTGCGCCTCCGGCGCCCCGCCCTCGCCCAATCGCGTCCAGTAGTGATCGACCTCAGCCTGAGTCGCGCACATGATCTGCAGCGAAATGGCCTCATTGAAGCGAAATACCGGTCCGCCGTTGAGCGCAGTGAATGGCTGCCCATCCAGCTCGAAGGCCACCGTCATCGCCGTGCCCGGCGCCTTGCCGTGAAACTCGAAACCCGCTTCGCCATAGCGGGTCACCTGGGTGACGCGCGAATCGGCGAAGATGCCGACGTAGAAAGCCGCAGCCTCCTCCGCCTGCTCGTCGAACCACAGGCATGGAACAATCTTCTGCAAGCGCATGACGTCTCTCCTCTGTCGAATGGCGGCGACAACCACCTTCCCCTCTTGGTCGTTCGGGCCACGACAAAATAGACAGCACAATGAAAAAGGGCTCCCGAAGGAGCCCTTTTTGTCTAGCGCAACACCGATCAGTGAGCGAACAGCGAACCGCCGTGCTTGCCGGCCAGTTTCTCCGGCTTGATCAGGAAGCGAGCCAGGGCTGGCAGCAGCCACAGTGCACCGAACATGTTCCACAGCAGCATGAAGGTCAGCATCAGACCCATGTCGGCCTGGAACTTGATCGCCGAGAAGATCCAGGTGACCACGCCGATGGCCAGGCACAGGCCGGTGAACAGTACAGCCTTACCGGTGGAACGCAGGGTCTGGTAGTAGGCCTCTTGCAGCGGCATGCCGGCCCGCAGGAAGCTTTCCAGGCGGCTGTAGATATAGATGCCGTAGTCGACACCGATACCCACACCCAGCGCGATCACCGGCAGGGTCGCCACCTTCACGCCGATACCCAGCCAGGCCATCAGGGCGTTACCCAGGATGGAGGTGAGGATCAGCGGCAGGATGATGCACAGCATGGCGCCGAAGGAGCGGAAGGTGATCAGGCACATTACTGCCACGCAGATGTACACCAGGATCAGGATCTTCAGCTCGGAGGTCGCGATCACCTCGTTGGTGGCCGCCTCGATACCGGCGTTACCGGCGGCGAGGAGGAACTGCAGGTCATCCTTGTTGTTCTCCTTGGAGAACTCTTCCACTACGCCTACGGCGCGCTTGAGGGTCGCGGCCTTGTGGTCGTTGAGGAACACCAGCACCGGCGCCAGCGAGCAGTCTGCGTTGTACAGGCCGTCGGCACGGGCGATGGAGTTGTTGAGGATGTCCGGGTTGCGCGACAGGGTCTCCCATTTCAGGCTGCCCTCGTTCATGCCCTTGATCACCTGCTTGGACACGCTGACCATCGAGATAGCCGACTGCACGCCCTCGGTGTTTTCCAGACGCCACATCAGCTCGTCTATCGGCGCCAGGGTCTGGTGCGTGGAGCAGCCTTCGTTCGGAGTCTTGACCATCACCACCAGCACGTCGGAACTGGTCGAGTAGTTGCTGATGATGAAGTCGTTGTCCTTGTTGTATCGCGAGTCCGGACGCAGCTCCGGCGCACCCTGGTCGAGGTCACCGACCTGCAGGTTGGCCTTCTGGTACCAGAAACCGGCGACACCGGCCGACAGGGCGATGACCACGGAGATCGGCGCCACTACCGGATGAGCGAAGTTGGACAGCAGACGCCAGAACGGCTGATCGCGGTTGGCTTCGCGCTTGCTGCGTTCGACGGCCTTCTTGCTGATGCCGATGTAGGAAATCGCAACCGGCAGCAGGATCAGGTTGGTGAACACGATCACGCCCACACCGATGGAAGCACCGATGGCCAGTTCGCGAATCACGCCGATGTCGATGATCAGCAGGGTGATGAAGCCGACGGCGTCCACCAGGATGGCGATCATGCCCGGCAGGAACAGCTGACGGAAGGTACGGCGCGCCGCGGTCAGGGCGTTGTCGGCATCGCTCGACTGCAAGGCGATACCGTTGATCTTCTGCACGCCGTGGGAAATACCGATGGCGAAGATCAGGAACGGCACCAGCATCGAGTAAGGATCGAGACCGAAGCCGACCAGGTGCATCAGGCCGAGCTGCCAGACCACCGCGATCAGCGTGGTGGACAGTACCGAGACGGTGGAGCGGATGCACCAGCTGAACCAGTACAGCAGCACCAAGGTGATCACGAAGGCGACGCCGAAGAACATCACCACCATGATCAGGCCATCGATCAGGTCGCCGACCTTCTTGGCGAAGCCGACGATGTGCACCTGCACATTGGCGTTCTGCAGTTGGTACTTGTCGCGGATCTTCTCTTCCAGTTCATGGGAGAACTTGCGGTAGTCCAGCTTGAGCAGCTTGCTCTGGTCGTTCGGGTCCGGGTACTGCTCGAGCAGCGGCACATCGATGATGCTGGAGCGGAAGTTGTTGGCCACCAGACGGCCAACCTGACCCGATTTCAGCACGTTGCCGCGCAGCTCAGTGAGGCTCTGCGAGGAGCCGTCGTAGGTCTGCGGGATCACTTCGCCGCCGTCGAAGCCCTCTTCGGTCACTTCGGTCCAGCGCACGCTCGGGCTCCACAGCGACTTCAGACCGGAACGGTCGACGCCGGGGATGTAGAACACCTCGTCGTGGATCTGGCGCAGGGTCTCCATGTAGTCCTTGGTGAAGATGTCGCCATCTTTCGCCTCGACGGAGATACGTACGGTGTTGCCCAGGTTGGCCAGGTCGTTACGGTGCTCGAGCATCTTCTCGATGAAGGGGTGCTCCAGCGGGATCATCTTCTCGAAGCTGGTCGAGGGACGAATCATCGACGCCTGCCACAGCAGCAGCAGGGTGACCACTGCGCAGATCGCGATGACCACGGGCCGGTTGTTGAAGATCAGGCGCTCGAGGAAGGTCGCCTTATCCTGGTGATGGCTGCTCATGGAACTCATATGCTCATTCGCCCCGGCTTATTGTTTTTTGTCTGGCACGGCGCCAGTCGGAGTAGCGGAATGTACGCCGCCCTGCCCTACCAGGATCAGGTTGCCCGCCGCGTCATCGGTGACACCGGCCAGCGAGGCGCGGTCGGAGCGATTGATCACGGAGAAGGTACGCCCGGCGTCCTTGCTGGTCAGCACGCTGCCACCATGGCCGACGATGACCACGGCGCCGTCCTTGAGCAGGGTGCCATTGGCCAGACCGAACTCCAGCGGACCGCTCTCGGAGAGCAACTTGACCTGCGCCCAGCTGTTGCCGAAATCGGTGGAGCGGAACAGGTTGCCGCGCAGACCATAGGCCAGCAGAGTGTTGGCGCTGGCGGTGCCGACCGCACCGAACAGGGTGCCCTCGTACGGACCCTTGATCTTCTCCCAGGTCTGACCCCAGTCGGCGGAGCGGAACATGCTGCCCGCCTCGCCCACCACGAACAGGCCGGCATCCTTGACTGCGGTGATGCCGTTCAGGTGGTAGCCATCTTCGTTGTCGAGACGATCACTGACATCGTTCCAGGTCTTGCCACCATCGTTGGTTTCCAGCAGTGCGCCGTAGGCGCCCACGGCATAACCGGTGCTGGTGTCGCGGAACCAGACGTCGAGCAGCGGCGCTTCGCGCTGCAGGTCTTCGAACTGCAGCTCCCAGTTGGCGCCACCGTCGTCGGTAGCGAGGATCTGCGAGTCGTGACCGACCGCCCAGCCGTGCTTGTCATCGACAAAGTACACGGCGGTCAGTAGCTGGCGGCTCGGCACGCGGGCCTGTACCCAGTTGCGACCGGCGTCCTCGGAGAACAGGATGTGGCCACGATCACCGACTGCGACCAGGCGCTTGCCAGCATGGGCGATATCCAGCAACAGGCTGGTCACGGCACGGGGCGATTCGATGGAAGTGACGGTGGCTGCTTGCGCCGCCTGCAGCGGCAGGGGAGCAACCATGGCGAGGACGGAACATACGCTGAGCAGAGACAGCGCTTTCGCCAGCGGCGATTGGTGACGGGCCGGAACCATAACGGAAGTCAGGTTGCCGGAGCGGGTGCGCCGCATGACGGGCTCACGCATATATTTCCCCCTTTATTCTTATAGGTGGGTTCATTGGCCTTTATTCAGGCCGGGCCATGCTATACGGCTTTTGAAAAACCTGACAATCGGCATGACGTTATGTTTTGTTAAGCGTCGGTTACGCTTCTGTTCTGCATGGTTAAAGACCGTCAAAAGCCCTACCTAGAGGCCCTGCGCCTTCATACACCAATAATCCATCCAGGAGAGGTTTGGAAGGTCTGAAACGAGGCACTACCCCAGAAAAACATCGACCCGGCGCCAGGCCGGGTCGAAAAGGCCGCTCAAACGAGCGGCAGGAGTAGCAGGTTTAGGCACTCGCGACCTCAGCGGGTACCGCGACGGCGCAGTGCCGAAGGCGTGAACTCGCTGTCCGCGGGAACCGGCTTGGCGAAGTCGGCGGTACCCGCCTCCTCGCTGTCCAGGTTCTGCACGTAGTAGCGACGGCTTTGCAGGTCGTGGAAGGCTTCCATGGCCGACCAGGTGGTGGGCAGGTCGTAGTAGTTCTTCAGGTAGGCAACCGAGACGCGCCACAGCTCGCCACGGGTGTCGTACTGGTCGACGATCGCGGCTTGCCAGCTGTCCTCGTCGAGGAACAGGGTGCGCTTGCCATAGACGTGGCGCGCACTCGACTTGAGCGTACCCTCGACCACCCATACGCGGTGCAGCTCGTTACGCGTCAGCGCCGGGTTGACGTGGCCGACCTGCAGCACGTCTTTGTACTTCACCCCGTCGGCGGCGATCTTGTAGTTGTTGTAGGGGATGTACATCTCCTTCTTGCCCAGCAGCTTCCAGTCGTAGCGATCCGGCGCACCGTTGTACATGTCGGTGTCGTCGGCGGTACGCAGGCCTTCGGAGGCGGAAATCGGCGTGTCGTAGGCCAGGTTCGGCGCACGACGCACACGGCGCTGGCCGGCGGCATAGGCCCAGGCCTGACGCGGCTCCTTCACCTGATCCAGGGTCTCGTGTACCAGCGCGGCACCACCGGCCAGGCGCGCCGGGCTCTTGGTGAAGTTCAGGTAGTAGAACAGGATGTTGTTGAGGTCGGCGTAGCTGCCTTTCGGGTTGTAGTAGCGGAACAGCGCCTCGACCTCGGAGACCACCGGCGAGAACGCGCCATTGCGCTGCACCGCTGCCTCTACCGAACGGCGAGTGATGTAGGTACCGCGATAACGCACGATGTGGTTCCACAGCGCCTCGAGGCCGTTCTGCGGAATGGCGAACGGGACGCCGCCGTAGGCATCGACGAAACCGTTGCCACCTTCGATCAGCTTGGCGGTGGTGGCGTTCTTGATGCTGTTGTCATACACCCATTGCGGCGCCGAGCCAGAGCGGCGGCTCTGGTACACCGGCATCTGGTAGGTTTCCGGATAGGAGTTGAACAGGGCGATCTGCCCCGCGCTCAGCTTGTCCTTGTACTGGTCCAGATTGGCCTTGGTGATGGTGAACAGTGGCTTGTCATCCGGGAACGGATCGACATGGTGTGAACCACTGCCCTTGTAGCCGGCCGGAGCCTGGGTGATGCCACCAGTCCAGGCCGGGATGCTGCCATCGGCATTACCAGCCTTCTCGGCACCAAAGGGAGTCAGCGTGGTGCCCAGCTTGGCCGCTTCGGGCGCGGAAACGGCAGCCAGCGCGCTACCGGCGGAAAGCGCGAGGGCAACTGCAGCGCCCATCAGCGTGTGTTTCATCAGCATGGTGATTCTCCATCAAACGGGCCGAGCGAAAATCGCGCTCGACCCGGGGTTCCAGATCAGAAGGAATACTTGACGTTGATTCCGAGGTTGTCGCGGTCACGGCCCGAGTTGTTCTGCCCGGCGCCGTAGAATTCGGTGTACTGCACCTCAGCCTCCAGACTGTTCAGGTAGCTTGCCTTCAGGCCCACGGTGTAGGCCATGCGGCCCTCAATGAAGTTGCCGGTCTGGTGCGAGTTACCCTGGAAGTCATGCTTGAACACGCCGAACGGCGACAGGTTAACCCCTGCATACACGTCGTTCCAGGTACCGGAGAGCGCCAGAGTGTAGCCGTAGGCATCCGGATCGAGCTGATCTTCGGAGCCATAGCCGGAGACATAGGCACCGTTGGCACGGCCGGAGAAACCGCGCTTGGAACCGTCATAGGCGGTGTAGCTCAGGCTGCTGGCACGGACATGCTCAGAGGCCAGCTCGGCGACACCGAACAGCGAGTCGAAGCTCAGGCTCGGACCGAAGTTGTAGATGGTGCCGAGCGACAGGTTGTAGGCCTCGACGCGCTCGTAGTTGTGGAAGATATCCGCGCGGCACAGTTGCTTGCCGGAGATATCGGCACAGGCCTGGGCGTCCGGCACGTTGGAGTCGTAGATGTTGGTGCCGTTGAAGAAGCCCTGCCCCAGCAGGTCACCCAGCAGATCATTGGTCGAGCTGAGGCCGACCGGCAGGTTCGGCCGGTAGGACAGCTCACCAAATACCGAGGCCTCGCCGATGGTGGTGTTGAAGCTCAGGCCGTAGACGCGGATATCCTCCACGTATTCACGGCGCGCAACGGCGTTGCTGGCCGCATCCAGCGTGGCCACGGCAGGAGCCAGCGCCGGCCCTTGTGCAGCCTGGAGCGCCGTCATGTCTACGCCGTCGTATGCCTGCAGATCCACGGCGATCTGCGGCTCCTTGGCGTGATAGTTCATGAAGTAGAAGCCGAACTCGGTGAGATTCAGCTCCTCGGCCACGTAACGAAACGCCAGACCGTACTGGCCGTCGTTCTTGGCATTGATGTCCTTGCCGACGTTAGCCACCTTGAACACGTTGTAGTTCGGGTCCAGGTAGGCATTCGGTCCGAACGGACCATTGCCGACCAGGCCAGCGGCAGCGGCGGACTGATAGCCCGACATCACGACCGGCAGCAGCGGATTGTCATAGCGGGTGTAGGCGGTACTGCCACCATCGGCAAACAGATCGGTCTCGGAGAAGAAAGTGCCGACCGGGTCGATGGCAGTCTCCTTCCAGTTCCACTGGTAATAGGCTTCCATCGACAGATTGTCGGTAAGGCCGACGTTGAAGTTGAAAGCCTCGACCGGTACCAGCACCTCTTTCAGCTCGGCGCCCGGCAGGCGGAACTTGCCTGCATCCACCGGGTTGGAGGTGTTGATCCCACCACGGTAGAAGATGCCCTCACCCCAGTTGAACACCTGGCGCCCGACCTTGACGGTCAGCGGCATCTCGGCGACATCCCAGTTGCCATAGACATAGGCATCGAGGATCTCGGCGCTGCGACCGGCCGTGTGGCGGGTCTCGTAGGTGAAGCGATCGTTATTCGGATAGCTCTGGCTCGGGCGAAAGTCATCGTTGTCATTGCGCTTGTCCATGATCTGCGTGTCATAGAAAGCGGTGCCGCGCACGAACAGGCCGTAGTTCTGGTAGTTGGCCTCCAGGTCGGAGGTGACCTTGTAGACCTCGGAAACCAGGCCGGTATCGAAGTTGCGATTACCGTCGTTGCCGTTGGTGTCGTCGTTGGTCTTGTCCTGGCCCTGCACGCGATACAGCTGGCCGTAGGACAGGGTGGTATCGAGCGAGCCGGTCACCTGATCATCGATCAAGCTGAACTCGACGGCACCTGCCGGCACCGCAAGCATGAGCGGAATAAGCCCTGCGAGGGCGAAACCCGCTTTGGCGGGGGCGAAACACAGGGACGACTTGCGCAAGGGGATGACCATTGGCGGCTCCATGGATCGATTGTTCTTGTTATGCCCGTTCTGCCGGACTACGCCGGCTCGGCCGAGCACGGGTAATTCAAGATCGATACCAACACGCCACTATCACGCGCATTTCCGCACGAAAGTCCCAGAAATGGCCGATGTCGCCCTTATCTGTCCCAATTTGTCGCCTGGGTGGCGCTATTTAACCTTGAGAAATGCGCCCTCTCGGAACGAGAAACGCGTCTGGCACGGGCCTTTCAGAGATGATCGAAAGCTGGCCAGGTAGAAAGGAAACACCAGGTAACAGATGGCGTTACCAAGCAAGCGCTCGGTAACGCCATTTTCGCATCAGGCCAGGCTCTTGCTGACCACTTCGAACACGTCGCTAGACAGCTCGCCACTGGCCAGGATGCGCTCCAGTTCACCACGCATCAGCGCCTGACGCGCCGAGTCGTACTTGCGCCAGCGGGTCAGCGGACCGAGCAGGCGCGAGGCGATCTGCGGATTGAGTGCGTTGAGGGTGATCACCTGATCGGCCAGGAAGCGGTAACCGCTGCCATCAGCGGCGTGGAAGTTGACCAGATTCTGCCCGGCAAAGGCGCCGATCAGCGCGCGCACCTTGTTCGGATTCTTCATGGTGAAGGCCGGGTGCTGCATCAGCGCCTGCACGCGAGCCAGACCGCTCGGCAGGGTGCTGGCAGCCTGCACGCTGAACCACTGATCCATGACCAAGGCATTGTCCTTGAAGTGCTCGGCGAAGGCCTTGAGCGCCTCGCCCTTCTCCACTTCGAACACGGATCCGACCAGCACTGCCAGGGCGGTCAGGCGTTCGGTCATGTTGTCGCAGGCGTCGTACTGTTCCAGGGTCGCGGCCAGCACTTCCGGCTTGCCGGTGAGCATCAGATACGACAGCGCGATGTTCTGCAGGCTGCGGCGGGCGAAGTGGGTGGACTCGGCCACGTACGGCGTGCTGCGCGAGACCTCGCGGTTGGCCTGGTAGCGCTTCCAAAGCGGCTCGAACAATGCCTCGGCCAGCTGCGCGCGAGCGAACTCGCGGGCGGCGTGGATGGCGTCGACATCGACTACTTCGCTGATCTCGGTGAGGTAGCCCTCGCCCGGCAGCGAGAGCATCTCGGCGACCATGGCCTGGTCCAGCGACTCATCCGCCAGCAGCGTACGGAAGGCCTCGACCAGGCGCTGATCCAGCACCAGCTGTTCGCCACGCTGATGTTGGCCGATCAGCTCCTGCAGCACCTGCACGGAGAGCTGTTGGCCGGCCTCCCAACGATTGAAACCGTCGGAATCGTGCTGCATGAGGAACATCAGTTGGTCGCGGCTGTAGGGGAAGCTCAGCTTTACCGGCGCGCTGAAGCCACGCAGCAGCGAAGGTAGCGGCTTGGCCTCGAGATTGACGAAGGTGAATGCCTGCTCGGCCTGGGTCACCTGCAGCACGCGCGAACGGCCGACCGGCTTGTCCTCGCCGACCAGCTGCAGCGGCAGCTCGCGGCCCTGGGCGTCGAGCAGGGCCAGCTCCAGCGGGATAACGAAGGGCAGCTTCTCGACCTGGCCCGGGGTGGCCGGGCAGCTCTGGCGCAGTTGCAGGCGGTAGGTGTTGGCCGCTGCGTCGTAGCTCTCGCTGACGTCCAGGCGCGGCGTACCGGCCTGGCTGTACCAGCGCTTGAACTGCGACAGATCCTGGCCGCTGGCATCCTCCATGGCCTTGACGAAATCGTCGCAGGTCACGGCCTGGCCGTCGTGGCGGGAGAAGTACAGGTCCGAGCCCTTGCGGAACAGCTGCGGCCCGAGCAGGGTGTGGATCATGCGGAGCACTTCCGAGCCCTTCTCGTAGACGGTCAGGGTGTAGAAGTTGGAGATTTCCATGAAGGCGTCCGGGCGTACCGGGTGGGCCATCGGGCCGGCATCTTCGGCGAACTGGTGGGTACGCAGGTAGGCCACGTCCTCGATGCGCTTGACCGTGCGCGAGTTCATGTCGGCCGAGAACTCGGCGTCGCGGAACACGGTGAAACCCTCTTTCAGCGACAGCTGGAACCAGTCGCGGCAGGTCACGCGGTTGCCCGACCAGTTGTGGAAGTACTCGTGGGCCACCACTGCCTCGACGCGCTGGTGGGCGGCGTCAGTGGCAGTCTCGGCGCGGGCCAGCACGCAGCTGGAGTTGAAGATGTTGAGCCCCTTGTTCTCCATGGCGCCCATGTTGAAGTCGTTGACCGCGACGATCATGAAGATGTCCAGGTCGTATTCGCGCCCGTACACCTCCTCATCCCACTTCATCGACTTCTTCAGACTGGTCATGGCGTGCTGCACCTTGTCGATGTTCTCCGGCTCGACGTAGATGCGCAGGGTGACTTCGCGGGCGCTCATGGTGGTGAAGGTGTCTTCCACGCACCAGAGGTCGCCGGCGACCAGGGCGAACAGGTAGGCCGGCTTCTTGAACGGGTCCTCCCAGGTCGCCCAGTGGCGGCCGCCCTCCTCGCTGCCGCTGGCGATCGGGTTGCCGTTGGAGAGCAGTACCGGATAGCTGTGCTGCTCGGCGCTGAGCGTGGTGGTGAACTTGCTCATCACGTCCGGGCGGTCGAGGTAGTAGGTGATCTTGCGGAAGCCCTCGGCCTCGCACTGGGTGCAGAACATGCCGCTGGACTTGTACAGACCCTCCAGCGCGGTGTTGCTCTCCGGATGGATGCGCACGCTGCTGTCGATGACGAAACTCGCCTGGGTGGGCTGCAGGGTCAGGTGGCTGTCGTCCAGTTGGTAGTCGGCCGCACTCAGCTCGCGATCGTCCAGGGCCACGCTGATCAGCTCCAGCTGCTGGCCATCCAGCACCAGCGGCGGCAGACCGGCGCCAGCCTCGGGATTGCGGCGCATCACCAGTTGGGCATGCACCAGGGTGTGGTCCTCGAACAGCTCGAAGGTCAGGTGAGTCTCGTCGATCAGGTAGTCGGGGGCCTGATAGTCCTTGAGGTAGATCATCTTCGGCTGTTCGGTACGCATGGCTTGTGGCCTCTTATTCGGTGAGTACGGCGACCTGGTAGGCCGTGTATTTGCGCAGGTTGATCACGCCAGTGTCGAGGATCAGGTACTGGCCCTTGATGCCCTTGAGGATACCCTCCACCACCGGGGTTTTCTCCAGGTCATGACTGGCGACCTTGGTCGGATAGGCATCCACCGGATAGCGGATTTCCAGCACCTCGGCATCGCTGACCGGCTGGATCGCCTGCAGGCCGAAGCGCTGCTGCAACGCGGCAATGCCTTCGGCACAGCTGCTCATCAGCTGCTCGCGTACCCCGGCGAGGTCGACGGGCTCGGCATCGCCCTTGAGCAAGGCGCGCCAGTTGGTCTTGTCCGCCACCTGGGTACGCAGCAGGTCCTCGACGAAGCCGGACTGCTGGCGGGTAGCGACGCGGAAGATCGGCAGCGCCTGGCTGGCGCCCTGGTCGAGCCAGCGGGTCGGCAACTGGGTGGCGCGAGTGATACCGACCTTGATCCCGGAGGAGTTGGCCAGGTACACCACATGATCGGTCATGCAGAACTGCTCACCCCAGCCCGGCTCGCGGCAGGTGCCTTGCTCGTGATGGCACTTCTCCGGGCTCATGATGCAGCTGTCGCACTGCGCCAGCTTGGTGAAGCAGGGATAGCAGTAGCCCTGGGCGAAGCTCTTCTTGGTCCTGCGTCCGCAGTGGGTGCAATGGATGGCGCCGAGGAACTCCAGGCGAATGCGTTTGCCCAGCAGCGGGTTGACCGGCACTTCCTGCTCGTCCAGGCGGAAGGCGTACTGCGCCGTCTCGCCCAGGCGGATCGTCATCTTGCTCAGCGCACCGCGGCCCAGCTCGTTCATCGAAGTCATCAGTGCAGGGTGTCGTTGGACTTGAACAGCAGGTTCGGGATCAGCTCGGCGTGGGACTGGCATTCCTGCGGACCCATGTAACCGGTGCGCTCTTCCTCGGGCAGGTTCTGCAGCTCCCAGGCGATCATGGCCTGCAGCGACAGCTCCTTCTGCTCCTGGGTGAGCTTGCGGCCGTCCGGCCACTTGCCGATCTCCACGGCCAACTTGAGGCTCTGGTAGATCTCGGGGGTGATGTTCTCGATCATTTCGGCAAAGGACGACATCGCGGACTCCGACAGCGGAAAGCTAAACAGGGCGGCAAGTTTACCGGCGCAGGCGAGCCAGTGCACCGCCGACGAGACCCGCGGCGCAACCGGCAGCCAACCCGCCGACGTGAGCGGCGTTGGCGATGGAGCCGAAGCCCAGGGTATCGATCACCCCGGACAGGCAGACCAGCAGCCAGATCAGCATCATCACCAGCACGCCACGCGGCAGCTGGTAGGCCGGGGTTGGCGCCAGCAGCTGGAAGATCCAGCAGTAGCCGAGCAGGCCGTAGAGCACGCCGGACAGGCCGCCGAACAGCGAGGGCCCGCCAAACCAGAACTGCGCCAGGTTGGACAGCAGGCCGAACAGCAGGCTCAGCCCCAGCAGGGCGAAGCCGCCCTGGCGGAATTCGATGCGCCGGCCCAGCTCCCAGTACCACATGGCGTTCATGGCCAGGTGCAGCACACCGAAGTGGATGAACATCGGCGACAGCAGGCGCCACCACTGCCCCGCCTCGAGGCTGGTGAGCCAGGGCTGGAAGTAGATGTACTCGCCCTGGATGTGGAAATCCTGGAAGGTCAGCCAGCGCAAAGTGGTGAAGTTGTCGCCGAGCAGAGTGACTGCAGCCACCAGCAGGGTCAGCAGCAGCACCGCACTGGTCATCCAGCTGGCCCGCAGCTGCGCCATCAGGCCAGGCCGCGACGGCCGCACCGGTGTGGGTACATCCTCCTCCGCGGCGCCGTGTGGATAGCGCAGGTAAAGCTCGCGCACCTGGGCAACCAGCGGCTCGACCGGCACCCACAGTACCTGCGCGTCACGCTCCTCGCTGACCCGGTGTGGCACCTGCAACCGGCGCAACAGGCTGACGAAGCCGCTGAGGTCTTCCTGCAACGGCCGGCGCAGCGCCTCTACCCGGCTCATTGCGGCGCCTCCGGACGTTCCACCTCGACCCAGACGAACTTGCCCGGGTCGATCTGCGTCTCGTCGTCCAGGCGGTAGGCCACCAGCTTGCCGTACATCACCGCGCTGTAATCCAGGCAGGCCAGGTTAGGGCGGATCGGTGCCGGGCGGCCGCGGCGCCAGTAGTGGCCGACGAACAGCATGGGCTCGTCCGCGCCGTACTGCAGCAGGCGCCCCTTGTCGGTGGCGGTCAGCGGCAGGCTGGCCACGTCGTCGGGCAATGCGTCGGGCTGGAACACGACATCTCCATAGGTCTGCGGGTCGCTTTCCCAGAACTTGGTGCGGAAGTAGGCACGCGTGAAGCCCTCTTCGCTGGTCAGCGTCAGGCCCTGTGGCAGGCGCATATCGGTGCCGCGCAGCAGGCGCTCGAACACCCGGTTGGCGAAGCTGCCGGGCACCGCCGAGGCGGTAACGAAATCGCGGTCGACGCGGCCGTCGGCGAAGCGCTGGCGCAGCGGCGTGATCAGCTCGCTGTCCCAGCAGGCATGCACCAGGCGGAAGCGTCCGGCGTCGACGAACAGCGGCAGCTGCTGGAACCAGTCGAGGAAGTCGTGCCAGTCGGCCGGGTGTTCCTCGAACTGGCGGAAGGTTTGCTGCAGCAGGCGCTCGTGGCGCGGCGTGTGTTCACGCACATGACGCCGCTCGCTATTGGGCGGCGCCTCGGTGTACCAGCCAAGGGCGTTGTATTCATGGTTGCCCATGATGCACAGCGCCTGGCCGGCCTCGACCATGTCGTGCACCAGGTGCAGGGACTCGCGGATACGCGGGCCGCGGTCGATGATATCGCCAAGGAACAGCACCATGCGCCGTGGATGGCGCCAGACGCCACCCTCGCGGCGGTAGCCCATCTGCTCGAGCAGGCGTGCCAGGCTGCGCCCGCAGCCGTGCACGTCGCCGATCAGATCGTAGCCGCGCGCCGGGTCGAGGAGCATCTCAGTCGTGGCTCCACTGGCGGCCGCCCCAGCCGAGTTTGGTACGGCAGGCCTCGTAGTAGTTGTGATCGAGCGGGTGGATCAGGCGCAGCTTGTGCGGCTTCTTGGCCACCGTGATGGTGTCGCCGGGCGCGCAGGTGAAGTGGTTCTGCCCGTCACAGGACACCAGCGGGTAGATCGGCAGATCGTCCGCTACCACGATCTTCAGTTCGCTGTTGCCGTCCACCACGATCGGGCGGCTGGACAGGGTGTGCGGGTACATCGGCACGATGACGATGGCGTCCAGCTTGGGATGCATGATCGGCCCGCCGGCGGACAGCGAGTAAGCCGTGGAGCCGGTCGGTGTAGCGATGATCAGGCCGTCGGCCTTCTGGCTGCAGACGAAATGGCCGTCGATGAACAGCTCGAACTCGATCATCTTGGTCGACTTGCCCGGGTGCAGCACCACATCGTTGAGTGCATCGCCCTGGCCGATGGCCTCGCCATGGCGGCGCACCTCGGCCTCGAGGAGGAAGCGGCTCTCCTCGAGGAAACGCCCTTCGAGCACCTCGGCGACCTTGACCTCCAGCTCGTCCGGCTTGATGTCGGTGAGGAAACCCAGGTTGCCACGGTTGATGCCGAGCACCGGAATCTTGTGTCGCGCCAGGGCGCGGGCGGCGCCGAGAATGCTGCCATCGCCGCCGACGACGATGACCAGGTCACAGACCTCGCCGAGGATCTTGCGCGAGCAGGTCTGCAGGCCGTGGCCGGGCAGCACCTCGGCGATGGTGTCCTCGAGGATCACATGCAGGTGGCGCTCGAGCAGGAAGTTCTTCAGGCGGCGAATGGTGTCGAGCACCTGGGCACTGCCCAGACGACCGATGACGCCGATATTGCGGAATTGCTCCATGGGGCGCTCTGCAACGGGGAGAATTGCCCGAATTATGGGCGAAAGGCGCTAACCGCAGCAAACCGCGTCGGCTATGCTCGGCCGATGCGAACGCCTCTCGACGAGCTGCTGGCGCACCTGCGCCACCCGCAGGTCCGCGACCTGGCCTGGACTCTGCTCTCCCCCGGCATCCTCACGGGTGGCGAGCTACCGCTGCGCCACCCGCTCGCCGCCAGCCGCTGGCTGCACGATACGCAGCGACTGAGCGACTGGCTGCTGCAACAGGAAGCCGAACCCGCTGCGCTGCACACCCACCTGGGCAATGGCTCCAGCCGCCTGGGCCACTATTACGAGCGACTGTGGCAGTTCGCCCTGGCCGCCGCCCCGGATGTCCAGTTGCTGGCGGCCAACCTGCCGATACGCCGGGCCGGTCATACCCTGGGCGAGCTGGATCTGCTGCTGCGCGACGACGAGGGCGTGCATCACCTGGAGCTGGCGGTAAAGCTCTATCTGGGCCCCGAACGGGAGGATGGAGAAGATGCGGGCAACTGGCTGGGCCCCTCCAGCGAGGATCGTCTCGGCATCAAGCTGGAGCACCTGCGCCAACACCAGCTGCCACTCGCCACCAGCCCGGCCGGGCAGCAAGCCCTGGCGGAGCTGACCGGCAAGGCACCCCGCTCCGCCGCATGGCTGGGCGGCTATCTGTTCTTTCCCTGGCAGCAGGCCTGCGCCGCCCCGCTCGGCAGCGCTGCCGACCACCTGCGCGGGCGCTGGCTGCATCGACGCGACTGGTCGCAACTGGCTAACGGACAAGCGCATTGGCAACCCTTGCAGCGCCGTGCCTGGCTGGCACCGACGCGTGTGCCCGACGAGCAATGCTGGCAAGGCGAGCAACTGAGTGCATGGCTGGCCGGGCTGGCTGAGCAGGCACCTGCCCAGCTGCTGGTGCGCCTGGAACAGGACGGCGCCGGCGACTGGCACGAACAGGAGCGGCTGTTCCTGGTCGGTGACACCTGGCCCGAACCGGCCTAGTGGCTGCGCTCGGTACGGCCGCCGGAGCGAGCCAGGTAACCAGGGCCGCTCTCGCACAACAGAGCGCCACGCTGCACCGCCGGTAGCGCATCCAGGCCATCACGCAGGGCATAGGTGCTGAAGCCCAGCTGCGAGAGCAGGAACACCGCACTGGCGCTGCGCTTGCCGCTGTCGCAGTAGCACAGGTAGGTCTTGCTCTTGTCCAGCAGGCGCACCTTGAGGCGCAGCAGATGCAGCGGCATGTTCAGCGCCTGCTGGGCATGGGCCTGCTCGTACTCGGCCAGCAGGCGCACATCCAGCCACTGCGCGCCGGCCGACAACAGCCGCGCCGCCTCGCCGAAGGACACCTCGTCTACCACCGGCGCCTTGAGCAGCGCGAAGAAATCCTGACGATCGAGACGCAGCACCACACCAGGCTCGATCAGGGTGACCGTGGCGTTGCGCGGCTGGTCGGAGAGCAGCGCCTCCTCGCCGAAGCAGGCGCCGACCTCCAGCTCAGCTAGCACCTGGCGACCGCTGTCGTCGCCACGGAACACCTCGGCCCGACCACTCTTGAGGAAGTAGCAGCAGTCGCCCGCCTCACCCTCGATCAGCACGCGGCTGCCCGCCGGCAGGTCGATCGGCCGCAGGCGGTCGAGCATGGCTCGAACGTTGGCCGGCGGTACCTTGGCAAACAGCGGGTTCTCCAGTAGGCGTTCCAGCCACTCGATATCGTCACCCGCGCTACCCAGATCGAGCAGCAGGTCCTGATAGGCCAGGCGCCAGGTGAGCAGGCGACTGAGGTTGGCGGAGTCCAGAGCCAGCACGCTGACGTCGCTCAGCGCGCGCACCTCGTGCTGGCGCGGCAGGCTCGGCGACAGGGGGTGGCAGCTGGCTTCGCTACCGGCCTGCAGGCGCTCCTCGCGCCCTTCACCGTCGCGCAGCAGCAGCTCGCCGGACAGCAGGTAGTAGGTGGTACGAGCCTGGTCACCCTGGCGGAACAGCAACTGCCCGGCCAGCAACGGCTGCGGCACCAGCTGGCT
The DNA here is from genome assembly GCF_028649395.1 of Pseudomonas sp. Gutcm_11s. Classification (GTDB taxonomy): domain Bacteria; phylum Pseudomonadota; class Gammaproteobacteria; order Pseudomonadales; family Pseudomonadaceae; genus Aquipseudomonas. The sequence goes on along the minus strand of NZ_JAQSUW010000011.1, from coordinate 168,679 downwards.
GCGCAACTCACGCCATTGCTGCTCGGAGAGCACGTTGAGTGGGGTGAAACTGCGCAGCTGGTCGGGATTCAGCGGCTCGCTCATCGACACCAGTCCTTCCTTAATCTGGGTGTGCTGCGCAGGTCGCAGCCAGTTCGTCCAGGCGCTGGGCCATGGCCCGACGCCCCTGCAGGCCACCGGTATGCAGCATCAGCAGGCGCGTACCCGGAGCAAAGTAACCGGCCTCCACCTCGCCGCGCAATGCCAGCATCGCCTTGCCCGTGTAAAGAGGTTCCAGCGGCAGCTCGGCCTGCAATTCGCAGTCGCGGATACAGCCTGCCAGCGCCGCGTCCAAGCGACCGAAACCACCGCGACTGGCATCCAGCAGGCGATATCCGGCATCCCCCTGCCCCGCCTCGGCGAGGATGGCCGGCAGTTGCTGTTCCACCCCATGCCCAGACGGCACGGCCATAGCCACATGCACCATGCGCTCGCCGCGCTCGGCCAGCACCAGGCCGGCGGCCGTGGTCCCGGTACCGGCGGCCAGCCACCAGCCGTGGTAATCGCGCCAGCCCAGCATCGACAGCTGCGCCTGGGCCATCTCGACGATTTCCGCGCAGGCCCGGGCAGCCAGCAGGCCACCGCCACCTTCGTTCACCGGCAGCAGAGCGGGATAGCGCGCCAACCAGTCATCCCAGAAGTCCGCACGATGGCGCTGGCGATAGCCGCCGTAGCCGAGCCAGTGCAGGTGCATGCCGAAGTCCTGCAGGTCACGCACCGTCGGGGTGTCCTGCGCCTCGCCGCGCAGCAGTCCGACGGTCACGAAGCCGAAACGGTGGCCGGCCGCCGCCAATGCGTGCAAATGATTGGAGTGCGCCCCGCCCAGGCTGATCAAGCCATGTGCGCCAGCCGCAGCAGCCGTCGCGATATGCGGCTTGAGCTTGAACCACTTATTGCCGGAGATCAGCGGGTCGAGCAGGTCGAGGCGCAGCACCGCCACCTCGACACCGGCACGCGCGAGCCAGTCGAGCCTGAGCGGCTGCAAAGGGGCAGATGGCTGCCAGTGTGGAAGGGCAATGGGCATGGATAAGCGAACCGGCTGCGCGCCCTTAGCGGGCGCCAGCCGTGATGTTAACCGCTCAGCTCACGGTGCGCAGGCGCGCGCCAGCCTTGTGCCGGGCGCAGCAATTGGATTCGCCAACCACGAAGCGGCTAGGCGTCTCCACCCGGTCGATCGGCATGGCGCAGCGCTCACCGGAAGGCAGGCTGGCCTCGCAGGTCGGCTGCTGATAGTGCGCCAACCACTGACGGTACTGTTCCTCGGACACGAAGCACTTGGCTGCGGCGTAGCTCATCGGGTTGTTCTGGTAGCGGGCGATGTCCTGCAGCGGGATGGTCAGGTGTCCGGCACCCGGGTGATAGACGACGAACACCACGCCGAGCTTGGCCAGGCGCTCCAGGATCTGCTCGCCGCCCTGACTGGCCAGTTCGTCGCGTTCGCGCTTGAGGAGTGCCAGTTCTTGCTGCAACTGCGACTCCTGCTCGCTCCGGTATGCCAGCTCGACATCGCGAATGGCCACCTGCTCGCGGGACTCGGCCAGCGCGGCGGCAACACGCGCCTGCAACTCGGAGTCGAATTGCGCACGCAGGATGTCCGCCTCGGTGCGACCGTGGCGCTCCAGGTCGCGCAGCTGCCGGGACAGCTCCTCGCGGGTCTGCTGCATGCTGTCGGCCTGGGCGCCGAGTTGCGCCTTCAGGCTGTTGTTCAGATCCTCCTGCTGGCGCAGGGCCTGGTGCAGGTTGTGGATTTCGGTCTGCAACGCGCGCTGCTGCTCGTCGCCGGCCAGCTTCAGGCGGGCCAACTCCTCTTCGTACTGCTTGCCCAGGGTGCTGATGCGCAGGCGCTGCTGCTTGATCAGCTGGGCGGTCTTCAGGCGGTGCTCCTGCTCGTTGCGCTCGGCCTGCTTCTCGATCTCCTGGCGCGCAGGATCGGGGGCCTGCCACTTGTCTTCGGCAGCCACCTGCAGGCGTTCGGCCAACACCACAGGGGCGTCCTCCTCCACCAGCAGCCCGATGGCGTTGCGCTTGACCGCATCGCGCACCAGCACCAGATCGTTCTTGCCAGGAGCCAGGCTCGGGTCCCACAGGTGCATCTGGTGCCAGGACACCGGGCATTGGCTGCGGCAGGCCAGGCGGATGGGGCCAGCGCCCAGGTCAGGGCCGCGGCCGGCGTTGTCGGCCAGATGGCGTAGCGGCAGGTTCCAGCCCTTGTCGGCGCCGCCCCGCTCATCGAAGTCCAGGTAGAAGAACACCACGGCGCGCACCAGCAGGCGTGGGTTGATCAGCACGTAGGCCATGCGCATCTGCTGATCGGCGAACTCGGGCATGTTCACCACGTTGTCGAGCAGGGCCTCGAACTCGGGGAACAACATCTCCTTGCAGATACCGCGCTCATTGAAGAACAGCACGGCTTCGACCATCTGCGCTTTCTGCATGCTCATGGTTTTCCCTCAAGGCCAACTGGGATCACGATCGACGTACTACGAGCTTGAGCGTGCACGTGCATAACCTGCGAGGCAGGCGCAATCCCTTGTTTCGGGCAAGTCTAGGGGAAAACGGAACGCGGGCAATGTGACTGGGTTGGCAGCCGCCCGGCCGCCGGCCGGTATACGGCGCGACGACAGGGCGAAAGTGTGACGGGCTGGGCGAATCAGGCCTTGGCTGCGGCCAGGAAGGGAGCCAGGCGACGCCCCATCTCCTCGCCGAGGGCGGCCAGACCGCTCATCGGGCGGACCATCACCTCGAACTCGACGATCTTGCCGTTCTCGTCGAAGCGGATCATGTCGATGCCCTTGAGCTCGCGCCCGCCCACCTTGGCACTGAACTCCAACACCACGTTGAGGCCGTCGGCCGTCGCCAGCTCGCGGTGGTAGGCGAAGTCCTGGAACACCTGCAGCACGGTATTGAGGATCAGGTTGACCGCCTGCGCGCCCGGATAGGCGTTGTGCGCCATGGGCGAGCGGAATACCGCCTGCGGGTGCAGCAGCTCTGGCAGCTGGCTCAGGTCCTGGGCGGCGATGAATTGGTGCCAGCGCTGCAGGCTGGCGGCGGCTGCGGGTTGCAACTGGTTGTCGAGAGACATGGGCTTCTCCTTGTTATTGTCGGCCACAAAGAAAACGCCCCGCACTGGGCGGGGCGTCGACTGCTTACAGCTCGGCGGCGAGGCGCGAGCCCTGGTTGATCGCCCGCTTGGCGTCCAGCTCGGCCGCCACGTCGGCGCCACCGATCAGGTGCACGTTCTGGCCGGCGGCAACCAGGCCGTCCTGCAGCTCGCGCAGCGGATCCTGGCCGGCGCAAACGATCACGGTGTCGACCGGCAGCACCTGCGGCTCGCCCTCGCCGATGCGGATGTGCAGGCCGGCGTCGTCGACCTTGAGGTACTCGACCGAGTTGAGCATCTGCACGTTCTTGTTCTTCAGGCCGGTACGGTGGATCCAGCCGGTGGTCTTGCCCAGGCCGTCGCCGACCTTGGTCTTCTTGCGCTGCAGCAGGAACACTTCACGGGCAGCCGGATGCACCTCGGCCTTGATCCCGGCGATGCCGCCACGGGCGTCCAGCGCGGTGTCGATGCCCCACTCCTTCCAGAACGCATCACGGCTCAGGCTGGTGGTCTCGCCGGCGTGGGTGATGAACTCGGAGACGTCGAAGCCGATGCCGCCGGCGCCGATCACCGCGACCTTCTGACCAACCGGTTTGCGCTGCAGGATGGCGTCCAGGTAGCTGATCACCTTGGCGTTGTCGATGCCTTCGATGGCCGGGGTACGCGGGGCGATACCGGTGGCCAGGATGATCTCGTCGAAGCCGCCCTTGGCCAGGTCATCGACGCTGACGCGGGTGTTCAGGCGCAGGTCGACGCCGGTGGTTTCTAGCTTCTTCTTGAAGTAGCGCAGGGTCTCGTAGAACTCTTCCTTGCCTGGCACGCGCTTGGCCACGTTGAACTGGCCGCCGATCTCGCCGGCCGCGTCGAACAGGGTCACGCTGTGGCCGCGCTCTGCCGCCACGGTGGCGGCGGACAGGCCGGCAGGGCCGGCACCGACCACGGCGATCTTCTTCACGGTGGCGGTGGGGATGTAGTTCAGCTCGGTCTCGTGGCAGGCACGCGGGTTGACCAGGCAACTGGTCAGCTTGCCGCCGAAGGTGTGGTCCAGGCAGGCCTGGTTGCAGCCGATGCAGGTGTTGATCTCATCAGCGCGGCCTTCGGCGGCCTTGTTGACGAAGTCCGGGTCGGCGAGGAACGGACGGGCCATGGACACCATGTCGGCATCACCCTCGGCCAGCACCTGGTCGGCCACTTCCGGGGTGTTGATGCGGTTGGTGGTGCACAGCGGAATGCTCACCTCGCCCTTGAGCTTGGCGGTGACCTTGGTGAAGGCCGCGCGCGGCACCTTGGTGGCGATGGTCGGGATACGCGCTTCGTGCCAGCCGATACCGGTGTTGATGATGGTGGCGCCGGCCTTCTCGATGGCCTTGGCCAGTAGGACGATCTCGTCCCAGGTGCTGCCGCCCTCGACCAGGTCGAGCATCGACAGGCGATAGATGATGATGAAGTTCGGGCCTACGGCCTCGCGCACGCGGCGGACGATTTCCACCGGCAGGCGCATGCGGTTCTCGTAGCTGCCGCCCCAGCGGTCGGTGCGGTGGTTGGTGTGGGCAGCGAGGAACTGGTTGATGAAGTAACCCTCGGAACCCATGATCTCGACGCCGTCGTACTCGGCCTGCTGGGCCAGCACGGAACAGGTGACGAAGTCCTGGATCTGCTTCTCGATGCCTTCCTCGTCCAGCTCACGCGGCTTGAACGGGTTGATCGGCGCCTGGATGGCGCTCGGCGCTACCGATTTCGGGCTGTAGGCATAGCGACCGGCATGCAGGATCTGCATGCAGATCTTGCCGTCCGCCTCGTGCACGGCGCGGGTGACGATCTTGTGCTTCTCGGCTTCCTCGACGGTGGTCAGCTTGGCCGCTCCGGAGTACACGCCGCCTTCCTCGTTCGGGCCAATGCCGCCGGTGACCATCAGGCCGACGCCGCCACGGGCACGCTCGGCGAAGTAGGCCGCCATGCGCTCGAAGCCACCCGGCTTCTCTTCCAGGCCGGTGTGCATGGAGCCCATCAGGGTACGGTTCTTCAGGGTGGTGAAACCCAGGTCCAGAGGGGCCAGCAGGTTCGGGTAGGCGTTGCTCATGATCATCTCCACGGCATCGGGCTTGTCACGGAAGTCGCCGCACCTCGTCCGGGTGCAGTCGTTGCTGCGGCAGACGATAAAGAGCGAGCGTCGCCCACTCAATGATCGAAAAGCACAAGTTATTGATCATAAGTTACAGCTAGACTAGGCAAGGGCCATTCCTTGCCCTAGGCTGGCAGCTTCATTCCAGCCAGGTTTCACCATGCTCACCCTGCTCCGTCGCAGTCTCTACCTGCTGCTCGTCGCCCTGCTCGCCGCCTACGCCGCCTGGACCCAGTGGCGCCCCACCAGCTATTTCCTCAGCGACCTGCGCAGCTCGCTGGCCTTCAGCCAGGGCAGCGACAGCGGCCGCGGCAACCTGCTGGGCATCCAGCCCGACCTGCATGCCGCCGACTACCGCAGCGCCCTGCACCTGCACCGCAAGCTGGCGGCCTACCTGGAAAAGGCCCGTGGCGAAGGGCTGCTCAATCCGAAGACGGTGGTGGTACTACCCGAGCACATCGGTACCTGGCTGGTGGCCGCCGGCGAGAAACGCGAGGCATTCGCCGCCCGCGACCTGGCCGAGGCACGCATCTGGCTGGGCCTCAGCCATCCGCTGCCGCTGATTCGCGCCGCCCTGCTCAGCGAGGGCAAGGCCCCACTCAGCGACGCCCTACTGCGCATGAAGGCCGAGCAGATGGCCGACGACTACCAGAGTCTGTTCGGCGGCCTGGCCGAGACCTACGGAGTGACCATAGTCGCCGGCTCCATCGTACTGCCGGAGCCCAGCGTGGTGGATGGCGTGCTGCAGGTTGGCGAAGGCCCGCTGTACAACGTCAGCCTGGTGTTCGGCAGCGACGGCCTGCCGCTCGGCCAGCCGCAGCGCAAGGTGCTGCCGCACCGCGAGGAAGACAGTTTCACCGCCGGCGCAACCGACCAGGAGCTGCACGTGGTGACCACCCCGGCCGGCCGCCTGGGCGTACTGATCGGCACCGACAGCTGGCGTCCGGAGAGCTACGCCGCAATGGCCAAGCAGCAGGTCGAACTGCTCGCCGTACCCGCCTTCCTGCCCGGCAACGGCCAGTGGGACTCGGTCTGGCCCGGCACACCCAGCGACCTGCGCAGCCGCGCCAGCCAGCTGGTCGAGAGCGAGGCCTGGCTGCTGCACTCGCTGCCGGCACAACTGGCGAACACGCCGGCGCGCGCCGGCATGCTGGTGTTCCTGCGTGGGCAGCTGTGGAGCCTGGGCAGCGACGGCCACAGCATGGCGGTGACGCGCTCCGGCGCGCAGCTGGCGGACGAGGCGACCGGCGCACGCCTGCTCAACCTGTGGCTGTGACATGAAAGCGACCCGCGTGCGCCTCGGCGACCTGTCCGTCGCCTTCGTCCATGGCCTGGTGGCCGCCCTGGCGGAAAAGGGCATCGCCGCCGACGACCTGCTGCGCCAGTTCCGTCTCGACGCCACGCGCCTGGCCCTACCCCGCGAACGCCTGTCGATCCCGCGCTACATGCGCCTGGGCCATAGCGCCATCGCCCTGTGCGGCGACCCGGCACTGGGCCTGGAGATGGGCAAACACAGCCGCATCGGCCATGCCGGGCTGGCCGGCGTCACCGCTGCCCAGGCGCCGAATCTGCGCGAGGCAGCGCGCACCCTGATTCGCTTCGAGCCGCTCTACGCCCACAACTACCGCGGGCAATCGAGTTTTCTCGAGGACGCCGGCGGCGCCTGGCTGAGCTTCTACTCGATCAGCCCCTATAACGCCTTCAACCGCTTCGTGGTGGACTCGGTGCTCTCCAGTTGGCACCACCAGCTCGGCGCACTGCTGAACGAGGCGCTCGCCATCGAGCGGGTCGAGATCGAGTTCCCCGCCCCCGAATACGCCGAGCGCTACGAGCGCTGCTTCGGCTGCCCGGTCGAGTTCGGCGCGGAGCACAATCGCCTGTACCTGAGCAACGCCAGCCTGGACCAGCCACTCGACCAGCACTGCCCGAGCACCTGGCACCAGCTGCTGGAGCTGGCCGAACGCGAACTGGAACAGCTGACCCGCACGCGCAGCCTGCACGAGCGCATCACCCACCTGCTGGGCCCCATGCTGCATGGCCGCGAACCGGAGCTGGACGAGGTTGCACGCAAACTGCAGCTACCGAGCTGGACGCTCAGGCGCAAGCTGGCCGAGGAAGGCACGCAGTTCCGCACCCTGCTCAACGAGACACGAAGGGATTTGGCGATGGCCTACATCCGCGATACCGAGCTGGCCTTCGGCGAAATTGCCTACCTGCTCGGTTTCGCCTCGGCGGAGGCCTTTCAGAGAGCCTTCAAGCGCTGGAGCGGCCAGACTCCCGGGGAGTTTCGGCGCAGCCAGCGTCTACAGACGAATTGAGAACGAGCCTTACAGCTCGGTGGCATCTTCGGCCGGCTCGGCCGGGTCATGCTCGATGGCGTGGAATTCCAGCAGCTCTTCTACATAGTCATCCATAGGGTCTTCCTCCTAGCGTTAGGTCTTGATTGAAACAAGGACCGTGCCAACAGGCTGAAGATTCTCGATGACAACCGAGTGACAGCGGATAATTTTTCCGCCATATGCGAAAAACCCCCAGCTCTTGCGAGCTGAGGGCTTCTCTTTATATGGCGCAGCGGACGGGACTCGAACCCGCGACCCCCGGCGTGACAGGCCGGTATTCTAACCGACTGAACTACCGCTGCGCGTAACCTCTTGAGCGAGATGGTGGGTGATGACGGGATCGAACCGCCGACCCTCTGCTTGTAAGGCAGATGCTCTCCCGGCTGAGCTAATCACCCGAGTAGCCTTGCGAGGTGGCGAAATTTACGCACCCCCCTTACCTAAGTCAACACCCTGCTTGAATTTTTTTCTTCGCGGCCATTTTTGCGGAGTTTTCCGAGCTGCCCGATTTGGGTGCCGACGGCGCCAAACCAGTGCGCAATCGGTCAGCCCGCGCGCAGCAGCAGACGAGTGCTCACCAGCCCCTTCTCCGCTCGCTCGAGTCCTGCTTCCTCGACACGCACGCCCTGTTCCTCCAGGTTGATCAGCCAGCGCAGCAGGCGGGCGAAGTCGGTCGGCTGCAGGCTCACCTGCAGACCACCGTCACCCTGGTTGTCGAGACGATCGATGTTGAGTCCCTGGCTCGCCGCGCTGGCGGTCACCAGGCCCTGCATCGCCGTCGGGTCGACGCTGACCTGCGGCTTGCCCTGCTGCGCCCGTACCTGCGGCGCATGCTCCTGCAGGTAGGCGTGCAGAGCGCGCTGCTGCTGCAGGTAGCTGCGCGCCTGTTCGAGGTTCTGGCTGACCGGCCGCCACAGCAGCAGGTAGAGCAGCACCAGCAGCAGGAAGCCACCCAGCAGCGCGAGGGCCAGGCGGTCGCGCGGCGGCATGCCGTGCCAACGGACAGCCAGGGGATTGTTGGCGATCTGCCCGCGCAGTTGCGAAGCCAGCGTACTCATCCATTACCTCCGATCACCAGGCGTGCGCTGACGCCACTGTCTTCCCGGCTTGCCGAGCCCATGTCCACCGCCAGCCCCGCTTCCTGCAGGCGCGTGCGCAGGCTCTCCAACGCGGAAAAGTCGCTGGCCTGCAGATTCAGGGCGAGGTCACCGCGCTGGGCATTGAAGTCCAGTTGCTGCACCTGCACCCGCGCACCCTCCTCGCCAATCGCTGCGGCGGCCTGGTCGAGCAGTTGCAACAGCTGCTGCTGACCACCGCCTTCGGCCTCGGCCAGGTGCTGGTCGAACTGCGCACGCAGGTTGATCAACTTGTTGTCGTCGGGGAACAGCTCGCGGTACAGGGTCGCGCTGGCCTCGGCATAGCGCTCGCCCTCGCGCTGCAAGTGCCAGCCCTGGGCCAGGTTGAAGCCCCACTGCAGCACCAGCCACAGGCCGACCAGCGCCGCCAGCGGCCGCCAGCGCAGCCACTGCCCGGATGATTCACGGCGGGCAAACGGCCCCTGAGCCAGGTTGCATTCGGCGTATTGCCGCGCCAGCCACGCCAGCGGCGAGGCCAGCTCGTGACTGTGCTCGACGCCGTCCGGCGCGGCCTGGCCAGCCGCGACATAGGCCACCCTCGGCAGAGGGCAGAGTTCGACCAGCTGCGGCCAATCCTCGCCACGCAATGCCAGGCGCGCCTCACCGCTGCCGCCGAGCAACCAGCGATCCCCCAGGCAGAGCAACTGGCTGCCCTCCTCGCGCAGCAGATCGGCATCCACCTCGATGCGTTGCGGCGGATTGTTCTCGCACAACGCCAGCCAACCGGCCAGCCAGCTGCGGCGCACCGCATAGACGCGATGGCGACCATCGGCCAGCTGCCCGCCCACGCTCAGGTGGAACTGCTCGACATCCTCGGCCAGCAGCTCCTCCACGGCGAACGGCAGCGCCTTCTGCAGCCAGCGCGCCTTGGTGGTCGGCAACTGCACCAGGCAGACGGTGACCGCCTCGATCGGCAACACAAGGCGCCAGGCCGCCCCCGCGGCAGGTAGTGCCTCGGCAAACGGACGCTGGCTGCAGATGTCGCCGTCGACCTGCCAGACCGGCAGCTCGGCGGCCGCCTGATGGCAGGCCTGCGGCGGAAGAAACAGCGTGGGCAGACTCATTTCTTGGACTCCTCGACGGGCGGGGGCGCCAGGCCCTCCTGCCCCAGATCGCGCGCCATCAGACGGACGCGCCCATCATTACCACGTTGCAGATAACTGACCAGCACCTGGCGCCGGTCGCCCAGCAGCACTTCGGTGGTGACCTGGAAATATTGACTGGTGGTGGTGAGCCCCTGCGCCCCCACTGCATAGGCACTGAGCTGCTGGGTGAAGGTACCAAGGTCGCGGTAGCCGGTACGCCCACGCCCCTCGATGACCGCCTTCAGCGCCGCATCGGGAATGCCATCGCCCAGACAGGCCAGCACCGCGGCGCTGGCGGTGTTGACGTTGAGCTCCACATCCTTCGGCAGCGCGCTGACAAAGGGCACCAGGCGGCGATAGTCGACCTCGCTCATGCCCAGCAGCAGGCGGAGCTCGGAGACATCGACGATGCGCCCTGGCCCGGTGCGATAGGGCGGCTTGAGCAACAGGTACTGATCGTCCTCGGCACCGGCCATGCCGCCAGGGTCCTGGTCGGTATCCAGCCAATCCTGCAGGCGGTCGGCGTAGGCCGGGCTCAACTGCAGGCGCTGTAGCAGGCGGCGCAGGCGCAGCAGGGCCTGCTCGCCGACCTCGCCGCCGACGGACAGGCTATTGAGATTGAAGCGCCCCGCCAGATCTTCGATGCGCAACCGCAGCTCGCCCCCCTCATCCAACGGAAAGCGCAGCGCGGGGTTGGCCCAGGCTTCGGCCAGGTGGTCGACCTGCTCGCCGCTCAGGTCGCGCCGCAGCAGGGCCTTGGCCACCAGCTCGCCGCCCTCTGCGTAGTACTGAGCCTGGCGCACCAGCAACTGGTTGCCGGTACTGCGGATGGCCAGTTGCTGACGCGTCAGCAGCGCGGCGCAGACCACGGTCACCAGGGCGACCACCAGCAGCACGGTGATCAGCGCTACACCGCGCTCACGCCTCACGGTGCGGACTCCGCGCCAGGATCGGGAGAAGGCTCTTCCGGCAGCAACTCGCCATCTTCGCCGCCGTCTGGCGGCGTTACCTGCTCCTGCTGCGGCATCTCCGGCATGCGCCAGATGCGGCGCAGCTCGCCATAGCGCCGGTGCTCGATGACCAGCTCGACGGCCTTGGGCAACTGGGTCAGCGCCTCATCAGCCGTGCTGTTGGCCGGGGGCCAGCTCTGCAACCAGCGACCCTCAAGATCGAGGAAGCGCAATTCGAAACGAGTGACGCCTTCCAGCGCCTGCTGCACCCGCGGCTGGCTGTCCTGGGCCTGATCCAGCACCGGCCAGTAGGCCCGTTGCCAACGCTCGCCCTCCAGCTGCCAACGCACCCGCTGCAGGGTGGCTCGCTGCTGGCCCAGCGGGTTGCGCCAGCCGCTGCGGGTGAATTCCAGCTGGGTGTTGCGGCCACTGTCGCCACGCAGCGACGCCAGCGGATCACCCAGCGGGTCACGCACGGGACGCGTGCGCACCTGCAGCAGATCACGCTCGAAGGCAGCCATCGCGCGGGTCAGCTCACGCAGGCGCTGCTCCTGCTCGCGCTGGCCACGATCGGTCTGCAGCACGCTGTCGAGCATGCGGTAGGTGGCCATGGCCAGCAGGGCGAAGATGGCGATGGCGATCAGCACTTCCAGCAGAGTGAAGCCGCGCTGCCTCATGGTTCGACCCCGACGAAGCCGCTCAGGGTGACCAGGGCGTTGTCTTCGATCTTGCCACGCAGGCCACGCTCGGGGCGCAGTGCCACACGCACGGTGGCGCGCAGCATCTCCGGCTCGCTGGTGGTCTGCACTTCGGTCTGCCACAGCCAGCGCCGACCGGCGTAAGTCTCCTCGCCCTGCTCGCGCCCCTCGGAGGGTGGTGCGTCGGCCAGCTGCAGCTCCTGCAGGCGGTTGTCCGCCAGCCAGGTGGCGAAGGTCTTGTCTTCCAGCCGCGCAGCGGTCTTCAGGGTGCGGGCACTGGCGCTGAGCACGCTGGCGGCGACCACGGCAAAGATGGCCAGGGCCACCAGCACTTCGAGCAGGGTGAAGCCGCGACCGCGCCTCACCGCCCCTTCTCCTGCTTCAGCTCCGGTGCGGCGAAACCATCACTGACCAGCGACAGCGCCGGCGCGCCACGCTCACGGCCGCCGGCCAGGTGCAGGGTAAAGGGCGTCAGTTCGCCGCTGGAGAGAATCAGCAACTGCGGAGGCTTCGGTGCGGACTTGTCCTTGTCGCCTTTCGGGCTCGGCAGGCCGACGCTCTGGTCTTCCACCTCGATGCTCAGCTGGACCCACTCCGGTAGCTCATGGACCTTGTTGTCCAATGGCTCCCAGCGCGACTTCAGCGGCTCATAGCGCAGTACCTGATAGCTGTGCGTCTCGAAGCGCACGCCGTACTCGCGGTTATCCAGAACGGCCTCGTCGAGCAGCACCCGCAGCAGACCGTTGAGCCGCTCCGCCTCATCGTTGAGCTTGCGCGCGGGACTGCTAGCCAGGCCACTGCCGATCACGGCGAGACCAGTCAGCACACCGAGCAGGACCAGTACCACCAGCAACTCGATGAGGGTAAAGCCCCGCGCAGCTCGCATTGCGAATCAGAGGTCCCAGTTACCGATATCGGCGTTGGTGCCGTCGCCGCCTTCCTGGCCATCGGCACCCAGCGAGTAGAGGTCGATCTTGCCGCGGGTGCCCGGCGACAGGAACAGGTACTGATTGCCCCACGGATCGATCGGCAGCTTCTTCAGGTAGCCCTCGGCGTTCCAGTTCTTCGCCGGCGGGTTACCGGTGGGCTTCTTCACCAGGGCTTCCAGGCCCTGCTGGGTGCTCGGGTAGTTCTGGTTGTCCAGCTTGTACATGTCCAGCGCGGCGCCGATGGCGCGGATGTCGTTCTGCGCCGCAGTGACCTTGGCCTGGTCCGGGCGTCCCATCACCTGCGGCACCACCAGCGCGGCGAGGATGCCGAGGATGACCACCACCACCATGATCTCGATCAGGGTGAAACCACGTTGTTGCTTGTTCATCACTATCAGCCCACCAGTTGGTTCAGAGAAAGAATCGGCAGGAGGATGGCCAGCACGATCACCAGCACCACCGCTCCCATGAACACCAGCATGAACGGCTCGAACAGCCCCACCAGCAGGCCGATGGTGGCCGCCAGGTCGTTCTCCTGGTTGCGCGCCGTGCGCGACAGCATCTGATCCAGCTCGCCCGAGCGCTCACCGCTGGCGATCATGTGCAGCATCATCGGCGGGAACTGCCGGCTGGCCTCCAGCGCCCGCGACAGGCTGCCGCCCTCGCGCACGCGCTGGGTGGCGTTGGCCACGTCGGTGCGAATGATGCGGTTGCTCACCACCTCGGCGCCGATGCCCAGCGCCTCCACCAGCGGCACGCCGCTGCGCACCAGGATGGCCAGGGTCGAGGCGAAGCGTGCGGTCTCGGTAGCGGCGATCAGCCCGCCCACCAGCGGCACGCGCAGCAGGAAGGCGTGCCAGCGTCGGCGCAGGTCTTCGTTGCGCAGGGCGCGGCGGAAGGCGATCACGCCGAGCACCGCCAGGATGATGGCCAGCACGCCCCAGGCCTTGACCAGCTCGCTGAGGAAGATCAGCCCGCGGGTCAGTGCCGGCAGGGTCTGCCCGGAGTCGACAAATACCCGCACCACGTCCGGCACCACATAGCCGAGCAGGAAGCCGACGATGCCCAGCGAGGCGAGCATCAGGATCACCGGGTAGAGCAGCGCCATCTGCACCTTCTGCCGCGACTGCTGGCGCTGCTCGGTGTAGTCGGCCAACTGCTCAAGTACCGGACCGAGATGGCCGGCGTGTTCGCCAGCCGCCACCGTGGCGCGGTACAGCTCGGGGAAGGCCGCCGGATAGGTAGCCAGGGCCTTGGCCAGGCTATGACCTTCGAGCACCTTGCCGCGTACCGCCAGCAACATCGACTGGATACGCGGCTGGCGCGACTGGGCGGCGGCGGCGCGCAATGCCTCCTCGATGGGCAGCGCGGCGCTGATCAGGGTCGCCAGCTGGCGAGTGACCAGGGCCAGGTCGCGCGCCGACAGGCCGCGGCGCAGGCTGAAGCCGCCAGCGCCTTCGGCCTGCTCCTTGCGGTGCACCGGCTCGACCTGCAGCGGCGACAGTTGCTTGTCGCGCAGCAGCTGGCGCACCTGGCGGGCGCTGTCGCCCTCCAGCACACCTTTCTGCTGGCGGCCCTTGCCATCGAGGGCGATGTATTCGAAGGCAGCCATCAGTCTTCCCGGGTCACGCGCAGGACTTCTTCCAGGGTGGTCACCCCTTCCAGCACCTTGCGCCGACCGTCATCACGGATGCTCGGGCCGAGGCTGCGGGCATGGCGCAGCAGCTCCTGTTCGCCGACACCGTTGTGCACCAGGGTGCGCATCTTGTCGTCGAAGATCACCAGTTCGTAGATGCCGGTCCGGCCGCGGTAGCCCTGCTGGTGGCACTCCGGGCAGCCCCTGGCGTGATGGAGCATCGGCTGGCTCTGCGGATCGACACCGAGCAGGTCGCATTCGGCTTCGTCGGCCGGGCGCGCCTCGCGGCAATGCGGACAAAGCACGCGTACCAGACGCTGGGCCAGTACGCCGAGCAAGGACGAAGACAACAGGAAGGGCTCGACGCCCATGTCGACCAGGCGGGTAACTGCACCAACGGCGCTGTTGGTGTGCAGGGTGGAGAGCACCAGGTGGCCGGTCAGCGAGGCCTGCACGGCGATGTCGGCGGTCTCCTGGTCGCGGATCTCGCCGACCATCACCACGTCCGGATCCTGGCGCAGGATGGCACGCAGGCCGCGGGCGAAGGTCATGTCCACCCGCGGGTTGACCTGGGTCTGGCCGATGCCTTCGAGGTAATACTCGATCGGATCTTCCACCGTGAGGATGTTGCGCGAGCGGTCGTTGAGGGTGACCAGGCCCGCGTACAGGGTGGTGGTCTTGCCCGAGCCGGTGGGGCCGGTGACCAGGATGATGCCGTGGGGCTTGCGCAGGTTGTCGTCGAGCAGGCGGCGGTCGCGCTCGCTCATGCCCAGGTGCTGCAGCGACAGGCGCCCGGCCTGTTTGTCGAGCAGACGCAGCACCACCCGTTCGCCGTTGGCGGACGGCAGTGTGGATACACGGATATCGACTTCGCGGCCGCCGACCTTGAGCGAGATGCGGCCGTCCTGCGGCACGCGCTTCTCGGCGATATCCAGACGCGCCATGACCTTGACCCGCGACACCAGCAGCGCAGCCAACTCGCGGCGCGGCTCGATCACTTCACGCAGGATGCCGTCGACGCGGAAGCGCACGACCAGGCGTTTCTCGAAGGTTTCCAGGTGGATGTCGGAAGCACCGGCCTTGATCGCCTCGCTGAGGATGGCGTTGATCAGGCGGATGATCGGTGCGTCGTCTTCCTGCTCCAGCAGGTCACCGGATTCGGGGGTGAGTTCGGCCAGGCTGGCCAGGTCGAGTTCGGCGCCGAGACCCTCGGCCATCTGCCGCACTTCGGACGAGTCGCGCTGGTAGGCCAGGGCAAGTTCCTGCTCGAAGGCTTCCGGCTCCAGCCAGTGCAGCGGCAGCACGCGGCCGGCGAAGCGCTGGGCCTCCTGTACGGCGGTGAGGCTGGCACCGCGACGTACCTGTAACTGGGGCTCGCCGAAGGACTCGCGCAGCAGCACACCGTGGCGTTTGGCGAAGGCGAATGGCAAAGAGCGCAGCGGCGGCTCTGCCGGGACCGCTAGCGCGGCATGGGTATCGATGGACATGTGCGGGCCCGTTCCTGAAACAGAAGATCCATCTAGCTGTTGTCTTATTGTTGTTCTATGGCACGACTGCGGAGCCAAATTAACGGATTTCCACGGAATCTGCAGTGCTGATTTCGCAGCTCCAACATTCGAGCGACAACACTGGATGAAATTCATCGCGACCGAACGTCGGGACGAAAAAAAGAACCCCGGCGCAGGCCGGGGTTCTTTCTAACAGGCTTGTGTTACTTGTCTTCGCTGCGCTGGTGCTTGAAGAACACCCCACTGTCGCCGAAGGTCGATGCGATGAACGGCGAGGTCAGCTCCATCTCGCCGATCTTCACCGCACTGCTGCGGCGTTGCTGGGCGTAGGTGCGACTGATCGACGGGATGATCGAGGTCTTGACCTCCATCGAGGTGGCGTAGACGTCGTACAGCTTGGTGCCGGCATTGAGCGTCACCAGGTCGCTGCGGAAGTCGTGCGCGGCCGCAGAGAACAGGTTGCGCACTTCAGCCTTAGGCACGAAGTAGATCTGCGTCGGCGCCTTGACCGCGGTCACGGCCTGGCCGGTCTGGGTGACCTCGGCCATGTCGTCGACCCGCAGCTGGGTCGGTTTCAACGTCACTGCGGCGAACAGCACCTGCAGACCGAAGTTGTCGGTGCCTTCCGGCAGGACGATCTGCGACATCTCGTTGGCGAAGAAGTTGTAGTTCTGCCCCTGGCCGCTCCAGCTGGCCAGCGCCGAGACGTTGCGCGACGGCTTGCCATCGACGAAGGCCTTCCAGGCCATGCCCGGCTGAACGCTGCCACCGGACGGATCGGCAGCCAGCGACAGGCGCAGCAGGCCGTTATCCGAACCCTGGAACAGGCCGGTGTAGGGGTTGCCGGCCACGGGGTTGAACTTGACCTTGGCCATCACGCCACGCTGGTGCATGCCCTTCTCGTAATCGGCCGGCACCACGTCGCTCTCTTCACGCACCTTCTTCCACAGGGTGTTGGCCAGCAGGGCCGAGGTGTTGATGCCCTCCAGCGGCGGCACCTGGCCTTCGGCGTACTGGGTACGCATGGCGCCGTTGACCCACAGGTTGTCCTGCTTGGCCTTGGCCGGCCAGGTCTGGTAGTCGGCCGGGATGTTCAGGCCCCAGGGTTTGAAGGCGTTCTGCACGCCCACCAGGCTGCTGTCGAGTTGCGGGTTGTGACGCTTGATCACGTCGACCATGGTGGTGTTCTCGACCCAGGCCAGACCTTCCGCGGTGTAGATCTCTGGGCGGTAGTCCTTGGTGAAGAAGCGGTCGGTCATCAGGCGGCGCGAGGCGTTCATGATGAAGATCTGGAAGGCGGTCTCGCCGAAGGCGAAGCCGTCCGGACGGGTGGTTTCGGCCAGCATGCCGACCAGGGTGTCGATCTTCTCGATGTCGTTGCCGTAGATGCGCTTGAGGTTGGCCAGCAGGGTCGGTTCCTTGGTCAGGTCCTCGAACTTGGTGATCGGATTGAGGCCGATCTCACGGCGGAACTCGTTGTAGCGCGGCACGCCACGCTCACGGTCACGCAGCACGTCGATGGTCGCCAGGTCGATGTTGCCGACCAGCGGAATCGACAGGTTGCGCAGGAAGTTCGGATAGTTGTTGAGGGTCAGCGAGCCCGGGTTGGTGATACCGAAGGAGTACCACAGGCGGTCCGGGTGTTCGCCGTTGAGCAGGTTCTCGGCATCCCGATCGCGGGTGTTCTGCAGCGCTACCGAGCGCGCGATGCTGTTCGAGCCGATGTCGTAGACGTCGACCTTGTCGCGCATCAGCGGGTGCATGCGGTACACCGCGACGAACTCCTCGGTCAGCGTGTAGGGCACGCCGTAGTTGTTCGGGTTGGTCGAACCGACGATGCCGCTCAGCGCATGGGAGATGGTCGAGCTGCCGACGTTGGTCGGATCGACACCCAGGATGCGCAGGACGAAGGAGTTGGAGCCGGCCAGGTCCTCTTGCAGCATGCGTGCTTCGGACTGGTACTTGTCACGATTCGGACCGGAGCCGAGCAGGCCCCACCAGTTGGCGTACATAGCACGCTCGGTGACCGGGTTGGCGATCACCGCCGGGGTCCACTCCACGGTGTGGATCTTGGCCATCAGCGCGGCGTTGACCAGGCGCGCATGGTCGTACAGCCACTGGTCATCCTTGCCCGGGTACTTCTGCTTGAGCATGGTGGCGATCGCGTTGTGTTCCTTGGTGAACAGCTGGTGCAGCATGCTCAGGCCGACCCACCAGTTCTCGTTGAAGCCGGTGACCGGCTTGCCGCTGATGAACTCGGTCGGCAGGGTGCCATCCGGATTGATCTTCAGCTTGCCGTCGACGAAGGAACGCACCTTGTCGTTGGTTTCCTTGCTGCTTCCGTACAGCTGCGAACCATCCCACCAGTGGGTGTTGTGGTTACGGTAGGTGGCCGGTTTGCCGGCTTCGGCGGCGGTACGGGTCGGGTCGGCCTGGGTGCGGCGCACGGACATGGTGCCGGAGCCGAGCACGTCGCCAGCCGGCAGCGGAACCTGGATCGGGTTGGCTTCGGCGTTGGGGCCGTGCTCCACCCAGTCGTGCACCATGAACTGGATCCACGAGGCGGCGATGAAGTTGAGGCTGGGCGCAGGCTTGAACTCACCACGCGCCATCAGCACGTTACTCACTTCCCGCGGGTTGGGGCTGAGCAGGGTGTCGGATTCGGTCTCGCCATGGGTCACGGCGGGGTTCACGTTGCGGCCGAAGCGGCGGTAGACGGAGCCTTCGGCAGGGTTCGCGAGGATGTTGCAGGTACCATCCTCGGTACGCGCCACCTGGCTGCGCGCATCACAGGTGATCTTGGCGTTGGCGGCAGGCAGGTTGTCGACGTCGAACAGGTTTTCCTTGAACAGCACGTCGCGCTCCAGCGCGAGTGAGATCAGGGCGGCGTAGATGCCCAGAGTGCCGAACTTGACCAAGCTCGGCCATGTGACCCAAACAGACATGGCGTTATCTCCCGATTCTTCTTGTACTAATACGGTTGGGCGCCGGTTTTCCGGCTGGCGGGGAGATTAGGGATTTGCGCGCCCCCCTCCCCCCTCCCCCGGGAGGGGGGAACGGGAATCGGGGCTACCGTCGGTCAGGGAGGTGTCAGGCGCCGCGCTGCTGCATGGCGAGGATGGCCTCGGTGCGGCCGGAGAGATTGAGCTTCGAGTAGATGTTCTTCAGGTGCCACTTGGTGGTGGACAGGGCGATGCCCGTACTGGCGCTGATCTCGGAGTTGGACAGTCCCTTGAGCAGGCAGGCGAAGATCTCCGCCTCCTTGTCGGTCAGCAGGCTGACCGGGTCGGCCGGCACTGCCGGGGTGAGGCTCTCGGCCAGGAGGAACTCCGCGTAGGCCTCGCTGTAGGCCTCCGGGACCTGCAGGCGACCCGAGCGCAGCAAGCCGAACACTGCCTCGGCAAAGCCGGGCGCCTCGTCGAACACCGAGCGGTTGATGTTGACGATGCCGAAGCGCTCGACCAGCTGCAGCAGCGCACCGATCTGCTCCTCCTCGCTCAGCTGCGGCGCGCTCAACACCAGCAGGTTGGCTTCCACCACCAGGGCTCGCGCCTTCATCTCGCTCTTCTGCAGCGACTGCGCCAGCACCTTGAGGATGCGACAGGCACGCGGCTGCGCGCCGCGCATCACCAGCCAGTACACGGCGGCCAGGCCGCAACGCTCCCAGCACTCGTCATAGTCGCGCACCCTCTCCCACTCACCAGCGGCCAGGCGCTCGTCGATGCCCAGGCGCTGGGCCAGGGCATCCAGCGCCGCCGGACGGCCATCGAGATAGGCCTGGCGCATGCTTTCCTGCGTCACCTGGCTGGCGAAGCGCGCGTAGTTGCCCAGCTGCAGGATGCGCGACAGCTGCTCCAGCAGGCGCCCGGCTCGGCCCTGGGATTGGCGCCGGTAGAGCAGGCGCGACAGGGTTATGTGCACCGTGGCGATGGTCTCGGTGGCCGAGGACGAGGTAACCATCGCCATCAGGTCCTCGCACAGCTGCTGCGCCGCGGCCAGCTGGTTCTGCTCGTACAGCGCCACCACCATGGCCGTGGCTCGGTTCAGCCAGGCCGGCGAGGAGCGCTCGGTGCGCTGGTAGTCCAGGCAGACGTCCTTGCGCGCGCTGGTGGCGCGGCCGGCGTTACGGTTGCACAGGGCGATGATCAGGTCGGCGTAGCTCTCCAGGAACAGCTGCCCGGTACGCGCCAGCAATGCCTTGGCCTCCAGCGCAAGCTGGATCGACTGCTCCAGGCGGCCGTGCATCAGGTGGTGATAGGCCAGGATGGTCAGCGCCAGGGCGCGCACGTCCGACGAAATGCCGGGCGCCAGCAGGCCCTGCCAGCGCTGCCCCGGATCGAAGGCCAGGTCGTGCTGGAACAGCTCCAGGTTGAGCGCCAGCAGCTGGCGGGTCGGTTCGTCCAGCCCCGGCCGGCCCACGCAGCGGGCAGCCAGGTCGTCGACGCAATAGCGCGCCTGATGGAAGCGTCGCGACAGGGTCAGCGCCAGGGTCATCGGCACCAGCAGGCGGGGCTGCTCGCACAGCTCATCCTCGCCGAGCGGCTCCAGCCACTTCAGTACCTCGGCGAAGTGGCCACGGCGCACCCACTGCTCGCCAGCCTCCTCCAGCAGGCAGTGGAACAGCGCCTGATCGCCGCTGCGCTGGGCATGCTGCAGCGCCTGCTCGAAGTCGCCGCGCGCATGGAAGAACATCGCCGCACGACGCTGCAGCGACGGCACCTCCTGGGGCTTGTGCAACGCCAGGCGCTTGGCCAGGAAATCGTGCAGTAGCGCGTGATAGCGATAGCTGCCGGGCTGCTCGCCGACTGGCAGCAGAAACAGCTCGCGCACCGCCAGCTCCTCCAGCAACAGGGCAGACCCCGTACGCTCCAGCACCTGGTCGCAGAGCTCGCCGTCGAAGCGCTCGAACAGGGCGCAGCTGAGCAGGAAGTCATGCATCTGCGGCGACAGGCGCTTGAGCACTACATGGCCGAAGTAGTCGACGATCTCCGGCTGGCTGCCGTTGAAGCGCTCCAGCGCCACGGTGCCGAAGCGCGCGTAGGCCAGCAGCGCTACTTTGACCCCGGCCATCCAGCCCTCGGTCATGGCCATCAGGCTGTCGATATAGGCCGGGCTGAGGTCGGCGCCGCCCAGGTGGGCGTTGAGTTGCTGGATATGCGCCGCAGACAGGCGCATGTCGTGCTGATCGATGCACAGCAGCTTGTTCTCCAGCTTCAAGCGGCTGAGCGAGAAGCCCGGATGGTTGCGACTGGAGATGATTACCCGCGTGGCGCCGGCCAGACGCTCAAGCATGGCCGAGAGCACTTCGAGGATGGTCGGCTGGCTGATGAACTGGAAATCGTCGAGAACGATGCAGAGGTCGCCATCGATGCGATTGAGCGCATCGGCCAGGTAGTCACCGACCACCTCCGGCGCCTGGTACATCTCGGCAGCGAACGGATTGAACCAGGACACGTCGAAGTCTTCGACCCGCGTGCGGATGCCCTCGGCGAGGTGGCGAAAGAAACGCACCGGCTCGTTGTCACGTGCCTGCAGTGGGCAATGCACCACACTGCGCGCGGGGTCGCTCGCCTGCCATTGGGCCAACAGGGTGGATTTACCGGAGCCTGCGGGCGCCAGCAGCACGGTCAGGGGAAAGTGCTCGCAATGATCGAGCAGTTCCAGCAACTCCTCACGGACAAAACCCGCGGGAGCCGGGGCAAGCGGCTTGCGATCTTCCATTGCAGTGATCCGTCAGGCTTATTTTTATTGTTGAACGGGAAGCACATGGCGGCCGATGATAACGAGTCAGATGGAAGAAGTTTCGAAACGTTTCACGCTTTCGGCCGCGACGCGATATACGGCAAAAGTGCACCAGCGCGCAGATGGATCACGCGAAAGAGCGACAGCCAGAGTACTTGCGTTAAGGTTGGCAGCGCCCGCAGAGTATGGGCCGGACCGATGCGCGCCATGCAGAGCGCGCACGCAGAATAAGAAGAACACCGGGGGATATATGTCTTGAGCGCCATCAGCATTCGCCTTCCCGCCTGGCTGCAACGCCACGGTGTGACCGGCCTCTGCCTGCTCGTGGTGCTGCTGATCACCCTCAGCCTGACCAAACAGAGCGTCGATCTGCTGCGCCTGCTACGTAGCGAAGCCCCCAGCGAACCCGCAACCAGTGCCGCCACCGAGCACCAGCCGGTCTCGCTGCAGCGCCTGCAGTACCTGTTCGGCACCCCGGCACTGCCGCCGGGCAGCGCGCAGAATGCGCCGCCGACCAAGCAGCAGATGACCCTGCTGGCCAGCTTCGTCAATCCGGACGCCCAGCGCTCCACCGCCATCATCCAGATCGCCGGAGACAAGCCCAAGCGCGTTGGCGTGGGCGGCGAGGTCAATTCCAGCACCCGCCTGCACTCGGTACACAAGGACCATGTGGTCCTCGACCGCGGCGGCAACGAGGAAAGCCTGCGCTTCCCGGCCATTCGCCAGTCTTCGCTGACACCCCATTTCGCCCCGTCGGACAACTCGCCGATGGAGCCTACCGCCGAACAGCTGGAACAACTGCAGGACGAGGACGTACGGGCTCTGCAGGAGCGCATCCAGAACCTTCAACAACGCATGGAAGGCGAAGGCGACATGCCGCAGCCGGACGCACCGGAAGTCGAAGAAAGCCCATGACCGATCGCAAGCCCTTCTCGCCCAAACGCCTGCCCCTCGCCCTGCTGCTGGCTGCCAGCTGCCTGGGCGCGCCGCTCCCCGTGGCCTTTGCCGCGGAACCTGCGAAGGTCACCCAGGGTGCCGAAACCTGGACCATCAACATGAAGGACGCCGACATCCGCGACTTCATCGACCAGGTGGCGGAGATTTCCGGCGAAACCTTCGTCGTCGACCCCCGGGTCAAAGGCCAGGTCACGGTGATTTCCAAGGCCCCGCTGGGTCTGGAAGAGGTCTACCAGCTGTTCCTCTCGGTCATGAGCACCCACGGCTTCAGCGTGCTGGCCCAGGGCGACCAGGCGCGCATCGTGCCGGTGACCGAGGCACGCAGCGGCGCCAACAGCAGCCATAGCGCACCGGACGACATCCAGACCGAGCTGATCCAGGTGCAGCACACCTCGGTCAACGAGCTGATTCCGCTGATCCGCCCACTGGTGCCGCAGAACGGCCACCTGGCCGCTGTGGCCGCCTCCAACGCGCTGATCATCAGCGATCGCCGGGCCAACATCGAACGCATCCGCCAGCTGATCAACGATCTCGACGCCCAGGGCGGCGGCGACTACAACGTGATCAACCTGCAGTACGCCTGGGTGCTGGACGCCGCCGAGGCGCTGAACAACGCGGTGATGCGCAACGAGCGCAAGGACGGTGCCGGCACCCGGGTTATCGCCGACTCACGCACCAACCGCCTGATCATTCTCGGCCCGCCCGCCGCGCGCCAGCGCCTGGCCAACCTGGCCCGCTCGCTGGACACCCCCAGCACCCGCTCAGCCAACGCCCGAGTGATTCGCCTGCGCCACAGCGATGCCAAGAGCCTGGCCGAGACCCTCGGCGACATTTCCGAAGGCCTGAAGGCGCCCGAGGGCGGCGGCGAAGCCACCAGCAGCAAACCGCAGAACATCCTGATCCGCGCCGACGAGAGCCTCAACGCCCTGGTGCTGCTGGCCGAGCCGGACACCGTGGCGACCCTCGAGGAAATCGTGCGCAACCTCGACGTGCCGCGTGCCCAGGTGATGGTCGAAGCTGCCATCGTCGAGATTTCCGGTGATATCAGCGACGCCCTCGGCGTGCAGTGGGCGGTGGACGCCCGCGGAGGCACCGGCGGCGTGGGCGGGGTCAACTTCGGTAACACCGGCCTGTCGGTAGGCACCGTGTTGCGCGCCATCCAGGAAGACGAGATCCCCGATGACCTGACCCTGCCGGACGGCGCGATCATCGGCATCGGCACCGAGAACTTCGGCGCGCTGATCACCGCCCTCTCCGCCAACAGCAAGAGCAACCTGCTGTCCACGCCGAGCCTGCTGACCCTGGACAACCAGGAAGCGGAGATTCTGGTGGGCCAGAACGTGCCGTTCCAGACCGGCTCCTACACCACTGACGCCTCCGGCTCGAGCAACCCCTTCACCACCATCGAGCGCGAAGATATCGGCGTAACCCTCAAGGTCACCCCGCATATCAACGACGGCGCGACCATGCGCCTGGAGGTGGAGCAGGAAATCTCCTCCATCGCCCCCAGCACCGGGGTCAACTCGCAGGCAGTGGACCTGGTGACCAACAAGCGCTCGATCAAGAGCGTGATCCTGGCCGACGATGGCCAGGTGATCGTGCTCGGCGGCCTGATCCAGGACGACGTCACCAGCACCGATTCGAAAGTGCCGCTGCTCGGCGACATCCCCTTCCTCGGCCGGCTGTTCCGCTCGACCAAGGACACCCACATCAAGCGCAACCTGATGGTGTTCCTGCGCCCGACCATCGTCCGCGACCGCGCCGGCATGGCCACGCTGTCGGGCAAGAAATACAACGACATCAGCGTGCTGGGCGCCGACGAAGACGGCAACAGCCAGCTGCCGGGCGATGCCGTGCGCCTGTTCGACAAGCCAGGGGCTGCCGCCATCGACCTGCGCGACAAGACGCAATGATGCGAGGGGAATGAAAAACGCCGCTCATCGAGCGGCGTTTTCGTTTCAGAGCGCGGCCAACCCGCGGGCCAGATCGGCCTTGAGGTCGGCGATGTCCTCCAGCCCCACCGCAACCCGGATCAGGTTGTCGCGGATGCCGGCATTGGCCCGCTCCTGCGGCGACAGACGGCCATGGGAAGTGGTCGCCGGGTGGGCGATGGTGGTCTTGGTATCGCCCAGGTTGGTGGTGATGGAAATGACCCGAGTGGCGTCGATAAAACGCCAGGCCGCCTCCTTGCCACCCTCGACCTCGAAGCTCAGCACCGCGCCAAAGGCACTCTGTTGGCGCTTGGCCAGCTCATGCTGCGGGTGACTAGCCAGGCCGGAGTAGTAGACCTTGTCGATCCCCGCCTGCCCTTCCAGCCACTGGGCCAGCTGCATGGCGCTGGCGCTCTGCGCCTGCATGCGCACACGCAGGGTCTCCAGGCCCTTGAGGAACATCCAGGCGTTGAACGGGCTGAGGGTCGGGCCCGCAGTACGCAGGAAACCGACCACCAGCTCCATCTGCGCCTTGCGCCCGGCGACCACGCCGCCCAGGCCACGGCCCTGGCCGTCGATGTACTTGGTCGCCGAGTGCATGACGATATCGGCACCCATTTTCAGCGGTTGCTGCAGAGCCGGAGTACAGAAGCAGTTGTCCACCGCCAGCAGCGCGCCATGGGCGTGAGCGATCTCGGCCAGCGCGGCGATGTCCACCAGCTCGGCCAGCGGATTGGACGGCGACTCGACGAACAGCAGCTTGGTATTGGGCTTGAAGGCCGCTTCCCAGGCGCTCAGATCCGACAGCGGCGGATAGTCCACCTCGATGCCGAAACGCTTGAGGTACTTCTCGAACAGGCTGATGGTCGAGCCGAACACGCTGCGCGACACCAGCACGTGGTCGCCGGAACTGCACAGGCTCATGACGATGGCCAGAATGGCAGCCATGCCGGAGGCGGTCGCCACTGCCTGCTCGGCGCCTTCCAGAGCGGCGATGCGCTCCTCGAAGGCACGCACGGTCGGGTTGGTGTAGCGCGAGTAGACGTTGCCCGGCTGCTCGCCGGCGAAACGCGCGGCGGCGTCGGCGGCGCTGCGGAACACATAGCTGGAGGTGAGGAACATGGCCTCGCCATGCTCGCCCTCAGGCCCACGACGCTGGCCGGCACGCACCGCCAGGGTGTCGAAGCCAACGCCCTCGAGGTCGCTATCCAGCCTGCCGGCTTCCCAATCCTGACTCATGGCAGCTCCCCTGCTCAGTCGTTGTGCAGATCGATGATGGCGCTGACAGTCGGGCTGCCCGCCTTGGCCGCATCGTTGCGGGCCTGTTCGATCTTGTTCAGGTAGTGCTCGTTGACGTCACCGGTCACGTACTGGCCGTCGAACACTGCGCAATCGAAGTGCTCGATCTTGATCTTGCCACCACCGACCGCCTCTTTCAGGTCTTCCAGGTCCTGGTAGATCAGCCAATCGGCGCCGATCAGCTCGGCCACTTCCTCGGTGCTGCGGCCATGGGCGATCAGCTCGTGGGCGCTCGGCATGTCGATGCCGTACACGTTCGGGTAGCGCACAGCCGGGGCCGCCGAGCAGAAGTAGACATTCTTGGCGCCGGCTTCGCGGGCCATCTGGATGATCTGCTTGCAGGTGGTGCCGCGCACGATGGAGTCGTCGACCAGCATCACGTTCTTGCCGCGGAACTCCAGGTCGATGGCGTTGAGCTTCTGGCGCACCGATTTCTTGCGTGCGGCCTGGCCGGGCATGATGAAGGTACGACCGATGTAGCGGTTCTTGACGAAGCCCTCACGGAACTTCACGCCCAGCTGGTTGGCCAGCTCCAGGGCGGAAGTACGGCTGGTATCCGGAATCGGGATGACCACATCGATGTCGTGATCCGGGCGCTCGCGCTGGATTTTCTCGGCCAGCTTCTCGCCCATGCGCAGGCGCGCCTTGTACACCGAGACGCCGTCCATGATCGAGTCAGGGCGGGCCAGGTAAACGTGCTCGAAGATGCACGGCTTGAGCTGCGGATTCTGCGCGCATTGGCGGGTGTGCAGCTTGCCGTCTTCGGTGATGTACACCGCTTCGCCCGGGGCCAGGTCGCGGATCAGGCTGAAGCCGAGCACGTCGAGGGAAACGCTCTCGGAGGCGATCATGTACTCCACGCCCTCGTCGGTGTGACGCTGGCCGAAGACGATCGGGCGGATCGCATGCGGGTCGCGGAAACCGACCACGCCGTAACCGGTGATCATCGCCACCACGGCGTAGCCGCCACGGCAACGGGCGTGCACACCGGCGACGGCAGCGAACACGTCTTCCTCGGTGGGCTGCAGCTTGTTGCGCACCGCCAGCTCGTGGGCGAACACGTTGAGCAGCACTTCCGAATCGGAATTGGTGTTCACGTGGCGCAGATCGGATTCGTAGATCTCGCGCGACAGCTGCTCGACGTTGGTCAGGTTGCCGTTGTGCGCCAGGGTGATGCCGTACGGCGAGTTGACGTAGAACGGCTGCGCCTCAGCGGAGCTGGAGCTGCCGGCAGTGGGATAGCGCACGTGACCGATGCCGACGTTGCCGACCAGGCGTTGCATGTGGCGCTGCTGGAAGACATCGCGCACCAGGCCGTTGTCCTTGCGCAGGAACAGACGACCGCCGTGGCTGGTAACGATGCCGGCAGCGTCCTGGCCGCGATGTTGGAGCACGGTAAGGGCGTCATACAGGGACTGATTGACGTTGGACTTACCGACGATACCGACGATGCCGCACATGTGACGCAACCTCTGTGATGTGAATCGGGAAACTACAGGCTCTCAGGCAGTTTAGGCTGCGAGAGAACCTCCTTGAACGGCAATCCGGGTGTATCCGTGATGCCGCTGGCAAGCCATTGGCTGGTCAGGCTCAGAATCAGGTTCTTGGACCAGTCCGCCACCATCAGAAAATGCGGCAGCAGGGTCGACTGCTGCCACCACTGATCCTGCTGTACCGGCGCCAGGCTCACCAGCCCTACCAGCACTACCACCAGCAAAGCCCCGCGCGCCGCGCCGAAGACCATGCCGAGAAAACGATCGGTGCCCGACAGGCCGGTTACCCGGATCAGCTCACCGATGAGGAAATTGATCAGTGCCCCGACCAGCAGGGTCACGACGAAGAGAATGGCGCAGGCCGCGATAACACGCATCGACGGCGTATCGATGAAGTCCGTCAGGTGCTGCGAGAGGGCGCCACCGAACATCCAGGCGACTACACCGGCGATGATCCAGGTCAGCAGCGACAGGGCCTCCTTGAAGAAGCCGCGGCGCAGGCTGATCAAGCTGGAGATGGCGATGACGGCGATGATCGCCCAATCGACCCAAGTGAATGCCACGTTGCTGCCTACAGACGGGAAAGGCGGCGAATTCTAACAGAGCGGACCCGGCCGGGTAAGCCGGGGGCGCTATATGGCCGTGATAGAGGGAATCAGCCGTTTTCCGGCTGGAAGCGCACCACGAAACCCTTGAGATTCTGCTGACGGTTGAGCAGGTCACGCAGGCGATCGGCCTCGGCGCGTTCGATCACCGGGCCGACGAAGACCCGGTTCATACCATCGAAACTGCGGATATAGGCGTTGTAGCCACTGCTGCGCAGAGTCTGCTGCAGCTTCTCGGCACCGGCGCGACTGGACAGGCTGGCCAACTGCACCGACCAACTGATCGGCAGGTTGTTGGCGTCCAGACCACTGACCGGCTTCTGCTCGGCGGCGGCCGCCGCAGGCTTCGGTGCCTCGACCTGAACCTGGGCCGGCTGTACTGGCTGGCTCGGCGTGGCAATCGGCTCGCTGGGAGTCTGCGGTACCGGCTCGACCGGCGGCACCTCGTCCTCGGCCACCGGCTCCGGCACGACTACCGGGTCCAATGCCACCTCGGGCATGCTCGGCTTGTCCGGCATGGCCGGAGCGTCGACGACTACCTGGCGCAGCTCGTCCTCGCGGGAAAACAGCATGGGCAGGAAGATCACCGCCAGCGCCACCAGCACCAGTGCGCCGACGATCCGCTGCTTGAGCCCCTTATCCAGCACTGCCATTACCTGCCTCCGCCTGTTGGCCAAGCCACTCCAGGGCCTCGGCCACGCAATAGAAAGATCCGAACACGAGAATCTCGTCATCCTCGCTCGCCAGACCGCACTGTACCAGCAATGCCTCCCCGACGCTGGAGCAGGCGCGCACATCGGCGCCGAGATTGTGCAACGCTGCCTCTAGTTCGCCAGCCGGACGCGCACGCGGGCTATCCAGCGGCGCCACGGCCCAGCTCTGAATATCCAGTTGCAGCGGCGCCAGCACCCCTGGCAGGTCCTTATCCGCCAGCAGCCCGAAGACCGCCAGCCGGCGCCCCTCAAGCGGCCGAGCAGCCAGGCGCGCCGCGAGGTACTCGGCGGCATGCGGGTTGTGCCCAACATCGAGAAGAAGGTTCAGCGCCCTGCCCTGCCAGTTCAACTGGCGGCGATCCAGGCGCCCGGTGACAGCAGTAGCGCGCAGCGCCTGGGCCAGACGCTCGGGCTGCCAGGGCAAGTCCAGCACCGCGTATGCCTGCAGGGCGAGGGCCGCGTTTTCCATCGGCAGATCCAGAA
This sequence comes from Pseudomonas sp. Gutcm_11s, assembly GCF_028649395.1. Lineage (GTDB taxonomy): Bacteria > Pseudomonadota > Gammaproteobacteria > Pseudomonadales > Pseudomonadaceae > Aquipseudomonas. The sequence goes on along the minus strand of NZ_JAQSUW010000011.1, from coordinate 139,914 downwards.
GCGGCAGATCATGCAGCTCCAGCAACCGCCCCTCGGCAGTCAGACCGCGCCAGTGCCAACCACCCTCGCCCACCGTCAGGTCGTAATCGCGACCGCGCAGGAACAGCGGGCAGTCCAGCTCCGCAACTTTCTGCAGCAGCGGCAGCGGAGGCTCCAGATCGCCGCACAGGGCCGGCTTGCCCTGACGCAGAATGCCGGCCTTCTCGAAGGCCACGGACTCGCGGGTATCACCCAGCCAGTCGGCGTGATCCAGGCCGATGCTGGTGACAAGTGCCAGGTCGGCGTCGACCAGGTTGACCGCATCGAGACGGCCACCCAGGCCGACTTCCAGAACCACGGCATCCAGCCCGGCCCTCTCGAACAGCCAGAACGCTGCCAGGGTGCCCATCTCGAAATAGGTCAGGGATATTTCGCCGCGCCCAGCCTCAACGGCCTCGAAGGCTGCGCAAAGCTCCTCGTCGGAAGCGTCGCGCCCCTGCAGCTGAACCCGCTCGTTGTAACGCAGCAGATGCGGCGAGCTGTAGACGCCGACCTTGAGCCCCTGCTCACGTAGCAGGGACGCCAGGAAAGCGCAGGTAGAACCCTTGCCATTGGTACCGGTGACGGTGACCACCAGCGGTGCCGGCTTACCCAAGCCAAGCCGGCGAGCAACCTCGCGCGAACGCTCCAGGCCCATATCGATGGCACTGGGGTGCAGCTGCTCCAGATAACTCAGCCAGTCGGCAAGGGATCGACTCATGCAGTGGCCGCTGGGGTGGGCAGGTGCTGCAGTTGTGCCAGCAGGCGTGCCAGGCGCGGACGCAGATCCTTGCGGTGGATGATCATGTCGATGGCGCCGTGCTCCAGCAGGAATTCACTGCGCTGGAAGCCTTCCGGCAGTTTCTCGCGCACGGTCTGCTCGATTACCCGCGGGCCGGCGAAGCCGATCAGGGCGCGCGGTTCGGCGACGATGACGTCACCGAGCATGGCCAGGCTGGCGGAAACGCCACCATAGACAGGGTCGGTCAGCACGGAGATAAACGGAATACCCTCCTCGCGCAGGCGGGCCAGAACGGCGCTGGTCTTAGCCATCTGCATCAGCGAGATCAGTGCCTCCTGCATGCGCGCGCCACCAGAGGCGGCGAAGCACACCAGCGGGCAGCGTTTTTCCAGGGCCACGTTGGCGGCACGTACGAAGCGCTCACCGACCACGGCGCCCATGGAGCCGCCCATGAAGCTGAATTCGAACGCACAGGCGACCACAGGCATGCCCTGCAGCTTGCCGCTCATGGAGATCAGCGCGTCTTTCTCGCCAGTCTCTTTCTGCGCGCTGGTGAGGCGATCCTTGTACTTCTTGCTGTCGCGGAATTTCAGGCGATCCACCGGCTCCAGCTCGGCGCCCAGCTCCTCACGACCGTCCTCGTCGAGGAACAGGTCCAGGCGAGCGCGCGCATCGATGCGCATGTGGTGGTTGCACTTGGGGCAGACGTCCAGGGTCTTTTCCAGCTCTGGACGATAGAGCACGGCGTCGCAGGACGGGCACTTGTGCCAGAGCCCTTCCGGGACCGAACTCTTCTTGACCTCGGAACGCATGATCGAGGGGATCAGTTTTTCTCTCAGCCAGTTGCTCATGCTTATCTCCGTAGCTGTTGCAGGGCCCTCAAGGGCCCAAGCGAATCTGATTCAGGCCAGGCGCAGCTATCGCCACCCTCCGGCCGGGGCAATGGCTTATGGACGGCAGGCATCCGCTCGTCGTCACATCAAACGCCACGCGCCGCGCGAATGAACGCGCCAATCTTTTCCGCATCCTTGATGCCTTTGCTCGCCTCGACCCCACCACTGACATCCACCGCATAGGGACGCACCTGGGCCACCGCCCCGGCGACGTTGTCCGGACGCAGGCCACCCGCCAGAATCACGGGCTTGCTCAATGTCCGTGGCACCAGAGACCAGTCGAAAGCCTCTCCGGTTCCGCCAGGAACGCCCTCGACATAGGTATCCAGCAGAATGCCCTGGGCACTTGGATACGCATCCACCTGAGCAGCGACATCGTCGCCAGCCTTGACTCGCAGAGCCTTGATGTAGGGCCGATTGAAACCCTCACACTCCTGCACAGACTCGTCGCCATGGAACTGCAGGAGGTCCAGCGGTACACGGGCCAGAATGCGTTCCAGCTCGGCACGCTGCACATCGACGAACAATCCCACCGTGGTCACGAACGGCGGCAGCGCGGCAAGAATGGTGCTCGCCTGCTCGACATCGACCGCCCTGGGACTCTTGGCGTAGAACACCAGGCCAATGGCGTCGGCGCCAGCCGCAACGGCAGCCAGGGCATCCTCAACCCGAGTGATTCCGCAGATTTTGACGCGAACGGCTGTCAACGTGCAGGCACCTTCTGGAAACTAAAAATCGATGGTAGCAAAGCCGCGATGCAGTTTCAGCCGAAGCTTTGCGGCAATGCAGAAAGGAAATGCGGACCCAAGTAGCGCTGCGGCAACTCGAACTCCTGCGGATACTCCACCTGTATCAGGTACAGACCGTAAGGGTGTGCGGTCACGCCCCCCGCACGCCGATCACGAGCCTCGAGCACTTCGCTTATCCAGCCCGGCTCGCGCTCACCTGCACCGATGGTCATCAGCACGCCAGCAAAATTGCGCACCATGTGATGCAGGAAGGCATTGGCGCGCACGTCGATGACGATGAAGCGACCATGCTCGATCACCTCCAGGTGATGCACGGTCTTCACCGGCGACTTGGCCTGGCATTGCACGGCGCGGAACGAGGTGAAGTCATGGGTGCCGACCAGATAGGCAGCAGCCTCGCGCATGCGCGCCACATCCAGCGGCCGGTGATTCCAGGTAACCTCTTCGGCCATGTGTGCCGGGCGAATCTGGTCGTTGTAGATCACATAGCGGTAGCGCCTGGCGAAAGCCTTGAAGCGGGCATGGAAGTCCGCCGACATGACCTTGGCCCAGGTTACGCTGATATCCGGAGGCAGATTCGCATTACCCCCCATGATCCAGGCCTTGAGGGGGCGCTCGACGCGGGTATCGAAATGCACGACCTGGCCACTGGCGTGCACGCCAGCGTCGGTGCGCCCGGCGCACATCAGGTTGACAGGCTCAGCCGCGACCTGCGACAGCGCCTTTTCCAGAGCGGCTTGTACCGTCGGCACCCCGCTATCCTGGCGCTGCCAGCCACGATAACGCGCGCCCTTGTACTCGATACCGAGGGCTATTCTGAAAACGCCAGGGGCGGCCACTTCGGCCGCCCCTGGTGATACTGCATCAATCATGAATCAACTCAGTTTGCCGATCAGCTCGCGCGCTTCCTGCTGCTGACCTTCGCTGCCCTCGGCGATCACTTCGTCGAGGATATCGCGGGCGCCTTCACTGTCGCCCATATCGATGTAGGCACGAGCCAAGTCCAGCTTGGTGGCGGTTTCGTCGGTACCCGAAAGGAAGTCGAAGTCGTCATCCATGTCCAGACCTGCGGCGGAAGAAGTCGCTTCCGGCTGAGCAGCCGGCAGCTCGTCGGCCAAACCGTTGCTCAGCTGATCCAGCTCTGCAGACACCTCATCCAGTTGAGCAGCGAAGCTGTCTTCAGCCGGAACCGCAGGAGCCTCATCGGCCAGCGACAGATCGAAGTCGGCCGGCATATCCAGATCAACCTCGGCACTCGGAGCTGGCGCGGCCGGAGTGATCGGCTCGTCATCCAGGCTCAGCATGAAGTCATCTTCAGCGGCGATCTCGGACGGCTTGCTCTCAGTCTCCAGATCCAGGCTGAAGTCTGCCAGATCGTCGCCGAGGGACAGGCTGTCACTGGCGCTATCAGCACCCAGCTCCAGATCGAAGTCCAGATCAGCGGCAGCGCTGGTCGGCGCAGCCGGAGTATCGAAGTCCAGACCTGCGTCCAGCTCCAGATCGTCCAGAGTCGCTTCCGCAGCAGCCGGGGCCACCGGCTCGTCGAGGCTTACATCCAGGTCGTCCAGGCTCAGGTCGAAGGAGTCGTCCAGATCGGCGGCAGCCGCTGCTGGCTGGGCCGCAGCAGGCTCGTCCAGTGTCAGATCATCGAGGCTGAAACTGTCCAGATCATCGGCAGCTGCAAGCGCGCCACCAGCAGCCAGGGCAGTCGCAGCCATGGCCGGGTATTTGGCCTTCAGCTGGTCTACCGCGCCGGAAGCACCACCGATCTCACGCAGCTCCTGCTCTTGACGAGCGAAGCCATCACGATCACCCAGCTCGGCATACACCTCCATCAGCTTCAGACGCAGATCGCTGCGCTGCGGCTCATCGTTGATGGCGTTCTGCAGCAGCTCGGCAGCCTGAGTGAACTTGCCGTAGGCGATGTAGATATCGGCCTCGCCCAGCGCGTCGGCAGTCTGCGGAGCAACACGCTCCTCGGACTCGCGCACCAGAGTCTCGTCAGCAGCGTCGTCGAGACCTGCGAAACTGTCGTCCTGCAGATCCATGTCGCTGGCGAAGGCATTGTCCGACGAGTCACCATTCAGACTGCTCTGCAGCTCGGCTTCCTTCATCGCATTACGACGCGACAGCACCATCAGACCAACCAGCAGCAGCAACAGCGCACCACCACCTACCGCACCGAGCAGCATGGGGTTGGCCAGGACCTGATCGAGCAGGCCTTGCGGCTCCGGCTCTTTGGCTGGAGCGACTGGCTTGGCAGGCTTAGCCGGCTTGGCGGCTTCTGCGGGTTTGGCAGGCTGAGGAACTACAGGCTTGGCCGGCTGAACGGCAGGAGCCTCGACAGCTGGCTTGGTAGGCTCGGTCTTGGCCGCACCTTCTTCGTAATTGAAGTCAGTGGTTGCCGGCTTCTCGACGGGCTTCGCCTCGGCCGGCTTGGCATCAGCCACCGGAGCAGCAGGCTTGGCAGCTTCCGACTGGGCAGGAGTCGTCGGTGCCACAGGCGCCACAGGTGCAGCGGGCTGGGCAGCAGTAACAGCGGCCTTGTCCTGCTGCGCCAGATCGGCCTGCAGCTTGGCCAGCTGACTGTCTTTCAGGTCAACCAGGCGCTGGGCCTTGTCCAACTGGCTTTGCAGATCGGCCAGGCGCCCTTTCAGCTCCTCGCTCTCGCGACGGCTGGAGTCCAGGCTTTCCTTGGTCACGGCCAGCTGGTCGCTGAGTGCCTTGCTGTCACCCTTGCCCTTGTCGCTGCCGGCAGTGGACTTGCCACTGTCCGCCGACACCAGCTTCAGGCTGTCCTTGGCATCGGCCTTGGCCGGCGCAGCGCCAGCGCTGTCGCGCTTGGTCGCATCCAGCTGACGCGAAGTGCTGGCGGCAAGGCTACGGCCTTCACGCCAGGCATTGTTCTGCTCGGTGACCTGAGCCAGAGCCTCGCTCTGGCTGCGGTTCTTGACCTGGGCATCGGTTGGCAGGCGCAGCACCTGACCGCTCTTCAGGCGGTTGATGTTGCCGTCGAGGAATGCACCCGGGTTGAGATCCTGAATGGCCAGCATGGCCTGGTGCACGGAGCCACCCTGACGGCTGCGCTGGGCAATTTCCCACAAGGTGTCATTGGACGTGGTCTTGTACTGATCGCCATCGATCTTGCTGGCAGCTGCGGGAGCGGCTGCCGGAGTCGGTGCGACCGGAGCAGCCGGACGGGCCGGAGCGCTGGCGGACGGAGTCACCGGGCGCGGAGTCGGTGCAACAGTCTGCGGGCGCGGCGCCGGTGCAGTGGCGACCGGCAGGCGCGGAGCGGCGCTGACCACCGGCGTCGGTGCATACATGGGCGGATCGAGCAGCAGGGTGTACTCGCGCAGCAGGCGGCCGTTCGGCCACAGCACTTCGACGAGGAAGTTGACGTAGGGCTCGCGCACCGGCTTGGTCGAGGTGATGCGAATCACGCTCCTGCCGTTGGCCTTGATGACCGGGGTGAACTTGAGATCGGTCAGGAAATACTGACGATCGACACCTGCCTTGTTGAACTCTTCCGGCGAGGCGAGCGCGGGGATTACTTCGTTGGGCGCCAGATCGCGCACTTCGAGCAGCTCGATTTCCGCCACCAGCGGCTGGCTCAGCGAGGACTGCAGGTCGATTTCCCCTAGTCCCAGTGCATGTGCCGTACCCGAGGTCAGCGCGGAAGCAGCCGCAATTGCCAGCACCAGTTTGCGAACCCGAACCATAGCGTAATCCCTTGTTTTATCTTTTTTTCTCGTTGAACGAGAGGATTTGAAGCGCGCTGCCTGCACCCACCCGAAAGCGGCTCCCCGTCAGCGAACTACCAAAACAGTATTGCCAAGCTAGAATAATTCTTCAAATTTGGGGCTAAGTATCTTTTACAGATAGTGTTTTATCAACAACTCACCAATTTGCACAGCATTGAGCGAAGAGCCTTTTCGCACATTATCTGACGCAATGCACAAATTGAGCTCCGCCGGGTCATCCATGCCGATGCGTAGCCGCCCAACATACAGCTCGTCCTGCCCCACCGCGTCACCAACCACGGTCGGATAATCGCCCTGCTCCACCAGCTCGATACCACTCTGCTGCTCCAGCAGGCGGGTGATTTCCGGCAGATCCACCGGCGCATCCAGTTCCAGGGAAACTGCCAGGCTGTCACCGAAGAACACCGGCGCCACGGCGCAGCTAACCGAGACCTTCAGCCCGTCGACCGCCAGCACCCGCTTGAGATCGCGGGCGATCTGCAACTCCACCTTGGCGTGACCACCCTCGCCCAGCGCGCCAGCCTGAGCCAATACATTGAATGCCACCTGGCGATCGAACTGCTGAGGCTCCAGCGGGCGCATGTTGAGCAGCTCGGTAGTCTGGCGAGCCAACTCGGTTACCCCGGCACGCCCCAGGCTGGAGACCGAGAGCACGGCATTCAGCGTGATCCGGCGCAGACCAAGACTGGTACGCAGCGGCGCCAGCACGGCGGCCAGAGCGGTGGCGACCGGAGCCGGGCTTACTAATAGGAAGGGAGCCGTCGCCCCACCGAGCAATTCGCCGTTGGCCTCGGGCACGATGGGCAGGCCGTGCTCCAGAGCCCCGCTCAGATCGATCACCGAGCAGCCGGCGCCATGGGCCTGCAGCGCGCACTGTCGGCTGACCTCCTCACCAGCGGCGAAGAACGCCAGCTGCACCTGGGCGAAATCGAAGCCAGCCAACTCCCGCACCCGCAGATTCTTGCCACGGAACGGCACGGCCTGACCGGCAGAATCGCCACCGGCCAGCAAATGCAGGCTACCGACTGGGAACTCGCGCTCCTCCAGGAGCTGCACCAGGGCTTCGCCGACGGTACCGGTGGCGCCGATCACGGCGATATCGAGGGTCTTGGACATCGGAAAACCTCAAGGCAATAGCGGATTGGCCGGCACTCTACTCGCCCGGACCGGAAAATAAAAAGGGCCGGTCAATGACCGGCCCTCTGGCACTACGCTGGCGCTCAACGCTCCAGCAGGATACGCAGCATGCGGCGCAGCGGCTCGGCCGCGCCCCACAGCAGCTGGTCGCCGACGGTGAAGGCGCCAAGGTACTGGGTGCCCATGTTGAGCTTGCGCAGGCGACCGACCGGTACGCTCAGGGTGCCGGTGACGGCAGTCGGACCGAGGTCGCGAATGCTCGCTTCGCGGGTATTCGGCACCAGCTTGACCCAGGGATTGTGCTGGCTGATCAGGCCTTCGATGTCAGCCATCGGCACGTCCTTGTTCAGCTTGATGGTCAGCGCCTGGCTGTGGCAACGCATGGCGCCGATGCGCACGCACAGGCCGTCCACCGGGATCGGGCTCTTGAAGCGACCGAGGATCTTGTTGGTCTCGGCCTGGCCCTTCCACTCTTCACGGCTCTGACCGTTGGGCAGTTCCTTGTCGATGTAGGGGATCAGGCTGCCGGCCAGCGGCACGCCGAAGTTGTCGACCGGGAACGACTCACCGCGCATAGCCTCAGCGACCTTGCGGTCGATGTCGAGAATGGCGCTAGCCGGGTCGGCCAGCTCATCGGCCACGGACGCGTTGATCGCGCCCATCTGCTTGATCAGCTCGCGCATGTTCTGCGCGCCGGCGCCGGAGGCCGCCTGGTAGGTCATGGCGCTCATCCACTCGACCAGACCGGCTTCGTACAGACCGCCCAGGGCCATCAGCATCAGGCTGACGGTGCAGTTGCCGCCGATGTAGTTCTTGGTGCCAGCGTCCAGCGACTGGTCGATGACCTTGCGGTTGACCGGGTCCAGCACGATCACCGAGTCATCGGCCATGCGCAGGCTGGAGGCCGCGTCGATCCAGTAGCCGTTCCAGCCGGCTTCGCGCAGCTTGGGGAAGACTTCGCTGGTGTAGTCGCCGCCCTGGCAGGTCAGGATCACGTCGAGGGTCTTCAGCTCGTCGATGCTGTAGGCATCCTTCAGCGGGGCGACGTCCTTGCCAATCGCCGGGCCTTGGCCGCCGACGTTGGAAGTGGTGAAGAACACCGGCTCGATCAGGTCGAAGTCACGCTCTTCCAGCATGCGCTGCATGAGCACGGAACCGACCATACCGCGCCAACCGATCAGACCTACACGTTTCATAACGACTCACACCTCTATAAGCGGCTCCGTCCTGATAGCTGGACGGGGCCGGAAAGATTACAGACTACGCAGCGCCTCGACTACCGCATCACCCATGGCGGCGGTACCGACCTTGGTCTTGCCTTCCGACCAGATGTCGCCGGTACGCAGGCCCTGATCCAGCACCAGGCTCACGGCCTGCTCGATGGCATCGGCTGCAGCAACCTGGCCAAAGCTGTAACGCAGCATCATGGACACCGAGAGGATGGTCGCCAGCGGGTTGGCGATGCCCTTGCCGGCGATGTCCGGGGCGGAGCCGTGGCACGGCTCGTACATGCCCTTGTTGTTGGCATCCAACGAGGCCGACGGCAGCATGCCGATCGAGCCGGTGAGCATGGAGGCCTCGTCCGAGAGGATGTCGCCAAACATGTTGTCGGTGACCATCACGTCGAACTGCTTGGGCGCACGCACCAGCTGCATGGCAGCGTTGTCGACGTACATGTGCGACAGCTCGACGTCCGGGTAGTCCTTGGCCACTTCCTCGACCACGGCGCGCCACAGCTGGCTGGAAGCCAGCACGTTGGCCTTGTCCACCGAGCACAGCTTCTTGTTGCGCACGCGGGCCATGTCGAAGCCGACCTTGGCGATGCGGCGAATCTCGCTCTCGCTGTACGGCAGGGTGTCGTAGGCCATGCGCTCGCCGTTCTCCAGCACCTTGCTCTCGCGCGGCTGGCCGAAGTAGATGCCACCGGTCAGCTCACGGACGATGAGGATGTCCAGGCCGGCGACCACTTCCGGCTTGAGGCTGGAAGCCTCGGCCAGTTGCGGATAGAGGATGGCCGGGCGCAGGTTGCCGAACAGGCCCAGCTGCGAACGAATCTTCAGCAGGCCGCGCTCCGGGCGGATGGCCGGATCGATAGTGTCCCACTTCGGACCGCCAACGGCGCCGAGCAGCACGGCATCGGCAGCGCGCGCGCGATCCAGGGTCTCGTCGGCCAGCGGCACGCCGTAGCGGTCGATGGCGGCGCCACCCAGGTCATCGAAGGACAGCTCGAAGCCCAGCACGTACTTGTCGTTGGCCAGGTTCAGCACCTTGACCGCCTCGGCCATGATCTCCGGGCCGATACCGTCGCCAGGGAGAACCAGAATCTGCTTGCTCATGGATGTTCCTTGATTACTTGATGGCGCCGAACAGCCACGGGCTGCTCTGCTGATGTTTGCCTTCGAAGGCCTTGATCGCCTCAGCGTCCTGCAGGGTCAGGCCGATATCGTCGAAACCGTTGAGCAGGCAGTGCTTGCGGAAGGCATCGACCTCGAAGTGGTACTGCACGCCGTCCGGACGGGTCACGGTCTGCGCCGCCAGGTCCACGGTCAGCTGATAGCCCTCGGTGGCCTCGGCCTGCTGGAACAGCTCGTCCATCTCCTCGTCCTTGAGGACGATCGGCAACAGGCCGTTCTTGAAGCTGTTGTTGAAGAAGATGTCGGCGAAGCTCGGCGCGATCACGGTACGGAAGCCGTACTCGTCCAGCGCCCATGGCGCGTGCTCGCGGGAGGAGCCGCAGCCGAAGTTCTCGCGGGCCAGCAGCACGCTGGCGCCCTGGTAGCGCGGGAAGTTCAGCACGAACTCTTTATTGATCGGACGGCCGGAGCAGTCCTGGTTGGGCTGACCGACGTCCAGGTAGCGCCACTCGTCGAACAGGTTGGGGCCGAAACCACTGCGCTTGATCGACTTGAGGAACTGCTTGGGAATGATCTGATCGGTGTCGACGTTGGCGCGATCGAGCGGCGCGACTAGACCGGTGTGCTGGGTAAAGGCTTTCATGTTCGGTCTCCTCAGGCCTGGATCAGTTCACGCACGTCGATGAAACGGCCGGTCACCGCGGCGGCGGCGGCCATGGCCGGGCTGACCAGGTGGGTACGACCACCGGCACCCTGACGGCCTTCGAAGTTGCGGTTGGAGGTCGAGGCGCAATGCTCGCCACTGCCCAGCTTGTCCGGGTTCATCGCCAGGCACATGGAGCAGCCCGGTTCACGCCACTCGAAACCGGCCTCGATGAAGATCTTGTCCAAACCTTCCTGCTCGGCCTGCGCCTTGACCAGGCCGGAGCCGGGTACGACCAGCGCCTGCTTGACGGTCGCAGCGACCTTGCGACCCTTGGCCACCTCGGCAGCAGCACGCAGGTCTTCGATGCGCGAGTTGGTGCAGGAGCCGATGAACACGCGATCCAGCTGGATATCGGTGATCGCCTGGTTGGCGGTCAGGCCCATGTACTTCAGGGCACGGGTGATCGAATCCTTCTTCACCGGGTCAGCCTCAACGGCCGGGTCCGGCACGTTCTGGTCGACGGCCAGGACCATTTCCGGCGAGGTGCCCCAGCTGACCTGCGGCTTGATGTCTTCGGCCTTGAGCTCGACCACGGTGTCGAACACCGCGTCCTCATCGGAGACCAGACCGCGCCACTGGGCCACTGCCTTGTCCCAGTCGCCACCCTTGGGTGCGAACGGGCGGCCTTCGACGTAGGCGATGGTCTTCTCGTCCACCGCTACCAGGCCGACGCGGGCACCGGCCTCGATGGACATGTTGCAGATGGTCATGCGGCCTTCCAGCGACAGGTCGCGAATCGCGCTGCCGGCGAACTCCAGCGCATGGCCATTGCCACCGGCGGTGCCGATCTTGCCGATCACCGCGAGGACGATGTCCTTGGCAGTCACGCCGAAGGGCAACTGGCCCTCCACGCGCACCTGCATGTTCTTCATCTTCTTGGCCACCAGGCACTGGGTGGCGAGCACGTGCTCGACCTCGGAGGTGCCGATGCCGTGAGCCAGGGCGCCAAAGGCACCGTGGGTGGAAGTGTGCGAGTCGCCGCAGACCACGGTCATGCCCGGCAGGGTGGCGCCCTGCTCCGGACCGACCACGTGGACGATGCCCTGGCGGCTGTCGTTCATCTTGAACTCGAGGATGCCGAAGTCATCGCAGTTCTCGTCGAGAGTCTGCACCTGGATGCGAGAGACTTCGTCGACGATGGCTTCCAGGCCACCCTGGCGCTCGGCCTTGGTGGTCGGCACGTTATGGTCCGGGGTGGCGATGTTGGCGTCGATGCGCCACGGCTTGCGCCCGGCCAGACGCAGGCCCTCGAAAGCCTGGGGCGAGGTCACTTCGTGGAGGATCTGCCGGTCGATGTAGATCAGCGACGAACCGTCGTCGCGGCGCTTCACCTCGTGCATTTCCCAGAGCTTGTCGTAGAGCGTCTTGCCGGCCATCTGCTATGTCCTCGATCAGGTCATGTGCTTGCTGAGGGCTTATAACCCTTCTGCTGATGTGGCGATCCTAGGGATTCGGATCAAATAACTCCAATTCATATTTTTTATTCAAAACATTCCTGACGGGAATGCGATGCGATATAAGACCGGCAACTACACGCCGAGCACCGACACATGGATCTGGCCAACCTCAACGCCTTCATCGCCATCGCCGAGGCCGGCAGCTTCTCCGAGGCCGCCGAGCGCCTGCACCTGACCCAGCCGGCCGTGAGCAAGCGCATCGCCGGCCTGGAGCAGCAGCTCGACACCCGCCTGTTCGACCGCCTGGGCCGCGAGGTGAGCCTGACCGAGGCCGGCCGCGCCCTGCTGCCACGCGCCTACCAGATCCTCAATGTACTGGACGACACCCGCCGCGCCTTGACCAACCTCAATGGTGAGGTGTCCGGCCGCCTGACCCTGGCCACCAGCCACCACATCGGCCTGCATCGCCTGCCGCCACTGCTGCGCGCCTTCACCCGGGCGCATCCGCAGGTGGCGCTGGACATCCAGTTCCTCGATTCCGAAGTGGCCTACGAGGAGATCCTCCACGGCCGCGCCGAGCTGGCGGTGATCACCCTGGCCCCCGAGACCCGCGAGCCGGTGCATGCGGTGCCGGTGTGGGACGACCCGCTGGACTTCGTCGCCGCACCCGAGCACCCGCTGGCGCGCAACGGCGCGGTGAGCCTGGCTGACGTGGCGCTGCACCCGGCGGTATTCCCCGGCGGCAACACCTTTACCCACCACATCGTCCAGGGCCTGTTCCAGGCTCAAGGACTGATCCCCAACATCGCCATGAGCACCAACTACCTGGAGACCATCAAGATGATGGTCTCCATCGGCCTGGCCTGGAGCGTGCTGCCGCGCACCATGCTCGACGACCAGGTGGTACGCCTGCCACTGCCCGGCATCCAGCTGCAGCGCCGCCTCGGCTACATCCTGCACAGGGAACGGACCCTCTCCAACGCGGCCAAAGCCTTCATGGCACTGCTCGACGAACAACGTCACTTGCCTTGTGAGCCGATCAGCGGCTAACGTGGCGGCATAACGATAAGAAAGACGCTTGCATGCCTCTACCATGCGCCTTGCAACCAGGCGGCCATGTCGTGCCAAGCACCGGACGAGAATCGCAATGTCCAAACCTAAGCTGCCGCCCTTTCCCTATATCCCAGCCCTGGATCCCGCCGAGTTCGAGAAGACCTGGCAGGACGCCCCGCGCCTGCTCGCAGCGCTGACCGGCGCGCACCTCGGCGCCTGGTACTGGGACATCGAGAGCGGCAGGGTCAACTGGTCGCGCGGCGCCCAGGCACTGTTCGGCCTGGACCCACGACACCCGCTGGAACATCAGGTCGACTACATCGAGCTGATCCCCGAAGAAGACCGCAGCATGGTCCAGCGCCTGTTCCAGCAGGTGCTCGACGGCAAGACCATTCCCGACGCGATGCACCATCGCATCCGCTGGCCGGACGGCAGCCTGCACTGGCTGGAAATCAGCGGGCGCGCGCAACTGGACGCCAACGGTCGCAAACAGGTCTTCGGGGTGATCCGCGAGATCACCGACCAACAGGAACAGGAACAGGCCCTGCGCGACAGCCAGGAGCGCCTGACCCTGGCCCTGGACTCGGCCAACCTGGGCACCTGGGACTGGCACATCCCCAGCAGCATGCTTTACGGCTCGGCGCGCGCCGCCACCCTGCACGGCCTTAGCGCCGAGCCCTTCCACGGCGAATTCAGCGGCTTCTTCCAGCATGTCCCCGAGGAAGACCGCGCGATCATGCGCAAGGCCTACCGCGATGCCGTGGACGGCGTACAGCGTGACTACCAGGTAACCTACCGCACGCGCCTGGAAAACGGCGAGATGCGCTACCTGGAGAGCACTGCCAAGCTTTACCGCGACAGCCAGGGCGCGCCCCTGCGCATGGCCGGCATCCTCATGGACATCACCGAGCGCGTGCAGCGCGAACAGCGCCTGGCCGCCTCCGAGGAAAAATTCGTCACCCTGTTCCAGGCCAGCCCGGACCCGATCTGCGTGACGCGCATCCGTGACGGCATGTTCATCGAGGTCAACCCGAGCTTCTGCCAGACCTTCGGCTGGCAGCCCCAGGAGATCGTCGGCCACAGCTCGGCCGAGCTGAGCTTCTGGGCCGACACCCAGCAGCGCGAGCAACTGTTCAACAAGCTGACCGAGCAACAGGGCCTGAGCAATGAAGAGGCGCGCTACCGCACCAAGGATGGCCACGAGCTGACCTGCGTGGTGTCCAGCCGCTTCATCCGCGTCGATCGCCAGCTGTGCATCACCACCACTTTCCGCGACATCACCGCGCGCCAGTCGGCCGAAGCCGCCTTGAAGGCCAGCCAGGAGAAGTTCGCCAAGGCGTTCCACTCCAGCCCGGACGCCATCACCATCACCGAGCGCGACAGCGGTCGCTACATCGAGGTCAACGAGGGCTTCTGCCGCCTCACCGGCTATCGCCCCGACGAAGTCATCGGCCGCAGCGCCCAGGAGCTCAACGTCTGGGCCCACCCCGAAGAGCGCGCGCGCATGGTGGAACTGGTGCGCAGCGAGGGTCGCGCCCACCACCTGGAGATGCATGGCCAGCACCGCGACGGCAGCATCAAGCTGGTCGAGGTCTCCGTCGAGCCCATCGAGCTGAACAACACCCCCTGCCTGCTGCTCAATGCCCGCGACATCAGCGAGCTGAAGGCCGCACAGGCCCAGGTCCAGCACCTGGCCTACCACGACCCGCTGACCAACCTGCCCAACCGCGCCCTGCTGATGGATCGCCTGACCCAGCAGATCGCCCTGCTCAAGCGTCACGCCCTGCACGGCGCGCTGCTGTTCCTCGACCTGGACCACTTCAAGCACATCAACGACTCGCTCGGCCATCCGGTCGGCGACGCCGTACTGAAGATGGTCACCGCGCGCCTGGAAGCCAGCGTCCGCCTGGAAGACACGGTGGCGCGCCTGGGCGGCGACGAGTTCGTGGTGCTGCTCTCCGGCCTGGAAGGCAGCCGCACCGAGATCAACCGCCAGGTCCGCCAGGTGGCGGAGAAGCTGCGCCGCCTGCTCGCCGAGCCGATGCTGCTGGACGGCCACCGCCTGCAAGTGACGCCGAGCATCGGCATCGCCCTGATTCCCGATCACGGCGACAACCCCACCGACCTGCTCAAGCGCGCCGACATCGCCCTGTACCGGGCCAAGGACTCCGGGCGCAACACCATCCAGATTTTCCGCAAGGCCATGCAGGACGCCGCCAGCGAACGCCTGCGCCTGGAGAGCGACCTGCGCCTGGCCCTGGCCCGCGGCGAGTTCGAGCTGTACTTCCAGCCCCAGGTGGACGCCCGCGACGGCAGCGTGATCGGCTGCGAGGCCCTGCTGCGCTGGCACCATCCGACCCTGGGTCCGCAGTCTCCGGCGCTGTTCATCCAGGTCCTGGAAGAGAGCGGCCTGATCCTCGAGGTCGGCGCCTGGGTCATCAGCGAGGCCTGCCATGCCACTTCCCGCCTGCTGCGCGACGGCATGATCAGCCGCGACAGCTTCCAGCTGTGCGTCAACATCAGCCCGAGGCAGTTCCGCCAGAACGACTTCGTCGAGCGCGTGGAACGCAGCCTGCAGCAGAGCCAGCTACCGGCACGCATGCTCAAGCTGGAGATCACCGAGGGCATCGTCATCCAGAACCTCGACGACACCATCGCCAAGATGCACCGCCTGAAGAAGCTCGGCCTGAGCTTCGCCATGGACGACTTCGGCACCGGCTACAGCTCGCTGACCTACCTCAAGCGCCTGCCGGTGGACGTACTGAAGATCGACCAATCGTTCGTCCGCGACGCCACCACCGACCCCAACGACGCCGAGATCATCCGCGCCATCGTCGCCATGGCGCGCAGCCTCAACCTGCAGATGATCGCCGAGGGCGTCGAGCAGCCGGAACAGCTGGAGTTCCTCCTGCAGCAGGGCTGCCACCAGTACCAGGGCTACCTGTTCAGCAAGCCGGTGCCGCTGCTGGAGTTCCACGACCTGCTGCTGGCCAGCCGGCGCGCCTGACGCCTGAAACGAAGAAGGGCACCCCTGGGTGCCCTTCTCTATTCGCCGCGAACGATCAGCCTTGCAGCACCGGCTTCTCGCCGCCGATGGGGATGCGCTTGGGCTTGGCCTCTTCCGGCACGATGCGCACCAGCTCGATGTTCAGCAGGCCATGGGCCAGCCCGGCGGACTTGACCTCGATATGGTCGGCCAGGCGGAACGACAGCTTGAAGCCACGCTGGGCGATGCCCTGATGCAGGAAGGTGACGCCCTCGCCGGCGCGCTCGCGCTTACCGCCGCTGACGGTGAGCACGCCACGCTCGACCTGCAGTTCGAGGTCTTCTTCACGGAAGCCGGCGGCCGCGACTACGATGCGGTACTGGTCGTCGCCATGCTTCTCGACGTTGTAGGGCGGATAGGAACTGCCGCTCTCGCTGCTGCGCAGCGCCGACTCGAACAGATCGTTGAAACGGTCGAAGCCCACGGAATGGCGGAACAGCGGGGCCAGGGAAAGGACGTTGCTCATGGTGCATCTCCTGAATAATCAGCAAGTATTGGGTCGCGGGACCCGACTTCGGCATCCCGCCTGAAATAGATGGGAGCCCCGCTGCGGATTTCAAGGGAGGGAGGAATCAGATGAACAAAGTGATGCTGATCACCGGCGCCAGCCGCGGCATCGGCGCCGCCACCGCCCGCCTGGCGGCTCGCCAGGGCTACGACCTGCTGCTGAGCTATCGCCAGCAGGCCCAGGCGGCCCAAGCGCTGGTCGCCGAGATAACCGCCAGCGGCGGCAGGGCCCACGCCGTGCAAGCGGATGTCGACAACGAAGATGATGTGCTGCGTCTGTTCGCCGAGCTGGATGCGCACTACGGCCGCCTCGACGCCCTGGTGAACAACGCCGGCATGCTGGAGAAGCAGATGCGCCTGGAACAGATGGATGCGGCGCGCTGGCAGCGGGTGCTGAGCACCAACGTGATCGGCACCTTCCTCTGCTGCCGCGAGGCGATCCGGCGCATGTCCAGCCGCCAGGGCGGCGCCGGCGGAGCAATCGTCAACGTCTCGTCCATGGCCGCCCGCCTCGGCTCACCCGGCGAGTACATCGACTATGCCGCGGCCAAGGGCGCGGTGGACAGCCTGACCATCGGCCTGGCCCGCGAGCTGGCGGGCGATGGCATCCGCGTCAACGCCGTGCGCCCGGGCCTGATCGACACCGACATCCACGCCGCCGGCGGCGAACCGGGGCGCATCGAGCGACTCAAGGGCAGCGTGCCGCTGCAGCGCGGTGGCACGCCGGAGGAAGTGGCGGAGGCGATCCTGTGGCTGGCCTCGGCGCAGTCGTCCTACTGCACCGGTACCTTCATCGATGTCAGCGGCGGCCGCTAGGCTCCGGACGATAAGTGTCTGCGCTCGGTGATGCTGCGTTAAAAACAGGCTCAGAATGCTCATTTACGACTTGTAAACTGCGCTTCTTCGCCTGTTTTTGCCTTGCCTGACCTTCGCTCGACGACTTCTCGCCCAGACCCTAGGCACTCTCGGCCAGGGCTGCCTCGGGCGCACCGAGCAGCTGGTCGATGCGCTGGCAGTCATTCTCCCGGCGCACCTCGGCGAACAGCGCCACCGCCTCCGGGTAGCTGCGGGTGAGCATCGCCAGCCACTGCTTGAGACGCCCCGGCGCGTAGCGCGGCGCCAGCTTGCGTCGGGCCTGCAGCCAGAAGTCCTGCAGCAGTGGCAGCAGCTCGTCCCAGCTCATCGGCACGACCTCCTGGCCAGCGCGGGCGGCGGCGATCTGCCGGGCCAGGTCAGGGCGCGAGACCAGGCCGCGGCCGAGCATGATGTCCTCGGCGCCACTGACCTCGCGGCAGCGCCGCCAGTCGTCCACGGTCCAGATCTCGCCATTGGCGTACACCGGCACCTTGACCACCTCCTGCACCCGCGCCACCCACTCCCAGTGCGCCGGCGGCTTGTAGCCATCGACCTTGGTTCGTGCGTGCACCACCAACTGGTCGGCGCCACCCTCGACCAGGGCCCGCGCGCAGTCCAGCGCGCAGTCCGGGCTGTCGAAGCCCAGGCGCATCTTGGCAGTCACAGGAATCTGCGCCGGCACGGCGCGGCGCACCTCTCGCAGGATGGCGTGCAGCAGCTCCGGCTCCTTGAGCAGCACGGCGCCACCACGCGACTTGTTCACCGTCTTGGCCGGGCAGCCGAAGTTGAGGTCGATCACCGGTGCGCCCAGGGTGCAGGCGAAGGCGGCATTGTCCGCCAGGCAGACCGGGTCGGAGCCGAGCAGCTGGACACGCATCGGCGTACCCGCCTGGGTGCGCGCCCCCACGGCCAGCTCGGGCGCCAGCTTGTGGTAGGCCGTCTCAGGCAGCAGACGGTCGCAGACACGAATGAATTCGGTGACGCACCAGTCGATGCCGCCGACACGGGTCAGCACATCGCGCAGGATTTCGTCGACCAGCCCCTCCATGGGGGCCAGGGCGATTTGCATGGAATGGTCCGCAGAAATAGGGCGCACAGTTTAAGGTGCCACTCGCGCGACGCAAGATGGTCCACACTGCAGGAGACCAAAGGGAGATTCACCATGCCGCGCTATTCGCTACTCGCTCTGTGCCTGCTCGCCAGCCTGACCCAGGCTGAGGAAACCCTGCCCCGCGGCGTTCTGGTGCAGCCACCGCAGCCGGTGGCAGGCGAGCCCGGACGACTGATCTTCAGCCGCGACAACAACGCACCGAACGCCTGCGACGTGGAGCTGTACGTCAATCGCGAGGTGGCAGCGACACTCGGCCCTGGCGAACGCAAGGCCCTGGACCTGCCCAGCGGCACCCTCAGTGTCGCAGTAGCCATCTCCTCCGCCGGCTATTGCGGCGGCCAGGGCCCCGGCCCCACGCAATCGGTGCTGCTGGGGCCGGGCGAGACGCGGCAGTTCGCGATCATGGTCAAGCCGGGGCAGGTATTCCTCGCCCCGCTGCTCAACTAGAGCTCTAGCGGATAGGGTTCCAGCAGCGCCTGGCCGTAGCCCTCGACGAACTCCACCGGCATGCGCTTGGGCTTGCCGCTGGACAGCTCGATGCAGACGAAGGTGGTCTGCGCGCGCAACAGGGTGCAGGCATCCGCCGGACGCCAGAGCTGGAAGCGCCGGGTCATCTTCAGCTTGTGGTCGGATTCGACGATCCAAGTGGCCATCTGCAGCTCCTCGCCCTCGTAGGCCGCCGCCAGATAGTCGATCTCGTGCCGCAACACCGCCATGGCTCGGTCCAGACGACGGTACTCGGTCAGGTCCAGCCCCAGGTGCTGCGAGTGGCGCCAGGCGCAGCGCTCCAGCCAGCTGACATAGACCGCGTTGTTGGCATGGCCCAGGCCGTCGATATCGTCGGCCACTACCTGCAGATCGATGACGAAGGGCTGCGGCAGATCCCAGCTCACGGCTTGGCCTCCAGGCTCGCCGCCAGGGCGCAGGCCTCGCTGGTCAGCTGGGTGATCTGGTCCCAGGCCCGCGCGCGGATCAGGTTGTCAGGCGCAATCCAGGTGCCGCCAACGCAGGCCACGTTGGGCAGGCGCAGGAAGCTCGACAGGTTGTCCGCAGTAATGCCACCGGTCGGGCAGAAGCGAATGCCGGTGAAGGGCCCCTTGAAGCTCTTCAGCATCTTCACGCTGGTATTGCCATTGGCCGGGAACAGCTTGAGCGAGCGGTAGCCGTACTCCAGCGCCAGCAGCACTTCAGAGGGCGTCATCACCGCCGGCAGGTAAGGCATACCGGAATCGTCCGCCGCCGCCGCGAGGCGCTCGGTGCAGCCAGGGCTGACAGTGAACTGCGCACCCGCATCACGGGCCTCCTGGAACTGCTCGGCATGGATCACCGTGCCCGCGCCCACCAGCAGATCCGGCAGCGCCTTGCGGATGGCCGCCAGGGCGTCCAGCGCCCGTGGCGTGCGCAACGTCACTTCCAGCACGCTGATGCCACCGGCATGCAGCGCCCGCGCCAGATCGACGGCCAGATCGCAGTCTTCGATCACCAAAACCGGCAACACCGGGCGGGCCCGCTGCAGCACCGCTTCCATGGTCAGGCTCATGTCATTTCCCCCTCATCGAGATTCCAGCCCCGGACGGCATTGTCTGCTGTGACGGCACCGGAGCGGGTCGGAGCACAACTCCGGCCCGCCGAATACATGGGGGGAGTGTAACGTTTTAGAGCAGCCCGCAGCGCGTTGCGTTCAAGCGTAATCAGGATGCCAGAGCCGTTGCGCTGACCACATGGCGCTCCGCCGCTGCATGCAAACCGGCATTGCCGAGCAGCTCCAGCACCGCCTCGATCACCCGCGGGTCTGCCAGCGATCGGCTGTGCCCGCCCGCATCCAGCGCCAACAGGCGACTCTCGCTCCAGGCCTGGTGAATGCTCTGCGCCTCAGTGAACGGCACCATGGGATCGTCCTTGGCGTGGATCACCAGGCCAGGGAAATCCAGCTGGTAGCGCTCCACATCCAACTGCGCTGCGGGCATGCCGGCGCTCTCCTCGACCATCCGCACGAAGCGCGCCCGCGCCTGCCGAGGCAGGCCGACAAAATGGGCGAAGCGGCGCAGCGCCCCGAGAATGCGCGCAGGAGCGGCGATAGTGACCAGCGCTTCAGTGCGCAAGCCTAGTTGCGTAGCCAGCAACGCGCCGGCACCACCCAGCGAGTGGCCGATCACCGCCTTCAGCGGCGGCAACTCGCTGGCGGCCTCCAGCAGAGCGCGGGCGAATAGCACCACGTTGGCCTCATGCCCCGGCGAATGGCCGTGGGCCGGGCCATCCAGGGCCACCACACCGTAGCCAGCGCGAACCAGGGCGCGAATCAGCTCGGCGAACTGGGTCGGCCGCCCTTCCCAGCCATGCAGCAGGAGCACCGCCGGCCCCTGCCCCCAGCGCAATGCGGACAGGCCGAAACGCAGCGTGATGCGCTCGGCATCGGCCAGCAATGGCAGCTCCCAGTCGCGCGGCGGCTGCCCATGCGGCGTAAGGAAGGCCCGGTGCATCTTGCTGGCTGCCACATCCGGGGCCAGGCGACCAATGGTGGCGTTGAAGCCACGAATCCAGCTCAGGCTACTCATCTCGCTTCTCCTTCCACAAAAGCCCGTCGCGCGGGCGCACCTCAGAGCACCGCCGACTTGGCGGCACGCAGAACTCGATCAGAGAGCTCTCCCTCGCCCAGCGCACGCGCCAGGCTCAGGCCACCGACCATCAGCGCCAGGTCCGCCAGGGCCTTGTCGGCGTCCTCCGGACTGCCGGCCAGCTCGGCCACCATCAACTCGACATGTTCGATCAGCACCGCCCGGAACGGCTCCGGCAGGCGATTGACCTCGCCCAGCGTGCTCGGCAGCGGGCAGGCATCACCGCCGGCGTCACGATGCCAGCGCGACAGATAGAAGGCTGCGGCCAGTGCACGCCGCTCTTCGGCGTTCAGGCTGTCGTCCAGGCGGCTGAGCATCTGGCGGCGGCGCTCGAGCAACTGGCGAAACGCCTCCAGCATCAGCGAGTCCTTGCTCGCGAAGTGGCCATAGAAGCCGCCTACCGTGAGACCCGCCGCACTCATCACCTCGCCCAGGACAGGCTCCAAGGGACCGCGCTGGATCAACGCCGCAGTGGCGGCATCGAGGATGCGCTCGCGGGTCTTCGCCTTCTTGTCGCTCATGACTGCCTCCATCAGATTATGGATTTAATATTATTGCCATAATAAAAACAGACAAGTGTTCTGCGCGACCATTCATCGGCAAAAATCAGATGCTAGAAAAACAAAAGGGCCATTCCGAAGAATGACCCTTGAAGTCCGCAAAACGCGGAAAGAAAGTGGCGTCCCCTAGGGGACTCGAACCCCTGTTACCGCCGTGAAAGGGCGGTGTCCTAGGCC
>NZ_JAQSUW010000011.1:0-118180 GCF_028649395.1 Pseudomonas sp. Gutcm_11s | reverse complement strand
CGGGATCGAACCGCCGACCCTCTGCTTGTAAGGCAGATGCTCTCCCGGCTGAGCTAATCACCCTTCACTCTCGAAGTGGTGCGCATTCTAGGGATGCCCCTTTACCTTGGCAAGCCTTTTTTGAAAAAAATTTTCGAGCAGTTCCAAAGGCTTAGCTTCGGGTTGGCCAATCGAGGCCGGCAGAGAATAATGCGCGCTTCGTGTTCAAGGAGTGTCTCCCCCATGTGGTTCCGCAACCTGCTTGTTTATCGCCTGACCCAGGACGTGCCCTTCGACGCCGAAGCCCTGGAAGCGGCACTGGCCGCCAAGGCCGCGCGCCCCTGCGCCAGCCAGGAGCTGACCACCTACGGTTTCATGGCGCCGTTCGGCAAGGGTGGCGATGCGCCGCTGGTGCACGTCAGCGGTGACTTCCTGCTGATCTCCGCACGCAAGGAAGAACGCATCCTGCCCGGCAGCGTGGTGCGCGATGCCCTGAAGGACAAGGTCGACGAGATCGAGGCGCAGCAAATGCGCAAGGTCTATAAGAAGGAACGCGACCAGCTCAAGGACGAGATCGTCATGAGCTTCCTGCCGCGCGCCTTCATCCGCCGCTCCAGCACCTTCGCCGCCATCGCACCCAAGCTCGGCCTGATCCTGGTCGACAGCGCCAGCGCGAAGAAGGCCGAAGACCTGCTCTCCACCCTGCGCGAAGCCATCGGCTCGCTGCCGGTACGCCCGCTGACCGTGAAGATGGCGCCGACTGCCACCCTCACCGACTGGGTCAAGACCCAGGCCGCCGCGCCGGACTTCTTCGTCCTCGACGAATGCGAGCTGCGTGACACCAGCGAAGACGGCGGTGTGGTGCGCTGCAAGCGCCAGGACCTGACCAGCGAAGAGATCCAGCTGCACCTGTCCTCCGGCAAGCTGGTCACCCAGCTGTCCCTGGCCTGGCAGGACAAGCTGTCCTTCGTGCTGGACGACAAGATGACCGTCAAGCGCCTGCGCTTCGAAGACCTGCTGCAGGACCAGGCTGCCCAGGACGGCGGTGACGAGGCCCTCGGCCAACTGGACGCCAGCTTCACCCTGATGATGCTGACCTTCACCGACTTCCTGCCGGCGCTGTTCGAGGCCTTCGGCGGCGAAGAAGTGCCGGAAGGTATCTGACCAACCGGACAACTCCGGTAACCTTTGCCAGGGCTCGTTCGTCCCCACGGACTTGCCCTGCGCAAGGCATTGTGCAAAATACTGCACAACGCGAGGACGACCTCGCCGCTCCATCCGAGTGATCACCCGGGACGGCCCGTTCATCAGTAGTAAGGAGCCATCCCATGTCCTGGATCATTCTGTTGTTCGCCGGCCTGTTCGAGGTCTGCTGGGCCGTCGGCCTCAAGTACACCGACGGTTTCACCCGCCCCATCCCTACCCTGCTCACCGTCGGCGCCATGATCGTCAGCATCGGCCTGCTCGGCCTGGCCATGAAGGAGCTGCCGCTAGGCACCGCCTATGCCATCTGGACCGGCGTTGGCGCGGTCGGCACGGTGATCGCCGGCATCTTCCTGTTCGGCGAGTCCATGGCCCTGGTACGCCTGCTCAGCGTCGGCCTGATCATCGCCGGGCTGGTCGGCCTCAAGCTCAGCCACTGATTCACGCCCATGAAAAAGCCCGCCGATTGGCGGGCTTTTTTGTTGGCAGCGATCTAGCGCTGATCGCCACGCAGCAGGCTTACCTGCTCCTGCAACACCAGGCGCCCGGTGTCTGCCGGCAGCGGCTGGCCGGCGACCAGATTGACCCGCGACCAGAGGCGTTTGAACAGGCCCTTGTGTGGAGCACGGCTGAAGAAACTGCCCCACAGCCCCTGCAGCGCCATGGGGATTACCGGCACCGGATTGGCTTCGAGGATGCGCTCGACCCCGGCCTTGAACTCGTCGATGTCGCCACTGGTGGTCAGCTTGCCCTCGGGGAAGATGCACACCACCTCGCCCTCGGCCAGGTACTGGGCGATGCGGGCGAAAGCGCGCTCGAACACTTCCGGGTCCTCGCTACGCCCGGCAATCGGCACGGTGCCGGCAGTACGGAAGATGAAGTTCAGCACCGGCAGGTTGTAGATCTTGTAGTACATGACGAAACGTACCGGCCGACGCACCGCGCCGCCGATCAGCAACGCGTCGACGAAGGACACGTGGTTGCACACAAGCACCGCCGCGCCCTCCTCCGGGATCACCTGCAGGTTCTGGTGCTGCACCCGGTACATCGAGTGGCTGAGCATCCAGATGAGGAAGCGCATGGTGAACTCGGGGACGATCTTGAAGATGTACAGGTTCACCGCGATGTTCATCAGCGAGATGGCCAGGAACAGCTGCGGGATGCTCAGCTTGGCCACGCTGAGGAAGAGGATCGACACCACTGCCGCGGCCACCATGAACAGCGCGTTGAGGATGTTGTTGGCGGCGATCACCCGCGCCCGCTCGTGCTCCTCGGTACGCGACTGGATCAGCGCATACAGCGGCACGATGTAGAAGCCACCGAACACGCCCAGGCCGAGGATCGACAACAACACCAGCCAGGCCTCGCCCATCTGCAGCAGGCCCAGCCAGTCGTGCGCCGCAGCCGCCTGCGGGAAGCTGCTGGAAGTGGCCCACAGCAGGATGCCGAACAGCGACAGGCCGAAGGAGCCGAACGGCACCAGGCCGATCTCCACCTTGTGCCCGCTCATGCGCTCGCAGAGCATCGAGCCCAGCGCGATGCCCACCGAGAACACGGTGAGGATCAGCGTCACCACGCTCTCGTCGCCGTGCAGCAGGGTCTTGGCGAAGGCCGGAATCTGCGTCAGGTACACCGCGCCGAGGAACCAGAACCAGGAGCTGCCGATCAGCGAGCGCGACACCGCCGGGCGCTGGCCGAGGCCCAGACGCATGATCTGCCAGGACTGGCGGAAGATGTTCCAGTCCAGCTGCAGTTGCGGCAGTGCGGCGGCGAACCGCGGAATGCTGCGGCTGGCCAGGTAGCCGAGTGCCGCGGTGGCGACAATGGCGATGCCCACCGCCACGCGATAGCCCTCGCTGGACATCAGCAGGCCGGCACCGATGGTGCCGGCGAGGATGGCCAGGAAGGTGCCCATCTCCACCAGTGCGTTGCCGCCCACCAGCTCCTGCTCGCGCAGGGCCACCGGCAGGATCGAGTACTTCACCGGGCCGAACAGCGCCGAGTGGGTACCCATGGCGAACAGCGCCGCCAGCATCAGGTAGAGGTTGTCGAAGAGGAAACCGGCGGCGCCGACCGCCATGATCGCCACCTCGGCCAGCTTGATCGCGCGGATCAGCGAGTCCTTGGCGAACTTCTCGCCGAACTGGCCGCCGAGGGCGGAGAACAGGAAGAACGGCAGGATGAACAGCAGCGCGCAGAGGTTGACCAGCAGATCGCGGTCGGCGCTGACGCTGAGCTTGAACAGGATGGCGAGGATCAACGACTGCTTGAAGATGTTGTCGTTGAACGCGCCAAGCAACTGGGTGATAAAAAACGGCAGGAAGCGCCGGGTGCCGAGCAGGGCGAATTGCGAGTTCTGGGTCATCGTCCTTGTACCTGTCTGAGGCCGAACGGCCGTCCTGCATTGGACAGCATCTGCCCCAGGCAAAGCCACACTCGCGTGTGGCTTTCGCGCACGGGTTCGGAGAAAGCGCCCGCTAGATCGGCAGCTGCCCCAGCCACCAGCGCAACAGGAAGAACACCAGCAGGCCGCCGCCGATGGTTGCCAGCAGGTGGCGAGTCATCGCGGCGATGGCGATGGTGATCAACCCCGCCAGCAGGTAGGCGTTGTCCAGGCTCAGGGCCCAGGTCTTGCCGTCCGGCAACAGCATGCCGGGCACCACGATGGCGGTGAGCACCGCGGTCGGCACGTAGTGCAGGCCCTGGCGCACCAAAGGCGGGAAGCGCAGGTCGGGGAAAGCGAACAGGCTGTAGCGGGTGGCGAAGGTGATCGCCAGCATGCCCAGGATCAGGATCCAGTTTTCCATCAGAACACCTCGTCCTGCAGCAGACGGTAGCGACGCTCCAGCACCACGCCGACGACGATGCCGGCGAAGGCCGCGGCCATCAGGCCGAGCTTGTAGGGCAGCCCGTGGCAGGCCACGGCCACACCGGCGGCGACCAGTGCCGCCGCCACTTGCGGGCGATTGCGCAGCATGGGCACGACGATGCCGATGAAGGTGGCGAGCATGGCGAAGTCCAGGCCCCAGGCAGCGATGTTCGGCACCGCCTGGCCGAACACCAGGCCGATCAGGGTGCAGGCCAACCAGTTGCTGTACATGGCCAGGCCGGCGCCGAGGAAATACCAGTGCTTGTGCGGCGAGGCATCCGTCTCGGCATAGCGGTGCTGGACCACGGCGAAGGCCTCGTCGGTCAGCCAGAACGCCAGGGGCACGCGCCAGCGCTTGGGCAGGTGCCGGACGAAGGGCTGCAGCGTGGCGCTGTACAGGGCGTGGCGCAGGTTGACCACCAGGGTGGTCAGCCACACTACGGCCAGGGTCGCGCCACCGCCGAGCAGGCTGATCGCGATGAATTGCGCGGAGCCGGCGAACACCAGCACCGACATGCCGATGGTCTGCCAGGGCGTGAGGCCGGCGGCGCCGGCCAGGCTGCCGTAGATGATGCCGAACGGCATGGCGCCGAGCAGCATCGGCAGCATGTCGCGTAGGCCTTGTAGAAACTCGTGTTGACGGGACATGGGACCTCCTAGAACCCGGAGGCTAGTCGATCAGTGCGGGGCGGTCTTGAACGATCTTGCGCAGGCGCTGCGATATTCGCCCGGCGCCACGCCGTAGGCCTGCTTGAACTGGCGACCGAGGTGACTCTGGTCGGCGAAGCCCAGCTGCAGCGCCACGTTCAGCGGCGCACAACCCTCGCGCAGCAATGCGCGGGCCTGCTCCAGGCGGCGCTGCTTGAGCCAGGCGTGCGGCGGCAGGCCGGTGGCGCGGCGGAACACCCGGGCGAAGTGGAATGGCGAGAGGTTGACCAGCGTCGCCAGCTCTTCCAGCGAAGGTGGCTCGGC
Source organism: Pseudomonas sp. Gutcm_11s (assembly GCF_028649395.1). Taxonomy (GTDB): domain Bacteria; phylum Pseudomonadota; class Gammaproteobacteria; order Pseudomonadales; family Pseudomonadaceae; genus Aquipseudomonas. Next base: position 113,157 of record NZ_JAQSUW010000011.1, on the reverse strand, counting down.
CAGGCTGGAGGCCAGCAAATCCTTGGCCAGGGCCACGGCCTGCGGCTCGCGCCCGGCAAGCGGTGCCTGCGGCACCTTGGCATAGCGCTGGAACAGCAGCAGCAGGGTCTCGCGCCAGGCGGTCTGCTGCTGCAGGGCACCGGCGTCGCTGTCGAGCAGGCGGTGCAGCTGGCCGAAGGCGCGGTGCAGCTCCACGTCCTGCAGCACGCTGACACCGAACGAGGGCGTGCCGCCGGCGTTCAGGCCCAGCTCGGCGAGTACGCCATCGACCTGCGCCGGCGCCGGGTAGAAGCCGCGGTACCACCAGCCCTCGTCGTGGGCCTTGGAGCCGGTGTGCACTTCGTCCGGGTTGATCAGGACCATGCTGCCGACCGGCGCCAGATGGTCGCTGCCGCGATGACGGAAGCGCTGCGCACCACCCTCGATCACGGTGAACACGAAGCCCTCGTGCACATGCGGCGAGAAGCGCTGCTCTATATAGCGCGCGTGCAGCAGCTCCACGCCGCTCAGCGCCGGGCTCTCCCAGAAGCGTGTCCGCTCGCCGCCGGCCATCGCCGTCACGCGCCGAAGCGCGCCTCCAGAGCGGTCTTTACCTGCGGCCACTCGCGATCGGTGATGCTGAACATCACCGTGTCGTCGAGGCGGCCATCGGCCAGGCGCCGGTGATTGCGCAGCACGCCTTCGCGCTCGGCACCGAGCTTGGCGATGGCCTGCTGCGAGCGCAGGTTGCTGGCGGCGGTCTTCAGCTGCACACGCACCAGCTGCCATTCCTCGAAGGCGTGACGCAGCAGCAGGTACTTGATCATGCTGTTCAGCCCGGTGCCGTGCTGGCGGGCGTCGAGCCAGGTGTAGCCGATCTCGGCGGCCGGCAGGCCAGGCATGAAGTCGAAGAAGCGGGTGGTGCCGACCAGTTCCCCGGCCAGGCGAATGACGAACACCACCGCCCTGCCCTCGCGGTGGTCGGCCAGGGCGCCGCGATACCAGTCCGGGCGCAGGGTGCCGTTCATGTACTGCTGGGATTCGCGGTTGGCCTCGGCCAGTTCGAGCAGCCCCGGGATGTCCTCCTCGGCCAGCGGCTCGAGGCGCAGCGCGCCGCGCTGCAAGGTGATGGGCAAGGGCTGGAACATGACGCGAACTCCGGTAAAGCGACAACGGGCGGCCACGCTATCAGGGGTATCCACGCCACTCAAGCCACTTGCGACCTTGGTCGGCCTGACGAGTGGCACGCCGCGTGCGAGACTACAAGCATAATCCCCATGGTCCGCGTGGCCATGTACCTGATTGCGGAGCTCGCATGTCGTTGTCCGGCGGACTGATCGCCTTCGTCGCCCTGGCCTACATGGCCATCCTGTTCGCCATCGCCTTCTATGGCGATCGCCGGCGCACGCCGCTCAAACCGCGCACCCGCGCCTGGGTCTACAGCCTGTCGCTGGCGGTGTACTGCACCAGCTGGACCTTCTTCGGCGCGGTCGGCCAGGCCGCCGGCGAGCTGTGGTCATTCCTGCCGATCTACCTGGGGCCGATCATCGTCCTGATGTTCGCCCCCTGGGTGGTCGAGAAGATGGTGGCGATCAGCAAACAGGAGAACATCACCTCCATCGCCGACTTCATCGCCGCGCGCTACGGCAAGTCGCAGAGCCTGGCGGTGGTGGTGGCGCTGATCTGCCTGGTCGGCGTGCTGCCCTACATCGCCCTGCAGCTCAAGGGCATCGTGCTCGGCGTCAACCTGCTGGTCGGCACCACGCCGAGCCCCACGCGCGGCCAGGACACGGCGCTGATCGTGTCGCTGATCCTCGCCCTGTTCACCGTGCTGTTCGGCACCCGCAGCCTGGACGTCACCGAACACCACCGCGGCATGGTGCTGGCCATCGCCTTCGAGTCGCTGGTCAAGCTGCTGGCCTTCCTCGCCGTCGGCGCCTTCGTCACCTGGGGCCTGTTCGGCGGTTTCGGCGACCTGTTCCAGCGCGCCAGCGAGGCACCTGCCCTGGAAGAATTCTGGTCGCAGACCGTGAGCTGGCCGGCCATGCTGGTGCAGACCGGCCTGGCGATGACCGCGATCATCTGCCTGCCACGCCAGTTCCATGTGGCGGTGGTGGAGAACATCGAGGCCAAGGACCTGCGCCAGGCGCGCTGGGTGTTCCCCATCTACCTGATCCTCGCCGCGCTCTTCGTGGTGCCGATCGCCCTGGCCGGCCAGTTGCTGCTGCCGGAAGGCGTGCAGCCGGACTCCTTCGTGATCAACCTGCCGCTGGCCGAGGCGCACCCGGCGCTGGCCCTGCTGGCCTTCATCGGCGGCGCCTCGGCCGCCACCGGCATGGTCATCGTCGAGGCCGTGGCATTGTCGACCATGGTCTCCAACGACATGCTGCTGCCGGCCCTGCTGCGCCGGCAGAGCGCCGAGCGGCCGTTCGAGGCCTTCCGCCACTGGATGCTCAGCGCCCGGCGCGTCAGCATCGTGGTCATCCTGCTGCTGGCCTATGTCTGCTACCGCCTGCTCGGCACCAACGCCAGCCTAGCCACCATCGGCCAGCTGTCGTTCGCCGCCATCGGCCAGCTGGCACCGGCCATGTTCGGCGCCCTGGTGTGGAAGCAGGCCAACCGCCGCGGCGTGTTCGCCGGCCTGGCCGCCGGCTGTGCCCTGTGGTTCTACACCCTGGTGCTGCCGCTGGTGGCCGGCGGGCTACGCTGGTCGCTGGACAACTTCCCGCTGCTGCCGGAGCTGCTCTACTACCCGGTCGGCATCGAGATCGACCCGCTGACCCGCGGCGTGCTGCTGTCGCTGAGCGGTAACTGGCTGCTGTTCGGCCTGGTCTCCTGGCTCTCCCGCACCCGCGTCTCCGAGCACTGGCAGGCCGGGCGCTTCATCGGCCTGGACACCGGTGCCAAGTCCAGCGGGCGCAACCTGCTGGCCGTGCAGGTGGCCGACCTGATGGCCCTGGCCGCGCGCTTCGTCGGCGAGGAACGCGCGCGGCAGAGCTTCGTGCGCTTCTCCTACCAGCAGGACAAGCCCTTCAACCCCAGCCAGAACGCCGACAGCGACTGGATCGCCCACACCGAACGCCTGCTCGCCGGCGTACTCGGCGCCTCGTCGACCCGCGCCGTGGTGCGCGCAGCCATCGAAGGCCGCGACATGCAGGTCGAGGACGTGGTGCGCATCGTCGACGAAGCTTCCGAGGTGCTGGAGTTCAACCGCGCCCTGCTGCAGGGCGCAATCGAGAACATCACCCAGGGCATCAGCGTGGTCGACCAGAACCTGCGCCTGGTGGCCTGGAACCGCCGCTACCTGGAACTGTTCGAGTATCCCGAGGGGCTGATCGGCGTCGGCCGGCCGATTGCCGACATCATCCGCTACAACGCCGAGCGCGGCCTGTGCGGCCCCGGCGACGTGGAAGAACACGTGACCAAGCGCCTGTACTGGATGCGCCAGGGCAAGGCGCACACCTCCGAGCGCCTGTTCCCCAACGGCCGGGTCATCGAGCTGATCGGCAACCCCATGCCCGGCGGTGGCTTCGTCATGAGCTTCACCGACATCACTGCCTTCCGCCAGGCGGAAAAGGACCTGCTGGAGGCCAACGAAGGGCTGGAGCAGCGCGTCGAGGAACGTACCCGCGAGCTATCGCAACTCAACCAGGCCCTCGGCGAAGCCAAGGGCACCGCGGAGAACGCCAACCAGTCGAAGACCCGCTTCCTCGCCGCGGTCAGCCATGACCTGATGCAACCGCTGAACGCCGCGCGGCTGTTCTCCGCCTCCCTCGCCCACCAGCAGGACGCCCTGCCCCAGGAGGCCCAGGAGCTGGTGCGCCACCTGGACAGCTCGCTGCGTTCGGCCGAAGACCTGATCGCCGACCTGCTGGACATCTCGCGCCTGGAAAGCGGGCGCATCACCCCCGAGCGCAGCCACTTCCCCCTGGCCCAGCTGTTCGAGACCCTGGGCGCCGAGTTCAAGGTGCTGGCCCAGGAGCAGGGTGTGGACTTCCGCCTGATGCCCAGCCGCCTGCGCATCGACAGCGACCCCAAGCTGCTGCGCCGGGTGCTGCAGAACTTCCTCACCAACGCCTTCCGCTATGCCCGCGGCCACGTGCTGCTGGGTGTGCGCCGAGAGGGCGAGTACCTGCGCCTGGAGGTCTGGGACCGCGGGCCGGGCATTCCCGAGGACAAGCGCAAGGTGATCTTCGAGGAGTTCAAGCGCCTCGACAGCCACCAGACCCGCGCCGAAAAGGGCCTCGGCCTGGGCCTGGCGATCGCCGACGGCCTGTGCCGGGTACTCAACCACCGCCTGGAAGTACGCTCCTGGCCGAACAAGGGCAGCGTGTTCAGCGTCAGCGTGCCGCTGGTGCGCAGCGCCGCACCGCAGGCCCTGGCGCCGGCCAACGAACTCAACGGCAGCACCCTGGGCGGCGCCCAGGTGCTGTGCATCGACAACGAGGACAGCATCCTCGCCGGCATGCACAGCCTGCTGTCGCGCTGGGGCTGCCAGGTGTGGACGGCGCGCAACCGCCTGGAATGCGAACACCTGCTGGACGAGGCGGTACAGCCACAGCTGGCGCTGGTCGACTACCATCTGGACGAAGGCGACACCGGTACCGAGCTGATGGCCTGGCTACGCACGCGCCTGGGCCAGCCGCTGCCGGGCGTGGTGATCAGCGCCGACGGCCGCCCGGAGCTGATCGCCGCCGTACATGCCGCCGGCCTCGACTACCTGGCCAAGCCGGTCAAACCGGCGGCGCTGCGGGCGCTGATCAGCCGGCACCTGCCCCTGGCCTGAATCATTGATTTCATCGATAGGAAGTAGCGGGTTTTTGCGCTTTTTATCGGCCATCCATCGATAGATCATGCGCTCCATCCCCGGTGACGCAATCTGGCATCACCGGCCACGGAGTCATCACCATGATCGAAGTACGCCCGTTCGCCTCCCTCGGCCATGCCCACCACGGCTGGCTGAATGCCCGTCACCACTTCTCCTTCGCCGAGTACCAGGACCCGCAGCGCACCAACTGGGGCCGCCTGCGTGTGTGGAACGACGACGAGATCGCTGCCGGCAGCGGCTTCCCAGCGCACCCGCACCACGACATGGAGATCATCACCTACGTTCGTGAAGGCGCCATCACCCACCGCGACAACCTGGGCAACCAGGGCCGCACCGAGGCTGGCGACGTGCAGGTGATGAGTGCGGGCACCGGTATCGCCCACTCCGAGTACAACCTGGAGGACGTCACCACCAAGATCTTCCAGATCTGGATCATCCCGGACCAGCAGGGCGAAGCGCCGTCCTGGGGCGCCAAGCCCTTCCCGAAAGGCGAGCGCGCCGGCCAGTTCGTCATCCTGGCCAGCGGTCATGCCAGCGATGAGGAAGCCCTGCGCATCCGCGCCGACGCCCGCCTCGCCGCCGCCACCCTGGCCGCCGGGCAGAGCGCCGAGTACCCGCTGGGCCGCCTGCGCAAGGGCTACCTGGTAGCCGCCAAGGGCCGCATCGAGGTCAATGGCGTGGAAGCCGCCGAACGCGACGGCGTGGCCGTCGCCGAGGAGGAAGTGGTGCGCATCACCGCACTGGAAGACAGCGAGGTGATCCTGGTCGACGTCGCCTGACGCCGATTATTCGCCGGCCTCGTCCAGCATGGGCAGGCCGGCAGCTCGCTCGATCAGCTCCGGCGCCAGGCTCTTGCTGGCGCGGGCGCCGAGCAGCTTGAGGTTCTCCACCCGATTGATCAGATTGCCACGCCCCTCGCACAGCTTGTTGCGTGCGGCGTCGTAGGCCTTGTCCAACTGCTTGAGGCGGCTGCCGACCTCGTCCAGGTCCTGGATGAAGGCGACGAACTTGTCATACAGCTGTCCCGCCCGCTCGGCGATCTCCAGGGCGTTCTGGCTCTGCCGCTCCTGGCGCCAGAGGCTGTCGATCACCCGCAGGGTAGCCAGCAGCGTGGTCGGACTGACGATCACGATGTGCTGCTCGAAGGCCTCCTGGAACAGCCCCGGATCGGCCTGCAGGGCAGCAGCGAAGGCAGCCTCGATGGGCACGAAGAGCAGGACGAAGTCCAGGCTGTGCAGACCTTCCAGGCGCTGGTAGTCCTTCACCGAGAGACCCTTGAGGTGGCTGCGCAAGCTCAGCACGTGCTGCTTCAGGGCATGGCTGTGTGCGGCCTCGTCCTCGGCGGCGATCATCGCCTGGTAGGCGGTAAGGCTGACCTTGGCATCGACGATCACCTGCTTGTCGCCAGGCAACTGGATCAGCACGTCCGGCTGGAAGCGCTCACCCTCGGCGCCCTTGAGGCTGACCTGGGTGTGATACTCGCGGCCCTTCTCCAGGCCGGCATGCTCCAGCACCCGCTCCAGAATCAGCTCGCCCCAGTTGCCCTGGGTCTTCTGGCCCTTGAGGGCGCGGGTCAAGTTGGTGGCCTCGTCACCCAGGCGCTGGTTGAGCAGTTGCAGGCGCTCCAGCTCCTTGGCCAGGGAGAAACGCTCGCGGGCCTCGTTCTGGTAGCTCTCCTCCACCCGCTTCTCGAAGGCCTGGATGCGCTCCTTGAGCGGATCGAGCAGCTGGCCCAGGCGCTGCTGGCTGGTCTCGGCGAAACGCTGTTCGCGCTCGTCGAAGATCTTCCCGGCCAACTCGGCGAACTGCGCACGCAGCTCGTCACGGGCACCCTGCAAGTCGGTCAGGCGCTGCTGGTGGTGGTCCTGTTGCTCACGCAGCTCGGCGGCGAGTGCGGCGCGCTGGCTCTCCAGCTGGCGCAGCTGGCCTTCCTTCTGTTCACGCTCGCGGCTCCACTCCTGGGCCGCCTGCTGTGCGGCCTCGCGCTCGCGGCCAAGCAACTCGCTCTCGCGACGCAGGGCGGCCAGCTCGGCCTGCTGGCCGCTGTTTTCCTGTTGCAGGGCGCGCTGGTCATCCTGCAGGCCATCTATCTGCGCGCTCAGCCCCTCCTGCGCCAGGCGTGCCTGGCCCAGGCGTTCCTCCAGCAGCAAGCGCTCGCCGGCCTGGGCCGCCTGGGCGCGTTGCAGGCGCCAGGCCAGCACGGCCAGGGGCGCCGCACCGAGCAGCAGGCCCAGCAGCAGGTTGGTCGGATCGAGGACGAAGGAAAGAGGCACGGGCGGGCTCGCTGTCGGGGGTCGGAATGCCCGGCAGTATACCCGCGTGAATCAGGGGGTGAGGCGCTGCAGCAGTCGCTTCGCCTCGTGGGAACCGTGGGCGGCGGCGAGGTCCAGCCAGTGGCGGGCCTGCAACAGGTCGCGCTGGCGCGCCTGGCAGTAGAAGCGCCCCAGTTCCAGCTGGGCGCGCACATCGCTGGCGCGGGCAGCCTGGCGCAGCAACTCCAGGCCTATGCGGCGATCGCGGGCGTTGCCGCAGTCGCGGCACAGCAACTGGCCGAGGCGACTCTGCGCCGCGACCACACCCTGGCGGGCCGGCCGCTTGAGCAGCCTGCCGGCGAAGTGCTTGATGCTGGAGTGATGCCCCAGGCGGGGACGATCGAGAAGCCAGAAGGCCAGACGGATCGGGAGCCGGTGGCTGACATCGGAACGATGCTGGGCCGGCAGAACGCGAGAATTCATGTAAGCAATGGCTGACTTCGGGGCGCGCAACTCTACTCTCTTTTTTCGCCCGGTAAAGACTTGCCAAACGCGACGGCTCTCGCTCTAGAACAACAACTCTAGAAATCCACAGAAGCTGTGGATAACTTTGTGGGCAACTTGGTGGAAACCTTTCTCATCCCCCATTGTCTGCGGCTTCGGCTCAAACTGATGCTTTTTTCACCAATGTAAAAAATCCTTATTTTTCAGCAGCTTAAAAAATGACCACGGAGAATCAAGCGGTTACGACGCTTTGTGACAGAAGCTTGACAAGCTGCCTCGCGATTGTGCACAAGTGCGCCGCTCTAGAGCGCACCCCGCTCCCTTTCGGAGCACCGCCAGCCCTGGCATGCGGCCTGTTGCACACCCTCGGCCGGAGGCATCCGGCCTTACGCCGGCTGCGGCAAACGCCCCTCGACCATGAACAATTCCACGCCAAACAGGCGCGGCGTGTCCGGCATCTGTGCGCTCTTGAAGGCCACATAGCCGGCGGTGGTCTCGCATAGCCAGCGCTGCACGTTGCGCGGCCGCCGCTCACTGAATGCCTCGGGCGCATAGAGCGCCACATTGGTGCCGCCAAGGGGGCAACGCGCCGACGGATACTCGAAGGCTTCCACCCCCGCTTCACGCATTGCACTGCCCAGTTCATGGGTGGCGCGATAGTCGCTGCGGTGGGTCAGCACCTCGCGATGGCGGTCGAACGGCGGCATCTGCAGGCGCACGCCGCGTTCCACCTGATAACGCGCCTCGAAGGAGGAATGCTGGGAGAGAATCCGCGCGCTGGGCGGCGGCACCGCCATGCCCTGCCACAGCACGAAGCGGTAGAAGGCCGTCTCGGCCATCGCCGTCTCCAGCCGGCAGGCGGCGTAGAACAGACTCGGCTCATGGCGCCGGCCAAAGCGCGAGCCCCAGCGCAGCGGTGGATAACGAAAAGGCGTGTGCAACAGATAGTGCAGCGGCTCCTCGCTGGGCGGCAGCGGCGGCTTGCTGCCTTCCAGCAACTGCTCGAGCAGCGCCTGCTCTTCCAGGGTGTCCACCAACTGCACGGTGGCGACCTGTTCCTGGTTCTCCACCAGGCGCACCAGGCGCCCACGCAGTGGAAACATCTGCTCTGCGCCGGCGCAGGCCTGCCAGATATCCATATCAGAACTCACTTGGCCCGGCCTCGGCCGGGCATCGGAAGGGAAATCAGACCTTGCCGCGGATCGCGTCGAGATACTCCACCACGCGCACCAGCCCCTGCACCTGCGCCATCTGCTGCAACGGCACGCCAGCCAGGTGGCGGTTCTCGGTACGCAGGAAGTGGCGCATGTCTTCGAGGTTGCCGCCGAACAGGGCGAACAGCGCACGATAGATGCGGATCAGCAGCAAGGCCAGCTCGCCGGTTTTGCTCTGCGGGCGCAGGCCGCCGCTGTCGCTCCAGCGGCTGATGGCCGAGCGATTCACGCCCACTATCTCCGCCAGTTCCTGCTGGGTCAGGCCCAACTGCTCACGGGTATTGAGCAGGGCCTTGAGCAGTACGGCATCGGCCTGGGCAACGGATTTGCTGAGCGCGCTCATGGCTTACTCCTGGCGTTCGTTAAGCACACATATAGCACAAAAAGTGCGAAACAAACAAAACAGACCGACCACCGAACGAGACTGTGTCCTCGATAGCGAAGGCAGACGGACCATAAGGAACGCCGAACAGCACGTGGCAGCTCATGGCAGAGAGCCCACGCGATCAGGCCATGTCGCTCTCGCTGAACTCCTCGGCCAGGAAGTCGATCAGGGTGCGTACCGAGGGCAGCAGGCCGCGGCGCGACGGGAAGATGGCGTGGACGATGCCGCACTTGGGCGACCAGCCCGGCAGCACTTCCACCAAGGTGCCGGCGGCCAGGTCGTCACGCACCGCCACCCGCGGGAGGTGCACGATGCCCACGCCGGCCAGCGCACCATTGCGCAGGGCCAGCAGGTCGTCGGTGATCATCCGCGGCTGGTGCGCGATCACCAGCCGCGCATCGTCCGCCCCCAGCAACTCCCACTGATAGTCGCGCTGCGCGCCGCCCCAGTGCAGGCTCGGCAAACGACTCAGCTCCTCGGGGGCGAAGTCCTGGGGCAGGGAGGCCAGAAGGCCCGGTTGCCCCACCAGGCACTGGGTACTGGCGCCCAGCACCTTCATCACCATGTCGGTGTTCTCCAGCGGTGGAAAGCGCACCCGCAGGGCGACATCGAAGCCCTCGTGGAGCAGATCCACGCGGCGGTTGGTGCTCTCGACGTACAGCTCCACCAGCGGGTACTTGAGCATGTAGCGGGTCAGCATCGGCCCGACCCAGGAATTCAGCAGCGTCGTTGGGCAGGCCAGACGCACCAGGCCGCGCGGCTCGCAGCGGTTGCGCTCGATGACCTCCGCAGCCCCCTCGGCTTCCACGCGCATCGCCAGGCAACGCTGGTAGTACTCCTGGCCGATCTCGGTGAGCGACAGGTGGCGGCTGGTGCGGTGCAGCAGGCGCACGCCGAGGCGCTCCTCGAGCTGGGCGATGCGCCGGCTGAGCTTGGACTTGGGCATATCCAGCGCGCGCCCGGCTGCGGCGAAGCCGCCCCGCTCCACCACCTGGGTGAAGTAGTAGAGGCTGTTGAGGTCTTCCATAGATCGTTCTCCAAATAGAACGCTAGAGGCAATTTTCGCAGTCTAGCGCGCCAAAGGTCTCGAATTTAATCTTTCTTCCATGCAGTGACGCACTGCAAGACGAAACCAAACACCGGCCCAGCCGGAACCTACTGAAAGCAAATCGAGGACTTCACCATGGCCAACACCACCTACAACCGCCTGGACAAAGACAACGCCGTCGTTCTGCTGGTCGACCACCAGGCCGGCCTGCTCTCCCTGGTTCGCGACATCGAGCCGGACAAGTTCAAGAACAACGTGCTGGCCCTGGCTGACCTCGCCAAGTTCTTCAACCTGCCAACCATCCTCACCACCAGCTTCGAAACCGGCCCCAACGGCCCGCTGGTTCCCGAGCTGAAAGAGATGTTCCCCGACGCGCCGTACATCGCCCGCCCTGGCCAGATCAACGCCTGGGACAACGAAGACTTCGTCAAGGCGATCAAGGCCACCGGCAAGAAGCAGCTGATCATCGCCGGTGTGGTCACCGAAGTGTGCGTGGCGTTCCCGGCCCTGTCGGCGATCGAGGAAGGTTTCGATGTGTTCGTCGTCACCGATGCTTCCGGCACCTTCAACCAGATCACCCGTGACTCCGCCTGGAGCCGTATGACCCAGGCCGGCGCGCAGCTGATGAACTGGTTCGCCGTGGCCTGCGAGCTGCACCGCGACTGGCGCAACGACGTGGAAGGCCTGGCCAAGATCTGCTCCGACCATATCCCGGACTACCGCAACCTGATCACCAGCTACAGCGCCCTGACCGCCGGCAAGTGAGCCACCGCGCATAAAAAACCGGAGCCTGATGCAGGCTCCGGTTTTTCTTTGTGCCCTGAAAACTCGCAAGCACGGCGCAGGCCACTCAAATCGCCGGAGCAATTCAAGGCTTTCCGCGCTCATAGCTCTCAGGCAACCCCGAGGAGCGAGCCATGAGCCTTGAACACCCAGAACTGATAGTCATGCGCGAGCGCCGCAACGTGGCGCAGGCCGAGCTTGAGCGCTACGCGCTTGAGCAATATCCAATCGACAGCGAAGAAAAATCGCTTGGCCTGGCCATGCGGCAAAAGGCCGTGGCCGCCATCGAGGAAGAGATGCGCCATGTGGCGCTGGACGGCAAAGCAGAATAGGGACGCTATTTCCAGCTTTGCCCTGAACAGAGCTCGCTCCCCTCTCTAGTCGGCCAACTGCGCGCGGGACCGTCGGATTATCTTCCTGCAATACATGTGATCAGGATTTGCGATACTGCCTGGCAATGCCCAACTCGCTGGCAGCGCCCAGGGATCGCGCGCTTCCAATATTCCTTCAGTGCTCGGCTTCCATCGCTGGCTCCTCACTTGCCCGAATCCATGGTCACCACCGTCATCCTCGGCATGCTCTGCGTGCACCTGCTCTGTTTCTGCGTGATGTTCCTGCTGATCAGCACACGGCTGAATGGCAAGAAGATGGGCATGGAAGTCTTTGCCCTGGGCAATTTCCTGCTCGGCACCGCCTACATCCTGCAGTTGCTGGGCGGCCCCGCGGGTTGGGGAGTGATGAGCGTCATCAACCACACGCTGACGCTGTGCGCCCCCGTCGCCTATGTGCTGGGCGCCCTGCGCTTCTTCGATCGGCCAACCTCCGTGTGGCGCCCCCTGCTGGCGCTGGCCGGTGGCTACACCCTGGCACAGGTACTGGTGCAATGGGCGCTCGGCAGTGAGGCGCGCCATGCCCTGCTGGCGGGTTCGTGCGCGACACTGTTCCTAGCCATGATGGTGGGCGTGCTCTATGCCGGGCGCACCGTGGCCAAGGACCTACGCGCCGAGATGGTGGTGTTTGCCGTGCTGATCGGCGGCATCTGCGTACTGAACGCCGCGAAGCTGGTGATGATCCTCTCCGGCGGCATGGCGGCGCTCGATCTGAACACCAGTTTCCAGAGGACTTTCTACATCTACATGTCATTCCTCGGAACGGTGCTGCCGCCTTGCGCCGTCTGGCTGGTGTTGCGCCGCCTCACCGATGAGCTGCGCAGCATGGCCGCCCATGACCCGCTCACCCGCCTGCTGAACCGCCGCGGACTGATGGATGGGCTGGATGCACACTTCCGTTCCCGCACCGCTGGGCCCGCACACCTGCTGATCGTGGATATCGACCACTTCAAGAGCATCAACGACACCCATGGCCACAAGGTCGGTGACCTCGTGCTGTGCCACGTTGCCCAGGTCCTCAAGGCCAACGCCCGCCAAGGCGATCTGATCTGCCGCCTGGGCGGCGAGGAGTTCGCGATCATCAGCCTGGACACCGACAGGGCCGGAGTCTTGCAGCTGGCAGAGCGCACGCGGGCGGCGATCGAACACAGTGCTGTGCCGGGAGCCAGTCCGACTCGGCCGCTGCGCTGCAGCGTGACCATCGGTGTTTCGAATGAATTCAGCAGTGCCCAGGCACTCGACGAGTCCATGCAGCAGGCCGATGCCGCGCTGTACCGGGGCAAGGCCTCAGGACGCAATCGCGTCGAATGGGCCCACGCGCAGTAGATCAGGCCAGGTTGTGGCTGCCCGTGTAGGGCCAGTTGCAGGTACTGACTCGCGGGCGAAGACGGCCTAACTGGTCTTGCTGCATTTCGGCTCGACCGTGAAGGTGCGGGAAACATCCACGGCGCCGAGATGCTCCAGCGTTCTCCGGCCAATCAGCACCGGATAGAGCATCTTGCTGCGGTTGTTGAGCGAGAACTCTTCGTCGTAGATCTTGTTGCCGATGCACATCTTCAGGCGCACCACGGGGCGCCGGTCAGCCCCACCCGCGCCTCTTACCTTGATGTTGCGCTCCACCTTACGCTCGAACGGGATGCTGACCGACTTCTCGGTGTTGCTGTCCTGTACCTCGACATTGAATTTCACCCACTTCTCACCGTCCTTCTCGAAGCGCTTGATATCCGATGCATCCATCGACGAGGTCAGCGCCCCCGTGTCCAGCTTCATCTTTAGCGAGACATTTTCAGGTAGCAGCAAGCCCTCCTCTATCCAGCCGATGCTCTTGGCGGTGGGCTGATTGGCCGAGATTGCCGGGGCGGCGACAAGCAACGACAAGAGGACGAGAACGGGTGCCGAGCTGCTCATAGGGGGCTCCTGAAAAAGGGCGACATGAGCGGTAAGGTGTCCTGCGTTCTGTAAATGTTCCGTGAAATCGACCGACAGCTCGTCGGCTGCAGTGGAGTAGGCCATGAGGGCCGTTGCGCTGATGATCGCCAGGAACATCACCCACAGATACAACCGTGGCGCCTGCTCGAATGGCGCCAGCGCAGCCTTCGGCGCCAGGCTTACCGCCTGACGCCTGCTGTCGGCCGCTCTCGCACGCTAGAAAGCGTTCCACCTAGCCAAGCGACTTCACCAGCATGGGCTGGAAGAGCGGTGAGTAATCCTGCTGCCGCTCCAGCCCGGCGACGAACGCCAGCACCTCATCCTGGGCCCTGCGGTCGATATGCGGCGCCGCCATCTTGCGCAACTTGCGTTCGAAGTCGGCATCGCTCATCGGCGTTTCCAGGGAGCCGGGACCGCTGAGCATTTCGCTGCTAAGCACTTCGCCAGAACGCAGGGTCAGCGTCACCCGGTTGCCCAGCTGCTGGGGAAAACGCTGGGTCAGCGCCGGGTCTTCGCTGACAGTGGTGCGGCTCATCAGGGCGATGGCGCGCGGGTCGGCGATCTGCTCTGGCGCGTAGGAATCCAGGGTGATGTCGCCATCCAGCAGGGCCCGCGCGACGTTGTAGGGCAGGCTGTGATCGGCGGTTTCGCGCGTGCGCGGCCGCCACTTCTCCGGGTCGGCGAGCACCCGGCGGTTGAACTCCGAGGTTTCGATGTGGATGGTCTCGATGGCGTCGAGATCGCCAACCCGCGCACGCAGGTCGATGCCAGCCCACACCGCCGTGTGCAACTCGCCATTGGTAGGGAAAGTCTTGGTCAGCGAACGCAGGATAGCGAAGTCGCCGTTCGCACGATTGCCGAAGCGCTCGACATCCAGACTGAACTCACCCGTCACCTGGCGGAAGAACCCCATGTCACCCTCGAACACCGGTGCCGGTCCGGTCATGCAGTGGCGTGCCAGACTGGCGGCGAAGATGGCGTTGCGCGCCGCGTTCGCCGCCGAGCAGCCCTTCCAGTCGGACAGCGAGCCCGAACGCACCTGACGCATTGCCAGGTGCGCGCAGAGGGCGATGTTGATCGCCTGCTCGGCCTGCTCCTCGTCCAGCCGCATCAGCCGCGCAGCCGCGGCGGCCATCGCCACGTTGATGTAGTTGACGTGGTCCCAGCCGCGCTTGTTCAGGCTGGCGGCGTCCTGCAGGCGCATCTGGATTTCGTAGGCGATGACGATGGCCATGATCAGCTCGCTGCCCGTGGCGCCTTCGGCCTCGGCCAGGGCCAGGCAGGCGGGAATGCTGTCGCTGGGGTGGCCGGGCTCAAGGCCCATGTAGCCGTCGTTGTAGTCGAGGAAGCGGACCATGATGCCGTTGGCGAAGGCGGCCAGTTCCGGCGTGGTACGCAGATCGGTGCCGAATACGCTGGACGCCGGCTGGTGCACCTGCGTGGCCACCGCGATGGCCGCCTCCACCGGCTTCGCGCCGTAGGCGCCGAGGATGCAGGCCAGGCTGTCGACGAAGCGCCGGCGCACGCAGGCGGTCACCGTGTCGGGCAGATCATCGATGGATAGATTGCAGGCATAGCGGGCCAGGCGCCGCGCCAATGTGGGTTCGGACATGAAGATTCTCCAGTATGCCGGCTCAGGCTAGCCAGGGATTGGCGCGCAGGTGCGCGGCCTCGAATGCGCGGATCTGCTCGGTGCGCCGCAGGGTGCTGCCGATGGCATCCAGCCCCAGCAGCAGGGCCTGCTTGCGTAGCGGGTCGATGTCGAAATGGATGATCGCGCCGTCGCCGAGCAGCACCTGCTGCGCCTGCAGATCGACGCTGATCGCCGCGTTGGCCGGGTCGCTGACGATGCGCCCGAGGTGCTGCAACTCCGCCTCTCGCAGCTGAATCAGCAACACGCCGTTGCGCTGGCAGTTGTCGAAGAAGATGCCGGCGAAGCTGGTGCCGATCAGCGCGCGAAAGCCCAGCTGTTTCAGGCCCCACACAGCATGTTCGCGGCTGGAGCCACAGCCGAAGTTGGGCCCGACCACCAGGAAGCTGGCGCGACTCCACGGCGTTTGGTTGAGCACGAAACCAGGGTTGGCACTGCCGTCCTCGAGAAAGCGCAGATCGAAGAACAGGCCACGGTCCAGGCCATTGCGATCGATGCCCTTGAGGAACTGCTTGGGCATGATCACGTCGGTGTCGACGTTGGCCGCCAGCATCGGCGCGGCGATACCGCTGACATGGGTGAACGGCTGCATCTCAGCTCTCCAGGGACAGGCTGCGGACATCGGTGAGATGGCCGCTGATGGCGGCCGCGGCGACCATCGCCGGGCTCATCAGGTGGGTGCGCGCACCAGCGCCCTGGCGGCCCTCGAAATTGCGGTTGGTGCTGGAGGCGCAGCGGTCGCCCGGCGCCAGCACGTCATCGTTCATCGCCAGGCACATCGAGCAGCCGGACTGCCGCCATTCGAAGCCGGCCTGGCGGAAGATCTGCGCCAGCCCTTCGGCTTCGGCCTGCTCGCGCACCAGGGTCGAGCCGGGCACGATCATCGCCCGCACATGGCTGGCCACACTGCGCCCACGCACGATTCGCGCGGCGTCACGCAAGTCCTCGATGCGCGCGTTGGTGCAGGAGCCGATGAAAGCGTGGCTGATGCGGATCGCCGCCAGCCGTTCGCCGGGCTGCAGGCCCATGTAGCGCAGGGCGCGCTGCAGGTCCTGGCGGCGGATCGGGTCGCCCTCCTCCTGCGGGTCCGGCACGCATGCGCCGATGGGCGCCGCCTGGTCGGGGCTGGTGCCCCAGGTGACCATCGGCTGCAGCACAGCGGCGTCCAGCTCTACCTCCGCGTCGTAGTGCGCACCGGGATCGCTGCTCAGCTCGCGCCAGCTGGCCACGGCCTGTTCCCAGAGCGGGCCTTGCGGCACGCGCGGCTTGTCCTTGAGGTAGGCGAAGACCTTGTCGTCGGGCGCCATGAAGGCGCCGCGGGCGCCGGCCTCCACCGCCATGTTGCAGATGGTCATGCGCGCCTCGACGCTCAGCGCCTCGATGGTCTCGCCGCAGAACTCGATGGCGTAGCCGGTGGCGCCGGCCGCGCCGATGCGCTGGATCAGCGCCATGATGATGTCCTTGGACGTCACCCCGGCGCCGAGTTCGCCGCGCACCGTCACGCGCATACTGCGCAGCTTCTTGTAGACCAGGGTCTGGGTGGCCAGCAGGTGCTCGATTTCCGAGGTGCCGATGCCGAAGCCGAAGGCGCCCAGCGCGCCGTAGGTGGTGGTGTGGCTGTCACCGGCGGCGACCATCATGCCGGGCAGGATGAAGCCCTGCTCGGGCGCCACCACGTGCTCGATGCCCTGACGCTTGTCCAGCACATCGAACAGCTCCAGACCGAAGTCGCGGCAGTTCTGCTCGAAGTAGGAGACCTGCCGCGCGCCGCCGGCATCCGGCATGGCGGCGATGCGCTCGGGCGCCGTGGGGTTCACATGGTCGACCACGCACAGCGTGGCGGCCGGGCGCCACACGCTGCGCCCGGCTTCGCGCAGGCCGCTGAAGGCCTGCGGGCTGGTGTATTCGTTGGCGACCTGGCGGTCGATGTACAGCAGCACATGGCCGTGGTCGTCGAGGGTGCAGACGGTGTGGGCGTCGATGTGCTTGTCGTAGAGCGTTCGGGGGCGGTTCATCACGGCTCTCGCGCGGGTCGTTGGGAATCGCGGGCGTGGTACCCGCTGTCGCCATGGCCGCGGATGGCGGCCATGGCGACACGAGGACGATCAGGCCGCCGTGCGGGCGAGTTCCTCGGCCAGCACGTAGCCCCACTGCGCGCCGTGCATGTCGCGATCGGCCAGCGAGCCCTGTACCACCGGGCGCGGCAGGCTGATCTTGATGACGTTGAGCAGGGCCAGGTGGAAGGTGCGCACCTGGCTGGCGTCGCTGTGGAAGATCGCCGCCATCGACTCGGCGCCCAGCAGCGGTTCGGCGCACAGGCGGCTGTAGGTTTCGCCGTCAGCGCAGAAGATGTCGAAGGTCAGCCAGAAAGGGCCGGCGCTTTTCGAGCGGATTTCGTATCCCTGAGACTGGATCATGGTCAGGCTCCTGTAACGGTGAAGTCGAAACGGTACGGCGCCAGCGGGTCGCCGATGACCATCACGTGGTTGAGGACGAATTCGTAGACCAGGCCGCGATCCATCGAGGCCGGCGACAACGGGAAGGCGTGGGTCGGCAGGTCTTTGTCGTCGGGCAGCGGGAAATGCAGCATGTAGGGGTTGAGCAGGGCCAGAATGTCCTGGGTGTGCGAAGCGTCCGGGCAGGTGGCGATGGCCAGCACGCCGATTTCCGTCGGGGCGCTGGCGTGCGGCTCCAGCTCGCCGAGAGCGGAGTTCTTGCCGATGGCGCGGAACTGCAGGTCGTACTGCGCCGGGCCGATGCCGAGATTCTTCTCGATGCGCGCCCGCATGGCGCCGTCCAGCATCTGCAGCCACTCGTCGAAGCGGGCGATGTACTCCGGCCCACGCACCACGCTGAGCAGCACCGACTGATGGCCGGCCGGGGCCGCGCCTTCGAGCTTGACGGTATAGCGCTCGTGCGGCTCCCACACGGAACCCTCGACGCGCACGCGGCGCTCGTCCAGCGCGTGGTAGCGCGCTGCTTCGACGTTGAGCGCACCACCCGGCTCGGTCAGCAGGTTGGGGTTGCTGTTCTCGTAGAGCATGTGCGCCATCACCGATTGCGGGGTCAGGCGCGCCTGCGGACCGATGGCGGTGATGGTGAAGCCGGTGGCATCGATCTCGGCCATGACCATCGCATCGAGCGGCGTGGTGGTGCACTGCGCGCCGCATTCCATGGTCTTGCCGGCGTGCCAGGACGGCCCGGCCGGCGCGCCGCGCATGATCGGCAGGCAGGCCAGCACGGCGGTATCGGTGGCACGCCCGGCGACGATGATGTCCGCGCCTTGCTCCAGCGCATGAATGAACGGCTCGACCCCCATCACCGCAACGATGTGCGAGCAGCGCTCGACCAGCGTCTCGTCGATCGGGCGCACGGGGTTGAGCGGCAGTACACGGCCATCGGCCAGCGCCTGCACCACTGTGGCGTGCTGCTGCTCGCCATAGATGGCGGCGACCTTGACGTTCTGCCCCAGCTCGGCGGCCACCTCCAGGCAGACGCTACGCAGCAGATCGACACCCGAGTCGGAGCCGCAGGTGCCGCTACTGCCGACGATCAGCGGAATGCCCAGCTCGGCGCGGGCCTTCATGTAGACGCGCAGCTCGTCGCGCAGCACGGCTGCCGAGCCCTTGGTGCTGCCGGTGCCGAGGTAGTGCGGGCCGGAGTCGGTCGAGCCGCCGTCCATCGCGATCACGTCCGGCTTTTCCAGCAGGGCCCGCTCGAAGAGGTCCAGTCGTACCCCGGAACCGATGCAGCCGGTGGGGACGAGCACTTTTATACTTTTTTCCATGGTCATTCCTCGGTTGGAAGTGCGCCGCGTCCGTCGGCGATAACACAGGACGCTGGCGGCGTGTCGCCATTCAGCACTGCGACTACGCACTGCGCGGCGATCAGGTTGGTGCGCTGCAACCCTTCATGGGTCGAGGCACCGCTGTGCGGGGTGGCCACTACGTTCGGCAAGGCGAGCAGCGCCTCGGTGGTGGCGCGGTAGGTTGGGTCGGTCTCGCTGAGAAACACGTCCAGGCCGGCGCCGGCGATGGCGCCATCGAGCAGTGCCTCGAGCAGCGCGCGGTCATCGACCAGGCCGCCACGGGCGGTATTGATCAGTACGGCGCTGGGCTTCATGCGATTGAGCGCTGGTGCGTCGATGAGCAGGCGGGTGTCCTCGTTCAGCGGCGCGTGCAGGCTCACGTAGTCGCTCTCGGCCAGCAGGGTGTCGAGGTCGACGTACTGCACGCCGGCCTCGCGGCCGTAGCTCCAGTCCGGGTTCGGCGAATAGGCCAGTACCTGCGCCTCGAAGCCGGCCAGGCGCTTGACCACGCCGCGGCCGATGCGCCCGAGGCCGACTATGCCGACGGTCTTGCGATACAGGTCGCGGCCGAGGGCAATGCCCCAGTCGCCCTGGAGCATGCGTGCCTTGGCTTCGCCCAGGCGCCCCAGGGCCAGCATCATGGCAATGGCGTGGTCGGCGACGCTGGCATCGTTGCCGCCGACCGCGATGGTCGCGACCTTGCCGCTGGCCTGTACGGCGTCGACGCTCACCCGCTCGTAGCCGACGCCACGCCGGGCAATCACCTGCAGACGCGGCAACTGCTCCAGCAGCTGCGCCGTGACCCAGGCGTGGCCGACGATCCAGGCATCGGCATCGGCCAGCAGTGCCAGCAGTTGCGCCTCGTCGAGGTCGCCATCGCCCTGCCCCTGGGCCAGCTCTGCGATCCTCACCTCGCAGCCCTGGCCCTGCAGGTAGGCGATGCTCTCGGGGTCGAAGAAGCGCTGGGTCACCAGCACCTTGCGTGGGAGTTGTGTGTTCATGCGATCTCTCACCTCCGGCTGCGCGGCCCGGTTGCACCGCGCGCCACTGTTCTTGCGGCAAGCCGCTGCCCTTCCCCCTGATCGTGATGATCGGAGGCGTGGTCATTCGTGGAATCGGGGCTGGCTAGATGATCGCGCCGGTCGCCAGCGCCGACAGAATCAGCACCGCCGAGCAGCCCAGCGCCCAGGCCAGGCCATAGCGCTGCAGCTCACCCATGTCGCGCTTGAGCAACCCGGCCAGCAGGTAGGGCGCGGCGATCAGCGGGCTCAGCGCATGCACCGGCTGGCCCAGCACCGAGGCGCGGGCGATGTGCAGCGGGTCCACGCCGTATTGCCCGGCGGCGCCGTTGAGGATCGGCAGGATGCCGTAGAAGAAGGCGTCGTTGGACATGAAGAAGGTGAAGGGAATCGCCGCCAGCGAGGTGATCACACTCATGTACGGCCCGGAGTTCTCCGGCACCACGTCGAGGAAGGCCTGGGACATGGCATCGACCATGCCCGATCCGGTGAGGATGCCGGTGAAGGCGCCGGCGGCGAAGATCAGCGCCACCACGTTGAGCACGTTCTCCGAGTGCGCGGCAATGCGTTCCTTCTGCTCCGCCAGGCGCGGGTAGTTGATCACCAGGGCCAGCGCCAGGGCGATCATCATCAGCACCGGCAGCGGACCGAGCCCCATGCCCATGCTCGCCACCAGGCCCAGGGTCAGCGCCAGGTTGACCCAGAACAGGTGCGGACGGTGGCTGTCCTTGGCCTTGCGCTCCAGCTCAGGCGCCGCCGTGTCGGCCTGCCCCGGCTCCCAGCCGAGGCGCCGGCGCTCGCGCTGGCCCAGCCACCAGGCCGCAGCGAAGGCATAGACCAGGCCGATCAACATGGCCGGGATCAGGCCGACGAACACATCCATGGCATCCACGTGCAGCGCACTGGCGGCCCGTGCGGTCGGCCCGCCCCAGGGCACGATGTTGATCACCGTGTTGGTCAGCAGCAGCATCACCGCCAGGATCAGCGGGTTCATGCCCAGGCGCAGGTACACCGGCAGGAAGGCGGTGACCACCACCAGCACAGTGGTCGCGCCATCGCCATCCAGCGAGATGACGGTGGACAGCGCAGCAGTGCCGAGGGTGATGCGCAGCGGGTCGTTGCCGACCCAGCGGATGATGCGCTTCACCGCCGGCTCGAACAGGCCGGCGTCGAACATCACCGCGAAGTACAGCAGCGCAAACATCAGCATCATCGCCGTCGGCGTGACCTTGATGACGCCATCCAGCACCATTTCGCCCATCTGCGAACCAAGGCCCAGCGCCAGCGCGAACGCCACCGGCACCAGGATCAGCGCGACGATGGCCGACAAGCGCCGCGTCATGATCAGCAACATGAACACCGAGACCATCGCGAATCCAACCCAAGCCATTCTGTTGTCCTTGTTGTTAAAAGAATCAGGTAGGAGTGCAGCCTTCAGCCGGTCGGGATACCGCCACAGGTGCACGATGGACGCAAAGTACACATTGATTTTTTATACGTAAATCTGTATTTTTTTTGTACACCAATTCAATCGAACAGCCAGGAAATGCCGACCTTCACCCCGAGCTGGCCGGCATCGCCCTCCGCCAGCGGGCTGTCGGTAAGACAATCCGGCAGGTGCCGGTAGCTGGCCTCGCCGCTCAGCAGCCAGCGCTCGCCAACCGGCCTGGACACTCCCAGCGCCAGCTCGGGCACCACCGCGCTGCCCGGACGATAGCGTGCCACGCCGCGCGCTTCCTCATCGCTCAGGGTGCCGTAGTAATAGTCGGCCAGCTTGTCCGACAGATAGCTGACCTTCAGCGCCGGCGTCACCCTCGCCCCGGCCACGTCCATCGGATAGCCATACTCCAGGGCCAGCTCGTAACCCTCGCTGGCGCCACTGACATCGGCCTTGGCCGTGGCCTGCAGCTCGCCGAAGGCAAACTCCCAGCTGGCGCGCAGGCCGAGGTCGATGCCGTCGTCACGATCCTCCAGGAGATCGCGATCGATACCGTTCTCGGCCAGCTCGGAGCGGCCGAAGTCATCGGCATCGATACCATCGAAGCGCCCTGAGACGATCGCATCCAGGCCGAAACCATCGCGCTCGATCAGGTGCACACCACCGGTCAGCCCCTGCAGGAACAGGCGCTCGCCCTGGTAACGCACCAGCGGCACCGGCGACACGGAGTTATCCGCCCCCGCATAGGGGCTCTGCGAGTAGGACAGCCCCAGGCCGATGGACTGCAGCCCCGGGGTGGAATCCGCCTGAGCGACATGGGGCAACAGAACGGAGGGCAACACGGACACGGCAAGACACAGCGATTTCATGGAAAAGCCTCTGGCATGAGAGTGGAGCACGAGCTGAAAGCGCCGACATAGACGCCTTCCAGCAATGATTTACAGGAATGTAAACAGTCGACTAACATCGGTAAATCTGTACTCAGAACGTCCACATGAAGGCCGCCATGCCCAACCAAGATGAGCTGTACCTCTCCGCCGAGGAAGCCGCCGGGCTGCTCGGCGTCAACCTGCCGACCCTGTATGCCTACGTGGGGCGCAAGAACATCCGCTCGGTGAAGATCGAGGGCTCGCGCAAGCGCCGCTACTGGGCGGCCGACATCCAGCGCCTGGTCAAGGGCAGCAAGAGCGGCGATGCCACGACGAGCAAGCGCGGCAATCCGGACTCGCACAGCTCGCTGACCCTGCTCACCGAGGACGGTCTGTACTACCGCGGCCGAGACATCCACGAGCTGGTGGAAAAGGCCTCGGTGGAGGAAGTGGCGGAGATGTTCTGGCAGGTGCCAGGAGCCTTCGGCGATTCGCTGCCGCACATGCCGCCCGGCGTGCCGCAACTGCTGGAGCTGTTCGGCCACACCACGGTGATCGAGAAGGCCATCGCCCTGTTCCCGCTGGTGGAGCGGGAGAACCCCAAGGCCTTCGACCTGTCGCCCGAGGGCTATGCGCGTACCGGTGCCGACGTGGTGCGCTGGTTCGCCGCGCTGGTGGTCGGCGCCGCCGCGCCGGACCCGCGCCCGCTGCACGAATTCATCGCGGCCTCCTGCGGCATGGACCAGCGCTTCGCCGACCTGATCCGGCGCATGCTGATCCTCAGCATCGACCATGAACTGGACCACTCCACCTACAGCGTGCGCGCCGCGGCGAACACCGGCGTCACACCCTACTACGCCGCCATCACCGGCCTGGCCACGGCCCGTGGCCGGCGCATCGCCTATGGCCGCAACGAGACGGTCAGCCACCTGCTGGACGACATCTGCAACGCCAAGGACCCGGCCGAACCGATCCTCCAGCACTACAGCCAGGGCGGCGACATCCCCGGCTTCTGCGCCAACGTGCACAGCGTCGCCGACCCGCGCGCCCTCAGCCTCAAGGCCACGCTGGATAGCATGTTCGCCGACGACCCGGAGTACCTGCGCCTGCTCAAGGCGATGAAGGTGGCCGAGGAACTGGTGCAACGCCCGGTGGAGTTCATCCTGCTGGTCAGCTTCGTCGGTCGCAAACTCAACCTGGGCGGCCAGGAACTGGCGCTCGCCGCCGTCGCCCGCCTGATCGGCTGGATCGCCCACGCCAGCGAGCAGTACAACCAGCAGCCGCTGGTTCGTCACCGCGCCCGCTACACCGGCGCCCTGCCCGGCTGACCCCGCGCTGGCGCGCCGCAAGGGCCGCCAGCCACCCTCCTCCCTCTTCCCCCGCCGAGCCGTACCCCTTCCGGGTATGGCCGCATCACGCATGCACAAAAACCGTACAGATTTACATGTCAGTCACACATGTATAGCGTCTTATTGAGCTCAATTCATACATATGTACATAAATAATACATATGTCTTTGAGCCCAAAGCCTAGGGATGCCGGGAACAGCGCTAGCTGCCGCCCTCATCGAAAACAAGAAAAGGTGAAGAGACGTGAAACGAACCATCAAGCGGCCCGGCATACCCGGCGCAGCCGTTCTGGCAATGGCGACGGCGGGCTACATGTCCGGTGCTCAAGCAGTGAATTTCAATATCGGCGAAGTGGAAGGCCAGCTCGACTCGGCACTGTCCATCGGTGCCAGCTGGGCGGTGCGCGCGCCGGACCCGGACTTCATCGCCCAGGGCAACGGTGGCAAGGGTGACTCGCGCACCTCCGACGACGCACGCCTGAACTTCAAGAAGGGCGAGACCTTCTCGAAGATCTTCAAGGGCATCCACGACCTCGAGCTGAAGTACCGCAACTCCGGCGTGTTCCTGCGCGGCAAGTACTGGTACGACTTCGAACTGAAGGACGAGAGTCGCCTGCTCTACGACATCCGCGACGACAACCGCAAACGCGGCGCCCAGTCGTCCGGCGTGGAGCTGCTCGATGCCTTCGCCTACCACAACTACGACCTCGCCGAACTGCCCGGCTCGGTACGCGTTGGCAAGCAGGTGGTGAGCTGGGGCGGCAGTACCTTCATCAGCGGCGGCATCAACAGCATCAACCCGCTGGACGCCAACGCCCTGCGTCGTCCGGGTTCCGAGCTGAAGGAAGGCCTGCTGCCGGTCAACATGCTCTACCTGCAGCAGGCGCTGGCCGAAGACGTCAGCCTGGAAACCTTCTACCAGCTGGAGTGGGACCAGACCGTCGCCGACAACTGCGGCACCTTCTTCGCCAGCTCGGACATCGTCGCCGACGGCTGCTATGACCGCTACGTGGTGCGCGGCGCGGACATCGAGCCCGGCCAGTCCGACAACAGCGGCCTCAACGGCAACACCATCTACATGCCACGCGGCGGCGATCACGATGCCCGCGACAGCGGCCAGTTCGGCGTCGCCCTGCGCTGGTTCGTGCCGGAGCTGAACGATACGGAAATCAGCGCCTACTACCTCAACTACCACAGCCGCACCCCCGTGGGCAGCTCGGTGATCAGCAGCGCGCCCAACCCGTTCGCGGCCCCCGGCTTCGGCGCCGCCAGCGCGCAGTACTTCCTCGAGTACCCCGAGGACATCCGCCTCTACGGTCTGAGCTTCAACACCACCCTGGGCACCGCCTCCATCGAGGGTGAGCTGAGCCACCGGCCGAACATGCCGCTGGCCTTCGACGACCTGACCTACGCCACCCTGCGCCTGGCCCCGGTAGTGCCGAGCGTGATCCCGAACTCCGGCATCCCCGGTGACGTGATCCACGGCTACGTCCGCGTGCCGATGACCCAGGCGCAGATGAGCGTGGTGCAGACCTTCGACCAGGTGCTCGGCGCCAGCCGCCTGAACCTGATCGGCGAGGTCGGCTACACCCACCTCAACGGCATCAGCGAGGGTGACTACGGTGAGTACCGCTTCGGCCGGGCGAGCCACTTCGGCCCGGGCGAATACTTCGACAACGACGGCAACGACCTGTGCAGCACGCTGCTCAGCGGCCGCCCGGAGTACTGCAACGACGACGGCTTCTTCACCCGCAACTCCTGGGGTTATCGCCTGCGCGCCGGCCTCACCTACAACGGCGTGATCGGCGGCCTGGATCTCAGCCCGAGCCTGGCCTGGTCGCACGACGTGGACGGCTACGGCCCGACCTTCACCGAGGGCAGCAAGGCCGTGAGCATCGGTCTCAGCGCCAAGTACCTGTCCAACTACGAAGCCAGCATCAGTTACACCGACTACTTCGGCGGCGACTACACCACCAACGGTGACCGCGACTTCATCAGCGCCAGCATCGGCGTGACGTTCTGAGGATGCACCACATGAACCGACCCACCCTCTTCTCGCGCTGCGCGCTGTCGCTGTGCCTGCCGCTGCTGCTCAACACCGCCCATGCCGCCGTGGACGCGGCGCAGGCCGCCAAGCTGGGCGCCGACCTCACTCCGGTTGGCGCCGAGCGCGCCGGCAACGCTGCCGGCAGCATTCCCGAATGGACCGGCGGCCTGCCCAAGGATGCCGGCAAGGTCACCGACGGCTTCCGTGCCGACCCCTTCGCCAGCGAAGCGCCGTTGTTCACCATCACCGCGCAGAACCTTGACCAGTACCGGGAGCAACTGAGTCCGGGGCAACAGGCACTGTTCGCCCGCTACGCCAGCACCTACAAGATTCCTGTGTACCCCACCCATCGCAGCGTCGCCTGGCCGCAGAAGGCCTACGAAGTGGCGCGCCGCAACGCCACCACCACGCAGACGGTGGAAGGCGGCAACGGCCTGGAAAACTATGCCAGCCCGCTGGCCTTCCCCATTCCACAGAACGGCCTGGAAGTGCTGTGGAACCACATCACCCGCTACCGCGGCGGCAGCTTCACCCGTGAGACCACGGCCTTCATGACCACTCCGGGCGGCGACTACTCGTGGAAGACCGAGCGCGATCGCCTGGCCTACAGCGAGGAGCTGCTGGACTACGACCCAAGCAAGTCGAAGAACATCCTCTACTACTTCACCTCCGAGAACATCGCGCCGGCGCGTGATGTCGGCGGCGTGCTGCTGGTCCACGAGACCCTAAACCAGGTGAAGGAACCGCGCATGGCCTGGCAGTACAACTCCGGCCAGCGCCGGGTACGCCGCGCCCCGCAGGTCGCCTATGACAGCCCCGGCCCGGGCAACCTGCGCACCACCGACCAGACCGACATGTTCAACGGCTCGCCGGATCGTTACGACTGGCAACTGGTCGGCAAGCGCGAGATGTACGTGCCCTACAACAGCTTCCGCCTGGCCGACCCGGCCAACAGCTACGACGAGCTGATCACCCCGGGCCACCTCAACCAGGACAAGACCCGCTACGAGCTGCACCGGGTCTGGGAGATCATCGGCACGCTGAAGGAAGGCCAGCGCCACGTCTATTCCAAGCGCCACCTGTTCATCGACGAAGACAGCTGGACCATCGTCGAAGCTGACCACTATGACGCCCGCGGCAACCTGTGGCGCGTCTCGGAGAACCACATCCTGCCGCTGTACGACGTGCAGACGCAGATCTCCGCGGGCGAGCTGACCTACGACCTGATCTCCGGCCGCTACCTGGCGAACTACATGTTCAACAAGGTGAACAACGCCTACCAGTTCGGCCTCAAGGCCAAGACCGGCGACTTCACTCCTGCCGCCCTGCGTGCCATCGGCATTCGCTGATTTACAGGCTGGACAGATTGGCCTCCATGCATCTCTAGCGCTCCCTGCCATCGACGCAAGTTAGAGATATTTGCCGCCCTGTGGGGCGGCTTTTTTATGCGCGTGGATATCAACGGGATGCCAGGCTGCAGCAGGCAACCAGCCAATGGCTGCCATCACTGCGGCGCGTCTAATGGCCCAGGGCAATCACGAGAATATCGCGAGCAAAGAAAAAGCCCCGTGATTCAACGAATCACGGGGCTTTCGATATGGCGGGAAGATAGGGATTTGAACGATATCTACTGCACGCACAGACCGCTCTGGTCCTAACTACCCCTAGCAGTTCCTGGGGCTTCTGGGGATTGGCGTTCTACAGCGGTCTCGATTTTGCCCCCAGAATTTGCCCCCAACGAGATGGGGACAAATTCTGGGGCAGGTAGCGCCTAGGGAGATACATGCACACCAAGTGAAGGCAGCTTAGGCTGCCGAAACAGACGGCACCGTAATAAAAGCCCCCTATCAATCAGCCAACGGCCGCTTCCGGCCGATAGCTGCCGGTCGCGACAGGCCAATCAAGACAGGGAGCTAACTGCCTCCTCGAGACTCTTCACACGTCAATGAAACTCGAGCCTTTCGCGCTTGAGCCCCTTTCCCGGCATATGGCAATCTGCAATCACTCTCACCCGTACTCCTCCTAAAGCGGGGGGGCGAGCGAAACTTCGGATCCGATAAACCAATCAGGGATGTGCCATATGCACCTGCGCGCCGCCTCACGCACCACCATTGGCCTGGGCGCGATGTCCATGCTACTTGCCGGGTGCACGCAATTCACTCCAGCAGCAATGCCAACTGGTATCCCTGATGGCGTCTATACCCACCGTTTTCAAGCCAATCCGTCCCTCTCTGCTTTCGAATACAGCGGCGAGTGGAAGGGAGGCGTACCACAGGGCAAGGGCTCGGGGCGCGGGTTCGATATCAACGGCACCCTGAGTGCAACTTGCAAAGGTGACTTCAGAACACTCCAGTCCGGCTATCTTGAGGGCGACGGGGAAATCTATCGCCCCGACGGCACTGTGCTATTTCGCGGACAACTTACGGGAAGCTTGACGTTCGGCGCAGGCTGCATGGCCGGTTCAAAAGGTACCTACATATCACCTACGGGCTGGACGGTTAGCTCCGAAAAATTCACCATGGTCTCCTTCTCGGCAGGGGTTTATCTGCTCCCTGGTAGCACCTGTACTCTGGGCGACCCTCAGGGCAATACCTGGACCGGTACCTGTAACCTGCCGGCACAGTCCAAGCACGCCAATATTGCTTTTGACGGTGCGACTTACAGCCTGCCTTATCTAGAAGTCACCTCGCAGGTCATCCACTTCACTGCGTTAGGCATCGTCAACTTCACCTTGGCGAACGGCCCAGGCGTCATGCGCTACGCCAACGGCGAGCAGGTGCAGGGTAACTTCGACCTCGGCCACCTGGACGATGGTCTGGTACAGGTCACCTCGCCTGATGGCAAGGTTTCCCAGGCTATGGTCAGCAATGGCAAGCTGGGGCCACGTCATATGGCCAGCTCTCAACTGGCCAGCGCCAAGTCGTGCGGCTTCCCTGGCTGGCGCCTCGCAAGCGGTACCTGCGAACAAAACAGCTGGTCAGGAACTGTCGATGCTTACGATGCATCTGGCATGGAACGCATTGCCGGCCCGTTCAAGAAAGGTGTTCCTGCCGGTACCGTCACCTGGTCCAGATTGGACTCCGGCCTACAGATTCGCGGCACCATGGTGGCAGTCAACGGTGGCTTGGGCTTCACCAAGGGCCAGGTGAGCATCAATGAAACCCCGATTTATGAAGGCGAGATAAGCGGCTTCGCTCCCAACGGCAATGGAATTTGCACTGTCGATGGCAGTCCCGAGCGTTGTGAATACTCCCATGGGGAACGCATCGATGCCCTGTATAAGACCCGGCTAGAAAACAATCGTCTCCGTCGCGAGATGGCGGCCAATCAGGAAGCGCAGCAGCTAGCCCAACAACAGGCCGCAGCTCGCCAGCAGGCGCAAGCCCAGGCAGAAGCTGACTCGGGCGGTGGTGACCTGTTCGGCAAGGTCATGGCCATTGGCATTGGCGCGGGGGCTGTCAGCTCGGTATCTGGTGTTTCCAGCGAAATTCGCAACCAAATGATCACTGGGATGGCGGCCGATATCCTCACCGACGGCCAAGCCGGGGGCATCGCCACTGCACAACAGAACCTCGGCGTACAAAATGCGGGGAGCGTTCAGCCTGCGGTGTCGGCGCTGAGTGGGGCCAGCATGGGCAGCAACGGCGTACTCAAGGGCAGCTCAGCAGTAGCCAGCCATACGGAAACCGACGCATCCAATGCAACCTTGCAAAACATCGCCGGAATCGGCAGCACTCCAGGCCATGCCGAACGCAGCCAACAGTTGGACGACATCGTTGCTCAGGTAGCCGCCGACGCCGGAATGAAAACCTACGACGCCACCTACCAGTGCTCGCCCGAAGAACAACCGCAACACGTCACCGTGCCGTATAAAAGTGAAGCTTGCCGTGTCGCCAAGCAGAACTGGTTCCAGGTCTATGCCTGCAACGATGTCGAGCATATGGGCGCTGCCAACCAGAAGTGCCTGGAAAGCTGTGGCAATGCGGGGTGCGACGAACAATAACTCATCGCTTCTGCTAGATCGGTGCCTCCAAAAGCCCTGGCCTTGCGACCGGGGCTTTTTCTTTACCTGCTCGCCTAAGCTCCCATTGGCTTAGCTACCTCAGCCTCGGCAGACGATCCGTGCTCAAGAAAGGGAGTCCCTTTAAGAGACCATTGGATGCATGAGTGCCAGGTCAGCGTGGGAGCAGCCGCTCTCTGGTGGAGCCCACCCAGCCCGGCCGACTTCCTTGCCCGATGCGCGGCCGGCGGGCGGTACAGGGAGTCTAGGGCAGCATGAAGCGTTGACCAGAGACATGATGCCGCGGGCGAGGTGTGAGCCTCTATGCACAGTCACCGGCAGCCGCATTCGGCCAAAAGCAGACGTTACTCATCACTCCCTCAGCTTTTGAGCAAGTGAGCGAAGTGGCGATAGTACCTGCCGCGTGGTCTCACTGATGAGCGACTCCTGCTCGAACGCAGGCAGTGCAGCAACAGTTTCATCTGGCAGCTTGTAGCTGGGGAACAGGCTAAGTGCATTGCCACGTTCGATACGGGAAGCCTCGCCTGCGCTCCAGAAGTCGGAATCGACCAGCTCCTTGATCTGTTGCTGGCCTTGGGGGGCCGAGGCGAATGGCGCATCGGTACCGAACAGCAGCCGGGTTGGCTCGACCAACTCACGCAATGTGGCCATCGATGAACGCGAGACAGATGTGGCCGTGTCCAGGTAGAAGCGCCTCAGGTAAGTCAGTACCCCCTGAGTTGCTGTGTCCCCATACTCGATCATCGTGTTGGCCAGAGAGACACGCCATGCGACATAGGGGAGGAAGCCTCCGGCATGAGCGAGAATCCAGCGGATCTTGTGGAAGCGTTCCATCGTCCCGGACAGGATGAGGTTCAGCGCTGCTCGGGTTATGTCGCAGGGATACTCCACAATGCTCAGTGGCGTGCTCAGGCCAAGAGGGTCAGTGGCCGGCACATTCGGATGCACGAAGACAATGGCACTGCGCTCATTCAGCTCGTACATCAACTCATCGAACAGCGGATCGCCCAGGAATTTACCGTCGTTGCTGGCCATCAGGACCACACCGTCTGCCTTCAAGGTGTCGAGCGCATAGATGGCTTCGGCACACGCTTGCTCGGTATACGGCAACGGCAGGTGAGCAAAGAAGCCGACCCTCCCCTTATTACGATCGGCAAGCTCTCGTGAGAACTCGTTACTGCCGCGAGAGAACGCTGTCAGCTCAGATTCGCCAACCTGAATACCGGGTAGAACTGCAGAGGTGATTGCCGTCTGCACGCCCTCGGCTTGCATGGTTGCGATAAACAGCTCAGGAGACCAGTCGGGCAGTTCAATCCCAGCCAGTGACGTTGAGTTACGGCGCGCGAACAGGTCCCGCATGGCAGGTGGAACGATATGGCGGTGAATATCGATCACGCCGGACTTCTCAACTGCAGCTATGGCTGCTGCGTCTGCAGCGGGATCAACGTGTCTCACGAAGTTCTTTTCTGGTTCGCTTTTCATATTCGATGCGAGCACCCCTGCACCAACGAGCGCGCCAGCGCCCACGACGAATGTACGACGTTTCATGACCACCTCTTGTTCTTGTACTTAAACCGCGTAGATCAGCGGTTTCGCATGGACTCGACCATTGATGACATAGGCCTGGTCATTGCTCGCCGCAGTCGTCCTGCCACGGACTCGCTCTCGAAGATAGGGAGAGCAGCAACAACCTCGTCGGAGTGGCGGTACTGAGGGAAGAGGCTCAGGGCATGGCCTCTGGCTATGCCGTACTTGGTCGGTTCGGGGAACAGGTCGGACTCATCCAGCGTACGGCACTGCACTGCCGTAGCAGGCGCCGGTGCAAACGGGAAATCGCTGCCGAACAGAATGTGCGAAGGATCGACCAGCTCCTTCAGCGCAACCATTGAGTAGCGCGACGGTGATAGCGCCGTGTCGAAGTAGAAACGCTTGATGTAGTGCTGCACTCCCTGGGGAGCGTGGCGCTGCAGATCGGGAATATTCACCGTGCTCAGCCGGCCTACAACGAACGGCAGGAACCCACCGGCGTGGGCCAATATCCAGCGGGTATTGGGGTATTTCTCCTGAGTCCCGGTCAGGATCAGGTTGATCGCGGCACGTGTGGTGTCGCAGAGGAACTCGATAAGGAAGCCCGGCATGTTGAGGCCGATGTTCACGCTGGTCTCATGCAGGTTGGGATGTACAAAAACCACCGCGCGGCGGCGATCCAGCTCGCTCATCAGCTCATCGAAAAGCGGGTCGCCGAGGAAGTGGCCATCGGTGCTACCCAACAGAACCACACCATCGGCCTTCAGCACATCCAGGGCGTAGATAGCTTCGCTGCACGCCTGTGCAGTGAAGGGCATTGGTAGCACTGCGAAGAAGCCGAAGCGGCCGGGATACTGAGCAACCATTC
The DNA here is from genome assembly GCF_028649395.1 of Pseudomonas sp. Gutcm_11s. Taxonomy (GTDB): domain Bacteria; phylum Pseudomonadota; class Gammaproteobacteria; order Pseudomonadales; family Pseudomonadaceae; genus Aquipseudomonas. The sequence continues at coordinate 81,250 of NZ_JAQSUW010000011.1, read as the reverse complement.
CGGCAGAGAACTCGTTACAGCGTCTGGCCAGCTGGACAGCCTGTGCTGCTCCATCACCGAAGTGAACACCAGGTGCAGAGAGCGATGTGATTGCAGTTTGAATGCCGTTGGCATCCATCACGGCAATGGATTTTTCGGGCGTCCATTTGGGCAGCGGTGCGCCCGCGACCTTCTCAATGCCCTTGGATTGCATGGTTGCGACGAAGGCAGGGGGGATTACATGGTGGTGGACGTCTATGCGCCCTTGCTTGATAGCCATGAGAGTTACCTTGGCGAGCATGGAGTTCGAGTCGGCCAGCGACTCACCGCTAACACATGCGCTCCATAGTGAGCAGTAGTGCTCATTAAGGTCAAGAGTGATTCATGCATGAAAGCGCATGTATTCCGTGCTTACGCCTGATTTAGGTGCAACGATAAATCGATGAAACGCCTGTTTTAGACGTGCTCAGTGATATTTCTTGGTGGTCGTAGACTAAAAAATAGACGATCTCATTGTTGATTTATAGTGATCAGAGGTGTTCACTTGTGCGCATTCGACGTTCCTAAGGTCTAAATCCGTGAGCATCATTCAAAAGCGCATCCACGAAGCCGCCCTCCAGCTGTTTGCCCAGAAGGAGCTTGTGGACGTTAACGTCAGCGAGCTGGCCCAGAAGGCGGGGCTGGCGCGTAACACCATCTACAAGAATCTCGAATCCATCGATACGTTGTTCGAGACGGTAGCCACTGAGCTGGCTTCCGAGATGAACGAGCGGGTTGGCAAGAGTGCAGCCCCTGGCCTAGACCCAGCGCAGCGGCTGTCCAACGGCATTCGCTTCTATGTCCGTAGAGCCCATGAGGAGCACAACTGGGGTAGCTTCCTGCTTCGCTATGGAGCCTCGCATGTATCGATGCAGGCTCTGTGGGATGGCCCGCCTGTGAGAGACGTGCTGGAAGGCCTTGCCAGTCAGCGCTACAGCTTCCGTCAGGACCAGCTCTTGTCCGCCATTGGCCTGATCGCCGGAGCGGTTCTGTCGGCTATCAGTCTCGTCCTGCAAGGGCATAAGACGTGGCGCGATGCCGGCGCTGATACCGCGGAGTTTGTCCTGCGGGGGTTGGGTGTTCCAGCTGATGAAGCTCGAGCATTTGCCACTGCTCCGCTCCCAGAGTTACCGACTCTAGACGACTGATAACCCGGTTCTGCAAAGCGCACCATGTGATGCGCAGGAGGAGCTTATTGCCTGAAAAAAGTGAACAAGCAGGTTAGGCCAGTCAGGCACTTCTGCTGATCAAACGCCCGCTAGTACGCAGGGCGAAATACCCACCACTTCCAGAAATACGGAATTCATCGAGCTCTCGATGACCTGTACGGGCCGGCTCGTCCCCGAAAAAGGGCCAGCGTCGCAACACAAGAACAACAAGAGGTAGTGAAGATGCTTAAGCAACCCCAATGGCGGCCTGCCCGGCTCGCCAGTGCCATCAGCCTTGCAACTCTGTTTTCCGCGTCGGCCCAGGCCATCGACTTCTCCATTGGCGAGATCGACGGCCAGCTGGATTCAACTCTCTCAGTTGGCGCCAGTTGGGCGCTCAGAAATCCCTCTCCAGACCTACTGGGTAGCAGCGTCACCGATGATGGTCGGCGCAACTTCGAGAAAGGCGAGACCTTCTCCAAGATCTTCAAGGGCATCCACGATCTGCAACTGAGCTATGGCGAGAGTGGTGTGTTCCTGCGCGGCAAGTACTGGTACGACTTCGAGCTGAAGGACGAGAGCCGTCCGTTCAAGGATATCGACGACCACGGACGCAAGACTGGCGCTCAATCCAGTGGTGTACAGCTGCTCGATGCCTTCGCCTACCACAACTACACCATCGCCGATCTGCCGGGCACGGTACGCCTCGGCAAGCAGGTGGTCAGTTGGGGCGAGAGCACCTTCATCCAGGGCGGTATCAACAGCATCAACCCGGTCGATGTTGCTGCCCTGCGCCGCCCCGGCTCCGAGCTCAAGGAGGGGCTGATTCCGGTCAACATGTTCTACCTGTCGCAGAACCTCACGGACAACCTCACCGCCGAGATGTTCTACCAGCTGGAGTGGGATCAGACCGTCATCGATAACTGCGGCACTTTCTTTGCGCCGAACGATGCTATTGCCGATGGCTGCACTGGGCTGGTCGCGGGACCGGTGCTGGATCAGAACGCCCTAGCTCAAGCGGCGTTGTCGCCTTTTGGCATTGACCTGACCAGCGAGGGAATCCGCGTTCCGCGTGCAGGCGACAACGATGCTCGCGATGACGGTCAGTGGGGTACGGCGCTGCGCTGGTTTGCTCCAGAGCTGAACAGCGAGTTTGCCGCCTACTTCATGAATTACCACAGCCGCATGCCTTACATCAGCGGGATCAGCAGTCCGCATATGGCTGATCTGGGCTTCGCCAGCGAGCTCTGCGCCAATCTCGGCATTGGTGTTCCGGCAATGTGCAACGCGGTCATTGGTAGTCCTCAAGGCCAGGCGCTTGCTCAGGCCTACCGCTTGGGCACGTCGCAGTACTTCGCCGACTACCCGGAAGACATCCAGCTGTATGGCCTGAGCTTCAGTACCAGCCTGCCAACTGGCACCACTCTCTCTGGCGAGATCAGCTACCGCCCGAACATGCCGATCCAGATCAACTCGGTAGACATCATCGCTGCCACGTTCGGCGACCCTAACGCTTCACCAGTTCTGTCGTCGGGCTACTTCACGAGTGCCAACAGCACCATGTTCAAGGGCTATCAGCGCAAAGAGCTGACCCAGGCCCAGGTCACCGCTACTCACTTCTTCGACCAGGTCATGGGCGCGGACCGGCTCACTCTGGTTGGTGAAGCAGGTGTGACCCATGTCAGCGGTATGGGTGGCGACGGGCTGCGCTATGGCCGGAGTACCACCTTCGGGATGGGTGAGCTGGCTGACAACAGCATCTGCACCAACCAGATCAATACCAAGACCCCGCAGTACTGCACCGACGACGGCTTCACCACCAGCACCTCCTGGGGCTACCGAGTTCGTGCGATCTGGGAGTACAGCAACCTGATCGATGGCATCGAGCTCAAGCCCAGCCTGGCCTGGTCTCACGACGTCAACGGCTACGGCCCGGAGCCAGGCTTCAACGAAGGCTCCAAGGCCATCAGCCTGGGACTAGATGCCGTCTACCTCAATACCTATACCGCCAGCCTTGCCTATACCGACTACTTCGGCGGCGACTACAACGCGATGGCCGATCGCGACTACGTCGCCCTGAGTTTCGCCGTGTCGTTCTAAGTGGAGTTACCAAGATGAACAACAGAATACTCTCGGCGTGCTCACTCGCCCTTGCTTGCACCCTTGCCAACCACGCTGCCTTGGCGGCAGTAAGCCCCGATCAGGCCAAGCAGCTTGGTTCCAGCCTGACCCCCATCGGCGCTGAAATGAACGGGAACGCCGATGGCAGCATTCCCGCGTGGACCGGTGGTTTGCCCAAAAACTCCGGAACCCTCAGTTCCGAAGGATTCCTCAGCAACCCCTTCGTCAGCGAACAGCCGTTGTTCACCATCACCTCGCAGAACGCGGGTCAGTACCAAGACAAGTTGAGCCCTGGTCAGCAGGCGATGCTCAAGCGCTATCCGACTTACCAGATCCCGGTTTATCCGAGCCATCGCAGTGCCAGCCTGCCAGATGCTGTTTACAAGGCAGCCCAGGAGAACGCGACCAAGGCCAAGCTGGTTGAAGGCGGCAATGGTCTGGAGGGCTTCTCCACTGCTATTCCATTCCCGATTCCTCAGAACGGCCTGGAGGTGCTGTGGAACCACATCACCCGCTACCGCGGCGGTAGTGCCAAGCGTACCCATGTGCAGGCCACGCCCTTGGCTAGTGGGAAGTTCGTACCGGTGTACTTCAAGCAGCAGTTCACCTTCCGCGACCGCATCAAGGATTTCAATCCGGCCAACCCCGGCAATGTGTTGTTCTACTACAAGCAGCTGGTCACGGCCCCTGCGCGCCAGGCTGGTGACGTAGTGCTCGTCCACGAGACCCTGAACCAGGTGCAAGAGCCGCGTATGGCCTGGATCTACAACGCAGGCCAGCGTCGTGTGCGCCGTGCTCCACAAATCTCCTACGACGGGCCCTATCCAGCCTCCGAGGGGCAGCGCGTCGCCGACAACCTGGATATGTACAACGGGGCACCTGACCGTTACGACTGGAAGTTGGTTGGGAAGCGCGAGATCTACATCCCCTACAACAGCTTCAAGCTGGACTCACCGACGCTGAAGTACACCGACATCGTCCAACCTGGCCACCTGAACCCTGCTCACACCCGCTATGAGTTGCACCGTGTATGGCAGGTCGAGGGCACCTTGAAACAGGGTGAGCGCCATATCTATGCCAAGCGCGTGTTCTTCATTGACGAGGACTCCTGGCAGATCGTCCTCGCAGATCACTACGACTCGCGCGGTACGCTGTGGCGTGCAGCCGAGGGGCATCTAACACCGCTGTACGACGTGCAGGTGCCGTGGTTGGGGGCTGAAGCCCTGTATGACCTGATCAACGGCCGCTACATCGTTTCCGGCATGCGTAACGAGGAGAAGGACCCAGTTGAGTTCGGCTTCTCTTCGCTTTCCTCCGAGTACACCCCAGCTGCTCTGCGCAACGCAGGAATTCGCTGACCCCGGTTACTCCAGTCGAAGGCGTTCCGCCCTAGACCCTCGCCGCCCTACGGGGCGGCTTTTTTGAGTTCATCGGACCTCGCACCAGCGAGAAAGATCAACGCAGTCATCAAATGAACACTTGTGCTCATTTATGAGCAGTTGTAGATTGATTCCCACAACAACAAGCAGGTGTTTCTGGAGCGCACATGAACAAAAACGTAGCCATTCCAGGTCTCACATCCCGCCACGTCAGCGTCGGCCGGCGGCAGATCTTCCTCAGCGAAGTCGGCCAGGGACACCCCCTGCTGATGCTGCACGGTGGCGGCGCAGGCGCATCGGGCATGTCCAACTACTCGCGCAACATCGAGGCACTGGCCAAGCAGTTCCGTGTGCTGGTGGTGGATATGCCTGGATATGGTCAATCGACCAAGGGCCTGGACCGCAGCGACTCTTTTGGCGACCTGGCCCAGAGCATGCTCGGCCTGCTGGATGCTCTGCAGATCAAGTCGGCCCATGTGGTCGGCAACTCCCTCGGCGGTGCCTGTGCTCTACGTATGGCGTTGGAGGCACCGGCGCGTGTCTCGGCCCTGGTGCTGATGGGCCCAGGGGGAATCAACACCACGCGCAGTTTGCCCACCAAGGGGCTGAACCAACTGCTCGACTACTACAACGGCGAAGGCCCGACGCTGGAGAAGATCACCCGCTTCATCCGCGAATACCTGGTGTACGACGGCAGCCTGGTTACCGACGCGATGATCGCGGAGCGCTACCGCTCCAGCATCGACCCAGAAGTGGTGGCAGCTCCGCCGCTGCGTCGTCCGCCAGGCCTGAAGGCTGCTCTGCGCATGGACTTCACCCGCGACGCGCGCCTCGATCAGTGCCAGGTGCCGACCCTGGTGCTGTGGGGCGCGGATGACAAGGTGAATCGCCCCAGCGGTGGCGAGACTCTGCGCCAACGTATGCCTAACTGCGACCTGTACCTGTTCAGCAAAACCGGGCACTGGGTGCAGTGGGAGCGTGCCAGCGAGTTCAACGCCGTCACCGCCGGCTTCCTTGCCTGTCACACCCCGGCCTGAGCACGCGGAGTACCTATGAAACAGGACATCTTCGGTGCCAGCAGCATGGGCTACGCCGTGATCGAGTCGAGCCAGCTGGAGCGCTGGCAGGCACTGCTACAAGACGGCATCGGCCTGCACCTGCAGCATGTGGATAGCCACCTGCTGGCGTTTCGCATGGACCAGCACCAGCGCCGCATCATCGTCAAACGCGGCCCTGCAGAAGACTTCGCTGCTATTGGCTGGCATCTGGGCGACCAGGCCACTCTGGACATCGTTCTACAACGGCTTAAGACCCGCGGAATTGCTGTTCATGAAAGCAGTGCAGCGGAAGCAGCAGAGCGAGGCGTAGTGCGCTTCTGGCGAGTGATTGGACCCAAGCGCATGGCCATTGAGTTGTTCGTTGAGCCGCTGACCACTGACGAGCCGCTGGAGATGCTCAGCGAGGGCTTCATCACCGGTGAGGCTGGCATGGGCCACTTGGCGATCACCAGTCGCCGCGGCAAGGACATGCGCCGCTTCTGGCAGGAAATCTTCGATGCCCGGCAGAGCGACACCATTGTCGAGCAGCTAGCTGGCGTGACCGTCGATATCGAGTTTTTCCGCGTTAATCCACGCCATCACTCAATTGCTATCGCCCAGGTGCGTGGCCTTGCGCTCGACCCGATTCGCACCAAGGCCCAGCACATGAACCTGCTGACCACCTCGGTCGGCGGGCTGACCGATGCCTTCCTGCGCTGCCGCCAGCTGGGATTCGAGATGGCTCACGAAATTGGTGAGCACCCCAATGACCGCGAGCAGTCGTTCTACGTACTCACTCCCTCCGGTTTCGAACTGGAGCTGGGCTGGAACGCCCTGGAAGTCGACGAAGCCAGTTGGCAAGTCACGACCTACCAGGGCATCAGCCTGTGGGGCCACAAGCCACAGAAGCTTGGTGCCTGGAACAAGCTCAAAACCAACCTGGGCAATTTCGGCCAAGGCCTGCGCTCGCTGCGCCGTGCCGAGTACTCCCCGCTGTAGGAACTGCCATGACTACACACAACTCTGAAATCTTCGACGTCGTCATCGCGGGCCTAGGCCCAACCGGTGCCACGCTGGCTCACCTACTGGGCAAACGCGGTCTCTCAGTGCTGGTGCTGGAGCGCGAGCCGGTGTTCTACGGGAACGCGCGCGCGGTCTACACCGACGACGAGTGCATGCGCGTGATGCAGGCTGCCGGCGTCGCCGCTGAACTGGCCACCGACATGCAGATCGACACCCCCGCCCAATGGACCTTCCCGGACGGCCGGGTGATCGGCCGCTACTGGCAGCTCAAGCGCAGCTTCGGCTGGCCAGTGATCAACTTCCTCTACCAGCCCTGGCTGGAGACCAAGCTCAGCGACATGCTGTCCCGCTATCCGTCGGTGCAGGTAGTGCGCGGCCGTGAGCTGGTTGATTTCCAGCAAGATGGCGAACTGGTAACGCTCACTCACCAGGCCACGCAGAACTGTCGTTTCGGCGATGGTGACGGCAGCCGCATCGACCTCGAAGTTGACCTGGCGCCGGCCACAGTCACGGCCCGCTACTTGGTCGGTGCTGACGGCGGCCGCAGCACGGTGCGCGAGAAGCTCGGCATCGGCATGGACGGAAAGAACTTCCCCGAGCCCTGGCTGGTGGTCGACCTGGAGATGAAGGAAGGCGAGGACGCGCTGCGCCACATTCCTTACTTCAACTTCATCTGTGACCCCGACTGCCCGGTGGTCAGCTGCCCGCAGCCCGGGCGCTTCCATCGCTTCGAGTTCATGCTGATGCCAGGGCAGACCAAGGAGTACATGGAGGACCCGGCCACCGTTCGCCAATTGCTGAGTCGTTACGTCGACCCGGACAAGTTCGAAGTCAAGCGTAAGCTGGTCTACACCTTCAACGCCCTGGTCGCCCGCGAGTGGCGCAAGGGCCGCGTGCTGCTGGCCGGTGACGCTGCGCACATGACTCCGCAGTTCATGGGTCAGGGCATGAGCTCAGGTGTGCGTGACGCCTACAACCTGGCCTGGAAGCTGGAGGCCGTGCTGCGTGGCAAGGCCTCCGAGCAGCTGCTCGACACCTATGGCAGCGAGCGCTACCACCATGCCAAGGCAATGATCGACATCTCGGTGATGATGAAAGACTTCGTCTCGATGTCGAACCCGCTCAAGACGGCGCTGCGCAACTTCGTGGTCAAAGCCATGAATGCCACCCCGGTACTGGGCAAGTGGTTGCGCGAGGGCGGCTTCAAGCCCACTCCAACCTACAAGCCCGGCTCTTACCTGGGGCTACCCAGGAGCGGCCGTCGCGATGTCGCCGGTACCCTGCTGCCTCAACCGGAAGTACGTACCTTCAAGGGCAAGCGCGTGCCTCTCGACGAGGTGCTGGGTGAAGGCTTCGCCCTGCTTGGCCTAGAGAACAATCCACGGGTAGCAATATCCGCCGAGCACCGGCAGTTCCTGTCGGCGCTGGATACCCGCTACGTCACCCTATTCCCCTTCGGCGGGCGCCCCCAGGGCATGGAGGTACAGCGCTTCAGCCCCGCCGGCCTGGTCGAGGTCGAAGAGCCCGCGGAGGATCTGGTGCGCTGGTTCAAGCGCGCAGGGCGCGGCAGCGACCTGGTCGCAGTGGTGCGCCCGGACAAGTTTGTCTTCGCTCTGGTACCTGCCGAGCAACTGAACACTGCACTGAGCGAGCTCAAGCGCCAGCTGGGCTGGCAGCCAAACCTGGCTGCCAGCCAGGCGAATGTTGCCGACATGAGGAAAAGCGCATGAGCCACGACGCCCTGAAGAAACTGGAACAGGCCGCCGACGCACTGACCCAGGCGCGCCAGCTACGAGAGCCCTGCGCGCAGATCTCAGCGACCTTCGGTATCAACACACTGACCGAGGCCTACGCCGTGCAGGAGATCAATACCCGACGCGCCCTGGAGCAGGGCCGGCGCCTCGTCGGGCGCAAGGTCGGCCTGACCTCCAGCGCTGTGCAGCAACAGCTTGGCGTCGACCAACCGGACTTCGGCATGCTGTTCGCCGACATGGAGATCGCCGATGGTGAAAGCGTCGACTGCAGTCGCCTGATCCAGCCCAAGGCCGAGGGTGAGATCGCCTTCGTCCTCGGTCGCGACCTGCCGAACGCCGACACCACGCTGGCCGAGCTGATGAGCGCGGTGGAGTACCTGTTACCGGCCATAGAAATAGTCGACTCCGCCATCAGCAACTGGAAGATCACCCTCGCTGACACGGTGGCGGACAACGCTTCCTCCGCACTCTACGTGCTGGGTAAGCAGCCCACTCGTTTGTCGGCACTGGATCTGCGCTTGGAGGGCATGCTGCTAGAGAAGAACCGCAGTCAGGTCGCCATCGGTGTCGGCGCCGCCTGCCTGGGCAACCCGCTGGATGCCTGCCTGTGGCTGGCCCGCACCATGGCCGAGTTCGGCCGCCCGCTGGTGGCCGGTGATGTGTTGCTGTCCGGCGCCCTCGGCCCCATGACCCAGGTTGCTCCTGGCGACCACCTGCAACTGCGCCTGACTCGCCTGGGCGAAGTCGGCTGCCACTTCCATTGAGCCGCCGGCCTGGAGAATCTGAATGAGCAGCAAGAAACTCAAAGTCGCCATTGTCGGCTCCGGCAACATCGGCACCGACCTGATGATCAAGGTGATGCGCAATGCGCAGCACCTGGAAATGGGCGCCATGGTCGGCATTGATCCAGCTTCCGACGGGCTGGCTCGCGCACAGCGTCTGGGTATCGCCACCACCCATGAGGGGGTCGAGGGGTTGAGCCGCCTCCCGGTCTTCGACGAGATCGACTTCGTCTTCGACGCCACCAGCGCCGGCGCGCATATCTGGAACTCCGGCTTCTTGCGTGGTGTGAAGCCGGGGATCCGCCTGATCGACCTGACACCGGCGGCCATTGGCCCGTATTGCGTGCCGGTGGTCAACCTGGAGCAGAACCTCGATCAGCTCAACGTCAACATGGTTACTTGCGGTGGTCAGGCCACCATCCCGATGGTGGCGGCAGTCTCGCGAGTGGCCAAGGTTCACTACGCCGAGATCATCGCATCCATCGCCAGCAAATCTGCCGGCCCTGGCACCCGCGCCAATATTGACGAGTTCACCGAGACCACTTCGAAAGCCATCGAAGTGATCGGTGGTGCGACCAAGGGCAAGGCGATCATCATCATGAACCCGGCCGAGCCGCCGCTAATGATGCGCGACACAGTGTTCGTGCTCTCCGAAGCGGCCGACCAGGCCAAGGTCGAAGCGAGCATTGAGGAGATGGCTGCTGCGGTGCAGGCCTACGTGCCCGGCTACCGGCTGAAACAGAAGGTGCAATTCGACGTCATCCCTGATTCTGCTCCGCTGAACATTCCCGGCCATGGCTCATTCAGCGGCCTGAAAACCTCGGTATTCCTGGAAGTCGAAGGAGCAGCCCACTACTTGCCTGCATACGCCGGCAACCTCGACATCATGACCTCCGCCGCGCTGGCTACCGCCGAGCGCATGGCCCAATCGATGCTCAACGGCTGAGGAGCAAGCAGATGACTTTCGACCCAAGCAAAAAGCTGTACATCTCCGATGTCACTCTGCGCGATGGCAGTCACGCCATTCGCCACCAGTACGGTCTAGGGATTGTGCGCGCCATTGCACGAACACTAGATCAGGCAAAGGTGGATTCCATCGAAGTAGCCCATGGTGATGGCCTGCAGGGCTCCTCCTTCAACTACGGCTTCGGCCGCCACACGGACCTCGAATACATCGAGGCAGTGGCTAGCGAGATCAGCCACGCCAAAATCGCCACATTGCTGCTACCCGGCATTGGCACGGTGCACGACCTGAAAAACGCCTATGAAGCTGGTGCGCGTATCGTGCGCGTAGCCGCCCATTGCACCGAGGCAGATGTGTCTAAACAGCACATTGAGTACGCCCGAGAGCTGGGCATGGAGGCTGTTGGGTTCTTGATGATGAGCCATATGGTTCCGGCCGAAGAACTAGCACGCCAAGGCAAGCTGATGGAGAGCTACGGTGCTACCTGCATCTACATGGCTGACTCCGGTGGTGCGATGAACATGGGCGATATCCGCGATCGCATGCGTGCCTTCAAGGCAGTGCTCAAGCCGGAGACGCAGACCGGTATGCATGCGCACCACAACCTCAGCCTTGGCGTGGCGAACTCCATCGTCGCGGTGGAAGAAGGTTGTGATCGTATCGACGCCAGTCTCGCCGGTATGGGCGCCGGTGCCGGCAACGCACCGTTGGAGGTGTTCATCGCTGCCGCCGAACGCCTGGGCTGGAACCACGGTACAGACCTCTACGCCCTGATGGATGCCGCCGATGACATCGTTCGTCCCCTACAGGACCGTCCGGTGCGGGTCGACCGCGAAACCCTTGGTCTTGGATACGCTGGGGTGTACTCCAGCTTCCTGCGCCATGCTGAAGTCGCTGCTACTAAGTACGGTCTGAAGACTCTCGACATCCTGGTCGAGCTAGGAAAACGGCGTATGGTTGGAGGCCAGGAGGACATGATCGTCGATGTCGCCTTGGATCTGCTCAAGCAGCAGGGACAACTGCAAGCACTGCCAACCTGAGATAGGAACTGCCCGATGCCACGTGTTCAACCAAATGGAAAGGTCGCTCTGGTGACCGGCGCCAACTCCGGTATCGGGCGGGTCACTGCTCGTAAGCTGGCGCTACAGGGATATCGCGTGTTCCTCGCCTGTCGCTCAGAGGCACGCACGCAGCCCGTACTGGAAGAAATTCGGCAACTCAGTGACGGTACCGCCCAGGCCGAGTTCCTGCCGCTCGACCTGGGCGACCTCGGCTCCGTTCGCCGCTGCGCCGAGGCTTTCCTCAAGCGCGGCCTGCATCTTCACCTGTTGATCGGCAATGCAGGGCTGGCGGGGCAGCGCGGCATCACCACTTCCGGTTTCGAGCTGGCCTTCGGCACCTGCCATATGGGGCACTTTCTGTTAGTCGAATTGCTGAAGGAACGGCTTGCCGAATCTGCCCCTGCGCGAATCGTCATGCTTTCCAGCAAGGCGCATCGGCATGCCAAAGGAATCGATTTCGACTTGGTGCGGCAACCAACCCGAAGCCGTGCAGCCCTACCGGAATACGCAGTGGCGAAGTTGGCCAACCTGCTTCACACCAAGGAACTGGCTCGTCGCCTAGATGGGAGTGGCATTACGACCTACGCGGTGCATCCTGGCGTGGTGGCAACGGATGTATGGCGAGCACTACCTTCGTCGCTGGCCTGGATTCTCAAGCGTTTCATGCGCAGTGAAGAGGACGGAGCCGCGACGACGCTGTACTGCGCAACCGATCCAGGAGTGGCTGATCAGACCGGGCGTTACTACGCCGATAGCAAGGAAGAACAGCCATCGCCGACTGCCTGCGATCCAGTCCTCGCCGCGGAGCTTTGGAGCCGAAGTGAAGGCTGGATAAGCAGGACATAGTGAGCTGGAGCCTCAAGGCATTCTTCCTAACCAATAGTTCGGAGTTACTCTTCAGGATCAGCACAACCACAAGAGCTTCCGAGCAACGGGGTAGCAAGGCTCAGTCTGCTACCCCGTTTTGTGGGCTTTTTGCAGCATTCTTGAAGGGCTGCTTATGGCCGGTAGCTGCCTTTCACGGCCGACCGCTTCCGGCCAGAAGCTGCCGTTCACGTCAAAGCGCCAAGTAGCATTTCAGACCATTGCTAGGGTTTCCTTAAGCAGCCGCCTGGGAATAGTGCTTCGCATCTGTAGCGATATCTTGTGTGTGCGACATTTCACTAGCTTTCTCCCGCAGTGGCAGGGGCAGGGCTGTTTATTCGCTTGGCGCTTTTTTAGCACCAAAGAACGTAGGTATCGCACCAGAGCCTCTCTGGATGAGCAGCCGAACAACCTAAGGTAGTCGTCGACAAGTCCATTGGTACCGTGAGCGAGCTCGCCGAACTGGAAGCGGGGATGCCCTGCCTCTGTTAGCGAGATGGAGTAGAGAAATGGGACTACACACCGCTCTACAAAATCATTCAGTGAAAAGTTTCTGCCAAGAATTGTGTGGAGCCTGATAGGCGCACCAAGGCAGAGGGAACCATCAGGATTGACATGGTGATTACCATCCTTGGGAATTCTCCCGGCTGTCTCATACACCAACGGCAGCTGCTCTTTGTCACGTCGTGAGATCTTTATGTGCAATTGAAAGGCATCTTCAACCACAGATGACCCGGCGCTTGATGCGGAAAATCGGAATCGCCCTCCAATGTGTATGCACCCATCCCGGGATGGCTTGAGGGCCATCCCGGGATGGGCATTAAGGAATAGGTCGATATCACCCCACAACGCCAACTTATTTGTGACTCCAGGGGCTAGGTGCATCTTGTGGGATGTGCACATGAGGAGCCAGGTAGGTGGCCGCCGTCGCCTGCAGGCCGACGTGGCTCATAAGGACAGCAGCGGAGTAGCTGACGCTCAATTTTTCGTTGAGCTGATCAGACAATTCAGCGCTGCTGACAAGCTCTCCTAGACGAGGAATGTCAATGGAGGCCTGGCGCACCCAGTCATGGAAATTCTCCTTCAGGCGCAGGCGGCGGCCCTCATCTGTCTGCCAGCGGTCAGCAAAATTTTCGTTCGGGTTAGCGGGATTGGGCACTTCGTTGGAGTTCGAGGCGCGAAATTCGCTAAGACCTTTAAGCACCTGTTCCATTGCCCCGGAGAGGGTGGGGCTCCCGGTGTAGCTGCGAGCAGCAATAGTCGTAATGATGATCGAAATTGGCTTCGAATCAGACTCTTCCCTGAACATCAAATCGCGATGGCGCTTGAGCAGTTGAATGCAGCGCTGGAGGTGTGTCTTACGGCGGTAAAGTGGTACCTCATCTACCTGAGCACGCGCTTCCGTCAGGTTCAAAAAGCTCTCCGCACGCTGGCGTGACTTGAACCACTCTATATAGCCCTCTGGGTTACTGATGTGCCAGCCGCTATCCTTTATCCGATAATTGGGCAAACGGTCGTCGGTGATATTCACTGAGTCGTCGGCCACTGTGCTAGCCAGCGCCTTGTCCAACCCTCTGCTTTCCAAGATGGAAGTTAGCTGCTGCTTTACGTTGGAGTCGGTAGGAATGCAGGGCACAACATCCATGTGGAAGCTCATTTCGTCGCGGTACTCAAGCCGCCAACAGCGATGCTTCTCCTCCAACGGATTAGAGATGCGGCGAGCCTCCCGGTAACGTTCAAGCTCCTTCCCCACTAGCTGCTTGAGGTCATGTTGGCTATGACTTGCTTTAGCCACCCCCGTACGCAGCTTGCACGCCAGGTCGAGATCGTAGCTTTCCCCGTCAAGCAAGGGCCGGATAGCCGTGCCTAAAGCGAATGAGCCTTGGGCAAAAACGTGCGGATCATTAGCTTCTATTGTGGACTCTGGGCGTCCGAACCACTCCCCCAGATCCTTGTAACGATTGACAGCTTTTTCGTAAGCGCTGTCCGGGAGCTCCAGGGCCTCTACGGCTAGCTTGAGCGTTTTCTCGTAGCTGTCGGCAGTCATGTTCTATTCCTATCAAAGACCAGAAATGCTGTGGTTTTTCCTCCAGGTATCTACGAATATCGCTCATAGTGGCCCGGTGATGGCAAATGTTGGGGGCGTCTTGTGGATTTCAAGGGGAGGGGGCGATGAGTGATTGGATGAGCATTGGGCACAAACTGGTGGATTGGATTACCAGGCCTAGCACGCTGGCACTTTTGTTGATCCGTTCTGGCATCGCGCTCCTCGGTTTTTCCGTCTTGGGTAACATTGCAGTCAACGTGCTTTTCAAAAGTTCGGAGATGGAGCTGCGTGTTGGCGGTGAGACGACCGGAGGGTTGCCTAATGTATGGCTCTACGGTGTGGGGGCTTTTGGCCTGTTGCTGGTTGTGCTTGGCTTGATCGTGTCTTGGATAGATCGTCGACAAGTACAGCGCAAATGCGTCTTGGTGATGGAGCACCGGGGGCTATTCCCTATCGACACACCCTTGGTCAGCTCCTTGCCGGCGACGATTGTTGGCAGGAAAGAAGAACTCATAGTTGATGTGCGAGAGGGAATCGAGGATGGGAGACTCACTCGGCCCGACATTGCGCTACAAAAAGTCATCGACTCGCGGGGGGATTTGCGGCGCCGCTTAGAGCGTGAGAACCCTGCAGATGTGTTGCTGGTTTATGGTGGATTGAGCGCGGTACCGCTGACTTTCCTCACAGGCCTATTGCTCGACGATGAAAGCCACATCAAGGTCTTCGATTGGGATCGAAAACCGCCTGGCCGTTGGAGAGAAATCACCAATGGTGGGGACGACCAGAAGCGATTCGAAGTAGAACAACAAGCGACGGGAAATCAGGGGGAGGCGATTCTGGCCCTTTCCGTCTCCTATCAGGTGGAGCTTCCTGCGATCCGGGAAACCTTCGGCGAGTTACCCCTCACTCATCTTAAGTTGGGAGAGCTATCGTCGGACTCACACTGGTCTAGCGAGAAGCAGGCTGCTCTGGCCATGCAGTTTTTCGAGGAGCTCAAGAGGTTGGCTGTCTGCGGATTCAGTAGAATTCACCTGATCATCGCCGCCCCGAATAGTGTCGTCTTCCAGCTGGGGCGGATTTACGACAGACGCAATCTGCCACCTGCAATAGTTCATCAGTTTGAACGTACATCATCACCCGCATACCCTTGGGGTGTTGAACTGCCAAGTCATGCGGTTCCTGCCCCTCTACTCGTCTACCGGCCGCGGGTAATTACTGCTGGCGAGCAACAGGCGTGAAGCAGCTAGTGTCTAATGTCGCAGGAATTACCAAACCGCTGGCGAGTGGCAGCCTCTTGCTGACGTCTGCCTGTTGTGGAGGGCGGAGTCGACCAGAAGTAGTTGCCAGCAGCTGCTCTTGGTTGACTGCTCCAGCCTGTGATAGCGGGTTGTGCAGCACCATTGGTGCTGCGACTGGCTCTACTCCTCTGCCCCAACTGCCAGAGCATCACTCCAAAGTCTGTCGAGATCTACGTCCTCGCTGGCAGGCTGTTTACCGCCTAGCAGCCGGTCCACCTGGATCACCATTGGCAGCTCAAAAGCGGTACCAGTGACTACACAACACCCTTGTGAGAGTCCCGGGATGAGGCTGCGAGACAAAGAATCCAGCGTAGAAATCGTATTGTCGATCAAGTACAGATCACGGTCATTCACCAAGCGGTGAATAAAGAAATTATGTAGCTGCGAGACGATTGTGGGCGAGATGTCAGCGGGGCGCTGGCTGGCGATGGTAATGAACATCCCGAATTTGCGCCCCTCCTTAATGATCTCCTCGAACTGTTCGAGCCGATAGTCCTTCCAGGTTTCGCTTTCTCTCGCAGATTGGTCAGACAGGATATTGTGTGCCTCGTCAACGATGAGATGGATGGTGCGGTCGGGTGGATTAGTGACTGTGGCTTTGTGGCTGTTGTAGTAATGCTTAGCGAACAACAACGGCAGAACCTTCTTGATTTCGTTGTTGCAGCGGCGCATCGAGATGACCGTGAGCAGGCGGTTATCCTGCGGCAAATCCGAAACCAACAGCACCTTACGTAGGTTGGAGAGTGAGGACTCGACGCGCTTCAAAAGCGGCTGGATATGCTCGAACTGAACATATCCTGCATTCAAGTCTGATAGCAGCTGCAGGTTGACACGGAGTACAAGCTGATCGAATTCATCAAGCCCATCGGCGTTCAACGTCTCTACGGTTGGGGCGATTTGCGCTGCGTATCGCGTGCCATCGGTACCGATGAACTGCTCGTTGTAGGTAAAGCGACCGCCAGTCCGGTGCCAGGTGACGTCTGCCAGCATATCCTGGACTTGCTGGTTCTCCATGCGCCGCGCAACGGCTCTCATCAAATCTAGCGTCGCAGGCTTAACCTCACCGGCGCAGAACGACTTCTGGAACATTCGCTTCGCATAGTTCGCAAGTGAGCCCTGGATGGCTCCATAGCGTTCCCAGCCTGCAATGACACGATTAAGGAAAGGCCTTTGTGTATTGGGTGTGGCCTGAAAGAGCAGAGCCATAGTCTCGAGCTGCCAGAACTCCTGCGTTGCCAGCGGAAACCGGGTAGCAGGATCGTTCAGGTCTGGAGCGGTAAGCGTGGACAACTGGTAGACGGCTTTGTGATCTGCAGCCACGAGCTGCTCGCCGCCGTACTCGCCATTAAAATCCAAGATGATGAAACGGCTTTTGCCTGTAATGAGAGGCAGCTTTTGATCGAAAAGAACAGTGTAGAGCTTTGCCAGAGTATTCGACTTGCCGCTTCCGGTATTGCCGAAGATGCCGATATGGCTATTGAAGAGTCGCTTCCACGGCAACCCAACCGCGATTTCCTCTTTCAGCATGGTCCCAATTCTGAAATCGCTGTCCGCCTTGCGGTCGAAGATGGACCTGATTTTCTCCTCGGGAAGCAGGTAAGCCGCATCCTGGATCATCGGTAGATACTTGATGCCCTGAGTGAAACCAGAGCGGTCGAAGTATCCTATCGGCCTAGCCTCCACCTTCCGCACAAACGTCTGCCGGCCGTCATGCATCTCAGTGCGGCTTTCGTCCAGATACTCGCCCTCGACGATGCAGATGATGTCGCGGAAGCCGCGCTGGATGGATAGGTATTCGCGGATTGAGACCCCCTTGTATTTCTCCCCTTCATAGAACAGGGTTTCCTTGCTCGACTGTTCGTCGATCTTCAGAACCAATTTTGTTCCATGGACGGCGATGACCTCGCCAACGCGAATACTCATGCCAGGTTCTCGAGGCCTGCATCGACCGCAGGAGGGGCTGCTGGAGCTATGGGGGGAGCAGGTGCAAGAGCTGTAGCCTCCGGCCAAGCCAACACCTGCTCATTGAATGCGGTGAAGTCCATCACCCCACTCTGTAGCATCAGGCACTTGACGTTACGGTTGCCCTTGAACTTGCTCTCCATTTCGGCGTGCCCGGACTGGCTGTAACAGCAAACAAACACTTGCAGACCTGGATTTGAAAGAGAGCGCATGACGAGGTTGAAGATGTGCTCGTCGGCAAACGAGAACCCGAAGGTGATGAGCACGGCGTTGGGCTTCTCAAGCTCATAACTGAGCAGCCGCAGCATTTGATAGTAATGCTCCTCGTAGACCGTCTCGTGGAACTTCCACTTGGTCGGGTTCACGATTGGAATCCGCTTATATTTGTCCCAAAAAGCGCCCAGTTCATCATCGGTGAAATCTGGGACCGGGACGTCGTCAAGTGTCGATGCAGGATTATTAAGCGCAGCCGAAAATGGCTCCAGCAACGCCATCGCGTCAGCGTCCAGCAGTTCTTCTCGGCTAGACAGGTCGTAGCCGACCTGAATCGCGGCGTCCAACTTGCTCCAATAGACCGACCCATGCAAATGGATCAGGTTGATTTGAGGGATGCTGCTCTGATGACGGCCGAAGACACCGGCCTGACAAAGGTAAGACCCGAAATTTCGGGCCTGTAGGATGCGCCGCGTGAACCCCCGTGCACCATCATTCAATACGAAGTCAGTGTGGCCCTCCTTAATAAGCGCGTCGGCCACGAGCGGAAAGCAACCGTCATAGTTCGTCGTGAACACATTGCAACGACGATCCAGCGCTTTGCGGCGCTTTACCATTTCGAGCGCTGTCGTTAGGAAGGTGCGGTAGTTCTTGATAACCGTGGCGCCTGGCTCTCCGGCCACTGCCTGTTCCAGGCTAAGCTCCTCAGCCGGACGGATACAGCTGGCGTAGTAATGCATGAACAGCGGAATTAGGCGCTCGTCGCCCTCACGCTCAAATCTGGTGGCTAGATCTTCCAGCGTGTAGCGCGAGTTGCCCTCACCAGTCTGGACTTGCAGCTGGAGGGTCGGGAGCAGGCCGAACGATGCTCCTGATCCGAAGAGGAAATTTATGTCTTGGTTGTAAATGTCGCCGATAGAAATCACTGGCTGTCCTCCCTGGCTGCGCAGAATGACGCAAGGAGACGATACATCTCGCAGTGGGCAGAGTGCCACCACGGGGGCATGAATGACGACGGCGTGAAAGACTGCGACCTCTGTCAGACTGACATTAACCGCTAAGCTCGAGCGACAGCTAATGGCCGGAAGCGGCATTGGCCCGTACAGATCGAAGCTCATCTCACGCAGCACAAACCTAATCCCCTGGCGCCCCAATAGCTGATCCGCCCAGATTTAGCGGACTCGGGGATGGGCACCACTACTATTGCTGATAGCAGAAGCGCCATGAGCATCTCACCTCGCTCAACTCAGCGCCGCGAGGTCAAATCATCAGGAAAAGCTATTAGAGGTCGCCCGCTAACCACCAAACAGGTGGCTCTGCCTACCTTGGAGCCGATGGTGTTTGAGTTGGGGCTAGAGCGTTTTATAGCGATCTGGATAACAGCTATTTTT
Source organism: Pseudomonas sp. Gutcm_11s (assembly GCF_028649395.1). Classification (GTDB taxonomy): domain Bacteria; phylum Pseudomonadota; class Gammaproteobacteria; order Pseudomonadales; family Pseudomonadaceae; genus Aquipseudomonas. Next base: position 62,188 of record NZ_JAQSUW010000011.1, on the reverse strand, counting down.
GTCCCCAAATTCCCAGCTTTTTGTCCCTAGAACGATTAGGTGCATCTCAAAAGCAAAGATGCCCTACGTAACCACCTGAATGGCATAGCTTTTAGGGCGCCCAAAAGCTAGGGATCGGTCTATCTGGCCGTGGAAAGGAAAGAGAGCCGCTCCAGCCCAGCTAGTGCTCTGCTACAGCAGGCCAGTTGCTCATCCTGAAGGGCCAGCAACTACAGGCAGCGCATGGGGTTTCGCCACAGGCAATGGCATATGACGGTGCGACTTGGTTCTACCCTAGGCTCGTCTTGTCCTGACAGGCATTTTCGATGCCCTGATCAAGCTAGGGTGCCGCCCCCTAAAAGCGAAACCCCCGAAACTCTAGGAGTTTCGGGGGTTTCGTTTGGATATGGCGGGAAGATAGGGATTTGAACCCTAGGTGCCATTGCTGACACAACGGATTTCGAATCCGTCCCGTTCGACCACTCCGGCATCTTCCCAAAGCGGTGCGCATGATATCAGCTGAGCGCCGTTAGTCCAGCAATTTTTCTTGCACGATCAGGTGCTTGCGCGACGGGCATGAAAAAGGGAGCCGCAGCTCCCTTCTCCAGGTGACGAATAACTCAGCTGGTCAGCCGGGTCAGCGCCTCGCGGTACTTGTCGGCGGTCTTCTGAGCAACGTCGGTCGGCACGGCTGGGGCTGGCGGCTGTTTGTTCCAGCCGGTGGACTCCAGCCAGTCGCGCACGAACTGCTTGTCGAAGCTCGGCGGATTGCTGCCTTCGGCGTAGCTGTCGGCCGGCCAGAAACGGCTGGAGTCGGGGGTCAGCGCCTCGTCCATCAGGGTCAGGGTGCCGTCTTCATCCAGGCCGAACTCGAACTTGGTGTCGGCGATGATGATGCCGCGGGTGGCCGCGTACTCGACCGCCGCGCTGTACAGGGCGATGGCGGTGTCACGCACCTTGGCCGCCAGCTCGGCGCCGATGATGGCTTCGCATTGTTCGAAGCTGATGTTCTCGTCGTGGTCGCCAACGGCAGCCTTGGTCGAGGGGGTGAAGATCGGCTGCGGTAGCTTGGCCGCTTCCTTCAGGCCAGCCGGCAGCTGGATGCCACAGACGGTGCCGCTCTTCTGGTATTCCTTCCAGCCGGAGCCAACGATGTAGCCACGCACGATGGCCTCTACCGCCACCGGCTTGAGGCGTTTGGCGACCACGGCGCGACCTTCCACCAATGGCAGCTCGGCAGCCGACACCACGTCCTCGACCCGGTCGCCGGTGAAGTGGTTGGGCACCAGGCCGTTGAGCTTGTCGAACCAGAAGTTGGAGATGGCGGTAAGGATCTTGCCCTTCTCCGGGATCGGCTCCTCGAGGATCACGTCGAAGGCCGACAGGCGATCGCTGGCAACCATCAGCATGCGCTTGGCATCGATTTCGTAGAGGTCACGAACTTTGCCGGAGTAGATCTTCTTCAGGCTCAGGGTGGTGGGAGTGGTCATGTCGAATTTTCCGCCTGGTTCAAAACGAAACAGGCGAAACCCTGGGGTTTCGCCTATCGGTTCGCTGCGGCTCCGGCCTGGGCCGGAGCGGATCAGCCGAGGTTTTCCTGGATCAGGGTCAGCACACGGCGGGCGACGTCTTCCGGCGCCACGGTGTTGATATCCTTCTCCACGCTGACCTGCACGTCACCACCGGCACTGGTGGTCAGGCGCACCTGATAGCGCTCGGCACGGGAGTCGATCTCTTCCTGGGTCGGCTCGCTGCTGAACAGACCGCTGAGGAAGCCTTTCTTCTCTTCGGGCTGCTTGGCGCCTTCGGCCAGGTTGACGTAGTACACGCCCAGGCTGCGGTTGATGTCGTCGACGCGCACATCACCCAGCTCCAGGGCACGACCGACGCTGGACCAGGCACGGTCGAAGTCGGTGCTGAGGTTGAGTACCGGGTTGCCGGCACCGTCCTGGGACAGGGCTACTCGGCTCGGTGCGTCGAAGCTGCGCGCGGCCAGCAGGGAGACCGAGCCGTGCTCGGTGGTGCTGCTCAGGTCGGCGAGCATGCCATCGAGCAGCGAGGCTTCGAGGCTGGCGTTGCCGCTGCGTGCAGGGAACGCGACATCGGCGCTGCTGTCTTCTTCGCGCTCGGCGCTGACCACGAACACTTCACTGGTGTTGCGCACCACGCCCGGCTCGACGCGGACACGTACGCGAACCTGGTTGTCGCTGTCGCTCATCAGGCTGCCGAGGCGGCGACCCATGGACGGCGCGAGGTCCTTGCTGCCCTGCCACTCGGTGACGAACTCACCGGTCTGCGGGCGCTCTTCGGCGATGCGGAAGCCGTTGTTCTCGAAGTAGGAGCGCGCCACCGGCCAGACTTCTGCCGGGTTGCGCTGAGCCACCAGCCAGCGCGAATCGCCGCTCTTCTGCAGGCTGAACTGGCTGGTCTCACCCGTTGCGCCGAGAGCCTGCGGACGCGGCACCTCGAAGCTCTGCGGGGTTTCGGTACTGGTAGCCACGTGCTCGGGAACCGGCAGCAGCGGGTCGAGACGCTTGGCATCGACATTCTGCGGAATCTGCATGGGCGCGGTCTGGCGCGCATCCAGATAGTCGGTGGAGCGGTCACGGAAATAACCTTCGTCGCCCCACAGCCAGCCGCAGCCGCTGGTGCTGGAGATGATCAGGGCAAGGGCAGAGAGTCCAGCCAGTCGCTTCATGCGTACAGGTTCCTTCGATTAAGCGAGGACGCCGGACTGGCGCATGGCCTGACGCAGCGGTTCGTGACAACGCGGGCTGAGCCAGGTCAGCGGCAGACGGATGCCGTCCTGCATCAGGCCCATTTCATTCAGGGCCCATTTCACCGGAATCGGGTTGGATTCGATGAACAGGTTCTTGTGCAGCGGCATCATGCGTTCGTTGATGGCACGTGCGGTAGCGGCATCGCCGTTCATAGCAGCAGCGCACAGCTCGGCCATGGCACGCGGGGCAACGTTGGCGGTCACGGAAATATTGCCCTTGCCGCCCATCAGCATCAGCTCGACGGCAGTGGCGTCGTCACCGGAGTAGACCAGGAAGTCGGCGCTGACGCGGTCGAGGATGTCCTGACCACGCTGCAGGTCGCCGGTGGCTTCCTTGATACCGATGATGTTGGCCACCTTGGACAGGCGCTCGATGGTCTCCGGCAGCATGTCGCAGGCGGTACGGCCCGGCACGTTGTAGAGGATCTGCGGGATGGCCACGGCTTCGGCGATGTGCCGGAAGTGCTGGAACAGGCCTTCCTGGGTCGGCTTGTTGTAGTAGGGGGTCACCAGCAGGCAGGCATCGGCGCCGACGCTCTTGGCGTTCTGGGTCAGCTCGATGGCCTCGCGGGTGCTGTTGGCGCCGGTACCGGCGATCACCGGAATACGCCCGGCAACCTGGTCGACTACGCGACGAATGACTTCGACGTGCTCGTTGACATCCAGAGTGGCGGATTCGCCCGTGGTGCCGACGGCGACGATGGCATTGGTGCCTTCCTGCAGGTGGAAGTCGACCAGCTTGCTCAGGGCATTCCAGTCCAGACCGCCTTGTGCGTCCATGGGCGTGACCAGAGCCACCATACTGCCGGAAATCATGCAACCGCTCCTGCCGGAAAAAGAGAGCCGTAATGGTACTGGCGCCACCTGTGTTGTACAAGCGAACGGAAGGCCCGCCAGCATTCCCCTGAGCGGCGCTTTTCGCTACCCTTCCTGCTTTGTTCGGCCAACCTACGCCGAGCGCCCATCGTTTCAGGAACGCTGCATGTCCACCCCCACGGTTCGCGAACAATTCCTTGTCATCAGCGCCCTCGGCGCCAACCCCATGGAGCTCACTAGCGTGCTCTGCCGGGCCAGCCAGGAAAACCGCTGCGGCGTGGTCAGCAGCCGCCTCACCCGCCATGGCGAATACAGTGCCCTGGTGCTCCAGGTCGGCGGCAGCTGGGATGCCCTGGCCCGCCTGGAAGGCGTCCTGCCGGCCCTGGCCAAACGCCATGACTTCAGCGTCAACATGATTCGCAGCGGCGCCCTCGACGTGCGCCCCAATGCGCTGCCCTATGTGGCCTATGTCAGCTGCGCCTACCGCCCGGACATCCTCAACGAGCTGTGCCAGTTCTTCAGCGACCATCGCGTAGAGCTGGAGAACATCACCTGCGACACCCACCAGGCCCCGCAGACCGGCGGCACCCTGCTCAACGCCACGCTGACCGTGACCCTGCCGCCAGGAACCCAGATCAGCTGGCTGCGCGACCAGTTCCTCGACTTCGCCGACGCCCTCAACCTGGACGCACTGATCGAACCCTGGCGCCCGCAGAATCCGTAAGGAGCCCAAGATGGCTGTTTCTCTCGACCAACCCGTCGCCGATTTCAGCGCCGAGGCCACCAGCGGCCAGCAGGTCAGTCTTAGCGCCCTCAAGGGCCAACAGGTCGTGATCTACTTCTATCCCAAGGACAGCACACCGGGCTGCACCACCGAAGGATTGGACTTCCGCGCCCGCTACGCTGACTTCCAGGCCGCCAACACCCAGATTTTTGGTGTTTCGATGGACAGCCTGAAGAAGCACGAAAGCTTCAAGTGCAAGCAGGATTTCCCCTTCGAGCTGATCAGCGACCCGGAGCACGAGCTGTGCGACCTCTTCGGCGTCTATCAGCTGAAAAAGAACTACGGCAAGGAATACATGGGCATCGTGCGCAGCACCTTCCTGCTCGACGCCAATGGCGTGCTCCGCCAGGAATGGCGCAACCTGCGGGTTGCCGGTCATGTCGATGCGGTCCTGGCCGCGGCACAGGCCCTGCACAAGGGCTGAGCCGGAAGAATGAAAAAGGGCCGCATCAGCGGCCCTTTTTCATTGCGGCACGTATCAGGCCTTCTTCAGCCAGTAACGGTACACACCGCCCTGCTCTTCCTCATGCAACAGCTCGTGGCCTGCCAGGCGGGCGAAGGCTCGGAAGTCGCGCTGCGAGCCCGCGTCGGTGGCAATAACCTTGAGCACCGCGCCACTGGCCAGGCGGTTCAGTTCCAGCTTGGCCTTGAGCAGAGGCAACGGGCAATTCAGACCGCTGGCGTCGAGTTCGGCGTCACAGATAAGAGCATCGGTCATGGGTATCTCCTCGAAGGCCGCCAAGGATACCGCACAACCCTGGCCAGGTGCCCAAGCGGCCGGCTAGAGTAGCGGCTCAGTCCAAGCCAGAGCCCCGTGCATGAACTTTCTGCGCCCTTCCCTGCTTGCCCTAGCCTGCCTCGCACTACCCGTCGGCGCCAGCGACCTGCCCTCACTGGGCGACTCCAGCTCATCCATCGTCTCGCCGGAGCAGGAGCACCGTCTCGGCCGCGCCTGGCTCAGCGTGCTGCGCGGCCAGGTCGACCAACTGTCCGACCCGCTGCTCAAGGACTACGTGGAAACCAGCGTCTACCGCCTGGCCGAGACCAGCCAGCTGGAAGACAAGCGCCTGGAGTTCGTCCTGCTCAACAGCCCGCAGATCAACGCCTTCGCCGCGCCCGGCGGCATCGTCGGGGTCAACGGCGGCCTGCTGCTGCATGCACAGACCGAGGCCGAGTACGCCTCGGTCATGGCCCACGAACTGGCGCACCTGTCGCAACGCCACTTCGCTCGCGGCCTCGAGGCGCAGCAACGCATGCAGGTGCCGGTGATGGCCGCCATGCTCGCCGGCATCGTCGCCGCCGCCGCCGGCGCCGGTGACGCCGGCATCGCCACCATCATGGGCGCCCAGGCCGCAGCCATTCAGGAGCAGCGCCGCTTCTCCCGGCAGAACGAACAGGAAGCCGACCGCATCGGCCTGCTCAATCTGGAGAAGGCCGGCTACGACCCCCGTGCCATGCCGAGCATGTTCGAGCGCCTGATGCGCCAGTACCGCTACGACTCCAAGCCGCCGGAATTCCTCCTCACCCACCCGGTGACCGAATCGCGTATCGCCGACACCCGCAACCGCGCGGAGCAGTATCCGGGCAGAGGGGTCGAGGACAGCCTGCGCTACCAGCTGATGCGCGCCCGCACCCAGCTGATGTTCGAGGAGACGCCAGGCATCGCCGCCAAGCGCTTCCGCGCCATGCTCGATGGCAACCCCAAGCTGGACGCCGCCCGCTATGGCCTGGCCCTGGCGCAGATCAAGGCCGGCCGCTTCGAGGAGGCCCGCAAGGATCTCAACGACCTGCTGGGCAAAGCCCCCAACGAGCTCACCTACAACCTGGCCATGGTCGACCTGGACGAGGGCAGCAACCGCCTGGCCGACGCCCGACAGCGCGTCGAACGCCTGCGCGGCCTGTACCCGGACAGCTATCCGCTGGAACAGGCGCGCATCGACCTGATGCTCAAGCAGAACCAGACCAAGGAAGCCGAAGCCGCCCTCGACCATCTGCTCACGCAGCGCGGCAACGATCCGGACGTCTGGTATCAGGTCGCCGAAGTGCGCGGCCTGACGCGCAACATCATCGGCCTGCACCGTGCTCGTGCCGAGTTCTTCGCCCTGGTCGGCGACTACGACCAGGCCCTGGAGCAACTCGACCTAGCCAAGCGCCGCGCCAGCAGCAACTTCCCCCTGGCCTCGCGCATCGACGCCCGCCAGCAGGAGCTGATGGAAGAGAAGCGCGCCCTGGAAAAGATGATGCGCTGATAACGCAGCCCATGAAAAAGCCCGGCATTGGCCGGGCTTTTCTTTGCGCGCGAGAAACTCAGGCGTTGCCAGCCAGTTTCAGTCGCGCCGCCTGGGTGAAGTCCAACATGCGCTTGAGCGGTTTGATCGCTCGCGGGATCAGCGCAGGCTCGACGAAGATCTCGTTGCTGCCCTCGCGCAGGCACTGCAAGGTGCGCTGCAGGGTGTTCATCGCCATCCACGGGCAATGCGCGCAGCTACGGCACGCCGCGCCGTTACCAGCAGTAGGCGCCTCGACAAAGACCTTGTCCGGGCACAGCTGCTGCATCTTGTAGAAGATGCCGCGATCGGTGGCGACGATGAAGGTCTTGTTCGGCAGCGTCTGCGCCGCCTTGATCAGCTGACTGGTAGAGCCCACAGCATCAGCCAGATCGATCACCGCTTCCGGCGATTCCGGGTGGACCAGGATGGCCGCATCCGGATGCAGCGCCTTCATGTCTTCCAGCTGCTTGGCCTTGAACTCTTCATGGACGATGCAGGCACCGTCCCACAGCAGCATGTCCGCGCCGGTCTCGCGCTGGATGTAGCGCCCCAGGTGCTGGTCAGGTGCCCAGAGGATCTTCTCGCCGTTGTCCATCAGGCTCTCGACGATCTCCAGCGCACAACTGGAGGTCACCACCCAGTCGGCACGCGCCTTCACCGCCGCCGAGGTATTGGCGTAGACCACCACGGTGCGGTCCGGATGCTGGTCGCAAAACGCCGAGAACTCGTCCACCGGGCAGCCCAGGTCGAGCGAACAGGTGGCGTCCAGGGTCGGCATCAACACGCGCTTTTCCGGGTTGAGGATCTTCGCCGTCTCGCCCATGAACTTGACCCCGGCCACCACCACGGTCTGCGCCTCGTGCTGGTTGCCGAAGCGGGCCATCTCCAGGGAGTCGGACACGCAGCCACCGGTTTCCTCGGCCAGAGCCTGGATCACCGGGTCGCAGTAGTAGTGGGCCACCAGCACGGCGTTCTGCTTCTTCAGCTCGGCAGCAATTTCGCTGCGGTAGAAGGCTTCTTCGTCGGCGGTCAGCGGCTTGGGCTGCTTGGCGGCGAGATGGGCCTGAACCAACAGGCGTTCGGAAATCTGGGTCATGTCATCAGGCTCTGAATATGCTTTCAGTGCAGTCGATTATACCCGCCAACGGTTCTGGCGAGAGAGCTCTGACGGGGAAGTGATGAGGGGTGACGCGAAGGAGGGAGTGGTGGGTCGTGTAGGATTCGAACCTACGACCAATTGGTTAAAAGCCAACTGCTCTACCGACTGAGCTAACGACCCAACGCGGAGCGCATGATACTGATTTAATTCAGGAAATCAACACCCCGCAGAAAATTTTAGGCGTAACGGGTCGGATCCGCCACTCCGGCCGCCACGAAACCGGCTGCGCGCAGGCGGCAGCTGTCGCATTTGCCGCAGGCACGGCCGTCGTCATCCGCCTGGTAGCAGGACACCGTCAGCCCGTAGTCCACGCCATGCTGCAGGCCGATCTGCACGATCTGCGCCTTGGACAGGTTCTGCAGCGGCGCCTGGATGCGGAAGCCACGCCCCTCCACGCCCTCGCGGGTCGCCAGATTGGCCACCCGCTCGAAAGCGGAGATGAACTCGGGCCGACAGTCCGGATAGCCGGAATAGTCCACGGCATTGACCCCGATGAAGATGTCATGGGCGCCCAGCACCTCGGCCCAGCCCAGGGCGAGGGAAAGAAATACCGTGTTGCGCGCCGGCACATAGGTAATCGGGATGCCCTCGGTAGGCGCCTCTGGCACGGCAATCGTGCTGTCGGTCAGGGCCGAACCACCCATGCCATTGAGGTTGAGGCCGATCACCTTGTGCTCGATCACACCCAGCTGCTGCGCCACCCGCTCGGCGGCCTGCAGCTCGGCGCGATGACGCTGGCCGTAATCGAAACTCATGCTGTAGCAGGCAAAGCCCGCCGCCTTGGCCTGGGCCAGGACGGTGGCCGAGTCCAGGCCACCGGATAGGAGTACAACGGCTTTCTTGTCGGTCATCTCAGTGCCCCGGCTCATCATTCCAAAGAATCTTGTGCAGCTGCAGCTGGAAACGCACCGGCAGGTTGTCGGCGACTATCCAGTCGGCCAGATCGCGCGCACTCACCTGCTGGTGGCTGGGCGAGAACAGCACCTCTCCAGCGCGCTCGTCCAGGCGGTACTCGATCAGCTTGCTCACAGCCCAGTCGTAGTCCTCTCGCGAGCAGATGACGAACTTGACCTGATCGTTGCGGGTCAGCTCGGCCATGTTGCTGTAGAGGTTGCGCGAAACTTCCTGGGAACCAGGCGTCTTCAGGTCGACCACACGACTGACACGCTTGTCGGTCGGGGCAATATCGATGGCACCGCTGGTTTCCAGGGAGACCTGGTAGCCGGCATCGCACAGGCGCTGCAACAGCAGCACGCAGTTGGGCTGGGCCAGCGGCTCGCCGCCGGTCACGCAGATATGGCGTGGTTTGTAGCTGGCTACACGCTCGAGGATGGCGTCCAGGCTCATGATTTCGCCGCCGCTGAAGGCGTAGGCGGTGTCGCAGTACTGGCAGCGTAGTGGGCAGCCAGTCAGGCGGACGAACACAGTGGGCAGGCCACTGGTCGCTGTCTCGCCCTGCAACGAGTAGAAAATCTCGGTAATGCGCAGGGTTGTTTGCATATCGGCACCGGGCGTGACGGCTAAACAGGCCATCCGCCTCCGTTGCGGGTGAATCGGGGCGGCGATTCTAAACGAAAAAATACCCGGGGTGATTTCCAGCGCCACGCCGACACATGGCAGGAAACAAAAAGCCCGCGACTAGCGCGGGCTTTCCGACGGAGGGCATACCGACTCAGGGCAGGCGCTGTAGATCACGCTGTGCCAGTTGGGCAGCCGACGAGCCGGGGTATTGGGCGATCAGCTGCTGCAGGATGCCCTTGGCGCGATCGGTGTTACCCATGCGCTGCTCGACATCGGCCAGCTTGAACAGCGAGTCCGGCACCTTGGCGTGGGTCGGATAGCTGGCGGCGACCTGAGCGAAGGCCTTGCCGGCGCCCTGCAGGTTGCCCTGGGCCAGGTTGACCTCACCCAGCCAGTACTGGGCGTTGCCGGCGTACTGGCTCTGCGGGAACTTGCGCAGGAAACCTTCGAAGGCCTGGCTGGCCTTGGCGAAATCCTTGGCCTTGATCAGGTCGAAGGCAGCGTCGTAATACAGCTTTTCCTTCGCCGGGTCGGCCGGTTCGTTGCTGGCTGCCGGAGCCTGCTGGGCAGGGGCAGCGGGAGTGCCGGCGGCGTTGATCGCGCCATCGGCCGGGGAATTCTGTGCAGGTGCCTGTTGTGCACCGGCGGCACCGCCTTGCAGGCGGCTGTCGAGATCCTGATAACGCGCCTGGCTCTCTTGCTTGAGGCGTGCGATCTCGTTCTGCTGCTCTTCAACCTGACCGCGCAGCTGCGCAATGTCCTGTTGCATCTGCTGCAGTTGCATGAACAGTTCGCCCTGCGCCGAAACCGGGGCGGCTGCCCCAGTTCCGGCGTAGGCGCCGCTCGTACCGTAACCGACTGGTGGATAGCTGCTACCGGAGCCGCCATCTACCACGGGAACCTCCGCCACTGCCGCGAGCGGCAGAGCGAAGATCAGAGAGGTCAGGATACGAGGGCACTTACGCATAGCGAATTACTTGCGCAGTTCGACGCGACGGTTCTGAGCCCAGGAGGACTCGTCGCTGCCGGTAGCAACCGGACGCTCTTCACCGTAGGAAACCAGTTCCAGCTGAGCCGGGGAAACGCCCTGCAGAACCAGGTAGCGCTGAACGGCCTTGGCACGACGCTCGCCCAGAGCCATGTTGTACTCGCGGGTGCCGCGCTCGTCGGTGTGGCCTTCCAGAACGACGCGAGCGCCGTTGCCTTTCAGGTCCTTGGCGTGTACGTCCAGAGCGCGCATGGCTTCCGGCTTCAGGTCGGAGCTGTCGTACTCGAAGTAGAAGGTGGTGATGGCGCGCAGAGCAGCTTCTTCGCTCAGAGCACCGTCAACGCCGCTGCCGCCAGCGTTGTAGCCAGCGTTCGGGTCAACAGCGCCTTCGCCGGAAGCGTCGCCGCCTTTGGACGAGCAACCAACAGCCACGGCCAGAGCCAGGCTCAGTGCGGCAAATTTGCCAAATTTCAGCATTTCCATGGTGTAGCTCCTAATGAGTTCTAGGTGTTTTTTACAGCAGAAAATCGTGATACCGCATCAGTTCAGGAAGGGCGACCAGGAAGGTTCCCGGACATCACCTTGCGCGGTGGGAATCGGGAGCCTGACACGCCCGTTGGTGGACACGAGCATCAGCACTCCCCGGCCCTGCTGGCGGGTGGCGTAGATTAGCATGGTGCCATTGGGCGCAACAGTGGGCGAGTCGTCCAGGCTGGTCTCCGAAAGGATGCGCAGGCGACTGGTCACCAGGTCCTGAGCGGCCACCTTGAAGTTGGTGAAACCATCCTGACGATGGATCATCACCAGCGTCTTCTCGTCAGCCGAGAGTTTCGGGTTGGCGTTGTAGTTACCGGTGAAGGTCACGCGCTGCGCTGCGCCACCGGAGATGCTCTGCTTGTAGATCTGCGGCTTGCCGGCGCGGTCGCTGGTGAAGTACAGGGTCTGCCCGTCTTTACCCCAGAATGGCTCGGTCTCGATCGAGCCGGAGTTGGTCACGCGCTGGATCTGGCGCGAGCCCAGGTCCATCACGTAGATCTCCGGGTTGCCGTCCTTGGACAGCACGAAGGCCAGGCGATTGCCGTCCGGCGAGAACGCCGGTGCGCCATTGAGGCCTTCGAAGTTGGTCAGCTGCTCGCGACGACCGGTATCAATGTGCTGCATGAAGATACGCGGGCGGCGCTGCTCGAACGACACATAAGCGATGCGACGACCATCCGGCGCATAGCGCGGCGACAGGATCGGCTCGCGCGACTGCAGCAGGGTCACACCGCGGGCGCCGTCGTAGTCGGACCGCTGCAGGGTGTAGCGGGTGTTGTTCACGCCGAAACGCTCGGCAGTGACATAGAGCATCTTGGTGGAGAAGGCGCCCTTGATGCCGGTCAGCTTCTCGAAGGACTGATCGGCAATGTGGTGCGCCATGTCACGCAGCTGGTCGGTGGTACCACCGACGGTACCGGCCACCACTTGCTGCTGGGTCGCCACGTTGAACAGGGCGAACTGCACCTGCAGGCGCGCGCCGTTCGGCACGATGCTGCCGACCATCACGTACTGGGCACCCAGAGCCTGCCAGTCGCGATAGATGATCTCGGCCGCCGAGGTCGGCAGGCTGATCATGTTCTGCCGCGGGATCGGCTCGTACATGCCGCTGTTGCGCAGGTCGTTGCCGATGATGGTGGACAGGTCCTCGGGCAGCACGGAGCCGCCCTGCCAGCCGAAGGGCACCACGGCGATGGGGATGGCGCGATCGCTACCGGTGGTAACCACCAGTGGGTCCGCCGCCTGCACCGAACCGACCAACAGGGTCAGGCCGAGCAGAGCAATACGAATCAAGGTATTCACAGAGACAAATCCTCCGGTTTGAAAATCATCCGCCGCTGACGGTACATGGCGTTGAAGGTTGCACTATCCAGCTGTTGCATTTCCGGAATACGCACGACGTTCTTCACAGCCGCCACGGCGGAGTTGTCGAACGGCGCGTCGCCGCTGGAACGGGTAACCGAGGCGTTGACGATGGTGCCGTCCGGCAGCATCTGGATCATCACCTCGACACTCATCCCGTTGCGCGCCGATGGCGGACGCTGCCACTGCTCGCTGACCAGCTTGATGATCAGGTCATCGAGACTACCCGCGACCTGATCACCCACTTCATCGGCCAGCGCCTGCTGACGTTCGGTGGTGTCGCCCAGCAGCTCCGCCAACGCTTGCGCCTTCTTGTCTTCGGCGGCCTTGCGTGCGGCCTCCTGGGCCTTTTTCTTCTTCGCAGCCTCGGCAGCCGCCGCTTTCTTCTTGGCGTCTTCCGCGGCTTTTTTCTTCGCCTGCTCGGCCGCTTTCTTGCGAGCCTCCTCGGCGGCAGCCTTTTTCTTCTCTTCCTCGGACTTCTTCTTGGCGATGTCGGCCTGCTTCTTCTGCTCGGCCGCCTTCTTCGCCTCGTCGGCTTTCTTGGCCTCGGCCTGCTTCTTCGCCTCAGCCTGTTTGGCCGCCTCGACTTTCTTTTGTTCCGCCGCTTCCTGCTTCTGCTGCTCTTCCTTCTTGGTCTCGAGCTGCTCCACCTCGTACTGGCGCGCCTTGGTCTTCTGGGCTTCGCCGGCAATCTTCTGATTGGTCTGGGTGGTCGCCTGGCTCTGCGACTTCAGCTGGTAAAGGGTAGCCTGCACGATCGGGCGCGCCGGTGGCAGTTCCGGCGCGAAGTGGAAGCTGACGAACAGCATGGCGAACAGCAGGACGTGGATCGACACCGCCCAGACCGTTGGCCAGAAGTAGCTTTCCGAGGAGGAGCGAACGCTCTTCTGCTGCATCAGGGCGCCTCGGTGATCAGCCCGACGTTACCCACGCCGGCTTCCTGCAGGCCACCCATCACGGCCATGACCGAGCCGTAGTCCACGGCCTTGTCGCCACGCACGAAGACCTGGACCTTCTTACCCTGGCCGGCGTTCTGGTTCATGATCGCGCTGACCGTCTGCACCAGCGCCGGCAGGGCCGTAGCGGTCTCGCTAGCCTTGCTCTGGTCCGGATCGACTTCCTCGCCCATGTTCCAGTAATAGGTCTTGTCGGCCTTGATCGAGATGGTCAGCACACGGGAGTTGTTGTCCTGCGGCAGTACCTCGCTGGAGACCTTGGGCAGGTCGACCTTGACGCCCTGGTTGAGCATCGGCGCGGTCACCATGAAGATCACCAGCAGCACCAGCATCACGTCGATATACGGCACGACGTTCATCTCGGCGACTGGCTTGCGTCTGTTGCGGATTCTGGCCATTGGCTGAGCCTCACTCGTCCGAGGTGTGGACCTTGCGGTGCAGGATGGCCTGGAACTCGTCGGCAAAGGTGTAGTAACGACCGATCAGACGATCACCTTGCGCCGAGAAGCGGTTGTAGGCGATGACCGCCGGGATGGCGGCGAACAGACCGATAGCGGTGGCGATCAGCGCCTCGGCGATACCCGGGGCCACGGTGGCCAGGGTCGCCTGCTGCACCTGAGCCAGGCCGCGGAAGGAGTTCATGATGCCCCACACGGTACCGAACAGGCCGACATAGGGGCTGGTAGAACCGACGGTGGCAAGGAACGGCAGGCTGGTTTCCAGCTTTTCTTCTTCACGCGAGATAGCAACGCGCATGGCACGAGCCACGCCGTCCATCACCGCATCCGGGTCGACGCCCGGTTGCTGGCGCAGGCGGGAGAACTCCTTGAAGCCAGCGCGGAAGATCTGCTCGACGCCGCAGTCCGGGTCCGGATTGCTGCCGGCCTGGCGATACAGCTTGGACAGGTCGATCCCCGACCAGAAGCGCTCCTCGAACACCTCGAGGGACTTCTTCGCCGCGCGCAGCATGGTGCTGCGCTGGAAGATCATGATCCAGGACACCACCGAGGCGGCCACCAGGGCGAGCATGACCAGTTGCACCACCAGACTGGCGTTGCTGATCAGGCTCCACATCGACATATGGTCAACGGCGTTGGCTGTTGCTTCCACGCTACTCTCCTACCGATCCTGCTGTGACTGTACCCATGCCCGCCGCGAAGGCTGCGCGCAGCGCTTCGGGGATGGCACGGGGTTTCAAATTGTCGGCCCGCACGCAGGCCACCACGAACTGCCCCTCGCAGAGCAGTGCCTCATCCGTTGCCCGCCGTACCTGTTGACGAAAGCGCAGGCTGGCACGGTTTAACTCCATCACCTCGGCAGTGACAAAAATCTCGTCGTCCAACCTGGCCGGCGCGTGGTAGCGCGCCTCGGCGGAATGCACGACGAACAGGAGGTTCTCGCCCACCAGCTGCGACTGGGCAAAACCCAGATTACGCAGGCACTCGGTACGAGCCCGCTCCATGAACTTGAGGTAATTGACGTAGTAGACGATGCCGCCAGCGTCGGTGTCCTCGTAATACACCCGACACTTGAGGGCAAAAGGCTGGGCCTCGTTTTGCGCGCGCATACTCTAGTGTTTACTCCTGGCCTTGCCAATCCGGGCAAGCCGTTGTTTTGCAACTATTCGTCGCCGCCGAACAGGTCCGCGACCGGGGCGTCGCCCAGGCGCTTCGGCAGATTGAGCCCAAAGTGCAGGTAGGCATGCCGCGTCACCACCCTACCCCGCGGCGTACGCATGATGTAACCCTGCTGAATCAGGTACGGCTCGAGCACGTCCTCGATGGTACCGCGCTCCTCGCCAATGGCAGCGGCCAGGTTGTCGATACCCACCGGGCCGCCGTCGAACTTGTCGATCATCGCCAGCAGTAGACGGCGGTCCTGGTGGTCGAAGCCACGTTCGTCGACATCCAGCATGTTCAGTGCCTGATCGGCGATCTCGCGGCTGATCTGCCCACTGGCACGCACCTCGGCGAAGTCGCGCACGCGGCGCAAGAGGCGATTGGCAATACGCGGCGTGCCACGGGCGCGGCGAGCGATCTCGAAGGCCCCCTCAGGATCGATGGTCAGACCGAGAATGCCGGCCGAACGGCTGACGATGGTGGCAAGGTCCGCGCTGGAGTAGAACTCCAGGCGCTGGACGATACCGAAGCGGTCGCGCAACGGGTTGGTCAGCATGCCCGCACGGGTAGTGGCGCCAACCAGGGTGAAGGGCGGCAGGTCCAGCTTGATCGAGCGCGCGGCAGGGCCTTCGCCAATCATGATGTCGAGCTGGAAGTCCTCCATCGCCGGGTACAGCACCTCCTCGACCACGGGCGAGAGGCGATGGATCTCGTCGACGAACAGCACGTCGCCCGGTTCCAGGTTGGTCAACAGCGCAGCCAAGTCGCCCGGGCGTTCCAGCACCGGGCCCGAGGTGCTCTTGATCGACACGCCCATTTCCTGGGCGATGATGTTGGCCAGGGTGGTCTTGCCCAGGCCGGGCGGGCCGAAGATCAGCGTGTGATCGAGGGCCTCCTGGCGATTCTTGGCGGCCTGAATGAACAGCTCCATCTGCTCGCGCACCACCGGCTGACCGATGTACTCAGCCAGCTTGAGCGGGCGAATCGCGCGGTCCAGCTGCTCGTCGCGCTCACGGGCGCTGGCGGTGATCAGGCGGTCGGCGTCTATCACTTCTTACACCATTCCTTTCAGGGCACGGCGGATCAGCTCTTCGCTGGACAGCCCTTCTTCCTTTACAGCGGCCACGGCCTTGCTGGCCTCCTGCGGCTTGAAGCCGAGCGAGATCAGGGCGCTGACGGCATCGCTCTCCGCGCTTGAGACTGCCACGCCGGCGCGGGGTTCCACTACCAGTGGAGCGATGGACGGCATGGTCTCCCAGGCCTTGAAGCGATCCTTGAGCTCCACCAGCAGGCGCTCGGCGGTCTTCTTGCCGACACCGGGGATCTTCACCAAGGTCGAAGTGTCCTGAGCCTGCACACAGCGCACCAGCTCATCCACCTCCAGGCCGGACATCAACGCCAGGGCCAGCTTGGGACCCACGCCATTGAGCCGGATCAGCTCACGGAACAGCTCACGCTCGCGCTTTTCGGCGAAGCCATAGAGCAGATGCGCATCCTCGCGCACCACCAGATGAGTGTGCAGCGTCACCGGCTGCCCCACCGCCGGCAGGCGATAGAGGGTGGTCATCGGCACTTCCACTTCGTAGCCGACGCCGTTGACGTCGAGGATCAGGTGCGGCGGCTGCTTCTCTGCCAGATTGCCCTTGAGGCGTCCGATCACGAATTCGTTTCCTTTTGTTTACAGGCGCAGGCGCCCGCTGCGGCGCTTAGCGCCGAGCAGGTTGTGCGGAATCAGGCTCTGCCGGTGATGGGCGTGGCAGAGAGCGATGGCCAGGGCGTCGGAGGCGTCGATCTGCGGCTTCTGCACCAGCTTGAGCAGGTGCATCACCATCATCATCACCTGCTGCTTGTCGGCGCCGCCGGTGCCGGCAATCGCCTGTTTGACCTGGCTGGCGGTGTACTCGTTGACGTCCAGCCCCGCCTCGATGCTGGCGACGATGGCTGCGCCACGGGCCTGACCGAGCTTGAGCGCCGAATCGGCGTTCTTCGCCATGAACACCTGCTCGATGCCCATGGTCACCGGGCCATGCTGGCGAATCACCTCGCTGACCCCGCGGAACACCACCTGCAGACGCTCGGCGAGCGAGCCATCACCGGTGCGAATGCAACCGGAAGCGACGTACTCGCAGCCGCGCCCGGTGTCGCGTACCACGCCGTAGCCGGTGATGCGCGAGCCGGGGTCGATGCCAAGGATCAGGGTCATGCAGCGTTGCGCTCCGCAGGCCGTAGCACTGTCTATTTATCCAGCCGCGAGTATACGGAGCGGCGCGCATATAAAAAAGCCGGAAGCGCATGAGCGGCTTCCGGCTTTTTAGTGCAACGAGAGCGCAGTGGAGATCAGTCCAGCTGCTCCATGAGCTCGTCGGGAATTTCCGCGTTGTGGTAGACGTTCTGCACGTCATCCAGGTCTTCGAGCATGTCGATCAGCTTGAGCACCTTCTTGGCGGTCTCCAGGTCAGCAATCGGCGCCATGGTCGAGGGGATCATGGCCACCTCGGCCTCTTCGCCCTTGAACCCGGCGACGGTCAGCGCCTCGTTGACCGCGAGGAAGTCGGCGAAGCTGGTCGACACCAAGGCCGAACCATCCTCACCCATCTCCACGTCGTCGGCGCCGGCTTCCAGGGCCGCCTCCATCAGCGCATCCTCGCTCACGCCTGGGGCGAAGCTGATCTGCCCCTTGCGCTCGAACATGTAGGCCACCGAGCCGTCGGTACCCAGGTTGCCGCCACACTTGGTGAAGGCATGGCGCACGTCGGCGGCGGTACGGTTGCGGTTGTCGGTCATGGCCTCGACGATGATCGCCACGCCACTCGGCGCATAGCCCTCGTAGCTCAGCTCGGTCATGTTGTCGGCTTCGGTGTTACCGGCACCGCGAGCGATCGCACGATCGATCACATCACGCGACATGTTGGAGGTCAGTGCCTTGTCCACCGCCAGACGCAGACGCGGGTTGTCCGCCGGCACGCCACCGCCATGCTTGGCGGCCACGGTCAGCTCACGAATCAGCTTGGTGAAGATCTTGCCGCGCTTGGCGTCCTGACGACCCTTGCGGTGCCTGATGTTGGCCCATTTGGAATGACCGGCCATAACTCACTCCGTTTCTTTCAATCGATTTTGTCGTACCTGAAATGCAAGGAGCCTGGCATGCCAGGCTCCTGTTGCTACCGCTTACTCAGCCTTGGGCTGTTCGCGCAGGCGGATATGCAGCTCGCGCAGCGCCTTGGCATCGACGATGCCCGGGGCCTGGGTCATGACGCAGGCCGCGCTCTGGGTTTTCGGGAAGGCGATCACTTCACGAATCGAGCTGGCGCCGGTCATCAGCATGACCAGGCGGTCCAGACCGAAGGCCAGGCCGCCGTGGGGCGGAGCACCGAACTTGAGGGCGTCGAGCAGGAAGCCGAACTTCTCCTGCTGCTCGTCTTCGCTGATGCCCAGCACGCGGAACACGGTCTGCTGCATGGCCTTATCGTGGATACGGATCGAACCGCCACCCAGCTCGGTACCGTTGAGCACCATGTCGTAGGCACGGGACAGAGCAGCTGCCGGGTTGGCCTCCAGCTCTTCCGGGGTGCACTTGGGCGCGGTGAACGGGTGGTGCATGGCGGTCAGGCTGCCGTCGTCATTTTCCTCGAACATCGGGAAGTCGACGACCCACAGCGGGGCCCACTCGCAGGTCAGCAGGTTGAGGTCGTGGCCGACCTTGATGCGCAGCGCGCCCAGAGCATCGCAGACGACCTTGGCCTTGTCGGCACCGAAGAACACGATGTCGCCATCGACGGCGCCAACGCGGTCGAGGATGACCTTGAGGTTATCTTCCGGGATGAACTTGACGATCGGCGACTGCAGGCCTTCTACGCCCTTGGCGCGCTCGTTGACCTTGATGTAGGCCAGACCCTTGGCGCCGTAGTTGCCGACGAACTTGGTGTAGTCGTCGATCTGGCTACGCGGCATGGAGGCAGCGCCCGGTACGCGCAGGGCAGCGACGCGGCCCTTCGGATCGTTGGCCGGGCCGGAGAACACCTTGAACTCGACACCCTGCAGCTGATCGGCAACGTCAACCAGCTCCAGCGGAATACGCAGGTCCGGCTTGTCGGAGCCGAAGCGACGCATGGCTTCGGCCAGGGTCATGTGCGGCAGCTCGCCGAATTCCAGGTCCAGCACTTCCTTGAACAGGTTGCGGATCATGGTTTCGGTGATGCCCATGATGTCGCTTTCATCGAGGAAGCTGGTCTCGATGTCGATCTGAGTGAATTCCGGCTGGCGGTCGGCGCGCAGGTCTTCGTCGCGGAAGCACTTGGCGATCTGGTAGTAACGGTCGAAGCCGGCCACCATCAGCAGCTGCTTGAACAGCTGCGGGGACTGCGGCAGAGCGAAGAAGCTACCGGCATGGGTACGGCTCGGTACCAAGTAGTCGCGCGCGCCTTCCGGAGTGGCACGGGTCAGGATCGGGGTTTCGACGTCGAGGAAGCCGTTGTCGTCGAGGTAGCGGCGGATGCTGCTGGTGATGCGCGAACGCAGCTTCAGCTTCTCGGCCATTTCCGGGCGACGCAGGTCGATGAAGCGGTAGCGCAGGCGGGTTTCTTCACCCACATCGCTGTATTCGTTGAGCGGGAACGGCGGAGTTTCCGCCTCGTTCAGCACTTCCAGCTCGTAGCCGAGCACTTCGATGGCACCGGAGGCCATGTTGGCGTTGCGCGCGCCTTCGGGGCGTACACGCACCTTGCCGACGATCTTGACCACGTATTCGCTGCGCACGCGGTCAGCCTTGGCGAAAGTCTCGGCGCGGTCCGGGTCGAACACCACCTGGGCCAGGCCTTCACGGTCACGGATGTCGAGGAAGATCACGCCACCATGGTCGCGACGGCGGTGGACCCAGCCGCAAAGGGTGACTTCCTGGCCGTCCAGGCTCTCGTTCAACTGGCCGCAATAGTGGCTGCGCATCATGGTCGTGGTTCGCTTCTCTAGATCAGTCTTGAATTCGCGCCCGGCCGGCCCGGGCTCGCCCTGCAGGTAAATAGCAGGCATTTTCTTCAATTTGCAGGGGAAAGCCGACCAATGGCGCCAAGCGTCTCGATCGCTGCACTTTCCGCTTCCGCAGACAAGGGGCGGGATTATATAGGGTTAATCGCACCGGTGCAGCCGGGCTTTCTATACTGAGAATCCAGCCCCGCGGAGAGCTCCCATGGCCATGCCCCGCCCCGCCGACGTCCCCAGCGACCTGCTGGAGGAATTTCGCCTCGACACCGCCGAGCATCTGCCGCGTTGCGAGCAGTTGCTGATCGAACTGGAAAGCCACCCCCAGGACGGCTCGCGGCTGCGTGAACTGTTCCGCCTGGTGCACACCATCAAAGGCAGCCTCGGCTATGTGGAGCTGAATCACCTGCTGCCCCTGCCCCAGGCCATGGAAGACGTACTCGACCGCCTGCGCGAAGGCAGCTTGCAATTCGACAGCCTGCTCGGCGACATCCTGCTGTTGAGCCTGGACCAGTTGCGCAATCTGATAGATGCCGCGCTCGGTCGGGCCGAGATGCCAAACCAGCAGCAGATAGCCAGCCAATGCCAGGCCCTGCAGGCCCTGGCCAGTGCCCCAGAGGCACGGCAGACCGAGATCCGCCGCACCCTGCTCCAGCACCTGGACCCGGAGACGCGCCTGCAGCCGGTGGAGATCGGCCACGGCCAGATCTCGCAGCTTCTGGCGGAACACGGCATCGAAGCCAGCGCCGACCTGGAGTTCTTCGCAGAGCTGATGACCGCCAGCGAACATCGCTCTCCCTACTGGCATGGCCGCGGCCTGCGCCTGCTGAGCCTGGCGCTGGGCATGAACGAAACCGCCGGGCAGCCGGTAGAGCCGGAGCAGCTGGCCGCTGCGGTATGCCTGCACGACCTGGGCATGGCCTTCCTGCCGCTGGACCTGCTGCACAAGGAGGGCGAATTGAACCGCGAGGAACGCAAGCAGATACAGTCCCACCCACGCCAGGCCTGCGAACTGCTCAAACGCATGCCCGCCTGGGACGCCGCCGGCGAAATCATCCTGCAACACCAGGAACATGCCGACGGCAGCGGCTACCCCAAGGGCCTGCACGAAGACGAGATACACCCCGGCGCGCTGCTACTGAACATCGCCGACACCTTCGACGCCCGCACCCACGAGCGCGCCCATCAGACCATGAGCAAACGCCCCCGCCTGCGCGCCATCCTCGAGATCAACAACCTGGCCGACCAGCAATTCAGCGCCTACTGGGTGGAAATCTTCAATCGCACCCTGCAACTGCGACCGGAACTAGCACACCGGTGATAGACGGAACCGCAGCGGCGCTCATAGTTTCCAAGCATTGCCTTCATTGACATAGATCGGGCAGGACGGCGCATCCCCTGTGATAGGCTCCCAACCATTACGGGAGCGCCTAGCCCGGCTACTTTTAAGAGCCTGAAGAGGAGTAATAAGGTATGGAAATCAATATCGGCATCGCCGAACAGGACCGCGCAGCCATCGCCGAAGGACTGTCGCGCCTGCTGGCCGACACCTACACCCTGTATCTGAAGACCCACAACTTCCACTGGAACGTCACCGGCCCGATGTTCAACACCCTGCACCTGATGTTCGAAGGGCAGTACACCGAACTGGCCCTGGCCGTGGACGCCATCGCCGAGCGCATCCGCGCACTGGGCTTCCCGGCGCCTGGCACCTATGCGGCCTATGCACGCCTGTCCTCGATCAAGGAAGAGGAAGGCGTACCGACCGCCGACGAGATGATCAAGCTGCTGGTACAAGGCCAGGAAGCCGTCGTACGCACCGCCCGCGGCATCTTCCCGCTGCTGGACAAGGTCAGCGACGAGCCGACCGCTGACCTGCTGACCCAGCGCATGCAGGTCCATGAGAAGACCGCCTGGATGCTGCGCAGCCTGCTGGCCGCCTAAGCAGCCCCAGCATCGACAACAGAGGCCCGGCTAGTCCGGGCCTTTTGCTAGGCGAAGCCCCCATGACTACTCTATCCTTTGCCTATTCCTCCCATCGCCACAGTGACGTGCATGAGCCAGCCCCCCAAAGCCCCCTCCCTCCTCGAGCTCTACCCCGAAGAGACCCGCGAGGCAGCTGATCTGCTCAAGCAAGCCGTCCCCCAGATGGTACGCCACGACATTCCGCCAAATCCGGTGCATTACGCGCTCTGGTACAGCTACTGCCAGGGCAATGCCCCCGAACTTAATCGTCGCCTGGACAAGATCGTCAAAGACTTCACCAGCTTCCCCCCGGAAACGGCGGTCAAGCTGTTCCGTGAGTTCGTCATTCGCGGCGAACTGGAAGAGGCCCGCGCTGGCCAGCAACAGGTAATCACCCTGGTCGACGACATAGAAGTCGATGTACAGCGCAGCGTGAGCGGCAGCCAGCATTACCAGTCCAGCCTCTCCCAAGGCCTCGCCGCCCTGCAGGAGCCGATAGTCGACGACCTGCCCGGCGTCCTCAGCGACCTGCAACTGAGCACTCAGCATATGCAGGAGCAGCAGGAGAAATTTCTCTACCGGCTGCGCTCCGCCCAGTCGGAAATCCAGAACCTGCGTAGCCAGCTGGAGCGTGCCCAGGCTGCCGCCACTCTGGACAGCCTGACCCATGTATTCAACCGCCACGCCTTCACCCGCCTGCTGGAGCAGGCTCTGGCGGGCGACACCAAGGGCCTGGCCCTGGTGATGCTGGATATCGATCACTTCAAGCAGTTCAACGACCAGTACGGCCATCCGCTCGGCGACCGTGTACTGCAGCATGTCGGCCAGCTTATGCGCGAACTGCTCCCGGCCCGGGGAGTAGCCGCACGCTACGGCGGCGAAGAGTTCTGCGTGATTCTGCAGGACTGCTTCGATCTGGAGACTGCAGGCGAGTTCGCCGAACAACTGCGTCTGAAGATCCAGGCCCTGCGGGTCAAGGTACGCAGCACCGACAAGATACTGGACAGCATCACCGCCTCCTTCGGCCTGGCGCTAGCCGAGACGGGCGACACCTTCGAGAGCCTGGTCACCCGGGCCGACGATGCGCTTTACCAGGCCAAACGCAACGGCCGTAACCAGATCCACCCCTCGACCCCAGAACCTGCCCTAACCGCTTGATTTGAGTAGGCATCCCCTTTGCGGTTAAATAGCCGCGGTGTCGCATTGCTGCGACATAGGCGGAGCACATCACCCATTCACCGGGCCGGCTCCGCTCCTCGATAGCCATCTCGAACAAGCGAGCTCCTTGACCATGTTGAAGATCGTTCACCTGATCACAGGCGGCGGCGCCCTGCTGCTGTCCTTCGCCCCCAGCCTGCGCAACGACGCACTGCCTTACCTGCAACAACCCGATGCCATCTACCTGGCCCTGCTCGGCCTGACCAACCTGATCGTCGCCGCCCTCCTGCCCGCCCGCCACGACGGCGCACGCAACCAACTGCAGGCCCTGGCCTCCGCGATGCTGGTATTCGCCTGCGTACTGCAAGCACTGATTCTACTGGCCCCACTGGCACAGATCGGCAACCAGCCCGCTGTAGCGCTAACCCTTGCCACCCTGCTGGTCGCCACCGCCCTGCACCTGGCCAGCAACCTCGGCAAACGCACGCCACGCGCCTATGTCCCACCCCGCGAGAGCGATGACAGCCGCGAGAGCGGTACCGTCAAGTGGTTCAACACCTCCAAGGGCTTCGGCTTCATTTCCCGTGACAGCGGCGATGACATATTCGTCCACTTCCGCGCCATCCGCGGTGAAGGCCACCGAATCCTGGTCGAAGGCCAGCGCGTCCAATTCTCCGTAATGCAGCGCGACAAGGGCCTGCAGGCCGAAGACGTGATAGTCGCCCTCCCCGGCCAACGCTGATATCTCCGCCCAACAAAAAAGCCCGCTTAAAGCGGGCTTTTTCATGACATCAATAATGTGGCGGCGGCGCATCACCCTCGGCAATACCGAACTGCCCCGCCATATCCTCCTGCCGCCGAGCCAGCGAAGCGATCTGCAACTGCAAGCGATCCAGCGCAAGCCGCTGTTCCACCACCACATCGTTCAGCGTGGCGATCACGTCGTCCTGAAACGCCAGACGAGTCTCCAACTCGACGACACGAGACTCCAGATCCATGCCTCAGCCCTCCACAAACTGAAAGTCGTTGGCGAGCACCAACCGCAGGCGCTCACGAACATCGGCCAACTCCAGCTCGGAATAAGCTCGAGCGGGGTGCTTGCCCCATACCGGAGCAGGCCAGGCCAAGTCCTCGCGACGACGCACTATCACGTGCATGTGCAACTGGCTCACCACATTGCCAAGAGTGGCAACGTTCATCTTGTCGGCGACAAAGGCGTCCTTGAGAACCTCAGCCAAGCGCGTGGTTTCCAGCCACAGCTGCTTCTGATCAGCGTTATCCAGCTGGAACAGCTCGCTCACAGCCTCACGGCGAGGCACCAGAATGAACCAGGGATAGTTGGCGTCATTCATCAGCAGCAACCGACACAGGGGGAAGTCCCCCAGAACCAGCGTGTCCTGCTGCAAGCGGGAATCAAGGCTAAACATCTATACGTCCTCCGAACGAACCAAGGCGCGCAGCATAGCGGCATGAGCGACGCTGTTCATCCGCATACTAATCCTCTCCTGCCGTGACAATCGCCCGAAACGCGCGCCCAGCAGCACCTCGAGCATGGAACGGCAAAACAGCGCCCCAAAATCGAGCAAAAATCAGCCAGTCACGCCCAAAAAACGCACACACCCACAAAGAGTTTCGTTACCGGCGAGTAGATTCCGCCACCGCAACCAATACCGGTAACACCGGAAGAGCCACTACGCTGGAGATTACCAACTACCGGAGCACCTCCGTGCCACGCCAGACCTCCAGCCGAAACGGCTCCAAGCGACAACTGGAAAAAGCCACCGACAAACAGTGGAAATATCACTTTGTGCATGGAAGTTGCTTAGAGACCAGCACCGTCGCCATCGGCATGCCTGAGAATGACTTGCAACGCCCTAAGCGATTGGATTTGCAGTCTTTTTCAAAGGCATCCGAAACGGGAAGATGGGCGGCAAAAATCTACAGATTTGCGACGTCAAAAATGTAAATTTGCGACGCGCATGTGAAGAACTCGTAGAGAATCAATGATATCTGTCGCCAACTTAAGTCACCGTGCTATAAGTTAGCGCCGACACAAAAAGAAAGAGCCGCCCAGACAAAAAGATATCGGGTAGCACAACTCTTCTAAACCAAAGGAGCAATCACAATGCAAGTGATGAAGTGGAGCGCACTGGCTCTGGCCGTGACCGCCGGTACCACCCAACTGGCTTTCGCCAGCGCACAGTCCGAGTCCAAGGGCTTCGTTGAAGACAGCAGCCTGAACCTGCTGCTGCGCAACACCTACTGGAACCGCGACTACAACCACGGTCAAGATGACCGCAAAACCTGGGGCCAAGCTTTCATCGGCACCTATGAGTCCGGCTTCACCCAAGGCACCGTTGGTGTCGGCGTTGACGCTTTCGGCCTGCTGGGTCTGAAACTCGACGGCGGCCAAGCTGACATGTTCCCGGGCGAAGAAAAAGACTGGGACGACTCCGTTGGCCAAGCCGGCGCCGCTGTCAAAGTCCGCTTCTCCAACACTGTGATCAAGTACGGCGATCAAATGCCGAGCCTGCCGGTTCTGGCCTATGACGATTCCCGCCTGCTGCCGCAAAGCTTCACCGGCACCATGGTTACCAGCAGCGAAATCGAAGGTCTGGAACTGAACGCCGGCCGCTTCACCGCTGCCAGCCCGATGGCCAGCGCCGCTCGTGACGACGGCCGCCTGAAGAGCATCGACGTAGCTGGTGGTAGCTACCAGTTCACCGACGACCTGAGCGCCGCCCTGTACTACTCCGACATCGAAGATGTCGCCAAGAAGTACTACGCCAACGTGAACTACACCATTCCGCTGGCCGAAGAGCAGGCTCTGAACTTCGACTTCAACATCTACAAAACCAAGTATGAGGACGACACCACTGCGTCGGATCTCTTCTTCGGTAACGGCGTTGAAGGCGACGACAACACCATCTTCAGCCTGGCCGGTAAGTACAGCGTTGGCGCCCACGCCTTCATCCTGGCCTACCAGCAAAACAGCGGTGACGTCGGCTACGCCTACGACATCGGCGACGGCGGTAGCGCGATTTGGCTGTCCAACTCCTACTACTCCGACTTCAACAACGCCGACGAGAAATCCTGGCAGGCCAGCTATGAGCTGGACTTCGCTGGCTACGGCGTACCGGGTCTGAGCTGGAAAACCGCTTACGTCTACGGCTACGACATCAACTATGGTGGCGAAGACGACGCCAAAGAGCGCGAGTTCTTCAACCAGGTCAAGTACACCATCCAAAGCGGCGCCGCGAAGGACCTGTCCTTCAAAGTGCGTAACTCGATCTATCGTACCGATACCAACTTCTCGAACGATCTGAACGAGTGGCGTCTGTTCGCAGAGTACCCGCTGGAAATCCTGTAAGGATTTCTTCGAGTACACTCGAAACAGTAAAAGAAACCCGGCCTAGGCCGGGTTTCTTGTTTTCGCGCGCAAGAATTTATTGCGCAAATACCTGTTCACTAGAGCGGTAAAGCGTAAGTCCCGGTGACATGCGCGACCAGCTCATCCTCTTCGCCCAGCGAAAAGAGCTGCACCTCGCACACCGCCTGGCGTCGTGACAAACGCAGGATGCGCGCTTCGGCGATCAGATCGACCGGCTTCGGTCTAGCCAGGAAGTTGATATTGAGATTGGCCGTTACTGCCATCTCCACCCTGCCCAACCGCCCCAGAACCACCGCATACATCGCCGCATCGGCGAGCGACATGATGGTTGGCCCCGACACAGTTCCACCAGGGCGCACCAGCTTGCCCTGGAAAGGCACCCGAGCCACCGCCTTCTCCGCATCCAGATGATCGATACGCAGATCGATGTCCTCGGCCATCGGCACGCCGGCGCGAATCAACGCCTGCACCTGATCAGCGGTCAACTCCGCCATGCTCAACTCCCGGTCCGTCCTGTACGCCACATGGCTGGCACCGTACAATGCCGAGTCATTATTTGCCCTCGCAACCGACATAACGGCCAAACATGCGTACCAGTCAGTACCTGCTCTCGACCCTCAAGGAAACCCCCTCCGACGCCGTGGTGATCAGCCACCAGCTGATGCTGCGCGCCGGCATGATCCGCAAGCTGGCCTCTGGCATGTACACCTGGATGCCGATGGGTCTGCGCGTGCTGCGCAAGGCCGAGGCCGTGGTACGCCAGGAAATGGTCGCCGCTGGCGCACTCGAAGTGCTGATGCCGGCCGTGCAGCCGGCCGAGCTGTGGCAGGAATCCGGTCGCTGGGAGCAATACGGTCCCGAGCTGCTGCGCATCAAGGATCGCCATGATCGCGCCTTCTGCCTGGGCCCGACCCACGAGGAAGTCATCACCGATCTGGCCCGCAACGAGCTGAACAGCTACAAGCAGCTGCCGATCAACATGTTCCAGATCCAGACCAAGTTCCGCGACGAGATTCGTCCGCGCTTCGGTCTGATGCGTGGCCGCGAGTTCATCATGAAGGACGCCTACTCCTTCCATCTGGACCAGGCTTCGCTGCAGCAAACCTACGACCGCATGCACCTGGCCTACTGCAACGTATTCAGCCGTCTGGGCCTGAACTTCCGTCCGGTACAGGCCGACACCGGCTCCATCGGTGGCACTGGCTCCCATGAGTTCCATGTACTGGCCGAGTCCGGTGAAGACGATATCGCCTTCAGCGACACCTCCGACTACGCCGCCAACATCGAGAAGGCCGAAGCCATCCCGCGCGAGACTGCGCGCGGCGCGGCCAGCGAAGACCTGCGCCTGGTCGATACGCCAGATGCCAAGACCATCGATGAGCTGGTCGCCCAGTTCGGGCTGGCCATCGAGAAGACCATCAAGACCCTGGTGGTGCATGCCGCTGAGGAAGGCAAGCTGATCGCCCTGATCGTCCGCGGAGACCACGAGCTGAACGAGATCAAGGCCGCCAACCATGAGCTGGTCGCCAGCCCGCTGGTGTTTGCTTCCGAAGCCGAGATCCGCGCCACCATCGGTGCCGGCCCCGGTTCGCTGGGCCCGCTGAACCTGCCGATCTCCTGCGTGATCGACCGTTCGGTGGCGCTGATGAGCGACTTCGGCGCTGGCGCCAACGTCGACGACAAGCACTACTTCGGCCTCAATTGGGAGCGCGACCTGCCTCTGCCAGCCGTTGCCGACCTGCGCAACGTGCTCGCCGGCGACCCCAGCCCGGACGGCCAAGGCACCCTGGTGATCAAGCGCGGCATCGAGGTCGGGCACATCTTCCAGCTCGGCACCAAGTACAGCGAAGCCATGGGCTGCAAGGTCCTGGGCGAGAGTGGCAAGCCGGTCACTCTGACCATGGGCTGCTACGGCATCGGCGTATCCCGCGTGGTGGCCGCCGCCATCGAGCAGAACTGGGACGAGCGCGGCATCCTCTGGACCGACGCCCTGGCGCCCTTCCAGATCGCCATCGTGCCGATGAAGTACGAGAACGAGGCGGTGCGCGAGGCGACCGACAAGCTCTACGCCGAGCTGACCAGCGCCGGCTATGAAGTACTGCTCGACGATCGCGACAAGAAGACCAGCCCCGGCGTGAAATTCGCCGACATGGAGCTGATCGGCATCCCGCACCGCATCGTTGTCAGCGAGCGCGGCCTGGCCGAGGGCACCTTCGAGTACAAGAACCGCCGCGAGAGCGACAACCAGCAGGTGGCCAGCGCCGACCTGTCGGCCTTCCTCGCCACGCGCATCAACCGCTGAGTCCCGACCAAGAAGCCCGCATGTTCCAGCGTCATACTCTCCGCACCGGCGCCGCCCTGCTCGGCGCCCTCCTTCTGGTTGGCTGTGCCAACCACCTGCCGCAACGCAGCGAACACGAGGAGCGCTTCGAGCGGCGCCTGCTCGACCATAGCCTGCAGATCGAGGTGGGCGAGCCCAGGGTGCTGGAGCTGCCGCAGCGCCGCGTGCGCATCCAGGAACAGAAGACGTTCGAAGTCACCGAGTTCGAGGTCACCCGCCGCTACGACCGCTACACCCCCTACCAACCCTGGCGCGAGCTGTATGAAGTGCCACTGGGTGCGGTAGCGATAGTCGCAGGCGTGGGTGCCAACGTGCTCAACGTGGTGATGCTCGGCCGCCTGCCGGACAGCGTCACCAAGGACTGGATCAGCTACGGCTTCGCCGGCATCAACCCGGCGATGAACGTCGAGTCCAACGGGCGCTCCCAGCAGAACCTGGCGACCATCGAGGAGACCCAGCGCGACAGGCGCATGGAATACTCCAGCCTGCCCTGGGCCGAACGCCCGGTGCGGGTCAAGGCCGGACAGGACAACCACGAACTGACCACCGATCGTAACGGTATCCTGCGCCTGAACCTGCTCGACGGTCCCTTCGCCGACCACGACGCCAGCAAAGTCGGCGCACTCGTGCTCAGCGTGGAAGACCCGCAGGACAGCGCCCGTGCCGAGGCCACCCTGCTGGTCAGCCGTGACCTGCGCGGCAAGCTGCGCGAAGCTCACGCCCTGATCTACGACGATCTCGAAGACGACGAAGTCAGCCAGTGGGTCTACCGGGTCAAGCGCCTTTCCGACCTGGGCCTGGAAGAGGAAGCCAGCGAACTCGAGCAGAGCCTGATCGAGCTGACGCGCAACGATCCGGAGCTGCAGGAAGAGTTTCTCAAGACCCTGATGAAAGACGCTGGACGCCTGGCCGCCGACCCCGGCGAGGACTGATCAGCGCCTGATCACGAAGCCGGTGATGCCTTGCACCGGCTGCTGCTCCAGCTCCAACGCATCGACCCGCGCCCGCTCCGGCCCACTCTCCAGCCAGGCCTCCAGTTCGCGTACCGCGGCCTCGGCCCCTTCGACCAGCACCTCGACCCGGCCATCGGCCAGATTGCGCACCCAGCCATTCAGATCGAGGCGCTCCGCCTCCTCCAGGGTGTGCTGACGGAAGCTCACGCCCTGCACCTTGCCGCTGACGAAACCGTGCAAACAGATCTGCATGCTCCTTACTCCTGCGCCCGCCAGTGCGCCAAGCGCGCCTGCAGGCCGGCGGCGGTCTGCTCGCCGACCAGGCGCTCACGCAAGCGGCCGTCGGCATCGATGATGTAGGTCACCGGCAACACATCGTTACGCGGCAGTTCGAGCCGTGGCGCAGGGTCCTGCGCCAGCACGGTGAAGCGGATATCGAAGGCCGTGGCAGCCTGGCTGAGTTTCTCGCCCTGCAGGGCATCGAAGTTCACACCGAGTACGCGAGCCCCCTTGCCCTGCAGTTCTGCCTCGAGCCGATTGAGCTGCGGAATCTCGGTGCGGCATGGCTTGCACCACTCGGCCCAGTAATTGACCACCAACCACTGGCCATCCAGCTGCTCAGCCGTTACCTTTCTCCCATGCTGATCGACGCCCCAGTCTTCGGCGCAGCCGGCCAGAAGAAGCCCGGCGCAGAGTCCCATCACCATCTGGAGTGGTCTTCCCATGCAATCGCTCCTCGTGCACGCGGGGTTGATATGACGCTGGATGCCCTGCGCCTGGAAGTGCCGGATATCCTCGACGAGGATGCGACACCGCTAGCCGACCTCAATGCCAGGCTCGTCGACGCTCGTCGCCAGCCTTACGAGGACGGTCTGTCGCAGGTATTGAGCATGCTGTTCCAGCTCAATCGCAGCGCCATGACCTTACTGGAAAGGCAGCGCGCCCTGCAAAGCTTCTGCGAGGAATACCGCCATTACTGCGCCAACCTGCGCAGAGGAGTCGCACCCTCGCAGCTGTTCGTGCACCTGTGCAACGAGCTGGCGGCCGGCTTCAAGCGCTTGCTGTTGCAGATACTCCAGGGCCGACAACCGTCGCGCCCGCACTTGGCCTGGTGCCTGTATATGGCCGAGCATTTCCTCGCCCAGAGCCTGATGCGCAACTATCAGCTGTACCAGGAACCACCGGCCTCGCTGTGGAGCGACAGCCACCTGCTGTACTGGATCGCCGAGCACCAGGGCTGCCTGGACGAACATGTGGCCGCGCCCTTCCAGCCCGCGCCTGCCGGCTCGCTGCGCGGTCTCTACCAGCAGATGCTGGTACTGGCCCTGAGCAATCCGTTTCACCTGGCCGAAGGCGAATGTGAAGTGCTCTTCGGCGCCCTTACCCCACTCGCCGAACTGGCCCGACTGCTGCCCTGGGATGAAGAGGAAGAAGCAGAAGGCCCGCTGATAGACCTCAGCCAGTCCCTGCCCTGCCTACCCTACGACAGCGAAGCCACCGGCTCGGTCGAATACCTGCGCCGCCTGGAGCTGGGCGCACTGCTGGTCGCCCTGCATGAGCCCGCGCCGCTGCAGAGCGCCCGTGAGCGCGAGTTGCTGGAACGGGTTCGCCCCCACTGGCTCGGCCGTCAGCAGCGCCGCCATCCCCGCGCCGACTTCAGCGCCGATTGCAGCCTGGTGATCGGCCTGCTCGCGATCCATGCCCAACTGCTGGAGAAGCGTCCGACCAATAGCGCCGCGCAGATGCTCGATGCCAGCCCCGGTGGCGCTCGCCTGCTGTGCCACGCGGATCTCGGCCAACAGCTACCGGTCGGCCAGCTGGTTCTGGTACTCCCCCATAGCGGCACCCCGACCCTGGCCCTGGTGCGCTGGCGCCATCTCAACCAGCTCGGCCTGCACCTCGGCCTGCGCTACCTTAAGGGTCTGCCGCGCGCAGTGTGGCTACGCCGCGCTCCCAGCGCGCAGACCCACCCTGGTGTACTGCAGAGCACCCCGGAGCCCGGTGCCGGCTGGCACCATGGCCTGTGGCTGCCATGCGGGCAATTCGTCGAGGGCGAGAACCTCTGGCTGCAACTGGCCAACGTCAACAACCAGGCCGTGCTGCCACTGCCGCAGGCCAATCTCAGCACCCCTTCGGTGATCCGCCATCCCTTGCGGCTGGCCTGAGGACCTGTTTACGGTCTTCTGAATTAGAGCCCGGCAAGGCAGAACCGGTTGAGAAAGCGCAGCTTACAAAGCGTAAATGAGCTTTTCGCAGCCGGTTTTAACGCCGCATGGCTGCGAGTCAGGAGATCGGAAACAGGTTCTGGGCATTCAGCCAGGTTCTGCGACATAGGTCTCAGGCGCCGAAGCCACAGTGCACAGTTTCCCGGCGGGGCCGCTGCCTATAATCCGCGCATTCCTATACCAATGAGTTCTGCCGGAGCCTACATGTCCCAAGCCAATGACAAGCTGATCGGCCCAGTACCCTCCAGCATCGTCAACAGCGCACGCCTCAGCGTGACGCCTTACGAGGGGCGTGTCGGCGAGTTCAACGTGGCGGCTTGGCTGCATGTGCCAGGTCTGGCCAACCTGCCGGTATCGCTGATGGTGCGCTACCGCGACGGCAGCCAGGTACGCGAGGTCGCGGTGGACCACGGCAAGGTCAACGTGCACAACAAGGTGATGCTCTCCGGCGTCGCGCGCCTGCCGATGAAGACCAAGATCGAGGAAATGCAGGTACGCCTGCGCTCGGCCGTGCCGGCACAGACGCTGATCGTCGAGGAACTGTTCGTGCAGGCCGTGGAGATGCTCGATAGCGCCTCGCGCCAGGCAATGGCCTGACCTTCTCGGCTCACTGCAACCCCCGCCTCGGCGGGGGTTTTGCTTTCTGGGATCAGTAGACGCCGAAACGCACTACCGAACTCGGCTTAGCCGGTTCGTCCTCTTCGACGGCCTGGCGCGCCAGCGCCGCGAGGGACTGCGGCCAACGCACGAAACGCAGGCCGGTGATGCGATTGAGCCGCTCCAGCGCTTCCTCGGAATCCCGCGGCTGCAACGGCACCACCTTGTTCTTGCTACTGCTCATCCACTCGACTTCCCTGAGTCATTCAGGCCGCTAGCAGTCTGCCAGCATATAGCTGGGTAATTGCCAGAAGCATGCCAGCCTTCCCGGGCCGGTATTTATTGCGCCTCAGCGCATGAGCAGCGTCACTGAGCCCGCTGCGCCTCGCCCTAAACTGACCTTTTTCGTCACTCCTGACAAGCGCTATCCCTGCCCCGCAGCCACTGCGCCAGGCTGCCGGCGAACAGCTCCTCCTGTTCCCGATACAGCTCTTCCAGAGCCTCGCGCAGCTGCGGATACCAGGCCTCGTTCAGCTCCTGCGGCAACTGGTTCGGCCGCGGCAATGGCCAGGGGCTGTGGCTGATCAGGCGGTACAGGCTGTAGTGCTCAAGATCGCGGCAGAGCACCCAGGTGTCGCCACTGGTACGACAGATCAGTTGCTCCCGCTCGAGGAAGTCGATGAATTCCTCCCACTCGCTCTCGGGCAGTCGCCAGCCCTGACGCTGCACATCCAGGTGCCGCACGGTACGCCCGCGCTGCTGACGCTCATGGAACACCCGCAGGATGCCCAGCAGCACCAGCAGACGCGGCAGCGCCTGGCGCCGCCAGGTACGCGATGACGACAGGTTGCACACCAGCTCGGCACCGAACAGCACGATCAGCCAGGACAGATACACCCAGAGCAGGAACAGCGGCACCGTGGCGAAGGCGCCATAAATAAGCTGGTAACCCGGGAACAGGCTGACGAACAGGCCGAACACCTTCTTCGCCACCTCCACCAGCACCGAGGTGAACAACCCGCCGAGCAAGGCGTGGCGCACCGGCACCCGAGCGTTGGGTACCGCCGAATAGATCAGGGTGAAGGCCGCCGTGCTGAACAGCAGCGGGGCGAAGCCAAGCAGCGTCTTGGCGCCGATCACCGCGTCGGGCCCGGACAGCAGCGACAGCGAGGCGATGTAGGTGGTCACGGCGAAGCCGGCGCCGAGCAGCAGCGGCCCCAAGCTGAGAATCGCCCAGTACAGCAGGAAGCTGGAGATGCCACGACGTGGCTGGCGCACCCGCCAGATCGCGTTGAAGGTCTTCTCGATGGTTACCAGCATGAAGAACGCGGTGACCGCCAGCAGCGCCACGCCGGCCCAGGTCAGGTGACGCGCCTGGGTGGTGAACTCGCGCAGGTACTGCTGCACCGTCTCGCCAGACGAGGGCACGAAGTTGCGGAAGATGAAGCTCTGGATCTGCTCGCCGGTATCCTGGAAGGCCGGCACCGCGGAGAGCGTGGCGAAGGTCACGGTCATCACCGGCACCACGGCGAACAGCGTGGTGTAGGTCAGCGCCGCAGCGCTGTTGATCGCACGATCGGCGAGGAAACGCTGCAACAGGAAGCGCCAGAACTCCACCCAGTCCGCCAACCGCTGTCGCATGCCCTCTCCTTAGCCCGTTATGCCTTCGAGGCGGCTAGAATAGCGCCCTCATTCGCCAATGGGCACTGTCATGACCGACCTCACCCTCTACCACAACCCGCGCTGCTCCAAGTCGCGCGGCGCCCTGGAGCTGCTCGAAGCGCGCGGCCTGGCGCCGAATGTGGTGCGTTACCTGGAAACTCCGCCCAGCGCCGATGAGCTGCGCGAGCTGCTGACCAAGCTGGGCATAGGCGCACGCGAGCTGCTGCGCACCGGCGAGGACGAGTACAAGGAGCTGAATCTGGCCGACGTCAGCCTCACCGATGAGCAACTGATTGCCGCCATGGCCAGCCATCCCAAGCTGATCGAGCGCCCGATCCTGATCGTCGGCGATCGCGCAGTGATCGGCCGCCCACCGGAGAAGGTGCTGGAGCTGCTGGCATGAGCGCGCCCTACATCCTGGTGCTCTACTACAGCCGCCACGGCGCCACGGCCGAGATGGCCCGGCAGATCGCCCGCGGTGTGGAAATGGCCGGCCTGGAGGCGCGCCTGCGCACCGTGCCGTCGGTATCCAGCGACTGCGAAGCCACAGCCCCGGCCATCCCCGAGGACGGCGCGCTCTACGTCGAGCTCGACGACCTGAAGAACTGCGCCGGCTTGGCGCTGGGTAGCCCCACTCGCTTCGGCAACATGGCCGCACCACTGAAGTACTTCATCGACGGCACCAGCAGCCTGTGGCTGACCGGCGAACTGGTCGGCAAGCCAGCCGGCGTGTTCACCTCCACCTCCAGCCTACACGGCGGCCAGGAGAGCACCCTGCTGTCCATGCTGCTGCCGCTGCTGCACCACGGCATGCTGGTGTGCGGCCTGCCCTACAGCGAAGGTGCGCTGCTGGAAACCCGCGGCGGCGGCACCCCGTATGGCCCCAGCCACCATGCCGGTGCCGACGGCAAACGCAAACTCGACGAACACGAAATCGCCCTGTGCCGTGCCCTCGGCCAGCGCCTGGCGGCCACCGCCGCAAAACTGGAGACCCCACGTGGCTAAAACGCCCAAGCCCCTGCCGAGCCTGGAATGGCTGGCCCCGCGCCTGAAACTCAGCCGCGCCCTCAGCCTGGTCAGCTTCTTCGCCCTGCTGGTCCTGCTATTGGTATGGAACCTGGCCTACGCCGACCTGCACGGCGCACGCATCTGGGTGGTGCTGTGCATCCAGCTACTGCCGCTGCTGCTGCTCGCCCCCGGCCTGCTGCTGGGCAACGCCCGCGCCCACGCCTGGGCCTGCTTCGTAGTGAATATCTACTTCATCCAGGGCGTACTGGCCGCCATCGACCCGGCCCGCGCCCTGTTCGGCGCCCTGGAGACGGTGATCAGCCTCGGCCTGTTCTGCAGCGCCCTGCTCTACGTGCGCTGGAAGTTCCAGCACGACCGCAAACTGGCTGGCGAGTAAGGCTTGCTCCCTGGGCTACCAGCCCAGGGTTTCCTTGAGGAAGGGAATGGTCAGCTTGCGCTGGGCCTGCAACGAGGCCTGATCGAGGCGCTCGAGCAACTCGAACAGCGCACTCATGCTGCGCTCGCCACGGGTGAGAATGAAGCGGCCGACCTCGTCGGTCAGGTGCAGACCACGCCGCGAGGCGCGCAGCTGCAGGGCGCGCAGCTTGTCCTCGTCGGACAGTGAATGCAGCTGGAACACCAGCGCCAGGGTCAGGCGCGATTTCAGATCCGGCAGCTGGATCGGCAGTTCGCGCGGCGACACGGTGGCGGCCAGCAACAGGCGCCGACCGGAGTCACGCAGGCGATTGAACAGGTGGAACAGCGCCTCCTCCCAATCCGCACGACCGGCCACCGCATCCAGATCATCCAGGCAGACGAGCTCGGACTGGTCCAGCCCATCGAGCAGCTCGGGACCGTACTCGGCCACCTCGGCCAGCGGCAGGAACACCGCCTGCTCACCGCGCTGCTCGAAACGCAGGCAGGCCGCCTGCAACAGATGGCTGCGCCCGACACCCTCACCACCCCACAGGTAGATCAGGCTCTCGGTCCAGCCGGCATCGGCCTCGCACAGCCGCTCGACATAGCCGAGGGCCGCCGCATTGGCGCCGGGGTAGTAGTTGGCAAAGGTGGCGTCGTCACGCAGACGAACACCCAGAGGCAATTGCGTAGGAACCATGAAAAAGCAGGGTGCGAGTCAAGAACTAGGGCCGCGAGTCTAACGCCAGTCCCCGACTCTAACAATCTTCGGGCCGAGTCAGATCTTTTGCTGCCCTCTCAGCAGATCAATGATCACTTGATTTCCTGTCTGCTGCGCATAACCCAGAGCAGAAATGCCTTGGTACTCAACATGTCCGTAGTCTACGCCCTGATCAATGGCGAAACGAACACCCTCGGCGCTACCGCGGAAAATCGGCAATAGAGATAAAGGGTAATTCTCCACGCCGACCTTGATATTCAGACTTGCCCCCTGAGTCATCAGACGCCGAGCTGCTTCGAAGTTATTGTGCTCTAGGGCATAGGTAAGCGCGGTATGCCTTTGCCCGTCCATGCTGTCGATATTCGACTTATAACGCTGCAGTAACGCCTCGGATTGGGGCACCTGAGCCAGCCCCCAGTAAAGCCCTGGCCCCTCAGGCTGGAATACTCTGGCACGCCCTATTAGGGATGGTTCCTGCAAAGAACCAATGTGGTAGGCGATACCCAAGGTCCTACGCGCACTCTGATCCTGACAGCCACCGTCCAAGGCCTTGTGCCCATTTTCGATTGCTTTCTTGTAGTCCTGGCGTTGACTCAGAAGGAAGGAGGCATACTCGACATACAGGCAGGAGCGCTCGTCGAATTCACTCAATCGCTGCAGGTGCAGCGCATCCATCTCATCAAGATGCTTACCGTCGTCGAAGAAGAACAGCAGATGCTCGAAGGCGTTAAGTCGCGCTCGCAAGTTTCGCCCCGTCGGCTTTTCACCCGCCAACGTGCGGCGATAGAGTTCTATAGCGCGAGTCTTGTTACCTTGGAGCTTCTCCTTCATAGCCCAGTTGTTCCAGATCCAAAGATTTTTTATCCCAAGCGCTTCGGCCTTGCGAAAATCCGCCTCGGCATCATCAAAGTATTTCAGATGCGCCAGTACAAACCCTCGCAAAATGTAGCCATCGGCATAACCGGGGTCGATATTTAGCGCAGTGTCCAAGTGGCTGCGCGCCTCAGTCAGTCCCTGCTCGTTCCATTGTTCGGCCATGGCGATACGCGCGAATAGCTTGTAGACCTGAACACGATCAGGCTCCTCAAGCACGATCTTTTCTAGATACTGCCGAGCGACGTTCCGAGCCTCAGGATCTCCTCCATCGATAAGCTCCTCTGCCCTATCCAAGATTTCATCGTTGCTGTATCGCGCATACATGCGCTGTCGCAAATATGTCGACTGATTGGGCCAGCTGATCTGTTGCTGCTGCTCTTTTACCGCCAGCTCTTTTGTGCCGTTGAATATCCTGGCTGCGAGCGTGTAGGTATTGAATGAACCTTCCGGCTCGGTGGGACGATTGAGCTCGAGACGAGCCGAGCGCCTCCCTGGCGAAACCTCATGCGGAAAACTGTGGCTGTAGGTTTCGTATCCTTCGGGTATATCGAGTGCAAGCAGCAGGAAAACCGGCTCCTGGGTTTCCGGCACATAACAATATTCAACCTCGACTTGGTAATAGCCCTTTTTCGGACTGATCAGCTGCAACCTGTCGACACTGGTCCGCTCGCATTCATTCTGATTCGCGAGCAGCAGCGGCGAAGCTAGCAGCAGCAAAGCGCCGAGCATTTTTTTGAAACAGCTTCCCTGCAGCATGGCCTTTCTCCCTAGAAAATAACCTACCTACATTAGCTGCCGTTTGCTCAAGGGACCGGTAACAAGAACACGAAATTAACTGCCACCCGGCTACGACTAGTGAGCGAGCCCCTTCTAGGAGAGATCACCAGGCAATCTATGGCTCGGCTTGAGGCCCTTCCGATGCGTCGACAGGCTCGCCATAAAGACTGGAAAGCTTGTAGAAATCATGCGCATGGCGCAGCAATACCATGATCACCGCCGCCACCGGCAAGGCCAACAGCACGCCGGTGAAGCCGAATAGCTGACCGCCGGCGAGGATGGCGAAGATCACTGCCACCGGGTGCAGGCCGATGCGATCACCGACCAGCATGGGCGTCAGCAGCATGCCTTCGAGCAACTGGCCAATGCCGAACACCACGGCGATACCGATCAGCGGATACAGCTCGAAGCCGGCATGCTGGAACAGCGCAGCCACCACGGCGGCGCCGAAACCGACGATGAAGCCCATGTACGGAACGATGCTGGCCAGGCCGGCGAGCAGGCCGATCAATAGGCCCAGCTCGAGGCCGACCACCATCAGGCCCACCGAGTAGATGCCGGCCAGGGCCAGCATCACCAGCAACTGGCCGCGCATGAAGGCGCCAAGCACCTCGTGGCATTCGCCCACCAACTGCACCACCAGGCTCTCGCGGGCACGCGGCAGCAGGCTGCGCAGCTTGGCGATCATCAGGTCCCAGTCGCGCAGCAGGTAGAAGGCCACCACCGGAATCAGCAGCAGGTTGCCCAGCCAGCCCAGCAGCGCCAGGCCGGAAGCCGTGGCCTGGGCCAGCAGGCCACCGACGATATCGGTGGTCTTGCCCAGGTGGCCCGACAGCGCTTCTTTGACTTGATCAAAGCGCCAGAAACCCTCGGCCAGACCGAATTGCGCCTGCACCCAGGGCAGTGCCTGGTGCTGCGCCCAGTCGAGACCCTGTGGTGCCAGCTCGTAGAGCCGCACCAGTTGGCGGCCGAGCATGGGGATCAGCACCAGCAGCATGACCAGCAGCAACAGGCTGAACAGGCTGAAGACGATGACCACGCCCCAGGTGCGCGACAGGCCGCGCCTCTCCAGGCGGTCCACCAGCGGGTCGCCCATATAGGCCAGCAGCATGGCGACCAGGAAGGGCGAGAGGATGGGGGTGAGCAGGTAGATCAGCCAGCCGCACAGGAAAAGTCCGGCCAGCCATAGCCAACGCCGCGAATCGGTCATCTCAGGCACTCCGTCGCTACTAGATGGAAAATCGGGTTGTGCCGCCGGCGAGCACCGGCGGCCTGGATTACCAGCGGAAGCGCATCAGGTTGGCCGGCGCCGGGGCCGGAGTTGCCTGGGGAGCAGCAGCGGCATCCAGCGGCGCTGCGTCCGCCGGCACTTCCTGCAGGCCGGCCAGGGCCAGTTGGGCGCGCAGCTGTTCGGCGCTGGCGTTGACCTGCCAGACCATCTGGTCACCCTTGACCCGCAGCAGGCGAGCCGAGAAGGGTTCGAGCAGGCGCTCCAGCTCGGCGTAACGGCCCAGATCGGCGCCCTGGATCTCCAGGGTCATGGCACTGGCAGCGCCCGGTTTGACCAGGAAGCGCGGAGCCAGGCGCTCGCTCACGGCCAGCAGCACGGCGTCGGCCAGGGCCTTCTGGTCAGCGCCTTGGGCCTTGCCCTGCTCGCGAGCATCGCCCAGCCACAGGCGCCACTCGGCCTGCCACTGACCGCCCTCCTCGCGAGCCTGTACGGCCAGCAGGGCATCGGCGGCGTAGCGCTCCGAGGCCGGCTGCAGAGCATCCGGCTGGCTGGCGCCGAGGTTTTCCGGAGTAGCGACCAACTGTTCCTGCAGATCGGCCAGCGGCAGGCGCACGGGCAGGCCGCGGTGTTGGGCGGCCTGCTGCAGCGGCTTGGCCGCCTCCTGCGCGTCGCCGACCAGGCTGGCGCCTTCGGCGCTGCTGTTCAGCCACCAGGCCAGGATCGACGGGCGATTGGCGCCCCACAGCGGCAGGCCGGCCTGGCGCAGCTTGTTCTCGGTGGTCAGCGGGTCGAAGTCCACTACCAGGGTCTCACCCTCGTAGACGTACTGGCTGACCAGCTGTTGCGGGTCCTGGCGTACGGCCTGCAGGGCCTGCCCCTGTATCGCCTTGGCGTCGCCGGTCAGGCGCAGCACCAGGGTCTCCAGGGCGCGATTGAGCGCCGCAGTGCGCTCTTCCGGCTGCTGGCTGGTGACCGGCTCGCGCACCTGATAGAGGCCGCTGACCGTCTCGGCCAGGGCCGGCAGGCTGAACAGCGGGAGGCAGAGGGCAAGCAGGCGGGCGGACAGGCGCATCGATAAGGTCTCGGTTCGGGAGGACGCGCCCGTACGGCACGCGAAGGGCTATACCTTAAACAGCCGCCTGCCCCCCGGCAACCGTCGCGCCCGGTGGCCGCTGGCGGGCAAGCCTGATAAAATCGCGCGCCTTCGCGGACCGGCCCGCACACACGTCGGTCGCCCACAGCATTCCCCTTCTAAAGGCCTGAACCCATGAGCAAGCAACCCTCCATCAGCTACAAGGATGCAGGTGTCGACATCGACGCCGGCGAAGCCCTGGTCGAGCGCATCAAAGGCGTGGCCAAGCGCACCGCGCGTCCGGAAGTCATGGGTGGCCTGGGTGGTTTCGGCGCCCTCTGCGAAATTCCCGCCGGCTACAAGCAGCCAGTGCTGGTTTCCGGCACCGACGGCGTCGGCACCAAGCTGCGCCTGGCGCTGAACCTGAACAAGCACGACAGCATCGGCCAGGACCTGGTCGCCATGTGCGTCAACGACCTGGTCGTGTGCGGCGCCGAGCCGCTGTTCTTCCTCGACTACTACGCCACCGGCAAGCTCAACGTCGATGTGGCCGCCACCGTGGTCACCGGCATCGGCGCCGGTTGCGAACTGGCCGGCTGCTCCCTGGTCGGTGGTGAAACCGCCGAGATGCCGGGCATGTACGAAGGCGAAGACTACGATCTGGCTGGCTTCTGCGTCGGTGTGGTGGAGAAGGCCGAGATCATCGACGGCTCGAAAGTGGTCACCGGCGACGCCCTGATCGCCCTGCCCTCCTCCGGCCCGCACTCCAACGGCTACTCGCTGATCCGCAAGATCCTCGAAGTGTCCGGCACCGACATCGAAAATACCGAACTGAACGGCAGCAAGCTGGCCGACCTGCTGATGGCGCCGACCCGCATCTACGTCAAGCCGCTGCTCAAGCTGATCAAGGACACCGGCGCGGTGAAGGCCA
Organism: Pseudomonas sp. Gutcm_11s; assembly: GCF_028649395.1. GTDB lineage: Bacteria > Pseudomonadota > Gammaproteobacteria > Pseudomonadales > Pseudomonadaceae > Aquipseudomonas. The sequence goes on along the minus strand of NZ_JAQSUW010000011.1, from coordinate 21,119 downwards.
TGGCCCACATCACCGGCGGAGGCCTGCTCGACAACATCCCGCGCGTGCTGCCGCAAGGCGCCCAGGCGGTGATCGACGTGGCCAGCTGGAACCGCCCGGCCGTGTTCGACTTCCTGCAGGAAAAAGGCAACGTCGACGAGCACGAGATGCACCGCGTACTGAACTGCGGCGTCGGCATGGTCATCTGCGTTGCCCAGGATCAGGTCGAGGCCACCCTGGCCAGCCTGCGCGCCTCGGGTGAAACCCCGTGGGTGATCGGCCAGATCGCCCAGGCCGCCGAAGGTGCCGAACTGGTCGTGCTGAACAACCTGAAAGCCCACTGATGGCCGACTGCAATGTCGTGGTGCTGATTTCGGGGTCCGGCAGCAACCTGCAGGCCCTGATCGACAGCATCGCCAATGACGGCAATCCGGCACGCATCGCCGCGGTGATTTCCAACCGCGCCGATGCCTACGGCCTGGAACGCGCCAAGCAGGCCGGCATCGCCACCCAGGTGCTGGACCACAAGCAGTTCGATGGTCGCGAGGCCTTCGACGCCGCGCTGGTCGAGGCCATCGACGGCTTCGACCCGCAACTGGTGGTACTGGCCGGCTTCATGCGCATCCTCAGCGGCGGCTTCGTGCGTCACTACGAGGGTCGACTGCTGAATATCCATCCCTCGCTGCTGCCCAAGTACAAGGGCCTGCACACCCACCAACGCGCGCTGGAGGCTGGCGACAGCGAGCATGGCTGCAGCGTGCACTTCGTCACCGAGGAACTCGATGGCGGACCACTGGTCGTACAGGCGGTAGTGCCGGTAGAGTCTGGCGATACGCCGGAGAGCCTGGCCCAGCGAGTACACAGCCAGGAACATCACATCTATCCTCTGGCGATGCGCTGGTTCGCCGAAGGCCGCCTGAAACTGGGCGAGACCGGTGCACAACTGGATGGCACGGCTCTGCCGGCCACCGGACATCTGATCCGCACATAGGAGATTCCATGCCTCGTGTTCTGCTGATGCTGCTCGCCCTGCTGGCCCTGCCGGTGCAGGCCCTGGAGCTCAAGCCCTTCTCCGCCAGCTACACCGCCGACTGGAAACAGGTACCGATCAGCGGCACCGCCAGCCGCAGCCTCAAGGCCCTGGACAATGGCCGCTGGGAGCTGAATTTCGAAGCCTCCATGCTAGTCGCCAGCCTCAACGAGACCAGCACCTTCCGCATGGAGAACGATGCCTTCCTGCCACTGACCTACCGCTTCGACCGCAGCGGCCTGGGCAAGGCCAAGCAGATCGAGCTGGACTTCGACTGGACCGAGAAACAGGTGCTGGGCAACGACCGCGGTGAGCAGGTGCGCTTCCCGCTCAACCGTGGCCTGCAGGACAAGTCTACCTACCAGCTGACGCTGCAACACGACGTGGCCGCCGGCAAGCAGAGCATGAGCTACCAGGTGGTCGACGGCGACGAGATCGAGACCTACGACTTCCGCGTACTTGGCGAGGAGCGCGTGCGCACCAAGGCCGGCCTGGTCGACGCGATCAAGGTCGAGCGCGTGCGCGACCCCACCCAGAGCAGCCGCAAGACCGTGCTGTGGTTCGCCAAGGACTGGAACTACCTGCTCGTGCGCCTGTACCAGGTGGAGAAGGACGGCAAGGAATACCAGATCATGCTCAAGGACGGCACCGTCGACGGCCGCACCGTCGAAGGCATCGCCGAGTAAGCACAGCGAGTCGAACGAGCCGGGCAATGCCCGGCTTTTTCATGCCTGCCTGAAAGCGCTAGGCTGCAGCAAGCTCTCTCTCGAGCATCGTGATGAACGACACCTACCGGCCGCAGGCCTGCGCCCTGTACGACTACCTGGAAGTCGCCTGCCTGCACCGCTACCGGCTGCGTATCGAGCTGGTCGACGGCGGCGAACTGCGGGCCCAGGCACTGGGCACCAGCACTTCGGCGAGCAAGGAGGAGTTTCTCGTGGTCGGCACCGAGGACGGTGAACAGCACCTGCGCATGGACCGCCTGCTCGCCATCACACCACTGGACGTCGGCGCCAGCTTCGGCCGCGTGCTGCTGGGCGCTAGCCCGGCCTGCTGAACCGAGGGCAGAAAAAAGCCGGGCATGCCCGGCTTTTCATCACCACATCAGATCGTCGGGGATCTGGTAGGCGGCGTACGGATCGTCCTCGTCCGGCCCCTCGGTCTGGGTATTGAGCAGGACGATGCGCTGCGCGTCGCGCTCCTGGATCTTCAGCGCCGCCTCGCGCGGGATCACCTCGTAGCCGCCGCCATGGCGTACCACAGCCAGCGAGCCGCGGCTCAGCTTGTCGCGCATCAGGTTGTTCACCGCGATGCGCTTGACCTTCTTGTCGTCGACGAAGTTGTAGTAGTCCTCGCCGCTGATCTTCGGCAGGCGGGCGCTTTCGATCAGCTGCTTGATCTGCGCGGCGATGGCCTTCTGCTGCGCCTTCTCCTGCTGCTGGCGGTTCAGCTCCTGGTCCTTGGCCTGCTTTTCGGCCTTGGCCTGGAGGGCGACCTGCTGCTGCGAGTCGTCCACGTCGACCTGGCCCTTCTTCTCCAGGCGGGTCTGCTTCTGTTTCTGCTTGCCGGCCTGCTTGGCCTGCTTTTCATTGACCAGGCCGGCTTTCAGCAGCTGGTCGCGGAGGGAAAGGCTCATGGGGTTCTCGTCACTCAGCAGCCAGGCTGCAGTTTTTCCAATTTTTTAGCTTCGCCCCACAGGGCATCCAGCTCTTCCAGGCTGCAATTCTCGATGGGCCGACCGGTGTCGCGCAATGCCTGTTCGATATAGCGGAAGCGCCGCTCGAACTTGGCGTTGGCCGCGCGCAGGGCGCTCTCCGGGTCGACCTTGAGATGGCGCGCCAGGTTGACGCTGACGAACAGCAGGTCGCCGATCTCCTCGGCGATGGCCTCGGCATCGTTCTCGCTCATGGCCTCGAGAACTTCATCGAGCTCTTCGCGCAGCTTGTCCACTACCGGAAGCACCTCGGGCCAGTCGAAGCCGACCTGGGCCGCGCGCTTCTGCAGCTTGGCCGCGCGCGACAGCGCCGGCAGTGCGCCCGGCACATCGTCGAGCAGCGACAGCTGTTCCGGCACGGCGGCCTTCTCGGCACGCTCTTCGGCCTTGAGCTCTTCCCAGCGCTGCTTGACCGCCGCTTCCTCCAGCTTCGCTGCATCAGGTGCGCCATAAAGGTCGCCATCGGGGAACACGTGCGGATGGCGGCGGATCAGCTTGCGGGTGATGCCGTCGACCACCTGGGCGAACTCGAAGCGCCCCTCCTCCCTGGCCAGCTGGCTGTAGTAGACGACCTGGAACAGCAGGTCGCCCAGCTCGCCGGACAGGTGGTCGAAGTCGCCGCGCTCGATGGCGTCAGCCACCTCGTAGGCCTCCTCAATGGTGTAGGGAACGATGGTCGCGTAGCTCTGCTTGAGGTCCCAGGGGCAGCCGTGCTGCGGGTCACGCAGGCGGGCCATCAGGTGCAGCAGGTCGTCGAGCTGGTACATGGGGCTTCCGTGAGGTCGAGGGCGCCCCGCCTGGGCGGGGCGCACCTGTTAGGTGCCGGAACGGTTGCGGCGGACTTCGATAATATTGGGCAGCTGACTGATGCGCGCCAGCAGCCGCGACAGGGAATCCAGCCCCGGAATCTCGATGGTCAGCAGCATGGAGGCGGTGTTGTCCTCCTTGTTCGAGCGGGTGTTCACCGCCAGCACGTTGATACGGTCGTTGAGCAGCACCTGGGACACGTCGCGCAGCAGACCGGAACGGTCGTAGGCCTTGATCACGATGTCCACCGGGTAGGTCTGCACCGGCACCGGACCCCAGCTGACCTGGATGATGCGCTCCGGCTCGCGGCCGGCCAGTTGCAGCACCGAGGCACAGTCCTGGCGGTGGATCGACACGCCGCGACCCTGGGTGATGTAGCCGACGATGGGGTCGCCCGGCAGCGGCTGGCAGCAGCCGGCCATCTGCGTGAGCAGGTTGCCGACGCCTTCGATCTGGATGTCGCCGCGGCGCCCCGGGCGCATGCTCTGCGTCCGGCGCGGGATCAGCTCGAGCTGCTCGGTGCCACGCTCCGGTTCCACCAGCTGCTGGGCCAGGTTGACCGCATGGGCCAGGCGCAGGTCACCAGCACCGAGGGCTGCGTACATGTCCTCGGCGGTGCGCAGGTTGCACTTCTCGGCCAGCTTGGCGAAGTCCACTACCGGTAGCGCCAGGCGTGCCAGGTCGCGTTCGAGCATGGCCTTGCCGGCGGCGACGTTCTGCTCGCGGTCCTGCAGCTTGAACCAGTGGACGATCTTGGCCCGCGAACGGCTGGTAGTGATATAGCCGAGGTTGGGGTTGAGCCAGTCGCGGCTCGGCGCGCCCTGCTTGGAGGTGATGATTTCCACCTGCTCGCCGGTCTGCAGGCTGTAGGTCAGCGGCACGATGCGCCCGTTGACCTTGGCGCCGCGGCAGTTGTGGCCGATCTGGGTGTGCACGCGGTAGGCGAAGTCCAGCGGCGTGGCGCCCTTGGGCAGGTCGATGGCATGGCCGTCCGGGGTGAACACGTAGACCCGGTCCGGCTCGATGTCGACGCGCAGCTGCTCGGCCAGGCCGCCGATGTCGCCCAGCTCCTCGTGCCACTCGAGCACCTGGCGCAGCCAGGCCATCTTCTCTTCGTAGTGGTCGGAACCACCCTTGACGTCAGTGCCCTTGTATTTCCAGTGGGCGCACACGCCCAGCTCGGCTTCCTCGTGCATGGCGTGGGTGCGGATCTGCACTTCCAGCACCTTGCCGTCCGGGCCGATCACCGCGGTATGCAGCGAGCGGTAGCCGTTCTCCTTGGGGTTGGCGATGTAGTCGTCGAACTCCTTGGGGATGTGCCGCCACAGGGTGTGGACGATGCCGAGCGCGGTGTAGCAGTCGCGCACCTCGGGCACCAGCACGCGCACAGCGCGTACGTCGTAGATCTGGCTGAACTGCAGGCCCTTGCGCTGCATCTTCCGCCAGATCGAATAGATGTGTTTGGCGCGGCCGCTGATGTCCGGCTTGATGCCGGTGGCGGTCAGCTCGTCGCGCAGTTGCTGCATCACATCAGCGATGTACTGCTCGCGGTCCAGGCGGCGCTCGTGCAGCAGCTTGGCAATCTGCTTGTACTGCTCGGGCTCCAGGTAGCGGAAGGAGATGTCCTCCAGCTCCCACTTGATATGGCCGATGCCCAGGCGGTGGGCCAGCGGCGCGTAGATGTCGAACACCTCGCGGGCCACGCGCAGGCGCTTCTCGTCATCGGCATGCTTGACCGCGCGGATCGCGCAGGTGCGTTCGGCCAGCTTGATCAGGGCCACGCGCACGTCGTCGACCATGGCCACGAGCATCTTGCGCAGGTTCTCGACCTGGGCCTGAGAACCGAGCACCAGGGAGTCGCGCGGGTTGAGCGAGGCGCTGATGGCAGCCATGCGCAGCACGCCCTCGATCAGCTTGGCCACCACCGGGCCGAACTTGTCGTTGACCGCCTTGAGCGTGGTCTTGCCCTCGCGCACGGCGCGGTAGATCAGCGCGGCCACCAGGCTGTCCTGGTCGAGCTTGAGGTCGGCGAGGATCTCGGCGATCTCCAGGCCGGTCTGGAAGCTGGAGTTGCCCTCCGCCCACAGGTTCTGCGCGGCATTGGCCTGCTGCTCGACCTCACGGGCGAACTCGCAGGCCACCTTGAGGGCCTCGCGGTCCAGCGCCGGATCGACGCTCAACGTATGGTCCAGCCATGCCTCGAGGTTGATGCTGCCGTCGAGGTTGATCGGCTGGTGTGCTCTCACCTGTACCATCTTCTGCCTTCCCTACGGCAGGCCTGAACCCGCCGGATTAGCTCTGACCTTCTATGGGTCAGTCGGATTACATGAGCTTCCTAGCCCATCTCGAATAACGCCATCGCCTCCACATGTGCCGTCTGCGGGAACATGTCGAGAATCCCGGCCCGCTTCAGCCGGAAACCCTGCCTGACCAGTTCGGCGGCATCGCGCGCCAGGGTCGCCGGGTTGCATGAAACATAAACCAAACGCCGCGCGCCCAGTACACCGATCTGCTTGACCACCTCGAACGCACCGTCGCGCGGCGGGTCCAGCAGGATCGCGTCGAAGCCCGGGGCGGCCCAGGGTTCACCGGCCAGCGGGTTCGACAGGTCGGCACGGAAAAAGTGCAGATTGCCCAGGCCGTTGCGCTGCGCATTGTCCCGCGCCCGCTCGACCATGGTCTCTACGCCTTCCACCGCCACCACCTCACGCACCTGCTGCGCCAGCGGCAGGGCAAAATTGCCCAGGCCGCAGAACAGGTCCAGCACGCGCTCGTCAGTCTGCGGCGCCAACCAGTCTAGTGCCTGTTCGACCATCGACTGATTGATCAGCCCGTTGACCTGTACGAAGTCGCCCGGACGGTACTGCAATTCCAGGTTCCAGGGTTCCAGGCGATAGCCCAGGCTCAGCCCTGGCTGGTCGGCCTCGGGCTCACCGGCGCCATGCAGCCACAGCTGCGCCTCATGCACGGAGCAGAAGTCCCGCAGGCGCTGCACATCCAGCTCGCCCAGCGGCGCCGTATGGCGCAGCAGCACGGCCGACTGGGTACCGTGGAACAGCTCGACATGGCCGAGCGCCTGGGGCTTGTCCAGGCTGCGCAGCAGCGCCGGCAACCCACGCAGGATCAGTTGCAAGGGCTGTACCAGCACCGGGCAGTCGTCGATGGCGACGATGTCCTGGCTGGCGGCGGCGCGGAAGCCCACCTCCAGGCGCTTGGCCTTGACGTCCCAGCGCACAGCGATGCGCGCGCGGCGGCGATAGCCGAGCTCCGGCCCGCTGAGCGGTGCAACCCACTCGTCGGGCTGCAGGTCGGCGAAGCGCTTGAGCTGCTCGGCCAGGGTGCGCTGTTTCAGGGCGAGCTGTTCGTCGTGGGGCAGATGCTGCAGCGTGCAGCCGCCGCAGGTACCGGCGTGGGCGCAGGCCGGCTCGCGGCGCAGCTCAACGGCGCGCAACACGCGCTCGGTACGCGCCTCCACCACCTGGGCGCGCGCGCCCAGCACGCGGGCTTCCACCTCTTCGCCCGGCAGGCTGCCGGCGACGAACCAGCTGCGGCCCTCGACGAAGGCGATACCGCGGCCGTCATTGGCCAGGCGCTCGATGGTCAGCTTCTGCTTCTTGCCCACCGGTACTTGGGCCTTGCGCTCTCCACCGGAGGGCTGGAAGCGCAGCGACTTGTGCTTGGCCATGGTTATTGATTGAACAGGCCGGAGGACAGGTAACGGTCGCCGCGATCGCAGATGATCGCCACCATCACCGCGTTCTCGGTCTCGCGCGCCAGCTTGAGCATGGCGGCTACCGCACCACCGGAGGAGACGCCGCAGAAGATGCCTTCCTCGCGCGCCAGGCGCCGCGTCATGTCCTCGGCCTCGGCCTGGGTGATGTCCAGTACGCGGTCCACGCGGGCGGCGTCGTAGATGCTCGGCAGGTATTCCTGCGGCCAGCGACGGATGCCGGGGATGGACGAGCCGTCCTGCGGCTGCAGGCCGATGATCTCGATTGCCGGGTTCTGTTCCTTGAGGTAGCGCGAGGTGCCCATGATGGTGCCGGTGGTGCCCATCGAGCTGATGAAGTGGGTGATCGCCCCCTGGGTCTGGCGCCAGATCTCCGGGCCGGTGCCACGGTAGTGCGCCTCGGGATTGTCGCCATTGGCGAACTGATCGAGCACCTTGCCCTTGCCGTCGGCCTGCATGGCCAGGGCCAGGTCACGGGCCACCTCCATGTTGTCCACCAGGATCAGCTCGGCACCGTAGGCGGTCATCGCCGCCTTGCGCTCGTCGGTGGAGTTGTCCGGCATGATCAGGATCATCTTGTAACCCTTGATCGCCGCCGCCATCGCCAGCGCGATGCCGGTGTTGCCGCTGGTGGCCTCGATCAGGATGTCGCCGGGCTGGATGTCACCGCGCAGCTCGGCGCGGGTGATCATCGACATCGCCGGACGATCCTTCACCGAACCGGCCGGGTTGTTGCCTTCCAGCTTGACCAACAGGTGATTGCGTTCGCTGCCGGGCAGGCGTTGCAGGCGGACCAGAGGGGTGTTGCCGATGCAGTCGGCGATGGTGGGGAACTGCAGGGTCATGGCGAAGCGGCCATCCGTTCGTGAAACAAGTGCGCCATGATACCGGCAAACCGCCGCCGACCCCAGATCGACGGCGACTTCGCCTCAACCGCCCAGCAGCCAGAGCAGGCCCCACAAGGGCGCCGCCGCCAGCGGCAGCAGCGCCGCCAGGCGCGGCCGATAGGGCAGCAGCATGACCAGGGCGAAGCCGGCTAGGGATATCTGCCCGAACCAGCCGACCGGGCCCATGGCCCAACCCCAGGCCGCCACGCAGGCAGCGAAGCTGGCCACCAGCAGGCACCAGCCGCCGACACGCAACCCGCGCCTCAGCATGGGCGCTGGTAAGCGCTGCCAGACCTTCTTGTAGTGGCGCTCCATGCCCTGGCACAGGCCGACCATGCCAGCGTAGGCCAGCAGCACGCCGCCGAAGAATGCACTCAGCATCTCAGTTCACCTCCAGGGCAGGTTGCGCCTTGCGCCGTGGCGCAGGTTTCTCGCCCGGTCTCCCGACACGCCAGGTGGTCCAGGCCATGAGGGCGCCGCAGGCCAAGCCGGTCAGTTCCAGCAGCAAGCGCGTGTCGTCTGCCCAGGGCTGCTCGACCGTCAGCAGACTGAGCAGCGGCAGCGCCAAGCACAGCGCCGCGGCTGCACCCAGCTGCTCGCGCCAGGCCTGCAGGCAGGGGCGCAGGCAGGCGTGCAACAGGGTCAGCAACCACAGGCCGAAGAACACCTGCACCTCCCAACCAGCGCGATCAGCCAGTTCCACTGGCAGCAGGCGGTTGGCCCAGAGCATGCCGACGCAGGCGATGCCCAGACCGGCGATCGCCGCGATGTTCACTCGCTCGGCGTTGGCGTGCATGCGCGCCGCCAGCGCGCCCTCGGCATCCGGCCGGCGACGGCGCTTGACGGTGAATAGCACCAGGCCGGTGGCGATCATCGCGCTGCTGACCAGGCCACAGACGAAGTACAGCCAGCGCATGGGGTAGCCGCCGAACTGGGCGAAATGCAGACCGGCCATGACCCGCTGGGTCAGCGGCACCGGGCGGGCAACGTTGGGCGCGCGCAGCAGCGCGCCGCTGACGCCGTGGAACTGCATGCTCTGGCCCTTGGTCAGTTCGATGCGATTGCCCAGCACCGGGCGCACCTCGATCAGCGCATCGGCCCGCCCCGGATTGCGGATCGACAGCGAGCCGACCGGCCCCATCAGGCGCTCGGCCTCGGCCAGCAGTGGCGCCAGGTCGGTCAGCTCAGCCTGCGGGCGCTCGCCACGGACAGGACCATGCTCATGCGCCCCACCCTGCTCTGCGTTACGCCCCATGCGTTCGCCCCCCTGCCCCTCGCGGGGCGCACGCTGTTCGCCGCCCTGGCCGCCACGACCGAAGGCAGCCTCGCGATTACCGTCGAACAACGCATCGACCGCCGCCGGCATATAGATGAGGTAGAAGATCACCAGGCCGGTGTAGGTGATCATCAGGTGGAACGGCAACAGCAGCACGCCGCTGGCATTGTGCGCATCGAGCCAGGAACGCTGGCCCTTGTTCGGGCGAAAGGTGAAGAACTCCTTGAAGAACTTCTTGTGGATGACGATGCCGCTGACCAGCGCCACCAGCATCGCCACCGCCGCCAGCCCGACCACCCAGATGCCGATGTTGCGCGGCAGGTTGAGGGTGAAGTGGAAGCGGAAGAAGAAGCCGCCGCCGGCCGTCTCGCGAACATCCAGACGCTCGCCGCTGCGTGGATCGAGTTGCTCGCCGCCGCCACGCCGCTGCTCGCCGGCAGACACGCTGAGCCCAGGCGAGCGCTCGGTCGGCAGGCCGATGTTCCAGGCGCTGGCGTCCGGGTGCCTGGCCTGCAGGTAGGCCAGCGCGCGCTTGGCTGCATCGACCTGGCTGACGTCGTGGGCGGGAATCTCCGGGCGCATCCACTCGTCGATCTCCTTGTCGAACACCGCCAGGGTGCCGGTGAGGAAGATGGCGAACAGCAGCCAGCCGAAGATCAACCCACCCCAGGTGTGCAGCCAGGACAGCTTCTGCGTGATGGTCTGCGGCTTGCTCATGCCAGCACCCTCATCAACTGTGGCCAGAAACCGACCAGCGCCAGCGGCGCCGCCAGGGCCATCCCCAGCCAGGCGCGCGTGGCGCTGTGGCAGGCGAAGGCCCAGAGGATGGCCAGCGGATAGATGACGAAGGCCGGCAAGGTGGCGACCACCAGGGCGTCCTGCGCCGTCAGCGGCAACAGCCGGGCGAGAAACGCGGTGAACGCGTAGGTGAAGGCGTAGGTGAAGGCGTAGCCGCCGAGGATGGCGGCCAGGGTGCGGGACACCATCGGCCAGGCCGAGGTTGAGGGTTTCATGTCATTTTCCTCGCATACCGCTCACCCGCTGCCGCACTCCGGCGCCGGGCGCATCGCCATGTGGCAGCGGCTCGAACTGGACGAGTTAGCGCGCAAACCATCGCAGTTGCTCTTTCGCCTGGCTGGCGTGAGCCACGCCAGCTCGCAACGCAAAAAGAGAGCTGCCTGGCGGCAACTCCCATCCGTCTCTGCCCTGTACGTCAGGCGCGAGGCCCAGGATTCGCCAGGCTGGCGAGCCCTGGGCTCGGCCATGGCGATCAGAAGCTCTGGGTCAGGCCGAAGATGAAGCGGCGACCATCGAGGTTGTAGGCGTAGTCGTCATCGGTGGTGACTTCCTTGTTGGTCACGTTGTACACGCCGAACTTCAGGCTCAGGTCCTTGTTGGCCTGATAGACCAGTCCCACGTCGGCGAAGGTGTACGACGGATAGGTCACGCCATTGGTGCTCGCACCGCTGGTGCCGGTCTGCCAGCGCCCGGAGGTCTCGCTGCGGTAGTTGACCTGGGTCCAGAGGTTCATCTTCTCGGTGGCCTGCCAGTCCAGCGAGAAGTTGAACATGTGCTTGGCCACGTCGTTGAGCGGCTCGCCCTTGTACTGCCCGGACTTCTGCTCGGTGCTGGTGTAGGTGTAGCTGTGGCGGTACATCAGGTTGTCGAGCAGACGGTAGTCCAGGGTGAACTCGACGCCCTTGAGCTCAGCCTTGTCGACGTTCTCGTAGGCGGTGTAGCCGTACTGGTGCGCTGGGTAGCTGGTGCCGTTGTAGACACAGGGAACGTTCGGTTCGCAGACACGGCCGGTACGGTTGATCTTGTCGTCGTAGTCGGTCTGGTAGACGGTCAGGGTGCTACTCAGGTCGAGCTCGAAGTTCTCGTAGCCGATGCCCAGCTCACGGTTCAGGCTGGTCTCTGGAACCAGGTCCGGATTGCCGATGATCACGCCGCCACGGGAAGAGGAGCCGAAGTCGGTCGCGCTCTGGCGCAGGCTCGGTGCCTTGTAGCCGGAGGTGACGCCGCCTTTGAGGGTGAAGTTCTCGTTCAGGTGATAGACCGCGTAAACCTTGGGACTGAACTCGCTGCCGAACGCCTCGTTGTCGTCGTAGCGGCCGCTCAGGGTCAGGGTCAGGTCGTCGGTCAGGCTCCAGCTGTCTTCGAGGAAGGCGGAGTTCTGGTAGCGGTCCATCTCCACCACCGCGTCGGCCACCGGCACCACCGGAGGGCGCAGGCCGCTGGTGGCGCCATCTTCCAGTTTCTCGTACTTGTGCGTCAGGCCGCCGGTCAGGGTGTGCGTGCCGAAGAAGTAGGTGGCCTGGGTGTTGGCGGTCAGCACGTCGTATTCGATGCCGTTGCCGGTGTTCTCGTTGACCCGGGTCGGGTTTTCCGAGGTGTCGTAGTTGACGTAGGAGTCCAGCAGCAGATTGTCGTAGCGGCCCTCATGGGTCACCGCGTAGGTCTTCTGGATGGACTTGCTGTAGCTGGCCTCGTCCGACTCGGCGAGGCTCTCGCCCGGATTGTGCCAGCGGCGCTGCAGGGCCTCGTTGTAGTTCAGAGTGACCAGGTTTTCCTCGTTGATGTTCCAGCCCAGCTTGCCGCCGGCATTCGAGCGGCGGAATTTCGGGTCCGAGGCGGCGCTGTCGCTGCCACCGACGAACTGGCTCTCATCCTGGCTGAGGAACGAGCCATTCAGCTGCAGGGCGAGAATGTCCTTGATCAGCGGCGCGTTGAGGTAGGCGCTGGTCTGGTAGCCGTCCTCGTTTACCTTGTTGGCGCTGTCGGCCATGGTGTACTCGGTGGTGATGCTGCCAGCCCACTCGTTCTGGATCTTCTTGGTGATGATGTTGATCACCCCGCCCATGGCATCGGAGCCATACAGCGACGAGGCCGGGCCACGGATCACTTCGATACGCTCGATGGCCTCGATGGGCGGCAGGAAGTTGATCGGCGTGCCGCCCTGGGAGCCGTTCAGGCCGAAGGATTCGTTGCCCTGCACCGGGCGCCCGTCGATGAGGAACAGGGTGTAACCGGCAGTCATGCCGCGGATCATGATGGAGCGCTCTACGCCGCCACCGGAAATCTGTACGCCAGCCACGTTCTTCAGCGCGTCGGTGACGTCGGTGTAGGACTTCTTCTTCAGCTCTTCCGCGCTGATCACGGTGATGGCCGCCGGGGCGTCCTTGACGCTCTGCTCGAAGCCGGTCGCCGAGATGACCACCTCATCCAGCTCCAGCGGCTCGGCCTGCTGGTCGGCGAACGCCGTGCACGCCAGGGAGGCCATGGCGGCCGTCAGCAGGGTCTTCTTGAACTGCGGCTTGATCCGCGCGGTGAACTGATGGGTCGTGCGTGACATGCGTATGGCTCCTAACCAGTCAGGATGACTCGGGTGTCGGCTTTGGTTTTTTTATTGCTGCCCATCGCAGAACCCGAGAAACCGCACTACCGCACTCAACCACCTCACCCGTCCCATGCCCTGGAATAGGCGACCGGGAAGAACCGATGCCCCCGCATCGATTGGTCAGGAAGAGCTGGTTGAAACGCGGAGAGAGGCGACGCTCCTGTGCAATGGGAGATGCACACAGATGAGCGGAGACGACTGGTTGTGGCGTTGCGACTCGTCGGCATCTGTGCGGATCGGTCGCAAATGATATTTCTTCACATTTGAGAGTAAATGCAATTTACAAACTATACACTTGGCAGCCGCAGGTTCAGCCGCAGCCCCGCCTCGCCGTTCTCCGCCCACAGCACGCCACCCTGGATGCGCAGTGCCCCACGGGCGATGGCGAGGCCCAGGCCGAAGCCATCACCACCCGGGCGCGAAGCATTGAGACGAGTGAAGGGATGGAAGATCGCCTTCAGCTGCGCGACCGGAACGCCGCCGCCCTGATCCTCCACGTGCAACTGCCAGAAGCCGCCATCGCGACGCCCGCCGAGGTGTATCTCGCCATCCGGCGGCGAATGGCGAATGGCATTGCGCACGATGTTCTCCAGGGCCTGGGCCAACCCGTTGAGGTGGCCGCGCACCCGGCATTCGGCCGGTAACTCGCAGCGCAGGCGCTCGGCCGACCAACCGCTCTCGAAGCAGGCGTTCTCGCTGATCACCCCCCACAAGGCCGGCACATCGATGTCCTCCAGCGGTGGCTGGGGGCGCTCGGTATCCATCCACACCAGCTCCAGGGTGTCGTCCACCAGGCGCTGCATGCACTGCACCTCACGTTCGAGGCGATCACGCAGCAATTCCAGGTCGCTGGCGCACTCCCCCGCCACGCGCAGGCGCGACAGGGGCGTGCGCAGCTCATGGGACAGATCGCGCAGCAGCTGGCGCTGGAACGCCACCGTGTGCTCCAGGCGCCCGGCCATGTGGTCGAAGGCACGCCCGAGCTCGCCCAGCTCATCGCGCCGGGCCGTCACCTGTTCGCCAACCCGCGCGCCCAGCTTGCCGGCGCTGAGCGCCAGGGCCTGCCGGTGCAGGGCGCCGAGCGGGGCGATCAACGAGCGATACAGCAGCACTCCGAGCAGCACCGCGAGAACCGCCGGCAGAATTCGCTGCAACAACAGCTCCCATAGCTCGCGATACTTGCGCGGACTCAGCTCCTGCGGCAGCTCCATCACCAGGCGATGTTCGCCATCGCTGAAAGGGATGTAGAAGGTGGGCCAACCAGTGGGCCGCCCCATCAGTCCGCGCAGCGGACGGATGAAGCTCAGACGCTCGCGCTCCTCCGCGCTCAGCGGCTGCAGCGCCAGCGACTCGCCGGCGGCATCCACCACCACCGCCCAGACCTGCTCGCGCTCGCGCAGGCGGCGCAGATACTCATCGACACCCTGCGCCCCGCGCTCGCGCCAGGCACTCTCGGCGTCCCGCGCGTAGCTGATCATGATCTGCCGCGAGGACTCGGGCAGGCGCGAGGTCGCCTCGTTCATCCATCGGCCCAGGTCGAGATGCAGGCTGGCCAGCAGCAGGCAGAACAGCGCCAACGCACCGGTCAGCTTCCAGAACAGCGAGTGGCGCGTCGGCATCTCAGCCCTCGTCGCTCAGGAACAGGTAACCCTTGCCCCAGGCCGTCTCCAGCCTTCCGGCCTGGTAGCCGACAGCGAGCAGCTTGCGACGGATATGGCTGACATGCATGTCCAGGCTGCGATCGTGCTGGGAATAGGGGCGATGCAGCACCTGCTGATAGAGGAAGGGCTTGCTCTGCACCTCGCCGGCATGGCGGACGAAGAGCTCCAGCAGACGGTACTCGGTGCTGGTCAGTTGCACCCACTGCCCCTTGTGGCGCACGTCGCAGCGTTGCTCGTCGAACTGCAGCTGCCCACCCGCCGTGGCCTCCTGCTGCCGCCGCTCATAGGCCACCCGGCGCAGGATGGCGTCGATACGCACCTCCATCTCGGCCATGGCGAACGGCTTGGGTAGGTAGTCGTCGGCGCCCTGGCTGAAACCGGCGATGCGGTCCTGTTCGGCGCCCAGGGCGGACATCAGGATCACCGGTACGCCGCGCCGCCGGCGCAGCTCGGCCAGCGCGTCCAGGCCGCTGCGTCCGGGGAGCAGGATATCCAGCAGCACCAGGTCGAACGGCTCGGCGCAGGCCAGCTCCAGGCCGCTGTCGCCGTCGCCGCGCAGGGTCACGTCGAAGCCACGGCGGCCGAGGTGATCCTGCAGGTGCGCAGCCAGCACCGGATCGTCCTCGATGGCGAGGATACGAGCACTCGGGTTCATGATAATGAATATCTAATGAGAATTGATCGTGACTATTCTGCCAAAAGCCACTGCAGATTCCCACCGCACGAATCGCTAAACTCCCGCTATCGCCTGGATGGAGACTGCCGTGTTCAAGGACCTCGGGATCAAGGGTCGCGTACTGCTGCTTACCCTGTTGCCTACCAGCCTGCTGGCGCTGGTGCTGGGAGGCTACTTCACCTGGACGCAGCTGGCCGACCTGCGTAGCCAGCTGCAGCAGCGTGGCGAGCTACTGGTGCAGCACCTGGCGCCGCTCTCCGCCTCGGCCCTGGCCCGCAGCGATGCGGCGCAGCTCGAGCGCCTGGCCGAGGAGACGCTGAACCAGCCGGACGTGCGCGCCGTGGGCTTCCTCTCCGCCGAGCGGCAGAGCCTGGCCAAGGCCGGCCCGCACATGATCAACCCGGCGCCACAGACCACTGTCGAACCGCTGACCACCACCACCAGCCAGGACGCCACGCGCTTCCTGCTGCCGGTCTTCGGCCGCCACCAGAACCTCGCCGGCAGCGTCGAGTCGGACAGCGCCGACCGCCTGCTGGGCTGGGTCGAGCTGGAGCTGTCGCACCACCGCACCCTGCTGCAGGGCTACCGCAGTCTGTTCGCCAGTCTGCTGCTGATCATCACCGGGCTCAGCGTCACCGCGCTGCTCGCCCTGCGCATGAGCCGCACCATCAACGACCCGCTGCGTACCATTCAGCAGGGCGTCAACCAGCTCAAGGACGGTCAGCTGGAGACCCGCCTGCCACCGCTGGGCAGCCATGAGATGGATCAGTTGGCGGCCGGTATCAACCGCATGGCCGAGGCCCTGCACAACGCCCAGGAAGAGCTGCAGCACAGCATCGACCAGGCCACCGAGGACGTGCGGCAGAACCTGGAGACCATCGAGATCCAGAACATCGAGCTGGATCTGGCGCGCAAGGAGGCCCTGGAGGCCAGCCGCATCAAGTCCGAGTTCCTGGCCAACATGAGCCACGAGATCCGCACTCCGCTCAACGGCATCCTCGGCTTCACCGGCCTGCTGCAGAAGAGCGACCTGACCCCGCGCCAGCAGGACTACCTGGGCACCATCGAGAAGTCCGCCGAGAGCCTGCTGGGGATCATCAACGAGGTGCTCGATTTCTCCAAGATCGAGGCCGGCAAGCTGGTGCTGGAGAACATCCCGTTCAACCTGCGCGACCTGATCCAGGACTGCCTGACCATCCTCGCGCCCTCCGCCCACCAGAAGCAGCTGGAGCTGGTCAGCCTGATCTACCGCGACACCCCGCTGTCGCTGCAGGGCGACCCGCAGCGCCTGAAGCAGGTGCTGACCAACCTGGTGAGCAACGCCATCAAGTTCACCCGCGAAGGCACCATCGCCGTGCGCGCCATGGTCGAGGACGAGAGCGACGACCGCGCCCAGCTGCGCATCAGCGTGCAGGACACCGGCGTCGGCCTCTCCGACGAGGACTTGCGCGCCCTGTTCCAGGCCTTCAGCCAGGCCGACAACTCGCTGAGCCGCCAGGCCGGCGGCACCGGCCTCGGCCTGGTCATTTCCAAGCGCCTGATCGAGCAGATGGGTGGTGAGATCGGCGTCGACAGCAGCCCCGGCACCGGCTCGGAGTTCTGGATCAGCCTGACCCTGCCCAAGGCTCGCGACGACGCCGATGACCTGCCGCGCGCGCCGCTGCAGGGGCGCCGCGTGGCCCTGCTGGAGAGCCACGAGCTGACCCGCCAGGCCCTGCAGCACCAACTGGAAGACTGCAGCCTGGAAGTACTGGAGCTGGGCAGTCTGGATCAGTTGCTCGAACGGGTGGCGCAGCAGCGCGAGAGCGGCCAGCCGATCGACCTCGCGGTGCTCGGCGTCAGCCTGCAGGAGCTGCCGCCGGAGCAACTCGGCAAGCGCCTGTGGGAACTCGACAATCAGGGTTGCAAGGCCCTGGTGCTCTGCCCCACCACCGAACAGGCGCTGTACCACGAGGCGCTGCCGGAACTGCAGCTGCAGGCCAAGCCGACCTGTACCCGCAAGCTGCTGCGCGCCCTGGGCGAGCTGGTCAGCCCGCGCGCCTTCAGGGTCGAGCCCCCTGCCCCGCTGACCAGCCGCGCGCCACGCCTGCTCTGCGTCGACGACAACCCGGCCAACCTGCTGCTGGTGCAGACCCTGCTCGGCGACATGGGCGCCGAGGTGATGGCGGTGGACAGCGGCTATGCGGCCGTCGACGCGGTGCGCCAGCACAACTTCGACCTGGTGTTCATGGATGTACAGATGCCGGGCATGGACGGCCGCCAGGCCACCGAGGCGATTCGCCAGTGGGAGCAGGAAGAGGAACGCAATCCGCTGCCCATCGTCGCCCTCACCGCACACGCCCTGGCCAACGAGAAACGCTCGCTGCTGCAGGGCGGCATGGACGACTACCTGACCAAGCCGATCAACGAGCGCCAGCTGGCTCAGGTCGTGCTCAAGTGGACCGGCCTGGCCCTGCGCAACCATCCGCAACCGGCCGCGCCCGCGGCGCAGATCGCCAACGCCAGCCTGCGCGTGCTCGACCCTGAAGAAGGGCTGCGCCTGGCCGCCGGCAAGGCCGACCTGGCCAGCGACATGCTGGCGATGCTGCTGGCCGGGCTGCCCGCCGACCGCCAGGCCATTCGCCAGGCCCGCGACGGCGGCGAGCGCAGTGCCCTGCTAGAACGGGTACACCGCCTGCACGGGGCCACGCGCTATTGCGGCGTGCCACAGCTACGCGCCGCCTGCCAGCGCAGCGAAACCCTGCTCAAGCAGGACGATCCGGCGGCTCAGGTCGCCCTCGACGAGCTCGACGCCGCCATCGCCCGCCTGGCCGAGGAGGCCGCGGTAGACGCCTGAGGACCGCCCATGCGCATCACCATTTTCAGTGCCAAGGCCTATGACCGCGCCAGTTTCAACGCCTGCGCGCTGCCGTCTGGCTGGCACCTGCGCTACCAGGACAGCCTGCTGAACGTCGACACCGCGACCCTGGCCGCCGGCAGCGAAGTGGTCTGCGCCTTCATCAACGACGATCTTTCCGCCGCAGTGCTGGAGCGTCTGGCTGCCGGCGGCACCAGGCTGATCGCCTTGCGCTCGGCCGGCTACAACCATGTCGACCTGCAGGCCGCGGAGCGCCTGGGCCTCGCCGTGGTACGGGTACCCGCCTATTCGCCGCATGCGGTGGCCGAGCATGCCGTGGCGCTGATCCTGGCGCTCAATCGACGCATCCACCGCGCCTACAACCGCACTCGCGAAGGCGACTTCAGCCTGCACGGCCTGACCGGCTTCGACCTGCACGGCAAGACCGTCGGCGTGGTCGGCGGCGGGCAGATTGGCCTGGCCTTCGCCCGCATCATGGCCGGCTTCGGCTGCAGGCTGCTGATCAGCGACCCCTACCCCATTGCCGGCCTGGAAGAGCTCGGCGCCCGCCAGGTCGCGCTGGGCGAGCTGATCACCAGCAGCGACGTGATCAGCCTGCACTGCCCGTTGACCGAGAGCAGCCGCCACCTGATCAATGCCGCGAGCCTGGCGCAGATGAAGCACGACGCGATGCTGATCAATACCGGCCGCGGCGCCCTAGTCGACACGCCGGCGCTGGTCGAGGCACTCAAGAGTGGCCAGCTCGGCTACCTGGGCCTGGACGTCTATGAAGAGGAGGCCGAGCTGTTCTTCGAGGACCGCTCCGATCAGCCACTGCAGGATGACGTGCTGGCGCGCCTGCTGACCTTCCCCACGGTCATCGTCACCTCCCACCAGGCCTTTCTCACCCACGAGGCGCTGGCCGCCATCGCCACCACTACCCTGGACAACATCGCCGCCTGGGCCGCCGGAGCGCCGGTCAACCGGGTGACATCGACGGCGTGATAGCATCCCGCGCATTTCCGGAGGCGCCATGACCACCCACGATTTCCGCTACACCCTGCTCAACCCGCAACACACCCTGACCGAGTGCCGCGCCCTGGCACCGGGCCGCTATCAGGTCACCGGCAATGGCGGCGCCATCCAGGCCGGCGACACCTTGCTGGTGACCCTCAAGGGCAGCAAGGAACTGTCCATGAGCCTCGCGGTGGAAAAGGTCCGTCACCTGATCAATCCGCCAGGCCAATGGCTGGCAGTCGCCAGCGGCCCGGCCTTCCGCGAGCTGGCGATTCACAACTGGCAGGTGGATTGCGACGGTTGCAACAAACGCATCGATCTGGAATTCGCCGTCGACGCCAGCCTCGGCGCCAAGGCCCAGCAGCCCGCCGCCGAGGCCCGCCTGAGCGAGCTGGGCTGGACCAGCCGCGCCGGCAAACACTTCTGCCCCGCCTGCAAGGAGAACAGCGCATGAAACACGCCCTGGCCCCCACGCTTCTGGCCGCCGCCCTGGTCGGCTGCGCCAGCGATCGACCGCAACTGGAAAGCGAGAAGACCTATCAGGTGGAGTGGATCGGCGAGCGCCCGCTGATCGACCGCAGCCACCTGACCATCACCCTCGGTGAGGATGGCCGCGCCTACGGCAGCGCCGGCTGCAACCATTGGTTCGCCAGCTACAACCGGGAAGAAGACAAACTGACCTTTGCCCAGCCCGGCGCCACTCGCAAGATGTGCGCCCCGGCGCTGATGGAGCAGGAGCAGCGCTTCCTCGAGGCCCTGGGCCAGGTGCAACGCTGGGACGTATCCGGCATCGGCCAGCTACAGCTGTGGCCGGCCACCGGCAAGCCCATTCGCCTGTGGCCGGAAGAAGGCTGAGAGCCGCCACTTAAGGCGCAAACAGCTCCAGCTGCTCATGCCGGCCGCGCAGGTCCAGCAGGCGCACGCCCACACCGAGCAGACGCACCGGCTTGCCGCCACGGGCAAAGGCGGCGCCCAGCAGGCGCTGGTAGCTCTCCAGATCACGCCGCGCGCCGGCCTGCTCCAGGGTGGTCTGGCTGAAGTCGTGAAACTTGATCTTGACGAAGGGCTTGTCCGGTCGATAGCTGTCGTCCAGCCGCGCCATGCGCGTATCGAGCTGCTGCAGCAGCTCCGGCAGATGCTCCAGACAGGCAGCCAGGTCCGGCAGGTCCTTGTCGAAGGTGTTCTCCACGCTCACCGACTGGCGCCGGCTATCCACCTGCACCGCACGCTCATCGATGCCCCGCGCCAGGCTCCACAGGCGCTCGCCGAAGCTGCCGAAATCGCGGGCCAGGGCCAGCTTGCTGCGCTCGCGCAAATCCAGGCAGCTGACGATGCCCAGGCGCTCCATCTTGCTCGCCGTGACCTTGCCCACCCCGTGCAACTTGCTCACCGGCAGTGCGGCGACGAACTCCTCGACCTGATCCGGAGTGATCACGAACAGGCCGTTGGGCTTGCGCCAGTCGCTGGCGATCTTGGCCAGGAACTTGTTCGGCGCCACGCCGGCGGACACAGTGATATGCAGTTCCTGGGAGACGCGGCGGCGGATCTCCTGGGCGATACGCGTGGCACTGCCGTCGAAATGCGGACTGTCGGAGACGTCGAGATAGGCCTCGTCCAGCGACAGCGGCTCGATGGTCTCGGTGTAGTCGCGGAAGATCGCGTGGATTTCCCGCGATACCGCCTTATAGGCATCCATGCGCGGGCGCACCACCTGCAGGTCCGGGCAAAGCTTGAGCGCCTGGCCCATGGGCATGGCCGAACGCACGCCCCAGGCCCGCGCCTCGTAGTTGCACGTGGCGACCACGCCCCGCCGGTCCGCCGCCCCACCCACCGCCAGCGGCCTGCCAGCCAGGCGCGGGTCGTCGCGCATCTCGATGGCAGCGTAGAAACAATCGCAGTCGATATGGATGATCTTGCGCACGCAAAGCCCCGTCCGGCCTGCTCCGAAGGGCCGCAGTCTAGCACCCGTGAAACGCTAACCATCTGACAGAAAACAGTTTTCTCGCAGAAAAGGTTGACAGCTCGAGTTTGGCCGCTAGAATGGCCGCCGCGGGATGGAGCAGTCTGGTAGCTCGTCGGGCTCATAACCCGAAGGTCGTCGGTTCA
>NZ_JAQSUW010000010.1:245013-443152 GCF_028649395.1 Pseudomonas sp. Gutcm_11s | reverse complement strand
CCGGACACTTCGTGGGTCCAGATGATCTTGCGGTAGGTGAAGTAGACGTCTTCCAGGTGGGTGAAGTGGGCCATGTTCGGGTCCTGGCAGTTGGGCATGCGCGACTGCACGTCGACGATCACCGCATCTTCCAGTTCGATGGTGAAGTAGTGCTCCTGGGTGCCGGTGGAGGAGGTGCGATACCACTCCAGACGGCACTTGTTCAGGCGCTCGCCGGAGGTCAGCGAGTTGAAGATCAGCGGCGAAGCCTTGTCGAACACCTTGGTGATCATCAGCGGCTTGTGCACGCGCTGGCCGGTCGGCTGGCCGGACTGCGGGTCACGCGGAATGATCACCTGGTGGTTGAAGGCCTGTACCAGCACCTGGTCCTCGTGGCCTTCCTGGAAGATGTTGCCGACCGAGTCCTCGGTGAAGGTGCCGGCGGTGATCAGGCCCTGCTTGGTGCCTTCGAGGGTCATGTAGGCGGGTGTTGGCATGTTGCGCTCCTTGCATTGGGACGAGGACCGTATTGGTCCGGGAGCCCGGAGGAGTACAAGGGGCGTGCCAGGCAGCCTGAGGCCAGCAATGACAAGGGCTGCAGCGAGCTCGGGATGGTCCACGTAGGGCGCCTGTGCGTTGCATCAACAAAGGTTGCGCAACAACTGGCGCAGGGCTGTGCAGGGGCTTGCGCAGGGCGCGTGGAGTGCTGTGGCAGTGGGGTGGCGCGGAGCAGGGAAGGGTGGGTGCGCAACAAGTTGCGCAGCTCAGTCCTCCCACTCCCGCCCGGCCAGTTCCAGTAGGGTATTGGCCTGTTCCGGGCCGTTGCTGCCGGCGGCATAGGGGCGCGGGTCCTGGTAGTTGTCCTGCCAGCCCTTGATGATCGGGTCGACCCAATCCCAGGCCGCCTCGACTTCATCGCGGCGCATGAACAGCGTCGAGTCACCCTCGATCACGTCCAGCAGCAGGCGCTCGTAGGCGTCCCAGCGGCGCTTCTGCGGGAAGACCTGGGCCAGGTTCAGGTCCAGCTCCATGGGGGTCAGGCGCATGCCCTTGCCGGGGCTCTTGCCCATCAGCTGCAGGGTGATGTGCTCTTCCGGTTGCAGGCTGATGACCAGGCGGTTGGCCTGGGTGCCTTCGAACAGGCGGTGCGGTACCGGCTTGAACTGGATGACGATCTCCGAGCGCTTCTTCGCCATGCGCTTGCCGGTGCGCAGGTAGAAGGGCACGCCGGCCCAGCGCCAGTTGTCGATCTCCGCCTGCAGGGCGACGAAGGTCTCGGTGTCACTGTCGTTGTCGACCTGTTTCTCGAAGTAGTAGGCCGGCACTTCCTGGCCGCCGATCTTGCCGGCCACGTACTGGCCGCGCACGGTCTTGTCGTGCACGTCGAGGCCGGCGATGGGCTTGAGTGCCTCGAGGATCTTCACCTTCTCGTTGCGCACCGACTCGGCATCGAAGCGCACCGGCGCCTCCATCGCGACCAGGCAGAGCAGCTGCAGCAGGTGGTTCTGCACCATGTCGCGCATGGCGCCGGCATGGTCGTAGTAGGCGCCGCGGTTCTCCACGCCGAGCGTCTCGTTGACGCTGATCTGCACGTGGTCGATATGCCCGGCGCGCCAGATCGGCTCGAACAGTGCATTGGCGAAGCGCAGGGCCATGAGGTTCTGCACCGTCTCCTTGCCCAGGTAGTGGTCGATGCGGAACACCTGGGCCTCGCTGAACACCGCGCCGATGGCGGCGTTGATCTCGCGAGCAGACTCCAGCGAACGGCCGATCGGTTTCTCCAGCACGATGCGCGTGTCGCTGCCGGCCAATCCGGCGATGGCCAGGTTCTCGGCGATGGATTCGAACAGGTCGGGTGCGGTGGCCAGGTAGTAGATGCGCCCGCGATGGTGGGCATTGACCCCGAGGAACTTGCCGAGCCGGCCGAATTCGGCGGTGTGCGACAGGTCCATGGCGAAGTAGTCGAGGCGCGCGGCGAAGCTGGCCCAGGTGTCGTTGTCGAAGTCGCTGCGGGCGACCAGGGCGCGCACTCGGCGCTCGGCTAGGGACTGGTATTCGGCACGGTTCAGCACGTTGCGCGCCGCCGCCAGGATGCGCATGTCCGGGCTCAGGCGGCCGTCGCGATGCAGGTGGTAGAGCGCCGGCAGCAACTTGTGCAGGGCCAGGTCGCCAGTACCGCCAAACACCAGCATGTCACAAGGGCTGTTCAACGGGAGGCCTCCGGGCCGGTTTGCCTGTGCGGGTTGGGCGTTCATGTAGTATAACTACAAGATCACTACAGCCCGATCATAACAGGCTGGGTGAAACCGCAGCGAGCCGGCTGGCCGTCTTGCCCAATGGTTCTCTCGAGCCGACAACAGAGTCCTGCCTGTGAATCTTCTGCAGCATATCGCCCAGTCCCGTCACCTGCTCCGCAAGTCCGAACTGAAGGTCGCCGATCACGTCCTGCAGGACCCTTCGGCAGTGATGCACAGCTCCATGGCCGATCTCGCCCACGAAGTCGGCATCAGCGAGCCGACCATCGTGCGCTTCTGCCGTGCCATCGGCTGCAGCGGCTTCCAGGACCTCAAGCTGAAACTGGCGCAGAGCCTGGCGGCGGGGGCCAGCTTCGGCCAGTTCGCCATTCATGAAGAAGATTCGGTCGCGGACTTCAGTTTGAAGATCTTCGACACCACCCTGCATACCCTGATGGAGGTGCGCGAGCGCCTCGATCCGCGCGAGCTGGAGAAGGCCATCAACGCCATTTCCAATGCCCAGCGCATCGAGTTCTACGGCTTTGGCGCCTCCGGTGCGGTGGCTGCCGACGCGCAGCACAAGTTCTTCCGCCTGCTGCTGACCGCCGCCGCCTATTCCGATCCGCACATGCAGGCGATGAGCGCGGTGACGCTGAAACCCAACGACGTGGCCATCTGCATCTCTCAGTCCGGCCGCTCCAAGGACCTGCTGATCACCGCCAACCTGGTGCGCGAGTCCGGCGCCACGCTGATCACCCTGTGTCCGGGGCAGACGCCGCTGGCCGACCTGTCTCACGTCAACCTGGCCATCGACGTGCAGGAAGACACCGAGATCTACACCCCACTGACCTCGCGCATCGCCCACCTGGTAGTGATCGACGTGTTGGCCATGGGCGTGGCCATGGCCCGTGGCCCGGACCTGGTCAACCACCTCAAGAGCGTCAAGCGCAGCCTGCGTAGCCTGCGCCTGTCGCCCAAGTCGGTGCGCAGCACCGAGGACTGAGCAGCGTCCGCGCACGCTGCCGCAGAACCGTCACGCAAGGTTCATCGCCACGCCACCAGTGCGTCACGCCTGCACAGGCAAGCTGGGCTCCCGGCAAACGGATCAGGAGCCCCGCGATGAGCCTGTATCTCGACGAACCCGTCCACGACAGCAAGACCCGCCGCAAGCTGGAAGACCAGCGCCGCATGGCATTCCGCCGCGCGATTGAGGAGTACGCCGAGCATCGTCGGCTGCAGCAGGAACTCGGCGGTTATTCCGAACCGCTGCCTGCGTCTATCTCGAGACCTCGTGCCGCCTAGCCGCTCAGGGCGCTGAAGCGCTGCTCCAGTGCTGCGATCTGCGCCCGTTCGCCGCGGATGAAGTCGCGGAAGGCCTGGGCCACCGGTGACAGGTGCTTGCCGCGCGGGTGCACC
This sequence comes from Pseudomonas sp. Gutcm_11s, assembly GCF_028649395.1. GTDB lineage: Bacteria > Pseudomonadota > Gammaproteobacteria > Pseudomonadales > Pseudomonadaceae > Aquipseudomonas. The sequence continues at coordinate 439,523 of NZ_JAQSUW010000010.1, read as the reverse complement.
ACGCACCAGCTGCGCTGCAGCGGCAGTTCCTCGACCGGCAATTCGCGCAGCAGCCCCTGGGCCAGCTCCAGACGCACCGCGTGACGCGGCAGCAGGGCCAGTCCGAGGCCGGCGATCACTGCTTCGATTTGCGCCTCGCTGGAGCCCACTTCCAGGGTCTGGGCGAAGTGTGCACGCTTCTGGTGGCAGTACTCCTCGCAGGCGCGGCGCGTGCCCGAACCGACTTCGCGCACCAGCAGCGGGAAGCTGCCGAGGTCGCTCAGGCGCAGCTTCTCCAGCGAGCACAGCGGGTGCTGCGGTGGCGCCACGGCGACGATCGGATTGTTGAGGAAAGGGAAGAAGTCCAGGGCCTGGTCACCGGGCGGCTGCGACATGATCAGCAGGTCGTCGCGGCTGACCGACAGGCGGCGTACCGCCTGGGCGTGGTTGACCACCACCAGCTGCAGGCTGACCTCCGGATGCTGCTCGCGGAAGGCGGCGAACAGGTGCGGCACCAGGTACTTGGCGCTGGACTCCACGGCCAGAGTCAGTTGGCCCTGCAGCGAGCCCTGCAGGTCGGAGAGCTGCATGTCCAGCGCCTCCAGGCGGCCGAACACGTCTTCGCTGGCGCGCAGCAGGGCTTCGGCGGCGGGGGTGAGGTAGAGCTTCTTGGCCACGTAGTCGAACAGCGGCTGGCCGAGCAGCTCCTCCAGCTGGCGAATCTGCAGGCTGACCGCCGGCTGGGTTAGCGCCATTTCCTCGGCGGCGCGGCTGTAGGAGCGGCTCTCGCACACCGAGCGGAATATTTGCAGCTGACGAAAAGTCATTCGCATCAATGACTTGCGCATTTTTATCGACTCGATGGCAGGCAGTTTCGACGCAACTATAAGTCTTTGCTAATGGCTATCCCAACAATTATTGATTTTGGGTAATTCATCGGTGGAGCTAGCTTAGAAGCAAGACCGCCGTGGGTTGTGCGGTCACCCGTCGACCGCCTCGCAACGGTCGTTTGTTCACGTGATCGAGGAACCAGGCTCGTGATCAAGAAGATCCTCATCGCCAACCGTGGCGAGATCGCCGTCCGCATCGTGCGTGCTTGCGCCGAGATGGGCATCCGCTCGGTGGCCGTGTATTCCGAGGCGGACCGCCAGGCACTGCACGTCAAGCGTGCCGACGAGGCCCACAGCATCGGCGACGACCCACTGGCCGGCTACCTCAACCCGCGCAAGCTGGTGAACCTGGCCGTGGAGACCGGCTGTGACGCCCTCCACCCCGGCTATGGCTTCCTCTCGGAGAACGCCGAGCTGGCCGATATCTGCGCCGAGCGCGGGATCAAGTTCATCGGCCCGTCGGCCGAAGTGATCCGCCGCATGGGCGACAAGACCGAGGCACGGCGCAGCATGATCGCCGCCGGCGTGCCCTGCACCCCGGGCACCGAGGGCAACGTGGCGGATATCGCCGAGGCGCTGCGCGAGGGTGACCGCATCGGTTACCCGGTGATGCTCAAGGCCACCAACGGTGGCGGCGGGCGCGGTATCCGTCGCTGCAACAGCCGCGAGGAACTGGAGCAGGCCTACCCGCGGGTGATCTCCGAGGCGAGCAAGGCCTTCGGCCGCGCCGAGGTGTTCCTGGAAAAATGCATCGTCAATCCGAAGCACATCGAGGCGCAGATCCTCGCCGACAGCTTCGGCAACACCGTGCACCTGTTCGAGCGCGACTGCTCGATCCAGCGCCGCAACCAGAAGCTGATCGAGATCGCCCCCAGCCCGCAGCTGACTCCCGAGCAGCGCGCCTATATCGGCGACCTCGCCGTGCGCGCGGCCAAGGCGGTGGGCTACGAGAACGCGGGCACCGTGGAGTTCCTGCTCGCCGAGGGCGAGGTGTACTTCATGGAGATGAACACCCGGGTGCAGGTGGAACACACCATCACCGAGGAAATCACCGGCATCGACATCGTCCGCGAGCAGATCCGCATCGCCTCCGGCCTGGAGCTGTCGATCAAGCAGGAAGACATCCAGTACCGCGGCTTCGCCCTGCAGTTCCGCATCAACGCCGAGGACCCGAAGAACAACTTCCTGCCCTCGTTCGGCAAGATCACCCGCTACTACGCCCCGGGCGGCCCTGGCGTGCGTACCGACACGGCGATCTACACCGGCTACACCATCCCGCCGTACTACGACTCGATGTGCCTGAAGCTGATCGTCTGGGCGCTGACCTGGGAAGAGGCGATGGATCGCGGCCTGCGCGCCCTCGACGACATGCGCGTGCAGGGCGTGCGCACCACCGCGGCCTATTACCAGGAAATCCTGCGCAACCCCGAGTTCCGCAGCGCCCAGTTCAATACCAGCTTCGTCGAGGCCCATCCGGAGCTGACCCAGTACTCGATCAAGCGCAACCCGTCGCACCTGGCCATCGCCATCGCCACCGCCATTGCCGCTCACGCCGGCCTGTAGGGATCAGAACATGACTAAGAAAATTACTGTTACCGACACCATCCTGCGTGATGCCCACCAGTCGATCATCGCCACGCGCATGCGCACCGAAGACATGCTGCCGATCTGCGACAAGCTCGATAAGGTCGGCTACTGGTCGCTGGAAGTCTGGGGCGGCGCGACCTTCGACGCCTGCGTGCGCTTCCTCAAGGAAGACCCGTGGGAGCGCCTGCGCAAGCTCAAGGCCGCTCTGCCCAACACCCGCCTGCAGATGCTTCTGCGCGGGCAGAACCTGCTCGGCTACCGCCACTACAGCGATGACGTGGTGCGTGCCTTCGTGGCGAAAGCAGCTGTGAATGGCATCGATGTGTTCCGCATCTTCGACGCGATGAACGACGTGCGTAACCTGCGCGTCTCCATCGAGGCGGTGAAGGCCGCCGGCAAGCACGCCCAGGGCACCCTGAGCTACACCACCAGCCCGGTACACACGGTCGACGCCTACGTCACCCAGGCCAAGGCCATGCAGGCCATGGGCATCGACTCCATCGCGATCAAGGACATGGCCGGCCTGCTGACGCCCTACGCCACCGCCGAGCTGGTCAAGGCGCTGAAGGCCGCGGTCGACCTGCCGGTGTTCGTGCACAGCCACGACACCGCCGGCATGGGCTCGATGTGCCAGCTCAAGGCCATCGAGGCCGGTGCCGACCACATCGACACCGCCATCTCCAGCTTCGCCTGGGGCACCAGCCATCCGGGCACCGAGTCGATGGTCGCCGCGCTGCGCGGCAGTGAGTACGACACCGGCCTGGACCTGGCGCTGATCCAGGAAATCGGCATGTACTTCCACGCCGTGCGCAAGAAGTACCACCAGTTCGAGAGCGAATTCACCGCCGTGGATACCCGCGTGCAGGTCAACCAGGTGCCGGGCGGCATGATGTCCAACCTGGCCAACCAGCTGAAGGAGCAGGGCGCGCTCAACCGCATCAACGAAGTGTTCGCCGAGATTCCCAAGGTGCGCGAGGACCTCGGCTTCCCGCCCCTGGTCACGCCGACCTCGCAGATCGTCGGTACCCAGGCGGTGTTCAACGTGCTGGCTGGCGAGCGCTACAAGACCATCACCAACGAGGTGAAGCTGTACCTGCAGGGCCGCTACGGCAAGGCGCCGGGCAAGGTCAACGAGGCGCTGCGCAAGCAGGCCATCGGCAGCGAGGAGGTGATCGACGTGCGCCCGGCCGACCTGCTCAAGCCGGAGATGGCCAAGCTGCGTGAGGAGATCGGCACCCTGGCCAAGTCCGAAGAGGACGTGCTGACCTTCGCCATGTTCCCGGACATCGGCCGCAAGTTCCTCGAGGAGCGTGCCGCCGGCACCCTGACTCCGGAAGTGCTGCTGCCGATCCCCGAGGCCGGTGGCGTGGCCCCGGCCGGCGCCGGCGGTGTGCCGACCGAATTCGTGGTCGACGTGCACGGCGAGAGCTACCGCGTGGACATCACCGGCGTGGGCGTGAAGGGTGACGGCAAGCGCCACTTCTACCTGTCCATCGACGGCATGCCGGAAGAGGTGGTGTTCGAGCCGCTCAACGACTTCGTCGCCGGTGCGGGCGGCAAGCGCAAGAGCGCCAGCGCCCCGGGCGATGTCAGCACCACCATGCCGGGCAACATCGTCGATGTGCTGGTGAAAGAAGGCGACGTGGTCAAGGCCGGCCAGGCCGTGCTGATCACCGAGGCGATGAAGATGGAAACCGAAGTGCAGGCGCCGATCGCCGGTACCGTCAAGGCCATCCACGTGGCCAAGGGCGACCGGGTCAACCCGGGCGAGGTGCTGGTGGAAATCGCCTGACGGCGTAACGAGCAAGTCCCACTGGGGGAGCCATGTGCTCCCCCTTTTTTATGGGCGGTGCTCAGTTGTGCATGCGGTAGGCGCGGCGCAGGGTGATCAGGTCCTGCTTGGTGCAGGCCTGGGGTTCGGCGCCGGTCAGGTCGTAGCAGCGATAGCGGAAGCCCATCGGCCAGTAAGCGATGGCGACTGGCGGCCAGAAGATCGAAGCCACGCGGAAGCGTGTGCGCAGCTTGCCGTTCTGGATGGTGTTGGCCTGATCGTCCTGCAGGCGATACGGCACGCCACCGCTGGCGCCCCAGGAAAACGGGCGGGTCTTCACCAGGCCCTGGTTGTTCTTGACCTGGCGCTCGTTGACTACCAGGGTGCTGTTCTCCGGCAGCTTGAACCAGGCGGCGGTCGAGCAGCCGGTAATGGCCAGAGTGGCCGCGAGCAGCGCGGCGGACTTGCAGAGGGACATCGGTTACTTCCTTGTACTACTTGGCGTAATGGCAGATGGCCGCCGTGGCGGCGCGCAATATAGCGGCTTGCTCCTGGCTTGGCGATGTCTGGCTGACAGGCACAAAAAAGGGAAGCGCTCGGCTTCCCTTCCTGTACGACGTGCTGTGTGGCTTAGCGCCAGAACGGCTTGTCCACTTCGATGGCGCGGTCGTAGGTGCTGATGCCGGCGTCGGCCAGCAGGCGCTCATCCAGCTTGGCCAGCTCGCGGCGGCTGCTGATGCGACGCTGCCACAGCAGCAGGGTACCGATGGCGCGCAGCGGCAGGCTGCCACCGCTGGCGGGATTCTGTTGGTGGAACATCAGGTCGGAACTCAGTGCGCGTTCCATGGTGCTGCTTCCTTCCGCTGTCTGGCGGGGTGAGAGTGGTTTACTACTGGAAGCGTATTTTCCTGACTGTATGGTCGATTTTGTAGGCACAGCTGGGATAAATTGCAGGCCTGATAATTAGCCTGCTAGGAAACTGTTCTGTTCCTATACGCACAACTGTACTGGTCATAAGCGAAAGCTCTCGCCAATGCTGGAAATCCATCATTTTCCACTGCGCAGGATGAAATAATCGGCAGTTACCGAGCGATACAGTTATTTTTGATCTTCGATTTATTGCTCATCTGTTATTGCCCGTTCGTCAGGCTCACGACGCCTTGCGGACCCCTCTTCGGCCAACGGGCCGGACTAAAGTAATCGGTGCTCCCACAAGGAAATCTCCATGACCGACCATACCCAGCAATTCGCCAGCGACAACTATTCCGGCATCTGCCCGGAGGCCTGGGCTGCCATGGCCGAGGCCAATCGCGGCCACGAACGGGCCTATGGCGACGACAGCTGGACGGCGCGTGCCGCCGACCAGTTCCGCCAGCTGTTCGAGACCGATTGCGAGGTGTTCTTCGCCTTCAACGGCACCGCCGCCAACTCCCTGGCCCTGTCCAGCCTGTGCCAGAGCTACCACAGCGTGATCTGCTCGGAGACCGCCCACGTCGAGACCGACGAGTGCGGCGCGCCGGAGTTCTTCTCCAACGGCTCCAAGCTGCTCACCGCGCGCACCGAGCAGGGCAAGCTGACCCCGGATTCGATCCGTGAAGTCGCCCTCAAGCGCCAGGACATCCACTATCCGAAGCCGCGCGTGGTGACCCTGACCCAGGCCACCGAGGTCGGTACCGTCTACCGCCCGGACGAGGTCGCCGCCATCAGCCAGGTGTGCAAGGAGCTGAATCTCAACCTGCACATGGACGGCGCGCGTTTCTCCAATGCCTGCGCCTCGCTCGGCTGCAGCCCGGCGGAGCTGACCTGGAAGGCCGGCGTCGACGTGCTGTGCTTCGGCGGCACCAAGAACGGCATGGCGGTGGGCGAGGCCATCCTGTTCTTCAACAAGGAGCTGGCCGAAGACTTCGACTATCGCTGCAAGCAGGCCGGCCAGCTGGCCTCGAAGATGCGCTTCCTCTCCGCGCCCTGGGTCGGCCTGCTGCAGGACGACGCCTGGCTGCGCTACGCCAACCACGCCAACCGCTGCGCGCGCCTGCTGGCCGAGCTGGTAGCGGACGTGCCGGGCGCCAGCCTGATGTTCCCGGTGGAGGCCAACGGCGTGTTCCTGCAGCTCTCGGAAACCGCCATCGAGCGCCTGCGCGAATGGGGCTGGCGCTTCTACACCTTCATCGGTGCCGGCGGCGCGCGCTTCATGTGCAGCTGGGATACCGAAGAGGCGCGGGTGCGCGAGCTGGCAGCCGACATTCGCCGCGCGATGGCCTGACGCCGACGAAAGGCAGGGTGCGGAGCAGTGGGGCTGACTAATGTTTTCAGTCCCACCTTCCTTTTTTCCGCGGGCCGGAGAACACCCTTCATGGATATCGACAGTCTCTTTTCCCAGCTGCACAGCCTGCCCAGCATTCCCAAGGTCGCCCAGGACCTGATCCAGCAGTTCGATAACCCCCACACCAACCTCGACGCGGTCGCGCGCAACATCAACCTCGATCCGGTGATCGCCGCCAAGGTGCTGCGCCTGGCCAACTCGGCGCGCTTCCGTGGTGCCCGCGAGGCGCACAGTGTCGAGGACGCGGCGTCGCGCCTGGGCTTCAACACCCTGCGCACCCTGGTGCTGGCGTCGGCGGTGACCGGCGCCTTCAAGACCGACTCCGGCTTCGACCTCAAGGGCTTCTGGCTGCAGAGCTTCCAGGTCGCCAGCCTGTGCCGGCTGCTGGCCAAGATGCGCGGCGTGGCGATGGAGACGGCGTTCACCTGCGGCATGATGCACAACATCGGCGAGCTGTTGATCCAGACCGGCGCGCCGGAACTGGCGGCGCGCCTCAACCGCAGCGGCAAGACCGATGCCGCCGGTCGCGTGGCGCTGGAGACCTTGCAACTGGGCTTCGGCTTCCCCGAAGTCGGCGCCGAACTGGCGCGGCGCTGGCAATTGCCTGAGGTGATCCAGCAGGCCATCGCCCTGCAGACCCGTCCGCACCAGGCACCGGCGGACATGCCGCTGCCGCGCCTGGTGGCGCAGGCGGTGCTGATCGCCGAGGCGCTGCGTCAGCACAACGGCGACCTGGCCAAGACCCGCGAGGAGCTGGACAGCCCGCTGTGCGAGGGCATCGATCTGGACGCCCTGTTCGACAAGCTGCCGGAGGTGCTGGAGGCCGACAAGAGCTTCAGCCAGCTGCTCGATTAAGGGCCGCCGTGGCGCCAGTGAATTTCTCAATGGTCGCCATGAATATCTCCGGTTGGCCTGTGCCCACCCCCTTGCCCGATGCTTCGCCCCACAGACGCGAACACAGGACAAGGGGAATTCGCATGAAGACCGTAGCGCAGATGCTCGGCAGCAAGACGCAGCAGAACGTCCACACCGTGGCGGCCGAGGCCAGCATGCTCGAGGCGTTGCAACTGATGGCCGAGCACAACGTCGGCGCCCTGCCGGTAATCGAGCAGGGCCGTCTGGTCGGCATCGTCAGCGAGCGCGACTACGCGCGCAAAGGTGTGCTGCAGGGGCGTTCATCGATCGGCACCGCGGTACGCGAGGTGATGAGCGTGCCGGTGGTGACAGTAGAGCCGCGACAGAGCATCCGTGAGTGCATGAGCCTGATGACCGACGGCCACCTGCGCCATCTGCCGGTGGTGGAGGGCGAGCGTCTGCTCGGCCTGCTGTCCATCGGCGACCTGATCAAGGAGACGCTGGCCGAACAGGATGGCTTGATCCAGCACCTGGAACAGTACATCCGCGGCGAGTGAGGCTCAGCCCTGCGGCTCCGCCTCGCTGGCCGGGGCCTGCTCGGTGTTTTCTTCCTGTTTCTCGCAAATGCCGTTGGCGCCCTGCTTGCCGGTGTAGGAGATAGTGGGCGTGCCTTTGCCATCCAGGCTGATGGAGATGGTCACGCCTTCGCCCCTGGCCTCGTAGTACTGCTCGCTGAACTTACTGAGGATGGCCTTCTTGTCATTGATGAACACCGGACCTCCGGCGTCGGCGCGTACGGCCACGTCGGTGGGGCAGGTGACTTCGAATTTCGGCAGGCTGGCGGCATGGGCGCTACCCATGACGAGCAGGGCGGCGGCGATCGGCAGTTTGTTCATCGGTGTGCTCCTGGCAGGTGTCGGCGTGCGTTGCGCCTGTGGTCCTGACCAGTGAACTAAGCAGCCGCCCGCCGGCTTGTCCAAGCGCTTCGTCAGTTACCGCTGCGCTGGACAAAAAAAGACCGGCCATTGGCCGGTCTCGGGTGTTGCGCGAACGGCTCAGTTGCCGGTCTTGATCTTGCTCCAGGCGCGGGTGCGCGCACGCTCGGCGGCGCGTGGCAGCGGCTCGAGGGTGTAGAGCTTCTGCATCGCCTCGGCGGTCGGGTACAGGTTGGGGTTGGTGCGGATCGATTCGGCGACCAGCGCGGTGGCGTCCTTGTTCGGGTTCGGGTAGCCGACGAAGTCGGAGATCGGCGCGATCACCTGCGGCTGCAGGAGGAAGTTGATGAAGGCGTGGGCCTCGTCGATGTTCTTCGCGTCCTTCGGAATCGCCATCATGTCGAACCAGATCGGCGCGCCTTCCTTGGGCAGGCGCATGTCCACGGTTACGCCGTTCTTCGCCTGCTTGGCGTTGTTGGCGGCCTGGGAGAAGCTGCCGGAGTAGCCCACGGCCACGCAGATCTCGCCGTTGGCGATATCGCTCATGTACTTGGAGCTGTGGAAGTAGCGTACGTGCGGGCGGATCTTGCTCAGCAGCTGCTCGGCCTTGGCGTAGTCGGCCGGCTCCTTGCTGTTCGGCGACAGGCCCAGGTAGTGCAGGGCCAGCGGCAGGATTTCCGACGGCGAGTCGAGCAGGGCCACGCCGCACTGCTGCAGCTTGGCGATGTTCTCTTCCTTGAAGATCAGGTCCCAGCTGTCCACTGGCGCGTTGTCGCCGAGAGCGGCCTTGACCTTGTCCGGGTTGAAGCCGATCAGCACGGTGCCATACATGTAGGGCACGGCGTACTGGTTGCCCGGGTCGTTCGCCTCGATCAGCTTCATCAGCTGCGGGTCGAGGTGCTGCCAGTTGGGCAGCTTGCTGCGGTCGAGCTTCTGGAACACGCCAGCCTCGACCTGCTTGGCGAGGAACACGTTGGACGGCACCACCAGGTCATAGCCGGAGTTGCCGGTGAGCAGCTTGGCCTCCAGCGCCTCGTTGGTGTCGAAGATGTCGTAGGTCAGCTTGATGCCGCTGTCCTGCTTGAACTTGGTCAGGGTCTCCGGGGTGATGTAGTCGAACCAGTTGTAGACCTTGAGTTCGCGGTCGGCGGCCTGGGCGGTGCCGGCCAGGGTCAGGCCGCAGAGGGTGGCGGCGATCAGCTTCTTCATCTTGTTGTTCTCCTGTGCAGGGCTCAGCCCTGGAAACCTTCGAGCACGTTGACGGCATTGATGCCGATTTCGGCGACCGCATAGCCGCCTTCCATGACGAACAGCGTCGGCTTGCCCAGCGCGGCGATGCGTTCGCCCATGCGCAGGTAGTCCGGGCTGTCCAGTTTGAAACTGGAGATCGGGTCGTTCTGGTAGGTGTCGACGCCAAGCGACACCAGCACCACGTCCGGGCCGTAGGCAGCGATGCGCTGGCAGGCGGTTTCCAGGGCGGCGTCCCAGGCATCCCAGGCGCTGCCGGCGGCCAGCGGCAGGTTGAGGTTGCAGCCCTCGCCGCGGCCTTCACCGGTCTCGTCGGCGTAGCCGAGGAAGTGCGGGTACTCGAAGCTCGGGCTGCCGTGGATATTGGCGACGAACACGTCGTCGCGGTCATAGAAGATCGACTGGGTACCGTTGCCGTGGTGGTAGTCGACGTCGAGGATCGCCACCCGCGCGGCGCCCTGGTCGAGGAAGGCCTGGGCGGCGATGGCTACGTTGTTCAGGTAGCAGTAGCCGCCCATCACGTCGGCGCTGGCGTGGTGGCCCGGTGGCCGGCACAGGGCGAAGGCGCTGTGGGCGCCGGCGGCGATCTCGGCCTGGCCGCTCAGGGCGATCTGCGCCGAGGTGTACACGGCCTGCCAGGTGCCGGCGGTGATCGGCGCGAAGCAGTCGAAGCTGTGGAAGCCGTACTGGCCGTAGAGGTCGTTGGGCCGCTTGGCGCGCAGATGGCGGGCCGGGAACACGCCGGGCAGGAAGTCAGCGGTGTTGCCCTGGGCGGCCCAGCCGGCCCAGGCCTTCTGCAGGAAGTCCAGGTAGTCGCCGGTGTGGATGCGGGCGATCGGCGCCATGCCGAACTCACGCGGTGCCAGCACCTCGCCGAGGTTGCGCTCGCGCACTCGGGCCAGCACGTGGTCGGCGCGCGCCGGCATCTCGAAGCAGGGTTTGAATTCGCCGCCGACCATCTCGCCCTGGGCGTGGTGCAGGCGGTGGTCGTCGCTGTAGTAGGTCAGCATCTTGTTGTTCTCCTCGATGGGCTGGGCGAATTGTTGGCCGGCCCGGTGAGCCGGGAGAACGATAACGGCGGCCAACAAAGGGATAATTGCGGCCAAGTTGCCGAGCCGCAGCGGCCACAAGAGCTAGAAGCGGCCAGCGGCGGCTGTGATGGAGCGGAGCCGCCAGGCGTCTATTTCGGCACCCGCACACGCAAGAGGCCGAACATGCAGGCGCTGTTGAACGAGATACTGGACCAGGTGCGCCCGCTGCTGGGCCGGGGCAAGGTGGCCGACTACATCCCGGCGCTGGCCGAGGCGCCGGCCGATCGTCTAGGTATAGCGGTGCTGGGCGTGGATGGCAGCCTGCATACCGCCGGTGATGCCGCCGAGCCGTTCTCGATCCAGAGCATTTCCAAGGTGTTCAGCCTGGTACAGGCGATCCAGCATTCCGGGGAGGACATCTGGCAGCGCCTCGGCCACGAGCCGTCCGGCCAGCCGTTCAACTCGCTGGTGCAACTGGAGTTCGAGCGTGGCCGCCCGCGCAACCCGTTCATCAATGCCGGTGCCCTGGTGATCTGCGACATCAACCAGTCGCGCTTCGCCGCCCCGGCGCTGTCCATGCGCGACCTGGCCCGGCGCCTGGCCGGCAACTCGCTGCTGGTGTCGGACGCCAAGGTCGCCGAGTCGGAGTACCAGCACCGCGCGCGCAACGCCGCCGCGGCCTATTTGATGCAGGCCTTCGGCAATTTCCACAACGAGGTCGAGGCGGTGCTGCGCAGCTACTTCCACCACTGTGCGCTGGCCATGAGCTGCGTCGACCTGGCCCGCGCCTGCGGCTTCCTGGCCAACCAGGGTGTGTGCCCGCGCAGCGGCGAGCAGATCCTCACGCCACGCCAGACCCAGCAGGTCAACGCGATCATGGCCACCAGCGGCCTGTACGACGAGGCCGGCAACTTCGCCTACCGCGTCGGTCTGCCCGGCAAGAGCGGCGTCGGCGGCGGCATCGTCGCGGTGGTGCCGGGGCGTTTCAGCATCTGCGTGTGGTCGCCGGAGCTGAACGCCGCCGGCAACTCCCTGGCCGGCATGGCGGCCCTGGAGTCGCTCAGCGAGCGCATCGGCTGGTCGGTGTTCGCGCCGTTGGGCTGATGCCAGGCCAGCGGCCCGGCGGTAGCGGTCGTCAGAAGCGCGCTTGCCACTGCAGCAGCAGCGCGTGGTTCTGCGCATCGCTACCCAGCTCGCCGCTGTAGCCCAGGCCCAGGCTCTGCTCGGCGCTCAGGCCGAGATCGACACCGGCCTCGACCAGCAGACTGTTGCGATCCAGTGCCGCGCCCTCGACGCTGAAGGCGTCGCCGCCGGTGAGGAAGGACTGCCGCGCGCTGCTTTCCAGCTCGCCGAAGGTGTGGCGCCAGCCCAGGCTGGCGCGCGGGGTCAGGCTCATGCCGTTGTCCAGGCTGCCGAGGTGGGCGACGCGCACACCGAGGGTGCTGCTGACGTTGTCCTGATCCTGCTCCTCGACGTGCAGGGCGGCGGCGCCACCTTTCTCGTCGTAGCTCTCGTGGCTATAGCGCTGGTAGCCGATGGCGGCGAAGGGTTCGGCGAGCAGGCGGCCCTGGGCCAGCTGATAGCCCAACTCGGCGAAGGCCTGCTGGCTGTTGGCGTCGTAGTCGGCGCGCAGGTGATCGCTGAAGCCGCTGAAGTCGATGTCACGCTCGCCGCTGTTGTCGTGCCAGCTGTAGGAGGCGCCCAGGCGCAGGGCCAGCGGCCCGCTCTGGTGCTGGGCATAGAGGCCCAGGTGCAGGCTGTCGATGTCGTTGTTGGCGTTGTCGGCATCCACGTCGGTGCGGCCGTAGCCGCCGAGCACGCCCAGGCGCCAGGCGCTGCCCAGGGCCCAGTCGGCGCCGAGCACGGCACCGGCGCTGTCCTGGCGGATGTCGCCGCTATCGGCGTCCAGCTTGCCGTGGCTGCCGAGGCCCTGCAGCCACAGGCGGCCGGCGGCGTTCGGGTCGTTCAGCCCACGGGCGTCGCGCGGCACGCCGCTGGCGGCCAGCTGCGGGCCGTCTTCGCGCAGCAGCGATGCCTGCAGGTTGCCGCTGCCGCCCATCTGCTGCATGGCCGAGAGCATGCTGCTGCCGATCTGCGCACCGCCGGCCAGGGTGGCGCTGGCCATGCTGGCGTTGCTGCTGGCGGCCAGTTGCTCCAGGCCGCGGCGGGCCTGTTCGGCATCGCTGCCAAGGAGGATCTGGTAGAGCTCGCCGCTGCCGCTGGCCTGGATCACGTTGGCCACGTTGCGACCGTTGCCGCTGCTGGCCAGGTCGGCGTAGGCCAGGTCGTTGCGGCGCAGTTCCAGTTCGACGCTGTCACTGCCGTAGCTCAGCTCGGGGGTGAGGAAGGCCAGGTTGCTGCTGACCATGGCGAACTGGCCGCTGATGCCGCCGTCGGCCTGCAGCACGCTGTACTGGCTCAGGCGCGGGTAGTCGCCCGAACCTGCGACGATCTGCAGGGTGGCGCCGGCGATGCTGGCGCTGCCGCTGACCGAAGTGGGGTTGTGGCTGCCGTCGGCGGCCACGTCGAGGATCAGGCGCGAGCCACTGGCCAGGCTCAGGTCGCCGCCGACCTGGCCACCGCCGAAACCGGCGCCGCTGGCGACCTGCACGTCGCCGGCGATGCGGCCGAGGTTGCGCAGGCTGCCGCCGAGCACTTCGGCACCATTGCTGAAGTCGTCGCTGTCCAGGCTCCAGCTGCCCTGCAGCACCTGCAGCAGTTCGAAGCCGCTGCTGTTGCCGAAGCTGCCGCCGGCGGCATCGTCGAGCAGCACGCGGTCAGTGCCGGCGCCGCCCGTGACGCTGCCGACGAAGCGGCTGCCGGCCTGCAGGATCAGGCGGTCGTCGCCATCGCCGAGGTCCAGCGCCAGGCCGTTCTGGCCCTCGATCAGGCCGGCGTTGAGTACCTGGTCGTCGCCCGCGCCCATCTGCACGGCGGCGCCGGCCGTGGTGCTGGAGAGCTGGTCGACGAGGGTGGAGTCAGCGCCGCCGCGGATCACCCCGCCGCTGCGGTTGATCAGCACGTCGGCATAGTCGCCGACCAGGCCGATGGCGGTCTCGTCGGCGCCGATGATGCTGCCGGCGTTGTCGATGCGCGCCGCGCCGCCGTGGGCGGTGTCGGTGCCACGGCCAGTGGCCGAGGCAGTGCCGCTGGCGCCGTCGTCGATCAGGATGCCCTTGGACTGGCCGAAGATCTCTCCATTGGCGCCGTTGATGATGGTGCCGCCGCCGGCGGCGATGCCGTCGGCGCCGTTGGGGTTGCCGCCGGAATCCAGACCGCCGGCGCCGAGGCCCTCGATGCGGCCGTGGTTCTCGATGTAGGCCATGCCGTCGATATCGACGCCGTCGCCATCGCCGTTGCTGGTGGTGACGCCGAGGCCCTCGTGGTCATAGACGTTGCCGGCGCCGGCATAGCGGCCGCTGATCAGGCCGTAGTTGAACACCACGCCATGGCCGTCGAGGCCGATGCCGGAGCCGTTGTTGCCGATGATGGTGCCGTCTGCGTAGTTGATCACCACCGGGTTGGCGATGCTCACGCCGGTGGTGGTGACGCCGTCGACCACCTTGGAGAAGGTCACGCCGTTGCCGTCGGCGGAGGTGATGATCAGGCGCTCCAGGCCGAACATGTCGGCATCGGCGTCGGCTGCCAGCGGGTCGCCGCCGTCGATGCCGTGGCGCGGGCCCTCGATGCTGCCGTGGTTGAGGATGGCCACGTTGCCACGGGCGTTCTCGATGGCCACGCCGTCGGCGGCGGAATAGTCGTTGGCGCACTGGCCGCTGATGTAGTCCGGGCAGCTGGTGTTGACCGTGCCGGTGGAGACGATGCGCCCGTAGTTGGTCAGGGTGAAGTTGCTGCCCAGGCGCAGGGCATCGTTGCCGGTGGAGCTGATGGTGGCGTCGCGGTTGTCCGCCGCGCCGTTGATGATCTGGTTGCCGGTGCTGGTGTAGTCGGCGTCGGCCTTGATCGCCCGCTCGCCGCCGACGCTCACGCCGCTCTGCGAGATGGTGCCCTGGTTGTCGATGATGTACTGGCCGGCCGGACGGTTGAGGCGGATGGCGACGTTGCCGACCGCGTCGATCAGCGCGCCTTCCTCGTTGCGGATGGTCAGCACCGGGGTGCCGGTGTTGGCGTCGATGGTGCGGCCGCTGCCGGTCTGCTTGATGGTGCCGGCGTTGGTCAGGGTCGAGGTGCCCGTGCCGACGTTCACCGCCACGGTGCTGCCGGAGGTGCTCAGCGTGCCACCCTGCTGGACGATGCCGGCGCCGGTCAGGCTCTGGCTGGTGGTGATCGTGCTGCCGGTGCCGACGGTGAAACCGGCGGCGCTGACCTGGCCGGCGATGACGGCCTGCAGGGCCAGGACCAGGGGGAGGGGACGCAAGAGCGGGTTCATGCTGGGCACCAGTCGTTGGAATAATAAGGCCAGCGACTATGCCCATTGCTTATTACGGAATTTTGAAGGGGCGCATTGCCCCCTCAGTCAGCGCATTCCCCGCACAGATCGAGGATGAACAGCCGTTCCACCTCGGCCGGCTCAAGACCGGCGCCGAGCAGGCCGAACAGCTTGCCCAGCGCGGCCTCGCGGGTCATGCCGCCGCCGCTGACCAGGCCGGCCTCGGCCAGGGCGCTACCTGCGGCGTATACCTCGAAGTCGACGTGCCCCAGCGGGCACTGGCTGATGGCGGCCAGCACCACGCCGCGTTCGCGGGCTTCGCGCAGCACAGCGAGGAACGCGGGATCGTCCGACGGCCCGGTACCGCTGCCGTAGCACTCCAGCAACACGCCCTGCGCACCGCTCTCCAGCGTCGCGCTCAGCTGCGCGGTGCTCAGGCCGGGGAACAGCGGCTGCACGGCCAGCGCCACGGGTTGGCGCGGCTGACGGTAGTGCAGGGCATCTGGCAGGGCCTCGGCATGGGCGCCGTGGCGGGCGCGGGCCATGTTGGCGAAGGCGTCGAAGGCCTCGCTCTTCAGCTTGCTGGTGCGCGCACCGTGCAGCACCTGGCCGTCGAAGAACAGGTGCACGCCGGGCAGGCAACCGTGGTGCAGCGCGGCCAGGGCGCCGAACAGGTTGGGCCAGGCATCGCTGCCGGCAGCACCGGCCGGCAGCATGGAGCCGGTCAGCAGCACCGGCACCGGGATGCCCAGCAGCAGGAAGCTCAGCGCCGCGGCGCTGTAGGCCAGGGTGTCGGTGCCATGCAGCAGCAGCACGGCGTCGAAGCCGTCCGCGTCGACGGCCTGGACGATGGCGTCGCGCATCGCCAGCCAGTTGGCCTGGCGCATGTTGGCGCTGTCGATCGGCGGGCTCAGCTCGCGGAACTGCCAGGCCGGGGCCGGGCGTTCCGGGTGCAGCGCCTGTTCGCTCTTCAGGCGGTCCTCGAAGCCGGAGGCCGGGGCCAGGCCGGCCTCGCTCATCTGCATGCCGATGGTGCCGCCGGTGTAGAGCACCAGCAGGTTCTGCGAAGGATTCATGCGCGTATCCGATCAAGAAACGTGGGCGATTGCGCCCGAGTGTAAGGCGGCGGGCAAATCTGGGACCAAGAAAAAGGGGGCTGCGTGCCCCCTTTTTATTTCAGCGGATGACTCAGCGCTGGTGCAGGCTGTGGGCCATGACCACGTGCTCGCCGGGTGCGGCGGGCTGCGGGTTGGCCGGCCAGGCGGCAGGGTCGAGGTCCAGGTCGCCGAAGTCCTTCGGATCGAATACCGGGGTGGCGATGCCGGCCTTGCGCTGGGCGTCGTAGTCACGCATCAGGCGCAGGCCGACCTTGATCAGCATGGCCAGGGCGGCCAGGTTGACGAAGGCCAGGCAGGTCATGGTGATGTCGGCGAAGGCGAACACGGTGCCCAGGTTCTGCATCGAGCCCCAGAAGATCAGCGCCAGTACCAGGCCGCGATAGATCATCAGCGGGCCGCGGCCACGGCCGACGATGAACTGCAGGGCGTTCTCGCCGAGGTAGTAGTTGTAGAGGATGCAGGTGAACACGAACAGGCTCAGCGCCACGCTGACGAAGATCCGGCCCCAGTCACCGACCACGGCGGCCAGCGAGTTCTGGGTGAGGATGATGCCGTCGCCCTCGAAGCCCGGGGTGTAGAAGCCGGACAGCAGGATCAGCAGCGCGGTGCAGGTGCAGATGACGAAGGTGTCGAGGAACACGCTGAACGCCTGGACCACGCCCTGGGCGACCGGGTGCTTCACGGCGGCCACGGCGGCCACGTTCGGCGCGCTGCCCAGGCCGGCTTCGTTGGCGAACACGCCGCGCTTCACGCCCATCACGATGGCGCTACCGAGCAGGCCGGCGAAGGCCGGTTCGAGGCCGAAGGCGCTCTTCACGATGGTCACCAGCATATCCGGCACCAGTTCGATCTGGCTGACGATCACGTACAGGGTCACGGCGATGTAGGCCAGGGTCTTGACCGGTACCAGCAGGTCGGAGACGGCGGCGATGCGCTTGATCCCGCCGAGGAACACCAGGCCCAGCAGCACGGCCAGGGCCAGACCGGTGTACTGCACCGGGAAGCCGAAGGCGTTCTCCAGCGAGTGGGTCACGGTGAAGGACTGCAGGCCGTTGAAGGCGAAGCCGTAGGTGACCAGCAGCAGGACGGCGAAGGTCATGGCCATCCAGCGCAGCTTCAGGCCGTGCTGGATATAGTAGGCCGGGCCGCCACGGTACAGGCCGTCGCCGTCGGCGCGCTTGTAGGCCTGGGCCAGGGTGCACTCGAAGAAGCTGCTGGACATGCCGACCAGGGCGGTCACCCACATCCAGAACACCGCGCCCGGGCCGCCGAGGGTCACGGCGACGCCGACACCGGCAATGTTACCCGCGCCGACGCGGCCGGCGAGGCTCAGCATCAGGGCCTGGAAGGAGCTCAGTTGGCCGGCGCTGCCGCGGATCGAGTCCTTGAACACGCTGAACATGTGGCCGAAATGACGGAACTGGACGAAACGCGAGCGGATGGTGAAGTAGCTGCCCAGACCGACGATCAGCACGATCAGCAGTTTTCCGGACAGGAAATCGTTGAGCATTTCCAGCATGGCGAGGACCTCGATTCTTATTGTTCGAGTGGAAGAAGCGGCACAGCGAAAGCCGTGGGGGCGCATGGTCGGCCTGTGGCGGGGTGCGGACAATTTCGCGGGTCGCGGCGAGTTGGCGCGAGTTGATGCTAGAATTGCGTCGCTAGCATCATCAGGACGGACCTCATGTCGGAAGCCCTCGGCGACAACCTCAAGCTGCTTTGCAGCCACTACCGCTCGATCGCCGAGGTTTGCCGGAAGCTCGCGATCAATCGCGCCCAGTTCAACAAGTACCTCAGCGGCCAGAGCCGGCCGACGGCGTACAACCTCAAGCGCATCTGCGACTTCTTCGGCGTCGAGGACTACGAGTTGCTGCTGCCGCCGGAACAGTTCGCCCGCCTGCTCGGTGCACGCACACCGGGGCTGGGCGCCGGCAAGCGCGTGGACCCGCTGATCGAGCTGCTCAAGCCCCTGCGCGAGCAGAGCGGCGACCTGCGCCGCTACTGCGGCTACTACTTCGAATACTCCAACTGCATGTCGGTACCCGGCTACGTGCTGCTGTCGCTGGTGCACCTGTGGGAGGAAGAGGACGGCGCCTTCCTGTTCGAGCGCCAGGAACGCCAGGAGCGCTCGGCCAGCGCCGACGTACAGGCCGAGGACTGGGTGCGCTGCCGCTACCTGGGCGCCGCCTTCCAGCTGCAGGACCGCCTGTTCCTGATGGACTACGAGTCGCTGACCCTCAACGAGATGAGCCAGACCATCCTCATCCCCAGTTACAAGAGCCGCATCACCCGCCTCAACGGCCTGAAGACCGGCGTCTCCAGCGGCGACCGGCGCAACCCGGCCTGCACCCGCGTGGTGTGGGAATACCTGGGCACGGAGATCAACCGCATCAGCGCCTATCGCCAGGTGCGCCTGTACCGCCCGGACGACGCGCGCATCGACGACGACGTGCGCCAGCGCCTGGATGTGGGGCCGCTGAAGAACGGCCTGTTCGAGATCGAGTAGGGCGGCGAATCAAAGCGCAGCGGCACGGTCGAATCCACGGCCTGCCCATCAAGGAGTGATAGCGCGTGTTGCACCTTCCCCTAAGCGGTTCGTCGGCGGCGCTGCTGCGCCGTCTCGTGATGCTGTCGTGGTGCCTGCTGGCCGCCGGTTGCAGCAGCCTGGCCGGCAAGGGCTATCTGTTCACCCGCGACGGCCAGCCGTTGCAGCTGAGCGAGGAGGTGACCCTGACCCAGGGCCACAAGCGCCTGGAGTTCAACCCGCAGCCCTGGCTGGCGAGCCGCCTGCGCCTGCACGATGCGCAGTCCGAGCTCAGCCTCTGGACAACGCGCGGCGATTACGCCGGCAACTCATTGTTCATCGACAGCCAGGACAGCGGCCTGGACTACGACATCCAGGCGCGCTGGCGCGAGCAGCAGGCGGAGACTATCGAGCGCGAGGAGTCCGAGTCCTGCAGCGCACCCGGTTACTGCAGCAAACCGGTGCGCCGCCTGGATTGCGGGCGCCGGACCTATCGCGAGGGCACGGAGCGTTACGAGGATCTCGAGGACGACGAGCGCTGCGAGGAGGAGACCGCGGTCGAGCGCGATCACTTCGACGATTGCCCCGGCCACCGCACGGCGCGCAAGCGCTACCGGGTCTACAAGCTGCTGGTCAGCCTGGAGTTCCGCGAGCCCTTCAGCGACAGCCCGCCGGTGGCCGAATTCTCTGGTGAGAGTCATTACCGCCAGCACGCGGGCGAGACGCTCGCCGAGGGGCGCTGCGAGGTTTACTGAACCTCAGCCGCGCAGCTCTTCCAGGCGGCGCTTCTGCCGGCCCTCGGCATCGAAGTTGTCCGCCGCCAGCCAGCGTTCGAAGGCCGTGCGGCAGGCTGGCCACTCGCCGTCGATGATGGCGAACCAGGCGGTGTCGCGGTTCTCGCCCTTGACGATCATGTGCTGGCGGAACAGGCCCTCGTAGCTGAAGCCGAAGCGTTCGGCGGAGCGCATGGAGCGGGCGTTGCGCGCGTTGCACTTCCATTCGAAGCGGCGGTAGCCGAGGTCATCGAAGGCATGCCGGGCCAGCAGGAACACCGCCTCGGTGGCGCCCGGCGTGCGCTGCATGGCGGCGCCGAAGGCGATGTGACCGATCTCGATGCAGCCATCCTTGGGCGCGATGCGCAGGTAGCTGAGCAGGCCCAGGGCGCGGCCCTGAGTATCGATCACCGCGTAGAACTGCGGGTCGCGGCTGTCGGCATTGGCGGCCAGCCAGGCGTCGAAGGCTGTGCGCTCGGTGAAGGGGCCGTAGGGCAGGTAGTCCCACAGCACCGGGTCGGGGCCCTGCAGGGCGGCCCACAGGTCGTCGCCGTGATGGGTGTTGCTCAGCGGCTCCAGGCGGATGAAGCGGCCCTGCAGCACCTGGTGCGGCGGGAAGGGGCGTGCTTGCCAGTGGCGCAGGTCGGTGGTCATAGGATCTTCCTGTACTGGATGAAGCCGGAACGGTCGGCGATGCGGTCGTAGAGCATGCGCCCCTGGTAGTTGGCTTCCTGGGTCAGCCAGTGCACCCGTGAGGCACCGGCGGCGGCCGCCTCGGCATACACATGCTCGATCAGCGCACGGCCGATGCCGCCGCCGCGAATGTGTTCCGCCACATACAGGTCCTGCAGGTAGCAGTAGTCGCCGGTGGTCCAGCAGCTGCGGTGATAGATGTAGTGCACCAGGCCGACGGCCGCGCCGTCGCGCCAGGCCAGCGCGGAGTGCATCGGCTCGGCGGGGTCGAGGAAGCGTTGCCAGGTCAGGGCGCTGGTCTCTTCGCCGATCTGCGCGTTGTAGAAACGCTGGTAGCCCTGCCAGAGCGGCAGCCAGGCGGCGTGGTCGGCGGCGGTGATGGGGCGGATGTCGAGCATGCTGGCCTCCCTGGTCAGTCGATGGTGGTCATGCGCGCCGCCAGTTCGCGGTCGCGTGGGCTGGGCGAGGCATCGAGGCCGTCGCGTACGCCCTGCTGGTCGGCGGCGGAGCGGTTCTGCCCGAGCTTCCACTTGCCGTCCAGGCGACGGATCGGCAGGGCGAAGCCGACGATGGCGCGCAACATGGCGTCCAGATACTCGCGCGGCGCATCGCTGACCGCCCAGGGCTGGACGCGGCCGCTCTCGTGGCGGTCGCTGAGGCGGCTGACGATCTGCAGCAGGCGCTCGGGGTCCTCGATCAGTTCCACCGGGCCGCGGGCGTGCACGGCGATGTAGTTCCAGGTCGGCACCACCTTGCCGTGCTCGGCCTTGGCCGCGTACCAGCTGGGGCTGATGTAGGCGTCCGGGCCGGAGAACACCGCCAGCGCCTCGGCGCCGTCCTGCAGCTCGCGCCAGTGCGGGTTGGCCTTGGCGAAGTGGCCGTAGAGGGTGCCGAATTCGCCCTCGCCGGGCTCCAGCAGCAGCGGCAGATGGCTGGCCTGCACGCCTTCGCTGCCGGCACTGGTGAGCAGGGCGAAGGGGCAGGCCTGGATCAGCTCGTGCAGCTCGGCGAGGTCGTTCTGGCGGAAGGAAGCGGGTGTGTACATGGGCAACTCCTGGCGGAATGGCTCCATGCTAGGCAGGATATTGGTCTGTTGTAAGGGCCACTTCGTGCCAGTTTCGTGGAGCCATTCAAGCCAGGAGAGCCGCCATGAGCCACACGCCACCGTTGCCTGTCGATCTCTCCGGGATTCGCCTCGACCCCGCCCAGGGCCTCTCCCGCCAGCTGTACCAGGCGCTGCGCGAGCGCATCCTCGACGGCCGCCTGGGCGGGCGCACGCGCCTACCAGCCAGCCGCGACCTGGCGGCGCTGCTGGGCATCTCGCGCAATACCGTGACCCGCGCCTTCGACCAGCTCTACGCCGAGGGCTATGTAGAGGGGCGGGTGGGCGCCGGCACCTATGTGGCGGACCTGGCCGGCGAACGCCCGCAGCCGTTGCCGGTGCCTGCCACGGTGGCGCCCAGTGCCGCGCTGCAACGCCTGCAACAGCACCATCTGCCGCCGCCGGTGACCGGTGCGCCCCGGGCCTTTCGCATCGGCGTGCCGGCCTTCGACCTGTTCCCCTTCGATATCTGGGCGCGGCTGCAGGCCAGGTTCTGGCGCAAGCCCTCACCCGCGCGCCTGGGCTATGGCGACCCGGCCGGTGACGCCACCCTGCGCGAACTGGTGGCCGCCTACCTGCGCAGCAGCCGTGGCCTGAACTGCGATGCGAGCCAGGTGGTAATCACTTGCGGCGCGCAACAGGCCATCAGCCTGTGTGCCCAGCTGCTGGTGCAGCCCGGCGACCGGGTGGCGATCGAGAACCCCGGCTACCGCGCCGCCTGCCATGCCCTGGCGGTGGCCGGTGGCGAGCTGTGCGGCGTGCCGGTGGATGGCGATGGCCTGGACACCGCGGCCTTGGCTGCCCTCGAGGATTGCCGGCTGGCCTACGTCACTCCCTCGCACCAGTACCCGAGCGGAGTGACCCTGTCGCTGGCGCGGCGCCTGGAGCTGCTGGAGTGGGCCGAACGCCAGGACGGCTGGATCATCGAGGATGACTACGATGGCGAGTACCGCTACAGCGGCACGCCCCTGGCACCGCTGGCGGCGCTGGATCGGCAGGGGCGGGTGCTGTACGTCGGCACCTTCTGCAAGATCGCTTTCCCGGCCCTGCGCCTCGGTTACCTGGTGTTGCCCCCGGCGCTGGCCGGCTCTTTCGCTCGCCGCCGCGCGCTGGATATGCGCCACTCGGAGATCGGCACCCAGGCGGTGATGGCCGAGTTCATCGCTGCCGGCCACTTCCAGCGCCATGTGCGGCGCATGCGCCAGGCCGCGCGTGCGCGCCGCGATGCCTTGCTGGCGCACTGGCCGCAGGCGATTCCCGGCTGCGCGCCGCTACCGACGGTGGAGGCCGGCCTGCACCTGTGCGTGCGGGTGGACAGCCTCTCCCGTGAACGCGAGCTGGTGCAGGCCGCGCGCGCCGCGGGGGTGGAGATGAACGGGCTCAGCGAGTACTGGCTGGAATCTGTCGCCACGCCGGCGGACGAGCGCGCCGGGCTGGTGCTGGGCTTCGCCGCGGTGCCGGAGGCGCAGATCGTCGAGGCGATCCAGGCCCTGCGACGGGCCTGGAATCTGCAATAAAAAAGGGATGGCCGAAGCCATCCCAGAGTGGTGAGGCTGGTGAGTGCCTCGTCTATGAAAGCGGTATGAATCAGGCGGTCGCGGCCAGCGGCACCAGGCGCGGGGCGATCATGTTCTCGGGGCGCAGGATGTCGGCCAGGGTGGCCTCGTCCAGCAGCTTCTCCTCGCGTACCAGCTCCAGCACGCCGCGGCCGGTGTCCAGCGCGGTCTTGGCGATGCGCGTGGCGTTTTCGTAGCCGATGTAGGGGTTGAGCGCGGTGACCAGGCCGATGGAGTTCTCCATCAGCTCGCGGCAGCGCTGTTCGTTGGCGCTGATGCCGTCGATGCAGAGCTCGCGCAGCATGTCCATGGCGCGGGTCAGCAGGCGGATCGAGTCGAAGATCTTGTAGGCGATCAGCGGCTCCATCACGTTCAGCTGCAGCTGGCCACCCTCGGCGGCGAGGGTCAGCGCCAGGTCGTTGCCGATCACTTCGAAGGCCACTTGGTTGACCGCTTCCGGGATCACCGGGTTGACCTTGCCCGGCATGATCGAGCTGCCCGGCTGGCGTGCCGGCAGGTTGATCTCGTTGATACCGGTGCGTGGGCCGCTGGAGAGCAGGCGCAGGTCGTTGCAGATCTTCGACAGCTTGACCGCGGTGCGCTTGAGCATGCCGGAGAACAGCACGAAGGCGCCCATGTCCGAGGTGGCTTCGATCAGGTCGGCCGCCGGTACTACCGGGTGGCCGCTGACGATGGCCAGGCGCTCGACGGCGAGCTTCTGGTAGTTCGGATCGGCGTTGATGCCGGTGCCGATGGCGGTGCCGCCCAGGTTCACTTCGTGCAGCAGGGTCGGCGCCAGGCGCTTGAGGTGCTGCAGGTCTTCGCCGAGGGTGGTGGCGAAGGCGCGGAATTCCTGGCCCAGGGTCATGGGTACGGCGTCCTGCAGCTGGGTGCGACCCATCTTCAGCACGTGGCCGAACTCCAGGCCCTTGGATGACAGCGACTGGATCAGCTTGTCGAGGGCGTTGAGCAGGCTGTCGTGGCCGAGCAGCAGGCCGATGCGGATGGCGGTCGGGTAGGCGTCGTTGGTCGACTGCGCCATGTTCACATCGTTGTTCGGGTGCAGGTACTGGTACTCGCCCTTCTCATGACCCATGGCTTCCAGGGCGATGTTGGCGATCACCTCGTTGGCATTCATGTTGGTCGAGGTACCGGCGCCGCCCTGGATCATGTCGACCACGAACTGCTCGTGGAACTCGCCCTGGATGATGCGTGCACAGGCGGTGCTGATCGCGGTGTGCTTGGCGGCGGACAGGTGGCCCAGCTCGCGGTTGGCGTCGGCGGCGGCCTGTTTGACCATGGCCAGGGCGACGACCAGTTTCGGGTAGTGCGACAGCGTCACGCCGGAGAGTCGAAAATTCTGCACGGCTCGCAGGGTCTGGATGCCGTAATAGGCCTCAGCGGGGACTTCCAGTTTGCCGAGCAGGTCTTTTTCGATGCGCGATGATGCAACAGGGGACATGATGAGAGTGTTCTCGGGGAATACGGCGATGGCCGCGATGGGTGTGTATAGTGGGGCCTGAGGCCGTTTGTCGGCCAATGCTGTTGGAGGCTGACCTATGCCGAATCGGCATAATGATGGTGTGACTTGCCCGCTTTATCGGTTGTGCGGAATATTTTACGAAAGGCGCCGCCCATGAATCTGGAAACCAAATGGCTGGAAGACTTCGTCGCCCTGGCTGCCACCCGCAGCTTTTCCCAGGCGGCGGTGAAGCGTTTCGTCACCCAGCCGGCCTTCAGCCGACGCATCCGTAGCCTGGAGGAAGCGCTGGGCCTGACCCTGGTCAACCGCACCCGCACGCCGGTGGAACTGACCGAGTCCGGCCAGCTGTTTCTGGTCACTGCGCGCAACGTGGTCGAGCAGCTGGGCGAGGCGGTGCGCCATCTGCACCATCTGGAAGGCCAGCAGGGCGAGGTGCTGCAGATTGCCGCCGCGCACTCGCTGACCCTCGGCTTCTTCCCCGAGTGGGTGGCGCGCCTGCGCCGCGACGGCCTGCCGCTGTCGACCCGCCTGGTGGCGGCTAACGTCGGCGAGGCCGTGCACCTGCTGCGCGAGGGCAGCTGCGACCTGATGCTGGCGTTCTATGACCCGGATGCGGTGATGCAGCTGCCGGCCGATATGTTCCCGTCGATGCACCTGGGTAACACGGCCATGCTGCCGGTGTGCGCGGTGGGTGAGGACGGCGCGCCGCTGTACGACCTCGACGGCGGGCAGAGCGTGCCACTGCTGGCCTACAGCAGCGGCGCCTTCCTCGGCCGCTCGGTCAACCAGTTGCTGCGCCAGCGCGCGCTGCGCTCGACCACGGTGTACGAGACGGCCATGGCCGACAGCCTCAAGACCATGGCCATGCAGGGCCTCGGCGTGGCCTGGGTGCCACGTCTGTCGGTGACCGCCGAGCTGGCCCGTGGCGAGCTGGCGATCTGTGGCGCCGAGTCCTGGCAGATCCCATTGGAGATCCGTTTGTACCGCTGGGTGCTGTCGCGCAAGGCGGCGGTGCGCCTGCTCTGGCGCAAGCTGGAGGCAGGCGTCGGCCGCGATCAGGAGTGATCAGCAGCGCGCGGCGCTAGAACTCCAGTACCACCCGACCCTCGATCTGCCCGGCGCGCATCTGGTCGAGCACCTGGTTGATGTTGTCCAGCTTGTCACCGCGCACTGTGGCGGTGACCAGGCCCTCGCCGGCGAAATCCAGCGCCTCCTGTAGGTCGGCGCGGGTGCCGACGATGGAGCCGGTGATGTGCAGGCCCTTGAGCACCACGTCGAAGATCGGCGTGGGGAAATCGCCCGGCGGCAGGCCGACCAGCGAAATGGTACCGCCACGCCGGGCCATGCCGATGGCCTGGGCGAAAGCGGCGTTGGACACCGCGGTGACCAGCACGCCATGGGCGCCGCCGATGTCGCGTTGCACCACGGTTACCGGATCTTCCTTGCGCGCATTGATGCACAGGCTGGCGCCGAGCTTGCGCGCCAGCTCCAGCTTGGCGTCGTCGATGTCGATGGCCACCACATGCAGGCCCATGGCTCGCGCGTACTGCACCGCCACATGACCGAGCCCGCCGATGCCGGAGATGGCCACCCACTGGCCGGGACGTGCGCGGGTTTCCTTCAGGCCCTTGTAGACGGTGACGCCGGCACAGAGGATCGGCGCGATCTCGAGGAAGCTGGTGTTCTGAGGCAGCAGGCCGATGTAGTTGGGGTCGGCCAGCACATATTCGGCGTAGCCGCCGTTGATCGAGTAGCCGGTGTTCTGCTGGCTTTCGCAGAGGGTCTCCCAGCCGCTCAGGCAGTGTTCGCAGCAACCGCAGGCGCTATACAGCCAGGGCACGCCGACGCGGTCGCCTTCCTTCACCCGGGTCACCCCGCTGCCAACCGCGGCGACGTAGCCGACGCCCTCGTGGCCGGGAATGAACGGCAGGCTTGGCTTCACCGGCCAGTCGCCCTCGGCGGCGTGCAGGTCGGTGTGGCACACGCCGGAGGCCTCGATCTTCACCAGCACCTGGCCGGGGCCGGGCAGCGGCACCTTCACTTCCTCGATGCGCAGTGGTTCGCCGAAGGCATGCACCACCGCGGCTTTCATCGTTGCGTTCATGTTCGGGCTCCTTGCGCAGAGACGCGGAGCCCTCAGCCTAGGTCAGGCACGGTGGGGCGACATTGCTCTGGAGCAAGGGATCAGTCGGCGCTGACCAGCGGGCAGAAGATCAGCTGGTAGCAGAAGCGGGTGCCTTCCTGGGCGCCGATTTTCTCGCCATGTACGCGCAAGGGCGTGCATTCGGTGGCTGGCGAGGAGGCGCAGCCGCAGAGGCTGAGGAGCAGGGCGAACGCGGTGGCGTGGCGCATATTGAAGTCCTTTTCAATCGGCGGGGTGGGCTGTCGATTCTACCCGCGACCGGCCGGCGGCGCGGTGGCCGGGTTCGCGCTTTCGGCCCTGCGCCGGCTCAGCCGGCCAGCAGCAGGCCCCACAGGCCGAGCACGGCGAGGAAGTTGATGGTGAACACCAGGCCGCGCAGACGCACGTTGCCGGTCAGGATCTGCACCGCGCTGTGCACAAGGCGGCCGAGCAGGAACAGCCAGGCCAGCGCTAGCGCCGTGATGTTTTCCATCTGGGCCTGGATCAGCAGCAGGCAGGCGACGTGGAAGAACAGCGGAAACTCGAACTGGTTGCTCAGGTTGGCGCCAATGCGCGGCTCGACCAGCGCCCAGGGGTTGGAGCCATCCGCGCGCTGGCCGATGTTCCACACCTTGGGCGCACGGGCGACGGTCAGCAGGGCATAGAGGAAGGCGGTGAAGGCCACGTGCAGCGCCATCGGCAGAATCAGCGAGTGGATCATGGGGAGCCTGTTCCGTAGGTCTCAGGGGCGGTTGGAAATCTGCAGCAGGTTGCCCTCGGGGTCCTTGCCGTCGCAGAAGCACAGCGCATCCGGCGCACCGACGACCTTGCCCATGTTCGCGCCCAGTGTGATCAGGTGCTGGCGGTCGGCAGCGATGTCGCTCGAATGGAAGCAGGGCTTGAGCGCGCCGCCCTTGTCCTTCTTGCCCTTATGAAAGCCGATGCGCGTACTCGCCGAGCCCGGGTGCCCGACATCGACGAAGGAGCCGTCGCGGGACAGGACCTCCATCGCGAAAGCGCGCACATAGAACGCCGCGAGTGCTTCGGGATCGCTGCAGAAGATGATCAGGCGGTGAAGGAGCATCTGTGGTTCCTGATGGGGCGAGCGCCTCAGTTGTGATAACCCGATTGCAGCGCGGCTTTCAGCAGCACGTAGCCCACCACCTTCACGGTATTGCCGGCGTCCGTCACCAAGGTTTCCGGGGTCTTCAGCAGCTTTACCTGGATATTCTCCAGCGGCGATACCTTGACGTAGCAAACCTTGTTGCTCGGCTGCGAGGAGTAGTACAGCTGCGCGCACTGGAACTGCCGATCACCTTTCTGCAGGGCGGCCTCGACGTCTTCCTCAGGATTCTGCGGGACGACCTTCACATACTCGTCACTGGCCTTGCCTTGCCAGAGTTCGGCCGTTTCGCAGCCGGCGATGCTGAGCAGGGTAAATAGCGCTGCCACCAGTCTCATGTCGTTCTCCTTGAGTGAGATTTGCCGTGGTTTGCGGTTAGGCACGGCGAATGGCCGGCGCCATGGCGTCGTTGCAGATATCTGTGTGCAAGGTGGTGCGAGGTGCTGGCGCGTGCATGGGTGGAGCGGGGCGGGGCATGGCTCATCGGGATATCCGTATCCGTCGAGAAGGGGCTGGCCGCAGTCTGCCCCAGCGCCGGCGGCGCCTCAAGCCGTGGGGACACATTCATACACATCTGCTGCGTGACTATTCGCTGACAGACGGTCACGCCATAGGCGCGATGGTCGTGGCTTTGCGATATACTGCGCCGCCTCCGGGCCACCCTGGCCCGAACCTCACATGACAAGCCACGCCGAATGCGTGGCTTGTTGGTTTTTGTCGCGCCACAAAGGCGCCCGAGCTAGAGGCAAAACGATGAGCGCACTGGTTGGCGTGATCATGGGCTCCAAATCCGATTGGAGCACCCTCAGTCACACCGCAGACATGCTGGAAAAGCTGGGTATCCCCTACGAAGTGCAGGTGGTCTCCGCCCACCGCACCCCGGACCTGCTGTTCCAGTACGCCGAACAGGCCGAGAGCCGTGGCATCCAGGTGATCATCGCCGGCGCCGGCGGTGCCGCCCACCTGCCGGGCATGTGCGCGGCCAAGACCCACCTGCCGGTGCTCGGCGTGCCGGTACAGTCCGCCGTGCTGTCGGGCGTCGACTCGCTGCTGTCCATCGTGCAGATGCCGGCTGGCATCCCGGTCGCCACCCTGGCCATCGGCAAGGCCGGTGCGGTCAACGCCGCCCTGTTGGCCGCCAGCATCCTCGGCCACCAGCACCCGCAGTTCCATGACAAGCTCAAGGCGTTCCGCGACGAACAGACCCAGACTGTGCTGGACAACCCGGACCCGCGTTCCTGATCGAGGCCCTATAGATGAAGATCGGCGTAATCGGTGGCGGCCAGCTGGGTCGCATGATGGCCCTGGCGGGCACCCCGCTGGGCATGCACTTCTCCTTCCTCGACCCGGCCGCGGATGCCTGCGCCCAGGCGCTCGGCGAGCATATCCTCGGTGACTACGACGACCAGGAGCAGCTGCGCCGCCTGGCCGACCAGGTTGACCTGGTGACCTTCGAGTTCGAGAGCGTGCCGGCCGAGACCGTCGCCTTCCTCTCGCAGTTCGTGCCGGTCTACCCGAGCGCCGAGTCGCTGCGCATTGCCCGCGACCGCTGGTTCGAGAAGTCGATGTTCAAGGACCTCGGCATCCCGACGCCGGCCTTCGCCGACATCCAGTCGCAGGCCGATCTCGACGCCGCCGTGGCCAGCATCGGCCTGCCGGCGGTGATGAAGACCCGCACCCTGGGCTACGACGGCAAGGGCCAGAAGGTTCTGCGCAAGGCCGAAGACGTGGTCGGCGCCTTCGCCGAGCTGGGCAGCGTGCCGTGCATCCTCGAAGGCTTCGTGCCGTTCACCGGCGAAGTGTCGCTGGTGGCCGTGCGTGCCCGCGACGGCGAGACGCGCTTCTACCCGCTGGTGCACAACCGCCACGACAGTGGCGTGCTGGCCCTGTCCATCGCCAGCACCGCGCATCCGCTGCAGGCGCTGGCCGAGGACTACGTCGGCCGCGTGCTCAAGCAGCTCGACTACGTCGGCGTGCTGGCCTTCGAGTTCTTCGAAGTCGACGGTGGCCTCAAGGCCAACGAGATCGCCCCGCGCGTGCACAACTCCGGGCACTGGACCATCGAAGGCGCCGAGTGCAGCCAGTTCGAGAACCATCTGCGCGCCGTCGCCGGCCTGCCGCTGGGCTCCACCGCCAAGGTGGGCGAGAGCGCCATGCTCAACTTCCTCGGCAGCGTGCCGGAAGTGAGCAAGGTGGTGGCCATCGAGGATTGCCACCTGCACCACTACGGCAAGGCCTTCAAGGCCGGGCGCAAGGTCGGCCACGCCACCCTGCGCAGCAAGGACATGGCCAGCCTGAAGGCGCGTATCGCCGAGGTCGAGGCGCTGATTCAGGGTTGAACCCTGCCGCTTCGCTCCGGTCACAACAAGGCGTGCCTCGCGGCGCGCCTTGTTCGTTTCTGGCCTCGTAAAAGGAGCATGGCATGGGCATCATCGGCACCATCTTCATCGGCCTGATCGTCGGTCTGGTCGCACGTTTCCTCAAGCCCGGCGACGACAGCATGGGCTGGATCATGACCATCCTGCTCGGCATCGGCGGCTCGCTGGCGGCCACCTATGGCGGCCAGGCGCTGGGCATCTACCAGGCGGGGCAGGCTGCCGGCTTCATCGGCGCGGTGGTCGGCGCGGTGATCCTGCTGGTGATCTACAGCCTGATCAAGAAGGGCTGAGCTGGGGAACCGGCGTCGGGCGGGTTAGTCTTAGCGCTTTCCGCGCCGAGAGACCCGCCATGCGCCGCCTGCTGTTGTGCCTGTTGCTGCTACCCCTGCTGAGCCACGCCGAGCCGGCCGAACTGGACTGGCTGGAGCTGATGCCCAAGGAGGACCAGAAGGCCCTCGAAGCCATGCCGGAGATCAGCCACGACAGCCCCGAGGCGGCCGGCAGCTTCGGCCAGCAGGGCGGCCTCAAGCAGGAGCAGGGTTTGCCGGCGGTGATGTACTCGAACAAGACCGTGGCGCGCCTGGATGGCAAGACCATCCGCCTCGGCGGTTACCCGGTGCCGCTGGAGAGTGACGCCTCCGGCAAGACCACTCTGCTGTTCCTGGTGCCCTATCCGGGCGCCTGCATCCACGTGCCGCCACCACCGCCGAACCAGATCGTGCTGGTGCGCTACCCCAAGGGCATCACCCTGGACGATATCTACGAGCCGCTGTGGGTCGACGGCACCCTGCACATCGAGGCGGTGGACAACGAGCTGGCCGATGCCGCCTATGCGCTGGACGCCAGCCTGGTGCGCCTGGTCGAGGAAGACGACCTCTGAGGACGC
This sequence comes from Pseudomonas sp. Gutcm_11s, assembly GCF_028649395.1. Classification (GTDB taxonomy): domain Bacteria; phylum Pseudomonadota; class Gammaproteobacteria; order Pseudomonadales; family Pseudomonadaceae; genus Aquipseudomonas. The sequence continues at coordinate 408,756 of NZ_JAQSUW010000010.1, read as the reverse complement.
CTCAGGCGTCCTCGCTCCACAGGCTCAGGCCGAGGCGCTGGTGGGCCCCGGGGGCCAGCTCCACGCAGTCGTCCCAGACATTGGCCGTCTCGATGCACAGCATGCGCTGCCAGGCGTCATCGGCGAAGCTGGACAGGCGCTGGGCCTTGTCGATCCACGGGTTCCACAGGATCGCCGAGCGCGAGCCGCGGGTTTCCAGCAGCAGGTCGCGCTGCCAGCCGGAATCGTGCAGGCGCAGCTGCGGCGGCACGTCGAGGTAGATGCGGTCGGTCTCGCCGGCAAACTGCAGCTCGCCGTCCTGGCGGCGCTCCTGCCAGTCCTCCAGCGTCTCGATATAGCGGCAGTCGTGCAGCCCCTGAACGGCCACCTGGCGAATGTCGCTGACCGCGAAGTAGCTGTGCAGCGCCTGGCTCAGGGCCAGTGGAGTCTCGCCCAGGTTGTGGCTCATCAGGTCCAGGTGCAGGCGTTCGTCCAAGCGGATATCCAGTTGCACACTGGCGGGATGTGGCCAGCCGGCCAGCGGGTGCTGGCGAGTGTCGAAGGCGAACTGCAGGTGCACGGCCTCGCCCTCGCTGTCGATGCCCAGCAGCTGCCAGTCCAGCGCACGCACGCCGCCATGGAAGGGCGCGGTCGCCAGGTTTTCGTGCTGCGCCTGCAGCGCCTGCGGGTTGCGCCCGAGGTCGCCGAACCACGGCCAGCACAGCGGCACGCCACCGCGTACCGAGAAGTTGCGCTGGTAGGTGGCCTGCTCGCTGAGCCAGATCAGCGGTGGCTGCTCGCCGCGCTGGTAGCTGAGCACCTGGGCGCCTTGTTGCGCCACCAGCAGCTCGGCCTTGCCCAGGCGCACGCGCCAGCAGGTCAGTTCGCCGAGTTCGATGCGTTCGATCTGTGCCTGGCTCATGTCGGTTCTCCCTGAAGTCTCGGCACATTTGACCGCAGCGCGGCGCAAAAGGCCAAACCCAATGAACAACGCCGACTCGAGGTCGGCGTTGTCTGGATCGGGGCTTGTGGCTCAGCCGCGGCGTGGCGGTACCGGGCGGGTGCGGCCGCTGCCGTCGATGGCGACGAAGACGAACACCGCCTCGGTGACCTTGCGCCACTCGCTGGACAGCGGGTCGTCGCTCCACACCTCGACCAGCATCTGGATCGAGCTGCGGCCGATCTCCAGTGCCTGGGTATAGAAGGACAGCTGCGCGCCCACGGCTACCGGTACCAGGAAGGCCATGCGGTCGATGGCCACGGTGGCGACGCGGCCGCCGGCGACCTTGCTGGCCATGGCGGTGCCGGCCAGGTCCATCTGCGAGACCAGCCAGCCGCCGTAGATGTCGCCGAAACCGTTGGTTTCGCGCGGCAGGGCGGTGATCTGCAGGGCCAGATCGCCCTGAGGGATGGGGTCTTCCTGTTCGAGTTCGATCATGCTGCAGGGCCCGAGGTAGATTCTTGTCGTTGACAGGCTGCGGCCCAAGCGGGGCGGGCCGTGCGCAGTATATAGAGGTGCGCGGTAAAGAACGACCCGTCGTAGTACGACTGCGGGGTTCCATCACGTTCCGGCGCTGCTGCGGTCACGGTGCCGATTTGCTAAGGTGCGGCCAGCCTTGCACCCTCCAAGAAGATAACCATGCCTGCCGAGCTTTCCGCTGCCGGCGCGCCTGCCGCGCGTCCCCTCAATCGTGGTGACTACAAGACCCTCTCGCTGTCCGCCCTGGGCGGTGCGCTGGAGTTCTACGACTTCATCATCTTCGTGTTCTTCGCCGCGGTGGTCGGCAAGCTGTTCTTCCCCGCCGAGATGCCGGAATGGCTGCGCCTGCTGCAGACCTTCGGCATCTTCGCCGCCGGCTACCTGGCGCGGCCGCTGGGCGGCATCGTCATGGCCCACTTCGGCGACCTGCTCGGGCGCAAACGCATGTTCACCCTGAGCATCTTCCTGATGGCGGTGCCGACCCTGATCATGGGCCTGCTGCCGACCTACGCGCAGATCGGCATCTGGGCGCCGTTGGCGCTGCTGGCCCTGCGCGTACTGCAGGGCGCGGCCATCGGTGGCGAAGTGCCGGGCGCCTGGGTGTTCGTCGCCGAGCACGTGCCGGCGCGGCGCATAGGCTTCGCCTGCAGCACCCTGACCGCGGGCCTGACCACCGGCATCCTGCTCGGCTCGCTGACTGCCAGCGTGATCAACCGCGTGTTCACCCCTGAAGAGCTGGCCGACTACGCCTGGCGGATTCCCTTCATCATTGGTGGGGTGTTCGGCCTGATCTCCGTCTACCTGCGCCGCTACCTGCACGAGACCCCGGTGTTCGCCGAGCTGCAGGAGCGCCAGTCGCTGGCTGCCGAGCTGCCGCTCAAGGCGGTGGTGCGCGAGCATCGCCCGGCGGTGCTGCTGTCGATGCTGCTGACCTGGGTGCTGTCGGCCGGCATCGTGGTGGTGATCCTGATGACCCCGACCCTGCTGCAGACCCTGTACGGCTTCCCCGCGGCGCAGGCGCTGCTGGCCAACGGCGTGGCCATTGTCTGCCTGAGCGTCGGCTGCATACTGGCGGGCCTGGCGGCCGATCGCTTCGGCCCGGGGCGCACCTTCCTGGTCGGCGGCCTGGCGCTGCTGCTCAGTTCCTGGTCGTTCTATACCGGGATCAAGAGCCATCCGGAGCTGCTGGTACCGCTGTATGCCCTGGCCGGGCTGTTCGTCGGCACCATCGGCGCCATCCCCATGGTCATGGTCAAGGCCTTCCCGGTACCGGTGCGTTTCACCGGGGTGTCGTTCTCCTACAACCTGGCCTACGCCATCTTCGGTGGCCTGACGCCGATCCTGGTCAGCCTGCTGCTGGCCTGGAATCCGCTGGGCCCGGCCATCTACGTCGCCGCGCTGTGCCTGCTGCTGATGCTGCTCGGCGTCTGGCTGTGGCAGCGCCGGGGCGCGGCAGAGGCTCTGGCCTGAGGCTTGTAGCCGTCAGCCGGAGGCCCGTTCGCGGGCCTTCGTGTTTTTTGCACGCTTTAACCTGATTGTCACAATCCAGTCATAGAGTCTTCATGCGGCCTGCAGATACTTGGGCCCGTTCCATCCAACCCCATTCCTGCTTAGGAGCAAGGCATGAAACTCAAGCGTTTGATGGCGGCCCTGACCTTCGCCGCCGCTGGCGTAGGCGCTGCATCCGCGTTCGCCGCTGTCGACCCGTCCATCCCCGGCTATCAGAAGACCGCTGGTGTATCGGGCAACCTGTCCAGCGTCGGCTCCGATTCCCTGGCCAACCTCATGACCCTGTGGGCCGAGGAATACAAGAAGCTGTACCCGAACGTGAACATCCAGATTCAGGCTGCCGGTTCCTCCACCGCGCCGCCCGCGCTGACCGAAGGCACCGCTAACCTGGGCCCGATGTCCCGCGCCATGAAGGACAACGAGCTGCAGGCCTTCGAAGAGAAGTTCGGCTACAAGCCGACCGCCGTTCCGGTTGCCATCGACGCCCTGGCCGTGTTCGTGCACAAGGACAACCCGATCAAGCAGCTGACCATGCAGCAGATCGACGGCATCTTCTCCGCCACCAAGCTGTGCGGCGGTAGCGACATCAAGACCTGGGGCGACGTTGGCCTGAGCGGCGAGTGGGCCGACAAGCCGATCCAGCTGTTCGGTCGTAACTCGGTATCCGGCACCTACGGCTACTTCAAGGAAGAAGGCCTGTGCAAAGGCGACTTCAAGGCCAACGTCAACGAGCAGCCGGGTTCGGCTTCCGTGGTCCAGTCGATCTCCAGCACCGTCAACGCCATCGGTTACTCGGGCATCGGCTACCGCACCGCTAGCGTGCGCGCCGTTCCCCTGGTCAACAAGAAGGGCGAAGTCGAGGAAGCCAACGAAACCAACGCCCTGTCCGGCAAGTACCCGCTGGCTCGCTTCTTCTACGTCTACGTGAACAAGGCGCCGAACAAGCCGCTGAGCCCGCTGGAAGCCGAGTTCGTCAAACTCGTCCTGTCCCAGCAAGGCCAGCAAGTGGTAGTGAAGGATGGTTACATCCCGCTGCCGGCCAAAGTGGTCGAGAAAACCAAGCAGGAACTGGGTCTGTAATAGCAGCCCCGAGATGCGCCGGGACCCCATCCCCGGCGCATCATCCGACACGCCCGCGACTCTTCGGAGCCGTGGGCGTTGTCACGTCACCGCTCTGTAATCTTTCTGTCACACGAGCCGGATAGATTGACGTACCTCACAACGAGCGGGCTGTGTATGCCCCGTCCGAGAACTCCTCATGAATGACCTGGCCAATAACCGCATGAGTGCTTCCAACAGCCATCGGATCGATTTCGATACCCCAGCCCTGCAACGCAAGCGGCGCATGCGCGCCCTCAAGGACCGCATGGCGCGTTGGTACGTGTCCATCGGCGGCCTGGCCGTGCTGGCCTGTATCACCCTGATCTTCTTCTACCTCGCCTATGTGGTCGCGCCGATGTTCGGCGGTGCCGACATGGAAGCCCGCCAGCCGCAACAACCGAGCTGGCTGACCGATTCGGGCGAGGCCCTGCTGCTCTCCGTGGAAGAGCAGAACAAGGTCGCCATGCGCCTGTCGCGCAGCGGCCAGGTGCAGTTCTTCGGCCTGAAGGACGGCATCGCCATGAACGCCTACCAGCTGGCCCTGCCGGCTGGTGCCAGCATCGCCTCGGTGAGCCAGGACCAGCCCGGCAGCCACCGCGTGGTGCTGGGCCTGTCCAACGGCCAGGCGCTGGTGTTCGAGCATGTCTACAAGGTGAGCTACCCGAACAACGTCAAGACCATCACGCCGCAGCTGGAATACCCCTTCGGCGAGGCGCCGATCACCCTCGATGCGCAGGGCCGTGCCCTGGAGCACGTGGCAATCAGCGAGAACGGCGACAGCCTGATGCTCAGCGCCTCCACCGGTGCCGAGCTGCAGCTGCTGAACATCAGCCGTGAAGAGAACCTGATGACCGGCGAGGTCAGCCTCGACGAGACCCGCATCGACCTGCCGCAGATCGCCGAGCCGATCAAGGCGATGATCATCGACCCGCGCCAGCAGTGGCTGTTCGTGATCAACGGCAAGGCCACCGCCGACGTCTTCGACCTGCGCAACAAGTCGCTCAACGGCCGCTACAAGCTGCTGCAGGGCGAAGCCGAAGTGACCACGGTCAACCCGCTGCTCGGCGGCATCTCGCTGATGGTCGGCGACAGCAAGGGCGGCATCGGCCAGTGGTTCATGGTGCGTGACGCCGACGGCAAGGCCGCACTGACCCACATCCGCGGCTTCCAGCTGAACGATGCGGCGATCACCCAGATTCTTCCGGAAGAGCGCCGCAAGGGCTTCCTGGCGCTGGACGCCGAAGGCCACCTGGGCATCTTCCACAGCACCGCACACCGTACTCTGCTGACCGAGAAGGTCGCCGATGGCGCCACCGTGGGCGCCCTGTCGCCGCGCGCCAACCGCGTGCTGGTCGAGTCGAAGAACGGCCTGCAGCGCTTCGTCATCGACAACCCGCACCCGGAGATATCCTGGAGCGCGCTGTGGGGCAAAGTCTGGTACGAGAGCTATGACGAGCCTAAGTACGTCTGGCAGTCGACCTCGGCCAACACCGACTTCGAGCCCAAGATGAGCCTGGCGCCGCTGACCTTCGGTACCCTCAAGGCCGCCTTCTACGCCATGCTGCTGGCCGCTCCGCTGGCCATCTGCGCGGCCATCTACACCGCCTACTTCATGGCCCCGAGCATGCGCCGCAAGGTCAAGCCGGTGATCGAACTGATGGAGGCCCTGCCGACGGTGATCCTCGGCTTCTTCGCCGGTCTGTTCCTGGCGCCCTACGTCGAAGGCCACCTGCCGGGCATCTTCAGCCTGCTGCTGCTCATGCCGGTCGGCGTGTTGCTCGCCGCCTACGCCTGGAGCCGCCTGCCGGAGCGCATCCGCCTGGTGATTCCGGACGGCTGGGAAGCGGCTCTGCTGATCCCGGTGATCCTGCTGATCGGTGCCGGTTCGCTGGGCATGAGCGGCCACCTGGAGAACTGGTTCTTCGGCGGCGACATGCGCCTGTGGATCAGCAACGACCTGGGAATCACCTTCGACCAGCGCAACGCCCTGGTGGTCGGCCTGGCCATGGGCTTCGCGGTGATCCCGAACATCTACTCGATCGCCGAAGACGCCGTGTTCAGCGTGCCGAAGAGCCTGACCTTCGGCTCCCTGGCCCTGGGTGCCACGCCCTGGCAGACCCTGACCCGCGTGGTGATCCTCACCGCCAGCCCGGGCATCTTCTCGGCGCTGATGATCGGCCTCGGCCGCGCCGTCGGCGAGACCATGATCGTGCTGATGGCCACCGGCAACACGCCGATCATGGACATGAACATCTTCCAGGGTCTGCGCACGCTTGCCGCCAACGTGGCGGTGGAGATGCCGGAGTCCGAGGTGGGCAGTACCCACTACCGCGTGCTGTTCCTCTCCGCGCTGGTGCTGCTGGGCTTCACCTTCGTGATGAACACGCTGGCGGAATTGATCCGTACTCGCCTGCGCAAGAAATACGCGTCGCTCTGAGAACTGGGAAAGGTAGACGTCCGTGAAAACCAAAGAGCAAAACTTCAAATCCTGGTTCAAGAGTGGCTCGCCCTGGGTGTGGATGACCGCCAGTGGCGTGTCCATTGCTGTGATCATGACCATCGGCCTGCTCGCCGTGATCGCCGTACGCGGTCTCGGCCACTTCTGGCCGGCCGACGTGATCGAGGCCAAGTACCAGGTGCCGGGCGAAGCTGCCCGCGTGATGGCCGGCGAGCTGGTGCAGGAAGAACAAGTCCCGCGTGCCCGTCTGGCCGCTGCCGGCCTGCCGGTGGATATCAGCGGTGGCGAGTTCCTCACCCGTGAGCTGTTCAAGGTCGGCAACCGTGAGGTCTACGGCGCCGACTTCAGCTGGGTGGTAGCCGAGTGGCTGAGCGAGCCGCGCACTCCCGAGAGCCTGATGGTCATGGAGCGCCGCGAGTGGGGCAACTTCTATGGCTACCTGCTCAACGTCAAACAGGGTGGTCAGGTCGTTGCCGAGGGCGATGCCGCCTGGAACGAGCTGCAGAGCCGCATCACCCGCGTCGACGAGCTGCATGCGCAGCAGGTGCGCCTGGAAAAAAGCGACATCGGCCACATCAACCACGGCCTCGAGCAGCTGCGCCTGGAAGGCCGCAAGCTGGAACTCAAGGACCAGCTGAGCGCCGCCGCCCAGGCCGACCTCGACGCCCAGCGCGCCGAGCTGGATGCCCAGTACAAGGTGCTCGAAGGCAAGCTGATCGCCCTGCACAACGAGCTGGCCCGCGACAGCGTGACGGTGAAGACCGTCGACGGCCGCGAGCAGGAGATCGCCCTGAGCAAGGTGGTGCGTGCCTACCAGCCCAACGCCATGGGCACCGGTAGCAAGATCGGCTTCTACTTCGCCAAGCTGTGGGAATTCCTCAGCGACGAGCCGCGTGAGGCCAATACCGAGGGCGGCATCTTCCCGGCCATCTTCGGCACCGTGATGATGACCCTGATCATGGCCGTGATCGTCACCCCGTTCGGTGTGCTGGCAGCCATCTACCTGCGCGAGTACGCCAAGCAGGGCGCCTTGACCCGGATCATCCGCATCGCCGTGAACAACCTGGCCGGTGTGCCGGCCATCGTCTACGGCGTGTTCGGCCTGGGCTTCTTCGTCTACGTGCTGGGTGGCTCGATCGACCGCCTGTTCTTCCCGGAGGCCGCACCGGCGCCGACCTTCGGCACCCCGGGCCTGATGTGGGCCTCGCTGACCCTGGCGATCCTCGCCGTGCCGGTGGTGATCGTCGCCACCGAGGAAGGCCTGGCGCGTATCCCGCGGGCCCTGCGCGAAGGTTCCCTGGCGCTCGGCGCGACCAAGGCCGAGACCCTGTGGAAGGTGGTGCTGCCGATGGCCAGCCCGGCCATGATGACCGGCATGATCCTCGCCGTGGCCCGCGCCGCTGGCGAAGTGGCACCGCTGATGCTGGTTGGCGTGGTCAAGCTGGCACCGAGCCTGCCGGTCGACGGTAACTACCCGTACCTGCACCTGGACCAGAAGATCATGCACCTGGGCTTCCACATCTACGACGTCGGCTTCCAGAGCCCCAACGTCGAGGCCGCCCGCCCGCTGGTGTACGCCACCGCGTTGCTGCTGGTGCTGGTGATCGCCCTGCTCAACCTGAGCGCCGTATTCATCCGTAACCACCTGCGCGAGAAGTACAAGGCGCTGGATCATTGATCAATGGCGTCGCCTGGCCTGGCCGGGCGACCTGAACGAATTGTTAGCGTAGGGAGCCTCCCATGCAGCACGAAGTACACACCCACGGTATCGACATGGCCGCCCTCGGCCGCCAAAAGCAGGGCCTCAACCTGGCGGAAGAAACCGTCGCCCTGGAAGTGCCTGGCCTCAGCCTGTTCTACGGCGAGAAGCAGGCACTGTTCGATGTCAGCATGAACATTCCGAAGCAGCGCGTGACCGCCTTCATCGGCCCGTCCGGCTGCGGCAAGTCGACCCTGCTGCGTACCTTCAACCGGATGAACGATCTGGTCGACGGCTGCCGCGTACAGGGCGAGATCCGCCTCGACGGCCACGACATCTACAAGAAGGGCGTGGACGTCGCCGAGCTGCGTCGCCGCGTCGGCATGGTGTTCCAGAAGCCCAACCCGTTCCCCAAGAGCATCTACGAGAACGTGGTGTACGGCCTGCGCATCCAGGGTGTGAACCAGAAGCGCGTGCTCGACGAGACCGTCGAGTGGGCCCTGAAGAGCGCCGCCCTGTGGGACGAGGTCAAGGACCGTCTGCACGACTCCGCCCTCGGCCTCTCCGGTGGCCAGCAGCAGCGTCTGGTGATCGCCCGTACCGTGGCGGTGCAGCCGGAAGTGCTGCTGCTCGACGAACCCTGCTCGGCACTCGACCCGATCTCGACCCTCAAGGTCGAAGAGCTGATCTACGAGCTGAAGAGCAAGTACACCATCGTCATCGTCACCCACAACATGCAGCAGGCGGCGCGCGTCTCCGACTACACCGCGTTCATGTACATGGGCAAACTGATCGAGTTCGGCGACACCGATACCCTGTTCACCAACCCGGCCAAGAAGCAAACCGAGGACTACATCACCGGCCGTTACGGCTAGTGGTGTGGTGGTCTAACAAAAACCAACTCGAAACCGGTTTGCATAGGATTCCGCGATGATCAACAAAGACAGCCTCACCCATCACATCTCTCAGCAGTTCAACGCCGAGCTGGAGGAAGTGCGTAGCCACCTCCTGGCGATGGGCGGCCTGGTCGAGAAGCAGGTCAACGACGCGGTCACCGCGCTGATCGAGGCCGACTCCGGCCTGGCCCAGCAGGTGCGCGAGATCGACGACCAGATCAACCAGATGGAAACCAACATCGACGAGGAATGCCTGCGCATTCTCGCCCGTCGCCAGCCGGCCGCTTCCGACCTGCGCCTGATCATCAGCATCTCCAAGTCGGTGATCGACCTCGAGCGCATCGGTGACGAGGCCTCGAAGATCGCCAAGCGCGCCATCGAGCTGTGCGAGAGCGGCGAGGCCCCGCGCGGCTACGTCGAGGTGCGTCACATCGGCGACCAGGTGCGCAAGATGGTGCAGGAGTCGCTGGACGCCTTCGCCCGCTTCGACGCCGAGCTGGCCCTGTCGGTGGCGCAGTACGACAAGACCATCGACCGCGAGTACAAGACCGCCCTGCGCGAGCTGGTCACCTTCATGATGGAAGACCCGCGCTCGATCACCCGCGTGCTGTCGATCATCTGGGTCCTGCGTTCGCTGGAGCGCATTGGTGACCACGCGCGCAACATCGCCGAACTGGTCATCTACCTGGTGCGCGGCACCGATGTGCGCCACATGGGCCTGGCGCGCATGCAGGAAGAAGTGCAGGCCGGCAAGACCGAGTAAGCCTGTGACGGATGCCCCGGCTGCGTCGGGTGCATCCGTTGGCCATGGGCCAGTATCCCCGGCTATGCTTGTCGACATCGTTGTAGGGAGTGGTCGATGAGCAAAGTCAGTGTGCTGGTGGTGGACGACGCCACCTTTATCCGTGATCTGGTGAAGAAGGGTCTGCGCGACCACTTCCCCGGCATCCAGATCGAGGAGGCGGTCAACGGGCGCAAGGCCCAGCAGATGCTCGCCCGCCAACCCGTTGACCTGATCCTCTGCGACTGGGAGATGCCGGAGATGTCCGGCCTCGAGCTGCTCACCTGGTGCCGCGAGCAGGAAACCCTGAAGACCACGCCGTTCGTCATGGTTACCAGCCGTGGTGACAAGGAGAACGTGGTGCAGGCCATCCAGGCCGGCGTCACCGACTACATCGGCAAGCCCTTCTCCAACGAACAGCTGATCACCAAGGTCAAGAAAGCCCTGCACCGTGCCGGCAAGCTGCAGGCCCTGGCCGCCTCGGCGCCGCCGAAGATGCTCAGCAGCGGCGCCTTCGCCAACGACTCGCTGGCCGCCCTCACTGGCGGCAAGGCCGAGGTGGTCAAACCGGCCGCCAAGGCTGCTGCTCCTGCCGCTGCTGCGGCATTCGCCAAACCTGAACCCGCAGCCAAGGCTGCTGCCGCACCCGCCGGTCGCGGCCAGGGTCAGCTGCGCCTGCCCGGCGGCAGCATGGCCTGCGTGATCAAGGCGCTGAGCCTCAAGGAGGCGCTGTTGGTGGTCAAACGCGCCGAGCTGTTGCCGCAGGTGCTGGAAAGCGCTGTGCTCGACCTGGAGCAGGGCGAGGCCGCCGAGACCGCGCGCCTCAACGGCTACCTGCACTCGGTGGCGGCGCTGGAACCCAAGCCGGACAGCGAGTGGCTGCAGCTGACCTTCAAGTTCGTCGACAAGGATCCGCAGAAGCTCGACTACCTGTCGCGCCTGATCGCCCGCGGCACCGCGCAGAAGCACTTCGTTCCGGGCGCGTAGTCGGGCGCCTGAGCCTTTCCCGTGGCCGGAGCCATCCGGCCATTGTCACCGAGCCAATAAAAAAGCCGCTCCCGATCGTGGCGGGAGCGGCTTCGTCATTCGGGCCATGGCCCGAAATCAGCCGGCCAGCATGCGTCCGCACTCTTCCAGGTTGATGTGCCACTGCAGCGCCTCGCGCAGCAGGTGCGGGGTGTGGCCGCCCTTGGCGCAGGCGCGCTCGAAGTAGTCGTTGAGCGGGCCGCGGAAGTCCGGGTGCACGCAGTTGTCGATGATCGCCCGGGCGCGTTCGCGCGGCGCCAGGCCACGCAGGTCAGCCAGGCCCTGCTCGGTGACCAGGATGTCGACGTCATGCTCGCTGTGGTCGACGTGGCTGACCATCGGCACCACGCTGGAAATCGCGCCGCCCTTGGCGATGGACTTGGTGACGAAGATCGCCAGGTGCGCGTTGCGGGCGAAGTCGCCCGAGCCGCCGATGCCGTTCATCATCCGGGTGCCGCCGACGTGGGTCGAGTTGACGTTGCCGTACAGGTCGAACTCCAGCGCGGTGTTGATGCCGATGATGCCAAGACGGCGGACGATCTCCGGGTGGTTGGAGATTTCCTGCGGGCGCAGCACCAGCTTGTCCTTGTACTGCTCCAGGTTGCCGAACACCCGCGCGTTGCAGCGCTCGGACAGGGTGATCGAGCAGCCCGAGGCGAAGCGCATCTTGCCGGCGTCGATCAGCTCGAAGGTGGAGTCCTGCAGGACCTCGGAATACATCACCAGATCCTCGAACGGCGACTCCAGCAGGCCGCACATCACCGCGTTGGCGATGCTGCCGATGCCGGCCTGCAGCGGACCGAGGTTGGACGGCAGGCGCCCGGCATCGACCTCGCGGCCGAAGAAGGCGATCAGATGGTCGGCGATGGCCTGGGTGTCGGCGTCCGGCGGGGTGACAGTGGAATAGGAGTCGGCCTGTTCGGTGATGACGATGGCGACGATCTTCTCCGGCGGGATCGGGATGGCGCCGCTGCCGATGCGCTGCTCGGCGCTCACCAGCGGGATCGGCGTGCGCGTCGGCCGGTAGGTCGGGATGTAGATGTCGTGCAGGCCTTCCAGATTCGGGTTGTGCGCCAGGTTGATCTCGACGATCACCTTGTCGGCGAAGATCGCGAAGCTGGCCGAGTTGCCCACCGAGGTGGTCGGCACGATGTGGCCGTCCTCGGTGATGGCGACCGCCTCGATCACCGCGATGTCCGGCTTCTTCAGCTGCAGGTTGCGGATCTGCTCGACGGTGTCGGACAGGTGCTGGTCGATGAACATCACGCTGCCATCGTTGATCGCCTTGCGCAGGGTGCTGTCGACCTGGAACGGCATGCGCCGGGCCAGCACGCCGGCCTCGGTGAGCTGCTTGTCGAGGTCGTTGCCCAGGCTGGCACCAGTCATCAGGCTGATCTGCAGCGGCGTAGCCTTGGCCCGCTCGGCCAGGGCGCGAGGCACGGCCTTGGCCTCGCCGGCGCGGGTGAAGCCGCTCATGCCGACGGTCATGCCGTCCTCGATCAGGGCGGCGGCATCGGCCGCGCTCATCAGCTTGTCCAGCAGGGCAGGCAGGCGGATGCGGTCGGAATACATGGCGGAACCTCGGCAGGCAGAAAGTGCGAAGGCCGGCAGTCTAGGCGCCACGCCGGCCTGCGCCAGTTCGACCAAGGTCGGATTGAGCGCTCTACGCCGAGCCTTTCGTCGGATATCGCGGATTTTCCCCGCATCACCCTGCCGATTGCCGCACAGCCCGCGCCGCCAGTGCTCGCGGGGCGTAGGCGGCGCTGCTAGTCTTGCTCGTCCCGGATACCAATAACCAATAAATCCGCGAAGTTATGCTAGGGCGTTCATTCATTCTCTGCGCACTGCTGCTGGCCGCGAGCCAGGCCAGTGCGCTGACCATCTACAAGTATGTCGACAAGCACGGCACGGTGACCTATAGCGACAAGGCCGTGCCCGGTGCCCAGGTGTTCGTGTTCCGCGACCGCATGGTGGAGAAGCTCGACAACCTGGTGAAGCTGGAAACCAAGAAGCACGACGCCGGCGAGACCCTGGTGCTGCGCAACGACCTGTATGCGCCGGTGGAGATCGAGTTGAGCCTGGATCGCCTGGTCAATGTCTCCGGCGCGCCGGACGGCCCGATCCGCTGGGTGCTGCCGCCGCGCAGCCACATCCGCCTGACCACCCTGGCGCCGCTCGATCCGGCCCAGCCCATGCGCTACAAGCCCAAGCTGCGCTACGCCATGGGTGACCCGCGCCTGCAGCCGCTGCTGTTCCGCTACCCGCTGCCATGGCTGGGCGGGCCGTTCAAGCTGACCCAGGGCGCCAACGGCCAGTACAGCCACTTCACGCGCAAGGGTCGCTACGCCATGGACATCGCCATGCCCGAGGGCACGGCCATCGTTGCCTCGCGCAGCGGCGTGGTGGTGAAGACCGAGAACCACCAGAGCGGGCGCGGCAACAACCCGTCAGGCAACTATGTGCGCATCCTGCACGACGACGGCACCATGGGCGTCTACCTGCACCTGATGCGCGGCTCGGTGGCGGTGCGTGAGGGCGAGCACATCGAGGCCGGCCGGCAGATCGCCCGCTCCGGCAACACCGGCAACAGCACCGGCCCGCACCTGCATTTCGTGGTGCAGCGCAACGTCGGCCTGGCCCTGGAATCCATCCCCTTCAACTTCGCCCAACCGGTCGACAGCCTGCCCAACTTCGCCCTGGGTGGCGAATAGTCGTACTGGCGCATTGCCCGTTTAGCGGCAATGCTGGACGGACTGGCGCCTGTCGTCCTCCTGTGTGGCGTCGAGTTGAGGGATCGACCTGCCCGTGCGTTCATTCATCCTGCTGTTCTGCCTGCTGACAACGCTGGCCTCGGCCAGCCCGCTGCAACTCGCTGATGATCATCCGGTGGTGCGCCCTGCGCCGTGGCTGGAGTACCTGCTGTCGGAGCAGGAGCTGGATTACCCTGCAGCCGCCCGCGCCGAGGGCTGGCGCGCACTCGGCGGCCGCTCGCTGAGCCTGGGCTACCAGGCGCATCCGGTGTGGGTACGCCTGGCCCTGCACAACACCTCCGCGCGTGACGACTGGCGCCTGCTGGTCGAGTGGCCGATCCTCGACCGCGTCGAACTGCGCCTGTACGACCCCGCCACCGACCACTGGGGCCCGCTGCTGCTGGCCGGCGACCACCTGCGACTGAGCGCCTGGGCCGAGCCAGGCCGGCAACCGCTGTTCCCGCTGCAGATCGAGCCCGGCGAGCAGCGCTGGGTGTACCTGCGCCTGCACAGCAAGGAGTCGGTGGTGGCGCCGATGCAGGTGCTCACGGCCGAGGCCTACCAGGCCCAGGAGATGGACCAGCGCCTGCTGCTGGGACTGTTCTTCGGCGCCATGCTGGCGGTGCTGCTGTACAACTCCAGCCTGTACCTGTTCACCCGCCACCCCAGCTACCTGTGGTACAGCCTGTACCTGCTCGGCGTGGTGATCTACGAACTCAGCCTGAGCGGTTTCGGCGTGCTGCTCCTGTGGCCGGAGCTGGGCCGCCCGGCGGGGCTGATCTACGCCGGCTCGGCGCTGTGGAGCTTCCTCGCGGCGACCATGTTCGCCCGCGTGTTCCTGCGCATCCCGCGCTACGGTGGCTGGGTGCTGTGGGCCAACAATCTGCTGCTCGGCTACTGGCTGCTGGCGATTGCCCTGCTGTTCCTCCACCCGCAATGGCTGGTACTCCTGGGCACGCCGGCGGTGGCGCTGTTCAGCTGCGTGCTGGCGCTGGTCACCGCGCTCAGCCTGTGGCGCCGTGGCAACCCCTCGGCGCCGCTGTTCGCCTTGGCCTGGGCGCTGCTGATCGTCTGCACCGCGGTGCACGTGGCGGCGCTGCAGGGCGCGCTGCCGATCAACCAGTTCACCCTGCGCAGCCAGACCTTCGGCTTCTTCGTCGAATTCATCCTGCTGTCGATCGCCCTGGCCGACCGCATCAACCGCGAGCGGGCGGCGCGCATTCAGGCCCAAGACGCGTTGCTGACGGAACGTGAGCTGAGCCTGGCGGCGCAGCGCGGGGTCAACGAGGAGCTCGACCGCCGCGTGCAGGAACGCACCCAGGAGCTGGAGCAGGCGCGCCACGAGCTGGAGCGCGCCAACGGCGAGCTGACTCGGCTCAGCTACACCGATGCGCTGACCCGCCTGCCCAACCGGCGCCAGGTCGACGAGCAGCTGCCGCTGCTGGGCAGCGACGAGCTGGCGGTGCTGATGCTCGACATCGACCACTTCAAGCGCATCAACGACAGCTACGGCCACCCCTTCGGCGACCGCTGCATCGCCGCCGTCGGCGAGGTGCTGCGCCAGCAGGTACGGCGTAGTGGCGACCTGGCCGCGCGCTACGGCGGCGAGGAGTTCATCGTGCTGCTGCGTGGCTGCGCGCGACCGGCCGCCGAGCGCATCGCCGAGAGCATCCGCGCCAACGTCGAGGCGCTGCGCCTGGAGCACCAGGGCGAATCGGTCGCGCTCACGGTCAGCGTCGGCCTGGCCCATGGCGCGGCGGGCGGCTACGCCGTCGAACCGCTGGTGGCCGAGGCGGATGCCGCGCTGTACGCGGCGAAACAGGCCGGGCGCAACCGAGTCGGCGGCGCGCACTGAAAGCAGGCGCCTGCCAGCCCGTGGTGCGCCTGCGCGCGGCACAGGCCCGCTGCAGAGCCCGCTGCTGAGCCATGGCAGAACCCGCAAGTCACTGAAAGCCGGCGATTTTCTGATCGCTCGCGGCGGCCTGGCACCGGACTTGCAAAATCACCCTCGAACGGGATGAGTCACCCGCGCCGGCAGCAGTCGGCTGGCGCTCATGACGCTTGGCACATTGGAGTTGCACCAGAGGCGAACTAGGGTTCCGGTCCACAGACAGTGGATGGCTGGTCCGAGAGTTTTCCGGCCCTAAGGATCAGGGCTACACGGCGGGAGAAAAGCCCGGGAGACGTGACGTCATCCCGTGCCTGAATTCCAAACGTGTAGGAGCAATGCCATGAGCCTTTCGCTGTCCCCGCGTTCGCTGCGCAAGACCCTGTTCGGTGCCTGTTTCGCCACCTTCGCCGCGGTCCTGCCGTTCTCCGCCCAAGCCGTCGAACAGATGAAGATCGGTACCGTGGTCTGGGCCGGTTATGCGCCGTTCTACGTCGCCGATGCCCTCGACCTGTACAAGGCGCACGACCTCAAGGTCGAACTGCAGTTCTTCAACGACCCGGCGCTGATTCCCTCGGCCATGCTTGGCAGCGCTCTCGACGGTGGCATGCTGACCTACGATCAGGTGGTCGGCGGCGTGGCCAAGGGCCTGGCGCACAAGGTGGTGATGCCCATCGACTTCTCCAACGGCGGTGATGCCATCGTCGCTGACAAGTCGATCGCCTCGGTGGCCGACTTCAAGGGCAAGAAGGTCGGCTTCAACCCGCTGTCGCCGTCCGACTTCCTGCTGGCCTATGCGCTGAAGAGCAACGGCCTGTCGGAGAAGGACATCAGCCCGGTGAACATGACCCCCGAGGGCATTCCCGGCGCCATGGCCAGCGGCAGTCTGCCGGTGGGCGTGACCTACGAGCCCAACGTGTCGCAGATCCTCGGCATGCCCGGTGACAAGTTCCACGTCGTGTACTCCTCCAAGGACGCCCCGGGCCTGATCACCGACGTACTGGTGTTCGACGCCAAGGTCATCGCCAAGCGCCCGGCGGCGATCAAGGCGCTGATGCAGGGCTACCTGGACGGCCTGGCCTACATGCAGAGCCACCCGGACGAGGCCGCCGCGATCATCGGCAAGGTACTCGGCGTCACCGCCGAGGAAGCCAAGGAGCAGATGAGCGGCGTGTACAACATCCCGCTGGCCGAGATGAGCAAGAACTTCGAGCAGTCCGAGGCCACCAGCTCGTTCTACGGCAGCGGCGCGGTGATCGCCAAGCTGCTCAAGGACAACGGCCAGATCCCCGTCATCCCGGACTTCGCCAGCACCTTCGACGCCCAGTTCGTCGAGGCCCTGGCCAAGTAACCACCAGTGTCGGCGGCGCCTGGCGCCGCCGCCTGCGGAGGACTCCCATGTCTACCCAGCTCTATCGTTACGCCGATGGCCGCCTGCCCAACAGCCTGGCCATCGCCTACGCCCTCGGCGGCTACGCGCTCGGCATCGGCCTGCTGCTGGCCGATGGCTGGCTGCTCAACGCCGCCGGCACCCTGCTGCTCGGCCACGCGATGATCGTCAGCGCCTACCTGATCCACGAATTCGCCCACGGCACCATCTTCGCCAAGCCCAAGCACAACGAGTGGGCCGGCGAAGTCGCCAGCTGGATCTGCGGCAGCTGCTACGCCGGCTTCCAGGACCTGCGCAAGAAACACATGCGCCACCACGTCGACCGCGCCGACGTGATCACCTTCGACACCAAGCTGTTCCTCAACCAGCAGTGCCCGGGATGGCTGCGCAAGCTGGTGCTGGCCGCCGAGTGGGCCTACGTGCCGGCGGTGGAGCTGATCATGCACTGGTACGTGATCGTGCTGCCCTTCATCACCCGCAACGAGAAGCACCGCGCCAACCGGCGCAAGGTGGCGCTGACCCTGCTGCTGCGCTGCGTGCTGTTCGGCCTGTTCGCCGCGGTGTCGCTGAAGGCGGCGATCCTCTACTTCGTGGCCTGGTCGATCATGCTCACCGTGCTGCGCTTCACCGACGCCTATCAGCACACCTACGACGCCTTCGCGGTGCTCGAAGACGGCGGCAAGATCCCCGACGACAAGGTGCGCGACCGCCCCTACGAGCAGATGAACACCTTCAGCAACGTGGTCTCGGTGCGCTGGCCGGTGCTCGACCTGCTGCTGCTCAACTTCGCCTACCACAACGCCCACCACGAGAAGCCGGTGGCGCCCTGGTACCGCCTGCGCAAGCTGCACCACGAGCTGTACGGCGACGCCTACGGCCAGGTGCTGCCGATGCACCTGCTGTTCAAGAGCTTCCACCAGCACCGTCTGCGCCGCGTCATCGATGACGACTACGGCGCGGTCGAGGCGAGCGGCGCGCAGCGCGCCGATGGCTTCTACGGGGCGGTGGGCGTGTCCTTCCTGACGGCGGTGTGACGATGATCGACTATCGCGGCAAACGCGTGCTGCTCACCGGCGCCGCCAGCGGCATCGGCCGTGGCCTGGCACGGGCCTTCGCCGAGGCCGGCGCGACCCTGGAACTGCTCGACCGCAACGCCGAGGCCCTGGCCGCGGTAGCCGACGAACTGGCGCCGCTGGCCGACGTGGCCTGGGCCTGCGTCGAGCTGGCCGACAGCGCCGCCGTGGCTGCCTACGCCGAACGCCGTGGCGAGCTGCCGCTGGACGTGCTGATCAACAACGCCGGCGTCGAATACGCCACCCCACTGGCGGACACCGGTGCCGCAGCCGACGCGCACTGGCAGGCGCTGCTGGACAACAACGTGGCGTCGATGCTGCGCCTGACCCGCGCCCTACAGCACCAGCTGCGCGCCGGCAGCAGCGTGATCAACCAGGCCTCGATCTGGGGCCTCAAGGGCGTGCCGGGCTTCTCCGCCTATGTCGCCAGCAAGCACGCGGTGATCGGCCTGACCCGTTCGCTGGCGTGGGAGTTGGGGCCACGGCGTATCAGGGTCAACGCGGTGTGTCCGGGCTGGATCGGCACCGACGCGGCGATGCGCTCGCTGGCGGTGATGGCCCAGGCCAGCGGCCGCAGCGAGGCCGACGAGCTGGCGCTGATCCTCGCCGCCCAGGCGGTGCCCGAACTGCTCACCCCGGCGGACCTGGCCGGCACCTTCCTGTTCCTCGGCAGCCCGCTGGCCGCGCCCGTCACCGGGCAGGCGCTGTCGGTCAGCCATGGCGAGGTCATGCACTGATGAAAAACCTGGCAGGCAAGACTGCGCTGGTCACCGGCGCCACCCAGGGCATCGGCCGGGCCATTGTCCTGGCATTGGCCGAGGCTGGCGCGACGGTGTGGATCAACCATCTGGACCAGCCCGAGGCGGCTGCCGCCCTGGTCGCGCAGATCGCCGCCGCCGGTGGTCAGGCGCGCGCGGTACAGGCCGATGTCACCGCGCCCGAGCAGGTCGCCGACATGTTCGGCTGGGTGCTCGCCGAGGGCGACCTGGACATCCTGGTCAACAACGCCGGGATCATCCTCGAGCGGCCGTTCCTCGATACCAGCGAGGACGACTGGGCCCGCGTGCTCGGCGTCGACCTGCATGCGGTGTATCGCTGCTGCCGTCATGCCCTGGCGCACATGCAGGCGCGCGGCGACGGCTGCATCGTCAACATCGCCTCGGAGCTCGGGCAGATCGGCCGCGAGCGCTACGCGGCCTACTGCACGGCCAAGGCCGGGGTGATCGGCCTGAGCAAGGCGCTGGCCCGCGAATTCGCCCCGGCCATCCGCATCAACGCGGTGGCGCCGGGTCCGGTGGACACGCCGATGGTCTCGGTGGAGCACATGAGCGCGGAGATGGTCGCCCGCGAGGTGGCGATTCCCGCCGCGCGCCTCGGCCGTCCCGAGGAGATCGCCGCCGCCGTGTGCTTCCTGGTCTCGGCCGAGGCCAGCTTCTTCCATGGCCAGACCCTGGGCGCCAATGGCGGCGCCTGGATGGGTGGCTGAGATGCGCTCCCTCTTCAGACCTGAGCTGGTCCTGTTGCTCGGCGCCAGCTTCTGGGGCCTGGGCTGGCTGCCGCTGGAACACCTCGCCGGCCAGGGTCTGCGCGGCATGCCGGTGGTGCTCTACACCTACGGCCTGCTGTGCTTGCTGGCGCTGCCGCTGCTGTGGCGCCAGCGCGCCGCCTGGTGGCCACAGCGCCGCGCGCTGACGGTGATCTGCCTGTGCGGCGGCTGGGCCACTGCCGGGCTGGTCGGCGCGCTGTCCGAGGGCGACGTGGTGCGCGCCATGCTGCTGTTCTACCTGGCGCCGGTGTGGGGCCTGCTCGGCGGCTGGCTGCTGCTCGGCGAGCGGCTCAGCGCCGTGCGCGTCGGCGCCCTGGCGCTGGCCATGCTCGGCATCGCCCTGACCCTCGGCATCAGCGCCGATACCTTCCGCCCGCTCGGCGCCAGCGACTGGCTGGCGCTGTCCGCCGGCCTGGCCTTCGCCTGCAACAACCTGGCGACCCGCGCCGCCGACCGCGTGCCGCTGGCCAGCAAGGCGGTGGTGGCCTTCGTCGGCGCAGCCTTGCTCGGTGGCCTGTTCTGCCTGCTGCAGGGCACCGCGCTGCCAGCGACCAGCCCCGGCCTGTGGGCGCAGATCGCCCTGTTCGGGGTGTTCTGGCTGCTGGCCATGAGCGCCGCGCAATACGGCTTCAGCCACGTCGAGGCCAGCCGCGCGGCGGTGCTGGTGGTGATCGAGCTGGTGGTGGCGGTGCTCACCGCCGCCTGGCTCGGCGAACGCGAGCTGGGCCTGCGCGAATGGTGTGGCGGCGCCCTGGTGCTGATCGCCGCGCTGCTCGCCGAGCGGCCGAGCCGACCTTCTTCTTCCGTTCTCTGTGAGGCCAAGTCATGACCGTACGCATGGACCAGCTCAGCTGGGTCGAATACGCGCGCCGCGTGCGCGAACTGTCGCCGGTGGTGTTCCTGCCCTGCGGCGCCACCGAACAGCACGGCCCGCACCTGCCGCTGGGCACCGACGCGCTGCTCGCCAGCGCCATCTGCGAGGACGTCGCCGCACGCGTCGGCGGCCTGGTCGCCCCGGCGCTGTCCTACGGCTACAAGTCGCAGCCCAAGTGCGGCGGCGGCAACCATTTCTGCGGCACCACCAGCCTCGACGGGCAGACCCTGATCGCCCTGGTGCGCGACGCCGTGCGCGAGTTCGCCCGCCATGGCGTGACGCGCCTGGTGCTGGTCGACGGCCACTACGAGAACCAGTGGTTCGTCACCGAGGGCATCGAGCTGGCCATCCGCGAGCTGGGTCCGACCAGCAAGCTGCAGGTGATGCGCCTGGAGCACTGGGACTTCTGCACCGAGCAGACCCTGGCCGATGTGTTCCCCGCCGGCTTCCCCGGCTTCGCCCTGGAGCACGCGGCGGTGATCGAGACCTCGCTGATGCTGCACTACCTGCCCAACCTGGTGCGCCTCGACCTGATCCCGGACGAGGCGCCGGCGGACTTCCCGCCCTACGACATGTACCCGAGCCGTACCGAGTGGGTGCCGCCGTCCGGCGTGCTGTCCTCGGCCAAGGGCTCGACGGCGGAGAAGGGCGCACTGATGGCCGCCGATATCGCCGGCGGCATCGCCAGCGCGGTACGCAAGGAGTTCGCCCTGTGAGCACGGCCTTGATCGTGATCGACATGCAGCGCGACTTCTGCGCGCCGGGCGGCTACGCCGACCGAGCCGGGCTCGACGTCGGCCGCCTGCGCGAACCGATCCCGGCGATCCAGCGCCTGCTGACCGGCGCCCGTGCCCGTGGCCTGCTGGTGCTGCACACCCGCGAGGGTCATCGCCCGGATCTGTCCGACTTGCCTGAACTCAAGCGCCGCCGCGCCGAGGCCGCCGGCGCGCCAATCGGTGGGCGTGGCCCGCTCGGCCGCCTGCTGGTGCGTGGCGAGTTCGGCCACGACCTGATCGACGAGCTGCGCCCGGAGCCGGGCGAGCCGGTGATCGACAAGCCCGGCTACAGCGCCTTCGCCGCCACCGACCTGGAGCTGCTGCTGCGCAACCGCGGCATCACCGATCTGATCATCACCGGGGTGACCACCGAGGTCTGCGTGTCCTCGACCCTGCGTAGCGCGGTGGACCTCGGTTATGCCTGCACTCTGGTCTCCGACGCCTGCGCCTCGGCCGACCCGGCGCTGCACGCCGCCGCCCTGGCCATGGTCGCGGTGGAGGGCGGCATCTTCGGCCGCGTGCTGGACAGCGCTGCGCTGCTGGCCGAGTGGGAGGGCCTATGAACGCCGTACCCGAGCATTATTTGGGCGTGTGGCAGCGCACCCTGCTGACCACCACCGGCGGCGTGCACGACACCAGCACCGCCGTGTACTGGCTGCAGACCGCGCGCCTGTTCGCCGACCTGCGCATTCCCCAGCCGGCCCCACAGGATGCTGCCGGGCGCGCGCTGCAGGCCGGTTTCGCCGGCATCACCGCCATCGACGGCGAGATCTGCCAATGGCACCGGGCGATCGACTTCCAGCCGCCCAATGGCCGCGATGACATCGGCCGCATGCGCTTCGAGCGCGCCGACTACCTGCTCGAGGACGGCCTCGACGGCAGCTACCACGAGGTCTGGGAGCGCCTGCCGGAATCGCTGGGACGCAACTGGGGCACCTGGCTGGCGGCGGAAGACGGCCGTCAGGGCTGCCTGCTGCTGGCCGGCGACTGCTTCCTGTTTGCCGCCGGACGCCCGCAGGCGCTGCCGCCGGCCGAGTCGCTGAGCGCGCTGCTGGAAGGTGGCGATGCCGAGGCCCTGCTGGCCTTCGAGCTGTCCTTCGGCCGCCACCAGGGCGGGCGCACGCCTTGGGCCATCGAGCTGTCCACCCTGGCCGGTCGTGCCGGCCAGGCTCTGTTGCCGGCGACGCTCGCACCCGATGCGCTCGACGCCGACCTGAGCCCCGCGCTGCTGGCCGAACTCGGTGCATTGCCGCCGCCGGGTGGCTGGCAGCGTAGCGAGACACCCGTGTTCGCCGAGGAGGTGACGCCATGACCGCCCATCAACCCTTGCCTGAGAGCCGCGCCGTGGCCAGGCCGCCGCGCGTGCGCTGGTGGATCATCCGTGGCGAGCTGCCGCGTGGCGCGATCTGGGGCCTGGCCGCCGCCGGCCTGCTGCTGCCGCTGCTGCTGTGGTGGCTGGCCAGCGCCGCCGGAATCTCCAACCCGATGTTCCTGCCCGGCCCGGATGCGGTGCTGGCGCGGGTTGGCCGCTGGTGGAGCGAGGAGGGCCTGCTCGCCGATATCGGCATCAGCGTGTACCGGGTCATGGCCGGCTTCGCCGCTTCGGCGCTGATTGCCCTGCCGATTGGCCTGTACATCGGCACCTACCGCCCGGTGCAGGCCTTCCTCGAGCCGCTCACCGACTTCATCCGCTACATGCCGGCGGTGGCCTTTATCCCGCTGATCATGCTGTGGGTTGGCATCGACGAAGGCTCCAAGGTGCTGATCATCTTCATCGGTACCTTCTTCCAGATGGTGCTGATGGTCGCCGAGGACGTGCGCCGCGTACCCATGGCGCAGATCGAGGCGGCGCAGACCATGGGCGCCTCGCGCGGCGAGATCGTCAAGCTGGTGATCCTGCCGTCGGCGCGCCCGGCGCTGCTCGATACCCTGCGCATCACCTGCGGCTGGGCCTGGACCTACCTGGTGGTCGCCGAGCTGGTCGCCGCCAACTCCGGCCTCGGCTACGCCATCCTCAAGGCGCAGCGCTACATGCACACCGACAAGATCTTCGCCGGGATCATCCTGATCGGCATCATCGGCCTGCTCACCGACCAGGCGTTCCGCTGGCTCGGCCGCGTGGCCTTCCCCTGGATGAAGAGGTAAGCGCCATGAGCGAGAGCAAGATTCAGATCCGTCACGTCGACAAGGTGTTCAAGAGCAAGGGCCGCGAAGTGCAGGCGCTGCAGGACGTCAGCCTGGACATTCGCGCCAACGAATTCATCACCTTCGTTGGCGCCTCCGGCTGCGGCAAGTCGACCCTGCTGCGCTCAATCGGCGGCCTGGAACAGCACAGCGCTGGTTCGATCCAGGTCGAGGGCGCGCCGATCCTCGGCCCCGGCATCGACCGCGCCATGGTGTTCCAGCACTACAGCCTGTACCCCTGGCTGACGGTGATGGACAACATCAAGTTCTGCCGCCAGCTCAAGGTGGTCAGCGACACCGTGCGTGGCGATGCCGACGTCGAGGTGGCCAGCGGCCGCGCCGATGCACTGCTCAGCCTGATGGGCCTGTCGGCCTTCGCCAGGGCCTATCCCAACCAGCTCTCCGGCGGTATGCAGCAACGGGTGGCGATCGCCCGCGCGCTGATGCCCAAGCCGCAGATCCTGCTGATGGACGAGCCCTTCGGCGCGCTGGATGCGCAGACCCGCGAGGTCATGCACGACCTGATCCGCCATGTGCACCGGCTGGAGAAGAGCACCATCCTGTTCGTCACCCACGACGTCGAGGAAGCCATCTATCTCGGTGGTCGCGTGGTGCTGATGGCGCCGCGCCCGGGGCGCATCGACACCATCTACGAGGTGCCGCTGCCGACCGAGCGCAACCAGGACATGAAGCTCGCCCCCGAGTTTCTAGCGCTGAAGAAGGAGATCCTCGGCCGCATCCGCGAGACCTCGGGGATGAACACCGACCTGGAACTGCTGGAGCAGCTGACCCGCACCGTGCCGGCGTGAGGTTGGTGCGGCGCTGGGCTTTTCTGCCGCCAACGCATGCGCTAGCGTGGCGGCCGCTGCAGCGAGCGGCGCGAAGGGCGCGCCAGCCATGCAGCCTGGCAGGGATGCAGCATGAGTACAGAAAAGAATCTCGAGGGCCTCGGCGGCTGGCTGATCCTGGTCGGCCTGGGACTGATCATCGCCCCGTTGCGCATGCTCTACGAGTACGCGCCGCTCTACATTGGCCTGTTCGAGGACGGCACCTTCGCCCTGCTCAGCACGCCTGGCACGCCCGAGTACAACGTCTACTTCGCGCCGCTGATCTATGCCGAGATCGTGCTCAACACCGCGCTGGTCTGCGCCTGGCTGGCCGCAGGCGTACTGTTCTTCACTCGCCGGCGCCTGTTCCCCCGGTTGTACGTCGGCATCCTGCTGATCACGCCAGTCTTCATCACGGCCGATGCCTATGCCTTCCTGCTGGTGGCCCCGGACGAGCCGGTGTTCGACCCGGCCACCAGCCTGGAGCTGATGCGTGCGGTGATCCCGGCGCTGATCTGGGTGCCGTACATGCGCGTGTCCAAGCGCGTCCGCGCGACGTTTGTCAGGTAGTCCGCCACGGCGGCTACCGATTTATCCACCGGCGAAACTGCGCTAGCGTCTGGCGCACCCTTACCAAGGAGCTACACCGATGATTGGTTACGTGATGTTGGGCGTTGCAGATCTGAACCAGGCACGCGAGTTCTACGACCCGCTGCTGGCCATGCTGGGTGCTGTTCCCGGCGAGTGGAGCAACGAGCGCAGCACCTTCTACGTCAGCCAGCCGGGCAAGCCGATGTTCGCCATCACCCTGCCGTACGACGGCCAGCCGGCCAGCGCCGGCAACGGCAGCATGGTCGCCCTGCCGTGCGCTTCACCGGCGCTGGTCGACCAGGTCTACGCCTGGGTGCTGGAGCACGGCGCACGTGACGAAGGTGCGCCGGGCGAGCGCGGTGGCGAGGGCAGCGGCTTCTACGGCTGCTACTTCCGCGATGCGCTGGGCAACAAGCTCTGCGTGTTCCACTACGCGCCCTGAGAGGGCGCGCTTCAACGCCTCAGTGCAGCACCAGGCCGTGGTCCAGGTGCTGATCCACCAGCCATTTGCCGTGCGCCAGGGCGGCGTGCTGGGCGCTGTCCAGTTCGGCGAGGAAGCGCTGGTTCAGTGGTAGCGACAGCCTCCGGGTGGTCTGCCCGTCGGGCAGGGTGATCTCGCAGGCGGCCGCCCAGGGTGTGGGAATGCCCGGGTGCTCGACGACGGCGGCGCGGATGGCGTGGTTGCGATGGGTGCATTGCAGGGTGGTCATGGCGTGTACCTCCAGCTGGCCGCCAGGCCCGCAGGCCCGAATTCGCAGCGTGAGTGTCGGTTTCACCATAAGGCAGTCGGGCGCGGCCGGCGCCGCTACCTGACGAAGGGCACCGGACCCGAGCGGGCCGGTGCAGTCGGCATTCAGTCCAGCTTGAGGACCTTGGCCAGGACGATCTTCGGGCCCTTCATCTTCTTGATGATGATGTGCAGGCCGTCGGTTTCCAGCATCTCGTCCTCTTCCGGTACCCGGTTGAGGCTCTCGTAGACCAGGCCGGCCAGGGTTTCGGCCTCGATATGGTCGAGGTCGACGCCGAGCAGGCGCTCGATCTTGAACAGCGGGGTGTCGCCGCGTACCAGCAGCTTGCCCGGCTGGTAGGCGAGCACGCCGCGTTCGGCCTTGTGGTGCTCGTCCTGGATATCGCCGACCAGCACTTCCAGCACGTCTTCCATGGTCAGGAAGCCGACCACCTTGCCGTCGGCCTCCTCGACCAGGGCGAAGTGCGCGCCGCCCTTGCGGAAGGTCTCCAGCAGCTCGGACAGCGGCATGTGCTTGGTCACCCGCTCCAGCGGGCGCATCAGCTCGGCCAGGTTGAACTTGGACGGCAGCATCTCGAACAGCGACAACTGCAGCAGCAGGTCCTTGATGTGCAGCACGCCGACGAAGCTGCCGCTGGTCTCATCGAACACCGGGTAGCGGCTGAACTTGTGGCGGCGGAACAGGGCGAACACCTCGTCGAGGCGTGCGTGCAGCTCCAGGTAGATCAGGTCCTCGCGCGAGTTGGCCCAGTCCACCACTTCCAGCTCGCCCATCTCCACGGCCGAGGCCAGTACGCGCATGTCCTGGTCGCTGGGGTCGCGGGCGCGGCTGGAGTGGAGGATCAGCTTCAGTTCGTCGCGGCTGTAGTGGTGCTCGTGGTGCGGCCCCGGCTCGCCTTGTCCGGCGATACGCAGGATGGCGTTGGCGCTGGCGTTGAGCAGGTAGATGGCCGGGTACATCAGCCAGTAGAAGGCGTACAGCGGCGCGGCGGTCCACAGCGACAGCAGCTCGGGTTTGCGGATCGCCCAGGACTTGGGCGCCAGCTCGCCGACCACGATGTGCAGGTAGGAAATGATGAAGAAGGCGAAGAAGAACGAGATGCCGTGGACCAGCTTCTCCGAGTCCAGGCCGAGCATGCTCAGCAGCGGGGTCAGTAGTTCGGCGAAGGCCGGCTCGCCCACCCAGCCGAGGCCGAGGGAGGCCAGGGTGATGCCCAGCTGGCAGGCCGAGAGGTAGGCATCCAGCTGGTTGTGTACGGTACGCAGGATGTGTCCGCGCCAGCCGTGCTTCTCGGCGATGGCCTCGACCTTGGTCGAGCGCAGCTTGACCATGGCGAACTCGGCGGCGACGAAGAAGCCGTTGAGCAGGACGAGAAAGAAGGCGAACAGCACGAGGCCGAGATCGGCGAAGAGTGCAGAGGTAGAGAGGCTACTGGAAGGGTCCATTGGGGGCTGGGGCTGGCAAAAGATCGCTACAGGGTGGCGGCTGCCATGGGCGATTGCAAGCGACAGGCGCGCGCTATTCGCGCACGCTCAGTTGCTGGGGCGGGAAATGGCAGGTGAAGGTGCTGCCCTTGCCGACCACGCTGGCGATATCCAGGCGGGCGCGGTGGCGCAGCAGCACGTGCTTGACGATGGCCAGGCCGAGGCCGGTGCCGCCGGTGTTGGAGGCGCGGCTGGAGTCGACCCGGTAGAAACGCTCGGTCAGCCGCGGCAGGTGCTTGGTCTCGATGCCGATGCCGCTGTCGGCCACGCTGAAGTGCCCGCCTTGCTCGTCGGCCCACCAGCGGATGCGGATCTCGCTGTCTTCGGGGCTGTACTTCACCGCGTTGAACACCAGGTTGGAGAGGGCGCTGCGCAGTTCCGCCTCGCTGCCCTTGAGACGCACCTGCTGGTCGGCCTCCAGCTTGATCCGATGGTTGCGGTTGCCGGACAGCGCCTGGGCGTCGTTCTTGATGCTCAGCAGCAGCAGGTCGACCGCCACTGGCTGGTTGTCCGAGGGATAGTCGGTGGCTTCCAGCTTCGCTAACAGAAGCAGGTCATTCAGCAGGTTCTGCATGCGCGAACCCTGCTGCTGCATCTGCTGCAGGGCGCGCAGCCAGCGCGGATTCACGTCCTCGACGTTGTCCAGCAGGGTCTCCAGGTAGCCGGTGATCACCGTCAGCGGTGTGCGCAGCTCGTGGGAGACGTTGGCGACGAAGTCCTTGCGCATCTGTTCCAGCTGGTGGATGCGGGTGACGTCGCGGACGAACATCAGGTGTTCGTTGTTGCCGTAGCGGGTGATCTGCATCTGCAGGCGCTGGCGATCGTTGATCGGCGACGGCAGCTCCAGGGCTTCCTGGTACAGGCCGGCGTCGAAGTATTCCTTGAAGCGCGGATGGCGTACCAGGTTGGTGATCGACTGGCCGCTGTCCTGCGGGGTCTTCAGGCCCAGCAGC
Organism: Pseudomonas sp. Gutcm_11s; assembly: GCF_028649395.1. GTDB lineage: Bacteria > Pseudomonadota > Gammaproteobacteria > Pseudomonadales > Pseudomonadaceae > Aquipseudomonas. Next base: position 380,742 of record NZ_JAQSUW010000010.1, on the reverse strand, counting down.
TGCTCGGCCGCTCGGTTCCACCACTCCAGGTTGCCGTCGGCGTCGAGCATGATCACCGCATCGCGCAGGGCCGCGGTGGACTCCTGCACGCGGTCGATCACCGCCTGCAGGCGGCCGCGCACGCGCTGGTCACGGCGTTGCAGGTGGTAGATGTTGTCGAACACCTCGCCCCACAGGCCGTAGCCTTCGGGCGGTGCCTCGTCGGGCTGGCGCTCGCGCAGCCAGCGATGCAGGCGCAGCAGCTGCTTAATGTGCCACAGCAGGTAGCCACCGAGGCCCAGTACCAGGGCCCAGGCGTATTCGCCGCTGATCAGCCCGAGCACGCCGCAGAACATCAGCAGCAGCAACAGATGGCGGCCGATGGCGCCACGCCAATTCTGGTTCACCGGGATGCGTCCTTACCGGGGGGATCAGCTCTTGGTGGAGAAACGATAACCGGTGCCGCGCACTGTCTGCACCAGGTTTTCGTAGGCTTCGCCGAGGGCCTTGCGCAGGCGGCGGATATGCACGTCGACGGTACGCTCCTCGACGTAGACGTTGCCGCCCCAGACCTGATCGAGCAGCTGGCCACGGGTGTAGGCGCGCTCCTGGTGGGTCATGAAGAACTGCAGCAGACGGTATTCGGTGGGGCCCATCTCGGCCGGTTTGCCGTCGATGGTCACGCGGTGGCTGATCGGGTCGAGCAGCAGGCCGCCGACTTCGATCGGCGCCTCGCCGTCGCTCGGGCCGGTACGGCGCAGCACAGCCTTGAGGCGGGCCACCAGCTCGCGCGGCGAGAAGGGCTTGGTGATGTAGTCGTCGGCGCCAACTTCCAGGCCCTGGATCTTGTTGTCCTCTTCGCCCTTGGCGGTGAGCATGATGATCGGGATGTCGTCGGTCAGCTCGTCACGCTTGAGGCGGCGCGCCAGTTCGATACCGCTGGTTCCGGGGAGCATCCAGTCGAGCAGGATCAGATCCGGCTTGCGGTCGACGATCAGCGCGTGCGCCTGTTGGGTGTTCTCCGCTTCCAGGCAATCGTAGCCGGCCATCTCCAGGGCCACTGCGATCATCTCGCGGATAGGAGCTTCGTCATCAACGATCAGGATGTTCTTGCCAACCATGGACCGAGCCTCGGGTCGTCTGTATTGCGCCGCATTAGATAACGGAATTATTGCAGCGATGTGACAAGCCTGCGGCAGCCATCGATCTAGCGCAGCGCGTAGTCGATGACGATGCCGAGCAGAATCGCCAGTCCGGCCCAGTGGTTGTGCAGGAACGCGGCGAAACATTTCTGCGGGTCACGCTCGCGGGTGTACCAGAACTCCCAGGCGAAGCAGGCGGCTGCGCCGAGCAGGCCGAGCAGGAACCAGATGCCCAGACCGAAGCGCGCGCCGGCCATGGCCAGGCACAGCAGCGCCAGGCCCTGTAGGGTGAGGATGATGACGCGGTCGGCGTCGCCGAACAGGATGGCGGTGGATTTCACGCCGATCTTCAGGTCGTCCTCGCGGTCGGTCATCGCGTAGTAGGTGTCGTAGGCCACCGTCCATAGCAGGTTGGCGATGTACAGCAGCCAGGCCTCGGGCGGCGGCAGCTCGCCGGTCACCGCGCTGAAGGCCATCGGCATGCCCCAGGAGAAGGCCGCGCCCAGCACCACCTGCGGGTAGTAGGTGTAGCGCTTCATGAAGGGGTAGCAGGCCGCCAGGGCCAGGCCGCCGAACGACAGCAGGATGGTGGTGAGGTTGGTGAACAGCACCAGCACGAAACTCATCGCCACCAGCACGGCGAACAGGATCAGCGCCTCGCGCGGGCTCACCCGGCCGTCGGCCAGCGGGCGGGCCTTGGTGCGCGCCACATGGCCGTCGATATTGCGGTCGGCATAGTCGTTGATAACGCAGCCGGCGGCGCGCATGAACAGGGTGCCGAGCACGAAGATCAGCAGCAGCTTGAGGCTCGGCACGCCCTTGCTCGCCACCCACAGGGCCCACAGGGTCGGCCACAGCAGCAGGTAGATGCCGATGGGCTTCTCCAGGCGCATCAGCTGGACGAAGTCCCAGGTGCGCGGGTGGACGCGATTGAGGGCGAGCAGGAAGGATTGGTACATCGACGATGTCTCCGGGCCAGGTGTGCCGATTATATGGGCAGGCGCGCGGCGAGGGCGGCGTCTAGTTCTCGGCCGTGTGAGACCAGAAGCTCGGCAGGAAGACTTCGGCCACCAGCACGCCGAGTGCATCGCGGCGGAAGCACGAGCGGCGCCCCCAGAGCTGTTCGGTGCGTACCTCGGCCGGCAGCCAGGCCGCCGGGTAGCGGCAGGCCTGCAGCTCGCCACGGGCGAAGGCGCGGTCGCTGAACAGCAACTCGCCGAGCGAACGGCTGCCCAGCTTGCCGAGGTCGAGGCCGGAGCCCTCCAGGGCCTGTCGCGCCGCCACGCTGCGGGCGAACACCCAGGGCTGGCCGGCACCGAGCAGGAACACCTCGCGGACCCAGCCCATGCTACCGGCCGGCACCTGCAGGGCGGTGCACTCGTCGGCGCGCAGCACCTGCCAGCCCTGCTGCAGTGGCTGCACGGAGAAGCGCTGCTGGCTGAGGGCGGTGAGGCGGCGGGTCAGCGACTCCTGGTTGAACAGCCAGTCACGCAGCAACGGCGCGGGTACCGGATGCAGCTGGGAGGCGCTGAGCCAGCGCGGCGGGTGGGCGAGGACGGAGGAGGGCACGACAACGGCTTCGACTGCCTGGGAAGGCCGCGAGCTTAACACAGCGGTACCGGTCGTCCGGCACTTGCACATGGCGGCGCATGCCAGTAAAAAGCCTGCTGATTTTTTGACCAGGGCGCAGCGTCCGCAGAGACGGCCCACGATGAGGTAGAGCATGAAGAAGTGGCAATGTGTGGTCTGTGGTCTGATCTATGACGAGAGCCAGGGCTGGCCTGACGACGGCATCGAGCCGGGCACCCGCTGGGAAGACGTGCCGGCCGACTGGCTGTGCCCGGATTGCGGCGTGGGCAAGGCCGACTTCGAGATGATCGAAATCGCCTGATAGCCCCTGCTCCGAGGCTTCGCAGCGGCGGCCCCAGGGCCGCCGCTGGCGTTTTGGGGAAGGGGATGCGGAGCGTTGATCAGCTTGTGGCTGAAATGACGGTTGTTCTGTCGCTATCGCCCTGATTTCTGCCGTGCAAACTGCCCGGCAGCACTGGCGCAGTCCCGGATGGCGTGCCATTCTCCACCGGTCTGCCGCAGCGCAGAGCCGTTGCGGCGCCTTTGGCGCTGTTCCGGACGGACAGCACGGACACAACAACAACAAACCGTCAAAGAGGCATCTATGCGCAAACCTGAACTCGCCGCGGCCATCGCCGAAAAGGCAGATCTGACCAAAGACCAGGCCAACCGCGTACTCAACGCCGTGCTCGAAGAGATCACCAGCGCGCTGAATCGCAAGGACAGCGTCACCCTGGTCGGCTTTGGTACCTTCCTGCAGCGCCATCGCGGCGCCCGCACTGGCAAGAACCCGCAGACCGGTGCACCGGTCAAGATCAAGGCCAGCAACACCGTGGCCTTCAAGCCGGGCAAGTCCCTGAAAGACGCCGTCAACTAAGCTACTCCCGGCCCGGAGCCGTCAGGCTCCGGGCCACTCCCTCCGCAGTTCCGCGCCAGCCGCTTCCCAGACAGGATGTAGTGTCCTGCGCAAGTCGCTACAATGCGCCGCCGAATCCATCACTCGCGAGGCCGCGCGCCATGAAGTTCCGCTTTCTCCTCTGGATGCTGGGCCGCCTGATGGCCAAGGCCAGCCGTACCAATCCCGAATTCCAGCAGCAGCTAGACGGCAAGGAGCTGGTCTTCCAGTTGCACACCCTCGACGGCAAGGTTGCCCGTCACTACCGCATCAAGGATCAGCGCGTCACCAGCCATGCCGGTGTTGCCAGCGAGCCGGCCTTCGCCATCGGCTTCAAGGATGCGGTCTACGGCTTCGCCACCATGAACGCCAAGAACAAGCAGCTGGCCTTCATGCAGGGCATCCAGAACAAGGACATCCAGATCCAGGGCAACCCGGCGCTGGTGATCTGGTTCCAGGGCCTGCTCAAGCACGTGGTGCCGAAGAAGAAAAAGAAGACCGAGCTCAAGAAAGCGGCCTGAGCCGCTTTCCCGGGCTGGTTTGCCGCCTGCCGCTTGGCTAGGCTGGGCTTTTCCACGGAACCGTCGTCATGCGTTTGCCACTTTTCCTCGCCGCTACCCTGTTCGCGCTGGCTCCTCCCGTGCAGGCTGCCGATGCCACCCTCGAGCGGGTTCTCGACCTGGCCGGGGTCAAGCTGCTCTGCGAGCAGAGTGCGCCATTGTTGCAGCGCGGCATGAACGCTGAGCAGCAGAAGGCGCTGGGCCAGGCCTTCGCCGCGGAGCCGCTGTGCGCCGACCTGGCCAAGCGGGTGGCCGCCAAGGTGAAACCGGCGCAGCTGCAACAGGCGCTGACGCTGCTGGACAGTCCGCTGGCCCAGCATTTCACCGCCGCCGAGCGTGCGGTGGGTGGAGATGGTGGCCTGGCCGCCTACCGCCAGCAGCTGCAGGAGCGCCCGCCGCTGGGCAAGCGCCTGGAACTGGTGCAGCGCCTGGACAAGGCCGCGCACACCACCGAGCTGGCTACCCTGCTGCGCTATGAGGTCGGCAAGACCCAGGCGCTGCTGGCGCTGCGTGCGCGTGGCGGCAATCTCGACGAGAAGGCCCTGGCCGAGCAGACCGCTGCGCAGCTTGCGCCGCTGCGTGAGTCCAGTGCCAAGGGCATCGAGGCGTTCATGCTCTATGCCTACCGGCAGACGCCCAGCGACCAGCTCGGCGAGTACGCTGCGCTGTATGAGCAGGCGCCGCTGCGAGCGGTGCTGGATGCCAGCGTCAAGGCGCTGCCGGAAGTGTTCGCCGCCAGGCGAGCCAAGCTCAAGTAACGCAAAAGGGGCCCGAGGGCCCCTTTTCATGCGCTGCAGCGATCAGTGATGATTGAACTGCGAAGCCAGTTCGCGCAGCGCCGCTTCCGCCTGCAGCACCTTGTTCAGCGCGTCCTCGGCCTTGTCGCGGCTGATGCCCAGGCGCTCGAATAGCGCGTCCGGCAGATCATGCTGCGGGCCGCTGCCGATACCACGGCTGCGCAACAGGTTGACCGCCAGGCACACCAGGTTCGGGTAGGCGGCATGGGCGCCATCGTAGGCCGGGTCGTGCTGGAAGCGCAGAGCGGTGGCCAGCTCTTCCGGCATGTCCCAGAAGCGCATCAGCCAGGCGCCGATCTGCTCGCGGGTGATGCCCAGCAGGTGCTGCTCGACATAGCCGGCGGACAGGTGTGGGTTGACCTCCAGGTGCCGGCAGATCAGCGAGAAGTGCGGCGGGAAGACGTGGGCCAGGACCAGATAGCCGAAGTTGTGCAGCAGGCCGGCGAGGTAGGTCAGGCCGGCTTCCGGGCGCTGGGCGCGCGGCATGGCGCGGGTCAGGCCCTCGATGATGGCGGCGGTGTAGATCGCCTGCTGCCAGTAGGGCGTGGCCTGTTGCGGCTGGTCCTTGGGCAGGGCAAGGGTTTTGCCCAGGGCCAGGCCGAGGGCCAAGTTGATCACCAGGTCGAAGCCCAGTACGCGAACGATGGCGTCTTCCACCGAGCGGATCTTGCCGGGCGCAGCGTAGTAGGGCGAGGCGGCCCAGCTGACCACCTGGGCGGCCAGCGCCGGGTCGGTTTCGACCACGCCGGTGATGTCGTCGACGGTGGCGTCCGGGTCGACGCGCAGCTTGATGATCTTCTGTGCGGTTTCCGGCAGCGGCGGGATCTCGATGGTTTCCTCGAGGCGCTGCTGGATGCGGCGAGCGGTGAAGGCCTGCACCGCCTGGGTGATCTCGGCGCGGTCGTCGTCGGGGCGATTCAGATTCGGACGAATGCCGGCCAGCGGCTCGCCGAAACGCGCGGCGCTGGCCTTGGCCAGCAGCACCGATTTGTAATGTTCGCTGTCGATTTCCAGCAGCACGCCGGGCTGGCCGGACTCGACCAGCAGACTGGGCTCCTGCAGCAGGCGCTCGTCGTACAGGCAGGGCGAGCTGGTCAGCGGCGGCAGGCCCGGCAGCAGGCCGAGGTCGTGCTTGGCCAGCATGCGCTCCATGCGCTCGGGCTTGACTGCGGTGAGCTTGCGTCCGGTCAGTTCGGCCAGGCGGTTGAGGTCGAGCAGCTGGCTCTGCGGGAACAGCACCAGCAGCGCACCGACCGCATCTTCCAGCAGCGCGGCCTGCACGCGGCGGGCGGCCGGGTGGGCGGGATGTTCGGCGCGGATGAGGCAAGGTACGCCGAGCTTCTCGAGGAGTTGCAGGATTACCGCCGGCGGGCGCGGGGCGGAATCAGGAGCGAGGGCGACTTCGGTCATATGCGGGATCCGGCAGGGACTACTTTTTCTGGAGTATAACCAGCGGGGCTGAGCCGACGCGCGGCCGTCGGACGGGCGACCGGCGGCGTTTCGTGCGCCACATCACACTTGGCCATACTGTTGGCCATGACGCAACCAGCGTTCGAGCAGCGGGCTGACATGTTGCGGCCAGCGTGCCAGCAGCTCCTGCGCGGCTTCGCGCACGGCTGGCAGCAGGTCGGCGTCGCGCATCAGGTCGGCGACCTTGAACTGCAGCAGGCCGGTCTGGCGGGTGCCGAGCATCTCGCCGGGGCCGCGCAGTTCCAGGTCCTTCTCGGCGATGACGAAGCCGTCGCAGGTCTCGCGCATGATGCCCAGGCGTTCGCGGCCGAGCTGTGACAGCGGCGCGTGGTAGAGCAGCACGCAGTGGCTGGCGGCGCTGCCACGGCCGACCCGGCCACGCAGCTGGTGCAGCTGGGCCAGGCCCAGGCGCTCGGGGTTCTCGATGATCATCAGGCTGGCATTGGGCACGTCGACGCCGACTTCGATGACGGTGGTGGCGACCAGCAGCTGCAGGTCGTTGCGCTTGAACGCGTCCATCACCTCGGCCTTCTCGGCCGGCTTCATGCGCCCGTGGATCAGGCCGACACGCAGCTCGCCCAGTGCGCTGGAGAGCTCCTCGAAACTGGTCTCGGCGGCCTGGCAGGTGAGCTCCTCGGACTCCTCGATCAGGGTGCACACCCAGTAGGCCTGGCGCCCCTCGCGGCAGGCCGCGCGCACCCGCTCGACCACTTCGAAGCGGCGGCTATCGGGCACCAGCACGGTGTTCACCGGGGTGCGCCCGGGCGGCAGCTCGTCGAGGATCGAGGTGTCGAGGTCGGCGTAGGCGCTCATCGCCAGGGTTCGCGGGATCGGCGTGGCGGTCATGATCAACTGGTGCGGGCACAGGCGCCCGTCGATGCCCTTCTGCCGCAGCGCCAGGCGCTGCTGCACGCCGAAGCGGTGCTGCTCGTCGATGATCACCAGCGCGAGTCTGGAAAAGCGCACCTCGTCCTGGAACAGCGCATGGGTGCCGACCACCATCGGTGCGCCGCCGGCGATCTGCTCCAGCGCTGCGCTGCGCGCCTTGCCCTTGAGCTTGCCGGCCAGCCAGGCGACCTCGATGCCCAGCGGCTGCAGCCAGCGGGTGAAGTTGAGGTAGTGCTGCTCGGCGAGGATCTCGGTCGGTGCCATCAGCGCCACCTGGTAGCCGGCCTCCAGCGCCTGCAGGGCGGCGAGGGCGGCGACCACGGTCTTGCCGGCGCCGACGTCGCCCTGCACCAGGCGCAGCATGGGCTCGGATTGCGCCAGGTCGTAGGCGATCTCGGCACCGACCCGTTGCTGCGCACCGGTGGGGGCGAAGCCGAGGTTGGCGAGGAACTGCTGCGGCAGCTTCTTGGCCGGCGGCAGCACCGGTGCGGCCTGGGCGCGTACCTGTTCGCGCAGGCGCTGCAGCGACAGCTGATGAGTCAGCAGTTCCTCGAAGGCCAGGCGATGCTGGGCCCAATGACGACCCTCGGCCAGCTCTTCCTGGTCGGCGTCCGGAGGCGGCCGGTGCAGGTAGCGGATGGCTTCGTCCAGCGGGCCCAGCTGGTAATCGCGGCCCAGTTCGGCGGGCAACCAGTCCGGCAGGCTCTGCGGGCCGAGGCGGGCCAGGGCCTGCTGGCTGAGCTGGCGCAGGCGCTGCTGGGTCAGACCCTCGGTGGTCGGATAGATCGGCGTCAGGGTCTGCTCTACCGGCGCCGGCTCGTCACCGCTCTGCGCGCGGTATTCCGGGTGGTAGATCTCCAGACCGGTGGCGCCGGGGCGCACTTCGCCGTAGCAGCGCAGGGCGGTGCCGCGCTTGAGGCCATCCTTCTGCGCCTGGCTGAAGTGGAAGAAACGCAGGGAGAGCGTGCCGGTACCGTCCTGCAGGCGCACCAGCAGGCTGCGGCGGCGGCCCATGGCCACGTCGGCGCCGGCCACTATGCCTTCGACCACGGCGTCCTGGCCCGGGCGCAGGGCGCCGATCGGGGTGATGCGGGTGCGGTCCTGGTAGCGCAGTGGCAGATGGAACAGCACGTCCTGCAGGTTCTCCAGGCCGACCTTGCTCAGCTTCTCGGCCAGCGCGTCACCGACGCCCTTGAGCACGGTGACCGGGACCTGTGCCAGCTCGGTCATGCCGGGGTGGCTTCACCCTGGGGGCGGGCGACCGAGCACAGGCGGATCGAGTCGGCCAGCACTTCGATGGCCTTGGGCCGCGGGAAGCTGGCGCGCCAGGCGATGGCCACGGTGCGGAACGGCGCCGGCGCGGTCAGCGGGCGCACCTCGATCACGCCGGGGGCGTAGTGGTGGCTGTCGACCGCGGAGAACGGCAGGATCGACACGCCGAGGCCGGAGGCGACCATGTGGCGGATGGTCTCCAGCGAGCTGGATTCCACCGTGGTGTGCTTGGCCGAATCCTCGCCACCCTTGCGCAGCGACGGGCAGGCTTCCAGCACCTGGTCGCGGAAGCAGTGGCCCTCGCCGAGCAGCAGCAGGCTCTTGTCGTTGAGCAGTTCCTTGTCGATGGTCTCGCGCTCGGCCCAGGGATGGCCAGCCGGCAGCAGGGCGAAGAACGGCTCGTCGTACAGCGGCTTGGTCAGTACATCGGCTTCCTGGAACGGCAGGGCGATGATGATCGCGTCCAGCTCGCCGGTGCGCAGCTTGTCACGCAGGATGTGGGTGAAGTTCTCTTCGATGTACAGCGGCATGTCCGGCGCGACGCGGTGCAGCTGCGGGATCAGGTGCGGGAAGAGATAGGGGCCGACGGTGTAGATGGCGCCGATCTTCAGCGGCGCAGCCAGCTGGTTCTTGCCGGCCTGGGCCAGCTCGCGGATGCCCTGGGCCTGTTCCAGCACCTTCTGCGCCTGGGTGACGATGCCCTCGCCGACCGGGGTCAGGCGTACCGCGCTCTTGCTGCGCTCGAAGATCAGCACGCCGAGCTCGTCTTCCAGCTTCTTCACCCCGACCGACAGGGTCGGCTGGCTGACGTGGCAGCGTTCGGCGGCCCTGCCGAAATGCTGTTCCTGTGCGAGGGTGACGATGTAGCGCAGTTCGGTGAGGGTCATAGGTAAATTCCATTGAGATGCGGCCAAGCATAGCGGCTGCATTCAACGGAACCAACCGGGCCGCTCAGAAAGATGCGACCCGGCTGGCCATGCCGCCTGCCGGGGTTCCGGCAGGTGTTCAGCGGGTCAGCGTGAAGTTCAGCGGATAGTCGATCGACATGCTGTTGCCGCTCAGCACCTTGGCGGGTGGCGCTGGGACCGGGCTGGCCCGGCGCAGCTGGCGCTGCACGTCCTGGTCGAAGGAACCGCGCGCGGTGGAACTCTTCACTTCGCTGGCGAGGATGCGGCCATGGGCGTCGATGGTGAAGTTGACCAGCAGGGCATGCTTGCTGCCCGCGCGGTTCATTCGCCGCTCGCGCTCCGGATAGTGCAGGCGCTTGCTCAGGTAGGCCTGCAGCTTGGCCATCCACAGGGCCTTCTCGCGGTCGATCTCGCCTTGGTTGGTCTGCTGCTGGACCGGTGCGCGCACCGGGGCGGCGGCCTTCTCCTGGCTGGCGACCTTGGGCGCCTCGGGCTGCGGCTTGACCTCGGGCTTGGGCGGCTGCGGTTTGACCTTGGGCTTCGGCTTGGGCTTGACGATGGCGAGCTTCGGCTTGGGCGCCTCGACCACTTCGGGAATCGGCTCCGGCTCAGGCTCGACGATCGGCTGCGGCGGAGTCGGTTCCGGCGGCGCGGCAACCGGCTCCAGCTCGATCAGCATGGCAGCCGGTTCGAGCAGGACCGGAGTCATCGCCGGTTTCCACAGCAGGGCCGCGTAATAGACGACCAGGTGCAGGGCGATCACGGCGATCAGGCTGACGGCCCACAGCGGCAGGCGGCGCGCTTGGCTCATTTGCTACCGACCGTTTCCAGGCCGACCAGGCCGATCTTCAGGTAACCGGCACCGCGCAGCTGATCCATCACGTTCATCAGGTCGGAGTAGTCCACGCCCTTGTCGCCACGAACGAAGATGGTCTTCTCCTTGTCGCCGCCGGTCATGCGGTCCAGCGACGCCTTGAGCTGGGTCGGATCGATCTGCTGGTTTTCCAGGTACAGGCTGGTGTCTTCCTTGATGCTCAGGTAGACCGGCTTGTCCGGGCGTGGCACAGGCTTGGCGGTGGATGCCGGCAGGTCGATCTTCACGTCCACGGTCGCCAGCGGTGCGGCGACCATGAAGATGATCAGCAGCACCAGCATGACGTCGATGAACGGGGTGACGTTGATCTCGTGGTTTTCCTGGAGGTCGTCACTGCCCTCGTGCAGATGCAGCCCCATGCTTCATACCGCCTTGGCGACAGGCTGGGCGCGCTCGCCGACCGGCTGGTCGAGATCGCGGCTGACCAGCAGCAGGACTTGGGCCGACGCATCGGCGACCTGCGCCTTGTAGCCGGTGATGGAGCGGGCGAAGACGTTGTACACGACCACGGCCGGGATGGCGGCGACCAGGCCCAGCGCGGTGGCCAGCAGGGCCTCGGCGATGCCCGGGGCGACCACGGCCAGGTTGGTGGTCTGCGACTCGGCGATGCCGATGAAGCTGTTCATGATGCCCCACACGGTGCCGAACAGGCCGACGAAGGGGGCGGTGGAACCGATGGTGGCGAGCACGCCGGTACCCTGGCTCATGGCGCGGCCGCTGGCAGCGACCAGGCGCTCCTGGCGGAAGCTGACGCGTTCCTTGATACCTTCCTTCTCCTTGCAACCGGCGGACAGGCGCAGTTCGTCGCGGGCGTCCTCGATCAGCTGGGAGCTGAAGCTGTGCTTGGTGCGAGCCTGCTCGGCGGCCTGGGCCAGGGTGCGCGCGGATTTCAGTTCCGGCAGCTCACGCTGCAGGCGGCGGCGGGCGACGACCAGTTCCAGGCCTTTGGCGACCCAGACGGTCCAGGTGAGGATCGAGGCCAGGACCAGGCCGATCATCACGCTCTTCACCACGCGGTCGGCGTTCTGGTACATGCCCCACGGCGACAGGTCGTGCAGCACTTCTTCCTCGACCTGTTCGGCGTCGCCTTGCAGCGCCTGCAGGGCGGCCTGCAGTTGCTCGGCATCGGCGCCGACGATGTTGTTCTGCTGGAGGAACTCCAGGCGAGCGGCTTCGACCTGCTCGGCGGTGGCCTCTTCGCCCAGCCCGTCCAGCTTGGCCTTGAGGGCCTCGGCTTGCGGGTGGGCCACGGGAGCGGTGGCCAGGGCCTCGCCGGTAGCCGCCGGAGCGGTTGCGGCCGGGTCAGCCGGAGTGCCGGTGGATGCAGCTGCCGGAGCAGTGGCGGCAGGCTGCTGGGTGGCCGGGGCTACTTCTTCGGCATGCGCGCCGAACGGCAGCAGCAGGCCGAGCAGCAGGGCTGGCAGCGAAAGACGGGAGAAGAAAGTGGGCTGGGCGCGGAGGGCGGTAGAATTCATGCTGGCCGGACCTGAAGTGGGGGGAGCGTCGGACGGGGATGAGAACCCCGTGCAAAAACGGCCTGTATTATTGCAAGTAATTCTTGTTTGTGAAAGCAATAATGTAACTATTCCACCCGCCCCGGTTTTTCTGTAACCACCGTCCTTTCCTGCGAGGTAGACCTTCTCCATGTCCAAGACCCTGATGATTGCTGGCTGCGGTGATGTCGGCAGCCGCCTGGCCCTGCGTCTGCAGCCCTGCGGCTGGACCCTGTATGGCCTGCGGCGTGATGTCGCGCAGTTGCCGGCGGGGATCCACCCGGTGGCCGGCGACCTGCAGCAGCCGGTGTGCCCGGCGGCCTGGCCCGCGGGGGAGCTGGACTACCTGGTGTACTGTGCGGCAGCTAGCCAGCATGACGAGGCCGGTTACCGCAGCGCCTACGTCGATGGCCTGCGCCATGTGCTGGCCTGGCTGGGCGAGCGTGGTCAGCGGCCCAAGCGCCTGCTGTTCGTCTCCAGCAGTGGTGTCTACGCCCAGCAGGATGGCGAATGGATCGACGAGACCGCGCCAGCCGAGGCCGAGGGCTACAGCGGCAAGGTGATGCTCGAGGCCGAGCAACTGGCGCTGGCCAGCGGTGTGCCGGCCAGCCTGGTGCGCCTGACCGGCATCTACGGCCCCGGTCGCCAGTGGCTGCTCAATCAGGTGCGCCAGGGCTACCGGGTGGCCAGCGAGCCGCCGCTGTACGCCAACCGCATCCATGCCGAGGATGCCGCCGGCCTGCTGGCCTTCCTGCTGCAGGCCGACGCCGAGGGCGCCGAGCTGGCTGACTGTTACCTGGGCGTGGACGACGAGCCGGCGCCGCTGCACGAGGTGGTCGGCTGGCTGCGCGAGCAGATGGGGGTGACCCAGTGGGCCGAGGAGAACAGCGTGCGGCGTGCTGGCAGCAAGCGTTGCAGCAATGCGCGGGCGCGGGCCCTGGGTTGGGCGCCGCAATACCCCAGCTATCGCGAGGGCTATGCGGTGGTGCTGGCAGCCGACTAGTCGCTGCGTCCGGTGTAGTGCCCGCTATCGTCGTAGCGGCGCCCGTCCGGGTCTTCGCGCCCCTGATAGTGTCCGGAGTCGTCGTAGTGGCGGCCATCCGGATCCTGGCGGCCGGTATAGCGGCCGCTGTCGTCATAGCTACGACCATCGGCGTCAAGGCGTCCCGTGTAATGGCCGGATGCATCGTAGTGGCGGCCGTCCGCATCGGTGCGGCCGGTGTAGCGCCCGCTGTCATCGTAGCTGCGCCCGTCGTCGTCGGTACGCCCCAGATAGCGGCCGCTGTCGTCGTAATGGCGCTGTTCGGCCTGGGCAGTCAGGCTCGCCAGCAGGAGGCAGAGCAGGATCGGGCGCATGTCGTTCAGTCCCTTTCCAGCAGCCAGGCCTGGCGACCGGGGCGGTAGCTGGGCACCTCATCGGCGGTGGACTGGTTGAGCGCCTCGACGATGCGCAACTGATCGCCGTCGCGCTCGAACAGCCAGGGCGCGCCCTGGTTGCCGAGCTGCAGCCACAGGCTGTCATTCTCGCCGGCCATGGAGGCGCAGTCGCCAGCCAGGCACAGCGCATAGCGCTCGGCGCCGGGCAGGCCTTCCAGGCGACCGTCCGGGTGGAACAGCACCAGGCCGCCCTCGCCGACACCCTCAAGAATCTTCCACTCGCCGCCCAGGTAGGCCTGGTACAGCGCCCACTCGAAGCTGCTGCCGAGCGGCGCGCCGGCCTCGGCCTGCTGCTGCGGGCGGCTGAAGTGCTGCTCGGGGCCGTAGGCGCTGGCCTGTTGCACCAGTTCGTCGCCCTGCAGCTGCAGCTGCTCCTGGTAATCGCCCTGGTAGTCCACCTGCAGCAAGCCGTCCGCAGTCGTGCTCAGGCGCCCCTCGGGAGCCTCGAAACCGTTGCTGTAGGCGGCTTGGCCGCGCTGGCTGTCCAGGCGCCATTCCAGGTTCGGGCCGTGGGCCAGCAGGGCCTCGCGCAGCGGAATGCCGGTGCGCGCGGCATCGATGATCGGCTGGTTGATCCAGGTGCCGTCCGGACTTTGCGGACCGGCGCAGCCGGCCAGCAGCCCGGCGCTCAGGGCGAGCGGCAGAAGGTGGCGCATGGGGTTCAGTCGAGAACCAGGATGCCGTCCATTTCCACCTGCGCGCCGCGCGGCAGGGCGGCTACGCCGATGGCGGCGCGGGCCGGGTAGGGCTGCTCGAAGTAGCGGCCCATGACTTCGTTGACCTTGGCGAAGTGGGACAGGTCGGTGAGGAAGATGTTCAGCTTGACCACGTCCTTGAACGAGCCGCCGGCGGCCTCGATCACGGCCTTGAGGTTTTCGAACACCTGGACGGTCTGTTCCTCGAAGCCCTGCACCAGTTCCATGCTCTTCGGGTCCAGCGGGATCTGCCCGGACAGGTACACGGTGTTGCCCGCCTTGATCGCCTGGGAGTAGGTGCCGATGGCGGCCGGGGCGTTGGGCGAGGTGATGACGGTCTTGCTCATGGGAACTCCGATTCCAGGGATTTGTTGTTCTGTGGCGGCCGCGCGTCAGGCGCGCATGCGGGTGATGCGGATGACGCCGGCGAGGGCGCGCAGCTTCTTGATCACGCGGGCCAGGTGCACGCGGTCATGCACGCTGACGACCAGCTGGACCACGCTGATGCGGCCGTCGCGCTCGTCCATGCTGATCTTCTCGATGTTGCCGTCGGCGGCGTTGACGCTGCTGGCCAGCAGGGCGATCAGGCCGCGCTGGTGTTCCAGTTCGACGCGCAGTTCGACGTTGAATTCGCCGGCGACATCCTTGGCCCAGTTGAGCTGGATGCATTTCTCCGGGTTGTGGCGGATGTCGGCGATGTTCTTGCAGTTCTCCAGGTGCACCACCATGCCCTTGCCGGCCGACAGGTAGCCGACAATGGGGTCGCCCGGGATCGGCGTGCAGCACTTGGCGTAGCTCATCACCAGGCCTTCGGTGCCGCGGATGGCCAGCGGGCCATCGGTGTTCGGCGCGGCTTCGCCGGTCTCGGCGAGCAGGCGGCGGGCGACCACGTAGGCCATGCGGTTGCCCAGGCCGATGTCTTCCAGCAGGTCCTCGAACACTTCCAGGCGGTACTCGCCCAGCACGGCCTGGATGCGCTCGGGGGTGATCTTCTCCAGGTGGCTGTCGAAGCCGGTGAGGGTCTTGTTCAGCAGGCGCTCGCCCAGGCTGATGGATTCGGAGCGGCGCTGCAGCTTGAGCGCGTGGCGGATGTGCGTGCGCGCCTTGCCGGTGACCACGAAGTTGAGCCAGGCCGGATTCGGTCGCGCGCCGGGAGCGGTGACGATCTCCACCGTCGAACCGCTCTCCAGGGCCTGCGACAGCGGCGCCAGGCGGCGGTTGATGCGGCAGGCGATGCAGCTGTTGCCGACGTCGGTGTGCACGGCGTAGGCGAAGTCGACCGCGGTGGAGCCTTTCGGCAGCTCCATGATCTTGCCCTTCGGGGTGAAGACGTAGACCTCGTCGGGGAACAGGTCGATCTTCACGCTCTCGATGAACTCCAGCGAGTTGCCGGCGCGCTGCTGCATCTCCAGCACACCCTTGACCCACTGGCGGGCGCGGGCATGGTTGCCCTTGGGCGCTTCGTCGCCGTCGGCCTTGTATAGCCAGTGGGCGGCGATGCCGTTGTTGGCCATCTCTTCCATCTCGCGGGTGCGGATCTGGATCTCGATGGGCACGCCGTGCATGCCGAACAGGGTGGTGTGCAGCGACTGGTAGCCGTTGGCCTTGGGAATCGCGATGTAGTCCTTGAAGCGGCCCGGCAAGGGTTTGTACAGGTTGTGCACCACGCCGAGGGCGCGGTAGCAGGTGTCGACCTTGTCGACGATGATGCGGAAGGCGTAGACGTCCATGATCTCGTTGAACGCTCGGCGCTTGCCACGCATCTTCTGGTAGATGCTGTAGAGGTGCTTCTCGCGGCCGATCACCTCGCCGTGCATGCCCTCGCGCTCGAGGCAGGCGGTGATCGATTCCTCGATCTTGGCGACGATTTCCTTGCGGTTGCCGCGGGCACGCTTGACCGCGGTGCGGATGCGCTCGGAACGCATCGGGTGCATGGCCTTGAAGCCGAGGTCCTCGAACTCCACGCGCATGCTGTGCATGCCCAGCCGGTTGGCGATGGGTGCGTAGATTTCCAGGGTTTCCTTGGCGATGCGCCGGCGCTTCTCGCCGGACAGCACTTCCAGGGTGCGCATGTTGTGCAGGCGGTCGGCCAGCTTGACCAGGATCACGCGAATATCGCGGGCCATGGCCATGGCCATCTTCTGGAAGTTCTCGGCCTGCGCCTCGGCCTTGGTCTGGAAGTCCATCTGGGTCAGCTTGCTGACCCCGTCCACCAGCTCCGCCACGGTCTCGCCGAACTGCGCGTGGAGGGCTTCCTTGGCGATGCCGGTGTCCTCGATCACGTCGTGCAGCATCGCGGCCATCAGGCTCTGATGGTCCATGTGCATGTCGGCGAGGATGTTGGCGACGGCGAGCGGGTGGGTAACGTAGGCCTCACCGCTGCGGCGGCGTTGCCCGTCGTGTGCCTGCTCGGCGTAGAAGTAGGCGCGGCGGACCAGGTTGACCTGATCCGCGGCCAAGTAAGTCGATAGTCGGTCGGCGAGGGTGTCTATGCTCGGCATGGGATTGCCCCCTGCCGCGCTTGGTATAGACCCGGTGCCGCGTGACTTCGACCAGGCATAGGCTACAGAGGCTCGTTGGCCTCTTCCTCGAAGGCAGCGGCGAACAGCGGCTCTTCCTCGACGAGGTCTTCCTGGGCGACGAACTCGGCATCAACCAGGCCAGCAGCGATTTCGCGCAGGGCCACTACGGTCGGCTTGTCGTTTTCCCAGGCGACTTTCGGCTCTTTGCCGCCGGTGGCCAGTTGACGGGAACGCTTGGTGGCGAGCATGACCAGCTCGAAGCGGTTATCGACGTTGTCCAGGCAGTCTTCAACGGTAACGCGGGCCATGGTGTTCCTCGTGGCAAATAGCAAATAAGGCTGGGCCCGGATGGGCGAGCGGACTGAATAGTCTAAAAAATCACCAGCAATTAGGGAAGGCCTTTCGGTGCCCGCTTATCCCAACAACTCGCCGAGCAGGCCGGCATGGCGCTGGCTCTGCGTGCCGCTGAGCAGCTGGTTGGAACGGAAGATAGCCTGCAGATCGCTCAGTGCATGGTCGAAATCGTCGTTGATCACCAGGTAGTCGTACTCGACATAGTGGCTCATTTCGCTGACTGCATCGCGCATGCGCCGCTCGATGATCTCGGCGCTGTCCTGGCCGCGGTTGGTCAGGCGATGACGCAGGGCCTCCTGGGTCGGCGGCAGGATGAAGATCGATTTGGCCTGCGGCATCAGCTTGCGTACCTGCTGGGCGCCTTGCCAGTCGATCTCGAGGATCAGGTCGAAGCCCTCGGCCAGGGTTTGCTCCAGCCACTTCTGCGAGGTGCCGTAGAAGTTGTCGAAGACCTGGGCATGCTCGATGAACTCGCCGCGTTCGATCATCGCGGCGAAGGCGCCATGGTCGACGAAGTGGTAGTTGACCCCATCCTGCTCGCCCGGGCGCATGGCACGGGTGGTGTGCGAGACGGAAACGCGGATGCGTGGCTCGCCGTCGAGCAGGGCCTTGACCAGGCTGGTCTTGCCGGCGCCGGAAGGGGCGGAAACGATATAGAGGGTGCCGGTGGTGGCGGTCATCTGTCTGTCCTGGTAGCGCTTTGGATCAAGCCTAGCGGCTTATTCGATGTTCTGGACCTGCTCGCGCATCTGCTCGATCAGGACCTTCAGGGTCACGGCGGATTGAGTGCTGCGCGGGTCGAAGGCCTTGGAGCCGAGGGTGTTGGCTTCGCGGTTGAGTTCCTGCATGAGGAAGTCCAGGCGACGGCCAGCGGCACCGCCGGCCTTGAGCACGCGGCGTACCTCGGTGACGTGGGTGCTCAGGCGATCCAGTTCCTCGGCGACATCGCTCTTCTGGGCCAGCAGCACCAGCTCCTGCTCCAGGCGTTGCGGGTCCAGCTCGGCCTTCATCTCGGCGAAGCGTGTCTCGATCTTCTGCCGCTGATTGGCGAGCATCTCCGGGATCAGTACGCGCAGGGCGGCGACTTCTTCGAGGATGTTGTCCAGGCGCTCGTTGAGCAGCTTGGCCAGCTCGGCGCCTTCGCGGGCGCGGCCGTTCTTCAGTTCGCCAAGGGCCTGCTCGAACAGCTTGAGCGCGGCAGCATTGAGAGCCTGCGGATCGGCAGCGTCGGCCACCAGCACGCCGGGCCAGGCCAGCACTTCCAGCGGATTCAACGGAGCCGGCTGCTGAATCAGTGCAGCGACCTGCTCGGCGGCGGCGACCAGCTGGCGTGCGCGGTTCTCGTCCACTTGCAGGCTCTTGCCGGCATTCTCCTCGGCGAAGCGCAGGGTGCATTCCACCTTGCCGCGCGACAGACCCTGGCGCAGGGCTTCGCGCACGGCGCCTTCGAGGTCGCGGAAGGCTTCCGGCAGGCGCAGGTGCGGTTCCAGATAACGGTGGTTGACCGAGCGCAGTTCCCAGCTCAGGGTGCCGTTGGCCTCGGCGCCCTCGACGCGGGCGAAGGCGGTCATGCTGTGCACCATGGGGAGAACCTCGTGGAAGTTGAATGAGGCGCGAGATTGTAGCGCAGAGCGACCGTCGGCCCAATCTGGCGTGTCGTGCCGTCGGCAGCGGCCCTATAATGCCGGCAGGTCGGGCGTTGCCGCGCCCGAGATTTCCGCTTTCCTACAGGTACCAGCAGATGAAACGTCCCAGCGGCCGTGCTTCCACCCAGTTGCGTTCCGTGCGCATCACCCGCAACTACACCAAGCACGCCGAGGGTTCGGTGCTGGTCGAGTTCGGCGACACCAAGGTCATCTGCACCGCCAGCATCGAATCTGGCGTGCCGCGCTTCCTCAAGGGCCAGGGCCAGGGCTGGCTGACCGCCGAGTACGGCATGCTGCCGCGCGCCACTGGCGACCGTAACCAGCGTGAGGCGAGCAAGGGCAAGCAGGGTGGTCGCACCCTGGAGATCCAGCGCCTGATCGGCCGCTCGCTGCGCGCCGCGCTGGACATGAGCAAGCTGGGCGAGAACACCATCTACATCGACTGCGATGTAATCCAGGCCGACGGCGGCACCCGTACCGCTTCCATCACCGGTGCCATGGTGGCCCTGGCCGACGCGCTGAAGGTGCTGAAGAAGCGTGGCTCGCTGAAGGGCGAACCGCTCAAGCAGATGGTCGCTGCCGTCTCGGTCGGCATCTACCAGGGCGAGCCGGTGCTGGACCTGGACTACCTGGAAGACTCCGCCGCGGAGACCGACCTCAACGTGGTGATGACCGACAGCGGTGGTTTCATCGAGGTGCAGGGCACTGCCGAAGGCGCCCCCTTCCAGCCGGAAGAGCTCAATGCCATGCTGGCGCTGGCCCAACAGGGCATGCGCGAGCTGTTCGAGCTGCAACGCGCGAGCCTGGCCGACTGATCCCAACCCGTCGCGGAGAGCCCCATGGAAGAGCAGAGCGTCAATCCCACCCCGAGTTCGGAAGCCCGCCAATGGGCGATGTTCTGTCACTTCGCGGCCTTCGCCGGCCTGCTGATTCCCTTCGGCAATCTGCTCGGGCCGCTGATCATCTGGCAGCTCAAGCGTGACCTCGATCCCTTCGTCGACGACCAGGGCAAGGAAGCGCTGAACTTCCATATCACCGTTTCCATCGCCGCACTGGTGTGCATCCTGCTCGCGGTGGTGGTGATCGGTTTCCTGCTGCTGCCGCTTCTCGGCCTGGCCGCGCTGATCCTCACCATCATCGGCGGCATCAAGGCCAACGAGGGGCGCAGCTATCGCTACCCGCTGTGTTGGCGGCTGATCAAATAATCTCGGGCCCCGCATGCGGGGCCTTTTTCTGCAACCTAAGGAACAAGGAAGCCTGAAGTGGCCGGAGCCAGTCTGTTAACCCTGCTCGACGACATCGCCAGTGTGCTGGACGACGTCTCGGTGATGACCAAGGTGGCGGCGAAGAAGACCGCTGGTGTATTGGGCGACGACCTGGCGCTGAACGCGCAGCAGGTCACCGGGGTCAAGGCCGAGCGCGAGCTGCCGGTGGTCTGGGCGGTGGCCAAGGGCTCGTTCATCAACAAGCTGATCCTGGTGCCGGCGGCGCTGCTGATCAGTGCGTTTGCGCCCTGGCTGGTCACGCCGCTGCTGATGCTCGGCGGTGCTTTCCTGTGCTTCGAGGGCTTCGAGAAGCTGGCGCACAAGTATCTGCACAGCAAGGAGGAAGATCAGCAGCACCATGCCGAGCATGTGCAGGCGCTAGCCGATCCGGCGGTGGACATGCAGGCCTTCGAGAAGGACAAGATCAAGGGTGCGGTGCGCACCGACTTCATCCTCTCCGCCGAGATCATCGCCATCACCCTGGGTGTAGTGGCCGAGCAGGCCTTCCTGCAGCAGGTCATCGTGCTGTCCGGTATCGCCCTGCTGATGACGGTGGGGGTTTATGGCCTAGTCGCCGGCATCGTCAAGCTGGATGACGCCGGTCTGTACCTGAGTCAGCGCGCCAGTGCGGCGGCGCAGAGCCTGGGGCGCGGCATCCTGTGGCTGGCGCCCTGGCTGATGAAGGTGCTGTCGGTGGTAGGGACCGCGGCCATGTTCATGGTTGGTGGCGGCATCCTGACCCATGGCATCCCTGGCGCTCACGAGCTGATCCATCACTGGATCGAGCCGATCGCGGCGCTGCCTGCCGTCGGCGGGGTGCTGGCCGTGCTGGCGCCGACCCTGATCGACGCCCTGTTCGGCGTGCTGGTCGGCGCTCTGGTGCTGGCGCTGGTAAGCGTGGTGGGCAAGGCCTGGGGCGCGTTGCGCGCCTGACCACGAGCGGCAGGCTGGCTGCTTAGACGCTGAGCAGCCAGTCGTAGTCGACGATCAGCGGCGCGTGCTGGGAGAAGCGCGGCTGGCGTGGCAGCTTGGCGTTGCGCACGATGCGGCGCATGCCCGGCGTCAGCAACTGGTAGTCGAAGCGCCAGCCGAGGTTGAGGAGCTCGGCCTGCTCGCTATCCGGCCACCAGCTGTACTGGTCGCCTTCGCGGCTTACTTCGCGCAGGGCATCGACATAGCCCATGTTGCCGATCACCTCATCCATCCAGGCACGCTCAGGCGCCAGGAAACCCGGTAGCTGCTGGCTGTCGCGCCAGTTCTTCACGTCCAGCTTCTGGTGCGCCACGTAGAGCGAGCCGCAGTAGATGTACTCGCGACGCTTGCGGCGCTGTTTGTCCAGGTAGCCAGTAAAGTCGTCGATGAACTTGAACTTGTGGTTCAGGCTCTCGTCGCCGCCCAGGCCGGACGGCAGCAGCAGGGTGGCGATGCTCACCTTGTCGAAATCGGCTTGCAGGTAACGTCCGTAACGGTCAGCCATCTCGAAACCGAGGCCGTGGATCACCGCCTTGGGTTGCAGGCGCGAGTAGAGCGCCACGCCACCTTGAGCGGGCACTTCGGCATCGGCCGCATAGAGAAAGTAGCCATCCAGCTGATAGGCCGGATCGTCCAGTTCGAAGGAGGAGACTCTTGTATCCTGCAGGCAGATCACGTCGGCATTCTGGGCCTGCAGCCAGCTGAGCAAACCTCGCTCGACTGCGGCCTGAATACCATTCACGTTCACACTGATGATCCGCATAAATGGCCCCCAAAAACACCTGCGTGTATGATACCCGAGCTCATTCCCATTAGCTAAATTCATAGCTAAATCCGTGCCTACGGAGCTTTGCATGCAGGCGTATCAACGCGAATTCATCCGTTTTGCCATCGAACGCGGCGTGCTGCGTTTCGGTGAGTTCACCCTCAAGTCCGGGCGCACCAGCCCCTACTTCTTCAATGCCGGTTTGTTCAGCAGCGGCCTGGCCCTGGCCAAGCTCGGGCGCTTCTATGCGTCTGCGCTGATGGATGCAGGTATCGACTTCGACGTGCTGTTCGGTCCGGCCTACAAGGGCATTCCTCTGGCTGCTGCCACTGCCGTGGCTCTGGCCGAGCAGCACGAGCGCGACCTGCCCTGGTGCTTTAACCGCAAGGAAGCCAAGGACCATGGCGAGGGCGGCACCCTGGTCGGTGCGCCTCTGGCCGGGCGGGTGATGATCGTCGACGACGTGATCACCGCTGGTACCGCGATCCGCGAAGTCATGCAGATCATCCAGGCCCAAGGCGCCCAGGCAGCCGGTGTGCTGATCGCGCTGAACCGCCAGGAGCGCGGCAAGGGCGAGCTGTCGGCGATCCAGGAAGTGGAGCGCGACTACGGCATGCCGGTGGTCAGTATTGTTTCCCTGGAGCAGGTACTGGATTATCTGGCTGGTGATGCTGAGCTGAAGAAACACCTGCCGGCGGTGGAGGCCTACCGCGCGCAGTACGGCATCTGAACTCGAACAAGGAAAGCTCCATGCTCCGATCGGCACAGCTCTTGGTTCTGATATTCGCCGCAATACCCCTGCTGGCTTCCGCGGCTGGCGCGCAGGATGAAGGCGCGGAGTCCTATCGCTACAAGGACAATCAGGGTCGGGTGGTGCTGAGCCGGCAGGGCGTGCCTCCGGAGTTCATTGCCAATGGCTACGAGGTGCTCGATGTCGACGGGCGAGTGCTTCGCACCGTTGCGCCGGCTCCCAGTCTTGAGGAGCGTCAGCGGCTAGTTCAGGAGAAGGCGCGGGCCAAATCCGACGCCCAGCTCCTGCGCATCTATTCCGAGCCGTCCGATGTGGACCGGGCTCGTGATCGTAAATTGGCGGAGCTGGACGGAGTGATCAGCGTGGCACAGAGCAATCTGCACTCGCTGCGCACCCAGCAGGCCAATCTCCAGGGGCAGGCAGCCGACTTCGAGCGGGTCGGTCGCCAGGTGCCTGAGCATCTGCTGGTGCAGATCGACAACCTCAAGGCCGAGCAGGCGGGTATCGAGAAGGATATCCAGCGCTATCAGCAGGGCCGTCTCGATGCGAAGGCCTCGTTTGCGGCAGATCGTGAGCGCTTGATCGAACTGCGCGGCGAGTGATCCCGCCGCGCGGCGCCATCAGTGATGGCGCTTGCGGTTGGTGATCAGGGTGCCGACGCCGCTGTCGGTGAAGATCTCCAGCAGTACCGCGTTCGGTACGCGCCCATCGATGATGTGCGCGCTGGTCACGCCACCTTGTACCGCTTCCAGAGCGCAACGAATCTTCGGCAGCATGCCGCCATAGATGGTGCCGTCGGCGATCAGGCTGTCGACCTGCTCGGTGGTCAGACCGGTCAGCACTTCGCCCTGCTTGTCCATCAGGCCGGCGATGTTGGTCAGCAGCATCAGCTTCTCCGCCTTCAGCGCTTCGGCCACCTTGCCGGCCACCAGGTCGGCGTTGATGTTGTAGGACTCGCCGTTGGCGCCGACGCCGATCGGCGCGATCACCGGGATGAAGTCGCCCTTGACCAGCATGCTCAGCAGGTCGGTGTTGACTCCGACCACTTCGCCGACATGGCCGATGTCGATGATCTCAGGCTGGGTCATCTCCGGCGTCTGGCGGGTCACGGTGAGCTTCTTCGCGCGAATCAGCTCCGCGTCCTTGCCGGTCAGGCCGATGGCGCTGCCGCCGTGGCGGTTGATCAGGTTGACGATGTCCTTGTTGACCTGGCCGCCGAGGACCATCTCCACCACGTCCATGGTCTGCGCGTCGGTGACGCGCATACCGTCGATGAAGTGGCTCTCGATCGACAGGCGCTTGAGCAGATCGCCGATCTGCGGGCCGCCACCATGCACCACCACCGGATTGATGCCGACCGCCTTCATCAGCACGATGTCGCGGGCGAAGCCTTCCTTGAGCTCGTCGCTCTCCATGGCGTTGCCGCCGTACTTGATCACCAGGGTCTTGCCGACGAAGCGACGGATATAGGGCAGCGCTTCGGACAGGACCTTGGCGACATTGGTGGCGGCATCACGATTGAGGGTCATGGTGGAACGGACTCCGAAGCAGATCAGAACGGCAGATTGAGGTCTGGGGCGACGTTGTACAGCTGGGCGCGGAACACTTCCTTGATGCGCGTGAGCTCTTCTTCGGTCTCCGCCTCGAAGCGCAGCACCAGCACCGGAGTGGTGTTGGAGGCGCGCACCAGGCCCCAGCCCTTCGGATAGTCGACGCGTACGCCGTCGAGGGTGGTCAGGTTGGCCTCGCCCCACACGCCGTCGCGCTGCAGGCGGTCGATCAGGCGGAACTTGCTCTCGTCGGTGACGGTGACGTTGATCTCCGGCGTGGAGATGTCCAGCGGGAAGGCGGAGAACACGTGCTCGGCGTCACGGCGATCCTGGCTGAGGATCTCCAGTAGGCGCGCGGCGCTGTAGATGCCGTCGTCGAAGCCGAACCAGCGCTCCTTGAAGAACACGTGGCCGCTCATCTCGCCGGCCAGCAGGGCGCCGGTTTCCTTCATCTTCTTCTTGATCAGCGAGTGGCCGGTCTTCCACATCACCGGGCGACCACCGTAGCCGCTGATCAGCGCGCCCAGGCGGCGGGTGCACTTGACGTCATAGATGATGTCGGCGCCGGGGTTGCGCGATACCACGTCCTTGGCGAACAGCATCATCAGGCGGTCCGGGTAGACGATGGTGCCGGTGTTGGTCACCACGCCGACGCGGTCGCCGTCGCCGTCGAAGGCCAGGCCCAGATCGGCGCCCTCGGCTTTCACGCGGGCGATCAGGTCTTCCAGGTTCTCCGGCTTGCCCGGGTCCGGGTGGTGGTTGGGGAAGTTGCCGTCTACCTCGCAGAACAGCGGGATCACGCTGCAGCCCAGGGCCTCGATCAGCTTGGGTGCGATCACTCCGGCCACGCCGTTGCCGCAGTCGACCACTACCTTGATCGGCTTGGCCATGGCGATGTCGTCGCGGATCTGCTTGAAGTAGCGATCGAGGATGTCGATCTGCTCGACGCTGCCAACACCGCTGGCCAGGTCGTTGTTGTCGATGCGGGTCTTCAGTGCCTGGATCTGCTCGTTGGCCTGGGTGTCGCCGGCGATGACGATCTTGAAGCCGTTGTAGTCCGGCGGGTTGTGGCTGCCGGTTAGCATCACGCCGGACTTGCCTTCCAGCACGTTGGTGGCGAAGTACAGCACCGGGGTCGGCACCATGCCGACATCGGTGACGTTGCAACCGCAGTCCAGCAGGCCCTGGATCAGTTGTTGAACCAGTTGCGGGCCGGACAGGCGGCCGTCACGGCCGACGGCCACGTTGGGCTCGCCCTTGGCCAGGCTCTCCGAGCCGATGGCGCGGCCGATCCAGTAGGCGGCTTCCGGGGTCAGGGTGTCACCGACCACGCCACGGATGTCGTAGGCGCGGAAAATGGTGGCGGGAAGCTTGGGTGGGGTCTGTACGTTCTGTTGCACGGCGCTATCCATGAATGGTTGCTCCAATCCCAGGAGGTCCTGGTCTTCGTCGAGAATGTCGATATCGAGGATATCGGTAGCCTGGAACAGCGGGTCCGCCAGTTGGGCGGGCTTGGCCGCTGCCGCTTGGGCAGTTGCTTGGGGACTGCCGGCCTCGTTGCGAGAGGCTTCTTGTTTGGGGCGCGGCAGGCGCGCCAGGCTCTGCGCCAGCCCGTCGAGGGCAGCGAACTGCAAGCTGAAGGCTTTGACCGACTTACCGCTGGAAAGCTCCTGCAACATGCCAGCGAGTTGCTGAACGTCGCCGCGCAGGCGGCCGAGCAGGTGATTGCGGGTCAGCATCAGGCCGAGCAGGGCGCCGGCCAGGGCCAACAGGGCGGCGATGGCCAGGATCGCCGGTGGCAGCGGGCCGCCGCCCATGCCTGGGCCGGGGGTGAAGTCGAGCAGCCAGTTCGGGTTGCCGGTGTCGAAGCGCTTTGCCGCGGCCTCGCCAGCCGTGCCGCGCTGCAGCAGGAGCTGTGCGCCGGTGTTGCCGAACTGCTGGCTGAGCTGGACCTGCCCGGCCTCCGCCGGCAAGGCGGGCAGGGCGTTGAGCAGGCGGCCGAGGTCGACCACCAGCAGCAGGGTGCCCTGCAGCTGGTCGCTGCCCGGCGCGCGCAGTGGCGCGGCGCTATAGGCCAGCCAGCGCTCGCCGATCTTGTAGGCCTCGATCGGTGGCTGCTGGCCGTTTTCCAGGCGTCGCAGCATGTCCAGCGCGGCGAAGTTCATCGGCCCGCTGCGGCCGACGTCTAGCGCGGCGCGGGCCGGCAGGTTGATGTGGGCGTCGACCACTCCCTGCCAGTGCTGCAGGCCGCGTTCGGCGGTACCGATCAGGCCGCGGTCGCCGCTCTGCAGGGCGACCAGCAGTGCCGGGTCCTGGGCCGCAGCCTGGACATCGGCCTGCAGCTGGCGCTGGGCCTGCTGCAGAGCACCGGCCTGGCTGCTACCCCAGGCCTCGATCAGCTGCTGTTGCTGCTGATTGCCGCTGTTGCTGACGCTATAGCCGATCAGGGCGCCAGCCAGAATCAGCCCGCCGAGGGCGGCGATGGCGCCCGGCATCAGGGCTTTCTGGTCATTGCCACCCTTGGGGCTGGCCTTGGCCGGCGCGGCGGCGATGAGCGAGTCGTTATCCTTGGCTGCACGTTTGAATTTCACGCAACGTCTCCCTGGCGATTCTTCCCGAATGGACGAACTCAGTGGCTGCCGGAGTGGCCGAAGCCGCCGGCGCCGCGCTGGCTGGCGTCGAACTCTTCGACCAGCTCGAAGTGCGCCTGCACCACCGGTACCAGCACCAGTTGGGCGATGCGCTCGCCGATGGCGATGGTGAATGGCGTCTGGCCGCGGTTCCAGCACGACACCATCAGCTCGCCCTGGTAGTCCGAGTCGATCAGGCCGACCAGGTTGCCGAGCACGATGCCGTGCTTATGGCCGAGTCCCGAGCGCGGCAGGATCAGCGCGGCCAGGCCGGGGTCGCCGATGTATACGGACAGCCCGGTGGGGATCAGCAGGGTCTGGCCCGGCTCGAGCACGGTGTCTTCTTTGAGCATGGCGCGCAGGTCGAGGCCGGCGGAACCGGGGGTGGCGTACTGTGGCAGGGGGAAGTCACTGCCCAGGCGCGGGTCGAGAATCTTGGCTTGCAGAGCGTGCATGGCGGGTTCCGTAGACGAATGAATCAGGCGCGGTTGAGGCGCTCGGCGATGAAGGCCACCAGCTGGCGGGCGATCTTGCTCTTGCTGGTCTGGGCGAAGGCGCTCGCCTGCAGCTCGCGGTCGATCACGGTGATGGCGTTCTCTTCGCTGTTGAAGCCGATGGTCGGGTTGGCCACATCGTTGGCGACGATCAGGTCGAGGTTCTTGTCCTTCAGCTTGCGCGCAGCATAGTCGAGAAGGTTCTCGGTTTCTGCGGCGAAGCCCACGCTGAAGGGGCGATCTTCACGGCCGGCGATGGTGGCGAGGATGTCCGGGTTGCGCACCAGCTGCAGGAGCAGGCCGTCACCACTGTTGGGGTCCTTCTTCATCTTCTGCGTGGCCACCACTTCCGGGCGGTAGTCGGCCACGGCGGCGGAGGCGATCAGCAGGTCGCAGGGCATGGCGGCCTCGCAGGCGGCCAGCATGTCGCGGGCGCTGACCACGTCGATGCGGTTGACCCGGTCGGGCGTCGGCAGGTGCACCGGGCCAGTCACCAGGGTCACCTTGGCACCAGCTTCCACGGCGGCTTCGGCCAGGGCGAAGCCCATCTTGCCGGAGCTGTGGTTGGTGATGTAGCGCACCGGGTCGATGTTTTCCTGGGTTGGGCCGGCGGTGATCAGCACGTGCTTGCCGGTCAGCGCCTGGCGCTGGAAGCAGTCGGCGGCGCGCTGGGCCAGCTCATCCGCTTCGAGCATGCGGCCGAGGCCGACATCGCCGCAGGCCTGGCTGCCGGCGGCCGGGCCGAACAGGTGGTAGCCGCGCGTCTGCAGCGCCTGGGCATTGACCTGGGTGGCGGCGTCGCGCCACATGGCCTGGTTCATCGCCGGCGCCAGGGCGACCTGGGCATCGGTGGCCAGCACCAGGGTGCTCAGCAGGTCGTCGGCCACGCCTTGGGTCAGGCGCGCCATGATGTCGGCGGTGGCGGGGGCGATCAGCACCAGGTCGGCCCACTTGGCCAGCTCGATATGACCCATGGCGGCCTCGGCGGCCGGGTCGAGCAGGTCGAGGTGCACCGGGTGGCCGGAGAGGGCCTGCAGGGTCAGCGGAGTGATGAACTCGCGGCCACCGCGGGTCATCACCACGCGCACTTCGGCACCCTGGTCGCGCAGGCGGCGGACCAGCTCCGCGCTCTTGTAGGCGGCGATGCCGCCGCCGACGCCCAGGACGATGCGTTTCCGATACAGCCGCTGCATAGGCCTGCCTTTAATAATGTGGTGTGGATAGCAGCACGGCGACCTCCCTCCCCAGATCGGTCGGCGTGCGAAAAAACCGGGCTAAGATAGCACAGGGCCTGCGCCGGAACAGCGGGCTGCACGGGGCTGGCAAGGGTTGCCGGCAGGGTTTTCGACAAGGAGGTTGGATGAGCATTCGCGACTGGCCTGCGGCGGAGCGGCCGCGGGAGAAATTGCTGGAGCTGGGGGCGGCGGCGTTGAGCGACGCCGAGCTGCTGGCGATCTTCCTGCGCACCGGGGTGGCGGGGCAGAGCGCGGTGGACCTGGCGCGTCATCTGCTCGCCGATTTCGGCAGCCTGCGCGCGTTGCTCGAGGCCGATCTGCCTTCCTTCAGCCAGCGCCTGGGCCTGGGCCCCGCCAAGTTCGCCCAGCTGCAGGCGGTGCTGGAGATGGGGCGCCGCCACCTGGCCGAGCGGCTACGCCGCGACTCGGCGCTGGAGAGCCCGCAGGCGGTGCGCGACTACCTCAAGGCGCGCCTGCGCCATGAGCCGCACGAGGTCTTCGGCTGCCTGTTTCTCGATGCCAAGCACCGGGTTATCTGCTTCGAGGCGCTGTTCTTCGGCTCCATCGACGGCGCCAGCGTCTACCCGCGGCAGGTGGTCAATAGTGGCATAATTAGAAGCATACAAGCCTAGGAGCACAGGCGATGCCTTATGCCTACCCCTACATCCGCTTTTCCTCCGACGTTCAAAAGGACGGCAATAGCCTGCTGAGGCAGACCAAGGCTATCCAGGCTTACCTCGCTGAGAACCCTCATCTTGAGGTGGATAAGCGGCTAAACCTCGAGGACTTGGGTAAGTCGGGATATGCCGGTCAGCACCTTGAAAAAGGAGGGGCACTTCACCTCTTCTTGGAGAAAGTAAAGCAGGGGAAGGTTGAGAAGGGCTCGGTGCTGATTATTGAACACTTCAATAGGTTGTCCCGGCTTCCCCTTATCAAGTCAATAAGCCTATTTAACGAAATACTTGCTAATGGCGTAAATATCGCCGTGCTTGAAGAAAAGCAGGTTTTTACGGCTGAAAGTTTAACCTCAATGGATTACCTCAAGGCGGTTTTACGCTTTGAAGTTGCACACGCTGAAAGTAGAGACAAGAGTAATAAAGGGATAGATAACTGGCTATTAAAGAAACAACGATTAAGGGATGCCGAAGATCCGGCATCCGCAAGGGCGGAGTTCACCAAAACCGTCCCGCTCTGGCTGACGGTTGATGGCAGAGATATCCGAGTTGATGAAGGCAAGGCCGTTGTCGTCAAGCTTATCTTTGAGTTGTGCTCCAGACGAAATTACGGGTTTATGAAAATTGCCAAGCACCTGAATGAGAACAACATTCCTAGGCTGGATAATTCCGGGCGAGCCTGGACGTTTGATATTGTTAAGAGACTTGTTCATAACCGAGCATTAATAGGGGAGTATCAGCCTAGGGTTTCAGTTCGGAAAGAAGGGCGGAAAAGGCTGGAGTATGTCCCTTCCAACGAGCCCCCAATAACAGGGGTTTTCCCCTTCGTAATAGAACCCGCCCTATTTGATGAGGTTCAGGTCAAAACTCAATCTAGGAAAGTCGGCGGGGGCGGAAGGCGGGCAGATATGCCAAACCTATTCTTGAAGCTTCTGAGATGCAACGAATGCGGAGGCTCCATCAAGCATCAGAAGCACCATAATGGATACAAAGAATATCGGTATCTAAAATGCTATAACTCGCTCTATGGCCATTGTGTTTCCCCAGGCAATAGAGCTTGGCGTTACGATGAGTTTGAGGCGATGTTTTTTCAGTACGCTGGTCGCTTGAATCTGGACGAAATTTTTAGTGCTGCAAATAGTGAAATCGAAACCGTTATGTCCGAGATTTCCTCTATTGAGGTAAGTCTGGCAAAGCAGGAGAGAAAAATAGAGGTTCTCGTTCGTCAAGTGTATGAGAGCGAAACGGTTTCAGCGACGCTGAA
Source organism: Pseudomonas sp. Gutcm_11s (assembly GCF_028649395.1). Taxonomy (GTDB): domain Bacteria; phylum Pseudomonadota; class Gammaproteobacteria; order Pseudomonadales; family Pseudomonadaceae; genus Aquipseudomonas. The sequence goes on along the minus strand of NZ_JAQSUW010000010.1, from coordinate 350,640 downwards.
TAGTCTGCTTATTAGCTTGGAGCAAGACGTAAATAGTTCGAGGCAGCGGGTAAGGGAGAAACACCAGCAGCTTGCCTCCTTGCGAAGTCAAGACATAGAGAAACACAAGGAGACACTGAGAAACTCTCGCGAGTTAATCAGTCAAAGTCAGATGGAGCCGCAACTACGGGACAAAATTAACGCTCACCTGCGGGAAATCATAGCTTCAATCTCCATTGACTTCCCTTCACGCTACGCCAGCGTCACTTTCAAAAGCGGGGTTGTTCGTGAGTTCCACAATGATGGCATATTCGCCAATCTAGCACCCAAGGCTGAAGGTGAGCAGCGAGAGAGAGATCTTGCGGAAATATATGCTTGGAACGGCCTGACAGATGAAGAGAAGGCCAGAAAGTATCAGGAGGCAGGGCTTGATATAGTGCCCTTAAAGGTTGAAATTTAAGGGTTAGGCCAAGGTTTATGCTTACGTTTGACGGTTATTGGGCGGCCAGCTTTTTTCTCTACTGAAGACACTAGTGCTTCGATTAACTCAGCTGTGCCAGGGTCTACATTTAACTCGTTTAGGCTTGTGATGGATTTGTCTATTCTGTTTGCCTGCCTATTTTCTTGCTCTGTATCATTCTCTTGAACTGCTAGCATCCATTTTTGAATTTGATTATTGAGCATCGCCGTATATTTCCCCAGTAGCTTTGCTCGTTCGATCTCTTCCTCCAGTTTCTTAGCTGCATCAGTAGCTGCCTTTAACTGCTTTTGCGATTCCTCTTGTTGGCGTTGCCAATTAGACTGACGCTTCCCTAGGTTGCTTTGTTCGGGCATATAGGTGTCTATGTTAAGCCCGCAGTGCTTTAGCGTTGCTGCTGTAAATGATTTTTTAAGAGTGTTTATAGTGGCCTTTTGGTCTAGTTTTCTTTGGTATTTACCGTTTATTACACGAGAGACAACCAGGTTTAAATGGGGGTTGTTCTGGTCGTGTATGTTTGCGAATGCTTTACCCTTTAGGCTGTCGGCGGGTATGCCGAGCTTTTGTGCCAAGGTAATAGCAACGTCTTTGAATACTAGCCTCCATTGCTCAGTGGTAGGCTGTTTGACGGTTCCTGGAAGCACGAATGTGAAGGATTGGGCATAGGAGTTAACTGGCCTGCCGCCCTTGCTTTGGCTGTTCTTTAGGTCAAGTTGAATGGCTTCGCTTGAGCAGCCTTGAATCACTGCGTCCACATCACCATAAAGCGGCTTTATGGTTGTTCTTCCCTTGTGGTTTGGATGTTCGTTAGCAGTCAAATACTTAAGGTATTGGATAAGGCCGCCGTGCCTGTCTTTTATTCGTTCGCTGCGTACAAACCAGTTTTTTAATCTGCTCACAAGTCCTCAAATTTTGATAATTCATCTAGTTTGTCCTTGAAGGCATCTCCTACGCAGTGCGGTGAGGATATGTGGGACTCCAAAAGATACATTGCACATCTTTGGAGTTTGCGGTCGAGACTTACAAAGCCAAAAATATCGACCTTTCTGTTGTTGTGAAAGCACAAAAGAAAGTTCCTTGCTCTATATCCTTGATTGGTGTGGGTGTATGCAACTTTTTCGAGCTCTAGGAATGACTCTTTAAAACGCTCTTTTTCAATTGGTGTATTCATGTATGTCTCCTTATTGTAGATATACAAATAACATGAATATCGTCATTGTCAAGTTGGCTTGTTTGTTATTTGCGTTTGATTTTCAAGATAGCATAACTCTTCGAGTTAACGACTTCGTCTTGCTTCTTGGTCAGGACTTAGTCCCGACACCCTTTAAAGATATTCCCAATTTGACAACGATTTTATTTGTGGCAAATTGAATAGATAGGAGGTTAATCCGAGATAGTTCGTAAACTCATAACCAAGGTGGGAAAAGTGTCGCGGGGGTTATGGGTGGGGTGCTGCTACCGTGGGCTTACATAGGCAGCGAGATTTGGAGGTTGGCTTTGGTTCTAATAATAGGGAGTATTAGATTGTTGTTCAGGTGAGTGGAATCCGTTACCTTAAAACGTGTATTTATGTCGTGGTGGCATAGATTAAAATGACAAACAAAGTTGTGGCGATATCTGTAAGACTTTTTGAGAAGTGAAACGCCAAGGTCCGAGGACTTAAATCTTGAGGACTGCCGATTGCAGGAGAGTGAAGCTCTTTTAATACCCAATTATGCATAGGCCCCAGCCTGGACGCTAACTCTCTAGCTCAAGGGAGAGTTTTGCCTTCAGGCAGGGGGTTGAAGGGGGTTAGGGGTCGCAGAGGCTTTGAAGGCCTCTTCAATCGAAATGCCTAGAGCCTGCTCTGGCGAGTATCCAGAGTTCTTGAGGGCAGTAATTCTTGCCGCTATTCTTTGCGTAGTGGCATCGTTGTAATAGGGCGAGTTAGGATTTATTTGAGGATACCGAGCCTCATATCTTTCCAATAAGACCTGATAGCTCGTCTTCTGCGGTAATTGCGGCGTGGGTGTAGGGTTGGCTTGTTGATACTTTGACAGATAATGTCGAGGATCTATCGAAAGCCCAGACTTATATGCAGCAAAGAGAACAATCATAACAGCGACTATTGAGTAGGAAAGGATTTCGTCCCACCTCCAACGCTTCTGTGGATTTGGCTGCTTTTTTTGTGGCTCTTTGTCTTCTACCCAGGAGCCCGTTTTCTTTTCCTGTAAAAGCTTAGCAGCACGTTCCTTCTCCTCTTGGGACCGAGTATGTAGATAATGGTCGTCTCTTATGGCCTGAGTTAGGAGATTAATATATTCGGCCCTAGCCTCGCTTTCATTTCCTTTGCACTTTGCCATTGCTTTGGCCATAAGGCCCGGACGAATTTGTCCAGTGCTAAATTCATTGAGGGCTGCAGCATAGAATGCCTCGTCCTCTTTTCGCTTTAGAACAAGCTTATCTTTGAGCAGCGTCCAGGCTTTCATGGTGTTCCCACTCCACACATAGCTATAGACCGCACGTAGTCGATGCTGTAGCCATCGGGTCGTGCCTCTTTGCCTTGATCTTGGCTAGCTAGCAGCACGGATGCAAGCCTCCGCACTGCTAGCCAGCTGCACAAATACTATGCTTCTAATGGTTGAGCCTAATGGTCAAGCGTGCCCTGGCACACAACGCAGCTGCGGCCATCCTGGTGCACAACCACCCCTCCGGCGTCGCCGAGCCCAGCCAGGCCGACCGCCTGCTCACCGAGCGGCTCAAGGAGGCGCTTGGGATGATCGAGGTGCGCGTGCTTGACCACTTCATCGTTGGCGACGGTGAGCCGCTGTCGATGGCCGAGTACGGCTGGGTCTAGTTCAGCGTGACCCTGGACAGCTCGAGGCGGCCGAAGGGGCTGACCTGGTAGCCCGTCACGCCCTTGCGCAGCAGGCTGTAGGCGGTGGGATGGGCCAACGGCAGCCACAGTGCCTGTTGCTGGATGATTTCCTGGGCCTGGCGATACAGCACACTGCGCGCCGCCTGGTCGCCGCCGGTGCGACCTTCGGTGATCAGCTTGTCCAGCTGCGGGTCGCAGTAGCGGGCGAAGTTCAGCCCGGACTCGACCGAGGCGCAGGCGAATTGCGGGGTGAGGAAGTTGTCCGGGTCGCCGTTGTCGCCGGCCCATCCCATGAACAGCAGGTCATGCTCGCCGGCCTTGGCGCGGCGAATCAGTTCGCCCCATTCGATCACGCGAATCTCCGCCTGGATGCCGATCTTGGCCAGGTCGGCCTGCAGCAACTGGGCGCCGAGGGTAGGGTTGGGATTGAGCAGGCTGCCGGAGGGGCGGGTCCAGATCGTGGTCTTGAAGCCGTCCGCCAGCCCGGCTTCTGCCAGCAGCGCCTTGGCCTTGGCCGGGTCATGCGGGTAGCCGGGCAGCTCGGCGTAGCTCCAGGTGTTGGCGGGCAGCGGGCCATTGGCAGCGCTGGCGCTGCCCTCGAAGACCGCCTGCAGGTAGGCGGTCCGGTCGAAGGCCAGGTTGATCGCCTGGCGCACCTGCGGCTTGTCCAGCGGCGGGTGCTGGCTATTGAGGGCGACGAAGGCGGTCATGAAAGCCGGCGTCTCGCTGATCGCCAGCCGCTCGTCCTGGCGGGCGGCCTGTACGTCCAGGGGCTTGGGCGACAGGGCGAGCTGGCATTCGCCGCGCTTGAGCTTCTGCAGGCGTACGTTGGCGTCCGGGGTGATGGCGAACACCAGGCCGTCGACGCCCGGCTTGCCGGCGAAGTAGTCCGGGTTGGCGACATAGCGGATCGCCGCGTCCTTCTGGAAGCGCTTGAGGATGAACGGGCCGGTGCCGACCGGCTGGCTATTGAGCAGCGCAGGCTTGCCGGCGGTCAGCAGCTGGTCGGCGTACTCGGCGGAATAGATGGAGGCGAAGCCCATGCTCAGCGTGGCGAGGAAGGTGGCGTCCGGGTGTTTGAGGACGAAGCGCACGCTCGTCGGGGTTGGCGCCTCGACGCGCTCGATCAGCGCCGGCCATTGCATGGACTGGGCATGCGGATAGCCGCTGGCGGCCACCTTGTGCCAGGGGTGGGCGGTATCGAGCATGCGCTGGAAGCTGAACAGCACGTCGTCGGCGTTCAGTTCGCGGCTCGGGGCGAACCAGGCGGTGCGCTGGAACTTCACCCCGGCGCGCAGCTGGAAGGTCCAGCTCAGGCCGTCGGCGGACACCTCCCAGCGCTCGGCCAGGCTGGGTACCAGCTTGCCGGCCGCGGCGTCGAACTCGACCAGGCGATTCATCAGCATGTCGGCGGAGGCGTTGGTGCTGGTCAGCGAGTTGTACTGCACCACGTCGAAACCATCCGGACTGGCCTCGGTACACACGGCCAGAGTGGCGGCCTGGCTCAGCAGGGGGGCGAACAGCAGGGGCAGGGCGGCTAGGCGCATCGGGGTTCCTCCGGACGACGAACGTCACACCGTAGAGCAAAGGGGCCTGGCAGACAACGACGCGGGGCGACGAGCGGTCGAGCTCGGGGCGCCGCGAAGGGCCGCCGTTCCTGGCCGCGACCGGTGTTTTTCGCGCAGCCTCATCCTTGCGAGCGGTTGGGTGTTCTGGTATAAAGCAGCGCTCTTTTCTAGGGGCCCGGTCCAGCGGAGACGCTAAACGCCGGTAAGACCCCCGAGAAACGCGGCGCTGAGCGCCAAATGACTATTGAGTTCAAGCGGCCAACCCATGCCGGGTTGGGCATGTGGTTTTAGAGGGCTGAGGCATGTCGAGAGTCTGTCAAGTTACCGGTAAGGGTCCGGTAACCGGGAACAACGTTTCCCACGCAAACAACAAAACCCGTCGTCGTTTCCTGCCGAACCTGCAGCACCATCGCTTCTGGGTCGAGTCCGAGAAGCGCTTCGTGCGTCTGCGCGTTTCCGCCAAGGGCATGCGCATCATCGACAAGCGCGGCATCGACGTAGTTCTGTCCGAGCTGCGCGCTCGCGGCGAAAAGGTTTAAGGAGCTAATCATGCGTGAACTGATCCGTTTGGTGTCCAGCGCCGGTACCGGCCACTTCTACACCACCGACAAGAACAAGCGCACTACTCCGGACAAGATCGAGATCAAGAAATACGATCCGGTCGTCCGTAAGCACGTGACCTACAAGGAAGCCAAGATCAAGTAATTGATCCGGCCCTTGTACGAAGAAACCCGCCTCGGCGGGTTTTTTCTTGCCTGCGAAAAAGTGCGGGCGAAAAAAAGCCCGCGGGCGCGGGCTAATCAGGGTGACTCGAAATCTGCTGCTGTTCGGGGCGGGCTCAGGCCTTGGCTTCGAAGATCACATAGACCTTGCGGCAGGCTTCCAGCACTTCCCAGGTGCCCTTGAGGCCGGCCGGGATGACGAAGCGATCGCCGGCGCGCACGGTCTTGGCGTTGCCGTCCTGGTCGCGGATCACCGATACGCCCTGGAGGATCTCGCAGTACTCGTGTTCGGTGTAATTGATGGTCCACTGGCCGACGGCGCCTTCCCAGATGCCGACGTTGAACTGGCCGCACGGGCTACCGTAGTGGTTGCGCACGCTCTGCTCGGGGTCGCCCTTGAGGATCTTCTCGGCGGCGGGGCGATAGTGCTCGGGCGTGGTCCCGGCGCTGGCGAAGTCGACGATCTGGTCGATGTGCATGGCGTTCTTCCTATTGTTGTAAGGCGCGGATGCTCGGCAGTCTATGTTTGATAAAACGAACAATGCAAGGCGTTTACTCCGGCATCTGTCAAAAATATTGAAAAGCCTGGGCGCTCTGGTTTAGTGTTGCCTGCACGATGGCCGGCAATCGGCCTGACAGAATAATTGACAGTGCGTGTTGCCTATTTGCCACACGCTTCACTCGAGGATCCTCGCATGACCACCCTGACCCGTGCCGACTGGGAACAGCGCGCCCAGAACCTGAAGATCGAGGGCCGTGCCTTCGTCCATGGCGAATACACCGAGTCGGTGTCCGGCGCCACCTTCGAGTGCATCAGCCCGGTCAATGGCCGCCTGCTCGGCCTGGTGGCCAGCTGCGACCTGGCCGACGCCGAACTGGCGGTCAAGGATGCCCGCGCCACCTTCGAGTCCGGCGTGTGGTCGCGCATGGCGCCGGTCCAGCGCAAGGAGATCATGATCCGCTTCGCCGACCTGATCGACGCCCACGCCGAGGAGCTGGCCCTGCTGGAAACCCTCGACATGGGCAAACCGATCAGCGACTCGCTGAGCGTCGACGTGCCGGCTGCCTCGCGCGCCATCCGCTGGAGCGGTGAGGCCATCGACAAGATCTACGACGAAGTGGCCGCCACCGCCCATGACGAGCTGGGCCTGGTCACCCGTGAGCCGGTCGGTGTAGTCGCCGCCATCGTGCCGTGGAACTTCCCCCTGCTGATGACCTGCTGGAAGCTGGGCCCGGCACTGTCCACCGGCAACTCGATCATCCTCAAGCCGTCCGAGAAGTCGCCGCTGACCGGCATTCGCATCGCCCAGCTGGCCATTGAGGCCGGCATCCCGGCCGGCGTGTTCAACGTGCTGCCGGGCTTCGGCCACACCGTGGGCAAGGCCCTGGCCCTGCACATGGACGTCGACACCCTGGTGTTCACCGGTTCGACCAAGATCGCCAAGCAGCTGATGGTCTACGCCGGCGAATCGAACATGAAACGTGTCTGGCTGGAAGCCGGCGGCAAGAGCCCGAACATCGTCTTCGCCGACGCGCCTAACCTGCAGGCCGCCGCCGAGGGCGCGGCCAGCGCCATCGCCTTCAACCAGGGCGAAGTCTGCACCGCCGGCTCGCGCCTGCTGGTGGAGAACTCGATCAAGGACAAGTTCGTGCCCATGGTGGTCGAGGCGATCAAGGCCTGGAAACCGGGCAACCCGCTGGACCCGGCGACCAACGTCGGTGCTCTGGTCGACACCACCCAGCTGAACAACGTGCTGAGCTACATCCAGGCCGGTCACGATGACGGCGCCAAGCTGGTGGCCGGCGGCAAGCGCGTGCTGGAAGAGACCGGCGGCACCTACGTCGAGCCGACCATCTTCGACGGCGTGACCAACGCCATGCGCATCGCCAAGGAAGAGATCTTCGGCCCGGTCCTGTCGGTGATCGGTTTCGACAGCACCGAGGAAGCCGTGGCCATCGCCAACGACACCATCTACGGCCTGGCCGCTGGTGTGTGGACCAGCAACCTGTCCAAGGCGCACCTGGTCGGCAAGGCCCTGCGTGCCGGCAGCGTGTGGATCAACCAGTACGACATGGGTGACATGACCGCGCCGTTCGGTGGCTTCAAGCAGTCCGGCAATGGCCGCGACAAGTCACTGCACGCGTTCGACAAGTACACCGAACTGAAATCCACCTGGATCAAGCTGTAAGCACCGATTGACGGGCGCCCCTGCGGCGCCTGAAGGTCCGCCCCTCGGGGCCGGCTCTCGATGAGCCACACCTGCGGCCGGGTTTCCTTGGGGAAACTCGGCCGTTTTGCTTTGCCGCAAAGGATTTGGCTATGCGTTGGGGAACCTACTTCGCGGTCTGTGCCGCGGTGATCAGCATCGGTCTGGCGCTGGGCGTGACCATGCCGCTGGTGTCGTTGCGCCTGGAGAGCTGGGGGCACGGCAACTTCGCCATCGGCGTGATGGCCGCCACCCCGGCAGTCGGCGTGCTGCTCGGCTCGCTGATCGCCGGGCGCCTGGCCGCGCGCCTGGGCACCACCCTGGTGATGCAGCTGTGCCTGCTGATCGGCGCGCTGTCGGTGGCGCTGTTGGCGCTGGTGCAGCACTACCCGGTGTGGCTGGGGCTGCGCCTGTTCCTCGGCGTGGCGCTGACCGTGGTGTTCATCCTCGGCGAGAGCTGGATCAACCAGCTGGCGGTGGAGCGCTGGCGCGGCCGCCTGGTGGCGCTGTACGGCACCGGCTACGCGCTCAGCCAGCTGGCCGGACCGCTGCTGCTGACGCTGCTCGGTACCGACACCGACCTGGGCTTCTGGAGCGGCACCGGCCTGCTGGTGTTCGGTTCGCTGGTGCTGCTCGGTCGCAGCGGTGCGCCGCGGGTCGATGCCCACAGCGCCTCCGGCCGCGGCCTGTTCGACTTCTGCCGGCGCATGCCGACCATCGCCTGGGCGGTCGGCCTGTTCGCCGCCTTCGAGGCGATGATGCTGACCCTGCTGCCGGTCTATGGCCTGCACCAGGGCTTCAGTCAGGACGTGGCGCTGCTGATGGCCAGCGTGGTGGTGGTGGGCGATGCGGCGCTGCAGCTGCCGATCGGCTGGCTGGCCGACCGGGTATCGCGCAGCTCGCTGTTCCGCCTGTGTGGCGTGGTCCTGCTGTTGTCCAGCCTGAGCATTCCGCTGTTCCTGCACACGCCGCTGATCTGGCCGATCTGGGTGCTGTTCGGCGCCAGCGCCGGCGGCCTGTTCACCCTGTCGCTGATCCTTATCGGCGAGCGCTTCCGCGATGACGAGCTGGTACGCGCCAACTCCCACGTCTCGCAGCTGTGGGGTATCGGCTGCCTGCTCGGCCCGCTGCTGACCGGCGCCGCCAGCCAGTGGCTGAGCGGGCATGCGCTGCCGCTGATGATGGCGCTGGGCGCCGCTGGCTTCGTCTGGCTGACCTGGCGCGAGCGCAACGGCGAGCTGATCGCCGAACGCTAGAGCATGCGCTCCAGGCCGATCAGGTCGGCGAACCAGGCGTTGAAGCGGCGCCAGGTGCTGCCGGGCTCGTGGGTGAGTTCGCGCAGGCTGCCGTTCTGCTCGGCGCGCCAGCGCAGCTGGCCATCGACCAGGTGCACCTCGTAGCTGAGCGCAGGCTGCATGCCCTCCAGGGCCAGGCGGCGCACGTGCGCGCTCAGCTCGGGGCTGTCCACCAGCACGCCGACCTCGGTATTCCACAGCAGCGAGCGCGGGTCGAAGTTCAGTGAGCCGACGAAGGCGTAACGGCGATCGATGACGATGGCCTTGCTGTGCAGGCTGGAGTTGGAGGCGCCACTGAAGCTGTACGGGCCGCTGCCGCCGGAGCCTTCGCCTGGCTGGCGACGCAACTCGAACAGACGGATGCCGTGCTCCAGCAGCTCGTGCCGATAGGGTGCATAGCCGCCGTGCACCGCCGGTACGTCGGTGGCCTCCAGGGAGTTGGTCAGCAGGCGGATGCTGACTCCGTCCTCGGCATGCCCGACCAGGTAGCGCATGCCGTCCTCGGTGGGCACGAAGTAGGCCGAGACCAGGATCAGCTCATCCTGCAGGGCCTCCAGGCGCGGCGCCAGCTGGGTGGCCAGCAGCAGTTGCGGGTCCGGCTCGCCATCCGCCAGGACCTTGGCCGGTGCATCCCAAAGCGCCTGGCCCGGCGCCCAGATCAGCTCGCCCAGCCAGTGCTGCAGGCGCGGTTTCTCGCGGTAGCTCTGCAGGCGCTGGTAGAGCTCCTTCTGCTTGACGCTGGCCTCGGCCATGTAGGCGCGCAGGCGTTGGCGGGCTTTGGCCAGGTCGGCGGCATCCGGCGCGCGGTAGAGAAACTGCTGGATCGGCTTGCTCAGCGCGCTGTTCCAGTACTGGTCGAAGCCGTGCGCCAGCTGTTCGGCCACCGGGCCGACGGCGAGCAGGTCGATGTCGGTGAAGTTGCGGCTGGGCTCGGCGTCGAAGTACTCGTCGCCCAGGTTGCGCCCGCCGACGATGGCGGCGGCGCCGTCGGCCAGCCACAGCTTGTTGTGCATGCGCCGGTGCTGCTGGCCGAGATTCAGCGCGCGCCCCAGGGTGCGGGTGACGCCAGTGGCGCGGCCCAGGTGCAGGGGGTTGAATACCCGCACCTGGATGTTTGGGTGGGCGGCGAGCAGGGCGATCTCGTAGTCGCGGCCATCGCTGCTGGTGTCGTCCAGCAGCAGGCGTACGCGCACGCCGCGATCGGCGGCGCTCAGTAATTCGTCGAACAGGGTGCGGGTGCTGAGGCCGTCGTGGACGATGTAGTACTGCAGGTCGAGGCTGCCCTGCGCGGCGCGGATCAGCTCGGCGCGGGCGGCGAAGGCCTCGTCGCTGGCCGGCAGCAGGCGAAAGCCCGAGCGGCCCTCATGCCGGGCGGCCAGGGTCTGCAGCTGGCGGCCGAAGGGCGAGGCGGCGGCCGGCAGCGTCTGGCTGGGCTGGATGGCGACGTGGCTGCCGCAGGCGCCCAGGGCCAGCAGCAGGACGAACAGCAGGGCGTGGCGCACTCCGGTCTCCGCATGGATCTTCTCGTCACATTGGGACGCCAACCGCAGCGCAAAGATTCAGGTGGAAAGTTCGCCCAGCAGCTCGCCCACCGTCTCGCCGACCCGCCGTACCGCCTGCTCGATGGCGCCACCCTGGGCGCTGGCGAAGTTCATGCGCAGGCAGTTGCGGTACTTGCCGGCGGCGGAAAAGATGCTGCCCGGCGCCACCTGCACCTTGTGTGGCGCCAGCAGGCGATTGAGGCGCTGGCTGTCGAAGCCCTGCGGCATCTCCACCCAGAGCATGAAGCCGCCCTGCGGCTGGCTGGCGCGGGTGCCAGCGGGGAAGTACTGGCTGACCCAGGAAGTCATCAGCTCGCGGCCGCGTGCGTATTGCGCGCGCATGCGCCGCAGGTGCGGCTCGTACTGGCCGGCGCCGATGAACTCGGCCAGCGCCAGCTGCGGCAGCTGGGCGCTCATGCCGGTGCTCATGTACTTCATGTGCAGCACCCGCTGCAGGTAGCGGCCGGGGGCGATCCAGCCGATGCGCAGGCCCGGTGCCAGGGTCTTGGAAAAGGAGCTGCAGAGCAGCACGCGGCCGTCCTCGTCGAACGACTTGATGGTGCGTGGGCGCGGGTACTTGTAGGCCAGCTCGCCGTAGATGTCGTCCTCGATGATCGCCACGTCGTAGCGCTGCGCCAGCTCCAGCAGGGCGCGCTTGTTGGCCTCGGGCATGATGTAGCCGAGCGGGTTGTTGCAGGTCGGGGTCAGCTGGATGGCCTTGATCGGCCACTGCTCGAGGGCCATTTCCAGGGCCTCCAGGCTGATCCCGGTGAGCGGGTCGGTGGGCAGCTCCAGGGCCTTGAGGCCGAAGCCCTTGAGCGCCTGCATCACGCCGTGGAAGCTCGGCGAGTCCACCGCGACGATGTCGCCGGGCTGGCACACGGCGCGCAGCGCGGCGGACAGCGCCTCGTGGCAGCCGGTGGTGATAATGATGTCCGCCGCGGGAATCTGGCAGCCGGAGTCCAGTGCCAGGCGTGACACCTGCTCGCGCAGCAGGATCTCGCCCTCCAGGCTGCCGTAGCTCAGCTCCTTCAGACCCTGGCGCCGGCTCAGGCGCGACAGGCTGCGCAGCAGCGGCTTGAGAGTCGGCGTACTGATGTCGGGGATGCCGCGACCGAGCTGTACCACCTCGCCATAGGGCGGCGTGCTGACCAGTTCCAGCACCTGGTCCCACTGCGATACCTCCACCGGGCGCTGGGCTGTACGGCTGACCATCGGCAGCGCCGGCTTCTGCCTGCCCTGTGGCACGAAGTAGCCGGACTTGGGGCGTGGCTCGACCAGGCCGCCGTCCTCCAGCTCGCGGTAGGCCTGCTGTACGGTGCTCAGGCTGACGCCGTGCTCCTGGCTGAGGGCGCGCACCGAGGGCAGGCGGTCGCCGGGGCGGTACAGACCCTGTTCTATGCGGTCGCCGAGGATCTCGGCAAGGTTGCGATAAAGCATGTGGCCTCCTGCTCGACCATACAGATGGCGGCAAAAAAGACGATTCAGAGGCGATTTCGTGCAGTCTGTATGGGTAAAAAGCAGATTATTTGAATCTGTATCCTTGTCTCGCCGCTTTGCATCATGTTCCTCCATACAGTTGGCTGCAAGGAGAACGACATGACCCGGGCCACAGAACAGCAGTGCCTGCCGAGCGCAGAGCCGCGCCAGGGCGGCGCATTGGTAGGAGTGCTGCGCCTGCTGGGGCGCTGGAGCGCCTTTCAGCGGCGCCTGAGTACGCGCAAGGCGCTGCTGCGCCTGAGCGATGCGCAGCTGAGCGACATCGGCCTGAACAGGGCAGAGGCGCTGGCCGAGGCCGAGCGCCCGCTGTGGACCCTGTGGCGCGAGGCCGAGTAGGTTAGACCAGGCCGATGGCCTCTTTCAGGCGGTACCAGGCCATGCCCAGCGCCAGCAGCGGCGAACGCAGGTGCTTGCCGCCGGGGAAGGTCATGTGCGGCACCTTGGCGAACAGGTCGAAACCGCTGCCCTGTTCGCCGGCGATGGCCTCGGCCAGCAGCTTGCCGGCCAGGTGGGTGGCGTTCACTCCGTGTCCGGCGTAGGCCTGGGCGTGGTAGACGTTGGGGTGGTCCTTGAGGCGGCCGATCTGCGGCAGGCGGTTGGCGCCGATGCCGATCATCCCGCCCCACTGGAAGTCGACGCGCACGTCGGCCAGTTCCGGGAAGACTTGCAGCATTTTCGGCCGCATATAGGCGGCGATGTCTGCTGGATCGCGACCTGAATAGTGGCAGGCGCCGCCGAACAGCAGGCGCTTGTCGGCAGAGAGACGGTAGTAGTCCAGCGCCACGCGCTGGTCGCACAGCGCCATGTTCTGCGGGATAAGTGCGCGGGCGCGGGCCTCGCCCAGCGGCTCGGTGGCGATCACGTAGCTGCCGGCGGGCAGCACCTTGCCGCCCAGGGTCGGGTCGAGGCCATTGAGATAGGCATTGCAGGCCAGCACCAGGGTCTTGGCGCGCACTGTGCCCTTGGCGGTATGCACCTTCACCTCGGGACCATGGTCGATGCGCGTCACCGGCGAGTGCTCGAACAGCTGCACGCCGAGGGACAGTGCCGCGGCGGCCTCGCCCAGGGCCAGGTTGAGTGGGTGCAGGTGGCCCGAGCCCATGTCGATCATGCCGCCGCAGTAGCGGTCGGAGCCGACCACCTGGTGCATCTGCTCCGCTTGCAGCAGGCGCAGCTCGTGGCGGTAGCCGAGGCTTTCCAGCTCGGCCTTGTCCTCGGCGAAGCCCTGCAGGTGGGCGGGCTTGTTGGCCAGGTCGCAGTAGCCCCAGGTCAGGTCGCAGTCGATGGCGTATTCCTCGACGCGGCGGCGCACCATCTCCACCGCTTCCAGGCCCATCAGCTTGAGCTGGCGCACGCCTTCGGCGCCGATCTGTGGCTCGAATTGTTCGACACCGTGGCCAACGCCACGGATCAGCTGGCCGCCGTTGCGGCCGCTGGCGCCCCAGCCAAGCAGGTGGGCCTCCAGCACGACCACCGAGAAGCCCTTGCGGGCCAGCTCGATGGCGGTGTTGAGGCCGGAGAAGCCGCCACCGACCACGCACACGTCGGCCACCACCTCGCCGGCCAGGGGCGGCTGCGCCAGCTGCCGGTTGACCGTGGCCGCATAGTAGGAGGCGGCGTGCTGGTCACTGTGGACGGGCTGATTGAGCCGGGCGTTCATGTGCGAAATCCTGAGTAAGGTGTTGTTAAAGTTTGACGCAGGATAAGCGCGCGCGATGCCTGCGACCAAGAGGCCGCCAGGAAAAACCGCCGTGCCTGGTGGGAAAGACTCGCTCGCCGAGGCCGCGGCTAGGGCATTCGGGTTATGGCTCGTCAGCTAGGCATTTGTCTCGTCGTCGGTATAATGCGACTCACTCACAATTAGGCCTTGATCGCCGAAATGACTCGATCCCCTCACGACGCCGCGCTGGTAGATGCCCTGACGCTGCATTACGACGAGCTGATCGAATACATCCGCCGGCGCTTTCAGGGGAGCCAGTTCGCCCGGGAAGTGGTGCACGACGTTTGCGTGCAACTGCTGGAGAAGCCGCCACAGCAGCCGATCAAGCTGCCGTTTGCCTTCCTGCGACGGGCCACCTTCAACCGCGCCATCGACCGGCGCCGCGCCGACAGCACCCGTAATGCCCGTTTCGAGTCGGTCGCCGAGGTGCCCGACTGGCATGTGCATGACCTGGATGGCGCCGCCGCACTGCACTTCGAACAGCAACTCGAGGCGCTGCTGGCGATCATCGACGCGCTGCCGGCGCGTGCCCGCCAGGTCTTCCTGTTGCACCGCATCCACGACATGCCGCAGCGCGAGATCGCCGAGGAGCTGGGCATCTCGGTGAACATGGTGACGCAGCATTTTGCCCGTGCCATGCGCACCATCGCCCGCGACTGGGAGCCGGCGCGCCTGGCCCTGGCGGGTAGAGCATGAGCGAGGTGCAGCGTCCCGATCAGGGCGAGGCCCAGGACCCGCTCGCGCCCTTCGAGCAGGCGCTACGTGCCCGCGTTCCGTCCCGCGAGGCCCTGCTCGCCGAGGGCAAGGCGCAGAGCGCGAGGCAGCGGCGGCGCAAGCAGGTTGCCGGTAGCGCCCTGTCGATGGTGTTGCTGGCGACCGGCCTGTGGTTGGTCGACCCCGCCTGGCGCAGCGAGGACGTGCGCACGGCCGCGGGTCGGCGCGAGAGCCTGAGCCTGGCCGACGGCAGCCAGGTGCTGCTCAACGGCGCCACCCATCTACGCGTCGAGCAACGGCTGCGCAGCCGGCAGATCGAGCTGGTCGAGGGCGAGGCGACCTTCACCGTGGTGCATGGCGACAAGCCCTTCATCGTGCGCAGCCAGCAGGCCGAAGTGCTCGATATCGGCACGGTGTTCAACGTGCGCAGCGACAGTCGCGGCGTGGCCGTGGCGGTGATCGAGGGCGAGGTCGAGGTGTCTGCACCCGCTGCCGCAGCGCGCCGAGTGCACGGTGGCGAGCAGTTGCTGGTGCAGGCGGGACAGCTCGGCGCGACCGAGCGAGTCGATCCAGCCCGGGTGACGGCCTGGCAGCAAGGCAAGCTGCGCTTCGACGGCACGCCGCTGCGCGAGGTAATCATCGATATCCAGCGCTACCGCCAGGCCCCGGTGCGTCTGGCCGATCCGCGCCTTGGTGCGCTGCGGGTGTCCGGCGAGTACGACAGTGCCGCCATCGAGTCGCTGATCGACCTGCTGCCGGCGATTCTGCCGGTGCGCCTGGCGCGTGCCGGCGACGGCAGCGTGACGCTCAGCGGGCGTTGAATGGGCAGCAGAAAGAATAACGAGAATTTTTCTCAGGTGACCTCAACATTGCCTGCGCCTCATCCGCCACTCCCTGTGATCGCCAATTTCTGATCGTTCATGGGGAGTTTCATGGATAAGCAATCGTTACGTGCGCAGTCGCCGCGCAGTCGCCTTTCCCTGCTGGTCGCCAGCCTGACGCTGGCCTCTGCGCTGCATGCCCAGGAGGGCACCTACGTTCTCGATCTTTCGGCCCAGCCGCTGGACCAGGCGATCAACGCCCTGGCCGGGCAGACCGGTAGTCGCATCCTGTTCGCCACCGAGGCCGCCGAGGGGCTGGATGCCCCGGCGCTGAGCGGGGAGCTGACGGTGGAGCAGGCGCTGCAGCGGCTGGTGCAGGGTTCGCGGTTGCAGGTGGAAAAGACCAGTGACGGCGGCTTCCTGATCGCCGCGCCTGTGGCGGACAGTTCCGTGACGGAGCTGGGGACTACCACCATCCAGGGGCAGGGCATGGGCGAGGCCACCGAGAACTCGGGGTCCTACACCACCGGCCTGATCAGTGTCGGTTCCAAGACCCCGACCAGCCTCAAGGACACGCCGCAAACGGTGTCGATCATCAGCCAGCAGATGATCGAGGACCAGCGCATCACCACCTTGCCCGAGGCGATGAAGCAAACGCCGGGCATCACCGTGCGCAACAACAACTACCACGTCGAGCAGTTCTTCTCCCGCGGCTTCAGCATCGACAACGTGCAGATCGATGGCGCGGCGCCCATGGATATCGGCAATGGCCTGGGCACGTTCTACAGCGACCGCCTGTACGACATGGCGTCCTACGACCACGTCGAGGTACTGCGAGGCGCTAGTGGCCTGCTGGGCGGTACGGGCGATCCGGGCGGCATCGTCAACCTGGTGCGCAAGCGCCCGCTGGACAGCTACCAGCTCAAGTTCAACACCTCGGCCGGGTCCTGGGACAACTACCGCAGCGAGGTCGACCTGACCGGGCCGCTGACCGACGACGGCCGCCTGCGCGGGCGCGTGGTGGCGGCCTATACCGACCGCCAATACTTCATGGACAACCGCAGCACCGAGAAGCCGTTCCTCTACGGCATCTTCGAACTGGATCTCAGCGACGCCACCATGCTGACCCTCGGCGGCAGCTACGACAAACTCAAGGAAAACGGCACCGGTGACGGCCTGCCGCGCTACAGCACCGGCCGTGACGTGAAGCTGCCGCGGCATACCTGGTACACCACCGACCAGGCCTGGTCCGATAGCTACAACCGCGAGTGGTTCGCCAAGCTCGATCACCAGTTCAACGATGACTGGAAGCTCAATACCTCCTACACCTACTCCTACAACCACTCCGTCACCGAGGGCGTGATTCCCTACGGCTCGGTCGATGAGACAACCGACACCGGCCCGTACTGGTGGGGCAGCTACGTCTCCAGCTGGAGCAAGCAGTCGGTGGTCGATGTGAACCTGTCGGGCTACTTCGATGCGTTCGGCCGCACCCACGAACTGCTCGTCGGCGGCGACTATCAGAAGGTCACCAGCCGCTGGCGTGGCGCTCCGGGCATGCTGGACAAGGGCGGCATGATCGATCTGTGGGACCCCAAGGCCACGCCGCTGCCGAGCGACGAGAGCAACCACAGCTTCTGGCGCGACTACTACCCCAATAGCCGTGAGCAATACGGCCTCTACTCGACCCTGCGCCTGCAGCTGACCGACCCGCTCAAGCTGGTGCTGGGCGCGCGAGCCCAGCGCTACAAGTTCGAGCAGGCCTACAGCATGCGCAACAGCGACGGCACGGGTACCTGGGTGAACCAGGACAGCGTATCCGAGCGCGAGCCGACCACCCTGGTGCCCTACGGCGGCCTGATCTATGCGCTGGATGACCAGTGGTCGACCTACGTCAGCTACGCCGAGGTGTTCAAGCCCCAGGCGCAGAAGCTGTCCGGGCCGGAGGGTTCCGGCAACTCCATCGATCCGATGACCGGCAAGACATACGAGGCTGGGATCAAGGGCGAGCTGTTCGACGGCGACCTGAATGTCAGCGCGGCGCTGTTCTACACCACCCGCGAGAACCAGGCGGCGCTCGATCCGGCTTATCCCAATCCGCCGTTCAGCTACAGCGCCTCCTGCTGCTACCTGGCGCAGGACAAGATCACCAGCAAGGGAGTCGACCTGGAGGTCACCGGGCAGCTCGCGCCGGGCTGGGACATCATGGCCGGCTACACCTACAACCAGATCAGCAACGACACCGAGGAGACGCTCTACAGCACGGTCACGCCCAAGCACCTGTTCAAGCTGTGGAGCGTCTACACCCTGCCGGGCGCGCTGTCCGACTGGCGCGTCGGCGCCGGGGTGACGGCGACCAGCGCGACCTACGTGAAGGGCGAGGCCTACCGTTTCGACAGCAGCTGGAATGTCATCGACTCGCAGCCCTACGACTTCAGCCAGTCGGGCTATGCGGTCTACGATGCGCTGATCGAATACGACGTCGACGAGCACTGGACCGTCGCGCTCAACGGCAACAATCTGTTCGACCGTCGCTACTACGCCAGCGTCGGCACCTCCGAGTACGGCAACTACTACGGCGAGCCGCGCAACTACATGCTGACCCTGCGCGGCACCTTCTGGTAAGCCTGCCCGCAGATGCCAAAACGCCCGCTTTCGCGGGCGTTTTTCATTGCGCCGGGACTACTCCGCTACCGGCAGGCTGAGGCTTTCCTTCACCTCTTCCATGACGATGTAACTCTTCGATTCGCGCACATGCGGCAGCTTGAGCAGGATGTCGCCGAGCAGCTTGCGGTAGCTGGCCATCTCGTTGATCCGCGCCTTCACCAGGTAGTCGAAGTCGCCGCTGACCAGGTGGCATTCCAGCACGTGCGGCAGTTTGAGCACGGCGCGGCGGAAGTCCTCGAAGGTGTCGCCGGACTTGTAGTCCAGGCTGATCTCGACGAACACCAGCAGGCTGGCCTTGAGCTGCTGCGGATTGAGGCGGGCGTGGTAGCCCATGATGATCCCCTCGCGCTCCAGGCGCCGCACGCGCTCGGTGCAGGGCGTGGTGGACAGGCCGACGCGCTCGCCCAGCTCGGTGAAGCTGATGCGCCCGTCCTCCTGGAGGATGCGCAGGATGTTGCGGTCGATCTTGTCCAGTTCGCGGCGGCTCTGGTGCTGGGTGCGCATGGTGGGCTCCGGTGTGCGAAATAACTGAACGGGATAATTCACTGGGAGTATGGCTAAAGTCCAGCCATATCGCCTGCTGGAATCCTGTGAAATTGCTCTGCGTCGGGAACTAACGCCAAATGGCCACTGATAAACAGTGAATATCTCTACCTTCTCCTTCCTATACTGCCTGCCATAACGCTCAGCAAAACAAACGCCTACGAGGGAGGCCACAATGCGCGTTCTGGTTCTTGGCAGCGGTGTGATCGGTACCGCCAGCGCCTACTATCTGGCCCGCGCCGGTTTCGAGGTGGTGGTAGTCGACCGCCAGAACGGCCCGGCCCTGGAGACCAGCTTCGCCAACGCCGGCCAGGTCTCCCCCGGCTATGCCTCGCCCTGGGCCGCCCCCGGCGTGCCGCTGAAGGCCATCAAGTGGCTGCTGCAGGAACACGCGCCGCTGGCGATCAAGGCTACTGGTGATGTCGACCAGTACCTGTGGATGGCGCAGATGCTGCGCAACTGCACCGCCGCGCGCTACGCGGTGAACAAGGAGCGCATGGTGCGTCTGTCCGAGTACAGCCGCGACTGCCTCGACGAACTGCGCGCCGAAACCGGCATCGCCTACGAAGGCCGCCAGCTCGGTACCACCCAGCTGTTCCGTAGCCAGGCCCAGGTCGATGCCGCCGCTAAGGACATCGCCGTGCTGGAAGCTTCCGGCGTGCCCTACGAATTGCTCGACCGCGACGCCATCGCCCGTGTCGAACCGGCCCTGGCCGGGGTCAAGCACAAGCTGGCAGGCGCCCTGCGCCTGCCCAACGACCAGACCGGCGACTGCCAGATGTTCACCACCAAGCTGGCGGACATGGCCAAGGCCCTGGGCGTGGAATTCCGTTTCGGCCAGAACATCCAGCGCCTGGATGCGGCCGGTGATCGCATCAACGGCGTGTGGATCGACGGCAAGCTGGAGACCGCCGACCGCTACGTGCTGGCTCTCGGCAGCTACAGCCCGCAACTGCTCAAGCCGCTGGGCATCAATGCCCCGGTGTACCCGCTCAAGGGTTACTCGCTGACCGTGCCGATCACCAACGCGGCGATGGCGCCAAGCTCGACCATTCTCGACGAGACCTACAAGGTCGCCATCACCCGCTTCGACGGCCGCATCCGCGTCGGCGGCATGGCCGAGATCGCCGGCTTCGACCTCTCCCTCAACCCCAAGCGTCGCGCCACCCTGGAGATGATCACCAACGATCTCTACCCGGAAGGCGGCGATGTCAGCCAGGCCAGCTTCTGGACCGGCCTGCGCCCGGCCACCCCGGACGGCACGCCGATCGTGGGTGGCACGGCATTCCGCAATCTGTTCCTCAACACCGGACACGGTACCCTTGGCTGGACCATGGCCTGCGGCTCCGGTCGCTTCCTCGCCGACCTGATGGCGAACAAGCGCCCGCAGATCAGCGCCGAAGGCCTGGATATTTCCCGTTATGGCCGCACCAAGGAGAGCCACAAGCATGTCCATCCAGCGCCTGCGCATTGAGAAGCGCTACAGCGAAATCGTCATCCACAACGGCACCGTCTACCTGGCGGGTCAGCTGGCTGACGACTACGCCGGCGATATCCGTGAGCAGACCCGCCAGACCCTGGCCAACATCGATCGCTTCCTGGCCGAGGCCGGCAGCGACAAGTCGAAGATCCTCTCGGTGACCATCTACCTGAAGGACATCAGCGCCGACTACGCCGGCCTCAACGAGGTGTACGACGCCTGGGTCGCCGAAGGCGCCGCCCCGGCCCGCGCCTGCGTCGAGGGCAAGCTGTACGACCCGCGGGTGCTGGTGGAGATGATGGTCGTCGCTGCACAGAATTGATTCATCCCTGACTCGCCCGGCGCCCCCGCCGGGTTTTTTTTAAGCGAATCGAAGAAGCCGAAATGCGCCCCGCCCGTGCCCTGATCGACCTCGAAGCCCTGCGTCACAACTACCGTCTCGCCCGCGAGATCAGCGGCGCGAAAGCCCTGGCGGTGGTCAAGGCCGATGCCTACGGCCACGGCGCCGTGCGTTGTGCCCAGGCGCTGGAGGCGGAGGCCGACGGCTTCGCGGTGGCCTGCATCGAGGAGGCGCTGGAGCTGCGCTACGCCGGCATCCGCCAGCCGATCCTGCTGCTCGAAGGCTTCTTCGAGGAGAGCGAACTGGGCCTGATCGACCAGCACCAATTGTGGTGCGTGGTGCACTCGGCCTGGCAGATCGAAGCGATCGAGCGCGCTCGCCTGGCGCGGCCGCTGCGCGTGTGGCTGAAGGTCGACTCGGGCATGCACCGGGTCGGCCTGCATCCGGCCGAGTACCGCGATGCCCATGCCCGCCTGCTGGCCAGCGGCAAGGTCGAGAAGATCGTGCTGATGAGCCACTTCGCCCGCGCCGACGAGCTGGACAGCCCGCGCAGCGCCGAGCAGCTGGCGCTGTTCCACGAGGCGCGTGGTGGCCTGCAGGCCGAGATCAGCCTGCGCAACTCACCGGCCATTCTCGGCTGGCCGGAGATTCCCAGTGACTGGGTGCGCCCCGGCATCATGCTCTACGGCGCCACCCCCTTCGAACACGACCAGGCCCAGGCCGCGCGCCTGCGCCCGGTGATGACCCTGGAGTCGAAGATCATCAGCGTGCGCGAGCTGCCGGCCGGCGAGCCGGTGGGCTACGGTGCGCGCTTCATCGCCGAGCGGCCGACCCGCGTCGGCGTGGTCGCCATGGGTTATGCCGACGGCTACCCACGCCATGCGGCCACCGGCACTCCGGTGCTGGTCGATGGGCAGATGACCCGCCTGATCGGCCGGGTGTCCATGGACATGCTCACCGTGGACCTCACCGACCTGCCGGGCGCCGGCCTCGGCAGCCGGGTCGAACTCTGGGGGCGCAACGTCTCCGCCAGCGCGGTGGCCTATGGCTGCGGCAGCATTCCGTACCAGCTGTTCTGCAACCTCAAGCGCGTGCCGAGGCTCTATTCCGGGGGCTAGTGGGCGCTCGCTGGAGCAATCGCGTTTGCAGTGTTGTAAATACTGAACACTGGCCGCATGATACCGCCACCCAAATGCCTTGCTCCCAAGGAGGACCCCCGCATTGGACGTCGGTGTTCGACTGCAATCTATTCGCAAACTCAAAGGCCTATCCCAGCGTGAACTCGCCAAACGTGCGGGCGTCACCAACAGCACCATTTCGATGATCGAGAAGAACAGCGTGAGCCCCTCGATCAGCTCGCTGAAAAAGGTGCTCGGCGGGATCCCCATGTCGCTGGTGGAGTTCTTCTCCCTCGATCTGGAACAGGATAATCAGACCCAGGTGGTCTACCGGGCCGACGAACTGACCGACCTTTCCAGCGGTGCCGTGACGATGAAACTGATCGGCAAGGCGCATCCCAACCGCACCATCACCTTCCTCGACGAGATCTACCCACCGGGTACCGATACCGGCGAGGAGATGCTCAACCACGACGGCGAAGAGGCCGGCATGCTGGTAGACGGGCGTCTCGAGCTGACCGTGGGCGCCGAGGTATTTGTCCTCGAGCCGGGCGACAGCTACTACTTCGACAGCACCAAGCCGCACCGCTTCCGCAACCCGTTCGACCAGCCGGCCCGGCTGATCAGCGCAACGACACCGGCCAACTTCTAAGAGCCGTGGCGCAGGGCAATGCCCCTGCGACAAGTTGGGTTGTTCCGGCGGGGCGGTCTAACCGTTATACTGCGCGCGCTCGCGAAACCGTGGCCGCGAGCGTGACTAGCCACAATGAGGGTGTACCGTGAACCTGATCAAAAAGATGCTGGTGGCTCAAGCCGCCGTATTGGCCCTGTGGGCTGTGAGCGCTCAGGCTGCGACCAACGACGAAATCGCCGAGCGTATCAAGCCGGTGGGCGAGGTCTGCATCCAGGGTGAAGAATGCAAAGGCGTCGGCGCCGTGGCTGCCGCTGCCAGTGGTGGTGGCGCCAAGTCGCCTGACGACGTGATCGCCGCTCACTGTGGCGCCTGCCACAGCTCCGGCGTGCTGGGCGCGCCGAAGATCGGCGACGCTGCCGACTGGAAGAAACGCGCCAGCGAGCAGGGCGGCCTCGACGGCCTGCTGGCCAAGGCCATCTCCGGTATCAACGCCATGCCGCCGAAAGGCACCTGCGCCACCTGCTCCGATGACGAGCTGAAAGGCGCCATCCAGAAGATGTCCGGTCTCTGATCGCCGTCTTCTCGCGTTGATTGCAAAGCCGCCTCCGGGCGGCTTTGTCGTTTTTACCTGAGCGAAAAACCACCGCAGCGGTCCAACCTCCCATCGCGAGAGGAGGGCGCCGGGTGTCGAGCTGCACACTGGAACATGCCGTGGAGCGGGTGCTGGCCCGCATCGATGGGCCGATTCGGCTCGGCCTGCCATTGGGCTTGGGCAAGCCCAACCGCTTCGTCAACGCGCTGTACCAGCGCATGAAGGAGCTGCCGCAGCGCGAGCTGATCATCTACACCGCGCTGTCGCTGGCCCGCCCGCAGCCGCGCAGCGAACTGGAGCAGCGCTTCAGTGGCCCGTTCCTGCGCCGGGTGTATGGCGACCATGTCGAGCTCGACTACCTGACCGACCTGCGCTGCGGTGACCTGCCGGGCAACGTGCGCATCGAGGAGTTCTATCTGCAGCCGGGCAGCCAGCTGCACAACCCGCAGGCGCAGCAGAACTACATCAGCCTTAACTACAGCCAGGTGGCGCGCGACCTGCAGCGCAAGGGCATCAACGTCATCGCCCAGCTGGTGGCGCTGGACCCGCAGCGCCCAGGGCAGGTCAGCCTGAGCTGCAACCCGGACATCACCCTCGATCTGCTGCCCGGCCTGGACGAGCGTCGTCGCGCCGGCGAGACCATCCTGTGCATCGCCCAGCCGCATGCCGATCTGCCCTACATGTGCGGCGCCGCCGAGGTGCCGACCACGGCGTTCGATCTGCTTATCGAGCCGGTCGAGCGCCATACCCTGTTCTCCACACCCAGCCTGCCGGTCGGTCTGCAGGACCACGCCATCGGCCTGCACGTCAGCACTCTGGTGCGCGACGGCGGCACCCTGCAGCTGGGCATCGGCGCCATGGGCGACGCGGTGGCGGCGGCGCTGCTGGCTCGCCAGGCGGACAACCACGCCTACTGTGCGCTGCTGCATGCCATGGAAGTGCCGCAGCGCTGGGGCGAGCTGATCGAGCGCGAGGGTGGGGTGCGCCCGTTCGCCAGTGGGCTGTATGGCTGCAGCGAGATGTTCATGCAGGGCCTGCTGGCGTTGCTCGAGGCCGGGGTGATTCGCCGTGCGGTCTATCCCGACGAACGCCTGCAGCGCCTGGCCGAGGAGGGCGGGCTGGATGGCGACGGACGCCTGTGCAATGCCGAGGCGCTGCGCCGCGTCGGCCTGCCGCTGCGCCTCGATGGTCCGGCCCTGGCCTGGTTGCAGCGCAACGGCCTGCTCGATGGGCAGGTGCGCCTGCAACTGGGAGAGCTGCTGCTGCCTGACGGCCAGCGCCTGACGGCCGACCTCGGCGATGCGGCCAGCTTCGCCGCGCTGGCGCCATACCTTGGGCCGGCGCGTGGTGGGGTGCTGGTGCATGGCGGTTTCTTCCTCGGCCCGCAGGCGTTCTATCGGCGCCTCGCCGAGCTGGACGATGAACAGCGCCGGCGCATCGGCATGACCGCCATCAGCTACATCAACCGCCTGTACGGCGGCGAGACCCTGAAGCGCCTGCAGCGCCGCGATGCGCGCTTCATCAACAGTTGCTTCACCGTCACCCTGCTCGGTGCGGCCGTCGCCGACCAGCTGGACGATGGCCGCGTGCTCAGCGGCGTGGGTGGGCAGTACGACTTCGTCGCCCAGGCCCACGAGCTGCAGGGCGGGCGCTCGATCCTGATGCTGCGCAGCTGGCGTGGCGTGGGCGGCGAGATCAGCTCGAACATCCGCTGGGACTACCGCCACGCCACCATCCCACGGCATCTGCGCGACATCGTGGTGACCGAGTACGGCATCGCCGACCTGCGCGGCAGGAACGACGCGCAGGTGATTGAGGCGCTGCTGCGCATCGCCGATTCGCGTTTCCAGGACGAGCTGATCGTGGCCGCGCAGAAGGCCGGCAAGCTGGCCGAGGATTTCCAGCTGGGCGCCGAGTACCGCAACAACCGGCCGGAGCGCCTGCAGGCCTGGCGTGCCGAGTTCCCCGCGCTGTTTCCCGAGTATCCGCTGGGCTGCGATTTCACCCAGGAAGAGCAGGACCTGCTGCGCGCGCTGCAGTGGGTGCAGGGCAAGCTGCGCCCCAGCGAGCTGATCGAACTGGGCGCGGCGACCCTGTTCGACCTGCCGGAAACCGCCGAGTACATCGCCCACCTGCAGCGCATGGGGCTGGAACAGCCGCGCGGCATGCGCGAGCAGCTCTACCAGCGCCTGCTGCTGGCGGGGCTCAAGGCCACCGCGGTGGCCTGAGGCTCAGTCGAGGAAGCGCACCTGGCCGTCGGCCAGCGAGGCCACGCGGGCCAGCGAATCGACCCGGTAGCCTTCGCTCTCGAGCAGGGCGCGGCCGTCCTGGAAGGACTTCTCGATGACGATGCCGAGCCCGGCGATGCTCGCGCCGGCCTGCTGGATCAGGTCGATCAGCGCCTTGGCGGCGTGGCCGTTGGCGAGGAAGTCGTCGATCACCAGCACGTGGTCGGCCGGCGTCAGGTGGCGCGCGGAGATGGCGATGGTGCTCTCGGTCTGCTTGGTGAAGGAGAACACCTTGGAGATCAGCAGCTCGTTCTTCAGCGTCAGCGACTGGAACTTGCGCGCGAAGATCACCGGCACGCCCAGCTCCAGGCCGGCCATGACCGCCGGGGCGATGCCGGAGGCCTCGATGGTGACGATCTTGGTCACGCCCTGGTCGCGGTAGCGTTCGGCGAATTCGTGGCCGATCAGCTTCATCAGCGCCGGGTCGATCTGGTGGTTGAGGAAGGCGTCGACCTTCAGCACCTGCTCCGACAGCACGACACCCATTTCACGGATTTTCTCTTTCAGCGCTTCCACGCCCATTGCCCTCTTGTTCATTGGCAGATCAGGATTTTTCATTGTCAGGCTGGGCCTGGCAGTCAGGTCGCCACTGCGCGCCGCTGAAAATAGCCAGCGGCTATTTTTTCAGCATTGCCCGCATGTTGGCCAGGGCGTCATTGCCGCGTGCGCTCTTCACTTCCGCGGGAGCATCTTCCTGGCCTTCCCAGACCAGGTCTTCAGGTGGCAGCTCGTCGAGGAAACGGCTCGGCGAACAGTCGATGATCTCGCCGTACTGCTTGCGCTTGGCGGCGAAGGTCAGCGCCAGGTTGCGTTTGGCGCGGGTGATGCCGACGTAGGCCAGGCGGCGTTCTTCCTCGATGGTGTCGGCCTCGATGCTGGAGCGGTGCGGGAGGATCTCCTCCTCGAAGCCGATGATGTACACCGAGGGGAATTCCAGGCCCTTGGAAGCGTGCATGGTCATCATCTGCACGCCCTCGGCGCCGTCTTCCTCTTCCTGCTGGCGCTCCAGCATGTCGCGCAGGACCAGCTTGCCGATGGCGTCCTCGATGGTCATGTCGCCGTCCTCGTCCTTGTCGAGGGTGTTCTTCAGCGCCTCGACGAGGAACCAGACGTTGCCCATGCGCGCCTCGGCGACCTTGTCGCTGGAGGCGTTCTGGCGCAGCCAGTTCTCGTAATCGATATCCATGATCATGCTGCGAATGGCGCCGATCGGGTCGTTACCTGCGCAGAGCTCGCGGATCTTGTCCATGTAGCGCTTGAACCGCGAGAGGCGCTCGGTATAGCGGCTGTCGAGCTGCTCGCCGAGGCCCAGTTCGTCGCTGGCGGCGTACATCGACACGCCACGCTCGCTGGCGTAGTTGCCGAGCTTCTCCAGGGTGGTGGAGCCGATCTCGCGGCGCGGCACGTTGATCACGCGCAGGTAGGCGTTGTCGTCGTCCGGATTGACCAGCAGGCGGAAGTAGCTCATCAGGTCCTTCACCTCCTGGCGGGCGAAGAAACTGGTGCCACCGCTCAGTCGATAGGGAATCTGGTGGTGCTGCAACTTCAGCTCCATCAGCTTGGCCTGGTAGTTGCCGCGGTAGAGGATCGCGAAGTCGCTGTACGGTCGCTCGGTGCGCAGGTGCTCGGTGAGGATCTCCAGCGCCACGCGCTCGCACTCGGCGTCCTCGTTGCGCGTGCGGATCACACGGATCTCGTCGCCCATGCCCATCTCCGACCACAGCTGCTTCTCGAAGGCGTGCGGGTTGTTGGCGATGAGGATGTTGGCGCATTTGAGGATGCGGCTGGTGGAGCGGTAGTTTTGCTCCAGCATCACCACCTTCAGCGACGGGTAGTCTTCCTTGAGCAGGTTGAGGTTCTCCGGCCGCGCGCCGCGCCAGGCATAGATCGACTGGTCGTCATCGCCGACCACGGTGATCTGGTTGCGCATGCCCACCAGCAGCTTCACCAGCAGGTACTGGCTGGAGTTGGTGTCCTGGTACTCGTCCACCAGCAGGTAGCGGATGCGGTTCTGCCACTTCTCCAGGATGTCCTTGTTCTCCTGGAACAGCTTCACCGGCAGCAGGATCAGGTCGTTGAAGTCCACCGCGTTGTACGCCTTGAGCGTGCGCTGGTAGTGCAGGTAGACGACGGCGGCGGTCTGCTCCTTGGGCCCGCGCGCATTGGCCAGGGCCTCGTCGGGCAGGATCAGGTCGTTCTTCCAGCTGTCGATGTAGTTCTTGACCTCATCGGCACCGTCATCGCCGGCGTATTCCTTCTGCATGATGTCGGTCAGCAGGGCCTTGATATCGCCGTCGTCGAAGATCGAGAAACCCGGCTTGTAGCCCAGCGCCGCGTATTCCTTGCGGATGATGTTCATGCCCAGGTTGTGGAAGGTCGACACGGTCAGGCCGCGCGCCTCGGCGCCCTTGAGCAGCGTGCCGACACGCTCCTTCATCTCGCGCGCGGCCTTGTTGGTGAAGGTCATGGCGACGATGTGGCGAGCCTGGATGCCGCAGTTCTGCACCAGGTGGGCGATCTTGCGGGTGATCACGCTGGTCTTGCCGGAGCCGGCGCCGGCGAGCACCAATAGAGGGCCGCCGACATAGTTCACGGCTTCCTGCTGCCGAGGATTGAGTCGGGACATGGGAAGAAATCGGGTCAGAAAAAACGAGGCGGCATTCTAGCAGCCGACGAAGCTCGGCGGGGCGCATGCAGACTGCCGCTCGGCGGGGCTGGTTCCCGATAAAAAGCATCAGGAATGTGTGCTAAGTCACTATTTTTAAACATACTGGACACAGTGCGACACCCTGTACGGTTGTCGCTGCTATGTCTTTCCCGCAGGATGCGCAGATATCTGCACAAGGACTGGCAGACAAGAACACCGCAGAACGGTGCACAACAGACGGAGCCAACCCGTCGCCCTTGACCCTGGGGAGGTCATTTGTCCGCGCACGCCGAACCCATGCGCCTGGTCCTGCTGGCCGACGAGCCGGAGTGGGCCGTTTTGCTGCGCGCGCGCCTGGCGGCCATGGGCAGCGCCGTGCCGCTGATCACCGCTCCCTCCTGGCAGGCCGCCAGCAGCCTGTTCGACGATGGCGGCAGCGGACTGTTGCTGGCCACCCCCGCCTACCAGCCCGTGCCCGGCTGCTGCCCGCTACCCACCGTTCTGTTGCTCGAGGAAGAGCCCGCCGAAGCGCCCGCCGATGTCTACGACTGGCTGGTGCGCGACAACCTCAGTGTCGACCTGCTGCGCCGCTGCCTGCGTTACGCCGGCGAGCGCGCCCGGTTGCAGAACACCCTGCAGCGCCTGGCCGAGCAGGACCCGCTGACTGGCATCGCCAACCGCCAGGGCTTCCAGACCCTGCTGGCGGCGCGCCTGGCCGAGCATCAGGGCCGTGGCCTGGTCCTCGGCCACCTCGATCTGGACAACTTCAAGCACGTCAACGATTCGCTCGGCTACCAGGGCGGCGACCGCCTGATCCTGCAGGTGGTCGGGCGGCTCAAGGCCCAGTTGGAGCCCGGCGACGACCTGGCGCGGCTGGGCAGCGACGAATTCGCCCTGCTCATCGACAACCGCCGCGACCCGCAACGTGCCGAGCGCCTGGCCGAGCGCATCACCGAGGCGCTGTCCGAGCCCTACTGGGTCGATGGCGAGAGCCTGCTGCTCGGCTGCAGCCTGGGCCTGGCCCACGCCCGCGCCGGCGAGAGCGCCGACCCGCTGCTATGGCATGCGCACATCGCCATGCAGCAGGCCAAGGCGGCCCAGGGCTGCACCCATCATCTGTACGACGAGCGCATCCACCGTGGCGCGCGCAGCATGGCTGACCTGGAGAGCGAGCTGCGCCGGGCGCTGCGCCGCGACGAGCTGGAGCTGCACTACCAGCCGCGCCTGTGCCTGGCCAGCGGACGTATCGTCGGCCTGGAAGCGCTGGTGCGCTGGCGCCATCCCGAGCGCGGCCTGCTCGGCCCGGACGAGTTCGTGCCGCTGGCCGAGGAGAGCGGGCTGATCGTGCCGCTGGGCTACTGGGTCATCTCGCGTGCCCTGCGCGACATGCAGTGGCTGCGCGGGCGCGGTCTTCCGGCGCTGCACATGGCGGTCAACCTGTCGTTCCGCCAGTTCCAGGACAGCCAGTTGCTGGCCACCCTCGGCCGGCTGATCGAGGAGCGCGGGGTCGACGCCCAGTGGCTGGAGTTCGAACTGACCGAGACCGCCGTGATGCGCCGCAGCGAGCAGGTGCAGCAGACCATGCAGGCCCTCGGCCGGCTCGGCGTGCGCTTCTCGCTGGACGACTTCGGTACCGGCTTCTCCTCCTTCGTGCACCTCAACAACCTGCCGATCACCCTGCTGAAGATCGACAAGAGCTTCGTCGCCGGCATGGGCGCGCGCGCGGAGAACCGCCAGCTGGTGCGGGCGATGATCAACCTGGCGCACAACCTGCATCTGGAAGTGGTCGCCGAGGGCGTGGAGAACGCCGAGCAGCTGGCCCTGCTGCGCCAGTTCGGCTGCGACCAGGTGCAGGGCTACCTGATCAGCAAGCCGTTGCCGCTGACCGACCTGGCGCGCTTCCTGGTGTTCGGCATACGCCAGCCGCTGCTCGCCGGCGTGCCCTGCTGAGTCAGCCCGGGCAGGCCTCGGCCGCACCCGGCTGCAGGGGCAACGGGCGCGCGGTCTTCCATTCGAAACCCAGGGTCAGGCCGATGGCCGCACAGGCCAGGCCGCCGGCCAGCCCCCACCACACGCCATGCGCACCCCAGCCGAGCGGGAAGGCCAGGGTCCAGGCCAGCGGGATGCCCACCAGCCAGTAGCAGCCGAGGCCGACCAGCAGGGTGGTCTTGCCGTCGCCCAGACCGCGAATGGTGCCCATGGCGATGCTCTGGATACCGTCGAACAGCTCGAACAGCGCGGCCACCGCCAGCAGGCTCACGGCCAGGCCGATCACCTCGTTGAAGGCCGGATCGCTGCGATCGACGAACAGCCCCACCACCTGCTCCGGTGCCAGCCAGAACAGCAGGGCGAAGAACAGCATGCAGCAGGCGCCGCTGGCGATGCCCAGCCGGCCGGCGTGGCGCATCTCGGCCAGGCGCCCGGCGCCATAGTGCTGGCCGACGCGGAAGGTCACGGCGTAGGACAGGCCCTGGGGAAGGATGAAGGCCAGCGTCACCGCCTGGATGGCGATCTGGTGCGCCGCCAGCTGCACGCTGCCGAGGGCGCCCATGCACAGCGCGGCGAAGGTGAACATGCCCTGCTCGGCGGCGTAGGTGCCGCCGATCGGTAGGCCCAGGCGCAGCAACGCATGCATCTCCACCTTGCGTGGGCGCAGCAGGCCGCGCAGTAGTGCGTACTGGCGATAGACCGGCGAACGCAGGATGTACAACGCCAGGGCCAGCGCCATGCCGGTGCTGACCAGCGCGGTGGTCATGCCGATGCCGCCCAGGCCGAGGTTGAGGCCCAGCCAGCCCTCGATCAGCGCGTAGTTGATGACGAAGTTGGCCAGAGCGCCGACGATGCCGATGGTCATCACCGGGCCGGGATGGCCGATGGCGCTGGTGAAGCCGCGCAAGGCCATGAAGCACAGGTAGCCGGGCAGGGCCAGGGCCAGGGCGCCGAGGAAGTCCATGGCATGCACCGCGGTGTCCGGCTGCTGGCCCAGGTACGGCAGCAGCGGGCCGAGGGAGCGCAGGCAGAGCGCCGCACCGATACCCAGCAGCAGCGCCAGCCACAGGCCACTCTGCAGCAGGCGCGTGGCCCCGCCGGCATCACCGGCGCCGTGGCGGATGGCGACCAGGCTGCCCACCGCAGCCATCATGCCCACGCAGAACAGCGACAGCATGTAGTAGCAGGTGGCGCCCAGGGCGCCGCCGGCCAGCTGCTCCGGGCCGAGCTTGGCCATCATGATGGTGTCGGTGAATACCATCAGCACGTGGGCCAGTTGCGCGGTGATCAGCGGGCCGGCGAGGCGAAAGAGGGCGCCCAGCTCGGCGCGGGTGTTGTGCGGCATGATGAGTACGGCTCAGAGAGAAGTGCCGCCGAGTGGCCCTCGGCTGGCAGGAGAGTGCCGCTTATTCTCGGGATCGGTTACGCCACGCACAAAAGGAAAAATGCGATGCTTGGCATGACTAATACTCATGGAAAGCATCGCCATGGCGCGTCGCCTGCCCCCCCTGTATGCCCTGCGTGCCTTCGAGGCTGCCGCCCGGCACGCCTCCTTCACCCGCGCCGCCGAAGAGCTGGCCATCACTCAGAGCGCGGTGAGCCGGCATATACGTACGCTGGAGGAGCACTTCGGCTGCAGCCTGTTCGAGCGAGCCGGGCGCCATCTGCGCCTGAGCGAGAGCGCGCGCCTGCTGCTGCCCGGCGTGCGCGATGGTTTCGATGCGCTGGAGCGGGCCTGCACCGCGCTAAGCGCCGACGACACCACGCTGCGCCTGAAGGCGCCGTCGACCCTGACCATGCGCTGGCTGTTGGCGCGCTTGTCGCGTTTTCGCCTGCATAACCCGGACATCGAGGTGCAGCTGACCAGCGCCTGGATGGATGTGGACAAGGTCGACTTCCATCAGGAGCCGTTCGACTGCGCCGTGCTGCTGGCCGGCAGTGCCAGCTTCCCGACCGAGTGGGAGAGTGCCGAGCTGTTCGCCGAGTGGCTGATCCCGGTGTGCGCGCCGCAGGCGGTGGACGAACCCTGGGACCTGCCGCGGCTGCAGGCCGTCGAGCTGCTGCACCCGACGCCGGACCGTCGCGACTGGCGGCGCTGGTTGCAGGCCATGGGGCTGGAGGAGCAGGTGCCGCTGCGCGGCGGCCAGGTGTTCGACACCCTGGAACTGGGCATAGTCGCCGCCGAGCGCGGCTACGGGGTATCGATCGGCGACCTGGTGATGATTGCCGAGGACGCTGAGCAGGGGCGCCTCGGTCTGCCCTGGCCCAGCGCCGTGGCCAGTGGCGACAGCTATTACCTGGTGTGGCCGAAGGGCCGTCGCGGCGAAGAGCGCCTGCGCCGCCTGCGTGACTTCCTGCTGGCCGAGGTGGCGCAGATGCACCTGCCGGCAGTGACGCGCATCGGTAGCTGAGGCATTCAGGATTTTGTACATGCGGCGTAAAAAATAATGGACTTCCTGAGTGGCTGATTAGCCGTCGCTCGTCTGCATGCGCCGTTATGCGGCCCTTGCGGCGTCTGGCTTTGCTCTGATTTTCAAACGCCATGCGCTTGAATTGTTTGACATATTTTACGGCTCAGGCAGACTGTGTTGGCGGTTCGTCTGTCCAAAGCGGCCGTCGCGGGAGGCTCGTTACCTTCCATCCCCATGCCTCCAGGCGAGGCCAGCTACGCCGCCGACAGACGGAAACCGTGCCAAACAGGTAGTGCGTCGATCTCCCGACCCACCTGCACAGCAACGGCAGACCCGATCTGCCCCAAGGTGACGTATGTCCAACAACAACAGTACAAAGAACCCTTCTGCCAAGCGTAAGCCCGTCGTGCTGATGTCCATGGGGACTCAGGAGCGCAAGGGCCACGACTATCAGGTGATGACCCACAAATACATTACGCCGCTGGTGGAGATCGCCGGCTGCGTACCCGTGCTGGTGCCCACCTGCTGCGGTACCGATGACCTCGAGCAGTACCTCGACATGGCCGATGGCGTGTACCTGACCGGTGCCGGCTCGAACATCGACCCGACCCTCTACGGCCAGGAGAACCTGACCCCCGAGAAGGGCCAGGACCGCGACCGCGACCTGTTCGACCTGCCGCTGATCAAGGCGGCCATCGCCCGTGGCCTGCCGATCTTCGGCATCTGCCGTGGCATGCAGGAAATCAACGTGGCGCTGGGCGGCGACATGTACCAGAAGCTCTACGCCGAGCCGGGCTTCAACGATCACCGCGAGAATTCGGACGACCCGGTCGCCGTGCAGTACGGTGAGGCGCACAAGGTGCGCATCGAGTCCGGTAGCTGGCTGGCCAAGGTGCTGGGTAGCGAGGAGATCGGCGTCAACTCGCTGCATGGCCAGGGCCTGAAGACCCTGGGCAAGGGCCTGGAGCCGCTGGCGCGCGCCGAGGACGGCCTGGTCGAGGCCATTCATGCGCCGAGCATTTCGCCGTTCCTGTTCGCCGTGCAGTGGCACCCGGAATGGCAGGCCGCGCTGAACCCCGATTCGGTGAAAATCTTCGAGGCCTTCGGCGAAGCCTGCCGCCAGCGCCAGGCCGGCGTGCCGCTGAACCTGGCCAGCTGAGACACAACCCATGGCCGAAACACGAGGGTGTTTCGGCCATGGGTTGACCGAAAAGTCTCGCTGGTACGTTGTCTGATGACTTTTGATGGCGCAATGCCTTCAAATTCATAATCCATACTCTTCCGATCAGGTATTCTCGCCGCCCCCCAAGGGCTGGCGGTGATCCCGCGCCTTTGCGTGCATCCAAATACCGTCCGGAGAGACACAGAAAATGTCCCAGCCCAGGTCCCGCATCGCCTGGCAACTCGCCGTTGCCCTCGCGATACTCCTGATCCTGCTCATCAGCGGCAGTACCCTGTTCGCCTTGCGCTCCCTTGATCAGGCCAGCCTGACCACCCGCGAAGAGCACCTGGCCAGCGAGGCCCGCCTGCTCGCCGACCAGCTCACCACCTTCCACGGCACCCTGCGCGAGAGCACCAGCCGCCTGGCCGGCCTGTTCGAGCAGCGCTTCGCCAGCGGCCTGTCGGTGCATGCCGAGGAGCGCGTGCCGGTCGCCGGGCTCAACCCGCCGGCGCTGTACCTCAACGGTCAGGCGCTGAACAACGACTTCACCCTGGTCGATGAATTCCGCCACCTCACCGCCGGCGTGGCCACGGTGTTCGTCCGCGACGGCGCCGACTTCGTGCGCATCACCACCTCGCTGACCAAGCAGGACGGCAACCGCGCCATCGGCACCGTGCTCGACCACGCCAACCCGGCGTACCAGCGTCTGCTGGCTGGGCAGAGCTACGTCGGCCGCGCCCTGCTGTTCGACCGCTTCTACATGACCCAGTACACCCCGGTGCGCGACGCCAGCGGCCAGGTGAATGCCGTGCTGTTCGTCGGCTTCGACTACACCGACGCGCAGAACGCCCAGTTCGCTGACCTCGGCCGCTTCCGCATCGGCCGCAGCGGCTCGCTGGCGCTGCTCGACGAGCAGGGCAAGTGGCTGGTGCCGCCGGCCGGCGTGCAGCGCCCCGAGTCGGTCGGTGACCGTCTGCAGGGCCTGCTGAGCAAGCCAGGCGAAGGGCATTTCTGGAACGATGGCGCGCAGGACTTCTTCAGCGTCGCCGCGCCGTTTGCCGATGGCCCCTGGCAGGTGCTGGCGAACATGCCCAAGGAGGAAATCCGCGAAGTGACCTGGAGCGTCGGTGGCCAGCTGGCCCTCGGCAGCGTGACTGCCATGGTGCTGGCGGTGGCGGCGGTGATCGTGCTGCTGCGTCGGCGCTTGCGCCCGCTGGGCGAGCTGGTCGACCAGGCCCAGGCTCTCGGTGCCGGTGACCTGCGCGCACGCTCGCAAGCCAGCAGCGCCGACGAGATCGGCGAGCTGGCGCGTGGCTTCAACCAGATGGGCGAGGCGCTGGCGACCATGGTCGAGCACATCCGCAGCGCCGCGCAGCAGGTCGGCAGCCGTTCGCAGGTGCTCAGCGGCCTGTCCAGCGGTGCCTACGAGGGCATCGACCAGCAGTCCGGCGAGATCAGCAGCATGGCCGGCGCGGTGGAGGAGTTCAGCGCCACCGCCCAGGACATCGCCGACAACATGCGCAACACCGAGCGCCTGGCCAGCGACAACGCCCAGCAGACGCGCATCGGCCGCGCCTCGATGGACGAGGCCTCGGCGGCGCTGCAGCAGATTTCCGCGTCCCTCGACGCCACTGCCACGGTGGTCAACACCCTCGGCCAGCGCTCGCAGGAGATCGGCGGCATCGTCGGCGTGATCACCGGCATCGCCGACCAGACCAACCTGCTGGCGCTCAACGCCGCCATCGAGGCGGCACGCGCCGGCGAGATGGGGCGTGGCTTCGCCGTGGTGGCGGACGAGGTGCGCAACCTGGCGGCGCGTACCCGCGAGGCGACCACCGAGATCTCGGCCATGATCGGCAGCATCCAGGAGGAGACGGCCAGCGCCATCCGCACCATGGAGCAGGGCCAGGCGCTGATGCAGGAAGGCCTGGCGCGCAACGCCAAGGTGGCCGCGGCGCTGGCGCAGATCGCCGAGCAGACCAACGAGGCCGGCGAGCAGTTTGCCGCTATCACCACCGCTACCCAGGAGCAGAGCAGCACCGCCACGCTGCTCAGCAGCAACCTGCAGAGCATCGCTCTGGCCAACAGCGAGCAGCGCGAGGTGGTGGCCAACCTGGCCGAGACCGCGCGCGAGATGGATCGCCTGGCCGGGGAGCTGCAGCGCGAGGTGAGCCGCTTCCAGTGATCCTGAGTGGCATGAAAAAGCCCGGCTAGTGCCGGGCTTTTTCGTTTCAGCGCACCACGTGCAGGTAATGCATGTGTTTCTCGTACTGGTCGAGGATGTCGCCGATCAGGTCGTCGCGGCTCCAGCCCATCACGTCGTAATCCTGGCCGCCTTCCTTGAGGTGCACCTCGGCGCGGAAGTACTTGCGCTCGTCGCGGCTGTCCTCCTGGCTGCCGACCAGGGCGAAGCTCGGCATCACGTAGGCTCGCGGGCGGATCAGGTAGATGAACTCGGGCGACTCGGGCGCGCCGAGTACCAGGCTGACGCGGCCATCCTCGCCGTCTTCGACCTGGGTCGCACAACCCTGTTTGCGCAGTTCCTCGGCCACCCCCTCCAGCGCCGGCCGCGCTACCTCGGCGAGGAAGCGCACCACGTGGGCGCGGCGCGGGAACATCATCAGGTTGCGCACCCGGCGCTGCCAGCCGCCGGCATGCCGTGGCGCCGGCCGCAAGGTGTTCAGCGCCTGGTAGCGGATGCCGCGCTTGGTGGCGTCCAGCCTGAGCGCCTTGAACAGCCCCCAGATCGCGCACATCAGGGCCAGGGTGAAGGGCAGGGCGCTGACGATGGTGGCGGTCTGCAGGGCCTTGAGGCCGTCGGCCAGCAGCAGGGCGATGGCCACCAGGCCCATCGAGCTGGACCAGAAGATACGCTGCCAGATTGGCGTATCGCTGGCGCCGCCGGAGGCGAGCATGTCCACCACCATGGCACCGGAATCGGCCGAGGTGACGAAGAACACCACCACCATGACGATGGCTAGCAGCGACAGGGCCGAGGCGAAGGGGAAGTGTTCGAGGAAGGCGAACAATGCCAGCGCCGAATCGGCATCCACCGCCGTGGCCAGGCCCTGGATCTTGTCGATCATGATCATGTGGATGGCGGTATCGCCGAACACGGTCATCCACAGCAGGGTGAAGGCGGTCGGCACCAGCATTACCCCGGTGACGAACTCGCGCACCGTACGCCCGCGCGAGATGCGCGCGATGAACAGGCCGACGAAGGGCGACCAGGCCAGCCACCAGCCCCAGTAGAACAGGGTCCAGCCGCCGATCCAGTCGTTCGGCTGGTAGGCGTAGAGGTTGAAGGTCTTGTTCACCAGGTCGGAGAGGTAGCCGCCGGTGTTCTGCACGAAGGTCTGCAGGATGAACACGGTCGGCCCCAGCACCAGGACCATCAGCAACAGCAGCACCGCCAGGCCCAGGTTGAGCTCGGACAGGCGCCGGATGCCGACGTCCAGGCCGCTGACCACCGAGGCGGTGGCCAGCGCGGTAGTGCCGACGATCAGGACGATCTGCACCGGCACGCTGATCGGCACGCCGAACAGGTGGTTGAGGCCGGTGTTGATCTGGGTGACGCCGACGCCCAGCGAGGTGGCGACGCCGAGCACGGTGCCGAGGATGGCGAAGATATCCACGGCATGGCCGATAGGGCCGTGCACGCGCTCACCGATCAGCGGATACAGCGCCGAGCGCAGGGTCAGCGGCAGGCCGTGGCGGAAGCTGAAGTAGGCGAGGATCAGCGCGACGATGGCGTAGATCGCCCAGGCATGCAGGCCCCAGTGGAAGAAGGTGATCTTCATCGCCTCGCGCGCGGCGTCGACGGTGCCGCCGACGCCCACCGGCGGGTTGATGAAGTGCATCACCGGCTCGGCGACGCCGAAGAACATCAGGCCGATGCCCATGCCGGCAGAGAACAGCATGGCGAACCAGGTGGTGCGGCTGTAATCGGGCTCGCTGTGGTCGGGGCCGAGCTTGAGGTCGCCGTAGCGACTGACGGCGAGGAAGACCACCGCGATGAGGATCAGCGCGACGGAGAGGACATAGACCCAGCTGAGGTTGGTGGTGATCCAGACCTGCAGGTGGTTGAACAGGGCCTGGGTCTGCGCCTGCAGCAGTACGCTGAACAGGACCAGGGCGATGAGAAGGGCGGCGGAACCGAAGAACACCGGCGGGTTGATGGTGGAGCGAGAAGACGTATTTGCCTCCATTGAGCTAGCTCTCCTTGTGATCGGATGGGCCGCCAAGGGCGGGAGGCGGCGCATTCTAGCACAAGTTGATAGCTGAAATCTCTGGATGCATTTGTGTTGATAGATTTATGCGCTTATACGGTGGCGCTGGGGCGGTACTGCAGGGCCTCGGCCAGGTGCTGGCGTTGGATGTTGGCGAGCCCCTCCAGGTCCGCCAAGGTGCGGGCCACCTTGAGCAGGCGGTGGGTAGCGCGCAGCGACAGGCGCAGGCGCTCGGCGGCCTGCTCCAGCCAGCGCTGGTCGTCGGCCTGCAGGGCGCAATGTTCGCGCAGCTGGTCGAGCCCCAGGGCGGCATTGGCGCAGCCCTGGCGTTGCCGTTGGCGCTCACGAGCTGCGGCCACGCGAGCAGCGACCCGGGCGCTGCTGTTGTCGGCATCCGGCGCGGCGCCCAGGCTGGTGCTCTCGCGGGCGACGGTCAGGTGCAGGTCGATGCGGTCGAGCAGCGGGCCGGACAGCTTGTTGCGATAGCGCTGCACCTGCTCCGAGCTGCAGCGGCACTGGCCGCTGGGGTCGCCCAGATAGCCGCAGGGGCAGGGGTTCATCGCCGCCACCAACTGGAAGCGCGCAGGAAAACGCACCTTGTCGCGGGCCCGGGCGATGACGATCTGCCCGCTTTCCAGCGGCTCGCGCAGCACCTCCAGGACCTTGCGGTCGAACTCGGGCAGCTCGTCGAGGAACAGCACGCCCATGTGCGCGAGGCTGATTTCTCCGGGTTGTGGACGGCTGCCACCACCGACCAGTGCCGGCCCGGACGCGGAGTGGTGTGGCTGGCGGAAGGGGCGCTGCGGCCAGCTGTCGAGCGGCGTGTGGCTGGCGATCGAGTGGATCGCCGCCACTTGCAGCGCCTCCTCTTCGTTCAGCGGTGGCAGCAGGCCGGGCAGGCGGCTTGCCAGCAGGGTCTTGCCGGTGCCTGGCGGCCCACTCAGCAGCAGGTTGTGATTGCCGCTGGCGGCGATCAGCAGGGCGCGCTTGGCGGCCAGCTGGCCCTGCACCTCGGCCAGGTCGGGATAGGCCGAGGCATGCTGGGCCAGGCCATTGGCCCGGTAGGGTTCGAGCAGGGTTTGGCCATTAAGGTGGGTGGTGATCTGCAGCAGGTGGTCGGCGGCCAGTACGGTCAGCCCCGATGCCAGGCAGGCTTCTTCGGCATTGGCGCTCGGCACCAGCAGGGTGCGTCCGGCGGCGCGGGCGGCGAGGGCCGCGGGCAACACACCCTGCACTGCACGCAACTCTCCAGACAATGCCAGCTCGCCCAGGCATTCCAGTCCGGCCAGGGCGGTGCTCGGCACCTGGCCATTGGCGGCGAGGATGCCCAGGGCGATGGCCAGGTCGAAGCGCCCACCGTCCTTAGGCAGGTCGGCCGGGGCCAGGTTGAGGGTGATGCGGCGGGCGGGGAAATCGAACCCGGAGTTCTGGATCGCGCTGCGCACGCGGTCCTTGCTTTCCTTCACCGCGGTTTCCGGCAGGCCGACCAGGGCCATGCCGGGCAGGCCGTTGGCGAGGTGCGCCTCGACGGTGACGCTGGGTGCCTCGACGCCCACCTGGGCGCGGCTATGCACTATGGCCAGGGACATGGATCACTCCTTGATCGCATGCCCGCCGAAGGCTTACTCGGCGGGTGGTTTCTGTTGCGCTTCCAGTTCCGCCAGCTTGGCTTCCAGGGCTTCGAGGCGGGTGCGGGTGCGGGCCAGTACGGCCATCTGGCTATCGAACTCCTCGCGGCTGACCAGGTCCAGCTTGCTGAAGGCACTCTGTAGCAGGGCCTTGAACTGGGTCTCGAATTCGCTGCGCGGCAAGGGGCTGTCGCCGCTGAACAGGCGCGAGGCGTGGCTGGCGAGGGTGTCGAGAATGGCTTTGGGCGGCAGCATGGCGGGCATTTCCGATGGCAAACGGCGGCCAGTGTAGCACGCGACCCCTTGCGCCCAGGCGGGGCCCGCAGGTGCACGATTTTTGATCATGCCGGGCAGTGGCGGTGCACTAATGTTGTGCAATGACCTGCCAGTCGATTTTTCGTGGGAACGTCATTACTCGGCTAAATGCATGAAAAAGTGGCCTTTTGGCATAGCTGGCAAGCTTTCTGCTTAACACCTCATGACGCGTGCACCGATGCAGTACCGGTGCACACGATGAGGCGGGGGAGTGCCTCAACGGATGCGGTTGGTTGGCATCGAATCGTTCGGTACCAGGGCGGGCGATGCGTTTCAAAAGCCAGACACTGCGCTTAGACTTGAGCCGGGTTCGTTTTTCCTGGGGCGAGTCCATCCATACGGGAGAGAGTTTCATGAAGCTAGTCACTGCCATCATCAAGCCGTTCAAGCTGGACGACGTGCGCGAGTCGCTGTCGGAGATCGGCGTGCAGGGCATCACCGTGACCGAAGTCAAAGGCTTCGGTCGGCAGAAGGGCCACACCGAGCTGTATCGCGGCGCGGAATACGTGGTCGATTTCCTGCCCAAGGTGAAGATCGACGTGGCCATCGCCGACGACCAGCTGGATCGGGTCATCGAGGCGATCACCAAGGCGGCCAACACCGGCAAGATCGGTGACGGCAAGATCTTCGTCGTCAACCTGGAACAGGCCATCCGCATCCGTACCGGCGAAACCGGCACCGACGCAGTTTAAGCCTCAGAACCCAACACGCCCCAGGAGAAAAACACATGACTCTGCGTAAGATCGCAGGGCTAGGAGCCCTTTTGTCCCTCGTAACCCCTGGCCTGGCCATGGCTGACGAGGTCGTCCTCAACTCCGGCGACACCGCCTGGATGCTGACCGCCACCGCTCTGGTGCTGTTCATGACCATCCCTGGCCTGGCGCTGTTCTACAGCGGCATGGTTCGCTCCAAGAACGTTCTGTCGGTGATGATGCAGTGCTTCGCCATCACCGGCCTGATCAGCATCCTCTGGGTGGTCTACGGCTACAGCCTGGCCTTCGACACCACCGGCATGGAGAAGGGTGTTACCAACCTGAACTCCTTCGTCGGCGGCCTGAACAAGGCGTTCCTCAGTGGCCTGACCACTGACAGCCTGATCGCTGCCTTCCCGGAGAGCGTGTTCATCGTCTTCCAGATGACCTTCGCCATCATCACCCCGGCCCTGATCGTCGGTGCCTTCGCCGAGCGCATGAAGTTCTCCGCGATGCTGATCTTCATGGCCGTATGGTTCACCGTCGTCTACGCCCCGATGTGCCACATGGTCTGGTCCGGTGACGGTGCCTTCCTGTGGGACGAAGGCGTACTCGACTTCGCTGGCGGCACCGTGGTGCACATCAACGCCGGTATCGCTGGCCTGGTGGCCTGCCTGGTGCTGGGCAAGCGCAAGGGCTACCCGACCACCCCGATGGCTCCGCACAACCTGGGCTACACCCTGATTGGTGCTGCCATGCTGTGGATCGGCTGGTTCGGCTTCAACGCCGGCTCCGCAGTAGCCGCCAACGGCACCGCCGGCATGGCCATGCTGGTCACCCAGATCGCCACCGCCGCCGCCGCCCTGGGCTGGATGTTCGCCGAGTGGATCACCCACGGTAAGCCGAGCGCCCTGGGCATCGCCTCCGGTGTGGTCGCCGGTCTGGTCGCCATCACCCCGGCTGCTGGTACCGCCGGCCCGATGGGCGCCCTGGTAATCGGTCTGGCTTCCGGCGTGATCTGCTTCTTCTGCGCCACCAGCCTGAAGCGCAAGCTGGGCTACGACGACTCCCTGGACGCCTTCGGCGTGCACGGCATCGGCGGTATCGTCGGCGCCATCCTGACCGGCGTGTTCGCCGCTCCGGCCCTGGGTGGCTTCGGCACCGTGGAAGACATCGGTGGTCAGGTCTGGATCCAGATCGTCGGCGTACTGGTCACCGTGGTCTACACCGGTATCGTCACCTTCGTGATCCTCAAGGTGCTGGACCTGGTGATGGGCCTGCGCGTCAGCGAGGAGTCCGAGACCGTCGGTCTCGACCTCTCCGAGCACAACGAGCGCGGCTACAACCTGTAAGCCCTGCAGCAACACCAAACGCCCGGTTCGCCGGGCGTTTTTCTTTCCGCGCCAACGGCGGCGCACTGTGCAACCGGTACAACGGAGTACTAGATGGAAAGCACGGCCCTGATTCCCCTGCAGTACGCGCTGGATACCTTCTATCTTCTGATCTGCGGTGCCATGGTGATGTGGATGGCGGCTGGTTTCGCCATGCTCGAGTCCGGCCTGGTCCGGGCCAAGAACACCGCCGAGATCCTCACCAAGAACATCGTCCTCTACGCCCTGGCCGGGGTGATGTACCTGCTCGTTGGCTACTACCTGATGTACGGCGGCGCCCACGGTGGCGTGCTGCCCAACTTCGGCTTCCTGATCGGCAGCGAGCATGCGGTCGATGTGGTGGCCGCCGGTGGCGAGGAGGCGCCGGGCTACTCCAAGCGCGCCGACTTCTTCTTCCAAGTGGTGTTCACCGCTACCTGCATGTCGATCGTCTCCGGCGCAGTGGCCGAGCGCATGAAGCTGTGGGCGTTCCTCGCCT
Organism: Pseudomonas sp. Gutcm_11s; assembly: GCF_028649395.1. Lineage (GTDB taxonomy): Bacteria > Pseudomonadota > Gammaproteobacteria > Pseudomonadales > Pseudomonadaceae > Aquipseudomonas. The sequence goes on along the minus strand of NZ_JAQSUW010000010.1, from coordinate 308,634 downwards.
TCGCGGTGGTCATGTGCGGCCTGATCTACCCGATCGAGGGCTACTGGACCTGGGGCGGCGGCTTCCTCAAGCAGCTCGGCTTCAAGGACTTCGCCGGCTCCGGCATCGTCCACCTGGCGGGCGCCTCGGCGGCCCTGGCTGGCGTCATCCTGCTCGGCGCGCGCAAGGGCAAGTACGGTAGCCAGGGGCAGATCAACGCCATCCCCGGTGCCAACCTGCCGCTGGCGACGTTGGGCACGCTGATCCTCTGGTTCGGCTGGTTCGGCTTCAATGGCGGCTCGCAGCTCAGCGTCAGCAGCATCGAGGACGCCAATACGGTGGCCACGGTGTTCGTCAACACCAACCTGGCCGCCTCCGGCGGTCTGTTGGCGGCGCTGGTGGTGGCCCGCGTGCTGTTCGGCAAGGCCGACCTGACCATGGTCCTCAATGGCGCCCTGGCCGGCCTGGTGTCGATCACCGCCGAGCCGGCCACGCCGAGCGCCGCCCAGGCGGTGCTGATCGGCGCGGTCGGAGGCGTGCTGGTGGTGTTCAGCATCCTGATGCTGGAGCGCCTGCGCATCGACGATCCGGTGGGTGCTATCTCGGTGCATGGCACCAGCGGCATCTGGGGCCTGCTGGCCGTGCCGCTGACCAACAGCAGCGCCAGCCTCAGCGTGCAGATGCTCGGCGCCGCCTGCATCTTCGCCTGGGTGTTCGTCGCCAGCCTGGTGATCTGGGGCGTGATCCAGCTGGTCATGGGTCTGCGCGTCAGCGAGGAGGATGAGTACGAGGGGGTCGATATAGTCGAGTGCGGCATGGAGGCCTATCCCGAGTTCACTCGCAAGTAGACCAAAGGGCGCCTCGGGCGCCCTTTTTCATCCTGCACAAAACGCGGAAAATTCCCGCTCCGGCCAGGTGAAATGGCCGGCGACAGGCTCTAAAATGCGCCGCCATCGGATGCTGCAGGGGCCTGGTATGTGGCAACAACGGCTGATCAGCCTGCGCGCACGTGCGCGCGGTTTTCATCTGGTGACCGACGAGATAGTCGCGGCGCTGCCCGAACTGGCCGAGTGCCGGATCGGCCTGCTGCACCTGTGGCTGCAGCACACGTCGGCCTCGTTGACCATCAACGAGAATGCCGATGCTGCGGTGCGGCGTGACTTCGAGCGCTTCTTCAACCGTCTCGTGCCTCAGGGCGAGAGCGGCTACGAGCACGACTACGAAGGCCCGGACGATCTGCCAGCGCATTTCAAGGCGAGCCTGCTCGGTTGCCAGCTGACTCTGCCGGTCACTGCAGGCCGGTTGAACCTTGGCACCTGGCAAGGCATCTATCTCGGCGAGCACCGCGACCAAGGCGGTTCGCGCCGGGTGTTGGCGACCCTGCAGGGCGAGTAGTCCCGAGGGTAAAGAATTTTTTCCAGCGGCATTTTTGCAATGCGTGCCGCTGGGCTATAAGTAACCTGCTTTGCGCAAGTCATGAGGTAGAACATGAGCGACGAAGAACTGGAACAAGACGAACTCGAAGCTGGCGACGAGGACGAAGGCGAGGAGCTGGCGGCGGCCGATGACGGCGATGCCGAAGAGGACGATGGCGAGTCCGCGGCCCCTTCCGGCAAGTCCGGCAAGAAGGCCAAGGCCGCTGACGATGTCGATGAACTGCCGAGCGTTGAAGCCAAGCAGAAGGAGCGCGACGCCCTGGCCAAGGCCATGGAAGAGTTCCTTTCGCGCGGTGGCGCCGTGCAGGAGATCGAGCCCAACGTGGTCGCCGATCCGCCCAAGAAGCCAGACAGCAAGTACGGCAGCCGCCCCATCTGAGGACGGTCGCCGCCATGAAAAAGCCCGCCAATCGGCGGGCTTTTTCATTTCTCCGGCAGCGCTACGCTGGGTTCAGTCCCAGCGCTCCAGTACGGCCGGCAGCTCGGCCAGGCTGCGGATCTGGGCGTCCGGCGCAGTCTCGCCGCTCCAGTCCTTGCCCAGCGGGTTGAACCAGATGGCGCGCAGGCCGGCGGACTTGGCCCCGGCGATGTCGTCGCTCGGATGGTCGCCGATATGCACCGCCTGCGCCGCCTGCATGCCGGCGCGCTGCAGGGCGGTGTTGAAGGGATGCGGATCGGGCTTGCCGATGCCCAGCTCCTCGGCGCACAGGGCGAAGCGGAAGTAGTCGGCCAGGCCCAGGCGGCGCACGTCGGCATTGCCGTTGGTGATCACCCCGAGGGTGTAGCGCAGCGCCAGGCGTTCCAGGGTCGGGTGCACTTCGGGAAACAGCTGTACCTGGTGGCGTGCGGCGAGGAACACCTGGAAGCCCTGCTCGGCCAGTTCGTCCGCCTCGCCGTGGGCGTATCCGGCGTCTTCCAGGGCGTGGAACAGGATGCGTCGGCGCAGCTCGCTGAGACGGTGCCTGAGGCCTGGGTCGGCGTCCAGCAGGCGCGCGCGGATCGCCCACAGGTGCTCGATCGGCACCGGTCCCAGGCGCGGCGCCTCGACGGCCAGCCAGTCGCGCAGGGCGGCTTCGGCGCCGTGCATCACCGGCGCCACGTCCCACAGGGTGTCGTCGAGGTCGAAGGTGATCAGGCGGATGCTCATGGGGTCTCGCTCTTGCGCTTGGCGCGCGGGTGGGCGCCGTCGTACACCTTGGCCAGGTGCTGGAAGTCCAGGTGGGTGTAGATCTGTGTGGTGGCGATATCGGCGTGGCCGAGCAGCTCCTGCACGGCGCGCAGGTCCTGCGACGACTCCAGCATGTGGCTGGCGAAGGAGTGCCTGAGCATGTGCGGGTGCAGGTGCTGGCCCAGCTCGCGTACGCCGGCCTCGCGCACCCGCAGCTGGATGGCCCGCGGACTCAGGCGCTTGCCCTGGCGACTGACGAATACCGCGCCGTCCACCGGGTTGGCCAGGGCACGCAGTGGCAGCCAGGCCTCCATGGCCTCGCGGGCCTTGCGCCCGACCGGCAGCTCGCGCGCCTTGTTGCCCTTGCCGCGCACGCGCACCAGGCCGGCGGGCAGGTCGAGGCCGGCGAGGTCGAGCCCGACCAGCTCGGACAGGCGCAGGCCGGAGGAATAGAAGAGCTCGAGCATGGCCTGGTCGCGACGGGCGATGAAGTCATCCTCCACGCCGCCGTCGAGCAGCTGCGCCGTACGGTCGGCATCCAGCGCGCGCGGCAGGCGGCGTTCGCCCTTGGGGGCGGACAGACCGTTGGCCGGGTCATGCCGGCACAGGCCTTCGCGGTTCAGGTACTGGTAGAAACCGCGCACCGCCGAGAGCAGGCGCGCCAGCGAGCGGCTGGACTGCCCCAGGCCATGCAGGCGCGCAACCATGCTGCGCAGGCTGCGGGTATCCAGGGCGTCCCAGCTGGCTATGCCGTGCTTCTCGCACAGGGCGAGCACCTTGAGCAGATCGCGGCGGTAGCCGTCGAGGGTGTGCACGGAGACCTGGCGCTCGCGGCGCAGGTGATCGAGGAAGGCGTCGAGGCTGCTCTGCATGGCGACTCCGGCAGACGACGGGGTGGGCCGCGAACGGCCCGGGATCAGCGTACCGAGCGCAGTGGCGCGGCGAAGCGCGGCAGTACGCGGGCCAGTACTTCGGCAACGTAGCCGAGGAACAGGGTGCCGAGGCTGCTCTTGTAGTGCTGCGGGTCCGGGCTGCCGATGGCGAGCACGCCGTGCAGGCCCTGATGGCTGAGGCTGACCACCGCGGCCGAGCCGACCTGGGCGAACTCGTCAGCACCGAAGAGGAACTCCAGCTCGTTGGGGCGCAGTACGCCACAGGTGGTCTTGCCACCGCCGAGCAGGCCGCCGATGGCCTGGTGGGCCTCGGCCGAGCTGACCGAGCGGCCCACGCCCAGCGGCGTCTCGCTGAACAGGATCAGGCTGACGAAGGGCACCTGGAACTCGTGGCGCAGGCTGTCTTCCACCGCGCCAATGACCTCTTCCAGGCTGGTGGCGTCGAGCAGGTCGAGCACCAGGCGGCGGGTCTTGTCGAACAGGCGGTCGTTGTCGCGGGCCACATCCATCAGCTGCGACAGGCGATGGCGCATCTCGATGTTGCGCTCGCGCAGCAGTTTGACCTGGCGCTCCACCAGCGACACGGCTTCACCGGGCTGGTGCGGGATGCGCAACTCTGGGATCAGTTCGTCATGATCGACGAAGAATTCCGGGTGCTGCCGCAGGTAGGCGGCGACGCTCTCGGAGTCGAGTTGCACGAGCTGATCCTGATCACTCATAGACGAACCTGTCCTTCGTACACGCGAACGGCGGGTCCGGTCATCATAACCGGCTGGCCGGGCCCTGCCCACTCGATGGACAACTTGCCGCCCGGCAGTTCCAGCTGCACCGGCGAATCCATCCAGCCCTGGCGAATCGCGGCTACGGCGGCGGCGCAGGCGCCGGTGCCGCAGGCCTGGGTCTCGCCGGCACCACGTTCCCACACGCGCAGGCGCGCCTGCTGGCGGTCGATGACCTGCAGGAAGCCGACGTTGACCCGCTGCGGGAAGCGCGGATGGTGTTCCAGCTTGGGCCCGAGGCTGTGCACCAGCGCGCTGTCGACGTTATCGACGCGCAACACGGCGTGTGGGTTGCCCATGGATACGGCGGCCAGCTCATGGCTCTGTCCGTCCACCTCGACCGCATAGCTCAGCGCCTCGGTTTCGGCCTGGAACGGAATCTGCGCCGGGTTCAGGCGCGGCGCACCCATGTCGACCACCACCTGGCCGTCCGGGCGCAGGTTGAGCTCGATGATGCCGCCCTTGGTCTCGACGCGGATCTGCTTCTTCACAGTCAGGCGTTTGTCCACCACGAAGCGGGCGAAGCAGCGTGCGCCGTTGCCGCACTGCTCCACTTCCGAACCATCGGAGTTGAAGATGCGGTAGCGGAAGTCCACGTCCGGGCTGGTCGGCGCTTCCACCAGCAACAGCTGGTCGAAGCCGACGCCGGTGTGGCGATCGCCCCACGCCTTGGCGTGCTTGGGCTGGATGTGCGCGTGCTGGCTGATCAGGTCGAGGACCATGAAGTCGTTGCCGAGGCCGTGCATCTTGGTGAAGCGCAATAGCATGATCGCGCCCTCACTGCGGCAGCAGGCTTTCGCCGGCGTAGAGTTCCTCGATGGTCTCGCGGCGGCGCACCTCGAAGGTCTGCTCGCCATCCACCAGCACCTCGGCGGCGCGGCCGCGGGTGTTGTAGTTGGAACTCATGACGAAGCCGTAGGCACCGGCCGAACGCACGGCCAGCAGGTCGCCTTCGGCCAGGACCAGCTCGCGGTTCTTGGCCAGGAAGTCGCCGGTCTCGCAGATCGGCCCGACCAGGTCATAGTTGCGTGCCTCGCCCTGGCGCGGCTGCACCGGGGTGACGTCCATCCAGGCCTGGTACAGCGCCGGGCGGATCAGGTCGTTCATGGCCGCATCGATGATGGCGAAGTCCTTGTGCGCGGTGTGCTTGAGGTATTCCACGCGGGTCAGCAGTACGCCGGCGTTGGCGACGATGGAGCGGCCCGGTTCGAACACCAGGGCCAGCTCGCGGCCCTTGAGGCGCTCGCGCACGGCGGCGATGTAGTCGCCGGCCAGCGGCGGCTGCTCGTCACGGTACTGCACGCCGAGGCCGCCACCGAGGTCCAGATGCTTGATCTGGATGCCTTGCGCGGCCAACTGGTCGACCAGCAGCAGCAGGCGCTCGAGGGCGTCGAGGAACGGCGGCAGGCTGGTCAGCTGGGAGCCGATGTGGCAGTCCACGCCGACGATCTTCAGGTTCGGCAGCTGGGCGGCGCGGGCATACACCGCGGGCGCCTGCTCGATGTCGATGCCGAACTTGTTTTCCTTCAGGCCGGTGGAGATGTACGGGTGGGTGCCGGCGTCCACGTCCGGGTTGACCCGCAGCGAGATGCTGGCGGTCTTGCCGACTTCCGCGGCGACGATCTGTAGGCGCTCCAGCTCGTCCACCGACTCGACGTTGAAGCAGTGCACGCCCACTTCGAGGGCGCGGCGCATGTCGTCGCGGGTCTTGCCGACGCCGGAGAAGACGATCTTGGCGGCGTCGCCACCGGCGGCCAGCACGCGCTCCAGTTCACCGCGCGAGACGATGTCGAAGCCGGCGCCGAGGCGGGCCAGGACGTTCAGCACGCCGAGGTTGGAGTTGGCCTTGACCGCGAAGCAGACCAGATGCGGCATGCCGGCCAAAGCATCGGCATAGGCGCGGAACTGCGCCTCGATGTGGGCGCGCGAGTAGACGTAGGTGGGCGTGCCGAAGCGTTCGGCGATGGCGGACAGGGCCACGCCTTCCGCGAACAGTTGCCCGTCGCGGCTGGTAAAGGCTTGCATGGAACCCCCTTAGAGGAAGACGTCTTTGTCGCGTTTTTCCGAGGTCTTCTGGTCGTCCGGGTGATACAGCGGACCTTTCTGACCGCAGCCGGTGAGGGCGGCAGTGAGCACGGCGAGCGCGATGAAGGGCAGCAGCAGGCGCTTCATGGTGGAATCCTTTGCGAAAACGAGAATGGGTCGGAGTATACCGACCCCCTGTCGCCTTGCCTATGTACGCCCGGCGGGCCCGCCGGGACCGTCCGGCTGGCGTCTCGGGCTTGCCCGCAGCGGGGCGTTTGCGGCTAGCATGGCGAAAAAAACGGAGCCCCGATGGACGCCCCCGCCACACTCGCCAGCTCGGTCTCGGTCGCCTACCTGCAGGGCCTGCTGGACTATCTCGCCCGCCAGGGTTTCGCCAGCGAAACGCTGCTGGCCAAGGTCCAGCTGAGCCCGAGCATCCTGGCCCAGCGTGACCAGCGCATCGCCGTCAGCACCTATCTCGAGTTGCTGGGCGAGGGCGTGCGCCTGACCGGCGACAGCCACCTCGGCCTGCACCTGGGCGAGGCCATGCGCCCCGGCTACTACGGCGTGCTCGGCTACCTGATCATGAGTTGCGCGACCCTGGCCGACGCCCTGCATCGCCAGGCCCGTTATGCTGCGCTGGTGGGCAACCTGGGGCGCGTCGACCTGGACGAGGAGCCACCGCGTGACGGCCTGGAGCCGCAGGTGGCGCACAGCTGGGAGCCGCTGGTGCTCGAGCAGCAGCGCCAGCACAGCGAGGAGACCCTGGCCGGCTGGCTGACCTTCGGCCGCTGGATCACCGGCCTGCAGATTCCGCCCACCGAGGTGCGCTTCCAGCATGCGGCGCCGGCCGATATCTCGGAGCACGAGCGCATCTTCGGCTGCCCGGTGCTGTTCGGCCAGGCCGACAATGCCCTGGTGTTCCCCAAGCGCCTGCTGGCCACGCCGCTGGGCCAGGCCGACGCACAACTGCGCCAGCTGCTCGATGCGCACGCCGACCGTCTGCTCGGCCAGCTCAACCAGGGCCACAGCGTGCTCGACCGCGCGCGCCGCGAACTGGCGCGCCAGCTTCCGGAGCAGGGCGCTGACCTGGAGCGCTTGGCGCAGACCCTCGACCTCAGCGCGCGCACCCTGCAACGGCGCCTGCGCGAGGGCGGTCTATCGTTCAGCGAGCTACTCGACGAGACCCGCCAGCAGCTGGTGCTGCACTACCTGCGCGACCCGGCGCTGGAACTGGCGGAGATCGCCTTCCTGGTCGGCTTCAGCGAGGCCGGCTCGCTGGCTCGCGCCTTCCGCCGCTGGACGGGGCAGAGTCCCGGCGCCTACCGGCAAAGTCTGTTAGATTCCGCCCCCCATTCCTGAGGATGCTGTTATGAGTTTGAGCGAAGCCCGTTTCCACGATCTGGTCGATGCCGCCCAGCAGGCCGTGGAAGACATTTTCGACGACAGCGATCTGGACCTCGATCTGGAGAACTCCGCCGGCGTGCTCACCGTGCGCTTCGAGAACGGCACCCAGGTGATCCTCAGCCGCCAGGAAGCGCTGCGCCAGCTGTGGGTCGCGGCCCGCTCCGGTGGCTTCCACTTCGACTACGACGAAGCCCAGGCACTGTGGATCTGCGACACCAGCGAGGAGCCGCTGGGCGAGCTGCTGAACCGGGTGACCCGTGAGCAGGCCGGTGAAGACCTCGAGTTCGACGAGCTCTGAGGCCGTCGAGTCGCCCTGCCGCCGGCAGTGCTGCCTGAACGATCAGGACATCTGCCTGGGCTGCGGCCGCTCGCTGGCCGAGATCCTCGAATGGGGCAAGGCGGACAACGGCCGGCGCCGGCAGATCTGCCAGGCCGCGCAAGGGCGCCAGCAGGCGTCGCCGGGCCGTGCTTGACCGGGCGGTCTTGCTTATTGATGGGCTTGTGGTAGGGTCGGCTGAAGCTGACCAACCGATCAAAACCCTGCCTCCGGGCGGGGTTTTGCTTTATCTGGCCCAAGGAGGAATATCCACGCCATGAGCAGCACCCCCGCGATCACCATCACCCGTCTCGACCTGCAGCGCCTGGAGCGCTTGCTCGACAGCCTGGAGGACTTCGGCCCGACCGCCGAGGCACTGGAAAGGGAGCTGGCGCGCGCCCAGGTGGTGGGCCATGACGAGGTTCCCTCGGGGGTGGTGACGATGAACTCGCGGGTCCATTGCCGCGAGGAAGGCAGCGGCAAGGACTGGCACCTGACCCTGGTGTTCCCCGAGGACGCTGGTGGCGAAGGCCGCGTTTCGATCCTCGCGCCAGTGGGCTGCGCGCTGCTCGGCCTGTCCGTCGGCCAGCACATCGACTGGCCGGGCCCGGCCGGCAAGCCGCTGAAGCTGACGCTGCTGGCGGTCGAGTACCAGCCCGAGGCGGCTGGCGCCTACCAGCGCTAGGCCAGGAAGAAGCGCCGCGGCAACGTCTGCGGCTCGCGGCAGGGCGGTGTGTCGCTGCCGCGCCGGAGCTGGTCGTCCAGTTCCAGAGAGCGCGCGATGTTCTGATTGCATTCGATGGTGCGTGCCACGCCGCCGCCGGAGATCTGGCCCTTGCCGGCCAGCGCCGGACCGTTGATCAGCGCCAGTAACAACGAGAGGAACAACGCCCTGGGTGTGGAGAGCTGCATGGCTAGCCCCTCACCCGGATGACCGAGAGCAGGTTCTGCAGCGTCTGCGCCAGGTTCGGCGTGCCGTGCTGCTGCAGCGGCAGATCGATGCTGCTCAGACCCAGCGCGAGCACGACACTGGCTGCGATGGCGAACAGGCCGAGGCCGGCGAGGGCGCCGCTGTCTGCGTGTCTGCGAATGAGTCTGGCCATGTCGCTCTGCCTGGGAGATTGCTGGAGTAGCGCCAGCTTCACTCAGGCTGAGTCGATTGAATAATGGTCGTTCTTCGTATCAAGTATCAGTGAAATTGATTGTTTGTAGGCTGCGGTGAACTCCGCCGGCGTCATTCAGTCACTGGACTAGAGTGTCTTAACCACCGCCGGCAAGGAGGCCGAACATGTCCAGCCTGCCCCTCTATTTCCCCGAAAACTTCTCTCTGGACCGCGCGCTGCTCTGTGCGCAGCTGGTCGACCAGGCCTACGCGCAATATCGCCAGTGGCAGACCCAGGATCGCCCGCGGCGGCCCCAGGACTTCGTCTGGACCCCGCCGAGCCTGCCGGGCTGGCGTTTCTCCCAGCCGATCTGGAGCATCCTCAGCGACCTGCACTTCATCAACGAGTCGGAGCCCTTCGGCTTCGCCGCGGCCAATGACCAGGGCGAGACCTACCTGGTGCTGCGCGGCACCGAGTCGGCCCAGGACTGGCTCGATGATCTCGATGCGGAGCAGGCACCCTGGCCTTGGGCGGACGATGCCCAGGGCCAGGTGCACGCCGGCTTTCTCAAGCTCTACACCTCGCTGCGCGACCTGGCTTTGGCGGCGCTGGACAGCCTGCAGCCCACTGGCCCGCTGTGGGTCTGCGGGCACAGCCTGGGTTGCGCGCTGTCCAGCATGGCGGTGCTCGACCTGCACGAGCGCTGGCCGGATCAGGTGCTGCAGCACTACAACTTCGCCAGCCCGCGGCTGGCCTCCCCGGATTTCGCCGCCGCGTACAACGCGCTCGGCGTCACTACCTTCCGCGTGGCCAACGACAGCGATCTGGTGACCGAGGTGCCGGCGGCGGCGGTCGATGGCCTGCTCTACCAGCACCTGGGGCTGCCGGTGAGCTTCACTGCCAGCTATGCCGGGGTGGAGGCCAATCACAGTCTCGAAGGCAGCTACCTGTACGCCCTGGAGCATCCACAGGCACCGATGAACGGCTGAGCGTGAGCGGCGGCGGGTTGCCTCAGGCGTTCTGCAGCGCGCTGTTCAGCGCACCTTCCAGCTCGGCCTTGTAGCGCAGGTAGTGGATGGTCTGCGCCTGGCCATCGCCGAGGATGCGCGACAGGTCCAGGTCGGTGATGTAGCAGGGGTAGCGCTCGGCACCGCGGCGCTGGGCGAGGATGTGCCGGGCCACCGCACCGAACAGCTCGGCGCCGTACTCCAGCTCGGAAAACTCGCGGTGGTTGCAGTACAGGGTGACATGCACCCGCTCTCCTTCGGCCGGCTCGACGATGGCTTGCACGTCATAGAAGGAATGGGCCACCGGTGCCTGCGGCGGTGCGCGGCGCTCCAGCTGCTTGGCGCGCTGCGGCGGCGGGGGCAGTACCTCGTAGTACAGCACGTCGAGCGCCGCCGGCGGCTGCGGGCTGTCCAGCGGCAGCAGGGCGTTGCGCCGGTACAGCAGCGACTGCAGGAAGCGCTGCAGGGGTGTCAGTAGGCTCTGCTCGTCGCGGAACGGCAGGCGCTGGCGCCACAGCGCGTTGTACTCGTCGAGCACCGTCAGCTCGGCCAGGGCGCCGTCGATGCGATAGAACACCTGGATGCACTGTGGCCGGCCCTGCGGCAGGATCAGCGCCAGGTCCTCGCCCTCCAGGGCGAAGCGGTCCAGGTGCAGCGGGCTATAGGACGGCTGTTCCTCGCCCAGGTGCTCGACCAGACTCGGCAGGTCGAGCAGGGTGGCGTGGCTGACCTGGCCTGGCTGCAGCTCCAGTACGTGATAGTGCTGCTGCACCTGCAGCAGGTAGCGGCTGTTGTGTCCGCCGGCGAGGCTCTTCAGCGCTTCCTGGAACAGTTCCTCGACGCGCTGGGCGATGGCCTGGGCGCGGTTGCGGCAGAAGCAGCGCACCCGCAGGTTGGGCAGGCGGCCGCTGCCGGGCAGGGCGTTGAGGTAGTCGCGCAGGCAGTCGAGCAGGGCATTGGGACCGTCGTAGCGGCTGACCATCAGCTCGTTCCAGCTGTTCAGGCTGATCTGGTCGAGGGTCAGCACCAGGTTTTCGCGCACGCCGGAGTAGCCCAGCGAGTCGGTGCGCCCGGTGGTCAGGTGCACGTTGAGCTGGCTGTGGGCCTTGAGCGGGTCGATGCCGACATTGACCACCAGCAGCACCTCCGCCGGCTCGGCAGCGTGCAGCAGGGCGTCTTCGGAGACCGGCGGCAATGGCAGCGGTACCGTCTGCTGCAGGCTGCTGAGCAGGCTGGATAGCTCGAATTCAGTGAGGTCGCTGCTGCCCGGGTGCAGCGACAGGCGCGTGCTGGGGTCGATCACGCCGTTGCGGTGGCACCAGGCGAGCAGCTCGATCAGCTGGCGCGCGCGCTTGAGCGGCGCGAAGTCCGGCCACTCGCGGCCGTTCAGGCTGCCCTGGTAGAGCGCCCACTGGGTCTCGCCCTCGGCCTCCTGGCTGGCACTCTGCACCAGGGTCAGGGTGTCTTCGGCCAGGTCCGGGGCGATGCCCGGGTTGATGAACTCGATCTTGCCGGCCTTGCGCTCGAAGGCGGCGTACAGGCGCCGGCCGAGCACGCCGAGGTCACGGCTGTTGAGCGGGATGGCGGTCTGCTCGTTGCGGGCGAACTGCGACAGGAAGCGGTAGCTGTAGGTCAGCTCGTTGACCAGCGCGCGGCGCTCGGCGCCGACCTGGCGCACCTTCCACTGGCTGCGGCTGTCGAGCATGGCCAGCTCGCGCGGGCTCCATTTCCATTCGCCGGTCAGGCGCTCGAACAGCAGGCGCTGCCAGCTCTTGGCGCGCTGGCGCGGCGGCACGCTGAGCTTCTTGCCGACCTTGAGGTACAGGCAGCGACGGATCAGCTCCAGGCGCTCCAGCTCGCCGCGCTCGGTGAGGTACTCCTCCAGGCGGCGGTACACCACGATGTAGGGGTCCAGCTCGTCCAGGTCCAGACGGCCCTCGTACATCGCCTGCTTGAAGCGCAGGCTCAGGCATTCCACCCGCGGGTGCTCGCTGGCGTAGACCTCGGTGAGCAGCAGCTTGAGCACCGACTTGTAGGGCGAGTCGATACCCTTGAACAGCTGCCACATGCCGGCGCCGATGAATTCGCTCGGCGGGATGCGGGCCAGGTGGCCGAGGTCGAGCACCTCCTCCTCGCGGACGAAGCGCTTGCTCAGCAACGCATGGGTATAGGCGCGGTAGCCGGTTTCTTCGTATACCGGCACCAGCCACCACAGCGGCGTGCGGCCGCCGAGCCAGATGGCGGTGCGGTAGAACTCGTCGAGCAGCAGGTAGTGCTGGGTGGTGCCGCAGTCGTCCGAGGTCAGCTGCGCCTCGCGGTCGCCCAGGGTGTAGCGCGCCGGATCGATCAGGAAGCAGTGCGCCTCGGCGCCTTGCGTCGCTGCCCAGGCCTCGAGCAGGTCGCATTTCTTGCGCAGCTCGGCCAGCGCGCGGGCGTCCAGGTGCGGGTCGTGGCACACCCACAGGTCCATGTCGCTCTGCTCGGCCTGCGCCACGGTGCCCAGGCTGCCCATCAGGAACAGGCCGTGGATCGGCGTCGGCGGCTTGCTGCCCAGGCCTGTGCCACGGCGTGCCTTGTAGGCGAAGGAGCGGGTCAGGCGCTGGGCCTCGGCCAGGGTGTCGTCGTCCGGCTCATAGCCGGACAGCCCGGCCGGCGTGCCTGCCGAAACGTAGCCCGGCAGCAGCGGGTGGTTCACATGGAACAGCAGCGGCAGCAGCTTGAGGACCAGTTGCTGGCGCGTCGACAGCCCCTGCATGGCCCGCCCCAGGCGCCCGCTATTGACCTTGAGGAAGCGCGCGCGCAGTTGCGCCAGGACCTTGCGGTCGATGCCGTCATTGATGTCCGGGCGAATTTCCTGGAGGCGCGTCATGTACTGCTCTGGGCGATGGTGGCAGCAAGACTACCAGCGCCGAGGGGCGCCTGGCAGCCATCTCTGCCCAGTGTATCGGCGGCGCGCACCGTTGCTGCAGGAGAAGGGCGGCGGCTGCCGCCCCTGGCTTCGGCGGCTCAGGCCTTCTGCCCGGCGAGGATGGTCAGCAGCGCCTGGGCGTGTTCTGCGGCATCCAGCCCCAGGCTAGTCAGGTAGCCGCCGTCCGCCTGGGTCACCAGGCCCTTCTGGTGCAGGCGGGTGATGGCGTACTGGGCGCGGCTGGAGGCGTTGTTGTGCACCTTCAGGCCTTCCTGGTGGTTGTCCAGGTTGTACAGGGCGAGGATTTCCAGTTCGGCGATCATTTCGGGGGTGTAGGCCATGGTGGTTTCCTTGTTGTTGTCGACTGTCAGTGTAGGAGGCCATTCCAGCGCTGGATGATCTGCTCGTAACGGCCGTCGCGACGCAGGCTGCGCATGCCGCTGTCGTAGCGCTGCAGCAGCTGCAAGGCCTGCGGGTGATAGCGCGAGAAACTGATGAACAGCTGCGGCCGGTGCAGCGTGGCGACCGGCGTGAAGGCGCCCGCCAGCTCGGGATGCTCGACGAACAGCGCACTGGCGATGCCACGGTAGGCGGCGGTGTACTCCACGCGGCCGTGGGCCAGCATGCGGAAGCCATTGAGGTCGCGGCGCACCGGCACGCGGGCGATGTCCGCCAGGTTGTCGAAGGTCGTGCCGTACTCATAGCCGATGGTCACCGCCACCCTGCGCCCGGCCAGCTCGCTCAGGTTCGCAAGCGGGCGGGCATTGTCGTTGCGGGCCCAGAGCAGGATGTCGTCGCTGAACAGCGGTTCCTTGGGCAGGCGGAATTCGGCGGCGATGCTGGCGTCCGGCGAGGTGTTGAAACAGGCCGCGAGCTGGCCGGTGCGGGTCAGCTCCATGCAGCGTGAGTAGGGGTAGGGCACCAGCTCGATGCGCGTGTCGCTGGCGGCGAAGGCCGCGCGCACCAGGTCGGCGGACATGCCGCGCACCTCACCGTCACGCAGGGCGGTGAAGGGATACCAGTCGTCTTCGGCGCCGATGCGAAATACCTCGTCCGTCCGCGCCGCGGGGACGATGAATAGGGCAAGCAGAGTGATGAGGCAGCGCCGCAACACGCGCGAGGTCATGCGGGTGACCCTTTCGCAACTAGGCTGGCGCCACCATAGCAACAGCCGGTGGGGGCAGAAAATAGACCTTGGTCAAGGTCGGCTCATTCTTCCCCGGGCAGTTGCGGCAGGGCGCGCAGGGCCTGCTCGTACCAGATGCCGTCGAACGGCCGGTCGTCACGCAGCATGGCGTCGATCTCATAGGCCAGGACCAGGGCCATCAGCTCGAGGATTTCCTCGCGCTCGTAACCCACCAGGGTCAGCTTGTTGTAGACCGCCTTGGCCGCCGGCGGGTTGTCCGCCTCCAGCTGGTTCTCGATCGCCTGGATCAGGGTTTCCTCGGCGAAGGCTTCGTCGTTGTCGTCGTGCTCGCTCATACGGGCTCCTCGGTAACAGGTCGGCAGTGTGCCACAGGCATCATTCAGCTGCCCGATGGAGCTTCCCATGACCGCCCGAGCGGCTATAACTGGCTTTTCCCTGTCCGGTACCCAGCCATGCTCAGACTTCACGGATTCGCCGTCAGCAACTACTACAACATGGTTCACCTGGCCCTGCTGGAGAAGGGGCTGGCGTTCGAGACCGTCACCGTCTACGGCTGCCAGGATGAGGACTTCCTCGCCATCAGCCCGCGCGGCAAGGTGCCGGTGCTGCAGACCGAGCACGGCTACATCAGCGAGACCAGCGCGATCCTCGACTACCTGGAAGATCTCGGCGAGGGCCGCCCGCTGCTGCCGGCCGAACCATTCGCCCGGGCCCAGGTGCGCTCGCTGGTGAAGGAGATCGAGCTGTATATCGAACTACCGGCGCGCAGTTGCTATCCGCAGGCGTTTTTCCGCAATCCGGTGGATCAGGCGATCAGGGACAAGGCGCGTGCCGAGCTGCAGGCCGGTATCGCCACCCTCAAGCGCCACGGGAGTTTTGCCCCGTATGTGGCGGGCGAGCAGTTCAGCATCGCCGACCTGTATTTCCTCTACAGCATCGACCTGGCCGCGGCGGTGGCGCAGCAGGTGTTCGACTTCGACCTGCTGCAGGACTTCCCCGCCGCCCGCGAGTTGCTGCAGCGCCTGCAGCAGAACCCGCACGTGAAGATGATCGCGGCGCAGAAGGAGGCCGGCATGGCTGGCTTCATGGCCTTCCTCAAGAGCAAGGCCTGAGGCTCAGGGGCAGGGCTTGCCGGTACCCTTGAGGTCCAGGTTGAAGAACTGCAGGCGGAAGCCCGAGGCCTTGGCGCTAGTGCACAGCTTGGCGTTGTAGGCCCGGTACTCGGCGATGAAGATCGGCTTGCCCTGCCGGCGCATGGCCGCGTAACCAGCGCACTCCTTGTACTGGTAGCAGCTCTCGTTGACGGCGAAGTCGAAGTGCTCGGCCAGTTGCGGCAGCAGGTCGACGGCGTTCTTCAGGCCGACGCTGAGGTTGCGCTTGTGTGCCTCGGCGGCCAGCCAGCGGTTGAAGCTGATCTGCTGGGCCTTGGTCAGCTTCAGGCCATTGTCGTTGGCGTAGCCGTCCACGTTATCCGGGTCGACGCCGTTGCAGCCCTTGCTGCGGGCCAGGTCCAGACGCTTGGCCAGCAAGGCGCGCACGTCGCTGCGGCGGTAGTCCAGCCAGCGTTCGCCCGGCCACTCCGGCAGGGGCTTGCCGATGGCGGCCTTGGAGTAGCTCTTGGCGTCGCTGCGCCAGTCTTCCCAGGTGCCAGCGCTGAAGTAGCAGATGACGATGCGGCCCTGAGCCTTGAGATTGGTGATTGTCTGCTTCGGCGTGTCGTACAGGTCGATGTCGTAGACCTGGCGATTGGGCTTCTGCAGCGTGCCGTTGAGTTGCAGGTGCCAGCTGGCGTTGGCGGGAATGGCCAGCGGGGTGGCCGAGGCGAAGAGGGGGCAGAGCAGGGCGAGGAGAACGAACAGCGAGCGCATGGTGGCGACCTGACTACGGCATGGAGGCGCCGCCAACATACGCGAGCCCCGGTGTTGCCCCAAGCACCGGGTGTCGGACGGTCATTCCGCGGGGCTCAACCGGCGGCGAAGTCGATAAGCGCCTGGCCGGTCAGGCGGTAGGTGGTCCATTCATCCTGCGGGCGGGCGCCGAAGGATTGGTAGAAGTCGATGGCGGGCGTGTTCCAGTCCAGCACCGACCATTCGAAGCGGCCGCAGCCGCGTTGCACGGCGATACGCGCCAGGTGTTGCAGCAGCGCCTTGCCGGCGCCACAGCCACGGGCCTCGGGGCTGACGTAGAGGTCTTCCAGGTACAGGCCGTGCTTGCCCAGCCAGGTGGAGTAGTTGAAGAAGTACACGGCGTAGCCGATCGGCACGCCGTTCTGCTCGCAGATCAGCGCGTGGCTGCTGCTATCGGCGCCGAACAGGCTGTCGCGCAGGCCGGCGGCGTCGGTTTTCACCTCGTGCTCGGCCTTCTCGTAGATGGCCAGGTCGATGATGAAGCGCAGGATCAGTTCGGCGTCGCCGGCGGTGGCGGGGCGGATATGCAGGGACATGGCAATACTCGTTGAGGGGGTCAGCCGTGGATGAAGACCAGGATCGCCAGCGGCAGGCCGACCACGCAAAAAAAGCCGAAGGCGCTGACCCAGCTGCTGCGCGGGCCGCTCGGATCGGCCACGCGTAGCGGCAGGCGCGGGTAGCGGCCCAGGGTCAGCAAGCGCAGCACCAGCCAGCCGGCACCGTAGAAGAAATAGCTGACGACTATCTCTAGGAGCATCTCGGCAACGAAGAGCAGGCCGCGCAGCAACGGTTCGAGCATGGGAAATCCTTTTCCCTGGTTGGACGATCAGCGCGTCGCCAGCAGTTCCTTGCCGCGGGCCACGGCGGCGCGGACCTGGTTCGGCGCGGTGCCGCCGATATGGTCACGGGCGCCGACCGAGCCTTCCAGGGTCAGCACGGCGAACACGTCGTCGGTGATCTGCTCGCTGAACTGGCGCAGCTCGTCGAGGCTCATCTCGGCCAGGTCCTTGCCGCTGTCCACGCCGTACTTCACCGCGTGGCCGACGATCTCGTGGCAGTCGCGGAACGGCAGGCCCTTGCGCACCAGGTAGTCGGCCAGGTCGGTGGCGGTGGAGAAGCCGCGGCGGGCCGCCTCGCGCATGATCTCGCGCTTGGGCTTGATCGCCGGAACCATGTCGGCGAAGGCGCGCAGGCTGTCGCGCAGGGTGTCGGCGGCGTCGAACAGCGGTTCCTTGTCTTCCTGGTTGTCCTTGTTGTAGGCCAACGGCTGGCCCTTCATCAGGGTCAGCAGGCCGGTCAGGGCGCCGAACACGCGGCCGGTCTTGCCGCGTACCAGCTCCGGCACGTCCGGGTTCTTCTTCTGCGGCATGATCGAGGAGCCGGTGCAGAAGCGGTCGGGCAGGTCGATGAACTGGAACTGCGCCGAGGTCCACAGCACCAGCTCTTCGGAGAAGCGCGACAGGTGCATCATCGCCAGCGAGGCGGCAGCGCAGAATTCGATGGCGAAGTCGCGATCGGACACGCCGTCCAGCGAGTTGCCGCCGACCTGGTCGAAGCCCAGCAGCTCGGCGGTGATCTCGCGGGCGATCGGGTAGGTGGTGCCGGCCAGCGCGGCCGAACCCAGCGGCATGCGGTTGACCCGCTTGCGGCAGTCGACCAGGCGCTCGTAGTCGCGCGACAGCATCTCGAACCAGGCCAAGAGGTGATGGCCGAAGGTCACAGGCTGGGCGGTCTGCAGGTGGGTGAAGCCGGGCATGATGGTGTCGGCTTCGGCCTCGGCCAGGCCGAGCAGGCCCTGCTGCAGGCGGGTGACTTCGGCGAGGATCAGATCGATCTCGTCGCGCAGCCACAGGCGGATATCGGTGGCCACCTGGTCGTTGCGGCTACGGCCGGTGTGCAGTTTCTTGCCGGTGACGCCGATGCGGTCGGTCAGGCGTGCTTCGATGTTCATGTGCACGTCTTCCAGGTCGACGCGCCAGTCGAAGTTGCCGGCTTCGATCTCGGCCTGGATTTCCTTCAGCCCGGCGGCGATGGCATCGCGCTCGTCCGCGGTCAGCACGCCGACCTTGGCCAGCATGGTCGCGTGGGCGATGGAGCCCATGATGTCGTGGCGATACAGGCGCTTGTCGAAATCGACGGAGGCGGTGAAGCGGGCGACGAAGGCGTCGACTGGCTCGCTGAAGCGGCCGCCCCAGGACTGGTTGGTTTTTTCGCTGCTCATGGCTGGACTCGTGGCAGGGCAGGTGCGGCGGGCACCTGCGGAACGGACAAAGTGTGCCGATAATAACAGCCTTGCCGGGAAAACCGAGGCTGCGCCGATCTGCCGGGTGCGTCACAGTTTTCGCCAGCCGGTGGCATTTGGGTGCCCGTTTTGGCCCGGCCGAACCGCTCTGGCTTGCCGCCCGGGGGCGCACACAAGGAAACTGCGCGGATGAAAATCCACTGGTTCAACAAGGGCCGCGTGCTGGCCCAGGGCGACGACTTCTTCATTCCGGAACTGTGCGAGCCCGAGGCCCTGCTCAGCCTGGTGCTGCTGGCCGAGCTGCTGGTGCTGGTGCTGGTATTGGCCGAGCCGATGCTGCCGGGCTTCAACTGGGTGCGCCTGGCGCTGACCTCGCTGTTCGTGCAGTGGATCGTGCTGCTCTCGGCGGCGCTGCTGTGCCGCCTGCGCCCGCTGTTGGCGCGGCTGCGCTCCGCCCTGGCCGGCACCCTGTGCTGCGCCCTGGTGATAGGCCTGACCCTGGCCTGCACGGCGGTGGCCGATTACTACGAGCTGGGCGGGCCGCTTCCACGTAGCGGCGAGGTCAACCTGTACCTGCGTCACTCGCTGATCGCACTGATCATGTCGGCCCTGCTGCTGCGTTATTTCTACCTGCAGAGCCAGTGGCGCCGGCAGCAGCAGGCCGAGCTCAAGGCGCGCATCGAGTCGCTGCAGGCGCGTATCCGCCCGCATTTCCTGTTCAACAGCCTGAACAGCATCGCCAGCCTGGTGGCCATCGACCCCTACAAGGCCGAGCAGGCGGTGCTCGACCTCTCCGACCTGTTCCGCGCCAGCCTGGCCAAGCCCGGCACCCTGGTGCCCTGGGCCGATGAGCTGGAGTTGGCCAAGCGATATCTGTCGATCGAGCACTATCGGCTCGGCGAGCGTCTACAGTTGGATTGGCAGGTGGAAAACGTGCCGACGGATTTACCGATCCCTCAGCTGACTCTGCAGCCGCTGCTGGAGAATGCCCTGATCTATGGCATCCAGCCGCGCATTGAGGGCGGCCTGGTGCGGATCGAGGCGGACTATCAGGACGGGGTGTTCCAGCTCTGCGTGAGCAACCCCTACCAGGAGAGCGCCGAACAGCAACCGTCGCGTGGTACCCACCAGGCCCTGGTGAATATCGACGCGCGTCTGGCGGCACTTTTTGGCCCAGGCGCGAGTCTCAGCGTGGACCGCCGTGACGGACGCCACTTCACCTGTCTACGCTATCCTTGTTCGAGACTCATGCAGGAAGCCCGAGCAATATGAATGTGCTGATCGTCGATGACGAACCCCTTGCCCGCGAGCGCCTGGCCCGTATGGTCGGCGAACTCGAGGGTTATCGTGTCCTCGAGCCCTCGGCCAGCAACGGCGAAGAGGCGCTGGCGCTGATCGACAGCCTCCGCCCCGACGTTGTCCTGCTGGACATCCGCATGCCTGGCCTCGATGGCCTGCAGGTAGCGGCCAGACTGTGCGAGCGCGAGGCGCCGCCGGCGGTGATCTTCTGCACCGCCCATGACGAGTTCGCCCTGGAGGCCTTCGACGTCAGCGCCGTCGGCTACCTGGTCAAACCGGTGCGCCCCGAGGCTCTGGCTGCTGCGCTGAAGAAGGCCGAACGGCCTAATCGCGTGCAACTCGCCGCCCTCACTCGGCCCGCCATGCCGGGCAATGGTGCCGGCCCGCGTAGCCACATCAGCGCGCGTACCCGCAAGGGCATCGAGTTGATTCCGCTGGAGCAGGTGATCTTCTTCATCGCCGACCACAAGTACGTGACTTTGCGTCACGAAGGTGGCGAGGTGCTGCTCGACGAGCCGTTGAAGGCGCTGGAGGATGAGTTCGGTGAGCGCTTCGTGCGTATCCACCGCAACGCCCTGGTCGCCCGCGAGCGCATCGAGCGCCTGCAGCGCACGCCGCTGGGGCACTTCCAGCTCTACCTCAAAGGCCTGGGGCCGGATGCGCTGACCGTCAGCCGCCGTCACGTGGCCGGTGTGCGCAAGCTGATGCACAGCCTGTGATGCCGGCGCGGTGCAGCCTGCGGCGATAGTGCCTGCGGGCTTGCGCCGACCATCCTGTTATCATCCGCGGCAGTCCGCTTCCTGGAATTGCCCATGTCCCGCGAAATCCGCATCGCCACCCGTAAGAGCGCCCTGGCCCTGTGGCAGGCCGAGTACGTCAAAGCCCGCCTGGAAGAAGCCCATCCAGGGCTGACAGTCAGCCTGGTGCCCATGGTCAGCCGTGGCGACAAGCTGCTCGACGCCCCCCTGGCGAAAATCGGTGGCAAGGGCCTGTTCGTCAAGGAGCTGGAGACAGCGCTGCTGGAGAACGAGGCCGACATCGCCGTGCATTCGATGAAGGATGTGCCGATGGACTTCCCCGAGGGGCTTGGCCTGTTCTGCATCTGCGAGCGTGAAGACCCGCGCGACGCCTTCGTCTCCAACACCTATGCGAGCCTCGATGCCCTGCCGGCCGGCAGCGTCGTCGGCACCTCCAGCCTGCGCCGCCAGGCCCAGCTGCTGGCGCGTCGCCCGGACCTGAAAATCCAGTTCCTGCGCGGCAACGTCAACACTCGCCTGGCCAAGCTGGATGCCGGCGAGTACGACGCCATCATCCTCGCCGCCGCCGGCCTGATCCGCCTCGGCTTCGAAGAACGCATCCGCTCCTCGATCAGTGTCGAGGACAGCCTGCCGGCCGGCGGCCAGGGTGCGGTAGGCATCGAGTGCCGCACTGCCGATGCCGAGATCCACGCTCTGCTGGCGCCGCTGCACCATGGCGAAACCGCCGTGCGCGTCACCGCCGAGCGTGCGCTGAACAAGCGCCTCAACGGCGGCTGCCAGGTGCCGATTGCCTGCTATGCCCTGCTCGAAGGCGAACAGCTGTGGCTGCGTGGCCTGGTCGGCCAGCCCGATGGCGGCGTGCTGCTGCGTGCCGAGAGCCGTGGCAGCGATGCCGAAGCACTCGGCGTGCAGGTGGCCGAGCAGCTGCTGGCCCAGGGCGCCGAGGCCATCCTCAAGGCGGTATACGGCGAGTGACGGGCTGGCGCCTGCTACTGACCCGCCCGGCCGCCGAGTGCGAGGCGCTGGCCGCCACGCTGGCCGAGGCCGGTGTGTTCAGCAGCAGCCTGCCCCTGCTGGAGACCGAGGCGCTGGCCGAGACGCCCGCGCAGCGCGCCATCATCCTCGCTCTGCAGCACTACTGTGCGGTGATAGTGGTGAGCAAGCCGGCGGCGCGCCTGGGCCTCGATCTGCTCGCCCGCCATTGCGCACAGGTGCCGGCCGGGCCGCGTTGGTTCAGCGTCGGCGCCGCCACCGCACAGATTCTCGACCAGTACCTGCAGCCGCAGGGCTTGCAGGCCAGCTGCCCGAGCACGGGTGATGACAGCGAGGCCCTGCTGGCCCTGCCCGAGCTCGACCAGGCGCTGCGGATGGCGAATCCGCGGGTGCTGATCATGCGCGGCGAAGGCGGTCGCGAACTGATCGCCGACACCCTGCGCCAGCGTGGCGCGACGGTGGACTATCTGGAACTCTATCGGCGTGTGCGCCCTCAATACCCTGCCGGTGCGCTGCAACGGTTGGTCGAGGCGCAGCGTATCAACGCCCTGCTGGTGAGCAGCGCCCAGGGCCTGGACAACCTCCGCCAGCTGGCCGCCGATGCCTGGGCAGAGCTGGCTCGACTACCCTTGCTGGTGCCCAGCCCGCGGGTGGCCGAACTGGCTCGCGCGGCCGGCGCCCGGCAGGTGATCGATTGTCGCGGCGCCAGCGCTGCGGCTGTTCTGGCGGCCTTGCGCGCCCATCCGGCGCCGGCCTCTGATGCATAAGGAAGGACTCGTGAGCGAAACCACCCCGCAGATCAGCGAACAGACTCCGCAACTCGCCGCCGACCAGCCGCCGCAGGCAGTCGCGCCCAAGGCCAAGGGTCGTGGCCCGGCCTGGCTGGCCCTGCTGGTAGGCCTGGCCGCCCTCGGCGCTGGTGGCTGGAGTGCCTGGCAGTTGCACCAACAGCAGGGCCAGGCGGCGCAGCAGCTGGCGCAGTTCCAGCAGGCCGGCGAAGCCGCCCAGGCGCGGCTCAAGGCCAGCGAGGACCATGTGGCCAAGCGCCTGGCCGGCCTGCCCACGGCGGACGAGCTGGCCACCCAGCGCGATCTGTTGGTGAGCCTGCAGGGCGAGCAGCAGCGCCTGGCCCAGAGCCTCTCCGGCCTGCTCGGCAAGAGCCGCGAGGACTGGCGTCTGGCCGAGGCCGAGCACCTGCTGCGCCTGGCCATGCTGCGCCTGACCGCGCTGCAGGACGTGTACAGCGCCATTGCCCTGGTGCAGGGCGCCGACGACATCCTGCGCGCGCAGAATGATCCACAGGCTTTCGCCGCTCGCGGTGAGCTGATCAAGGTGCTGGAGGCACTGCGCGGCATGCCGCAGATCGATCGCAGTGGCCTGTTCCTGCAATTGGCTGCACTGCGCGGCCAGGTCGCCCAGCTGCAGATGCTGGCGCCCGAATACATCCTGCCGGCCGAAGTGCCGAGCACGGTCAGCGCCAGCGACAGCAGCCGCTGGGAGGCGCTGTGGCAGGAGCTGTCGCGCTATGTGCGCATCGATCTGCATGCCGATCAGGACGTGCGTCCGCAACTGGCCGGGCAGAGCCTGGCGCAGGTGCGCCTGACCCTGGCGCTGGCGCTGGAGCAGGCCCAGTGGGGCGCGCTGAATGGCCAGCAGGAGGTCTATCGCCAGGCACTGGCCTCTGCCAGCGAGGTGCTCGACAGCTACTTCGATCGCGACAACCAGGCGGTGCAGGCCCTGCAGAAACGTGTTGGCGAGCTGGCCGGGCAGTCCGTGGCCACCCAGCTGCCGAAGCTGGATGATGCACTCAATACCCTGCAGGCCTACCTCAAGCGCCGCGAGGCTGCCGAGCTGCTGCCCGAGGCCGAATCCGCTGTCGAGCCTGCGGTCGAGGCGATCGAGGAGGACGGCCAATGATGCGCGCCGTCCTACTCCTGATCCTGGTGGCAGCCGGCGCCACCGTGCTGGGCCTGGCCGTCGCCGAGCACAGCGGCTACGTGCTGATCGCCTGGAAGGGCCTGCGCTACGAATCCAGCCTGTGGGTGTTCCTGCTGATCATCGTGGCGGCCTGGCTGCTGTTCATCGGCCTGCGCTGGCTGCTGCGTCTGCTGTTTGTCTCCGGTGGGCTGCTCAATCCCTGGTCGCGGCGCCAGCGTGGTCGGCGCCAGCAGCTGGCTGCCGAGAAGGGTCTGCTGGACCTGATCGAGGGGCGCTGGGAGCGCGCCGAGCGGCATCTCAGCTTGGCCGCGGAAGGCGAGCGCCAACCGCTGATGTATTACCTGGGCGCCGCCCGTGCCGCCTACAAGCTGGGGCGCGTGGAGCAGGGCGAGGCGCTGCTGGAGAAAGCCCTGCAGCGCCAACCCCAGGCCGAGCTGGCCGTAGCCCTGGCGCATGCCGAGTTGCAGCGCGAGCACGGTGACCTGGCGGGTGCGCAGGAGACCCTGCAGGCCATGCACGAGCGCCATCCCCGCCATCATCTGGTGCTCGACCAGCTGCAGCGCACTCTGGTCGCACGGGGCGACTGGACGGCGCTGCTCGAGTTGCTGCCGGAGTTGCGCAAGGCCCGTGTGCTGGAGGGCGAGGCGCTGGCGGAGCTGGAGCGTCGGGTGTGGATTGCCCGCCTGCAGAGCACCGGCGAGCAGGGGCTGAACCAGGGCGAGCTGGCCCTGCAGCCGCTGACCAATGCCTGGCAGCAGCTGTCTTCGGCACATCGCCAGGATGTCGACCTACTGCTCGCCTACGCGGGGCAGCTGCGCGCCCTGGGCGCCCAGGAAGAGGCCGAGGAAGTGCTGCGCAAGGCGCTCAAGCAGGGCTACGACCTGCGCCTGATGCGTCTCTATGGCCAGCTGCGCGGGCGTGATCCGGCGCGCCAGTTGCAGACCGCCGAAGGCCTGCTCAAGGACCACCCACAGGACCCGCAGCTGCTGCTGGCGCTGGGTCGCCTGTGCCTGCAGAACGGCCTGTGGGGCAAGGCCCGCGAGTACTTCGAGATCAGTCTCGACTTCGCTCGCAGCGCCGAAACCTGCGCCGAACTGGCGCGCCTGCTGGCCAGCCAGGGGGAGGTGGAGGCGAGCAATCGCCTGCTGCTGCAACTGCTGGAAGTGCAGGGCCAGCAACTGCCGGCGCTGCCGCAACCTGGCCGCTAGCGGATCGTCGCCGGCCTGACGTGCGGCGCCCTGTCGCTGACGGGGCGCCTGCCGCCGCCTTGAAAGGCCGGCCGGCTTTCCTCTACCGTAGGCGCCTTTCTAGCCCCGCATCGGAGTTCCCATGGCGCTGGCCACCCCGCGTACCCTGTTCCTGCTTGCCTTCCTCGGCTGCCTGGCCCTGATGGGCGGCGCGCTGTATCTGGAACATGTGGTCGGCCTCAATCCCTGCCCGATGTGCATCGTCCAGCGCATCTTTGTCATCCTGTTCGGCCTGACCTGCCTGCTCGCCGCCATTCACGGGCCGGCCAGCACCGGCCGCCGTGTCTACGCGATTCTGGCCCTGCTGTTCGCTGTTGGCGGTGCGGGTACGGCGGCGCGCCAGGTCTGGCTGCAGAGCGTGCCGGCCGACCAGCTGGATGCCTGCCTGCCGAGCCTGGAGTTCATGATGGAGGCCCTGCCGCTGCAGGAAATCGTGCGCCTGGTATTCCATGGCACTGCCGATTGCGCCGAGGTGACCTGGACCCTGTTCGGCCTCAGCCTGCCGGAGTGGAGCCTGCTGGCCTTCGTCGGCATGATCCTGTTTTCCCTCTACCAGCTGCTGCGTCGCGGCTGAGCATTCGCGAGCGAGATGACTTGATGCTCGCGCCGAGTGGGCATACTCTGGCCCAACGCCTCGTCATTAATCCGCCGTTTTCGACGAGGTGTTTCCCGAGACTCCGCGAGCTGACAATAAAATGTCTCGGGGCTGGCGTATTCAGCATTCACCAGTAAGGGGAGTGACGACATCATGCTCGAGAGCTGCCAGAACGCCCAGGAACGCTGGGGTGGCGTACACCAACTGATCGACCGCTGGCTGCAGGAGCGTCATGAGCTGGTGAGTGCCTTTGGTGCCCTCTGCGATCAGCCGCAGGGCCCGGCCTTCGGTGAGGACGTGCAACGCTTCTGCGAGATCCTGCTGGACTACGTCTCGGCTGGTCATTTCGAGGTCTACGAACAGCTCACCGTTGAGGCCAAGGCCTTCGGTGACCAGCGCGGCCTGGAGCTGGCCAAGCAGATCTACCCGCGCATCGAAGCCATCACCGAGGTGGCGCTGGCCTTCAACGATCGCTGCGACAACGGCGACTGCCGCGATGCCGCCTCACTCAACGCTGAGCTCAAGCGCCTTGGCCAGCTGCTGCACGAGCGCTTCGAGCTGGAAGACTGCCTGATCGAAGTGCTGCACAACTCGCATCAACATGAAGTCAGCGTCGCGCCGCTCTAGCTATCCCGTCTTGTGAAAAAAGCCGCCTCGATGGGCGGCTTTTTTCATGGCGCTCAGTTGGCCACTTCCAGCAATTCCACTTCGAATACCAGCGGTGCATTGGGCGGGATCAGGTCGCCGGCGCCTTCCTTGCCGTAGGCCTGCTCGGCCGGAATCACCACACGCCAGCGTGCGCCGGTGGGCATGTTCAGCAGGGCCGTTTGCCAGCCGGGAATCAGCGCACGTAGGCGGAACCATTGCGGCCCCTCGCTCTGATCGAACAGGCTGCCGTCGGCCAGTTCGCCACGGTAGTTCACCTTCACCCGGCTGCTGGCCAACGGCTTGCGTCCGCTACCCGCACGCAGTTCGCGCACCAGCACGCCACCCTCGAGTTCGCGCACGCCGTACTGGGATTTTTCCTTAGCCAAGAAACGCCCCTCGGCCATGCGCGCATGCTCCTCGTGGCTCTGCGCTACGCGTTGCTCGTGGACTTCCAGCAGTGCCTCGATGCGCTCCGGCGGCAGGCGCAGAGCATCACCCTGGTAGGCCTGGCGCAGGCCCTGCAGCAGGGCATCCAGCGGCAGTCCCGGCACCTCTCCACGTAGCCTTTCGCCGAGCCGTGCACCCAGGCTATAGGCCAGGTCCTCGTCCTCGCTCGCCGCCGGCGCAAGAGCGGGAAACAGGCATAGCAACAACAACATCAGGCGCAGCATGGAAGAGTTCTCCGCAGAATTTGCCGGCGATTATGCCTGTTGCCTGCGCGGGTGCTAGCGACTGGCGAGTCAGGCGTCTAGTATGGGGAGCACCAACGTCCGTTAGGAGGCACGCCATGCCGACCAACAATAAGAAGTCCGTAAGCACCCCTTTGCATCTGCTCCAGCAACTCTCCCATAGCCTGCTCGAACATTTGGAAAAAGCCTGCTCGCAAGCTCTGGTCGACGCAGAAGACCTTCTGACCAAGCTGGAAAAGCAGCGCGTCAAAGCTCAGGAAAAACTGCACGACACGCGCAGCAAAGTGCAGGAAGCGGCGAAGGCCGGCAAAGCCAAGGCGCAAGACAAGGCCAAGGCCGCCGTTGCCGAGCTGGAAGAACTGCTGGCTGGCCTCAAGACCCGCCAGGCCGAGACCCGCAGCTACATCGTGCAACTCAAGCGTGATGCCCAGGAGAGCCTGAAGCTCGCCCAGGGTGTAGGCAAGGTTCGCGAAGCGGCCGTGAAGGCTCTCGACAGCCGTGCCGCCGCCAAGCCCGCTGCGAAGCCAGCGGCCAAACCGGCTGCGAAGAAAGTAGCGGCCAAGCCCGCCGCAAAAGCCGCCGCCAAGCCAGCCGCCAAGGCTGCTGCAAAACCGGCCGCCAAACCTGCCGTGAAAGCCGCAGCGAAACCTGCCAGCAAGGCCGCCGCCAAACCCGCGGCCAAGCCAGCAGCAAAACCGGCTGCCAAGCCTGCTGCGAAGAAAGCCGCCAGCACGGCCAAGCCCGCCGCGAAGCCAGCAGCCAAGCCGGCCGCTAAACCCGCTGTGAAGAGCGCCGCCAAACCTGCGGCCAAGCCTGCCGCGAAAGCAGCGGCAAAACCGGCAGCCAAGCCTGCGGCGAAACCTGCTGCTAAGCCGGCCGCCAAGGCCCCGGCCAAACCGGCTGCAGCCAAAGCCCCGGCTAAGGCCGCTGCCGCCAAGCCGGCCGCGAAGCCTGCGGCCAAACCGGCTGCCAAGGCTGCTGCGAAACCCGCGGCCAAGCCAGCGGCGGCGAAGCCTGCTGCCAAGCCTGCGGTAAAAGCCGCGGCGAAACCGGCAGCCAAACCGGCCGCAAAACCTGCTGCGAAACCCGCCGTGAAGAAGCCGGTTGCTGCCAAGCCGGCTGCCGCCAAACCCGCGGCGAAGCCGGTAGCCAAACCAGCGGCCAAGCCCGCCGCAGCGAAACCGGCTGCACCGGCCAGCGCGGCTGTGCCGACTCCGGCGCCAGCCGCCGCGCCGGCTACCGGTAACGGCAGCACCCCGCCAGGCGTTTAAGCCTGACGGGCCGCGGCGCGCAGCAGTTCGCGCGCGTCGCGGTCGCTGACCAGCTGTTCCAACCAGGCCACGGCACTGTCCGTGGCCTGCCATTTCTGGGTCACCCCTTCCAGTCGCCTGAGCAGCTCCTGCTCGGCCTCCAGCTCCAGCCTCTTGATCTGCTCGCGCAGCCGCGCCTGGGCAGAGTCGCGAGCGCTATCGGCCTTCCAGTTCTGCCGCAGCTCGCGCAGTGGTCGCACTACCTGGTGCTGCCAGGGCTCGGCAACGGCCCGTAGCTGGGTGAGACGCTCCGCGCTGCAGGAAAGCTGTCGCCGCTCCAGCCATAGGGCGCAGAGCAGCAGGCAGACATCGGCGCCGCCATCCTGCAGGCTCAGGCAGGTCCGCTCCACGCCGGGCTGGGCGTAGCAGGACAAGGCGAAACTCCACAGGTCAGTCGGCATGCGGCTCTCCGGGCGGGGAAGGGGGGAAGCTGGTAGACTCCGCGGCCATTATGATCCGACTCCAGAACCTCACTCTACAGCGTGGTCCGCAGCGCCTGCTCGAAGGCGCCGAACTGACCCTGCACGCCGGCCACAAAGCCGGCCTGATCGGTGCCAATGGCGCCGGTAAATCCAGCCTGTTCGCCCTGCTGCGTGGCGAGCTCGGCCCCGACGCCGGCGACTGCAACATGCCGCCGGACTGGCGCATCGCGCACATGCGCCAGGAGGTCGACGACCTCGAGCGCCTGGCTGTGGACTATGTGCTGGATGGCGACATCCACCTGCGCCAGGTGCAGCGCGACCTGGCTGCCGCCGAAGCGGCCCACGACGGCGCGGCGATCGCCCGCCTGCACAGCGAGCTGGATACCGCCGACGGCTACACCGCCGATGCGCGCGCGCGCAAACTGCTGGCCGGCCTCGGCTTCAGCAACGAGCAGATGGACCGCCGTGTCGGCGACTTCTCCGGTGGCTGGCGTATGCGCCTGAACCTGGCCCAGGCGCTGATGTGCCCGTCCGACCTGCTGCTGCTCGACGAACCGACCAACCACCTCGACCTCGATGCCATCCTCTGGCTGGAAGAGTGGCTGAAGAGCTACCCCGGCACCCTGCTGCTGATCTCCCACGACCGCGACTTCCTCGATGCGGTGGTCGACCATGTGGCGCACCTCGAACAGCAAAAGCTGACCCTCTACCGCGGCGGCTACTCGGCCTTCGAGCGCACCCGTGCCGAACGTCTGGCGCAGCAGCAGCAGGCCTACGAGAAGCAGCAGGCGCAGCGCGCGCACATGGAAAAGTACATCGCCCGGTTCAAGGCCCAGGCCACCAAGGCCCGTCAGGCGCAGAGCCGGATCAAGGCCCTGGAACGCCTGGAGGAACTGGCGCCGGCGCATGTCGACTCGCCGTTCGACTTCGTCTTCCGCGAGGCCGACAAAATCTCCAGCCCACTGTTTGATATGGCCGAGGCCCAACTCGGCTATGGCGACAAGGTGGTGCTGCAGCAGGTCAAGCTGCAGCTCGTGCCGGGTGCGCGCATCGGCCTGCTCGGCCCCAACGGCGCCGGTAAGTCGACCCTGATCAAGACTATCTCCAGCGAGCTGTCACCGCTGTCCGGGCGCCTGGCGCGCGGCGAGAACCTGTCGATCGGCTACTTCGCCCAGCACCAGCTCGACTCGCTGGATGCCAAGGCCAGTCCGCTGCTGCATCTGCAGCGCATCGCTCCGGGCGAGCGTGAGCAGACCCTGCGCGACTTCCTCGGTGGCTTCGACTTCCGTGGCGCCCGTTGCGACGAGGCGGTCGCGAACTTCTCCGGTGGCGAGAAGGCGCGCCTGGCCCTGGCACTCATCGCCTGGGGCAAGCCCAACCTGCTGCTGCTCGACGAACCGACCAACCACCTCGACCTGGAAATGCGCCTGGCGCTGACCATGGCCCTACAAGAGTTCGCCGGTGCGGTACTGGTGGTCTCTCACGATCGCCATCTGCTGAAGAGCACCACCGACGAATTCCTGCTGGTCGCCGATGGCCGCGTGCAGCCGTTCGACGGCGACCTCGAAGACTATGCGCGCTGGCTGGTCGACTTCCGTGCCCGGCAACTGCCGCAAAGCAGTGCTGCGCCAGCTGCCGACAAGACCGACAAGCGCGCCCAGCGCCAAGCCGCCGCGGCCCTGCGCCAGCAACTGGCCCCGCACAAGAAGCAGGCCGACAAGCTGGAGCAGGAACTGGGCAAGGTCCAGGGCAAGCTCGCTGGCGTCGAGGAAAAGCTCGGCGACAGCGGCGTCTACGAGGCCGCACGCAAAGACGAACTGCGTGAGCTGCTGGCCGAACAGGCGCGCCTGAAGGCGTCCGAGGCCGAGCTGGAGGAATCCTGGCTGCTGGCGCTGGAGACCCTGGAGGAGTTGCAGAGACAACTGGAGGAGGCCGACTGATGGAGGAGCTGCAACTGCTCGCCACCTGGCGCGAGCCGCTGACCGTTGCCGGTCAGGTGTTGCTGATTCTGCTGCTGGCCTGGATCGCCCAGCGCCTGGTCACCCGTGGCATCAGCCGCCTCGGCTCGCGCTACACGATGCTGCCGCAGGAAGTACTGCTGCCGCTGCGCGGCCTGCTGCGCTGGCTGATCATGGGCAGTGCGCTGATGCTGGTACTGGAGCGCCTGGGGGTTTCCGCCGAGGTGCTGTGGACCGCCCTGACCGGCTTCGCCGCTGTCGCCGCCGTGGCCTTCTTCGCCATCTGGAGCGTGCTCTCCAACATGTTCTGCGCCCTGCTGATCTTCAGCATGGGTCCGTTCCGCCTGGGCGATACGGTGGAAGTCATCGAGAGCGCCGACAAGCCGGGCGTGAAGGGCCGGGTGCTGTCGATCAACCTGTTCTACACCACCCTGCAGGACCTCAGCGAAGGCGGCGAGGGGGCCCTATTGCAGGTGCCCAACAGTCTGTTCTTCCAGAAGACCGTGCGCCGCTGGCGCTGACGGTACTGGTCGCTGGCGGGGCAGGGCGGTAGGCTGTGCCCTCTATTCTTCTTCTGTTTGTTTGAGGTATTCGCCATGGCTCTGGAAACCTGGCTCGCTTTCTTGGTCGCCTGCTGGGTGATCAGCCTGTCGCCGGGTGCCGGTGCCATCGCTTCCATGTCTAGCGGGCTGCAGTACGGCTTCGCCCGTGGCTACTGGAACGCCCTGGGCCTGCAGGTTGGCCTGGCCCTGCAGATCGCCGTGGTCGCCGCGGGTGTCGGCGCCATTCTTTCCGCCTCGGCCACCGCCTTCGCCGCGATCAAGTGGTTCGGTGTGGCCTATCTGGTCTGGCTCGCGGTCAAGCAGTGGCAAGCCCTACCCAGCGACATGGCCAGCGATTCGGCCGAGCGCCCCATCGGTCGTCCGCTGACCCTGGTGCTGCGTGGCTTCCTGGTCAACGCCAGCAACCCCAAGGCAATCGTCTTCATGCTCGCCGTGCTGCCGCAGTTCATCGATCCGCACCAGCCGCTGCTGGCGCAGTACCTGATCATGGGCACCACCATGATCATCGTCGACATGATCGTCATGGCCGGCTACACCGGGCTGGCGTCTCGCGTACTGCGCGCCCTGCGCACGCCGCGCCAGCAGCGCCTGATGAACCGCACCTTCGCCGGCCTGTTCGTCGGCGCCGCCGCGCTGCTCGCCACCGTACGCCGCGCCGCCGCCTGAGCATGCGTGTCTGGATCGACGCGGACGCCTGTCCGCGCCTAGCCCGCGACCAGGTAGTGAAGTTCGCCCTCAAGCGTGGTTTCGAGGTGGTGTTGGTGGCCGGTCAGGCCGTGGCGCGACCTAACTTCGCCTGCGTGAAGCTGGTGGTGGTGCCGAGTGGCCCGGATGCGGCGGACGATCACCTGGTCGAGCACGCGGTGCCCGGCGAACTGGTGATCTGCAGCGACATTCCGTTGGCCGACCGGCTGATCAAGAAGGGCGTCGCCGCCCTCGACCCGCGTGGCCGCGAGTTCGACGAGCGCAACATGGGCGACAAGCTGGCCACCCGCAATCTGTTCGCCGACCTGCGCGACCAAGGCCAGATGGGCGGCGGCCAGGCCGCCTACGCGGACAAGGACCGCCAGGCCTTCGCCAACGCCCTCGACCGCATCCTCACCCGCCTGAACAAGTAAGCCTCAGCCGCACAGATAGGTGCCGGTGCCCACGGCCACCAGGGTGCCGTCGTCGCTGTGCAGTTCACTGCGCACCACCGCGACCTTGTTGCCCGAGCGCAGCAGCACGGCGGTGGCGGTGAACAGCTCACCGCGGCCGGGACGCAGGTAGTCGACGCGCAGGTCGATGGTGCCCAGCTTGGACAGCCGCTGCATGCGCTCCTGCTGGCTCAGGTGCTGGTGCTTGTCGAAGGCGCCGATCAGAGCCATG
This sequence comes from Pseudomonas sp. Gutcm_11s, assembly GCF_028649395.1. Classification (GTDB taxonomy): domain Bacteria; phylum Pseudomonadota; class Gammaproteobacteria; order Pseudomonadales; family Pseudomonadaceae; genus Aquipseudomonas. The sequence continues at coordinate 276,529 of NZ_JAQSUW010000010.1, read as the reverse complement.
GCGCCGCCGGTGACGTCGAGCAGCGAGGAGATCACCCCGCCGTGAAGAATGCCGTGGACGAAGTTGCCGATCAGCTCGGGCTTCATCGGCAGGCTCATCACCACCCGGTCGCCGCGCAGCTCGTCGATGCGGATGCCGAGCATCTGGTTGAACGGAATGCGCTGGAAGAAGGCTTCGACGCCCTGGCGCTGTTCCTCGGAAAGTTGGAAGACCGTGTCGTTCATGTGCGCTCCTGGCTCGACTGTGGCGCTCACGCTGCCGCAGGCGAGCCCGGCTGACCATAGGCGCGGCGGGGATGCCGCGCGGATTGGCCGGAACGCCCGGTCACTGCGGCTGGGCGAGCTCCAGCACGCGGTCGACCAGCTTGTTGATACCGGCGGCAGCCTGGGAGATGGACTCGGCCAGCATGTAGGCGGGGGTGCTCACCAGCTTGCGCTCGGTGTCTTCGACTATGTCTTCCACCACGCACTCGACGTGCTGCCCGCCCATGGCGGTGAGGCCGCCGACGGCCGGATCGTCTTCCGCGCCGAGGGTGCAGCTGACGCCTTCGCCGTAGATCTTCGCCGCCAGGGCCGGGGCGATGCAGATCAGGCCGACCGGCTTGCCGGCCTGGGCGAAGGACTGCGCGGCGGCCAGCACGTCGGGCTGCACGCTGCAGTTGGCGCCTTCCACGGCGAAGTTGGAGAGGTTCTTGGCCACGCCGAAGCCGCCGGGCAGGATCAGCGCGTCGTACTGCTCGGCGTTCAGCTCGCGCACGTCCATCACGTCGCCGCGGGCGATGCGCGCCGCCTCGGTGAGCACGTTGCGGCTCTCCGGCATTTCCTCGCCGGTGAGGTGGTTGATCACGTGCATCTGCGCGATGTTGGGCGCGAAGCACTGCACCTGAGCGCCGCGCTGGTCGAGGCGCAACAGGGTGATCACGCTCTCGTGGATTTCCGCGCCATCGTAGACGCCACAACCGGAAAGGATGACCGCGACTCGTTTTTGCATGCTGTTCTCCATGGCCAGCCAGATAACGATGCCTCAGTTTCGCCGATCGCCTGGGCGAGCGTCGAGCGACGGGGTGTCGCCAAATGCCACTCCACCTGGCATTTGCCGTCGCGAGTGGCCGCATGGGCAGGCATAGGATCAGCTTAGGTCAACCAGACGTTGTCGAGCCATGAACCTGATCCTTCTTGCCGTACCCTTCTTCTTCCTGCTGATCGCCGCCGAGCTGATCGCCGACCGCGTGCGCGGCGTCAGTACCTATCGCCTGGCGGATGCGCTGAACAGTCTCAGCGCCGGTGTGCTGTCACAGGCCAGTGGCCTGCTGAGCAAGGCCATCGCCGTGCTCGGCTATGCCTTCGCCTACGAGCACCTGCACCTGGTCGAGCTGCCCGATCAGCTCTGGGTCTGGGTGCTGGCCTTCGTCGCCTACGACTTCTGCTACTACTGGAGCCACCGCTTCGGCCACGAGCGTAATGTGTTCTGGGCCTCGCACGTGGTGCACCACCAGAGCGAGGACTACAACCTCTCCACCGCCCTGCGCCAGACCAGCACCGGCTTCCTGCTGAGCTGGATCTTCTACCTGCCAATGGCCCTGGCCGGGGTGCCGCCGATAGTGTTCGTCACGGTTGGCGCGCTCAACCTGCTCTATCAGTTCTGGGTGCACACCCGTCATGTGCCGAAGCTGGGCTGGTTCGAGTGGTTCTTCATCACCCCCTCCAACCACCGCGTGCATCACGCGCAGAACGCTATCTACATGGACCGTAACTACGGTGGCGTGTTCATCCTTTGGGATCGCCTGTTCGGCACCTTCCAGGAGGAGCTGGACGAGCATCCGGTGGTGTTCGGCGTGACCACTCCGCTGCGCAGCTGGAACCCGCTGTGGGCCAACCTGCAGTTCTACGTGCAGCTGTGGCGCGACGCCGTCCGCGCCGGCTCCTGGTGGGACAAGCTGCGCATCTGGTTCATGCCCACCGGCTGGCGCCCGGCCGACGTGGCCGAGCGTTTCCCGATGGACAAGCCGGACCTGGCTGCCTTCCGCAAGTTCGAGGTGCCGCTGGCGCGCGGGCAGAAGCTGTATGCCGCCCTGCAGTTCGCCACCTACGTGGTCGGCACCAGCGGGCTGCTGGCGGTGGCGACGCAGCAGAATCTCGGTGTGCTGGCCGGCGCCTGGTTGTGGATCGCCTTCGGCCTGTATTGCATCGGCGCCTGGCTGGAGAACCGCCCGTTCGCCCGCTCGCTGGAGGCGCTGCGCCTGCTGCTCAACCTGCCGGCGCTGGCCTGGGCCCAGCAGGTCGGCCTGCTACCGGGCGGTATGCTGCCCTGGCTGCTGGTGCTGGCCTGGGGGCTGGCCAGCCTGCTGTGGCTGTACTGGCCACGCCAGGAGCAAGTCCAGGCGGCCTGATTCCAGCACGGAACTGCGGCTGCCCGTCGCAGTCTGGGTGTGACAGTCATTATTTGGTCATAATGGCCGGGTACAACTGTCACACTCGCCCGCCGTGCGGGTTCTGGAGTCCGTCGTGAGCTTTACCCCCGCCAATCGCCTGTTCCCCGCCACCCGCCTGCGTCGCAACCGTCGTGACGATTTCTCCCGTCGCCTGGTTCGCGAGAACGTGCTGACCACCGACGACCTGATCCTGCCGGTGTTCGTCCTCGACGGCGACAACCGCCGCGAGTCGATTCCGTCCATGCCGGGCGTCGAGCGCCTGACCATCGACCTGCTGCTGCAGGAGGCCGAGCACTGGGTGGCGCTGGGCATCCCGGCGCTGGCGCTGTTCCCGGTGACCCCGCTGGAGAAGAAGTCGCTCGACGGCGCCGAGGCGTGGAACCCGGACGGCATCGCCCAGCGCGCCATCCGCGCCCTGCGCGCCAAGTTCCCCGAGCTGGGGGTGATCAGCGACGTGGCCCTGGACCCCTTCACCACCCACGGCCAGGACGGCATCCTCGACGAAGACGGTTACGTGATGAACGACGTGACCATCGACGCCCTGGTCAAGCAGGCGCTGTCGCATGCCGAGGCCGGTGCCCAGGTGGTGGCGCCGTCGGACATGATGGACGGACGCATCCAGGCGATCCGCGAGGCGCTGGAGCTGGCCGATCAGGTCAACGTGCGCATCATGGCCTACTCGGCCAAGTACGCCAGCGCCTACTACGGCCCGTTCCGCGATGCGGTCGGCTCGGCCGCCAACCTCGGCAAGGGGAGCAAGAACACCTATCAGATGGACCCGGCCAACGGCGACGAGGCCCTGCATGAAGTCGGTGCCGACCTGGCCGAAGGCGCCGACATGGTCATGGTCAAGCCGGGCATGCCCTACCTGGACATCGTCTGGCGCGTGAAGGACGCCTACAAGGTGCCGACCTTCGCCTACCAGGTCAGCGGCGAGTACGCCATGCACATGGCTGCCATCCAGAACGGCTGGTTGAGCGAGGCGGTGATCCTCGAATCGCTGACCGCCTTCAAACGCGCGGGTGCCGATGGCATCCTCACCTACTTCGCCGTGCGTGCGGCAGAACTCTTGAAAGCGGGGCGCTGAAGGCGCCCCAGGGAAGCAAGGCATGAACACCGAGGGACTCAGCAACAAGCAGATCGTCGACGCCCAGCTGGAGGCCGAGCCAACCGTGCCGGCCGAACCGGTGGTCGAGGCCGTGCCGGTCGTCGAGCCGGAGCCGGAACCGGCTCCCGCGCCGGCCCCGGTGATCCCGGGCCTGGACGACAGCAGCCTGTACATCCACCGCGAGCTGTCGCAGCTGCAGTTCAACATCCGCGTGCTGGAGCAGGCGCTGGACGAGTCCTACCCGCTGCTCGAGCGCCTCAAGTTCCTGCTGATCTTCTCCAGCAACCTCGACGAGTTCTTCGAGATCCGCGTCGCCGGCCTGAAGAAGCAGATCACCTTCGCCCGCGAGCAGGCCGGCGCCGACGGCCTGCTGCCGAGCCAGGTGCTGACGCGCATCTCCGAGATCGCCCACGAACAGGTGGCGCGCCAGTACGCCGTGCTCAACGACCTGCTGCTGCCGGAGCTGGCCAAGCACCAGGTCAACTTCATCCGCCGCCGCTACTGGACGCCCAAGATCAAGACCTGGGTGCGCCGCTACTTCCGCGACGAGATCGCGCCGATCATCACCCCGATCGGCCTCGACCCGACGCACCCGTTCCCGCTGCTGGTGAACAAGAGCCTCAACTTCATCGTCGAGCTGGAGGGCGTGGACGCCTTCGGCCGCGACTCCGGCCTGGCCATCATCCCGGCGCCGCGCCTGCTGCCGCGGGTGATCCGCGTGCCCGAGGAAGTCGGCGGCCCCGGCGACAACTTCGTGTTCCTCTCCTCGATGATCCATGCCCAGGCCGACGACCTGTTCCAGGGCATGAAGGTCAAGGGCTGCTACCAGTTCCGCCTGACCCGTAACGCCGACCTGTCGGTGGATGCCGAGGACGTCGACGATCTGGCCCGTGCCCTGCGTGGCGAGCTGTTCAGCCGTCGCTACGGCGATGCGGTGCGCCTGGAAGTGGTGGAGACCTGCCCGCAGCACCTCACCGACTACCTGCTCAAGCAGTTCAGCCTCACCGAGAGCGAGCTGTACCGCGTCAACGGTCCGGTCAACCTGACCCGCCTGTTCGCCATCACCGGGCTGGAGAGCCACCCGGAGCTGCAGCACGGCTCGTTCACCCCGGTGATCCCCAAGCTGCTGCAGAACACCGAGAACGTGTTCAACGTGGTCGGTAAGCAGGACATCCTCCTGCTGCACCCCTTCGAGTCGTTCACCCCGGTGATCGACCTGCTGCGCCAGGCCGCCAAGGACCCCAACGTCCTGGCGATCAAGCAGACCCTGTACCGCTCCGGGGCCAACTCGGAGATCGTCGACGCACTGGTGGAAGCGGCGCGTAGCGGCAAGGAAGTCACCGCGGTGATCGAGCTGCGTGCGCGCTTCGACGAGGAATCCAACCTGCAGCTGGCCAGCCGCCTGCAGGCCGCCGGTGCGGTGGTGATCTACGGCGTGGTCGGCTTCAAGACCCACGCCAAGATGATGCTGATCCTGCGTCGCGAGAACGGCGAGCTGCGCCGCTACGCGCACCTCGGCACCGGTAACTACCACGCCGGCAACGCGCGCCTGTACACCGACTACAGCCTGCTGACCGCCGACGACGCGCTGTGCGAGGACCTGCACAAGCTGTTCAACCAGCTGATCGGCATGGGCAAGACCCTGCGCATGAAGAAGCTGCTGCACGCGCCCTTCACACTGAAGAAGACCCTGCTCGACATGATTGCCCGCGAGGCGCAGTACGCCAGCGAGGGCAAGCCGGCGCACATCATGGCCAAGGTCAACTCGCTGACTGATCCGAAGATCATCCGCGCGTTGTACAAGGCCAGCCAGATGGGCGTGCGCATCGACCTGGTGGTGCGTGGCATGTGCTGCCTGCGTCCGGGCGTGCCGGGGGTGTCGCACAACATCCACGTGCGCTCCATCGTCGGCCGCTTCCTCGAGCACAGCCGCATCTACTACTTCGGCAACGACGGCGACGAGCAGCTGTTCCTCTCCAGTGCCGACTGGATGGAGCGCAACCTCGACAAGCGCGTGGAGACCTGCTTCCCGGTGGAGGGCAAAAAGCTCATCACCCGGGTCAAGAAGGAGATGGAGAGCTACCTCACCGACAACACCCAGGCCTGGGTGCTGCAGGCGGACGGCCGCTACCAGCGCGTCAGCCCCAGCGGCAACGCCAACCCGCGCAACGCCCAGGCGGCGCTGCTGGACAAGCTGACCGCGCCGCAGCTGCGCTGAGTTCGCCGGTTGTAGAAAAGGCCCCGTTCAGACGGGGCCTTTTTCATTGCACGGTGATGTTGATCTTCTTCGAGATCACTGGCGGCTCCATCGGCACGTGGTGCTTGTCGCCGATCAGTAGCTGCAGGGTGTGCGGGCCGGGCGGCAGGGTCAGCTCGGTCTCGGTCTGGCCCTTGCCGAAGTGCAGGATGTGCTCGCTGGAGGGTATCGGCTCGTCGAGCAGCGGCATGTCGCTGACGTCCACCAGCAGGTGGTGATGGCCGGTGTCGGGTACGTCGATACCGGCCGGGGCGACGCCCATGCCCTTGAGGCCGAACCTGACGGTGAAGGTCTGGCCGACGGTGGCGCCATCGACCGGCTCGATGAAGTACACCTCGGCGCCTTCAGGTGCCGGCAGTTGCGGTGCCGACTTGTCGGCCCAGGTCAGTGGTGGCAGGGCGCAGAGCAGGGCGACTAGGCCCAGGTTGCGCAGAAGGGGACGCATGGCAGGCTCCTCTGATGGCGGTCCTGCTCTGACCTTAGGCGATGGCGGCTCGCGCCGGCGGTCAGCCGTCGCCTCGCTCCAGGCGCGCCAGCTCGGCAGCGGCCTCGGCCAGTTGCTGCTCGTTGAACACCTTGACCCCGTGCCGGCGCAGCAGGGCGGCGGTGACGCCCTCGCCCGCGACCAGGGTGCCGCTGAAGCTGCCGTCATAATTGTGGGTGTTGCCGCACGAGGGGCTGCGCGCCTTGAGCAGGGCCACGCGCAGGCCGTGCTGCTGGACCAGGCGCAGGGCGATCTCGGCGCCGGCGACGAAGGCGGCGGTGACATCCTCGCCGCCATCGGTCATTACCGGCAGGCGGCCGTCGAGTACGGCGCCGCCCTGGCCGCCGGGAATCTCCGCCGGCGGGCGCGGCGTCGGCAGGCCGCCGGCCACCTCGGGGCACAACGGCACGATGCGGCCCTCGTCCTGCCAGCGTTGCAGCAGGTCGTAGGGGCCATGGGCGCCGCCGTCGTAGCGCACCTTGTGGCCGAGCAGGCAGCGGCTGACCAGCAGCTTTTCCATCAGGCTCTCCTCCCGTTGGGCGCGATGCTGCCCGTGCAGTACTGCACGATCAGCGCCGCCTGAACCAGCCGGTGAGCGACAGGCGCTCGCGGCTGGCCGGCAGCACCTCGTGGGGCAGCTCGGCGGACATGAACAGCACCAGGGTGCCGGCCTCGGGCAGCACGTCCAGCTCGCTTCCGTCGTTCGGGTAGAGGCGTAGGGCGCCGCCCTGGTCGGCCTGCCAGGTGTCGTTGAGATAGAACACCGCGGAGACGGTGCGGCGGTCGTCGTCGCGGAAGCGATCCAGGTGCTTCTGGTAGAAGGCGCCCGGCGGATACAGGGCGAAGTGGCTCTCGTAGTCCTCCAGGCCCAGGTAGAAGGCCTGGTTGAGTGCCCGGCGCAGTTCGTTCATGGCCGCCAGGTACTGGTCGCAGGCCGTGTTCTGCCCCGGCTCCAGCCACTGGATACTGTCGCCCCGCACTCCCTCGCGCACCGCCAGACCCTGGCCGCGGCCCACGCCGGCCGGGCTCAGCGCGCCATTTTGTGCGCGCTGGCGGCACTCGCTGGCCAGTTCTCCGGTCAGAGACTGCGGCAGGACATGCGTCTGCCGCGACCAGCCATGCGTGGCCAGGTCGTCGATGATCTGCGGCAGTAGCCGCTGCAGGGGGAGTTCGTTCATGCGTCGATTCTACCAGCGCCGCCTGCACGCCCCTACAATAGCCACGACCTACAGGAGTACCCCATGCGCGTCGTGTTTGCCGTCTTCATGCTGCTGTGCAGCTTCGCCGTTTCCGCCGACGACCACGCCCGGCTCTACCAGAGCGCCGGCTGGCCGCAGCAGCGCGCGCATTTCGCCGACGCCCTCAAGGCCGCCCAGCAGCGTTACAAGGGCAGCCTGCCGCCGGCGGTGTTCCAGGCCCTGGTGGACAACAGCAACCGCCGCTTCGAATCTGCCGCCATGGACCAGCGGGCCCAGGCCGCACTGCGCATGCAGCTGGCCGACCCGCAGCCGGCGCTGCAGTTCTTCGACTCGCCGCTGGGGCGCAAGGTCGTTGCCGCCGAAGTCGGCGCCTCGTCGCACGAGCAGCTGGCCAAGCACGCCAACGGCCTGCCGCCGGTGCAGGCCGAGGCCACCCGGCGCCTGCTGATCCGACACCTGGCCCAGGGCCTGCCGGCCACCGAGGCCGGCGCTGAGGTCAGCCTGGCCCTGGCCGGTGTGGCCGCCGACAGCCTCAGTTCGATGGTGCCCGGCCTGTTTGGCGGTGAGCAGGCGCAGATGCTGGTGCAGAGCCAGCGCGAGCGCCTGCAAAAGCAGATCGAGGGCGATATCGACAACACCCTGCTGCACGTCTATCGCGAGCTGTCCGATCCGGAGCTGGAGGAGTTCGCCACCTTCGCCGAGTCGCCCGGCGGCAAGGCCTATTACCAGGCGGCGCTGGCGGCCCTGCGCGCGGCGCTGGCGGCGGGGGAGAGCGGCGGCGACGTACAACCGGCCCAGCAGGGCATCTGAGCCCTAGCGCAAACGTTCGCCGAGGAAGGCGAAGTACTCGCGGCGAATGCCTTCGCTTTCATTGACCAGGTGATGTCGCGCACCGGGGATGCGCAGGATCTCCGGCTGGTCGAACTTGGCCTGCAGCACCTGCAGGTTGTGTCGCCAGTCCACCGTCATGTCTGCTTCACCCTGCACCACCAGTGGTCGCTGCGCGCTGCGCGGGGCCTTCTCGATGCGCGGAATCCACTTGGCCAGGGCGCCGACCCAGGCGGTCGGCAGGTTGCGTGGCTGTAGCGGGTCGCGGTTCTGCAGGAAGTCGAGGAACTCGGCATCGCTGGAGTTGGCCGAGAAGCGTCGCGGAATCTCGCTGCGGAACGGGCCGATCAGGTGATAGCTGAGCTTGGACAGGCCCCAGGCCCGCGGTCGTACCAGCGGCGCCAGGAGAATGGTGGTGCCGGGCTCCGGGCGTTTCTCGCCGAGCAGCAGGAAGTCCAGCAGGATGGCGCCGCCGGTGCTCTGCCCACAGAGGTGCCAGGGCTGCGGCAGGTCGAGGCTGGCGGCCTCGGCGAACAGGCACTGCAGGGTGCGCTGGTAGGCGGAGAAGTCGTCGATGCTGGCGCGTGCGCCGGCGGACAGGCCGTGGCCGGGCAGGTCGCAGGCCAGCACGGCGAGGTTCTCGCCCAGCGCCCAGTCGATCACGTGGCGGTACAGGCCCATGTGGTCGTAATAGCCGTGCAGCAGGATCAGCGTCGCCTTGGGTTCCGGCGGCAGCCACAGCTGCGCCACCAGGTCGAGGCCGTCGCACTGGAAACGCCCCAGGCGGCTGCGCACCGCGCCATGTTGCGGCAGGTCCAGGCCGTAGTAGCGCTGGTAGGCCTGGGCCTCGTCCGTCAGTGGCGTGGTGGCCGCGGCCAAGGGTCGCAGGCCGGCGCGCAGACGCTCGGGCTGGAAGGGCTCTGGCAGGGGCTGGGGCATGGCGGTCATGGTGTCTTCGGCGCGTGGCAGGGATTGCCGATATTCAGCTGTCGGGCTCGGCGTGGCAAGCTAGGCGCCTTTCTCCGCGTGTCTTCGATCATGTCGTCCCGTCGCAAAGCCATTCTCGCCAGCCTCATCGCCATTCTCTGGCTGGGCGCCATGCTGGCCGCCTTCTGGTGGTTCCAGGCGCGCTATATCCGCCCGTTCGAGGAGCGCACCGAGCTGTTCAGCGGCAGCCAGCTGCGCTTGCCGGCGGAGCTGGCCGGCCCCGGGCCGATCCGCCTGGTGCATTTCTGGGACCCGGCCTGCCCGTGCAACGTCGGCAACCAGCAGCACCTCGGCGAGCTGGTGCAGCAGTTCGCCGCGCGTGGCGTGCAGTTCTATGCGGTGCAGAAGGCCGGCAGCACGGGCCGCCTGCCGGACAACCTGCAGGCGCTGCAGCCGCTGGAAGCGCTGCCTGGCAGCGAGGGCCTGCCGGCCAGCCCAGCGGTGGCCATCTGGGATCAGGAAGGCAAGCTGGCCTACTTCGGCCCCTACAGCGAGGGCGCCCTGTGCACCTCGTCGAACAGCTTCATCGAGCCGATTCTCGAGGCCCTGGTAGCCGGCCGCCCGGTGCGCGCGGACAGCAATCTGGCGGTCGGCTGCTTCTGCGACTGGCAGCGCTAGAACCGCCCGATACGCGGCCTTGCGGCCAGCTTGCCGGCGCTGGGCGCAACAACTTTACTGAGGACATTGGGGGTTGCTGATCGGCTGTTGAACACGGCCGGTCGTTTCGTTTCTGGCGAGATGGCCACCATGACGCAAGCCTCGTTTTCCCTCGAACAGCATTACCGCCGGGCCGATCGCATCATGCTCGGCGTGCTCTGGCTGATGTTCCTCTACGCCCTCGGTCTGGCCGCCTGGCACGGTGGCTGGGTGCCGGCGCTGGTGATCGGCGGTGGCAGCGCCCTGGCCATGAGCCTGCTCAACGGCGTGGCCAGCGGCAGCCGCCTGATGCGCTGCTGCATGGCGGCGGCCTTCATGGTGATGGCGGCGCTGCACATCGACCTCGCCCATGGCCTGCTGGAGATCCACTTCGGCATCTTCGTCCTGCTGGCCTTCCTGGTGTACTACCGCGACTGGCTGCCGATCGTGGTCGGCGCCGGGATTATCGCCGTACACCACCTGGTCTTCTTCGCCCTGCAACAGCAGAACACCGGGGTGTTCGTGGTGCCCAACGGCAGCTGGCCGGTGATCTTCCTGCACGCCTTCTACGTGGTGTTGGAGAGCGCCATCCTCATCTATCTGGCGCGCCAGGCCTACGCCGAGGCCCAGGAAGGCGAGGCGCTGATGCAGGTGGCGGCGGCGCTGACGGCGAGCGAGGAGAGCATCGACCTGAGCACCCGCAGCGTGGCCAGCGGTCCGGTGGCGCGGCGCTTCAACCACTTCCTCGATCAGCTCGACGAGCTGGTCAGCGAGGTGGTGGCCGACACCGAGGGGCTGGCAACCACCGGCGACAACCTGGCCCGTGCCACGCGCACGATGCGCGAGGGCGCCAGCCTCCAGCTCGGCGAGATCTCGCAGATGTCCGGCGCCATGCAGGAGATGAGCACCGCCATTGATGAGGTGGCGACCCACGCCCAGCAGGCCGCGCTGGCCACCCAGGCGGCCACCGGTAAGGCCGCCGAGGGACGCGAGGCGGTAGCGCAGAGCGGCGCCGAGATCGGCCGCCTGGCCGAACGCATCGAGGCCACCGACCGCGAGGTGCAGTCGCTGGCCGAGCAGTCGCAGCAGATCGGTCGGGTGCTGGAGGTGATCCGCGCTATTGCCGAGCAGACCAACCTGCTGGCGCTCAACGCTGCCATCGAGGCCGCGCGGGCCGGCGAGCAGGGTCGTGGTTTCGCGGTGGTCGCCGACGAGGTGCGCAACCTGGCGCAGAAGACCGCCGCCTCCACCGCCGAGATCCAGGACATCATCGCCCGCCTGCAGCACAGCAGCCGCCAGGCCGCGGGGGCCATGCAGCAGAGCCACAGCGGCGTGGTGCGTTGCGTCGAGGACAGCCGGCACACCGGCGAACTGCTGCTGGCCATCGCCGGCGAGATCGAGGCGATCAGCCAGATGAGCGAGCTGATCGCCGCGGCGACCAACCAGCAGGCCGCCGCCAGCGCCGAGGTCAGCGAACACCTGACGGGGGTGCAGCAGGTCGCCGAGCAGAGCGCCGAAGACGCCGAGGCGCTGGACGCCGACAGCCTGCGCCTGCGCGAGCTGGCGCGGCGCCTGGGTGGCCTCAGTGCGCGCTTTCTGGTCGGCGCGCGGCCAGGGCGATAGTCACGTCGCCATTGCCCTGGCCCTGCGCGTCGAAGCGCCGCTCCACCAGTTGCAGGCCGCCGTCGTCCTGCAGGATCAGCGCGCTGCTGGCGCAGGTGCCGTAGCCGGGGCCGGCGATGAACACGCTGGACAGCAGCAGCTCCCAGTCCAGGCCGATACCGGTGTCCGGCAGCAGCACCCGTGGCGGATGGCTGGCGTCCTGCAGCACCTGTAGCAGGCGCTCGGGCTGCGGATCGTCGAGGCAGCCGGCGAGGCCGGCGGTGGCGCGCAGCACCTTGGGCCAGGGCGTGTCGAGGTCGGCATTGGACAGGCCATAGAGCCCGGCTTCCAGCCGCCGCACCTGGCCGGCCTCGGAGTTGAGGAAGTACAGCGCATGGCGGTCGCCGAGCAGCAGGTTGAAGCCGCTGTAGTCGCTGGCGCGCGGCGCCAGGCGCTCGAGGTAGGTCGCGCCATCCAGTTCGCCACGCAGGAACTCCAGCGGCAGCTCGCCGCGCGAGCGCGCGCCCTTGGCCTGGCGCGGGTCGCGGATATTGGTCACGGCGGCGAAGCGGCCGTCGGTCGTCACCCCCAGCCAGGTGCCGCCGGCCTGCAGGTCGCGGCCGGCATAGACGCCGGGTGATTCCTCCCACTCGCCCAGCGGCAGGCTGCTACGGGCGTAGAACTCGTCGCGGTTGGCCGCCAGCACCAGCGGTTGCGGGTGCCCGGGGCGCCAGGCGAAGACGATCAGGCACATACGATCTCCCAGGGCCTGTGGTCAGGTGGACCGAGTCTAACAAAGCAGCGGGCGTCCATCGCCTCGGCTGGAGGGCAGGGTGCCCATCCGTTACCATGCCGCTTCGTTTTCGGGGGACTCCATGGAATTCCTGCTCTATCTGCTGTTGGGTGCGGCGGCCGGGGTGCTGGCCGGGCTGTTCGGCGTCGGTGGCGGCATCATCATCGTGCCGGTGCTGGTGTTCAGCTTCACCGCCCAGGGCTTCGATGCCTCGGTGCTGACCCACCTGGCCGTGGGCACCTCGCTGGCCACCATCATCTTCACCTCGATCAACTCGGTGCTGGAGCACCAGCGCAAGGGTGCTGTGCTGTGGCCGGTATTCGCCTGGATGGCGCTGGGCATCCTGCTCGGTGCCGCGCTCGGCTCACTCACCGCGGCGGCCATCCAGGGCCCGCTGCTGCAGAAGATCATCGGCGTGTTCGCCATCATCATCGCCATCCAGATGGGCCTGGGTCTGAAACCCAAGGCCAGTCGCGCTGTCCCAGGCAAGCCCGGGCTGACCGGCGCGGGCGTGGTGATCGGCTGGGCCTCGGCGATCTTCGGCATCGGTGGCGGCTCGCTGACCGTGCCGTTCCTCACCTGGCGCAGCGTGCCCATGCAGCAGGCGGTGGCGACCTCCTCGGCGTGCGGCCTGCCGATTGCCGTGGCCAGTACCCTGAGCTTCATGGTCCTGGGCTGGAACGAGGCGCACCTGCCGCAGTGGAGCCTGGGCTTCGTCTACCTGCCGGCGCTGGCCGGCATCGCCATCACCAGCATGTTCTTCGCCCGCATCGGCGCGCGCCTGGCGCACCGCCTGCCGGCCACCGTACTGAAACGACTGTTCGCTCTGCTGCTGCTCTGTGTGGGCACCAGCTTCCTGATCTAAGGAGTCGCAATGCTGACTTACCCGCAGATTGACCCGGTGGCCCTGGCCCTGGGCCCGCTGAAGATCCACTGGTACGGCCTGATGTACCTGGTCGGCATCGGCGGCGCCTGGTTCCTCGCCAGCCGCCGGCTGAAGGACTTCGACGCCAGCTGGAGCAAGGAGAAGCTCTCCGACCTGGTGTTCTGGGTGGCCATGGGCGTGATCCTCGGCGGCCGTCTGGGCTACGCGCTGTTCTACGACCTGTCCGCCTACATGGCCGACCCGCTGAAGATCGTCCGCGTCTGGGAAGGCGGCATGTCCTTCCACGGCGGCCTGATCGGCGTGATGCTGGCCACCTGGCTGTTCGGCCGGCGCAATGGCAAGAGCTTCTTCGAGCTGATGGACTTCATCGCGCCGCTGGTGCCGATCGGCCTGGGCGCCGGGCGCATCGGCAACTTCATCAACTCCGAGCTTTGGGGCAAGGTCACCGACGTGCCCTGGGCCATGGTCTTCCCCAATGGTGGGCCGGACCCGCGTCACCCGTCGCAGCTGTACCAGTTCGCCCTCGAGGGCGTGGCCCTGTTCGTCATCCTCTGGGCCTACTCGCGCAAGCCGCGCCCGACCATGGCGGTGTCCGGCCTGTTCGCCATCTGCTACGGCATCTTCCGCTTCATCGTCGAATTCGTCCGCGTGCCAGACGCCCAGCTCGGCTACCTCGCCGGCGGCTGGCTGACCATGGGCCAGGTGCTCTGCGTGCCGATGATTCTCGGTGGCCTCGGCCTTATGATCTACGCCTACCGCCGCCAGGCCGTTCAAGGAGCCGCGCAATGAAACAGTACCTCGACCTGATGCGCCTGGTGCGCGAGACCGGCACCTTCAAGAGCGACCGCACCGGCACCGGCACCTACTCGGTGTTCGGCCACCAGATGCGCTTCAACCTGGCCGACGGCTTCCCGCTGGTGACCACCAAGAAGTGCCACCTGAAGTCGATCATTCACGAGCTGCTGTGGTTCCTCCAGGGCGATACCAACATCAAGTACCTGAAGGACAACGGCGTACGCATCTGGGACGAGTGGGCCGACGAGAACGGCGACCTCGGCCCGGTGTACGGCTACCAGTGGCGCTCCTGGCCGGCGCCGAACGGCGAGTCGATCGACCAGATCAGCAAGCTGATCGCGATGATCAAGAAGAACCCGGACTCGCGCCGCCTGATCGTCTCCGCCTGGAACCCGGCGCTGGTCGACGAGATGGCCCTGCCGCCGTGCCACACCATGTTCCAGTTCTACGTCGCCGACGGCCGCCTGAGCTGCCAGCTGTACCAGCGCTCGGCCGACATCTTCCTCGGCGTGCCCTTCAACATCGCCAGCTATGCGCTGCTGACCCTGATGATTGCCCAGGTCTGCGACCTGCAGCCCGGCGACTTCGTCTGGACCGGCGGCGACTGCCACCTGTACGCCAACCACATCGAGCAGACCGACCTGCAGCTGACCCGCGAGCCGCTGCCGCTGCCGACCATGAAGCTCAACCCCGAGGTGAAGGACCTGTTCGCCTTCAAGTTCGAGGACTTCGAGCTGCAGAACTACCAGGCCCACCCGCACATCGCCGCACCGGTCGCGGTGTAAGCCATGCTGGCGGCCGAGCTCAAGGCCTTTCACATGGTCGCCCGCCTGGGCAGCATCACCCAGGCGGCGAAGAAGCTCGGCCTCAGCCAGCCCACGGTCACCACGCAGATCCGCAGCCTCGAGGCGCAGTACGGCGTCGAGCTGTTCTACCGGGGTGGCCGCCGCCTGACCCTGAGCGAGGAGGGCGCGCGCCTGCTGCCGATGGTGCAGCAGCTGTTGCAGCAGGAGGCCGACATCGAGTTCTTCCTGCGCAACTGCGGCCAGTTGCAGGGCAGCCTGCGCATCGCCGCCACCGCGCCCTACTACGTGCTCGACCTGGTCAAACGCTTCCGCGAACGCCTGCCGCAGATCCAGGTGACCCTGGAGATCGGCAACTCGCAGCAGGTGATCGAGGCGCTGGAGGAATACCGCGTCGACCTCGCCGCCTCCTCCCAGCTGGAGCAGGACGCGCGCTTTACCCGCCTGGTGCTGGGCCAGGACCCGCTGGTGCTGGCCGTGCATAGCAGCCACCCGCTGGCCGCGCACAAGCGCCTGCACGCCTCGGCGCTGGCCGGCCACTGCCTGCTGATGCGCGAGGCCGGCTCGACCACGCGCCTGCTTACCGAACAGATGCTGCGTGATGCCGGTGTCGCCCCCGGTCCGCTGCTGGAGATCGGCAGCCGCGAGTCGATCCGCGAGGCGGTGCTGCGCAACATCGGCGTCAGCGTGATCGCCCGCCACGAGGTACCGGACAACCCCGAGCTGCGGGTGATCGAGCTGGACGATGCGCCGCTGATCCCGGAATACCTCTACTGCCTCAAGGAGCGCCGCAGCGCGCGCCTGCCGGCGGCCTTCCTGGCCCTGGCCCGCGAGCAGGCCGAGTAAGCCGCTACACAAATCCGCCGATGACACTATCGGCGGCTTTTGCCCAACTGCCATAAAGCTTTAGCACTGCTCGCGCAGCATGAGCCTCGTTCGATTCATCACGAGGTTCTGTCATGGCCACCGTCGACCTGCAGCTGCGCGACATCCACAAGGGCTTCGGCGCCTTCAAGGCGCTGGACGGCGTATCGCTGGACATCGCCGCCGGCGAGCTGGTCTGCCTGCTCGGCCCGTCCGGCTGCGGCAAGACCACCCTGCTGCGCTGCATCGCCGGGCTGGAACGCCAGGACGGCGGCGCCATCCGCTTCGCCGGGCGCGACGTCTCCGAGCTGCCGCCGCAGGCGCGCGACTACGGCATCCTGTTCCAGTCCTACGCGCTGTTCCCCAACCTCACGGTGGCGCAGAACGTCGCCTACGGCCTGGCCGGCCAGGGCCGCGAGGCGATCCGCGCACGGGTCAACGAGATGCTCGAGCTGGTCGGCCTGGCCGGCAGCGAGCAGAAGTACCCGGCGCAGCTCTCCGGTGGCCAGCAGCAGCGCGTGGCGCTGGCCCGCGCCCTGGCGCCGAGCCCGTCGCTGCTGCTGCTCGACGAACCGATGTCGGCCCTCGACGCCCGTGTGCGCGAGCATCTGTGCGGCGAGCTGCGCGCGCTGCAGCGCCAGCTCGGCATCACCACCCTGATGGTCACCCACAACCAGGACGAGGCCATGCTGATGGCCGACCGCATCGCCGTGATGAACCACGGCCGCGTCGAGCAATACGCCTCGCCCCAGGACATCTATCGCGCACCGGCCACGCCCTTCGTCGCCGAGTTCGTCGGCCAGGGCAACTGGCTGCCGTTCGAGCGCGACGGCGAGCACGCCCGCGTCGGCGACCTCAGCCTGCGCCTGCAGAACGCCCAGCCTGTCGAGCGTGGCCGCCTGTTCTGCCGTCCCGAGGCGGTGGTGATCAACCCGCCGGTGCACGAGGACAACCTGTTCCCGGCGCAGATGCGCGAGATCACCTTCCTCGGTAACCGCTGCCGCCTGAGCTTCGAGCTGGACGCGCTGCCGGGCCACGCCCTGCTCGCCGAGCTGGCGCCCGAGTCCATGCCGCGCCTGAGCGGCGCCGAGATCTGGGTGGCACTGCCGCCGCGCAGCCTGCAGGTGTTCGCCTGATGCAGCAGGTCGCCATCCTCAAAGCGCTGCCCACGGCCAGGCGCTGGCCGGCCGATCTGGCCGACCGCCTGTTCGTGCGTGGCGGCCAGTGGCTGCTGCTGGTTCTGCTGCTGCTCGCCGTGCTGCTGCCGCTGGCGGCCATGCTCTGGCGCGGCCTGGCCGGCGATCCGGGGCAGGGCGGCGGGCTGCTTGCTGCGCGTGAGCTGGTGGCCAGCGCCAACTTCCGCTGGTTGCTCGGCAACAGCCTGAAGAGCGCCCTGGCCGTGGTACTGATCGTGGTGCCGCTGGCCTACGCCTTCGCCTATGCGCTGCAGCGCACCTGCGTGCCGGGCAAGGGCCTGTGGCGCGGCATCTCGCTGCTGCCACTGCTGGCGCCGTCGATGCTGCCGGGCATTGCCCTGATCTACCTGTTCGGCAACCAGGGCGTGCTGCGCCACCTGCTGACGGACAACGTCTACGGCTTCTGGGGCATCGTCCTCGGCCAGGTCATCTACACCTTCCCGCATGCGCTGATGGTGCTGCTCAGCGCCCTGGCCCTGGCCGATGCGCGGCTGTTCGACGCCGCCTCGAGCATGGGCGCATCCAGGTGGCGCGCGTTCCGCAGCATCACCTGGCCGGGCAGCCGCCAGGGCGTGTTCGCCGCGGCCTGCCTGGTGTTCACCCTGTGCGTCACCGACTTCGGCGTGCCGGTGGTGGTGGGTGGCGACTACCAGGTGCTGGCGCTGGAGGCCTACAAGGCAGTGGTCGGTCAGCAGCAGTTCGGCCGTGGCGCGCTGATCGGCCTGTTCCTCCTGCTGCCGGCACTGTTCAGCTTCACCGTCGACCTCTGGCTGCGTCGCCGCCAGCGCGACGCCATGGGCGGCCGCGCCCAGGTCTACCACCCGCAACCCAGCCGTGGCCGCGATGGCGCCTTCCTGCTGCTGGTGCTGCTGGTCAGCGCCTGCCTGCTCGGCGTGTTCGGCATGGCGGTGTACTCGTCGCTGGTCAAGTTCTGGCCCTACGACCTGTCGCTGTCGCTGCACAACTACGCCTTCTCCGAGCTGCCCGGCGGCTGGCTGGCCTACCGCAACAGCCTGCTGCTGGCGACCTGCTGCGCACTGTTCGGCGGCGTGCTGATCTTCCTCGGCAGCTACCTGCTGGAGAAGACCCGGCAGAGCCCGCTGACCCAGCTGCTGCGCCTGCTCTGCTTCATTCCCATGGCAGTGCCCGGCCTGGTGCTCGGTCTCGGCTACGTCTTCTTCTTCAACCTGCCGGCCAACCCGCTGCACGGCCTGTACGGCAGCCTGGCCCTGCTGGTGATCTGCACCGTGGCGCACTTCCTGACCACCGCGCAGATGACCGCCAGCGCCGCCCTGCACCAGCTCGATGGCGAGTTCGAAGCCGCCGCGCTGTCGCTCAAGGTGCCGCTGCTGCGCCACTTCTTCCGCGTGACCCTGCCGATCTGCCTGCCGGCGCTGCTCGACATCGTCCGCTACCTGTTCGTCTCGGCGATGACCACGGTGTCGGCGGTGATCTTCCTCTACAGCCCGGACAGCCTGCTGGCCGCCATCGCCGTGCTGAACATGGACGACGCCGGCAACGTCGGCGGCGCCGCCGCCATGTCCACCCTGATCCTGCTCACTTCCGCCGGCGTCTCGCTGCTGCTGGCCGGGGCCTCGCGCGGCTTGCTGCGCCGGTCCCAGGCCTGGCGCGCGGCGCCCGGCCACTGATCCCCTCTGGAGACTGCCATGCACTACCAAGCCCCCACCCGCCTCAGCGCCGCCATCCTCGACTGGGCCGGCACCGTGGTCGACTTCGGCTCCTTCGCGCCGACACGCATTTTCGTCGAGGCCTTCGCCCAGTTCGACATCGAGCTGAGCCTGGAGGAGGCACGCGGGCCGATGGGCATGGGCAAGTGGGACCACATCCGCACCCTGTGCGATCAGCCGGCTGTGGCTGAGCGCTACCAGCGCCGCTTCGGCCGCCTGCCGAGCGACGCCGATGTCACCGCCATCTACGAGCGCTTCATGCCGCTGCAGATCGCCAAGGTCGGCGAGCACTCGGCGCTGATCCCCGGCGCGCTGGAGGCCATCGCCGCCCTGCGCGAGCGCGGCCTGCGCATCGGCAGCTGCTCCGGCTACCCGCTGGCAGTGATGGGCAAGGTGGTCGAGCTGGCTGCCGCCAAGGGCTACAGCCCGGATCACGTGGTCGCCACCGACGAGGTGCCCAAGGGCCGGCCGAGTCCGGCGCAGGCGCTGGCCAACGTCATCGCCCTGGGCCTCGACGACGTCGCCGCCTGCGTCAAGGTCGACGACACCGAGCCGGGCATCCTCGAGGGCCGCGCCGCGGGCATGTGGACCGTGGCCCTGCGCTTCTCCGGCAACTTCCTCGGCCTGAGCTGGGACGAGTACCAGGCGCTGCCGGCCGAGCGCCGCGCCGCCGAGCGTGCGCGCATCGACGGCCTGTTCGCCGGCAGCCGCCCGCACTACCTGATCGACACCATCGCCGATCTGCCCGCCGTCATCGACCACATCAACGCACGCCTGGCCCGTGGCGAGAGCCCGCAAGCCTGCTGAACCCGACAACCAACGCCAACAGCCTCACCACTAGGAGCTCCACCATGTTCAAACGCACCGCTTTGGCCGCCGGCCTGCTCGCCGCCTGCGCCCTGCAGGCCCAGGCCAACACCGAGCTGACCGTCTACACCGCGCTGGAAGTCGAGCAGCTCAAGCCCTACCAGGAAGCGTTCGAGAAGCAGAACCCGGACATCAGCATCAAGTGGGTGCGCGACTCCACCGGCATCGTCACCGCCAAGCTGCTGGCCGAGAAGGATCGCCCGCAGGCCGACGTGGTCTGGGGCCTGGCCGGCTCCAGCCTGGCCATCCTCAAGCAGCAGGACATGCTGGTGCCCTACGCCCCGGCCAACCTGGACAAGATCGGCGCCAACTACCGCGACGCCGCCAACCCGCCGGCCTGGGTCGGCATGGACGTGTGGGCCGCGACCATCTGCTTCAACACCATCGAGGCCGAGAAGCAGGGCCTGCCCAAGCCGACCAAGTGGGAAGACCTGACCAACCCGGTGTACAAGGACAAGATCGTCATGCCCAACCCGGCGTCCTCCGGCACCGGCTACCTGGACGTCAGCGCCTGGCTGCAGACCTTCGGCGAAACCGGCGGCTGGGCCTACATGGACAAACTGCACGCCAACATCGGCCAGTACACCCATTCCGGCTCCAAGCCGTGCAAGCTGGCCGCCGCCGGCGAGTTCCCGATCGGCATCTCCTTCGAGTACCCGGCCGTGCAGCTCAAGCGCAAGGGCGCGCCGCTGGACATCGTGCTGCCCAAGGAAGGCCTGGGCTGGGAGATCGAGGCCACCGGCATCGTCAAAGGCACCGACCAGCTGGAAGCAGCCAAGAAGCTCGCCGACTTCGCCGCAAGCCGCGAGGCCATGGACCTGTACAAGGCCAACTTCGCCGTACTGGCCCAGCCGGGCATCGCCGAACCGTTCCAGGAACTGCCAGCCGACTACGAGCAGCGCCTGATCAAGAACGACTTCGCCTGGGCCTCGGAGAACCGCGACAAGATCCTCGCCGAGTGGCGCAAGCGCTACGACGGCAAGTCCGAACCGGTGGCTCAGTAAGTCTGTGCAGGCCCCTTCGCCCACATGGGCGGAGGGCGCCTGAGCTTTCCCCGGCCATGACCGGGACAGTTTTTCGTTCGGCCGCACTGGCGGCCGACCTTCTCGTTTCAGGAGTTTCCCATGAGTCAGCACGACTGCGACCTGCTGGTCGTCGGTGCCGGCATGCTCGGCCTCGCCCATGCCTGGGCCGGCGCCAAGCGCGGCCTCAAGGTCAAGGTCTTCGAGCGCACCGCCACGCCGCTCGGCGCCTCCATCCGCAACTTCGGCCAGGCCCTGGTCACCGGCCAGGCGCCGGGGCCGATGCTCGACCTGGCGCGCCAGGCCCACGGCCTGTGGGCCGAGTTGGGCAAGGCCGCGGGCCTGGCGCTGAAGCAGCAGGGCTCGCTGGTGTTCGCCCGCACCGAGGCCGAGGAGGCCATGCTCGAAGCCTTCTGCGCCGGCCGCGCGCGTGAGCTCGGCTACCGCGTCGAACTGCTGCGCGGCGCCGCGCTGGACGACCTGTACGCCGGCCGCTTCGCCCACCACCGCGCCGCCCTGCACGGGCTGGACGACCAGCAGCTGTACTCGCGCGAGGCACTGCCGCAGATCGTCGACCACCTGCGCGACCTCGGCGTCGAGTTCCATTTCTCCACCCTGGTGCGTGATGTCGAGTCCGGCAGCGCGCTGACCACCGCCGGGCGCTTCACCGCGCGGCACATCCTGGTCTGCTCCGGCCACGACTACCAGACCCTGCTGGCCGAACCCATGGCCGCGCTCAAGCCGTCCGTGTGCCGCCTGCAGATGCTGCGCGCGCGCCTGGAGCGCCCGCTGGACCTGCAGCACGCCGTGCTCACCGGCCTCAGCTGCGTGCACTACGGCGCCTTCGCCGACCTGCCCGAGGCCGCAGCGATCCAGGCCGAGATCCGCCGCGACTACCCGGCGCTGGAGCAGTACGGCATCCACCTGCTGGTCAGCCCGACGCCCTATGGCGAGCTGATCATCGGCGACTCCCACGACTACGGCAGCGACGCCGCGCCGTTCAACGCCGAGGACGTCGACCAGCTGCTGATCGAGCTGGCCGAGCACACCCTGGGCGGTCGCCTGCAGGTGCTGGAGCGCTGGCAGGGCGTGTACGGCTCGCGCGGCCCCGGCCCGTTCAGCGTGCTGCGCGCCGCCGAGGGCGTGACCGCGGTGCTGATGCACACCGGCCTGGGCATGAGCGTCGGCCTCGGCCTGGGCGAGCGCACCATCGCCGCGCTGCTCGGCGAGGGCGACTGGCCCGTGGCGCTGCCGGCGTGAGTGCCGCGCTGGCGGTGGCCGAGCTGTTCGCCCTGTGCCGCCAGCAGGCCCAGGCCGACTACATCGGCGAGACGGTCAGCCAGCTCGAGCACATGGTCCAGGCCGCCGAGCTGGCACGTGACGAGGGCGCCGACGAGGAGCTGATCCTCGCTGCCTTCTGCCACGACGTCGGCCACTTCTGCGTGCCGCCGGCGGCGCACAACAGCATGGCCGGCCTCGGTCGCCAGGGCCACGAGCGGGTCGGCGCGCGCTGGCTGCGCGGCCTGGGATTCTCCGCGCGGCTCAGTGGCCTGGTGGCCCTGCATGTCGAGGCCAAGCGCTATCTGTGTCGGCGTGAGCCGGGTTATCTGGTGGCGCTCAGCCCGGCCAGCCTGCAGACGCTGAGCTGGCAGGGCGGGCCGATGAGCGAGGACCAGGCCGATGCCTTCGAAAGTGATCCGCTGTTTGCCGACAGCCTGCGCCTGCGCCGTTGGGACGAAGCGGCCAAGGTGCCCGGCCGGCCGCCGGCCGAACTGTCCTGGCTGGAAGAGCTGGCCCTGCGCCTGCTGCAGAGCGCCTAGCCGGCCAGCCAGGCCGCCAGGTGGTCGATCAGCGCGCGCAGCTTGGGCGGCAGGTGGCGGTTGGACGGGTACAGCGCCCAGGCCGTGCCGTGGTAGTAGCCGGTGTAGCGCCAGTCGCCGAGTACCTGCACCAGCCTGCCATCGGCCAGCACCTCGGCCGCGGTGAAGCTCGGCAGGCAGGCGATGCCCAGGTGATTGAGCGCGCCGTTGAGGCGTACTTCGCTGTGGTTGCTGGCGAAGCGACCGCGCACGGCCACCGTGCACTGCTCGCCGTCCTTGGCGAAGTGCCAGCGGTGGTCGTCGGCGCGCTCGTCCAGGTACAGGCAGCGATGGCGCACCAGGTCCTGCGGGTGTTGCGGCGTGCCCTGGTCGGCCAGGTACTGCGGCGTGGCGCACAGCAGGTGCTCGACCTGGCACAGCGGTCGTCCGGCCATCTGCTCCGGTGGTTGCTCGGTGATGCGGATGATCAGGTCGAAGCCCTCGGCGATCGGGTCGGGGCTGCGGTCGCTGAGGTTGAGGCTGACGTCGACGTCCGGGTGCCTGGCCAGGAAATCCGCCATCAACGGCGCGACCAGGTACTTGCCGAAGGCCTTGGGCACCGACAGGCGCACCTGGCCACGGGCATCGCTCATCAGCCGCTCGCCCACCGCCACGGCCGCCTCGGCGGCGCCGAGCATCTCCCGGCAGCGCTCGAACACCTCGCTGCCGGCCTCGGTCAGGCGCAGGCGTCTGGTGGTGCGTTCCAGCAGGCGCAGGCCCAGGGCCGCCTCCAGTTGAGCCAGCTGGCGGCTCAGCGCCGAGCCGCTGGTGTGCAGCTGGCGCGCGGCGGCGGAGAAGCTGCCGCACTCCACCACGCGGACGAAGCTGGCCATCAGCGGCAGCAGGTTATTCATGCTCATGGGGAACGAGTCTCGTGCGGAATGACCTGATTATCGCGATGAGGTTGGCAATGGACAATCGCCACCTTCCCATCGTGAGCCGCCGCCATGACCAGCCTGACCGCCACCTACCGTTCCCGCCTGCTGCATGGCAGCGACCTGCTCCTGCTGCTGGTGGCGCTGGTGTGGGGCACCAGCTACGGCGTGGCCAAGCAGGCGCTGGTGTTCTATCCGGTGCTGGGTTTCCTCGCCGTGCGCTTCTGCATCACCTTCGTGCTGCTGGCGCCGCAACTGCGCGGCGAAGGCCGGCGTGCCTGGGCGCCCGGCCTGCCGCTGGGCCTGGTCCTGCTGGCGATCTTCCTCTGCGAGACCTACGGCGTGCAGCTGACCACGGCGAGCAACGCCGCCTTCCTGATCAGCCTGTGTGTGGTGCTGACGCCCTTCGTCGAGTGGCTGATGCTTGGCCAGCGCCCGGACGCGCGCCTGCTGCCGGCGGTGGCGCTGTCGCTGCTCGGCACCTGGCTGCTCAGCGGTGGCGTCGATCTCGACTTCGGCCTGGGCGACGGCCTGATGCTGGCCGCCGCGCTGCTGCGCGCCTTCCAGGTGTGCCTGACCCGCCGCCTCACCGCCGACCGCGAGGTGCCGCCGCTGGCGCTGACCGCCGTGCAGTCCGGGGTGATCGGCTTCGGCTGCCTGCTGCTCGGCGCGCTGCTGCTGCCCGAAGGTCTGCCGCCACTGCCGACCGCACCGGCATTCTGGGTCGGCAGCCTGTACCTGGTGCTGTTCGCCACCCTGTTCGCCTTCTACGTGCAGAACTGGGCGCTGAGCCGCAGCAGCCCGACCCGAGTGAGCCTGCTGATGGGCAGCGAGCCGCTGTTCGGCGCGCTGTTCGCCGTACTCTGGCTGAGCGAGGAGCTGAGCCTGCAGGCGTGGATCGGCGGGCTGCTGATCGTCGCCGCCACCCTGTGGACCAGTCTCAGCCGGCGCTGATCAGGCGCTGGCGGCCTCAGGAGAACAGCGTCGTCTGCTCTTCTGCGGTGGCCTCAGTGGCAGAGATGCCATTGGACTTCTCCTCCTGCTCCTTGGCTGCCTGTAGTTCGGCGCGCTGCTGCATGCGCTCGGCGATCTGCTTCTCGATCGCCTCCTGCTTCTCCGGCGGCATTGCGTCGATCTCCTCCTCGGTCAGGCCCATCTCCTTGAGGATGGCGTCGCGCATCTTCTCGGCCGGGGTCATAGCCATGTACTCGCGGAAGGCTTTGACGGCCGGGTCCTCGTCGCCGAGGCTCTCGCTGAGCTTGCCCTGGCTGACGCTGCTCTCGATGCCATCGGCCTCGGCGCGGTTCTGCAGGTTGATGCGCAGCTTGGCGAAGGATTCCTCGTAGGCCTGCTCCGACTGGTGGTCGTAGCCGGCGTCGGCCTTGAAGCTGGGGGTCGGTGCGACGGGCGGGGTGAGCGCCAACTGTTCCTCTTCGCGAAAGTCCTCTTTGCTGCGCAGGCCGGTGGCGGACAGCGAGTACTGCCCACCGATGCCGCTGATGCTGTTCATGGCTCCTCCTGGATCCGCATGAGCGCGGACTGTGCCAGGAGCAAGGCCGATGCCAGGTCGCCTGTCTTTTCTGCAATGGCTTGTGGATCAGCGGCTTGCGGCTGGCCAGGCGAGCGGCGCCAGGGGCTGCAGGGGGAAGCCGGCGGCAAGCGGCTGCCGCTGGCGACGCCTCAGTTGCCGCCCAGCTCCTCGCCCAGGCGTTCCACCTGCTCGCGGCGTTCGGCCTGGTCCAGGCGCGCGCCGGGGTTGAGCGACGACCATTCCGGATGGGCGCGGGCGCGGTGTAGCGCCTCGGGCAGCTTGCGCTCGCGCCAGCTGTCGTCACGCGGGGTGTCGAGCTGGATGGTGCCGGTCGCCGCATGGCCGCGGGCGAGCAGGGCGGCCAGCAGTTGGCGCTGGCGCAGGGCGAGCAGGCGCAGCACGTTGTCGTCCACGCTCAGTTCGCGCTGGCCCTTGAGCTTGCCGAGCAGGCGCCCGCCATAGTTGCGCGCGGTCTGCAGGCCGCCGCCGGCCAGTGCGCCGAGCAGCGCGGCGGCGCCGAGGGTGAGACCGCCGACCAGCAGGTCGACGCCGGCGCCGGCGGCAGCCCCGGCAGCCATGCCGCCACCGACCTTGACGCCGAGTTGGCGCAGGGTCTCGGGGTTGAACAGGTCGTCGCCCCAGCGCCCGTCGGTCAGTGGCAGCTCGCCGGCCTGGGCATCGCCGGTGCGGAAGGCATACAGGCGCAGCAGGGCCTCGACGCACTGCTGCTCGCGCTGGCGCACGGCCTGGTGCAGCGCGGCGATCTCGCCCTGTTCGATCTGTGGCTGGGCGGCCACGCTGCGGCGGCAGGCGGCGCAGTCCACCAGCAGCTCGGCGATCAGCCTGGCGCCCGCCTGCCGCCGTGTCTCGGCCTGGGCCTCGTGGTCGGCGATCAGCCGGTCCAGCTGCGGCCGGGCGGCCTCGATCAGCAGGGCCAGGCTCTCGTACAGGCGCCGTTCGCCGTCCAGCGGCGGCGCCACAGTGTCGAAGCGCACCAGCGCATGCAGGCCGAGACGGGCCAGGGCCTCGCGCCATTCATTCTCGCGCTGGCGTTCGCTGGCGCTGAAATTGAGGATCGGCAGCAGCGGCTTGCCGCAACCGGCCAGCACCGCCAGCTCGTCCTTGTACTTGGCCAGCACCGGCTCGCGGGCGTCGATCACGTACAGGCCGGCGTCGCTGGCCATCAGCTGGCGCAGCACCTTGGCCTCCTGCTCGAAGCGCTGACGCGCCTCGGCGCCGTCGAGGAAGCGCAGCGTGCGTGCCGGGCCGTCCAGGCGCTCGCCCGGTCGGTCGAGGCGCTCCAGGTAGTCGAGCAGGGCGATGGCGTCTTCCAGGCCGGGGGTGTCGTACAGCTCCAGCAGCGCCTCGCCGTTCACCGACAGGCGCGCGCCCTCGACGTGACGGGTGGTGCTGGGCCGGTGCGAAACCTCGCCGAAGCCGGCGTCGCGCAGCAGGGTGCGCAGCAGCGAGGTCTTGCCGACGTTGGTGTGGCCGACCACGGCCAGGCGCAATGGCTTAGTCATGGCCGCTCTCCAGCCAGCCCAGGGGCGAGGTATCGGCGAAGGCCAGGCCGAGGCGTTGCAGGGCCTCGTGCCAGTCGCCCAGGCGCTGGCTGTCGAGGGCCTCGCCCGGCGGTGGCGTCAGCAGCCAGACGCGTGTGGCGGCGGCCGTGCGCGACAGCTCGCCGAGCAGCGCCAGGGTGCCGCGGTCCGGCGAGCGGCGCGGGTCGACGGCCACCACCAGGCGCGCCGGCGGGAAACGGGTCAGCTGGTCGAGCAGATGGCGGCGCTGTTCACGGCTGTCGAGCACGCCGGCATCGGCCACGCCCTTGCCCAGCGGTGGCGGCCAGGGGCGGCTGTCGTCCAGTTCCACCGCCACCAGCAGGGCGCCGGCGCTGGCCTGCACGGCGGCACCGGCCTGGGTCTCGGGCAGCGCGGCCGGAGCCGGGTCGATCACGCCCAGGCGCTCGGCCGGCGGCTGCAGGTGTTCGGCCAGCAGGCGATAGGCCGGCAGGCTGAGGTCGAGGCTCAGGCGCCCGTGGCCGTGCTGCCAGCGCCACAGGCACAGCAGCAGGCACAGGGCGCGCGGCAGCAGGCCGAACACCAGCAGCACGCCGAGCAGCCAGCCGGCCCAGGCGTGGCGGGCGGCTTCGTCTGTCAGCGCGGTGTTGCCGCTGGCGCGGATGGTGTCGACGTCCGGCAGGGGGAAGCCGAGCAGGGCGGGCAGGCCGCCGAGCAGGTGGGTGAGGGCGACGAAGGCATCGCTGGAGAGCAGCGTGGTCTCCCAGACGAAGCCATAGCGCCGGGTGCTGAGCAGGAGCAGTAGCATCACTGCCGCGCAGCCCAGCGCCAGCAGCCACAGGCCGTGGACCAGGGCGCCGAGCAGCCAGCGGTTGAGTCGGCGGCGTTGCAGCAGCAGGACCAGCGCCGGGCCGAGCTGGGCGGCCGCGGCGTCGCGTGCCAGCTTCTCGCTGAGCCAGAGCCACAGGCGGCCGAGCGCGGCCTGGTGCTCGCCGGCCAGGAGCAGGCCGAGCAGCCAGCCGAACAGGGTCAGCAGATGCAGGCCGAGCAGGCTGCCCAGGGCCCAGAACACGTTGACCGGGCGCGAACCGTCGCCCAGCGCGGCGAAGGCCAGGCCGGCGCCGCTGAGCAGGGCCAGCAGGCTCAGCGCCAGGAGGGCCAGGCGTGCGCCCTGCAGCCAGTGGCGCAGGGCACGGCTCTGGCCGTCGCGGCCGGCGAGGAACAGGGCGCGGGCCTGGATGCGCGTAGCCAGGTCGCTACCGGCCTGGCGTGCCAGGCGGTTGGCTTCGGCGTCCTCCAGCGGGCCGGCGTGCTCCTCGCGCAGGCGGATGGCTTCGCACAGCCAGAGGCATTGCAGGTGGTTCGATCGGGCTTCGCTCACGCGGCGTCTCTTTCACCGGAATGAGGCCGCAGCATAACCGCACAACAACCGGCGCCGCGACACGGCGGCGCCCATTGCCGCCTCAGCGTTGCCCGCGCAGGCGCACGGCGATGTCCGGCTGGTCGGTGAACAGCCCGTCGATGCCGGCCTCCAGGTAGGCGCGCATCTCCGCCGCGCTGTCGCCGCGTTGCTCAGGGCGTTCGCTGCTGCGCAGGCTGGTTGGCAGGAAGGCGTTCTCGGCGCGGAAGGTGTAGGGATGCACCTTGAGCCCGGCGGCGTGGGCGTCGGCGACGAAGCGGGTCGGCTGGCCCAGGTTGCCGGCGGCGTCGCGCGGGATCACGTAGCTCTTCTCCGGGCCGACGCCGGCGGCGTAGCGGGCGACGCGGCGCAGGCCCTCGGCCGTGGCCATCTGCGCGTAGGTCAGGCTGGAGCCCTGTGCCTGCTGGTCGTAGGGCTGGCCGCTGCCGTACAGCTGGACCAGGCGCAGGCGGCTGCGCTGCGCCATCTGCCGCAGGTTGTCGACCTCGAACGACTGGATGTACACCGGGTCGCGTTTGTCCTGGTAGCCGTTGCGCGCCAGGGTGCGCAGCAGCGGGCCTTCCATGGCCAGGCCGAGCTGCTGGAAGTGGGTGGGATGTTTGGTTTCGATGTACAGGCCGATGCGCCGTTTCTCGCTGCGCTCCAGGGTCTTCACCAGGTCGATGATCTCCTGCAGGGTCGGCACGGCGAAGGCGCCGTCCAGGCGCGCGTTGCCGGGGCGGATGGCGGGAATGCGCTCGATGGCGTGCAGGCTCTTCAGCTCGGCCAGGGTGAAGTCCTCGCTGAACCAACCGGTGAGGCTGATGCCGTCGACCGTCTGGGTGCGCTTGCGCTCGGCGAATTCGGCGCGGGCGGCGACGTTGGTGGTCAGCCCCAGCTCGTTGTCGTGGCGCGCCACCAACTGGCCGTCGCGGGTCATCACCAGGTCCGGCTCGATGTAGTCGGCGCCCTGCAGCACGGCCAGGGCGTAGGAGGCCAGGGTGTGTTCCGGCACATAGCCGCTGGCGCCGCGATGGCCGATCACCAGTGGCGTGGGCTCGGCGCGGGCGGTGGGCGCGGCATCGCCGGCGTGGGCGAACAGGGGCAACGTCAGGCTGGCGGCGACCAGCCAATGCCGCAGGGATTGGATCTGCATGGCAACGCTCCTTGCGGGGTGGGGAGAGGGTAACAGCGCTTCCACCCTGACCGCCCGC
The DNA here is from genome assembly GCF_028649395.1 of Pseudomonas sp. Gutcm_11s. Classification (GTDB taxonomy): domain Bacteria; phylum Pseudomonadota; class Gammaproteobacteria; order Pseudomonadales; family Pseudomonadaceae; genus Aquipseudomonas. The sequence continues at coordinate 247,685 of NZ_JAQSUW010000010.1, read as the reverse complement.
GATGACCGTTTACCGAACATGTCATGGCAGGACGATGACCGCCGGCCATGCTGCGCGCTGCTTCACACCGGGGCCTCTGGTATCCTCGCGGCCATGAACCAGACCCTGCCCCTCTGCCTGATCGCCGCCCTCGCGGAAAACCGCGTGATCGGCCGCGACAATCAACTGCCCTGGCACCTGCCGGCGGACCTCAAGCACTTCAAGGCCAAGACGCTCGGCAAGCCGATCATCATGGGCCGCAAGACCTGGGATTCGCTGGGCCGGCCGCTGCCGGGTCGCCTCAATCTGGTGGTCAGCCGCCAGGCGGGGCTGCAGCTGGAAGGGGCCGAGGTGTTCGCCTCGCTGGAGCAGGCTATCGTGCGTGCCGACGAGTGGGCCCGCGCCCAGGGTGTGGACGAGCTGATGCTGATCGGCGGCGCCCAGCTTTACGAACAGGGCCTGGCCCAGGCCGCGCGCCTGTACCTGACCCGCGTGGCCCTGCAGCCGGAAGGCGATGCCTGGTTCCCGGCCTTCGACGAGGCCGCCTGGCAGCGCAGCGATAGCGAGGAACACCTCGCCACTGAAGGCTCGCCGGCCTACCGCTTCGAGACCTGGCAGCGCCGCTAGGTCTTTTCTTCACTGGCATTGATCGACGTCGCTTTCCACGGAAGGCGGCGCCCTATGCTTGCGTCTTCTTTCGACAGGTTTTCCGCATGACTGACAACACCGCCGAGCCCGCGCAGACGGAAACGGTTGCCGCCATCTTCGTCCGCCACCCGCTGTGGGAGGATGCCCTGGCGCTGCTGTTCGGCACCGCCCTGGTGGCACTGGGCATCGCCTTCTACGGCCAGGCCGGGCTGCTCACCGGCGGCACCGTGGGCGTCGCCTTCCTCGCCAAGTACCTGGCCGGCTGGCCATTCGGCCTGGTGTTCTGCCTGGTCAACCTGCCGTTCTACCTGCTCGGCATCTGGCGCCTGGGCTGGGGCTTCACCCTGCGCACCGGCTGCGCGGTGCTGCTTGTGTCGCTACTGGCCGAGCTGACCCCGGGCTGGGTCGCCTTCGCCCACCTCAACGTGCTGTACGCCGCGCTGTTCGGCGGCGCGGCCATGGGCCTGGGGCTGCTCATGCTGTTCCGCCACCGGGCCAGCCTGGGCGGAGTGAACATCCTCGCGCTGTTCATTCAGGAACGCTTCGGCGTGCGCGCGGGTACGGTGCAGATGGGCATCGATGCGGTCATCGTGCTGGGGGCGATCTTCGTGGTGACGCCGGACAAGGTGGCCCTGTCGGTGCTCGGCGCGGTGATGCTCAACCTGGTGCTGGCGCTCAATCACCGCGCCGACCGTTACGTCGGGGTGAGCTGAAGCTCAAGTAGCTCGGCGCGCACGGCGCCGTGGTCGATATGCAGCAGGCCGACGCTGATCGGCAGCTTGAAGCGCCGTGGCCCGGCGCTACCCGGATTGACCCACAGGCGCCCGTCGCGCTGCTCGATCAGCGGTTTGTGCGAATGGCCGGTGATCACCACCTGCACGCTTGCCGCCAGCTCGGCCGGCACATGGGCCAGCTCGTGCACCAGGTACAGGCCCACGCCGCCCAGGTGCAGCTCGAGCGCTAGCGGCAGTTCGGCGGCCCAGTCCAGACCCTCGTCGTTGTTGCCGCGCACCACGCTCAGTGGAGCGATCCGGCGCAGCGCGTCGAGGATCTCCGGCTTGCCGATATCGCCGGCGTGCAGGATCTGATCGCAACCCGCCAGGGCCGCCAGCGCCTCGGGGCGCAGCAGGCCGTGGGTGTCGCTGATCAGGCCGATGCGCAGCGTCTGTTCGGGCAAGTTCGGCCTCCTGTGGCTGCCATTACGGCTGCTTCGGCGTCTCTGGCAGGAACCAGTTCAGCAGCAGGGCGCAGATGCCGCCAGTGGCGACGCCGGACTCCAGCACGTTGCGCAGCGCCGCCGGCATGTGCGCGAGGAACTCCGGCACCTGCGACACGCCCAGGCCCAGCGCCAGGCTCACGGCGATGATCAGCAGGGCGCGGCGGTCGAGGTCGATGCCGGCGAGGATGTTGATGCCCGAGGCGGCTACCGCGCCGAACATCACCATGGCCGCACCGCCGAGCACCGGCTCCGGCACAGCCTGGATCACCCCGGCGACGCTGGGGAACAGGCCGAGCAGCACCAGCATGGCGGCGATCCACAGGCCGACATGGCGGCTGGCCACGCCGGTGAGCTGGATGACGCCGTTGTTCTGCGCGAACACCGAGCTGGGGAAGGTGTTGAACACCCCGGCCAGCAGCGAGTTGGTGCCGTTGACCAGCACGCCGCCCTTGATCCGCTGCATCCACTGTGGGCCTTCTACCGGCTGGCGCGAGATCTTGCTGGTGGCGGTGATGTCGCCGATGGCTTCCAGCGAGGTGACCAGGTAGATCACCAGCATCGGGATGAACAGGCTCCAGGAGAAGCCGATACCGAAGTGCAGCGGCATCGGCACCTGGAACAGCTCGGCCTGGTGCATGCCGGTGAAGTCCAGGCGGCCCAGGTAGCCGGCCAGGGCGTAGCCCACGGCCAGGGCGATGACGATGGCGCAGCTGCGCATCCACACCACCGGGATGCGGTTGAGCACCACGATGATGCCCAGCACGCTGCCCGACAGCAGCAGGTTCTCGGCGTTGGCGAAGGTGCCGTTGCCCAGCGCGGCGAAGCC
>NZ_JAQSUW010000010.1:0-244963 GCF_028649395.1 Pseudomonas sp. Gutcm_11s | reverse complement strand
CCGCCCATGCTGATCAGGCCGACCTTGATCAGGGTCAGGCCGATCATCAGCACCACGATGCCGGTGACCAGCGGGGTGATCAGGCGTTTGACGAAGGGCAGGATGCGCGACACGCCGATCTCGACGAAGGAACCGGCGATGACCACGCCGAAGATGGCCGCCATCACCGCCTCGACCGGCGTGCCCTGCTTGACCATCAGCGCGCCGCCGGCGATCAGCGGGCCGACGAAGTTGAAGCTGGTGCCCTGGACGATCAGCAGACCGGCGCCGAACGGACCGAAGCGCTTGCACTGCACGTAGGTGGCGATGCCGGAGATGACCAGCGACATCGACACGATCAGGTTGGTGTCGCGCGCCGACACGCCGAGCGCCTGGCAGATCAGCAGGCCGGGGGTGACGATCGGCACAATGATCGCCAGCAGGTGCTGCAGCGCGGCGAGCACGGCCACCAGCGGCCGAGGGCGATCCTCGGGGCCGTAGACCAGTTCGTTGCGCGCGTCATCGACGGGCGGTTTTTCCAGTGCGCTCATGGCAGGCTCCGCGAAAAAAGCGGCGATTCTACGCGATGGGCGCGCCTGGGTGCGGTGCCGCGATCAGTGGCGCGTTCGAGCCTGTAGAAACGAAGAGCCCGGCGCTGGGCCGGGCTCTGTCGTCAACTCGCTGCCGTTCGGGCTTAGCCGTCGAGCAGTGACTTGTCGCGTACCGCACCCTTGTCGGCACTGGTGGCCAGCAGGGCGTAGGCCTTGAGCGCGGTGGTCACCTTGCGCGCGCGTGGCGCGACCGGTTTCCAGCCCTTCTGGTCCTGCACGATGCGGCGGGCGGCCAGCTCTTCATCGCTCACCAGCAGGTTGATGCTGCGGTTGGGGATGTCGATCAGCACCTTGTCGCCGTCACGCACCAGGCCGATGGCACCGCCAGCGGCGGCTTCCGGCGAGGCGTGGCCGATGGACAGGCCCGAGGTACCGCCGGAGAAGCGGCCGTCGGTGAGCAGGGCGCAGGCTTTGCCCAGGCCCTTGGACTTCAGGTAGCTGGTCGGATAGAGCATTTCCTGCATGCCCGGGCCGCCTTTAGGGCCTTCGTAGCGGATGATCACGATGTCGCCGGCCTTCACCTCGTCGGCGAGGATGCCCTTCACGGCGCTGTCCTGGCTCTCGAAGATCTTGGCGTTGCCTTCGAACACGTGGATCGACTCGTCAACGCCGGCGGTCTTCACCACGCAGCCGTCGAGGGCGATGTTGCCGTACAGCACGGCCAGGCCGCCTTCTTGCGAGTAGGCGTGCTCGACCGAGCGGATGCAGCCTTCGGCGCGGTCGTCATCCACTGTGTCCCAGCGGGTCGACTGGCTGAACGCGGTCTGGGTCGGGATGCCCGCCGGGCCAGCCTTGAAGAAGGTATGCACCGCTTCGTCTTTGGTCTGGGTGATGTCCCACTGGGCGATGGCATCGAGCATCGACGGGCTGTGGATGGTCGGCACGTCGGTGTGCAGCAGGCCGCCACGGGCCAGCTCGCCGAGGATGGAGAAGATGCCGCCGGCGCGGTGCACGTCTTCCATGTGGTACTTCTGGATGTTCGGCGCCACCTTGCACAGCTGCGGCACCTTGCGTGACAGGCGATCGATGTCGCGCAGGTCGAAGGCCAGTTCGGCCTCCTGGGCGGCGGCCAGCAGGTGCAGGATGGTGTTGGTCGAGCCACCCATGGCGATGTCCAGGGTCATGGCGTTTTCGAACGACTTGAAGTTGGCGACGTTGCGCGGCAGCAACGACTCGTCGTTCTCGCCGTAGTAGCGCTGGCACAGCTCGACGGCCAGGCGGCCGGCGCGCAGGAACAGCTGCTCGCGGTCGGCGTGGGTGGCAAGGGTCGAACCGTTGCCCGGCAGGGCCAGGCCCAGGGCTTCCATCAGGCAGTTCATCGAGTTGGCGGTGAACATGCCGGAGCAGCTGCCGCAGGTCGGGCAGGCGCTGCGCTCATACTCGGCAACCTTCTCGTCGGAGCAGGAGTCGTCGGCGGCGACGACCATGGCGTCGACCAGGTCGAGGCCGTGGCTGGCCAGCTTGGTCTTGCCGGCTTCCATCGGGCCGCCGGAGACGAACACCACCGGGATGTTCAGGCGCAGGGCGGCCATCAGCATGCCGGGGGTGATCTTGTCGCAGTTGGAGATGCACACGATGGCGTCGGCGCAGTGGGCGTTGACCATGTACTCGACGGAGTCGGCGATGATCTCGCGGCTCGGCAGCGAATAGAGCATGCCGTCGTGGCCCATGGCGATGCCGTCGTCGACAGCGATGGTGTTGAACTCTTTCGCCACGCCGCCGTGTTTTTCGATCTCGCGGGCGACCAGCTGGCCCAGGTCCTTCAGGTGCACGTGGCCGGGCACGAACTGGGTGAAGGAGTTGGCGATGGCGATGATCGGCTTCTTGAAGTCTTCGTCCTTCATCCCGGTGGCGCGCCACAGGGCGCGGGCGCCGGCCATGTTGCGGCCGTGGGTGGAGGTTTTCGAGCGGTAATCGGGCATGACACGTTCCTGCGGCTAATCAGGGAAGCATTGGTATGTGGTGAGCGGGTCGGCGGCAGATGACCGCGTCGGAGGGTGGGCGTGCAGCGGGACGGGATCACCGTCCGCCCGGCCCGGGCTCACAAGCCCGCCGGAGGTTGCCTGGCGAGGAATGCCCCGATTCTACGCCCGCCGGAGCCGCCGAGCCAAGGCGGGCGCGATTGCCGGTGGCGCGCGGCCGCTTTGCGGCGAGCTAGCCCGTTGGTGCGATGCCGCCCATCCGCTTTCGCCGTTCGGGTGATTGCGGGTGAGGCCGGCGCCTCACGTAGGGTGCACGGCGGCGTGCCACGGCCCATCGGCCGGCGCCGACAGTCGCCTGCTTGTGCAGTGCAGCCCGGGTCCGGCGTGGTGGGTCGGGAGGGAAGGCGATGCGTATCTCAGGGAACAATAACGAGGAACCCTACCGATGCATGACTTCACACTCGGCGGCCTGGCGGCCGCACTTCTGGCCATGTCGGCCTCCGCCCTCGCCGCGCCGCTGCCGGATACACCCGGCACAGCCTTCCCGGCGGTCTCCAGCTTCGACTCCAGTGGCCCCTACGCCACCACCAGCCAGAGCGAGGGGCCCAGCTGCCGCATCTACCGGCCCAGCACCCTGGGCCAGAACGGCGTGCGCCACCCGATCATCCTGTGGGGCAACGGTACCGGCGCCACGCCCGACACCTACGCGGCGTTGCTGACCCACTGGGCCAGCCATGGCTTCGTGGTGGCCGCCGCGGAAACGTCCGATGCCGGCACCGGCCAGGAGATGCTCGCCTGCCTGAGCTACCTGGTGCAGGCCAGCGGCAGCGCCTCCGGCACCTATGCCGGCAAGCTGAATGCCGGGCGTGTCGGCACTTCGGGCCATTCCCAGGGTGGTGGTGGTTCGATCATGGCGGGCCAGGACGAGCGTGTGCGCACCACGGCGCCGATCCAGCCCTATACCCTCGGGCTGGGTCACAGCAGCAGTTCGCAGAGCAAGCAGAAGGGGCCGATGTTCCTGATGTCCGGCGGCGGCGACACCATCGCCTTCCCCTACCTCAATGCCCAGCCGGTCTATACCCGGGCCAACGTGCCGGTATTCTGGGGCGAGCGCCGCACGGTCTCGCACTTCGAACCGGTCGGCAGCGGCGGGGCCTATCGTGGCCCGGCTACGGCCTGGTTCCGCTACCAGCTGATGAACGACCAGAACGCCAGCAGCACCTTCAACGGCACGCTGTGCAGCCTGTGCGTCAGCCCACTGTGGACGGTGAAGCGCAAGGGCTTCTGAGGCAGGGGATCGGGCCCCGTCCGCAGCCGCGGGCGGGGCTTTTTGCTGCTCAGCTGTTGGGCAGCAGGCGTACGGTCAGGCTCTTGATGTAGCGGGTCTCGGCGATGGCCGGGTGCACTGGATGGTCCGGGCCCTGGGCGCCGCGCTCGAGCAACTGGATGTTGCGGTCCAGGTGGCGGGCGCTGGTCAGCAGGATGTTCTGCAGGTTGTCCTCTTCCAGGTGCATGGAGCAGCTGGCGCTGACCAGGATGCCGTCCTTGTTGAGCATGCGCATGGCGGTCTCGTTGAGGCGGCGGTAGGCGGCCTCGCCGTTCTTGATGTCCTTCTTGCGCTTGATGAAGGCGGGCGGGTCGGCAACGATCACGTCGAAGCGTTCCTCGGCGGACTTCAGTTCCTTCAGCGCGGCGAACACGTCGCCTTCCACGCAGGTGACCTTCTCGGCAACGCCGTTGAGGGTGGCGTTGCGCTCCACGCCATCAAGGGCGAAGCCGGAGGCGTCGACGCAGAACACTTCGCTGGCGCCGAACGCCGCAGCCTGCACGCCCCAGCCGCCGATGTAGCTGAACAGGTCGAGCACGCGCTTGCCCTGGACATAGGGTGCCAGGCGCGCACGGTTCATGCGGTGGTCGTAGAACCAGCCGGTCTTCTGGCCTTCCAGGACGGGCGCCTGGAACTTCACGCCGTTCTCTTCCAGGTCGACCCACTCCGGCACTACGCCGAAGGCGGTGTCGACGTAGCGCTCCAAGCCCTCGGCATCGCGAGCGGCGGAGTCGTTCTTGAACAGGATGCCGCGCGGCTTGAGCACCTGGACCAGCGCCTCGATCAGTGCGTCCTTGCTGCGCTCCATGGTGGCGGAGGCCAGCTGCACCACCAGATGGTCGCCGAAGCGGTCGACCACCAGGCCGGGAAGCAGGTCGGAGTCGCCGTAGACCAGGCGGTAGAAGGGTTTGTCGAACAGGCGCTCGCGCAGGCTCAGGGCCACGTTCAGGCGGTGCACCAGCAGCGACTTGTCGAGCACGTGCTTGACGTCGCGCGACAGCAGACGGGCGCAGATCAGGTTGTTCGGGCTCATCGCCACGATGCCCAGCGGCTTGCCGCCGGCCGCTTCCAGCACCGCCTGGTCGCCAGCCTGGAAGGCGTTCAGCGGGGTGGCCGCCACGTCGATCTCGTTGCTGTAGACCCACAGGTGGCCGGCGCGCAGGCGACGATCGGCGTTGGGCTTGAGGCGCAGGGCGGGCAGGGTCATGGGGGCGCTCCGGATAAAAGAGCGCGATTATACCCTGCCCGCGCGGCTCAGGCCGCCAGCGACTCCAGCAATGCCTGGTTGAACGCCGGCAGGTCGTCGGGTTTGCGGCTGCTGATCAGGTTGCCGTCGCGCACCACGGCCTTGTCCTGCCAGTCGCCGCCGGCGTTGCGGATGTCGTCCTTCAGCGACGGCCAGCTGGTGATGGCCTTGCCCTTGACCAGGCCGGCCGAGACCAGCAGCCAGGCGCCATGGCAGATCACCGCGATCGGCTTGCCGGATTTCTCGGCGGCCTGCACCAGGGTGCGCGCGGCGTCGTCAGTGCGGATGGTGTCGGAGTTCATCACGCCGCCGGGCAGGACGATGGCGTCATAGTCCTCGACCTGCGCGGTGTCGAAGGTGCGGTCCACGGCGAAGCTGTCGCCGGGCTTGTCGTGGTGCCAGCCGCGCACCTGGCCCTCCTTGGCAGACAGCACTTCGGCGCGGGCGCCGGCCTGTTCCAGGGCCTTTTTCGGCTCGGTCATCTCGACCTGCTCGAAGCCGTCCGTCACCAGCAGGGCGACGCGTTTGCCTTTCAGAGATAGCGACATGGCGAATTTCCTCGTGTGCGGGGGTGTTCCTGTTCCGACCGAGGCCTGCTGGAAAAGATCAGGCAAAAGCTTTCGCCGCCATGTCCGGTTCACTCGGTTAAACTGTCGGCTCATTCACATTTTTCAGCCGCTTCGTCATGGCCCAAGAACTCTCCGCCGAACAGATCCAGCAGGTGCTGCAGGGCATCAGCGTACCGCCGCAACCCCAGATCATGGTCGACCTGCAGATGGAGCAGGTCATGCCCAGCCCGGACCTGAAGGCCATCGCCAAGCTGATCAGCCAGGACCCCGGCCTGTCCGGTGCGCTGCTGAAGATCGTCAATTCGCCGCACTTCGGCCTGGCCAACCGCATCGCCTCGATCCAGCAGGCGGTCAACCTGCTGGGCTGCAACACGGTGATCAACCTGATCAACGCCCAGTCGATCCGTGGCGAGCTGACCGACGAGGCGATCGTCACCCTCAACCGTTTCTGGGACAGCGCCCAGGACGTGGCCATGACCTGCCTGACCCTGGCCAAGCGCATCGGCTACCAGTCGCCGGACGAGGCCTACACCCTGGGCCTGTTCCACAACTGCGGCATCCCGCTGATGCTCAAGCGCTTCCCCAACTACATGACGGTGCTGGAGGAGGCCTACTACAACGCCAGCAGCGAGCGTCGTGTGGTGGACACCGAGAACCGCCTGCTCAACACCAACCATGCGGTGGTCGGCTACTTCACCGCCAAGTCGTGGAACCTGCCGCTGCACCTGTGCGAGGCCATCGCCAGCCACCACAACGCACTGTCCTTCTTCGAGGAAGATTCCGGGCGTGATGCGCAGCTGAAGACGCTGATGGCCATCCTCAAGATGGCCGAGCACATCTGCGCCAGCTACAAGGTGCTGGGCAACCAGGAGCATGACCACGAGTGGGAGTGCATCCAGACCCAGGTACTGGAGTACGTGGGGCTCTCCGAGTACGACTTCGAGAACCTGCGCGAGTCGATCCGCGAGCTGGGCCCGGGCTGAGTTCACCCGCTGGCACCTTCCTGCTAGGGTGGCGCTTGCTCATCGTTGTACCGAGTCCCCTATGCCCGAACTACCCGAAGTCGAAACCACCCGCCGCGGCATCGCTCCTCATCTGGAGGGCCAGCGTGTCAGCCGCGTGGTGGTGCGTGAGCGCCGCCTGCGCTGGCCGATTCCCGAGGACCTCGACGTGCGCCTGTCCGGTCAGCGCATCGAGTGCGTCGAGCGGCGCGCCAAGTACCTGCTGATCAAGGCCGAGAGCGGCACGCTGATCGGCCACCTGGGCATGTCCGGCAACCTGCGCCTGGTGCCGGTAGGTGCGCCGGTGGCCAAGCACGAGCACGTCGATATCGAACTGGAGTCGGGCCTGGCCCTGCGCTACACCGACCCGCGCCGCTTCGGTGCGCTGCTGTGGAGCAACGATCCGCTCAATCACGAGCTGCTGCTTCGGCTGGGCCCGGAGCCGCTGACCGACCTCTTCGATGGCGAACGCCTGTACCAGCTGTCGCGTGGCCGCTCGATGGCGGTCAAGCCATTCATCATGGACAACGCGGTGGTGGTGGGCGTGGGCAATATCTACGCGACCGAGGCGCTGTTCGCTGCCGGTATCGACCCGCGTCGCGAGGCCGGCTCCATCTCCCGCGCGCGCTATGTGGCGCTGGCCGTGGAGATCAAACGCATCCTGGTCCATGCCATCGAACGCGGTGGCACCACGCTGCGCGACTTCATCGGCGGCGACGGCCAGCCGGGCTACTTCCAGCAGGAGCTGTTCGCCTACGGGCGTGGCGGCGAGTTCTGCAAGGTCTGTGGCAGCACCCTGCGCGAGGTCAAACTGGGCCAGCGCGCCAGCGTCTACTGCCCCAAGTGCCAGCGCTGAGCGCGGCCGATCCCCACTGCCGAGAACAATAACAAGAGGTCAAAGATGTCCGGCAATTACCTGCCGCCCAACCCGTTCGCCGAATGGGTCGGGCGCACCGCCCTGCGCCTGATGGGCTGGCGTATCGAGGGCGAGCTGCCTCGGCTCGACAAGTTCGTCGCCATCGGTGCCCACCACACCTCCAACTGGGACTTCGTGATCTTCATCGCGCTGAAGTTCGTCCTGCGCCTGAATGCCCGCTGGTTCGGCAAGCACGGCATCTTCCGCTGGCCCTTTGGCGGCCTGCTGCGCGGCTGGGGCGGCATTCCGATCCAGCGCCACCTCAGTCTGAACATGGTCGAGCAGGCGATCCAGGGCTTTCGCGACAACCGCGAGTTCATCCTGGTGTTATCGCCGGAGGGCACGCGCAAGCGCGTCGAACGCTGGAAGATGGGCTTCTACCATATCGCCGTGGGCGCCGGCGTGCCCATCGTCCCGGGCGCACTGGACTTCGCCAATCGGCGGGTGGTGATCGGCCCGCCGTTCCAGCCGACCGGGGATGCAGAGGCTGACCTACTCGTGCTGCTGGCATTTTTCCGCCCCTATCCGCCGAAGAAGCCGGAATACGCGTTCCACGGCGATTGACGGCGTTCACGCTGACAATTGCGCGAGCGCTGTTATAGTTAGCCGTATCGTTCTGCCATAACTACACAAATGAAGGACCGCGCCATGAACCTGTTTCGCACCACCGCCGCTGTCTTGGCTCTGACCACTGGCCTGCTGGCACTGCCTGCGCAGGCAGAGGTGGTACAGCAAAACGCCAGTGGCGATCCTGCTTATTCTCTGGAAGCTCCCAAGGGCTACGCGATGGTTGGCGACCTGCTCATTGCTCGCCCGCTGCTGATTGCCGGCACTATCCTCGGTGCTGGTGTGTTTCTGGTCAGCCTGCCGTTCACCGCCGCTGGCGGCAACGTCAAGGAAGCCGGCCAGTCGCTGGTGGTCGAGCCTGGCATGGCCGCCTTCGTGCGCTGCCTGGGTTGCACCGAGAGCGGCTACAAGAAGGACTGATTTTCCGGTCCCTGACAAAAAGCCCCCGGCATGTGAGTGCCGGGGGCTTTTTCGTTTCCGGCTAGTATTGGCAGCAGGACGAGGGGGGAAGGGATATGAAGTTCTATGCACGTGCGCTCCTGCTGGTGCTGCTGGCGGGCGCTCTGGGCTGGTCCTTCTGGAGCAGTGCCGGCTGGCTGCAGCTGTGTGCCGGGCTGGCGCTGTTCCTGTTCGGCATGCAGTGCCTGGAGGAGGGGCTGCGCCAGCTCGCCGGCGGCAAGCTGGAGCAGTTGCTCGGGCGCAGCACGGCCACGCCGGGCAAGGCCATGCTGTTCGGTGTCGGTGGCACCATGCTGCTGCAGTCCAGCACTCTGGTGTCGCTGCTCACCATCGCTTTCATCAGCACCGGGCTGATCCAGCTGGCCGGCGGCATCGCCATTCTGTTCGGCGCCAACCTTGGCGCTACCAGCGGCATCTGGCTGCTGGCGATGGCCGGGCAGAACCTCAGCCTCAGCCCGCTGGCGCTGCCCTTGCTGGTGTTCGGCGTACTGGCCGGCTTCCTCGGTCCGAAGAGCAAGGCCGCCGGGCGTATCGTCCTAGGCATCGCCTTCATCTTCTTCGGAATCGACCAGATAAAGGAGGGCTTCTCCAGCCTCGGCGGCGACATGGACATGAGCGGCTACCAGGCCGACGGGCTGGCCGGGCAGCTGCTATTCACCCTGGTCGGTCTGGTAGGAACCGTGGTCCTGCAATCCAGCCACGCGACGCTGATGTTGACCCTGGCCGCGCTGGCCGGCGGGCAGCTCGAACTGGGACAAAGCCTGGCCATCGCCATCGGCTCCAACGTCGGCAGCAGCGTGAGCACGGCAGTGGTCGGCTCGCTCGGTGGCAACCGCAGCGGCCAGCGCCTGGCCCTGGCCCATGTGCTGTTCAACGTGGTCACCGCGACCTTGGCCTTCGTGCTGCTGGCGCCGCTGACCTGGCTGGTGCTGTGGCTGGCCGGCCTGGTCGGGCTGGGCGACAACAGCCTGATCCAGCTGGCGCTGTTCCACAGCCTGTTCAATGCCTTCGGTGTGCTGCTGTTCTGGCCCTGGCAGGGGCGCCTGGCCAAGCTGCTGTTGCGCTGGCTGCCGGAGCCGAGCGAGCCACAGGTGCTGATCACCGAGCTAGCCGTGCCTGGCGCGGAGGAGCTCCCGCGCACTCGAGCGCGCTATCTCAACGAGCAGGCGCTGGATTCGGTGGATGCCGCTGCCAGCGCGGTGATGCGCGAGTTGCGTCACCTGGGGCGGCTGAGCCTGGAGGTGATTTGCCATGCGCTGTACCTGCCGGTGGATCAGCTGGCCCTGGCGCATGGTGACGAGGCACTGCTGCAGGCGCGGCCCGGTGAGCACGCCCTGGACGCCGAGGCTCTCTACCAGCGCCACATCAAGGGCGTGTACGGCGACCTGCTGAGTTTCATGGGGCGCCTGGAGCTGCCGCTGGACGAGGCGCACCGCCAGTTCTGGCTGGCCTGCCAGCTGGCGGCGCTGCAGCTGGTGGATGCGGTCAAGGATGCCAAGCACCTGCAGAAGAATCTCGGTCACTACCTGCGCGGCGAGCCGTCCACCGTGCGCGACACCTATGTCGAGCTGCGCCGGCATCTGCTGGTGCTGCTCCATGAGCTGTACCAGCTGGCACGGGCCGAAGACTTGAGCGACGAGGCTTGGAGCGCTGCCCTGCAGCTGCTGGACGAACAGGCGGCGGAGTTCGACCGGGCCTATCGCGAGCGCCTGTTTGCCATGGTGCGCCAGGGGCAGCTGGATGGCTTGCAGACCAGCTCGCTGATGAACGACCTGGGCTACGTCGGGCGCATCTTCCAGGGCCTGCGCAATGCCCTGCAGCTGGCTGAGGCGCAGGGGCCGCTGCATGGCCTGCGCGAGGTCGAGATCGAGAGCGCTTCGCCTATCGTCCTCGACTAGCTCAGCGGTTGTTCAGCAGCTCGGCGCGGCCCACACCGCGCGGGTCACTGGCGGCCTCCACCTGGCCGCTGGTCTTGCGCCACAGCAGCACCTGCTGGTTGCCGTAGTTGCGCTCCACCCGCTTGAGGCGATGGCCGCGCATCTCCAGGCTGTTCAGCTGGCTGGAGCTGAAGGCCTCGGCTTCGTACTCGACCACATCCGGCAGGTACTGGTGGTGGTAGCGCGGCGTGGCCGGCCACTGCTGTACCGGCTTGCCATCCAGGTAGTCGAGGATGGCCAGCAGCACCATGCTGGGGATGCGGCTGCCGCCGGGCGTGCCGAAGGACGCCAGCTCCGTGTCGCTCTCGATGAAGGTCGGGCTCATCGACGACAGCGGCCGCTTGCCCGGTGCGATGGCGTTAGCCTGGCTGCCGGCCAGGCCGTAGGTATTGCTGCCGCGCGGGTCGGCGGCGAAGTCGTCCATCTCGTTGTTGAGCAGCACGCCGGTGCCGGGCACGGTGAAGGCGGCGCCGAACGGCAGGTTGATCGACAGGGTGGCGGCCACCGCGTTGCCCGCGGTGTCGAGCACGGTGAAGTGAGTGGTGTGATCGCCCTCGCGCCAGGCCGGCGCCGGCGGCAGGCTGCTGCTGGATGTGGCGTTCTGCAGGGCGATGCCCTTGGCCAGGCCCTTCAGGTAGTCGGGGGCGAGCAGTTGCGGCAGCGGGTTGCGTACCTGGTCCGGGTCGCCGAGCAGGCCGCGGTCACGGTAGGCGCGGCGTAGCACCTCGATCACATAGTGGCTGCGCTGCACCGCGCCGGCCTGCTGCCAGGGCAGTTGCTGCAACATCAGCAGGCTCTGCGCCAGGGCCACGCCGCCGGCCGAGGGTGGTGGTGCGCCGATCAACTCGCGGCCGTCGGCCAGGCTGACGCGCAGCGGCTGGCGTTCGACCACCCGATAGTCGCGCAGATCGGCAGCGCTCCACACGCCGCCAGCGGCCTGTACGCCCTCCAGCAACAGACGCGCCGTTTCTCCCTCGTAGAAGCCGGCGTGGCCGTCGCGAGCCAGGCGTTCCAGGGTGCGCGCCAGAGCCGGCTGACGCAGCAGGCCGAACTCGCTGGGTACACGGTTCTGTTCGAGGAAGATGGCGGCGCTGGTCGGGTCCTGCTGCAGCGCCTGCAGGCGCCATTCAGCGCGCTCGCGGTAGACCCGGTCGATGCCGACGCCATCGCGCGCGAGGCGGATGGCCGGGGTCAGCGAGTCGCTCAGCGGCAGCTTGCCGTACTGGCGCGCCAGATGGACCAGGCCTGCCGGCAGGCCGGGGATGGCGGCGGCTAGGGCGCCGTTGAGCGACAGCTCGCGCTGCACCGCGCCGTCGCGCTGGTAGAGGTCGGGGCCGGCGGCCAGTGGGGCGCGCTCGCGGGCGTCGATGAAGTGGTAGCTGGGCTTGTCGCCGGCCTGGCGCAGCAGGAAGAAACCGCCGCCGCCGAGGCCGGAGCCATAGGGTTCGGCCACGGCCAGGGCAGCGGCCATGGCCACGGCGGCGTCGAAGGCGTTGCCGCCCAGGGCCAGGGTTTCCAGGCCGGCGACGGTGGCGGCGGGGTGGGCGCTGGCGACGGCGGCCTGCCGGGGCGGCGTGACGGCGGCTTGCACCGTGACGGCGCAGACCAGCAGCAGGCTGGCGAGGAGGGACTTGCGGGGCATGGGGGCGATCCGTGCGGGGCAGGCGTTACAGCCTAGCGAAGATCGACCGCCAGCGGGGGAATCAGGCTTTGCCGGTGATGCGCCGGTACTTGTCCATCAGCTGATCCTTGTTCTCGACATTGGCGTCGTCGAGGGGGATGCAGTCCACCGGGCAGACCTGCTGGCATTGCGGTTCGTCGTAATGGCCGACGCACTCGGTGCACAGGTTGGGGTCGATCACGTAGATCTCTTCACCCTGGGAGATGGCGCCATTCGGGCATTCGGGCTCGCAGACGTCGCAGTTGATGCAGTCGTCGGTGATTTTCAGGGACATCGGGCAACTCCTGCCAGGCCCGGCGGGCATGGCAATTTCAGGCATTCAATGGGCGAATTGTGCCGGATTGACGGCCTTCGCGCCACGCGCGGGTGACCGGAGTCACCCGCCGTGTCGCTTCGACTCAGCGTTTGAAGCGCTCGGCCAGGGCGTCGGCGACTGCCGGATGGACGAACTTGCTGATATCGCCACCCAGCGCGGCGATCTCGCGCACCAGGGTCGAGGAGATGAAGGAATACTTCTCCGACGGGGTGAGGAACATGCTCTCCACGTCCGGCGCCAGCTGGCGATTCATGTTGGCCAGCTGGAACTCGTACTCGAAGTCCGACACCGCGCGCAGGCCACGCAGGAACACATTGGCGTTCTGTTCCTTGACGAAGTGCGCGAGCAGGGTGGAGAAGCCCACCACCTCGACGTTGGGCAGGTGCTTGGTGACCTCGCGGGCGAGCTCGACGCGTTGCTCCAGGGGGAACAGCGGGTTCTTCTTCGGGCTGGCGGCGACCGCGATGATCACGGTGTCGAACAGGCGCGAGGCGCGCTCGATCAGGTCGCCATGACCCTTGGTGATGGGGTCGAAGGTGCCCGGGTACAACACTCGATTCATCGTCTCGTCCTGCTCGGAGCGGTAAGAGTCGCGGATGGTAGCGCAGCGCTTTGCTCAGGGAAAAGCCTCAGGCCGCGCGCAAGTGCAGCGGTAGCGCCAGCAGCAGG
Source organism: Pseudomonas sp. Gutcm_11s (assembly GCF_028649395.1). Lineage (GTDB taxonomy): Bacteria > Pseudomonadota > Gammaproteobacteria > Pseudomonadales > Pseudomonadaceae > Aquipseudomonas. The sequence continues at coordinate 231,763 of NZ_JAQSUW010000010.1, read as the reverse complement.
CAGGCCAGGGCCACCCAGTCGGCTATCACAACTCGGCGCAATGCCTCGTTGTAGAGCGGCGCGTGCCAGGCCAGCAGGAGGAAGGAGACGACGCTGAACAGGCCGCCGATCAGCGCCAGGGTGCGTAGTCCTGGGATGAACGCGGCGACCACCAGCAGTGCGCCGAGCAGGCCGAACAACACGGCGCGGTGGCGCATCAGGATCTGCAGGTTGGGCTCGTCCAGGGTCAGGCCGTACAGCGCGTTGAGCCGCTCGCCGCCGAGCACGCCGGCCAGTGGCAGCAGGTGGATGATGCCGGCCACCAGCAGTAGCGCGGCGATCAGCTTGCTCATGCCTTGAGACGCTCGGCCAGCAGGGTCGAGAGCTTGGCGGTGAGGCCGTAGATCGATAGCTGCGGGTTGGCGCCGATGCTGGTGGGGAACAGCGAACCGTCGTGGATCGACAGGTTCTCCAGCTGGTGGTGGCGACCCAGGCTGTCGGTCACCGCGCTCTTCGCGTCCTCGCCCATGGCGCAGCCGCCCATCACGTGGGCGCTGCCCAGGCGGGTCTGGAACAGGCGCAGGTCGAGACGGTCGATCAGCGCCTTGGCTTCGGCCGGCGTCTTCGCGTAGTCGGCGGCGGCATGCACCGGCAGCACGGCCTTGGCGCCGGCGGCGAACTGGATCTCGGCCATGCTGTGGAAGGCGCGGCGAATGCCGTCCCAGGTGTAGTTGGTCATCTGGTAGTCGAGCACCGGCGTGCCGTCGCCGCGCAGCTCCACCGTGCCCTCGGCGCTGTCCGGGTGGAAGCCGTCGCGCATCAGCGCCAGCATCACGTTGGTGTGCGGCAGCTGCTCCATGCGCAGGGCGTTGTCGGTGCCGAAACGGCCGAGCAGGGTGGCGGCCAGCGCCGGCTGCAGCGGCGGTACTTCCAGCTTGTAGGACATGTGCCCGGCCGTGCCGTCGTCCCACTGGAAGTGGTCGGAATAGATCGACTGCGGCGCGCCGTAGAACGGGTTGATGACCTGCTCGAACTGCGCCGCAGAGAAGTTCACCACGTGCAGGAAGGTGCGTTTGCCGGCGCGCTGGTGCGGGTCCGGGGCCTCGGAGCGCAACAGCAGCGCTGGCGAGTTGATGCCGCCGCCGGCAAGCACGTAGTGGCGCGCCTTGACCATGATGCGGCGGCCGTTGGGCGCTACCGCGCGCTCGTCCATGCCCAGGCATTCCAGGCCGCTGACGCGCTCGCCGTCATGAATCAGCCGTTCGGCGCGCGCCAGGTAGAGCAGGGCGCCGCCCTTGTCGAGCGCGGCCGGGATGGTGGTGACCAGCATCGACTGCTTGGCGTTGACCGGGCAGCCCATGCCGCAGTAGCCGAGGTTCCAGCAACCGCGCACGTTGCGCGGGATGATGTGCCAGGCGTAGCCGAGCTTCTCGCAGCCGTCCTTGATCACCTGGTTGTTGGGGTTCGGCGGAATGGCCCAGGGCATCACGCCCAGGCGCTGCTCCATCTTCTCGAACCAGGGCGCCATCTCGGCGGCGCTGTGGCCCTGCACCCCGTGCGCCTCTGCCCAGTAGGCGAGGGTTGGTTCGGGGGTGCGGAAGCTGGAGGTCCAGTTGACCAGGGTGGTGCCACCTACGGCGCGGCCCTGCATGATGGTGATGGCGCCGTCCTTGCTCATGCGGCCGATACCTTCCTGGTACAGCTGCGGGTAGGCGTCGGCCTCCTGCATCTTGAAGTCGCTGCTGGTCTTCAGCGGGCCTTCCTCGATCAGCAGTACCTTGAGCCCGGCGGCGCTGAGGATCTCCGCGGTGGTGCCGCCACCGGCGCCGCTGCCGATGATGGCGACGTCGGCCTCCAGCAGCAGGTCCTGCTCCAGGCGCGAGCCATCGTAGGTGGTCCAGCCACGGGCCAGGCCGTCGCGGAAGATATCGGGTACAGGCATCTCGGTTTCTCTTTGTTCTTGTTATGGGGCGGTGCTGGCGTGCTCGGTCAGAACACCGGCGGCCCCGGGTAACCGCAATGGGCCCAGGACTGGGGCCGTGCGTACCAGGACATCAACACCATCTGCAGCAGGGAGGAATGGCCCATGCGCAGCAGGTCCAGCGAGCTGTGTTCCCAGCGGGTGAGGAACTGGCTCACGTCGTCGCTGTTGGCGTTCTCCCAACTGCCCCAGATGCCGGTCAGCGGGCCGCGGGTGACGCTCATGGCGAGTACGTCGAGCAGTTGCTGGGTGAGTTTGAGCAGCTCCGGCGAGACGTGATGCAGGCTGTGGTCGATGCCCTGCAGGGTGGCGTCTACCGCCGCCTGCATGGCGCCGGGCTGCACCGCGCCCTGCAATACGGCCGGGATGATGGCGCGCAGGCTGGGCAGGTCGCTGCTGCGCAGGACGTTGAAGCCGGCCGCCGGGCCGGCGGCCGAGCAGCCGCTGAGGCTGGCGGTGACCCCGGCGGTGGCCAGGAATGCACCGCCGAGCAGGCCGACCTTGAGCAGGCCGCGGCGCGAGAGCTGCGGCGTGGCGTTGGTGATTTCGCTCATCTGGGCCCCTTAGCGGATGAACAGCTTCTGGATCAGCTTCTGGATCGACGTGCCGTAGGGCGGGTAGATGAGGCGAGCGGCGTTGAAGCGTTGCTTGATCAGCACGCCCTTGGCCTTGCTGAAGGTCAGGAAGCCTTCATGGCCGTGGTAGTGGCCCATGCCGGAAGGACCGATGCCGCCGAACGGCATGTCGTCCTGCGCCACGTGCAGCAGGGTGTCGTTGAGGCAGGCGCCGCCGGAGTGGGTCTCGGTCAGCACGCGCTGCTGCTCGGCCTTGTCGTAGCCGAAGTAGTACAGCGCCAGCGGGCGCGGGCGGTCGGCGATGTAGGCGAAGGCGTCGTCCAGGCGCTGGTACGGCACCACCGGCAGCAGCGGGCCGAAGATCTCCTCCTGCATCAGCTTCATCTCGTCCGACACGTTCAGCACCAGGCTGTGGGCCATGCGCCGGCCCTGGTCGGCCGGGAACATCGGCACGATCTGCGCGCCCTTGCTTTCGGCGTCGCTGATGTAGCCCTTGAGGCGGTTCAGCTGGCGCTCGTTGATGATCGCGGTGTAGTCGGCATTGCCTTCCAGCTTGGGATAGAAGCGCTGCACGGCGGTGCGGTAGGCGGCGACGAAGCCCTCGACGCGCTCCTGCGGTACCAGCACGTAGTCCGGTGCCACGCAGGTCTGCCCTGCGTTCATGGTCTTGCCGAAGGCGATGCGCTCGGCGGCGTCTTCCAGCGGCACGTCGGCGGAGACGATGGCCGGCGACTTGCCGCCCAGCTCCAGGGTCACCGGCACCAGGTTCTCGGCGGCGGCGCGCATCACGTGCTTGCCGATGCTGGTGGCACCGGTGAACAGCAGGTGGTCGAACGGCAGCTTGGAGAAGGCCTGGCCGACCTCGGCCTCACCCAGCACCACGGCGACCTGGTCTTCGGGGAAGACCTTGGCCAGCAGGTCCTTGACCAGCTGCGAGGTGGCCGGGGTCGATTCGCTCATCTTGATCATCACCCGGTTGCCGGCGGCCAGGGCGCCGATCAGCGGGCCGAAGGCCAGGTACAGCGGGTAGTTCCACGGCACGATCACGCCGACCACGCCCAGCGGCTGGTAGACCACGCGCGCCGAGGCGGGCTGGAAGGCCATGCCGACATGGCGGCGCGACGGCTTCATCCACTTGCCCAGGCGTTTGCTGGCGTAGTCGATGCCGTGCAGGCTGGGCATGATCTCGGCCAGCAGGGTCTCGCTCGCCGCGCGGTTGCTGAAGTCGCGGGAGACCGCGTCGATCAGCGCCTGCTTCTCGCCCAGGATCAGCCCGCGCAAGGCCTTGAGCCAGGCGCGGCGCTGCTCTGCGGACGGCATCGGCTGGGCACGGTAGGCGGCGCGCTGAGCGGCCAGCAGCGGCTCAAGGGCGTCTATCTGTTGTTGGTTTTGTTGGAGATAGGCTACGTCGGCGACCATGGTGGCGTCCTCGTTGGGAGCGGCGGATTAGGTTGAGTGATTTTTAGAGTAAATGCTCTAAACTGTCAATCGAGGGCTGCGCCGGTCGTCAGCCCGCATGCTTCCCTGTACTTTTGTCACTTTTCGCACCGAGCCGAACCATGGCCCCGAAGAACAAGACCCGCGACCGCATCGTCGAAGCCAGCCTGGAGCTGTTCAACGCCCAGGGCGAGCGCAGCGTCACCACCAACCACATCGCCGCGCACCTGGGCATGTCGCCGGGCAACCTGTACTACCACTTCCGCAACAAGCAGGCGATCGTCGCCGAGCTGTTCGCCGAGTACGAAAGCCGGGTCGACACCTTCCTGCGCGTGCCCGAGGGCCGCGCGCTGACGGTGGCGGACAAGTCCTTCTATCTGGAGGCGCTGCTGGCGGCCATGTGGCACTACCGCTTCCTGCACCGCGACCTGGAACATTTGCTGGAGATCGACGCCGAGCTGGCCGAGCGCTACCGCGCCTTCGCCCACCGCTGCCTGCAGGGCGCCACCGAGATCTACCGCGGCTTCGTCGCCGCCGACATCCTGGCTATGAACGATCAGCAGATCGAGGCGCTGGTGCTCAACAGCTGGATCATCCTCACCTCCTGGGTACGCTTCCTCTGTACCGTGCGCAGCAGTCCGGGGGACCTCAGCGAGGAGCTGATGCGCCGCGGCGTGTACCAGATCCTGGCACTGGAAGGCGGCTATGCCACCGAGGCTGCGCGGGACGCGGTGCAGGCGCTGTTGCAGCGCCTGCATGTGCCGATGGATGCGGTGATCGGCTAGCGCGCCGTCTCCAGCCACTGCGGAATGCGCCGCTCCAGGTAGAACTCCGGCCGCCGCGGCGAGCCCCCGACGAAGCCGACATGCCCGCCACGGCTATGCAGCTCCAGTTGGGTGCTGGCCGACAGCTCCTGGCTCAGCGGCACGCTGTGCGGGAAGACGAAGGGATCGTCGCTGGACTGGATGATCAGGGTCGGCGTGGTGATGCGCTCCAGGTAGTAGCGGCTGGAGGCGCGGCGGTAGTAGTCATCGGCGTCGGCGTAGCCGTGCAGCGGCGCGGTGAAGCGGCCGTCGAAGTCCCAGAAGGTGCGCATGCCCTCCAGCGGGCCGAGCTGCTGCAGCGCCGCCAGGCGCTCGTGGTGACCTTCGTCGGTGAAGCGTTGCTGCTTGTCGCGCACATAGGCGACCAGCTCGCGCATGAAGTGCGCCTGGTAGACCTTGGAGAAGCCACGGTCGATGCGCTCGGCGCAGTGGTCCAGGCGGAACGGCACCGACACCGCCACCGCGCCCTGCAGACCGGATTCGCCGCCCGACTCGCCGAGGTACTTGAGCAGCACGTTGCCGCCCAGCGAATAGCCCACCGCATACAGCGGTGCCAGCGGCCGCTGCGCCTGCAGGTGGCGCACCACGCTGACCACGTCCTCGCTGACCCCGGAGTGGTAGCCGCGCGGCAGCAGGTTGGGCTCGCCCGAGCAGCCGCGCCAGTTCAGCGCCACGCTGGCCCAGCCCTGGCTCGCCAGCTGCTGCTGCAGGCCGAGCACATAGTGCGAGCTGGAGGAGCCGGTCAGGCCGTGCAGCACCAGCACCAGCGGCGCCGTGGCTTCGTGCGGGCCGTGCCAGTCGAGGTCGAGGAAGTCACCATCCTCCAGCCACAGGCGTTCGCGCTGGCGCGGCAGCTGGGGCGGGGTGCGGCACAGCGAGCCGAACAGGGTCTGCAGGTGCGGGCTGGGCAGCCACCAGGCGGGGGAGAAGGTCGGTGCGGACATCGGTACTGCTCGGAGCGGAAAACGCCTCCAGCTTAAGGCGCCGTTGCAGCGACGAGAAGCCTTCAGTCGCGGCCGAACAGGTCGCGGCTGTAGACCTTGTTCGCCACATCGGCGAGGTCGGCGTGCATCCGGTTGCTGAGGATCACGTCGGCCATGGCCTTGAACTGCGCCAGATCGCCCAGCACCCGGGCGTCGGTGTAGTCCTCCGGCAGGCCTGGTTCGTAGACCACCAGCTCCACGCCGGCGGCGGCGAGGCGGCGCATGATGCACAGGATGCTGGAGGCGCGGAAGTTGTCCGAACCGCTCTTCATGATCAGCCGATAGACGCCGACCACGCGCGGCTGGCGCTTGAGGATCTCGGCGGCGATGAAGTCCTTGCGCGTGGTGTTCGAGGCGACGATGGCGTGGATCAGGTTCTGCGGCACGTCTCGGTAGTTGGCCAGCAGCTGCTGGGTGTCCTTGGGCAGGCAGTAGCCGCCGTAGCCGAACGAGGGGTTGTTGTAGTGGCTGCCAATGCGCGCATCGAGGCCGACGCCCTCGATGATCTGCCGGCTGTCCAGGCCGTGGCTGGCGGCGTAGGTGTCGAGCTCGTTGAAGTAGGACACGCGCATGGCCAGGTAGGCATTGGCGAACAGCTTGATCGCCTCCGCCTCGGTGGAGCCGGTGAGCAGGATCGGCACGTTGGGCTCGACGGCGCACTCCTTGAGCAGCTCGGCGAACACCTGCGCGCGCGGCGAGCGCTCGCCGACCACGATGCGGCTCGGGTGCAGGGTGTCGTACAGGGCGCGGCCCTCGCGCAGGAACTCGGGGGAGAAGATCAGCTGCTCGCAGTTCAGGCGCTGGCGGGTCTTCTCGGTGTAGCCGACCGGCACTGTCGACTTGATCACCAGCACCGCGCGCGGATTGATTGCCATCGCCTCGATGATCACGCTCTCGATGGCCTGGGTGTTGAAGTGATGGGTCTGCGGGTCGTAGTCGGAGGGCGTGGCGATCAGCACATAGTCCGCGCCCTCGAAGGCGTCACGACTGTCCAAGGTAGCGCGCAGGTTGAGCGTCTTGCTCGCCAGGTACTCCTCGGCCTCGGGGTCGGCCACCGGCGCCTGCCGGCGATTGAGCTGCTCGACCCGGCTGGCGTCGATGTCCAGCGCGACCACCTCGTGCTGCTGGGCGAGCAGCACGGCATTCGACAGCCCCACGTAACCCAGCCCGGCAACGGCGATCTTCATGCGTCATGACCTCGATTGGCTGTCGGCCACAGGGCCGGCACGCGCACTGGAGCCATGCGTTGCGAAGCGGCCTGGGTGAGGGCGCTGGCTTCGCAGAGGCGTGACTCAGTGCATACCTACGAGTGGATGATGAAGATCGCAGATTGCAGTTTATGGACGCCGCAACCGCCGAGGTTCGCAGCGTTCACGTGCGCAAGCGCGGGATATGCCAGCGAGAGAGGCTTTAGCGCCGGGGGCGCATCAAGATCTTCCACGCCGTAAACAGGAGCACCAGCAGAGCCAGGACGCGCTGCTCGGCCAGGCCGATCACGATGCCGCTGTCCTCGCGGATGTTGCGGTTCAGGCCGAAGCCGATCTCTCGGTCGGTGAACAGCAGCGCCAGCGCGATTGCGGACAGCAGCACATACGGCAGGTTGTCGTAGATGAAGCTCTTCAAGGCAGCTTCAGCAGCGCTGCCACAGCGAGTAGTAGACCTGGCCGGCCTTCTGTTCGCGGTGCAGGCGCCAGTTGCCGGGCATGGCCAGGGTCGAGGGTGCGGTTTCGCTTTCGGTGTAGATCCAGGCGTCCTTGGCCAGCCAGCCTTTTTCTTCCAGCAGCAGGCAGGCCGGGGCCAGCAGGTCCTGGCCGAAGGGTGGGTCGAGGAACACCAGGTCATAGGGGGTGGCCGGCTGGTTTTCCAGATGCTGCAGGGCGTTGGTCTGCAGCAACTGGCCGTTGCTGCATTTCAGCGTGGTGAGGATCTGCCGCAGGCTGGCGATGGCGCTGCTGTTGCTGTCCAGCGCCAGGGCGCTGCTGGCGCCGCGCGACAGGGCTTCGAGGAACAGCGCGCCGCTGCCGGTGAAGCAGTCCAGTACGTGAGCGCCCTCGACATAGGGCGCCAGCCAGTTGAACAGAGTTTCGCGCACGCGGTTGGGCGTCGGGCGCAGGCCGTGGGCCATCGGGAAGCTGAACTGGCGGCTGCGCCACTCGCCACCGATGATGCGCAGCTGGCCGCTGCCATTGTGTTCGGTGGGCTTCTTACCTGGGGACTTGCGCATCAGTGCTCCGGCGGGCCGGCGGGTTGCTCGGCTGGTTTGTCGGTGGGTGGCGGCAGCGGCTTCTGCTCGACCGTGGGGCCGGCGGTGACGATGACCAGCTTGTTCAGGTCCAGGTGCTTGGCCATGGCGGCCTTGACCTGCTCGACGCTCAGGCCCTGGACCTCGCTCATGAAGTCGTCGAGATAGCTCAGCGGCAGGTCGTAGAAGCCCATGGCGCCGAGCTGGCCGACGATGTCGGCATTGCTCGCGGTGCTCAGCGGGAAGCTGCCGACCATCTCGCGCTTGGCGTCGTCCAGTTCCTTCTGCGTCGGGCCGTTGGCCAGGTAGTCACGAAGGATGTCCTGCACCAGCTTGAGGGTGCCCTCGCTCTGCTCGGCGCGGGTCTGCAGGTTGATCATGAACGGCCCGCGGGCCTGCATGGCGCTGAAGCCGGAGTAGATGCCGTAGGTCAGGCCGCGTTTCTCGCGCACCTCTTCCATCAGGCGGGTGCCGAAGCCGCCGCCGCCGAGAATCTGGTTGCCCAGGGTCAGCGCGGCGTAGTCCGGCTCGCGGCGGTCGATGCCGAGCTGGGCCAGCATCAGGTGGGTCTGCTTGGAGGGGAACTCGATGTGGCTGGGGCCGGCCTTGGGCTCCTCGGGCTGGGCGATGGGCGGCAGCGCCGGGCCCTTGGGCAGGGCGGCGGAGACCTCAGCGGCCATGGCCTCGGCTTCGGCACGGCTGAGGTCGCCGACCAGGGCGATCACCGCGTTGCCGGCGGCATAGGCCTTGGCATGGAAGGCGCGCAGCTGGTCGGTGCCGATGGCCGGGATCGACTGCTCATTGCCCTCGCTCGGATGCGCGTAGGGATGCTGGCCGTACAGGCGTTCGAACAACTGCAGGCCGGCCAGCTTGCCGGGGTTCTGCTTCTGGTATTCGAAGCCGGCCAGCAGCTGGTTCTTGATCCGCGCCAGCGAGTCCTCGGGGAAGGTCGGCTGGCCGACTACCTGCTCGAACAGCTTGAGTGCCGGCACGCGCTGCTCGGCGGCGCTCAGGCTGCGCAGGCTGGCCACCGCCATATCGCGGTAAGCACCGTTGCCGAAGTCGGCGCCGAGGCTCTCGAAGCCCTCGGCGATGGCGGTGACATCCTTGCCGGCCACGCCCTCGTTGAGCATGGCGTTGGTCAGGGTGGCCAGGCCGGCCACGCCCTCGTCGCGGCTGCTGCCGGCGGCGAAGGTCAGGCGCAGGTCGAACATCGGTAGCTGGCGCGCCTCGACGAACAGCACGCGGGCGCCTTCGACGGTCTGCCACTGCTGGATGTCCAGGGTGCGCTTGCTCGGCGCCTTGCCCTCGAGGGTGGCCAGCGATTCCAGCTGGGTCGAGGGCGCGGGGGTGTCGGTTGGCGCCTGCGCGGTGCGCGTGGCGATGAATGTCAGCAGGCCGACCAGCAGGATCAGGCCGAGGCCGAGCAGGCCGTAACGCAGGCCGTTGCGCTCGCTCATGGCTGGACTCCTTCAGCAGTGTTCTCGGGCAGGATGTGGGCAACCGACAGGCGCGAGCGGGTGAAGAAGGTCTGCGCGGCCTTCTGGATATCGGCCGGGGTCACGGCCTCCAGTGCGGCGAGGTCCTGGTCCATCAGCTGCCAGGACAGGCCGACGGTCTCCAGCGAGCCGATGGTGGTGGCCTGGCTGGTGATCGAGTCGCGCTCGTAGACCAGGCCGGCGATCACCTGGGCGCGCACGCGGGCCAGTTCCTCGGCGCCGGGTGGGGTCTGCTTGAGGTCGTCGAGCTGGCGCCACAGGCCGGCTTCGACCTGCTCCAGGGTTTTGCCCTTCTGCACGTTGGGCATCGCCGTCAGCAGGAACAGGCTGTCGCCACGGTCGAAGGCGTCGTAGCTGGCCGAAGCGCCGGAGACCAGCTCCTCGCCACGCTCCAGGCGCGACGGCAGGCGGGCGCTGTAGCCGCCGTCGAGCAGCGCGGCGATCAGGCGCAGGGCGTGCACCTGGCGCGCATCGGCGCTGGTGGCGATGCCGGGCACGTTGAAGCCCATCAGCAGGCTCGGTAGCTGGGTCTGTACATGCAGCTTGATGCGCCGCTCGCCGGGCTCGGCCAGCTCACGCGGGATCTTCGCCGGCGGCACCTCGCGGCGCGGGATGGCGCCGAAGTAGTGCTGGGCCAGGCTCTGCACCTCGTCCTTGGTGACGTCACCGACCACCACCAGGGTGGCGTTGTTCGGTGCGTACCAGGCCTGGTACCAGTGGCGCAGCTCCTCGACGGTCATGCGCTCGAGGTCGGCCATCCAGCCAATGGTCGGGGTGTGGTAGCCGCTGGCCGGGTAGGCCATGGCCTTGAAGCGCTCGTAGGCCAGCGAGGTGGGCTTGTCGTCGGTGCGCAGGCGGCGCTCCTCCTTGATCACCTCGATCTCGCGGGCGAACTCGTCGGCCGGCAGCTTGAGGCTGGCCAGGCGGTCGGCCTCCAGCTCGAAGGCCACTGCCAGGCGGTCGCGCGACAGCACCTGGTAGTAGGCGGTGTAGTCGTCGCTGGTGAAGGCGTTCTCCTCGGCGCCGAGGTCGCGCAGGATGCGCGAGGCCTCGCCGGGGCCGAGCTTGCGGCTGCCCTTGAACATCATGTGCTCGAGGGCATGGGACAGGCCGGTCTGGCCGGGCGTCTCATAGCTGGAGCCGACCTTGTACCAGAGCTGGGAGACCACCACGGGGGCGCGGTGATCCTCGCGGACGATGACCTTGAGGCCGTTGTCCAGCTGGAATTCGTGGGTCGGTTGCGGTTCTGCGGCCAGGGCCGGCAGGGGTGCGAGGAGGGTTGCGAGGAGCAGGCCGGCGCAGCGGCGGGCGAGTCGTGTCATAGGGGCTCTTGACCTGTCGGACGGCCCGGGCGGTCGTACCGCCGGCGGGCGAAGAGGTGCTAGGATACCGCATCCTTTTCCGGGGCGGCGCGGCGATCCGTGCGGCTCCCCTGAGATCAAGCGACCCATGTTTGGTTCCCAAGACGACAAGCCATCGCCGGAGCAACCCGGCGAGAAGAAATCCCTGTTCGGCTGGCTGCGCAAGAAGCCGCAAGAGACCCAGGCGACTCCCGAGCCAGCCCAGCCCGAGCCGACTGCCCCGGTAGCTCCGCTCGAGGCCGAGGCGCCCGTCAGCCCGGCGCCTGCCGTCGAGCCTGTCAGTCCCCCGGTAGTCGCGGAGCCGAGCGTCGAGCAAGCGCCGGTTGCCGAAGTCACCGCCGCGCCGCCTGTCGTGGAGCAGCCTGCTGTCGAGCCCGTGGCCGAAGCCCAGCCGCCGGCGGAAGAGCCGAAGCCGGCCTTCTCGCGTTTCCGCATCAACGCTGGCGACGAGGTCAGCCACCCGGTGCACGAGCAGCCGGTGCAGGTCGAGATCCAGCCCGAGCCGCAGCCGCAGCTGGTAGTCGAGGCCGCTCCCGTCCAGGTCGAGCAGAGCAAGCCTGGCGACAACCAGGGCGGCTGGTTCGCCCGCCTCAAGCAGAGCCTGTCGAAGACCAGCGCCAGCCTGGGCGAGGGCATGGCCAGCCTGTTCCTCGGCAAGAAGGCCATCGACGACGACCTACTCGAAGAGCTGGAGACCCGCCTGCTGACCGCCGACGTTGGCGTCGAGGCGACCGGCGTGATCATCGGCAGCCTGACCAAGCGTGTGGCGCGCAAGGAGCTGGCCGACAGCGAGGCGCTGTACAAGGCGCTGCAGGAAGAGCTGGGTGGCCTGCTCAAGCCGGTCGAGCAGCCGCTGGTGATCACCGCCGAGAAGCAGCCCTACGTGATCCTGGTGGTCGGCGTGAACGGCGTCGGCAAGACCACCACCATCGGCAAGCTGGCCAAGAAGCTGCAGGGTGAGGGCAAGAAGGTCATGCTCGCCGCCGGCGACACCTTCCGTGCCGCTGCCGTCGAACAGCTGCAGGTGTGGGGCGAGCGCAACAACATCGCGGTAATCGCCCAGCACACCGGCGCCGACTCCGCCTCGGTGATCTTCGACGCGGTGCAGGCCGCCAAGGCCCGTGGCGTCGATGTGCTGATCGCCGACACCGCCGGCCGTCTGCACACCAAGGACAACCTGATGGAGGAACTGAAGAAGGTCCGTCGGGTCATTGGCAAGCTGGACGAGACCGCTCCCCACGAAGTGCTGCTGGTGCTGGACGCCGGCACCGGGCAGAACGCGATCAACCAGACCAAGCAGTTCAACCAGGCCGTGGCCCTTACTGGCCTGGCGCTGACCAAGCTGGACGGCACCGCCAAGGGCGGGGTGATCTTCGCCCTGGCTAAGCAGTTTGGCCTGCCGATCCGCTATATCGGGGTCGGCGAGGGCATCGACGATCTGCGCACCTTCGTCGCCACGGACTTCGTCCAGGCACTCTTTGCTGAGAAGGAACAGGGATGATTCGATTCGAGCAGGTCGGCAAGCGGTATTCCAACGGCCATGTCGGGTTGCACGAACTGAGCTTTGGCGTGCGCCGCGGCGAGTTCCTCTTCGTCACCGGCCACTCCGGCGCCGGCAAGTCCACCCTGCTGCGCCTGCTGCTGGCGATGGAGCGGCCGACCACCGGCAAGCTGCTGCTGGCTGGCCAGGACCTGTCGCAGATCACCACCGCGCAGATTCCCTTCCTGCGTCGGCAGATCGGCGTGGTGTTCCAGAACCACCAGCTGCTGTTCGACCGCAGCGTGTTCGACAACGTCGCCCTGCCGCTGCAGATCCTCGGCCTGTCCAAGCCGGACATCGCCAAGCGCGTCGGCGCGGCGCTGGAGCGCGTATCGCTGTCCGACAAGGCCGAGCAGTTCCCGGCGGACCTCTCCACCGGTCAGCAGCAGCGCGTCGGCATTGCCCGCGCTGTGGTCCATCGCCCAGCCCTGCTGCTGGCGGACGAGCCCACCGGTAACCTCGACCCGCGCCTGGCTGCGGAGATCATGGGTGTGTTCGAGGACATCAATCGCCTCGGTACCACGGTGCTGATCGCCAGTCACGACCTGGCCCTGATCGCGCGCATGCGCCACCGCATGCTTACCCTGCAACGCGGCCGACTGATCGGCGACGGGGAGGCCAGCTGATGAGCGACAACCAACGCAATATCAAGGCCGCCGAGCGTGTCGGCGCCGTACAGAGCAAGGCCGACAAGCCGATCAAGCAGGGCCCGGACTTCTCCACCCTGTTCGCCGCCTGGGTCGAGAGCCACCGCGCCAGCCTGGTCGACAGCCTCGGCCGCCTCGTTGGTCAGCCGATTGGCAGCTTCTTCACCTGCCTGGTAATGGCCGTGGCGCTGTCGCTGCCCATGGGCCTGGCCCTGCTGCTGGACAACGTCGAGCGCCTCGGCGGCTCCTGGCAGAAGGCCGCACAGATTTCCCTGTACCTGAAGGTGGAGGCTGGCGACGACGCCGGCCTGCAGCTGCGCGACGCAGTCGCCGGCATGGACGATGTGGCCGAGGCCGAGTTCATCGGTCGCGAGGCCGGCCTGGCGGCGTTCGAGCAGCAGTCCGGCCTCGGCCAGGCGCTGCGCGACCTGCCGGACAACCCGCTGCCCGCAGTGGTGGTGGTCACGCCCAAGGAAATCGACAAGGCGCGCCTTGAGGCCCTGCGCCAGCGCCTGTCGGAGATGTCCGGCGTCGACCAGGCGCAGCTCGACCTGCAGTGGGTGGAGCGCCTCGGCGCCATCCTCGGCCTGGGCGATCGCTTCGTCTTCGGCCTGACCCTGCTGCTGGTGATGGCGCTGCTGCTGGTGATCGGCAACACCATTCGTCTGCACATCGAGAACCGGCGCAACGAGATCGAGGTGATCAAGTTGGTCGGCGGTACCGACGGCTACGTGCGCCGGCCCTTCCTCTATATGGGCGCGCTGTATGGCCTGGGCGCCGGCCTGCTGTCCTGGGGCCTGCTGGCCTTCGGCCTGGACTGGCTGAACGATGCAGTGGTGCGCCTGGCCGGCCTGTACGGCAGCGACTTCGCCCTGGTCGGCGTGCCGGCCGCCGATGGTCTGTCACTGCTGTTGGGCGCGGTTTTCCTCGGTTATATTGGCGCCTGGCTTGCGGTAGCCCGCCATCTGAGCGAGCTCGCACCAAAGTAACAGTTTTGTTTTTGTCTTGATCCCCGGCTAGCTGTACGGGAACTTTCGTCCAGCTTGCCCGTCTCAGGATCGACGGTGCTAGACTGCGCCGATCCCGTAATACCGGAGGTTTTTGATGACCACTTCCCTGCAACCTGTCCATGCCCTAGTCCCAGGCGCCAACCTGGAGGCCTATGTGCATGCGGTGAACAGCATTCCGTTGCTGTCCGTCGAGCAGGAGCGCGAGCTGGCCGAGAGTCTCTACTACGAGCAAGACCTGGAAGCCGCGCGCCAGATGGTGCTGGCTCACCTGCGTTTCGTCGTGCACATCGCCCGCAGCTATGCCGGCTATGGCCTGGCCCAGGCTGACCTGATTCAAGAAGGCAACGTCGGCCTGATGAAGGCGGTCAAGCGCTTCAACCCGGAAATGGGTGTGCGCCTGGTGTCCTTCGCCGTGCACTGGATCAAGGCCGAGATTCACGAGTTCATCCTGCGCAACTGGCGCATCGTCAAGGTCGCCACCACCAAGGCGCAGCGCAAGCTGTTCTTCAACCTGCGCAGCCAGAAGAAGCGTCTGGCCTGGCTGAGCAACGATGAAGTGCACGCCGTGGCCGACAGCCTGGGTGTGGAACCGCGCGAAGTGCGCGAGATGGAGAGCCGCCTGACGGGGCACGACATGGCCTTCGACCCGGCAGCCGATGCCGACGACGATACCGCCTACCAGTCGCCGGCCCACTATCTGGAAGACCATCGCTACGATCCGGCTCGCCAGCTGGAAGAGGCCGACTGGAGCGACAGCGCCAATGCCAGCCTGCACGAGGCGCTGGAAGGCCTGGACGAGCGTAGCCGCGACATCCTCTATCAGCGCTGGCTGGCCGAGGAGAAGGCGACCCTGCACGACCTGGCCGCCAAGTACAACGTCTCCGCCGAGCGTATCCGCCAGCTGGAGAAGAACGCCATGAACAAGCTGAAAGGCTCGATTCAGGCGTAAGTCGCACCACCCCGAGAAGCCGCACCCAGGTGCGGCTTTTTTCTGCCCGGAGTTTATTCGTGAGTCGTCGTCCGCCTGCCCTGCTGTTCACCATCGTGGCCCTGGCCAGCTGTCTGCTCGGCTACTGGCTGCTGACCCCGCGCGAGGACAAGGTCGCGCCGGCGCCCTGGCTGCAGCAGTGGGATATCGAGGTACTGCGGCCGCTGCTCGAGGATCGTCTCAGTGTCGGCGATCTGAGCCAGCGCCTGTCCGCGGCCGAACTGTGGCTGCAGCCACGCATGGACGGCCCGCGCCTGCTGCTGCGTGGCGAGCTGGACGGCTGGCGAGTGGAGGGCGAGCTGGCGCTCAGCGATGCGCAGCGCGCCAGCCTGGCCGACGCCAGCGGGGTGCGTCCGAATGATCCCGAGCAGCCGCAGTCGGCGGAAATGCTGGCGCAGCTGGCCGGGCGCAATATCGAGGGGCTCAATCTGCTGCCGCAGCAACTGGTGTCGGCAACAACGCTGAGCGCCAGCCTGGGTGAGCCGCGCCTACGCCTGCAGCTGCAGGAAGGCGAGGCCTGGGTCTACCCGCAGCAGGGGCTGACCGCGCATATCCAGGATGAGCGCGTGCAGTTGTTGCGCGCCGTGCCCAAGCGCCTGCTGCAGCACTGACGCGTTCGGCCATGGCCGCTGGCGCCTGACGACTGGTCGGGCGACGTGGCCTTAGGCAGGATCGGCTCTCCATCCACGGGAGTCCGCCATGTCTGCCAGCCAGCTGCGCCTCTACACCCTCGCCATCGGGCTGGGTGTCATCTATCTGCTCCTGCTGCCGCTCAAGCCATACCCGCTGGGCTGGCTGCTCAAGCCGCTGCCCATGCTGATCTTCGCCGCGCTGGCCTGGCGTGCCTTTCCCGGCGCTGCGGGGCGTTGGCTGGCGCTGGGCTACGTGGGCGCGGCGGCGGGTGATTTCTTCCTCGACTTCGGCAACCGCGACGGCCTGTTCGTCCAGGCGCTGCTGGCCTTCCTGGTCAATCAGCTGGCCTTCGTGGTGGCCTTCGCCCTGCTCGGTCGTGGGCGGCCCTGGCTGCTCTGGCGCAGCCTGCCGGTCGTACTTTATTCGCTGGTGATGGCGGCCTGGATGCTGCCGGCGGCGGGGGCGCTGAAGATTCCGGTGGCGATCTACCTGAGCTGCCTGCTGGCCATGGCGATCCTGGCCGGCCGCCTGGAATCGCGGCCGGGGCCGCTGTGGCTGGGCGCCATGCTGTTCGTGGTGGCCGACTCGCTGATCGGCGTGAACAAGTTCGTGCAGCCCTTCCCGTATGCGGTGCTGGTGATCGTCACCTGCTACTTCAGCGGTCAGGCGTTGATCGCCTGGGGCCTGCTGCGCCTCAGGAACGCGGCGCCCACTCCGGCCACCATGGCGGGAGTTGCCAGGACAGCTGGCTGAGGTAGTGGCTGCCGCCGAGCTGGTAGCTCTGCTGGCGGATCCAGGCGGCGCGGCGCTGCACGTGCGGGCCGGGGCGGCTGGCACTCCAGGCGCGCGGGTTGGGCAGCACGGCGGCGAGCAGGCTGGCCTGGGTGCGCGACAGGTAGGGCGCGCCGACCTTGAAGTGGTGGCGTGCGGCGGCCTCGGCGCCGAATACGCCATCGCCCCATTCCACGCTGTTGAGGTAGACCTCGAGGATGCGCTGCTTGGGCCAGAGCAGCTCGATCAGTCCGGTGAACCAGGCCTCCAGCGCCTTGCGTGGCCAGCTGCGGCCGGACCAGAGGAACAGGTTCTTGGCTACCTGCTGGCTGATGGTGCTGGCGCCGCGCAGGCTGCCACCCTCGGCGTTGTGCTCCAGGGCCTGGCGGATGGCCGTGACATCGAAGCCCCAGTGCTCGGCGAACTTCTGGTCCTCGGCGGCGATCACCGCGATCTTCAGGCTGTCCGGCAGCTCCTTCCATGGGCGCCAGGTCCGCTGCAGGTCGATCGACTCGCCATCGACCCAGGACTGCACCTTGCGCTCGGCCATCAGCGCCGTGCCGGGCGGGTCGATCCAGCGCAGCGCCAGCACCAGTAGGGCGGAGCCGGCGGCGAACCACAGCAGCAGCTTGATCAGGCGTCGGAACAGGTTGCGCAGCATGGCTTGGCCCGATGGGAGGGAGCGGCCATTATAGCGGCCGCATTCAACCTGTCTGGGAACCGATCATGTTACGAGTCTTTCTGCTGCTGGCGGCTGTGGCCGGCTTCTCCGGCGTGGCCCTCGGCGCCTTCGCCGCCCACGGCCTCAAGGGCCAGCTCAGCGCGGAGTACCTGGCGGTGTTCCAGACCGGTGTGCATTACCAGCTGATCCACGCCCTGGCCCTGTTCGGTGTAGCGCTGCTCGCCGAGCGCCTGCCCGGGCGTCTGCTCAAGGCCGCCGGCAGCCTGTTCGCGGTCGGCATCGTGCTGTTCTCCGGCAGCCTCTATCTGCTGACCCTGAGCGGCCTGGGCAAGCTCGGCATGATCACCCCGCTGGGCGGTGTGTGCTTCCTCGCTGGCTGGCTGTGCCTGGGCCTGGCGGCCTGGCGCGGCGGGCGTGCCTGACGGATGGTGTGCGCTCGCCTTGGTGGCTGTCGCCGATCGGGCTAGAATGCCGACCCTTTTCAGAATCTGACCGACCAGCCATGCTCATCCAGTTGAACGGCGAATCCTTCGAGTTGCCCGACGGCGCCACGGTCGCCGACCTGCTCGTGCGTCTCGATGCCGCCGGCAAGCGGGTGGCGGTCGAGCTCAATCTGGACATCGTGCCGCGCAGTCAGCACGGCTCCACCATCCTGCGCGACGGCGACCAGCTGGAAGTCGTTCACGCCATCGGCGGCGGCTAGTCGCCCGAGGAACTGCCATGAGCGCCATCATCGACAAGCCCTTCACCCTGGCCGGCCGCACCTACGAGTCGCGCCTGCTGGTGGGTACCGGCAAGTACAAGGACCTCGAGGAAACCCGCCTGGCCATCGAGGCCAGCGGCGCCGAGATCGTCACCGTGGCGGTGCGCCGGACCAACATCGGGCAGAACCCGGGCGAGCCGAACCTGCTCGACGTGATCTCGCCGGACAAGTACACCATCCTGCCCAACACCGCCGGTTGCTATGACGCCACCGAAGCGGTGCGCACCTGCCGCCTGGCCCGCGAGCTGCTCGACGGCCACAAGCTGGTCAAGCTGGAAGTGCTGGCCGACCAGAAGACCCTGTTCCCCAACGTGATCGAGACCCTCAAGGCCGCCGAAGTGCTGGTCAAGGAAGGCTTCGACGTGATGGTCTACACCAGCGATGACCCGATCATCGCCCGCGAGCTGGCGGCCATGGGCTGCATCGCGGTGATGCCGCTGGCCGGCCTGATCGGCACTGGCCTGGGCATCTGCAACCCCTACAACCTGCGCATCATCCTCGAAGAGGCGACCGTGCCGGTGCTGGTCGACGCCGGCGTGGGTACCGCGTCCGACGCCACCATCGCCATGGAGCTGGGCTGCGAGGCGGTGCTGATGAACAGCGCCATCGCCCACGCCCAGGACCCGATCCTGATGGGTGCAGCGATGAAGCACGCCATCATCGCCGGGCGCATGGCCTACCTCGCCGGGCGCATGCCGAAGAAACTCTATGCCAGCGCCTCGTCGCCGCTGGATGGCCTGATCAAGTAAGAGAATCCCATGACTGAAGTCATCGAGCCGGCAGACGAAGGCGCTGCCCAGCGTCATATGCGCGCCATCAAGAGTTTCGTCATGCGCTCCGGGCGCATGACCGAAGGCCAGCAGCGCGGCCTGGACCAGGGCTGGCCGCAGTTCGGCCTGCAGCTGGAAGACGGCCTGCGTGATTTCGACCAGGTGTTCGGCCGCAGCGCGCCGCGTACCTTCGAGATCGGCTTCGGCATGGGCCACGCCACCCTGGAGATGGCCGCTGCCGCGCCGGAGCAGGACTTCATCGGCGTGGAAGTGCACAAGCCGGGCGTCGGCGCCCTGCTCAACGGCATGCTCACGCAGAACCTGTCGAACATCCGTGTGTACAGCTGCGACGCCCTGGAAGTGCTGCGCGACTGCGTGGCCGATGCCAGCCTCGACCGCGTCCTGCTGTTCTTCCCCGATCCGTGGCACAAGGCGCGTCACCACAAGCGCCGTATCGTCCAGGCGAGCTTCGCCGAACTGGTGCGCAGCAAGCTCAAGGTCGGCGGTGTTCTGCACATGGCCACCGATTGGCAGCCATACGCGGAGCATATGTTGGAGGTAATGTCGCTGGCGCCGGGCTACCATAATGTGGCGGGCGCCGCAGGTTACGTGGAACGCCCCAGCGAACGACCGGTGACCAAGTTCGAGAAGCGCGGCGAGCGCCTCGGTCACGGCGTGTGGGACCTCAAGTTCCAGCGCGACGAGTAAGTATTCAGAGCCCTGCCGGATGCGGGGCCGATGACCGGGCCCACCCGGCGCCAGGATGGCCGAAGCCTCACCCAACGCTAATCCGCAAGCGCGACCTGTGTCTGGTCGTACGAATAAGAAGTAGCGGCGTCGGAGTGCGCCGCGAGGAGAATGCTGTGCTGAGAACTCTTGCTGTACTGTCACTGGCGGCTGCCGTCAGTCTGCCGGCACACGCCCGCGTCGACGCGACCCAGGCCGCGCGCCTCGGGCAGGACCTGACGCCGCTGGGCGGCGAGCGCGCTGGCAATGCCGCCGGCACCATCCCTTCGTGGGAGGGTGGCGTAGCCACGCCGCCGGCCAATTATCAGCCCGGCATGCACCATCCGGATCCCTTCGCTGCCGATGCTGAGCTGTATCGCGTCGACAAGAACAACATGGCCCAGTACAAGGCCCTGTTGACCCCCGGCTACCAGAAGCTGCTGGCGGAAAGCCCGGACTACTACCTGCGCGTGCTGCCCACTCGCCGTAGCGCCGCCTCGCCGCAGCGCATCTACGATGCCACTCGTTACAACGCCACCAACGCCAGCCTGATCGCCGGCGGTAACGGCATCGAGGGTACCGCGGCCGGCATTCCGTTCCCGATCCCGCAGAGCGGTCTGGAAGCGATCTGGAACCACATCACCCGCTACCGTGGCGAACAGACCCGCATGACCACCAACCACGCCGCCGTGCTCAAGGGCGGCGACTACGTGCTGGTCAAGCGCGAGCGCGACATCATGTTCATCTACGGGCGTGAAGGCGTGACCCCGGCCGATCTGGACAACACCCTGTTCTTCTACAAGTACGTGGTGACCGCGCCGAGCAAGCTGGCCGGTTCCTCGCTGGTGGTGCAGGAGACCCTCGACCAGGTCCTGGCGATCCGCAAGGCCTGGCGCTTCAGCCGTGGCGAGCGTCGCGTGCGCCGCCTGCCGATGCTGGCCTATGACGCCATGCAGCCGGACACCAACGGCATGGCCACCGCCGACGTGGTCGACGCCTACAACGGCGCACCGGACCGCTACGAGTGGACGCTGGTGGGCAAGCAGGAAATGCTGGTGCCGTACAACAGCTACGCCGTGCACCAGAAGGGCATTGCCTACGAGAAGATCCTGCAGAAGAAGCACGTCAATCCCGAGCTGCTGCGCCACGAGCTGCACCGCGTATGGGTAGTCGACGCCAAGCTGCGCAAGGGCTTCAGCCATCCCTATGCCTCGCGTCGCTTCTACATCGACGAGGACAGCTGGCAGATCCTCTCCGTCGACCTGTACGACAAGAACGGCGAGCTGGTCGGCCTGCAGGAAGCTCACCCGATCAGCTACTACGAGGTGCCGGTATTCGTCAGCACCCTGGAGACGATCTACGACTTCAAGGGTCAGCGCTACTTCGTCGACGGCCTGGACAACAACGAGGCGATGTACGACTTTGGCGTGAAGCTGAACAAGGGCGACTTCACTGCTGCCGCCCTGCGCCGCGAAGGTATCTGATCGGATAGCTTTCAGACGCCGCAAAACACAAGGCCCGCATCCTGCGGGCCTTGTCGTTTTCAGCGATCAGTCATGATCGTGGTGGCGGTGCTTGTGCTTCTTCTTGTAGTGCTTCTTGTGCCCGCGATGCTCGCCGCGATCGTGATCATCGTCGTCCTGGTCATTGCCGTAGTAGTTGCCCAGCGCGCCGCCGGCACCGCCGCCGACCGCCGCACCGACCACACCGCCTGTGCTGCCGCCGACCTTGTTGCCGATCACCTGACCACCGGCTGCGCCGATGCCGCCACCGATGGCCGCCTCGGTGCGATTGCGCTTGTCGGCACCGACCGCGCTACCGGCCGCGCCGCCGACACCGGCACCGATGGCGGCGCCAGTGCTGCCGCCGATCTGCTCGCCGACCACGCTACCCAGCGCGCCACCCAGGGCGCCGCCGACGCCGGCCGAGGTGTTGCCGGCCAGGGCACTGGCGCTGGCCAGGCCGAGAGAGAGCAGGAGCACAGAGGAATACTTCATTAACTACGGACCTTCGTTGGTGGATGGCGCACATGCTGCCAGCGCCGCCTCGCTGGACAAGTGCCACTTGTCCGGGCTGCGAGGGCGATCACGGCTTGTGCAAAAACTGGCGCAGTCGGCGAACCGGGGCAGGTCGGGGCTGTCCGGATCAGGCGGGGAGGGCGAGCTGGGCGCTGAGCTGGCGGTAGTCCTCGACCGCAGCGAACTCCTCGGTGTCCTTGGCCTGGCCGCGGCTGTCCGGCTGGCGCACCGCGAGCAGGTGGGCGACGCCATACCGCCCAGCGCTGCGCAGGATTGGCAGGCTGTCGTCGATGAACAGGCTGCGCGCCGGTTCGAACGGGAAGTCCTGCTGCAGGGCGAACCAGAACTGCTGGTCTTCCTTGGGGAAGCCATAGTCGTGGGAGCTGATTAGGCGGTCGAAGTAGGGGGCCAGTTCGACCTTCTCCAGCTTCAGCGATAGCGAGTCGCGGTGGGCGTTGGTGATCAGCACCACGCGCTTGCCGGCGGCGCGCAGGGCCTGGAGGAAGGTATCGGCGTCCGGGCGCAGGGCGATCAGGTGGGCCACTTCGCGCTTGAGGTCGCGCACCGAGAGGTTCAGCTCGCGGCTCCAGAAGTCCGTGCAGTACCAGGGCAGGGTGCCGGCATGCTCGCGGAACAGCGGCAGCAGCTCGGCCTCGGCGGCCTCGCGGCTCACGCCGTGCAGTTCGGCATAGCGCTGCGGCAGGTGGTGCAGCCAGAAGTGGTTGTCGAAGTGCAGGTCGAGCAGAGTGCCGTCCATGTCGAGCAGGACGGTATCGATATCGGCCCAGGGCAGCTGATGCATGGCAAAGTCCGGAAACAGACGAAGAGCGAAGAAGCCGCGCGGATGTTCCGGCGCAGCGGGGTATGATACCCGTTCGAATCAAGGAGCGAATGATGCGTGAGAAACCCCAGGTGCTGGCCCGCGAGATAGTCGCCAGCAGCCGCCTGTTCCGCGTCGAAGAGCTGCAGCTGCGCTTCGCCAATGGCGTCGAGCGTACCTACGAGCGGCTGGTGGGCAAGGGCTCGGGCTACGGTGCGGTGATGGTGGTGGCGATGCTCGACGCCGAGCACGCGGTGCTGGTCGAGGAATATTGCGCCGGCACCGACGACTACCAGCTGTCGCTGGCCAAGGGCCTGATCGAGCCCGGCGAGGATGTGCTGGTGGCCGCCAACCGCGAACTCAAGGAAGAAGCCGGCTTCGGCGCCGAGCGCCTGGAGCTGATCGCCGAGCTGAGCCTGTCTCCCGGCTACATGAGCCAGAAGATCCAGGTGGTGCTGGCCCGCGACCTCTACGAAGAAAGCCTGCCGGGCGACGAGCCCGAGCCGCTGCGCGTCGACAAGGTCAGCCTGCGCGAACTCAGCGCCCTGGCCCAGCATCCCCAGTTCACCGAGGGCCGCGCCCTGGCCGCCCTGTACCTGGTCCGCGACCTGCTGACCCAACGTGGAGAGTTCAAGCCGTGAGTCATCCCTACCTGCCGGCGGTGATCGCCCTGGTGCAACGCGCCGGTCAGGCCACCCTGCCGCATTGGCGCAACGATGTGGCCGTGATCGAGAAGGCCGACGCCTCGCCGGTCACCGCCGCCGACCTGGCCGCCCACGAGATTCTCGCCGCCGGCCTGCGCGAGCTGGCACCGGACATTCCGGTGCTGTCCGAAGAGGACGCCGGCATTGCCTTCGCCGAGCGTGCCGAGTGGCAGCGCTGGTGGCTGGTCGACCCGCTGGACGGCACCAAGGAGTTTATCTCCGGCAGTGAGGAGTTCACCGTCAACGTCGCGCTGATCGAGCGTGGCCGCGTGGTGTTCGGTGTGGTCGGCATCCCGGCCAATGGTCGCTGCTACTTCGGTGGCGCCGGCCTGGGCGCCTGGCGTCAGGAGCCAGGCGGCGAGCCCGAGGCCATCGCCGTGCGCCTGGCGCCGGCCGAGGCCTTCATCCTGGTGGCCAGCAAGCGCCACTCCAGCCCGGCGCAGGAGCGCCTGCTGGCCGGCCTGGCCGAGCGCTTCGGCGACCTGCAGCTGGCCAACATCGGCAGCTCGCTGAAGTTCTGCCTGCTGGCCGAGGGCAATGCCGATTGCTACCCGCGTCTGGCGCCCACCTCGCAGTGGGATACCGCCGCGGCGCAGGGCGTGCTGGAAGGTGCCGGTGGTGAAGTGCTCGACCTGCAGGGCGAGGTACTGACCTACGAGGCCCGCGAGAGCTACCTCAATCCGTCCTTCCTCGGCCTGCCGCAGGCTGCCGAGTGGCGCGCCGAGCTGATCCAGCTGGCTCGCGCTCTGGACTGAGTCCCTCGCAACATGAGCGATGACCGCGCCTACCTGGAGCAGCTGCTGCACCAGGACATCCCGCTGACTCAGGCCCTGGGCCTGGGCGTGCAGGGTTGGCAGGGCGGCGAATTGCGCCTGAGCCTGCCGCTGGCGGCCAACCTCAACCACAAGAGCAGCATGTTCGGCGGCAGCCTGTACTGCGGCGCGGTGCTGGCCGGCTGGGGTTGGCTGCATCTGAGCCTGCGCGAGGCGGGCGTGACGGACGGGCACATCGTCATCCAGCAGGGCCAGATCGATTATCCGCAGCCGGTGCTGAGCGATGCGGTCGCGGTGTGCGCGGCGCCCGCCGCGGCCGAGTGGGACAAGTTCCTCGCCCTGTATCGGCGTCGCGGCCTGGCGCGCCTGAAACTGCACAGCCGCATCCTCGTCGGCGACGTCGAGGCGGTGCGCTTCAGCGGGCAGTACGTGCTGCACCGCTGAGCCACGCCTGCTACAGCATGTCGCTGTAGCGCTCATCCTTCTTGTACAGCAGCGGCTGGGCGAAGCCCGGCACCTGGATGCCTTCGGCGCTGAACTGCAGCTGCTTGTCGTCGATCAGGTCGTGGCCGAAGTTGTAGATGATCTCGAACTGTCCGCGCAGGGCCTGCTTGTCGTAGGCCTCGGCGGCAACGCGGGTCGCTTCGCGCCGGCTCTGCCAGGCGGCGAAGGCCGCTTCACCATGACGCTTGCGCAGCATGCGCTCGACCACCTGCGGGGCGAGCAGCACGCCGGTGGCGTTGTTGCCGCCGAAGCCCTTGGAGTTGAGGAAGCACACTTGCATGCCGTCTACCTGGCGGTCGCGCACCTCCAGGCTGATGTGCTGGCGGTGCACGTCGTCGGCTACCCGGTCGATGGTCTTCAACCCCGGCAGCAGGCCATGCTGGAAGGTACCGAGGGCGGCGATCAGCTGGTCACCGCTGGCTGGCGCCAGCGAGTGGCCGACGAAGGCTTTCACCGCCGTCACCGGCCATTGTTCGATGCCGAAGGCCGCGGCGACGCGGTCCAGCAGTTCGGATTCGGTGACTCGGTTGGCCGGGGTGCTGGAGCCATGGGCATGCACGAAGCTGTGGTTGCGTACGGCGTCGAGGCCGACCAGCTGGGTGGCGCTGGCCACGGCCTTGGCCAGGGTCAGGTAGTTGCCGGGGCCGGGAGCGGAGATGGATTTCTTGAAGCCGTCGGCGTTGATGAACACATCCGGCACGGCGCCATGGATATCGGCTCCCAGCTCCAGGGCCAACTCGTCGTCCATCAGCACGATGAACTGCGCCGACTCGGCCAGGGTGAAGCCGCAATTGTCGCCAAACGGGCGGCTGGCGCGGCGGAAGTCCACGTCGTCGCGACCCTCGATCTTGCGCAGGCCGTCCTCGGTGGCGAGGGCGCCCATGGCGCCGTACCCGTCGATGAACTCCGGCGTGACCGGGGCTTCGCTGTTGCCAACCAGCACCACGCGCGCCTGGCCATTGGCGATCTGCTCGACGCCCTTCTGCAGGTTATAGAGGAAGGTGGCGCAGGCGCCGGTGACGCTGCCGGTGGTGCCGACGCTGCCCAGCACATAGGCGTTGATGAAGTCCGCCGGCATGCTGTTGAGGCCCAGCGGGCACTGCTTGGCGGTGACGCGACCGCCGCGCAGGCGCGACTGCAGCATACCGCCGAAGCCGTTATCGTCCATCTGGCTCATGGCGCTGCCGGCGAACACGGCGACCTGGTCCGGCTGCACCTTGGCCAGGATGTCGCTCCAGGGCAGACCGGTGGAGCGCAGCGCGTCGGTGGCGCCCACCACGGTCAGTTGCAGGCCGCGCGGGTGGAAGTGCGAGTGATACAGCTCGCCCGGCTCGAAGCCGGTGGGCAACTGGCCGGCGGACTTCACCGGCAGGGCGCGATAGCTGTCGACCTTGAACTCGCTGCTCTCCTGCAGGGTGACGCGCACCTGCTGCTCGTCCAGCTCCTCCACCTGCCAGCTGGCCGGCAGCGGTTCGGGCAGGTGCTTGCGCAGGGTGGTGAACTGGGCGGCGCTGACGGCGATGTTCTTCTGCCAGTGGGTGGTGTCCACGTCCAGGTGGTTCTTCTCGATGCGGCGTACCAGGGTGCCGGCGAGGATTTCCGCACCATGCTGCGCCTCGATCTCGGCCGGGCTCAGTGGCTGGCCGGCGAGGCTGTGGAACTGGCCATCGACCACTTGCACCAGCTTCATCATCACGGCCAGACCGGCCAGGGTTTCCTGGCGGGTGGCGGCATCCAGCGACTCCTGGACCATGCGGCGGAAACCGTGGTGGAAGGAACTTCTGCCCGCGGCGTTGTATCCGCCGAAGCCAACAATGACGGGTAGTCGAGACATCACTCGGAACTCCTACAAACGATCTTCACGCAAAACCGGGAGGGCACGCAGCGACGAGGCGACAACGGCGCTCCCGGCCAGACGGCATATGCCGGGTGGCGACTCAAACGAATCGGGATATCGGGTTGACGCAGGGGCTGACTGCCAAGTCACGTTGCTGGCGATATGGTCAGGCGCGGGACAGATCGAGGAGAGGGTGCTGGTGCGAGGAGAGAAAGCAGCGGCAGGCAGGCCTGCCGCTTGGGCTGACGGGGATCAGCGGTACTGTGTGGTGCTCGCACTGGTGCTGACGCGGGTACCGGCCTTGCCCTGGACGATGGCTTCGATATCGGCCAACGAGCCGATGACCGCGACCTTGCCGGTGTTGCGGGCAAATTCGCAGGCAGCTTGGACCTTGGGTCCCATGGAGCCGGCGGCGAAGCCCAGGCGCTCCAGCTCATCCGGATGGGCCTCGGCGATGGCCTTCTGCGTCGGCTTGCCCCAGTCGATATAGGTGGCATCGACGTCGGTGGCGATCACCAGCAGGTCGCTGTCCAGCTGCTCGGCCAGCAGGGCGGAGCACAGGTCCTTGTCGATCACGGCTTCGACGCCATGCAGCTTGCCGTTGTCGTACATGGTCGGGATGCCGCCACCGCCGGCGCAGATCACCACCGAGCCTTTTTCCAGCAGCCACTTCACCGGGCGGATCTCGAAGATGCGCTGCGGCCGTGGGCTGGCCACCACGCGGCGGAACTTGTCGCCATCCGGAGCGATGCTCCAGCCTTTCTCCTTGGCCAGGCGCTCGGCCTCGTCCTTGGGATAGACCGGGCCGATCGGCTTGGTCGGCTTCTGGAAGGCCGGGTCGGCGCTGTCCACTTCGACCTGGGTGAGGATGGTGGCGAAGGGCACTTCGAACGGCAGCAGGTTGCCCAGCTCCTGTTCGATCATGTAGCCGATCATGCCTTCAGTCTCGGCACCGAGGACGTCCAGCGGGTAGGGGTTGGCCGGGTCGTAGGCGTTGCCCTGCAGGGCCAGCAGGCCAACCTGCGGGCCGTTGCCGTGGGCGATCACCAGCTCGTTTCCGGGCGCCACCTTGGCGATCTGCTCGCAGGCTATGCGTACGTTGATACGTTGGTTTTCCGCGGTCATGGCTTCGCCACGCCGCAGCAGGGCATTGCCGCCCAGGGCGATGACTAGTCGCATGGTGATTCTCCTTGAGCGAGTGCGAGCCGGGGCGTGCCCGGCCCGCAGCGGCGGTTAGACATCGGCCAGGGTCGAGACCAGGATCGCCTTGATGGTGTGCATGCGGTTCTCCGCCTGCTCGAAGGCGATGCACCAGGGCGACTCGAACACGTCGTCGGTCACTTCGATGCCGTTCTTCAGGTGCGGGTACTGCTCGGCGATCTGCTTGCCGACCTTGGTCTCGCTGTTGTGGAAGGCCGGCAGGCAGTGCATGAACTTCACGCGCGGGTTACCGACTGCCTTCATCAGCTCGGCGTTGACCTGATAGGGCATCAGCTCCTTGATGCGCTCGCCCCAGGCTTCCACCGGCTCGCCCATGGACACCCAGACGTCGGTGTGGACAAAGTCGACGCCCTTGACCGCGGCCTTGGCATCTTCGGTGAGAGTGATGCGCGCGCCGCTTTCCTCGGCGAATTTCTTGCAAGCGGCAACGTGTTCATCGGTCGGCCACAGGGCCTTGGGTGCGGCGATGCGTACGTCCATGCCGAGCTTGGCGCCGATCAGTAGCAGCGAGTTGCCCATGTTGTTGCGGGCGTCACCCAGGTAGGCGTAGCTGATCTCGTGCAGCGGCTTGTCGCTGTGTTCGCGCATGGTCAGCACGTCGGCGAGCATCTGGGTCGGGTGGTATTCATCGGTCAGGCCGTTGAACACCGGTACGCCGGCGTATTGGGCCAGGTCCTCGACGATCTCCTGCTTGAAGCCGCGGTACTCAATGGCGTCGTACATGCGGCCGAGCACACGGGCGGTGTCCTTCATCGATTCCTTGTGGCCGATCTGCGAGGAGCCCGGGTCGATGTAGGTGACGTTGGCGCCCTGGTCATAGGCTGCGACCTCGAAGGCGCAGCGGGTGCGGGTGGAGGTCTTCTCGAAGATCAGCGCGATGTTCTTGCGCAGCAGGTGCGGCTGTTCGGTGCCGGTGTACTTGGCGCGCTTGAGGTCGCGCGACAGGTCGAGGAGATAACGCAGCTCGCGAGTGCTGTGGTGCATCAGGCTGAGCAGGTTGCGGTTGTGCATGTTGAAAGCCATGGTTCTTCTCCTTGTGGGTATGGAAACCGCGCCCGGCGGCGGGTGGCCGCCGGGGTGGCTTTATCAGTAGTCGATCGGGTCGCGGATGATCGGGCAGGTCATGCAGTGGCCGCCGCCACGGCCGCGGCCCAGTTCGCTGGCGCTGATGGTCACTACCTCGACGCCGGCCTTGCGCAGCAGGGTGTTGGTGTAGGTGTTGCGGTCATAGCCGACGACCACGCCAGGCTCCAGGCAGACCACGTTGTTGCCGTCGTCCCACTGCTCGCGTTCGGCTTCGAAGCTGTCGCCGCCGGTTTCCACCACACGCAGTTTTTTCAGGTTGAGAGATTCGGCGACCACGTCGAGGAACGACTTGTCCTCGCGGCGCACGTCGATACCACCCGGCTTGCTCTCGTCCGGACGCAGCACGAAGGGCACGATCTGGTAGGCCACTTCCGGGAAGACGGTGACCAGGTCGCGGTCGCAGAAGCTGAACACGGTGTCCAGGTGCATCGCGGCGCGTGACTTGCCGAGGCCGGCGACCACCACCCGCTCGGCCGCACCCTTGGCGAACAGTGCCTGGGCTACTTGGCCGATGGCCTGATGCGAGGAACGCTCGCCCATGCCGATCAGCACGGTGCCGTTGCCAATCGGCATCACGTCACCGCCCTCCAGGGTCGCGGCGCCGTGATCCTTGTCCGGATCACCGTACCAGACCTCGAATTCCTCGTTGATGAAGTCCGGGTGGAACTTGTAGATGGCGCTGGCCAGCAGGGTTTCCTGGCGGCGGGCCGGCCAGTACATGGGGTTGAGGGTGACGCCGCCGTAGATCCAGCAGGTGGTGTCGCGGGTGAACTGGGTATTGGGCAGCGGCGGGAAGATGAAGCTGGACTCGCCCAGGTAGGCGTTGAACATCTTCGAAACTTCCGAGTTCTTGTGCTTGGCCAGGTCGGAGCCGGCCACGCCGCCGATGAGGAATTCGGCGATGCGGCGCGACTCCAGCCCTTCGATAAAGGAGCGCACTTCGCCCTGCAAGCCAAGGCCGACGCTGTTGGGGGTGATCTTGCGATCGAGGATCCACTTCAGCGCTTCCGGATTCTTGATCGTCTCCTCGAGCAGGTTGTGCATCTCGACGACCTCGATGCCGCGTTCGCGCATCTTGGTCATGAAGTCGAAGTGGTCGCGCTTGGCCTGGGAGACCCAGATCACGTCGTCGAACAGCAACTCATCGCAATTGTTGGGGGTGAGGCGCAGGTGGGCGAGGCCCGGCGAGCACACCATGACTTTGTGCAGTTTGCCGGCCTCGGAATGGACGCCTAGAGGTTTCTTGGACATATCGAACTCCTTCTCTTACAGACTCAGGAAGCCGTCATACAGGCCATAGGCGGCGATGGCGGCACCGATCAGAACGACGAGGAAGATGATCTTCTCGACGCTGGTGAACACGGGTTGTCCCAGCTCGCGCTTGGCCTTGGCGAAGAGGATCACGCCAGGTGCGTAGAGCAGGGCGGAGAGCAGCAGGTACTGAATGCCGGCGGCATAGATCAGCCAGACCGCATAGAGGGTGGAGACCAGGGCGATGAAGATGTCCTTGTTGCGTTCGCCGGCAGCGCCCTCGTAGGTCTCACCACGCCAGCCCAGCAGCAGGGCGTAGGCGCTGGACCAGAAGTACGGCACCAGGATCATCGAGGTGGCCAGGTACAGCAGGCTCAGGTAGGTGGAGCTGTTGAACAGGGTGATGATGAGGAACAGCTGGATCAACCCGTTGGTCAGCCACAGGGCATTGGCTGGCACATGGTTGGCGTTTTCCTTGCGCAGGAACTCCGGCATGGTGTGGTCTTTGGCCGAGGAGAAGATGATCTCCGCGCACAGCAAGGTCCAGGACAGCAGGGCCCCGGCCAGGGAGACCAGCAGGCCGATGGAGATCAGCTGGGCGCCCCAGGGGCCGACCACCTGCTCGAGCACGCCGGCCATCGACGGGTTCTTCAGCCCGGCCAGTTCGGCCTGGGCCATGATGCCTTGGCTGAGGATGTTGACCAGGACCAGCAGCAGGAGCACGGCGATGAAGCCGATCACGGTGGCCTTGCCGACGTCACTGCGTTTCTCGGCGCGGGCGGAGAAGATGCTGGCGCCCTCGATGCCGATGAATACCCAGACGGTGACCAGCATCATGTTGCGCACCTGGTCCATCACGCTGCCCAGCTTGACGTTGCCGGCACCCCAGAAGTCGCTGGTGAACACGTCGAGCTTGAAGGCGATGGCGGCGATCACGATGAACAGCGCCAGCGGCACCATCTTGGCGATGGTGGTGATGGTGTTGATGAAGGCTGCCTCCTTGATGCCCCGCAGGACCAGGAAGTGCAGCAGCCAGAGCAGCACCGATGCACAGATCACGGCCGGCAGGGTGTTGCCTTCACCGAACACCGGGAAGAAATAGCCGAGGGTGGAGAACAGCAACACCATGTAGCTGACGTTGCCGATCCAGGCGCTGATCCAGTAGCCCCAGGCCGAGGAAAAGCCCATGTAGTCGCCGAAGCCGGCCTTGGCGTAGGCGTACACCCCGCCGTCGAGCTCAGGCTTGCGATTGGCCAGGGTCTGGAACACGAAGGCCAGGGTCAACATCCCCACGCCGGTGATCAGCCAGCCGATCAGTGTGGCGCCGGCGCCGGCGCTGTTGGCGATGTTCTGCGGCAGGGAAAATATGCCGCCGCCGACCATCGACCCGATTACCAGTGCGATCAGCGCGCCCAGTTTTAGCTTGTTCGCCGAATCAGACATCAAACACCTCCAAGTGGCGGAGAGAAGTTATGAGCAAATTGGGCGCGCTATTGCTGGCGAGGATATTGACGTCGATCAATAGCTTGCTATCCATTGCTCGATACTACTGTCCCTGTATTGCTGGCGGAATCGGGGAGGTCCCCGTTTGATCGCGGATAACGCCGAGATAGAGCGGCTGCGAGCCGTGCTTCAAGCGAGGCGTGAAAGGAAATCTAGTACAGGTTTTATCGCTTGCAAGTTGCAGAAGTAAGTCGGTTATTCGTAATGGCTAATTGCCAACGCTTATTTCGGATATGCAGCGTTTTTTATATTTCTAATTGATCTATTTATTTGGCGGGGTATTGAGGAGGAGAGGACTGCGCAATCCGGGCCGTCTGGAAGTATGTTGGGAGCACCTGCAGGCAGGGGTGGTATTCACCTCTGTCCCGGATGATCGGGTGTACCGGGATGAGTCCGACCTCCATGTGGCTTCCGCTTCTACGGTGAGGTAGCCGGGCGTGCGGTGACGGACGATTTCCGCCAGTGCGTTAGCGTCGTCTGTGGTTATGTGGGGTGCAGTCTGCGGCGCCAGGGCATGGCGGAAGCCTGCCCTGTTCGCCTTGCGCGAAGAGCTAGAGCCGCTGTTCACCGATCTGCGCCGGCAGTTGCATGGTGAGCCGAGCGACGCAGTCGACCTGCAGGATCGGGGTATGAGTCCGCTGAGCTAGCTCGGGGCTCAGTCCTGCTCGTCGCTCCCGCCGTCCAGGCCATGCTTGCGCAGCTTGTCGTGCAGGGTCTTACGCGGCAGGCCGAGCGCTTCGGCCAGGCTGCGCAGGGAGCTGTGCTCCTTGGCCATTTCCGCCGCGATCAGCGCCTTCTCGAAGGCCTCGACCTTCTCGCCGAGGCTCTGCTCACCGCCGCTGGCCATGCTTGCCGCGCCCGGCACATCCAGGCCCAGGCCGAGGCCCATGGCGAAGCGTTCGGCGGCGTTCTGCAGCTCGCGTACGTTGCCCGGCCAGGTGTGGCTGAGCAGCTGAGCCCGCT
Source organism: Pseudomonas sp. Gutcm_11s (assembly GCF_028649395.1). Classification (GTDB taxonomy): domain Bacteria; phylum Pseudomonadota; class Gammaproteobacteria; order Pseudomonadales; family Pseudomonadaceae; genus Aquipseudomonas. The sequence continues at coordinate 199,672 of NZ_JAQSUW010000010.1, read as the reverse complement.
GGCCCGGTTGCAGCTCGCGACTCGGCAGGCCGTGGCGCTGGGTTGCCGCATCGGCGTGGTGCTGGAACAGCACGAGGATGTCCGCACCGCGCTCGCGCAGCGGCGGGATACTCAGCGGCGCGACGTTCAGGCGGTAATAAAGGTCGGCGCGGAAGCGCCCCTGGTCGGCGGCGACACGCAGATCTTCCTTGGTCGCGGCGATCACCCGGATATCCAGCGGGATCAGTTGATTGCCGCCGAGGCGCTCGACCACGCGCTCCTGCAGCAGGCGCAACAGCTTCACCTGCACGTCCGGGCTCATGCTCTCGATCTCGTCGAGGAACAGGGTGCCGCCGTTGGCGAACTCGAATTTGCCGATGCGGCGTTTCTGCGCACCGGTGAAGGCACCTGCCTCATGGCCGAACAGCTCGCTTTCCACCACCGACTCGGCCAGGGCACCGGCGTTGATCGCCACGAAGGGGCCTTTCTTGCGTGCCGAGAGGTCGTGCAGCGCGCGCGCCACCACCTCCTTGCCGGCACCGGTTTCGCCGAGGATCAGCACGTCGGTGTTGATTGCTGCCAGGGCGCCGACCTGCTCGCGCAGGCGCAGCATGGGCGCGGACTGGCCGATCAGGCGAGCGCCGAGCTCGCTGCGGTCGGCCAGGGCCAGGCGCAGGCTACGGTTGTCCAGCACCAGGCGGCGCAGCTCCAGGGCGCGGCGCACGCCGTCGAGCAGGGCCTCGCTGGCGAAGGGCTTCTCGAGGAAGTCATAGGCACCGGCGCGCATGGCCTGCACGGCCAGCGGCACATCACCGTGGCCGGTAATCAGCAGTACCGGCAGCTCGGCGTCCTGCTGGTGCAGTTGCTCCAGCAGTTGCAGACCGTCGATGCCGGGCATGCGAATGTCGCTGACCACCACGCCGGGCCAGTCCGGCCCGATGCGCTCGGCCACGCCGCGGGCATCGGCCAGGGTCTCGACACGCAGGCCGGCCAGATCGAGGGTCTGGGCCAGGGCCTGGCGCAGGTGCGCGTCGTCGTCGATCAGCAGGACCTGGGTGCGGGCGTCTATGGCGCTCATGAAAACTCCTCGGGCGGTTGCAGGTTGGCGCCGGGTGCGACGCTACGCAGCTGCAGGGTGATCAGCGCGCCGCCGTCCGGATGGTTGGCCAGCAGCAGCTCGCCGCCCAAGGCGCGCATCAGCGTCTCGCAGATGGCCAGGCCGAGGCCGAGGCCCTGGGTGCTGGTCTTGGTGGTGAAGAAGGGTTCGCGTGCGTGGGCCATGGCCTGTTCGGAGAAGCCCGCGCCGTTGTCGCGCAACAGCAGGTTGACGCCCTGCTCGGTCATTTCGGTACTCAACCAGAGGCGTCGTGGCGGTGCCTTCTCGGCGAGGGCATCGAGGGCGTTGGCCAGCAGGTTGCCCAGTACCTGGCGCAGACGCGTCTCGCCCGCCTGTACCCACAGGGTAGCGTCCGGCAGGTCGCGGATCAGCTCGACGTCCAGCGCCCTGCGGCGCTTGGCGAGCAGGGCCAGGGCGTCTTCCAGGGCCGGCTGCAGGGCCACGCTCTCCGGCGCGTGGCGGTCGCGCCGGGCGAATGCGCGCAGGTGGGCGATGATCGAGGCCATGCGCCCGGTCAGTTCGCTGATTTGCTTGAGGTTGCCGCGGGCATCGTCGGTGCGCTGGTGATCGAGCAGCACGCCGGCGTTGTCGGCGTAGCTGCGAATGGCGGCCAGCGGCTGGTTGAGCTCGTGGCTGATGCTGGCGCTCATCGTACCCAGGGCGCTCAGCTTGCCGGCCTGGACCAGTTCGTCCTGGGTGCGCAGCAGCTTCTGCTGGGCCTGCTCGCGTTCCAGGACTTCATCCTTGAGGCGGTTGTTCAGTGTCTCCAGGTCGCGCGTGCGCTCCTGCACGCGCACCTCCAGCTCGCGCCGGGCCTGCGCGTCTAGCGCAATACGCTCTATATAGTGGCGCCGGCGCTGCAGCATCAGGCCCAGCAGCAGCAGCAGGGCCAGCAGCGCCGCGCCGCCGACGGCGAGCGTGGTGCGTACCTGACGATCGACCAGCTGGCGCGGAGCGAGGATGCTCGCGGTCAGCCCGGTCTCCTGCAGCTCACGGCTTTGGGTCAGCCAGACGCCATCGTCCAGCCGCAGGGGCGAGGGTGAGGGGGTCGGGTACGGCTGGTTGGCGACGATGGCGGCGCGCTCGGCCTTGTCCAGTTCGCGGGTGGCGCGGAAGCGCCAGTCACTGCGTGAGGAGACGATCACCACGCCATTGCTGTCGGTGACCATCAGCTGTTCCGGCGTATTGCCCCACAGGGCCTCGGAGACATCCAGGTCGACCTTGACCACCAGAATGCCGATCACCCGATCGCCCTCGCGCACCGGGTTGGAGAAGAAGTAGCCGCGCTTGCGTGAGGTGGTGCCGAGGCCGAAGAAGCGCCCCTGCTTGCCGCCCAGCGCCTCGCGAAAGTAGGGGCGATAGGAGAAGTCGCGACCGACGAAGCTGTCGGACTGGTCCCAGTTCGACGAGGTGAGGGTCATGCCCTGCGGGCTCATCAAATAAATCACGTCGGCGCCGGTCTCGCTGCGCACCCGCGCCAGCAGGCGGTTGGCCTGCTCCTGGCGGGCGCCGTCCTGCGGGGAGGCGAGCAGGGCGCGCAGTGGCGGCAGGTCGGCGAGGATGCTGGGCAACACCTCATAGCGGCGCAGGGTGCCGAGCAGGTTCTCGCTGTAGAGGTCGAGCGTCTGGCGATTCTGCTCGAGCAGCTCGCCCCGGTAGTAACGCTCGGCAAAGAACTGCAGCGGCCACAGCAGCGGGGCGAGGAGCAGCGCCAGCAGAGCCAGGCTGCGCCAGCGGGGGCGATGGGGAGTGGTCGGCAGGATCATTGCGGTGCGCCTGGATAATGGGCGCATTATGCACTGCTGCTTTCTAGCGTGGGCTGCTCAGGCACGTGAGGAGCGCATCGTGCCAGTCGACCAGGCGAATGTCCCACTCTTGTTGCAGGCGTGAGCAGTCCAGGCGCGAGTTGAGCGGCCGCTTCGCGGGTGTCGGGTATTCGCTGGAGGCGATGGGCAGCAGGCGTGCACTGGGTTTGCCCTGGGCACGCAGTTGCGCGGCGATGGCCTCAGCAAAGCCGAACCAGGAGGTCTCGCCCAGCCCGGTGAGGTGGTAGGTGCCCCAGTTTCCAGGCCGCCCGTCCTGCCAGTGCTGCACGAGCTGCGCAGTCGCCTGGGCGATGCTGCCGGCCCAGGTCGGTGCGCCGATCTGGTCGGCGACCACGCGCAGTTCCTCGCGCTCCTGCAGCAGGCGCTGCATGGTCAGCAGGAAGTTCTTGCCATGCAACGAATAGACCCAGCTGGTACGCAGGATCAGGTGCTGGCCGCCGATCGCACGAATGGCTTCTTCACCCGCAAGCTTGCTCTGGCCGTAGACGCCCAGCGGCGCGGTGGTGTCGCTCTCGTGATAGGGGGCAGGCTTGGAGCCGTCGAAAACGTAGTCGGTGGAGTAGTGAATCAGCGGTACGTTAAGCGAGGCCGCTTCCTCCGCCAGCACGCCGGGTGCAGTGGCGTTGATCGCGAAGGCCAGCTCGGCCTCGCTTTCGGCCTGATCCACGGCGGTATGAGCGGCGGCATTGATCAGTAGATCCGGTCGCAGCTCGCGAACCTGGCGGCGGATCTCGGCGCTATCGGCTAGATCGAGCTGGTCGTGGCCGAGCACCAGCAGCTCGTGCTGGGCCAGGCTCAGTTGCAGTTCACGGGAAACCTGGCCGTGACGACCGGTGATCAGCACTCTCATGGGAACAGCTCGGCATCGCGCAGGGCAACGCCTGCCTGGTCCTTGGCCGACAACTGCGGAACGCCGTCGAACTGCCAGTCGATGGCCAGCTCGGGATCGTCCCAGCGGATGCTGCGCTCGAAGGCCGGCGCGTAGTAGTCGGTGGTCTTGTAGAGGAACTCGGCGTACTCGCTGAGCACCACGAAGCCATGGGCGAAGCCTTCTGGTACCCACAGCTGGCGCTTGTTCTCGGCCGACAGGCGCACCGTGACCGACTTGCCGAAGTTCGGCGAGCTGCGGCGGATGTCCACGGCCACGTCCAGCACTTCGCCGTGGCTGACCCGCACCAGTTTCCCTTGGGCCTGCTCGATCTGGTAGTGCAGGCCACGCAGCACACCGCGCTGCGAGCGCGAGTGGTTGTCCTGGACGAACTCGCGCTGCAGGCCGGTGGCCTCGGCGAAGGCACGCGCATTGAAGCTCTCGTAGAAGAAGCCGCGCTCGTCGCCGAAGACTTTGGGTTCGAGGATCAGTACTTCCGGCAGCTCGGTGCGGATCACATTCATGCGTGCTCTCCGGCCAGCTGGTAGAGGTACTGGCCATAGCCGGTCTTGCCGAAGGCCTTGGCCTGTACCAGCAGCTGCTCGCGGTCGATCCAGCCATGCTGGAAGGCGATTTCCTCCAGGCAGGCGACTTTCAGGCCCTGGCGATGCTCAATGGTCTGCACATACTGCGAGGCGTCCAGCAGGCTGTCGTGAGTGCCGGTGTCGAGCCAGGCGAAGCCACGGCCGAAGCGCTCCACGCGCAGGTCACCGCGTTGCAGGTAGGCGTTGTTGACGTCGGTGATCTCCAGTTCGCCGCGCAGTGATGGTTTGACTGCCTTGGCGATCTCGATCACATCGTTGTCGTAGAAGTACAGGCCGGTCACGGCATAGCTGGACTTCGGCTGCTTGGGTTTCTCCTCGATGGAGATCGCCTTGCCCTGGGCATCGAACTCGACCACGCCAAAGCGCTCAGGGTCGCGTACCCAATAGCCGAACACGGAAGCTCCGCTGGGCTCGGCGGCTGCACGCAGGAGCATCTCGCTGAAGTGCTGGCCGTGGAAGATGTTGTCGCCGAGGATCAGGCACACCGAATCCGTGCCGATGAACTGCTCGCCGATCAGGAAAGCCTGGGCCAGGCCGTCCGGAGAGGGCTGCTCGGCATATTGGAAGCGCACGCCGAACTGGCTGCCATCGCCGAGCATCTTCTCGAACTGCGGCAGGTCATGCGGGGTGGAGATGATCAGGATGTCGCGGATTCCGGCCAGCATCAGCACCGAGATCGGGTAGTAGATCATCGGTTTGTCGTAGATTGGCAGCAACTGCTTGGATACACCCAGGGTGATCGGGTGCAGGCGAGTGCCGGATCCGCCGGCCAGGATGATTCCTTTCATGCGCTGGCTCCCAGTCGCTCACGTTGATAGCTGCCGTCCTGTACGTGGCGGCACCATTCGAGGTTGTCCAGGTACCACTGCACGGTCTTGCGCAGGCCACTGGCAAAGGTTTCTTCGGGGGTCCAGCCGAGCTCGTGCTCGATCTTGCTGGCGTCGATGGCATAGCGCTGATCGTGGCCTGGTCGATCCTTGACGAAGGTGATCAGGTCCTCGTAGCGGGCCAGGCCACTGGGTTTGTTTGGCGCCAGCTCTTCCAGCAGGCCGCAGATGGCGCGCACTACATCGATGTTCTTCTGCTCGTTGTGGCCACCGATGTTGTAGGTTTCGCCGACCTGGCCTTCGGTGACCACCTTGAGCAGCGCGCGGGCATGGTCTTCGACGAAAAGCCAATCGCGCACCTGGGAGCCGTCGCCATAGACTGGCAGGGGTTTGCCCTCGAGGGCATTGAGTATCACCAGTGGGATCAGTTTTTCCGGGAAGTGATAGGGCCCATAGTTGTTCGAGCAGTTGGTGAGCAGCACCGGCAGGCCATAGGTGCGATGCCAGGCGCGGACCAGGTGATCGGACGCAGCCTTGCTCGCCGAGTAGGGCGAGCTGGGGGCGTAGGGAGTGGTCTCGGTGAACAGGTCATCGACGCCATGCAGGTCGCCATAAACCTCGTCGGTGGAAATGTGGTGGAAGCGGAAGCTCTGCTTGCGCTCCTCCGGCAGAGCCATCCAGTAGGCGCGGGTCGCTTCCAGCAGGGCGTAGGTGCCGACGATGTTGGTCTGGATAAAGGCGGCCGGGCCGTCGATGGAGCGATCTACGTGCGACTCGGCGGCCAGATGCATGATGGCATCTGGCTGGAACTCGGCAAGAGCGAGGCTGACGGCTGTGCTGTCGGCGATGTCGGCCTGCAAAAACTTGTAACGAGGCAGGTGCTCTACTGGAGAAAGTGACTCCAGGTTGCCGGCGTAGGTCAGCTTATCGAGGTTCAGGACATGGTGATCCGTATTCAGGAGCGTGTGTCGAACCAGTGCGGAGCCTATGAAGCCCGCACCACCAGTAATCAGGATGCGCATTTGAGATTCCACTGCTTTTGTATGCGAAGGGTGTCTGTTGTGGTGGTAAATGGCAATGACTGGCACGTTGGGGTGAGCCTCAACAATACCGGATAAGTGGCATATTTCTGGCTTGGTTGTCAGACTTGATCAACTCTGCTCCTGCACGGCGCAGGGTGATGCGACGTTTGGTGGTTTTGTGACGCCATATCGATGGCGTAAAATGGCAGATTGCCAGTGTGGAATGAGGTCTTCGGCTCTAGTGAGTTGATCCCATGTGCTGTGCTGCTCCTTTCTTGTCATCTGCTTAGCCTTGGGTATGTCCCTCTGTTCAGCTTAGGTTGGGCCTCGCGAGCGCATGGTTGACTGCCATGCGCGGCTCATGAAACGGATAATTCGACCCTGATGTCGCTAAGAACGCTTTGTATATTCGGTACACGCCCAGAGGCCATCAAAATGGCCCCTCTGGTTTTAGCCTTGGAGGCTGATGCTCGTTTTGAGTCGCGCATATGCGTAACTGGCCAGCATCGCCAGATGCTGGATCAGGTGTTGAGGCTTTTTACTATAAGCCCTGACTACGATTTGCAGGTCATGCGGCCGGGGCAGGATCTGACCGACATCACCACCTCAGTGATGTCGGGTCTCAGGCCTGTGCTTGACGAGTTCAAGCCGGATATCGTTCTGGTGCATGGCGATACCTCCACTGCTCTTGCCGCCAGCTTGGCCGCTTACTATCGGCAGGTTCCTATTGCGCATGTCGAGGCTGGTCTTCGTACCGGCAATCTCTATGCGCCTTGGCCGGAAGAAGCGAACAGGAAGCTGGTCGGCTCATTGGCCACTATTCACTTTGCTCCCACCGTTGTGGCTCAGGACAATTTGCTGCGGGAGAGCGTGTTACCCGAGCGTATCCATGTCACGGGCAATACGGTCATCGACGCGCTGCAGTGGGTTGCAGGGCGACTTCAAGCTGACGAGTCATTGCGCCAGGAGCAGGCTAATATTTTCGGTTTTCTGAGAGACGATGCCCGCTTACTGTTGATAACCGGGCATCGCCGCGAAAACTTTGGCCAAGGTTTCGAGCACATATGTGCTGCCATTCGCCGGACGGCTGCGCGTCATCCTGATGTTGATCTGGTGTATCCCGTACACCTCAACCCGCAGGTGAGTGGGCCGGTCGAGCGCATGTTGAGTGGTATTCACAACGTACATCTGATTGAACCGCTGGACTATCTACCTTTTGTCTACCTCATGAATCGGGCCCATCTGATCCTGACCGACTCAGGCGGTATTCAGGAGGAGGCCCCTGCTCTGGGTAAGCCTGTACTGGTCATGCGGGAAAATACCGAGCGGCCCGAAGCTGTTGAGGCTGGTACCGTTCGTCTGGTCGGCACGAGCACAGAAAGTATCTGCGCTGCCATTAATCAGCTGTTGGTTGATCCAGATACCTACCAAATCATGGCTCGAGCGCATAATCCCTATGGTGATGGTCGAGCCTGTCAACGAATTCTGGAAGAGTTGTCCCGGTGGGACGCAAGTAAATAATGAAGTTTGAAACCATATCCGTGATTGGCCTTGGCTATATTGGCCTGCCAACTGCTGCTGTTTTCGCGTCGCGAAAGATCAACGTCATCGGTGTCGACATCAATCCGCATGCGGTGGAAACCATCCAGCGAGGCGAGATTCATATCGTTGAGCCGGACCTCGATATGCTGGTTCATGCGGCTGTCAGCGGAGGCTTCCTTCGCGCTACAACGATTCCCGAACCTGCCGATGCGTTTCTTCTGGCAGTGCCTACTCCTTTTGCCGATGAGCACCAACCCGACCTCTCATACGTGGAGTCGGCGTGCCGCTCTATTGCTCCTGTTCTGAAGAAGGGTGATCTGATCATCTTGGAGTCCACTTCTCCGGTCGGAACCACCGAGAAAATGGCTGCATGGCTTGCTGCGGCCCGCCCTGATCTCAGTTTTCCACAGCAGGTGGGCGAGCAGTCAGACGTGCGCATTGCTCATTGCCCCGAGCGTGTGTTGCCGGGGCATGTTTTACGAGAACTCGTGCAGAACGATCGTGTTATCGGGGGTATGACAGCAGAGTGTGCCCGACAAGCCGTTCAGCTCTACAAGACGTTTGTTGAAGGCGAGTGCGTCGTTACCGATGTGCGGACGGCCGAGCTGTGCAAGTTGACCGAGAATAGTTTTCGAGACGTCAACATCGCCTTCGCGAATGAGCTATCGATCATCTGCGACAAGTTGGGTGTCAATGTCTGGGAGCTTATTCGTCTGGCCAATCGCCACCCACGTGTCGACATCCTACAGCCGGGCCCAGGGGTCGGAGGGCACTGCATTGCCGTCGATCCTTGGTTCATAGTTAGCCAGGCTCCGAAAGAATCCCGGCTGATCCGCACTGCTCGGCAGGTCAATGACAGTAAGCCCCATTGGGTCAGTGATCGAATTGATCATCTTGTCCAGGAGGTCTCAGATTGCGCAGCCAAGCCGCTTGGCCAGGTGACGATTGCCTGCTTCGGCTTGGCCTTCAAAGCCAACATCGATGATTTGCGGGAAAGCCCGGCATTAGCCATCACCCTGGCACTGGCGGCTCGTTATCCGAGTCAGGTGGTGGCTGTTGAGCCGCACATCGAGACAAGGCCGTCTGCGCTGGAACAGGCAGGAGTCGAGCTTGTTGACTTTGCGTCGGCAGCGAAGGCGGATGTACTGGTCTTCCTCGTCGACCACAAAATTTTTAGTGAGCATGCGATTGAGTTGCAAGCCAACCAGCGCGCCCTGGATACCCGAGGGGCTGCCGCGCTTTCGGTTAACGGTTAATTCTTTCTATTTTTCGGTTTCGTCAGGAGTTTTAGATGAAGCAGCAGCTTCTGGGGCGCTTGAATGAGCGTACGGCTTGCATTGGTATCGTTGGCCTTGGCTATGTTGGATTGCCGTTGGTTCTGCGCTATGCCGAGGTGGGGTACAAGGTTGTAGGTTTTGATATTGATCAAACCAAGATCGAGTGCATCGCGCGCGGTGAAAGCTATATCGAGCATATTTCTGCGTCCTCAATCACCAATGCCGTATCTCAGGGTTTTGAGGCTACGACCGATTTCTCTCGAGCGGCCGATGTCGACGCGTTGATCCTTTGCGTCCCGACTCCCCTCAACAAATATCGCGAGCCGGACCTGAGCTTCGTGTTGGACACGACCGACTCCCTCGTACCTCATCTTCGTGCGGGCCAGGTCGTTTCGCTGGAGAGCACTACCTATCCGGGAACCACGGATGAAGAGTTGTTGCCGCGTATTCAATCCCGTGGTTTCAAGGTTGGTGCCGACATTTTCCTGGTGTATTCGCCCGAGCGTGAAGATCCGGGCAATCCCAACTTCACGACGCGCACCATTCCCAAGGTTTGTGGTGGCCATACTCCGGCCTGCCAGGAGGTCGGTATGGCGCTCTATGGCCAGGTGATTGATCGCGTCGTTCCGGTTTCCAGCACGCGTGCTGCGGAAATGACCAAGCTGCTGGAAAACATCCACCGCGCCGTGAATATCGGCCTGGTCAACGAGATGAAGATCGTAGCTGACAAAATGGGCATCGATATCCATGAAGTGATCCGCGCTGCGGCCACCAAGCCCTTTGGCTTCGTGCCCTACTACCCGGGGCCTGGGCTCGGTGGACACTGCATCCCGATCGACCCCTTCTATTTGACTTGGAAGGCTCGTGAGTATGGGCTGCACACTCGCTTCATCGAGCTCGCGGGAGAGGTCAACTCGGCAATGCCTGACTACGTGATTGCCAAGGTCACTAGCGCGCTGAATGAACGCAAAAAGTCTGTCAATGGCAGCCGGGTTCTGGTGCTAGGCATTGCCTACAAGAAGAACGTCGACGATATGCGTGAGTCTCCGTCGGTGTTCATGATGGAGAAGCTGCGAGATCTGGGGGCTGAAGTGCATTACAGCGATCCTCACGTTCCGGTATTCCCGAAAATGCGTGAGCACCATTTCGACCTGTCCAGTGTGACGCTTAGCGAGGAAGTCATCCGTGGTTACGACTGCATTCTCGTTGCTACCGATCATGACAAATTCGATTTCGACATGATTAGTCGCTGCGCCAATCTTATTGTCGACTCCCGTGGCAGGTACCTCAGCCCTGCTGACAACATCGTCAAGGCCTGAGTGTGCCGGAGAACCAACAAATGCTTACCAATAAAACAATTCTAGTCACCGGTGGTACGGGATCATTCGGCAATACTTTCGTGCCGATGACGCTGGCGAAGTACAACCCCAAGAAAATCATCATCTTCTCGCGCGATGAGATGAAACAGTGGGATATGGCCAAGAAGTTTCAGGGCGATTCCCGTGTGCGCTTCTTCATCGGCGATGTGCGTGACAAGGACCGCCTATACCGTGCGCTGGATGGTGTCGACTATGTCGTGCATGCCGCAGCCACCAAGATCGTGCCGACGGCCGAATACAACCCTTTCGAGTGCGTCAAGACCAATATCAACGGCGCTATGAACCTGATCGATGCGTGTATCGATAAAGGGGTCAAGCGTGTCGTTGCACTCTCCACCGATAAGGCCAGCAGCCCGATCAACCTGTATGGCGCCACCAAGCTGGCCTCCGACAAGCTGTTCGTCGCCGGCAACTCCTACTCTGGTGGGCATGACACCCGCTTTGCTGTGGTGCGCTACGGCAATGTCATGGGTTCGCGTGGCTCGGTTATTCCGTTCTTCATGTCGATCAAGGATCAGGGCGTTCTGCCCATCACCGACGCGCGTATGACTCGCTTCATGATTTCTCTCGAAGAGGGCGTCGAGTTGGTCTGGCATGCCTTCGAGGACATGGAAGGCGGTGAGATCTACGTCAAGAAGATCCCGTCGATGAAGGTGACCGATCTGGCGAGGGTTGTCTCCCCCGATGCGCGCCAGGAAATCATCGGTATTCGCCCCGGCGAGAAGCTGCATGAGCAGATGATCAGTGCCGAGGATGCCTACTACACCTACGAGTATCCCGAGCATTTCAAGATTCTGCCCACCATCAACAACTGGGCTACCTGTGAGAAGCGCATCAAGGACGGCACTAGAGTGCCTGAAGGCTTCGTCTACGCGAGTGATAACAACTCGGAGTGGATGAGCGATGCGGATCTGCAGGCCTGGATTGACGTGAATCGCGAAAAGATCGGGAGCATCTGAGCCATGATCCCCTACGGCCGGCAAGACATCACTCAGGCTGATATCGATGCGGTGATCGAAGTGCTGCGCTCGGACTTCCTTACGCAGGGGCCGATGGTGCCGCGTTTCGAGCAGTCCGTGGCTGGGCATGTGGGCGCCAGGCATGCCCTGGCGGTCAACAGTGCCACCTCAGCCCTGCATATTGCCTGCTTGGCGCTGGGGTTGGGGCAGGGGGATTGGCTGTGGACCAGCCCGGTAACCTTCGTGGCGTCCGCCAACTGCGCGCTTTACTGCGGCGCCCAGGTGGACTTTGTCGACATCGACCCGCGCACCTACAACCTGAGCCCGACGGCGCTTGCCGCCAAGCTCGAGGTAGCTGAGCGCGAAGGCAAACTGCCGAAAGTTGTCGTGGTTGTTCACCTCTGCGGGCAGCCTTGCGATATGCAGGCCATTGCCGCACTGGCTCAGCGCTATGGCTTCAAGGTCATCGAAGATGCGTCCCACGCCATCGGCGGTAAGTATCAGGGTGAGTTCATCGGCAACTGCCGTTACAGCGACATAACTGTATTCAGTTTCCACCCGGTGAAGATTATCACCACGGCGGAAGGTGGTATGGCCCTGACCAACGATGCCGCACTGGCCGAAAGCATGGCCCTGTTGCGCAGCCATGGAATTACCCGTGACCCGCAGCAGATGACTCACGAGGCCGATGGTCCCTGGTATTACCAGCAGATCGGATTGGGCTTCAACTACCGCATGACCGAGCTACAGGCTGCTCTGGGCGTAAGCCAGATGGAGCGGCTTGATCAGTACGTTGCACGCCGCCATCAGCTGGCCGAACGTTACGACACCTTGCTTGCTGATCTGCCTGTGGTCACGCCCTGGCAGCATCCGGATTCATACTCCGGCCTGCACCTCTATGTAGTGCGCTTGCAGCTGGACAAGCTGCACACAACTCATGCTCAGGTCTTCGCTGCGCTGCGTGAGCAGGGCATTGGTGTGAATCTTCATTACATTCCTGTGCATACCCAGCCGCACTACCAGCGCATGGGTTTCCAGGCTGGCGATTTCCCTGAGTCTGAACGTTACTACACCGAGGCCATCAGCCTGCCTATGTTCCAGACCATGAGCGAGGAGCAGCAGGATTATGTCGTGAAGGTTTTGGGTGGGGTGCTACGTTGAGAGGTGTGGCTGTTCTACAGGCGCGCACTACCTCGTCACGCCTTCCTGCAAAGGTTATGTTGCCGATCAATGGAATACCGCTTGCTGTATTGGCCGCTCGGCGTGCTGCTAATACAGGGCGGGAGGTGGTAGTCGCTACTTCGGATGACTCCAGTGATGATGGTTTGGCTGCATTACTTGCGGCACATGGGCTTGTTTGCCATCGCGGTAGCTTGCAAAACACACTCAGTCGTGTGGTGGATGCCCTGTCTGGATACAGTGATCAAACCATTGTTTTTCGCCTGACAGCCGACAATGTTTTCCCCGATGGACGGCTCCTTGATGAGGTGGAAGAGGCGTTTCTCACTAGCGGTCTGAGCTATATGTGCTGCAACGGTGTTCCGTCCGGACTGCCGTATGGCATGAGTGCAGAAGTGACCTACCTTGGCTTGCTACGCGAGGCCAACAATAACTCTCATGATCCCTATGATCATGAACACGTTACCCCCTATGTCATCCGCAAGTGCGGTTCGGTGGCTTTTGACAAGTATCGATCTATTGGCAAAGGGCATCTTCGCTGTACCGTGGACTGTTTGGATGATTACCTTGTAGTGCAAGAGGTTTTTGCAGGTGTCGACGACCCTGTTTCTGTGTCGTCATTCGAGTTACTTGAGCGTCTCTCGAGTGGTCGATATCAGCCTGTTACTGATAAGGCTGCGACCAAACTCGTGCTTGGTACTGCTCAACTCGGGATTAGCTACGGTATTACGAACGTTGCAGGAAAACCTGCACTTGAGTTGAGTCGTGAGATAGTGAAGATGGCTATCGTCAATGGCGTTTCCTATCTGGACACGGCGCGGGCATATGGAGATAGCGAGATAGTCATTGGTCGGTCACTGCAAGGGGGATGGCAGGGGCGAACCAAGGTTATTACTAAATTATCGCCTCTTGCGAACTGCCCTGAAGATGCTGGCCCCGGTATTGTTAGTGCCTTTGTGGATGCGAGTGTCTACGAGTCTTGTGTCAATTTGAACTCTCCTAGGCTTGATGTGCTGATGCTGCACAGATCCAGCCATTTGCATGACTGGGATGGCGCAGTCTGGAGCAGTCTTCAAGGCCACCGAAGCAGGGGGCGCATCGGTGAACTGGGCGTGTCCGTGCAATCTCCGGTTGAATTGATATCTGCGCTGGCCTGCGAAGATGTAGCGTATATACAAATGCCGCTGAACATACTCGATTGGCGATGGGCCTCTTGTATTCCCCGCATATTGGAAGCTAAAGCATCGAGAAAGTTGGTTCTCCATGTTCGAAGCGCATTTCTTCAGGGTGTTCTGCTTAGTACTGATCCTTGCGTATGGGCCACGGCAAACGTGGAGGACGCCCCAAGTGTTATGAAGTGGCTGAAGGATATGGTGCAGTATTGTGGGCGGCGAAGCGTTCTTGATCTGTGCGTAGGCTATCTCTCTTCGCAGCGTTGGGTGGATGGGGTCGTCGTTGGTGTTGAGACGGTCGAGCAGATGTCTGCGAACATCAATATCTTTTGTGAGCAGGGGCTCACCGATGCACAGCTCGAAGAAGTTGAAGCAGGCCGCCCGATGCTTACAGAAAAAAGTTTGAATCCAGCTCTCTGGAGAAAGTGAGGATGCAGCACGGAACTGAGGTTTTCTCTCTTGCCGGTAAGGTTGCGCTGATAACTGGGGCCACTGGTTACCTAGGCACTGCTATGGCATTCGCCCTTGCTGAGGCAGGTGCGAAGGTGCTGGTGAACTCTCGATCCGAGGAGCGTAGTAATGGACTCGTGCGCCAGCTCAGGGATGCTGGGCTACATGCCGAGCCCGCAGTTTTCGATGTATGCAGCTTAGACAGCATCAGAGGTTTCTTCGAGGCTCACAGAGGCGAAGCTCTAAATATTTTGGTGAATAATGCCTACATGGGGGGGGCTGGCAGCGTAGAGGTTTCCGATGCTGCATCCTATGGCAAAAGCTATGAGGTCACTTTGCTTGCTGCGCATAATTTATTGCAGCAGGCACTGCCCGCTTTGCGTAAGGCGGTGCGGCAGTCGGGGGATGCCAGCGTTATCAATATCGCCTCGATGTATGCGCTGGTAAGTCCGGATCAAAGAATTTACGACAACCCGCAGGTAGTGAATCCTCCTTTCTATGGGGCAGCAAAAGCTGGTCTGATTCAGTGGTCACGCTATGCAGCTTGCGAGTTCGGTCGTGAGAGTATTCGTGTCAACAGTATCTCCCCGGGGCCATTTCCTTCTGAAGCAGTTCAATCAGGGAGTCCTCTATTTATTCAGGCTCTTGCTCAGAAGGTACCACTAGGGCGTATTGGGCAAGCTCTGGAAATAAAAGGCCCTGTATTGTTTCTGGCATCGTCAGCTTCCTCCTTCGTCAATGGGGCTAACTTGGTTGTCGATGGCGGCTGGACTTCCTGGTGACTTCATGAAAGTGGTGGCATTTCGCGCAGACGCTTCGCTGCAAATTGGAAGTGGCCATGTCATGCGCTGTCTGACGTTGGCCGATGCTTTGAGGCGGAGCGGCGCAGAATGTCACTTTATCTGCAGGGCGCATCCGGGCCATCTACTGACACTGATAAGCGAGCGCGGCTACTCCGTGCATCCGCTCGCAGTGTCGGCGCAAGCACCTGTTGACGGAGTATTGACTCACGCCCGATGGCTGGGAGTTACCCAGGAGCAAGACGCCAGAGATTGTGCCTCGCTTCTACAGCAGCTTTGCCCCGACTGGCTGGTGGTGGATCACTACGCGTTGGATGCCCAATGGGAGGGTGTTCAGCGGGTGCATTGCGGCAAGCTGCTGGTGATTGATGACCTTGCTGACCGCTCGCATCTGAGCGACCTGCTTCTCGACCAGAATCTTGGTCGTACAACCCAGGCGTACCGAGGATTGGTTCCAGATGACAGCGTGGTTTTGGCGGGGCCGCAGTACGCCCTGTTACGTCCAGAGTTCGCTCAGCTGCGCGACTACAGCCTGCGGCGCCGTGGCCAACTTTCCAGCGTCCGACAGATACTCGTCAGCATGGGCGGTGTAGATCTACCGAATGCCACGACTCAGGTTCTCAGGACGCTTCGCGATTGCGGCCTAGCGAACGACTGCCGCGTTACTGTGATCATGGGGGCGACCGCTCCGTGGACCGAGCAGGTGAAGGAATTGCTGCAGGAGCTCCCCTTTGCCGGCGAGGTGATGGTCAACGTCCGAGACATGTCGCAGCTGATGGCCAATAGTGACTTAGCCATCGGTGCCGCAGGTGGCTCGTCGTGGGAACGTTGCTGCATGGGGCTGCCCACGTTGCTGGTGACTCTGGCAGACAATCAGTTGCGCGGCGCGCAGGCCCTACATGACGCCAAGGCTGCTCGCTGGCTTGGTAGTGCGGTGGATATTTCGCAGAGGCTTGCCTCGGCACTCGCCGAGGTTTCAGCGGCCCTAGGGGCATTCAATCTTGCTGCTGCCGCCGTTTGTGATGGCGAAGGTGCGGGTCGAGTCGCTTCATACATGTTGGAGTCAGCATGAGCAGAGATACTGAAGGGCTTCTGCGGATAATGGCGGAAAGGGATCTCCAGCCCGTTCTCTCATGGCGCAACCATCCTGAGGTGCGTCGCTACATGTTCAACTCCGGAGAAATTTCCTGGGGTGAGCACGTGACATGGTTTGCAGCTGCGTCTACGAATCCGCGCAAACATCTGCTGGTATTTGAGCAGGGTGGCGTGTTGCAGGGGTTCATCAACTTCAGCGAATCAGCCTCGGGCGGCATTGCCGAGTGGGGGTTTCACGCAGCTCCGGATGCTCCCAAGGGCACTGGCAAGCACATGCTTGCCTTGGCTTTGAACCATGGATTCACCCATTTGGGATTGCACAAGATATCTGCGCAGGTGCTGCAGGGCAATCCTCGGTCGCTGGCGCTGCATCGCAAGCTGGGCTTCATGGAGGAAGGTTGCCTTCGTGAGCAGCACGGAGATGGCGCTAGCTATCAGTCGGTATACTGTTTCGGTCTATTGCAGCGGGAATGGCAAGCTTCTAAAAGTGCTGCGCAAGATTGTGCTATATAAGCGTACATAGGCGTTTATCCCGAGAATAAAATGAATTCTTCTGTAATGCAATCATGAAAAAGAAAGTATATGTCCATGTCGGCGCTCATAAGTCTGCCTCCACACTGATACAACAAAATATGAGGGAGAACAGAGCGCTTTTCAGAGAAAAGTACAATGTTGATTGTTTGCTGGTAGAGGATATAGCGGATACTCCTTTCATTTCGCATTTCAGAGCAATTGCTAATACCGAAAAAGAATTGAGTGAGCGTAAGTTCTTTGAAGGTATAGAAAGGACAAGGAAGTGCATGGACGAAATCATTGACCTTTCTCCCTGTGAAAATATTCTTATCTCGTGGGAAGGTGTTCTGGGGCATTCAGCACTTGATCGCTATCAAGGGATATACACCCATGTAGATGCGGTCTCTGAGTCGCTTAAGGCTATTTTCAGGAATCAAAATTGCCGCGTGGCTTTAGTTGTTAGAAAGCAAGATAGCTTTATAGAGTCTTGTTATTTGCAGCAAATCAAGGAAGGCAGAACTTTGTCTTTCCAAGAGTTTGTCGAGAGAGTCGATATACATAAGATTTCTTGGTGCGAAATAGCCGATGCGTTTTACTCAGATTTTGGCGAGGACTTCGGAGTAGTCCCGTTCGAGTCCATTAATATTCTTGGAGCTAAGCTATTTTTAAAGTCGTTTTTTATTTCTCTTATGGGGAAAGAAATAGACATGGAAGAGCTTGTCCTGATAGAGAGTGCCAATAGTGGGCTTTCTGCCCGTGGGGTAGATATTTCTAGAGAGATTTTGCCTCATATAAGTGAAAAAAATCTAAGGGCAATGAAGAAGCTGATTTTTGCTGAGTTCAACAGCTCTAAGCTTGGTAAGGCATCATTTTTTGATGGCTTCACAAGGGCGCTAATAAAGAAAGCTAATGCAGATGGCAACAATGAGCTTTGTAGTCGATATTTCTCTAAGTTTGTTTCATCTTCGGGGGTGGATTTTGATGCTTTAAAAGGTTACTGGTTGTAATCTTTGTGTGTGGATTGCAGTGCTTTGTATCCTTTATATTTTCTAGGAGCTATGTTTAGGCTGGATTTATAGAGGCAGTGGCGATAGAGCCGGGTGCATGGGTGCACTCATGGTTCGAGGCTCATTAGCTGGCGAGTTAGCTGTGGTGGTTTTTCAAAATTTATTTTGATCTATTTCTTGGCCTTATTTAATCATTATTGGTATGTATCATGATCTGTGAAATCAACGGCAGAAAGATCGGCAAAGGCTTTCCTCCCTATGTGATTGCGGAACTGTCTGCAAACCATAATGGCTCTCTGGAACGAGCACTCGAGACAATCAAGTCCGCATACGAGAGTGGCGCTCATGCCATCAAGATGCAGACCTATACCGCAGACACTATGACCATCGATTGCGATCGTGAAGATTTCATGATCCGCGGTGGGTTGTGGGACGGCTACAAGCTGTATGACCTGTACAAGTGGGCGGAAACACCTTTTGAATGGCATAAACAGATATTCGATTATGCCAAGCACTTGGGCATCACCCTCTTCTCCACCCCATTCGATGAGAGTGCCGTTGACCTGCTGGAGGAACTGGGGGCTCCCGCTTACAAGATCGCTTCTTTCGAGGCGACCGACCTGCCACTGATTCGGTATGTGGCACGCACGGGTAAGCCAATGATCATGTCCACGGGTATGTGCTCCGAAGAGGAGATTGCAGAGGCTGTAGCCACTGCGCGAGAAGGGGGTTGCCAGCAGTTAGTGCTGCTGCACTGCATCAGTAGCTATCCGGCCCCGGTCGACCAGGCCAACCTCATGCAGATGCCGGTATTGGCTGAGCGCTTCGGCACCATTCCTGGCCTGTCTGACCACACGCTAGGCACTACCGTGTCGGTGGCTGCGGTTGCGCTGGGAGCCTGCGTTATCGAAAAGCACTTCACCATCAGCCGGGAAGACAAGGGGCCGGACAGTGAGTTTTCCCTAGAGCCTCACGAGTTGCAACGCCTTTGTCAGGATACCCAGGATGCTTGGTCTGCATTGGGTAAACCCGGTTTTGAGCGGCAGCAGGCGGAGAGCGGTAACAAGCAGTTCCGCCGATCTATCTATTTTGTTCGGGATCTCAAGGCTGGTGATGTGATAACCGAGAGAGATATTCGACGTATCAGGCCGGGGTTGGGTTTGGAACCGAAATATTTTGATCAAGTGGTAGGTGTAAAAGTTATCAGAGACATTTTTCGTGGAACTCCGGTCACTTGGGAGTCTCTCGGAAAATGAGTGAATTGAAAGGTCAAATGGCATAGCGATGGTAAAGTGAGCATAGGGTGCTTGCCCACCTTATCAGTGGAGCTTTCGAGGCTTTGACGAGAGTAGGAATTGGCGTGTGAAACATCGATTAGGCTCCAGCAGGGAAGGCTACCTTTATTCGCTTGCTAAACAATGGTATGGGCAGGGGCGACGGCTTTATCACCTTTCGAAACGCGCGATTATTAAGGCCTGCCTGTTGCTGTTGAGTAGACATCGGAAGAGAAAGCTTCTTTCTAGCGCTGATCCGGTGAAGGAAGTGAATGTATGGCTGGGCCAGAAAGATCATGTGCCGGTATATTGTTATAGATTCTTTGATCGAGAAATTGACAGTGCTAGTGTGGTTGGGCAGCTATTACTTAGAGAATGCAATAGTGTTGTGTGCGAGGAAATGCGCTCTTATCTTTTCATTAGATCTTGCCTTGCTCAAGACTTTAGGAGCTTGACGAGGGAGGATGTATCAGGCGCGATCAATGGTATATGTGTGTATGCTGGGCCTGAGCAGCAACTGCGTAAGCTTAAAGGCCTGCTGGTCGGGCTTGTTGTGCGGCGATATAGTGCTGCTGAGCTTCTCTGGGTTTTAGAGTCCGCAGGTATCAGGGGTAGAGATATCTCTGAGCATTTGAAGTTGAAGGTGTTGGCTAGAATTGCCCAGGACTCACGAGAAGATTTGTTTTTGAAGTGGCGAGATATGTTCTCCACTGAATTGTCTGCTGCTGCACTTGTGAAGCTTGGTATGTACGAGCGTCAATTGAGCGGCCAGGGCGGTTTTCTTGAGCTTGAGCGTACATTTTGCGCGCTTCCATTTTATATATCTCGCTATTATTCGGATACTTTTAAGCCGACTTTTGATTGTCTGCCTAGTGCGAGAAATTATATTGATGCGCGTTATGCTCCAAGTAGGCAGGAAGAGATCCGTTCCTATATTTTAGATAAAATTCGATCGCGAGAGGCCTGTGCATATATCAGGCTTGGCGATGGCGAATGTTATGGCTTTGGCTGTGATGGGGAGTTTGTGACGGAGGAAGGGTTGCTCCGCCAAGAGTTGCATTGGTGGGGGAGCGCTCTTGATAACGCGTTGAGGGCCGAACTGGTCTTGCGATTCCGAGATAGCATTGAAGTCGCTTCTATCCTTGGTGTGCCGACGGTTAGCAGGCTGATTAGGGATTTTAATTTAATAAAGGCTGATGCCTATCCCATGAACTCCGTCATGTGTCGAATTCTGGCGGTGATGAAAGGGGGGGCGCCATTACTCCGTTCGCGCCTAGTCGTTGAGGATCAAAGCAATCTCTTTATTTTTAATGCGGAATTCTTGGGCAGAATTTGTGAGCAGGCCGATAAAGTGGTTGTTGTCTCGGGGTTGTGTTCGACCAGGCTAGCAAGATATTTTTCTTGCGCTAAGTTCTCATTTATAGATATTCCAACTCATCGACTGCTTCGTGGCGAAGGGTTTGCTAGCTCGCAAGAGGATATTTTACCTTTTGTATATCGCCGGTATGAGCAAGAGATAATAGCCCTTGCCCGTCCTGGAGTTGTATTCCTGGTTTCTGCTGGCTTTATTGGTAAAACATTCATAGCCGAGGCGGCAAAGAAAGGTGCTGTGGCATTGGATGTCGGGCAGTATTTGGTCTCGTGTGTATCGGGTTCTGAGGTTGAGTCTTGAAAGTCATAGCAGCGATAAGATTCATATTTTTCTTCTACAAGGGATTGGAGAGAAATTTCAAGATTATAAATTATGGGCAGGTCCCCGAGATTTATATTACTGAGAAAGTTACGGAGAAATATTTCTTCGCTAAAGGCTTTCGCAGCATTGGGGCTGTAGTGAAGAATTTAATGCGCCATCTTCTGTCGGGCGCGGTGCGGAGATTTGATATTCCTGCGGCTCAAGTGCTTTTCTGTGGGGCGTCAAGGAATAATGAACGAGAATTTCAGTATTTTGCAGAGACCTTCTCTTCTCCGGGAGTGAATTTTAGATATTCCCGGGAGAGCAATATTTCCTTTGTTGAGCAGATTCGCTCAAGACACAGTTTAAAGACGCGATTTGTTTTTGCATTGATATTTGTTCTTTCTCTTCTGTATGTCTTGCGGATTAAGATCTGCCCTACGTCGTATAAGTACTTGGTTTCTTATGCGCGGCTGTTTGGATGGATATACTTGAGTTCGGTTGGTCGTGTTAATGCTACTAATAAGTTAGCGGTGGTCGCTAACGATCATACGGATTTTCCGGTCGCATTCAGCATGGTCATGCAGATTATAGGTGTTCAAACGCTCTATGTTCAGCATGCTGAAGTGACCGAAAAGTTTCCTGCTTTGGATTTCGATTATTCTATATTGAGGAATGTGCGCTCGCATAGAACTTATGAGGCGATTTCTCCTGTAAGAGGCCGTGTGTTTGTTGTTCCTAGGGTTTTTGAGCTGTCGGGTATTGGGCGGCTATCCAAGCCCGCTCCTGTTAATGTTCACGTTGTAGTTTATCTGAGCTCAGTATTTGATGAGGTTCAGGTTCACGCATGCGTTGAGGCATTAAGGGGTAATCCTAAGGTTATTACTGTTTCAGTTAAACGCCACCCTCGTGTTCCTGTAGAAGCAATACGCGCGGTGGTTGATGTAGAAGTTTTGGATGCTGTTCCGGAATATGAGCATATAGCGGTGGTTCCTAATTCCTCGGTGGCGATTGAGTTGTTAGAGGCGGGAGTGAGGGTCTATCAGTGTTTCGCTCTTGATAGTGTGACGCCGGATTACTATGGGTTTGTAAGGGGTGGCATTACCCGCGAGCTGATTCTTGATGACCTGCGTGCTAGCTTCTGGAATGATGGTTTTTACGGCACAGACTGGCTGCCGAAATTTAAAATTTATTCGCCAGCTGTTGATGAGGAGTGGCGCGCGGTGTTGCTTGAGGCCCAAAGAACAATAGGGGCTGTGCTTCGTGATTAATGTTGGAGATTTCGCACGAGGCTTAATAAAGTCGGTTTGGTTGCGGGTGCCATCTTGGCGTTCACTTAAATACACCGGATGCTCTAATACTTATCTTTTTCTTCCCATCAATGGTGCGGGGCTAGGGCATCTGACCCGCAGTTTAGCGGTCGCTCGCCGTCTCCAGCAGCAGAAGCCGGACGCCAAGATCGTCTTTCTCACCACAAGCATAGGCGTTACCTTGGTGCATCGTGCAGGCTTCGTTTGCCACCATGTAACCCCGGCAGCACTTCTTGATGAAAGTCCGGCTGCGTGGAACCAATTGTTCTTTAAGAGCATTGAGGCTGTTCTGGAGCTTCATCGGCCCGGCATGCTGGTTTTTGATGGTACGGCACCCTATCTGGGGCTGCAGCGGATCATGCGTTTGTATACCAGCATCCGTTATGTTTGGATCAAACGTGGCTTGTATAAGGTGGGAGTCGATCAGGAGAAGCTTCAGGGCTATATCGAGCTTTTCGACAACATTATTGCGCCAGGTGAGCTCTCTGAGTTGAGGTCTTTCAATGAGGAAGCTGATACTAAGGTTCGTCGAGTGGCCCCTATCGCACTGCTGGATAAGGAGGACCTGCTGGAGAGGTCAACCGCGCGCAGGATGTTGCGCCTTTCCCAAGACCGCCCCTGTGCCTATGTACAGCTAGGCGCTGGTAATATTAACGGCATTGCGGACATGCAAAATGCCGTGATCAAGCACCTTCAGCGCCGGGGCGTCGAGGTTGTCTTGGGGCAGTCTCCTATAGCGCTGAAGCCTGAGCCTAATCTGAACGCTGATAGCGTGATAGTGGACTATCCGAACAGCCGTTACTTCTCGGCATTCGATTTCTCCATTCTGGCCGGAGGCTATAACTCGGTCTGTGAGGCAGTCATGCTTGGGTTGCCGAGTCTATTCGTCCCCAATATGTCGACAGGGGCGGATGACCAGTTGCGTCGTGTTGAGATGGCGACTAACTTTGGGCCTTATAAGGTGCTAACCGATGTCAATGACAGGCAGTTAGATCTAGCGATAGATTCCTTTCTTGGTGAGCATGTTAAGTCATGTTATCAAGGGCGTAATGGCGCTGAAGATGCAGCGCGATTGCTTTGTGAAATTAGATAGAGATTGTTTTCAGGTAATGATGTTCTCCGTTGCTGATATTTGTAGGGCTATTGGAGCGAAAGATACTTTATGCGCGAAGTGTCTTTGTGAAGGTCGCAAATTTTTGTGTGCGGCTATGCGGAGGGGTGTTGGCTGTAACGAATTATTTAATTAGGGGCGGTCTGGCTGATTTTTCAGTTTCTGGCTGTCTGCGTCTCTGTTTATTGCGGTTGCTTATTGGTTTTCGGGTCGTGATGTTTTGATTTTATGTTGAATTATGCTCTGTGGTTAAATATTAAATCTCTTCCGGGTGCTTCGGTATTTTGTAAGCGGTTCGTAAGCTTTGTTAAGATATTTGCCTATAGGCACGCTGTGCCGGCGGGTCTTGGTTCTTAGCTCTCTTTTGTATATACAAATTTAAGTAGCGATTTTTTCTTAGGTCTTAGCATGGCTGATACCCCGTACGAGAGAGACAACGACAGAGCATCGTTTGTGGTCTGGAGTCACACCAGTGTTGCGCCTGCTGTGAGGGCGCAGACCCTGGGGCAGCAACCTGTGTGTATTTGGTTTACCGGCTTGTCAGGCTCAGGCAAATCAACTCTCGCCAATGCGCTGGAGGTGAAGCTGCAGCGTGCGGGGCTGCATACCATGCTGCTGGATGGCGACAATGTGCGCCATGGTCTGTGCAAGGACCTAGGAATGAGTGCCACTGATCGCCATGAGAACATTCGCCGGGTGGCGGAGACAGCCAGGCTTATGGTTGATGCCGGCCTGGTAGTGATTGCTGCGTTCATTTCTCCCTTTCGCGAAGATCGAGCTCGGGCCCGCGAGCTGTTTGAGCCTGGGCAGTTCTTTGAGGTTCACCTACAGACATCGTTGGCGGTATGTGAGGCGCGCGACCCGAAGGGCCTGTACCGCATGGCGCGCAGCGGCAAGATCGCCGATTTCACAGGTATCGACAGCCCTTATGAAGAACCTGAAAGCCCGGAGGTGAGGCTGGATACTGCAGCCCATGGCGTCGACGCGCTTGTGGCGCAGTTGTTGAGCAAGGTTTTCCCCGAGCGGTGGTCGTCTTGATTGCTAACTACTCTGCCGTTCTGGCTTGGCTGTCGAGCTTTGTTGGCCGCTTGGTACGAGTAGCCCCCCTGCAAGTGCTGGTTTCGATTCTGGTTTCGCTGTCTTCGCAGGTCTTTCAGATCGTGGCTTTTCTATTGCCGCTGAAGGTAATGATCCTGCTTGGCTCACATGGAGTGCCGGGCTACTTTCCTCGATTCCTGGCGGGTATCGAGCGAGAGCGGCTGATCTTGCTGCTGTCAGTAGCCGCAGTGCTCTTGTACATGATGCATCTGCTGATGGACTTCATTGGGGCGACCTTCGCTCGAGTGGGGAGCGACCGGCTTATCGTGCAGCGCCAAGAGGGTGAGGCGTTTGCGAAGCAGCAGAAGATTGCCCTGAGCTGTTATCGAGGGATTATCACGATAGCTGGCGGCTCGGCATTTGCTCTCGGCGTATTGATCTTTCTGGGCTGGAGCAACGGCCAGTTGCTGGCTGTGGTACTGGGTTATTTCGCTACATGCGCTTTGCTCTCTGCGTTGGTGTTTACATGGCTGCCGACTCTGCTCGATAAGGCTGTTGTGCAGTTCCCTCGTTTGATCGATGTGCTGTCTGCCTGTGGCTTTTTGCTGGTGTTCGGCTTTTTGGTCATGGGTTTTCTCTATGGCGAAGCCAAAGGGCTGCTGATGGGTATTCTGATCCTGTTGCTGTGCCGGCAGATGTTCAGCCGTCTGGCGATGGCGCTAAAGAATATCGCGCGCCTCTACAGTCAACGTGAGCGGGTCCTACTGGTGCTCGGTGGGCAGCAGATAGGAGCATTCGATGAAGAGGAAGATGGGGACGAATCCTTTCGTGATCCGCTTGAGCGGGCTGACGAACTTGCTGCCGAGCCGGTAGGGCTTCTTGATGGTGGGGGAGGTGAGGCGCTTCTTCGTCGGAGCGAGCCAGGGCAGCCTGACTTCTGGGGCATTGCCGCCCCTGAGCACTGTGCGAACTGGGTGAGGGACGCGCTGAGTGCGGCGGGCATGAGTGCCTGTGAGACGCACATCGAACAGTTGGATGCGGGACGCAAAGGTGAGCTGACGCTGCACTTGGCATGCACTGGAGCAGGGCAGAGCGCAGAATACTTTCTGTTCAAGCTATTCAACCGCCAGGAAGCGAGACGGGTGAACCGCGCTGCGGCCTTGCTGGCTCTGTATCCGGGTGAAGCTGCGGTAAGGCTGCGGACGGTTATTGAGCACGATGGCTTCGCGGCACATCTGTACGATTGGGCGGAGCAAGTAAGTCCGCCAGAGAATATTCAAGCGGTTTACGCATGCAGGGAGCAGATATTTATCGAATCTTGCACCTGGCAGGTTCCGGAGGCGCTTCTTGCCACATGCCAGCCGGGCAGCCTGGTCGAGCGCTGTAATCCGGCATTGTGGGCGCGTTGCGTGGCCTTTTCGCGCTGGCTGGATGCCGATATCCGGCAGTCTGTGAATACTTTCGCGGCCGTGCCATTACGCCTGCAGAGTGCGCTCGGAGAGCTTCCCCTGCGCCTCTATCATCCGGACATCACGCTCGACAACACATATGTACTGGGGGGCACCCAGAAGGCGCTCAGGTGGGAGAGTTGGGCCCTCGAACCAATCGGCAGCGGATGGCCTCTCGAACTTGGGCTGGCGCGGTTGGATCAGGTCTTTGCGCAAGCCTGTGAGAGCAGCGAGGAGCTTCGGAGCTTGTCTCCATTGCAGGTGCGGCTAGCGGCTCTGGCCTTTGCTTTCGAAGAGCGCTGCGCTCGCTGGGCCTACCTTGAGGCGTTCGCCTTGCTCGGGGAGCTTCTTGACACCCTTGACGCTTTGGATCGCTAACGGAACGGTTTTCGCTAGCAGAATTTTGTGAATTTCGACCATGGCTATCGGGCCATGGCCTAGGGGGATGTTTGGCACGTGTTGCAATGATCGTCTGGAACGAGTTTCGCAATGATGCTCGTGTTCTCAAGGAGGCGGAAAGCCTGACTGCTGCAGGACATCGCGTCATTGTGCATGCGTTGCATGCGCCAGGTATTACTCAGGCGCGTGAGGTGGTTTCCACTGGCGTTGAGGTGGTGCGTGTGGCCCGCAGCCCATTCTGGCGCCTGCGTCGTACTACGTCCCCGGGTGCTCCTACGGTATCGGTTGCTAACGGTCGCCTTGGGCGCATGGGGCCTGCCATGCAGTTGCTGCGCATCGCTGCGCGCGCCTGGACCCACTTGGCACTGCTTTGCCACATGGTGCGCCTACGCGCCGACGTGGTGCACGCGCATGATGTGAATACCTTGCCTACAGCCTGGCTGGCAGCCCGGCTTTCGGGCGCGCGACTGGTCTATGACGCTCATGAGATCAGCACCAGCCGTGAGGGCTATACCAGTTTTCGCAAGCTGGTTGCCATCGTCGAGAAGCACCTGATGCCGCGCGCCGATGGGACCATTACGACGACCGAGGCGCGCGCCAAGTTCTTTGCCAGGGCCTACGGCATTGCGCGCCCGTTGGTGCTCCAGAACCGCCCTCGAGAGCAGTCGCCCCAGGTTTCCAATCGTATCCGTCAGGAGCTCGATCTGAATGAGCCCTGGCCTATCGTGCTCTACCAGGGCGGAGTGCAGCAGGGACGTGGCCTGGAGCGGTTGGCACGAATTGCAGGACAGGTTCCGGACGCTTACTTCGTCTTTGTCGGCGGTGGGCGTCTGGATGCCAGCCTGCGGAAAATTGCACAAGAGCTGCAGATCGAGGAGCGGGTACGTTTTATTCCGACCGTCGCGTTGGCCGAGCTGCCGTCCTATACCGCCTCGGCCGATATCGGCGTGCAGCCAATCGAGAACACCTGCCTGAACCACTACACCACTGACTCCAACAAGCTGTTCGAGTACGTGCAGGCTGGCCTGCCAGTAATTGCATCGGACCTACCGGAGATTCGTCGCATCGTGCGCCAGCATGACCTCGGCCTGCTGGTGCCGGAGGGCAACAGCGAGGCACTGGCTGGTGCGCTGCGCCGCATGGTCGGCGACGCCCAGCTGCGCGCACATCATGCGGGTTGCGCCCGTGCGGCGGCGCCCACCTTGAGCTGGGAGGTGCAGGAGAGCCAGCTGGTTGAGTTGTATCGCCGGATTCTCGGCCAATCGAGACCTTTTGCCAGCTAAGCGACCATGACGGCCCTCGCTCACGACACCAAAGCCAACTATCGCCCGGATATCGATGGCCTGCGTGCTATCGCGGTGCTGGCTGTGGTGTTGTTCCATATCGATGCCAACCTCATACCCGGAGGCTTTGCCGGAGTCGATGTCTTCTTCGTTATCTCGGGTTTCCTGATCACCGGCAACATCATCAAGGATGCTGGCTCGGCCCAGGGTTTCTCTTGGGGCGAGTTCTACCGGCGGCGTGCGCTGCGCATCCTGCCGGTGCTGTTTGTGGTGCTGTTGGCCACCCTGCTGGTTGGGCATTTTGTACTGCTACCCGAAGATCTTAGCGCGTTGAGCTATTCGTCCCTGGCGGCGATATTTTCTGCTGCCAACGTCTATTTCACCTATTTTCTTGATGTCAGCTACTTCGCCGATGACAGCAACCTGCAGCCGTTGCTGCATCTCTGGTCGCTGGGGGTAGAGGAGCAGTTCTACCTGTTCTGGCCGGTCATCCTGCTTGCGCTGCTGACGCGGTTTACTCGGCGCTGGCTACTCTCGGCTACGCTGCTGCTGATGTTCGCGTCCTTCGTGCTGGCGGAGGTGCTGATCCCCAAGGAACCTATGTTTGCCTACTACATGCTGCCGGCCCGAGCCGGCGAGCTGATGGTGGGTGCCTTGCTGGCTATCTGGCTGAGCCGTGGGCATGCGGTAATGGACAACTGGGCCAGGTTGTTGCTCGGTTTGGCGGGAGCCGGGCTGATCACTGTCAGCATGGGATGGATCACCGAGAACATCGGGTTTCCTGGGGTCAACGCTCTGCCGTCTACCCTGGGTGCAGCTCTACTGATCTGGGCCGGTAGTGGCAGAGGCATGGGTGTGAGCCGGTTGCTGGCCCTGCGCCCGCTGGTGCTGGTAGGGCTGATTTCCTACTCCCTGTATTTGTGGCACTGGCCGGTGCTGGCCTTCTATCGCTATGTCTACGGCGGCGTTGAGCCGTTGGCTGGAATACTGTTGTTTGGCCTGATGCTGTTGCTGTCGGTCGTGAGCTACCGTTGGGTTGAGAAGCCTTGCCGGCGACTGCGCTGGAGTTTCTCCAAAGTGATGTGGCGGCTCGTCGCGATCAACGCTGCAGCTTTGTTGCTGCTCTGCGGCGCTATCCTATGGAGCGATGGTTTCGGCCTATACGGTTTTGATGCGCAGTATCAGGCGGATATCAAGCGTTTGAGCCCCGCGCCGGCTGCCTATTCCTATCCGTATGTATGTCAGCGTCCCCGGCTGAGTGAGGCAGAGCTGCAGAGTAAGGCCTGCATCGTCAATGCCGAGCGGGCACCCTCCGTGCTGCTATGGGGCGACTCCAACGCGGCCCACTATGTCGGCATGCTGGGAGCCTTTGCCGAGGCAAGTGGCTTTGCCTTCCGCAATGCGGCGCACAGTAGCTGCCCGCCTCTGCTGCAGGGAGCAGCTTCCACTCAGAAGCCGGAGCGGCTGGAACATTGCTTGGCCTCCATTGATGTGGTTCGCCAGCACCTAGGCGGCTACTCCACTGTGATTCTGGGGGCGGCCTGGGCCGTTCATGCGCGCAGGAGTGACAGTTTCTTCGAGGATCTCGAAGCTACAGTTGATGAGTTGGTTGGGCAGGGCAAGCAGGTGATCATCCTGGCCAATGTACCGAACTTCCTGGCGGTTAATCGCAAGTGTTTGCAGAAGGCATTTAAGCTGCCGGTGCTCACGTGCAACGAGAGTAGTGCTGAGCGCCCCGGTGTATTACCAATTAATGCTCGGTTGTCGGCGCTGGCAGCGGCGCGGGACAACGTACACTTCTTCGATCCTCGTGGGCAGTTATGCCCAGAGGGGCGGTGCAGCGCCTATCTCGATGGGCGTCTGGTTTATTTCGACGCTAGCCATCTGAGTATGGAAGGCTCCTGGGCGCTCGGTCTGCAGGTTGTGCGAGAGCAAGGCGTGCCTGATTTCTTTGCCCGCCTCGGTGGCGGCATACTTGCGACGGGGGCGCGTCCCTTGGACGAGGCATTGCTTGAGCGTGGTAAGGCAACCTTCAACGTTCCGGTGAAGAGCTGGAGCTCACTGATGCTAGGGGAGAAATGGCGTGGCAATACTCGGCGCGAGAAGCGTGCCGAGGGTATATATCTGGCCGATCTCAGCACTGAGGCTTTCTCGGTCTCGCGCTATAGCTTCGCCGAGGATGAGCTGCTGCAGCTGCAGCAAGGTGCTCCGATCCGCATGCAGCTGACGCTGACTTCCTGCTCGGACGCGCTGCCGCTGTTGCGCCTGAAAGCCCGGCAGGGCGAGCGCGAGAGCCAATACGACGTAATGTTGGACTGTACATCTGCTCAACTGGCCAAGCGTGGGGAGAGTGGTACCTTCGAGGCTGATGTGAGTGTCGCTGCTGGCGAGTGGAAATTGCAGGCCCAGTACACGTTGCCGGGGGGGACAGATGCATTAGAGGTGTCTATTTACCCATCGGTGGGGAAGGTGCTGGGACGTTACGATGCAACCGCGCAGGGAGCCGTTGTTATCCACCATATCGCTTGGGCCATTGCGCCCACTAAGGACTGATGGGCTATGCCTAAGTGGTGCTTTCGATGCGCGGGTGGGCTGAGACCTGATGCCTAAACGAATACTGCTGCTGACCTTCTTCTATCCGCCTGATCTGTCGGCAGGGTCATTCCGCGCTGCAGCCCTGGTGCAGGCGCTGCGTCAGAAGGCTGGTGAGGATGTGCAGATCGAAGTGCTGACGACGCAGCCCAATCGCTACGCGGAGCACTGCCTCGAAGCCGTCTCCGTCGAAGAGTCTTCCGGGCTGTATGTGCGCCGCATCCACTTGCCCCAAATGCGCAGGGGGTTCATCGGGCAGGGAGTATCTTTCTGGCGGTATGTGCGAAAGGTGCAGCGTCTGACTGCCGACAACGAATATGACTTGGTGGTAGCCACCTCTTCGCGCCTGATGACAGCTGTCCTGGGGGCTTGGGTTGCCTACCGAAAAAATGCCCGGCTCTATCTGGATCTCCGAGATATCTTCGTCGAGAACCTCATGGTGCTGTTCCCTTCCCTGTTAGCCATGCCCCTCGGTTGGGTGTTTGGTGCGCTTGAGCGTTGGGCGGTGGGGCGCGCGCAGCGAGTCAATCTGGTTTCGCAGGGCTTTCTCGGGTATTTCCGGCCGCGCTACCCGACGCGGGACTTCGCTGTATTTTCCAATGGTGTGGACGAGGCATTCGAGACCTTTGCGGACTCTGCCGAGGTATTGGTCTCGCGTCCCGATGGGGAGCTGCTACAGGTGCTGTACGCCGGGAATCTCGGTGATGGACAGGGTATGCACCTGATCTTGCCTGAGCTGGCTCGGCGTCTGCGGGGACGGGTGCATTTTCGCGTCGTGGGTGCAGGAGGGCGCCTCGACGCGTTACGCGACGCCCTGCAAGTTGGTGAAACCCTGGACAATGTCGAGCTACTCGTTCCGGTGGCGCGGAAACAGCTGCTGGAGCTATATCGGGAAGCCGATGTGCTGTTCCTGCACCTCAATGATTTCCCTGCCTTCAAACGCGTCCTACCGTCGAAGCTTTTCGAGTATGCGGCTACGGGAAAACCTGTCTGGGCGGGAGTAGCTGGATACGCTGCGGAGTTCATTGCTTGCGAGGTAGGCAATGCCGCAGTCTTTGCGCCATGTGATGTCGAGGGTGGCGTGAGGGCTTTAGAGCAACTGTCTCTGGCCCCGACCCCGCGGAAAGACTTTGTTCGGACGTTTTCTCGACGAACAATCATGCACGACATGGCAGAGGATGTTCTGGCTTGTATGCAGGATTAGCGCAAGCGCGCCTGAGATGGACAGGAAATAAAAAAGGCTCACCGAGGTGAGCCTTTTTTATTTGGTGCCGGCACCAGGAATCGAACCCGGGACCTACTGATTACAAGTCAGTTGCTCTACCAGCTGAGCTATACCGGCGAAGGGGCCGCCATTATAGCCATTGCTTCGTCTCTGTAAACCAAGCAGAGCATTCCGATTGCGCGACCGTGGGGAATGGTCCCAGCAGGGGAGTGTTTTCGATTGCGCAGGCGTGCTGGGGGCTGGGCCGGATATCAGCAGCGATATGTTTATGCACAAAGAAGAGCTGGGTGTGTGGCGTGCTGCACGGATTTTGTGCGCTGTGCCCGTGTTTCGCATAACGATATGTTTTTTATGGATTTTTTATCTTTGATCAAAAAAGATGCAAGCGCCTGAGGCTCAGGCACAGCAGGCTTTGCAGGGAGTTCTGCAGAAACTGCGCACAGAGTTATCCACAGCTTCTGTGGATGAACGCTCAGTCTCGCTCGGCGAGGAGCAGGAAGTTGCGCGGGGTCAGTTGGTAGGGGCAGAAGGTGCCCAGGCGTACCCGGTAGCCGTGCTCTTCGAGGAACAATGCGCGGTCGAGCAGTAGCCATAGTTCCAGTGGCCGGCGGAACAGACCGCGCACCAGTTCCAGGTTGCGCACCTGGGCCAGGCGCTGCCAGCCGGCTGCCTCAAGGGCGGGCCAGTCGTTCACACCTTGTAGTTCTAGGCCCTTGAGTGCGGCCAGGTCGTGGCAGTAGGTGGCGAAGTCTTTGGTCAGCCAGCTGACTGGCAACGAGGGCGTCGGCAGGTACTCGTCGACGCCGCGCTGCTGGCGTTGGAGCAGGTCGAAGGCCAGGCGCCGGGCCATGGATTGGTTGCGCTGGCGGCGCTGGCGCTGGCCGGCGGTGACCGTCTCGGCCAGCGGCAGGCTCAGGTCGTCCTTGGACAGACGCAGGGTGGATGTCCGTGCTGCTGTCGACAGCGCCTGGTAGTGCTGCTCGGCAATGCGGTTGTAGCAACAGGGCGCTACCGCCAGTTGCGTGCAGCCCACCGCGCTCGCCAGTTGCAGCAGGCGCACGTGCAGGTCGCCACAGGCATGCAGGGCTACCGGGCTGTGTTCGGCGTGCAGTCGTTCGCCGGCATCCGCGGCCAGCACGTCCTGTTGCAGATGGTTTGCCTGGAGGTGCAGGCGCTCGCTGAGGCGCAGCCCGGCTTCCACCAGTGCCGGATCATATTCCAGGCAGGTCAGCTGCTGGCCGCCCTGGGCCAGCAGCCGGCCGAGGTGGCCTTTGCCCGAGCACCAGTCCAGCCAGTGGCTGGGCTGCTGCTGGAACTGCAGACGTTCGGCGAAGGCCTCGATCTGTTGCCACTTGCGTCCCGGAACATCGACATCCATGCGCCGTGGCAGGGCGCCCAGCGAGCGCGGCGGATGCTCGCCCAGTGCCGCGAGTGCGGCGGCGCGCTGGGCAATGGTGGGGAATGGCGCCGGGGCCGCCAGCAGCTCGGGATGGTTATGCGCGGCTTCGGCCTGCTCCAGACTGCGCTCGCGCAGCCAGGCGGCCAGCTCAGGATGCTCGGCGGCCCAGGGTTGGGTGAGGAAGGTGAAGGGCTTGGGGCGCCACAGGTGCTGGTGGGCGACGATGAAGTCGTCCAGGGCCTGGAAGCGTTCGCGCAGGGCGGGGCCGGTGAGGATCATGGGTGGCGATGATGTGCGGAGATGTCGCGCATTCTATCCCTCTCCCGTTGCGGGAGAGGGACTACGGAGAATCAGCGGCCCTGGCAGGCGTCGACGCGCAGCTTGCGCTCCAGCAGCTTGAAGGCACGCACCATCACGTAGGCGATGACCAGATAGAACACGCCGGCGGCGAAGAAGATCTCCACCGGCAGGTAGGTGCGGGCGATGATCGTGCGCGACATGCCGGTCAGTTCCAGCAGGGTCACGGTGCTGGCCAGGGCGCTGGCCTTGAGCATCAGGATCACTTCGTTGCTGTAGGCCGGCAGGCCGATGCGCGCGGCACGCGGCAGGATGATGTAGAGCATCGATTGCGCGCGCGACATGCCCAGCGCACGCGCTGCCTCGACCTCGCCGGGCGGCACGGCCTGGATGGCGCCACGCAGGATCTCGGCGATATAGGCCGCGGTGTGCATGGTCATGGTGATCACCGTGCACCAGTACGGATCACGCAGGTAGGGCCACAGCGGACCCTGGCGCACTGCATCGAACTGCGCCAGGCCGTAGTAGACCAGGAACAGCTGCACCAGCAGCGGCGTGCCGCGGAAGAAGAAGATGTAGCCGTAGGGCAGGGCGCGTACGTACCAGTGCTTGGAGGCGCGGGCGATACCCATGGGCAGGGCGAGGATCAGGCCGGCCATGACGGCGATGGCGACCAGCTCGACGGTCAGCCAGGCGCCTTCGAGGAGCCTGGGCAGGTACTTGTAGATTACTTCCCAGTTCATCAGGCGCTCCGGACGAAGCCGCGGCTGGCGCGCTTCTCGAGGAAGTGCATGCCGATCATGGCGATGACGGTCAGGCCCAGGTAGATGAAGGCGGCGACCATATAGAAGGTGAAGGGCTCCTTGCTCGCGGTCACGGCGATCTGCGAGCGGCGCATGATCTCTTCGAGGCCGATGACCGAGACCAGCGCGGTGTCCTTCATCAGGATCATGAACAGGTTACCCAGGCCGGGCAGGGCGATGCGCCACATCTGCGGCAGGATCAGCTTCCACAGGATGCGGCCCTTGGACATGCCGAGGGCCATGCCGGCCTCGCGGTGGCCCTTGGGGATTGCCAGGATGGCGCCACGGAACACCTCGGTGGCGTAGGCGCCGAAGCACAGGCCGAGGGCGATGGTGCCGGCGGCGAAGGGGTTCAGTTCGAGGCTGCCGACGCCGAGGAATTCACCGAGGGCGGCCAGGCCGCTGACGGTGCCGAAATAGATGAGCAGGACCCAGAGCAGCTCGGGTACGCCGCGCACTATGGTCGAGTAGGTGCCGCCAAGCCACTGCAGGGGCTTGTGCGAGGAAGTCTTGGCCAAGGCGCCGAGCAGCCCGAGCACCAGGCCGAAGGCCAGGGCGGACAGGGCCAGCTGGATAGTCACCAGCGTGCCGGCGGCGAGGGCGGGGCCGAAGCCGTGCAAGTCGAGGATCATGGGAGGCTACTGCAGAATGACGGCCGCCGCCCGAAGGCGGCGGCGGTCGGACGCATCAGTAGATGCTGAACGGGAAGTACTTGTCGTTGATCTGCTTGTAGGTGCCGTCTTCGACGATGGCCTTCAGCGCGGTATTCAGCTTCTCACGCAGCGGGTCGCCCTTGCGCACGGCGATGGCGATCTTGTCGTTGTCGAAAACCGGCTCGCCCTTGAACTCGAAGTCCTTGCCGGCATCGCTCTTCAGCCATTCCCAGTTGACGAACTTGTCGGCCAGCACGCCATCGAGGCGGCCCGAGGACAGGTCGAGGTAGGCGTTTTCCTGGGTGTCGTACAGCTTGATCTCGACGGTGTCGGACAGGTTGTCTTCCAGCCAGGTGCCGGCGATGGTGGCGCGCTGGGCACCGATGACCTTGCCCTTCAGGCTGGCTTTGTCGGCCTTGAAGTCGGAGCTCTTCGGCGCGATGAACTGCAGCTTGTTGGTGTAGTAGGCGTCGGTGAAATCAACGGCGACCTTGCGCTCTTCGGTGATCGACATGGAGGCGGCCAGGAAGTCGAACTTCTTGGCGTTCAGGGCCGGGATGATGCCGTCCCAGTCGGAGGTGACCACTTCGCACTCGGCGCCCATCTTGGCGCACAGGGCCTGGGCGATCTCCACGTCGAAGCCGCCTACCTTGCCGCTGGCGTCGATCAGGTTGAAGGGAGGGTAGGCGCCTTCGGTGCCGATCTTCAGTTTGTCAGCGGCCATGGCCTGGGTACCGAAAGCCAGAGTGGCGACGGCGGCCAGCAGGATCTTCTTATAGTTCTGCATGCGTGTTGCTCCTAGTGATTGCTGGACATGAATTGTTTACAGCGAGCCGACTGCGGGTTGTTGAACACCTGCTCGGGCGATCCCTGTTCCTCCACCAGACCCTGATGGAGGAAGACCACTTCACTGGACACCTGGCGAGCGAAGTTCATCTCATGGGTGACCAGCAGCATGGTGCGGCCTTCGTCGGCCAGCGCGCGGATCACGTTAAGCACTTCCTGTACCATTTCCGGGTCGAGGGCCGAAGTCGGCTCGTCGAACAGGATCACCTTGGGCTGCATGGCCAGGGTACGAGCGATCGCGGCGCGCTGTTGCTGGCCGCCGGAAAGCTGATTCGGATAAGCATGGCGCTTGTCGGCGATGCCGACCTTGGCCAGCAGCGCCTCGGCCACCTCGGTGGCTTCTGCGCGACTCTGGCCCAGCACGCGACGGGGAGCCTCGATGATGTTGTCGAGGATGGTCATGTGCGGCCACAGGTTGAAATTCTGGAAGACGAAGCCGATCTCGCTGCGCAGGCGATTGATCTGCTTGTTGTCGGCGGCGATCAGGTCGCCGTTCTTCGCGGCCTTCAGCTTGAGTTCCTCGCCGGCCACCAGGATCTGGCCCTGGTGCGGGTTCTCCAGCAGGTTGATGCAGCGCAGGAAAGTCGACTTGCCGGAGCCGGAGGAGCCGAGGATGGAGATCACGTCGCCGTCGCGTGCGGTCAGCGAGATGCCCTTGAGCACTTCGAGCTCGCCGTAGCGTTTGTGCAGGTTGCGGATTTCCAGCGCGGGCGTTGCCTCGGCCATGGGGGGTCCTCTTGTTATGCGGATGCGCTCCGGCTGCTGACCGCCTTCCTAGCGTGCGGCTGAACCTAGCATAGCGCCAGCAGCAGCGCCAAGCAGGGTTCCGGCCACGTGCAGTGCGGTTGCGGCCGGTTGTCGCATCGTGACAGTTGTGTGTCGCGCTCAAACAAAAAAATTGCCAGGAGCAATTTTTGACGTCGCTCGCGGACGGCCCGAAGGGGCTCCGCCAGGGATGGTGGAGACCAAAAGCCCGATGCGTGTGGGGATCGGGCTTCGACGGTTCCGGCCGGGGCATGGGGCCCGCTCGGAGCGGCGCGCAGTGTACTGGAGCGTCCCGGCCAGGTGAAGTGCAGGGCACGCTGGCCAATGGCCAGGGCGAGAGGCTTCTTGCTAGAGTCCACAGGCTCCCCAGAGGATCGGGTCGAGCTCGACCCATCTCCAGGGAGTGCGCCATGTCGCAGGCACCGCAGTCGTCCAGGGCCTTTCACGTCAGCCTGTGGCTGGTCTGCGCGCTGGTTCTGCTGCTGGTGCCGCTGCTGCACCTGTGGACGCCCGTGCAGCGCTGGAGCAATGCACACGGCGACTGGCTGATCCGCCAGCGCGCCGCGCTACAGGCGCCCGACCCGCGCATCGTGGTCGTCGACATTGACGACACCAGCCTGCAGGCCCTGGTCGGCGAGGCCGGCAAGTGGCCGTGGCCGCGCTCGGTACACGCCGAGCTGCTCGAGCACCTGCTGGCGCAGAAGGCCGAGGTGGTAGTGTTCGACGTGCTGTTCAGCGAGGCCGATCGCTTTCACCCGGATGCCGACGCCTACTTCGGCGAAGTACTGGCCGGCAGCGGCAGGGTCTACCTGGCCGCGCTGCAGCAGCTGGCCAGCGACCCGGCCAAGGCGCCGCTGATGACCAGCTACCCGCCGACCACGGGCCTGCTGCCGGGCAGCGATGCGCAGCAGCGTGGCGTATTGCTGCTGCCGCGTGCGGTTGCCGCCGCGCACTGGAAGACCGGCACCATCAACTTCACCCAGGATGCCGACGGCGTTGGCCGGCGCTACGACATCTATCGGCGCTTCGGCGACTGGCGCATGCCCTCGCTGCCGGCGCGGGTGGCCGAGGATCGCGGTGTGGTTCTGCCGCCCACGGACAGCTTCATGCTCGACTGGCGCAGCGCCGAGCGCGTGCCCTATCCGCGCATTCCTTTCGCCGCTGCCCTGGCCCAGGCGCGTGGCGAGTCAGGCCAGCTGCCCGCCGACTACTTCGCCGGCAAGATCGTGGTGATCGGCACCACCGCCGCCGGCCTCTACGACCTGCGCCGTACGCCGCTGGACGATCTCTACCCGGCGGTGTTCATCCTCGCCACCGGCATCGACAACCTGTTCAACGGCCAGCAGTTGCAGGCAGCCCCGGCCTGGTCCATGGCGCTGCTGGGCGTCGCCCTGCTGCTCGGCCTGCAGCTGCTGTTGCTGCGCGAGCGCCTGCTCGCCGCCAGCCTGCTGACCCTCGGCGCGAGCCTGGCACTGCTGCTCGGCTCCTACTTATTGATATTGCAGGGCGTGCTGGTCACGGTGCTGCCCAGTCTGCTGGCGCTGTGGCTGCTGCTGGCCCTGGCCCTGGCGGTGTTCTACCGCCGGCGTCGGCAGCAGCTGTCCAATACCATCAGCATGTTCAGCCGCTTCCTCGATCCGCAGGTGGTGGCACAACTGGTCGCGCGCGAAGACCCGCAGGCGCTGCTGGCCAGCCGCGAGTGTCAGCTCACCGTGCTGTTCTCCGATATCCGCAACTTCACCACCATGTCCGAGCGGCACAGCGCCCAGGAGATCATGCAGATCCTGGAGAACTACTTCGCCGGCCAGGTCGATGTGCTGTTCCGCCACCGCGCGACCCTCGACAAGTTCATCGGCGACGCGATCATGGCCTTCTGGGGCGCGCCGCAGGACAACCCCAACCAGGCGGTGGATGCAGTCAACGCAGCGCTGGAGATGATCGACAACGTCGAGCGCTACCAGCGCGATTTCGACCACCCCGACTTCGACATCGGCATCGGCCTGCACACCGGACCGGCGGTGGTCGGCATGGTCGGGACCAGCCAGCGCTATGACTACACTGCGATTGGCGACACGGTGAACCTGGCCAGCCGCATCGAGGGCCTGACCAAGGGACGTGCGCGCCTGCTGGTATCGGCCGCGACCATGCAGGCCTGTGGCGATGCCTTCGACTTCATACCCCACGGCGATTTCCAGGTGAAAGGCCGTGTCGAGCCGGTGACCCTCTTCGAACCCAGGAGAAAGACGCTATGAGAAGTACTCTTACCGCTGCCCTGCTGATCCTGGCAGGCTGGCTGGGCAGCGCCGTGGCGCTGGCCGAAGTGCGCAGCGGCATCACCGTCGAGGCTACCGCCCTGCGCGAGTCGGCCTCTGCAGGCGCCGCTGCGCTGCAGCAGCTGCCGGCGCAGACGCGCCTGAGCGTGCTCAAGCGCCAGGGCGGCTGGTACCAGGTGCAGACCGGCGCCGGCCAGCAGGGCTGGGTGGCCATGCTGGCAATACGTTTCGACAAGTCCGCCGCAGCCAGCGGCGGCAATATCGGCTCGCTGCTCGAGGGCAGCACCGCGGTGGAGCCGGCCAGTGGCGTGGCCACCGGCGTGCGCGGCATCAGTGACGACCAGGTGGGCGGTGGCGGCGGCTCCGGCAGCCTGGCGCTGCAGCATCTGGATCGCTATGCGGTGACGCCGGGCGCTGCGCGCGCGTTCGCCCAGCAGGGCGCACTGCGTAGCCAGTCCATTGCCTACCCTCACTGAGCCGGAGACCGAGCCATGCACAAGATCTTCTGCCGTAGCGCACTGCTCGTCGCCATCTGCGCCGCGCTGCCCGCCTGCGAGAACCTGCAGGCCCTCGAGGGTGTGCAGATCCAGGGCGTCGACCTCACCCCGCTGGCCAGCGCCGGGCGCAGCCTCAGCGACATGGGCGAGAAGACCCAGGACGAGGAGCTGGTGATTGGCGCCAGCACCGCCGAGCTGCTGCTCAAGCAGGCGCCGCTGCTGGATAACGCGGCCGTGCAGTCCTACGTCAACGAGGTCGGCCGCTGGGTCGCCCTGAACAGCGAGCGGCCCGATCTGCCCTGGCGCTTCGGCGTGCTCGACAGTCGCGTGGTCGGCGCCTATGCCGCACCTGGCGGCTATGTGTTCGTCACCAGCGGCATGCTGGCGCAGATGAACAGCGAGGCCGAGTTGGCCGGCGTGCTGGCCCACGAGGTGGCGCACGTGGTGCAGAAGCACCATCTCGATGCGATCAAGCAGAAGGCCGGCGCCGGCCTGCTTGCCAGCGTCTCGCGCTTCGCCCTGCAGGCCAGCCAGGCCAACTCCGGGAGTGTCAGTAGCAGCGATCCGGCGGCCACGCAGAAATTCGACCAACTGGTGACCAACCTCTATACCCGCGGCTTGGACCGTGGTGACGAGTACGAGGCCGACCAGATGGGCGCGGTTATCGCCGCACGCGCCGGCTACGACCCATACGGGCTGGCCAACGTGCTGCAGGACCTGGGCACCATGAAGCAGGACGATGCCACCCTGGTGACCTTCCTCAAGGTGCACCCGAACATCAATGATCGCCTGACCCGCTTGGAGCCCACCTACCAGTACCTGGACAAGGCCGCTGCCGGCGGCAGCCAGCAGACTCTGGAGCAGCGCTACCAGAAGGCGTTATCGGCCAAGTGAGAGAGAAGGGCGGCCATGAGCCGCCCTTTTCATCAGTGCTGGTGCTTGTCGCAGGGCTCGTAGTCGCAGACGTGGTGCGCATACACGGGTGCGCCAGCGGGCGGTGTCGGCGCTGCCGGCAGCGCCACACCCTGGGCTGGGTTGAGGTAGCAGCGCGAGTCGATGAACACCTGCACCAGGTCGCCATCCAGCAGGCCGCTCTTCACTTCCGACTGCAGGATGTCCAGGGCCTTGTCCACCGGCACCGCCGGCTTGTAGGGACGGTCCGAGGCGGTCAGCGCGTCGTAGATGTCGCAGATGGTCATGATCCGTGAACCGCAGGGAATCTGCTCGCCAGCCAGGCCCTTGGGGTAGCCGCTGCCATCGAGCTTCTCGTGGTGCGCGGCGGCGATTTCCGGGATGCCCTGCAGCGCCGGGGTCCAGGGAATCAGGCTGAGAAATTCGCGGGTGTGCACCACGTGACGCTCGATCTCCGCGCGCTCGTCCTGGGTCAGGCTGCCGCGGCGGATGGCCAGGGCGCCGAACTCGCTGTCCGAGAGCAGGCCGATCAAGCTGTCGTCGTGGCTCTTCACTACGTGGCCCTGGATGTCCTGCAGGTGGTGGAAGTCGCCCTCGGTCAGCACGCTCGGCTCGTTGGCCTTGAGGATGTCGCGTAGGTACTGATCGAGGCGCTCGCACTCGACCGCCAGCTCGGCCTCCCATTGCAGGCGCAGCTGCTCGTCCAGCGTGCCGTACTGCCGGTAGGCCTGCAGCATGCGGCGCAGGGTCTGGTTCTGCAGGCTCTCCTTGGCCAGCGCCACGCGGTAGCGCAGGTTGTCGACCACCGGATCGGGCAGCTTCTTGGCCTTGGTCAGCACGTGCTCGCGCACGCCGACCTTGCCGAAGTCATGCAGCAGGGCGGCGTAGCGCAGCTCGCGCATGCCCTCGTCGCCGAGCGCCTGGTTGCGCAGG
The DNA here is from genome assembly GCF_028649395.1 of Pseudomonas sp. Gutcm_11s. Taxonomy (GTDB): domain Bacteria; phylum Pseudomonadota; class Gammaproteobacteria; order Pseudomonadales; family Pseudomonadaceae; genus Aquipseudomonas. The sequence continues at coordinate 159,325 of NZ_JAQSUW010000010.1, read as the reverse complement.
TGCGCGTGGGGCGCCAGAGGCAGCTGGCGGGCGAGGGCGATGCACAGGTCGGCGACGCGGAACGAATGGCCGGCGGAGGTCGGGTCGCGCTGCTCGATGGCGAACACCGAGGCCTGCACGAAACCGTCGAACAGCTGGCTGATGTCGTCCAGCAACTGGCGGTTCTCGATGGCCACCGCGGCCTGGCTGGCCAGCGCGCGCAGCGAGGCGGCCACCACTTCGGCGAAGGCGATCGCCTCGCCCGCAGCATTCTGGCAGTTGATGAACTCCAGCACGCCGACCACCTCGTGGCGGTGGTTGAGCATGGGAATGGCCAGCAGCGACATGGTGCGGTAGCCGACCTGCATATCGAACGAGCGGTTGAAGCGATAGGGCGCGTCGGGCGGGATGGCGTAGGCGTCGGCGATGTTCAGCTCGGTGCTGGTCAGCGCCACGTAGCCGGCGATCGAGGCCTTGGTCAGCGGCATGCGCTGCTCCTGGAAACGCGTCGGCATCGAGCTGTTCTGCGTCAGCTTGAACAGCAGCTGCGGCAGCTCGCCCTTCTTGTCGACCAGGAACAGCGAGGCGGCGTCGCTGTTGGACAGGCGCCGGCCCTCGGTGAGGATTTTGCTCAGCAGGCGCTCCAGGTCCTTCTCGGCGGACAGCGCCAGGCCGACATCGACCAGCTTCTGCAGGTCGCCGTCCTTGTTCTGCAGGGCGGTGGCCAGCTGATCGGTCTTCTGCTTCAGGTGGAACTGTTCGGCGGCGAAGCCGAGCAGGGCGAGCAACTCGTCCTCGCTGGCCGCCTCGGGCAGGGGCAGGACGCCGGGCGGTGCATCGAAGGCTACCAGGCTGGCGCCACGGGTCTGCCATTCGCCCAGCTCGCTGGCACGCAGCAGGCTGTTGTCGAGCAGCAGCACTTCCAGGCTGCCCGGCTCGATGTCACTGGCGCGCTCCACGCCGCGCAGCTCGATGCCGGCGCGGGTGAGACGGGTGTGCAGGCTGGTCTCGGCGAAGAGTGGGCTGTGCCCCACCGTAAAGCTGGCTGTCATCACTGATTACCCTCGGCGGCGCGCCGACTCTGGGCGAGGAGCGCTCGCCAGAGTATTGCACCGGTCGCTGGGGGCGGCCAGATCAGCGGAGGGGCGTTCGTCGCGCCGTGCGCCTCACTCGGCGCGGGCTGCAGCCCTGCGGTGGCGGAGGATTTCGATCACGCCCGGCAGGATCGAGACAAAGATGATCGCCACGATCAGGTAGTGCAGGTTGCTCTGCACCACCGGCAGGTTGCCGAAGAAGTAGCCGGCGTAGCTGAACAGGGTGACCCAGATGACTGCGCCGATCACGTTGTAGGTGGCGAAGCGGCGGTAAGGCATGTGGCCCATGCCGGCGACGAAGGGAGCGAAGGTGCGCACGATGGGCACGAAGCGGGCGAGGATGATGGTTTTGCCGCCGTGCTTCTCGTAGAAGGCCTCGGTCACTTCTAGGTAGCGGCGGCGGAAGATCTTCGAGTCCGGGTTGGCGAACAGCTTGGCGCCGAAGAAACGGCCGATGCTGTAGTTGACTGCGTCGCCGAGGATGGCGGCGATGATCAGCAGCGCGACCATGATGTGCACGTTCATCGCGTCCTGGGTGGCGATGGCGCCGGCGACGAACAGCAGCGAGTCGCCGGGCAGGAAGGGCGTCACTACCAGGCCGGTCTCGCAGAAGATGATCAGGAACAGGATGCCGTAGATCCACGGCCCGTAGGCGGCGGTCAGCTCCGCCAGGTGGCGGTCGATGTGCAGGATGAAGTCGATGACAAGCTGGATGAATTCCATTTGGGCTCCTGCGGGTGCCTTCCTACACCGTAGATAGCAAAAACCCCTGAGACCTTGCGGAATCAGGGGTTTCTATATTTTGGTGCCCAGAGACGGAGTCGAACCGCCGACACGGGGATTTTCAATCCCCTGCTCTACCAACTGAGCTATCTGGGCAACGGGGCGCATTAAACGGATTTGAACGGGTAGTGTCAAGCGAGGAAATGAAAAAAATTTCAGTGCAGACGGGCGGTTACGAGTTTTCGGGGTGGCGCGGGCCGTTTCCGGCCCGCATCCGCATCAGGCGCTCGGTGGCACGTAGCCGTCGGCTTTGGCGTAGTCCTCGCCGGAGAGGAACTTGTCCATCTCGGCCTGGAGGAACTTGCGGTCCTCGGCGTTCATCATGTTCAGCCGACGCTCGTTGATCAGCATGGTCTGGTGCGCCTGCCACTCGTCCCAAGCTTTCTTCGACACGTTGTTGTAGATGTCCTCACCCTTGGCGCCAGGGTAGGGCGGGCGATCGAGGCCGGGCAGGTCTTCGTTGAACTTGCGGCAATGGATGGTACGGCTCATGAGATTTCTCCTGCATTCAGTGCTTCCGCGGCTCGCTTGAGGAGCTTCTTCACCGGGGCGGCCAGGCCCAGGCGCGGCGGGCTGGCGAGGTTATACCAGAGCCAGTCGCCCTCGGCCACGGCGGGGCTGGCCTGCTCGGCGGGCACCAGCCAGGGCTCGATGGCCAGCTGGAAGTGGCTGAAAGTATGGGTCAGCCCGGCCAGTTCGCGCGGGTCGCCGAGGCGCAGCGAGTGCTGGCTGGCCAGTGGCGCGAGGCCGGCCAGGTCGTCCAGCTCCGGCAGGCTCCACAGGCCGCCCCACAGGCCGCTGGAGGGGCGGCGGTAGAGCAGGATGGCGCCTTCGTGGTTGGCCAGCAGCGGCATCAGCGTGCGCTTCTGCGGCAGGGCCTTGCGCGGCTTGGATTCCGGGAAGTCGGTCTCGCGGCCGAGCAGGTGCGCACGGCAGCCATTACGCACCGGGCACAGCAGGCAGCTCGGCTTGCTGCGGGTGCACAGGGTGGCGCCCAGGTCCATCATCGCCTGGGTGTAGTTGTTGACCCGCTCATGCGGGGTCAGCTGTTCGGCCAGCTGCCACAGCTGGTCGGCCACCTTGGGCTCGCCCGGGTAACCGTGCTGGGCCTTGTAGCGGGCCAGCACGCGTTTGACGTTGCCGTCGAGAATCGGCGCGCGGAGGTTCATGCTCAGGCTGGCGATGGCGCCAGCGGTGGAGCGGCCGATGCCGGGTAGTTCGGCGAGCTGCTCGACCGAGCGCGGGAACTCGCCGCCATGCTGCTCCACCACCGTCTTCGCCGCCTTGTGCAGGTTGCGCGCACGGGTGTAGTAGCCGAGGCCGGTCCACAGGTGCAGCACTTCGTCTTCCGGTGCCGCGGCCAACGCCTCTACCGTGGGTAGGGCCTCCATGAAGCGGTCGAAGTAGCCGAGCACGGTGCTGACCTGGGTCTGCTGCAACATGATCTCGGAGACCCACACCCGGTAGGGGGTGATGCCCTGTTGCCAGGGCAGGTCCTTGCGGCCGTGTATGTCATACCAGGCCAGCACGGCGCCATTGAACTGCTCGGGGCTCATCGGTTGAACAGGCCCTTCAGTGCGTCCTTGAGTTCCGGGCTGACCTTGTCGCCGAGCTTCTCTTCCAGCTTCTGGTTGAGCTTGTCGCCGGCCAGTTTGGCGGCGATCTTGCCGAGACCGTCCTTGTCCAGGCGGCAGGCCTTGGCGCCCAGTTCCAGCGGGCCGCGGCAGCGCAGTGGCCATTCCAGGCCGACATAGCGCTCGTTGACCTGGCAGGCCGGGTCCGGCATCGCGCCCTTGTCGCCCTCGATGACGATGCCGACGCGGTAGTCCATGCCCAGCACGCGCAGATCGAGGTCGCCGTCGCCGTTGACGGTCAGGCCGGGGATGCGCGCCTTGAGGTCGGGGTTGCTGGCCACACCGTTGGTGAATTTCAGGTTGCCGTGCAGCTCCTCGAAGGGGGTGTCCTTGCCGCGTGGCTCGCCGGACAGCGACTTGCGGTTGAGGGTGGCGATGCCCTGGCACAGCTGCTGTTCGAGGTTGGCGTCGACCAGCACGCCGTCGCTCAGGCTGAAGCTGGCGGTGCCGTTGAGGGCGTCGATCCAGGCCTTCTCGCTGTTGCCCTGGGTGCGCACGTCGGCGCTCAGGTCCAGTTGGCCGCGTACCGGCGCCTTCTCGCCGCGGGCCTCGATCAGCTTCTCCACCGGGATGCGCTTGAGCTGCTTGTTGGCGGTCAGCAGCGGGATGGCCTGGCGGGCATCGAGCTGCGAACGCACAGCGAATTCGCCGCCGTACAGGTCGCCGCGCAGTTCCTTGAGGTCGATCACGCCGCCCTTGGCGGTCAGACCGATGCGTGCGTCCTCGACCGGCAGCTTGCTCAGGGTCAGCTGGCCGAGGCTGATGGCGGCCTCGATGTCGAGCTTGCGCAGGGTCTCCAGCGGCAGCAATGGCGTGCTGCTCCAGGCCTGCTGGGTCGGCGCGCTGGGCAGTTGCGAGGTGCCGCTCTTGCCGGCGGCGGCCACGGCATCCTTGACCTCGTTCTTGCGCGCCGCGCCGGCATCGGCATCCTTGTTCTGCGGCGGTAGGTAGCGGTCGAGGTCGAGCTTGTCGCCCTTGAGCTGCGCGCGCAGGGCCTGCTTGGCGAAGTCGTTGACCGCCAGGCTGCCGCTGAAGGTGCTGTCGTCGAGCTTCAGCGACAGGTCATTGAACTGCACGCTGTTCGGCGTGCCGGCCAGGCGGGTGGAGAGTTCGAGGCTGCTCAGCGTGCCCTTGTCGCTCATGGCGGGCAGGGCGACGCCGAGGCCGTCGAGGAATTCGCGCAGGTTGAACTGGGCCAGCGACAGGTTGCCTTCCAGCTGGGCGGTCTTGTCCAGGTTGCGCAGTTTCAGCTCGCCGAGGGCGCGCAGCTGGTTGGCGGAGAGCTTGATGCCGGTCCACTCGGCCACCTGGGCGGATTGGTCGAGCAGCAACTGGCCCTGGCTGGCGAAGGTCAGAGTCTTGCCGTTGAGCGGCTCACCAGAGGCCTCGCCGGCCAGCTTGATGTCCTGCAGCTGGTAGCGCTTGAGGGCGCGGTCGAAGCGCAGCAGGCCCTGCAGCTCGGTCTTGGCACGCAGCACCGGCTGGTTGGTGCCGAGGAAGGCCAGCAGTTTGACCGGGATGTCGGCGCCTTCGCGGATGGCGCCAGTGGACAGCTCGATGCCCTCGGCACTGAATTGCTTGCCGCTCTTGGCGTCGTGGTAGTCCACGCGCGAGTTGCTGATGGTCAGGCTGTCGATGTCCAGCTTGACCGGCTTGCCGCTCTCGTCAGTGGTCTGCGCGGTGGTTTCGCTCGGCTCGCCCGGTGCTGCTGGCGCCGGTTCGCTCGGCGCAGGCTTGGCCGGCTGGCCGACGCCTTCCCAGTTGCCGCGGCCCTTGTCGTCGCGCTGCAGGGTCAGGTCGAGGCCGTCGACGCGGATGTCGCTCATCTGCACTTCTTTGTACAGCAGCGGTAGCACGCGTACCGACAGGCCGAGCAGACGCAGGTTGGCGAAGGGTTTTTCCGGGGTGTCGGCGCTGGCCAGGGTGGCGTCGGTCAGCTCCAGGCCGAGCCAGGGGAACAGGCTCCAGCCGATATCGCCGTTGAGTTTCAGCTCGAGGTTGGCCTTGTCGCGGGCCAGTTGCTGGATCTCGTCCTTGTAGTCGTTGGGGTCGAACAGATGGGTCAGGGCGAAGCCGAGCGCGACGATGATCAGCAGCAGGCCAAGCACTACCAGACCCAGGATTTTGCCAAAGGCTTTCATGGACCAGTCCTTGTGGGGGAGTTCTTATATATAGGGGCGGGAGTATAACGCCGCCTCGCAGCGAGGCGGCGACCCGCGCCGCGATCTCCGGGCTGGCAGGCGCCCGGTCGGTGCCGTGGTCGGCAGGCTTTGGATGGCTGAGGTCGCGCGCGGTTCCCCTGGCGTGGCGGGTGGCGCCTGCGGAAAGGGGGAATGGCGGCGCAAGCCCATCCGCCTGCGTCGATCCGGGGTTAGGCTGGCAGCACAAGAAGAACGATTCGCCCATGAGGTGCCGATGAACGTAGTCGTGATGGCCGTGCCGCTGTACATCCTGCTGATGCTGCTGGAGCTCGCCTATGAGCGCTGGAGCGGTCGCCACACCTATCGCCTGGCCGACGCCACCACCAGCATCAACACCGCCGTGCTGCGTGTGCTGCTGGAGGGGCCGCTGCGCCTGCTGCTGGTCATTCCCTACGCCTGGCTGTACGAGCATGCGCGGCTGTGGACGCTCGATCCGACCTCGCCCTGGACCTGGCTGCTCGGCTTCATCGCCGTGGACTTCTGCTTCTACTGGGCGCATCGCAGCCTGCACCGCTACAACCTGCTGTGGGGCGCGCACCAGCCGCACCACTCCAGCGAGGACTTCAACCTGTCCACCGCGCTGCGCAAGGGCGCCTTCCAGACCGGCTTCGACTGGCCCTTCTACCTGCCGTTGGCGCTGCTCGGCCTGCCGTTGCCGCTGTTCCTGATCCTGCTCGGCGCACAGCTGGTCTACCAGTTCTGGATTCATTCGCAGCACATCGGCCGCCTGGGCGTGCTGGAGTGGTTCATGGTCACGCCGACCAACCACCGCGTGCATCACGGGCAGAACGATCGCTACATCGACAAGAACCACGGCGGCGTGTTCATCGTCTGGGATCGCCTGTTCGGCACCTATGCCGATGAGGACGAGCCGGTGCGCTACGGCGTGACCACCCCGGTGCGCACCTTCGACCCGATCCGCCTGCAGTTCTCCTGGTGGCGCCTGCTGTGGGCCGACGCCGTGGCGACCCGCTCCTGGTGGGACAAGCTGCGCCTGTGGTGGATGCCCACCGGCTGGCGCCCGGCGGATGTGGCCGAGCGGCCCTGGCCGAAGATGGGTGCGGACAAGTTCGACTGCGCCTATCCGGCGGGCCTGAAGTGGTACGCCTTCGTCCAGTTCGTGGCGATCAACGCCATGGCCCTGAGCTACCTGGCGGCGGTCAAGCGCGCCGAGCTGTGGCACGCGTTGCTGCTGGTGCCGCTGGTGCTGGCCGGCTGCGTTGGCCTGGGCCTACTGTTCGAGGGCAAGCGCACCTTGTGGAAGGTGGAGGCGGGGCGTCAGGTGCTGATGGCGGGCGCGGCACTGGCCTGGGTGTTGTGGCTGGCGCCGCAGCAGCTGGCGTTGGGACTCGGCCTGGCCGGAATCTGCCTGGCCAGCCTGCTGTGGCTGGTTTGGCTGGCGGCGCGGCCGCAGATGGCGCAGGCGTCCTAGGGCTTACAGGTGGTCCAGCGGCAGGCCGGTGCGCGCGGCCAGGGCCTGGCTCTCCAGGTGATCCTTGGGTGCGGCGAGGTGCAGCGGTTTGCCGGCCTCGGTCGCCAGGCGCCTGGCCTCGTCGAGAATGCGCCGGGCCACGCCGCGCTTGCGGGTGAGCTTGCGCACGCACAGGTGCGACAGGCGCCAGTGCGTCTCGCCGCGCTGCAGCAGGGCGGCGCCGAGTAGGCGGTCGTTGAAGCGCCCGGCGATCAGCTTGCCGCTGCCGATGCCGTCGGCGAGCAGGGCGTCGACGCTGGCGTAGGGCTCAAGCAGCCAGTCCGGCGCGTCGGCGTAGACCTTGCCCAGGTCGGTGTGGTCCTGGGTGGACGGGCGGCTGACGATTTCGACCAGAACGGGCATGACGACTTCCTCGCAAGAGCAGGCTGCGCAGTGTAAGGCCAGGTCGATTGCACCGATAGCCAAGACCCCGACCGCCGCCGGTAGCCGCCCAAGCCCCGCCACGCCTATAATGGCGGCCTTTTCCGTGAGCAGCCGTGGAGCTGGAGAGATGGCCGAACGTACGGCGTCCGTCGAGCGCAACACCCTGGAGACCCAGATCAAGGTCTCGATCAACCTGGATGGTACTGGCAAGGCCAAGTTCGATATTGGCGTGCCGTTCCTTGAGCACATGCTCGACCAGATCGCCCGTCATGGCCTGATCGACCTGGATATCTACTGCAAGGGCGACCTGCACATCGACGACCACCACACCGTGGAAGACGTCGGCATCACCCTCGGCCAGGCCTTTGCCAAGGCCGTCGGCGACAAGAAGGGCATGACCCGCTACGGCCACTCCTACGTCCCGCTGGACGAGGCGCTGTCGCGCGTGGTGATCGACTTCTCCGGTCGCCCAGGCCTGCAGATGCATGTGCCGTTCACCCGCGCGGTAGTTGGCGGCTTCGACGTGGATCTGTTCCAGGAGTTCTTCCAGGGCTTCGTCAACCATGCCCTGGTCAGCCTGCACATCGACAACCTGCGTGGTACTAACACCCACCACCAGATCGAGACCGTGTTCAAGGCCTTCGGCCGCGCCCTGCGCATGGCCGTCGAGCTGGACCCGCGCATGGCCGGGCAGATGCCGTCGACTAAGGGCGTGCTCTGATGCAGACGGTTGCCGTCATCGACTATGGCATGGGCAACCTGCACTCGGTGGCCAAGGCTCTGGAGCACGTTGGCGCCGGGCGAGTGATCGTCACCAGTGACGCCAATGTGATCCGCGAGGCCGACCGCGTGGTGTTCCCCGGCGTCGGCGCGATCCGCGACTGCATGGCCGAGATCAAGCGCCTGGGCTTCGACGCCCTGGTGCGCGAAGTCAGCCAGGATCGCCCGTTCCTCGGTATCTGCGTCGGCATGCAGGCCCTGCTGGAGCGCAGCGAGGAGAACGGCGGTGTCGATTGCATCGGCCTGTTCCCCGGCCAGGTGCGCTTCTTCGGCAAGGATCTGCATGAAGACGGCGAGCACCTGAAGGTGCCGCACATGGGCTGGAACGAAGTGGCGCAGGTGGTCGACCACCCGCTGTGGCACGAGATTCCGGACAACGGCCGCTTCTACTTCGTGCACAGCTACTACATCGAATCTGGCAACCCGGCCCAGGTGGTCGGCGGCGGGCACTACGGCAAGGATTTCGCCGCGGCGCTGGCCGAGGGTTCGCGCTTCGCCGTGCAGTTCCACCCGGAGAAGAGCCATACCCATGGCCTGCAGCTGCTGCAGAACTTCGTCGGCTGGGATGGCCGCCGGTAAATGAGCCGGGGCAAGAAGGTCGCGCTGCTGGAGCTGGAGGGCGGTCAGCAACAGGCCGCTCTGCAGGTGCTGAAGAGCTTCCTGGAAGACCGCTTCGAGCTCGAGCTGGGCTCGTTCGAGGTGCAGGAAGTGCTCGACCTGATCGGCCGCGAGATCGCCCCGCACTACTACAACAAGGCGATTGCCGATACGCAGACCCTGCTGGCCGAGCGTTTCGCCAGCCTGGAAAGCGATTTGTGGGCGCTCGAGAAGAGCTGACCCATCCACGAATTCACGATTTGAGCAGGTTCACGCGATGCTGATTATCCCCGCTATCGATCTCAAGGACGGCGCCTGCGTACGTCTGCGCCAGGGCCGCATGGAAGACTCCACCGTGTTCTCCGATGACCCGGTGAGCATGGCCGCCAAGTGGGTCGAGGGCGGCTGCCGTCGTCTGCACCTGGTTGACCTGAACGGCGCCTTCGAAGGCCAGCCGGTCAACGGCGAAGTAGTCACCGCCATCGCCAAGCGCTACCCGACCCTGCCGATCCAGATCGGTGGCGGTATCCGTACCCTGGAGACCATCGAGCACTACGTGCGCGCCGGCGTCAGCTACGTGATCATCGGCACCAAGGCCGTTAAAGAGCCGGAGTTCGTCACCGAGGCGTGCAAGGCCTTCCCGGGCAAGGTCATCGTCGGTCTGGACGCTAAAGATGGCTTCGTCGCCACCGACGGCTGGGCCGAGGTTTCCAGCGTGCAGGCCACCGACCTGGCCAAGCGCTTCGAGGCTGACGGCGTGTCCGCCATCGTTTATACCGACATCGCCAAAGACGGCATGATGCAGGGCTGCAACGTCGAGGCCACCGCGGCCCTGGCCGCCGCCAGCAAGATCCCGGTGATCGCCTCCGGCGGCATCCACAATCTCGGCGATATCGAGAAGCTGCTGCTGGCCCGTTCGCCCGGCATCATCGGCGCAATCACCGGCCGCGCAATCTACGAAGGCACCCTGGACGTCGCCGAGGCTCAGGCCTTCTGCGACTCCTATAAAGGCTGAGGACTCCGACATGGCGCTGGCGAAACGCATCATCCCGTGTTTGGACGTGGACAACGGCCGCGTGGTCAAGGGCGTCAAGTTCGAGAACATCCGCGACGCCGGTGATCCGGTGGAAATCGCCCGCCGTTACGACGAGCAGGGCGCCGACGAGATCACCTTCCTCGACATCACCGCCAGCGTCGACGGTCGCGATACCACCCTGCACACGGTGGAGCGCATGGCCAGCCAGGTGTTCATCCCGCTCACCGTCGGTGGTGGCGTGCGCACCGTGCAGGACATTCGCAACCTGCTCAATGCCGGCGCCGACAAGGTCTCGATCAACACCGCCGCGGTGTTCAATCCTGAGTTCGTCGGCGAAGCCGCCGATCGATTCGGCTCGCAGTGCATCGTCGTTGCCATCGATGCCAAGAAGGTCGCCCCGGGCCGCTGGGAAATCTTCACCCACGGCGGGCGCAAGCCGACCGGCCTGGATGCCGTGGCCTGGGCGAAGAAGATGGAAGACCTCGGTGCTGGCGAAATCCTGCTGACCAGCATGGACCAGGACGGCGTGAAGAGCGGCTACGACCTCGGCGTCACTCGCGCCATCAGCGAGAGTCTGAGCATTCCGGTGATCGCCTCCGGCGGCGTCGGCAACCTGGAGCACCTCGCCGCCGGCATCCTCGAAGGCAAGGCCGATGCGGTGCTGGCTGCCAGCATCTTCCACTTCGGCGAGTACAGCGTGCCGGAGGCCAAGGCCTACCTGGCCAGTCGCGGCATCGTGGTGCGCTGAGCCTTATCCTTTATATAGGTAGCCGGGGCGTGCAATGCGCCCCGTGTTCGACTCTCTGATGAGAGGCTTCTAGGGTGATTCGGCCATTTTCTGGTGCGCGAATCCTCATCTCTTCGTTAGGCACTCCTTCTGCTGAACGGCTATAGTCAGAATGGCTTTCTGCCAGCATTCTAGGCATGGTGGCGGAAAAGTGTTGTCAAGAATCTGACATGGCTTATTTTCAATTCCGAAAGGTTCTTTCTCTATCCCTCAAGGTTTGAGGGATTCTGCCGTCAATCTACAAACGGGTTTCTCTATCTCCGCGACGGCATGCCTGGGTGGCACGGCTGAGGCGGCTCTTCTCTCTGTGCAGGTACAAAAACAATGAGCAGCATCTTCACCGGCAAGACCACCGCCCAGGTGGCCGCAATGACTACTGCCGAAATTGCGGCGCTGACCACCGAAGATATTGCCGGCATGAGTACGGCGCAGATGGTGGCTTTCACCACTGCACAGATCCGAGCGTTGACTACCGAAAGCATTGAGGCGCTTAGCACCGCCCAATTGCGCGCCATGGAGACGGCAGACTTCGCCGTTCTCACCTCTGACCAGATTCCCGCACTGGATGCTGCGCAAACCGCAGCGCTGACTACTGCACAGATTGTGGCCCTGACTACTGCTCAGGCCGCGGCGTTGAATGCCACCCAGGCCGCCGCGTTGACCACTGCCCAACTGCAGAAGATGGAGACTGCTGACCTCGCTGCTATCGGTACCGCTCAGATCGAGGCGCTTTCCAGCACTCAGGTGCTCAGCCTCAGCACTGTTCAACTGGCTGCCCTGCGGACCGCGCAGATCGCAGCGCTTGATACCGAAGACCTTGCAGCTCTGAGCGCTGCATCCATCAAGGCCCTGACTTCAGCCCAGGTTGCCGCGCTGACCGTTGGGCAGGTAGGCGCGCTCAGCACGCTACAAATTGCTGCGCTGGATACTGATGTCGGCGCAATGACCAATGCCCAGCTTGCTGCGCTGGAGTCGCACCAGGTTGCAGCATTGAATTCCATCCAGGTCGGCTCGCTAACGCCGGCCAAGCTGGCTGCTCTGGACGCGGCTGACATTGCCTATCTCAGTACTGCTGTCGTGGCTGCTCTGAAAACTAACCAGATGGCCGGTCTGACGACTGCGCAGGTGGAGGCTCTGACCACGCTGCAGGTCAGCAAGCTCTCGGCTGCCCAGTTGGGAGCTCTGACCACGGCCCAAGTGCGGGCCATGGACGAGGCTGATCTGGCTGTGCTGTCTACCGCGGCCATCATCGGCCTCACTACGGCTCAGGTTGTTGCTCTTACTACCGATCAGATTCAGGCGCTGACTACCGCTCAGATTGCCAGGTTGGAAACGGCCGATGTACGGGCATTGTCGGCAGCGCAGATCACCGCCATGGAGAGCAATCAGATCGGTGCTCTGACATCGGCGCAGATGCCAGCCCTGACCACCGAGCAGATCATTGCCATTGATGCTGGTGATCTTGCGGCGGTAGGGACTGCGGCAATTGCCATGCTGACCACCGCTCAAGTGGCCAAGCTGACCACCGACCAGATTGAGGCTCTGACCACTGCCCAGGTCAAGGCGCTGAAGGCTGCGCAGTTGGCTGCGCTCACCACTGCGCAAGTGCGTGCTTTGGAAGAGGTCGACATCGCGGCACTGGCTCCGACCAGCATCGCCGGCTTCAGCACCGCCCAGATTGTTGCCCTGACCAGTGATCAGGTCGCTGCGTTGACTACCGCTCAGGTCGCGGCACTGGACTCTGCCGATGTGAAGGCGTTGACCGTCAGCCAGATCGGTGCTTTGGACTCTGCTCAGGTAGGTGCATTGACCGCGGCCCAGGTGCTGGTGCTCTCGACGGCCCAGATTGCCGCTCTTGACGCAGATATCGTTGGCCTCGCCCCGTCTACCGTCGCGGCAATGACGACGACACAGGTGCGTGCGCTGAGCACCGATCAGATTGAAGCACTGACTCCTGCTCAAGCTGCCGCGCTGACTGCTGCCCAGGTCACTGCGCTGAGCACGGCTAGTATCGCTGCCATAGAGGTCGTTGATTTTGTCGCGATCAATACCGCGGCCATCAAGGGGCTGACCACTGCTCAGGTGCAGGCGCTGACTGCTCCTCAGGTTGCGGCGCTGACTTCCGCGCAGATTCGCGCCATGGATCCTGTTGATGTGGCTGCGCTGAGTACAGCAAGTATTGCTGCCCTTAGTTCGGCGCAAATTGGTGCGCTGACCGCGGCGCAGATTGGCGTGCTCACCACTGCGCAGATTCAGGCGATCGATGATACCGATCTGATTGCGCTTCCTCCGGCGACCATTGCCGGTTTGACCACCGCTCAGGTGCGTGCCCTTACCAGCGATCAGCTGCTGGCGCTGACGACGGCGCAAGCAGCTGCGCTGACTGGTGCCCAAGTGGGGGCCATGACGACCGATCAGATCTCCTCGTTGGAGGTTGCTGATCTTGCCAAGCTTTCGACTGCGGCGATTATCGGCCTGACCAGTGCGCAGGTGGTTGCCCTGACCGATGCCCAGCTGCAGGCATTGACCACGGCGCAGGTCGCTGCCATGGAGGCCGGTGACTTCAAGGCTCTCAGTGCAGCAGACATCACCCTGCTCAGCGCCGCACAAATTGGCGCGGTGACCGCGGCCCAGATTGCTGTGCTGAGTACCGCGCAGATCCAGGCGATCGAAGTCGGTGACATTCCGAGCCTGTCGATCGCGGCGGTCAAGGCACTGACCACCGCTCAGGCTGCGGCCCTGACCAGTGATCAGGTTGCGGCATTGACTACTGCGCAGGTTGCTGGACTTGAGCCGGCGGATCTTGCCGCTCTGGGGACTGCGCAGCTCGTGGCCTTGAGTCCGACACAGGCTGCAGCACTGACGTCTGCGCAGCTTGCTGCCCTGCCGACGGCCAAGCTGGCCGCTCTGGAGGTCGCCGATTTCGCTGCTCTTACGACGCTGGCAGTACGTGGTCTGACCAGCGGGCAGATCGCGGCGCTGACCACCGACCAGATCGAGGCGTTGACGGTCGCTCAGGCGGCCTCTCTGACGTCGGCCCAGGTCGCTGCACTCAAGACCGCACAGCTCAACGCGCTCGAGGCCAGTGATTTGGCCGCGCTTTCCACCTCTGCCATTGCCGGTATGAGCAGCAGCCAGATTGCTAGCCTGGACGCGACACAGGTTGATGACCTGACGATTGCTCAGATCAAGGCAATCGAAACGGGCGATATCCGTGCAATGACCACTGCGCAGATGGCTGCGCTTACTGCGCCGCAGGTCGATGCGCTGACCATTCCGCAACTGGTGGCGATGACCACCGCGCAAATCGATGCCCTCAGTGCTCCGCTGAGTGCCGAGCAGTTGGTTGCCCGAGAGATCGGTGCGTTGACGACTGCCAACATCAAGTCTCTTACCACGGCACAGATTGCGGCCTGGACTACTGCGCATGCGGCGGCGCTGACCTCTACGCAGGTGGCCGCCATGTCCACTGCGCAGATTCGCGCCTTCGAAACGACAGACCTGCAGGCGCTGTCGGTCAGCGTGATCAAGGGGCTCAGCACTGCCCAGATTTCCAAGCTGACCAATGCTCAGGTGGCTGCGCTTACCACTACCCAGATAGACGCCATTGAGACTGCTGACATTCTGGCGCTTACCACTGCGCAGATCGTCGCACTGAGAACCACTCAAGCCGCTGCTCTGGATTCTGCCCAGGTGGCTGTGCTGACCACGGCTCAGGTTCGCGCGCTGGAGGTTGCCGATTTGGCGGCCCTCAATGACGCGGTGATCAGCAAGCTGAGTGCAGCCCAGATCTCCGTTCTTAGTCCGGCGCAGGTTGCCGGCTTGACCACCTCGCAGATCCAGTCGCTTACCGCGGCGCAAATCAAGGCTCTGAGTACCACTCAGATGCAGGCATTGAGCTCGGCGCAATTCGCCGCTCTGGGATCGGCCCAGATCGCTGCGATGGAAACCGCCGACGTAGTTGCCCTGAGCACCGCACAGGTCGCTGCATTGAGCACTGCTCAGGTTGCTGCGCTCAGCACGGCTCAAGTGGTCGCGCTGACCAGCAAGCAGGTCGCTGCCCTGACCAGTGATCAGGTCGATGCGCTCAATACGGCACAGATCGTTGCCTTGGGCAGCGAAGACTTCAAGGCGATGACTACCGCTCAGATAGCGGTACTCGACTCTGCTCAGATTCGTGCGCTGCAGACCGCTGATGTTGCCGCGCTCACCACTGCCCACTTTGCCGCCCTGAGCAGTACTCAATTGGCTGCAATGACCACTGCTCAGGTCCGCGCTATTGAAACTGCTGACCTGCGTCAGCTCGGCACGGCGCAAGTCGCCAGCTTGAGCTCCAGCCAGATAGCAGCGTTGACCACCGCGCAGATATCCAAGCTGCTCACCAGCCAGATTGTTGCGCTGGAAACCCAAGACCTGGCGGCCCTCAATAGTGCTGCCATCGTCAGCCTGACACAGGCTCAGGTAGCGGCACTGACAACTGCTCAGATAGCGGCACTGACTCCGATCCAGATCGCTGCGTTGCAGACCAACGACCTGGCCATGCTGGACAGCGCGCAAATAGGCGCGTTGACCACCGCCCAGGTGGTGGCGCTGACCACTGCGCAAGTGGCAAGCATGACGCCAGAGCAGATTGCTGCCCTGGCGACAGAGGATCTGGCTCGACTTTCCGCTTTGCAGATCAAGGCCCTG
Organism: Pseudomonas sp. Gutcm_11s; assembly: GCF_028649395.1. GTDB lineage: Bacteria > Pseudomonadota > Gammaproteobacteria > Pseudomonadales > Pseudomonadaceae > Aquipseudomonas. The sequence goes on along the minus strand of NZ_JAQSUW010000010.1, from coordinate 143,890 downwards.
ACTTCTAGCCAGGTGGTTGAGCTTACTACCGAGCAACTGGCCGCTCTCGGAACTGCACAGGTGGCAGCTCTGGAAACGGCGGACCTGCGCGCGCTGAGCGAAGACCAGATCGCTGCGCTGAGCAGTGCTCAGGTCGCGGCACTCAGCACCGCCCAGGTCGTAGCGTTGACTACCGGTCAGGTCGCAGCTCTGGATGCCGAGGATATTGCTGGCATGGGGCTGGCTGCCTTCAAGGCGCTGACCACCGATCAGCTGCGTGCTCTTGGCGAAGAGCAGATGGCTGCACTGACTACCGCTCAGGCTGCTTCGCTTACCACTGCACAGATCCGTGCGCTCACCGTCGATCAGCTGGCCGCCATGGAAACAGCCGATCTGGTGGTACTGACCACCGCTAGCATCGCCGCCCTGCGGAACGCTCAGGTACAGGGGCTGACCTCCGAGCAGATTGTCGCCATGACCAGTGCTCAATTGGCCGCCCTGAGTACTCTGCAGATCGGCCTGCTCAGTGCTGAACAGGTAGCGGCTATCGAGACTGCCGATCTGGCGCGGCTCAGTTCTGCGGCCATCAAGGCTCTGAGCTCGGCTCAGGTGAGTGCCCTGAGCAGCGATCAGGTCGCGGCTCTGTCGACCGCTCAGGTCGCCGCCCTGGATACGGTGGATGTCGCCGTGCTGAGCCAGGAGCAGTTGCTGGCCTTGAGCAGTGCTCAACTGCGTGCGCTGAGCACTGCCCAGGTTGCTGCGCTTGGTTCCGATCAAGTGGCCTCTCTCGGTACCGAGCAGATCGAAGCTTTGACTACTGCACAGGTTCGGGCACTGGAAACCACTGATCTGCGCGCGCTCAGTGCCGAGCAGATCCAGGTGCTTACCACGGCCCAGGTAACCGCCCTGTCCACGGCCCAGATCGCCGCTCTGACCAGCGACCAAGTAGCTGCGCTGGAGATCGATGATCTGATCGTTCTGTCCACAGCGAGCATCAAGGCTCTGGGTAGTGACCAAGTAGCTGCGCTGACCACCGACCAGGTGGCTGCGCTCAGTACTGCTCAGGTGGTGGCCCTGGATAGCCAGGATGTTGCTGCCTTGGGTACCGCGCAAATTGTTGCCCTGACCAATGAGCAGATGGCCGCATTCAGCTCCGGCCAACTCGCAGCACTGAGCAGCGTGCAGATCGCCGCCATCGAAACTTCCGATCTGCAGCAGCTATCCACTGCCGTCATTCGTAACTTCACCACTGCGCAGATTCAGGCCCTGAGCGCTGATCAGGTCCAGGCGTTGACCGGGGCGCAGGTGACGGCCCTGAGCACATCCCAATTGGTCAATCTGAGCACTGACCAGATCGTGGCTCTGGATGCTGAGGATCTGTCGTTGCTCAGCACGGTGCAGATCGTGGCGCTCACCTCGGCTCAGATCGGCGCATTGACCGTCGAACAGGTAGCCAACCTGGCTTCCGAGCAGTTGGGCGCTCTCGAAACTGCCGATATCCGCGCTCTGGGGACCGCCCAGATCGCTGCCCTGACCGAAGATCAAGTCATTGCTCTGCGCTCCGCGCAACTGGCTGCACTGACCACGGACCAGATCCGCGCACTTGAAGCGCAGGATCTTGCTGCGCTGAGCAGTTCCGCTATCGCTGGCCTGAGCGTTGCCCAGGTGCAGGCATTCACCACCGAACAGATTGCCGCGCTGACCGAGAACCAGGTCCCGGCCCTGACTAGTGCGCAGATGGCTGCACTCAGTACCGAGCAGGTTGCGGCGTTCGAGCCGTCTGACCTGGCTGCACTGGCTCCATCGACCATCTCCGGTTTCAGTTCTGTGCAAATGGCTGCGCTGAGCACCGCGCAGATTGCAGCTCTGACCTCCGATCAGATCGCCGCTCTGGATGCCTCCGATCTGGCCTCGTTGACGACCGAACAGATAGTTGCCCTGACCCAGACCCAGGTGCGCGGCCTCACTTCCGCTCAGGTGGCGGCGCTGAGTACCGAGCAACTGGCTGCGATGGAGACTGCCGATCTGTCCAGGCTGACCACCATCAGCGTGTCCGCGCTGTCCTCGGCTCAGCTCTCTGCCCTTACCATCGATCAGGTTGTATCCCTCACCGTTGCCCAGATAGGGGCTCTGGGCTCGGCCAGTCTGGCTGGCCTGAGCACTGCCCAGGTTGCCGCCTTGTCCTCCAGCCAGGTGGCGGCCCTGAGTGTGAGCCAGGTGGCTGCACTGAGCACGGCGCAGATCGTGGCGCTGGATGCCGTAGACGTAGCTGCTCTGAGTAACACCCGTATTGCCGCGCTGACCAGTGTCCAGGTGGCTGCACTGACCCAGGGTCAACTGGAGGCACTGAGCACGGCACAGGTGCGCGCGCTGGAAACCGAAGATGTGGCCGCTCTGACCAGTGTTCAGATTGCCAGCCTCGATACCGCGCAGATCGCTGCCTTCAGCTCTGCACAAATTGCCGCGTTGACCAGTGTTCAGGTACAGGCACTTTCTGCCGAGCAACTCGAAGCGCTGAGCGGCGCTCAGGTTGCGGCCATCGAGACCGAGGACCTGGTTGCCCTCAGCACCGAACAGCTGCAAGCGCTGACCACGGCGCAGATCGCTGCGCTGAAGACCGCGCAGATCGCTGCCCTGACCACCGCCCAGGTAGCAGCCCTGGAAGCTGGCGATATCGCCGGCCTGAGCGCCGCCCAACTGGTGGCGCTGACCACCGCGCAGGCGGCAGCGCTGACTATCGACCAGATCTCGGCCCTGAGTGCTACCCAGGTTCGTGCGCTGGAAACCGCCGACCTTGCGGCCCTGGCAACCGATCGCATCGCGGCGCTGTCGACCGTGCAGCTGGAGGCGCTGACCACCGCGCAGATCGTGGCGCTGACTACCGATCAGGTACGTGCCCTGAGCGCCGACCAGCTATCTGGTCTGACTACCGCCCAGGTACGTGCCTTGGCTACCGATGACCTGGCTGCCCTGACGACCGGTCAGATCGCTGCCCTGTCTCAGGATCAGGTCGCTGCGCTGAGCAATGCCCAGGTAATTGCCCTGACCACCGCGCAAGTCGCTGCCATTGAGGTCGCCGATCTGGCTGGCCTCAGCAACGCACAGCTGCAGGCCATGCAGACCGAGGATCTGGCGGCGCTGACTACTGCCCAGATCGCGGCCCTGAGCACCGCTCAGCTGTCCGCCCTGAGTTCTGCGCAGATCGTCGCGCTGACCAGTCAGCAGGTTGCTGCCCTGACCAATAGTCAGGTGCAGTCTCTGTCCACCAGCCAGATTCGTGCTCTGGAGACCGTTGATCTGGCGGCGCTGACTACCGCTCAGGTGCAGGCGCTGACCACCGCCCAGGTGGTGGCATTGAGCACTGCCCAGGTCGCCAGCCTGACCCAGACCCAGGTTGCCGCCCTCGAAAGCAGTGATCTGCGTGCCCTGACTACTGCACAGATCGTTGCCCTGACCACCGCGCAGATCCAGGCCCTGACCACTACGCAGATCACCCAGCTGACCAGTACCCAGATCGCCGCGCTGGAAACTGCCGACCTGGCCGCTCTCAGTCAGGAGCAGGTGTTCGCCCTGGCCGGCTCGCAGCCGACCGCGCTGACCACTGCGCAGATCGCCAACCTGCCGACCGCGCAAATCGCTGCCTGGCAGACTGCCGACTTGGCCAACCTGACCACCGCGCAGATCGTGGCCCTGACTACCGCCCAGGTGCAGGCGCTGACCCTGGAACAGGTACCGGCCCTGACCACCGCGCAGATTCGTGCGATGGAAACCGCCGACCTGGCGTCGCTGACCGCCGAGCAGGTGGCCAATCTGACGACCGCCCAGGTCGTTGCACTGACTACTGCGCAAATCGTGGCGCTGACCACCGCTCAAGTGGCGGCTCTGGAAACGGTCGACCTGCGTGCCCTGAGCACCGTGCAGATCCGTGCTCTGGAAACCGCCGACCTGGCGGCTCTGACCGATGTTCAGATCGCAGCCATGACCACTGCTCAGTTCGCTGCACTGACCACTGCCCAGATCAGCAAGCTCACCGCTGGCCAGATCGCGGCGATGGAGACCACCGATCTGCGTGCCCTGAGCACCGATCAGATCGTGGCGCTCACGTCCGTCCAGATCCAGGCCCTTGGCGTGGCGCAGATTGCCGCGCTGACTACTGCCCAGGTGCGTGCCATCGAGACCGCCGACGTGGCGGTACTGAGTGCCGAGCAACTGGCCGCGCTGACCACCGCTCAGGCAGTGGCTCTGACTACGGCGCAGATTGTGGCCCTGACCACTGCCCAGGTTCAGGCGCTTGAGCTGGTTGACCTGCAGGCGCTGACCACTGCACAGCTGGTCGCGATGGAAACCGCCGACCTGGCTGCGCTGCGTACCGATCAGATCGAGGCGCTGACCACCGCCCAGGTCGCTGCTCTGACCAGTGCCCAGCTGCAGGCGCTGACCACCGCGCAGGTGGCTGCGCTCGAGACCGCCGATGTGGTGGCCCTGAGCCCGAGCCAGATTTCCAAGATGGAAACCGCGGACATTGCTGCCCTGCAGGCGGCGCAGATTGCCGTGCTGACCACCGCTCAGGCGGTGGCGCTGACCACGGCGCAGATCCAGGCACTGACCAGCGACCAGCTGGCTGCCCTGAGTACTGCCGATCTGCATGTTCTGACCACCGCCCAGATCCGCGCCATCGATGCGGCCGATCTGGTTGCCCTTAGCAGCAGCCAACTGGTGGCGCTGACCACCGCCCAGGCCGCCGCCCTGACCACTGCTCAGGTCGCCGCCCTGGCGCCGAGCCAAGTGAGTGCTCTGGAGGCCGTCGACCTGGCGGCACTGGGTACCGCGCAGATCGTGGCCATGAGCTCGGCTCAGCTGGCTGCCCTGACCAGTGTTCAACTGCAAGCGCTGACGCCAGCTCAGGTCAAGGCCATCGAGACCGCCGATCTGGCGGCACTCAGTGGTACGCAGGTGAACAAGCTGACCGTTGCCCAGGTCCAGGCGCTGACTTCTGCGCAACTGGTCGCGCTGACCACTGCCCAGGTTGAGTCCCTGACCACTGCGCAGATCGCTGCGCTGACCACCGCGCAGATCCAGGCGCTGCAGACCGACGATGTGGCGGCGCTGACCGCGGCGCAGATCGTCGCGCTGAGCACTGCCCAGGCTGCCGCCCTGACCGGCGCGCAACTGGCTGCGTTGACTGCCGACCAGATATCCGCCCTCGAACTGGCTGATCTGGCTGCGATAAGCACTCTGGTTATCCCGAGCCTGACCGTGGCCCAGATTGGCGCGCTGAGCGATGCGCAGATCGCCGCCCTGACCACCGCGCAGATCGCCGTGATGGAAACGGCCGATCTGGCCGCGCTGACCGCCGACCAGATCGTGGCGCTGACCAGCGCCCAGGTGGCCTCGCTGAGTACTGCTCAGCTGTCCAAGCTGACCACTGCACAGATCGAGGCGCTCGAAACTGCCGATGTTCGTGCCCTGAGTACCGCCCAGGTAGTCGCGCTGACGACCGATCAGGTGCGTGCGCTCAGCCAGGCGCAGATCGCCGCGCTGAGTACCGCTCAGGTGCGTGCGCTGGAGAATGCCGATGTGGCGGTTCTGACCAGCGATCAGCTGGCCGCGCTGACCACCGCGCAGATCCAGGCTCTGAGCACCGCGCAGATCGTCGCGCTGACCACTGCTCAGGTCTCGGCTCTGGAAGTTGCCGATGTGGCGGCACTGACCACTGCACAACTGGTCGCCATGGAAACGGCCGATCTGGCCGCGCTGACGGTCGAGCAGATCGCCGCGCTCAGTGGTGCCCAACTGGCCAAGCTGACGACTGCCCAGGTGGTGGCCTTGACCACCGCCCAGGTGGCCGCCGTGGAAACCAATGACCTGGCATCGCTGAGCAACGCCCAGCTGCAGGCCCTGAGCACTGCCCAGGTGCGTGCCCTGGGGGCCGATCAGATCGCCGCACTCGGTGCCGGCCAGGTGGCTGCGCTGTCGACTGCGCAGATCCAGGCCCTGAGCACCTCCCAGGTGGTGGCGCTGACCACCGCCCAGGTGGCTGCCCTGAGCACCGCCCAGATTGTCGGCCTGAGCACTGCCCAGGTCGCGGCACTGGAAACCGCAGACCTGGCCGCCCTGAGTACCGTGCAGATTCGCGCGATGGAGACTGCCGACGTCGTCGCCCTCAGTCCGGCACAGATCGCGGCGCTGACTTCTGCCCAGACCGCTGCGCTCTCCACCGCTCAGGTTGCCGCGCTGACCACCGTCCAGGTGGCGGCACTGCAGAGCGGTGATCTGGCGGTCATGAGCACCGCCCAGATCGTGGCGTTGAGCACTGACCAGGTACGAGCCCTCACGGGTGAGCAGGTCGCTGCGCTGACCACTGCCCAGGTCCGAGCGCTGGAAACCGCCGATATCGCGGCGCTGAGCACCGAGCAGGTGATCGCGCTGACCCCGACGCAGAGCGCCGCCCTGAGCACTGCTCAGATCGTTGCCCTGACTACCGCTCAGGTAGCCGCCCTCGAGGTGGCCGACCTGGCTGCACTGACCACCGCCCAGGTGCGTGCACTGGAAACCGCCGATATCGCGGTACTCAGTGCCGATCAGGTGGTAGCGCTGACCACGGCTCAGGTCGCTGCGCTGAGCACCGCTCAGATCGTGGCGCTGACCACCGCCCAGGTCGAGCAATTGTCCCTGGCCCAGGTTGCTGCCCTGACCACTGCCCAGGTGGCGGCGCTGCAGACGGCCGATCTCGCCGCCTTCAGTGACGTGCAGCTGGTTGCCCTGACCACCGCCCAGGCAGCTGCGCTGACCGGTGCGCAGATCGCCGCGCTCAGTGTCGACCAGATTGCAGCCCTGCAGGCCGTCGATTTCGCCGCCCTGTCCACGGCAGCTATCGTCGGTCTGACCACCGCCCAGGCTGCGAACCTGACGCTGGCACAAGTAGCTGCGCTGACCAGTGCGCAGATCGCGGCGCTGGAAATTGCTGACCTGGCCGCCATGACGCCGGAGCAACTGGCCGAACTCACTACCACCCAGGCTGCCGCGCTGAGCAGCGCGCAACTGGCTGCGCTGAACGAGGAACAACTGGCTGCTCTGGATCCGGATGCCCTGACCGCTGCCGAGATCGAGTTCATCAACTCGCTCACCACCGACAACGTGCCGGCTCTGACCACCGCTCAGATCGAGGCGCTGACCACCCGGCAGATCCGCATCATGGAGACCGAGGACATCGCTGCGATGACCAGTGTCCAGGTGCAGGCGCTGACCACCGCGCAGATCCAGGCGCTGACCACTGCACAGATCGCCGGGATGAAGACCGCCCAGATCGCCGCGCTGGAAAGCCAGGATGTTGCGGTACTGAGCAACTCCCAACTGGTGGCCCTGACGACCGCCCAGGCGGCCGCACTGACCGACAGCCAGATCGATGCGCTGAGCACTGCGCAGATCCGTGCACTCGAGGTGGCCGATCTGGCCGCTCTCAGCGCAGGTCGTATCGCCGGCCTGAGCACAGAGCAGATCGCGGCCCTCAGTGGTGCACAGATCCAGGGTCTGACCACGGCCCAGGTCGCCGCGTTGAGCGGTGAGCAGATCAAGGCACTGAGCACCGCGCAGATTCGCGCGATGGAAACCGCAGACCTCGCCGCCCTGACGGCGGATCAGGTAAGCGCCATCGAGACCGAGGACCTGCACGCCCTGACCAACGAGCAGATCACCGCCCTGACCAGTACCCAGGTCATGGCGCTGACCAATACTCAGGTTGCCGCCCTGGGCACCGCCCAGATCAAGGCCCTGAGCACCGAGGACGTGGCTGCTCTGACGGTCAATCAGCTCGATGCCCTGAGCAGCGCGCAGATCCAGGCGCTGACCACCGCGCAGATCGTCGCGCTGACCCCGGCGCAGTTCGCCAATGGCTTCTCGGCGGCGCAGATCAGCAAGCTCACCACCACCCAGATCGAGGCTCTGGCCACCGCGGATATCGCGGCCCTGACCGAGGAACAGGTGGCGGCCCTGACCACGCTGCAGACCGTGGCGCTGAGCACTGCCCAGTTCGCCAGCCTGTCGGCCTCGCAGGTCGCCGCACTGAGCACTGCCAGCGTCAAGGCGCTGAGTGCTGCCCAGTTGGTGGCGCTGACCACCGCGCAGGTGCAGGCCCTGGTGTTCGAGCAACTGGCAGCTCTGACCACCGACCAGATCGTGCTCATGGAAACCGCGGACATCGCCGCGCTGACCGCAGACCAGATCCAGCTGCTGTCCAGTGCCCAGGTCGCCGCGCTGACCGCGACCCAAGTGATCAACCTGACCACCGCACAGATCGCGGCCTTGGAACCGCAGGACCTGGCGGCCATGTCCACCACGGTGATCCCGCAACTGACCTCGGCTCAGGTCCAGGCGCTGACTCAAGACCAGATCGGCGCGCTGACAACCGCGCAGGTGCGTGCCCTGGAAACCGCTGACCTGGCGCTGCTGAGCAGCACCCAGCTGGCGGGCCTGCAGCTGAACCAGATGTCGTCGCTGACCACTGCGCAGATCGTCGCCCTTACTACCGCCCAGGTGCGGGCGCTGAGCAACGACCAGATTCAGGCGCTGACCCAGGCCCAGGTCGCTGCGCTGGAGACTGCCGACATCCAGGCTCTGACCACTGCCCAGGTGGCTGGCATGGAAGCGCAGGACGTCGCCGCGCTGACCAGTGCCCAGCTGGTTGCCCTGACCAGCGATCAGGTGAAGGTGCTGACCGCCGAACAGATCCAGGCCATGACCAAGACCCAGCTGTCGCAGCTGGAGACGGCCGACCTGGCGTTGCTCAACACCGTGCAGATCCGCGCTATCGAGACGGCCGATATCAGCGGCCTGACCACCGCACAGATCGTCGCCCTGACCACCGAGCAGGTCGCCGCGCTGACCACCGCTCAGGTCGTGGCGTTGACCACCGCTCAGTTCCAGGCTCTGGAAACCGCGGACCTGGCGGCGCTGACCACCGCGCAGATTCGCGCCATGGAAACCCGTGACCTGGCAGTACTCAGCACCGCGCAGATTGCGGCGCTGACCAGCGATCAGGTGCAGGCGCTGACTACTGCGCAGATCGTGGCGCTGACCACCGACCAGATTCCGGCTCTGGATGCCGCCGACTTCGCCCTGCTCAGCACGGCGCAGATCGTCGCGATGCAGACCCGCGATGTGGCCGTGCTGACCTCTGCGCAGATCGTGGCTCTGACCACCGCCCAGGCCGAGGCGCTGACCTCGGCGCAACTGGCGGCCCTGACCACCGCGCAGCTGACCCGTATCGAGACTGCCGACCTGGTGGCGATCACCACGGCGACCCTGCAGGGCCTGAGTGCCGAGCAGGCGGCCGCGTTCACCACCGCACAGATCGCGGCACTGACTACCGCTCAGCTGGTCTCCATCAAGACTTCCGATGTGGCCGCGCTGACCACCGCACAGGTTGTTGCCCTCGGCAGCGATCAGGTCGCCGCGCTGACCACCGCACAGGTCGTGGCGCTGACCACTGCCCAGGTGGCCGCGCTGGAAGTCGCCGACTTCGCCGAGCTGACCACCGCGCAGATCGCCGCGCTGGAGACTGCCGACGTGGCTGCGCTTACCACCGCCCAGGTGGTGGCGCTGACCAATGCCCAGGCGGCTGCGCTCGGTTCCGCACAAGTGGCGGCGCTGAGCACCGCGCAGCTGGTGCAGATGGAAGTAGGTGACCTGGCCGCGCTGTCCACGGCGGCCATCGTCGGCCTGACCACCGCGCAAGCTGCTGCGTTGACCAGTGCGCAGATCCAGGCGCTGACCACCGACCAGCTGCAGGCCATGGAAACCCGCGATATCGCGGCGCTGACCACGGCGCAGATCCGCAACCTCACCAGCGACCAGTTCCAGGCGCTGACCACCGCGCAGATCAAGGGCCTCACCAGTGCCCAGGTCGAGGCAATGGAGACCGTCGATCTGGCGGCCCTGAGCACCGACCAGATTCGTGCGTTGGACGCGACCGACCTGGCCCTGCTCAGCACCACTCAGCTGGTCGAACTGACCGTCGCCCAGGTCGGTGCGCTGACCACCGACCAGGTCGTCAAGCTGACCACCGAACAGGTGCAGGCGCTGACTACCGCTCAGCTGCAGGCGCTGACCACCGAGCAGGTGGCGGCCATGCAGGGTGCCGACGTGGCGGTGCTGACCACCGCGCAGGTCGTCGCACTGACGGTTGCCCAGGTGCAAGCACTCACCACCGCGCAGATCGTGGCGCTGACCAGCGATCAGTTCGCGGCCATGGAAATCGGTGATCTGGCTTCCCTGAGCACTGCGCAGATCCAGGCCATCCAGGGTACCGACCTGGCGGCGCTGAGCTCCGCGCAGATCGCGGCCCTGACCGTCGGCCAGGTGCAGGCATTGACCACCTCGCAGATCGTTTCGCTGACCACTGCCCAGGTCGAGTCCCTGACTCTGGCTCAGGTGACGGCGCTGACCACTGCGCAGATCCAGGCTATGCAGATCTCCGACCTGGCCTCGATGACCACCGCGCAGATCCAGGCGCTGACCACCGCACAGGTGCAGGCACTGACGGCTTCGCAGGTCTACGGTCTGACCACCGCTCAGGTGGCCGCACTGGAGACTGCGGACCTGGCGGCGCTGACCACCGCGCAGATCCAGGCCATGCAGAACTCCGACCTGGCGTCCCTGACCACCGATCAGATCCCGGCGCTGACTACCGCGCAGATCCAGGCCCTGACCACTTCGCAGATCAAGGCGCTGACTACCGATCAGATCGTGGCCATGACCAGCGACCAGATCGCCGCCCTGGAAACCGCCGATGTAGTGGCGCTGACCTCGGCGCAGATCGGTGCTATCCAGGCCTCTGACTTCGCCCACCTCAACACCGCGCAGCTGGTGGCCATCGACGTGGCGGATATCGCCGCGCTGACTACCGACCAGCTGCAGGCGCTGAGCATGTCCCAGGCCGACGCCTTCACCGCGTCGCAGCTGGCGGCCATGAGCACCGACCAACTGGCCGTGCTGACCACTTCGCCGCTGATCCTCGATCTGAACGGTGACGGTGTGCAGACCCTGCACTGGGCCGCCAACACCCACTTCGACATCGATGGCGATGGCGATCTGGATGTCACCGGCTGGGTCAGCGAGGGCGATGGTCTGCTGGCGCTGGATCGCAATGGCGATGGCACCATCAACGACGGTAGCGAGCTGTTCGGTACCGCGACCACGCTGGCTGATGGCAGCAAGGCCCGCGACGGCTTCGCCGCGCTGGCCGAGCTCGACAGCAACCACGATGGCCGCATCGACGCTAACGACGAGGCCTTCTCCTCGCTGCGCGTGTGGATGGATGCCAACAAGGATGGCGTGAGCCAGGGCGGCGAGCTGTACAGCCTGTCCAGCCTGGGTATCGCCAGCATCAACCTCGAAGCGCAGCAGACCAGCGAGCTGAACAACGGTAACTGGATCGGCCTGCACGGCAGCTACCAGACCACCGACGGTGAGGTGCACAGCATCGTCGATGCCTGGTTCCGCAGTGGCGAGGCCGGCCAGGCCATCGACCTGACCCAGCTCGACTACCAGTCGATCAGCCTGCACAGCCTGAGCCGCATCGACCTGGGCGCCGACGCCGGCCACGCCAGCACGCTGAAGCTGGATGCGGAAAGCGTCAGCCACTTCGGCCAGGTTGGCCTGGTGGATACCGCTGGCCTGGGCGCTTCGCAGCCGGTGCAACTGGTCGTCAGCGGCGATGCCAATGACAGCGTGCAGATCGCCGGTTCGGCGGATCAGTGGCAGGCTGCGGGCAGCGTCGAGGTCGACGGCACCAGCTACGACGTGTACAACGACGGCGATATCCAGCTGCTGGTAGCCAGCAACGTGCACACCAGCTTCTACTCCTGAGTAGTGGCTGGAGCAGCTTCCCCCGGCGGTGCCTAGGCGCCGCCGGGGGAGGTCGTTGTGCAATCCGATCCTCGATAAGGCGTCTGCATGTCCGCCAATCCGCTTGAAAGCCCCAACCTGGACGTTGCCCTGCTGACTGCCCTGCAGTTTGCCGAGCAAGCGGCCCTCGAACCCATGCAGCTGATCGCCGTGGCCGAGCGCCTCGGCCAGGCCCGGCGCCCCGCCGACGTGGTGCGGCTGTACCAGACCTGGCTGGGCCACTGCAGCTCCAGCGCCGACTACATCGTGCAGTTCAACCTGGGCGTGACCCTGTCACAGCTGGAGCAGCTGCCTGCGGCCGAACAGGCCTATCGTGCGGCCATCCAGCGCAAGCCGGACTTCACCCAGGCCTGGTTCAACCTCGGCGCGGTAATCGAGCGCCAGGGGCGCCCGGAAAATGCCCTGACCATCTGGCAGTCGATGCTCGACCATCCGCTGGTGGGGCCTGAACTCAATCATGAGCTGTACGTCATGGTGCTCAATGCCATGGGCCGGCTGATGGAGGAGGTCCGCCAGCTGCACTCGGCCGAGGGGAAGCTGCTGGCCAGCCTGCAGGCCGACCCCGAGCAGCCCAAGGTGATCCAGCACTGGGTGCACCTGCGGCAGAAGCAGTGCGAGTGGCCGGTGCTGACTCCGTTGCCAGGCCTTTCCCGTGGCGACCTGCTCAAGGCCACTTCGCCACTGGCAATGCTCTCGGCCAGCGACGATCCGGGCCTGCAGCTGGCGACCGCCATGCACTTCGTCGCCGAACGTGTCGACCAGCGCGTGCCGCAGCTGGCGCAGGCCGGTGGCTATGCCCACACGCGCACGCGGATCGCCTTCCTGTCCTCCGACTTCTGCCTGCACGCGGTATCGCTGCTGACGGTGGAGCTGTTCGAGCTGCTCGACCGCGAGCGCTTCGAGGTCTATGGCTTCTGCTGGAGCCGCGAGGACGGCTCGGCCCTGCGCGCGCGGGTGAAGGCTGCCATGGATCACTTCATTCCCATTGGCGGCCTGGACGATGCCAACGCGGCCCAGCTGATTCGCCAGCACGAGATCGACATCCTGGTCGACCTGCAGGGTCTGACCTCGGGGGCGCGACCGAACATCCTGGCCTTCCGCCCAGCGCCGCTGCAGCTCACTTATCTGGGCTTCCCCGGGCCGACCGGTCTGCCTTGCGTCGATCACGTGATTGCCGACCGCTACCTGATCCCGGAAGACGAGAAGCCCTTCTACAGCGAGAAGCCGCTGTACCTGCCGGTGTTCCAGTGCAGCGACCGCCAGCGCCCGGTGGCGCCACTGCCGAGCCGCGCCGAATGCGGCCTGCCGGATGACCGCTTCGTGTTCTGCTGCTTCAACAACAACTACAAGTTCAACGAGGAAATGTTCTCCTGCTGGATGCGCATCCTCGCCGCCGTACCGGACAGCCTGTTCTGGCTATTGGCCGACAACCAGTGGTCGCAGGCCAACCTGATCGCCTGCGCCGAGCGTCATGGCGTGAGTGCCGAGCGCCTGGTGTTCGCCCCGCGGGTGGCGCCAGAGCTGTACCTGGCGCGCTACACCACGGCCGACCTGTTCCTTGATGCCTACCCGTTCAACGGCGGCACCACGGCCAACGACGCGCTGTGGATGGGCCTGCCGGTGCTGACCCGCTCCGGGCGCACCTTCGCCTCGCGCATGGCCGGCAGCCTGCTCACCGCCCTTGAGCTGCCGGAGCTGATCACCGAAAACCTGGCCGACTACGAGCGTCGCGCCATCGAACTGGCAAGCGATCCGGAGCAGCTGCGTGGCCTGCGCCAGCGCCTGCAGCAGGGGCGTGAAAGCTCCCTGCTGTTCGACATGCCGCGCTTCGTGCGCAGCTTCGAGGAGGCGCTGTTGGGCGCCAAGGGAGCCCGGTCGTGAGTGGCAGCCCATCGTCGGTGCTCTACGCCTGCCTGACCCACGTACCGCTGGAAGTGGACTATCCGGACTACGTCACGCCCATCTACATGGGCGAGGCCCAGGGGCCGGGACGAATCAACCTGCGTGATCTGGCGCCGGAGTGGGAGCCGCATCATCCGGTGCTCGGCTCGATCGCCGGCGCCTTCGCCCTGAAGAACCTGCTGCTGCAACGGCCCGGCGTGACGCACGTGGGCATCTGCCAGTACCGCAAGTTCATGACCCGCGAGCGCATCGGCGTGCAGGCCGACAACTACCAGGTGATGGACGTGCTCTCGACCGAGCAGATCGATCGCCAGGTGCTCAGCGAGCAGATGCTGCCGCAGGCTTCCGACTACCTGATCGGCAAACCTGGCCAGTTCACCCTCAACGGGGTCAATCACGGCTACCTGTACCAGTACAAGGACGTGCACCACATCGAAGACCTGCTGCGCTTCACCGCGGTGGCAGTGGAGCTCGGCGTGCTGGATCGCCAGGAAGTGATTCCCTTCTTCGACGAGAAGATCTTCTTCCCCGGTGGTATCGAGCTGGGCGTGCTGCCGGCGGACTTCTGGCTGCCGCACATCTCCGCCGTCGAGGCGGTGGTGCGGCGCTGCGTGGAGCTGCATCCGACCCAGCGGCCGGACGTGCAGGCACGGGTCTGGGCGTTCTGCGCCGAACGTCTGGGCAGCTACTACCTGCTGCGTCAGCTGCGCCGCCTGCCGAGTGCCGGTGGGGACTGGCTGAGCCGCCACACCGGGCAGCTCAACCTGCTGGTGAAGAGCGGCGAACGCAGCTACGTACCGGGCGTCTGAGCCCGCGCCCGACTAGAACAGCGCCTCTACCTGCTGCAGCACGCCACGGTGCATCAGGCCGCTGCGCGCGTGCAGGGTGACCAGGCTCTGCAGCATCAGCAGCTTGCTGTTGAGCAGGTCGCGGCGGGCCATGAACAGGGTCTGCTGGGCGTTGAGGATGTCCACGGTCGAGCGCACACCGGCCTGGTAACCCTTCTCTGCGGACTCCAGGGCGCGCTGGTTGGAGTGCACTGCAGTTTGCAGGGCCTTGCACTTGGCGTAGCCGCTGACCACACCAAGGTAGTTGCGCTCGATATCCTCGGACAGCTGGCGTGCCTCGTCGTCGAACTGCGCCTGGGCGCTGGACAGCGCGTGTTGCGACTTGCGCGAGGCCGCATTGATGCCGCCGCCGGCATACAGCGGCACGTCCAGTGACAGCCCGACATAGGAGCTGGACTGGCGTCGGTAGTCATCGGCAAGGTCGTCGCGATCGGAATGATTGAGCTCGCCGACCAGCGAGAGCCTCGGGTAGTGCCCGGCCTTCTGCGCACGCAGCTCGGCCTCGGCGACCGCCACCGAGTCACGGCGTGCGTCGAGCCGCGGCGCCGCCGTGCGGGCCTGTTGCTGCCAGAACGCCAGGTCTTCCTCGGGGCGCAGCGGCGCCGCCGCGGGTAGGGCGTCGCGCATCTCGGCGATACCGGCGACCGGTGTTCCGGTGCGCCCGCCGAGGGCATGCAGGGCAGCCTGCAGCCGGGCCTGGGCCTCGATCTCCTGGGCCTTGACCAGGTCCAGGCGAGCCTGGGCTTCTTCGGTATCGGTGATGGTGCCATCGCCGACCTCGAACAGGCGCCGGGTCTGCTTGACCAGGCCCTCGATGGCGATCTTCTGCTGCTGGCTCAGGCTCAGCTCGTTCTCCTGGCGCGCCACCTCGAAGTACACCTCGACGACCCGTGGGAACAGCTCCTGGAAGGCATCATCGTAGATCGACTCGCCCAGCCGGCCGCGGGCCTTGGCTTGGGTGTAGTAGGCGGCCCTGGCGCGGTCGTAGAGGATCTGCCGGGCACTCAGGGTCAGGCCGCTGCTGGTGTAGCGTGGATCGTCGTTGCTGCCGTCGAGGTCGCGGCCGCTGAGCTGGCGGGTGCTGCCATAGCGCCCGCTGGTATTGAGCTGCGGCAGCAGGGGCGCCAGGCCGATGGCCTCTTCCTGCTGGCTGGCTTCGAAGTCGAAGGTCGCCACCTGGAACGTAGGGTCGTTGTACAGCGCGTTGTCGTACGCATCCAGCAGCGACAGAGGCGGCGCCTCCTGGGCCAGGGCCGGCAGGCTCAGCAGGGTGCACAGGGCGATGGCCAGGCGCATGCTCATTCTTCCTTGAGGGCGCCGCGGATGCGTTTTTCCAGCGGGCTGAGCAGGTAGTTGAGGAAGGTGCGTTCGCCGGTCTGCACCATCACCTCGGCCTGCATCCCGGGTTTGACCTCCAGGCCGTGGGCGAGCAGCCGGGCCACGGATTCGGCGCCGACTTCCACCTCGACGGAGAAGTAGGGCAGGCCGGTCTGCTCATCCAGCAACTGGTCGCCGGACACGGTCAGCACCTGGCCCTCGACCACCGGCAGGGTGGCGCTGTTCAGCGAGGAGAAGCGCAGGTTGACCGGCAGGCCGGTCTTCAGGCGGTCCGCCACCAGCGGCTCGAACTTGGCTTTGACGATCCACGCCGAACTCAGCGGCACGATGTCCATCAGCGGTTGTGCGGCGGGAATCACCCCGCCTTCGGTGTGCACCGACAGGCCGATCACCTGGCCAGCCACCGGCGCGCGGATGGCGGCGTTGTTCACCTCGAACTCCAGGGCCTTGATCCGCTCGCCCAGGCTGGACGCCTCGGCCGCTACGCTGGCCAGCTGCGATTCCGCCTCGATGCGGAAACTCTGCTGCAGCTGCAGGGCCTGCAGCTTGCTCTCGGCGATGCTCTGCCGCGTCTTGCCGATATCAGCGACGCCAGAGGTGAGTTGGGCGCTGAGCTGGGAGGAGTTGCGCTCGGCCTCGAACAGGCGGTTGCGCGGCACATAGCCTTCGGCGGCCAGCTGGCGCAGGCCCTCGAGCTCCTGGCGCTGGTAGCTCAGCTGGGTGTCCAGGTGATTCTTGATCTGCTCGTAGGCGTGCAGCTGCTCCTGCAGCGAGGCGGCCTGGTTGGCGAGGATCTGCTGGCGGCTGGTCAGCTCGGCGCGGCGGGTTTCGAACAACGTGCCCTGCAACTCCATGTTGCGCTTGGCGCGCGGGTCGTCGGCGCGGGCCAGCAGGTCGTCGGGCCAGGCAATCGCCTCCAGCCCGTGGCGCTCGGCACTCAGCCGCGCCTCGCTGGCGTGGGCGCTGAACCACTGGCCGAGGGCGACCTCCAGCTGTGACTGGGCCTGTACCGTATTGAGCTGCACCAGCAACTGCCCTGCCTGTACCCGATCGCCTTCGCGCACCAGGATGTCATCCACTGCGCCACCCGCCAGGGCCTGTACGGTCTTGCGCTCGCCGGCCACCACCACCGTGCCCTGGCCGGCCACACCCTGGGCTAGCGGGGCGAGGGCGGCCCAGAGGACGAACCCGCCGAGGCCGATGGCAATGATCCACAGGCCGAGGCGGGCGGTGCGGTTGGCATCGCGGATGTCGGCGGGAAGCTTCTGCGGAACGGTCATGGATCAGCTCGTCTGGGCGCTGGGATTGGTGCCGGAGGGCGCGTTGGCCGGCAGCAGGGCCTTGAGCACCTGGTCGCGCGGGCCGAACATCTTCTGCGTGCCGTCCTGCAGGACCAGCAGCTTGTCGACCACGGCCAGCACGTTGGGGCGATGGGTCACCAGTACCACGGTGGAGCCATGCTTTCGCAGGGCGTCGATGGCGGCGACCAGGGCGCTCTCGCCGGCGTCGTCGAGGTTGGAGTTGGGTTCGTCCAGCACGATCAGCGCCGGCTTGCCATACAGCGCGCGGGCCAGGCCGATGCGCTGCTTCTGCCCGCCGGACAGGCCGAGGCCACCCGGGCCCAGCGGCGTGTCGTAGCCCTGTGGGAAGCGCAGGATCATCTGGTGGATGCCGGCCAGCGTAGCGGCCTCGATCACCTTGGCCGAGTCGGTATCGCCGAAGCGGGCGATGTTCTCCGCCACTGTGCCGTCGAACAGCTCGATATCCTGTGGCAGGTAGCCGATGTGCGGGCCCAGGTCTTCGCTGGCCCACTGGCCAACCTCGGCGCCATCGAGGCGTACCGAGCCATAGCCGGCCGGCCAGACGCCAACCATGGCGCGAGCCAGGGACGACTTGCCGGAAGCGCTCGGGCCGATCACCGCGAGCACTTCGCCCTTGCCCAGAGCCAGGTCGATGCCATTGACGGCGGGGCGCTTGCTGCCCGGCGGATTGACCACCAGGCGTTCGATGCGGATGGCGCCGGTCGGTGCCGGCAGGCTCATGCGTTCGACCTTGCGTGGGAACTCCTCGAGCAGCTGGGTCAGGCGCCGGTAGCTGGCCTTGGCGCTGTCCAGCTGCTTCCAGGAACTGATGGCCTGCTCGGCCGGCAGCATGGCTTTGCTGATCAGGAAGCCGGCGGCCATCATGACTCCGCCGGTGATCTGGCCCTCGAGGATCAGCAGCATGGCCACGCCCATGGCCAGCGACTGCCAGGCGGTACGTACCAGGCGGGTGATGGTGGAGATGCGTGCGGCCTGGTCGCTGGCTCCGCTCTGCGCGCCGATCAGGCGCTGCTGCATGCCGGCCCAGCGCTTCTGCAGGTTTCCAAGCATGCCCATGGCCTGGATCACTTCGGCGTTCTGCAGGGTGCTGTTGACGTACTTGGAGGACTGCACGGAAATCTGGTTGGCCTCATCCAGACCCTTGCGTGTGGCGTGCTCGTTCCAGATCGCCAGGCCGAACAGGATCAATGCGCCGAGCAGGGTGAACAGCCCCAACCAGGGGTGCAGCAGGCCGGTGACGATGAGGAAGATCGGCATCCACGGCAGGTCGAGCAGGGCGATCAGGGCCGAGCCGGTGAGGAACTGGCGCAGCACGTTGAGATCGCTGAGCACCTGCGCGGGGTTGGCGTTGTGCTCCTTCAGACTCTTCTGGAAGGCCACGCCGAACAGGCGCTCGCCGAGGTCGAGGTCGATACCGACGCTCATCTTGATCATCACCTGGCCGCGTATCCACTCCACCAGCGAGCTGAGCAGGAACAGCCCCAGGGCCAGCAGGGTGAGCAGCAGCAGGGTCATCTCGTTGCGGCTGGCCATCACCCGGTCGAACACCTGCATCATGTAGATCGCGGGTACCACGGTGAGCAGGTTGATCACGCCGCTGAACAGCGCAATCACCCAGAACAGGCTGCGGTAGCGCAGCAGGGCGGCGTCGATGTCACGGCTTGGGTCGAGGCGTAGGCGCATAAGGCAGGGGCGTAAATTCGGCAGTTCGCGGCATGATGCCATTATCGGCCGAGATTGGGCATGCTGGAGGCTCCTTCATCGGCGGGTTTCTCACCGCCTACTCGGGCGAAGCACGCTGTCTTCGCCGCCATCCTGCCTGCCAGTGCAAAAGCATCCTGTCTTCGGGCTACCGCACGCGCCTTGGTTCGTTTCTTGCTGACCCTTTCGTCTCAGGCTCTCCACCGCGAGAGCGCCGACGTGACGCAGTTCAATGCAGCTGGCCGAGCGCGTGGCACCATGCCTGGCATGCCACTGCTCCGGTCGACTGCCCCGCGAGCAAGCTCTCGTGGCGTCCATTTGCAGCTGAAGTCGCCCAAACAACCACAATTCTGGAGCTGTACTGCAATGTTGAAGTATCTGCACAAAGGTCTGCTGTTCGGCCTGCTGCTTCTGGCCGGTGGCGCGCGCGCCGAGGTTTCCGAAGACTACAAGGTGATCCTGCTGACGGAGAACTTCCCGCCATTCAACATGGCCATCGACGAGAAGAACTTCGCCCGCGACGACAATATCGACGGCATCAGCGCCGATCTGGTGCGTGAGGTCTTCAAGCGCGCCGGGATAGGCTACAACCTGAGCCTGCGCTTCCCCTGGGATCGCATCTATCGCCTGACCCTGGACAAGCCCAACTACGGCCTGTTCTCCACCACCTACACCGAGGAGCGCAAGCCGCTGTTCAAGTGGGTCGGCCCGCTGGCCAAGAGCGAGTGGGTACTGCTCGCCGCGCCCGGCAGCACCATCAAGGTCGGCAGCTTGGCCGAGGCGGGCAAGTACAAGATCGGTGCCTACAAGAACGACGCCGTCAGCCAGCACCTGGAGTCCAAGGGCATGAAGCCGGACAACTCGCTGCGCGACCAGGAGAACGTGGCCAAGCTGATGAGCGGCCAGATCGACCTGTGGGCCACCACCGACCCGGTCGGCCGCTACATCGCCAAGCAGGAAGGCGCCAGCGGCCTGCAGGTGGTGCTGCGCTTCAACAGTGCGGAGCTCTACCTGGCGTTGAACAAGGAGACCCCGGACGAGGTGGTCGAGCGCCTGCAGAAAGCCCTGGATGAACTGCGCGGCGAAGGCTTCGTCGACGAGATCACCAACAACTACCTGTAAGCCAGTGGCGGCGGGCCGCCCGGTGCCGGCGGCTTACCGCCGGTACTGCGTTTCCCGTTGCGCTTCTGCTACCCTTCAGCCGCCCCGCGGGTCGCTATGGCCGTGGCGTGGGCTCCTCCGACAATCAAGGATATGGATATGTTGTTGAAGCGACTGACCATGGTGCTGCTGGGCGCCGGACTGCTGTTCTCCACTCTGGCCCGTGCTGAACTGCCGGCCGACTACAAGGTGGTGCTGCAGACCGAGAACTTCCCGCCCTACAACATGGCAACCAACGGCAAGAACTTCGCCCGCGAGGAAAACCTCGCCGGTATCGCCGTGGACGTGGTGCGCGAGACCTTCAAGAAGGCCGGCATCCCCTACAGCATGACCCTGCGCTTCCCCTGGGCCCGGGTCTACAAGATGGCCCTGGAAACGCCGAACAACGGCGCGTTCGTGATGGCCAAGCTGCCGGAGCGCGAGAAGCTGTTCAAGTGGGTCGGCCCCATCGGTCCGGATGACTGGGTGATGCTGGCCAAGGCCGACAGCACCATCAACCTGATCAGCCTGGAACAGGCCAAGTCCTATCGCGTCGGCGCCTACAGTGGCGACGCCATCGAGGAGCACCTGATCAAGCAGGGCCTGCAGCCGATCAGCTCGCTGCGCGACCAGGAGAATGCCCACAAGCTGCAGAGCGGCGAGATCGACCTGTGGGCCACCGGCGACCCTGCCGGCCGCTACCTGGCCAAGCAGGAAGGTATCTCCGGCCTGAAGACCGTGCTGCGCTTCGACAGCGCCCAGCTGTTCCTGGCCCTGAACCCTGAGACCCCGGACGAAGTGGTCGAGCGCCTGCAGAAGGCCCTGGACGAGCTGCGCTCCGCTGGCGAAGTGGACAAGATCTTCCAGAAGTACGTCGACTAACTTCTGGCGGTCATGAAAAAGCCCGGGCATGCCCGGGCTTTTTCGTTGCAGCAATCGCTCAGTTGCTGCGGGTGACGTTCAGGCCCTTGAGCAGGTTCAGCGCCTGGCTCAGCTGGTAGTCGTCGTCCTGTGGGCGCGCCGTCTGCTGCTTCTTGCTGCCACTCGGCTTGTCCGCTCCGCCATTGCCGTTGCCCAGGTGGCCGGCCAGGTCGGCTTCCTTGATCAGCTCGCCGCCTTCCTCGCGAGTTAGCTTGGCGCGCGCCACTTCGATGTCCGGCACGATGCCCTGGGCCTGGATGGAGCGGCCATTGGGGGTGAAGTACAGCGCGGTGGTGAGCTTCAGGGCGCGGTCGTTGTTCAGCGGCAGCACGGTCTGCACCGAGCCCTTGCCGAAGCTGTCGGTGCCCATCAGCACACCACGCTTGTGGTCCTGCAGGGCACCGGCGACGATCTCCGAGGCCGAGGCGCTGCCGCCATTGATCAGCACCACCAGCGGTACGCCTTCGCTGGCGTCGGCCGGGTCGGCGTTGAAGCGCAGCTCGGAGTTGGCGATGCGGCCCTCGGTGTAGACGATCAGGCCCTTCTTGAGGAAGTGGTCGGCGACCTCCACCGCGGCCTGCAGCACGCCGCCGGGGTTGTTGCGCAGGTCCAGCACCAGGCCGCTGAGCTTCTTGCCGTTGTCCTTGCGCAGCTTGGCCAGGGCCTTGCCGACTTCCTCGCCGGTGTTGACCTGGAATTGGCTGATGCGGATCAGGCCGTAGCCGTCTTCCAGCAGTTGGCTCTTCACGCTCTTGACCTTGATCACCGCGCGGGTCAGCTCGACGTCGAACGGCTTGCCGCCCTCGCGCACCAGGGTCAGGTTGATCTTGCTGCCAGCCTTGCCGCGCATCTTGTCCACCGCTTCCATCAGCGACAGGCCCTTGGTCGGCTGGCCATCGATCTTGACGATCAGGTCGCCCGGCTGGATGCCGGCCTTGGAGGCGGGGGTGTCGTCGATCGGCGAGACCACCTTGACGAAGCCGTCCTCGGTGCCGACCTCGATACCGAGGCCACCGAACTCGCCGCTGGTGCTTTCCTGCAGCTCGGCGAAGGCCTCCGGCTCCAGGTAGGCGGAGTGCGGGTCGAGGTTGCTGAGCATGCCCTTGATGGCGTTCTCCAGCAGGGTCTTGTCGTCCACCGGCTCGACGTAGGCGGCCTTGATGCGGTCCATCACCTCGGCGAAGGTGCGCAGCTCGTCCAGCGGCAGCGGCGCCTTGCCGTTGACCGCGGCGGCGGGGGCTTCGGCCTCCGTGGCTTCGGCGGCCAGCAGCGTGGGGCTGCCGAGCAGCAGGCCGAGGGCCAGGGCGATGGGGGTGAGGCGACGGAATTGCTGCATGTGAACTCCCAATGTGATGAGGCGCGCGGTCATCCCTGTGCGCGGCACCATTGCGCCGGGTCGCTCGGGCGACCCTGCTGACGGATGGCGAAATACAGCGCCGGAGTGTCCTGGCCGCCGCTGGTGCCTACCGTGGCGATGGCTTCCCCGGCTTTGACGATGTCACCGGCGTCCTTCAACAGGCTCTGATTGTGGCCGTACAGGCTCAGGTAGCCGTTACCGTGGTCGAGGATGACCAGAAGGCCGGCGCCGCGCAACCAGTCGGCGAACACCACGCGCCCGCCATGTACAGCATGCACTTGGCTGCCGGCGGAGGCGCCAATCATGACGCCGTCCCATTTGGCCCGGGAATCGCCATCGCGGGTGGAACCGAAGCGCGCCAGCAGGCGACCGTTGACCGGCCAGGGCAGTTTGCCCTTGGCCTTGGCGAAGGGGCCGCCGAAGCTGGCGCCATCGCTGGACACGGCGGGGCCGAGCGGTAGCGGACGACTGTTGGGATTGCGCGCCTGTTCGGCCTCCAGGGCAGCCAAGCGGCGTGCCTCCTCGGCCTCGCGCGCCTGGCGGGCCAGGGTTTCCTCGATGGTCTTGAGAACGCGGGTCAGCTCGATCTGTTCCTGCTCGCGTGCCTTGAGCTTGCGATCGCCGGCGCCGTACTCCTTGTTCAGCTTGGCCAGCGCGGCCTGGCGCTCCTTGCGTGCGGCGGCCAGCTCGCTGCGGCGGCTGTCGAGGGCACTCTTCTGCTCCAGCAGCTGGTTCTGCTGGGTGGCGATGTCGGTTTCCACGTTGGCCAGCTGGCGCAGGGTCTCGTTGAAGGCCGAGAGCTGTTCCAGGCGGGCCTTGCCGAGGTAGTCGTAGTAGGTGAGGGTGCGCGCGAACTGTTCCGGCTGCTGCTGGTTGAGCAGCAGGCGCAGCGGCTCCTGCTGGCCGCTCTGGTAGGCGGCGCGGGCCTGGATGGCGATCAGTCGCTGCTGCTCAAGGCGCGATTGCTGGAGTTTTTTTTTCTCCTGGTCGAGGCGCTTGAGCTCTTCCTCGCTCTTTTGCAGCTCGCCCTCGAGGCCTTTGACCTGCTTCTCCAGGCCGCCCATTTCCTTCTCGGTGCGCTGCAGCTCCTTCTGCACGCCGGATTTCTCCTGCTGCAGCTTCTCCAGCAGCTTCTTCAGCTCGGCCACGTCGGTGCGGGCGGCTTCCAGCTGCTTCTGGGTTTGCGCCTTGTCGTCGGCAAAGGCCGGGGCGATCAGGCAGGGCAGGAGGGCGGCGAGGGCGAGGGCGCGGAGCATGAGGGAATCGGCACCAGGGGGAGGGACGGGCCTAGTATGCCCGTGGCGCCGGGCAAAAAAAACGCCCGCAGGCGGCAGCCGGCGAGCGTTTCGCGGATTGCTCCGCGTTATTGCAGCTGGACGATGGTCTTGCCGGTCATCTCCGTCGGCACCGGCATGCCCATCAGGGTCAGCAGGGTCGGTGCCACGTCGGCCAGCACGCCGCCGGCGCGGATGGTCGCCGGGCGCTTGCCGACATAGATGAAGGGCACCGGCTCGCAGGTGTGCGCGGTGTGCGCCTGGCCGGTGCACTCGTCTTCCATCTGCTCGACGTTGCCGTGGTCGGCGGTGATCAGGGCTTCGCCGCCGACCTTGTCCAGCGCGGTGACGATGCGGCCGACGCAGGTGTCCAGGGTCTCGACGGCGGCGACGGCGGCGGCGAACACGCCGGTGTGACCGACCATGTCGCCGTTGGCGTAGTTGACGATGATCACGTCGAAGCGCTGATTCTCGATGGCGTCGACGATCTTGTCGGTGACTTCCGGCGCGCTCATTTCCGGCTTGAGGTCGTAGGTGGCGACGTTGGGCGACGGGATCAGGATACGCTCTTCGCCGGCGAAGGGCTCTTCACGGCCGCCGGAGAAGAAGAAGGTGACGTGGGCGTACTTCTCGGTCTCGGCGATGCGCAGCTGGGTCTTGCCATTGTTGGCCAGGTACTCGCCGAGCACGTTGGTCAGCGGTTCCGGCTTGTAGGCGCTGGGCGCCGGGATGCTCGCTGCGTACTGGGTGAGCATGACGAAGCCGGCCAGTTGCGGTACGCGCTTGCGCTCGAACTCCTTGAAGTCGGCCTCGACGAAGGTGCGGGTCAGTTCGCGGGCGCGGTCGGCGCGGAAGTTCATGAAGACGATGGCGTCGCCGTCTTCGACTTTCACCGGCTCACCGATGGTGGTGGCCTTGACGAATTCGTCGCTCTCACCGCGCTCGTAGGCGGCGGCCAGGCCTTCCACGGCGCTGGCGGCATTGAATTGCCCCTGGCCTTCGACGATCAGGTGGTAGGCCTGCTCGACGCGGTCCCAGCGGTTGTCGCGGTCCATGGCGAAGTAGCGGCCGGTGAGGCTGGCGATGCGGCCCTTGCCGAGCTTGGCGAAGGTGGCGTCGAGCAGCTCGATGGACGGCTGGGCGCTCTTCGGCGGGGTGTCGCGGCCGTCGAGGAAGGCATGCAGGTAGATCTTCTCGGCGCCGCGCTGGGCGGCCAGTTCGGCCATGGCCACGAGGTGGTCCTGGTGGCTGTGCACGCCGCCATCGGAGAGCAGGCCGAGGATGTGTACGGCCTTGCCGGCGCCGACCGCCTTGTCCACTGTGGCATTGATCTCGGTGTTCTCGAAGAACTCGCCGTCGCGGATCGCCTTGGTCACCCGGGTGAAGTCCTGGTACACCACTCGGCCGGCGCCGAGGTTCATGTGGCCGACCTCGGAGTTGCCCATCTGCCCGTCCGGCAGGCCCACATCCATGCCGCTGCCGGAGATCAGGCCATGCGGGAAGGTGGCACGCAGGCGGTCGTAGACCGGCGTGCTGGCGGCGTGGATGGCGTTGTACTCGGGATTATCGCTGTGGCCGAAGCCATCGAGGATGATCAGGACCAGAGGTTTGGGCATGGCGCTCATGGCGGCTCGCTTGTTCGAGGTGATCAAAAAAGGTCGCGCATTTTAGCGGTGTAACGCCTGCGGCGTCACCGCCGGGCGGGGCTTGGCCGACCTGTGGGGCTGTGTATACTGGCCGCCATTTTAAGGCTATGGAACCCCGCGATGTTGGCCCACCTGATTGAATTTGCCACTAACCACTATGCATTGAGTGGATGCTTCGCCTTCCTGCTGGTGCTGCTCATCGTCACCGAGCTGCGCAAGGGCGGCCAGAGCCTGTCCAGCCGCGAGCTGACCGCGCTGGTCAACAGCGACCAGGGCGTTGTGCTGGATATCCGCAATCAGAAGGACTTCTCCGCCGGCCATATCGTCGACGCGATCAACATTCCCTTCGACAAACTGGTCGGCCGCATGGTCGAACTGGAAAAGTACAAGGCCAAGACCGTCATCGTGGTCGACGCTATGGGCCAGCATGCTGGCACCGTCGCTCGCGACCTGAAGAAGGCCGGCTACACCGCGGCCAAGCTGGGCGGCGGTATCGCCAGCTGGCGTGGTGACAACCTGCCTGTGGTCAAGTGACATGTCCGAGGTGGTCGTCTATTCCAGCGCCTGGTGCCCTTACTGCATTCGCGCCAAGCAGTTGCTGGCCAGCAAGGGCGTAGCCTTTCGCGAGGTCAGCGTGGACGGCAAGCCTGATGTGCGCGCCGAGATGACCCGCAAGGCGGGCCGCACCTCGGTGCCGCAGATCTGGATTGGCGCCACCCATGTCGGTGGTTGCGACGACCTCTACGCCCTGGAGCGCGCGGGCAAGCTCGACGCGCTGCTGCAGGCCTGAATCCTTTCAGAAACCCGAAACAAGAAGAACCGTCATGACTGAACAAGCGAACAACGGCGCAGCCGCCGAGCAAGAAGGCCCACAATTCTCCCTGCAGCGCATCTACGTGAAGGACCTGTCCTTCGAAGCGCCGAAGAGCCCGGAAATCTTCCGCCAGGAGTGGGCGCCGAGCGTGGCGCTGGATCTGAACACCAAGCAGAAGCAGCTGGATGGCGACTTCCAAGAGGTGGTGCTGACCCTGTCCGTGACCGTGAAGACCGGCGAAGAAATCGCCTTCATCGCCGAAGTGCAGCAGGCCGGTATCTTCCTGATCAAGGGCCTGGACGCCGCCTCGATGAGCCACACCCTCGGCGCTTTCTGCCCGAACATCCTGTTCCCGTATGCCCGTGAAGCGCTGGACAGCCTGGTAATCCGTGGTTCCTTCCCGGCCCTGATGCTGTCGCCGGTGAACTTCGACGCTCTGTACGCCCAGGAGCTGCAACGCCAGCAGGCCGCCGCTCAGGCCTGATTGCGTCGCCAAGAAAAAGCCGCCCTCGGGCGGCTTTTTTCGTTTCAGGAGCCGGCGAAGCCGAGCTGGCGCCAGCCCTCGTAGACCACCACGGCCACTGCGTTGGACAGATTGAGGCTGCGGCACTCCGGGCGCATCGGCATGCGCAGGCGGTTTTCGTCGGGGAATTGCGCCAGAACCTCGGTCGGCAGACCGCGACTCTCCGGTCCGAAAAGCAACATATCGCCGGCACGGAATTCCATATGCGCGTAGCTATGACTAGCCTTGGTGGTGAATGCCAATATTCTGTCGGGGCGAATGGACGTGATACAGTCCTCCAAGGAATAGTGGCGTTTCAATGTCGCGTATTCGTGATAGTCCAGTCCGGCCCGGCGTAGACGCTTGTCGTCCAAGTCGAAGCCGAGCGGCTCGATCAGATGCAGATGGCAGCCGGTATTGGCGCAGAGGCGGATGATGTTGCCGGTGTTCGGAGGAATCTCCGGCTGGAACAGGACGACATGGAACATTGATCAGGCTCAGGTAGGTCTGTAGTCGCCATTCTACAATGCACTTGGCGCGACTCGCCTGAACAAGGGTGAGCGGAGCAAGGAGCAGGGGGGATTTCGCCGTTGGTGTGGTTCGCGAAAAAAAGAACGACAGCGGACGGGTTGTTGGGCATCGAGACCGGGCCCGAAGGCATTGCCCTGGCGCGTGTACAGCGCGTGCCCGGCGAAGCGCCGCGTCTGCTTGACTGCCTGTTCCGCAAGGCCGTTCCGGCCGAGCAACCCGCTGCGCTCAAGGCCGTGGTCGTCGAGCGTGGCCTGACCGGGATGCCGGTCAATCTGGTTTTACACCCCGCTACCTATCAGATGCTTCTGCTCGATGCGCCCGATGTGGCCGCCGAGGAGCTGCGCGACGCCATGCGCTGGCGGGTCAAGGACCAGATCGCCGAGCCGCTGGAGCAGATGGTGGTGGATGCCTTCCGCCTGCCCGAGGACGCCTACCGTGGCCGTTCGCGCATGGCCTATTGCGCGGTGCTGGCCAAGGCGCGCATGCAGGCGCTGGGCGATCTGGTCGAACAGGCCGGGCTGCACCTGCACAGCATCGATATCACTGCGCTGGCCTTCCGTAACCTTGGCCTGCTGGCCGGTGCCGAGAACATGAACGTCGCCCTGCTGCGGCTGCGCTCCAGCGAGGGCGTGATCTGCGTGCAGAGCGGTGCCGACCTGTACATGGTGCGCCGCATCGAGCAGGGGCTGGATCGTGCCGGCGACGACTACGGCGCCGTGACCCTTGAGATCCAGCGCTCGCTCGACTATTTCGAGAGCCAGTTGGGCAAGGGCTATATCAACCGCCTGCTGCTGTTGCCGACCAAGCGTGATGGCGCGGCGGCGTTGCAGGCGCTCTCCACCGGGCTGGCGGTCAAGCTGCAGGGGCTCGACCTGCGCGAGCTGTTCCCCGGCCAGGCCAGTGCCGAGATCGACAGCGTCGAGCAGGCCTACTGCATGGCTGCCGTCGGTGGCGCCCTGCGTCAGGAGGTTTCCTGATGCAGAACATCAACCTTTACCAGGTCGAGCGCCAGCGTCGGGATGGGCCGGAGAAGGCGCAGATGCTGCTCGGCCTGGTCCTGCTGGGTCTGCTCTGTCTGCTCCATGCCGCCTGGCAGGGTTGGCAGTGGCGGTCCGCCGGACAGTTGCAGGTCGAGGCTGAATCCAAGGCGCAGCAGCAGGAGAACAGTCTGGCTGCTGCTCGGGCCAGCTTCATCGAGCCTCATCTGGACGAGCAACTCCCTGCCGAACTGGCCACCCAGGAGGCGCGCAATCGCGAGCTGCAGCGGCTCATGACCTACCTGCAGACCCTTGCCCAGCAGCATCGCGCCGGTTTCACCGCCCCGTTGCAGGCCCTG
This sequence comes from Pseudomonas sp. Gutcm_11s, assembly GCF_028649395.1. Taxonomy (GTDB): domain Bacteria; phylum Pseudomonadota; class Gammaproteobacteria; order Pseudomonadales; family Pseudomonadaceae; genus Aquipseudomonas. Next base: position 115,375 of record NZ_JAQSUW010000010.1, on the reverse strand, counting down.
GCCGATCAGCATCCTCAAGGTGGCCTCTGGCTGAACGGCATCCATCTGAGCGACGGTGGCACGCAACTGCGCCTGCAGGGGCGCAGTCAGAATCAGGAGCTGTTGCCGGCGTATCTCGATGCGCTGGGCGCCAGCCCGGTATTCAAGGGACGTGAGTTCGCCCGCCTGGATGTCAAGCGCGGCGAGGATCAATTGCTGGATTTCGACCTGTCCTCGCGTCCCGCCGATCAGGAGAAGAAGGCCGATGAATAAGTGGCTGCAGCGCTGGCAGGGCATGGCCGCCCGTGAGCAGTGGCTGACCTACTGCGTGGGCCTGGCCCTGCTGGGCGTGTGCTATCTGCTGCTGATCGGTGATCCGCTGAGCACCGCCGTCGCTAGTCGCGAGGCCGCTGCCAAGCTGGCCGAAGGGCGTGCCCTCGAAGCCGCTAACGGCCTCGCAGAGCTCGATGCCAAGCTGAAGGCCGATCCCAATATCCCTTATCGCAGTGCCCTGCTCGTGGCCTCCGCTACCCGTGAGGATCTGATCCGCCAGGTCGACACCGGTACTGCCGAGCTGGTTACCCCGGAGAAGATGAAGGCTGTGCTGGAGAGCCTGCTCAAGGCCCAGCAGGGCCTGAGCCTGATGGGCATGCAGAGCTTCAGCGAGCCGGTGCAACTGCCGCAGGAGAGCAAGCCGGCTGCCGTCCCGGCCGTCGAGGCCCAAGTGCCGACCGATGTGACTCTATATCGCCACGGCCTGGTGCTGGAGCTGGAAGGCGGTTACTTCGACCTGCTGCAGTACCTGGCCGCGGTGCAACTCAGTGGCTGGAAACTGAACTGGGACAGCCTCGACTACGAGGTCGGCGAGGCCGGTCCGAGTCGCGCCAAGATCAGCCTGAAACTCTTCACCTTGAGCCGCAAGGCAGGATGGGTCGGTGTCTAGAACCTTGCTCCTTGGCCTGCTGCTGGGCTGTGGCCTGGCCCAGGCGGCTGTCGATCCGACGCAGCCGCCGGCCAACCTGCGTCCGGCCACGGCAGACCATGCTCCTGCTGCCCTAGCGCTGCAGGCCATACTGCGTGGAGCTCATGGCAGCCGTGCGGTGATCGATGGCCAGACCCTGCGCGTCGGCGAGGAATACGCCGGCCTGCGTGTGCTGGCCATCCACCCGCAATCCGTATTGATCGAGCGTCAGGGCCAGCGAGAGCTGCTGCGCCTGGCTGAACCCGTTATGAAGCCGAGCCGATGATGCCCATGACTCAGAACCTGTCGAAACGCTGTCTGCTGCTGGGCGTGACCTGCCTGCTCAGCGCCTGCCAGACCTTTATCGATGGCGACAAGCAGCTCTACGAGCAGAGCGGCAAGCTGCTCGACGAGAGCGTGCGGCAGGCCGATGCCCAGCGCAAAGTGGCGCCGCCACCCGCCGTGCAGGCTGCCCTGTTGCCGCCGCTGACCAGCAGCCTGTACAGCGGCGGCCCGCGCTTCGACGTGGCGGCCAAGGACATGCCGGCCCGCGACTTCTTCCTCAGCCTGATGGACGGTGCCGGGCAGAACCTGGTGGTGCACCCGGAAGTCACCGGCACCATCACCTTCAGCTTGCGTCGAGTGACTCTGGAAGAAGTGCTCGCCGCCGTGCGCGATAGCTATGGCTACGACTACCGGCGTACCAGCTACGGCTACCAGATCCTGCCGAACAAGATCGTCACCCGCAGCTACGACCTCAACTATCTCAACCTGCAGCGCCTGGGCGAGTCGGACACCCGCGTCAGCTCCGGCCAGGTGGAGAGCACCGAGAGCGACTCCAGCTCCAACAGCAACAACAACGGCGGCAGCTCCAACAGCGACCGCTCGGTGACCACGCTCAATGCCAGCAAGGTGGTGACCACCAGCAATGTCGACTTCTGGAAGGAGGTCGAAGGTGTGGTGCGCGCCATAGTCGGTGGGGAGGAGGGCAACAGCGTGGTGGTCAACCCGCAGGCCAGCCTGCTGGTGGTACGTGCCAACAGCGCCGACCAGGAGAACGTCGCGCGCTTCCTCGAACAGGCGCAGCGCAACCTGCAGCGCCAGGTGGTGCTGGAGACCAAGATCCTCGAGGTCGAACTCAAGGACGGCTTCCAGGCCGGCATCAGCTGGGATCAGTTCGGCAGCGAGGGAGGCGTGTCGCTCGATGGAGACACCCTTACCGGGCCGGACGGCATCGGCGGCGTGTTCAGCGGGCTGCTCACCATTGGCGACTTCACCGGCCTGATCCAGTTGCTGCAGACCCAGGGCGAGGTGCGTGTGCTGTCCAGCCCGCGCATCTCCACGCTGAACAACCAGAAGGCGGTGATCAAGGTCGGTACCGACGAGTTCTTCGTCACCGAGGTGTCGTCCAACAGCTCCACCACCACCGTTGCCGGCGTTACCCAGCCGACCCAGGACGTGACGCTGACGCCGTTCTTCTCCGGCATCTCGCTGGACGTGACGCCGCAGATCGACCAGAACGACGTGGTCACCCTGCATGTGCGGCCTACCGTGAGCCGTGTGGAGGACCAGAACAAGACCATCGTCCTGGGCGAAGACAACGTGTTCAACCTGCCGCTGGCGCTGTCCACTTCGCGCCAGTCTGACTCCATCGTGCGCGCCCGCAGTGGCCAGGTAGTGGTGATCGGCGGTCTCCTGCAGAACACCAACGAGAACAACGACGCCGAAGTGCCGTGGGCCAGCACCCTGCCGATCGTGGGCAACCTGTTCAAGCAACAGCGAAAGTCGCTGCAGAAGAGCGAACTGGTGATCCTCATGCGTCCGCAGGTGGTCACCGACGATGTCTGGCTCAACGAGCTCAAGCGCAGCGCGGAAACCTTCCAGGAGCTGAGATAAGGCGATGTACGAGGCCTTCTTCGGTCTGCGCGAGAAGCCTTTCGCGCTTACGCCCAACACCGGCTTCCTGGTGCAGCTGGCGCCGTACCAGGCGTGCCTCAATCTGCTGCGGGTGGCGCTGGGCGAAGGTGAGGGCTTCATCAAGGTTACCGGCGAGGTCGGTACCGGCAAGACCCTGCTCTGCCGCGCTCTGCTCAACGAACTGGAAGGCGAGCGCTACCAGCTGGCCTACCTGCCCAACCCCGGCATGAGTCCGGTGGGCCTGCGCCAGGCGCTGGCGCGCGAGTTGCTGATCGAAGGTATCGAGGAACTGGATGCCCAGGGCGTGCTGGATGCCTTGCATCATCGGCTGATCCAGCTGGCCGCCGAGGGTCGCAGCACCGTGGTGCTGATCGACGAGGCCCAGGCCCTGCCGACCGCGACGCTGGAGGCCCTGCGCTTGCTGACCAACCTGGAGACCGAGCAGGCCAAGCTGCTGCAGGTGGTGCTGTTCGGTCAGCCGGAGCTGGACGCTACCTTGGCGCGTGACGAGTTCCGCCAGTTGCGCCAGCGCATCACTTTCTCCTACCAGCTGCGCCCGCTGGATGTGCGCGACTGCACGCGCTATCTCAGCGAGCGCTTGGCTGTGGCCGGCTACCGCGGCGAGCCGCTGTTCGCCCCGCGGGCGATCCGCCGCCTGGTGCGCGGCAGCGGTGGCATCCCGCGGCTGATCAACATCCTCGCGCACAAGGCGCTGATGGTGGCCTTCGGCGAAGGCCGGCGGCAGGTATCCAGCGAACACGTGCGGCGTGCCCAGCTGGATACCGAGGGTGCCCAGCCGTTCCTGCAGCGTGGTCCGAGCTGGCTCGGCTGGGGGCTGGCGGCGAGTCTGTCGCTGCTGCTCGTGGTTGGTGCCTGGCCCTGGCTCAGCCAGTGGCGGGAGCTGCTGCCATGAGCCTGGTCAACGACATGCTGCGTGACCTCGAGGAGCGCCGCGCTGCGCCTACCGAGCGCCTGGCGCTGGAAGGGCTGCACGCGGTGGACGAGGTTGGCGCCAATCGTCGCGAGCGCATCGAACGCCTGCGCCGTGGCTCCATCTGGTTCCTCGCAGTGATGCTGATCGCCACCCTGATCGGCGTGATGATCGGCCGGGTGGTCAACGGCCAGATTCCCTGGGGCGGGGTGATGCCCAAGCCACAGCAGCCGGTTGCCGCCGCTCCGCTGGTGGCACAGCCTCGATTGCTGGAGGTGCTGCCACAGAACGATTCCCGTGGCCTGACCCTGCAGCTTCTGCTGGAGCGCTCGGTGCCCTACCAGCGTACCGAGGAGAGCGGGGCGGTGAGCTTGCGCCTGCCGGGCGTTGCGCTGGTCGGCGGGCCGCAGGCCAGTCGCGTGCAGCGTAATGGGCGCAGCCTGTCCTGGCGCGTCGAGGCGCAGGGCGAGGATGTGCAGGTACTGCTGGTCGGCCTCGGCGAGGGACTGGAGGTGCGTGATCGCCTGGAGCCTGTCGGCGATCGCTGGATGCTGTGGATCGAGGTGCCGTTGAACGAGCCAGTGGCCGCCATAGAGCCGTCGCTGGAGCTGGACCAGCTGCCCGCAGCCGCTCCGGCCGAAGAGCGCGCGGCGGAACCGGAAATGCCGGCTTGGGCCACGGCGCCTGTGCCAGCCGCCAGGGTTGCAGAGCCCAGTGCGCCGGCCGTGCAGCCCGAGCCGGTCAGCGGCCCGCCGGAAGTGAAGATCCAACCCTATCGCCCCGACGGCCTAGCCGAGGCGCGCCAGGCAATCCAGGCCGGTGACTACCGCAAGGCCATCAGCGAGCTGGAAACCCTGCAGAAAACCCGCAGCCAAGACCCGGAGGTGATGCGCTGGCTGGCGCGTGCTTATCTGGGTGATGGTCAGCAGGCGCGGCTGCTCGGCTGGTTGCCGGAGCAACTGGCGAAGACACCGCAGGACAGCGAGCTGCGCCTGCTGCTGGCACGCGCCCAGCTGCAGGCCGGTGACACCATGGGTGCAGTGGCTACCCTGGAGCAGAACGCCCCTGCCCTGGCCCAGGAGCCCACCTATCACGCCTTGCTGGCCGCCAGTTATCAACAGACCGGGCAGTGGCAGCAGAGCGCCGCGCTGTACCGGCAGATGGTTGCCTTGCGCCCCAGCCAGGCGACCTGGCAGCTGGGCCTGGCCATCGCCATGGAGCAGCTCGACCAACCGGGTGAGGCTGCCCGTCACTACCGCCTGGCCCTGCAGGGGCTAGGGCTGGACGAAAGCGCCAGGCGCTTCGCCAGCGAACGCGTTTCGGCTCTGGGAGGTCGAGGATGATTGAGGACGCCCGCCCGTCCGCCGATGCGGCGCAGCGCAAGATCCGTCTTGGCGACCTGCTAGTGCAGGCTGGACTGATCAACGATGCGCAGCTGCAGCAGGCCCTGCAGGAGCAGAAGCGCACCGGCTCCAAGCTCGGCCGCACTGTGGTCGACATGGGCTTCGTCGCTGAAGTGAAGCTGCTCACCGCGCTGTCCGAGCAGTTGAAGATTCCCTTCATCGAGCTCAAGCATTTCAAGTTTGACCAGCAGCTGGTGCAGACCCTGCCGGAGGCCATGGCCCGGCGCTTCCGCGCCATCCCGCTTTCGCGTGAGGGCGGCGGCATCCTGGTCGGCATGTCCGACCCGCTCGACCTGTTCGCCCAGGACGAGATGGAGCGCATCCTCAAGACCCGCGTGCACCCAGCAGTGGTGCGCGAGGCCGAGCTGCTTGGCACGCTGGATCTGGTCTACCGGCGTACTAGTGAGATCGCCTCGATCGCCGGCGAGCTGGAGGGCGAGCTGCAGGACAGCGACTTCGACCTGTCCAAGCTGGGTGCCGACAACGTCAGCGATGCGCCGGTGGTACGCCTGCTGCAGACCCTGTTCGAAGACGCGGTGCAGATGAAGGCCTCGGACATTCACATCGAGCCGGACGAGGGCGTGGTACGTATTCGCCAGCGTATCGACGGTGTGCTCAACGAGCAGGTGATGAAGGAGCAGCGCATCGCCTCGGCGCTGGTCATGCGCCTGAAGATCATGTCCGGTCTGGACATCTCCGAGAAGCGCCTGCCGCAGGACGGCCGTTTCAACATCCGGGTGAAGAACCGCAACATCGACGTGCGGGTGTCGACCATGCCCGTACAGTTCGGCGAGTCGGTGGTGATGCGTCTGCTCGACCAGAGCGCCGGCATCGCCAGCCTCGACGCCGGTGGCATGCCGCCGGACATGCTGGCGCGTTTCCGTCGCCTGTTGCAGCGACCCTACGGCATGGTGCTGGTCACCGGCCCCACCGGCTCGGGCAAGACCACCACGCTGTACGCCGGGCTGGCCGAGCTGAACAGCCCGGAGAAGAAGATCATCACCGTGGAGGACCCCGTCGAGTACCGCTTGCCGCGAATCAACCAGGTGCAGGTCAACACCAAGATCGAGCTGACCTTCGCCCGAGTGCTGCGCGCCGCTCTGCGTCAGGACCCGGACATCGTGCTGATCGGCGAGATGCGCGACCAGGAGACCGCCGAGATCGGCCTGCGCGCCGCGCTGACCGGCCACCTGGTGCTGTCGACCCTGCACACCAACGACGCACTGACCTCGGCCATGCGCCTGATCGACATGGGCGCCGAGCCCTTCCTGGTTGCCACCTCGCTCAATGCCGTGCTGGCCCAGCGCCTGGTGCGTCGGGTGTGCGAGAACTGCATGGAAGACCACCAGCCCGAGCCACAACAGATGGCCTGGCTGGAGAGCCTGCATGGCTCGGCGCTGGCCGGACGGGCCTTCAAGCTCGGCGCCGGCTGCCACCAGTGCCACAACACCGGTTATGCCGGGCGCCTGGGCGTGTTCGAGTTGCTGGAGATGGACGAGGCGATGATCGCCGCGTTGCGCCGCAACGATCCGCACGGCTTCGCCGAGGCGGCCAAGAACAGCGCCAACTATCGCCCGCTGGCGGCCTGCGCGCTGGATTACGCGCTGGCCGGCGTGACCAGCGTCGAGGAGGTGCTCAAGGTCTGCGCTACCCTCACCGATGAGGCGCTGGCATGAGCCAGTTCCGCTACACCGGGCGCGATGCTCAAGGCGGAAAGGTCGTCGGCACCCTGCAGGGCGCCAGTAGCGATAGCGTTGCCAGCGACCTGCTGGCGCAGAAGATCACCCCGTTGACCATCGAGGAACAGGCGGAGCAGAACGGCGAGGACGTGTTCGCGGCGCTCAAGGAGAAGCTGCGGCGCAAGAGCATCGACCTGGAGGAGCTGATCATCTTCTGCCGGCAGATGTACAGCCTGACCAAGGCCGGCGTGCCGATCATCCGCGCCATCGGCGGCCTGGCCGAGTCACACCGCAACCAGTACTTCCGCGAGGTACTGCAGGAAGTGCGTGCCGATCTGGAGGGCGGCGTCAGCATGGCAGTGGCGCTGCATGCCCATCCCAAGGTCTTCGGCACTCTGTTCATCAGCATGATCAGCGTCGGCGAGAACACCGGCCAGCTCGACCAGGCCTTCCGCCAGCTTTCCAGCTACCTGGAGCTGGAGCGCGAGACGCGCAAGCGCATTAAACAGGCCACCCGCTACCCATTGTTCGTCATGGCCGCCATGGGCGTGGCGCTGGTGGTGATCAACCTGTTCGTGATTCCGGCTTTCGCCAAGGTCTTCGAGCAATTCCATGCCCAGCTACCCTGGCCGACCCGGGTGCTGATCGGCACCTCACAGTTCTTCCAGGACTTCTGGTGGCTGATGCTGCTGGCCTTCGTTGGCGGCCTGTATGCCTTCTTCAAGTGGGCGGAAACCGACGCCGGCGCGCTCAAGTGGGATGCCACCAAACTGCGCCTACCTATCGTCGGCGGGATCTTCGAGCGCATCGCCCTGGCCCGCTTCACCCGCACCTTCGCCATGATGTACAAGGCCGGCGTACCGCTGCTGCAGACCCTGTCGATCAACAGCGCCAGCGTCGGCAACCGGCATATCGGCCAGGCTATCCTCGGCATGCGTGAAGGCGTCGAGCGCGGCGAGGCACTGACCCGTACTGCCTCGGCCAGCGGGCTGTTCACCCCGCTGGTGCTGCAGATGATGGCGGTGGGCGAGGAGACCGGTGCGCTGGACGACCTGTTCGTCGAAGTAGCGGATTTCTATGAACAGGAGGTCGATTACGACCTCAAACAATTGGCATCGGCCATCGAACCTATCTTGATCGTGGCCATGGGCTTGATGGTGCTGATCCTGGCCCTGGGCGTGTTCCTGCCCATGTGGGAGCTGGCTTCGGTGGCCAAGGGCGGCGCGTGAGTCCGGATTACGAGGCCGGATACTGGGTGCGCCGCTCGCGCCTGTTTGGTTGGGGACTGACCCTGATCATGGCGACAGGATTGTTATTGGCGCTAGGCTGGAAAATAGCCGAGGTCAGCGAAGAACGGGCCATGCAGGCCACTCGCGAAAATCTGGCTACCAGCCTCACGCATGTGGCGGCGGAGCAGATGGCCAAGGACCAGGTGCCGGATGCGGCCTGGCAGAAACGGAATCCGTTCGTGCTGCTGCGCTGGCAGCAGGACAACTACTGCGGTGAGTTGGCCGCGGGTGATGAGCCTGAAGTCGGCTGCTGGTACTGGCTGCCGCAGCAGGCATGGGTGTTGTACCGGCCGCGTTTTGCGGACGGATGGACGAAGGAAGGGAGTGAGGTGCGGGTTTGGCGGTTGCTGGCGGTTCCCGATGTAATGTCGACTGCGTCACAATCGGTTCGCAATGCCTTTGCCCTGGAGCTTGAGGCGGTCCCTGCCGTGGAATTGGCCGCGCAAGGGTTTTGAGTCAGAGAGGAAGCACGATGAAGAACAGCAAAGGTTTTACCCTGATCGAACTGGTGGTGGTGATCGTCATCCTCGGCATTCTCGCCGCGGTGGCGCTGCCGCGCTTCATGAACGCGACCAAGGATGCGCACCGCGCAGCCGTCGAAGGCGCGGGTGGGGCTCTGGCTTCCGCCGTGGTGCTGGTGCGCTCGCAGTGGGAGGTCAATCGCAGCAAGGGTGTGGCTAACCCCAATACCAACGTGGTCGGCTTCGGTGACGGTACCGTCGACGTGAATGCAAGCGGTTGGCCGCTGGGTACTGGGGGCACTCTCGATTGTGTTGGTCTCTGGGGTGCCCTGTTGCAAGGCTCTGCTCCCAAGGTGGCTACTGCGGCCGCCACTGGCATCGATTATGTCGCCACCAGCGGTGGCACCGATTGCGTGTACACCTACCAGGCGGATGGTGCCGACGACACCATCACCTACGATCCCACCGATGGCACCGTGGAAACGGTCTTCACCGAATAACCCAACCAAGGGACTCTGAAAATGAAAAAACAACAAGGCGGCTTCACCCTGATCGAGCTGATCATGGTCATCGTGATTCTGGGCATTCTGGCGGCGTTCGCTCTGCCTAGATTTGCGAACTTGGGCCAGGATGCACGTATAGCAACTTTGAATGGCGCCCTAGGCTCCGTGCGCTCCGCATCTGCTGTCGCGCATTCCGTTGCTTTGGCGAAGGGAACTGCTGCCGGTGGTTCCGTGACCCTGGAGGGAGTTGCCATCACGATGGCTAACTATTACCCGACTGCAGATGCTGCCGGCATCGTGGCTGCAGCACAGTTGAGCAGTGAGTTTGATACCTCTGGCGGTGGTGCTGCTCCTCTTGTCATCAGGGTGAAAGGTGCGCCAACGCCGGCAACCTGTTCGTTCTCCTACACTGCTGCGGCTGCAAATGCGGCACCTACCATCAGCGATATCACTGCTTCCAATACAGCGGGGTGCTGATATCCGATGCGCGGCTTCACCCTGGTTGAGCTGATGCTGGTGATGGTCATCATCGGTATCCTTGCCGCCGTGGTGGGGCCGCGCTTCTTCGTTAGATCAGATTTTGATCAGCGCCTGTATTACGAAGAAGCACTCGCCGCTGTGCGTTATGGGCAGAAGCTGGCTGTGGCCAGCGGTTGCCTGATTCAGGTGGACCTGAACAGCGTCAGTGGTTACAGCGTGCAGCGCGCCGCCACCTGCACTAGCGGCAACTTCGTCGCGGTGCAGGGCCCCGATGGTCAGACGCCCTACGCCAAGGCCTTGCCAGGCGGCGTCAGTATCACGGCTACCACTTTTCCAGTGGTGTTCGACTCCCAGGGGCAGCCTTCGGCGGCTGCAGCCGCCACTATCAGCGGCTTCAATATCAGCGTGGCGGCCACTACAGGTCTGGTGCAATGACGCGTCAACGTGGCATGACGCTGGTCGAGTTGGTGCTCACCATCGTGATCGTCGGTCTCGCCGCTGCCGCGTTGTACAGCGCCATGGCAGCCATCGGCGGCCGTTCGGCCGATCCCATGCTGCGGCAGCAGAGCCTGGCCATCGCCGAGGCTTATCTCGAAGAGATCTCCTTGCAGCCTTTTCTCGACCCGGGCAGCGGGAATATCTGCCCGGCAGCGCCAGCGGGGCGTGCCAATTTCGACAATGTCTGCGATTACAACAGCCTCAACGATATCGGGGCTCGCGACGCGCGAGGGCAGTTGGTGGCCGGCCTGGGCGGATATTCCGTGCGAGTCTTAGTTGCGCAGCAGGCCTGGGAAGGCCTGGCCGCTAACCGGGTGCTTTATGCTCAGGTCACTGTGACTGATCCGACCGGCCAGACGCTGACGCTCGCGGGCTATCGAACCTGCTATGACGGCTATGACCAGAGTGGAAACAGCGTATGCCCGTGAAGATACTGGGGAAGGGGTTTACGCTGGTCGAGCTGGTCATGGTCATCGCCCTGTCAGGATTGGTGGTACTGATGATCAGCACTGTGCTGTCGCGACCGATGGAGGGGTTCGCCGGGCAGAGCCGGCGGGCAATCCTGGTGGACCAGGCGGCTGGGGCTCTGAGCCGCATGAGTCGTGATGTGCGTCTGGCCATCCCGAACTCTCTGCGAGTCTCGGCCAATGGTCAGGCAATGGAGTTGCTGCTGATCCATAGCGCAGGGCGCTATCGACCGAATCGGACCGGCAGCGAAGGCTTGGTGTTCACCAGTGGCGCAGCGGGTTCATGCGGTAGTTCGACAGCTGGAGGTCGCTGCGACAGCGTGCAGGTTCTGGATGGCAACTTTAACCCTGCCGGAGCCCGCTGGATGGTGCTGTACAACATTGGTGCTGATTCGGGAGGTGTTCCTGTGGCAGGCAACAATGTATGGGCGCCGGCCAATCCGGGAGTCATTACGCCGACAGGCACGACCTTCAGCGCGGTCACCGGAACGCCGGCGGGGGAGAGCCAGGTCATTCTCGGCAATCTGCCAGCTGGTGGTTTTCGCTTCAGCTTCGCATCGCCGCAGCGGCGCATGTATCTGGCTCAGGAGGTGGTTGGATACCGCTGTGACGGTGCTGGCCGCTTGTTGCGTTATAGCTACAACACTTTGCAGGCTGCTATTCCGGACCCTCCGCCAAACAACTCCAACCCGCAGCCGGTGGCGGTCAATGTCACCAACTGCAGCTTTGTTTATCAGGCAGGCAGCACTCAGCGTACCGGTCTGCTGGCCCTCAATCTGCAACTCAGTCGGGACGGCGAGAGCGTACAACTGATGCAACAGGTCCATGTCGACAATGCGCCCTGACCTGAACCAGCACCGCTCGGCGGGCTTCGGTCTGGTAGCAGCTATGTTCCTGATTATCGTGGTGGCGCTGTTGATTGCGGCAATGGCACGTCTGTCGAGTGGTCAGCACGCTACTACCAGCCTGGCCATTCAACAGGCGCGAGCTTATCAAGCGGCTAGAAGCGGACTCGAGTGGGGCATAACCCAGGCTTTCAACAACAGAAACTGCGCTACGGGTAGCCCAGCCCTGGGTGGCAACCTGAGCGAGTTCACAGTGGCCGTGGCCTGTAACAGCAGTGGCTATACCAATGAGCAGGGTATAGCGATCACCATATTTCGGTTTACCGCCACGGCGCAGAATGGCAATCCTAGTGCCCGTCCTGACTACGCTTACCGACAGCTGACAGCGGTAGTTGAGAGATAGCGATGACCATCATGCAGCGATTCAGCTTTTCGCGCCTGACGCTTCTACTGGCCTGCCTGCTGCTACCGGGGCTGGTCCAGGCTGCCACCTACACCTTCGGCCAGGGCTTTTTCTCGACCCATAGCCCGCCTCCTTGCCAGGGCGGCACCTGGTCCAATCCGAACAGCGGCAGCACCTATATCTGCAGTGGTCGCGTGGTGCTGGCAGCAGGAGACGTGGTCATTGTCTCCACGGCCTGGTTCGAGCCCCTCGACAGCATCGTGATCCGGGCGGCCGGGGGCTTCACGCTGGCTGGCAACAGCATCGGTACCTCGGGCAAGAACATTTCCCTGGAGACCGACTACAGCACCATCACCGCGACGGGAACCAACAACATCAACGGTTCGGTGAAGGGGGGCAGCGGCAATATTTCGCTGACGGCAGGCACCATCACCGGATCGTTGGAGTCTGCCAGCGGCTCGATCACCCTCAATGGCACGACGGTGAATGGCACGCTGACCAGTAGCGGCCCCAACAATCTGACCAATGCCACCATCGGTGGCGCCGCCCAGATCACCAGCACCCTGGTTGCAACCTCGACGACGTTCGGCAGCAACGTCACCACGAGTGGCACGGCATCACTGAGTGCCGGCAGTGTCGCGGGGGCGCTCTCCTCCGGCGGCAATATCACGACGACCAATGGCACGACCATTGGCGGGGCCGTTACCAGCACCAACGGTACTGTCAGCCTCGGTGGGGGCAGCGTGGGGGGCAAGGTCACCGGCACCAACGGGGTGACCTCCAGCAACACCAACATCACCGGTGATGTCGTGGCAACGGGAGGCACCATCAACCTCACGGGCGGCACCATCAACGGCAACATCAGCGGCAGTTGCTGCCAAATCACCTTGAGCGGCTTGACGCTGAATGGCAACGCCTCGGCTACCAACAACAATCTGGTGGTCAACAACAGCACCGTCACGGGTAATCTGACGTCCACCAATACCATCACGCTGGGCAGTACCAACGTCACCGGTGATGTCACTGCGGCCTCATGGAGCACCATCACCGGCACCGGGAACAGCAAAGTGGTGGGTACCTGTACCCCCAGCCTGACTTCGCCGACCGATCTGTGCGAAGCGGTACCGGTGCCATCCTGTGTCAGCGACAACTTCAACCGCACTGCGCTGGGTACCAGCGACTGGGCCGTGACCAGCCGCAGCGGCACATTCGGCGTGCCGAAGATCGTGACCAATCGCTTGCGCCTGACCGATGACAGTACCGAGGTGGCGACTGCAGTTACCTTCCAACGCCTGTTCCCGGCGGCGAACAACCTCATCACGGTATCGTTCGATTACAACGGCTACTCGAACAAGTCGACTCGCGGGGCGGACGGCATCGCGTTGATTCTTTCCGACTCCGCGATAACCCCTCAGCCAGGTGCCTATGGTGGCTCCCTCGGTTATGCGCAGAAAACCGGTATCTCCGGGTTCGATGGCGGGTGGCTGGGCATTGGTCTCGATGAGTTCGGCAACTATTCCGCAGCTGCCGAAGGGCGCGTCGGTGGCCCTGCCTTCCGGGCAGATGCAGTTGCTATTCGTGGTAGCACGGCCAGCAGCTATGCCTACCTCACTGGCACCAACACCCTCTCGCCAGGGGTCGATGCGAGTAGCGCCACGACGAGCGCGTCGCCCGGTCACCGCTATCGGATCACCATCGACTCCCGGACATCGGGCAAGACGCTGGTCACCGTCGAGCGTGATACCACTGGCTCGGGCAACAGTTTCAGCACCTTGATATCCAGCTATGACGTGCGCGCCAGTGGGGTTCAGGGCACCGTTCCGCAGAATTTCTGGGTCAGTTTCACCGGCTCGACCGGCAGCAATGCAAACAACCATGACCTCGACAACCTGCAGATTTGCGCCAACAGGATGAACACCATCGGGGCCCAGATCGATCACTTCGAGTATGTGTACTCCGGTACGGCCCTGACCTGTAATCCGCAGCCAATCACGATAAAGGCCTGCCTGAATTCCAGTTGCTCCAGCCTCTATACCGATCCGGTCAGTGTGACGATGAGTCCTTCGGCCGGATGGACTGCGACCGCTCCAGCTACGGTCACGGGTGGCAACGTCATCAACTTCTCCGGGGGAACGGCGACCGTCCAGCTAAGAAGCGGGGCGGGTGAGGTAACCATTGGAGAAAGCAGTTCGGTGCCTGCCGTCAGGCCATTGACCCAGCGGGTCTGTTCTACCAGTGGCTGCAAGATCACTTATGCCGACAGTGGTTTCCTGATCAATGTGCCCGACATGATCGCTGGCAAGCCGGTGGATGGAACCATTCAGGCTGTGCGCAAGGCTGATAACTCGGCCGTCTGCGTTCCTGGTTTTGCCAACGTTTCACGCGGAATTCGTTTCAATGCCAGCTACAGCGATCCAGCGAGCGGCACCAAGTCGGTGGTAGTCAACAACAGCAGCGTAACCACTACGACGAGCGCGGCTGCCGCAACGGCAACCCCGACGACCCTCAATCTGGACTTCGATGCCAATGGCCGGGCGCCGCTGAGCGTGCGCTATAACGACGCCGGACAGATGAACCTGAACGCCAGCTATGTGGATACCACGGCGAATCCTGGCCCTGGCTCCTCTGGCCATTTGATTACCGGCTCCACTTTGCTTCCATTCGTCAGTCGCCCCTATGGCCTGTGTATTCAGACCGACTCGCCAACCGATCAAGCGACATCGAGCAACTACGCATTCGACTCGCCACGCTTCTCCAGCACCATACGCGCGGGCGACCTCTTCGATGTCCGTCTGAAACCGGTGATCTGGACGAGTGCTACGGACTCGTCTCCACCGCTCATGGCCGCCAATATCTGTAATAACGAGACGACCCCCAATTACCAGCAGGCCGATGTGGCATTGAGCACCGTGCTGCTTGCTCCTGTCGGAGGTGTGAACGCCACGCTGGGAAATGCGGGGCTTCCCGTCGACCCTGACCCGGCGAAATACGCTCATAGCGGTGCCAGTACGACAGTGCAGCGCTCGGTTTCCGAGGTCGGCGTCTTCCGGATCGTGGCCACCCCTCCGGCCTATCTGGGCAGGAGCATGACGCATGCGTTGAGCTACAGCGACCGGGTCGGTCGCTTCGCTCCAGCCTATTTGAATGTTGCGCTAGCCGCTGAGTTGCCGCCCAGCTGCGGGATACCGACTGCCAGCGGATCTTTTAGCTACCAGGGCCAGCCTATCGTTCCCAAGACAACCTCAGAGCTGACGATCGAGGGGCGCAATCGGCAGGGGAGTGTCACCCTCAACTACGATCTCTTCTGGCGCTTCAGCACCGTCCCTGAGCATCGTTACTTTTCCAGTACAGGGCGTTCCGAGATCGATTCACGCGTACGCATCGCGCCCCCTTACGACGCTTGTGTAGCTGCGGATAGCCCGTCGCTCTGCCAGGCGGTGCGCTTGGGTAGTCAGACAGCCCTTGTGCTCAGTTCGGATGCAACGCCGAAGGATGGCAAGCGAGCCTTCGCCTTATCGGGTCAACTGCGTTATCTGAAGCCGACTTCACCCTCTTCGCAGGACTCGCCTTTCGACGGCAAGGTGCAGATGTTCATCGACAAGAGCAAGTTGGTCGACGATGACTCGACTTCTTACAGTCAGGACAAGGGCACCACGTCGGTCGACTTCCTGTCCTCGGTTGTGGATGCCGGCAAAGTGAGGCTGGGGCGTTTGCGTACCGAGAATGTGGCTGCGCCGGATGTGGCTGTGGGCAGCAATACCAAGCCGGTTGCGGTGATGCCTATACCGCTCGAACAATGGAGCGGATATTCCTGGGCGCAGGCCGCGGACAGCTGCACCGGCCTGAGCGCCGTCCCTAGCAAGTACCAATACATTGGCAATCTGACCCAGGTCTCTTTAGGGGCTTGGGACAAGACGAGACTTCCAGTCGTTGCCGAACAGGGACAGAACAATCAGCTGAATGGTGCTGCAACCCTGCGCTTCGAAGTAACTTCTTCCCACCAGGGCGGCAGTACGCTGTCAGCGGCAATTTGGCTGTGCACTAGGCGGGATACCGAGGCCATTTCCAATGGTGGTATATGCAGTTCCACTTCTTCCGAAATCACGGCCGACGCCGCGGCGACCGCAACCTTCGGAATCTATCGAGGTTCGACGCCGCTGATCTATCGCCGTGAGGTCTATCGCTAGTTCATGGTCCGGATCGGTGCGATTGCACCAGAATCGTTCGCCTCTGATCGGGCGCTTTCGCGATGACTTGGCTGCCTGGAGTGCGGGTAAGCGCAGGAAGCCGCGCCGAAATACCTGATTTCTTGCATAGAAATGAAAAAGGCCGCCTCTGAGGGCGGCCTTTTTGCCTGGGGTGTAAAAGAGGGGATTCCCCGGCCTGCCTGTACCAAGGTCCCCAAAACTGGAGTTACCTGATACTAAGCAGGAGCTGTGCCAGTTTTATGACCGTGGCTATTTTTCTGCTGCAGCGCCTCCGTATGCAGATTCGCTCAGGTGCACTCAGGGCGTCTTTTCGGCAGCTGTGCGGATCAGGGCAGGGGGACTAGTCTTCACGGAGTCTTCTGGCAGTCGGACATGGCGCATGAGCGGATTACGCGGTTGGGCATTGCTGTTTGCACTGCTGCTGGACGCCCCGGCCATGGCCGAGCACCTGCGCCTGACGGGCGATGCCTGGCCGCCCTTCACCGATCAGACGTTGCCCAACAACGGGCTGGCGGTGGACCTGGTCAGTTCCGCCCTGCAGCGCGCCGGGCACAGCACCGAGTATGTCGAGGTGCCCTGGGCGCGGGTGCTGCGGGGGCTGCAGCAGGGCGATTACGACGTGGTGGTCGCCGCCTGGTACAGCGCCGAGCGGACCCGCTACGGGCTGTTCTCCGATCCCTATCTGGTCAATCGCATCCGCTTTCTGCGTCGCACCGGCATGCCCATCGAATACACCGATCTGGGGCAGTTGAGCGCCTATAGCATCGCCGTGGTGCGCGGCTACAGCTATGACGCGGCCTTCGATAGCGCCGCGGGGCTGAGCAAGGTGCCGGTGCTGGAGTTTGCCATGGGCGCACGCATGCTGGCGGCCGGGAGGGTGCAGCTGACCCTCGAGGACGAGCTGGTGGCGCAGTACCACCTCAACAGCGACCTGCGGGAAATCCGCAACGCGGTGGAATTCATCGAGCCGCCGCTGAGCGAGAACGGCCTGCACATCCTGGTGCGCCGCAGCCATCCGCTGCACCAGCAGATCGTTCGCGAGTTCAATGCCAGTATCGAGGCGATGCGCGCAGACGGCGGCTACCGGCGCATCTTTCAGCGGCACGGCCTGGACAGTGGGGAACAGTGAGCCAGGCATAGCAGAGTTGTAACTTGCTGTTGCTAGATTGCGCGGCCATTCGCCACGCGACTGCATCGCGTGGCATCGCCCAACCTCAGTAGGCAGCCATGATCACAGCCCGCCAGCCGTTCCTGATCCGCTCGGAGAATCTGAGCGCCGACGAGTTCGGCGCACTCTTCACGCGCATGTTCGGCAGCCTCTACTCGGGGCTGCCGCGCCCGGAGAACAAGATTGCCATTGCCGGTGTGTACGGCCGTTATGAGGGCGTCAGCTTTCGTCAGCTGAGTTTTCGCGGTGACCTGCTCACCGCATTGCCCGACATGGACGATGAAATCAGCTTCATCTTCCCCACGGCCGGCAAGGTGGTCTTCAACCAGGCCGGCGAGACGCTGGGTGTGCCGCAGCTGGGCCTGGCCATCGAGAAGGCGGCGGTGCGCTCGGTGGGATTTATCGACGGCCACTCGCAATACGGCCTCTCGGTCAGGCGCTCGATCTTCGCCCGACGCCTGGCGGCGCTGCTGGAGCGGCCGATCCTGCACAAGGTGCGCTTCCAGCCGGTGGTCGACCTGAGCGTCCAGGCCTGCCAGGGCATCAAGGCGGTGGTCGGGATGGCCACCGGCGGCGGCTTCGATGCGCTGCTGCATGGCGGCTCGCTGATGCCGGCGCGGCTGCAGGAGATGCTGGTGGATGCGGTGCTGGAGGCTTGGCCGCACAACTACAGCGAGGCGTTGCGGCGGCCGGGACCTTCGATCGCGCCGCGGCATGTGAAGCTGGCGATGGAGTTCCTGCAGGAGCACCCCGGCAAGCTGATCAGCGGCAGCGAGCTGGCCGAGTTGTGCAACGTCAGCCTGCGCGCCTTGCAGGATGGCTTCCGGCGTTTCGCCGGCACTTCGATCGGCGCCTATCAGCGTGAGGTCAGGCTGCAGCGTGCCTACCAGGTCCTGCAGCAGGAGGATGTGCAGTCGGTCAGCGAGGTGTCGTTGGCGCTGGGCTTCAGCAATGTCGGGCGCTTCTGCCAGTACTTCCAGAATGCCTTTGGCCTGAGCCCTGCGGAGCTGCGCAGGTCGCGCTGACTCGGCCGGCGAGGTATTCACCCCCTCTGCCCGGGGAAGGCAGAGCGGGTGAGCCTGTGGTCAGAACTGATAGCTGGCCTTGAGGCCGCCACTGGCGCCGTGGCTATCGCCACCGCCGCTGATCCCGGCTTGCGCGCCGAGGCTCAATTCACCCAGGTTGGCGGTCAGGCTGAACGCACCAGTGAACTGGTAGCGGCTGTCGAAGGCGGCACGCTGGGAAATATCCAGGCCCAGCAACTGGCCCTCGCTGTCGACCTCGTGGTCGCCGAGCACGTGTTCGTAACCCACCTCCAGCCCCGGCACCAGTTGCCAGCCACCGCTCAGGCTCTGCGGGGCGAAGCTGGCTTTCAGATTGGCCACCGCGCTGGTGCGGGTCTCCTTGGTATCGTCGACGTCCAGGGCCAGGTCGTTGCCCTGCTCCTGGAAACCGTCGAGGTCCAGGCGACTGACGCGCAGGCCCAGGCTTGGCTCCAGGGTCACGCTGCTCACCGGGAGGCGGTAGCCCAGCGCCAGGGCTGCGCCGACCAGGGTACCGTCGCTGTCGCCGCTGACCTTGCCCAGGCCGCCGCCGAGTTCGCGACTGCTGTCGTAGTCGAGCCAGCCGCCACTGAGGTTGGCGTCGACGAACAGGCCGCGCTCCAGCCCGTTGGGGGCGAAGCGTGCGCCGAGGCCGATGAAGGTCAGGTCGGTATCCACCTCGCCGCCCGCGCCGCCGACGTTGCCGCGGCTGTAGCCGAAACCGGCATGCCCGCTGAGCTGCTCGGAGAAGCGTTGTGTAACGCCGAGCATGGTGCCCTGGGTGTGCTCGTTGCTGCTGGCCGCCTCGGCTGAGCCGTCGTTGCCCTGATAGCCGGCCAGCCCGGTCATCCACAGGCGGCGCTGGCCGGCCTGGAGTTCGATGCCGCTGGCATAGGGCTCGGCCGCCTTGTCGATCAGTGCGTCCTGGCGCAGCAGGTAGCTGGTGGCGTCGGCATGCACCTGGCCGCCGATGGTGGACTCCACGCCGCTCAGCGTGCCGGAGTCGATGGCCGACTGCAGGTAGTAGTTGTAGGCGGTGTAGTCCCCCGCCAGGCTGCTGTTCTGCAGCTGGGTCAGCAGCTGCGCGCCGGCGGCGGCGTTGCCCAGCAGGCCGGCGGTCTCCGGCAGGCTGCTGTAGTAGACCATCTTGCCGCGCAGCACGTAGATGGTTTCCTGGCTCAGGCCGAGGCCTTCCTTGAGGTAATTGTCCATGCTGCCGTACTGCGCCACGACCTCGTCGAAGCCGGCCTGCAGGTAGCTGGCCTGTACGCCGAGCAGTGGCGCGTAGATCGCCGCATAGCTGGCCGGCATGTGCGCCAGTGTGGCCGCAACCCGGTCGGCGGTGTAGTCGTTGGTGGCCAGGTAGTTCTGCATGATGGTGGCGTCGTCCACGCCGGCAATGCTCAGCAGCACCGCGGCGGTCCAGCCGGTGCGGTCCTTGCCGGCGGTGCAGTGGAACAGGGCGGCCCCGTCGGCCCCGGCGAGCTCGTTGAACAGCACGGCGAACTGGCCGCGCATGCCGGCATCGCTGACGAAGGCGCGGTTGGTATCTTCCATCATGGCCACGGCCTGGGCGGCGCTGGTGATGTTCAGCGCGGAGGTCGTGATGTTCGACCCCGAGGTGGTGCTGCCGATGATGTCGATGAGCTGGTAGCTGGCGCCGCTGGGCAGGGTATCCGGGGTTCCGGCTGCTTCGCTGGGGGTGCGCAGGTCATAGACGTCGCTGATGCCCAGGCCGTTCAGAATCTCCAGGTCGGTCCCGCTCGGGGTCAGGGCATTGGAGCGGTAGAACACCCCGGAGCGCATGACCCCGTCGCGGCTGGTGGTATAGGCGCTGGTGGTGCCGGCGAGATCGCGGAAGTTGTCGATGCCGGTCAGTCTCGGCGTGTCCAGGGTGTAGGTCTCGGCCGCATGAGCGGTGGCGATGGACAGGCTGAGGATGGAGAGCGAATAGAGAGCGCGGTGCAGCACGGTGTAGCCCCTTGGTGTTGGTTGGCGGGGCCACTATCTGCAGGGTTGTGAACGCGAATATGACAAAGCGGCGGCAGAGGAGAATCGCAGCGCGATCTGTCCGTGCGCTGCGCTTTCTGTCCGTATGGCGGCTGTCGGAGGGGCTGCCGGCGGTTAGCCGCAGCTTCTCAATCGATGGAGTTTGCCGAGGTGCTCACGGAGCGCCCGCGGCCGCTGCGCTTGGCCTGGTACAGGCACATGTCGGCCAGGTGCAGGAGGCTCTCCAGGTCGTCCGGGGCGCCGTGATAGATGCCGGCGCTGAAGCCCAGCGGCGGCGCGCCGGTGGCGTACTTCAGGGCGGCGCACTGGCGGCGCAGCAGTTCGAGGCATTTGCCGACCGTGTCGCCGTCGAGCCGGCTGACCAGGGCGAATTCCTCGCCGCCCAGGCGGCCCAGCAGGCTGTCCGGGAAGGTCTTGCGCAGGGTGCGGGCGAAGTGCACCAGGGCGGCGTCGCCGCTGGCGTGGCCGTGCTCGTCGTTGATCACCTTGAAGTGGTCGAGGTCGATCATCGCCACGCTCAGTTCCTGCCCGCCCTTCTGCGCCTGGCGCATCATTTCCACACCCTGTTCGTAGAACGCGCGGCGGTTGTACAGCCCGGTCAGCGAATCGAACAGCGCCGCCTGCTTCAGCGCATGCAGCATGTCGCGGCGCTCCAGGCAGGACATCACGCGGCAGTTGAGCTCCTCGGGGCAGAACGGCTTGCGCAGGAAGTCGTCGGCGCCGTGCTTGATGAACATGGCACTGAGCGAGCCCTTGGCGTCGGCCGACAGGCCGAGAATGATCATCTCGTTGCGCTTCATCTTCTGCCGCAGCAGCTTGACCAGCTCGAAGCCGCTCAGGCCGGGCATGCTGTGGTCGACCAGGAACAGGTCGATGTCCGGCTGCTCCTGCAGGATGCGCAGCGCTTCGTCGCCGTCGCAGGCGTCGATGATCTGGTACAGGTGCGGGGTCAGTACGCGGCGGATGAAGTGGCGGGTGGCCTCGGAGTCTTCCGCCACCAGGATCTTCACGTGGCTGTTGCTCTCCAGCCGGTGCAGCAGGCGGAAGGCGTATTCGTAGGAGTGCTGGCTCTCCTTCAGCACGTAGTCGACCACGCCCTTGAGCAGTAGCTCGTCGCGGCGGTGCTCGTCGTAGGAACCGCTGAGCACGATGCATGGCAGGCTGTACTGCAGCACCAGGTCGACGATCTCGCCGTTCGGTGCATCGGGCAGGTTGAGGTCGACGATGGCGGCGAAGAACAGCGCCGAGGAGGTTTCCAGCAGCACCTGCGCCTCACCCAGCGAGGCGCAGAACAGCGGCTCCAGCTCCGGCTCCTGACGGAACAGGTGCTCGAGGATCTTCAGCACCAGTGGGCTGTCTTCCACCACCAGAATATTGCGCATCGCCAACTTCCCTCTAGAACATCCGCACCTTCACCGAACGACCCTTGATCTTGCCGCTCTGCAGGCGCTGCATGGCCTGCTTGGCGACGCTGCGATCCACCGCCACATAGGCCTGGTAATCGAAGATGGCGATCTTGCCGACCTTGTCGCCGGGGATGCCGGCATCGCCGGTCAGCGCGCCGAGGATATCGCCGGGGCGCAGCTTGTCCTTGCGCCCGGCGGACAGGCACAGGCTGTGCATCGGCGGCAGCAGCGCCTCGCCCTTGTCCTTCAGTTCACCGAGCAGCTGCCAGGTCAGCGGGCTGCCCTGCAGCTCCTCGACGGCCTGGGCGCGGTAGGCCTCGCTGGGAGCCACCAGCGACAGGGCCAGGCCCTTCTCGCCGGCACGGCCGCTACGGCCGATACGGTGGATATGCACCTGGGCATCGCGCGCCAGTTCGACGTTGATCACTAGCTCCAGGCCTGCAACATCCAGGCCGCGGGCGGCCACGTCGGTGGCCACCAGCACGCTGAGGCTGCGGTTGGCGAACAGCGTCAGCACCTGGTCGCGGTCGCGCTGTTCGAGGTCGCCGTGCAGGGCGGCGGCGGAAATCTTCTCCGATTCGAGCAGGGCGGCCAGCTCATCGCACTGCTGGCGGGTGGCGCAGAAGGCCACCGCCGGCTGCTTGCGGAAGTGGCGCAGCAGGTGGATCACCGCTTCCATGCGCTGTTTGGGATCGATCTCGTAGAAGCGCTGCTCGATCTGCCCGTCGTCGTGCATTGCCTCCACCTGCACCCGCTCGGGCGTGCGCAGGAAGCGTGCGGCCAGCTGCTCGATGCCCGCCGGGTAGGTGGCGGAGAACAGCAGGGTCTGACGCTTGGCCGGGGTCTGTTCGATGACCTCGGCGATGCTGTCGAAGAAGCCCATGTCGAGCATGCGGTCGGCTTCGTCCAGCACCAGGGTGTTCAGCCCGTCGAGCTTCAGGGTGCCTTTGCGCAGGTGTTCCTGGATGCGCCCCGGGGTGCCGACGATGATGTGCGCGCCATGCTCCAGCGAGCCGATCTGCGGACCCAGTGGCACGCCGCCGCAGAGGGTGAGGATCTTGATGTTGTCCGCCGCGCGGGCCAGGCGGCGCAGCTCCTTGGCCACCTGGTCGGCCAGCTCGCGGGTCGGGCACAGCACCAGTGCCTGGCAGCCGAAGAAGCGCGGATTCAGCGGGTGTAGCAGGCCGATGCCGAAGGCCGCGGTCTTGCCGCTGCCGGTCTTGGCCTGGGCGATCAGGTCGCGACCCTTGAGGATCAGCGGCAGGCTGGCGGCCTGGATCGGCGTCATCTCGGCATAACCGAGGGCGGCGAGGTTGTCGCGCATGGCAGCGGACAGCGGCAGGGAGGCGAAAGCGGTGGTCACGGGGCGAACCTGGCGGGGAGGGCGGGCGCGAATTGTAGCAGGCCGCGCCCGTCGAACCTCAGAGCTCGCGCTTGAGCTCGGCGATGCGGGCGTCCTTGGCCTGCCACAGCTGGCTGACCCAGGCCTGCATGTACTGGCGAAACTGCGGGTCGTTCTCGTAGTCGCCGGCCCACAGCGCCGGGTCCAGCTCCTGGGTACGGATGTCCATGATCACCTTCGGTACCTGGCCGCTGATCAGCGCCCAGAAGCCTGGTGGGCGCTGGCCCGGATAGACCAGGGTGACATCGAGCAGTGCATCTAGCTGCGGGCCGAGGGCGGCCAGGGCGAAGGCTACGCCGCCGGCCTTGGGCTTGAGCAGGTGCTGGTAGGGCGAGCCCTGCGCGGCCTGCTTGGCCGGGGTGCAGCGGGTGCCTTCTAGGTAGTTGACCACGGTAACGTTGAGCTCCTTGAAGCGCTCGCAGGCACGCTTGGTGATCTCCAGGTCCTTGCCGGCCATCTCCGGGTGCTTGGCCAGGTAGGCCTTGGAGTAGCGCTTCATGAAGGGGTAGTCGAGGGCCCAGAAGGCCAGGCCGAGGAACGGCACCCAGATCAGCTCCTGCTTGAGGAAGAACTTGAAGTAGGGCGTCTTGCGGTTGAAGGCCTGCACCAGCGCGGGGATATCCACCCAGGACTGGTGGTTGCTCACCACCAGGTAGGAGCGGTCGCCGCGCAAACCCTCGCCGCCGCGGATGTCCCACACGGTGGGGGTGAGGGTGGCGAAGATCAGCTTGTCGATCTCGGCCCAGGTCTCGGCCACCCACATCACCCCGCGCGAGCAGGCATTGCGCAGCGCCTTGCCCGGCAGCACCAGCTTGAGCAGGGTGATCAGCAGCATCGGGCCGATCAGGACCAGGGTATTGAGCAGCACCAGCAGGACCACGCTGCAGGCGGTGAGCAGTCGTCGCATGGGGACTCCTTGTCGCGAATTGGCGCCATGATAACGGCGCCGCCAGCCGGCTGAAATCTGCAGCTATCTCGCCTTACTGATGGCAGTATGCCTTGTCGCAATCTGGCTTATGCTCCATCTACTAGGAACCATCGGTACCGATCGTGCTCAAGCGCATTCCCGTTTCCGATCTGTTGGTCGGCATGTACATCCACGAGTTCTGCGGTTCATGGATGGACCATCCCTTCTGGAAGGGGCGCTTTCTACTCGACAACGAACGTGACCTGGAGCGCGTGCGCGAAAGCGACGTGACCGAGGTCTGGGTCGACGTGAGCAAGGGCCTCGACGTGCCGGCCGGCCAGGTCAGCCAGAGCGTCGCCGAGGTTGCGGCGGAGGCCGAACAGCGCCTGCAGGCCGCGGCCGAGAGCGAGCTGCCACCGGCGCGCGCCAGCCTTGAGGACGAGGTGCAACGCGCGGTCAAACTGTGCGCCCAGTCCAAGGAGGCCGTGGTGCAGATGTTCAGCGACGCGCGCATGGGCCAGGCCGTTTCGCTGGAGGGTGTCGGCGAGCTGGTCAAGGAAATCTCCGACTCGGTGCTGCGCCACCCCAACGCGCTGATCAGCCTGGCGCGGCTGAAGACCAGCGACGAATACACCTATATGCACTCGGTGGCGGTCTGCGCCCTGATGATCGCCATGGCGCGCCAGCTCGGCCTGTCCGAGCTGCAGGTGCGGGAGGCCGGCGAGGCCGGCCTGCTGCATGACATCGGCAAGATGGCCATCCCCGACACCATCCTCAACAAGCCGGGCAAGCTCACCGACGCCGAGTTCGGCACCATGCGCAGCCACCCCGAGGCCGGCGCCCGCATGCTCCTAGACTGCCGGCAGATCAGCGCGTTGGTGCTCGACGTGTGCCTGCACCACCACGAGAAGTTCGATGGCTCCGGTTACCCGCACCGCCTGGCCGGCGAGCAGATCAGCCTGTTCGCGCGCATGGGCGCGATCTGCGACGTGTACGACGCCATCACCTCGGACCGCCCCTACAAGAAGGGCTGGGACCCGGCCGAGTCGATCCGCAAGATGGCCGAGTGGAAAGGCCACTTCGATCCGCAGCTGTTCCAGGCCTTCGTCAAATCCCTGGGCATCTACCCGATCGGTTCGCTGGTGCGCCTGGAGAGCGGGCGCCTCGGCGTGGTCATGGAGCAGCACGAGAAGTCGCTGCTCACGCCGAAGATCAAGGTGTTCTTCTCCGCCCGCTCGAAGATGCCGATCCCCCAGGAAGTGATCGACCTGGCCAAGCTGGTCGGCCGCGACAAGATCATCGGCCGCGAGTCGGCCGAGGAGTGGGGCTTCAAGAACATCGAGGAACTCTGGTCGGGCATCCCGGCCGGCAGGGGCTCGCTGTTCGATTGACGCCATCGGCGGCATGCGGCACCGTGCCGGGCAAGCCTTACGCCGCCCAGCACGGATGCCATGCCGCACATACTCATAGTCGAAGACGAATCCGCCATTGCCGATACGCTGGTGTTCGCCCTGCAGAGCGAGGGCTTCACCACCACCTGGCTGAACCTGGCCGAGGCCGCGCTGGAGTTCCAGCAGCGCACGCCGGCCGACCTGCTGATTCTCGATGTCGGCCTGCCCGACATCAGTGGCTTCGAGGCCTGCAAGCGCTTGCGCCGCTTCTCCGAGGTGCCGGTGATCTTCCTCACCGCCCGCGACGCCGAGATCGACCGCGTAGTGGGGCTGGAGATCGGCGCCGACGATTATGTGATCAAGCCCTTCAGCCCGCGCGAGGTGGCGGCGCGGGTCAAGGTCATCTTGAAGCGTCTGGCGCCGCGCCAGCCTGAGCCAGAGGCCGCTTCGCGCGGACCCTTCCGCCTCGATATCGAGCGCGCACGGATCGACTATCACGGCCAGCCGCTCAGCCTGACGCGCCATGAATTCCGCCTGCTGCAAACGCTGCTCGGCCAGCCCGAACGGGTGTTCTCCCGCGAGCAACTGCTCGATGCGCTGGGGGTCGCGGCGGACGCCGGCTACGAGCGCAATATCGATAGCCACATCAAGAGCCTGCGCGCCAAGCTGCGGCAGGTGGCGCCGGCTGGCGAGCCGATCCAGACCCACCGTGGGCTGGGCTACAGCCTGCGCCTGGAGTGATCGGCATGCCGCTCGGCGTACGCATCTTCCTGGTCTACTTCCTGTTCGTCGGCCTCGCCGGCTGGTTCGTGCTGAGCACGGTGATGGACGAGATTCGCCCCGGCGTGCGCCAGTCCACCGAGGAGACCCTGGTCGACACCGCCAATCTGCTGGCCGAGATCCTGCGCGACGAGGTGAAGGACGGCAGCCTGGCCCAGGGCCGTCTGCCCGAGCTGCTCAAGGCTTACGGTCAGCGTCAGCCGCAGGCGCAGATCTGGGGCGTGGAGAAGGGCGCGGTGAGCCACCGCATCTACGTCACCGACGCCCGCGGCGTGGTCCTGCTCGACTCCAGTGGCGTTGCCGTCGGCCAGGACTACTCGCGCTGGAACGACGTCTACCTGACCCTGCGTGGCGAATACGGCGCGCGCTCCACCCGCGAGGACCCGGCCGACGAGGACAGCTCGGTGATGTACGTGGCGGCGCCGATCAAGGACGGTACGCAGATCATCGGCGTGGTCTCGGTGGCCAAGCCGAACAAGTCGTTGCAGCCCTATATCGAGCGCTCGCAGCGCCGCCTGGGCTGGCTCGGCGCTGGGCTGATCGTGCTCGGCCTGCTGATCGGCGGCGCGCTGTCCTGGTGGCTCAGCGGCTCGCTGCGCAAGCTCACCCGCTACGCCGGCGCGGTCAGCCGCGGCGAGCGTGCCGAGCTGCCGGAGCTGCGCGGCGGCGAGCTCAAGCAACTGGCCGAGGCGGTGCAGAAGATGCGCACCGAGCTGGAAGGCAAGGCCTACGTCGAGCAGTACGTGCACACCCTGACCCATGAACTGAAGAGCCCGCTGGCGGCCATCCGTGGTGCCGCCGAACTGCTCGAGGGCGAGATGCCCGCCGAGCAGCGCCAGCGTTTCGTGGCCAACATCGCCAGCGAGGGCGCGCGCCTGCAGCAGCTGATCGAGCGCCTGCTCAACCTGGCGCTGGTGGAGCAGCGCCAGGGCCTGGAGGAGCGAGTGGCGGTCGACCTGCACGAGCTGGCCGAGGAACTGCTGCGCGCCCAGGCAGTGCGCATCGAGGCCGGCGCATTGCAGGTGGACAATGCCATCGCGAGCGGAGTTGTCGTGCACGGCGAGCGCTTTCTGCTGCGCCAGGCGCTGGCCAACCTGCTCGACAACGCCCTCGACTTCACTCCAGCCAGTGGCCGGCTGCGCTTCAGCGCCGAGCCACGCGAGGGGATAGTGGAGCTGGCGCTGTTCAACCTGGGCGAGGCGATACCCGAGTACGCCCTGCCGCGCCTGACCGAGCGCTTCTACTCGCTGCCGCGCCCCGCGAGTGGGCGCAAGAGCACCGGGCTCGGGCTCAATTTTGTGCAAGAGGTGGCACTGCTGCATGGCGGGGCGCTGACGCTGAGCAACGTTCAGGGCGGCGTGCGCGCCTGCCTGCATCTGCCTGCCTGAATCCATCAACCGCAGGGCCTGGGCTGAGCTGGTCTATTCTTCGTTTCAGGTCGGCCGGATGAGGGCTGGCAGAAATCCTGCTTGCTGCAGGACAACAACACAGCCTGGAGAGGCGTTGCATGAAGACCGTTGCCGAACTGCTCAGAAGCAAGCCCAGTGCCTACGTCCATCACGTCGCCCCGGATGTCTCGGTGCTCGACGCGGTGAAGCTGCTGGCGGAGAAGAAGATCGGCGCGCTGCTGGTGATGGCCGGCGGACGCGTGGTGGGGATCGTCAGTGAGCGCGACTACGTGCGCAAACTGGCCGAACTGGAGCGTGCGGCCTTCGATGCCAAGGTCAGCGACATCATGACCGCCGACGTGATCAGCGTCGGCCCGCGCGACAGCGTGCAGCACTGCCTGCAACTTATGAGTGATCGCCGTCTGCGCCACTTGCCGGTGCTGGCCGACGGCGAGCTGATCGGCATGCTGTCGATCGGTGACCTGGTCAAGCAGACCATCGATGACCAGGCCAGCCTGATCCAGCAGCTGGAGCAATACATCCGCGGCGAGTGACCACGGTCACCTCCACACAAACTCCACACAGGCTCCACATACCTCGCACGGCGCCGCCACGGGCGCCGTCGAGACTCTCCCCACGGTCCAACCCAAGGAGAGTCCCAATGAACCGCAATCTATTGATCAAGCTCGGCGCCATTGCCGTACTGATCCTGCTGCTGATGGTCCCGATCATCATGATCGACGGCATGGTCGAGGAGCGTCAGGAACTGCGCGATGGCGTGCTTGAAGACATCGCCCGCAGCTCCAGCTACAGCCAGAAGATCATCGGCCCGCTGCTGGTCGCGCCCTATCGCAAGACGGTGCGCGAATGGAAAACCAACGAGAAGACCGGCGAGCGCTATCTCGAAGAAAGTGAAGTGAGCGGTCGCGTGTACTTCCTGCCGGAGCGCCTGGCGGTTGGCGGCGACATCGGTACCGAGCTGCGTGCCCGTGGCATCTACCAGGCCCGTCTGTTCCACAGCAACAGCCGCCTCACCGGGCATTTCCAGATCCCGGCCAACTTCGGCGTCACCGAAGACATCGGTGACTACACCTTCAGCGAGCCCTTCGTCAGCGTCGGCATCAGCGACATCCGCGGCATCAAGAACAACCTGGTGCTGGAGCAGGGCGGGCGCAAGCTGCCGTTCCAGCCGGGCAGCGCCGACTCGCTGCTTGGTGCCGGCGTGCATGCGCCGCTGCCGATGGCGGTGGCCGACATCCACCAGGGCCAGCGCCTGGACTTCGCCTTCGACCTGCTGCTGCAGGGCACCGGCGAGCTGAGCATCGCCCCGGTCGGCCGCGAGACCCAAGTCGACCTCAGCGCCGATTGGCCGCACCCGAGCTTCATCGGCGAGTACCTGCCGAGCGAGCGCGAGATCACCGCCCAGGGCTTCACCGCGCGCTGGCAGACCAGCTTCTTCGCCACCAACATGGAGGAGGCCCTGAGCGACTGCGCCAACGCCGGCGAGTGCAACGCCTTCCTCGGTCGCCAGTTCGGCGTCAGCTTCGTCGATCCGGTGGACCAGTACCTGAAGAGTGATCGCGCGCTGAAGTACGCGCTGCTGTTCATCGCCCTGACCTTCGCCGGCTTCTTCCTCTTCGAGGTGCTCAAGCGCCTGGCTGTGCACCCGGTGCAGTACGGCCTGGTCGGCCTGTCGCTGGCGATGTTCTACCTGCTGCTGCTGTCGCTGGCCGAGCACATGGTCTTCGCCCAGGCCTATGCCTTGGCGGCCTCGGCCTGCGTGCTGCTGATCGGTTTCTACGTCAGCCACGTGCTGCACAGCTGGTTGCGCGGCGCCGGCTTCACCGCCGCGCTGGCCGGGCTCTACGCGATGCTCTACGCCCTGCTGTCCGCCGAGGACTACGCGCTGCTGATGGGTTCGCTGCTGGTGTTCGGCCTGCTCGCCGCGGTGATGGTGCTGACCCGCAAGCTCGACTGGTATGGCCTGGCCAAACCGGCCACTGCCGCCTGACTCACTATCGGCGCGGCTCTGGCCGCGCCTCGCGAGGTATTCGCCATGATTCGCCTGCTGATGCAGTTTTCCGCCTGTTTCGCCCTCGGCCTGGTAGTGGCCGGGATGTTGCTGATCGGCCTGATGTTCTTCGGCCAGTTTGACCTGATCCACGGCCTCAACCTCAGCGGCCGCCCGCTGGCCAGCGTCGCCCTGGCGCTGCTGCCGGGCGGCTTCTGGGATGGCCTGACCGGGGTGCCCGACGCCGCCAGCAACGCCAGTGTGCAGTCGTTCCTGCAGCTGTGCGTGGCCCTGGCGCAGATCGCCCTGCTGCTGGCCGCCGGCTTCTTCCGCCTGTGGTACCGCACATGAGCGGCCACGTCGGCTTGCGCGAAGAAGCGCGCCTGGGTCATCAGCTGGCGCGGCGCATCGCCCGGCTGTTTCCTCCGGTCGACAAAACCTCTCGGGCCCTGCGGCGGGAGGCCCCGCCATGCCGCTGAAGCCGGGTACGGTCTGGTACTGCACGGCGGGACTGATGGGCGGCAGCAACCTGGCCTATCTGCTGGCGGTGATGCTCAGCCTGCTGCTGCCGTCCTGGCCGTTCAACGGCTTCTTCACGCCACTGGCGGTGATGAGCCTGCTGCTGCAGGCGCCCTACGTGTGGCGTCCGGCCGAGTCCCATGCCTGGCACTGGCGCCAGGGCGCGGCATTGGGAGGAGCGTCGGTGGCGCTGTTCTGGTTGTTCTACTGCTATGGATTGCCGACATGAATCAGATCAAGACGGTGTTCTGGGTGCTCACCAAGCTGCTGTATCGCGGCGTGATGCTGTGGTTCTGCCTGCTCCTGCTGCTCTACCTGGGATACAAGATGCTCGAGCGCAACCATGCGATCGACGCGCTGCCGGCCCAGCTGGAGGTGGATGGCGTAGTACTGGTGGGCGGCGAGAGCGGGATTCGCGAGGGCTGCGGCGTGGCGGTACTGCAGATGTCGCCGGGCCTGCGCGGCCGTCTGCGCCGCGAGGGCCTGACGGCGCTGCAGGAGGCACGGCAGGCGCGCGGCTACCCGGACCGGGACTACTACCACTACCAGCCCTGGCAGGCCACGCCGGTCCCGGCAGATGAGGGTGGGAGCCTGAGTTCCATCTCGCTCGGCCTGCAGTGCGCCGACGCCGACGATGAGTTGAGCGAGCGTATCAGCCGTGCCAGCCAGGAGGAGGGCAGCTACTACAGCGAGAAGGAGGAGGGCGCCCTGTTGCTGTTGCCGAGCGAGGGGCTGATCGTCTTCGGTTACTTCGGCTGAGTTGCCTGCATCGAAGGCCGCTGGGCGACATCCGCATACCAGCCGGCCAGACCGGGGAAGCGCTCGCGCCAGCCCAGCTGCGGCTGGCGCAGGTCGAGGTAGCCGAGGGCGCAAGCCAGGCCGATGGCGGCGACGTCGAAGCGGCTGTCGATCTCCGCCAGGCAGTCGCGCTCGAAGTAGGCCAGCGCCCGTTCGATCTTGTCCTGCTGGCCGGCGGTCCAGGCATCCCAGCGTTTGTCCTCGGGGCGCAGGAAGGTCTCATAGCGCAGCAGCACGGCGGCATCGAGGATGGCGTCAGCCAGCGAGGCCAGGGTCAGCCGCCGCCAGCGTGCGCTGCCGGCGGGAATCAGCGGCTCGCCGACATGCTGGTTGTCGAGATAATCGAGGATCACCCGGCTGTCATGCAGCACGCTGCCATCGGCCAGGCGCAGGGCCGGAATCTTGCCGGCCGGATTGTCCGCCACCACCGCCGCGCTGGGCGCCACCGGCGTCAGTTGCACCTCGTGCAGCGCCA
Organism: Pseudomonas sp. Gutcm_11s; assembly: GCF_028649395.1. Lineage (GTDB taxonomy): Bacteria > Pseudomonadota > Gammaproteobacteria > Pseudomonadales > Pseudomonadaceae > Aquipseudomonas. The sequence continues at coordinate 84,053 of NZ_JAQSUW010000010.1, read as the reverse complement.
CCCGATCGGTCTGCCCGGTCTCGTGCAGCAGCACCATCACCTTGCGCACGAACGGCGAGGCGGGGGAGTGGAACAGGGTCATGGTGCTCATGGTGGGCTCCGCAGTAGGTGTTTGCTGGGGTCAGGCTCGCATCGCGAGTGGGGGCTGGCAAGTTAGCGGGTCATCTTCTTGACGAATACCACCACGAACAGGGCCATGGTGAAGCTGCCGGCGAAGGCCTCGAAGGCGGCGATGGGGCGCGCCAGGCCATGGGGCGTGATGTCGCCGTAGCCCAGGGTGGTGAAGGTCACCACGCTGTAGTAGAGGCAGTCGAGCAGGTCCATGAGGTTGGCCGACAGGCCGCGCTCGAGGGCCAGGCCAAGCGGCAGCTCGCCATGGCGCACGCCGACCAGGAAGTAGAGCAGGCCACAGGCGACGATCAGACCCAGGGAGAACAGCACCACGTTGAGCGGCTTCTCGCCGTAGCCGCTGAACAGGTCCACCAGCCAGGACAGCAGGCGCGCTCCGGACAGGCGTGGCATCTGCAGGCGGCGCATGACCATCTCGCGGTGGAAGAAGTAGCCGGCCTGCTCGAACAGCCCGGCCTTCTCCAGGCGCAGTCGCAGATTGCGGTAGGTTTCCTCGGCTTCCTCGAAATGTTGCCGCGCGCCATTCACATCGCCGGCGCGCTGGCACTCGCGGCCACGGCGCTCTTGGATCAGCTGGCGGTCCCACAACACGTTGTCCAGCCGCGCGCCTTCCAGGCGTACGCCGAGCAGGTTGCAGTCGCGCAGGTCGGCGCAATGCAGGTTGGCGCCGCGCAGATCGGCCTTCATCAGCGAGGTGCCGCGCAGGTCGAGGGCGAACAGATGGGCGTTCTGCAGGTCGGCGCGATACAGGTCGGCCTCACGCAGGTCGTAACCCTCGCGGCTGCCGTGGTGGACCAGGTCGATGCCGGCGAGGTTGGCGTACTTGAGGCGAAAACCGCGCATCGATGCACCACTGCGTGCGCGTGCCTGCAGTTGCGCCGCCAGGTCGTCGGTCTGGCGGCGGTCCTGGGCGGCGTCTAGCCAGTGGCTGTCGTCGGGCAACGTGGTGTCCATGGCGTTCTCCTGCGGATCAGACAAGCCTAGTCGTGGCGGATCACTTCGGACGAGTGGCCTAAAGGATTGCCGCTGGCAGCCGATGGCGGTAGCGATAGGCCAAATTGGGCCTGGTCTGCTGCAACTAGGGAACGGTTGTCACCCAAGGGACTGTTGGCATGGCGCTAACTCTTACCAACGTATCGTCACTCGGCGTTCAGCGTGCGCTGAGCGAGACGACGCGTGCCCTGGAAACCTCGATGCAGCGCCTGTCCACGGGCTATCGCATCAACAGCGCCAAGGACGATGCGGCAGGCCTGATGATCGCCAACCGGCTGAACAGCCAGATCAGCGGAATGCGCGTGGCAATGCGCAATGCCAACGATGGCATCTCGTTGGCGCAGACCGCCGAGGGCGCTCTGCAGCAGTCGACCAATATCCTCCAGCGCATGCGTGATCTGGCATTGCAGGCGGCCAATGGCTCGAACGGTGGCAGTGAGCGCGATGCGCTGCAACAGGAAGTGGCGCAGCTGCAGCAGGAGCTGACGCGCATTGCCGAGACCACCAGCTTCGGTGGTCGCAAACTGCTCGACGGCAGCTTCGGCTCTACTGGTATCCAGGTGGGGGCGGGCGCCTTCGAGACCATCCCCATCAGCCTCGGCAACTTCAGCGCCACGCGTCTGGGTAGCAATGTGCGCGATCTGACCAACGGTACCGCCGGTAGCGGGATCGCTGATCAACTGGGTGGTTTGCTCGCGCAGACTGGAACCTTGCCTGACAACGACGTGACGGCTGATCTGACCATCGCCGGGCGCAAGATCCAGAGCTTTGCCGTAGCCGGATCAGCTTGGGATGTGGCCAAGGCCATCAACAAACGCTCCGACCAGACCGGCGTGACGGCGGACGCGCGCACCGTGCTGCGCTTGGAGTTCAGCGAGGATGATCGCTACTCCTTCGAGCTGCAGGACCTCAAGGGCGAAATGCGCAGCATCAGCGCCGAGATCGACAACGGCGACCTGTCGCAACTGGCCGATGCGATCAATGCCGAAACCGTGCGTACCGGTATCAGCGCCCAGGTCGAAGGCAACCAGCTGTGGATGATCAGCGAGCGCGGCGACGATATCGTGCTGGAGAACTTCCTCTCCGAGGATACGGGCACGGCCCTGGCGCAGAACTTCGACTATGAGGGCGAAGAGGAGCTGACCGCATCGGTGGCCACCCTGAGTGACGACTCCGCATTACGCGCCATCGGCGTGGTTCGCCTGAGCAGCTCAGAGGCTTTCACCAGCGAGGCCGACGTGGCCACGCTGGATGGCAGCACCACAACCAACTACAGCGCTTTCGAGCAGATCAACGAGGTAGATGTGCTCACCAATACCGGGGCGCAGACGGCGATTGGCGTAATCGATGGTGCACTGAACATGATCGACAGTGCTCGGGCCGGCCTCGGTGCGGTGCAGAACCGTCTCGAATACACCATCGCCAACCTGCAGAACATGTCGGAGAACCTCTCTGCCGCGCATAGCCGGATCAGGGATACCGACTATGCGGCGGAGGTCGCCAATCTGGTCAAGTACCAGATACTGCAACAGGCGGCCACCGCCATTCTGGCCCAGGCCAACCAGCAGCCTCAGGCCATCCTCAGCTTGCTGCAGAGCATCTAGCCCTTCAGGTTCTTCTCCACCCAGGCCGCATAGGCCTCGATGAACTTCTGCAGGAAGCCCTTGATGCCGTCGTTCGGCTTGCCGTTGTCGTCGAAGAAGCTACCGGCGCCGCCCAGGTAGGCCTCGGGTTGCTGCAGCACGGGAACGTCGAGGAACACCAGGCACTGGCGCAGGTGGTGGTTGGCGCCGAAGCCGCCGACCGCGCCAGGGGAGGCGCTGAGCACGGCGCCGGGCTTGCCGCCGAATGCGCTCTGGCCGTAGGGGCGCGAGCCGACGTCGATGGCGTTCTTCATCGGCGCCGGGATTGAGCGGTTGTATTCCGGGGTGACGAACAGCAGTGCGTCGGCACCCTTCACCTGCTCGCGGAAGCGGGTGTAGGCCTGCGGCGCCGGGCTGACGTCGATGTCCTCGTTATACAGCGGCAACTCGCCGATCTCGACGATCTGCAGTTGCAACGACGGTGGCGCCAGCTCAGCCAATGCCAGCGCCAGCTTGCGGTTGATCGATGCCTTGCGCAGGCTGCCGACGATGACCGCGACCTTGTAAACCTTGCTCATGGTGACTCCTGGGTGCGAGTGGGTGAACGGACAGAAGGCTTGAGCAGGAAACTATAGTGCGCCGCGCCGAATGCGCTGCCGCTCTGGCTCGCGGCTTGGCCGGGCTGCGACATTTCGCCGGCTTGATCGCGGACGCGTTTGCGCAGAAATTGATCAGCGGCGGCGAAACCGCCGGCACGCCAGGTGAGGCATAGCCTGCATGCATGTCATCAACCGGCGGCACGCTGGCCGAACAAGAACAATCCCCCGATGCCCGTCACTGCCCGACTGCGCCTGTGCATACCGCGCCGGCCATGATTCGTGAGGAATTGGTTATGGATAGGTTCAACCTCTTCGACCCGCGCTACCAACTCGAAGCCGAGGATTTCGCCGCTGCAGGTTCTGCGGCCAGCGCACCTCGTTCGATCCACCACGGCATCCACCAGGCCCTGCATGCACTCGATGCCCTCGCCGAGCGTCTGCGTCAGCGCGGCGATGCGGGGCGGCCACCACGCCACTGAGCCCTAGCCGGCGAAGCTCGCCAGCAGGTCTTCGCTGAGGGCCTGCTGTGCTTCGCTGGGCTGGCGCCCGCGGTGGCGGGTGAGGCGGAATTGCACGTTGAAGCCGACCTCGTTCGGCAGCAGCTCGCGCAGCTGGCCGCTGGCGATCCAGGGCGCGGCCACGTGCTGCGGCAGATAGCCGATGTGTGCGCCGGAGAGGATGAAGGCCAGGCTGCCCTCGACCTGCTCGCAGCGCGCGCTGCTGCTGCCGGCTTGCCAGGGCTCGTCGGCAGCGATGAAACGGTAGGGGTGCAGCACCCGGTCGCAGGCGTCGAGGTCGGCGTGGCTAACCTTGGCCCGGCCGAACAGCGGGTGGCCCTTGGCGCAATACAGCGACTGCTGCTCGGCGAACAGCGGCTGGTAGTCCAGCGCGCTCTGGTTGCCGGAGAAGTAGCCGATGGCCAGGTGCAGCTGGCCCTGCAGCAGGCGTCGCTCCAGCTCTGCCGGGGTGGCGCTGATCAGCTCGATCTGCACCGCCTGGTTGCGTCGGCGAAAGCGCCCGATGGCTGCCGCGACGCGTTGCAGCACGCCGGCGTCGAGCGACTCCGACAGGCCGACGCTGAGCTCGCCGAGCAGCTTGTCGGCCATGCCCTGGGCCTCGCCCTTGAACGTCTCGATGGCGCCGAACAGCTTGCGCGTGGCGGCCAGCACCTGCTCGCCCTTGGGCGTCAGTCGGAAGCCGGCCTTGCCGCGCTCGCACAGGCGAAAGCCCAGGCGCGTCTCCAGCTTGGCCATCTGCGTGCTGATGGTCGACTGGCCGATGCCCAGCTCGCCCTGGGCGGCGCTGAAGCCGCCGTTCTCCACCACGCTGACGAACAGGCGCAGCAGTTGCAGGTCGAGGTCGCGCAATTGGCTGAGCATGGCGGCTCCATACATTGATAGATAGCGATGCCAGAGTAGATCACTTCGTATTTATCGGAAGCAAACCGCGGCGCAGGATGAGCCCACTCCAGAGCCCCCAGCAGAGGGGCGCGGGCTACCGAATCTGCCGAGGAATCCGCTCATGCGCCTTGTCGCCAGCTTGCTTGTGTTCGCCTTCGCCCTGCCGCTGCAGGCCGAGGAAAAAGTGCTCAACCTCTACAACTGGGCCGACTACGTGCCGGTGGAGGCGCTGCAGCGCTTCCAGGCCGAGACCGGGATCAAGGTCAAGTACGACACCTTCGACAGTGCCGAGGTGCTGGAGAGCAAGCTGCTCACCGGTGGCAGCGGTTATGACGTGGTGGTGCCGTCGTCCAGCGTGCTGGCCCGCACCATCAGCGCCAAGGCGTTGCAGCCGGTGGGCGAGCTGGCCGGCAAGGGCAATCTTGATCCCGAACTGCTGGCCAAGCTGGCCGGCGTCGACCCCGGTAACGCCTATGGTGTGCCCTACACCTGGGGCACCATCGGCCTGGGCATCAACAAGGAAGCGGTGGAGAAGCGCCTGCCCGGAGTGGCGCTGGACAGCCTCGACCTGCTGTTCAAGCCGGAAAACGCCAGCAAGCTCAAGGACTGCGGCATCAGCGTGCTCGACTCGCCGCAGGAAGTGATCGCGGTGGTCCTCAACTACCTGGGCAAGGACCCCTACAGCACCGCCGAGGCCGACCGCGAGGCGGCCAAGGAGCTGCTCGCGCAGCTGCAGCCGAACCTGCGCTATGTCGGGCAGAGCCGGCAGATCGACGACCTGGCCAAGGGCGAGATCTGCCTGGCGCTGACCTACACCGGCGACGCTGGCATGGCCACCGCCCGCGCCATCGAAGCCAAGCAGCCGTTCTCGGTGGTCTACCGGATTCCCAGGGAAGGCACGCTGATCTGGTTCGACACCCTGGCCATTCCGGTGGACGCGCCGCACCCTGAGGCCGCCCGTGCCTTCATCGACTTCATGCTCAAGCCGGACGCCATCGCCGAGCTGACCAACTCGCTGTACTTCGCCAACGCCAACCGCGCTGCCACATCGTTGCTGGACGAGGCCGTGAGCGGCGATCCGGACATCTACCCGGCTGCGGACATGCGCGCCAGGTTGTTCGCCGAGCAGACCCTGCCGATGCGCGAGATGCGCCAGCGCACCCGCCTGTGGACGGCGTTCCGCACCCAGTACTGATAGCCGTATGGCCACTCCGGCATCGAGTGGCCCGCCCTGCAGAATCGAGTATCCGACCATGGACCAAGCCTTCGACAACGACCAGGCGATGACCCGCGACAGCCTCTACGGCACCGCGGCCGAGCCGACCTACGCCGGCATCACCAGCTTCATGCGCCGCCGTTACACCCGCGATCTGCGCGGGGTGGACCTGGTGGTCAGCGGCGTGCCGTTCGACACCGCCACCACCAATCGCCCGGGCAGCCGCTTCGGCCCGCGCGCCATCCGCGCCGCGTCGATCCAGTCGGCCTGGGCCCGTCATTTCCCCTGGGAGTTCGACCCCTTCGACCTGCTCGCCTGCATCGACTACGGCGACTGCTACTTCGACCACGGCACCCCGCAGGACACCCCGGCGGCCATCGAAGCGCATGCCGACAAGATCCTCGACGCCGGCTGCGCCATGCTCACCCTGGGTGGCGATCACTTCATCAGCTACCCGCTGCTCAAGGCCCATGCGAAGAAGCACGGTCCCCTGTCGCTGATCCACTTCGACGCGCACAGCGACACCTGGCCGGACGAGGAGGGCGCGCGCATCGACCACGGCACCATGTTCTACCACGCCGCCAAGGACGGCCTGGTCGACCCGGCGCGCTCGGTGCAGGTCGGCCTGCGCACCACCAACGACGACGTGATGGGCTTCCAGGTGCTGGATGCGCGGCAGGTCAACCGCAGCACGCCGGAACAGATCGCCGAGCTGATCCGCGCCCGCGTCGGTGACAACCCGGTGTACCTGACCTTCGACATAGACTGTCTCGACCCGGCCTTCGCCCCCGGCACCGGCACCCCGGTATGCGGCGGGCTCTCCAGCCACCACGCCCTGGAAATCCTGCGTGGCCTGCGCGGTATCAACCTGGTCGGCATGGACGTGGTGGAAGTGGCGCCGCCCTATGACAACTCGGAGATCACCGCCCTGGCCGGCGCCACTTTGGCGATGGAGATGGTCTGCCTGTACGCCGCCCGGCATAAGCTCTGAGGCGGATCAGAAGGAAGGCAAGGCCGGGATCTCGCTATCGCGGTCCTGCTCGCGGAGCAGCTGCAAGAGCTGCTCCGCGGCCGGCGAGAGGCTGTGCCCGGCGCGGCTGACGATGCCGTAGGCCGAGCTGGCCAGCGGCAGTTCGCTCAGCTGCAACAGGGCCAGGCGCCCGGCCTGCACATCGTGGGCGATCACGTCCCAGGGCGCCATGCTCAGCACATCGCTGCTCGATACCAGTTCCTTGAGCACCATGAAGTTGTCGCACTGGATGCTCAGCGCCTGGCCACCGCCCAGGCGCTGCAAGGCATCTGCCACCGTTTGCGGCAACTGCGTACCGGCCAGGGCGTAGGCATGCAGTTCGCCGCTCTGCAGGGGGCGGGCGTGCTGGCGCAGGGGATGCTGCGGGCGGCAGAACAGCACGCCGGGGTGGCGGCGCAGTGCCTCCACCCGCAGTTGTGGGTCGTCGTGCAGCTCGCGGATATCGGCGACGAACAGTTCCAGCTGGTCGTCGAGCAGGCGCGTGCGCAGCTGCTGCCAGTTGTCGATCTGCAGGTCCACGCGCACCTGCGGATAACGCTGGGCGAACTGGCCGATGGCCTGCGGCACCAGACGCGCGGCGGGGTAGGGGCCGGAACCCAGACGCAGTTCGCCGCTGGCCAGATTGCCCAGCTGGCTCACCGCATTGCTCAGTGCCTGGCTACCGGCGAGCAGGCGCCGCGCGTGCTCCAGCACCAGTTGGCCATGGGCGGTGAGGCTGATGCCCCGGCTGTGCCGGTCCACCAGGGTGCAGCCCAGGCCGCTTTCCAGCGCCTGGATGCTGCGACTCAGCGCCGGCTGGCTGAGGTGCACGGCCTCGGCGGCGCGGGCGAAGTGGCCGTGGTCGGCGAGGGCGACGAAGTGGCGAAGCTGACGAAGATCATTCATGCGCGTTCTGCATCATTTATCGAAGTGGAATGCATTGGAATTATTGAATGCGCTTTGTCAGTCTGCCAAGCGAGATAACAACAACGAGTCCGCCCCATGTCGTCTTTCAGCCGCTTCAGTGGCCTGCTGCTGGCCGCCGCCCTGCCTTTCACCGCTCAGGCCGACCTGCCTGAAGAGCGCATCGAGCCCTCGATCAACGCCGAGCTGGCCGAACACACCAAGCACTTCAGCGAGAAGGTCTACCCGATCGCCGACAACGTCTGGTCGGCGGTGGGCTGGAACCTGGCCAACAGCGTGATGATCGAGGCGCCCGATGGGCTGATCATCGTCGACACCGGCGAGTCGGCCGAGCAGTCGCGCAAGGTGCTCGCCGAGTTCCGCAAGATCAGCGCCAAGCCGATCAAGGCCATCGTCTACACCCACTTCCACCCGGACCACATCAACGGCGTGAAGGGCTTCGTCAGCGAAGAGCAGGTGAAGAGCGGCGAGGTGCAGATCTACGCCCAGGAAACCCTGCTCGACAACGTCGTCACCCAGGGCGCGCTGGTCGGGCCGATCCTCTCCATGCGCTCGGCCTACAGCTTCGGCGCGGCCCTGCCGGACAGCGACAAGCAGCAGATGAACGCCGGCCTCGGCCCGCTGGCGCACGAGGGGCAATCGACCTTCATCGCGCCGACCATCACCTTCAAGGACAAACTCGACACCACCATCGCCGGGCTGCCGGTGCAGTTCCTCCACGTGCCGAGCGAGGCGCCGGACGAGATCGTCCTGTACCTGCCGAACAACCGCGTGCTGATCAGCGCCGAGGTCACCCAGGGCCCGACCCTGCCCAACGTGCACACCCTGCGCGGCACCAAGTTCCGCGACCCGGTGGTGTGGGTGAAGAGCCTCGATGCCCTGCGTGCCTTCCAGGCCGACTACATGGTGCCGCTGCACGGCCAGCCGGTGAGTGGCAAGGACAAGGTCGAGGAAGTGCTGCGCATGACCCGCGACGCCATCGCCTATATCCACGACCAGACCGTGCGCTGGATGAACAAGGGTCTGACCCCCGACGAGCTGGTCGAGAAGGTCCAGCTGCCGCCGCACCTGGCCGGCTACACCCCCTACCTGCGCGAGTACTACGGCACGGTGAAACACAGCGTGCGGCAGATCTACCAGGGCTACCTCGGCTGGTTCCAGGCCGACCCGGTGGACCTCGATCCGATCCCGCCGGTGGAGAAGGCCAAGCGCCTGATCGCCCTGATGGGCGGCCGCGAGAAGGTGCTGCTGGCTGCCGGCGAGGCTTATCTCAAGGGCGACTACCAGTGGGCTGCCGAGCTGTCCGGCTACGCCATCCGCGTCGACCATGGCGACAAGCTGGCGCGTGACATCAAGGCCCGCAGCTTCCGCAAACTGGGCTACGCCAGCATGAACATCAACTGGCGCAACTGGTACCTGATGAGCGCCATGGAGCTGGAAGGCAAGTTCGACGACGGTGGTGCCGAGGAGCTGGGCCGGCGCATCCGCGGTGCGTTCCTCTCCGCCGACATGCTGAAGAACCTGCCGGCGCGCATCTTCCTGCAGAACTGGGTGACCCGCATCGACCCGCAGAAGAGCGCCGACGTCGAGCTGACCCTGGGCTTCGCCTTCCCCGATATCGGCGAGGAGTGGGCCCTGGAAGTGCGTCGTGGTGTGGTCGAGCTGCACAAGGGCATCCCGGCTGGCACCACGCTCAAGCTGACCCTGGACAAGACCTACCTGGACACCGTGATCAGCGGCGAGAACGGCCTGCTCAAGGGTGCCCTGCTGGGCGACGTGAAGGTCGACGGCAACCTGCTCGACATCAAGACCTTCCTCGGCTGCTTCGACTTCGAGGATGCCCCCATCGCCCTGACCGTGCGCTGAGCAGCCGGTCATCCGCCATGTGCCGCTGCCGGTTTGCCGGCAGCGGCTGACCATCCCGCGTCTGGAGGAGTAGCGTCATGCAGCGTCGCGAACTGTTGAAGAAGGCGGCCGCGTTGTCCGCCGCCGGCCTGGCGGCTCCGGTGCTCGGGCAGCAAACCGCCCCGGCGCTGGTGCGGCCCGCTGGGCGCAAGCCGAATATCCTGCTGATCGTCACCGACCAGCAGCGCGCCCACCAGGACCTGCCCAGCGCCGTGCCGCTGCCCGGCCACGAGCGCCTGCTGCAGCGCGCAGCGAGCCTGGGCAATTTCCACGTCAACACCACGCCCTGTTCGCCGTCGCGTTCGGTGCTGTTCACCGGCCAGCACACGCAGAAGACCCTGATCACCGCCAACGTCGGCCTGCCGCCGTTCCGCGAGCTGTCGCCGCAGATTCCCACCCTCGGCCACATGCTGCGCGAGCAGGGCTACCTGACCGCCTACAAGGGCAAGTGGCACCTGTCCCACATCGAGCAGTCGAGCAACCTCACCTACGGCGTGGTGCAGCCGAGTACCGATGCGCTGCTGCCGTACGGCTTCGCCGACTACAACCTGAATGGCGATCCGCATGGCTCGCTGATGACCGGCTTCATCTACGACAAGGTCACCGCCAGTGACTCGGTGGCCTGGCTGCAGCAGCACCGCAGTGACGAGCAGCCGTGGTTCCTCGCGGTCAACTTCGTCAACCCGCACGACATCATGTTCTACAGCTCGGGGGTCAAGCAGGAGCAGAGCCGCCTGCGGCGCAACTTCCTCGGCCCGATCTCGCCGGGGCCGAGCACCGGGTTGTACGAGAAACACTGGGACCTGCCGCTGCCGAAGAGCTTCTACGCCGAGGACCTGAGCCGCAAGCCCTGGGCCCAGCGCGCCGACGTGGAGCTGTGCAACAACGTCTACGGCCGCCTCGACCCCAAGGACGAGCAGGCCTGGCAGGGCCTGCAGAGCTACTACCTGAACTGCGTGCGCGACGTCGACCAGTCCATCGAGCAGGTGCTGCTGGCGCTGGAGAGCAGCGGCCTGGCCGACGACACCATCGTCATCCTCACCGCCGACCACGGCGAGATGGCCGGTGCCCACCAGCTGCGGCAGAAGGGCCCGCACATGTACAAGGAGAACACCCGGGTCAATTTCATCGTCCGTCACCCGGACATCCAGCAGGGCTTCACCAGCGAAGCGCTGGGTTCCACCGTCGACATCGTGCCGACCGTGCTGGAACTGGCCGGGCTGGACATGGCGGGGCAGGCCGAGCGCTATCCGCAGCTGGCGGGCGTCAGCCTGGCCGAGAGCATCGGCGGGGCGAGCAAGCGCTCCGCGCGCGATGAGCGCGGCCACCTGTACGACTACGGCGTGGTCATGTACCTGGACCCGGAGTTCACCGAGGCGGTGATGCGCGACCATGACCAGGTCACGCCCTGGGCGATCATCCAGGAGTCGCTGGCGCAGATGCAGCTCGGTCCGTCGATGAAGAACCGCGCGCTGTTCCGCGGCATTCATGACGGCCGCTACAAGTTTGCCCGCTACTTCGCCGCCGAGGATCATCACATCCCGGCCAGCTTCGACGACCTGCTGGCGCGCAATGACCTGGAGCTGTACGACACTCAGAGCGATCCGGACGAGCTGCATAATCTGGCCGCCGACCCGCAGGCGCAGCGCGCGCTGATCGAGCGCCTGAGCGGCCGGCTCAACGAGCTGCTGGCCCAGGAAGTCGGCGTCGACGACGGCCGCGAACACCCGGGCCCGACCTTTCTCTACAGCTGAAGGAGTTACCCATGCTGAAAATCGCCAAGGGCGCACTGGCCGTGTTCTGGCTGCTGGCGCTGGTCAACCTGTTACACCCCTTCGCCGGCCCCTACATGACCTGGATCGCGGGCCTGATGCTGCTGGTGCACGTGCTGGAGATCGCTCTGCTGCACCGCCGCCTGCAGCGCCAGGCCCAGCCTTGGCAGGATCGGCTGCAGGTGCTGCTGTTCGGCGTGCTGCATGTGCGTGGCTTGAGTGCCTGAGCGAATCAGCTTGAACCGCGCTGCGCTTGTTCGGGTCTGTTCTGGTACGGCGCTTTCGCCAGCATGGACCCCAAGGAGTAGCCCATGGACCTTATCCGAATCCTCATCGCCATCCTGCTGCCGCCACTGGGCGTATTCCTCCAGGTCGGCTTCGGCGGCGCCTTCTGGCTGAACATCCTACTCACCCTGCTCGGCTACATCCCGGGCATCGTGCACGCGGTGTACATCATCGCCAAACGCTGAAGGGCAGAAACGAAAAAGCCGCGCAATTGCGCGGCTTTTCTTTTCGCGGGTATCAGGGCTGGTAGACGTAGCCCTCGATTTTCTCGAACTTGAAACCATAAACGCCATTGCTATAGAGGGCTGTCAGATAGAGATGGTGTTTGTTGGTCGCATTCCAGTAACGGTAGAGCGGCACTGATTTTGGGACTGCTGCCGTATACACCTGGGTCGCGACGGCCACGTAGGCGTACCCCGATTTACTCAGGAGAGCATCGTCGCGCGTGGTGGTATAGAGGCTATCCAGGGAGCTTTTGTTGTAATAACGGTGTAGCGGGGTGGTCCCGAACACGGCTTTGTTAGGAACTGTGGCCAGTACCGACTGATAGCTGTAGCCCTGCTTAGCCATGGCAGGATCATCACGCTTGATGACGTACATGTGGTCGCCATTCTTGGTGTTTGCGTAGTGATGCAGTGCGATTTTGGCGGGTGGCGCATTGTTGAGGATTTTCCAGAGATTGCCAGACCCGCTTCCACACACGGAGCTGCTGGAGGTAGCGGCCACCGCCCAGCCGCTTGGTAGTGTTGAGCTGCGGCAAACATTCAACTGGGTTTGACCTGCGGTGCTTTGTACCTCCAGTTTGGACAGTTTCCCGGACGAGGCTTTTCCGCAGTCACCTAAGCCGGAATAGCTGCTTTCCTTGGTGATGACCCAGCCTGTAGGCAGCGTTCTGCTGCAGGACGTCAGTTTGGTTTGGCCATAGGTGTTGCTGATCTGCCAAACCTGCTTGGGGATGCCGTTGGCAGCCCCACAGGCGCCACTGCCCGAGTAGCTGCGTAGCTTGGAGTTGACCCAACCGGCAGGGATTGCGTTGTTGCAAATTTCCAGCTGCTTCTCGCCGGCAAGTAGTGTGAATGTGTAGAGGTTTTTGCCGCTGCAGGCGCTGGCCCTCTCCTGAATTTTGGTGATCGCGTAGCCGGTCTTGCCAGTGGCGCTACAGGAAGTGATGTTGGTCGCTGCTTGCAGACAGGGTGCCATAGCGGCAAGCAATAGGGCGAGAGTGCTGGCTGGCTTATACATACAAATCCTTTGCTGTAAGTCCTTGGCGGCGCCAGATAGGCGCCGGTGTGCATGATTGTAGTTGAGGCTTGCCGTCAGACGATCAGGCTGCTGCTATCGAGACTGGCAACGCCAAGCAGCTGAATTTCGAACTCGGCATCTGCATCGGCGTCGATGCTGCCGTACAGGATGCCATTGCTGAAGCGCAGCTGTCCGGTAGCGTCGCTGAGACTGAAGTCTGCATCGTTGATGTAGGTGAACGCCTCGTTCAGACCGGCTGTCGAGCTGTCTGCATCGAGGAAGGAGAGGTCGATCACGTCACCCGCGAGGGCATTGAAGTCGCGAATCACGTCGCGCAGCGTGCCCAGGCCGAGTTCACCAAGAGCTCGGAACTCGAAGCGATCCGCTCCGGCACCGCCCGTGAGCTGATCAGCACCTGCCCCCCCTACCAGCACATCATTGCCAGCGCCGCCATTCAGCACGTCGTCACCCTTGTTGCCATAAAGCGTATTGGCACCGCTGTTTCCAACAAGGTTGTCGTTGTAGTGGCTGCCGGCAAGGTGCTCGAAGTTCAGAACGGTGTCGCTCCCTGAGCCTCCGGTGGCCTGGGCTGTTCTCACGCCCAGGTTGATCGACACCCCTTTGCTGGCATAGACATACGACAGGGTGTCCTCACCATTGCTGCCGTTGAGGAGGTTGTTGCCGCTGCCTGCGTAGATCGTGTTGTTCAGCGCATTACCGGTGCCACTGGCATCGCCAGTTGCCAGGATGCGCAGATTCTCCACATTGCTGCCGAGCGTATAGGCCGTCAGGTAGCTGTAGACGGTGTCGTTGCCACCGGTGGCCAGGTCGGCGTTCGTTTCGCTGACGACATCGGCGGTGTTGTCGACGTAGTAGATGTCGTTGCCGTTGCCTCCGATCATGTAATCGGCGCCCTTGCGGCCATTCAGGAGATCGTTGCCATCGTCGCCGCTCAGCCTGTTATTGGCGTTGTTGCCCTGCAGGCGGTCATCGTACTTGCTGCCGAACAGGTTCTCGAAGTTGAGCAACTGATCGCTGCCCGAGCCCCCAGTGGCCTGGACTGATGTCAGGTTGAGGTCGACGGCAACGCCTTGTGTGGCATAGCGATAGGAAATGGTATCGGTGCCCGCTCCACCATCCAGGATGTTGTTTCCAGCGCCGGCATAGATGGCATTGTTCAGGGCGTTGCCTGTGCCGTTGGCGGTACCGCTGGCCAGGATTCGCAGATTCTCCAGATTGCTGCCCAGCGTGTATCTCGACAGAGAGCTCAGGACTGTGTCACTTCCCCCAGTAATCTTGCTGGCATTGGTTTCGCTGATAACGTCGCCTTTATTGTCGACGTAGTAGGTGTCGTTGCCGTCTCCGCCAATCATCCAGTCCGCACCGGCGCCACCATCGAGGACGTCATTGCCCAGCGCTCCATCCAGTATGTTGGCGGAGCCGTCGCCAATCAGCATGTCGTCGTACTGACTACCGGTGGCATTCTCGAAGTTGAGTACTACATCGTTGCCCGAGCCGCCTGTGGCCTGGGCTGAAGTCAGGCTCAGGTCCAGCGTGACGCCCTGTCTGGCGAAGCGGTAGGACACTGTATCGCTGCCCGAGGCACCGTCCATGACGTTGTCGCCGGCCCCAGCGTAGATGAGATTGTTTAGTGCGTTACCGGAACCATTGGCACCGCCGCTCGCCAGGATGCGCAGGTTCTCGACGTTATTTCCCAGCGTGTAGTCGGCGAGATAGCTGTAGACGGTGTCGGTACCGCCCGTGGCTGCATTTGCATTACTTTCACTGACCACATCACCACTGTCGTCGATGTAGTAGCTGTCATTGCCATCGCCGCCGATCATGGTGTCAGCACCCAGGCCGCCGTTCAGCACGTCCTTGCCTGCATCGCCGGTCAACCTGTTGTCAGCGTCGTTGCCAGTGAGCTTGTCGTCGTACTTGCTGCCAATCAAACTTTCGAAGTTGACTAGGGTGTCGGTTCCCGAGCCGCCGGTGACTTGGGCTGTGGCCAGCGCCAGGCTGACGGTCACACCTTTGCTGGCGTAGCGATAGGAAAGAGTGTCGACACCGTCTTTGCCATTCATGCTGTTATTGCCACTGCCGGCATAAATGACGTTGTCCAGGCTGTTTCCGGTGCCGTTGGCAGAGCCCGTGCTCAGCAGCCTCAGGTTTTCGAGATTGCTGCCCAGACTGTAAGTACTCAGATAGCTGTAGACCGTATCGCTTCCGCCGATGCTGCGGTCGGCCTGTGTTTCACTCACCACGTCGCGGGAATTGTCGACGTAATAGACATCGCTGCCGTTGCCCCCGCTCATCACGTCAGCGCCGGCCAGGCCATTCAGCACGTTATTCAGATCGTTGCCAATGAGCGAATCGTTGAACCTGGAGCCGGTGGCATTCTCGATCTGGGCGCCGTAGGCGATCGCGAGGCAGTTGTTGATGTAGGCAGTGCCATTCCAGAACGCCTTGCCAATGCTGCTGAAACTACCTGCATTGAGGTTGAGAGTGACTGCGCCGGCCTGGTTGCTGGCATCGATGGTATCGGTGCCGCCCGCATCCCAGATGGTCTCGAAGATACTGGTATTGGTGCCCCAGCTATAGGTGTTGTTGCCGGTCTGCCATGACATGTTGGCGCCATACAGGTACTGCATGGCGGCAATGTCGATCAGCATCGGCCCGGTGGGCTCGAAGTAGTAGGGATCGTTGTAGCTCATGACCGTGTAGCGAACGTCGTCGTAAACGGTGCCCGCCAGCGACACATTGCTCACGCCGCTGCTCTCGAACGGGTGCTTGAGACCCAGCGCGTGGCCTATCTCATGAACCAGCGTGTGATAGTCGTAATCGCCAGGCTCTGGGTCTTTGCCGGTATCCGGGCTCAGCCAGATGTCGCCAGATACCGGCGAACCGCCAGGTAGATAGGCCCAGGCAGCAGCGTCACTATCCATGTTGCTATAGCCGCCGAAGCGCAGCGTGCCTGCCTGGGTGCTGCTGTCATTGACCCGGTCGAAGTCGAGGTTGGCGACAGCACTCCA
This sequence comes from Pseudomonas sp. Gutcm_11s, assembly GCF_028649395.1. Lineage (GTDB taxonomy): Bacteria > Pseudomonadota > Gammaproteobacteria > Pseudomonadales > Pseudomonadaceae > Aquipseudomonas. The sequence goes on along the minus strand of NZ_JAQSUW010000010.1, from coordinate 67,964 downwards.
CTCTTTCAGCGCATCGACAGCCGCGTTCTGTTGAGCGTTCGTCAGGAAAAAGGAGTTGCGATGCTCGTCATCGTAGGAGTAATTCGCGGCGAATCGGGAGCTGTAGCTCAGGAAACTATAGGTGAGAGATGTCCCGGTACCCAGGGCGCCACCCCACTTTGTACCGTGGATCAGGCTGTCGATCTGGGTGTCGCCAGACAGTCCGACAAAGGAGAAAGGGCTGGATTGGGTAGGGCTAGGCATTCATCACCATCCTGGCAATTTGAGAGACTGGGATCGCTCCCATGAGAGTTTTCAGTGAAGGGCGTTAATTTAGGGTGGCGGCTCGCTGCGCTCAAGAGACTTGCTCGGCAATTTGTCGCCGATCATCGGCAAATCGATCGTGAATGCGATGGCGGCAGAAGAGATATTCCTCGTCGGTGCGGTCAGGTTGCGGTTTGACCAGTGTCGTCAGTGAGTATCCAGCGGCTGCTTCACCGAATCGACGTTTAAGGCTTGCGGCTATCGCCAGGGGGCGTGATTGCTGGCAGTGCTGCCGTGTCGGTGGTCTGGAAAAGCAAAAGGCCAGCACGATGCTGGCCTTTTCTTTGAACCGCTTGGTGGGCCCACACGGACTCGAACCGTGGACCAAAGGATTATGAGTCCTCGTAAATTGCTTTCCCAAAATATCCCGAAACGTTGATGTGGTGCGGTATGCAGGCCGCTATTCATGGGCTTTTGTGATCTGGCATTGTTGAGCGGTATACCGCAAAATATTGGCCGGATGCTTACATAGTGCTTACATGAAAACAGAGGTGTCGGGTGGGGCAGGCAAAGCGAATCGGGCTGACGGTAAAGCGCATCAATGACCTAGCGCCGCCAGCACCTGGCGGGCAGGACTTCTACTGGAGCGCTGCGCAGGCTGGTCTGGCTGTCCGGGTGACTGCTGGTAACAAGGCATTCATCTGGCAGGGCCGCTACCTGGGCAAGGTCGTGCGCATCACCATCGGCGCCTGGCCGGGCAAAAGCATCGCTGAGGCCGAAGTCGTGGCGCGCCGCTTCCAGGCCGAGCTGGACGCGGGGCGTGATCCTCGCCAGCTGAAACGGGATGCTGAGGCCGCAGCCGTAGCTGCATCGGAGCAGGCTCGGCTGGAGGCGGTCACGGTGGCGCAAGCCTGGGCCGACTACCTGAAAGACCGCCAGCCGCACTGGGGCGATACCCACTACCAAGACCACTTGAAACTGGCGCAGGCGGGCGGCGAGCAGCGCAAGCGCGGCACCGGCAAGACGCTGGCCGGGCCGCTGCATGAGCTGCTGCAACTGCCCCTGTCGGAGCTGAGCGGCGATGCTGTCGAGCGCTGGGCGGCAAAGGAGGGCTTGACCCGGCCCGCCCGTGCGCGGCTAGCCATGCGCTGCCTGAAAGCGTTTCTGCGCTGGGCTGCTGATGCGCCCGACTACCGGGCGGCGGTGGCTGGCGATCAGGCCATTACCAAGCGCGCCCGCGAGCGCCTGGGTCGTGCTGAGGCCAAGCAAGGATGCCTGCTGAAAGAGCAGCTGCCGGCTTGGTTCTCGGCGGTGCGCGGCCTCGATAACCCGGTGCTGGCGGCCTACCTGCAGGCGCTGCTGCTGATCGGCGCCCGCCCTGGTGAGCTACTGGGGTTGAAGTGGTCGGACATTGATCGGAAGTGGTCAAGCCTGACGATCCGCGACAAGGATGCCAGCAAAGGCGGGCGCGACGGCCTGCGGACTATCCCGTTGACCCCATACGTTGCTCGCCTGCTCGACGGCCTACCGAAGCGTAATCAGTGGGTTTTCTCCAGCCCGACCAGCAGCACCGGGCGTATCTCCGAAGCCAATCACGCGCTTGACCGTGCCTGCAGCGTGGCTGGTGTGTCGGTCACGCCGCATGACCTGCGCCGGTCGTTTGTGAGCTTGTCGGAGTGGCTGGAGCTGCCTGCAGGCGTTATTGCGCAGATCGGTGGCCACAAGCCCAGCGCAACACAGGAGCGGCATTACAAGGTGCGTCCACTTGACCTGCTGCGCCTGCACCATGAGCGCTTCGAAGCGTGGATGCTGGAGCAGGCCGGGCTGCCGCTGCCGGTCGCTGAGGGTCTGCGCTTGAGGGCTGTGCAATGAGCAAGCAGAAGTGGAAAGAGGTAAATCTACGGTGCCGTAACGCGGGCATCACGATGCACCTACCGCTAGGAGATGACGGCGCGGTGCCGCCCCAACTGAGGCCGTTTGAGTCGCTGGATGATCTTTGCGATCTATGGGACTTCCACCGGCAGAAGCTAATTGATGACAAACCCATTGGTTCAGTCGCAAGTGAGTCTATGCAGACTCTGCTTGATCAACTGATGTATCACCCGGGCGGCGAAAAGCTGCTGACCGCCATGCGCCTAAAACAGAAAATAAATGAATGTGAGGTTGAACAGGTTATAACGGATGCGGAAGCGGTGAGTCTGGATGCAGAGGCTATAGCGGAGCTGGATCCGTATGAGACAGAGGCTCGGACCCAGCGGCGAAGAAACGAGCGAATAAATAAGTTCAAGAAGGATCAGCTTGCCAAGGATGACAGGCGACTTACGCTGCTTGTGGACACCGACCTGCAGGGGTGACTGTCCATGACTTCAACACAACCATGTGAATAATGCTGAACCCGTAACCCGGATTTTCCGGCACCTACGGGAGCAGTGCATGAACACCTTCAAATCCCTGGACGCCATCGAACGTCCCAGCCTCACCACGGCGGAAGCCGCCTACTACCTGAACCGCCAGCCTCAGACTCTGCGGAACTGGGCAACTCGCAATGACGGGCCGATCAAATGCACGCGCATCGGCGGGCGCTTGGCATGGCCGACCTCAGCCGTCCGCGAGCTGTTGGATGCTCTCCGCTCGGAAAACCAGCCTGCATAAAAAACCGGACGTGCATGCGTCCGGTTGAGCGGGTCACTGTGTTCGAGTCAGTGACCGGCGCACCGATAGTCGCACCTGCGCCCGGCCTTCGACAACTTGCGAGGGTCAAACCAGTGAATCCAAAAGACGAGATCGAAGCCCTTGGCGGTCAGCTTGACGGCGCGCCTGTGGCTGACGGCAAACCACACCAGTACCCGGCCAGGGGCGACCAGCCCGGACACCCTACGGGGCGGTACCTGCTGCTGCCGGACGGTGATGGCTTCGCCACTGCCTGGCACCCACACAGCACCGTTATTTTCCACGCCCACGGGCGCAGTAGGCGGGGTGCCCGATGAGCGCCGCGCTGCTCGACCTAGGCCGGCTGGAGCGCTGAGTTATGGCGCGTTCGCGCAATATCAAACCTAGCTTTTTCAAGAACGAGCTTTTGGCCGAGCTTCCCCCTTTTGACCGATTACTTTTCATTGGCCTGTGGTGCCTAGCCGACCGAGAGGGGCGAGTCGAAGACCGCCCGAAGCGGATCAAAATGGAGCTGTTCCCCTGTGATGAATACCAGGTTGAGCAGGGTCTGATTGCGTTAGAGCAGGCGGGCTTTATCGAGCGATATGCCGTTGCTGGCTGGTCGGTTATTCAGGTGGTCAACTTCACCAGGCATCAGAGGCCGCACGCCACCGAGAGGGATAGCGAGCTGCCCGATAGGCACGGCGAGCTAACTGCCCACGAGCGCAAAAAGAACGGGTGCATAACGGGGGAGCAACGCAAAGTCAGCGTTAGCCAACGGCTAGGCAACGGTCAGCTAAACGTTAGGAAACGCCCTGATTCCTGAATCCTGATTCCTGATTCCTGAATCCTGAATCCTGATTCCTGATTGAGCCCTCGCCCCCGCCCTTGCTCTTGATCTGCCTAGTCGATTGAAAAATCGTTGACTTTGATCTTGCCCGAGTGGGGCCCCGCTTGCGGGGTCGAGGGCTGGCAGTTGTTCGAGGTTAAGGCTGTGGATAGTTCGTGTTCGGCGGCTGTTTCGCTTCGCGTGCTGGAAGCGGCGATCAGGCGAGCGGCATAGGTTCAGGGTTTGCTGGTGTGCGATCCACTGGAGTGCTGAGTGATGCGGGAGACGTTGCCGCTGCTCGACTGGACTGTGTCGAGGCTACTGGATGGTTTCGGAAGTGACCCCCAGGCCGCGCTGCTCGGCCTGCTGACTTTGTGTTACGGGCAGCCGCCTGATGTTGTGCTGCAGGCGCGAACGGCTGACTTCGACCTGGCCGCTAGGTTGTGGTGGTGTGGGGCAGCCGCCTGCTGCCTGCCGCTGACTGACCCGGTGCTGCATCTGCTGAAGCTCTATGGGCTGGCGGCACTTGGCGCCGATGGATACTTGTTCGCGCTGAGCATGAGTAAAGCGCAGCGTCGGGTGGCGCGGTTGTCGGGTGGGGTGTTGCCGCTGGCTACGTTGCGGGCTTGGGCGCTGGCAGGGTGTCCTGATCTTGAGAGCAGCGACCAGCGGCGGGAAATCCTGCGCAGGTATTCCGAGGAGGGCGCGACGGTGGCGCAGGTGGCTGGGTTGGAGCGCGAGCTAGATGCCCGCCTGCTGACTAGCGTGACTGACTGGCATGCCGTGTTGTTGCCACCGGGCGGTATATAACCAAAAAACTGCTGCCTTCTCTGCGTGGGGCTTCGGAAACCATACCGGGGCCTGATCGGGTGGGCGTTTGAATGGGCAGCGCTCGAAAATGCTCAGCTCGATGCGTTTTGAGGGAGTTTTTTGGCGGTGCCGGTTTTCTGGTTCTCCCGTGCCGTTACTGGTCAGTTTGGTTGGGGGATTGTTGCGCGGCGTGGGTGTGCGGGGTTGGTGCTGGGGTGGGTGTTGAGTCGCTGTCGTGGTGCAGTTGAACACGCGATAACGCCTTGCTGGGGCTGGCTATCGCGGCGGAGCTGCCACTACGCGGAAGCGTGACGATTGCTGGTGTCTTGGTTTTCCGAGCTGACACTGCCGTTCTCGGTTTTTTACAGCTCAATAAAAGTTCGTGCAAACAACGAGTTGCGGCGGTTTCGGTGCGTTTTACCAGGCTGCCGCTGGTTTCCGCCTACCGTTACTGCGGGGGGGCATTTCATATGCCACCGAGGTGAACAAATGGGCCAGACATTACACGTCCAATTCAGCGAATCAGCGATCAAGGCAGCGGCCGGAGGCAATGCGCGCTTACTGCGTGATGACCGCTTCCCGGCCCTGCGCCTGCGGTTTCTGGCGGATCGGCGCCGGGCGACCTGGGAAACGCTGGCCGATGGTCACTGGAAGGGCGGTGGCATCTGGCCCGCGATCAGCTGCGCAGCCATGACCACGGCGCTCGGTGATCTGCTGGACCGCCGCGCCTCGGGTGGCCTGCCGGATGCGGATGGCGGCCAGCTGGAGAGCGTCGGCCAGTTGCTCGACTGGTGGTTGGCCAGGCAGGTGAATGCCGCCGACATCTCAGAGCGGCGCAAGGTGTCGATCCGCTCCGCCGTCGCAAAATGGATCAGGCCGGCGCTGTTCGCCCTGCCGGTGTCGAGGCTCTCCAGAACCTTGGTCGACGCGCGCCTGATTCAGCCGATGCGCGCCGAGTGCAGGCCGGCCACCATCGCCAAGGCATACCGCATGCTGATGGCTGCGATCCATGCCGCGCAGCAGGTTGGCTTGATCGTGCGCAATCCGCTGGAGGGGGTGAAGTTTCCTGACTTCGGCCTGGGTCAGCTCAAACCCCGCGAAGCTAGGTTGATGCCCAAGGATGCGCAGGGGGTAGCCGGCCTGCTGGTCGCCACCTTCGACGGCGCACCGCGTGACGCAATGCTGGCCTTCCTCATGCTGCTGCTCGGCCTGCGGGTGGGCGAAACGCGGCAACTGCGCTGGGCCTGGTTCGACTTGGGCGCCAAGGTGCTGGTCATTCCGGGCGCGCTGACCAAGACGCGCACCCTGCTGGAAACGCCGTTATCGCCGCAGCTGATCGCGCTGCTGCAGCGCTACCAGCAGACCCAGCAAAGCAGGCCGAGCGTGTACCTGTTCCCCGGTGGCATGGGCCAGCCACTGTCGGAAACGATGGCGGCTTCGATCATCAGACGATTCAGCGGCGGCGCCTGGTCGAGCCATGACCTGCGCAAGATGGCGCGAGCCGGCTGGGCGGAGCTGGGGGTTGATTATCTGGTGGCCGAGATGCTGCTCAATCACGCGCTGCCTGGCCTGGCTGCGACCTATGTGCAGAGCAACCTAGGCCAGCTCAAGCGCGAAGCCCTGGAACTGTGGCACGGGCCAGGCAATGACCGGGCGCCGGGGTTGGGGCTGATGGTAGCCAGTGACGGCCTGGTGCATCAGGTCGCGGCCAGCGGTGTACAGACCAGCATGACCGGCAACTCGGTGCCGCGCTCCAGCTGGCCGGGGCGGGCATGATCCTTCTCGACCGATCCAGCGAACACTCAAGCCATTCACGGTGCCAATGTGAAGCGCAGTCAAAGATATGCCGCGAGAATGGCTAGAAGCACGAAATCAGCCACTCGTCGGGATGGTGTGCGGTTGCTGTCCGTTCGTGCCTTGGCACGTCGTGTCGACGGTAGCTGGTGAGCGTGTCTAGGTAGAATCTAAAGCTGTTCGCGTGGCCTTTGCGGCAGCGCTCAATCCAGGTGAGACACCATGGACAAAAAGCCAATCTCTCAGCACTTCGCCGACCTAGGCGCGCCGCTGCGTAATCCTAGGAATTCGTGGGGAGCGGTGCGCCATGGCGCTCATGAGGATCAAGTAATCCTGCGTGTGTGGGAGGATCGGAAGCAATACATAGACGGCAAGTGGTTCCGCATGGTGCTGGGCGCTACCAGCGACTCGGTGGGCTATATGGAGCGGATGAACCACGTTTCCATGCTGATGGCTCGTGTGCCGGGCTATATGGTTGTCTGCACAGCAGCCGATGTGAATGCCAGGCCGCGCAAGATCAAAGACTATTCGCCTTTGGTGCTGGTTCCGGTAGGCGAGGTCTTCCCGGATGATCGGGGCCAGGTGTGGGCCGAGTGCTTGCCGGCTGTTCCGGTGTCGAGCCTTGCCTAGCTCCTGCTCTGGCAATGTACAGGCTGGAGCAGCGATCCTGCGCCCCGTTCCAGAGGCAATCGACATGCATAAACTGATGCCACTCCTTCTGGCGCTGGCGATAGCCACTACAGGATGTGCCGAACTGACTGAGACCCGCCGTGACTACTTGCAGTGGGTCGATTCGCTGGGCTTACCGCGACAGACAACGCCTACGCAGGGGCAAGTGCAGATGCAGCAGCATTATGGTCAGCCGGTATACCGCGCTCAAGACTGCATAGGCGCCGTGGTTAATGGTGTGTGTCATGGCAGTACCGGCGCAGCGCAACCTCAAGCAACCTGTTATGGCCAGATGATCAACGGCCAATGTATCGGGCCGCAGTTCTGATTCGATTGCACCCACCACCACTGAGTGGCCGAAACCAGCCTCGCATGACTATCGCCATAGGCAGCTATCGGCCAAAAGCGGACACTCACTGGGCAGGCTTCGCGCCTCTCCTACTTCACCGAGAAGTGAATTTTCACATCATCCCGGCCTAACGCTTTGGCTAGCTCCTCGGGGCTATCGACACGACCTATTCGGGTGTAGGCGTAGGTCGATTCGAACGTCCGATAGAAAATCACCAGCGTATCCGCGCCGTACAGCATTAGATCACCAGTGCGGATCGTGCCGGGCCTTTCTGCGCGGGCTGGCAACCGCTGCGGCAGGCTCGTGTATTTCTCGTTGGCATTGAGTTCGCTCATGTCCAGGGTAAGTGGTAATAGCTGTGTAAGTGCCCGTGAGGTCTCGCTATCGTCCAAGGTAATTGCGAAGCGCTGTTCGCCAACGGTCATCCACATACGATCCTCCTTCAGAGTTGTCTCCGCGAATACGCAGCCACTCAGCATGAACAGCAGGCATAGCCGAACGCCCGAAAGGCAGAAATGTTGGCTGAGCTTATACATCTTGAAGACTCCCACCTCACCCTGACTGACCCGGTGGCGCACGCATGGCCAGAACGGTAAGCGCTGCGCCAAGCAACAGAATGGCTGCACTTGCAGTAAAGGTGCTCTGGTAGCCGCTGTGGTCGAACAACCAGCCGCCCAGTGTAGAGCCCGAGGCAATGGCAAACTGCACCACTGCCACCATCAGCCCACCACCTGCCTCGGCATCATTGGGCATCGCTTGTGCAATCCAGCTCCACCAGCCAACAGGTGCTGCCGTGGCCATCAGCCCCCACAGGCCTAGCAGTATCGCCACCGGAACGCCCCAACCGCCGGTAGGGATCAGCGCGAGGGCAATCACAGCCATCAGCACTGGAATAGTAATCAACGTGCGATACAGGCCCTTTTTCAGCAGTGAGCCAATCAACAGCGTTCCAGCCAAACCGGCTACACCGATAACTAGCAAGATCAATGACAGGGTGGTGGCATCGACCAGGGTCACCGTTTCGAGGAATGGCCGGAGGTAGGTGAACAGAGCAAACTGCCCCATGAAGAAGACGCCGCAAGCCGCCATGCCGAACGCCACCGAGCGAGTGCCGAGCAGCCTGAGAACACTAGGTGCAGGACTCTTTCGCACTTGGGGCTGCATGCTTGGCAGGCTGAACCACTGCCAAACCAGCGCGACGACTGCCACCGGCACCAGGCAGAGGAATGCCCCTCGCCAACCGATTACCGAGCCCAGGTAGCTGCCCAGCGGCGCCGCGATCACCGTGGCCAGGGCATTGCCACCGTTGAAGATCGCCAGCGCCTTGGGCACCTGATCATCGGGCACTAGGCGCATGGCCGTGGCCGCCGACATTGACCAGAAACCGCCGATGACCACGCCTAGCAACGCTCGTCCCAGCATGTAGAAGGTAAAGTTCGGCGCGAACGCTACCACGGCGCCGGAGACCGCCATCAGGCCCGTCAGGATGAGCAGCAGCGTCTTGCGATCCATGCTCCCAGCCAGCCAGGTAATCGACAGACTGGTCAGCACGGCGAACACACCGGAGATGGCGATACCCTGTCCCGCAGCACCTTCGCTGACCTGCAGATCCGTTGCCAGTGGCGTCAGCAGACTGACGGGCATGAACTCCGAGGCGATCAGGGCAAAGACACAGAGCGTCATCGCCAAGACCCCACCCCAGTGACTGGGGCGGGACTGCGGCTGGTCAGTGGCGAAGGCGCCTGGCTGGGCGGCAAGTTGGCTAGTCATGGTGCCTGCCTCGCGGATCACTTCAGGCCGTTCTGGAAGAACTGGGTGAGCTTGTCGAAAGGAATCAGATTCACCCGGTCATACAGGTCGACGTGCCCGGCGTTGGGGACGATGAAAAGCTCCTTGGGTTCGCCCGCCAAGCGGAAGGCCTCTTCACTGAACTCGCGCGAGTGAGCGTTCTCGCCAGCGATAAAGAGCATCGGGCGCGGGGAGATAGTCTCGATATCCGCGAACGGGTAGAAGTTCATGAACTTGATATTGCTGGTCAGCGTCGGGTGGGTGGTCAGCTCTGGGCTCGAGCCCGCCGGGGTGAACTCGCCTCGCGCAGTGCGATAGAAATCGAAGAACTCACGCTGGATCGGGTGGGTATCGTCCGTCAGCTCATGCACGGTGCCGCTGGTGTACTGCGTCTTGCCGCCGGTGAACTCCTCGTAGCGCTGCTCGGCTGCGGCGGCGATTGCCTGCTTGCGCTGCTCCAGGGTTTGCGAGTGCTTGAGGCCATTGCGATTGGCGGCACCCATGTCATACATGCTGACCGTTGCAATTGCCTTCATGCGCGGGTCGATCTTGGCCGCACTGATGACGAAGCTGCCGCTGCCACAGATGCCCAGCACACCGATGCGCTGCCGATCCACGAATGCCTGGGTACCGAGATAGTCGACAGCCGCACTGAAGTCTTCCGCATACATGTCGGGGAGAACGGCGTTGCGCGGGCTGCCCTCGCTCTCGCCCCAGAACGACAAGTCCAGCGCCAGAGTAACGAAGCCTTGCTCCGCCAGTTTCTGGGCATACAGGTTGGAACTCTGCTCCTTCACCGCGCCCATGGGATGGCCAACGATGATGGCCGGGCTGCGTGCGGACTTACCCAGGCTCTTGGGGATGAACAGGTTGCCCACCACCTTCATCTGGTACTGGTTGTTGAAGCTGACCTTTTCCAGGGTCACCTTGTCGCTCTTGAAAAAGTTGTCTGCGCCGTTGGACATATCGGCTCCTAAAGCGGTGATCGTGCTGAGCAGAAGGCCCAGCGCTATAAGAAGTCTGTTCATGGGATCGCCCTCTTCACGGGTTGAAGATCAATCACCGAGCCAGCTCTGGCGATTGCATGGGCCCGCTCGCGGGAGAAGACGCAAGGGGGACAGGAGGCATTTTCGTAAAAGAAATAGGTTTTGATTAGCTAATGAATGCTTAAAGCCGCTATAACTCCTGCTACTTAATCAGGGGATTGGCTCATGCCTCGGCATAACTTCAACGACCTCCAGGCCTTCGTGACAGTGGCTCGCGAAGGCAGCTTCACGCGCGCAGCAGCGCACCTGGGCGTTACCCAGTCGGCAGTCAGTCAGGTGGTGTCTGGGCTGGAGGCACGGCTACAGATTCGCCTGCTCACCCGCACCACCCGCAGTGTTTCCCTGACGGCGGCTGGTGAACGGCTGCTGGAGGCTATCGGTCATCGTTTCGATGAAATCGAAGTCGAGCTGGATGCCCTGACCGAGCTGCGTGACAAACCAGCGGGAACGGTGCGTATCACCTGTGGTGACAACATTATCAAGACGACCTTGCTACCCAAGCTGATACCCGTTCTGGAGACCTATCCGGATATCAAGCTCGAATTCGATATCAACTACGGCTTCCGTGACATCGTGGCTGAGCGCTTCGATGCTGGCGTGCGCTTCAGCGGGACGGTGGCTCAGGACATGATCGCGGTGCCCATCGGCGGCGATCTGCGCATGGCAGCAGTGGCGGCCCCCAGCTATTTCGCCCAGCACCCCCTCCCCACGCATCCCAATGATCTGGCTGCGCATCGGTGCATCGATATCCGCTTTCCAACCTATGGTGGAGTGGATGCCTGGGAGTTCGAGCGCAAAGGCAAAAAGCTGAGGGTGAGGGTCAAAGGGCAACTGGTGTTCAATACCACGACCCATATTGCGGACGCCGCCGTCGGCGGCTTGGGAATCGCCTATCTACCCGAAGACGAGTTCGCCCCCCACCTTGAAGAGGGCCGGCTGATTCGTGTGCTGGAGGACTGGTGCGAGCCGTTTTCCGGCTATCACCTCTACTATCCCAGCCGTAGACAACCCTCGCCTGCTTTTGCCCTCGTGCTCGAGGCGTTGCGAGTAACGAGGTAGAGCCAAAACGACGGGTTGGCTTCATATCTTGTCCTCGATGTCCGCTTTTGGCCGGAAGCAGCCAATCACAAACGTCTGCTTTTAGCCGATTGCAGCCTGTCACCAGCGTCCGCCACTAACCAAGGACGTTTTGGTCCAGCTCAAACCGCCACCCAATGCGTGGTTTGCGGCGTGCCCAAACAAAGTCTTGTTTTCGCCAATCGTTCAGACGTCTGGACTCTGCGGCTCAGGAGTAAAACCTAGACTCAAACTAGTGGGAAGCTGCTCGATTGCAATCAACTCGCTGTTGTCTGTAACTATTCGACCATCACAGAGCACGGCATAGGATGGAAACCATCTAAGCGCCTGGCCATCGAACTCGTAGATTAGCTCCCGACCTGCGACTCCTCTCTCCCTCAGCTTCGCCACAAGCTGCGCAGCCTGAGCTGCCGCAGCAGGCAATGCTGCATGCGCTGCGTAATGGTGATCTACTTTTTTGCCACGAATTAGGAATGAAACCTCACAGCCGCCTTGCAGTGCCCGGATGTCAAGAATAGGGTTGTTCCGCTCAGCTAAGTGCTCGAATAACTTTCTAATCCAGCCCTGAACTGCGAGATAGGAGTCTTTGCCGGCTTCAGTGGCGATTGAGGTCACGAATGGATTCCACACGAGTACAAGGTAGGGCAACCCAACTCGTATTAACTCTTGCAGGGAATCCGCTGCGTTGTGTGAAAGCTCGGTTCGCTCAACCCGAAGAGGGGCGTCGCTGGTCACGCTATCTAGCCAAGCGTTATCCACCTCCCTCGGATCAGTCGCGATCTGAATCCATACACTTTCAGGCAGCACAGGAAGAGATTGGGGCGACTGAACCTCCCATTCACTAAGCAGATTCAAGTCTTGGAACGCTAATACCTCGCCACCTGCAAAGCATCCCAGGATTGCCACTACAAATTTCTGGCCATCATGCGTCTCGAAGCTCGCAGCTTCCAGTATCTGGCCCTTTGGCTTGCCAGGGTCATGATTGTGCAAAAAGATATACGGGGAGTTGGTTATTGACTCGACCAAGTGTTGAGCCTCGATAGGCACCAACCGAGCACCAAGTTCATCTCGTGCGTCAGTCCAGATCACCGCTGGCAGTAGCTTGCCGAAAATCCCTCCTGAAAGACGAAGAAGCGCACTTTGGACCCACTGCTTAGCAGCAGGTGACCGTTCTATCAGTTCAGCCATCAGCAACTCCTCCCTGTATGTCTTCTCATGGTTTTTCTGCGCACGAGTTTAGCACCAGCCCTAAGGCCTCTCCTTCATAGAGCTCTGCCACCATAGGAAGGAACTGGGGATAGATTACTGGTCACACTCTAAACGTCCGCTTCTGGCCGATTGCAGGTCATCTCCTGCCTGGCAGCTCGGGCGGATTTTTTCGTCGGATGCTTACAAAGTGCTTACACGGAAGCCAGAAACGAAAAAGGCCAGCCGCAATGGCTGGCCTAGATCGTTGATTTTGTTGGTGGGCCCACACGGACTCGAACCGTGGACCAAAGGATTATGAGTCCTCTGCTCTAACCGACTGAGCTATAGGCCCTCAGAAGGAGCGGCGGATTATACCGGCGCCTTTTCCGTGCTGCCAATTGGTAGCGGGCCGAGAAAATTGGCGGCGAAGGCCTCGGCGCTCAGCGGGCGGCTGACCACATAGCCTTGGATCTGCGCGCAGCCTTCGCTGGTCAGGAAGATCTCCTGGGCCTTGGTTTCCACACCCTCGGCGATCACCGTCATCTGCAGGCTGCGGCCGAGGGCGATGATGGCGCGGGTGATCGCGGCGTCGTCCTGGTCGTGGGGCAGGCCGCGGATGAACGACTTGTCGATCTTCAGGATGTCCAGTGGCAGGCGCTTGAGGTAGCTGAGCGAGGAGTAGCCGGTGCCGAAGTCGTCGATGGCCAGCTGCAGGCCGAGGTCCTTGAGTTCCTGCAGGATCTGCAGGGCCTCCTCGGCCTGGGTCATGATGAAGCTCTCGGTGATTTCCAGCTGCAGCTTGTCGGCGCTCAGGCCGAAGTCGGCGAGGGTGCCGGCAATGCGCTCGGTCAGCTGGGGTTGGCGCAGCTGGCTGCCGGACAGGTTGACCGACAGCGGCCCGAACGGCGCGTGGCTGGCCTGCCACTCACGCATCTGTCGACAGGCTTCCTGCAGCACCCAGTCGCCGAGTTGCAGGATCATGCCGTTGTCTTCGGCCAGCGGGATGAAGCGGTCGGGCGGGATTTCGCCGAAGATCGGGTGGCGCCAGCGAATCAGCGCTTCGGCGCCGATAAGCTGGCCGCTGTGCAGGCACAGCTTGGGCTGGTAGTGCAGGCTCAGTTCGTCGCGTTCCAGCGCGCGCCGCAGCTCCAACTCCAGGGTCATGCGCTCGGTGGCCTGGAAGGTCAGGTTGCGGGTGTACATCTCGACGCGGTTGCGGCCCTTGGCCTTGGAGCTGTACATGGCCGCGTCGGCGTTCTTCACCAGGGTGGCGACGTCGTTGCCGTCCTCGGGGAACAGGCTGATGCCGATGCTGGCGGTGATGTAGAACTCGTGGCCGTCGGCCTGGAACGGAGTGCTGAAGCAGGCCAGCAGCTTGGTCGCGATGCGTTCGGCATCGCTGGACTGGTGCAGGCCGGGTAGCAGGACGATGAACTCGTCGCCACCCAGGCGCGCCACGGTGTCGATGTCGCGCAGCTGTTCGCGCAGGCGCAGGGCGATGCCCTTGAGCAACTGGTCGCCGACCGGATGGCCGAGGCTGTCGTTGATGTGTTTGAAGCGGTCGAGGTCGAGGAACATCACGGCGCCTTGCCGCTGTTCGGCGCGCGCGTCGTTCAGTGCGGCGTCCAGGCGGCTCTCGAACAGCATGCGGTTGGGCAGGCCGGTGAGTGGGTCGTGATGGGCCTGGTAGTCGAGCCGGGCCTGGGCATGTTTGAGCGAGCTGATGTCGGCGAACACGCCGACGAAGTGGGTGATCTGCCCCTCCTGATTGCGCACTGCGCTGATGGTCAGCCACTCCGGGAAGGATTCACCGTTCTTGCGCTTGTTCCAGATCTCGCCCTGCCAGTGGCCCTCGGCGGCCAGCTGGTGCCACATGGCTGCGTAGAAGGCGCTGTCGTGGCGGCCCGAGGCGAGCAGGCGCGGGCTCTGGCCCAGGGCCTCGGCCTCGCTGTAGCCGGTGATCGCGCTGAAGGCACGGTTGACCGCGGTGATGCGTTGGTCGAGATCGGTGATCATCACGCCTTCGGCGGTGCTCTCGAACACGGTAGCGGCCTGGTGCAGGCGCGCCTGCATCTGTTCGCGCTCGGTAACGTCGCGGGCGATGATCAGCATGCACGGTTCGCCTTCGATCATCAGTGGCTGTACGGCGAGTTCGCTCAGGCGCAACTGGCCGGCGGCGGTGTTGATCCAGGCGCGGAAGTCGCGCACCGCGCCTTGGCTGCGGACCTGGGCGACCATGGCGTCGCGCGCCTGTGGCTGTGCCCAGAGGCCGAGGGCCAACGTGGTGTGGCCGATCACCCGCTGGCTGTCGTGGCCGGTGATGCGGAAGAAGCCGTCGTTGGCCTCGAGGATCGTGCCGTCGGCGAGACGCGTGATCAGCAGGCCATCCGGCGAGGCATGGAAGGCCTTGGCGAACTTCTCCTCGGACAGCTGCAGGCGTTGCTGGGTGCGCTGCAGTTCGGTGATATCGCGTACGGCCACGACCAGGGCGGGCTGGCCATCCATCTCGATATGCTGGGCGGAGATCAGGCCGCTGAACTGCTCGCCGTTGCGCCGACGGAACGGCATTTCGATGTTGTTGAGAACCTCCTGCTGCAGGCGGTCCAGCAGCATCGGCCCCACGCTCGGCAGCCCCCAGATATCCAGCTCGCTGGCGGTCTTGCCGACGGCTTCCTGGGCGCTGATGCCGAGCTGTTGCTCGAAGGTGCGGTTGACGGTGAGCAGTACGCCGTCGACCCGGCGGGCGATGACCAGAATGTCCGGGCAGTGGTGGAAGACCAGTGCGAACTTCTCCTCCGACAGACGCTGCGCCGCTTCGCTGTGCTTGGCCTCGCTGATGTCGATCATCAGGCCGCGCAGCACGGTGCCTTCGGCGCTGGAGATCAGTGTAACGATGTCGCGTATCCACACGATGCGGCCGTCGGCGGCGAGCATGCGGTAGTCCAGGCTATGGTCGCGGCCGGCGCTGCTCTCATCGCGGCAGTAGGCTTCTGCCCGATGGGCATCGTCCGGGTGCAGCGTGCGTTGCCAGAAGCCGGGCTCCAGCCAGGCGGCCTGCGGGTAACCGAGCAGTTTCTCCGCATGCGGGGAGACATAGGTGAAGCGATAGTCGTCCAGGCTCATCTGCCAGGCGATGGCGTTGAGGCTTTCGACCAGGCCACGGTAGTGCTGTTCGCTGTTGCGCAGCTGCTCTTCGAGGGCGTGGCGCTCGTGCATCTCCTGGCGCAGGCGCAGGTTGATGCGCAGTACGGCCGCGAGGATCAGCAGGGCCAGCAGCAGCGCCGGGATGCCATACAGCAGCAGGGTGAACTGCCAGCCGCCGCGATCGTCCAGCACGCCGCCGACCCAGGGCTCCTGCAGGGCGGCGACTTCTTCGGCGCTGAGTTCGGCGAACAGGCGGTCGAGGATGCCGATCAGCACTTTGTTGTCGTGCGGTGCGGCCATCGCCAGCTGATAGCGGTAGGGCGTCTCTCCGTTCACCTGCAGGCCCTCAAGCCTGAGCCGGCGCATGCCCCAGACGCTGGAGGCGAGGTCGCCGATCATCGCATCGGCCTGGCCGGTGGCCAGTGCCTGCAGGGCCGCATTCACGCTGGGCAGCGGCAGCAGGTTGAGATCGGGATGCTGGTTGCGCAGCAGCTCGTGGGGCGCATAGTCCTGCACCACAGCCACCTTCAGTCCGTAGAGCTGCCCCAGCTTGCTGGGCTGTGGGCCGTTGCGGTGGGTGAGGATGACGATGGGGAAGTCGAGGTAGGGGCGGGTGAAGGCCAGGTCGCGCTGCCGCTCGGGGGTGGACATGATGCCGGGAAGCAGGTCGAGCTGGCCGTTCTTGGCGCTGCTCATAACCTCGCTCCAGCTGCTCGGCTCGACCGGCACGATGTCCATGTTGAGCCGCTTCTCGATCAGCTCGACATAGGCGGCGCTGAGCCCGCTGTAGCGGCCCTGTTCGTCACGAAACTCGAAGGGGGGCCAGGAGGCGTCTATGCCGAGGCGCAGTTGTGGGTGCTGCTCGAGCCAGGCCTTTTCCTCCTGGCTGAGCTCGAGAGCCGCCGCCGGGAGCGCCCAGCACGCCAGACACGACAGGAGAATGGCCAGCAGACGCGACATGCGGCAGTTCCGGAAAGCGTTGGAGACTCTTGCAGTGTAGCCGGGCAGAAAGCAAAAACCCCGGCGTTAGCCGGGGTTTCTGTGATCACTCGTCGAGGAACGAGCGGAGGTGCTCGCTGCGCGTCGGATGGCGCAGCTTGCGCAGCGCCTTGGCTTCGATCTGGCGGATACGCTCACGGGTGACATCGAACTGCTTGCCCACTTCCTCGAGGGTGTGGTCGGTGTTCATATCGATGCCGAAGCGCATGCGCAGGACCTTGGCTTCGCGAGCGGTGAGCCCGGCCAGCACTTCGCGGGTGGCTTCCTTGAGGCTTTCCACGGTAGCCACCTCGATCGGCGACTGCATGGTGGAGTCCTCGATGAAGTCGCCCAGGTGCGAATCTTCGTCGTCGCCGATCGGCGTCTCCATGGAGATCGGCTCTTTGGCGATCTTCAGGACCTTGCGGATCTTGTCCTCGGGCATCTCCATGCGCTCGCCCAGCTCTTCCGGAGTGGGCTCGCGGCCCATCTCCTGCAGCATCTGACGAGAGATGCGGTTGAGCTTGTTGATCGTCTCGATCATGTGCACCGGAATACGGATGGTGCGCGCCTGGTCGGCGATCGAGCGGGTGATCGCCTGGCGAATCCACCAGGTGGCGTAGGTCGAGAACTTGTAGCCGCGGCGGTATTCGAACTTGTCCACCGCCTTCATCAGGCCGATGTTGCCTTCCTGGATCAGGTCGAGGAACTGCAGACCACGGTTGGTGTACTTCTTGGCGATGGAGATCACGAGACGCAGGTTGGCCTCGACCATCTCTTTCTTCGCCCGGCGAGCTTTCGCTTCACCGATGGACATGCGGCGGTTGATGTCCTTGATCTCGGCGATCACCAGGCCGGCGTCGGCCTCGATGGCGGACATCTTTTCCTGGCAGCGCTGGATATCGGCCAGCAGGTTGCCGATGGCTTCGGCGTACTTGGCCTTGCCCTTGGCCAGGCCGGCGGCCCAGTCCTGGGAGACTTCGTTGCCGGGGAACAGCTTGAGGAAGTCAGCGCGCGGCATGCGGGCATCACGCACGCACAGCTGCATGATGGCGCGTTCCTGGGAGCGAACCTGATCCAGCGAGCCGCGCACGCGCTCGACGAGGGCGTCGAACTGCTTCGGCACCAGCTTGATCGGCATGAACAGTTCGGCCAGGAGCTCCTGCTCCTTGTCCGCCTGCTTGCTGCCGCGGCCGTGCTTCTTCAGCGCTTTGCGGGCCTTCTCCAGTTGCTCGGCAACGGCGCCGAAGCGGCGGGCAGCTTCTTCCGGATCCGGACCGCCATCGCCTTCATCGTCGTCGCTGTCGCTTTCTTCGTCTTCTTCTTCGTCGTCCTTGGTCTCGGCGGCGGCTTCCTTCAGCTCGGGCTCGACTTCCTCGGCCGGCAGGCTGCCGTCATCCGGGTCGATGTAGCCGCTGAGGACGTCGGACAGGCGACCACCTTCGGTGGTGACGCGCTGGTATTCGGCGAGGATGCTGTCGACGGTGCCCGGGAACAGGGAGATGGCACCCATGACTTCGCGGATGCCTTCCTCGATGCGTTTGGCGATTTCGATCTCGCCTTCGCGGGTCAGCAACTCCACGGTACCCATTTCACGCATGTACATGCGCACCGGGTCAGTGGTGCGGCCGATATCGGTCTCTACCGCAGCCAGAGCCGCGGCGGCTTCTTCGGCAGCGGCTTCGTCGGTATCGGCCTCGGCCAGCAACAGGGCATCCGCATCCGGAGCACTCTCGAATACGTTGATCCCCATGTCGTTGATCATGCGGATGATGTCTTCCACCTGTTCCGGATCGGAAATATCCTCCGGCAGGTGGTCGTTGACCTCGGCGTAAGTCAGGTAACCCTGCTCACGACCACGGCTGATCAACTCTTTCAAACGAGACTGCTGTTGCGCTTTTCCGGACATAGCACCCTATCCACTGAAGGTCTTGGCGGGCTGAAAATAAGCCGAGGATTATACCTGATTTGACGGGTCAGGCGCCAGTTGGGGTCTTGCTGTCGGGCGATGATGTGTGGCTGAACTGCTCTCGCAGCAGTGCTTTCTCTTCATCGCTCAGTTCGCTGGGGCTCTTGTGCATGACGCTTCGCAGTAGCTGATCGCGTCGTTTCTTCAGCTGGCCATTGGCAAGTGTAGTAATGGTGTCGAAGAACTGCTTTTCAAGATTGTCGCCCTCGATCAGCCATTCCTTTTCCGCCAGAGCGCGCAGCAGACGGCCCTGCTCGGTGCCGTGCCAGCGGGCGATCAGCTGCAGCGAACGCAGGTTCGGGCTCTTCTGCACGGCGCCGACCAGTGCCACCAGCAGCTGGGCGTAGGTATCGCCTTCGTCGGCGAAGTGGCTGACATCTTCGACCTTCTGAGCCAGTTGCGGGTGGTGCAGCAGGGTGCGCAGGGCGGTCAGGGTCGGTGATTCGACGTGTACCGGCTTGCGCGGTGGCGCGCCGTCACGCGAGCCTTTCTTCCAGTCGCCGCCCTTTTTCCACTCGCCATCCTTCTTCCAGGATTTGCCGTCGCCCTTCTGCCAGGGCTTTTTCTGTTCGTAGGCTTCGGCTGGCGGCTCGATATGGTCGGCATAGTCGGCGATGTCGCCGTAATCCGGTTGTGCGTCGTAGTAGTGGCCGTAGTCTCCGGTGGGCTCGTGGCTGGCAGGTGTTGCGGGGGCTGCCGGTGCGCCCTGGGCGACCTGTGCCAGCATCTCGCCCGAGAGGCCGGTGATCTCGGACAGGCGCTGGCGCATCAGGGCGCGCAGGTGGTTGCCGGGAATTTTCTCGATCAGCGGGGCGGCCAGGGTCACCAGGTGCGCCTTGCCTTCCAGTGAGCGCGGGTCGGCTTCTTCCGAGAGTTGCTGGAAGAAGTAGTCGGCCAGCGGCTGGGCGTGCTGGTTGATGCGCGCGCGGAAGGCATCGGTGCCTTCGCTGCGGACCAGGGTGTCCGGGTCCTCGCCCTCGGGCAGGAACAGGAAGCGCGCGCGACGGCCGTCCTGCAGGTTGGACAGGGTCGCCTCCAGGGCGCGCCAGGCGGCCTTGCGTCCGGCGGCGTCGCCGTCGAAGCAGAACAGCACGCTCGGTACCAGGCGGAACAAGCGCTTGAGGTGTTCCTCGCTGGTGGCCGTGCCGAGGGTCGCAACCGCGTTGCGCAGGCCTTGCTGGGCCAGGGCGATGACGTCCATGTAGCCCTCGACCACCATGATCTCGTCGAGGTCGCGGTTGTTCTTGCGCGCTTCGTACAGGCCGTAGAGCTCCTGCCCCTTGTGGAACACCGGGGTCTCGGGGGAGTTGAGGTACTTGGGCTTGTCGTCGCCCAGTACGCGGCCACCGAAGGCGATGATCCTTCCGCGGCTGTCGCGGATGGGGAACATCACGCGGTCGCGGAAGCGGTCATAGATACGGCCGTTCTCGGCGTTCTCGATCAGCAGGCCGGCATCGATCATGGCCTTCTGCTGCAGCTTGTCGCCGGCCAGGTGCTTGTGCAGGTTGTCCCAGCCGGGTGGGGCGAAACCGAGGCCGAAGTCGCGGGCGATCTCGCCGGTCAGGCCGCGGCCCTTGAGGTAGTCGACCGCCGACTTGCGTGTCGGATGGCTCTTCAGGGCCTGGCGAAAGTAGTCGGCGGCGGCAGTCAGCAGTGGATAGAGCGGTGAGTCGGTGGGCTGGCGCGGCGTTCGCCCGCGGCCGCTTTCCTCGCGCGGGATGTCCATGCCAGCGCGCTTGGCCAGGTCCTCGACGGCCTGGGGGAAGTCCAGACTGTCGTGGTCCATGATGAAGCCGAGGGCGTTGCCACCGGCGCCGCAGCCGAAGCAGTAGTAGAACTGCTTGTCCGGGCTGACGCTGAAGGAGGGGGTCTTCTCCTTGTGGAACGGGCAGCACGCCGAGTAGTTCTTGCCCGCCTTCTTCAGCTGGATGCGCGAACTCACCACCTCGACAATGTCGGTGCGGTTGAGCAGGTCGTCGATGAAGGACTGCGGAATCAGACCGGCCATGGCTCGTCAGCGTGAAGGTGGGAAGGCGGCAGCATAAACGAAAAAACTCCGGCCATCGCCAGGTGGCGACGCGGAGTCAAAAATGCAAAACCCGGCCGAAGCCGGGCTATGCGAAAGCCTTTAGCGGCGCGACTGATAACTCAGTACAGGCGCTCGCGGCGACGCTGCTCGCGCTGCACTTTCTTGGCGTGACGCTTAACAGCGGCAGCAGCCTTGCGCTTGCGCTCGGTGGTGGGCTTCTCGTAGAACTCGCGGCTGCGCACTTCGGCCAGAACACCGGCCTTTTCGCAGGAGCGCTTGAAACGACGCAGAGCTACGTCGAAGGGTTCGTTCTCTTTAACTTTGACGGCTGGCATCCAGGTCGTACCTTCACTGTTTTACCGAATGGACGACGCGATCCGGCAAGGGCACGGGAGTACGTCGGTTTTCAAGGGCTGCGGATATTAACGCCTCGCGCCTCGGAATGCAAAGCCTCTGATCGAAAAGCGCTGGCCGGGCCTGAGGGCGACGATTATTATGCGCGCCTCCTTTTATAGCCAGTGTTGAAGGTCCTAACCCCCATGCTAGTACTGGGCCTGGAAACCTCCTGCGACGAGACCGGCGTCGCGCTCTACGACAGCGAGCGCGGCCTGCTGGCCGATGCCCTGTTCAGCCAGATCGACCTGCACCGCGTCTATGGCGGTGTGGTGCCGGAGCTCGCCTCGCGTGACCACGTCAAGCGTATGCTGCCGCTGATTCGCCAGGTGCTGGACGAGGCGGGCGCTTCCCGCGAGCAGATCGAGGCGATCGCCTATACCTCCGGCCCCGGCCTGGTCGGTGCGCTGCTGGTCGGCGCCGCCTGCGCCCAGGCCCTGGCGTTCGCCTGGGGCATCCCGGCAGTGGGCGTGCACCACATGGAGGGCCACCTGCTGGCGCCCATGCTGGAGGAAACGCCGCCAGCTTTCCCGTTCGTCGCCTTGTTGGTTTCCGGTGGGCACACCCAACTGGTGCGGGTCGACGGTATCGGCCGTTACCAGTTGCTCGGCGAGTCGCTGGACGATGCCGCCGGCGAGGCCTTCGACAAGACTGCCAAGCTGATGGGCCTGCGCTATCCGGGCGGTCCGGAGATCGCTCGCCTGGCCGAGCAGGGCACGGCGGGGCGCTTCACCTTCCCGCGGCCGATGACCGACCGCCCCGGCCTGGATTTCAGCTTCAGCGGCCTGAAGACCTTCACCCTGAATACCTGGCAGCAATGCCGCGACGCCGGCGATGCCAGTGAGCAGACCCGTGCCGACATCGCCCTGGCCTTCCAGGAGGCGGTGGTCGATACCCTGACCATCAAGTGCAAGCGCGCGCTCAAGCAGACCGGCCTCAACAGCCTGGTGATCGCTGGTGGGGTGAGCGCCAACTCGGCCCTGCGCCAGTCGCTGGAAGGCATGCTGGCGGGTCTCAAGGGCAAGGTGTTCTACGCCCGCCCGCGCTTCTGCACCGACAACGGCGCGATGATCGCCTACGCCGGCTGCCAGCGCCTGCTGGCCGGCCAGCACGAAGGGCCGGAGATCAAGGTGCAGGCTCGCTGGCCGATGGAGCAGTTGCCGGCGATATGAGCCGGGCTCAGCCGGCGGATTAGAAATGTCGTTCGCGTCCGGCCAGCAGGTCGCGTAGATTGCCGCGATGACGCCAGACGATCAGCCCGGTCAGCACGCACATCGGTAGCAGCGCTCCCGGTTGCTGCCAGGCCAGCAGAGGCAGGGTCAGTGGCGTGGCGATCAGCGATGCCAACGAGCTGGTCCGCGTGAGGAAGAAGGTCAGCGCCCAGGCGGCGAGGGCCAGTAGTGCTGCCGGCGGATAGAGACCGAGCAGCATGCCGGCCGCAGTGGCCACGCCCTTGCCGCCCTGGAAACGGAAGTAGATGGGGTAGAGGTGGCCGATCACCGCTGCCAGGCCGACCCAGGCCTGCTCCTGAACCGACAGGTCGAGCAGGTAGGCGACCATCACCGGCAGCAGGCCCTTGGCCAGGTCGCCGAGCAGGGTCAGTACGGCGAGCCTCTTGCCTGCTACACGCAGCATGTTGGTGGCGCCCGGATTGCCCGAGCCACTGGCGCGAGGGTCGGGGCCGCCAGCCAGGCGGCTGAGCAGGATGGCGAAGGACAGCGAGCCGAGCAGATAGGCGAGCAGTACCAGCAGCCAGAACATGGTATCCATTCCGGGGCGAGAGAGTCCCGATTCTAGCGGCGGGACCCTGGTCTTGTCGTGCAGCGGAGACGAGGTTTGGACAAGGTTTTCATCGAAGGTCTGGAAGTCGACACCCTGATCGGTGCCTACGACTGGGAGCGTGGCATTCGCCAGTGCCTGCTGCTCGACCTGACATTTGCCTGGGACATTCGCCCGGCTGCCGCCGATGACGACCTCGGCAAGGCCCTCGACTACGCCGCAGTGAACCAGAGCGTGCAGGCCTTTGCCGACGCCGCCCGCTTCGAACTGGTGGAGACCTTCGCCGAGCGCCTGGCCGAAGCCCTGCTCACGGAGTTCGGCATGTCCTGGTTGCGCCTCAAGGTGACCAAGCCGGGTGCCAATGCCCAGGCCCGCGCCGTGGGTGTGGAAATCGAGCGTAGCCGGTCATGACGCCTATCTTCCTCGGCCTTGGCAGCAACGCTGACCGCGAACTGCACCTGGATGCAGGCCTCGATGCGCTGGCCGAGTTTCTCGTCGATCTGCGTTGCTCGCCGGTGTTCGAGAGCCGTCCGGTGGGGATCAAGAGCGGCAACTTCTACAACCTGGCGGTCAGCGCTCGTACCGACCTGCCGTTGGCGGAGCTGGATCGCCGGCTAAAGTGCATCGAGGCCGACAATGGCCGCTACGCGCCGGAGCGCAAGGGGCTGCCGCTGGATATCGACGTGCTGATGTACGGCGATCAGGTCGGCAGTTTCGATGGCCTGGTGTTGCCGCGCGCGGAGATCCTGAAGAACGCCTTCGTGCTCTGGCCGCTGGCGCTGCTGGCGCCTGAAGCGCTTCACAGCGGCACCGGCAAGGCCTTCGCCGAGCTGTGGCTCAAGGCGCAGATTGAGCAGCAGCTGTGGCCGGTGCCCTTCCAGTGGCGCGGCGCCGAGCTGACGCCTGCGTCGCTCATCCAGAGCTATCCGGCTCCGCTCTAGGCTCGGGCCTGTTCCTTGTAGGCCTTGAGCGCTTTCAGGCGTTCGCCCTTGAGCGCCTCACCCAACTCCGCCCCTTTCAGGCCGCGCTCGACCAGTGGCTGCACCGCCACCGCGCGGGCAGCCTGCATGGCGCCGCGCAGGTAGGCGGCCTGCGGATAGTCGCGTTGCTCCAGGCCCAGGCGGCCGCGGGCGTCCATCTCGCAGGCAGCGAGAAACTCCTCGAAACGCTGCGGCCGGCGATACACGTCGAAGCTCTGCAGCAGCTCCAGCAGGGTATTGGCGCGTAGCTCCAGGGCGCGATGGCTGTGGGTGTGGTACTCGCCGACCAGCAGGGCCAGCTCGGCACAGTCCCGTGGCACCTTGCAGCGCGCATTGACCGCCGCGATCAGCTTGAGGCCGCGATGCTCGTGGGCGATATGCCGCGGCCACTCGGCCTCGGGCGTGCGGCCTTTGCCCAGGTCGTGCAGCAGGCAGGCCCAGCGCACGGTCAGCGGCTGCTCATGCAGGGCGCACTGTTGCAGCACCATCAGGCAGTGCACGCCGGTGTCCACCTCGGGGTGGTGCGCCTCGGGCTGCGGTATGCCGAACAGCGCATCGAGCTCTGGCAGCAGGCGGGCGAGGGCGCCGCAGTCGCGCAGTACCTGGATGAACACATCCGGGCGTGGCTCCAGCAGGGCGCGGGAGATTTCCTTCCAGCTGCGCTCGGGCGTCAGGGCCTCCAGCTCGCCGGATTCGGCCAGCTGGCGCATCAGCACCAGGGTCTCGTCGGCCACGCGGAAGCCCAGCGGCGCGTAGCGGGCGGCGAAGCGCGCCACGCGCAATACGCGCAGCGGATCCTCGGCGAAGGCCGGGGAGACGTGGCGCAGCAGGCGGTCTTCGAGATCCTGCAGGCCGCCGTAGGGGTCGATCACCTGGCCGTCATCGTCCTCGGCCATGGCGTTGATGGTCAGGTCGCGGCGGATCAGGTCTTCTTCGAGGGTGACGTCCGGGCTGGCGTGGAAGGTGAAGCCGCCATAGCCCTTGCCCGACTTGCGCTCGGTGCGGGCCAGCGCGTATTCCTCGCCGCTGTCGGGGTGGAGGAACACCGGGAAGTCGCTGCCCACCGGGCGATAGCCCTGGGCTTGCATGGCTTCGGCGGTGGCGCCCACCACTACCCAGTCGATATCGCTGACCGGGCGGCCGAGCAGGCGGTCGCGCACGGCGCCGCCAACCTTGTAAATCTGCATGTCGATTCCTCCATTGCCGCGGAGGATAAGCGAAAGCGCCGGCTGACGCTTCCTCGTCGCCAGCGCCTGGGAGCAACGGCTCAGATGGGCGGGATCACCAGGTCCAGGCGCGGGTACTCGTTGTCGTCGCTCTGTTCGCCCTTGGGCGGCACGTGCTGCACGCCAACCACCTGGTCGCCGCGCATGCTCTCCAGGTGGATGTCGAAGCCCCACAGGCGATGCAGGTGCTTGAGCACCTCGGCGGTGGAGTCGCCCAGCGGTTTGCGATCGTGCTGGTAGTGACGCAGGGTCAGCGAGCGGTCGCCACGGCGGTCGACGCTGAATATCTGGATGTTGGGCTCGCGGTTGCCCAGGTTGTACTGGGCTGCCAGGGTTTCGCGGATCTGCCGGTAGCCCGGCTCGTCGTGGATGGCGGGGATCAGCAGGTCGTCCTTCTGGTCGTCGTCGAGCACGCTGAACAGCTTGAGGTCGCGGATCACCTTGGGCGAGAGGAACTGCAGGATGAAGCTCTCGTCCTTGAAGTTGGCCATGGCGAACTTGATGGTCGACAGCCAGTCGCTGCCGGCGATGTCCGGGAACCAGCGCTTGTCTTCGTCGGTGGGGCGCTCGCACATGCGGCGCAGGTCGCAGTAGATGGCGAAGCCCAGCGTGTAGGGGTTGATGCCGCTGTAGTAGGGGCTGTCGAAGCCGGGCTGGTAGACCACGCCGGTGTGCGACTGCAGGAACTCCATCATGAAGCCTTCGGTGACCAGGCCTTCGTCGTACAGGTCGTTCATCAGTGTGTAGTGCCAGAAGGTGGCCCAGCCCTCGTTCATCACCTGGGTCTGGCGTTGCGGGTAGAAGTACTGGGCGATTTTGCGCACGATGCGCACCACCTCGCGCTGCCAGGGTTCCAGCAACGGTGCGTGCTTCTCCAAGAAGTACAGGATGTTCTCCTGGGGTTCGGCCGGCCAGCGCTTGTTGTCTTGCTCGTGGCCCTTGCCGCTGCCCTTGGGAATGGTGCGCCAGAGGTCGTTGATCTGCTTCTGCAGGTGCTCCTCGCGGTCTTTCTGCCGGCGCCGTTCCTCTTCGGCGGAGATCGGGTAGGGGCGCTTGTAGCGGTCCACGCCGTAGTTCATCAGGGCGTGGCAGGAGTCCAGTAGCTCCTCCACCGCATCGATGCCGTGGCGCTCCTCGCACTGCATGATGTACTGCTTGGCGAACACCAGGTAGTCGATGATCGAGTTGGCGTCGGTCCAGGTGCGGAACAGGTAGTTGCCCTTGAAGAAACTGTTGTGGCCGTAGCAGGCGTGGGCGATGACCAGTGCCTGCATGCACATGGTGTTCTCTTCCATTAGGTAGGCGATGCACGGGTCGGAGTTGATCACGATCTCGTAGGCCAGGCCCATCTGTCCGCGCGAGTAGCCCTTCTCGGTGGCCAGGAAGTGTTTGCCATAGGACCAGTGGTGATAGCCCAGCGGCATGCCCACCGAGGAGTAGGCGTCCATCATCTGCTCGGCGGTGATCACTTCGATCTGGTTGGGGTAAGTGTCCAGCGCGTAGCGCTCGGCGATGCGCGCGATCTCCTTGTCGTACTGGCGGATCAGGTCGAAGGTCCACTCCGACCCGATGGACAGCGGCTGGCGTCTTTTCTCGGCTGCGCTCATGGTGCGGCCCTCAGGTGACCATGCGCCGCTGGAACAGCTCGCGGAACACCGGGTAGATGTCCGCGGCGGAGACCAGCTGCTGCTGGGCGAAGGATTGGGCGAAGGTCTCGCTGACCTGTTCGTACTCGTACCACAGCGCCTGGTGCTCGCGCGGGGTGATCTCGACGTAGGTGAAGTACTGCATGAACGGCATGATCTGGTTGATCAGGATGTCGCGACACACCGGCGAGTCGTCGTTCCAGTTGTCCCCGTCCGACGCCTGGGCGCCATAGATGTTCCATTCGTTGGTCGGGTAGCGCGCGGCCATGATCTCCTGCATCAGCTTGAGCGCGCTGGAGACGATGGTGCCGCCGGTTTCGCGGGAGTAGAAGAACTCCTCCTCGTCGACTTCCTTGGCGCTGGTGTGGTGGCGGATGAACACCACCTCGATGCGCTCGTAGTTCCGTTTGAGGAACAGGTACAGGAGGATGAAGAAGCGCTTGGCGATGTCCTTGGTGGCCTGGGTCATCGAACCGGACACGTCCATCAGGCAGAACATCACTGCCTTGGAGCTGGGGTTGGGCTGCTTGACCAGCAGGTTGTACTTGAGGTCGAAGGTGTCGAGGAACGGGATACGGTGGATGCGTGCGCTGAGCCGCTCGATCTCCTCCTGCAGCGTCTGGATGTCGCCGAAGTTGTCCGGCTCCTCGCGCTTGAGCCGCTCCAGTTCGGCCTTGGCCTCGCGCAGCTTGCTGCGGCTAGAGCCGGACAGGGCGATGCGTCGCGCATGGGCCGAGCGCAGGGTACGGACGATGTTGATGCGGGCCGGGTTGCCTTCGTTGCTGATGCCGGCGCGCACCGTCTTGAAGGTGTCGGTGCCGGTCAGATGGCGCTTGATCAGGTTGGGCAGTTCCAGGTCCTCGAACATGAAGTCGAGGAACTCCTCCTGGGTGATCTGGAACACGAACTCGTCCATGCCCTCGCCGGAGTTGCTCGCTTTGCCGGGGCCGCGCCCGCCGCCACCGCCCTGCGGGCGAGGCACATGGTCGCCGGAGCTGAACTCCTTGTTGCCGGGGTGGACGATGGTCTGCCGCCCGCCACGGCCGTGGTGCAGCACCGGCTCGTCGATGTCGCGGCCGGGAATGCTGATCTGCTCGCCGTGCTCCATGTCGGTGATGGAACGCCGGCTGACCGCCTCCTCGACGGCCTTCTTGATGTGCTCACGGTAACGCCGCAGGAAGCGCTGGCGGTTCACCGTGCTCTTGTTCTTGCCGTTCAGGCGCCGGTCTATCACATAGCTCATAGCGTCTCCTTAGCGCATACGCCCTTGCGGGCGTATGGCAGCCGGCGCGCCTGACACGGCGCGCCGGCGGCGGGTTACTGCGACTTGCGAACCCGCAGATACCACTCGGACAGCAGGCGTACCTGCTTCTCGGTGTAGCCACGTTCGACCATGCGTTTGACGAAGTCGTTGTGCTTCTGCTGATCCTCCTTGCTGGCCTTGGCGTTGAAGCTGATGACCGGCAACAGGTCCTCGGTGTTGGAGAACATCTTCTTCTCGATCACCACGCGCAGCTTCTCGTAGCTGAGCCAGGTGGGGTTCTTGCCGTTGTTGTTGGCCCGGGCGCGCAGCACGAAGTTGACGATCTCGTTGCGGAAATCCTTCGGGTTGCTGATGCCGGCCGGCTTCTCGATCTTCTCCAGTTCCTCGTTGAGGGCCACGCGGTTGAGGATCTCGCCGGTCTCCGGATCGCGGTATTCCTGGTCCTGGATCCAGAAGTCGGCGTACAGCACGTAGCGGTCGAAGATGTTCTGGCCATACTCGCTGTAGGACTCCAGGTAGGCGGTTTGGATCTCCTTGCCGATGAACTCGATATAGCGCGGCGCCAGGTACTCCTTGATGTAGCGCAGGTAGCGCTCGCGCATCTCGGCGGGGAACTGCTCCTGCTCGATCTGCTGCTCCAGCACGTACAGCAAGTGCACCGGGTTGGCGGCGATCTCGTGTGGGTCGAAGTTGAATACCTTGGACAGGATCTTGAAGGCGAAGCGGGTGGATAGGCCGTTCATGCCCTCGTCGACGCCAGCGCTGTCGCGGTATTCCTGGATCGACTTGGCCTTGGGATCGGTGTCCTTGAGGTTCTCGCCGTCGTAGACGCGCATCTTCGAGTAGATATTGGAGTTCTCCGGGTCCTTCAGGCGCGACAGGGTGGAGAACTGGGCCAGCATCTTCAGGGTGTCCGGCGCGCAGTGGGCATTGGCCAGCGAGCTATGGGTGAGCAGCTTGTCGTAGATCTTGATCTCGTCGGTGACGCGCAGGCAGTAGGGCACCTTGACGATGTAGATACGGTCGATGAACGCCTCGTTGTTCTTGTTGTTGCGGAAGCTGTGCCACTCGGACTCGTTGGAGTGGGCCAGGATGATGCCGCTGTAGGGCAGGCCGCCGAGGCCCTCGGTGCTGTTGTAGTTGCCCTCCTGGGTGGCGGTCAGCAGCGGGTGCAGCACCTTGATCGGTGCCTTGAACATCTCGACGAATTCCATCAGGCCCTGGTTGGCCCGGCACAGGGCGCCCGAGTAGCTGTAGGCGTCGGCGTCGTTCTGCGGGAATTCCTCGAGCTTGCGGATATCCACCTTGCCCACGAGGGCGGAGATGTCCTGGTTGTTCTCGTCGCCCGGCTCGGTCTTGGCGATGGCGATCTGGTTGAGGATTGAGGGGTGCAGCTTGACCACGCGGAACTTGCTGATGTCGCCGCCGAACTCGTTGAGGCGTTTGGTGGCCCAGGGCGACATGATCGAGCGCAGGTAGCGCTGCGGGATGCCGTACTCCTCTTCGAGGATCTTGCCGTCTTCATCGGCGTTGAACAGGCCGAGCGGCGACTCGAACACCGGCGAGCCCTTGATGGCGTAGAAGGGAATGTGCTCCATCAGCTGCTTGAGCTTCTCGGCCAGCGAGGACTTGCCGCCGCCCACCGGGCCCAGCAGGTAGAGGATCTGCTTCTTCTCCTCCAGGCCCTGAGCTGCATGGCGGAAGTAGGAGACGATCTGGTCGATGCACTCTTCCATGCCGTGGAAGTCGGCGAAGGCCGGGTAGCGACGGATCACCTTGTTGGAGAAGATGCGCGACAGCCTGGGGTCGACCGAGGTATCCAGCAGCTCGGGCGAGCCAATCGCCATCAGCATCCGTTCGGCAGCGGTGGCATAGGCGCTGCGGTCCGCTTTGCACAGCTCCAGATATTCCTGCAGGGAATATTCTTCCTGCCGAGTCGCTTCGAATCGTTGCTGGAAGTGGCTGAATATACTCATGACTGCACCTCGCTCGCTTGCGTGGAGCCGGGGCGGGTCATTCGGGCGGGTGCGCGGGAAGACGGCTGCTCAGCCGTTGGAAATCCCCCAGAACACCACAAAAACGCTACCGATGGCCCGGAACCGGTGTGCCGGCTCTCCCTTCTGGATGGCCTCGTCCTAAGAGTAGTTCGGTTTCTCGGTCGTCAAGCGTTGCAGGAGGGTGACAAGGTGTTGCCGCTCGTCGGTAAGTCCGCCGCAGGCAGCGCAGGCCGCGGCTTTGCGCCGCGGCAGATTTTTTTACTCGGCGTCGCCTTGCGACACCTGGTCGGGGTACTGGCTGCGCCACAGCTCGAAGCCGCCGTCGAGGCTGTAGACCTCGGCGAAACCCTGGTGCGCCAGGTAGGCGGCAGCGCTCTGGCTGGAGTTGCCGTGGTAGCAGGAGACGATCAGCGGCGCATCGAAATCGGCCTTGGCGATGAAGTCCGGCAGGCTGTGGTTGTCCAGATGACGGGAGCCGCTGATGTGGCCATTGGCGAAGCTCTGCGGGTCGCGGATGTCCACGACCACGGCGCCTTGCTCGCGCAGGGCCTGGGCCTGCTCCGGTGGGATGCGTTTGAATTCGCTCATTGGGATGTCTCCTTGCAGTCGCAGCGGAATTTCTCGCCGCTGTCGATATTCATCAGGGTCATGGCGCCGCCCCACACGCAGCCGCTGTCGAGGGCGAACAGGCCGGGCTCGTCGCAGTGGCCTTCTAAAGCAGCCCAGTGGCCGAAGATGATCTTCTGCCCACGCGCTTTGCGCTCGGGCCAGGCGAACCAGGGCGCGTAGCCGGGTGGGGCGGTGCCCACGCCTTCCTTGCTCTTCAGGTCGAGGGTGCCGTCGGCGGTGCAGAAGCGCATGCGGGTGAAATAGTTGGTGATCACCCGCAGGCGGGTGATGCCCTGCAGGTCGCTGTCCCACTGGGCCGGCTCGTTGCCATACATGCCGTCGAGAAACAGCGGTAGGCGCGCGTCATCACGCAGCGCTTCTTCGACCTCGGCGGCGCGCTTGAGCGCCTTCTTCAGCGTCCACTGTGGGGGGATGCCGGCATGCACCAGAGCGATGTCGCGCTGCTCGTCGTGATGCAGCAGCTTCTGCTGGCGCAGCCAATCGAGCAGGTCCTTGCGATCCGGGGCGTCGAGAATTTCCTGCAGGGTATCGTTCTTCTTCAGGCGCTCGATGTTGTTCGCCGTGGCCAGCAGGTGCAGGTCATGGTTGCCCAGCACGCAGACCAGCGCATCGCGCATGGCATAGAGGAAACGCAGGGTCTCCAGCGATTCAGGGCCGCGGTTGACCAGATCGCCAACCAGCCACAGCTTGTCCCGGGTTGGGTCGAAGTCGACTCGCTCGAGCAGGCATTTCAGTGGCTGCAGGCAGCCTTGTAGGTCACCGACCGCGTAGGTCGCCATCAGTGCAGCGCCCCAGGCACGGCCAGGCGGAACGGGGCGATGGTGGCGTCGAAGCGCTTGCCGTCGTCGGCGACCATCTGGTAGCTGCCGTGCATGTTGCCGACCTTGGTCGCCATCACCGTGCCGCTGCTGTAGGTGTGGCTCTGGCCGGGCTCCAGGTGCGGCTGTTGGCCGACCACCCCGGAGCCGCGCACTTCCTGCACGCGGCCGTCGCCGTCGGTGATGATCCAGTGGCGGCTGAGCAGCTTGGCCGCCTCGCTGCCGCCGTTGTGAATGGTCACGGTGTAGGCGAAGGCATAGCGGTTCTGCTCCGGAGTGGATTGCTCCGGCAGGTAACGGGTCTCGACGCTGACGTCGATCTGGTAGCGCGGGTCGGCCATCTGGAGAAACTCGACAGGCTGGAAGGGCAGTTTAGTCCGCTTGATCGGCGGGTTGGCGTTCGGCCAGTTGGTCGGCCAGGCGCACGAAGGCGGCCAGGTCCAGCTGTTCCGGGCGCAGCCCGCCGTCCACGCCGGCGGCCTCAATGGCTTCGTTCGGCAGCAGTTGCTTGAGGGTGTTGCGCAGGGTCTTGCGGCGCATGTTGAAGGCCTCGCGCACCACGCGTTCGAGCAGGCGATGATCCTTGGCCGGGTGCGGCAGGGTCTCGTGCGGCACCAGGCGGACGATGGCCGAGTCGACCTTGGGCGGCGGGTTGAAGGCGCCTGGGCCGACGTTGAACAGGTGCTCCACGCGGCAGTGGTACTGGACCATGATCGACAGGCGGCCCCAGTCGCCACCACCCGGCTCTGCGGCCAGGCGCTCGACCACTTCCTTCTGCAGCATGAAGTGCATGTCGCGAATCAGGTGGGCGTTATTCAGCAGGTGGAAGATCAGCGGGGTGGAGATGTTGTAGGGCAGGTTGCCGACCACGCGCAGACTGTGCGGTGCAGCCTCCAGGCGGTTGAAGTCGAACTTCAGCGCATCGCCCTGGTTCAGGCGGAAGTTGGGATTGGCGCCGAACTTGCCCTGCAGGATGGGGATCAGGTCGAGGTCCAGTTCGATCACGTCGAGCTGCGCGCCGCTGCCCAGCAGGCCTTCGGTGAGGGCGCCCTGGCCCGGGCCGATTTCCAGCAGGCGCTCGCCCTCTTTGGCATGGATGGCGCGCAGGATGCGGTGGATCACGCCGGCATCGTGCAGGAAGTTCTGGCCGAAGCGCTTGCGCGCGCGGTGTTGGTACTCGGACATCGGTAAGGCTCCAAGCTTCAAGCCACAAGCTCAAAGCGCAATGCAAAGAGCGGCAGTTTAGCAGCCAAGTGGCCAGGCTCTAAGCGCCTAAGCTCGTGCGAGCTAGAGAAACCAGGCGACAGCGGCTGAGGCGGCGGAATTTACCGAGGGTAAGGGAGCATGCCTAAGCTGCTTTAAACGCAGTTTTCCGACGCGTAGCCGAGCATTAGCGGCGTGTGGCAGCCATCTGGTAGGCAGTTTCCAGGGCGACCTGCAGGCTGCCGGTATCGATCCTGCCGGTGCCGGCCAGGTCCAGCGCCGTGCCATGGTCGACCGAGGTGCGGATGATCGGCAGGCCCAGGGTGACGTTGACCGCCGCGCCGAAGCCCTTGTACTTAAGCACCGGCAGGCCCTGGTCGTGGTACATGGCCAGCACCGCGTCGCAGTGCTCGAGGTGCTTGGGGGTGAACAGGGTGTCGGCCGGCAACGGGCCGATCAGGTTCATGCCCTCGGCGCGCAGGCGCTCGAGGGTCGGCTCGATCACCTCGATCTCCTCGCGGCCCAGGTGGCCGCCCTCACCGGCATGTGGGTTGAGGCCGCAGACCAGGATGCGTGGCTTGGCGATGCCGAACTTCTCCACCAGATCGGCGTGCAGGATGCGCGTAACCCGTGCCAGGCGCTCGGCGGTGATGGCGGCGGCGACGTCCTTGAGCGGCAGGTGGGTGGTCACCAGGGCCACGCGCAGGCCGCGGGTGGCGAGCATCATCACCACCTGCTCGGTGGCGGTCAGTTCGGCGAGGAACTCGGTATGCCCGGAGAAGGGAATGCCGGCCTCGTTGATCACGCCCTTGTGCACTGGCGCCGTGATCATCCCGGCAAAGCTGCCATCGATGCAGCCTTGGCCGGCGCGGGTCAATGTCTCCAGCACATAGGCAGCGTTGTTCTTCTCCAGCTTGCCGGGACTGACCGCAGCGGCCAGCGGCGTATCCCAGACGTACAAGCTGCCGGCCGGTGCGGGTGTGCCTGGCCAGCGGCCCGGCGCTACTTCATGCAGCTCGATACTCAGGCCAAGTTGCTTGGCGCGCGCCTCCAGCAGGTCGCGGCTGGCGATGGCCACCCAGGCCTCGGGCTGGGCTTCGCGAGCCAGCAGCAGGCACAGGTCTGGGCCGATGCCGGATGGCTCGCCGGGGGTCAGGGCAAACAGGCGGGGTACGCTCATGGTCAATCTCGGAGGTCGTAAGGCTGTGGTTATTCTACGCCCAAGAAAAAGCCCGGCGGTGCCGGGCTTTTCGTGATGCTGCGTGCCGTCAGAGCTTGATCTCGACGTAGGCTTCGTCGCGGATCTGACGCAGCCAGGCCTGCAGCTCTTCGTCGTACTTGCGATTGCGCAGGACGGTCATCGCCTGCTGCTCGCGGTACTGCGCGCTGCTGTCGGTGGCGCGGCGGCCCATTACTTCCAGAACATGCCAGCCGTAGGGGCTGCGGAACGGCTCGGACAGCTTGCCGCTCGGGGTCTTGGCCATCACGTCGCGGAATTCGGGCACCAGGCTGTTGGGGTCGATCCAGTTCAGATCGCCACCGTTGAGAGCCGAGCTCGGATCTTCGGAGAAGCTCTTGGCCAGGGTGGCGAAGTCCTCACCGGCAACGATGCGCTCATACAGGCGCTGTACCAGGCGGCGAGTCTCTTCCTCGCTGCGCACTTCGTTCGGCTTGATCAGGATGTGGCGCACATGCACTTCGTCGCGCACCAGGGTGTCGCCGCCACGCTTCTCCAGCAGCTTGACGATCATGAAGCCGCCCGGGGTGCGAACGGGTTCGGTGATGTCGCCGACGGACAGCGCGCGAATCATCTCGACGAACGCCGGCGGCAGCTGAGCGCCCTTGCGCCAGCCGATCTCGCCGCCTTCCAGGGCGTTCTCGCTGGCGGAGCTGGACATCGCGGTCTGGGCGAAGTCGGCGCCGCCACGCAGGCTGTCATAGACCTGCGAGGTCTTCTGCGCCGCGGCACGAATCTCGTCCGGGGAGGCCGCTTCCGGCACCGGGATCAGGATGTTGGCCAGGCGGTACTCTTCCGACAGCTGCATCTGGCCCATTTCGGAGGCCAGGAAGTTCTGCACCTCCTGATCGGTCACCTGGATGCGCTCGGCTACGCGGCGCTGGCGCACGCGGCTGATGATCATCTCGCGACGAATCTGCTCGCGGGCATCTTCATAGGAAAGGCCATCACGGGCCAGGGCGGCGCGGAACTGATCCAGGCTCAGGCTGTTGCGCTCGGCAATGCTGCCCATGGCCTGGTTCAGTTCTTCATCGGTGATGCGGATGCCCGAGCGATCGCCGATCTGCAGTTGCAGGTTCTCGACGATCAGGCGCTCCAGTACCTGTTGCTGCAGCACGTCCTGCGGCGGCAGCTGACCGCCGCGCTTGCCGATGGTCTGTTCGACCTCGTGCAGGCGCTGGTCCAGCTGGCTGTACATGATCACGTCGTTGTCGACGATGGCGACGACACGGTCGAGGGACTGGAACTGCGCCTGGGCGCCGGATGCGAGGAGTACTGCGCCCAGCAGGAGCGGGCGCAGGCAATCAGAAAGCTTGTTCTTCACGTTCACGGTAACCTTGAATGCCTTGCTCGAGGAAGCCCTCGGTCTTTCCACCCAGCACATTGCCGAGGCCTTTGAGGACGATCTGCAGGAAGATGCCGCGATCCGGCTCTTCGTTCTCGCTCGGGTTGAGGCTGCTCTCGTCGTAGTCAACCCAGTAACGGTTGATCAGACGCAGCTTCCAGCAGCAGCTGTCGTATTCGAAACCGCCGAAGGCCTCGAGAGTGCGGTTGCGAGCGTAGTCGCGCTGCCAGCGGGCGATCACGTTCCATTGCGGGACCATCGGCCAGATGACCGAGAAGTCGTGCTGCTGGACCTTGTAATAATCCTTGATGTAATTGGCATTGCCCGGGGTGCCGAAATCGCTGCCATAGGTCCAGCTGCCGGTGGTGCGGTCGTAGCGCATGGTGTCATTGCGATAGCGGTAGCCGGCGTTGATCACCTTGTTCGGATTGTCCTCCGGCTGATAGTGGAACATCAGGCTGCCGGAGCGGGTGCGATGGGTATCGCCATCCCAGTTGAGGTCCGATGTGACGCGCCAGTCGCGATTGAAGCGATACATGTACTCCATGGCATAGGGCGAGGAGCTGGAGGTGTAATCGCTTCGCTGGTTCAGGGTGCCGGTTCGGTCTGGCATGGTGACTTTTCTATCTTCGAAATAGAAAGCCTGGCCAATGCTGAAGCGCTGGCGCTCGAAGCCGTTGTTCTCGATCCAGCGGTTGGTTACGCCGAGGGACAGCTTGTTCTCGTCACCGATGCGGTCGCGGCCGCTGAAGCGGTTGTCACGCCAGAGGGCAGCGTAGTTGAAGGCATACTCACCGGTATCGAATACCGGGATATCGTCTTGATCCTCTTCCGGCACATAGAGGTAGAAGGCACGTGGCTCCAGGGTCTGCCTGTAGTCATTGCCAAACCACTGCGTATTCCGGTCGAAGTACAGGCCGCTGTCCACGCTGAAGATCGGGACGCTGCGGTCTGGGCTGTCCTGGAAGGACTCTCCGCGACTGGCAAGGTATGCCTTGCCTATGGAGTCCAGCGATAGGTCGTATTGGGTATAGGCATACTTGATGCTGGGCTTGATGAAGCCCCAACTGGCTTCCATCGGCAGGCTGATGCCAGGTTGCAGATGGATACGCTCACCGTTGGCGCGGTCCAGCCCGCGGACGTTGTTGTCGTACCACGGCTCGACATTGCCATCTTCGTCGGTGAAGTTGCCGCTGCGCAGGTCACGGTCGAAGCGTACGTACTCGGTGCCATAGAACACATTCAGGCCGCCGGGCTGGAACGGCAGGGTGCCGTCCAGAGTCAGCTGCGGCAGGCGCTCGTATGGGGTTATGTCGATGACGCTGGTGGCCTCATAAGCATGGGCGTTGAGGCGCGCGGTGAAGCTGTCGCCACGCCAGGTCAGAGTGCCGCGCTGATTGAGGAAATCGGGGGCCTGCAGGCCTTCCAGATCGCTGTCGAGATCCTGGAAGTAGTAGGGGTCGCTGATATCGGTGTAGTCGACCTCGGCCAGCAGGCGCTCGTCCAGGCCGCCTTTGTGCTGCCAGTTGTACATCCAGCGCTGGTCTTCGTACTCGGACTGCTGCTCGCGCTCGTCTTCCTTGTCGTCCAGCCATGCGCCACCGACCTGGCCCTCGCTGCCCTTGGTCAGGTAGCGGAACTCGCCTTCCATCAGCAGGCCGCGCTTGGCCATATAGGTCGGGTAGAGGGTGGCGTCGTAGTTGGGCGCCAGGTTGAAGTAGTACGGCGTCGACAGCGAGAAGCCGGTGTCGCTGGAGGTGCTGATGCCCGGGGCGAGGAAGCCGGACTGGCGGCGGTCGTCGATCGGGAAATAGATGTAGGGGGTGTAGAAGACCGGAATGTCTTTCACCCGCAGGGTCACGTTGGTCGCGGTACCGAAGCCGGTGGCTGGATCCAGCTTGACGTTGTTGCCCTTCAGCTGCCAGGCATTGCTACCGGGTTCGCAGCGGGTGTAGGTGCCGTCCTTGAGGCGAACGACGGCGCTTTCTTCACGCTTGGCATACAGCGCGCTACCGCGGGCATGACCCTTGTGGATCACGTACTCGGCGTTCTCGACCTTGGCTTCGCCGTTGTCCAGCTGGATCTCGGCGCGATCGCCGACGACCAGCATGCCGTTGTCACGAATGCGCACGTTGCCTTTCAGTTCACCGACGTTGTCGGCCTGGTGCAGGCTGGCCTCGTCGGCCTCGATCTGCATGCTCGACTGGCGCAGGACCACGTCACCTGCCAGGGTGGCAGTCTCTTTCTCCTGCTCGTAGCGCGAGGCCTTGGCGGAGACGAACATCGGCGCCTCGTCCAGCGGGGTGTTGTCGCTCATGCCCGGTCGGGTCGGCTCGATGTAGGAGCCTTCGCAATAAGGACCGACCTCGGCCAGCTGCGCGGCAGTCAACTTCTCGCGCGGAACCCAGTCCAAGTGACTGTAGTCGGCGCTGCGGCTGCTCAGGCCACGGCCTGCGCTCTCGGTAACCAGCACGGGCTTGGGCTCGCCATCGCTCGATTGGGCGGCGCCGCCTTCGGCAACGGCACTGACGGCCGACGCCGTATGCTGTGGGCGCGGCAGCGCGGCAGCGGCATTGGTTTTCGGCGCGCAGGCCCAGCCGCCAGAAGCGGAGGCGGAGCAGTCGTACTGCTCGGCAGCAAGGGCGAAAGGCGAGGCCAGGGGTTGCAGAGCCAGCAGGCCGCCGGTCACCAGCAACGGGAATTTCTTACGGAACAGCGGGAGGTTTACTGCCATCTTGTTTTTCCGGGCTTCCTGCGCGCCTTCGACCCGCGGGGGCCGCACGCCTCTCGATGGGCTGAAAAAGATGCTGGATAATAAAGCATGACCCGCGCAACGGCTAGCGCCGTCGGAGACCCCTGTAATGCCTGATCAAGATGTACGTCTGCAGCTCCTGCAGAGCTGGTTGCAAGACTGTTTGCCCGCCCTTTTCCAGCGTGAGGGCTGGGGTGAGGTGCCTGCCGCGAGCCTGGCTCCGGCCAGCAGCGACGCCAGTTTTCGTCGCTATTTCCGCTGGCAGGCCGCCGGCCGCAGCCTGATCCTGATGGACGCCCCGCCGCCCCAGGAAGACTGCCGGCCCTTCGTCAAGGTCGCCGCCATGCTGGCCGATGCCGGTGTGCATGTGCCGCGCATCCTGGCCCAGGACCTGGAGCGGGGTTTCCTGGTATTGGACGATCTGGGCAGCCAGACCTGGCTGGAAGTGCTGGACGCGAACAACGCCGATGCCCTGTTCGAGCAGGCCCTGCAGGCCCTGGTGGCCTTCCAGCAACTGCCGGTCGACGGCCAGCTGCCTGCTTACGACGATGCGCTGCTGCGCCGTGAGCTGCAGCTGTTCCCCGACTGGTATCTGCAGCGTCACCTGGGTGTCGAGATGGACGAGGGGCAACAGGCCCAATGGCAGCAGGTCTGCGATCTGCTGGTGGACAGCGCGCTGGCGCAGCCGCGGGTCTTCGTGCATCGAGACTACATGCCGCGGAACCTGATGCTGAGCGAGCCCAACCCCGGCATCCTCGATTTCCAGGATGCGGTGCACGGCCCGATTAGCTACGACGTGACCAGCCTGTTCAAGGATGCCTTCCTCAGTTGGCCGGAGGAGCGCGTGCGCGGCTGGCTGCAGCGCTACTGGCAGCTGGCGATCGCTGCGAACCTGGCAGTGCCGGCCGAATTCGCCGAGTTCCACCGCGGCAGTGACCTGATGGGCGTGCAGCGTCACCTCAAGGTGATCGGCATCTTCGCGCGCATCTGCCACCGCGACGGCAAGCCCAAGTACCTCGCCGACGTGCCGCGCTTCTTCACCTATATAGAAGCTGTGCTGGCGCGCCGGCCGGAACTGGCCGTGCTCGGCGAGCTGCTGGCCAGCCTGCCGCAGCGCGAGGCGCAGCCGGCATGAAGGCGATGATCCTCGCGGCGGGCAAGGGTGAGCGCCTGCGTCCGCTGACCCTGCACACACCCAAGCCGCTGGTGCGTGCGGCCGGTACGCCGCTGATTGAGTTCCACGTGCGCGCCCTGGCTGCGGCCGGCTTCACCGAGCTGGTGATCAACCACGCCTGGCTCGGCCAGCAGATCGAGGACTACCTGGGAGACGGCAGCCGCTTCGGCCTGCGCATCGCCTACTCGGCCGAGGGCGAGCCCCTGGAGACCGGCGGCGGCATCTACAAGGCGCTGCCACTGCTGGGCGCCGAGCCGTTCCTGGTGGTCAACGGCGATATCTGGACCGACTACGACTTCGCCGCCCTGCGCGCTCCGCGCCAGGGCCTGGCGCATCTGGTGCTGGTGGACAATCCCGGGCATAACCAGCAGGGCGACTTCCGCCTGCACGATGGCCAGGTGACGGACGCCGTGCCCGGCGAGCCGTCGTTCACCTACAGCGGCATGGCCGTGCTGCACCCGCAACTGTTCGCCGGCTGCCAGTCGGGAGCGTTCAAGCTGGCGCCGCTGCTGCGCGCGGCCATGCTCGAAGGGCAGGTCAGCGGCGAGCATTTCGACGGGCGCTGGATCGATGTCGGCACGCATGAGCGTCTGGCCGATGTCGAACGCCTGCTGCTGGCGGAGGCCTGAGATGCTCTGGCCAGCGACGCTGATCGGCGCCACCGTCGGCCTGGCGCTGGCCAGCATTCCCGGCGCGCTGCTCGGCGGTCTGCTAGGCCAGGTGCTGGATCGTCGCCTGCGGGTGCAGTCGCTCGATCACCTGCGCGAGCTGCTCGGACGTAAGCCGCCGTCGCTGGACGACGAGGACCTGCTGTTCATGCTGGTCGGACGCCTGGCCAAGAGCGAAGGCCGGGTGCTCGACAGCCATATCCAGGTGGCGCGCAACGAGATGCAGCGCCTGGGGCTGGACGAGGCGGCACGGCGCCGCGCGATGCAGGCCTTCAACCGCGGCAAGCTGGTCGAGGACCAGGAGCTGCGGGCGCCGCTGCGCGCGCTGCACCATCGTCCGGAACGCAGCGAGGCCTTGCTGCGCACCTGCTGGCGCATGGCCTGGGCCGATGGCAAGGTCAGTGACGGGGAAGCGCAGCTGATCCGCCAGTGGGGTATCTGGCTGGGTTGGCGGCGCGAGGCACTGGATGCTCTGGCCCGCGAGTACGAGCCGACGCGCCGGGTGCCGGAGGTGAAGTCCAGCGACTATCAGGCCGCATTGCGTCTGCTCGGCGTGCAGGCGGACAGTGACCCGGTGGCGATCAAGCGCGCCTACCGTCGCCTGCTCAGTCGTCACCATCCGGACAAACTGGCCGGCAGCGGTGCTACCCCGGCCCAGTTGCGCAGCGCCACCGACAAGACCCGTGAACTGCAGGTCGCCTACGACCTGGTGCGCCAGCGCCGCGGCTTCCGTTAGCGAAATCTACCGGTGTTGCCGGGGCGCCTATAAATAGCCTGCGCCTGCCTACTGCTTGTCCAGCCAGCCGCGCACACGGCGGAACAGCTGCTCCTGCTCGGCCTCCAGATTGCCCGGCAGGGCCTTCAGGGCGATCTGCGTGTAGCCGTCGTGGCCCAGGCGCTTGCTGGCCTGCTTGCGGCGCACCGCATTGCCGCGGTCGGCGGTCAGGTCCTTGTAGAAGAAGTCGCCAGTGGCCAGCTTGAGGCCCGGGATCAGTTCCTCCAGTGGCGGTGTCTGCCCGGCCGGCAGCTGCGGGGCTACCGCCACCAGCTGCTTGATGTCGGGCTTGCGCTCCTTGAGGTAGAGCGCGGCCCAGTAGGCTCCGTCGCCATGGCCGAGCAGCACGATGTTCTTGGCGTCCTGCTGTTCGGCGAAGGCGATGCCGGCCTGGATGTGGGCGAAGATGCGCACAGAAGGATCCACTGGAACCGGCGCCGATGCCGGCGCGGGTTCCGCAGTGTCGGCCGCGGGCGGCGTCTCGCCCGGTGCTCCGGTGGTCGCGCCGGCGCTGGCCGGGTCTGCCGGCGGTGCCTTGGCCGTGTCCACGCTTACCGGCTCCGGCGCGCGTGGCAGCACGGCCTCCGGCAGCGGCGCGGCCTTGCTGTCCGGCAGGCTGAGGCTCAGGGTGCTCCATTCGACATCGGGCAGCTTGAGGCGCAGCGGCTTGATCGCCTGGGGCCAGTCGGCGCTCTCGTCGGCGCCGGGTACCAGGATCACCAGGCCCTTGGCCTCGGGCACGTTCGCCGGCTTCCACAGGGCGAGGAACTTCTCGTCGCCGGCCTGCAGCATCTGCTGTTCGTCCTTGGGCAACTGGCGCTCGAGGCCCTCGGCGCTGT
Source organism: Pseudomonas sp. Gutcm_11s (assembly GCF_028649395.1). GTDB lineage: Bacteria > Pseudomonadota > Gammaproteobacteria > Pseudomonadales > Pseudomonadaceae > Aquipseudomonas. The sequence goes on along the minus strand of NZ_JAQSUW010000010.1, from coordinate 26,676 downwards.
CCTGGCTGCGCTCCTCCAGTGGTTGGCGCGGCGCCTGGTCGGCGGGAGCGGCTTCGCCACTGGCGGCCTTGTCGGCGGCGGGGGCCTCCTCCTCGGCCTGGGCGAGCGGGGCGAGGGTCAGGCACAGGGCCAGGAGTGTCGACAGGACTGGACGGCGCATCTCAGCACTTCATATGGGTGGCGGTTTCTGCAGCCTAAGCGCTTCGCCACGGTTTGTCAGGTAAGGTAAGGACAGTGTTGATGCTCGGGAGCTGGGGTGTGCGCAGGCTCGTACTGTTGCTTTCGTTGTGGCTGCTGGGGCCGTTGTCGGCCTGGGCGGCCGGGCTGGATGCGGCCCAGCGCGCCTGGCTGGCCGAGCACCCGCGGCTGCGCGTGGGCGTGGTGCTGCAGGCGCCCTACGCGGAGTTCCAGCATCGCCAGCAACGTCTCGGTGGCCTCAATGTCGAGCTGACCGAGGCGCTGGCCAAGACCCTCGGCGTCGAGTTGAGCTGGCTCGGCGTTGCCGACCAGGCCGAACTGGAGCAGGCCCTGCGCGCCGGCCGCGTCGACTTCGCTCCCGGCCTGACCCAGACTCCCGCCGGCCTGCGCCTGTGGCAGTTCTCCGACCCCTACCTGCGCATCCCGCACCTGCTGGTCGGTGAGCGCCTCGGCGAGGTCGGCGTCGAGCTGGAGAACCTCGGCCCGCGCGAGCCCATCGCCGTGCGCGAGCCCAGTGCGGTGCTCGACTACCTGCGCGGCAACTATTTCAACCTGCACCTGCGCCCCCAGGCCACCGACCGCGATGCCCTGCGCGCGGTGCTGGAGCAGCGGGCGCGCTACGCCGCGGTGGATCAGGCACAGCTCAGTCGTCTCGCCCAGGAGCGCGAGTTCGCCGCCCTTGCCGTGGTCGCCGATGTCGGCCTGCCGCAGCTGCTACGTTTCGGCAGCCGGCGCGACTGGCCGGAGCTGGCCGGCATCCTCGACGCCGGCCTGCGCGAGCTGCCGGCCGAGCGCATGGAACAGTTGCAGCAACGCTGGCTGACGGCGAAGAAGCCGAGCCTGGGCGAGTCGCCGCAGTTCTGGCGCAACCTGAGCATCCTGCTCGGCCTGCTGCTGCTGATCAGCCTGCTGTTGCTGGTGCTGGTACGCCGCCAGCGCGGGCGTCTGGAAAAGCGTCTGCTGGCCGTGCGGCACACGCTGAGCCAGCGCGAGGTGGCCGAAGAGGCGCTGCGCCTGGCGCAGTTCTCCCTCGACCACAGCACGGTGGGCATCCTCTGGGTCAATTGGGACAGCCGCGTGCGCTACGCCAACCAGGCGGTGGCCGAGATGCTCGGCTACGCCGCGCCGGCGATGGTCGACCAGCCGCTGCAGCAGTTCGAGCCGAACCTGGGCATGGATCGCTGGCTCAACCTGTGGAAGCGCGTGCGCCAGCAGGAAGAGGGCGCGCTGAACTTCGAGAGCAACTGCCGGCGCGCCGATGGCAGCTGGATGCCGGCCGACGTGACCCTGGGCTTCCTGCGCTTTCGCGAGGCCGAGTATCTGGTGGTCTATCTCACCGACGTCACCGAACGCCGCCGCGCCCGTGCCGCATTGGAGGAGAGCGAGGCGCGCCTCAAGGGCATCGCCGGCAACGTGCCCGGCCTGGTGTTCCGCCTGGAGCGGCCGGTGGCCGGGGCGCCGGTGGACTTCGCCTTTATCAGCGAGGGTAGCGAGCAACTGGTCGGCTACCCGCCGGCGACCATCATGGCGGTGGACTTCGGCATCCGCAGCCTGGTCCACCCGCAGGATCGCGCTGCCTACCACGCGACTCAGGATGCGGCCATCGAGGCGGCCAGTGACTGGCAGTGGCAGGGCCGCATCCTCACCCGCGACGGCCGCGTGCGCTGGGCCGATATCAAGGCCAGTGCCCGTCAGCTGAGTGCCGAGCACGTGGTGTGGGACGGCGTGGTGTGGGACATCAGCGACAACAAGACCATCGAGCTGGAGCTGGCCGAGTCGCGCGCCCAGCTGCGCGAGCTGTCCGCGCACCTGGAGAGCGTGCGCGAGGAGGAGAAGGCGCGCATCGCACGCGAGGTGCACGACGAGCTAGGCCAGGTGCTCACCGTGCTCAAGCTGGAGACCTCCATGTGCGAGCTGGCCTTCGCCGGCCTCGACCCCGGCCTACAGACGCGCCTGGACAGCATGAAGAAGCTGATCGCCAACCTGTTCCAGCTGGTGCGTGACGTGGCCACCGCGCTGCGCCCGCCGATCCTCGACGCCGGCATCGCCTCGGCCATCGAGTGGCAGGCGCGGCGCTTCGAGGCGCGCAGCGGCATCGCCTGCCTGGTGCAGGTGCCCGAGCAGCTGCCGGCACTCTCAGATGCCAAGGCCATCGGCCTGTTCCGCGTGTTGCAGGAGGCGCTGACCAACGTGCTGCGGCATGCCCAGGCGCATAGCGTGGAAATCACCCTGGAGGTGCAGGGCCGCGAGCTGTACCTGGGCGTGAGTGACGATGGTCGGGGTTTCGAGGTGGCCGCCCAGCGCGCACAATCCTTCGGCCTGGTCGGCATGCGCGAGCGCGTGCTGATGCTCGGCGGCCGTCTGCACCTCGACAGCCGGCCGGGGGAGGGCACTAGCCTGAGCGTGCACGTGGCACTGGATGAAGAGGTCGTAGCGTGATTCGAGTACTGGTGGCCGAAGACCACACCATCGTCCGCGAGGGCATAAAACAACTGATCGGCCTGGCCAAGGACCTCACGGTGGTTGGCGAGGCCTGCAACGGCGAGCAGTTGCTGGAGACCCTGCGCAATACGCCCTGCGAGGTGGTGCTGCTGGATATCTCCATGCCCGGGGTGAACGGCCTGGAGGCGATTCCGCGCATCCGCGCCCTGGACGAGCCGCCGGCGGTGCTGGTGCTGTCCATGCATGACGAGGCGCAGATGGCTGCCCGCGCGCTGAAGATCGGCGCCGCCGGCTACGCCACCAAGGACAGCGACCCGGCGCTGCTGCTCACCGCCATCCGCAAGGTTGCCGCCGGTGGCCGTTACATCGACCCGGAGCTGGCCGATCGCATGGTCTTCGAGGTCGGCCTGACCGACTCGCGGCCGCCGCATGCGCTGCTGTCCGAACGCGAGTTCTCGGTATTCGAGCGCCTGGTACGCGGCGAGGGGGTCAACGAGATCGCCCTGCAGCTGTCGGTCAGCAGCAAGACCATCAGCACCCACAAGGCGCGCCTGATGCAGAAGCTCAACCTGCACTCGGTGGCCGACCTGGTGAAGTACGCCGTTGAGCACAAGCTGCTCTGACCGCTGCTCCCTCTCCCGGGTGAGGGCTCCCTCGGTAACTCGCCTCTTGTAGGGCGATCCCTACAGCGGGTCCTCCGCAAGCCTTATAGCAATCTCTCATACCGCCCGATTTGCACCGGCTGCATGGCTTTCTAGTCTTACCACACGGCAACAAGAACAAAGGTGTGGTGATGGCCGAGAATGCTTCCAGCGACGTGCTCGTCAGTTTCAAGGGCGTGCAGAAGAGCTACGACGGCGAAAGCCTGATCGTCAAAGACCTCAATCTGGACATCCGCAAGGGCGAGTTCCTCACCCTGCTCGGCCCGTCCGGCTCCGGCAAGACCACCAGCCTGATGATGCTGGCCGGTTTCGAGACGCCCACCGCCGGCGAGATCCTCCTGGCCGGGCGCGCCATCAACAACGTGCCGCCGCACAAGCGCGACATCGGCATGGTGTTCCAGAACTACGCGCTGTTCCCGCACATGACGGTGGCCGAGAACCTGGCCTTCCCGCTCACCGTGCGCGGCATGAACAAGACCGACATCACCGAGCGGGTCAAGCGCGCGCTGTCCATGGTGCAGCTCGACAACTTCCGCAACCGCTACCCGGCGCAGCTCTCTGGCGGCCAGCAGCAGCGCGTGGCCCTGGCCCGTGCGCTGGTGTTCGAGCCACAGCTGGTGCTGATGGACGAGCCGCTCGGCGCGCTCGATAAGCAGCTACGCGAGCACATGCAGATGGAGATCAAGCACATCCACCAGCGCCTGGGCGTGACCGTGGTCTACGTGACCCACGACCAGGGCGAGGCGCTGACCATGTCCGACCGCGTGGCGGTGTTCCACCAGGGCGAGATCCAGCAGATCGCTCCACCGCGTGATCTCTACGAGGCGCCGCGCAACACCTTCGTCGCCCACTTCATCGGCGAGAACAATCGCCTGGCCGGCGAGCTGGTCAGCCAGGACGGCGAGCGCTGCACCGTGCGTACCGCGCGTGGCGAGCAGGTGCAGGCGCTGGCGGTGAAGGTCGGTGCGCCGGGCGAGCCGGTGAGCCTGTCGATCCGCCCCGAGCGCGTGCGCATCAACGCCGCCAGCGAGAGCTGCGCCAACCGCTTCAGCGGCCGCGTGGCCGAGTTCATCTACCTGGGCGACCACGTGCGCATTCGCATGGAGGTCTGCGGCAACCCCAACTTCTTCGTCAAGCAGCCGATCGCCGAGCTCGACCCCGCCCTAGGCGTGGGCGACGTGGTGCCGCTCGGCTGGCATGTGGAGCACGTACGGGCGCTCGATCCGCTGATCGTGGAATAGGCGCTACCAAGGCAAGACCAACTAGCAGCGTGGAGAGAAAAACAATGAGCAACATCCGCAGCATGTTCCGCCTCGGGACTCTGGCCCTGGGCCTGGCCGCCGCCTCTCAGGCGATGGCGGCCGACCTGACCGTGATCTCCTTCGGCGGCGCCAACAAGGATGCCCAGGTCAAGGCCTTCTATCAGCCGTGGGAAGCGGCCGGCAAAGGCAAGATCATCGCCGGCGAGTACAACGGCGAGATGGCCAAGGTGAAGGCCATGGTCGATACCAACAGCGTGTCCTGGCACCTGGTGGAAGTGGAATCGCCGGAACTGGCCCGCGGCTGTGACGAAGGCCTGTTCGAGGAACTCGATCCGGCCCAGTTCGGCAACGAGGCCGACTTCGTCGAGGGAGCGCTGCAGCCGTGCGGCGTGGGCTTCTTCGTGTGGTCCACGGTGCTCGCCTACAACGCCGACAAACTGTCCGCCGCACCGACCAGCTGGGCCGATTTCTGGGACGTGGCCAAGTTCCCGGGCAAACGCGGCCTGCGCAAGGGCGCCAAGTACACCCTGGAGTTCGCCCTGATGGCCGATGGCGTGGCACCGAAGGACGTCTACACCGTGCTCGCCACCCAGGAAGGCCAGGATCGCGCGTTCAAGAAGCTCGACGAGATCAAGCCGAACATCCAGTGGTGGGAAGCCGGCGCCCAGCCGCCGCAGTTCCTCGCCTCGGGTGACGTGGTCATGAGCTCCGCCTACAACGGCCGCATCGCCGCCGTGCAGAAGGAGAGCAACCTGCAGGTGGTGTGGAACGGCGGCATCTACGACTTCGACTCCTGGGCCATTCCGAAGGGCACCAAGGATGGCGACGCCGCCAAGGCCTTCGCCGCGTTCAGCGTGCAGCCCGAGCAGCAGAAGATCTACTCCTCGAACATCGCCTACGGCCCGGCCAACAAGAAGGCCGTCGAGCTGCTCGACCCGGCGCTGCTCAAGGACATGCCGACCACTCCGGAAAACATCGCCAACCAGGTGGCCATGAACGTGACCTTCTGGGCCGACTACGGCGAGCAGCTGGAGCAACGCTTCAACGCCTGGGCGGCTAAGTAAGTTTCCCGTGCTGTGCCCCTTCCTGGTGAAGGGGAGTTGGTTGGAGGAACGCTCCCCCGTTCCTCCTAACCCTCGCCCGCGTTTGGGCGAGGGCGCTTTGTCCCGGTGTATCTGGAGCCCGCGATGGCCACTACCGTTTCCATTACCGAGTTTGCCGGCCTGACCCTCAAGCAGAAGCTGGCCCGCGCCGAGCGCATCAACCGGCTCAAGGCCCAGGGCCTGATCCTGCCGCTGCTGGTGTTCCTCTTCGTGGTGTTCCTGCTGCCGATCGGCATCCTGCTGTACAAGAGCGTGGAGAACCCCGAGGTGGTCGGCAGCCTGCCGCGTACCGTCGAGGCGATTGGCGCCTGGGATGGCCGCGGCCTGCCCGACGAGCCGGTGTACCAGGCCCTGGCCCAGGACCTGGCCGAGGCACGGAAGAACCAGACCATCGGCGACCTTTCCAAGCGCCTGAACATGGAGCTGGCCGGCTACCGCAGCCTGCTGGCCAAGACCGGTCGCGCCCTGCCGTTCAAGCAGGAGCCGGCCTCGTACAAGGATGCGCTGGAGAGCCTCGACGAGCGCTGGGGCGACCCGGCCTACTGGCAGGTGATCCGCCGCAACGACAGTGCCTTCACCTCGTATTTCCTGCTGGCGTCCCTCGACCACCGGATCGACGATCTCGGCGAGCTGGCGTCCGCCACCCCGGACCAGGCCATCTACCTGGACATCTTCGCCCGCACCTTCTGGATGGGCCTGGTGATCACCGCCATCTGCCTGGTGCTGGCCTATCCGCTGGCCTACCTGCTGGCCAATCTGCCGACCCGCACCAGCAACCTGCTGATGATCCTGGTGCTGCTGCCGTTCTGGACCTCGATCCTGGTGCGTGTGGCGGCGTGGATCGTGCTGCTGCAGTCGGGCGGGCTGATCAACAGCGCGCTGATCGCCATGGGCATCATCGATCAGCCGCTGCAGCTGGTGTTCAACCGCACCGGCGTGTACGTGGCCATGGTGCACATCATGCTGCCGTTCATGATCCTGCCGATCTTCAGCGTGATGAAGGGCATCTCGCCGAGCTACATGCGCGCCGCCATCTCGCTCGGCTGCCACCCGTTCGCCAGCTTCTGGCGGGTGTACTTCCCGCAGACCCTGGCCGGCGTCGGCGCTGGCTGCCTGCTGGTGTTCATCCTGTCCATCGGCTACTACATCACCCCGGCCCTGCTGGGCAGCCCGGGCGATCAGATGATCAGCTACTTCGTCGCCTTCTACACCAACAGCACCATCAACTGGGGCATGGCCACCGCGCTGGGCGGCCTGCTGCTGCTGGCGACCATGCTGCTCTACGTGGTGTACAGCTGGCTGGTGGGCGCGAGCCGCCTGCGTCTGGGCTGATCAGGAGAACAACGAGATGCTGAGCCCCTACAAGTCCCCCGTCGAACGCGCCTGGTTCTGGACCCACCGCAGCCTGTGCGCGCTGGTGCTGCTGTTCCTGATCCTGCCGGTGCTGGTGATCATCCCGCTGTCGTTCAACTCCGGCAGCTTCCTGGTCTACCCGTTGCAGGGCTTCTCCCTGCGCTGGTACGAGTCGTTCTTCACCTCGGCCGAGTGGATGCGCTCGCTGAAGAACAGCATGATCGTGGCGCCGGCCGCCACCGTGCTGGCCATGGTCTTCGGCACACTGGCGGCCATCGGCCTGACCCGTGGCGAGTTCCGCGGCAAGGCGCTGGTGATGAGCCTGCTGATCTCGCCGATGGTCGCTCCGGTGGTGATCGTCGGTGTGGCCAGCTACCTGTTCTTTGCTCCGCTGGGGCTGGGCAACAGCTACACCTCGCTGATCCTGGTGCACGCCGTGCTCGGCGTGCCCTTCGTGATCATCACCGTGTCGGCCACGCTGCAGGGCTTCAACTACAATCTGGTGCGCGCTGCGGCCAGCCTGGGCGCCTCGCCGATCACCGCGTTCCGCCGGGTGACCCTGCCGTTGATCGCCCCTGGGGTGATCTCCGGCGCGTTGTTCGCCTTTGCCACCTCGTTCGACGAAGTGGTGGTGACCCTGTTCCTCGCCGGCCCCGAGCAGGCCACCCTGCCACGGCAGATGTTCAGCGGCATCCGCGAGAACCTGTCGCCGACCATCGCCGCCGCCGCGACCCTGCTGATCGCCTTCTCGGTGGTCATGCTGCTGACCCTGGAGTGGCTGCGCGGGCGTAGCGAGAAGATGCGGACCTCGCTGCCGGAGTAAGGCTTTTCGACCATGGTCGAAGCGCCAGACTGACGTACGACAACCGCTGCGTATTGCTCTCAGGCTACAATCGCACCACCGTGATTGAAGCCTGAGGCCGCCATGCAACCCTTCGCCATCGCTCCGTCGATCCTGTCCGCCGATTTCGCCCGCCTGGGCGAGGAAGTCGACAAGGTGCTCGCCGCCGGCGCCGACATCGTCCACTTCGATGTGATGGACAACCACTACGTGCCCAACCTGACCATCGGCCCGATGGTCTGCTCGGCACTGCGCAAGTACGGCATCACCGCCCCGATCGACGCCCACCTGATGGTGTCGCCGGTCGACCGCATCATCGGCGACTTCATCGACGCCGGCGCGACCTACGTGACCTTCCACCCGGAAGCCACCCAGCACATCGATCGCTCCCTGCAGCTGATCCGCGACGGCGGTGCCAAGTCCGGCCTGGTGTTCAACCCGGCCACCTCGCTGGACTGCCTGAAGTACGTGATGGACAAGGTCGACATGATCCTGCTGATGAGCGTGAACCCCGGCTTCGGCGGGCAGAAGTTCATCCCCGGCACCCTCGACAAGCTGCGCGAAGCCCGCGCCCTGATCGACGCCTCCGGCTACGACATCCGCCTGGAGATCGACGGCGGCGTCAGCGCCAAGAACATCCGCGAGATCGCCGCGGCGGGCGCCGACACCTTCGTCGCCGGCTCGGCCATCTTCAACCAGCCCGACTACAATACGGTGATCGACGCCATGCGCGCCGAGCTGGCCCAGGTGCGCGCGTGATCCACGAGTTGTTCGAAGGGCGCCTGCCGCGCCTGGTGATGTTCGACCTGGACGGCACCCTGGTGGATTCGGTGCCCGACCTGGCTGCCGCCATCGACCGCATGCTGGTGCAGCTCGGTCGCCCGGCCGCCGGTGTCGAGCGCGTACGTGATTGGGTCGGCAACGGCGCCCGCGTGCTGGTGCGTCGCGCCCTGGCCGGCGACATCGAGCACACCGAGATCAGCGATGCCGACACCGAGCAGGCACTCGAACTGTTCAACGAGGCCTACTCCGGCAGTCATGCGCTGAGCACCGTCTACCCAGGCGTCACCTCTACCCTCAAGTGGCTGAAGAAGCAGGGCGTGGAGCTGGCGCTGATCACCAACAAGCCGGAGCGCTTCGTCGCCCCGCTGCTGGACGAGATGAAGCTGGGGCGCTACTTCCGCTGGATCATCGGTGGCGACACCCTGCCGCAGCAGAAGCCCGATCCGGCGGCGCTGCTGTTCGTCATGCGCCTGGCCAACGTCGAGCCCGAGCGCGCCCTTTTCATTGGCGATTCGCGCAACGACGTGCTGGCCGCCCGCGCCGCCAGCGTGCCGTGCGTAGCGCTGAGCTACGGCTACAACCACGGTCGGCCGATTGCCGAGGAGAACCCGGCTCGGGTGCTCGACGATCTGCGCCAGCTGCTGCCCGGTTGCGCGGCCGATGACGCTGCGCTAATGTCGCCGGACTCTTCTGATTACCCGCCTCATCGAGACAGCATCGTGGTAGTTGCCAGCAAACAATGGATGAAAGTCATCAAGGCCCTGGCCCGCTGGCGCTGGCGCGCCTGATTTTCTCCTGGCCGGCTGGTTCCGGCGCGTTTGCCCAACATCCGTTTCACCTCCTCATACCACGAGGCAGAGCATGACCCGCGAAGAATTCCTGCGCTTGGCCGCCGACGGCTACAACCGCATTCCGCTTGCATTCGAAACCCTGGCCGACTTCGACACCCCGCTGTCGATCTACCTCAAGCTGGCCGACACCCCCAACTCCTACCTGCTGGAATCCGTGCAGGGCGGCGAGAAGTGGGGCCGTTATTCGATCATCGGCCTGCCGGCACGCACCGTGCTGCGCGTGCATGGTCACCAGATCAGCGTGCGTGTCGACGGCGTCGAGGTGGAGAGCCTGGAAAGCGAAGACCCGCTGGCCTTCGTCGAGCAGTTCAAGGCGCGCTACAACGTGCCGACCATTGCCGGGTTGCCACGTTTCAACGGCGGCCTGGTTGGCTACTTCGGCTACGACAGCGTGCGCTACGTGGAGAAGAAGCTGGCGCAGTGCCCGAACCCCGATCCGCTGGGCACCCCGGACATTCTGCTGATGGTCTCGGATGCCGTGGTGGTGTTCGACAACCTGGCCGGCAAGATGCACGCCATCGTCCTCGCCGATCCGGCCCAGGCCGATGCCTTCGAGCAGGGCCAGGCCCAGCTGCGCGAGCTGCTGAACAAGCTGCGCCAGCCGATCACCCCGCGCCTGGGCGTGGACCTGAGCAAGCCGGCCGGCAAGGAGCCGGACTTCGTCTCCAGCTTCAAGCGTGACAACTACGAGGCTGCGGTCGGCGCGATCAAGGAATACATCCTGGCCGGCGACTGCATGCAGGTGGTGATCTCCCAGCGCATGTCGATCCCGTTCCAGGCTGCGCCGATCGACCTGTACCGCGCGCTGCGCTGCATCAACCCGACTCCGTACATGTACTTCTTCAACTTCGGCGACTTCCACGTGGTGGGCAGTTCGCCGGAAGTGCTGGTGCGCGTCGAGGACAACCTGGTCACCGTGCGCCCGATCGCCGGCACCCGTCCGCGCGGCGCGACCGAAGAAGCTGACATCGAGCTGGAGAAGGACCTGCTGTCCGACGCCAAGGAGATCGCCGAGCACCTGATGCTGATCGACCTGGGCCGCAACGATGCCGGTCGCGTGTCGGCCACCGGTTCGGTAAAGGTCACCGAGCAGATGGTCATCGAACGCTATTCCAACGTCATGCACATCGTCTCCAACGTCACCGGCCAGCTGAAGCAGGGCCTGAGTGCGATGGACGCGCTGCGCGCCATCCTGCCGGCCGGCACCCTGTCCGGCGCGCCCAAGGTGCGCGCGATGGAAATCATCGACGAGCTGGAGCCGGTCAAGCGTGGTGTCTACGGCGGCGCCGTGGGTTATCTGGCGTGGAACGGCAACATGGACACCGCGATCGCGATTCGTACCGCGGTGATCAAGGACGGTGAGCTGCACGTGCAGGCTGGTGCCGGCATCGTCGCCGACTCGCAGCCGGCCCTGGAGTGGGAAGAAACCCTGAACAAGCGCCGCGCCATGTTCCGCGCGGTCAGCCTCGCCGAACAGTCCGTAGAGTAAGGGGCCCAACCATGCTGCTGATGATCGACAACTACGACTCCTTTACTTACAACGTGGTGCAGTACCTAGGCGAGCTGGGTGCCGATGTCCACGTGATCCGCAACGACGAACTGACGGTCGCCGAGATCGAGGCCCTCAAGCCCGAGCGCATCGTGGTCTCGCCCGGGCCGTGCACGCCGACCGAGGCGGGTGTGTCCATCGAGACCATCCTGCACTTCGCCGGCAAGCTGCCGATCCTCGGCGTGTGCCTGGGCCACCAGAGCATCGGCCAGGCCTTCGGCGGTGATGTGGTGCGTGCGCGCCAGGTGATGCACGGCAAGACCAGCCCGGTGTTCCATGAGGACCTGGGCGTGTTCGCCGGCCTCAACAAGCCGCTGACCGTGACCCGCTACCACTCGCTGGTGGTCAAGCGCGAGACACTGCCGGAGTGCCTGGAGATCACCGCCTGGACCCAGCATGCCGATGGTTCGGTCGACGAGATCATGGGCCTGCGCCACAAGACCCTGAACATCGAGGGTGTGCAGTTCCACCCGGAATCCATCCTCACCGAGCAGGGCCACGAACTGTTCGCCAACTTCCTCAAGCAGCAGGGCGGGGTGCGCTGATGGATATCAAGGAAGCCCTCAACCGGGTGGTCGCCCAGCTGGACCTGACCACCGCCGAGATGCAGGACGTGATGCGCCTGATCATGACCGGCCAGTGCACCGATGCGCAGATCGGCGCGTTCCTCATGGGCATGCGCATGAAGAGCGAGACCATCGACGAGATCGTCGGCGCCGCCACCGTCATGCGTGAGCTGGCCGCGCCGGTGCAGATCAACGCCGAACGCCTGGTCGATACCTGCGGTACCGGTGGCGACGGCATGAACGTGTTCAACGTCTCCACCGCCGCGGCCTTCGTGGTCGCCGCGGCTGGCGGGCGCGTGGCCAAGCACGGCAACCGCGCCGTGTCCGGCAAGAGCGGCAGCGCCGACCTGCTGGAAGCTGCCGGCGTTTACCTGAACCTGAAGCCTGAGCAGGTCGCACGCTGCGTAGAGTCCGTGGGAGTCGGCTTCATGTTCGCTCCGGCCCATCACGGCGCGATGAAGCATGCCATCGGCCCGCGCCGCGAGCTGGGCCTGCGCACCATCTTCAACATGCTCGGCCCGATGACCAACCCGGCCGGGGTCAAGCACCAGGTGATCGGCGTGTTCAGCCAGGCGCTGTGCCGGCCGATGGCAGAAGTGTTGCAACGCCTGGGCAGCAAGCATGTGCTGGTGGTGCACGCCAGCGATGGCCTGGACGAGATCAGCCTGGCCGCGCCGACCCATGTCGCCGAACTCAAGGATGGCGTGGTCAGCGAGTACCGCATCCAGCCCGAGGACTTCGGCATCAAGAGCCAGAGCCTGATCGGCCTGACTGTCGAAGACGCCCAGGGCTCACTGGCGCTGATCCGCGATGCACTCGGCCGGCGCAAGACCGAGAATGGCCAGAAGGCCGCCGACATGATCGTGCTCAATGCCGGTGCGGCCCTGTATGCCGCGGACATCGCCACCAGCCTCAAGGAAGGTATGCAGCTGGCCCAGGATGCCCTGCACACTGGCCTGGCCTGGGAAAAGCTGGACGAGCTGGTGTCCTTTACCGCCGTATTCCGCGTGGAGAACCAAGAGTGAGCATTCCAACCGTGCTGGAGAAGATCCTCGCCCGCAAGGCCGAGGAAGTGGCCGAGCGCCGTGCTCGCGCAAGCTTTGCCGAAGTCGAGGCGCAGGCGCGTGCCGCCGACCCTGTACGCGGCTTCGCCCGCGCCCTGCAGGAGCGCGTGGCGCACAAGCAGCCGGCGGTGATCGCCGAGGTGAAGAAGGCATCGCCGAGCAAGGGCGTGCTGCGCGAGAACTTCGTGCCGGCCGAGATCGCCAAGAGCTACGAGGCCGGCGGCGCCGCCTGTCTGTCGGTGCTGACCGACATCGACTTCTTCCAGGGCGCCGACGACTACCTCAAGCAGGTCCGCGCTGCCTGCTCGCTGCCGGTGATCCGCAAGGACTTCATGATCGACCCCTACCAGGTCGTGGAAGCGCGGGCCATCGGCGCCGACTGCATCCTGCTGATCGTCTCGGCGCTGGACGATGCGCGCATGGTCGAGCTGGCCAGCGTGGCCAAGGAGCAGGGCCTCGACGTGCTGGTGGAAGTGCATGACGGCGACGAGCTGGAGCGTGCGCTCAAACACCTCGACACGCCGCTGCTGGGCATCAACAACCGCAGCCTGCATACCTTCGAGGTGAGCCTGGAGAACACGCTCGACCTGCTGCCGCGTATTCCTCACGATCGCGTGGTGGTCACCGAGAGCGGCATCCTTACCCGCGCCGACGTGGAGCTGATGGAGATCAACCGGGTCTATGCCTTCCTGGTCGGCGAGGCGTTCATGCGCGCCGAGGAGCCGGGCACCGAGCTCAAGCGCCTGTTCTTCCCTGATGGCAGCCGCATAGTCGCCGGGATTGATCCGGACTGATCGCCAGCCATGAAAAAGCCCGCCGATTGGCGGGCTTTTTTGTGCGTCGCCGGTGGGCTCAGCGGGTGCCGAACACCACCATGGTCTTGCCTTTCACGTGCACCAGGCCCTGTTCCTCCAGGGACTTGAGTACGCGACCGACCATCTCGCGGGAGCAGCCGACGATGCGGCCGATTTCCTGGCGGGTGATCTTGATCTGCATGCCGTCCGGATGCGTCATGGCGTCCGGCTGCTTGCACAGGTCGAGCAGGGTGCGGGCCACGCGGCCGGTGACGTCGAGGAAGGCCAGGTCACCCACCTTGCGCGTGGTGTTGCGCAGGCGGTCGGCCATCTGGCTGCCCAGGGCGTAGAGAATCTCCGGGTCCTGCTGGGTCAGCTCGCGGAACTTGGCGTAGCTCAGCTCCGCGACTTCGCATTCGGTCTTGGCGCGAACCCAGGCGCTGCGCTCTTTCTCGGCGCCGTCCTTCTCGAACAGGCCCATCTCGCCGAAGAAGTCGCCGGCGTTGAGGTAGGCGATGATCATCTCGCGGCCGTCGTCATCCTCGATGAGGATGGTGACCGAACCCTTGATGATGAAGAACAGGGTCTCGCAACGGTCCCCTGCATAGATGATGGTGCTCTTGGCCGTGTAGCGACGGCGATGACAGTGCGCGAGCAGCTTGTCGATGTTCTTGATCTTAGGTGTAAGGGTAATAGCGACCATGCCCGAGTCCCGAAAATTAGAGTAAGCCTTTGTCCAGCAGGCGAATTTCTTATTAGTTATCCGAACAAGTGTGCCAGTTATCCGCCGCCAGATTAACAGACAGGCGGCCTCGGGTAATGCGTTTTTGCGACGCAGTAGTCACTGTGCAGGCCGTGGGTGCCGACTGGTCTGTCGAAAAGCCCGCGCAGAGTGCTGTGGTAAGCTACGCGCCTTTTTTCGGGCAGTGGAGTCCAGGCGATGAAAGCGCGCATTCAGTGGGCCGGCGAGGCCATGTTCCTCGGCGAATCCGGCAGCGGCCATGTGGTGGTGATGGACGGTCCGCCCGAGGCCGGTGGGCGCAACCTCGGTGTACGCCCCATGGAAATGGTGCTGATCGGCCTGGGCGGCTGCAGCAACTTCGATGTGGTCAGCATCCTCAAGAAGGCGCGCCAGCCGGTAGAGAGCTGCGAGGCGTTCCTCGAGGCCGAGCGTGCCGACGAGGATCCCAAGGTGTTCACCAAGATCCACCTGCACTTCGTGGTCAAGGGCCGTGGCCTCAAGGAACCGCAGGTCAAGCGCGCGGTGGAGCTGTCGGCAGAGAAGTACTGCTCGGCCTCGATCATGCTCGGCCGTGCCGGTGTAGAGATCACCCACGACTACGAGATCGTCGAGCTGGGTTGATCCGCTCGTGTGAGCCAATGAAAAAGGGCGCCAGAAGGCGCCCTTTTTCATGTCTGCGATTCAGATGCGGTAGGTGCTCTTGGTCATCACCTTGGACAGCAGGGTCATGCCGAACTTCACTGGCCTCGGGAACTGCAGGCCGCCGGCCTCTATGGCGCTGGTGGCGTGCTGCTGCTCGTCCTCGCGCATCTGCTCGAGGATCGCGCGGGTCTTGGCATCGTCCTGCGGGATCTGCTCCAGGTGCTCGTCCAGGTGCTTGACCACCTGATCCTCGGTGGCGGCGACGAAGCCCAGGCTGACCTTGTCGCTGATCAGTCCGGCGACTGCGCCGACGCCGAAGGACAGGCCGTAGAACAGCGGGTTGAGCACGCTCGGGTGGCTGCCCAGCTCGCGGATGCGCTGTTCGCACCAGGCCAGGTGATCGACCTCTTCGTCGGCGGCGTGCTCCATGGCCTTGCGCACCTCCGGCAGCTTGGCGGTCAGCGCCTGGCCCTGGTACAGCGCCTGGGCGCAGACCTCGCCGGTGTGGTTGATGCGCATCAGCCCTGCTACGTGGCGAGCCTGGTCATCGCTCAGCTCGGTCTCGGTTTCGAGGATCGCCGGCGACGGCCGTGCCGGCGCGCCGCTGAAGGGCAGCAGGGTGCGCATGGCGGCATCGGCCTGGATCAGCAGGCGGTCGAGGGGGGAAAACTGGCGTTCGCTGGTCATGGCCATCTCCACGAATAAAGCAGGCGGGCAGTTTACCTGATGGACCGGGTAGATTTTCGCTCGGCGACAACGGGTCGCTGCATCTCAGCCCGGCGGCCAGTGCAGCTGGCGCTGACCCAGCACGTGCATGTGGATGTGATGCACCGTCTGCCCGCCCAGTTCCTTGCAGTTCATCACCACGCGAAAGCCTTCCGCGCAGCCCTGCTCGATGGCCAGGCGCTGGGCGGTATAGAGGATGTGGCCGGCGAGCGGTCGGTCGTCCTCGCCCAGCTGATCGAGGCTGGCGATGTGGCGCTTGGGTATCACCAGGAAATGCACCGGCGCTTGCGGACCGATGTCGTGGAAGGCCAGCACCTGGTCGTCTTCATAGAACTTGCGGGCCGGGATCTCGCCAGCGACGATGCGGCAGAACAGGCAGTCCATGAGCTTTCCTCCGGGGGCTTTGGGTATGCTGCGAGTCTAGTACCGCACAAGGAGAGGCTGTGAAGAACGACGTTCATGATCTGGGGCTGGTGCTCGAGTCCCGCGTCAAGCTGGTGGTCATCGAGTCCTGGGACGAGCCGCGGGTGCTGGAGACCCTCACTTCGCTGGCGATCAAGCGCGGCCTGGGCATCTACACCTGGGCGGTGACCGAGGGCCTGCAGCGCCTGGCCTTCGGCGGCGAGCCGGTAGGCGAGTTGGACAGCCGCGAGCCGGAGCAGGCGCTGCGCCTGATCAAGGCCGACCCGACGCCGAACCTCTACGTGATGTGCGACCTGCATCCGTTCATGGCCGATAACCCCAAGCTGGTGCGCCTGCTCAAAGAGATCGCCATGAGCGAGGCGCCGCACAAGCCGACCCTGGTGCTGGTGTCGCATGCCCTCAAGCTGCCGGCCGACATCCAGCGCTACGCGGCGCGCTTCAGCCTGGCGCTGCCGACCGAGGAAGAGCTGCTGGCCATCGTCCGCGATGAGGCCACGCGCTGGAGCGAGCGCAACAGCGGTGCGCGAGTGCGTACCGACAACCGCACCCTGCAACAGGTGGTGAAGAACCTGCGCGGCATGAGCCATGCCGAGGCACGGGCGCTGGCGCGCAACCTGATCTGCGACGATGGCGCCATCACCCAGGAAGACCTGCCGGAGCTGAACAAGGCCAAGTTCCAACTGCTCGACCTGGAGGGCGTGCTCAGCTTCGAGCACGACACCGCGCGCTTCGCCGAAGTCGGTGGCCTGAACAACCTCAAGCGCTGGCTGGGGGAGCGGCAGGAAATCTTCGCCACCGGCAAGGGTACCGATAGCCCGCGCGGCATGCTGCTGGTCGGCGTGCAGGGTGGCGGCAAGAGCCTGGCGGCCAAGGCGGTGGCCGGCCTCTGGGGCCTGCCGCTGCTGCGCCTGGACTTCGCCAGCCTGTACAACAAGTTCTTCGGCGAGACCGAGCGCAACCTGCGTGAGGCGTTGCGGATGGCCGAGCAGATGGCACCCTGCGTGCTGTGGATGGACGAGATCGAGAAGGGCCTGGCCACCGGCAGTAACGATGACGGCGTCAGCCAGCGGGTGCTCGGTACCCTGCTGACCTGGATGGCCGAGCGCAAGGCGCCGGTGTTCATGGTCGCCACCGCCAACGCCATCGACCGCCTGCCGCCGGAGCTGGTGCGCAAGGGCCGCTTCGACGAGCTGTTCTTCGTCGATCTGCCGCAGGCCGCGATCCGCGCGGAGATTTTCGCCATCCACCTGCGTCGCCGTGAGTTGGTGCCCGAGCAGTTCGATCTGCCGGCGCTGGCGGCGGCTAGTGAGGGCTTCTCCGGGGCAGAGATCGAGCAGGTGGTGGTCAGCGCGCTGTATGCCGCGCAGGCGCGCCAACAGGCCGTGGACCAGACGCTGCTGCTGACCAATATCCAGGGAACGGCGCCGCTGTCGGTGGTGATGGCCGAGCGCCTGACGGCGCTACGTGCCTGGGCCGACGGGCGTACGGTGAACGCTGATTAGGGCTGTTCGGCGCCCGTGCGTGGCAGCAGTGGGCGCACCATCTTCATCGCCACGTGGCGTACCAGCGCCCTAGGCGTCAGGCGTAGCAGCTGCGGGAGCAGACGGTGGCGCCAGCCGGGAATGATGATGGCCTGGTTGCGCTCCAGGCCGCGCATGGTGATCAGCGCCACTTCCTCGGGGCTGGCCAGTTGCTGCTGGCGTTCCAGGCCGCCGCTGTACAGCTCGGCACGGCGGAAGAAGGCGGTGGCGACCGGCCCCGGGCACAGAGCCGAGACTTTCACGCCGAAGGGCGCCAGCTCGTTGCGCAGCGCCTCGGAGAGGTGCAGCACATAGGCCTTGCTGGCGAAGTAGTTGGCCATCAGCGGCCCCGGCTGGAAGGCTGCCAGGGACGCGACATTGAGGATCTGCCCGCTGCCGCGGCGCTTCATGTCAGCGCCGAGGGCATGGCAGAGACGGGCCAGCGCCAGCATGTTGAGCTCGATCAGCTCCTGCTCGCGCATCCAGTCCTGCTCGACGAACAGGCCGGCACTACCGATGCCGGCGTTGTTCACCAGCAGGTCGATGTGCCGCTCGCCCTGTTCCAGCTCCTGGATCAGGCCGGTGAGCTGCAGCGGCTCGCTCAGGTCGCAGACCCGGAACAGTGCCTCGACACCGAAGCGCTGGCTCAGCTCGCAGGCGATGCTTTCCAGGGCATCGCGCTGGCGGGCCACCAGGATCAGGTTACGCCCACGCCGGGCCAGCGCCTCGGCCAGGGCCAGGCCGAGGCCACTGGAGGCGCCGGTGATCAGGGCGTAACTGCTCAAGGTCTTACTCCTCGTCTGCCGGGGCGTACTGCTGTTGCTGGGTTTCCAGCGCGCGGTCGGTGTAGTCCTGATACGCCGGGATGGCGATGGCGGCGAGAATGGCCAGGATCGGTACCAGCAGGCCGCTCCAGGCCAGCACGACCACGCCGGTGCTGTTTGGCGGCGGCGGCGGGCCGTAGCGGTTGGCACCCTGGCTGCCGGGCACCACCAGCATCAGCAGGGCGAACACGCTGCCTACTACCGGGATGATGTTGATCAGCAGGAGCCAGCCGGACCAGCCGAGGTCGTGCAGGCGCTGCACACCGACCTGGATCGAAACCACGACGGTGGCGATGACCAGGGGGATCATCAGGATGCCGCCGATGATCGGGGCGACGGCCATGATGCCCGCAGCGATGCCGTAGCCCAGCATGGCGAGCAGCATCACGCCCATGTACCAGCCGAGGTAGCGGACCCGGCCGATGCGGCCGTTGATGCTGAACACCTTGAGTTCGCCGTACTCCGGCAGCGTCTCGCCGACTTCCGCTTTCGGCGTGCTGTAGGGCGAGGCGGTGGCTGTGGCGGCGACGACTGGTGTGCTCTCGGCCAGTTGGGCCTGACGCGCCACGTACTTCTCGATGATGATGCCGCAGCTCGCGCACTCGGCGGCCTTGGCCTGCTGCTGGCCGCATTTCGGGCAGCTCATCTGCTCGCTGCTGGTCGGCGCCTGCTCGCGCTCGTCGTCATGGGCGACCAGGCTCAGGCCCGCGGCCAGGTCCTGCTCCTTGCGGACCTGGGCGCCGGCATTCTGCAGCACGGCCATGTACTTGTCGGCCTCGGCCTCGGCCAGGTCGCGCTTGAGCGCCACTGGCGAGCCGGTGAACAGCGCGTCAATCTTGCTCTGGTCGCTCTTGAACAGGCGGGCCAGGTTGTCTTTCACCGTGTCGAGCGTCATCTCCGGCATCAGCTTGCCGTCGAAGACGATCTTGTAGCGAGCTTCGGTCATGCGTGCATCCCTGTTACGTCAATGAAGGTGCCCAGAGCCTAGGGGCTTTGCCGGGCGTGGACAAGCGAACGCCTGCGCAAATTCCTGCTCAGCGCGGCCAGCGCTGCGGCAGTTGCGCGGAGCGGCCGAGCGCGGCGCGGTATTCGGCATCCAGGCGCGCCACCAGTTCAGTCACGCTGGGCACGTCGGCGATGTCGCCGACGCCTTGCCCTGCCGACCACACGGTCTTCCAGGCCTTGGCCTCGTCGTTGATCGGCTTGAGCTTCTCGCCGTAGTTGACGTCGCCCTTGTTCTGCAGCTGCTTCAGGTCATAGCCGGCCTTCTCCAGGCTCTGGCGCATGAAGCTGGCCGGCACGCCGGATACCGCCGGGGTGTGCACGATGTCGGCGGCGCGGGCGTCGAGGATCATCTGCTTGTAGTCGCCGTCGGCATTGCTCTCCTGGGTAGCGATGAAGCGCGTGCCCATATAGGCCAGGTCGGCGCCGAGCAGCTGCGCGGCGAGGATCTCGTGGCCATGGTTGAGGCAGCCGGAGAGCAGCAGGGTCTTGTCGAAGAACTGGCGGATTTCGGCGATCAGGGCGAACGGGCTCCAGGTCCCGGCATGCCCGCCGGCGCCGGCGGCCACCGCGATCAGGCCGTCGACCCCGGCCTCAGCGGCCTTCTCCGCATGGCGGCGGGTGGTGACGTCGTGGAACACCAGGCCGCCATAGCTGTGCACCGCGTCGACCACTTCCTTGACCGCGCCGAGACTGGTGATCACCACCGGCACCTTGTGTTCGACGCAGATGGCCAGGTCAGCCTGCAGGCGCGGGTTGCTGCCATGCACGATGAGGTTGACCGCATAGGGCGCCGCGTCCGGCTGCAGCCCTGCCTCGATCTCCTCCAGCCAGGCCTTGAAGCCGCTGCTCTCGCGCTGGTTCAGCGCAGGGAAGCTGCCGACGATGCCGCTGTTGCTGCAGGCCAATACCAGCGGCGGGGTGGATACCAGGAACATCGGCGCGGCGACCACCGGCAGACGCAGGCGCTGGTCGAACAGGGCGGGCAGGGACATGGTCTTTCCTCTCGTCGTTATCAGAAGGGTTTCACTACCACCAGTATCACGATGGCCAGCAGGAACAGCACCGGCACCTCGTTGAACCAGCGGTAGAACACGTGGCCGCGGGCGTTCTCACCGCGGGCGAAGCGCTTGAGCTGGGCGCCACAGACATGGTGGTAGCCGACCAGCAGCAACACCAGCAGCAGCTTGGCGTGTAGCCAGCCCATCTTCAGCCAGGCCGGATTGAGGTAGAGCAGCCAGGCGCCAAGGGCCAGGGTGGCGATCATCGACGGGTTCATGATGCCGCGGTACAGCTTGCGCTCCATCACGCAGAAGCGTTCGCGGCTGGTCTCGTCGTCGGCCATGGCGTGGTAGACGAACAGCCGTGGCAGGTAGAACAGCCCGGCGAACCAGCAGACGATGGCGATGATGTGCAGGGCCTTGACCCACAGATAGAGCATTGATGGCATCCAGCAGACGATTTGCTGTCGATAGTAGAGAAAGCCGTGTCCGCACGTCACCTGCGAAACCGCCTCGACAGTCTGCTAGATGGCGGCGAGCGCCGGTCAGATGCTCGGCGCAGTGGGGTTGGTGGGCGGAAAATGAGCGACTGAAGTCGCTTGTGGTGCCATTTGGTCACCACACCGTCGATTGCAAGCGGCTTCGAGGTTGGCCGCGGCCCGCATGGGCCTTATCATCGGCAGCCTTTCTCAACGGTCACGCAGTGGGGGTACGCAATGGTCAAGGTCGGAATCGTCGGCGGCACGGGTTACACCGGAGTGGAGCTGCTGCGCCTGCTGGCCCAGCACCCGCAGGCCGAGGTGGCGGTGATCACCTCGCGCTCCGAGGCCGGGGTCAAGGTCGCCGACATGTACCCCAACCTGCGCGGCCACTACGACAACCTGGCCTTCAGCGTGCCGGACGTGACCACCCTGGGTGCTTGCGACGTGGTGTTCTTCGCCACCCCGCACGGCGTGGCCCACGCCCTGGCCGGTGAACTGCTGGCTGCCGGCACCAAGGTCATCGACCTGTCCGCCGACTTCCGCCTGCAGGATGCCGAAGAATGGGCCAAGTGGTACGGCCAGCCGCACGGCGCGCCGGAGCTGCTGCCCGAGGCGGTCTACGGCCTGCCGGAAGTCAATCGCGAGGCCATCAAGGGCGCGCGCCTGATCGCCGTGCCGGGCTGCTATCCGACCGCAACCCAGCTCGGCCTGCTGCCGCTGCTGGAGGCCGGCCTGGCCGACCCGAGCCGCTTGATCGCCAACTGTGCTTCCGGTGTCAGCGGTGCTGGTCGTGGCGCCAAAGTCGGTTCGCTGCTGTGCGAGGCCAGCGAGAGCATGATGGCCTACTCGGTCAAGGGCCATCGCCACCTGCCGGAAATCAGCCAGGGCCTGCGTCGCGCGGCCGGCGGCCCGGTCGGCCTGACCTTCGTGCCGCACCTGGCGCCGATGATCCGTGGCATCCACGCGACCCTGTACGCCACCGTCGCCGATCGCGGTGTGGACCTGCAGGCGCTGTTCGAGAAGCGCTACGCCAACGAGCCCTTCGTCGATGTGATGCCGGCCGGCAGCCATCCGGAGACCCGCAGCGTGCGTGGCGCCAACGTCTGCCGCATCGCCGTACACCGTCCGCAGGGCGGCGAGCTGGTGGTGGTGCTGTCTGCCATCGACAACCTGGTCAAGGGCGCCTCCGGCCAGGCCGTGCAGAACATGAACATCCTCTTTGGGCTGGACGAGCGCCTGGGCCTGTCCCACGCCGCCCTGCTGCCCTGACCACAGACGCGCCGCGGCGATGACTTGAATTCGCCGCGGGCGCGCCCATCTAAGGAAGAGGGCGGGGCTTTGTCGTCGCCTAATAATTGACCGATTTGCTCGGGTAAGCGGATAATCGCCGCCCGTGTGTGGTACGTAACATGGCGCCTGGCGCCAGGAGAGCAGCAAGATGAGCGTCGAGACCTTCACTCCCACCCCCCTGATCTTCACCCAGGGTGCGGCGAACAAGGTGAAGAGCCTGGTCGATGAAGAAGGCAATCCGCGCCTGAAGCTGCGCGTGTTTGTCACCGGCGGCGGTTGCTCCGGCTTCCAGTACGGCTTCACCTTCGATGAAGATGTGGCCGACGACGACACCATCGTCGAGCGCGAGGGCGTCAGCCTGGTGGTCGATCCGATGAGCTTCCAGTACCTGGCCGGTGCCGAAGTGGACTACCAGGAAGGCCTGGAAGGTTCGCGCTTCGTGATCAACAACCCCAACGCCAGCACTACCTGCGGTTGCGGTTCGTCCTTCTCGATCTGAGTTTCGCCCAATAAAAAGCCGCGCTTATGCGCGGCTTTTTTGTTGCTGGGTGGTGAGCGGAAGAGGTCGCGCCCTCCGCGCACTCCTCAGGCTGGATAGATTGCTCCGAGGACCCTCGGCCCCTTGGCGGCGGTGACACTGGGGCGATTGGCCGGGATCCGCTCCAGGCAGCAGTGGGCCAGCCAGGCGAACGCCATGGCCTCGACCCAATCGGGCGGCACGCCACGTGCGTCGGTACTGGCCACCTGGCAGGCCGGCAGCAGCTCCTGCAGGCGCTGCATCAGCGTGAGGTTATGCGCGCCGCCGCCGCAGACCAGCAGTTCTGCGGTGTGGCTCTGTGCCAGTTGCAGCGACTCGACGATGCTGCGGGCGGTCAGTTCCAGCAGGGTGCGCTGCACATCGGCAGGTGATAGGTCGGGTAGGGTGGCGAGATGCTGTTCCAGCCAGGGCAGGTTGAACAGTTCGCGGCCCGTGCTCTTCGGCCCCTTGCCGGCAAAGAAGGGATCGCTCAGCAGCTGACTCAGCAGTGTCTCGCTAAGGGTGCCGCTCGCCGCCCAGATACCGTCGCGGTCGAAGGTCTCGCCGCGGTGCTTGCCGATCCAGGCGTCCAGTAGCACGTTGCCGGGGCCGCAATCGAAACCGCGTACTGGTTGTCTTGCCTCGATCAGGCTGAGGTTGCTGAAGCCGCCCACATTGAGCACCGCCTTGGGCTGCGCACTGCTGTCGAACAATGCCTCGTGGAAGGCCGGCACCAGTGGCGCACCCTGGCCGCCGGCGGCGACATCGCGGCGGCGAAAATCGGCGACCACGTCGATGCCGGTGAGCTCGGCCAGCAGGGCGGGGTTACCGATCTGCACGGTGAAGCCGCGTGCCGGCTCATGGCGCACGGTCTGCCCATGGCTGCCAATGGCACGCACGTCGTGAGGTTCGAGGCCCTCGCGTTGCAGTAATTCATGGATGCCGGCAGCTGCCAGCTCGACCCAGTGCTGCTCGGCGATGGCGGCGCGCGCCAGCTCATCGGGGCCCGAGGCGCACAGGCCCAGCAGCTCGGCGCGCAGGGCGTCGGGCATCGGCAGGTAGTGGTAAGCGAGGAGGGTGGGGCGGGTGTCGTGCTGGATCAGGGCGATGTCCAGTCCATCGAGACTGGTACCGGACATCACCCCCAGATAGCGTGGCATTTCAGGGCTGCTTGTTGGCGGCCAGCAGAGTGGCCTTTTCCTGGTCCATGCGGGCCATCAGCGGCTTGCTCAGCTGCAGGAAGCGCTTCTTGTCGGCGCCTGCGATGGGGTCAGCCATCGGCAGCTTCTGGCTCAGCGGGTCGACATGGCGGCCGTTGACCTGGAACTCGTAGTGCAGGTGCGGCCCGGTGGAGAGACCGGTGGTGCCGATGTAGCCGATGATCTGCCCCTGCTTGACGTTGACGCCGGTGCGCACGCCCTTGGCGAAGCCCTGCATGTGCCCGTACAGGGTGCGATAGCTGTTGCCGTGCTGGATGATCACGGCATTGCCGTAGCCACCGCGACGCCCGGCGAGCAGCACCTTGCCATCGCCGGCAGCCTTGATCGGAGTACCCCGCGGAGCGGCGTAGTCGACACCCTTGTGTGCGCGGATCTTGTTCAGAATCGGGTGGCGGCGGCCCATGGAGAACTTCGAGCTGATGCGGGCGAAGTCCACCGGGGTGCGGATGAACGCCTTGCGCATGCTCATGCCATCGGCGTTGTAGTAGCTGGTGGCGCCTTGCTTGTTGGTGTAGCGCACTGCGCTGTAGGTCTTGCCGCGGTTGGTGAAGCGGGCGGAGAGAATGTTGCCGCTACCTACCTGCTTGCCGCTGACCACATGCTCTTCGTAGATCAGCTCGAATTCGTCGCCTTCGCGGATGTCCTGGGCGAAGTCGATGTCATAGCCGAACACGTTGGCCAGATCCATGGTCAGGCTGTGCGACAAGCCGGCGCGCTTGGCCGAGAGGAACAGCGAGCTGTTGATCACGCCGTGGGCATAGGTGGTGCGCACGTCCGGCTTGACCAGCTCGCGCTTGAACGAGAAGCCCTGGTCGTTGCGCGTCAGGACGATGCTTTCCAGGTCGCTCAGTTTGCTGCTCAGGCGCTCCAGCTTGCCATCGGCAGTCAGCTTGAAGTCCAGCGCCTGGCCGACGTGCAGGCGACCGAAACGCTTGGCGTCTTTGCTGCTGTTAATAGCCTCGTGCACAGCATTGGCGTCCAGGCCGACGCGCGCGAACACGGTCGACAGAGTGTCACCGCTGGCGACGGTGACGCTCTTGCTCAATGGGTCGGTAGGTGTCTGGTCTTCTTTCTTCTTATTCGCGTCTGCTTGGGCGCTGTTCTTGTTGTCGCCGAGGTTGGCATCGGCAAAGGGCGATGCGCCTCGATCCCCGGTTGCCTGGTCTGGTCGGAGGTCGTCTTTCTCTTGCAGGATCTGCTCGGAGCCGTTGTCCAGTTCCAGATTCAGGTAGGTCTTCTTCGCCTCGACTTCACGCGACGGGAACACCAGCAAGGCCAGGCTCAACAGCGCCGCAACACCGCTGGCAGCCAGCAGGTGGCTTCGCGGATAGGGCGGGGCTTTGGGTATGGATTGCGTCATGGCTCAGGGCGTTTCTTGGAAGAGTGCATTAACTGTCTAAAATATAATCAAATTTCCCTATAGGCAACCCTAGGGATCGGTTATCGGCCGAGTGGCCCGGGCCGGGCGCAAAGCTTGTAATTGGTCAGTGATCTTGTATGGTTGGTTCCCTTTTTGGTTTGCAAGTGGCGTGAGTCCTGTCATGAAGTCGGTAGAAGAGCAGCTGGCGCTGATCAAGCGTGGTGCGGAAGAGGTCCTGGTTGAGGCGGAGCTGATCGAGAAGCTCAAGCGTGGCGAGCCGCTGCGTATCAAGGCCGGGTTCGACCCGACCGCGCCGGATCTGCACCTGGGGCACACCGTGCTTATTAATAAGCTGCGTCAGTTCCAGGAGCTCGGCCATCAGGTGGTCTTCCTGATCGGCGACTTCACCGGGATGATCGGCGACCCCAGTGGCAAGAGCGCTACTCGTCCGCCGCTGACTCGTGAGCAGGTCCTGGATAATGCCGAGACCTACAAGGCTCAGGTATTCAAGATCCTCGACCCGGCCAAGACCGAGGTTGCCTTCAACTCCACCTGGATGGACCAGCTGACGCCGGCCGACTTCATTCGCCTGGCCTCGCAGTACACCGTGGCGCGCATGCTCGAGCGTGACGACTTCCAGAAGCGCTATGAAGGCAATCAGCCGATCGCCATCCACGAATTTCTCTATCCGCTGGTTCAGGGCTATGACTCGGTTGCCCTGCGCGCTGACGTGGAGCTGGGTGGTACCGATCAGAAGTTCAACCTGCTGATGGGGCGCGAGCTGCAGCGTTCCTATGGTCAGTCGTCCCAGTGCATCGTCACCATGCCGCTGCTGGAGGGTCTGGATGGCGTGAAGAAGATGTCCAAGTCCCTGGGTAACTACGTCGGTATCCAGGAGGCTCCGGGCGTCATGTATAACAAGCTGGTGTCGATGCCTGACTCCTTGATGTGGCGCTACTTCGAGTTGCTGAGCTTCCGCTCCATGGAAGAGATCGAGCAGTTCAAGGCCGATGTCGCTGCTGGAGCCAATCCGCGCGACATCAAGATCAAGCTGGCCGAGGAGATCGTTGCGCGCTTCCATGGGGAAGAGGCTGCGGCGAATGCCCATCGTTCGGCTGGCAATCGTCTGAAGGATGGCGAGCTGCCGGATGACCTGCCGGAGGTGGAGCTGCTGTCTGCCGAAGATATGCCGATTTCTTATGTCCTTAATAAGGCAGGCCTGGTGAAGAACGCGG
Source organism: Pseudomonas sp. Gutcm_11s (assembly GCF_028649395.1). Taxonomy (GTDB): domain Bacteria; phylum Pseudomonadota; class Gammaproteobacteria; order Pseudomonadales; family Pseudomonadaceae; genus Aquipseudomonas. The sequence continues at coordinate 224 of NZ_JAQSUW010000010.1, read as the reverse complement.
CTGCGGCGCGCGACCTGCTGAGTGCCGGTAGCGTGAAGGTCGACGGCGAGGTGGTTGATCGCAGCTTCATCTTCAAGCTGGGTTGCAGCTATGTCTGCCAGGCTGGCAAGAAGGCCTTTGCGCGCATCTCCGTTAAGTCGGAGTAAGTTCTTTCAGAAAAGAGTTGACGGGAGATTCTAAATCCCTAGAATGCGCACCTGTTCCGGCGCAGCCTGATCTGAAAA
>NZ_JAQSUW010000009.1:17988-454295 GCF_028649395.1 Pseudomonas sp. Gutcm_11s | reverse complement strand
CCTGGATGGCAATGGCAACGTCACCCTGACTCAGGCCGGTCTGAACCTGGTCAACAGTGGTCAGGACCTGCCGGCCTTCACCCTGACTCCGAGCGACGGCACCGTGAGTGGTGCGCCGGTCAGCGCTGATCCGGCCGTCACTGCGGTCAACAATGCTCCCGTCGCCGTCAATGACCCGGGCAGTACCCTGACCGGCCTGACCGGCCAGTACTACGCCTATCACGAAGGTACGGACGGCGGAAACCTGAGCTCGCTGAGCCAGGTACGCACCTTCATCGGTGCAAACCAGGCAGACGCCACCTTCACCGCCAACAACATCAACTACTCGTTGAGTGGTGGCGACCTCGGTGGCAACCACAACCTGCAGACCTTCCTGGGCTCGGACGCCAATTCGCTGAATGGCGTAGATCCGGAAAACAGCAGCGATGCCATCATTCGCCTGAACGGCACCGTGCAACTGCAGGCCGGTAGCTACCAGTTCCAGGTACGTGCCGACGACGGCTACAGCATCGCCATCGATGGCGTGGTCGTCGCCAGCTTCGACGGCAACCAGTCGCCTAACTCCAACGGTGGTGCCTTCACCATCAGCGAGTCGGGCTACCACACCATCGAGATCATCTACTGGGATCAGGGCGGCCAGGCCGTGCTGCAACCGACCCTGAGTTTCAATGGCGGCGCCTACCAGACGCTGGACAAGTTCTCCCCGCAGCCGGCCAACTCTGCGCTGGTGACCGCGGAAGACACGTCCCTGAATATTTCGGCGGGTACCCTGCTGGGTAACGACAGCGACGCAGACGGCGACAGCCTGAAAATCATCAGCGTCGGCAACCCGAGCCATGGTACCGTCTCGCTCAGCTCCGATGGCAGCACCGTTACCTTCACACCGACGGCCAACTACTACGGCCCGGCCACGTTCACCTACACCATCTCCGATGGTCACGGCGGCACCAGTACCGCCACCGTCACCGTGAACGTCAACGCGGTGAACGACGCACCGGTAGCCTCCGATGACAGTGGCTCCGTCAACGAGAACGCCAGCCTGACCGTCACTACCGCCAACGGCGTGATCGCCGGCCTTGGCCGCGATACCGATGTCGATGGCGATACCCTGACCGTCACCGCCATCCGTACCGGCGCCGAAAACGGCACCGGCACCGCCGGCACCGTGGGCAGCTCGCTGACCGGCACTTACGGCACCCTGACCCTCAACGCCAACGGCTCGTATACCTACGCAGCCAACAACGCCGATCGTCTGGCCCTGGGTACTACCGGCAGCGACGTGTTCACCTACACCGTGTCCGACGGCAAAGGTGGTATCGACACCGCCACCCTGACCATCACCGTCACCGGCCTGAACGATGCGCCGGTCGCAGTCAACGACAGCGGTGCGGTCAACGAAAATGCCATCCTGACCGTCCCCGTCGCCGATGGTGTGATCGCTGGCGTTGGCCGCGATACCGATGTCGACGGCGATAGCCTGACCGTCTCCGCCATCCGCACCGGTACCGAAAGTGGCAGCGGCACTGCTGGCACCGTTGGCAGCGCGCTGACCGGCACCTACGGCACCCTGACGCTCAACGCCAACGGCTCGTACACCTACGTGGCCAACAACGCCGATCGTCTGGCCCAGGGTGTGACCGCCACCGACACGTTCACCTACACCGTGTCCGACGGCAAAGGTGGTAACGACACCGCGACCCTGACCATCACCGTCACCGGTCAGAACGATGCACCGGTGGCCGTCGACGACAGCGGCGCGGTCAACGAGAACGCCAGCCTGACCGTCCCCGTCGCCAATGGTGTGATCGCTGGCGTTGGCCGTGATACCGATGTCGATGGCGATAGCCTGATCGTCTCCGCCATCCGCACCGGCAGCGAAGGCGGTACCGGCACCGCCGGCACTGTCGGCAGTGCGCTGACCGGTACCTACGGTACCCTGACCCTCAACGCCAACGGCTCGTACACCTACGTGGCCAACAACGCTGATCGTCTGGCTCAGGGCGTGACCGCCACTGACACCTTCACCTACACCGTATCGGACAACAAAGGCGGCCTCGACACCGCCACCCTGACCATTACCGTCACTGGCCAGAACGATGCGCCGGTCGCGGTCAATGACAGCGGTGCCGTCAACGAAAATGCCACCCTGACCGTCCCCGTCGCCGATGGTGTGATCTCCGGTCTTGGCCGCGATACCGATGTCGACGGCGATACCCTGTCCATCTCCGCCATCCGCACTGGTACCGAAGGTGGCACCGGCACCGCCGGCACTGTCGGCAGTGCGCTGACCGGCACCTACGGCACCCTGACCCTCAACGCCAACGGCTCGTACACCTACGTGGCCAACAACGCTGATCGTCTGGCCCAGGGCACTACCGGCACCGACACCTTTACCTACACCGTGTCCGACGGCAAAGGCGGCAACGACACTGCGACCCTGACCATCACCGTCACCGGCCAGAACGATGCTCCGGTCGCCGTCGATGACAGCGGCGCGGTCAACGAAGACGCGACCCTGACCGTGACTGCCGCCAATGGCGTGATCCAGGGTACTGGCCGCGATAGCGACATCGATGGTGATGCTCTGACCATCTCCGCTATCCGCACCGGTGCTGAAACCGGCACCGGTACTGCCGGCTCCGTCGGCAGCTCGCTGAACGGCACCTACGGCACCCTGACCCTCAACACCGATGGCTCGTATACCTACGTGGCCAACAACGCCAACAGCGTGCCCACCGGCACGACTGTCACCGACAGCTTCACCTACACCGTCTCTGACAGCAAAGGCGGTATCGACACGGCCACCCTGAGCATCCGGGTCACCGGCCAGAACGATGCGCCGACCATCTCGGCCAGCAGTGCGCGGGTATCCGAAGAGGGTCTGGCAGGTGGTCGTGCCGATACTACAGGCACCTCGGACACCACCAACTCCACCACCTTCTCCGGCCAGATGTCGGTTCAGGACTCGGACAGCAGCTCGCTCACCGTCACCCTGAGTGCGCCGACCACCGCCGTGACTTCCGGCGGCCAGAGCATCACCTGGAGCGGTGCGGGCACCGGCCTGTTGATCGGTTATGTCGGCACCGCAAGCGCGGCCAATGAAGCCATCCGCGTCAGCATCGACAACAACGGCAACTACACTGTCACCCTGTCGAAGCCGCTGGATCACGGCAGCGCCGGCGTCGAGGACGTACTCTCGCTCGGCATTGGCGTGACCGTCAGTGACGGCGCAAAAACCGCCACCAGCACGCTGACCGTGGGCGTCGAGGACGATATGCCGAGCGGTGCCATCGTGCGCACTCTCGAGGTGCCGGTCGACACCATCATCATCAAGAACCTGCAAGGCGGCTGGACTGGGGCAACCTTCGACTCAGGCTCCGGTAGCCCGACGCCGATCAACCGGGATACTGACAGCAACGTTGACGCCATCTATTGGGGCGGTACCAGCGGTAGCGGCTATGAGCTAGTGGATAATGCAGCCCTAGCTACTAGCACTGGCCAAGTGATCACCGCGGGATCGCTGTTCAAGCTGGCGGACTTCTCCCACGTCAACCGACCGGTAAGCAGCTCTATCGCCTCGCTGGACACCATCACCATGACCATGACCATGGATGTGGTGATCAACGGAACCGTAGTGAATGTTCCATTCACCGTGCTGCTCGATCACACCGAGACGCCAAATGGTAACGACGCCAGTGCACCGTCTGCGCGGGACATCATCACCTTGCCCAGCCAGAACGTAACAGTGGTGCTGAATGGCCAGAGCTACTCGTTCGAGCTCGAAGGTTTCAAGGACAGCAGCGGCAATATCGTCAACACCATCTACACCAATGAAAACGCTACAAATACCTTCGAGATCTACGGCAGCCTAAATACCACCCTGGCCATGCCGAGCATCTCGGGCAGCATCGCCAGCACCGCCGGTGCCGATGGCTTCGCCAGCGTGACCTGGGGCAGCCTGAATAACGAGTACGGCACCCTGACCACCAGCGCCGATGGCGGCTACCGCTTCGTGCTCAACGAGAAGGGCTATGCCCTGGTCCAGTCGGGCAGCGCGGTACCGGCCCCGACCTTCAGCTACACCGTGCGTGATAAGGACGGCGATACCTTCAACAGTACGCTGACCATCAACCTGCAGGCGGACAAAGACTCTACCCCGGTGGCGAATGACAACTTCGCCCAGGCGGTACTGACTCAGCGGACCATCGATAGAACGGATGTTGCCGGGTTCTCGGTATCCGATGTGCGCAACTCGTCGAGCGACACCACTCCCAACCAGGGCTCCACAGTAGTAACCAGCGGGACAATGACTGTCTCCGGCGGCACGGGCTCCATCACCTTCAGCGCCAACCTTACTGGAAATGGCAGCGACACCTTCCGGTACGCGCTGGAGACGCAAAACTCCAACGGCACCTGGACGACCGGAAGCTATGTCACCCTGGACAGCAACAATACCATCAGCAACTTGGCCGCCGGCACCTACCGCCTCCGCCTGTACGTGCTGGACCAGAGCAGGAACAACGGCAACGCCGTCGCAACCCTGACCAACATCGCCCTGATTACCACCCTGGTGAACCCGGTCATCGAAGCTGCCGCAGCAGCAGGCAACGTGCTCACCGACACCAACAACCATGTCGGCAGCACCAATGCCTGGGGCTCGGTAGACAGCCTCGGCCAGGAAGGCGCGGTGATCAGCGCAGTCAACGGCTTCAATGTGGCCGGCAGCGGCAACACCACCATCAACGGCCAGTACGGCACCCTGTCGATTGCCGCCAACGGCTCGTACACCTACACGCCACACAGTACCTACAGCAACGTTGGCAAGAGCGAGACCTTCACCTACACCCTGAGTCAGCCCGACGGCGACAGCGACACCGCCAACCTGATCATCAACATCGGCAACACCGCCTACACCGCACCGACGCCGATTACCGGCAGCGGCACGCTGAACGGCACCAGTGGCGACGATGTGATCCTCGGCAGCAGCGGCGCCGACACGCTGAACGGCGGTGCCGGCAACGACCACCTGGAAGGCAAGGCCGGTAACGACACCCTCTACGGCAATGCCGGCAAGGACATCCTCATCGGCGGCGAGGGTGACGACATCCTCTACGGCGGTGCGGGTGGCGATACCTTCGTCTGGCAGGCAGGCCACACCGGCAAGGACGTGATCAAGGACTTCACCCTCAGCGGCACCGATCGCGACACCATCGATCTGCGTGACCTGCTGCAGGGCGAGAACGACGGCAACATCGGCGACTACCTGCGCGTGGTGACCAACGGTACCTCGACCACCCTGGAAGTCAGCACCCATGGCGAGTTCGCCCATGGTGCGGCAGCGGATGTCACCATCACCCTGGAGAACACCACCCTGCCCGCCGCCGACTTCGGCACCACGTCGTCGCAGATGATCAACTCGCTGATCGCTGGCGGTGACAACGCCATCGTCAAGGTTGACCACTGATGACAAACGCCTCCCGCTGCCAGCAGGCAGCGGGTAGGCTTGGACGACGTCAATGGTCGAGGACTAGATCATGCTGTATGTGAAGCGCGACGCCTGGGGCAACCTGGAGCGAGTGGAGCCGGCGCCGTTCGATGAGATGGACGGCGAGCTGGTAGCGGACAGCCAGGAAGCACAGGCGTGGTTCGCCAACCAGACCGTCGAGAGCAGCCTGCTGCAGCTCAAACAGAGCGATCTGGACATGATCCGCGTGCTGGAGGACCTGATCACCGCCCTGATGCAGAAAGGTGTGGTGCGCATCACCGACCTGCCCGAGGCGGCCCAGGCCAAGCTCGTTGGCCGCAGCAAGGCGCGTGATGCCCTCGGCGGCGCCCATAGCCTGATCAACGACGACGAAGCATCCGGGCTGATCTAGCGTCACACCTTCCCCATAGGTAGCCAGGGCATTGCGTCCTGGCTTTCCTGCGCGTCAGCGCCTGTGCGCTGCCATCACTGCAAGGGTTGCGGCTCGCCGAACAGGCGACCCTGCACGCCAGCGATCCCCATCGAACGCAGCACCTGCCATTCGCCCTCGGTCTCCACACGCTCGGCGATCAGTGGCAGGTCGATGCTGTTCGCCGCGCGCTGCATGGCCTCGATGAACAGGCGCTTGTCGTCTTCCTCGTCGATGGCGCGGATATGGCTGCCGTCCACCTTGATATGGCTCAGGCCGAGCTTGGCCAGGTTGCCGATCATGCTGAAGCGCCCACCGAAGTGCTGCAGCGCCAGGCCGAAGCCGAGTGCGCGCAGGCGCTGGGCCAGCGCCTGCAGCTCGTCCTGCTCGGGCAGCTGGTCCTCGTCCAGCTCGATGATCAGACGCGGGCCGAGCTGGCTGTGCTGGCGCAACTTGTCGTAGAGGCCCGCCAGCGCCTGCGGGTCGCGCAGGGTGCTGCCGGACAGGCTCAGCGCCAGCGAATCGCTGCCCTTGAGCAGATGCGCCAGCACCTGATCGAGCATGCTCAGGTCGAGACGAGCGGCCCAGCCGAAGCGCTCCAGCCACGGCAGGAAGCGACCGGCGGGCAGCAGGTTGCCCTGCTCGTCGAGCAAGCGTGCCAGGACCTTGCGATGCAGCACCCGCTGCGGCTGGTTGGCATCGACCACCGGCTGCGCATACAGCTGCACACGGCCCTGGTTGAGCGTTTCATCCAGCAGGCGATGCCAGGCCTGGCGCTCGTCGGTCACCGGCTGCGGCATATCGCTCTCGTGGCAGGCCCAGTTCTGTTCGGTCTGGCTGGCCGCACGAGCCAATGCCTCGTCGGCGGCCTGGTAGACCCCGGCAGACTCGGCGCCGGGCGCGAAGGCGGTCATGCCGATATGCGCCACCGGCAGGCTGTCGGTGATGCCGGTTTGCTGCAGGCTGCTCAGCGCCTGGTCGAGGGTCTCGGCCAGCTGCTCGGCCTCGTCGCGCTGCAGGCCGACAGCCATCAGGGCGAACTCGCCGCCGCGATTGCGGGCCAGCACGTAGCGACCACGGCTGAGCAGTTGCAGCTGCTCGGCCACCGCCTTGATCAGCTGGTCGGTACGCTGCCCGCCGATGCGCTGGTTGAGGCCGGCCAGGTCATTGATCCGCAGCAACAGCAGGAAGCCGCTACTGGCCTTCTCGCCACTCAGGCGCGCCTGCAGCTGCAGGTCGAAGTAGCGGCGGTTGGCCAGGCCGGTGAGGCTGTCCTCGTAGGCATCGGCACGCAGCTTCTCGCTGCGCGAGGCCTCCTCGGCGAACAGCGCCTTGAGCTTCTCCACCATCTGGTTCATGGCGCTGACCACGCGGCGGAACTCGGGAGTTTTCGGCAGTGCGGGCAGGCTGAGGAATTCGCGGCGGGCAATGGCGTTGGACTGCTCCACCAGATACTCCAGCGGGCGCAGCTGGCGCTTGAGGAACAGCACACCCAGACACACGCAGAGCAGGCTGCTCAGCATCAGCCACATCAGCGTGCCCAGCGCGCTCTGCCAGAGCCTGCCGACGGCGAACAGCGGGTGGCTGATCACCTCGACCCGCGCGGCCTGGCGCCAACCATCACTGACGATGGCGTCACCGCTGGCCGGGGCCAGGTCGACCAGGTGCGCGAACCATTCCGGCGCGGTCACGCTGACTGGCACACCACTGCGCTCGACCAGCACCTCGCCACTCTCGGCATCCAGCACGCGAATGCTCTGAAAGTAGCCACTGTCGAAGATCGAGCTGACCATCAGCTCCATCATCGGCACGTCATCCGCATGCGGGCTCAGCGACAGGCCAAGCGCCGTGGCGGCGTCCTGAGCATGGGCGCGTAGCTGGTTGACCTGCTGCTCGCGCGAGCCTTCCACACTGACCAGGAAGCTGCCGGTGAAATTCACCAGCATCAACACGCAGATGGCGATGAACAGCTGTTTGAACAGTGACATGAACGACTCCCTCGGCCGAAATCAGGGAAAGCCCTCGGCACGCATTTTTTTCAAGAGATCCTGCCAGCGCGACAGGCGCTTGGCATCACCGACCTGCTTGCCGCCGCCCGCTCCGGGCAGCCACAAGCCTTCGGCATTGAAGGCATAGACCGGCACCAGGTCGGTCCGGCGGTTGGCCGGCTCGATGGCGTCGATCAGGTTATCCAGCACCAGCGGTATCGCCGTGGGCTGTGGGTAATAGGTCAGCACCATGTGCGCCTGGTTCTGGCGCAGGGCCTTGACGTAGGTAATACGCAGCTTCTCGCTGGGCACCCCGAGCTGGCGCAGGCTGAAGTACTTGGCGATAGCAAAGTCCTCGCAATCCCCTGCGCCGCGAAACAGCGCTTCGACCGGCGTGGCCCAGTAGTCCTTGACCCGCCATAGTTCGATGTCATCGCGAAAGCGCAGGCGCAGATTGAAGAACTGATTGACCGCCCGGAGCTGCTGTTGTTCGGACTTTCCGGCCTGCTCATCGAGCAGGCGCTGCCAATCCTCGATGCGCCAGCGCCCCTCGCCCAGCGGGCCATAGAGTTTCTCGGCGCGCGAGCTGATCAGGCCGAAGTCCCAACCCGCCTGCAGAATGCCGGCCACAGCCAAGCAGGCCAGCAAAACGAACGCTTTTGCTGGCCTGTTGAAATGCTGCTGGAAGAACACCAGACGACGGATCGGCAACACCGGAACATCCATACCGATAGACGGCCGCCATGTTGAGCGGCGACCGCCCTAAACACAATCCTTCGCGTACTTAGCGGCGCTCGCCCCATCCCTGGCGACGCTGCTTGTGCGAGCCGGACTCCTGGCGCTGGCCACGATTGACCTCGCGGTGCATGTGCAGCCCGCGATCACTGTTGCGCAATTGTCCGATCTGGCGCCGGTCGTGGTCGCGGGAGCGCTGATCCCAGCCATAGCGCGGCTGCTCACGCCCGTTCCCCCGGTAGCGATCGCGATCGTGGTCGCGGCGGCCGTCGTAGCGGTTGCGGTTGTTGTCATGCCATTTGTAGCGACCGTCGTAGCCGGGCGCGTAGTGCGAATGGCGGCGGTCCTGATAGCGGTCGCGATGCCAGCGGTAGTCGCGGTCATCGTCGTAGTAATAGACGCGTGGGGAGGAATAGCTTTCGTAGTAGCGCACGTTGTAACCGGGACGGTCATAGCCGTAATCGTCACCGTAGACGGCGCAACCACTGAGGCTCAGGACAAACACTGCAAGGGCAAGGGCTAGACGGGACATGGCGGCCTCCTTCGACCGCTGGGGTGGGGCCGACGAATACCGGCGCCCGGGACTGCTCCCACAACCTTTGATCACGCCCCTGCGGCGAAGTGCTGCGCCCCCTGCGCTGGAAAGTTGTATCCGCGCATTGCGCACCAAAGCAAAACCCTCCATGCACCAGCATGGCGCCGCCAGCCGCAACCGCGCCCTCACAGACGTGACAGGGGTCACGAAAAAGCCGGAATAGAGCTCCCTGGCACGCCATTCGCTAAGAGCAGGACGCACAGGATGTGCCGCCCCAGTGAAGGGTCGGTCGCTGACAATTCAAACGCAATGGCCGACTAGGGTTCCGGCTCGTCCACCACGACGAGCGACTGGTCCGAGAGTGGGCGACCTCGACAGGGGTTACACGGCGGGACAAAAGCCCGGGAGAAAAGCGCGGCACGGCGACCGCCGTCCTGTCTCCCGTTCATTGTTCCGAGGTAGCCATGCTCAAACGCCTGCTGTGTTCTTCCCTGATCACCCTGCTGCTCCTGCAACCCACCCATGCCAGCGCCGAACAGCGTCCGTTCAAGGTCTGCTGGTCGATCTACGCCGGCTGGATGCTGTGGGGCTACATGGCCCAGGAAGGCATCATCGACAAGTGGGCGAAGAAGTACGGCATCGAGATCCAGGTCGAGCAGGTGCCGGACTATGTCGCCTCCATCGAACAGTACACCGCCAACCAGTACGACGCCTGCTCCATGACCAACATGGACGCCCTGACCATCCCGGCCGCCGCGGGCGTGGACTCCACCGCGCTGATCGTCGGCGACTTCTCCGCCGGCGCCGACGGCATCCTGGTGCGCGGCGGCAACAAGGACCTGAAGGAGCTCAAGGGCAAGACCATCCTGCTGGTGGAGAACTCGGTATCCCACTACCTGCTCAGCCGCGCCCTGGAATGGGCGCACCTGCAACCCTCTGACGTGAAGATCGAGAACGTCTCGGACAAGGACCTGGCCCAGGTCTGGCGCAGCGGCAAGGGTGACGCGGTGGTGACCTGGAACCCGATCCTCTCCGACCTGCGCCAGGACGGCGACAGCGTGCAGGTGTTCAGCTCGCACCACGTGCCCGGCGAGATCCTCGACCTGCTGGTGATCAACAGCCAGACCCTGGCCCAGCACCCGGAGCTGGGCCGCGCCCTCACCGGCGCCTGGTTCGAGGGCATGCGCCTGATGGGCCTGCCCACCCCGGCTGGCCAGGCGGCACGCGCCAGCATGGCCGCCGCCGCGGATACCACCCCGGAAGACTTCGACGAACAGCTGCGCACCATCCGCTCCTTCTACGCTCCGCGCTCGGCGGCAGCCTTCGCCCGCAGCGAGAAGATGCCGACCCTGATGCAGCGCGTGGCGGACTTCGCCGACATCCAGCAGCTGCTCGGCGAGGGCAAGGGCCTGCAACACCTGGGCATCGCCTTCGGCGACAGCCAGGTGCTGGGCAACTCCTCGCGCATCATGCTGCGCTTCAACCCGACCTATATGCAGCTGGCCGCCGACAACCAGCTGTAAGCACCAACAACGAACATCGCGCACCACATTCGCGCAACAAAACGGGGCGCGGCGCCGCATGAATGCCGGCGCGCCCCGTAGCAATGCGACTCCGGGCAACTGGCACGATGTTCGCTAAGAACCAGATATGCAGAAGCACCCCGCAAGGGCGCACGGCACTACAAATTGCAATGGCTGACTAGGGTTCCGGCTCGCTGCTGATGGCGAGTGACTGGTCCGAGAGTTGGCGACCTCGTTCGGGGTTACACGGCGGGACAAAAGCCCGGGAGAACGCGCCACCTGATAGTTCAGGCCAGTGCCGCGCCGCTCCTGCCCGTATTCCCAGAACTGGAGGTTCACCCATGCGCAAGCCCCTGCTCTCCTCGCTGTTCGCCGCCGGCCTCGCCGCCGCACTCGCCCTCCCCGCCCACGCCGAGAAGAAAGACCAATTCGACGTCTGCTGGACCATCTACGCCGGCTGGATGCCGTGGGAATACGGCGCCACCCAGGGCATCGTCGACAAGTGGGCGAAGAAGTACGGCATCGAGATCAAGGTCACCCAGCTCAACGACTACGTCGAGTCGATCAACCAGTACACCGCCGGCCAGTTCGACGGCTGCACCATGACCAACATGGACGCCCTCACCATCCCCGCCGCTGGCGGCCTGGACAGCACCGCGCTGGTCATCGGCGACTTCTCCAACGGTAACGACGGCATCGTCCTCAAGGGCGAGAAGAAGACCCTCGGCGACCTCAAGGGCATGGACGTCAACCTGGTCGAGCTGTCCGTCTCCCACTACCTGCTGGCCCGTGGCCTGGAGCGTGCCGGCCTGGCCGAGAAAGACCTCAAGGTGGTCAACACCTCCGACGCCGACATGGTCGCCGCCTTCGCCACCGACGACGTGCAGGCCGTGGCTACCTGGAACCCGCTGCTGGCCGAGATCGAAGCCACCCCGAGCGTGACCAAGGTATTCGACTCCAGCCAGATTCCCGGCGAGATCATCGACCTGATGGTGGTCAACAGCGCGACGCTGAAGGACAACCCCGAGCTGGGCAAGGCGCTGACCGGCGCCTGGTACGAGATCATGGCCACCATGGGCGCCGACTCCGCCGAAGGCAAGGCCGCCCGCGAGCACATGGCCAAGGCCTCCGGCACCGACCTAACCGGCTACGAGGCGCAGCTCGCCGCGACCAAGATGTTCTACACGGCCAAGGACGCGGTGGCCTTCGCCAACAGTCCGAAGCTGCCGGCAACCATGACCAAGGTGGCCGAATTTTCCTTCTCCCACGGCCTGCTCGGCGAGGGTGCGCAGAGCGCCGACGCGGTAGGCATGGCCTTCGCCAAGGACGTGGTCACCGGCGACAAGGGCAACGTCAAGCTGCGCTTCGACCCGAGCTACATGCAGATGGCGGCCGACGGCAAGCTCTGACAGCCCGACGGGGCGCCCGGCGCCCCACTCCATCCGAGGGAGCGCCATGCGCCTGATCAACCGACACCCGGATCGCGGCGGCCGCCTGCTGCTGATCCTGCTGCCCTTCGCCCTGCTGCTGTTCGCCTACTTCACCGGTTCGGCGACGCGCCTGGCGGAGAACCCCAACGACAAGCTGCTGCCCGGCGCGACGCAGATGGTCGATGCGGTGCAGCGCCTGGCCTTCACCGAGGACAAGCGCAGCGGTGGCTACCTGTTCTGGCAGGACACCGCTTCCAGCCTGGGCCGCCTCGGCATGGGCATCGGCATCGCCGCCCTGGCCGGCCTGTGCCTGGGCATCGCCGCCGGCACCCTGCCGCTGCTGCGCGCGCCGTTGTCGCCGCTGCTCACGGTGCTGTCGATGATCCCGCCACTGGCGATCCTGCCGATCCTGTTTATCGTCTTTGGGCTCGGAGAGCTGTCCAAGGTGATGCTGATCGTTATCGGCATCACCCCGATCCTCGCCCGCGACATGGAGCAGCGCGCCCGGGAGATCCCGACCGAACTGCTGATCAAGGCGCAGACCCTCGGCGCCAACACCTGGACCCTGATCCTGCGCGTGGTCCTGCCGCAGCTGCTGCCACGCCTGCTGATCGCCCTGCGCCTGGTGCTCGGTTCGGCCTGGCTGTTCCTCATCGCCGCCGAGGCCATCGCCAGCACCGACGGCCTCGGCTACCGCATCTTCCTGGTGCGCCGCTACATGGCCATGGACGTGATCCTGCCCTACGTGGTGTGGATCACCCTGCTCGCCTGGCTGATGGACCTGGGCCTGCGCCAGCTCGCCCGCCTGTGCTTCCCCTGGTACGAAGGAGCCAAGGCATGAGCTTCATTCAGGTCAACAACGTCTGGCAGGAGTACGGCGACCAGATCGTGCTGGAGCGCCTCAACCTGATCGTCCGCGAGGGCGAGTTCTGCACGCTGGTCGGCGCTTCCGGCTGCGGAAAGTCGACCTTCCTGCGCCTGCTGCTGGGCCAGGAGCGGCCGAGCCGCGGCCAGATTCTCCTGGCCGGCCAGCCGCTGGTTGCCGAGCCGGACGCCAGCCGCGGCGTGGTGTTCCAGCGCTACTCGGTGTTCCCGCACCTGTCGGTGCTGGACAACGTCGCCATCGGCCTGGAGCTGCCGCGCTCGCCTTTGCTCGGCCGCCTGTTCGGCAGCGCCAAGCACGAGGCGCGCGAACGCGCCGCCGAGCTGCTGCGCAAGGTCGGCCTCGGCCACGCCCTGGACAAGTATCCCAGCCAACTCTCCGGCGGCATGCAGCAGCGCCTGGCCATCGCCCAGGCGCTGATCACCCGGCCGCGCGTGCTGCTGCTCGACGAGCCCTTCGGCGCCCTCGACCCGGGCATCCGCAAGGACATGCACGCCCTGCTGCTGGAGCTGTGGCGCGAGACCGGGCTGACCGTATTCATGGTCACCCATGATCTGAGCGAGGGCTTCAGCCTCGGCACCCGCCTGCTGGTATTCGACAAGGTGCGCCACGACCCGCACGCACCCAACGCCTTCGGCGCCCGCATCACCTACGACATTCCGCTCAACAGCGACCGCCGCGCGGCCCTGCCCGCCCAGCTGGCCGAGCGCCTGCAACCACAACTCCAAGGAGCCTGAGCATGACTGCCTCTCTCGCCCTGCGCCCGACCCTCTACGAGGAAACCGTCCCCGGCGGCGGCCACACCTCCTTCGTGCTCAAGCGCGGCCAGCTGCTGCGCATCACCGACCTCGAAGGCGGCGCCAACGTCAGCCTGCTGCTGCTCTCGGCCGCCGAAAAAAGCGAGCGCCTCAACCTGCCGGACACCCTCAAGTGCCAGCACACCGCCAAGCTCACCACCGGCCACTGCCTGTACTCGGACATGGGCAGAGTCCTGGCAGCCATTACCGCCGACACCTGCGGCTGGCACGACAGCTTCGGCGGCGTGCTCAACGCTGCCGAGACCGCCGAGAAGTATGGCCAGGGCAGCTATCAGGAACTGCGCAACGGCTTCTTCCGCAACGGCGTGGACAACCTGCTGGTGGAAATGGGCAAGTGGAACCTCAACCTGCAGGACCTGCTGATGAACCTCAACCTGTTCAGCCAGGTCACGGTCGACGCAGACGGCTGCTTCCAGTTCGAAGCCGGCAACTCCAAGGCCGGTGACTACATCGAGCTGTACGCGCCGATGGACACCCTGATGGTGCTCACCGCCCTGCAGCACCCGCTGGACCCCAATACGCAGTACGCGCCCAAGCCGGTGCAGCTCGCCTGGAGCCGCGTCGAGAGCGACGGCATCAGCGTGCTCTGCCGCACCTCGCGCCCGGAGAACGGCCGCGGCTTCCACAACACCGAACGTCTGTACATCTGAGGGCTGCCCACATGAGTCTCACCGCCAGCACCCTGCATCCCGAAGCCGCCGCCTTCCGCCATGTGATCCCGGCCGGCGAGCCCTACCTGTTCGAGGTCAAGGCCGGGCAGACCCTGCGCCTGCTCGACCTCGAAGGCAACCAGGCCGTCGACACGCTGTTCTTCAGCGCGAAGAACCCGCGCGAGCGCTACGACCCGCAGCGCACCCTGCGCAAGCAGAACCGCGTGTACCTGACCACCGGCACCGTGCTCTGGTCCAACCTCGGCAACCCGCTGCTGACCATCACCGCTGACACCTGCGGCCGCCACGACACCCTCGGCGGTGCCTGCGCCCAGGAGAGCAACACCGTGCGCTACGCCCTGGACAAGCGCTACATGCACAGCTGCCGCGACAACTTCCTGCGTGGCGCCCTGCACGACGGCCGCCTGGAGAAGCGCGACATCGGCGCCAACATCAACTTCTTCATGAACGTGCCGGTGACGCCTGAGGGCGGCCTGACCTTCGAGGACGGCATCTCAGCACCGGGCAAGTACGTCGAGCTACGCGCCGAGACCGACGTGATCGTGCTGATCTCCAACTGCCCGCAGCTGAACAACCCCTGCAACGGCTGGAACCCGACCCCCGCCGAGGTGCTGGTATGGGACTGAAAGGCCTGCGCCTGTGGCTGTTCCGCCTGTGCCAGAGCCGTTCCGGCCAGTGCCTGCAACCGGCCCCGCAAGACAAGCCGGCCCAGCCCGACGCCTGAAATGACTACCGTCGCGGACGGCCGCGATGCGAACCGAATGACGGCGGGACGGCCCGCCACCCCATGAGGAAACCCTCATGTTCGACAAGCTCCTGATCGCCAACCGCGGCGCCATCGCCTGCCGCATCCTGCGCACCCTGCGCCAGCTCGACGTCAAAGGCGTGGCCGTGTACTCCGAGGCCGACGCCGCCAGCCTGCATATCCAGCAGGCCGACGAGGCCTTCAGCCTTGGCGAAGGCCCGGCCGCCCAGACCTACCTAGTGGTAGAGAACATTCTGGGGATCGCAAAGCGCAGCGGCGCCCGAGCCATTCACCCCGGCTACGGCTTCCTCTCCGAAAACGCCGCCTTCGCCGAAGCCTGCGAAGCCGCCGGCATCGCCTTTGTCGGCCCGACGCCGGAGCAGCTGCGCGTGTTCGGCCTCAAGCACACCGCACGCGCCCTGGCCAAGCAACATGGCGTACCGATGCTGGAAGGCACCGAGCTGCTGGAAAACCTCGACGCCGCGCTCAAGGCCGGTGAGGAAGTCGGCTACCCGGTGATGCTGAAAAGCACCGCCGGCGGTGGCGGCATTGGCATGCGCGTGTGCAACAGCGCGGCCGAGCTGAGCGACGCCTTCGAGGCGGTCAAGCGCCTGGGGCAGAACAACTTCAGCGACAGCGGCGTATTCATCGAGAAGTACATCCAGCGTGCTCGCCACCTGGAAGTGCAGGTGTTTGGCGACGGCAAAGGTGACGTGCTGGCCCTCGGCGTGCGCGACTGCTCCGTACAGCGCCGTAACCAGAAAGTGCTGGAAGAAACCCCAGCACCGAACCTGCCTGCAGGTATGGCCGACGAGCTGTGCGCGGCGGCGATCAAGCTGGCCAAGGCGGTCAGCTACCGCAGCGCCGGCACCGTGGAATTCGTCTACGACAGCGCAGCCGAGCGCTTCTACTTCCTCGAAGTGAACACCCGCCTGCAGGTCGAGCACGGCGTCACCGAACAGGTGTGGGGCGTCGACCTGGTGCGCTGGATGATCGAACTGGCGGCCGGCGATCTGGCGCCACTGAGCGAGCTGGCGAAAAGCCTGAAACCCAGCGGCCACGCCATCCAGGCGCGCCTGTACGCCGAAGACCCGGGCCGCGACTTCCAGCCGAGCCCCGGCCTGCTCACCGCCGTGCAATTCCCGGCGGCTGACGGCAAAAGCCTGCGCATCGACACCTGGGTCGAAGCCGGCTGCGAGATTCCGCCCTACTTCGACCCGATGATCGCCAAGGTCATCACCTGGCAGCCAACCCGCGAGCAAGCCAGCGCCGCACTCAGCCAGGCCCTGGCCGATACCCTGCTGTACGGCGTGGAAACCAACAGCCAGTACCTGCGGCAGATCCTGGTCGACGCGCCGTTCGCCGAAGGCAATCCCTGGACCCGCTGCCTGGAAGGTCTGACCTACCAGGCCAACACCTTCGAGGTGCTCTCCGCCGGCACCCAGACCACCGTGCAGGATTTCCCCGGCCGCCTCGGCTACTGGGCCGTCGGCGTACCGCCATCGGGTCCGATGGACGACCGCGCGCTGCGCCTGGGCAACCGCCTGCTGGGCAATGACGAAGGCGCCGCCGGCCTGGAAATCACCATGAGCGGCCCTCTGCTGCGCTTCAACACCGATGCGGTAGTAGCGATCACCGGCGCGGAAATCCCGGTCACCCTCGACGGCGTGATTCAGCCGCTGAACACCGCCCTGCTGATCAAAGCCGGTAGCACCTTGAGCCTCGGCACCATTGCCGGTTCAGGCGCGCGCTCGTACCTGTGCCTGCGTGGCGGCCTGCAAGTACCGGAATACCTGGGTTCGAAAAGTACCTTCACCCTCGGCCAGTTCGGCGGCCACGGCGGCCGCGCCCTGCGTGCTGGCGACGTGCTGCATATTCCGGCATTGAGCGATGCGGACAACGGCGCACAGCTGCCCGCCGCGCTGTGCACCACCCTGCCCGCCGTGCGTGAAATCCGCGTGATCTACGGCCCGCATGGCGCACCGGAATACTTCACCCCGGCCTATATCGACACCTTCCTCGCTACCGACTGGGAAGTGCACTTCAACTCCAGCCGCACCGGCGTGCGTCTGATCGGCCCGAAACCGGAGTGGGTGCGCGACAGCGGCGGCGAAGCCGGCCTGCACCCGTCGAACATCCACGACAACCCCTACGCCATCGGCGCGGTGGACTTCACCGGCGACATGCCGGTGATCCTCGGCCCGGACGGCCCGAGCCTGGGTGGTTTCGTCTGCCCAGTGACCATCATCGAGGCCGACCTGTGGCAGCTCGGCCAACTCAAGGCCGGCGACAAGCTGCGCTTCGTGCCGGTGAACATCGAGACCGCCCGCACCCTGGCCAAGGCGCGCAAGGCAGAAGTCGCCGGGCTGGAGGCCGTTGCCGTCAACTGGCAGCCAATCCCGCTGGAGCCGCCGGTGATCCTCGACATCGGCAGCCAGGACAAACGCCTGGTCGCCCGCCTCTCCGGCGACACCCACCTGCTGCTGGAGATCGGCCAGGCCGAGCTGGACCTGGTGCTGCGCTTCCGTGGTCATGCGCTGATGCAGGCCCTGGAAGCGAAGAACCTCAACGGGGTGATAGACCTGACGCCGGGCATCCGCTCGCTGCAGGTGCACTACCAGCCGGAAACCCTGTCGCTGGCCAACCTGCTCGCGGTGGTGATCGGCGAGTGGGACGCGGTGTGCAACGCACAGGACCTCAAGGTGCCGTCGCGCATCGTGCATCTGCCGCTGTCCTGGGACGATCCGGCCTGCCAGCTGGCCATCGACAAGTACATGACCACGGTGCGCAAGGACGCGCCCTGGTGCCCGAGCAACCTGGAGTTCATCCGCCGCATCAACGACCTGCCCAACCTCGACGAGGTCTACAAGACCGTGTTCGACGCCAGCTACCTGGTGATGGGCCTGGGCGACGTCTACCTCGGCGCACCGGTGGCCACGCCGCTGGACCCGCGCCATCGTCTGGTCACCACCAAGTACAACCCGGCGCGCACCTGGACCGCCGAGAACTCGGTGGGCATCGGCGGCGCCTACATGTGCGTGTATGGCATGGAAGGCCCGGGCGGCTACCAGTTCGTCGGCCGTACCCTGCAGATGTGGAACCGCTACCGCGAAGTCGCTGCCTTCCACGGTAAACCCTGGCTGCTGCGCTTCTTCGACCAGATCCGCTTCTACCCGGTGGGCGCCGAGGAATTGCTGCAGATCCGCCGCGACTTCCCGCTCGGCCGCTATGAACTGCGCATCGAAGACAGCGAACTGGCCCTGGCCGACTACCAGGACTTCCTCAGCGAGGAAGCCGAAGGCATCGACGCCTTCCGCAGCCAGCAACGCGCCGCCTTCGACGCCGAACGCCAGCGCTGGATCGCCTCCGGCCAAGCCCACTACGAGAACGAGGAAGTGGTCGCCGAACTGGGCGACGACGCGCCGCTGGCGGCCGGCCAGCACAGCATCGACAGCCATATCGCCGGCAACCTCTGGCAGGTGCAGGTCGAGGCAGGCCATTCGGTGAAGGCAGGCGATGTGCTGGTGATCCTCGAGTCGATGAAGATGGAAATCCCCCTCACCGCCCCGCGTGATGGCGTGGTCCGTGAAGTCCGCGTGCAACCCGGCTCACCGGTACGTGCCGGGCAACGGGTGGTGGTACTGGAGGAGGCATAAGGGCTACAGTCGCGGGCAGCGCATCCACAGGGAAGAACCATGCCGCTGACCCGCGACCAGGCCCAGCAACGGGCCGACGATATCCAGGCGTTCCGCCGCGAGGCCCAGCGCCTGCGCACCGAGGACGCCCTGGCCCTGGGCGACGAACCGCTTGCCCGCATCGCCGCCCATCATGACCAGTTGCTGGCCCAGTACCGCAGCAGCTTCGATATCGACCACGACCTGCAGACCAAGCGCCTGTCGCTGAGCATGCGCGTGGTCTCGCTGCTCGGTGCGGTGGCCCTGGCCGCCAGCCTGCTGTTCTTCTTCTACCAGTTCTGGGGCCTGTTCGGCGAAGCGCTGCAGGTCGGCATCCTGGTCGGCTTCTCGCTCGGCAGCCTGCTGCTGACCTTCGCCCTACAGCGCCGCGACGCTTCTGGCTACTTCGCCAAGCTGGCCGGCGTGTTGGCCCTGGCCTGCTTCGTCCTCAACATCCATATGCTCGGGCAGATCTTCAACATCACGCCCTCGGACAACGCCCTGCTGTGCTGGGCCGCCTACTCCCTGTTGCTGGCCTACGCCTGCAATGCACGCCTGCTGCTGGCCGCCGGCCTGATCTGCCTGCTGGCCTACAGCGGCACGCGCCTCAGCGAATGGTGCGGCTGGCTGTGGCTGGAAGCAGCCGAGAGGCCGGAACACTTCCTGCCCGGCGGCCTGCTGGTGTTCGTGCTGCCGGCGCTGCTGTCCCAGGCACGCTTCAGCGGCTTCGCCGCCACCTACCGCATCGTCGGCATGCTGGCGCTGCTGGTGCCGATGCTGGTGCTGGCCAACTGGGGCCGAGGCAGTTACCTGCCGTTCGAATACGCCAGCATCGAGAAGGCCTACCAGTTGCTCGGCTTCGCCGCCTCGGCCCTGTTCATCTGGCTCGGCATCCGTCGCGACTGGGCGGAAGTCACCCTGCTCGGCCAGCTGTCCTTCCTGCTGTTCCTGTTCATCAAGATGGTCGACTGGTGGTGGGACGTGCTGCCCAAGTACCTGTTCTTCCTCATCCTCGGCCTCACGGCGATATTGGCGCTGCTGGTGCTCGGCCGCCTGCGCCGCGGCAGCAAGGGAGGTGACCACGCATGATCGCCATCAAACCCCGCCACGGCCTGCTTGCCGGCCTCGGCCTGATCCTGCTGAGCAACGCCGTGGCCCTCGCCGGCGTCTGGTACAACCGCCAGGGCGAGCCGGAGAGCCGCCTGCTGCTGTCCCAGCGCGAGCTGCACAGGGACTGGGACGGTCCGAGAAAGGAGAACAGCGGCCTGAGCATGCGCCTGGACTGGCGCATGCCCGTGCACCCCAAGGCCGACAAGAATCACTGCTACAGCGACCGCGGACTGACCAAGGCGCAACTGCAGGCCGTGGGCCTGCCCAGCAGCGGCCCCGAGCCACGCCAGGACACCCGCGCGGCCTGGGCGATCCTGGAGCTGGACGGCCCGCTCTATCAGCAATCACTGCAACAGGCCGAGCAGCATCTGCAGCAGGCCAGCGCCAAACTGCAGGAGCTGCCGGGCGACAAGGAGCGGCAGGAGCAGGAGAAGGCGGCGAGCAAGGCCCTGGCAGACGAGCGCAGCAAGGAGAGCCGGCTGTTCCTCGCCGATGTCGGCCTGGAGGCCGCGGCCCTGCGCCAGCGCTATCCGGACCGCGACCGCTACATGCTGCTGCGCGGTACAGTGCGCGTCTGGCGCCGCTGCTACAACGAGACCGACACATCGCTCAGCGGTACCTTCGACCCGAGCAACGCCAGCATCAACGTGCCCCATACCTGGCGCCAGGCGCTGGCCGAGCGGCTGCCCACCTACTACAACGATGCGGACCAGCCATTCAGCGCCGAGATCAGCTTCGGCCAACGCCTGGAGCCCTGGCTGAGCGACGTGCGAATTACCGATAAAACCAGCAATCGCGATGACGAAAACGGCGCGCCGCGCTAGCATTGCGCCACGTCCTAAAGGCCTCAGTCCCATGCCGCTCAGCACGTCCCGCAAGGCCCAGATCACCCTGCTGCTCCTGACCATTCTCCTGCTGGGCGGCTTCCTCGCCACCAGCCTGGTCAGCTACTACGTCTCGCGCGACAGCATCCGCGACAACATCGTCAACACCGAGCTGCCGCTGACCTCCGACAACATCTATTCGGAGATCCAGAAGGACCTGATCCGCCCCACGCAGATCGCCTCGATGATGTCGCGCGACACCTTCCTGCGCGACTGGGCGCTGAACGGCGAGCAGGACATCGGGCCGATGACGCGCTACCTGCGCGAGATCCAGGACCACTACGGCACCTTCACCAGCTTCTTCATCTCCGAACGCACCCGAACCTACTACCAGGCCAAGGGCGTGCTCAAGCAGGTCAAGGAAGACGAACCGCGCGACGCCTGGTACTTCCGCGTGCGAGGCATGGCCGAGCCCTACGAGATCAGCGTCGATCCGGACATGGCCAACAGCGACCGCCTGACGTTCTTCATCAACTTCAAGGTGTTCGACTACCAGGAACAGTTCATCGGCGTGGCTGGCGTCGGTCTGACCGTGGATGCAGTGGTCAAGCTGGTCGACGACTATCAGCGCCGCTACGACCGCACCATCTACTTCACCGACCGCAACGGGCGACTGGTGCTGACCAGCGCCGGTGGCGGCCCGCTGGGCCTGCAGCGTGGCCAGGTGCTCGGCGATCTGCCCGCGCTGCAGCCGCTGCTGGCAGTACTGCCGAAGCCCGATAGCGGGCGCTACGAATACGTGGAAGGCGGCCACCGCCACTTCCTCAACGTGCGCTACATCCCCGAGCTGGACTGGTTCCTGTTCGTCGACAAGATCGAGGACGGCGCCCTCTCCGACATCCGCCAGGGCCTATACCTCAACCTGCTGATCTGCGCCCTGGTCAGCCTGCTGGTGATCGTACTGGTCTACCTGGCGACCCGTCGTTACCAGAAGCGCATCGCCGCCCTGGCCACCACCGACGTGCTCACCGGCCTGCCCAACCGCCGCGGCTTCGACCTGCTCGCCACCCAGGCCCTGCATGAGTCCGTACGCGAGCGCAGCCCTCTGAGCGCTCTACTGATCGACCTGGACCACTTCAAGCTGCTCAACGACACCCACGGGCACCTGGCCGGCGACCAGGTGCTGCGCGGCTTCGCCCGCTCGCTGCAGGGCAATCTGCGCCAGTCCGATATCATCTGCCGCTGGGGTGGCGAGGAGTTCATCCTGCTGCTCAAGGACACCGGCACCACCACCGCACGCCTGCTGGCCGAGAAGATCCGCCAGCAGACCGAGGAAGAGTTGTTCCCGTTCAATGGCGTCGACCTGCAGGTGACCACCAGCATCGGCGTCACCGAACTGCAGGGAGACGAGAGCCTCGAGCGCCTCATCGCCCGCGCCGACCGCGCGCTGTATCGAGCCAAGCAGTCCGGCCGTAACCGCGTGTGCGAAGACACCGGCGGCCTGCAGCAGTGAGTGATGCGGAGCGCTGCCCGCGTTGCGGCAAGCCCAATAGCTGCACACAGGCCGGCCAGGAGCAGCCGGTGCAGGACTGCTGGTGCTTCCATACGCCGATCGCCCCACAAGTGCTCGAAGAACTGCCAGCCGAGCTGCGTGACAAGACCTGCCTCTGCCTCAACTGCGCCCGCGCCCTGGACGAGCGCAAGCCAGACTAGCGATGCGCCTCGACCGCTTCCTCAGCAACCTGCCCCGCTTCAGCCGCGCCGATGCCCGCCTGCTCCTCGCCTCCGGGCGTCTGCGGGTGGATGGCGTCGCGGTACGCGATGCCCGTTTTGAGGTGCGTGAATTCAGCCGCATCGAACTGGACGACGAACTGCTGCAGGCTGGCAAGCCGGCGCGCTACTTCATGCTCAACAAGCCCGCTGGGGTGGTCAGTGCCACCGAACACCCCGAGCATCGCACCGTGCTCGACCTGTTCGACGAGCCGGACAAGCACGAGCTGCACATCGGCGGGCGCCTGGACCTGACCACCACCGGCCTGCTGGTCATCACCAACGACGGCCTCTGGTCACGCCGCCTCACCGAGCCGCGCAGCCGCCTGGGCAAGGTCTACCGGGTTCGCACCGAGCAACCGATCACCGAGGAATACATCGCGGTCTTCGCCCAGGGCCTGTACTTCGCCTACGAGGACCTCACCACCCTGCCCGCGGAGCTGGAGATTCTCGACAGCCACAGCGCCCTGCTGACCCTGCACGAGGGCCGCTATCACCAGGTCAAGCGCATGTTCGGCCACTTCCAGAACAAGGTCATCGGCCTGCATCGCGAGCGCATGGGCCCGCTGCAACTGGACCCGGCGCTGGCGCCTGGCCAGTACCGCGCCCTGTCCGCAGAGGAAATCGCGCTGGTCTGAGGATGCCCGACCAGCGGCAGGCGCAATTCACCGGCATGACTTGCATCGGTAACACGAGGCTGCTTGAATCCAATCAACGGTCCATTAGTGACCGATAAGTCTCAAAAGACATCTAACACGCCTTTCGCCGCACCACACGGGTCTGCCAATCGAACTTTCGATGCCCGGACGAAAAGCGCCCCGCCTCCAACAATAATCATCGGCCAGCCTCTCGAGCCGACCAGGCCCCATTTCCCAGGCCCATGCCTACCTGTCCTGAAGCTCGCGCAGCCTCGACGTCTCGCTGCGCGTCCGCAATACGCTGTCAGGGGCATGACTATGAAAGCAGAAACCACTGTGCTGGATATCCAGGGGCAACATCGGGTTTACACGGAGTTCTACCGGGCCGACAACGCCGAGCAGACCATCATCCTGGTCAACGGCTCGCTGTCGACCACAGCATCCTTCGCGCAGACGGTTCGCTATCTCCACCCGCATTTCAACGTGCTGCTGTTCGACCTGCCCTATGCCGGGCAATCGCGCGAGCACAACCGCCACGAGCGCTTCCTCACCCGTGAAGAAGAAGCCGACATCCTCCTCGAACTGATCGAGCACTTCGCCTGCGACGTCGTGCTGTCGTTCTCCTGGGGCGGCATCGCCACGCTGCAGGCGCTAGCGCGCAAGCCGGCAAGGATCGAGCGGGCGGTGATCAACTCGTTCTCGCCCATCGTCAACCAGGCCATGCTCGGCTACCTGACCCGCGGCGTGGAAGTGATGGATGCCTGCGACCGGGAAAGCATCGGCGCGGTGCTCAACGCCACCATCGGCAAGCACCTGCCCTCGCTGTTCAAGCGCTACAACCACCGCCACATCACCAGCCTGGAAGCCTATGAATACGAGCAGATGAACTTCCATGTGCAGAACGTGCTGAAAATGGAGGGCCGCTCATGCATCCGCTTCGCCGGCGAAATCGAGATCCCACTGCTGTTCGTCAATGGCGAATGGGACGAGTACACCACGCCGACCGATGCGCGCATGTTCACCCAGTACGTGCGCCACTGCGAATTCCGCACCATCGCCCAGGCCGGCCACTTCCTCGACATGGAACACAAGGCCGCCTGGATGCAGACCCGCGACGCGCTACTGGCCTTCCTGCTGCCACGAGATCTTCGCTCGCACGACGAGGTGCGAGAGCTTCACGCAGTGGCAGTCTGAGCAACTCAGCTTCACCTGCACGGGCGATTCTGGTACAAAGTCAGCCGCCCGAGCGGGTGTCGTATAATGGCCATTACCTGGGCTTCCCAAGCCCATGACGTGGGTTCGATTCCCATCACCCGCTCCACTTTCTCCAAAGCCTCGCACCTCACGGGGCTTTGTCGTTTTCGGGGGCGGCGGCAGCGGTGAGTATCAAATAGCCACTACAAAATGCGAATCGCATCACGCTTTTTCGCCATCTGGAATGTCGACTTGGTCACAAGCTCTGGTAGCCTCTGGCGAACTCAACCAGGAGCTTTCCGATGAAGGAACAACGGAAATACCTAGCTTTGCGTGCGCATGTCGAAACCCTGCTTCGGGATGGAGCACAGATAGTCAACCGCAGCCCTTTCACTCTCCGTATCCAAGGCCATCTCTTCCGTGTTCAACACGGCATGTTGATCGGCAACTCCGCTGCAGCCTGACGGCGTAGTGTCTCACCAGCCCCGGCGATCCCTGTCCGGGGCTGTTTCATGTCCGCCTTCAGGACTCCGAAATTCCCGTGATCGTGATGCCGTAGTGGCGTAGCAAGAGCACCGCCGGCTCGCGGCTGCGCTTGTCCTGGCCGTCGCCATACTCACCCTTTTCCAGATTTGCGCCGGCCCAGTCGAGGACGAAACGTACCGCCTCTTCCATCTCAGGCTTTTGCTGGGCCTGCATGTCCAGGGTGCAGGTGTTGTTGTCCTTGCTGTAGCTGATGGTCCATTGCGCCATGGTGACCTCCTGCGCTGTGCGGGCCAGACGCCTGCGTAAAGCTTTCGAGTCGGCGTGGCAGCCTGCGGTTCAGGCTATGAGCCAGACGGCAATGCAGGCGGTCGGTGCAGGGTTGCCCTGCTGGCGTATCTCACGCACCATAACTGTATATAAAGCCAGTTATTTACCATGCTCGCCTCTCTCGACTCGCCCCTCTACTACCTCGACAACTTCCGCACCGCGCTGGCGTGGATCAGCGAGCGTTATGGCGACTTGCTGGATGCCGAGGAGCTGGCCTTCCTGCAGCAATTCGCTGAACTGCCGCAGGCATCCCAGGCCTTGCTGGTGCGTCTGATCATGCGCAAAGGCCTGCATTTCAGGGCGAGCAAGCTGAGCTATGCAGAGATCGGCGATATCGCCTCGGCCGCAGAGCCGTTGCTGCAGCAGGGTTGGCTGATCGAGGACGCCAGGCTGGAGTTGGCCGAACTGTTCGCCCTGCTACGCAAGGACGAGCTGCTTTCCAGCTTCGCCGAGCTGGCACCGATACGCGGACTGAAGAAGGACGAGCAGCTACAGGTGCTGCTTCCCTCCTATATGCAGGCACAGGCCTTCGCGCACTGGTGCCCGCAACTGGACCGCCTGTTCAGCCTTACCATCGGACCACTGTGCGATCGCCTGCGCCTGCTGTTCTTCGGCAACCTGGCGCAGGACTGGTCCGAGTTCGTGCTCGCCGAGCTGGGCGTCTACCGCTACGAGAGCGTGCCCATCGGCGCCGAGTCGCGCGGCTTCCGCAGCCGCAAGGATCTGGACGACTACCTGCACCTGCAGCACTGCCGCGAGTTGTTCGAGGCCGGCCTTTCGATTGCCGAAGTGCTGCTCGAGCTGGGCGAATTCGCCAGCGAAAACCCGCACCTTACCCGCCGCCACGCCAAGCTGCTGTTCCATCTCGGCCAGCAACTGGAACGCGAAGTCGAGCTGGAGCGCGCCGCCGCGCTCTATGCCGTCAGCAGCCACGCCGAAGCCCGTCAGCGCCGCGTGCGAGTGCTGGAAAAGCTCGGCGAGCTGCAACAGGCCCACGACCTGGCAACCACCGCCCTGCTCACCCCGCGCAACGACGCCGAAGCCCAGGCCCTGGAACGCGCTCTACCGCGCCTGCAGCGCCTGCTCGGCCTGCCCAAGCAACCACGCAAGCCGCCAGCCGAAGCCGGGCTGATCGAACTAGAGCTGCCGCAACCGCTGGAACTCAGCGTGGAATGGGCGGTGCAGCAGCACCTGCACGACGAGCAGGCGCCGGCCTTCTATGTGGAGAACACCCTGGTCTGCAGCCTGTTCGGCCTGCTCTGCTGGGAGGCGATCTTCGCCCCGCTGCCCGGCGCTTTCTTCCACCCCTTCCACGCCGGGCCGGTGGACCTGCATGACGCCGACTTCCGACGCCGCCGGGCCGAATTGTTCGAGCGCTGCCTGGCGCGGCTCGATGACGGCAGCCATGCCGAGGCGATCCGCACCACCTACACCGCCAAGCACGGCATCGTCTCGCCCTTCGTGCACTGGGCGGTACTGACGCCCGAGCTACTGGAGATTGCCCTGCACTGCCTGCCACCGGCGCACCTGCGCGCGTGGTTCGAGCGCCTGCTTGGTGACATCCGCGCCAACCGTGCCGGCATGCCGGACCTGATCCAGTTCTGGCCGGCCGAGCGGCGCTACCGGATGATCGAGGTGAAGGGCCCCGGCGACCGCCTGCAGGACAACCAGAAGCGCTGGCTGGCCTTCTGTGCCGAGCACGGCATGCCGGTGGACGTCTGCTACGTGCGCTGGAGTGCAACCGCGTGAGTTACGCCGTGGCCGTGCGCGCGCTGTGCGAGTTCACCGCCAAACAGGGCGATCTCGACCTGCGCTTCACCCCCGCACCCACCGCCGCCGAAGGCATGGCCGGGCACAGCACGGTGGTCGGCCGGCGCGGTGCCGGCTACCTCGCCGAACTGCCGCTGGCCGGCGAGTATCCCGGGCTGCTGGTCAGCGGCCGCGCCGACGGCTACGACCCGGCGCAGAACCTGCTGGAGGAGATCAAGACCCACCGCGGCGACGTGGCGCGCATCCCGGACAACCACCGGGTGCTGCACTGGGCCCAGGTCAAGGTCTACGGCTGGCTGCTGTGCGATAGCTTGGGCCTGGAGGAGATCGACCTGGCGGTGGTGTACTTCAACGTCCTCTCGCAGAAGGAGACGGTGTTTCGCGAGCACTTCACCGCCGAGCAGTTGCGCACCTTCTTCGAGCTGCAGTGCTCGTGCTTCGTCGCCTGGGCCGAGCAGGAAAGCGCCCACCGCCTGGAGCGCGACGCCAGCCTGGAGACGCTGCGCTTCCCCTACCCGAGCTTCCGCCGCGGCCAGCGCCAGCTCGCCGAATCCGTGTACCGCGCTGCCCGCGATGGCGACTTCCTGGTCGCGCAGGCCACTACCGGCATCGGCAAGACGCTGGCCACCCTGTTCCCGCAACTCAAGGCATTTCCCGGCCAGGGCCTGGACCGTCTGTTCTTCCTCACCGCCAAGACCCCGGGCCGGCGCCTGGCGCTGGACGCGCTGGCCAGCCTGCGCGAGCAGGAGAACGACATGCCGCTGCGGGTGCTGGAGCACGTGGCCCGCGACAAGGCCTGCGAGCACCCGGACAAGGCCTGCCATGGCGACTCCTGCCCGCTGGCCAAGGGCTTCTACGACCGCCTGCCGGCCGCCCGCGCCGCCGCCCTCGACCACCGCTGGCTAACCCAGGAGGCCGTGCGCGAGATTGCCCTGGCGCACCAGGTCTGCCCCTACTACCTGTCCCAGGAGCTGTGCCGCTGGAGCGACGTGGTGGTCGGCGACTACAACTACTACTTCGACATGACCGCCCTCCTGCATGGGCTGACCGTGCTCAACGGCTGGAAGGTCACCCTGCTGGTGGACGAGGCACACAACCTGATCGACCGCGCCCGCGGCATGTACAGCGCCGAGTTGGACCAGGCCGAATTCAACGCCCTGCGCAAGGTCGCCCCGGCCGGCCTCAAGGGCGTGCTGGAACGCGTCGGCCGCCACTGGAACCAGCTGCACCGCGACCAGGAAGTGCCGTACCAGATCTACCCGGCCATCTCCGACCTGTTCATCATCGCCCTGCAGAAGGCGGTGAGCGCCATCACCGATCACCTCACCGACCAGCCGGAAGGCAACCAGGCCACGCTGCTGCGCTTCTACCTCGACGCCATGCTGTTCTGCCGCCTGGTCGAGGCGTTCGGCCCGCACTCGCTGTTCGACATCACCCGCCACGACTCCCACCGCAGCCGCAGCCTGTCGACCCTGTGCCTGCGCAACATAGTGCCGGCGCGCTTCCTCGCCGAGCGCTTTGCCAACGCCCACAGCGCCACGCTGTTCTCCGCCACCCTGAGCCCTGGCCACTACCACGCCGACCTTCTCGGCCTGCCGCGCGACTGGCAGTGGCTGGAGGTGCAGTCGCCGTTCAGCGCCGAGCAGCTTAGGGTCCAGGCGCTGGCCAACCTGTCCACCCGCTACCAGCATCGCGAAACCAGCCTGGCGCCCATCACCGACCTGGTGGCCCGCCAGTTCCGCGAGCAGCCGGGCAACTACCTGGCCTTCTTCAGCAGCTACGCCTACCTGGAACAGGCGCTGGAGAACTTCCGCCGCGCGCACCCGGACATCCCGGTGTGGGCGCAGTCGCGCAGCATGAACGAGGCCGAGCGCCAGGCCTTTCTCGAACGCTTCCGCGAAGGCTCCCAGGGCATCGGCTTCGCCGTGCTAGGCGGCGCCTTCGGCGAGGGCATCGACCTGCCGGGCAAGCGCCTGATCGGGGCCTTTATCGCCACCCTCGGCCTGCCGCAGGTCAACCCGGTCAATGAGGAGGTGAAGGCACGTATGCAGCAGATGTTCGGCAACGGTTATGACTACGCTTACCTCTACCCCGGCCTGCAGAAAGTGGTGCAGGCCGCCGGGCGGGTGATCCGCACCACCGAGGACAGTGGCGTGGTCTATCTGCTGGACGACCGCTTCACCCGCAGCGAGGTACGCCAGCTGTTGCCCAGCTGGTGGCAGGTCGAGCGCAGTCGTTACCTGCCGCCTCTGCAGCCCAGTTCGTAGCGGGCGCCGCCGGTCAGATCGTATCGACCCGCAGGGCTCGCGCGCCCTGCGCCAGACGGCAGCGAACCAGGCAATACACACTTTGCAAAACCCCGGCGCTTGAGGCGGCCCGGAAAATCCTTATCCTGCGCGCCGTGACGCCGGGCCCCTCTGACGGTTTGCAGCCGCCATGTCGGAGTCATAGTTGGTACAACTACGACTGAAAGGAGGGGCTCATGACTGCCCTAGATTCGTTCCTCTTCGCCGACCTGCTCGGCACCGCCACCTGGCTGTGGCTGACCTTCTTCGCCCTGGTAGCCGCTCTGCTGGCCTTCGACCTCGGCATCCTGCACCGCGACAACCGCGAGATCGGCGTCAAGGAGAGCCTGCTGCTGTCGGCCGGCTACATCTCCATGGGCCTGCTGTTCGCCGTCTGGGTGTTCTTCCAGAAAGGCGGCGACGCCAGCATGGACTACCTCACCGGCTTCCTCATCGAGAAGTCGCTGTCGATGGACAACGTCTTCGTCATGGCGCTGATCTTCAGCTTCCTGGCGATCCCGCGTCAGTACCAGCACAAGGTGCTGTTCTGGGGGATCATGGGCGTGATCGTGCTGCGCGCCATCATGATCGGCCTGGGCGCCGCGCTGATCAGCGAGTTCGACTGGATCCTCTACGTATTCGGCGCCTTCCTGCTGCTGACCGGCGTGAAGATGCTGTTCTCCAAGGTCGATGACGAGCCGGACCTGGCCAACAACCGCTTCGTCAAATGGCTGCGCAACCACCTGCCAGTGACCGACCGCCTGCACGAGCAGAAATTCTTCGTGCGCCAGGAAGACGCCAGCGGCAAGCTCAAACTGTGGATCACCCCGCTATTCCTGGCCCTGATCCTGATCGAACTGGCCGACCTGGTGTTCGCCGTGGACAGCGTGCCGGCGATCTTCGCCATCACCCAGGACCCGTTCATCGTCTACACCTCGAACATCTTCGCCATCCTCGGCCTGCGCGCCCTGTACTTCGCCCTGGCCGCGATGATCCATCGCTTCGCCTACCTGAAGTACGCCCTGGCCCTGGTGCTGGTGTTCATCGGCGGCAAGATCTTCCTGCACGGCATCATCGGCAAGGTGCCGGCCGTGATCTCGCTCAGCGTGACCGTGGGCCTGCTGGCCGGTGGCGTACTGCTGTCGCTGTGGAAGACCCGCAACCAGCCCGCCCACAAACTCGAATCCTGATCGGAGGCCCCGCACATGAACCGTTACCAACCGCTGCTACTGGGCCTCGGCCTGCTCGCCCTGGCCGGCTGCGACAGCGCCGAACAGGCTGCCTCCAACTTCGCCGAGAAGGTCGAACAGGCCGCCGTCGATCAGGTTAAAGAGAGCCTGGGCGACACCCTCAAGGGGCTCGATGAACAGGTCGAGCAGCTCAACGACAAGGTCGACCAGGCCCAGGAAGGCACCCGCGAATGGCTGGACCAGGCGCAGCCGAAGTCCGAGCAAGAACAGCCGCAGCAGGAAGCCGAGAAGCAGAAGGACATGATCGAGACCTGATCAGACTCCGAAACGGCTGAGCAGGGCCCTGCCCTGCGGCCACTCGCCCAGACCGCTGGCGGCATTCAGGTGCCCCAGCGGGCCGAGCTCCAGCAGCTCGGCAGCCCAGGCCCGCGCCATGTCGCGGGCCTTTTCTATGGCGGCATAGGGATCGTCGCTACTGGCCAGCACCAGCGCCGAGAATGGCAAGGGCGCACGCGCCGGCTGGAAACCCTGCGCCTGCTGCGCAGGAAAGGCCGCCCCCTGCGGATCGGGCGGCGCCACCAGCAGCGCCCCGGCGATACCATCAGCCAGCTCCGACTGCTCCGCCCACTGCGCTACGGCCAGGCAGCCCAGGCTGTGCGCCACCAGCACCACACCTTCGCCCAGTTCGGCGACCTCGCGCTCCAGCGCCACCAGCCAATCACCGGCCTGCACCTGCTCCCAGTCCGGCACGCGCAACCGCCGCCAGCCAGGCTCGACCTGTTGCCACAGGCTCTGCCAGTGCTGCGGGCCGGAATTGCCGATGCCGGGAACGATCAGAACGGGACGCTGCATGGCTGCACCTCTGCGAAGAAATGGAAGGCACAGGCTAAGCCAAGGCCCGGCAAGCCCCCAGTCGGGAACCGATGAAATCCTGCTAGATTGCCGTTCAATCCCAGCAAATTTGGCCACCCTGCAAATGAATCAAAAGCCAGCAGAACTGGACCGCCTCGACTGGCGCATCCTCGAAACCCTGCAAGCCGAAGCGCGCATCAGCAATACCGAGCTGGGCAAGCGCATCGGCCTGTCGCAGCCGGCGGTCACCGCGCGTATCCGCCGCCTGGAGGAACAGGGGGTGATCGAGGGCTATTCGGCGCGGATCAACGCACGCCTGCTCGGGCGCAACATCCGCGCACTGATCCGCCTGCGCACCAGCCACGCGCAGATCGCCGCCTGCCTGCAGGCCTTCGACGAGCTACCGGAAGTGATCGAGGCCATGCGCGTGACCGGCGAAGACTGCTTCGTGGTGCGCGTGGTGGTGGCGCAGATGGAGCGACTGGAGGCGATCATCGACCACCTGGCCGCCTTCGGCCCGGTCACCACCTCCATCGTCCTGGCCAGCTATCCGACCAAGCCCTTGCGCAGCGAGGCCTGAGTCAAGCGAAGGCCGCCGCCAGCAACTGCGACAGCAGCACGCCGGCTGCGCCCTGCAACGCATGCTCACAGGCGCCGCTGCAGGCCACCGGCTGCGGGTTGATATGCACGACGGTAGCGCCGGCCTGCGCGGCGATCTGCGGTACCTGCGCGGCCGGGTAGACCTGCCCGGACGTGCCGATCGACAACAGCAGGTCGCACTGAGCCGCTGCATCGAAGGCCTGCTGCAGGGCAGCCTGCGGCAGCGACTCGCCAAACCACACCACGCCCGGCCGCACCAGCCCATCACAGGACGTACAGCGCGGCGGCGCCAGGCGGCGGCCCTCCTCCGGCTCATCCAGCTCATCGCTCAGCCCGGCATAGGGCGCAGCGCAAACGACGCAGCGCGGTGCATGCAGGCTGCCATGCAAGTGAATCACCTCGGCGCTGCCGGCACGCTCGTGCAGGTCGTCGACGTTCTGCGTCACCAGGGTCAGGCGCGGCACTCGCCTGGCCAGCTCGGCGATGGCCCGATGTGCCGGATTGGGCACGGCGCGCAGCACCCGCTGGCGGCGCCATTCGTACCACCCCCAGACCAACTCGGGGTCGGCCTCGAAGGCCTCCGGCGTGGCCAAGCGCGCCGGATCGAAGCGCGCCCACAGACCGGTCAAGGCATCGCGGAAGGTAGGAATACCACTCTCGGCGGACACTCCCGCACCGGTGAACACCAGCAGGTGACGGCAGTCGCGCAGCGCTTCGGCAATCGCAGGGGACATGACGGGCTCGCAGCCTGGAAGGGAGATCACATTCTCGCCGAGAGAGGCCGACCGTGACCACTCGTCCGCCGCCGCACCTCCGCGCCGGGCCAGACCCTCTAGGCTTATGGCAGTTTCAAGGAGGAGCAGGGAATGAGCGGAATCCTGATCATCGACGAACAGCCGGTGGCGCGCCACGCCCTGCGCCTGTTGATGGAGGCCGAGGGGCACCGGGTGCTCGGCGAGGCTGGCAACGGCCTGGAGGCGCTGCAGCTGGCACGGACAGCGAAGGCAGAACTGATGATCATCGAACTGGCCATCCCACGACTGGGCGGCCTGGAGGTGATCCAGCGGCTTGCCGCCCAGCCCGGGGCGCCGAAGATCCTGGTGCTGACCGGGCAAGACTCCGAGTACTTCGCCATTCGCTGCCTGGAAGCCGGGGCCGTTGGCTTCGTCAGCAAGCACGAGGATGTCGCCGAGCTGAAGCTGGCGGTTCGCGCCGTGCTGCATGGGCATAGCCATTTCCCCAGCCATGCACTCGGCAGCGTCAATCCGGGCGAAGGCATCAGGCAGTTGTCGGCCCGCGAGCTGAGCGTGCTGCAACTGCTGGCCCGGGGCCTGAGCAACATCGCCATCGGCGAGCAACTGGCGCTGAGCGACAAGACTGTCAGCACCTACAAGATCCGCCTCAAGCAGAAACTGCAGGCTGGCTCGCTGCTGGAGCTGATCGACATCGCCCGCCATCAGGGACTGCTGGTCGATACGGTGGAGCCTGAAGCCAACGCTGAGCCGCCGAGCCAGGAACAGATCAAGGAGCTGGAGCTACTGCATCGCATCCTCGACACCCTCCCCTACACCGCCGTGGTACGCGATACCGAGGGTCGCCTGGTCACCTGCAATCGCCAGCATCTGGAGCAGTTCCGCGTGCGCCTGGAGGACATCCGCGGCAAGCGCATCTACGAGACCGACGAGCTGCCCACGGAGAACGCCAGACTGATCCACGAGCGCTTCATGGAGACGCTGAGCCAGGGCGAACCAAGGACCCGCGACGTGGTGCTCAACCTGCACGGCCAGCAGCGCACCTTCCGCCATTGGGCACGTCCATATCACGACGCCGAGGGCCGGCTGCTCGGCATGATCTGCGGCAACGTCGAACTCACCGACCGCGACAGCGCGCTGCTCGACCTGCGCAATGCCAACGAACGGGCCGAGGCCGCCAGCCGTGCGAAGAGCGGCTTCCTCGGCGCCCTGGCCAGCGAGCTGGGCGGGCCACTGCAGAGTCTGCTGGCCATGCTCGATCTGGCCTTGATCGAGACACGCGGTGAAGCGCGACAAGAACCTCTGGAGGTGGCACGTGCCACGGCCCGCCAGTTGCTGACCGTGATTGCCGACCTGCAGCAGTTCAACCAGCTGGAGGCCGATCGTTATCCGCTGGAGCCGGAGCCACTGGATCTGCGCAGGCTGCTCACGGAGCTGGCGGACGACTATCGCGAGCGCGTCGAGGCCGCCGGCCTGCGCTTGAGCCTGGACCTGGACGCGGCGCGCCATCCGCTGGTCTGGGTCGATGCCCGGCGCCTGCGAAAGATGCTCGGCCAGTTGCTGGACAATGCTCTCAAGTTTGGCGAGCACGGCGAGATAGTGCTGCGCCTGGATGCCCACGGCCGCGGCCGCGGGCTGGTGGAGGTCGCCCTGGAAGTCGAGGACCAGGGCGCCGGCATCGACACAGGGGAACAGGCCGGGTTGTTCGAACCCTTCGCCGCGGCGCTCGATCCGCAGCATCTGCACCGGGGCGGTAGTGGTCTGGGGCTGGCGCTGTGCAAGCGCCTGGTGGAGCAGATGAATGGCCGAATCCAGCTGCACAGCCAGCCCGGCCAGGGCACTCGTATTCGCATCGAACTGATGCTCACCGAGGCCCGCGCGCCGGCCTCAGGCGTCATGCAGGAATGAGCGCCAGGCTGGCTGGCGGAAAGGGATCACCTGGCCGCGGACACTCTCGACGTCGTGACCCTCGAGCGGCATGTCGTGGATCTCCCCATGCCGGCCGAGGAAGGTAGCGTGGCGCCCATCGAGCCAGAGGAAGAAACCGATGCAACCCGCCTCCAGGGTGCACCGTTTGAACTCGGTGAAACTATGAGTGGCGTCCAGGGCGATCTGCAGGGCGGGCCGGTCGAAGGTGGCGGCGACAGGCTCCTCGGGAAGCGGTAGCGGCAGGCTGTAGGCGTCTCCTTCCGCCGAGTAGAAGACCAATGCGGGAATCCGGTAGTCGGCGTGGCAGGATTCGACGCCGGCTATGCCAAGCCGGTCGATGACCTGTACCAGGCTGGCGTGGCCTTGATTGAGAGAGTTGCTGCAGTGCTCGATCACCCGCTTGGTGCTGCTGTTCATGATGCCTCCTCCGCCGCAGCCGGCAGAGCCGGCCGCGGCGCTGACTCAGAAATCGACCTTCACGCCGATGATGCCTTCGAAGCCGCTGCTGTCGTCGTCGAACCCTTCCTGATAGCCGGCGGAGAAGGTGATGGTGGTGTCGTCATCGACCTGGTGATCGATCCCCAGGTTGATCTCGCCAGTCGTGCCACGCATGTCGGAGCCGAAGGGCACGTATCCGGAGGCCGAGGAAAACTCGGTCTGCGGTTGCCCCTTGAACTCGTGCCAGATGCTCGGACGAATCCAGGCGGTAGTGCGATGGATATCGCCATCGTCGTCCTCGTCGAACCAGTCCTGGGCGATGCGCAGGCCCAGCCTGGCGACTAGCGAATCGACATCCTCGAAGCGCACGTCGGCAGCCTCGTCATGGGCATCGTCCAGCTCGATGCGGCTGACCACCACCTGCGCCTGTGGCTCGACGAACAGGTCGTCGTCCACCTCTATGGGATAACCGGCCTCCAGCGAGGCGCTGATGCCCCGACCGTCTGTCTCCAGGTGCTGGTCATCGACGGAGTTGGATTCGATATCGAAGGTGCTGAACTGCAACACGCCGTCGAGGTACCAGCCCTCGGGACCGAAGTGGGTCCAGTAGCCGCCCAGGCTATGGGCGCGCAACCGATCATGGCCGGCATCGCGGCCATCAACATGGTCGACGCTGCCGTACATCTTGCCGGCAGAGAAGGACAGGCCGGCGATATCGAGGCTGCCGTCGACATCCTCGTTACGGTACAGATCGAGGCCGACCTGGAACGCGTTGACGTCGTAGTCGAAGCTGGCCGCGCTATCGCCACGTCCTGCCGCCTCACCGGTCTGGTAGATCACCCGGCCCCAACCCAGGGATGGCCCGTATTCGTCCACCTCCTCGGCTGGTAGCGGATCGGTGGACAGGCGGCGCTCCTCGCCGACACGCTCATGCAGGGTATCCAGCAGCGCGTGACTGTAACGCAGAGCCATCTCCGGCACGGCGCTGTAGAGCGAGGTTTCGGCACGGTAGTTGGGTTTGGCCGGCTTGCGTGGCGGTACGGGTTTGTCGGGATCAACGGGATCCTTCGGACCGATCGGCTGATTGGGATCATCCGGATCATCCGGATCATCTGGGTCATCCGACTCGACCGTCGAGCGCAGGTACCAGGCCTCCTCGTTGCTGTTGTCGCGACTGCCGCGATAGAGCAGGTACTCGTAGGGCCCGGCCTTGACCTGATCGAGCAGGCGGAAGGCACCCTGCTCGGTGCTTCCGCCATTGACTGCATCGACCACCATGATGCCGTTGCCGGTGGTCAGTGCCCCGGCGCCACCGGCGTTCTTGATCGCCAGGTTGCTGCTGCCGTCGGCCTTGCCGCCATCGATTACCAGGCGGTCCGACGGCGAGGCGTCGTCATACAGGTGGGTATTGAGCGCGATGGTGCCGTTGGCCCCGTGGTAGTCATGCACTGTCAGGCGCTTGAAGGCACCAGCCAGCGGGGCGCTGAAGTCGATCAGGCTGGCATCGTTGCGCAGGCTGGTCAGGTTGGAGTCACCGGTCAGCTGCCAGAGGCTGGTGTCGCGCATATTCAGGTGCGAGGCACTGCCCACCTCGGTCAGCGCCGAACCGCTGACCAATGACTTGCCGAGGTCGATATTGGCCAGGCCGGGAGTCACCACGCCTGCCTCGTCCAACGCACCGACCTGCAGCCACTGCCCGCTACCACCGGCGATAATCTGGTCCAGCTTCAGATCCGCCACGCCGTCGACACCCAAAGTGGCGCCGCTGGCGTTGCTCAATACGCTGTTGCCCAGGCTGATCTCGGTCAGTGCGTCTGCCCTGCCCTGTGCATGCAGCGCCGAGGAGTCCTGGCCGCTGGCGCGGATGCTGGCATCCAGTACGTCGAGCCGGCCGCCATCGCGGGCCAGCAAGCCGTGGGCAGCCTCGCCGCTGGTGAGGATGCTGGCCTGCTGCAAGCTCAGCGAGCTTGGCGCACTCTTCACCACCGCACCATGGGAGCCATCGCCCTCGGTGACCACGCTGGTGTTGTGCCCCACCAGGCTGCCACCGGTGCCGGCGTGCAGGCCGACCGAAGCATCGCCGTGGGTGGCGATGGTCGCGCCATCCAGGCTCAGCGTGGCGGGCGCATCGAGGAAGCTCTGTTGCACCATGGCACCGGCAGCGCGATTGCCGAAGGTCTCAACGCTGATGTTGTTGCCCTTCATGCTGGCCGCGAACTGCGGACCGGCCTGCTCGACCACGCTATACAGGCCGATGGAGTTGTCGCCCTCGGTGACCACCGACAGGTCGTTGAGAGTCATGCTGCCGCCGTCGTCGGTCACCGCACCGTAGGCGGTGTTGCCGGTGGTGTGCACGCTGGTGCCGTTGGCGACGATTGTGCCGCCAGGGTTGCGCGCCGCCAGGCCGTGGGGGAAGGAGCCCTGGCGCACCGAGTCGCCATGGGTGGTGACCGAGCCGCCGTTGAGCACGATGTGGCCGTTGCCGTCGGCTACCGCGCCCATGGCGTTGTTGTCGCCATGGGTCTCGATGGTGACATTGTTGGCCAGGATGTCGGCGCCAGCGGCATGCAGACCAGCAGCGTCTTTGCCAGAGGTAGTGATGGCGCTGGCGCCGATCCGCACATCCGCACCGTTACTGGCACGCAGGCCGATGCCGTTGTCGGTCAGCGAGGTGATCGAACTGGCGCCCACCTCCAAGCCGGAGCCGGCGCCATCCACCAGCACGGCAGGCGCGCCGGTGCCGGAATTGGAATGCAGCACTTCGCTGCCGCCGATCCTGGCAGTAGCGCCGTTTACCACATTGATACCAATCGAACGCGGGCCTTGGACCTGGATGCGCGCATCCAGCACATCGGCACTGGAGCCGGCGCCTTCCACCGACAGGCCATGGGCATAGGTGCCATTGGCACTGAGGCTGGTGCCGGCTCCACTCAGCCCGATGTGCCCACCATCCTTGGCCCGGGCGGCGGCGCTGGGCTCGGCCACCGAGCCCGAACCAGTCACCTCGATCTGGCTGGCCGTCAGCTTCACGCTGCTGCCTGCACCATCGGCGCGGATGCCACTGAGGTAGTTGCCGGTGGCCTCCACCACCAGCCGCTCACCCTCGATCTCGGCACCTGACAAGCCATGCAGCACGGCGGTGGAGCTGGTGGAAGTGGCGCTGCCATCACTGCTGATATGGCTATCGCTGAGGCTCACATGCGCGCCGGTCTCGGCACGCACGCCGCTGGAGGACGCGCCATGGGTGGCAATGCTGCTGTTCTTCACCACCAGGCTGGCCGAGTCCTGCACCAGGGCGCCATGGGACAGCGTCGAGTGGCTGCTCACCTCGCTGCCGCGCAACTCGACGCGGCTGCCGGCGCCCTTCGCCAGCACGCCATGGTTGCCCGTACCGGTGCCGCCGGCAGTCTCGACCCGCGTGTTGTCCAGCACGACGCTACCGCCGCTCTCGGCCGTGACGCCAATCATGTTGCTGGCCTTCACGGTCGCCCCGGTCGCGACCACCTTCGGCGTCAGGCTGATGGTGGCGCCGTTGGCGCTGATACTGCCGCCATCCTTGGCTACCAGGCCCTTCTGCCCGGCAGCGGTGGAGCTGGAGACGGCAGTGCTGACGATATTGCCCTGATCGAAACCGATCACCACGCCCGCTCCGGCCAGCACGCCCGTGGTATTGGCGGCGGCGAGTTTCACCAGCGCCTCGCCATGATCACCCGCAGCGGCGATGCCTACGCCGCCATTGGTGGTGACGGTGATCGGGGCTGGCGCGCCGAAAGCCATGGGGGCAGAGCGTGCAGCCTGCAGGGCAATATCCAGGTAGGAGGACTGCCGATCGATGTTCAGTCCGGCCTGGGATGGCAGACTGAGATCCTCCGGGCTGGCGGAGACCACGGCATCCTCTGCCTCGACCTCGAGAATGCGCAGACCGAACATGCCCGCCAGCACCAGGCTGACGGCCTGGGCCAGGCGATTGCGGCGAAGCTGACTCAGCGACGGGGGGGTAACGCGAAGAGGCTGTTTCATGACGGCGACTCCAGCAAGTTTCGTTGCTGGCAGTCTCCGCAGTGCACTCGTGGCGGTATGCGAGGGTTTTCCGAGACCCTTGTAGTAGATATCCGATTTACCTGGCCGCGATGCACGACTCCACGAAGGCGGCCTCAAGGCCAGTTAATCGCAGCGGAGCCTTTGAACTGACGCAGCAGGACACTAGACTCGCGTGCCGAGGGTAAACAACCCTCGTATGCAGTTCCGGAGTCAGCATGTCCTCATCCCTCGGCCGCAACGCGGCCACCCTCTGCGGCTTCGCCGCCATCCTCCTGTGGAGCACCATCGTCGGGCTGATCCGTGGGGTCAGCGAGCAGTTCGGCGTCATCGGCGGCGCGGCGCTGATCTACACGGTCGGCGCCCTGCTGCTCATACCGCTGCTCGGGCGCCCGCGCCTGCGGGGTCTGCCGCCCATCTACCTGGTGTTCGGCAGCCTGCTGTTCGTCACCTACGAATGGTGCCTGTCGTTGTCGCTGGGCTTTGCGGACAACCGCGCCCAGGCCATCGAGATCAGCGTGATCAACTACCTGTGGCCGTGCTTCACCATCCTCCTGGCCATCGTCATGAACGGCCAGCGCGCGCGCTGGCCGATAGTGCCGGGCATTGCCCTGTCGCTGCTCGGCATCGTCTGGGTGGCCAGCGGCGACCAGCAGGTGTCGCTGCAGCGGACCCTGGCCAACGCTGCCAGCAACCCGCTCGCCTACGGCCTGGCGTTCACCGGAGCTGTGCTCTGGGGGCTGTATTGCAACGTGACCAAGCGCTATGCCGAGGGCCGCAACGGCGTGGTGTTGTTCTTCATCCTGGTGGCGGCCACGCTGTGGCTGAAGTACCTGTCGGGTGAACAGCAGCCACTGGTCTTCACCCTGCCGGGCAGCCTGGAACTGCTCGCCGCGGCGGCGGCCATGGCCGGCGGCTACGCGCTGTGGAACCTGGGCATCCTGCGCGGCAACCTGACCCTGATGGCCACGGCGTCCTACTTCACCCCGGTGCTGTCCGCCCTGTTCGCCATGGTCTGGCTGAGCACGCCGTTGGGCGCCTCGTTCTGGCAGGGTGTAGCGATGGTGATCGGTGGCTCGCTGCTGTGCTGGCTGGCCACCCGGGAAACTACGAAAGCAGACTGACCACCGAGAAGCGGCTGATGTTGGCCTGGGCCACCACGGTCTGGGTCACCGCCGCGTAGCTCGACGGGCTGCGCTGCATCAGGTTGAACACCTGGCCGGCGTAGTCGCGGGCCCACTGGCTCTCGTCCAGCTCGGCCTGACGGGCGAGGAACTCGCGAATCTCCTGCTGGCGATGGCTGATCTGGTCGCGGATCGCGCCAACCCGGTCGAGGGCCGACACCACACTGTCCAGCACCCGGCGCAGCTCGCGGTAGCTGTCGGCGCTGACTTCCGGCGGGAAGCTGAGCAGCTCCTCTTCCTGGGTCTGCACCCGGCTCTGGGCCTTGGCCGCCAGCTTGCCTTCACCCTGTACGGTGAGCTGGCCACGCAACTCCTGCCAGTCGCTCTCGCGGGCGGAAAACTTCAGCGTGCCGCCCTGCTCCAGCTCAGCGCGGATGCCGGCCTGGCCGAGGCCGGCGTTGAAGCGGCGCAGCACCTGCTCGGTGCTCATGCCCTCGTCCAGCACCACGGCCAGCGGCTCGGCCAGCTGGCGACCGGCACCGAACAGCAGGGTCTCCTTGCCGGCCTGCTGCACCTGCTCGATGGACTCCAGGCCCTGGATGCTGAAGCGGCTGCGCACCGGCTCGGTGAGACGCAGGCGCAGGTTGGCATCGAGGGTGCCGGCGGAGCGCTGGCTGCGTTCGTCGAGCAGTTGCTCGACCTCGCGCATGGCCTGCTTGACGCCCTCGCGGTCGCTTGGCTGGCTGCCGCTCAGCTCGCGGCTGAGGCTCAGCTTGAGCTGGCGCAGGCGGCTGGCCAGCTGATCGAGGTAACTCTCGGCCGACTGCATCGACGACAGCTGCTGGTTGAGCTGCAGGTTGAAGCTGGCGCCCTTGCCCTGGCCACGCTCGGGCGGCGCCTGCTCGGCCTGGCGCGGTTCGGCGCGGCGGGTCTTGGCCGGCGCGCTCTCGCGCAACACGCTCGGGCGCTGCCCCTGGGTGTCGATGCTCGTGAGTACGGGCAGCTGCTTGTCGACCTTCATCGGCGCTCTCCGGGCCTTACAACAGTTGGAACAGGGACAGCTGGTTGATCTTCAGGTAGGTCTTCTGCGAGGCCTGCAGCGCCAGCTGATAGTTGTTCAGGTCGATGCTGGCACCGGCGTAGTCGAGCTGCGACAGCTCGCCGTCGAGCTTCTGGTTGACCAGCGACACCTCCTCGTTGCTGCCATTGAGCAGGGTCAGGGTGTTCTGCCGGCCGCCCAGTTCGGTGATGGCGCCGAGCACTTCGCCGTGGGTCAGGTCGAGCTGGTCGATGGTGTCGCGGATCTGCTGGACCACTGCCGGGTCGGTGATGTCCAGGGCGGGGTCCTGCAGCGCGGTGACGGTGGCATGCAGCTGGTTGAGCAGGTCCATGCCCGGGCCGAAGATTTCCAGCGCCGTGGTGTTCTCGTCGACCAGCACGCCGTTGGCCACTGCCGCCTGGCGATGCTTGTCGTTGCCGTTGGCCACGTAGGTCTGGGTGGCGGCGTCGAACACCACCGCCGGACGGTCGCTGAGAGTGCCGGCGAACAGGTAGCGGCCCTCCTCGTCGCGCACGTTCACATAGCTGACCAGGGTCTGTTCCAGGCTGGCCAGTTCGCCGGCCATCGCCGCCACGTCCTCGCCGGCGTTGGCGCCGGTGTTGGCCGCCCACAGCAGCAGGTCGCGCACGTTGAGGCTGAGGTCGGACATGGCCGAGAGGTTGGTCTCCTGGGTCGACAGGTTGCCGGAGACCATGGTGATATTGCTGCGGAACTGCGTGAGGCTCGCCTCTTCGCGCTGGATGCGCAGCATGCGCACGCTGGCGATGGGGTCGTCGGACGGCTGCAGGATGCGCTGGCCGCTGGACATCTGTTGCATCAGCTTGCCCAGCTCGGCCGAGTTGGCGTTCATCGAGCTGTGCATCATCGCGGTGATCTGGGCGTTGGTGATACGCATGGTTTCGACTCCCCTTAGAAGGCCGCCAGCACGGCGTCGAAGACTTCCTTGGCTGTGCTGATGACCTTCATGTTGGCCTGGTAGGCCTGCTGGTACGTCATCAGGTTGACCGCCTCCTCGTCCAGGTTCACCGCGCTAACGCCGTCGCGCTGGGCCTGGGCCTGCTGGGTCACCACGGTGGCCGACTTGAGGTCGGCCTGGTTCTGCCGGCTGTCGCTGGCGATCTGCCCGATCAGCCCGGCATAGGCGTCGTTGAGGGTCACCGAGCTGCCATTCAGGGTGATGGTCTGGCTCTTCAGGTCGAGCAGCTGCAGCAGTACCTGGTTGTTGCCCACCTCGCCGGAGGCCGACGACAAGGCCAGTTCCTCGGCGCTCAGGTCGGCAACCTGGAGCATGGCGCTGGTGCTGGCCGGGTTGTAGACGAACAGGTCCTGGCCCGGGTTGCCGGCCAGATCGAAGCCGCCGCCCAGGGTGGTGTTGACCATGTCGGCCAGCTGCTCGGCCATGTCGTGCAGGGCATTCTGCATCGGCCGCAGGTTGTCGTACTCGCTGTCGTACAGCGCGCCGAGCGAGCCGCCGATACCGTCCTGCTGCAACGGGAAGCTGGTACCGGCGAAGGTCAGGGCGATCTGCTGTTCGCCGGTGGGCAACTGGCTGACCTGCAGGGCGCCGGCGGAATTGCCGGCCACCAGCGGCTGGCCGTTGGCCAGGGACACGGTGAGCGAGCCGTCCGGTACTTCGTGGGTGCGGATCTTGGCGAACTTGCTGAGCTGGCCGACCAGGCTGTCACGGTGATCGCGCAGGGCCGAGGTATCGCCGCCGACCGCCTGGGTCTCGGTGATCTGCCGGTTGAGCTCGGCGATGTTGGCGTTGAGGCCGTTGATCTCGTCGGTCATCGCCACGCGCTGTTCGTTGAGCGCGGCGAGCTGGGCGCCGATGTTGCCGTTGAGGCTGTTGAAGCGCTGCGCCAGGTTCTTCGACTCGCTGACGATCTGCTGGCGCATGGCCAGGGATTCCGGCGTGGAGCTGGCGGCGCTGAGCGCAGCGAAGAAGTTGTCCAGACCCACGCTGATGCTGGCACCATCGCCGCTCATCAGCTTCTCCAGGGCGCCGAGGTACTGCTGCGCGCCCTCGAAGTAGGACTGCTCGGTGGTGGCGCGCCACAGCTGCTGGTTCTGGAAGTCGTCGGCCAGGCGGCGGATGCTGGTGACCTCGACGCCTCCTCCGGCGTTCAGGCGGTCACGCCCCGACAGCGAGCTCATCTGGGTATTCAGACGGCTGAAGCCCGGCGTGTTGACGTTGGCGATGTTCTGCCCGGTGGTGTTCATCGCCACCTGGGAGGCGCGTACGCCGCTGTAGCCGATCTGGCTGAGGATGCTCACGAAATTCTTCCTTTCGGCTCGATCCGGATGGGCTGGGCAAAGGCCGCGGACAGCGACTGGTGCAGGCCCGCCTGCGGATCAGGGGAGTTCTTCTGCTGATAGGCGACGGAATCGGCCACTTCATTAAATTCGTCGTGCAGCGCCGGGCGCAGGTCTTCGACCTGG
The DNA here is from genome assembly GCF_028649395.1 of Pseudomonas sp. Gutcm_11s. GTDB lineage: Bacteria > Pseudomonadota > Gammaproteobacteria > Pseudomonadales > Pseudomonadaceae > Aquipseudomonas. The sequence continues at coordinate 410,570 of NZ_JAQSUW010000009.1, read as the reverse complement.
CTCAGCAGCTCGCCGCTGCGCAGCTGTTCGTTGCGCTGCAGGGCACGTTCCAGCTCGCCACGCGGCAGCTCGCGCGCAGGCTCCACACTGGCCTGGTTGCGGCGCAGGTCATGGAGGATGTTGCGCGTGTAATTGCGGGTTTCCTCGTAGGGGATGCGCTGCACCCAGGCCTCGGTGCCGACCTGGCCGGTACGCGGGTCGCCTAGGCTCTGCAGCCACTCGTCGACCTTGCCGGGGCCGGCGTTGTAGGCGGCCACGGCCAAGGCCTGGTGGCCGTCGTAGCGCTGCATCATCTCGTCCAGGTAGGCGATGCCCAGGCGCTTGTTGTATTCGCCGTCGGCGGTCAGGCGCTGCTCGTCGAAGTCCAGGCCGAGCTTGGCCGCCATCTCCCGCGCGGTGTCCGGCATCAGCTGCATCAGGCCGCGCGCGCCCTTGGGCGACACGGCGGCGACGTTGCCGGCCGACTCGTGCTTGATCACGCTGTCGACCAGTGCCGAGAAGGCATCGGTGCCGCGCTGCCAGGCATGCTCGACCGCCTCGACGCCGCGCCGCCAGACGCCGGCCAGCGGCGTGACGTTGACGCTGGCGATGGAGCTGCGCTGCAGCTCGGCGCCACGCGCGCTCTGTTCGGCGGCGGCCAGTTGCGCGGCGCTCGGCGTCCCGCCGGAGAGCTGGCGCACCAGCAGGTCGGCGATGCCGGTCTGCTTCTTCTCAGCCAGGGTCTCGGCCAGCACCTCGTCGTAGAAGTCGCGCATGGTGTCCAGCTCGCGGCTGCGCATCGGGTTGCCGGCGGACAGTACGTCGCCGGCCTTGCGCATCTGCTTGAGGATCTGCTGCAGGAACAGCGCCTCGAACTGCTCGGAGGCGACCTCCAGCTGCGCGCGCGGATCGTTGCCGGCAGGGCGGCGCAGGGTGTTCAGGGTGGTCGGCAGGGAAACGATGCTCATGCGTCAGATCACTATCAGTTCTGCGTTCAGCGCGCCGGCCTTCTCCAGCGACTGCAGGATGCTCATCACGTCGTCAGGCGTGGCGCCCAGGCTGTTCACCGTGTTGATGATGCTCTCCAGGCTGGCGCCTTCCGGCCACTTGAACATGGCGTTCTTGTCCTGGGTCACCGCCACATCGGATTGCGGGGTAACGGCGGTCTGGCCCTGGGAGAAGGCGTTGGGCTGGCTGACCTGGGGGTTCTCGCTGATGGTCACGGTGAGGGTGCCGTGGGCCACGGCGGCGGCCTTAACGCGCACGCCCTGCCCCACCACCACGGTGCCGGTGCGGCTGTTGAACACCACCTTGGGCCGTTCGCGGCCTTCCTGCACCTCGACCGTTTCCAGCAGGGCCATGAAGCTGGTGCGCTGGCTCGGCGACTGCGGCGCACGCACGCTGATCTTGGTGCCGTCGAGGGCCTGCGCGGTGCCTGGGCCGAACACCCGCTCCAGCGCGGTGACCACCTTGGTCGCGGTCTGGAAGCTGGGCTGGCGCAGGTTGAGCATGATGTCCGGGCGGGTCGCGAAGTCGCTGGGGATCATGCGCTCGATGGTGCCGCCATTGGGGATGCGCCCACCGTTGGCACTGTTGATCGTCACGCTGGAGCCGCTCTGCCCGCTGGCATTGAGGCCACCGACCACCAGCGCGCCCTGGGCCAGGGCGTAGGTCTCGCCGTCGACGCCGCGCAGCGGGGTCATCAGCAGCTGGCCGCCGCGCAGGCTCTTGGCGTCGCCCAGCGAGGCGATGGTGACGTCCACCGTCTGCCCGGGGCTGTAGGACGGCGGCACCTCGGCGGTGACCATCACCGCGGCGACGTTCTTCAGCTTGGGATCGACGTTCGGCGGCAGGTTCACGCCGAACTGCTTGATCATGTTGGCCACCGACTGGCTGGTGAACTTCACCTGGTTCTTGTCACCGGTGCCGTCCAGGCCGATCACCAGGCCGTAGCCGATCAGCTGGTTGCCGCGGATGCCCTCGACGTCGGCCAGGTCGAGCAGCGGTACGGCGCGTGCCGCCAGCGGCCAGCACAGCAGCAGCGAGGACAGGAGGAAATAGATCGGGCGCATGAACGGCGTCGCCTCAGAGCGGGAAGATGGGGCTGGTGAAGAAGCGCGTCAGCCAACCGGCCGAGTTGCTGTCGTTGAGCACGCCGCGGCCGGCGTAGGAGATGCGCGCGTTAGCCACGTTCTGCGAGGAGATCTGGTTGAAACGGTTGATGTCGTCGACCCGCACCAGGCCGGTGAGGCGAATGAACTCCTCGCCCTGGTTCAGGCGCAGCGCCTTCTCGCCCTTGACCACCAGGGTGCCGTTGGGCAGTACGCGGTGCACGGTGACGGCGATGGAGCCGCGCAGGGAGTTCTGCTGCGAGCTCTTGGCCGAACCGTCGAAGTCGCGCTCGGCCTCGGCCGATGTGGTCAGCTGGTCGTATTCCTTGTTGAGGATGGTCGGCATCGGCAGCGAGATGCTGCCGCTCTTGCCGAAGCTGGTGCCGGCGCTCTTGCTCGACTGGGTCTGCTCCTCCAGCACCACGGTGAGGATGTCGCCGATACGCAGTGCGCGCTGGTCCTGGGTCAGCGAGCCGTAGCCGGTGCGGTACAGGCCGCCACCGGTGGTTGGCGGCAGGCTGTAGTCCAGCTCCGGCGGCTGGTAGGCGGTGGAGTCCTCGTCCGGCAGCATCTCGTTGAAGCTGGCGCAGCCACCGAGCATGGCTAGGGCGAGAAGCATCGACAGGCGTTTCATGGCGATCACACGGTCTGGTTGAGGAACTGCTGCATGCCGGACGCGGCGTCCAGCACCTTGGCGTTGGCCTCGTAGGCGCGCTGGATGGCGATCATGTTGACCATGGCCTCGACCACCTGCACGTTGGAGCCTTCCAGCACGCCCTGCTTGAGGGTGCCCAGGCCTTCCTCGCCCGGCACGCCTTCCACCGGCTCGCCGCTGGCCACGGTCTCGCGGTAGAGGTTGCCGCCCAGGGCCTCGAGGCCGGCCGGGTTGGTGAAGTTGACCAGGGTGATCTGGCCCAGCTCGCTGGGCGTGGTGTCGCCCGGCAGGATGGCGGTGACGATGCCGTCGCTGCCCACGGTGAAGCTGCTGCTGCCGACCGGAACCTCGATGGCCGGGGTCAGCGGCAGGCCCTGGGAGTTGACCACCATGCCCTCAGCATTGAGCTGCAGCTGGCCGTTCTCGGTGTAGTAGATGTCGCCGTTGGGCGCCTCGACCTGGAGGAAGCCGCGGCCGATGATCGCCAGGTCCATCGGCTGGCCGGTGGTCTGCATGCTGCCTTCGGTGAACACCTTCTGCGTGCCGGCGACACGCACGCCGCTGCCGAGCTGGATGCCCGAGGGCACGGTGTTGACCTCATCGGCCTGCGCACCGGGCTGCAGCTCGATGGAATAGAACAGGTCCTCGAAGGCGACGCGGTCGCTCTTGAAGCCGGTGGTGTTGACGTTGGCCAGGTTGTTGGCCACCGCCGACAGGGCGGTGTCCTGGGCGGCCAGGCCGGTCTTGCTGACCCACAGTGCGGAACTCATAACTCTCTCCTTAACCGCGAATCATGCGGTTGCCAGCCTCGGACAAGTCCTCGGCAGCCTTCATCATCTTCACCTGGGTCTCGAACAGACGGTTCAGGCTCATGGTCGCGGTCAGCTGGTCGATGGCCGAAACGTTGCTGGCCTCCAGGTGGCCGCTAGCCAAATTGACGTTCTCCAACTGCTCGGCCGGCTGGCCGTCCTTGCGCACCAGCAGGCCGGCGGCGTTCTTCATCAGCGCCTCGGCCGGAGCGTCGACCAGGCGGATGCGATCCACCTCGGCGGTGACGAAGTCGCCACGCGGGACGATGGACACGGTGCCGTCGTTGCCGATGGTCAGGCTGTCGTATTCCGGCAGCACGATCGGCCCGCCCTCGCCGAGCACGGCGCGGCCATTGATGCTGAGCTGGCCGTTGGCGTCGATCAGCATGTTGCCCTGGCGGGTGTAAGCCTCGCCGTTGGCGTCCTGCACCGCGATCAGGCCGGGGCCGCGCACGGCAAAGTCGAGGTCGCGGCCGGTGGCCATCAGGCTGCCTGAGGTCAGGTTGACCCCGTTGTTCTCCACCACCGCCATGTGCCGGCTGTCGTAGCCGTAGCCCTCGACGTCCACCGCACGGGCGCGCTCCATGTCGGCGCGGAAGCCCGGGGTGTTGACGTTGGCCAGGTTGTTGGCGCGCACCTGCAGCGAAAGCATGGTGCGGCTGGCGGCGGTCATCGCCGTGTATCCCAAACGGTCCATGGGTCAGCCTCAGATCGCGCCGAACAGCACTTGGGTGAGCTCTTTGTCGGTGGACAGCACCTTGGTGTTGGCCTGGTAGTTGCGCTGGCCTTCCATCAGGCCGACCAGCTGCTGAGTCAGGTCGACGTTGGAGCTCTCCAGGGCGCCGGCGGCGAGCACGCCGAGCTGGCCCACACCGGGAATGCCGAGCAGCGGCTGGCCGGATTCGGCGGTCTCGCTCCAGGCGGTGCCGCTCTCGTTGTTCAGGCCGTTGGGGTTGGCGAAGGTGGCGAGTACCACCTGGCCCTGCAGCATGCGCTGACCGTTGCTGTAGTTGGCGTAGACGCGGCCGTCCTTCTCCACCGCAATGCCGGTCTGCTCGCCGGCGGCGTAGCCGGTGGCACGGTTGGTGGTGACCACGAAGTCCGAGCCGTACTGGCTGGAGCCGCTGTAGTCGACGGCGATGGCGACCGGGTCGGCGCCCGGCGCAGTGAAGCCGACGTTGACCGTGCCCACCGGCGTGGCCAGGGTGCCGGCGGTGGTGAAGGTCAGCGCCTGCGGGCCACCGACAGCGGCGCCATCAGCGTAGTAATGGGCGTTCCAGGTGTTGGCGCCGGTCTTGACGAAGTACTGGGTCAGGGTGTGTTCCTTGCCCAGCGAGTCGTAGACCTTGGTGGTGTAGGTGGAGTTGAAGGTGTCGGCGTTGGCCGGGTCGAACGGCGCCACGGTCGGCACCGCCTCGTTGGCATCCAGGTTGGCGACGAAGGCCAGGGTGTCGGTGGCCTTGGCCGGCAGGTTGGCGCTCTGCAGCTGCAGGTCGCCCATGGCGCCGACCAGCAGGTTGCCGTTGGCATCCACCGGGTAGCCCTGGACCTTCTGCCCCAGGTTGTTGGTGATGAAGTTGGCGTTGTCGGTGCCGAACACACCGGCGCGGGTGTAGCTGATGTCGCCGTTAGTGCTCTTGGTGACGAAGAAGCCGCCGCCAGAGATGGCCAGGTCCAGGCCGCGCCCGGTGCTGACCAGCGAACCGCCCTGGCTGATGCTCTGGGTGGTGCCGATCACTTCCACGCCCATGGCCTGGCTGTCGGCATACACGCTGCCGAACTCGGTGCGCGACGACTTGAAGCCGGTGGTGCCGACGTTGGCGATGTTGTGGCTGATGGTGTCCAGCTGTTCGTTGACCGCGTTGAGGCCGGTCAGGGCGATATTGAAGCTCATGTCTTAAACCTCTTGGATTCGCAAAGGTGCAATCACAGCGCCGCGACGGAGGCGTGCTGGCCGAATTCGACGATGTTGTAGAACGGCACCGAGCCGGCGCCCTGTACGTCCAGCACCGGACCGTCGGCGCTGACCCGCACGTTGTTGACCAGGCCGCTGATCTCCACCTTGGGCTCCTCGCCGCTGTCGGTCTCGACCGTCACGCCGTAGCTGCCAGGCGCCAGGCCGAGGGCCTGCGGGTCGATGCGGAAATCGGCCAGCCCCGGCTCCTGCGGGCCGAGCTGGATCTTGGTCTTGACGCCGCTGGCGTCGGTCAGCACCAGGGTGGTGGTGCCGGAGGCGTGCTGCATGTTGAGCTGGCCTGCGACCACCTCGCCGCCGAGTTCCAGGCTGTCCACCGCCACCTTCACCTGCTGGCCGACCAGGCCGGCGGCGGTGAGGGTCTGCAGGTTGTCGGTGAGGATCAGGTTGTTCTGCGCCAGGCTCGCCATGTTCTCCATGCTCTTGACCTGGCTCATGGCGGAGAACTGGTTGAGGAACTCGGTGCTGTCCACCGGGTTGGTCGGGTCCTGGTACTGGATCTGCGCGACCATCAGGCTGATGAAGCTGTTCTCCAGCTGGGTCGCTTCGCTCAGGTTGACCGCCTGCTTGATGCTGTCATCGGTGCTGTAGCTGGTGCCGCTCTGGCTGGTGGCGTTGACGGTGGCCATCAGGACTCTCCCAGTTTGAGCAGGCCCTGCTGCATGCTCTTGATGCGATTGAGCACTTCGACGTTGGTCTCGAAGCTGCGGGTGGCCGACATCATGTCGGTCATTTCCTCGATCTCGTTGACGTCCGGGTAGAACACGTAGCCGTCGCGGTCGGCCAGCGGGTTGCCCGGCTCGTAGCGGCGCTGCGGGTCACGCCCGGAGGTGACCACGTCGAGCACCTGCACATGGGCGCCGCCCATGCCGACGTCGCGAGTCAGTTCGTCATTGCCGTACACCGCGGCGAACAGCGGCTTGCGCGCCTTGTACACATCCTCGGCGCTGGCCGCGGCGGAGTCGGCGTTGGCCAGGTTGCTGGCCACGGTGTTGAGGCGCACGGTCTGCGCATTCATCGCCGAACCGGCGATGCGATAGATGGAGTCGAATGCCATGGCGATCAGCGTCCTTCGATGGCTTGTCGGAGGCCACGGAACTTCATGCCGAGGAAGGTCAGGCTGGTCTGGAAGTCCATGGAGTTGCGCGAGAATTCGGCCTGCTCGACACCAGCCTCGACGCTGTTGCCGTCCTGCGAGGGCTGGTGCGGCACGCGGAACTTCAGCTGGCCGTCGTCCAGCGCGGCGCGCACCTGATCGGCAGGCGCATGCTCGAGCCGGCGCATCTCGGCGGCGAAATCGATGTCGCGCGCCTGGAAGCCCGGGGTGTCCTCGTTGGCCAGGTTGGCGGCGAGAATCTCGCTGCGCTGCATGCGCAACTCCAGCGCTCGCGTGTGCACGCCCAGCGCCTCCTCAACCCTTATACTCATGCCCGCTTACCTCTCGACCAAAATTCGCTTGCGGGTCATTGAGCACAAACCGTGCCGGCCTTTTATTTATTCGTAAGATGCTGATTTAAATGAAGAAAATAGAAGAAAAGAAAAGCCGTATGGGAAATCTCGCTTCGCTTTTCCGCGTCAGCCGCCGGGCAAGGGGAAGCGCCGTTTCCGCCCTGCTGCTGGGAGGCGTGCTGCTCTCGGCCGAGGCCGCCGAGACCGCGCAGCAACAATTGGAAGATGCCGTCGCCGCACCGATGCGCGATCTGCTCGAGAGCCACGCACGGACACAAGGCTGGCAAGGCATGGAATACCATCTGCAGCAGCAGTTGCTCGGCAACGCGCCGGCCGCGCCCTGCCCGCAGGCGCCGAGCGTGGAACGCGTCGCCGGCGATCCCGACCCGCTGCAGCGCCAGCGCTTCCAGCTGCGCTGCGCCCAGGCCGGCTGGCAAGCCACTCTGCTCAGCCAGGCCCAGGTCTACCTGCCGATGGTCGTCGCCCTGCGCGTGGTCGAGCGCGACCAGACCATTGCCGCGGCCGACCTGCGCCTGGAGCGCACCGACCTGGGCAAGGCACGTCGCGGCTTCTTCAATAGCATCGAGCAGGTCGTCGGGCAGAGCGCCAAGCGCCGCCTGCGCGCCGGCCAGCTGATCAACCCGAGCCTGCTCGACGTGGCGCTGCTGGTACGCCGTGGCGACAAGGTGAAGATCGTCGCCAGCCAGGACGGCATTCAGGCCAGCGCCAATGGCGAAGCCCTGGCCGACGGCAAACAGGGCGAGGTGATCCGCGTGCGCAATCTGTCCAGCGAAAAGGTCATCGACGCCCAGGTGCTGGAGAGCGGCGTGGTCAGCAGCATCCTGCGCTGAAGCCCGCCACGGCGCGGCTCCGCCATCGCGGCGGAAGCATGGCGCCAAAAATTTTCGAAATCCGTTTAATGCCTTCGACGGGCCTGTCGCCTTACCCCTTCAGCAGGCGATCAAAGCCAGCTTCACACAAGCCCACTTGCACGAAGGATTTCCATCATGGCTCTGTCGATCCACACCAACTACTCCTCCCTGGTCACCCAAACCAACCTGACCAAGACCAACAACTCCCTGAGCACCAACCAGCAGCGCCTGGGCACCGGCCTGCGCGTCAACAGCGCCGCCGACGACGCCGCCGGCCTGCAGATCGCCACCCGTCTGAACGCTCAGTCCCGCGGCATGGCCGTAGCCATCCGCAACACCAACGATTCCGTGTCCCTGCTGCAGACCGCCGAAGGCGCGTTCAGCGAAATGACCGACATCCTGCAGCGCATGAAAGACCTGGCCACCCAGGGCGCCAACGGCACCAACAGCGCCGACGACCTGGACTCCCTGCAGGCCGAGTACGACCAGCTGGGCGAAGAGCTGGCCAACATCATGGACAACACCAGCTACGCCGGTGAAGCCCTGTTCAGCAAGGACAACAGCGCTGGCAAGTTCGCCGCCGCCGTCGACTTCCAGATCGGCTCCACCTCCGCCGAAACCATGACCCTGGACCTGACCGCTGCCGGTACGGACGCCATCCAGACCCTGACCGACGCCCTGGACGGCATGTCCACCGTCTACACCGCTGGTAGCGCCGCCACCGCCGGTACCGAGATCACTGGTGCCGCCAACGCCACCATCGACCTGGTCAAAACCGCTCTGGACGCCGTAGGCACCCTGCGTTCCCAGTTCGGCGCCACCATCAACCGCCTGAACCACACCGCCAACAACCTGAGCAACATGAAGGACAACACCGACATGGCCAAAGGTCGCATCATGGATGCCGACTTCGCTCAGGAAAGCGCCAACATGACCAAGAACAGCATGCTGCTGCAGTCCGGCATCTCCATGCTCAAGCAAGCCGGCCAGATGCCAGGCATGGTCATGTCCCTGCTGGGCTAATCCCCCCGCAGCGCATACCGCTTCAACAGCGCCCCGCCTCGTGCGGGGCGTTTGTTTTTCCGCTAGCTTCTAGCTAGCCGGCCCCTCGCGATGCCGCAATACGACTAATCGCCAAGACCGTCCAGAGGCATGCTTCTGAAACAGGACTTGTGACAACAAAATCATGACGTCAAAATGTCGCCCTTTTGTGTCTTCCTTAATACGCAAGGTTAGAAAACCGTCCCCGACATCATGACGACCAGCCCCGCACCACAGTCATCGACCCCGCCCGAGGGCGCTCCCACGCTGGTGATCCGCACCGGCTGGGCGGACTGTCACGCGCATTTCCACCCGGCGCACTACCAGCTGGTACTGCAGCGCAACGGCAACGAGGAGAAGGTCGACCTGGGCTTTTCCGGCAGCCGCCTGCTGGAGCGACTGCTGCGTTTCCCGGGGGAAGTGGTGCCGCGCGAGGAGCTGCTCGCCTACGCCTGGAGTGATCGCGTGGTCGGCCAGGGCAGCCTCAACCAGCAGGTCTACACCCTGCGCCAGCTACTCGGCGACGAGAAGCGCCGCGAGATCATCCAGACCCTGCCGCGCCGCGGCTACATGTTCAATCCCAAGTGCCTGAACGCGCCGTCGGAGCCCGAGGCCGAAGCCACGCCAGAAGGCGAGGCAGCGGAACTGGCGCCGCGCCCGCCACTGACCTCGGCGCAGCGCCGCCTGTACGGTGTGGTGTTGTGCATCGGCACCCTGCTCTGCCTCGGCGCACTGGTGCTGTCGAGCATCCACTACGCACTGTTCCAGACGCCGGTGGCGCGCCAGGAGCGGCAGGTGGGCAAGCTGCACTTCACCTACTCCAGCCCCAGCGCCGAAGGCCTGGCCGAGCTGCTGGACAACACCTCCGCGTTCAGCGCACACCTGGCGGAACTGGCGGAGAACCCGGCCAGGGTCCGCTTCGCCAAGACCGCCGATCTCTATGAAATGCTCTGCACCCGTGGCGATGGCAGCAACAGCTGGCTGGTGATAGACGAAACGCAGCTGACCAAGGTCGGCGACCAGCTGCTGCGAGGCTGCCTGCAATGATTCCGCGCTATATCTGCCGTTGGCTGCTGCTGGGCTGCGCCCTGCTCCTGGGCCTGCTGCTGTGCCTCGTGCTGGCCTGGTACAACTTCCAGTCGAGTGGCGAGTTCAACGGCCGCTACGAGTCCGCCGGCAGCGTGGTGCAACGCGATGGCCAGGTGCTTTCGGTCAGCCACAGCATGCTGATCAAGGACGGGCGTTTCTACGCCATGAGCCGCCAGGGCGATACCATTCTCAAGACCTCGGGCGAGGTCGAGTCGGCGTTCTCCGGCAATCTGCGCCTGCGCGTGGACAAAGGCGAGGTGGCCGAGTTGAGCCAGGCCTCGCGGCTGGACAACCACGTGCTGTTCAACCTGCTGTACAGCACCGAGGCCAACTCGGTCATCAATTTGCGTCCGGCCGGCCCCTGCCTGATCGCCGTGGAGACCCGTCAGCTGTACTGCCGCAGCGACGGTCTCTGAGTCACAGCTTGCCCTTCTCCGCCTCGGCGTCGGCCGCGGCCTTCTGCTGGCCCTCGACGAAGCGCGCACCCTGCTGCGAGTAGTGCACCTGGGCGGCGTAGCTCTCGCCGAACAGGTCGCGGTAGAGATGCTCGGCGCGGGTGGTCAGCAGCAGCAGCTCGATGCGCCGGTTGGCGCCGTTCTCCGGGTCCTCCGGGCGTAGCGGCATGACGTCGGCCTGGGCCGCCACCTGCAACACGTGCAGCGGCGGCAGGCCGGTCTCGACCAGCACGTTGCGCGCACGCAGGGCGCGGTCGCCGGAGAGATTCCAGTTGTTGTAGCCGGCGTTGCCACGGTAGGGCACCGCGTCGGTATGGCCGCTGATGATCAGCTTGTTGTCGACCTTGGCCAGCACCCCGGACAGCGCACCGAGCAGCTTGTGGAAGTGTGGATCGAGCTTGGCGCTGCCACGGCTGAACATGAAGCGTTGCTGGTCGTCCTTGATCAGGATGCGCAAGCCCTGCGGCACCACCTCGACCTCGATATTGGCCAGCGCGTCGACCTGGCCGGAGACCTCGCGCACCAGCGCGGCCAGTTCCTTGAGATCCTCGCTGCTGTTGTAGCGGCGGCTGTCGCTAGGCTGCCCGGCCTCCGTCGCTGCGGCAGCTGCGTCGGTCTGCTGCGGCTTACCCAGCAGCGAGGCCTGCGCGGCGTCTTTCTGGGTGTCGAAGTCCTTGCGCGTGTGGCTGCCCTCGAACTCGATGGGACGCGTGTTGGCGCTGTCGAACACGCCGGCGCCGCCATCGAGCAGCGGGTTGCTCTGCTCGTCGCCGTAGGACGGGTTCTCCAGCTTCATCTGCGGCTGGATGACCCACAGCACCATGAACAGAGCCATCATGGCCATGGTGAAGTCGGCGAACGCCACCTTCCAGGCGCCGCCGTGCTCCTCGTGGTGATTCTTGCGCCCGCGCCGCTTGACGATCACCTCATGCGCGGCGCCCTTCCTGTTGCCTCTCATGCCAGGGCGTCCCGCGCTTCCTCATACTCGGTGACCCAGGTCTCGAGGCGCTTGAAGGTGGGTTTGACGTCCTGCTCGATCAGCTTGCGCCCAGCGTCCACCGCCAGCAGCGTGGGCTTGCCAGCGACGTGGGCGACCAGGGTGGTGCGCACGCATTCCAGCGCCGACATCTCGGTCTTGATGCGCTGGGCCATGGCGTTGGACAGCGGCTCCATCAGGCAGTAGCACATGAAGATGCCGTAGAAGGTACCGACCAGGGCCGCCGCCACGTGGGCGCCGATCTCGGCCACCGAGCCACCGATGTTGCCCATGGTGATGACGATGCCCATGATCGCCGCGAGGATGCCGAAGCCGGGCATCGATTCGCCGATCTTGTGCAGCGAGCGCGACGGCTGCAGCAGGTTGTGCTCCATGGCCTCGAGCTCCTGCTCGAGGAAGCCTTCCAGCTCGTGGGCGCTGATCTTGCCCATGGCCATCAGGCGGAAGTTGTCGGCGATGAAGAACATCAGGTTGTCTTCGGCCAGGATCAGCGGGTACTTGCTGAACAGCTCGCTCTGTTCCGGCTCCTCGATGTGCTCGTCGAGCACCTTGAGGCCGCCGGCATCGACCATCTCCAGCAGCTCGTAGAGCAGCATCAGCAACTGGCGCTGGAACTCCTCGCCACGGCGCTTGTACGCCAGCACTTCGCGGATCTGCAGCAGCATCTCGTGCAGGACTTCCTTGGGGTTGCCGACGACCAGGCTGCCCAGGCCGGCGCCGAGGATGATGATGATCTCCGCCGGCTGCCAGAGCGTGGCCAGCTGACCGTGTGCCATGACGTAACCGCCCAGCACGCAGCCGATGATGATGAAAGCTCCGAGTAGTTTCTGCATGGTTCTGTCACTAGGTTGGATCGGTTAGAAAACGACAGGCCTTGGCGATCGCCTGCTTGCTCAGCTGGCACACCCGGGCATCGGTCAGGTCCAGCACCAGAGCGATCTCCTTGAGGCTCAGCTCGTGCTGGTAGTAGAGGGTGAGGATCAGTCGCTCGCGCTCGTCGAGGCGGCTCAGTGCCTGCTCCAGCAGGCGCTCCTTGAGCAGGCGTTCTTCCAGCGAATCGCCGCCCTCGGGGAAGTGTTCGTGGCCGTTCTGCAGCAGCTCGTCGAGGCTCTCCACCGCTTCCGCATAGTCGGCGCGCTGGAACTCCATATAGTCCTCGCGGGAGATGCCGGTGGCGGCCAGCACCTCCTCCTCCTGCGGCGCACGGCCGAGGCGACGGCTCAGCCCGCGGATGGCATCGCGCACCTTGTGCACCTGCTGGCGCAGCTGACGCGGGCGCCAGTCCTGGCGGCGCAGCTCGTCGAGAATCGCGCCACGGATGCGCAGGGCGGCGAAGCGGCCGAACTGCTCGTCCGGCTCACCGTAGCGACGCAGGCACTCGAGCAGGCCGAGCAGGCCGATCTGCTCCATGTCCTCGCGATCCAGCGCCTGGCTGGTCTGCAGCGCCAGCTGGCTGACGATGCGCCGCACCAGCGGCAGGTACTGGCGCACCCAGCGCTGCTCCGCGGCGGGCGTCAGCGGCGCCTGGGCTTGCGGTGCGTATCCGTGATCGAGCGCGTGCATGGCGGCTTACTGCACGACCAGCTTGCTGACCAGCACGTGCTGGAACGGCGCCACCACCTTGCGCGCGGCGAAGTCGGCGAGCAGCGCCTTCTCCAGGCTCTGCTGCAGGTCGGGAATGGCCATGCTGCGCAGGTCGGCGAACTTCATCGCCGACAGGTGCGCCACTGCCGAGCTGCGCACCATGGGGTCGGCCTGCTCGAGCTTCTTCTTGTCGCTGTCCAGCGGCGCCTGCAGCACCAGGTCGAGCACGAAGTAATGCTCCTGCTCCTCGCCACGCAGGCTGAGGATGATCTTCTGCACCGGGAAGAACAGGTACTCGCCCGGCTCCTCTTCCTCGGCCTGGGCCTCCTCGCCGGCCTGCGCCTGACCAGTAGCCAGGGTGCTGCCCTGCAACAGCGAGCGCATCAGGAAATAGTTGGCACCCACCCCGCCCAGGCTGATCAGCGAGCTGAGGAGGATGACGATCAGAAGGATCCGCGACGTTGGCATGAGACTGTATTCCTGTGATGTTCGGGAGCCGGCCACCCCGGGCCGGCGAGTGCGGGGCCGAGCCCTACACGGTGATCAGTACGTCGTTGCCCGCACCTTGGCGGGCAGCGTCTGTGTCGGGTTCCAGGCGCAGCGCCTGGGCCACCGGCTCGTCCTGGGCCGGGCGCCAGCGGTTGTGCTGCTGGCCCTGCTGGCCGGACTGCGCGTCCGAGCCGACCTGCACGTTGACCTGCAGGAAGTTCTGCCCCACCAATTCCTGGCGCAGGCGATCGCTGGTCTGCTGCAGCAGGCGCGCGACGTCGCCCTGGGCAGCGGATATCTGCACGTTGAGGCGGCCCGACTCGTGGCTGAGAAGAATCTCCAGGCTGCCCAGCTCCGGCGGATCGAGGCGGATGGTGGCGCTCTGCACCTTCTGCTGCAGTTGCAGCTCGACGCTGTCGCGCAGGGCGCCGAGCATCTGCTCGCCCCACTTGGCTTCCGGCGTCTGCAGCTTGAGCTGGCGCTCCAGGGTCGGCGTGGCGTCGGCCGCTGCCGGTGCCTGAGCGTTGTTGCCCAGGCCACGCAGTAAGTCGTTGTCGCCCAGGCTCGCCGGCGCCGCGCCATCGACCGCGGCCAGCGTCTCGCCGGTAGCGGAAGTCGTGGCAGCCATCGTCTCGCCAGCCTGGCCGATGCCAGCCAGCAGCGCGCCCATGGCCTCGCCACGCGGCGCCTGGTGCAGCATCTGCACGGCGGCACGCGGCGCCTCGGCGACCGGCGCAAGCTCTTCCGCGCGCGGTTGCGGCAGGCGCACCAGCAGCTCCGGCGACAGGGTCAGTGCGGCGCCATCGGCAAGATCATCGAGCGATGTTTCCTGCTCGCCCTCGCGGGCCTGCACCTTGGCCTGGCGCTGACCCAGCACGCTGAGCAGCCACTGTTCGGCACTCTGCGCAGGCTCGCTGCCCGGCTGCGCCAGCGGCGCCTCGGCGGCGGCCTCCGGCAGCGGCTCGACAGGCAGCGTCTCGGCCACTTCCGGCTGGGCGGTCAGGGCATCACCGAGCAGGGCGAAGCCCAGCGCATCGGCGCTCGCCTGGCCGGTGGCCGGCAGCACGCCATCGCTGTTCGCCTGTCCCTGCTGGGTGGGCGCAGTCATCAGTTGCAGCACAATCAACTCCCGCTGACTTGCCGGTAGGCGGTACGCCCCTCGGCATATTCCAGGTGGCTGAGCAGCACGCGGCGCAGCCGTTCACACTCGGCGGCACAGGCCTGGTAGGCCTCCTCGTGCAGCCGTTTCAAGCGTTGCCGGGCCTTGCCCGCCTCCTCGCTCAGCCCGGGCTGGCGTGCCAGCACCAGCAGCTGTTCGCGGATGGCCTTGTCGACACCGGCCAGGGCCATCCAGTCGTCCTCGCGCAATACCCGCTCGAGCTCGGCGTAGAGCTCCAGCAGCACGCGGCAATCCTCAGCGACGCGCGGCACTGACACCGTCCCAGCCCTCGCGCAGCACGCCGAGCAGGTTGACCACCTCGTCCAGGCCTTCCAGCGACAGGCTCACGCTGACCTCGGAGAGGCGGTAGATGCAGTAGTCGTAGAGACGCGCCAGGCCCTGCACCACCTCGCCACCGCCCTCGTAGTCGAGGGCACTGTTGAGGCCGTTGAGGATGTTCAGGCACTTCTCCAGGGACTGGCCCTTCTGCTGGTAGCGCTTGCCCTCGATATGGCCGCGCGCACGGGCCAGCTCGTCGAGCAGGCCGTCGAACAGCATCAGCACCAGCTCGTAGGGCGAGGCGGCGGCAGCGCGCGCCTCGAGGTCCACCGAGCGGTAGCTGTCGTAGGTCTCGTTCAGGTGATAGGTCATGCGAAGAGTCCCGCGGTCTGCTCCATGGAGGCCATGATCTGGGCCATGCTGGTGTACTGCTTGAGGTAGCGGTTGTAGTAGGTGTCGTACTGCTTCTCGATGAGGTCGAGCTGCTCGGTATTGCGCTTGAGGCTGAGGTTGAGGCTTTCCTTGCGGCTGGCCATGACCCCGCCGGCGGCGGTGACGTAGACGTTGAGGTTCTTGTCGATGCTGTCGAGCAGGGCGTTCTTCTCGCCGAACAGCTTCTCGAAGCCTTCCGGATCGGCAGCCACCGCCTTCTCCAGGCGCGCGGTGTCGATGCTCAGCTTGCCGTTGCGGTCCGCGGCGATGCCGAACTCGATCAGGCTCTTGCCGCCGAACTGGCTGCGTACCGCCTGGTTGAGCATGTTCTCGATGGAACGGATGCTGGCGTCGCCAGCCAATGGGCCGCGGCTGGCGGTTTCGCTGCCGCTGGCGGTAAGGCTGTCGAAGGTGGTCATCAGGCCGTTGAAGGCGTCGACGAACTTCTGCACCTGGGTCTTGGTCGCGCTCGGGTCCTGACCGATGGTCAGGCTCAGCGGCGCCTCGCCTGCGGCGTGGGTCTTGCTGAAGGTCAGGCTGACGCCGTCGATCATGTCGGTGAAGGTGTTGCTGGAGTTGCTCAGCTCCATGCCACCTTCGCCACCGAGGTAGACGATGGCGTCCTGCGCCTTGCTCAGCTCGCGCGCCGCGCCGATCGAAGTGGCGAAGGTGCCGCCGGCGCTGGTGGACAGGCTGATGGCGTTGTCCGCCCCGCTCTCCTCGGCGCTCAGCACCAGCGAGACCTGGCCGTTGCTGCGTACCAGCGAGGCCTTCACGCCGCTGTTGTCGGCGGCGCCATTGATGGCGGCGGCCAGTTCTTCCAGCGAGTTGCTGCCGTCACCGTCCTTGTCCACGCCGGCCAGGTCGATGTTGAAGCTGTCGCTGCCCTGGCCGATGGTGAAGGTGCCGCTGGTGGGCACGTCCGCCGCGCTCAGACCTTCCAGGGCCACCTGGTGGGAGCTGGCCAGCTGCTTGACAAAGAACTGGTAGCTGCCCGGCTGCGCGCTGCTGCCGACCGACGCCGTGGCGTAGCCCTGCTGGCCGAAGGTAGCGCTGTTGACCAGCATGCTGCTGCCCACTCCGCTCAGCGACTTGAGCGAGGTGCGGAAGCTCTTCAGCGCCGAGTCCAGTTTGGTCACGGCGTCCAGCGAAGTCTGGTAGTTGGTCTTCGAGCGCTGGTTCTTGGTCAGCGCTGCCTGGACCTCGAAGTTGGCCAACTGGTTGGCCATCTGCTGGATGTAATCGGAATCTATGGTTGCCATGTTCGGTACCCCTTTAGGGACTGTTGAGCAATATCGATGCCAACGACTCAAGCCATTGATTTACATCGATTTTTCAATAAATCATGGTGAAGAAAAACTTCCGCACGACGCGCCCTGGCGAGACAGGGGAAGGCGCTCTTCCGGTTTTTCCGCAAGACGCAGCCACCCTCTGAAAAGGCGACCGGCGAGGAGGATTAATTAAGCGCGCAGCCCACCCGCCAAATGGCAGGAGGAGGCAGCGCAAGAGACGGGAAAAACGGCGGGGATCAGTAGCCGAGACGGCCGTACAGACCTGCTTCGGACTGGCCGGAAAGCAGCTGGGAAAGGATGTCGTTGTGCATGGCCAGCAGCTGGCCGTTGCGCTCGTTGAGGCGCTGGCACTGTCCGACCAGTTGGCCGAGTTGCTGCCAGGACTGCTGCAGGTGGCTGCGGCGCGTCGGCGGGTAGCTGTCGAGCAGGCACTGCATGCCCTCGGCATCGGCGTCCAGGCGGAACGCCTGCAGGGTCTTGGCGCGGCGCTCGGCACGCTGGCGCACCGCCTCGACCAGATCATCGATCTGGTGATTGATCAGGTCGATGCTCGCGCAGTCGCGGCTCATCAGATGGCCGTAGAGCTCCTGCATCAGGCCGCGCAGAACCAGGTAGTCGGCGCAGTCCTGGATGATGTCGCGCTCGGCCAGGGTCAGCAGCTGCTCGCGCTTTTCGCTCACGCGTCGCTGCCGTTGTGGTAGGCCAGCATGCTGCGCGACAGCACGCCGGCATCCAGGCTGATCTCGCCACGCTGCAGGGCCTGCTTGATCGCCTCGACCTTGGCCAGGTCGATCTCGGGCAGTGCGCCCAGGGCGTCCTGCAGCTGCTCCAGCGGCAGGCTCTCGGCGGGCGCGCTGGCACTGGCCGGGCGCTTGCTCTCGGCAGCGGCGGTGCGAGCCTGCAGCGGAGCCTCGGTCTGGCTGGCGAGAACGGGCTTGAATTGCCGGGTGATTTCCATGATTACGTCCAACGAAGGTGGTTACGACAGACAGGCGACCGGCCTGCGCAGAAACTTAAATCCAGTTTTCAAGAAACCTGGGCGCGCCACCAGGCCTGGGCGGCCAGCCCATCCTGAATCTTCTGCTCCTGGCGCGACAACTGTTCCTGCCACTGCCCCAGCTTGCTGTCGATCAGCTGGACGATGACCTTCTCGTTGCGCATGGCCTGCAGCAGTTCGTCCTGGATGCGCTTGAGCGACTGCTCGGCGACTTCCAGCTCGCGACGCTGCAACTCCAGCATCTTGAACAGGGTGGCCTTGTACTGCTGCTGGTTGCTGCGCTGCAGTGGCGTGCTCACCGGCACTACGAAACCGCACAGGCGGGTCAGGCCGGTGATGTTGTTGCGGTAGCGCTGGCACAGGTTGCGCTGGTAGTTGACCCGCCCCATCACCTCGCGCACGCGGGTGCCGCGCAGGCCGGCCAGGCGCGAGAGCACTTCAATCTGTTCTTTCATGCGATCTGCTCTTTCACGGCATCTACCTCAGCAGGCCCTGCAGGGTGGTCAGGCTGGCCGCCATCTCGCTGCCCTCGCCCGTTTCCTGGCGCAGGAAGCGCTCCAGGGCGGGGGCCAGCTGCACGGCGCGGTCGGTCTTGCTGTCCATGCCCGGGGTGTAGCCACCGAGCGGGATCAGCTCCTTGATCTTCTCGAAGGTGCTGTACAGCTCCTTGAACTGGCGTGCGGCGCCCTGCTGGGCCGGCTCGCTGACCTGGCTCATGCAGCGGCTGACCGAGGCGGAGATGTCGATGGCCGGGTAGTGGCCGACATCGGCCAGGCGCCTTGAAAGCACGATGTGGCCGTCGAGAATGGCCCGCGCGCAGTCGACGATCGGGTCCTGGTGGTCGTCGCCCTCGGCCAGCACGGTGTACAGCGCGCTGAGGCTGCCGCGCTCGCTCTCGCCGTTGCCGGCGCTCTCCACCAGCTCGGGAAGCATGCCGAATACCGATGGCGGGTAGCCCTTGGTCGCCGGGGGCTCACCCAGGGCCAGGGCGATCTCGCGCTGGGCCATGGCGTAGCGGGTCAGCGAATCGACCAGCAGCAGCACGTCCTGGCCCTGGTCGCGGAAATAGGCGGCGATGCTGTGGCACAGCTCGGTGGCGCGCATGCGCATCAGCGGCGACTCGTTGGCCGGTGCCACCACCACCACGGCCTTGCGCAGGCCCTCGGGGCCGAGCGAGTGGAGGATGAATTCCTGCACCTCGCGGCCACGCTCGCCGATCAGCCCGACCACCACCACGTCGGCCTTGGTCTGCCGGGTGATCATGCCGAGCAGCACGCTCTTGCCCACGCCGCTACCGGCGAACAGGCCCACGCGCTGGCCCTTGCCGATGGTCAGCAGGGCGTTGATGGCGCGCACGCCGACGTCCAGCGCCTGGCTCACCGGCCGGCGCTTGAGCGGGTTGACCCGCGGCAGCTCGGCCGGCAGCGGATCGCGCCCGGCGAGTTTGCCGAGCTCGTCGAGCGGCTCGCCGAGGCCGTTGACCACCCGGCCCAGCCAGCTCTCGTCGATGTGCAGGGCGCTCTCCTCCTCGGCCGGGAACACCCGCGAGCCGGCGGTGAGTCCCATCGGCTTCTTGAAGGGCATGAGGTAGGTGATGTCGCGGTTGAAGCCGACCACCTGGGCCTCCAGCAGGCTGCCATCGGCCTGCTCGACCAGGCAGCGCTGGCCGGTCATGCGCCGGCAGCCGAGGCTCTCCAGCAGCATGCCGGAGACCCGCACCAGGCGCCCGCTGACCTTGGCCAGCGGCACCGCATCGAGGGTGCGCAGCGCCTCGTCGAGGCGGAAGGCTTCGCCCAGGGCCATCTCAGTCGTCCGCCTTGAGGTGCTCGCCGAGCGCCTCCATGCAGCCATCGAGACGCTGCTGGCAACCGATGTCGGCCTCGGCCTGGGCGGTCACCACGCGGCACTCACCCAGCGCCAGGCGCTCGTCCGGCACCAGCTTCCAGCTGGCGGCACGTTCCGGCGCCAGTTCGCGAATGCGTGAACACTCCTCCGGATTGAGCAGGATCTGCACCTCGCCCTGCTCGCCGGGCATGGCCGCCAGGGCCTCCTCGGCCAGCGACAGCAACTGGGTCGGATGCAGGGTCAGCTCACAGCGGATGACCTGCTTGGCCACCTTCTTCACCAGTTCCAGCAGCTGCTCCTGGCGGCCCAGCTCGAAGGCCTCGGCGAACTGGCGGAACTCCGCGCTCAGCCGGTCCAGCGGTCGCGCCGCGGCCTCGAAGGCCTGGCGGCCCTCGCTACGGCCTTCCTCACGCCCCTGGCGCAGGCCGTCCTGCCGGCCCAGCTCGAAGCCATCCTGGCGCCCAGCCTCGCGGCCCTGCTCCAGGCCTTCCTGGTAGCCCTTGTCGAGGCCCTGCTGGAAGCCGTCGCTGAGCGCGCGCTGCAGCTGCGCCGGGTCGCCGCCCCACTGCCCCTGCGGCAGACCGCTGGCCCGTGGCGGGAAACGATAGGGCCGCCACTGGCGGCTGCCACCCTTGATCACCTTGACCGTCATCGTCACTCCACCGTCTGTTCGCGGAACAGCTGGATCTGCAGATCACCCTCGGCGGCCATGTCGCGCACCACCGCCATGATGTCCTTGCGTACCTGTTCGACGCGGCTCAGCGGCACCGGGCCCTGGCGCCGGCTGATGCTTTCCATCTGCTGCGCCTGGCGCTTGGGCAGCGCGCCGGCAATCGCCTTGACCAGCGCCGGCTCGGCGCCCTTGAGGGCGACCACCCACTCCTCCAGGGGAATGGCTTCGAGCAGGGTCTGCAGCACGTCCGGGGTCTGCCGCGAGAGGATGAAGAAGTCGTACATCTCGTCCTCGATGCGCGTCACCAACTCCTCGTTGTGCGCGCGCAGCAGCTCGAACATCTGGTTACGGTCGCCCTTGAAGCGGTTCATGATGTCCGCGGCCTGCTTGACCCCGCGCACCTGCGAGCCCTGGGTGGAGAGCACGCTGAGGCTGCGGTCGATCAGCTGCTCCAACTCGCCGATCACGTCGCTGTTCACTTCGCTGAGGTTGGCGATGCGGTACAGCAGCTCGTCCTGGCGCTCGGGCGGCATGCACTCGAGCACCTCGGTGGCCATGCCCGGCGGCAGGAAGGCGAGGAACACCGCCTGCATCTGCGCGTGTTCCTTGGCGATCAAGGCGGCGAACTGCTTCGGGTCGATCCATTCCAGCTTGGCCATCTTGGCGCGGATTTCCTCGCCGTAGATGCTGTCCAGCAGGTTGCGGGTGATCTCGCCACCGAGCGCCTTGCCGAGCATGCCGGAGAGGTAGCCACGCGAGGCGCCCTTGATGCTGCTCTGCTCCTTGTAGTCGTCGAAGAAGCGGCCGATCACGTCGGAGACCATCGGCTGCTTGACGTTGGACAGGCGCGCCATGGCCTGGCTGATGCCGATGATCTCTTCGCGGGAGAAGTGCTTGAGCACGCCGGCGGAGATGTCGTCGCCCATGCTCAGCATGAGGATCGCCGCCTGCTCCATGGAGTTCATCGAGCGCGCCGCAACGCGCGGCTTCAGCTCGCCGTTAGGCTGGGTTGAGGTCTCTTTCATTGCGCCCTATCCAGTGCTTGATCACTTCCGAGACCCGCTCGGGGTCGTTCTTGGCCAGCATCTGCAGATGCTCGATCTGCATTTCCAGGCCGGAGCCCGGTGCCGGCAGGCGAATTTCCGACAAGGGATTCAATTCGCCGAACACGTTGGGGCCACCCAGCTCCGGGGTGGCGAAGGCTAGGCGGCGCTCGGCCGCGTCCGGCAGGGCGAACTCGCGCTCGGCCTCGGCCTCCGGCTGCGGCGGGGTACGCTGGGTCAGGTTGCGTACCGCCGGGCGCACCACGAGCAGCAGCAGGAGCGCGGCCAGCAGGCCGCCGACACCGAGCTTGATCAAGTCCAGTACCGAGTCCTTCTCCCACCAGGCGGCTTCCTCGCCCGGCAGCATGTCGCCGGCGGTGAAGGGGAAGACGCTGAGGGTGACGCTGTCGCCGCGCTTGTCGTTGAAGCCGGCGGCGCTCTTGATCATCGCCTCCAGCTCGCCGATGGCCTTGGCGTCCCAGCCGCCCTGGGGCGCGCTGGCGGCATTCAGCACCACCGCCACGCTCTGCTGGCGCAGGCTGAAGGCCGGGTACTTGATGTGGGTGACGCTCTGGTCGAAATCGTTGTTGCGCGTGGTCTCGCTGCGGGTCGAGGTCGCGGCCTGGTTCTGCTTGCTCAGCTGTTCGGCATTCGGCGCCTGGCCGGTAGCCGGCGTGGCCTGCGGATCGCTGGTCGGCGCACTGGTCGGCGGGCGGTTGCTCAGCGAGCCGGGCACGCCGAGGGCCAGCTGGTCCAGGGTGCGCTCGTCACGCAGGATTTCACTGCGCAGGCGCGGCGTCTCGCCGTAGGCCTGGAAGGTCTCTTCCTTCTGGCTGAAGTCGATGTCGGCGGCCACGCTGATGCGGTAGTTGCCGTTGCCGAGGATCGGCGCCAGCACCTGTTCGATATTGGTCACCGCCTTCTGCTGGTAGTCGTCGACCACCTGCCAGTTCTGCACCGGCCCGCCCCAGGCATCCAGCCCGCGCGACAGCAGGGTGCCGTGCTGGTCGACCACGCGCACGTCCTTGGCCTCCAGCCCCGGCACGCTGCCGGCGACCAGGTTGACCACCGCACCGACCTGCTCCGGGTCCAGCTTGTAGCCGGCATCCAGTTG
Source organism: Pseudomonas sp. Gutcm_11s (assembly GCF_028649395.1). GTDB lineage: Bacteria > Pseudomonadota > Gammaproteobacteria > Pseudomonadales > Pseudomonadaceae > Aquipseudomonas. The sequence goes on along the minus strand of NZ_JAQSUW010000009.1, from coordinate 388,231 downwards.
CAGCATCACCGAGGCCTTGGCCGGGTTGCGCTTGCTGATGGCGAAGGAGCTGTTCTCGTCGATGGCCAGGTGCACGCGCGCCTGGTCGACACCCTTGAGCGCCATGATGGTCCGCGCCAGCTCGCCTTCCAGGCTGCGCTTGAGGCGCACGTCCTGAACGAACTGGCTGGTGCCCAGCGGCTCGTCCTTGTCGAACAGCTCGTAGCCCGGCGGTACCGCCACCTTCACGCCCTTGGCCGCCAGCAGCATGCGCGCCCGTGCCAGCTGGTCCTCGCGCACCAGCACCTGGCCGCTCTGCGGATGCAGGCGATAGGCAACGCCCTCGGCATCCAGCACCTGCATCACTTCGGCGGCCGGGAAGGCCTCACCGGCGCCATGCAGCGGCTGATAGGCGCGGTTGTCGCTCCACAGGTAGTAGACCACCCCGGCGGCCAGCAGCGCGGCGACCAGCGCCATGCCGGCCAGCACCAGGCGCGGATCGGGTTTGAAGCCGCCAGCCGGCAGCTTGCTCTTGATCAGTTCCAGCACGATTGCCCACCCGCCCCGTTACAGGGGCATCCTCATGATGTCGTCGAAGGCCGTAGCCAGCTTGTTGCGCACCTGCATCAACGCGGAGAAGGAGATGCTCGCCTTCTGGCTCTGCAGCATGGCGCCGACCAGGTCCTCGCTCTGCCCGCTGTCCACCGCGGCCATCGCCGCGCTGGAGGCGTGCTGCTCGGCATCCACGCCGCGCAGTGCCTCGGCGAAGGCCTCGCGCACGCCGTCGTCGCTGCCCTGCGCCGGGCGAATCGCGCCACCCTCGGACAGGCTCTTGATCTGACTCATCCGGTCCAGCATGTCCTGCTGTACCTGCGTGATGGAACTCATCCTCTGCTCTCCTTAGATAGGCAACTGGATGCCCTGCTCGCGCATGGCATTGAGGCGATAGCGCAGCGCGCGCGGGGTCATGCCCAGGCTCTCCGCGGCGCGGGTCTTGTGGCCGCCACAGCGGCGGATGGTGTCGATCACATGCTGGTACTCGGCCCACTTGCCGGAAGCACGCAGCGCCGCCTTGCCCTCGCCGGTACCGATTCCGGCAAGAGCCACCGGCAGCGTCTGCAGCGGCAGGCTGGCCAGAGGTTGCGGCTCGCAGGCCAGGCCCAGGTCGCTCGGCTGGATGAACAGGCCGTTGCGCAGCACCAGGGCGCGCTGCAGGGTGTTCTCCAGCTCACGCACGTTGCCCGGCCAGTCGTGGCCGAGCAGCGCCTGGCAGGCTTCGGCGGTGAGCAGATCGTGGCGCTGCTCGTGCGGCGCATACTGGCGAATGAAGCGGCGCGCCAGCGGCAGTACGTCCTCGCGGCGCTCGCGCAGCGGGCTGATGTGCAGCGGCAGCACGTCGAGGCGGAACATCAGGTCGGAGCGGAAGCGGCCGGCGGCCACCTCCTGCTGCAGGTCACGGTTGGTGGCGGCGATGATGCGCACGTCGAGGGCGATCTCCTTGCGTCCACCCAGGCGCTCCACGCGCTGCTCCTGCAGCACGCGCAGCAGCTTGGCCTGCAGGCCCAGCGGCAGCTCGCCGATCTCGTCGAGCAGCAGGGTGCCGCCGTTGGCCAGCTCGAACTTGCCCGGCTGGGCGCTGACCGCGCCGGTGAAGGCGCCCTTCTCGTGGCCGAAGAGGATCGACTCGAGCATCTGCTCGGGAATCGCCGCGCAGTTGACCGCGACGAAGGGCGCGGCGGCATCGGCGGAGAAGCGATGGATGTAGCGCGCCATCATCTCCTTGCCGGTGCCGGTCTCGCCGGTAATAAGGATGGGCGCCCGGGTCATCGCCACGCGCTGGGCCATGGCCAGCAGACGGCGGCCGGCGCGCGAACAGGAGACGAAGCCTTCCTGCGCCGCGGCGGCCTGCTCGTGGCGATGCAGCAATGCGGCCAGCTGGCTTTCGCTGAAGGGCGACAACAGATAGTCGACGCAGCCGAGTTCGAGCAGCGCGGCGGCCTTCTCCTGGTCGGCGTATTCGACGATCGGCACCAGGCTGATCTGCCCGGCTTGGCGCACCACGGAGCCGACCTGGGCATACAGCTCGGCCGGGGCCAGCCCGCTGGCGAAGACGAACACCAGGCCGGCATCGGCCAGGCGCACGGCATCCAGCTCGAGGAAGCTGGCGCAGCTGCGCACCGAACGACCGAGCCGCTGCAGGCTGTCCTGCAGCAGGGTATGGCCGCCGTCGGGGCAATGGCCGACCAGCAGCACTTCATCGTCGGCATAACGCACTTGCCGGGAATAATCCACGGCTTGACTAAGAGGCTTCACGCTTATCACCCGAACGCGGAGAGGAAGAATCCGAAGTTGCTTTATGTGAACTGCTGCCACGCAGATTTTTTCGTCGTGGTATTTAATAAAAGTGCAACACGGGTCGCCTTGGGAGAGTGAGACGAGAAACTTCCGAGGAACTTTCAAAGGCCGACCCACTCACACGCAGGGCAACCTAGCAAAACGCCATCGGCCGACCAAATTACTTGCGGTTAATTTCCATCAAAGCCCGCCAGCTGTGCTCAAAAACAGCATTTGATATCTATTGATTTAACCTCAAGGCCTCCCCGCGCCTAGAGTATCGCCATGCCAGTAGCCGCGCCCCGCAAGGGCCAGCGAGGGCTACACGGCGCATCAGCAGCCATTCCCGGCTGCCCTGCCCGACAATCTCCGAAGTTTTCCGCAACTGCCCGCCACAAGCATCAGGCAGCCTCGCGGCACGCATCAGGAAGTTTGCCCCCGACATGGCTGGTAATTCGAAAGTCCATCACCGTGTGCCCGCAGAAAGTCTGACTCGGCTAAAGCCGCAGAAGTTGGGCCGGCACTATCACAAGATTCCGCAGTACATCAAGGAAGTGTCCTCGAAGTACCCGCGAATCATTAGCGACTATTTTCTGCGCAATTATCGGATCAACCTCGAACTGCATACTGTCGAGGTTCACGAAGTGCGCAGCGAAGCGGCCGAGTGCATCTATAAGTCGGCGTTCGGCAAGCTCGGTTTCGCCATCGAAAGGCCGCTGCTGACCGAGGCCCTGGAGTGCTACTACGGCGGCACCGGGCTGCCCAGCCAGGACACCCCGATCAGCACCTCGGAGCAGCGCATGCGCCTGCGCCTGGGCCAGGACATCTCGCAGATCTTCTCCCGCGCCCTGCTCGGCGGCGCCAGCATCGGCAAGCTGGAGAAGCACGAGAACGACTTCGATCAGGCGGTGTGGGAATACGTCGCCGAGTTCCAGTACACCAGCCACATCAGCGGCAGCCGCTCGGCGATCTTCCTTTATCTGGACACCGTGCTGGTCGACGAACTGACCGCGCGCCTGTCCAGCCCGACCGGCCCGTTGCAGGCGGTCGAACCGAGCCAGCACATCCTGCATCTGCCGGTGCGCCTGCAGTGCGTGGTGGCCGCCCTGCAGATGCCGCTGTCGCAAGTGCTCGCCCTGCGTCCGGACGACATCCTGCCGATCCGCCTGCAGGAGCGCAGCGACGTGCGCATCAACCAGCAGAAGCTCTTTCGCGGCACTGTCTTCGAAGAAGACGGCGCCCTTTTCCTGACCTCTCTCGAGAGCGTGAAGACCCCATGAACGGCCAACTTTCCGATAACGACTTCGAGTCCCTGATCAACGATGGCGACCTGGCGCTGAGCCCGGCCGCCGAAGACAACAGCGCCGCCGAGGCCTCCGCCCTGCCCCAGCAGGACCTGAGTTTCTTCGGCAAGATCCCGGTCAACGTGACCCTGGAGGTCGCCTCCACCGAAATCTCCCTCAAGGAGCTGATGGAAGTGGATGCCAGCAGCGTGATCGTGCTCGACAAGCTCGCCGGCGAGCCGCTCGACGTGAAGGTCAATGGCGCCCTGTTCGCCAAGGCCGAGGTGGTGGTGATGAACGGCAACTACGGCCTGCGCATCGTCGAGCTCTCCGGCAACGGCCTGGGTGGCCTGGGCGCATGATTCGCGCGCGCTCCCTGGCCCGCCTCGGCCTGCTCCTGCTCGGCCTGGGCGCCCCGCTGCTGGCGCAGGCCGCCGGCGGCGAGATTCCGCTGCTCAGCCTGAACGACACCGAGGGCGGCCAGGAGCTCAGCGTCAAGCTGCAGATCCTCATCGTCATGACCCTGCTCGGCTTCCTGCCGGCCATGCTCATGATGATGACCTGCTTCACCCGCTTCATCATCGTGCTGGCCATCCTGCGCCAGGCCATCGGCCTGCAGCAGAGCCCGCCGAACAACATCCTGATCGGCATCGCCCTGTGCCTGACCATGCTGGTGATGCGCCCGGTCTGGCAGGAGATGTACCAGGAGGCCTACGTGCCCTTCGAGGCCGACCAGATCACCCTGCAGGAAGGCCTGGACCGGGCCAAGGGCAGCCTGTCGCGCTTCATGCTGGCGCAGACCAGCAAGACCTCGCTGGAGGCCATGGTGTCGCTGGCCGGTGAGCAAATGCCGGACAAGGCCGAGGACCTGGACTTCTCCCTGCTGCTGCCAGCCTTCGTGCTCAGCGAGCTGAAGACCGCCTTCCAGCTCGGCTTCATGATCTTCATCCCGTTCCTGGTGATCGACCTGGTGGTGGCCAGCGTGCTGATGGCGATGGGCATGATGATGCTGTCGCCGATGATGATCTCGCTGCCGTTCAAGCTGATGGTGTTCGTGCTGGTCGACGGCTGGACGTTGCTGGTCGGCACGCTGACCACCAGCGTGCAACCCTTCTAGCGAGGCGCCGCCATGCTCACTCCGGATACCGCCGTCGACATCGTCTCCAACGCCGTGCACATCACCGTGCTGATCGTCTGCGTGCTGATCGTGCCGAGCCTGATCGGCGGCCTGCTGATCAGCATTTTCCAGGCCGCCACGCAGATCAACGAGCAGATGCTCAGCTTCCTGCCGCGCCTGCTGATCACCCTCGGCATGCTGATCTTCGCCGGACACTGGATCCTGCGCACGCTCAGCGACCTGTTCATCGAAAGCTTCAAGCAGGCCGGCCACCTGGTCGGCTGACGTCATGTACGAGAGCGCGAGCATCTTCCAGTCCGGCCAATGGCTGCAGCAGTTGCAGGCTTACTGGTGGCCGTTCTGCCGCATCCTCGCGCTGTTCAGTTTCGCCCCGCTGTTCAGCCACAAGGCGGTGGCCAAGCGCGTGCGCCTGCTGCTCGCGCTGGTGGTGACGGTGGCACTGGCCGCCGCCCTGCCGGAAATGCCGCAGATCGACCCGTTGTCGCTGCGCGGCCTGCTCACCGCCCTGGAGCAGCTGGCCTTCGGCCTGCTGCTGGGGCTGTCGCTGCAGTTGGTGTTCACCATCTTCACCCTGGTCGGCGAGGTGGTCTCGGCGCAGCTCGGCCTGTCCATGGCGACGTTCAACGACCCCATCAACGGCGTGTCGTCCTCGTCCATCCTGTTCCAGCTGTACTTCATCCTGCTGGTGTTCCTGTTCTTCGCCATCGACGGCCACCTGCTGACGGTGAGCATCCTCTACCAGAGCTTCGTCTACTGGCCGGTGGGCAGCGGCCTGCACTACCTGGGCTTCGAGACAGTGATCCACGCGCTGGCCTGGGTCCTCGCCGCGGCCGTGCTGATTGCCCTGCCGGTGGCCTTCTGCATGACCCTGGTGCAGTTCTGCTTCGGCCTGCTCAACCGCATCTCGCCGGCCATGAACCTGTTTTCCCTGGGCTTCCCCATGGCCATTCTGGCCGGCCTGCTGTGCGTCTACATGACCCTGCCGTACCTGCCGGAGAGCTACCTGCACCTGACCCGCGAGCTGCTCGACAACATCGGCCACCTGCTGAGGAACAGCCGTGTCTGAGCAGAACAGCAGCTCCCAGGACAAGACGGAAGAGGCCTCCCAGCACAAGCTGAAGAAGAGCCGCGAGCAGGGCCAGGTGGCGCGCTCCAAAGACCTGGCCACCAGCGTGTCGCTGCTGGTCACCCTGCTGGTGCTCAAGTTCAGCGTGCTGTACTTCTTCGAGGGCCTGCAGCAGAGCTTCCGCCTGGCCTACCTGGACTTCGGCAACAGCGAGCTGACCCGCGACGACCTGGCGATCATCCTCGGCCACAACCTGCTGGTGTTCGTGCAGATTCTCCTGCCGCTGCTGACCACCTCGCTGCTGGTGGTGCTGTTCGGCCTGGTGCCGGGCGGCTGGGTGTTCGCCAGCGCGAACTTCGCGCCCAAGCTGTCCAAGCTCAACCCCATCACCGGCCTGGGCCGCATCTTCTCGGCGCAGAATTGGGCCGAGCTGGCCAAGTCGCTGCTGAAGATTACTGTGCTGCTGGCCGTCGCCTGGCTGCAGATCTGCGAGGCCCTGCCGCGCCTGCTGGCGCTGCAGCGCAGCGACGTGAGCAGCGCCATCGGCGGCGCCTTCGACATGACCTTCGACATGCTGATGACGCTGCTGGCGGTGTTCATCCTGTTCGCCATCATCGACATCCCGCTACAGCGCTTCTTCTTCCTCAAGAAGCTGCGCATGACCAAGCAGGAGCGCAAGGAAGAGCACAAGAACCAGGAGGGTCGCCCGGAGGTCAAGGCGCGCATCAAGCAGCTGCAGCGGCAGATGCTGCACCGGCAGATCAACAAGGTGATCAAGAGCGCCGACGTGGTCATCACCAATCCACAGCACTATGCGGTGGCCCTCAAGTACGACCTGAAGAAGGCCGGCGCGCCCTTCGTGCTGGCCAAGGGCCTGGACGAGACCGCTCTGCACATCCGCCAGCAGGCCCAGGCCCATGAGCTGGATGTGGTCGAGTTGCCGCCGCTGGCGCGCGCGATCTACTTCACCACCCAGGTCAACCAGCAGATTCCCGCCCCGCTCTACACCGCGGTGGCCCACGTCCTCACCTATGTCCTGCAGCTCAAGGCGTTCCGCCAGGGCCGCCGCCGGCGCAAGCCGGAGCTGACCAAGGACATCCACATTCCCGCTGAACTGAGCGAAAGAGCACGACCATGAGCCCCATGCAGCACCTGACCAGCACCCTGCGCAGCGGCCGGATCGGCATCCCGCTGATGATCCTGTGCGTCCTGGCGATGATCATCCTGCCGCTGCCACCGCTGCTGCTGGACATGCTCTTCACCTTCAACATCGGCCTGGCCATTCTGGTGCTGCTGGTCAGCGTATCGTCGCGGCGGCCGCTGGACTTCTCCCTGCTGCCCACGGTGATCCTGGTCACCACGCTGATGCGCCTGTGCCTGAACGTGGCCTCCACGCGGATCGTGCTGCTCGACGGCCACACCGGCACCGGCGCCGCGGGCAAGGTGATCGAGGCCTTCGGCCATGTGGTGATCGGCGGCAACTTCATCGTCGGCATGATCGTCTTCGTGATCCTGATGATCATCAACTTCATGGTCATCACCAAGGGCGGCGAGCGCATCTCCGAGGTGACCGCGCGCTTCACCCTGGACGCCCTGCCCGGCAAGCAGATGGCCATCGACGCCGATCTCAACGCCGGCCTGATCGACCAGGCCGAGGCCAAGCAGCGCCGCGCCGAGGTGGCCAAGGAAGCCGACTTCTACGGCGCGATGGACGGCGCCAGCAAGTTCGTCCGCGGCGACGCCATCGCCGGCATCATGATTCTGATCATCAGCCTGTTCGGCGGTGTCGCCATCGGCATGCTGATGTACGACCTGCCGGGCGGCGAGGCCTTCCGCCTGTACGCCCTGCTGACCATCGGCGACGGCCTGGTGGCGCAGATTCCGGCACTGCTGCTGTCCACCGCGGCGGCCATCATCGTCACCCGGGTCAACGAGTCGGCGGAGATCACCAGCCTGGTGCAGAAGCAGATGCTGGCCTCGCCATCGCTGCTCTACACCGTGGCCGGCATCGTACTGATCCTCGGCCTGATCCCGGGCATGCCGCACCTGGCGTTCATCGGCTTCGCCGGGCTGATCGCCTTCATCGCCTGGAAGGTGTCCCGCGCCGAACCGCCGGCCGAGGCCGCGCTGGAGCAGGTCGAGGCGCTGAGCAAGGCGATGGACCAGGAGCGCGCGCAAAACCTGGCCTGGGAGGACATCCCGCTGGTCGAGCGCATCTCCATCTCGCTCGGCTACAAGCTGGTCGGCCTGGTCAACGAGGCCTCCGGCTCGCCGCTGCCGCAGCGCGTGCGCGGGGTGCGCCAGACCCTCTCGGAGAGCCTCGGCTTCCTCCTGCCCGAGGTGCAGATACGCGACAGCCTGCGGCACAAGGCCTCGCAGTACAGCATCCACATCAACGGCGAGAAGATCGACGGTGCCGAACTGCACGCCGACCGCCTGATGGCCATCCCATCGCCAGAGCTGTACGGCGAGATCGACGGCATCCTCGGCGTGGACCCGGCCTACCGCATGCAGGTGGTATGGATCCTGCCGAACGACAAGCCGCGCGCGCTCAACCTCGGCTACCAGGTGATCGACTGCGCCAGCGTGATCGCCACCCACCTGAACAAGGTGGTCCGCGAGCACCTGCCGGAGATCTTCAAGCACGACGACGTCGAGCACCTGCTGCAGCGCCTGGCCCTGCAGGCGCCGAAGCTGGCCGAGCACCTGAAGAACGCGCTGAGCCACACCCAGCAGCACCGGGTGTTCCGCCAGCTGCTGCAGGAAGAAGTGCCGCTGAAGGACATCGTGACCATCGCCACCACCCTGCTGGAAGGCAGCGAGACCACCAAGGACCCGGTGCTGCTGACTTCCGACGTGCGCTACGCGCTGCGCCGCAGCATCGTCTCGGGCATCGCCGGTGATCGCCGCGAGCTATCGGTGTTCATCCTCGACAACGCGCTGGAGAACACCCTGCTCGGCGCCCTGTCGATCGCCCAGCAGGCCGGCCCGGTCAGCCTGGACAACATCCCGGTGGAACCGAGCCTGCTCAACCAGCTGCAGAACACCATGCCGGTGGTGAAGGAGAAGCTGCGCAAGGAAGGCCACCCGCCGATCCTCACCGTGATGCCGCAGCTGCGCCCGCTGCTGGCTCGCTACGCCCGGGTATTCAGCCCAGGGCTGCACGTGCTGTCGCAGAACGAGATCCCTGAGCGGGTGGCGGTGAACATCCTTGGCAGCCTCGGCTGAGGCTGCCGCTTCGCTCAGGCGCGCAGGCTGCGCGAGCGCTCCTCGACCAGCTTGAGCGCATCCACCGTGGTGGCGAACTCCGGGGCCGGCTCGGCCAGGGCGAAGCCCTGCTCGAAGCGCCCCAGGCGGCCGTTGCGCTTGTTCCACTGGCAGATCATCTGCAGCTCCAGTACGCGGAAGCGACCACTGCTGATCGGCACTTCCAGGTCGATTGCATAGACCTTGCCCGCTTCCAGCGACTGCTCGGTGAGCAGGCGCAGGCCGCCGCGGGAAAGGTCGGCGACCATTCCCAGCAATTCTCCAGTGTGGTGATCGAGAGCGCGCAGGCGGTTGGCGGCGCGAAAAATGACTCGGCTGTGCTGACGCATGATTCTTATCGTTCGCTGCTGGCCGGCGGGCGCCGGCCTGGTTCGACTACAGCCCGGTCGACCGGGCACTGACAACGGAGCGCGCCAGCCAGGCGCAACTCCACCCATGCAGCCTAACCGGGGCTCGAATCAAGCGCTGTCAAAAGTCATCAAATCAACCGGCCAGCGCCACCGGCACGGCTTGCGCGTGGGGCGAGCGCAGACGATACAGCCCATCGTCATCACGCACCACCAGACCACAGCACACCAGGCGGCTGAGCACCTGGCGCACGCTGAGCACGGAAATCTGCTCGTCGGCGAGCAGCAGGTAGCCATGCAGGTCACGCGAGCGCAGGCCTTGCTCGCTGCGCTGCAGTACTTCGAGGATCTTCATCCTGACCAGGCTGACCTTGAGCCCGGCGCCCTGCAGCATGTTCTTCAATTGCTGGCGTTCATTGCTGGTCATGTCACTCTCCTTGTGCGTGTGCAATCCACGTCTTGTTAGTCTGGTAGAAAGCTGTCGAAGCGAACAGTTCCTATCTATTAAGACGAACGAGCGAGGCAAAACCTGCAAGTAAATTGCAACTTTTTTGTCTCGCGCCCGTCCCGCGCTTTGTGCTATTTCTCATCCGCTTCGGTTCCACTGCCCGGCAGGGTGCAAGCAGCGACTCTTCATAAAGAGCTGCGCCACCACCGAAGCCATTGCCAGGGGTGGCGGCGTTGCCGCCGATGTACAGACAAGCCAGTGGGGAAAGAGATGAAAAGGCTTGTACTGCTGTTGGTCACGCTGGCGCTGGTCGCCGGTTGTTCCGCAACTGCCAAGACATACGAGAAGAAGGGCCGCAAAGGCCTAAACATCAACTGCTCGGGACTCACGTCCAACTGGGAGCAGTGCGAACAGAAGGCCGCGCGCGCCTGTGGCACGAACGGCTACAAGGTCGTGGCCAAGGCCGGCGCCGACCAGGGCGGCGAAGACGATCCGGCCGACTTCCTCTTCGGCCTCAATCCAGCCGGCTTCTCCAGCCGCAGCATGGTGGTGATCTGCCGCTGAGCGGCAGATACATTTGTCCTTACTGAAAGTAAGGGCTAACCTCTAGGGCATCCGCACCAGCCGAGAAGTGCCGGAATGCCCAGTACCGTGAGCAAGGCCAAGGAAACCAGGCTGTTTCTGTTCCTGGTGATCTTCCTCTTCCCCATCCTTTCCGTCGCCATCGTCGGCGGCTACGGCTTCATCGTCTGGATCCTGCAGATATTCACCGGCCCGCCAGGGCCACCCGGCTAGCCAGGAGCGCCCATGGACGACGCCCTGCACATCGCCAGCCTGCTGGTTCACTGTCACCCCGAACAGCTGGACGCCGTGCGCGCCAACCTGGCGCGCCTGCCCGACCTCGAACTGCACCAGAGCAGCCCCGCCGGCAAGCAGGTGGTGGTGCTCGAAGCCCACGACGAGCACACCATCCTCGAGCGCCTGCACGGCATCCAGCAGCTGCCTGGGGTGCTCGGTGCCGCACTGATCTACCACGAATGCCTCGACGCAGAAGGAAAAGCCTGATGAAGCTGACCCGCCGCGAATTCGCCAAGGCCCAGGCCGCTGCCATCGCCGCAGCCGCTGCAGGACTGCCGCTGGTCAGCACGGCGAGCAACCTGCTCACCGACGCCGACCTCACCACCCTCGACTGGAACAAGGCGCCCTGCCGCTTCTGCGGCACCGGCTGCGGGGTGATGGTGGCGACCAAGAACGGCCGCGTGGTGGCCACCCATGGCGACATCAAGGCCGAGGTCAACCGTGGCCTGAACTGCGTCAAGGGCTACTTCCTGTCGAAGATCATGTACGGCATCGACCGCCTGACCCAGCCGCTGCTGCGCATGAAGGACGGCCAGTACGACAAGCAGGGCGAGTTCCAGCCGGTCAGCTGGGAGCAGGCCTTCGCCATCATGGCCGAGAAGACCAAGGCCGCGCTCAAGGCTCACGGCCCCGAGTCCGTCGGCATGTTCGGCTCCGGCCAGTGGACCATCTGGGAGGGCTACGCGGCCAACAAGCTGATGAAGGCCGGCCTGCGCAGCAACAACATCGACCCCAACGCCCGCCACTGCATGGCCTCGGCGGTGATGGGCTTCATGCGCAGCTTCGGCATGGACGAGCCGATGGGCTGCTACGACGACATCGAGGCTACCGACAGCTTCGTGCTGTGGGGCTCGAACATGGCCGAGATGCACCCGATCCTCTGGTCACGCGTCACCGACCGGCGCCTCAGCCAGCCACAGGTCAAGGTCGCGGTGCTGTCGACCTTCGAGCATCGCAGCTTCGACCTGGCCGACATCCCCATGGTGTTCAAGCCGCAGACCGACCTGATCATCCTCAACTACATCGCCAACCACATCATCCAGTCCGGCGCGGTGAACCGCGACTTCGTCACCCGCCACACCCGCTTCGCCAAGGGCGCCGACGACATCGGCTACGGCCTGCGCCCGACCGACCCGCGTGAGCAGAAGGCGAAGAACGCCGCCACGGCCAACACCTGGAGCGACATCTCCCTCGAGCAGTTCGCCGCCTTCGTCAAACCCTACAGCCTGGAGCGCGCCGCCGAGGAGTCCGGCGTGCCGGCCGAGCGCCTCAAGGCCCTGGCCGAGCTGTATGCCGACCCCAAGCGCAAGGTGGTGTCGTTCTGGACCATGGGCTTCAACCAGCACACCCGCGGGGTGTGGGCCAACAACCTGATCTACAACATCCACCTGCTCACCGGGAAGATCAGCGAACCGGGCAACAGCCCCTTCTCGCTGACCGGCCAGCCCTCGGCCTGCGGCACCGCGCGCGAGGTCGGCACCTTCTCCCATCGCCTGCCGGCCGACCTGCTGGTGGCCAATCCCAAGCATCGCGCCACCGCCGAGAAGATCTGGAAGCTGCCCGCCGGCACCATCCAGGAGAAGCCCGGCTTCCACGCCGTGGAACAGAGCCGCAAGCTCAAGGACGGTGTGCTCAAGGTGTACTGGACCCAGGTCAGCAACAACATGCAGGCCGGGCCCAACATCATGCAGGAGGTGCTGCCGGGCTGGCGCAACCCGGAGGCGTTCGTCATCGTCTCCGACGTCTACCCCACCGTCTCGGCCCAGGCCGCCGACCTGATCCTGCCCAGCGCCATGTGGGTGGAGAAGGAAGGCGCCTACGGCAACGCCGAACGGCGCACCCAGTTCTGGCACCAGCTGGTCAAGGCGCCCGGCGAAGCCAGGTCCGACCTGTGGCAACTGGTCGAATTCTCCAAGCACTTCAGCACCGATGAGGTGTGGCCGGCCGAACTGTTGGCCAATGCGCCGCAATACAAGGGCAAGTCCCTCTATGAGGTGCTGTTCAAGAACGGCCAGGTCGACCAGTTCCCCTCCAGCGAGCTAGCCGAGGGCTATGCCAACGACGAGGCGGCCGCCTTCGGCTTCTATCTGCAGAAAGGCCTGTTCGAGGAGTACGCCGCCTTCGGCCGTGGCCACGGTCACGACCTGGCGCCCTTCGACTCCTACCACGAGGCGCGCGGCTTGCGCTGGCCGGTGGTGGATGGCCAAGAAACCCGCTGGCGCTACCGCGAAGGGCACGACCCCTATGTGGAAAAGGGCAGCGGCGTGCAGTTCTACGGCTACCCGGACAAGAAGGCGATCATCTTCGCCCTGCCCTACGAGCCACCAGCCGAGGCGCCGGACAAGGACTTCCCGTTCTGGCTCAGCACCGGCCGGGTGCTGGAGCACTGGCACACCGGCAGCATGACCCAGCGTGTGGACGAGCTGTACCGCGCCGTGCCCGACGCGCTGGTGTATATGCACCCGGACGACGCCAAGGAGCTCAAGGCCCGACGTGGCAGCGAGGTAAAACTGGTCAGCCGGCGCGGCGAGATGCGCGCACGCATCGAGACCCGCGGACGCAACAAGCCGCCACGCGGCCTGGTGTTCGTGCCCTTCTTCGATGCCAACAAGCTGATCAACAAGGTCACCCTCGACGCCACCGACCCCATTTCCAAGCAGACCGACTACAAGAAGTGCGCGGTGCGCATCGAACTGGTCAGCCTGGCCTGAGGAGCCCGAACATGAGAAGCCTGCCCCTGCTGCTGGTCTTCCTGGCGAGCCTTGCCCAGGCCGCCGACTACCCGCTGGACGCCCCCGCCCCGGACGGTCGCCGCCCCGGCGGCACCATCAGCCAGGAGCTGCCCGCCCCGCCCCTGGCCAACGACGAGAACAAGGACATCAAGCGCGAGCGCAACTACCCCGAGCAGCCACCGACCATTCCGCACACCATCCGTGGCTACCAGGTGGACAAGAACGGCAACAAGTGCCTGAGCTGCCACAGCCGGGCCAACAGCGCGCTGACCCAGGCACCGATGATCAGCATCACCCACTACATGGACCGCGACGGCCAGGTGCTCGCCGCCGTCTCGCCGCGGCGCTACTTCTGTACCCAGTGCCATGTGCCCCAGAAAGAGGTGAAGCCGCTGGTGGAAAACGGCTTCCGCACCATCGACCAAGTGCTGCAGGACGAAGTGCAGCGCGCCGGCCAAAAGCAGTGAGGTGTCCATGAGAGCCCTGTTCCGCTGGCTGAGCGAATACTGGACCATCCTGCGTCGTCCCAGCGTGCACTACAGCCTGGGGTTCCTCACCCTCGGCGGCTTCATCGCCGGGATCATCTTCTGGGGCGGCTTCAACACCGCGCTGGAGGCGACCAACACCGAGCAGTTCTGCATCTCCTGCCACGAGATGCGCGACAACGTCTACGTCGAGCTGCAGGACACCATCCACTACAGCAACCGTTCGGGCGTGCGCGCCACCTGCCCGGACTGCCACGTGCCGCACCAGTGGACGGACAAGATCGCGCGCAAGATGCAGGCCTCCAAGGAGGTCTGGGGCAAGATCTTCGGCACCATCAACACCCGCGACAAATTCCTCGAGAAGCGCCGCGAGCTGGCCGAGCACGAGTGGGCCCGGCTCAAGGCCAACGACTCGCTGGAATGCCGCAACTGCCACGGCTTCGACTTCATGGACTTCACCAAGCAGAGCGCGCGGGCGCGGCAGATGCACTCCACTGCTCTGGGCAGCGGCCAGGCCACCTGCATCGACTGTCACAAGGGCATCGCGCACAGGCTACCGGACATGCACGGCGTGCCCGGCTGGTAGCACTCAGCGGCGGCGGTCGAGCAGGTTCACCGCCAGCCGGTCTAGCCAGCCCCAAAGGCGCTGCTGCAGGCGCTTGAGCAGCGGTCGGCGATGCCAGTCCTCCAGGGTGATCTCGCGGCTCGCGGCGAAGTCGGCGAGGAAGCTGTCGGCCGCCGCCGCCGTCAGCTGCGGATCGAGCGCCTCGAGATTGGCCTCGAGGTTGAAGCGCAGGTTCCAGTGGTCGAAGTTGCAGGAACCGATGCTGACCCAATCGTCCACCAGCACCATCTTCAGGTGCAGGAAGCGCGGCTGGTACTCGAATATGCGAATCCCTGCCTTGAGCAGGCGCGGGTAGTAGCGCTGGCCGGCGAAACGTACCGGCGGGTGGTCGGTGTTGCGGCTGGTCAGCAACAGGCGCACCTCCACGCCACGGGCTGCGGCACGCATGAGGAAGCGGCGCACCTTGCGGCTGGGCAGGAAGTACGGCGTGGCCAGCCACACCCGGCGCTTGGCGTGGCCGACACTACGCAGCAGAGACTGGACGATGTCCAGGTGCTGGCTGGAGTCGGCGTAGGCCACCCGCCCCATGCCGCGTCCTGCTGGCGGGCACGGCGGCAGATGGGCGAGTCCCGGTGCCTGGCCGGATTTCCACGGGCTGCGGCCCTCGCAGGCCAGCCACTGATAATCGAACAACAGCTGCCAGTGCGCCACCAGCGCGCCCTCGATGCGCACCATCACCTCGTGCCAGTGCTCGTCCTGGGCCTGCGGCGTCCAGAACTGGTCGGTGGCACCGGTGCCGCCGACATAGGCACAGCGCTCGTCCACCACCAGCAGCTTGCGGTGGTCGCGATACAGGTTGCGCAGGCCCCGCCGCCAGCGCAGCGGGTTGTACTGGCGCAGCTGCACGCCGGCCTGCGCCAAACGCTCGCGCGAGGCCTGGCCGAAACGCAGGCCGCCGAAGCCATCGAACAGGCAGCGCACCTGCACGCCGCGCTCGGCCGCGATGCACAAAGCCTCGACCAAGGCGGCGCTGCAGTGGCCGTCTTCCACCAGATAGAGTTCCAGCAGCACCTGGCGCTCGGCCGCGGCGATGTCGGCGAGCATGGCCGGCATGAACGCCGGGCCATCGATCAGCAACTCGAAGCGGTTGCCGGACTTCCAGGGAAAGATCACGCCGCTCATCGCGAGGTGAAGATCATCACCGCGCCGACCGGCACCGACAGGCTGATGCTGTCCAGCCGTGCCACCTTGCGCAGCGCCTCGATGCCCTCCTCCAGGCCGAACTGCTCGGCATGCAGCACCAGCGGCGCCAGGGTCACCACCTGGAAGCGTCGGTCATCCAGGCGGGTGGCCAGCAGCTCGGCCATGTAGCCGTGCTTGCGCCCGCGGATCTCGACCTGGATCGGCAGACCGATCTCCAGCTGGGCGCCGGGGGCCAGGTTGGTGATGGGCTCCAGGTTGAGCTGGGCCATGATCCGCGCATCGGGGAACTTGTCGGTGCCGAACAGCAGGCTGCGCAGGCGCTCGTCACGCACCGGGATGCCGGTGCTCACCGAGTCCATCTCGATGCGCAGGCGCGCGGCGCCCTTCTCGTCGATCTTGCCGTGCAGGGTGAGGAAGCGATGCACCTCGGAGAAGTTGCCCGCCTTGGTTGAGATGAAGGACAGGCGCGAGGACTCGTTGTCCAGGTACCAGTCGGCCTGCGCCGGCAGGCTCAGGCTGGCGGCGAGCAAGGCGCCGACGAACAGGGAAAGGGGCTTGTTGGCCATGGGCTCACTTGTGTTGCGGTTTGAGCGCAACGATAGCGGCCCGGGGCGGCCTTGCCAAACGGCGGACGGTTGCAAGCTGTGCCAGCAACCGTCCGCGGCTGTCACAGCGAGTCGGCCTGCTCCTGCAGCTGGCAGCCCTGGCGCTGATCCAGCCAGGCGGCGGTCTGCGTGCTGCCCAGGCCGCGAGCGGTCACGCGCTTGCGCTCGGCATCGTCGTGGAAGGCGCTGACCGGCACGTATTGTTTGACGTAGCCCTCGCAATACTCGGCCGGGTTGCCGCTGACATAGCGGCAGGAGCAGTACTCCTTGGCCGAGTAGGCGCCGATGATGCCGGGGAAGGCGGCCAGGTGGACGCGATTGCTCCAGGCCAGCAGGGCCAGGCCGACCAGCAACAGCAGGAATACGGACAGGAAGGGACGGCGCCGAATCATGGCTGTTCTCCGAAGGCGGCGAGCACCCGCTTGAGCATTTCGTTGTGGCTGTAGCTGCCGTCGCGATCATCGGCGTAGCGCACCACCACCAGCTTCTGCGCCGGCAGCACGTACAGCGCCTGGCCCCAGTGGCCGAGGGCGGTGAAGGCGGAATCCGGCACGTCCGGCCAGGGCTTGCTGGTGCCCTCCAGCGCCGCGTTGAGCCACCACTGGCCACCAGGCACCGCGTCACCCGGCTTCTGCGGGTTGGGCTGGTAGTTGGCGAACGGCGTGCGGTTGAACGCCACCCAGCTCTGCGGCAGCAGCTGGCGCTCGCCCCAACGCCCGTCGCGCTGCATCAGCAGGCCGACGCGGCCCAGGTCGCGGGCGGTCATGTAGGCATAGGAAGAGGCGACGAAGGTGCCGCTGGCATCACGCTCCCACACCGCCGACTCGATGCCCAGCGGCTCGAACAATGCGGTCCAGGGGTAGTTCGCATAGGCCTGTTCGCCGACCATCGACTTCAGGCTGGCGCCCAGTACGTTGCTGTCACCGCTGGAGTAGCGGAAGCGCGTACCGGGAATCGCATCCAGCGCGTGCTCGGCGGCGAAGGCGGCCATGTCGGTACGGCCGCGGGTATAGAGCATCGCCACCACAGAAGACTTCAGCGGCGCGTACTCGTAGTCTTCCTGCCAGGCCAGGCCCGAGGCCCAGTTGAGCAGGTGGCCAAGCTTGACGTCGGGGTGTGCGGCGAACGGTGGATAGTGCTTGGCCACCGCGTCGTCCAGCTTGAAGCGCCCCTCGCCGTAGGCCACGCCGAGCACGCTGGCGAACAGGCTCTTGCTGATCGACCAGCTCAGGTGCGGGGTCTGCTGGGTGGTCGGCGCGGCGTAGCGTTCGTAGACGATCTCGCCGTCCTTGATCACCAGCAGCGCATCGCTGCGCACACCCTTGCGGGCGACATCATCGCGCGCCGGGAAGGCGTAGCTTTCGAGGGCCTGGATGGCGGGAGTGGCAGCGGCCGGCTGGCTGTTCCACTCGGGAATCGGCCAGCTCTCCGCGGCCAGGGGGCCGGCGGCCAACAGGCAGCCGGCGAGGACGGTGCGACGCAACAGGGCAAGGGGCATCGGGCTCGCTCGCAGATTTTGGAGGAGCCGACGCTAGCATGGCGGGCGTGACGGAAAACAGTGCCGATCACGCCGAAGCGGGAGACGAATCAGTCCGGCAGGCGATAGTCCTGCTGGGTCATCAGGTCGAGACCGCACTCCAGCTTTTCGATCCAGTCGAGGAAGGCGTTGATCATCTCCGCCCCGACGAAGGGCCGCCCGTGCTGCGGCACGATCATCGCCACGTCCATCTCGCGCACCATCTGCGCCCAGAAGCGGCAGGCCTTGTTGCTCGCCATGTAGCGGCGGTGGAAGCCGGCCATGTGCGTGACGTGCGCGGCGAAGTCCTGCACCGGGCTGGCATCGTCGACCATCGAGGCGCCCATGTCCCCGGAGAAGAGGATCTTGCTCACCGGGTCGTAGATCTGGAAGTTGCCCACCGAATGGAGGAAGTGCGCCGGCACCGCCTTGAGGTTGCAGTTGCCCAGCGGAATCGCCTGGCCGCGATCCGGCAGCGCGATGATGCGGTCGTAGGTGCAGATGCCATGGCTCAGGGCCAGGTAGTTGGCCGTGAGGTGCGGCAGGAAGCGCGCCCACAGCTTGGAGCAGATCACCCGCGCACGGGTATGCAGCAGCCACTTGTCCAACGAGGCGATGATGTCCGGGTCCTGGTGAGAGGCGAAGATATAGGTCAGCGACTGCAGCGGGATGTGCTTGGACAGCTCCAGCGACAAGGGGGTGTAGGTCAGGTCACCGCCCGGATCGAGCAGCAGGTACTGCTCGCTGTCGGTGATGAGGAACTGGTTGGATTGCACGCCTTCGCCGCTGACCAGGTCATCGAACATCAGGCATTGGTGGGTGCCGTTATCAAACAGCACTATGGGCTCGCGGCGCATGAAGACCTCGCAGGAAAAAAGCGAGGCGACGTTAGCCGACGGGCCCTGGAGGCGTACTGATCCAGGTCAAGCCAGCGCTGCCAGGGCCTTCTCCAGACGCTTCTCACGCGCCGTGCGCGCCACCTCCAGCAGATTGCAGTCGCGCGCCCACAGCGCGGCCCACTCCTGCGGGCCGGCGGCGATGGCGGCGTCCAGCTCCGGGCGCAGGGCCTTGAACTGGGCGAACAGCCCGGCCAGCAGCAAGTGGGTGGCTGCATCGTTGGCGCAGTGGCGGGTGACCTCGGCGCAGCCGGACAGCAGGCCGAGCAGACGCAGGCGCAGCTCCTGCGGCCAGCCGCCGTCCTCACCCACGCCATACAGCCAGCCGAGCACCGCGCCCAGCACGTGCAGGTCCTCGAGGCTGCGGAAGGGCTTCACGTAGCTGTCCCAGCCGTCGCCCGGCAGCAGCTCGCACAGGGCGTTGTCCAGGTGCAGGCGGGCGTGGCCGATGTCCGGCATCAGCGGCAGGCTTGGCAGCGGCTCGCAGCGCGCGCCCGGTGCGCCGCTGCGCACCACGCCCACGGCCAGGCGCGGCGCGCCCTGCTCTTCCACCCGCGCGGCCACCAGCAGCCAGTCGGCGGCCTCGGCGGCGGTGACGAAGTCCTTGCGGCCACTCAGGTGCAGGCCGCTCATGCGGGTCTGCATATCGGCCGGGCGCGTGCTCCTGTTCTCGGTCACGCACAGCGCGCCGGGGCTGCGTGGGGCCGCCGGCCACAGCGCGCGCAGGGCGCCCTGGTAGCCAGCGAAGAAGGCCAGGCCGGGGGTGGCGGCCAGGCGCCCGCCGAGCACCGCCAGGGCGAACGGGCCGTCCTCGCCGACGCGTTCCAGCAGCGCGGAGTACCAGTCTTCCAGGCTGCTCGCCGGCAGGCGCTCATGGGTTTCCAGCAGGGATTGCCAGGGCATCACAAAAGTCCTCGTCGTCTGTCACGCAAGCATCACCAAAGATTCATGGAGGTGACACCAGGTGTTCCTAGCCTGAGCTTGCCCAACAACATCGACCGGCCGCAACAGGCTGGCTCACGGAGGCCACTCGATGACCCAGATCGCCCGCACTGCCGAACGTCGCCTGCAAGCCGAACGCCTGATCGGCCCGAATGCGCTGCGCGAGGCGCAGGCCCTGCGCTACGCCGTGTTCAGTAGCGAATTCGATGCCAAGCTCAAGGGCGCCGAGCTGGGCCTGGACATGGACGATTTCGATCCGCACTGCAGCCATATCGGCGTGCGCGACCTCAACAGCGGCGAGCTGGTCGCCACCACCCGCCTGCTCGACCACCACAGCGCCAGCCGCCTCGGCCGCTTCTATAGCGAGGAGGAGTTCAGCCTGCACGGCCTGGCACATCTCGAAGGCCCGGTACTGGAGATCGGCCGCACCTGCGTGGCGCCGGCCTACCGCAACGGCGGCACCATCGCCGTGCTGTGGAGCGAGCTGGCCGAAGTGCTCAACGAGGGCGGCTATCGCTACCTGATGGGCTGCGCCAGCATCCCCATGCAGGACGGAGGCATCCAGGCCCAGGCGATCATGCAGCGCCTGCGTGAACGCCACCTGTGCACCGAACACCTGCGCGCCGAGCCGAAGACCCCGCTGCCGCAACTGGACGTGCCGGGCAACGTGATCGCCGAGATGCCGCCGCTGCTCAAGGCCTACATGCGCCTGGGCGCCAAGGTCTGCGGCGAGCCCTGCTGGGACCCGGACTTCCAGGTCGCCGACGTGTTCATCCTGCTCAAGCGCGACGAGCTGTGCCCGCGCTACGCACGCCACTTCAAGGCCGCCGTATGAAACGTGCGCGCCTGTGGCTGCGCCTGACCCGGCTGGTGGCGGTGCTGCTGCTGGGCGTGGCCCTGGCCGGCTTCGTCGCCACCGTCGAGCGCCTGCGCCGGCATGATCTGATGGGCCTGCGCCAGCGCCTCACCGCCTGGTTCCTGCGTCGTCTGAGCCGCGCCCTGCCGTTCGAGGTCGAGGTACTGGGCGAGCTGCCGCAGGGGCCGTACCTGTGGGTCGGCAACCATGTGTCGTGGACCGATATCCCGCTGATTGGCCAGCTGCTGCCGATCTCCTTCCTGTCCAAGGCCGAGGTGCGCACCTGGCCGCTGGCCGGCTGGCTGGCGCACAAGGCCGGCACCCTGTTCATCCGCCGCGGCTCGGGCGACAGCACTCTGCTGGCGCGTCAGCTGCATCGCCACCTGAGCGCCGGCCGCCAGTTGCTGATCTTCCCCGAAGGCACCACCACCGACGGCCAGCAGGTACGCACCTTCCACGGCCGCCTGCTGACTGGCGCCATCGAGGCCGGAGTGCCGCTGCAGCCGGTGGCGATCCGCTACCTGCGCGACGGCGTGATCGACCCCATCGCGCCCTTCATCGGCGACGACGACCTGCCCTCGCACCTATTGCGCCTGTTCGCTGCGGACCGCAGCAAGGTGCAGATCCAGTTGCTCGCCCCCATCGCCAGCACCGGCCAGGAACGCAATGCCCTGGCGCGCCAGGCGCAGCGGGCGGTGCAGGTGGCGTTGTTCGGCGAGGCTGCGGAACAGGCTCAGCGCGCCGCCTGATTGGCGAAGCGCTGCAGCTCGGGATAGAACGCGCGAAAATCATCGCTCAGCGGCTCGTACAGCCGCTCCAGCTCGCCCATGGCGCCGGCCAGCATCTGCGGGCGCGACAGGCGCCGGCTCATGCCCAGCAGCACCTGCTCCAGCACGGCGAAATCGGTGTAGCTGCCCAGCCAGTCCTGCGCGGCCATGCGCGGCGCGATGAAGGCCAGGCGCTCGGGCAGCTCGGGCTGCGCGGCCAGCACCCGGTAGACCCGGCCGGTGAACTGCACCAATGGCTCGTCGGCGAACTCCGCCCAGTCGCGGGCCAGGCAGTGGTCGAAGAACAGATCGAGAAGAATCCCCGAGGTGCGCCGCCGCTCGGCAGGGAAGCGCGCGCGTGCCTGCTCGATCAGCGGATGGCGATCGGTGAAGGCATCGATGCGTCGGTGCAGCTGGATGGCCGCCTCGATGCCGGCCGGGTAGCGTCCTGCCAGCGGCCCTTTGACGAAGTCGCCGTACAGGCTGCCGAGCAGTTGCTCCGGGGCGTCGCCACCCAGGTGCAGGTGGGCCAGGTAGTTCACGCAGCCCCCTTGCGCCAGGCGTTGGGCGTCATGCCCAACCAGCGGCGGAAGGTGCGGCTGAAGTTGCTGGTATCGCGATAGCCCAGGCGCTCGGCCACCGCCTCGACGCTCAGCGGCGTGCTCTGCAGCAGCCAGCAGGCCAGCTCCTGGCGTACCTCGTCGAGCAGTTGCTGGTAGTGCACGCCCTCGTCGCGCAGGCGGCGGATCAGCGTGCGCTCGGACAGGTGAAATTCGTCGGCCAGTTGCTCCAGCGTCGGGTAGCTGCCCTCGCAGGCCACCAGGCGCAGCTGCACCCGGCTGGTCCAGTCGCCGCCGGGGCTGGCGCCCTGCAGCTGGTGCTCGCAGTCGCGCAGGGCGATGCGCGCGGCCTGGGCATCGGCGCTCAGGCTCGGGCGGTCCAGCCATGCCAGGGGCAGACTGACACTGAAGCACTCGCCGCCGAAGCTGACGCGGGGACCGAGCAGCTCACGATAGCGCGCCGACCAGGGTGGCTCGGCGAAGGGGAAGCTGAACGCCAGGCAGTCGTCCGGCAGCGCGCCGCACACCGCTTCCAGCAGGCGCAGGCAGACGCCGGCCAGGCTGGTGAAGATGTGCTCGCGCACGTCGGCAAGGTCGAACAGCTCCTCGAAGCAGATGCGGTAGCGCTCGCCCTCGACCCGCCCACCGAGGCGCAGGCTGGACAGGCGCAGCACGCTGAAGCGCTCCAGCACCGCCAGCACGCCGCGCAGGTCCGGGCACAGGGCGGCGGCGTAGCCCACCGGACCATGTGCCGACACGGGCGTGGCGCAACCGACTTCCAGGCCCAACCAGGGGCACTCGGTGAGCTGGGTGGCGCGGCGAATCAGGCGCTGCACCTGGGCGAAGTTGAGCGGGCGGTTGTCGCGGTGCAGGTGCGCCCAGTCCAGGCCGGTGCCATGCAGGATCTCCGCCTCGCCGAAGCCGCGCTGGCGCAGCGCCGCGCACATCAGGCGGGCGTAGATCGGGTGCAGGCATGGCTGCAGCGGGGCGAGGCTCGGGTCCATGGGGCAGGTCCGGCATGGGATGAGTTGTCACCATAAGACGATTTTCTGCCCGACTCAACGGTTCTGCCGCTTGCTGGGTCGGCGCATGCTGGGCCCAGGTCGAAGAACCGCGGAGAGAATAAAAATGCACACCGCCCTGCCCTATCGTGACCGCAAGCGCCCGCTCTGGCTGCTGTCGCTGTTCGTCCCCTGCCTGGGCCTGATCGGCCCCGCGCTGTACCTGCTGGTAGCACCGCACGACGCCTGGCTGTGGCTGTCGCCGGCGTTCTTCTACTTCGGCGTGCCGCTGCTCGATGCGCTGATCGGCGAGGACCCGAGCAACCCGCCCGAGGCCGAGGTGCCGGCGCTGGAGGCCGACCCCTACTACCGCTGGATCACCTACCTGCTGGTGCCGGTACTGTGGCTGACCTTCATCGCCACCACCGCCTTCGTCGCCACCCAGCCGCTGGCCTGGTACGGCGTGCTGGCGATGATCATCAACACCGGTGGCGGCCTCGGTTTCGCCATCAACCTCGGTCACGAGATGGGCCACAAGAAGAGCACGCTGGAGCGCTGGCTGGGCAAGCTGGCCCTGGCCCTGGCCTGCTACGGGCACTTCTACGTCGAGCACAATCGCGGCCACCACCGCGACGTGGCCACGCCGGTGGACCCGGCCTCGTCGCGCATGGGCGAGTCGATCTACCGCTTCGTCCTGCGCGAGATGCCCGGTGGTTTCCGCCGCGCCTGGCAACTGGAGAAGGAACGCCTGGCTCGTTGCGGCAAGGGCGTCTGGAGCCTGGACAACGAGGTACTGCAACCGGCGCTGATCAGCCTGGCCCTGTATGGCGGGCTGACTCTGGCCTTCGGCCTCGCCATCCTGCCGTACCTGCTGCTAACCGCCTTCTGGGGCGCCTTCCAGCTGACCTCGGCCAACTACCTGGAACATTACGGTCTGTTGCGCGGCAAGCTCGGCAACGGTCGCTACGAGGTGTGCCAGCCGCACCATTCGTGGAACAGCAACCACCTGTTCTCCAACTGGGCGTTGTTCCACCTGCAACGGCATTCCGATCACCACGCCCACCCGACCCGGCGCTACCAGTCGCTGCGCAACTTCCCCGACCTGCCGCGCCTGCCCAGTGGCTACTTCGGCATGTACCTGGTGGCCTACGTACCGCCGCTGTGGTTCCGCACCATGAACCCGCGGCTGATCAGCGCGGTGCAGGGCAATGCGGCGCGGATCAACTTCCAGCCCGGCCACCGCGAGCGCCTGATGCAACGCTATGGCCTGAGCGAGCAGCCGGCATGAGCCGCCATCGCTGCCCGGAGTGCGGCTACTGCTACGACGAGACCCGGGGCGAGCCGCACCACGGCTATGCGCCGGGCACGCCCTGGGAAGAACTGCCCGAGGATTTCGCCTGCCCCGATTGCGCGATACGGGTGAAAGACGAGTTCGAACCCCTGGCGGATTGATCCCTTCCCACGAGCGAGGCCTCTAGCCCGGGGCCTTCTCGCCGCTTCATCAGCTGCCTTGATAGTCAGTATCGGTGCAAACGATCTAAATATCGGGACAACCCGATATACAGTTCGCCTCAACCCGATATGCGACAGCACCAGCATGAGCACTCCACTCGACATCGACGAAATCATCAAGGCCCTCGCCCACCCCGTGCGGCGTGAAATCCTGCAGTGGCTGAAGGAGCCGGAAAAGCACTTCGCCGACCAGGACCACCCGCTGGAACTTGGCGTATGCGCCGGCAAGTTCGAGCGCTGCGGCCTGTCCCAGTCGAGCGTGTCGGTGCACCTGGCCACCCTGCAACGCGCCGGTCTGGTGACCAGCCGCAAGGTCGGCCAGTGGAGTTTCTTCAAGCGTAACGAGGAGGTCATCCAGGCCTTCCTGAAAGACCTCGACGCCCAACTCTGAACGGCCCTGCCCGCGCGCAGGACCCAATAAATGCAACCGTTTCCAGGAGCCGGCCCCATGCCGTTACCGCTTCTCGTCCTCGCTCTGTCCGCGTTTGCCATCGGCACCACGGAATTCGTCATCATGGGCCTGCTGCCCGAGGTGGCCACCGACCTCGGCGTGTCCATTCCCGGCGCCGGCTGGCTGGTCACCGGCTATGCCCTTGGCGTGGCACTCGGTGCGCCGTTCATGGCTCTGGTCACCGCCAACTGGCCACGCAAGCTGGCCCTGCTCGGCCTGATGGGCATCTTCGTGCTGGGCAACCTGCTCTGCGCCACCGCCGCCGACTATGAACTGCTGATGGTCGCCCGCGTGGTCACCGCACTCTGCCATGGCGCCTTCTTCGGCATCGGCTCGGTGGTCGCCGCCAGCCTGGTTCCGGAGAACCGCAAGGCTTCGGCCGTGGCGCTGATGTTCACCGGCCTGACCCTGGCCAACGTGCTCGGCGTGCCGCTGGGCACCGCGCTCGGCCAGTACGCCGGCTGGCGCTCGACCTTCTGGGCGGTGACCGTGATCGGCGTGATCGCCTTGATCGGCCTGTGGCGCGTGCTGCCGAACAACCGCGAGCAGGAGCCCGCCGACCTGCGCGGCGAACTGGCCGCCATGCGTGGCGCCGGGCTGTGGCTGGCGCTGTCCACCACCGTACTGTTCTCCGCCGCCGTGTTCGCCCTGTTCACCTACATTGCGCCGCTGCTCGGCGAGGTCACCGGCGTGTCGCCACGCGGTATCACCTGGACCCTGCTGCTGATCGGCGTCGGCCTGACACTCGGCAACCTGCTCGGCGGGCGCCTGGCCGACTGGAACCTGGCCACCGCGCTGGCCGGCATCCTGCTCAGCCTGGCGCTGCTGTCCTCGCTGGTGCGCTGGAGCAGTCCGCTGCTGATCCCGCTGGAAATCAACCTGCTGCTCTGGGCCATGGCCGCCTTCGCCGCCGTGCCGGCGCTGCAGGTCAACGTGATGAACTTCGGCCAGGCCGCGCCGAACCTGGTGGCCACCCTCAACATCGGCGCCTTCAACCTGGGCAACGCCATCGGCGCCTGGGTCGGCGGGTTGGTCATCGGCCATGGCCTGGGCCTGACCAGCGTACCGCTGGCCGCCGCCGCACTGGCCGCGCTGGCTCTGATCGCCGCCCTGCTTACCGCATCCCTCGGCAGTCGCAGCAGCGACGCCGAACCCCTGCTGGACTGACACACTGGAGACTGACCATGACCACCATTTTCGACCCGATCAAGATCGGCAGTCTGGAACTGCCCAACCGCATCATCATGGCGCCGCTGACCCGCTGCCGCGCCGACGAAGGCCGCGTGCCCAACGCGCTGATGGCCGAGTACTACGTGCAGCGCGCCAGCGCCGGCCTGATCCTCAGTGAAGCCACCTCGGTCACCCCGATGGGCGTGGGCTACCCGGACACCCCCGGCATCTGGTCGGAAGACCAGGTACGCGGCTGGCTCAACATCACCCGCGCCGTGCACGCCAACGGCGGCCGCATCTTCCTGCAGCTGTGGCACGTCGGCCGCGTGTCCGACCCGATCTACCTGAACGGCGAGCTGCCGGTCGCCCCTAGCGCCATCGCGCCGGCCGGCCACGTCAGCCTGGTCCGCCCGATGAAAGGCTTCGAAACCCCGCGCGCCCTGGAAACCGAGGAAATCGCCGACATCGTCGAGGCTTACCGCCACGGTGCCGAGAACGCCAAGGCTGCCGGCTTCGACGGTGTGGAAATCCACGGCGCCAACGGCTACCTGCTCGACCAGTTCCTGCAGAGCAGCACCAACCAGCGCAGCGACCAGTACGGCGGCTCGATCGAGAACCGCGCCCGCCTGCTGCTGGAAGTCACCGACGCGGCCATCGCCGTGTGGGGCGCCGACCGTGTTGGCGTACACCTGGCACCGCGTCGCGACAGCCATGACATGGGCGACGCCGATCCGCGCGAGACCTTCGGCTACGTCGCCCGCGAACTGGGCAAGCGTGGCGTGGCCTTCATCTGCACCCGCGAGAAGGAAGGCGACGACAGCCTGACCCCCTTCATCAAGGAGCAGTTCGGCGGCCTGGTCATCGCCAACGAGCGCTTCACCAAGGACCAGGCCAACACCTGGCTGGCAGAAGGCAAGGCCGATGCCGTGGCCTTCGGCATTCCCTACATCGCCAACCCCGACCTGGTCGAGCGCCTGGCCAAGGACGCCCCGCTCAACGAGCCGCGCCCCGAGCTGTTCTACGCCCAGGGTCCGGTCGGCTACATCGACTACCCGCGTCTGTAAGGCCACCCGGCACGACAAAAGCCCCGCTCATGCGGGGCTTTTTGTTGGGCGCAGAAGCAGGCGCCATCGGCTGGAAAAATCGCGGGCAAAAAAAAGACCGCTCAAAGAGAGCGGTCTGAGGCAGGACGTCGATAAAGGAGCACTCAGGCATCAACGTCAGGAGGAGGGAGCGCGGCGCAAGGTCTCGTTGCCAGCCGGCAAAACTGTTTCATCATGAGCAACAGAAGGCTCGTGGCTGCAGGGACGATCAAACGCGCTCGAATGCGGCGATAACTCGGCCATTGGCGACCATCTTCGCTATTCCGGAGCCAATCGATTGGCCCCGCGAAATCATGGGAGAAATGATAGGCGGCCCAAGGCAGCTGAAAAACCACGTTTCCCGCGAATCACCATTGCCTATTCCGCAACAGTCAGCCGGGCACGGCCCAGTGCACCGGTTCCTCCAGCAGCGCCTCGTCGGCGGCCAGCAGCGGTGGCAGCTCGGTCTTGAGGAAGTCCACCCAGGTCCTGATCTTGGCATCGAGAAAACGCCGCGACGGGTAGATGGCGTAGATGTTGCGCTGGCGCAGGCGATGCTGCGGCAACACACGCAACAGGCTGCCGTCGCGCATGGCAGCAGCGGCAACGAACGACGGCAACAGGCACACACCCATGCCCGCCTGCGCCGCCCTGGCCAGGGATTCGGCGACGTTGACCTGGAAGCTCTCGCCGGGCAGCGGATCGAACTCGGCGTCCACACCGCCCTCGTAGATGGGGTCGAGCAGGCGCAGGTAGCGATGCTGCTGCAGGTCGGCCGGTTGCGCCGGCACGCCATGCTTGCGCAGGTACTCCGGCGAAGCGCAGGCGACGCTGAACATCGGCCCCAGCAGCTGCGCCACCATCTGCGAGTTGGGTAGCTCGCGGGCGAAGGCGATGATCACGTCGTGGCCGTCTTCCAGCAGGTCCGGCGTGCGCTGCGACAGGGCCAGGTCCACCACCACGTCCGGGTACAGCTCGGAATAGCGGGCGATCAGCCCGGTCAGGTGCTGCAGGCCAAGGCCGGTCATGCTGTGCACGCGCAGTCGCCCGCTGGGCGTGAGGTGCGCACCGCGGGCTTCGGCAGCAGCCTCGTCGACCTCGTCGAGAATCTGCCGGCAGCGCTGTAGGTAGCGCTCGCCCGCCTCGGTCAGCGCCAGGCGGCGGGTGGTGCGGTGCAGCAGGCGGGTCTGCAGTTGCTGCTCCAGCTCCGAGACCAGCCGCGATACTTGGGCGGTGGACAGATCCATGGCCTGGGCCGCGGCGGTGAAGCTGCCGGTATCTATCACCCGAACGAAGATGCGCATGCTGTGTAGCGTATCCATTGTTACCCCATCGGTAATGCTGATTCTCGAAAGCCCCAGATTATCCCCGTTTTGTAACCAAATATACTGCCAGTCACCTGCGAGCGGACCCGCACCCTCGCCCTTCTTTCCGCCCTCTGCGGACACCAAGGCTTCACATGACTCCGGACCAGAAATTCGCCCGCCGGGTACAGGCGGCCATCGTTCTATTCATCCTGCTGTTCGCCTATTTCCTGGCGGCAGACCTGTGGATGCCCATCACCCCCCAGGCCCAGCTGACCCGCCCCGTGCTGCGCATCGCACCGCGGGTGGACGGCCAGGTGCTGGACGTCGCCGTGGCCAACAACCAGCACGTGGCCGCCGGCCAGCTGCTGTTCCGTCTCGACCCGGAACCCTTCCACCTGGCGGTGCGTGCCGCCGAACTAGAACTGGAACAGGCCGGCCAGGACAACCTGCAGCTCGACGCCGCCATCGCCGCCGCCCAGGCCGACCGTACCGCCGCTCAGGCCTCGGCCAACGAGCTGCAGCGCGAGAGCGCGCGCCTCGGCCGCCTGGTGCAGAGCCAGCACGTGTCGCGCCAGCTGTTCGAGCAGACCGAGGCCGAACGCCAGGCCGCCCAGGCCCGCCTGAGCGCCGCCGGCGCCCGCGTCCGCGAACTGACCGCGCAGCGTGGCACCCAGGGCGATGACAACCTGCGCCTGCGCCAGGCACGCAATGCCCTGGAGCGAGCGCGGCTGCAGCTGCAGTACAGCGAAGTGCGCGCCGAGCGTGCCGGCACCCTGAGCAACCTGCAGCTGTCCGCCGGTGCCTTCCTGCATGCCGGTAATCCGGTGGCCGCACTGGTCGCCGACGAGACCGACATCAGCGCCGACTTCCGCGAGAAGGCCCTGCGCTACGTGCGTCTGGAGGACGAGGCCTCGGTGGTGTTCGACGCCCTGCCCGGGCACATCTTCGCCGCCCGCGTCAGCGCCCTCGACGCCGGGGTCAAGGAGGGCCAGCTGGACGCCAACGGCGACCTGGCCGCACCGACGATCTCCGACCGCTGGGTGCGCGATGCCCAGCGCCAGCGCCTGCACGTCAGCCTCAGCGAGCCGCTGACCTACAACCTGCCCAGCGGCGCCAAGGCCACCGTGCAGCTGTACCCGCACGACTCGCAGCTGGCCGACCTGTTCGGCCGCCTGCAGATCCAGCTGATCAGCCTGCTGCACTATGTCTACTAAGGCGGCCGCCGCAGGCACCCGCAGGCTCTCCGAGAACGACCTGCGCCAGTGCCTGCGCCTGGCCTGCGGCGGCACCCTGGGGCTGTTCGTCTGCAAGCTGATGGGCTGGGACTACGGCTCGTTCTTCTGCGTCTACCCCATGCTCCTGCTCGGCCTGACGCCGGTCATCAACGCCCATGTGATCCGCCAGTTCCTCCTCCAGGCCGTGGTGGTGAGCCTGGAGGTGCTGGTGATCTACGGCCTGTTCGGCGACCGCCCGCTGCTGGTGGTACCACTGGTGTTCCTTGCCTTCTTCTGGCGCTTCCGCCTGATGGCCCAGGGCCCGCTGTTCATGTTCGGCGCCCTCGGCAGCGTGTTCCTCTCCATCCAACTGCACTTCGGCAGCTACCCGGAGACCCACCTGTTCGACATGCTGACCAGCAACCTGGTGGCCGCCGTGCAGACGGTGCTGATCGCCTGGCTGATGTTCTACCTGTTCCCCGACGCCGAACCGCGTCCACCGCGCCAGCCACAGCCCAAGGACCTGCCCAGCCAGCGCCACGAGGCCCTGCTCGGCGCGAGCATCGCCACCCTGTCGTTCATCCTGTTCCAGAGCCTGGACCTCAAGGACTCGCTATCGGCCCAGGTCGCCTCGATCCTGGTGCTGTTCCCCATGCACTGGAACGGCATCCGCTTCGCCGGGCGCATCCGTGCCCTCGGCACCCTGCTCGGCTGCGCCGTCGGCCTGCTCCTGCAACTGGTGCTCTACAGCCATTACGACGTGCTGCCGCTGGTTACCCTGATGTACTGGACCGCCGCGTTCTGCTGCGCTCGCGTGCATGTGCTGGAGCATGCCCAGGGCATCGGCTTCGGCGCGCTGACCACCCTGGCCATCGTCTTCGGCCAGTACCTCACGCCGCAGCACGACGTGTTCTATTCCATCGCCTACCGCCTCAGCTCGGTCTGCGTGGCAGTGTTCTGCACCCTGGTCGCGGTGTTCGTCCTGCATCGCCTGTTCAACCGCTGGCCAAGCATCCGCCATGCCAGCCATGCCTGAGCAGGCCGGGACGGATATGATCGCGACACCTCCCGCCCACCTCACTGGAGACTCCCCATGCACAACGTACTGATCGTCGGCGCCTCGCGCGGTATCGGCCTGGGCCTGACCCGCGCCTGCCTGGAGCGTGGCGACAAGGTCTACGCCGTCGCCCGCAACCCCAACGGTGAGGCCCTGGCCGAGCTGCACAAACAGCACCCGCAGCGCCTGGTGCTGATCGCCGGCGACCTCACCGCCACGGATGTCGCCGGGCACATCGAGGCGGCGCTGCAGGGCGAGCAGCTCGACATCCTGCTGTTCAACGCCGGCATCATGGGCCCGCAGCATCAAGACGTGGCACAGGCCAGCGCCGACGAGGTCGCCACCCTGTTCCTGACCAATGCCATCGCCCCCATGCGTCTCGCCCGCCAATTGGCCAAGCAGGTACGCAGCGGTGGCGTGATCGCCTTCATGAGCTCGCAGATGGGCAGCGTGGCCCTGGCCCGCTCCGCCGAGATGCCGCTGTATGGCGCGAGCAAGGCAGCACTGAACAGCCTGCTGCAGAGCTGGGACCGCTCCACCGAACGTCCGCAGGCCTGCCTGCTGGCACTGCACCCGGGCTGGGTGCGCACGGAGATGGGCGGTGACCAGGCGACCCTGGATGTCGCCACCAGCGTCGCAGGCCTGCTCGCCACCGTCGAGGCGCACCTGGATAGCACGGGCTGCCACTTCCTCGACTACCAGCAGCAGACGCTGGCCTGGTAAATCGGCTCGCCGCTCGATCCACTGCCGCTTGCGCGGCAGTGCTGCGCTCTGGCTATGATCACAGCCCATGACCAGCCAACCACCGCTCCGCCAACCCTGCCCGCCCGGTGCCTGTGACTGCAGCCGCGACCAGCTGCTGGAAACCCCGGGCGCGGACGTGCGCATCCTGCTGCTGACCCGCAGCGAGGAGAAGCGCCTGCTAGAGCGTCTGGAGAACCTCAAGAGCCTGGAAGACCTGCAGCACATGCAGCAGCGCATGCACGAGCAGCTCGGCATCCGCGTGGAAGTGGCGCCGGGCTTCAACGAGGTGCGCAGCATGCGCGGCATCGCCATCCAGATCGCCGAGCACCCCGGCCTGTGCCGCAAGACCCGCCAGGCGATCCCCGCCGCCATCCGCCGCGGCCTGGAACGGCAGCCGGAGATTGCCTACCGGTTGCTGGACTCCCACGACCTGCTGGGCGGCCTCTGAGCACCAGCTACTTGAAGAACTGGCTGGGCGTGATGCCGAACTGCTTCTTGAACATGGTGGTGAAGGCACTGGGGCTTTCGTAACCGAGCTCACCGGCCACATCGATGATCTTGCGCCCCACGGCGATGCGTTCCAGCGCTAGCAACAGCCGGGCTTGCTGGCGCCACTGGCCGAAGGTCATGCCCGTACCCTTGCGGAACAAACGCTGGATGGTCTTCTCGTCGAGGCCCAGGCGCGCACTCCAGTCCGCCAGCGTAGAGCCATCACCGGGATCTGCCTGCAACACCGTACAGATCGCCTGGATGCGTGGATCGGCTGGCTGCGGCAGGTGCAGAGGCAGGGCCGGCAGAACCCTCAGCTCATCGAGGATCAGGCCCATCACCCGCGCCGCCCGCGAGTCCGCCGCATAGGGCGAACTGATCTCTACAGCGACACGGATCAATGCACTCAGGAGTGGGGAGACACTGACGGCACCGGGCTCGACAGGCAGCCCCAGCGAGTCGTCCGGCAATACGAACACGCTGCGCATCTGCACCGCACCGACGCAGCGGATCGAGTGGAGCTGGCCACTCGGCATCCAGATGCCGCGGCTGGGCGGCACGGTCCACTGGTTGGTCGCGGAGCGCACCACCATCACGCCCTCGATGGCGTAGATGAGCTGGTGCTTGTTATGCGAGTGCGCCTCGACGTACCAGTCCGCCGGGTAGTCGGTAGCACTGCCGACGACGGCCCAATCCCAGGCATCGATCTCGCGCAGATGCACATCCAGTGTTTTGCTCATTCCGCCCCTTTTGCGAAACTTACTGCCCGAATTGCGTGAGACAGGCAATTTTTCGCCGCCTAGGATAGCGCCGAATCCCCGAACGACCTCTATCCGCAAGGCACAACATGTCCGCAACCGCCGCCCTTTCGTCTCAAGCTGGCACGTCGCCTGCCAACCAGACCAGCCCATTGGTCATGCGCGTGATCGGCGCCTGCGCCCTTGCCCACTTGATCAACGACCTGATCCAGGCGGTGCTGCCGTCGATCTACCCGTTGCTCAAGGCCAACTATGGGCTGAGCTTTGCCCAGATCGGCTTGATCACCCTGACCTTCCAGCTCACAGCCTCGTTGCTGCAGCCCTGGGTCGGCTACCATACCGACCGCCACCCGAAGCCCTGGCTACTGCCCGCCGGCTCGCTTTGCACTCTGCTCGGCATTCTGATGCTGGCCTACGTCGGCTCCTTCCCTGCCATCCTCCTGGCCTCGGCGCTGGTCGGCATCGGCTCGTCGACCTTCCATCCGGAGGCCTCGCGCATCGCCCGACTGGCCTCGGGTGGCCGCTACGGCCTGGCGCAGTCGACCTTCCAGGTCGGCGGTAATGCCGGCAGCGCCTTAGGCCCGCTACTCGCCGCGGCCATCATCATCCCCTACGGCCAAGGCCACGTGGCCTGGTTCGGGCTGTTCGCCGCGTTCGCCATCCTGGTGCTCTACGGCCTGAGCCGCTGGTATCGCGAGCATCTCAACCTGTTTCGCCTCAAGGCCGGCACGGTCGCCAGCCACGGCCTGCCGCGCCGCCGCGTCATGCTGGCTCTGGTAGTGCTGGCAGTGCTGGTGTTCTCCAAGTTTTTCTACATGTCCGGCCTGACCAGCTACTTCACCTTCTACCTGATCGAGAAGTTCGGCCTGTCGGTGGCCACCTCGCAGCTCTACCTGTTCCTGTTCCTCGGCGCCGTCGCCGCCGGCACCTTCTTCGGCGGGCCGATCGGCGACCGGATAGGACGCAAGGCGGTGATCTGGTTCTCCATCCTCGGCGCCGCCCCCTTCACCCTGGCGCTGCCTTACGTGGATCTGTTCTGGACCGGCGTGCTGAGCATGATCATCGGCTTCATCCTGGCTTCGGCGTTTTCCGCCATCGTGGTATTCGCCCAGGAGCTGGTACCAGGCAACGTTGGCATGATCGCCGGGGTGTTCTTCGGCCTGATGTTCGGCTTCGGTGGCATCGGCGGCGCGCTGCTCGGTTACCTGGCGGATATCCACGGCATCGAACACGTGTTCCTGCTGTGCTCGTTCCTGCCGCTGCTCGGCGTTCTGACGATCCTGCTGCCCTCACTGCACAAGAAGGCGTAGTGCCGCAATAAAAAAGCCCCGCAATGCGGGGCTTTTTCCGGGTCTTGACGGTGGACCAGCTCATGCCCCTGACGCCTAGAAGAAGCCCAGGGGATTGATGTCGTAGCTCACCAGCAGGTTCTTGGTCTGCTGGTAGTGGTCGAGCATCATCTTGTGGGTCTCGCGGCCAACGCCGGACTTCTTGTAGCCACCGAAGGCGGCGTGCGCCGGGTACAGGTGGTAGCAGTTGGTCCACACGCGACCGGCCTTGATGCCACGGCCCATGCGCCAGGCACGGTTGATGTCGCGGGTCCACAGTCCGGCGCCGAGGCCGAACTCGGTGTCGTTGGCGATGGCCAGCGCCTCCGCCTCGTCCTTGAAGGTGGTCACGCCCACCACCGGGCCGAAGATTTCCTCCTGGAACACGCGCATCTTGTTGTGCCCCTTGAGCAGGGTCGGTTGGATGTAATAGCCGGTGGCCAGGCTGCCCTCCAGCTTCTCCACGCCGCCGCCGGTGAGCACCTCGGCGCCCTCCTGCTGGGCGATCTGCAGGTAGGAAAGAATCTTGTCGAACTGCTGCTGCGAGGCCTGGGCGCCGACCATGGTGTCGGTATCCAGCGGGTTGCCGCGCTTGATGGCCTGCACCTTCTTCATCACCTCGGCCATGAACGCCGGGTAGATGGACTCCTGCACCAGCGCCCGCGACGGGCAGGTGCACACCTCACCCTGGTTGAAGAAGGCCAGTACCAGGCCCTCGGCGGCCTTCTCGATGAAGGCCGGCTCGGCCTGCATGATGTCCTCGAAGTAGATGTTCGGGCTCTTGCCGCCCAGTTCCACGGTGCTGGGGATGATGTTCTCCGCCGCGCACTTGAGGATGTGCGAGCCCACGGGAGTGGAGCCGGTGAAGGCGATCTTGGCGATGCGTTTGCTGGTGGCCAGCGCCTCGCCCGCCTCCTTGCCGAAGCCCTGCACCACGTTGAGCACGCCCGGCGGCAGCAGGTCGCCGATCAGCTCCATCAGCACGCTGATGCCCAGCGGCGTCTGCTCGGCCGGCTTGAGCACCACGCAGTTGCCGGCGGCCAGGGCCGGGGCCAGCTTCCAGGCGGCCATCAGCAGCGGGAAGTTCCACGGGATGATCTGCCCGACCACGCCCAGCGGCTCGTGGATGTGGTAGGCCACGGTGCCGGCGTCGATTTCCGCGGCGCCGCCCTCCTGGGCGCGGATGCAGCCGGCGAAGTAGCGGAAATGGTCGACGGCCAACGGGATGTCGGCATTCAGCGTCTCACGCACCGCCTTGCCGTTGTCCCAGGTCTCGGTGACCGCCAGCAACTCGAGATTCTGCTCGATGCGGTCGGCGATGCGCAGCAGCACATTGGAGCGCTCCTGCGCGCTGGTACGGCCCCAGGCATCGGCGGCGGCATGCGCGGCGTCCAGCGCCTTGTCGATGTCGGCAGCATCGGAACGGGGGAACTCGGCAATGGGCTGGCCGTTGACCGGCGAGGTGTTGGTGAAGTACTGGCCCTTGAGCGGGGCGACGAACTCGCCACCGATGTAGTTGCCGTAGCGCGCCTTGAACGAAACGATGGCACCGGCAGTTCCGGGTTGTGCGTAGATCATGACGATGGCCTCTCTTGTTGGTGACCGGCCACGCCCGGGCCGGAGAGTTGCGGCGCGTATCGCGAACCGCTGGGTCCACTGTTGACTGACTTAGCCGGCCAAGTGTTGTTCACTTTCCCCAAGGTCGCCACGCGCCTAAGACCAAGGTCGATGCTCTCGGCGATACAAGGCCCGGCAATGAAAACGCCGCGACTCCTTGCGAAGTCGCGGCGTTTTTGTCCAGCGGTTGCCGGGCGCGGAGATGCCTCAGATCGAATCCAGATAGCGCTCCACATCCAGCGCCGCCATGCAGCCGGCGCCCGCCGAGGTGATGGCCTGGCGGTACACCGAGTCGGCCACGTCGCCGGCGGCGAACACGCCGGGGATGCTGGTACCGGTGGCGTTGCCGTCGCGCCCGCCGTTGACCACCAGGTAGCCATCACGCAGCGCCAGCTGGCCCTCGAACAGCGAGGTGTTGGGCGTATGGCCGATGGCGACGAACAGGCCGTCGACCTGCAGCTCGCTGCTGGCGCCGTCGTTGTGCCGTAGGCGCACGCCGGTAACGCCGCTGGCGTCGCCCAGCACCTCATCCACCGCTGCGTTGAGGCGCAGTTCGATCTTGCCTTCGGCGATACGCGCGCGCAGCTTGTCCTGCAGGATCTTCTCGGCGCGGAAGGTCTCGCGGCGATGCACCAGGGTCACCTTGCTGGCGATATTGGCCAGGTACAGCGCCTCCTCCACGGCGGTATTGCCGCCGCCGACCACCGCCACCTCGCGGTTGCGGTAGAAGAAGCCATCGCAGGTGGCGCAGGCGGACACGCCCTTGCCCATGAACGCTTCCTCCGACGGCAGGCCCAGGTAGCGGGCGCTGGCGCCGGTGGCGATGATCAGCGCATCGGCGGTGTAGGTGCCGCTGTCGCCGACCAGGGTGAAGGGCTTGCCGGCCAGGTCCACGGCGTTGATGTGGTCGTAGACGATCTCCGTCTCGAAGCGCTCGGCGTGTTCCTGCATGCGCTGCATCAGCGCCGGCCCAGTCAGGCCATGCGGATCGCCCGGCCAGTTGTCGACCTCGGTGGTGGTGGTCAGCTGGCCGCCGGCCTGGATGCCGGTGATCAGCAACGGCTTGAGGTTGGCGCGGGCGGCATACACGGCGGCGCTGTAACCGGCGGGGCCGGAGCCGAGGATGATGACGCGGGCATGACGGTTTGCGGACATGGCCAACTCCTGAAGAAAAAGGGACCGGCCCAGGCACTTGGGGAAGGCTTTGAACAGGGGCGGCCCCGGCAAGGGGGATTGGCAGCAAGGCTATCGAGACGGCACCGCCGGCGAAAATGCCCATTCTCAATTCAGCCGATAGCAACGGCCTATTTGGCCCGGTGCACACAGCCCCCTTGTCTATACTCGGCTCAATTGCCCTCCGCTCCGGATTGCCGACCGCATGACCCTGCGCAAACGCCTGTTCTGGCTGTTCGCCCCGTTGCTGCTGCTGGCGCTGGGCTTCGCCTACCTGTTGTCGCAGAGCCTGATCCTCAGCCGCTTCGACCGCCAGGACGCCGCGCTGCTGGACGCCGAGGCCAAGCGCCTGCAGGCGCTGCTCGACCACAACCTCAAGCGCAACCTCGACCTGGTGCTGAGCTACGCCAAGTGGGACGACACCTACGACTTCATGCGCGGCCAGCACCCGGACTACGTCCGCCGCAACATGGACCCGGAGGCGCTGCAGCAGATCAACTTCGACTTCATGCTGCTGCTCGACGAGCAGGACCGTGTCCAAGCCGAGCAATGGATGCCGCCCGACCTGCCGGACATGATCACCCTCGGCAGCGAGCGGCCCCGTGATTACCGGTCGCTGCGCGATGCGATCGTCGAACAGATCAGGCGCCTGCACCAACCGGGGCGCGAGGACCTGCGCGGGCAGATCGTGGTGGTCCAGGGCGTCCCCCTGGTGCTGGCCATGGGCGGCATCAGCAACAACCAGGACAGCCTGCCGAGCCTGGGCACCCTGGTGGCCGGGCACTTCATCGACGGCGAGCGCTCCGAGCTGCTGCAGAGCCAGGTCAACGGCTCCCTGCGCCTGCTCCCGCCAGACGTCGACCATGACGGCTGGCGGGCCTTGCCGACGCTCGGCACGGCCAACCTCAACCGCATAGAAATCAGCCCACGGCGGGTACTCGACGAGAACCGCCAACAGCTGGACCTGCTGTTCCGCAACAGCCTGGGCGAGCCACAGCTGCTAATGGAGCTGACCCGCGAGCGGCGCCTGTACCAGGAGGGGCGCAAGGCCATCAGCATCTTCCTGGCCGAGGCCACCGGGGTCGGCCTGATCGCCTGGGTGCTGATCTATCTCGGCCTCGAATTCGGCATCATGCGCCGCGTCTCGCGCATGCACCGCGACATCTCGGCCATCGGGCCGGACTCGAACCACCAGCGCATCCGCGACAGCGGCAACGACGAGCTGGGCAGCCTGTCCCAGGAGGTCAACCGCATGCTCGAGCGCCTGGAGCAGAGCGAGACACGCGACCGCGAGATTCTCGACGCCATCCAGGACGGCTATTTCGAGCTGGACCACGACGGCCACATCACCGCCATCAACCGCGCGCTGTGCGGCATGCTCGGCTACAGCGAGGAAGAGCTGCTGGGCAACAGCTTCGAGGCGCTGATGGAGCAGGAGGACCTGGAGCGCGCCGTCGACCAGCTCACCCGCGCCCACCAGACCGGCGACAACGTCCGCTTCGTCGCCCCGCTGCAGCGCCGCGACGGCAGCCGCGGCCACTACGAGACGCGCTTCTCGATCATCCACGACGGGCAGAACACCTTCGCCGGCTACCGCGGCATCATGCGCGACATCAGCGACCAGGTGGCCTACCAGAACCGCCTGCTGGACATGGCCTACACCGACCCGCTCACCGGCCTGCACAACCGCAAGGCGTTCACCGAGCAGCTGCCGCTGGCACTGGAGAAGACCCGCCGCAGCGGCGACCAACTGGCACTGATCTATCTCGACCTGGACCGCTTCAAGGAGGTCAACGACCGCTTCGGCCATGACATCGGCGACCTGCTGCTGCAGGGCATCGCCGAGCGTCTGCGCGGTGCCATGCGCCAGCCCGACCAGGTCTACCGCCTGGGCGGTGACGAATTCACCCTGATCGTGGCCGGCGGCAACGCCGAAGTGGCCCAGCGGGTTGCCCTGCGCCTGCTCGCCACACTCAAGCAGCCGATGCAGATCGAACAGCAGGTCATCGACTTTGTTACGCCGAGTATCGGCATCGCCCTCTACCCCGAGCACGCGGACGACGCGGAGAGCCTGGTCAAGGCGGCCGACAGCGCCATGTACGAGGCCAAGCGCGAGCGCGGCCGCGCCTGTCTGTACCGGCCGCAGCGACTTTCCTCGTCCCGGCAAAGTGGTTAAGGTCGGCGCTTTTCCACCCCGCGGAGATCGTCATGTCCACGCCTGCCCTGTCCGGCTCTCAATACCTCGGCCAAGGCCTGAAACTGGTGCTCAGCCCTGGCCTGCGCCTGTTCGTATTGCTGCCGCTGACGATCAATGCCCTGCTGTTCATCGGTCTGATCGCCCTGGCCATGCAGCAGTTCGGTGGCTGGGTCGACAGCGTGATGCCCAGCCTGCCGAGCTGGCTGAGCTTCCTCGAATACATCCTCTGGCCGCTGTTCGTGGTGCTGGTACTGGTGGTGATGTTCTTCACCTTCACCCTGCTGGCCAACATCATCGCGGCGCCCTTCAACGGCTTCCTCGCCGAGAAGGTGGAGGTGGTGCTGCGCGGCCGCGACGACTTCCCGGCCTTCAGCTGGGGTGAGCTGATGGCCATGGTGCCGCGCACCATCGGCCGTGAGATGCGTAAGCTGGCGTACTTCCTGCCCCGCGCCATTCCCCTGCTGATCCTCACCTTCGTGCCGGTGCTCAACCTTGTCGCGGCGCCGCTGTGGATACTCTTCGGCGTGTGGATGATGGCCGTGCAGTACATCGACTACCCGGCGGACAACA
Source organism: Pseudomonas sp. Gutcm_11s (assembly GCF_028649395.1). Taxonomy (GTDB): domain Bacteria; phylum Pseudomonadota; class Gammaproteobacteria; order Pseudomonadales; family Pseudomonadaceae; genus Aquipseudomonas. The sequence goes on along the minus strand of NZ_JAQSUW010000009.1, from coordinate 348,714 downwards.
ACAAGCTGGGCTGGAACGAGATGCTCGCCTGGCTGCGCGAGAAGCGCTGGCAGAGCCTGGGCTTCGGCGGCGCCACCTACCTCGCGCTGATGATCCCCTTCGTCAACATCCTGGTGATGCCCGCCGCCGTGGCCGGCGCCACTCTGTTCTGGGTGCGCGAGCGCGAAGTCACGCCCCAGTAATACAAGCGTCACCGCCGCTTCATGGTGCCCGGCCAGACTGGCACCATGAATGTCACAAGCCTGCATATCGCCCTGGTCAGCGAGACCTTCCCTCCCGAGGTGAATGGCGTAGCCAACACCCTCGGCCGCCTGTGCCAGGGCCTGCGTGAGCGCGGCCACCGCCTGCAACTGGTGCGCCCGCGCCAGGCCGACGAACACAACCAGAGCAACGACGACCTGCTACTGACCCGCGGCTGGCCCGTGCCCGGCTACGCCGGCCTGCAATGGGGCCACTCCTCGCTGCACAAGCTGTTGCGTCGCTGGAAGCGCCAGCGCCCGGACGTGCTGTACATCGCCACCGAGGGTCCGCTGGGCCTGTCCGCCCTGCGTGCGGCGCGGCGCCTGGGTATCCCGGTGGTCAGCGGCTTCCACACCAACTTCCAGCAGTACAGCGCGCACTATGGCTTCGGCCTGCTCAGCCGGCTGCTGACGGGTTACCTGCGCTGGTTCCACAACCGCTCGCGCCTGACCCTGGTGCCCAGTCCCAGCCAGCGCGTCGAGTTGCAGCGGCGTGGTTTCGAGCGCCTGGAGCTGCTCTCGCGCGGTGTCGACGGCCAGCTATTCCACCCAGCGCGACGCTCGACAGAACTGCGCGCCGCCTGGGGCATGGACGAAGACGAGGTTGCCGTACTGCACGTCGGCCGCCTGGCGGCGGAGAAGAACCTGCAACTGCTGGTCCGCGCCTTCCGCCAGCTACAGCACGACCTGCCGCAACGACGCCTGCGCCTGGTGCTGGTGGGCGATGGCCCGCTACGCGCGCAACTGCAGGAGCAACTGCCGGAGGCGCTGTTCTGCGGCGTGCAGCGTGGCGAAGCGCTGGCCGAGCACTACGCCAGTGGCGACCTGTTCCTCTTCCCCAGCCTCTCCGAGACCTTTGGCAACGTGGTGCTGGAGGCGCTGGCCTCGGGCCTCGCCGTGGTGGCCTTCGACCAGGCCGCCGCGGCCCAGCACATTCGCCACGGGCACAACGGCGCCCTGGCCAGCCCGGGTGACGAGCAGGCCTTCATCGACGCCGCGCACTGGCTGCTGGAAGACCCAGAGACCCTGCGCCGGGTGCGCCTGAACGCTCGCCAGCACGCCGGCAAACAGGGCTGGACGGCGATAGTCGAGCAATTCGAGGCCTATCTGCAGCTGGCCAGAAACGCGCCGGATGCCTCGACCGCAACGGTCTGAGTTTCCTGCGGGCATACAAAAGCCCCGGTGTGCCCAGGGCTGGAAAAGGCCCGCCGAAGCGGGCCCGGGGTAAAGCATCAGACCAGGGTCTTCAGGGCCTCGCGGCTGAACGGCAGGATGTCGCTCTCGCGGCCATCGCGTACCTTCACCGCCCAGTCCGGGTCGACCAGCAGCGCACGACCCACGGCCACCAGGTCGAACTCCTGCTTGTTCAGGCGCTCCAGCAGCTTCTCCAGGCTGGCCGGCTCGGCGACCTTGTCGGTGTTGACCATGAACTGCAGGAACTCGCCGTCCAGGCCGACGCTGCCCACGGTGATGGTCGGCTTGCCGGTCAGCTGGCGGGTCCAGCCTGCCAGGTTGAGGTCGGAGCCTTCGAACTCCGGCTCCCAGAAGCGACGGGTCGAGCAGTGGAAGATATCCACGCCGGCATCGGCCAGCGGCTTGAGGAAGGCACCCAGCTCCTCGGCGGTCTGTACCAGACGCGCGGTGTAGTCCTGCTGCTTCCACTGGGAGAAGCGGAAGATGATCGGGAAGTCCGGGCCAACGGCGGCGCGTACGGCCTGGATCAGCTCGATGGCGAAGCGCGAACGCTGGGCCAGGTCGCCACCGTATTCGTCGGTACGCTTGTTGCTGCCTTCCCAGAAGAACTGGTCGACCAGGTAGCCGTGGGCGCCGTGGATTTCCACGCCATCCATGCCGATGGCCTTGGCGTCGCGGGCGGCCTGGGCGAAGGCGGCGATCACCTCATCGATGTCCTGCTTGGTCATGCCGTGGACCACCACGGTGCCTTCCTTGACCTTCTCGCTCGGACCAAAGCCCGGGACGCTGGCGTCCGGCTCGGTGCCGGCCTTGCGCACGTTGCCCACGTGCCACAGCTGCGGGACGATCTTGCCGCCCTCGGCGTGCACCGCATCGACCACTTCTTTCCAGCCGGCCAGGGCGTCTTCACCGTAGAAGCGCGGCACGTGCGGGTAACCGTTGGCGGCCTTGTGGCCGACGGTGGTGCCCTCGGTGACGATCAGGCCGACACCGGCCGCGGCGCGGCGACGGTAGTACTCCACCACCTGCGCGCCCGGTACGCCGCCCGGGGAGAAGGAGCGGGTCATCGGTGCCATCACCACGCGGGTCGGCAGCTCCAGGTTGCCCAGGCGGAAGGGTTCGAACAGGGCTTTAACGGTCATGGATTCTCCTTGGGGCCGGCCAACTGACCGGTCGTCTCGTCGATGGGCAAAAAAACGGGTCAGGGCCGCAGCAGCAGCTCCAGACGGTGAATGAAGGCTTCCAGCGGCTGCAGGCTGCGGCCGACCTTGAGGCGCGCCAGCACGCCCTGCCAGGCGTTGGAAATGAAGGTCGCCAGGTTCTCGCAGTCCTCGTCGGCCGCCAGCTCACCGGCGGCACGGGCCTGCTCCAGGCATTCGCGCAGGGTGTCCACCGAGGCCTGCTGGATGCGCTCGACCTCGGCACCGATGGCCGGCAGCACCTCGCTCATCTCGAAGCTCAGGCTACCGATGAAGCAGTGGTATTCGGGCTGTTCCTGGCGGGCGAAGTGCGCCTGCAGTTCGCGGTAGTAACCGAGGATGCGCGCACTGGGGCTCAGCGCCGGATTGCTCAGGGCCTCGGTATAGCGCAGCAGGCGCGGCTGGTAGACGAACTCCAGGGCCTGCAGGGCGAAGTCTTCCTTACTGGCGAAGTAGTGATAGAAGCTGCCCTTGGGGATGCCGGCGGCCTGGACGATCTCCATCACGCCGGTGCCGTGGTAGCCACGGCGCGTCATCACTTCCGAGCCCTTGGCCAGGATCAGGTCACGCTTGTCGAGTCGGATGCTGCTGTTCATGGCGCGCAGCATATGACCGGTCGTCTCGCTTCGCCCAGCACTATTGATTTCGGTGATTTTGTCCAAGAAGCGGGCACGGCCTGCCCCTATTGACAGGCAGGGTAGGCTGTTACTGAACCCGCCTTATTTGAGGAACAACTCATGCACCGCGACGAGGTCACGGAAATCTTCCAGCAGCAGGCCGCCAGCTACGACAGCCAGTGGGCGAAGACGGCGCCGATCCGCCACTGCCTGCACCTGCTGCTCGACTCGCAGTTCGCCGAGCTGCCGGCCGACGCACGCATCCTCTGCGTCGGCGTGGGCACCGGCACGGAGATGGCCCATCTGGCCGCGCAGAATCCGGGTTGGCACTTCACCGCCGTGGAGCCTTCGGCCGCGATGCTCGAGGTCTGCCGGCAACGCGCGGAGCGGGAAGGCTTCGCCGCGCGCTGCACTTTCCATGCGGGCTATCTGGAGTCGCTGCCGGCTACCGATGCGCACGACGCGGCCACCTGCTTGCTGGTCTCCCAGTTCATTCTCGAGCCGCAGGCACGCTCCGCCTTCTTCGCCGAGATCGCCGAGCGCCTCAAGCCGGGAGGCCTGCTCGCCAGCTCCGACCTGGCCGCTGACATCAGTTCGGCGGAGTACGACGTGCTGCTGGGGGCCTGGGTGAACATGATGACGGCCGCCGATCTGTCGGCCGAGGCCATCGAGCGCATGCGCAAGGCCTACGCCAACGATGTCGGGGTGCTGTCGCCCGAGCGGACCGCCGCGATCATCACCGCCGGCGGTTTCGCCCTGCCGGTGCAGTTCTTCCAGGCCGGGCTGATCCACGCCTGGCTATCGCGGCGCGTCTGATGCGTAGACGGCGCTAGAGCCAGGTGACGTGCTGCTCCAGGGGGAAGCGCAGACGCGGGTTGTACACGCCCTTCTCGCCCTGCCGACCGACCGCCAGGAGCATGACTGGAATGGCCTGGCGCGGGATATCCAGCACCTGGCGCAGGCGCACCTCGTCGAAGCCCTCCATCGGGCAACTGGCGTAGCCGTGACTCTGGAAGGCCAGCATCAGGTTCTCGGCGGCCAGGGCCGTCGACTTCACCGCCCAGAGACGCATGTCGGCCTTGCTGTTGGGTTTGCGCATCAGCGGCTTGCGCAGCGCCGCCAGGCGTACCAGCTGGCGCTTGAACAGGCCGAGCAGGCCCAGTGGGCCCTGGTTGTACTGGAACGGTGCGGTCTTGGCGTAGAAGTGGCGGATGCGCGCCGGCACTTCGGGCTCGGGCCAGTACTCGACCATGTTGGCGCAGGCCTGTTTCCAGGTGTCCGGGCGCGCCAGCACGGCGATCAGCAGCGGCGCCTTGGCGGCGTTCTGGCTCATGCACACCGGGTGCAGGCGCGCCAGCAGCGCCGGGTCGCGGATCACCTGGAAGCTCCAGGGCTGCAGGTTGCAGGAGTTGGGCGCGAGCACGGCCAGTTCCAGGCAGTCGCGGATCACCGCATCCGACACCGGCTCGTCGCCGAAGCGACGCACCGAGCGGCGGCTCTCGATCAGCGCACGCAGCGCTGCAGGCGAGGCGGTTGGGCTGAGATCATCGGGGGCGAAGCTGGTCATGGTGGCCTCCTCGGCGCGTGCCTGGGATTAGGCAACCGCTAGCGCGAGGGGGCAAGACGGCGGCCGGGAACGGCCTGGCAATTGGCGCAATAGGCCGCTCAGCCCAGCGCGCTCTCGATGGCCTGGATCAGCGCAGGATCGTCGGGCGAGGTACGCGGCGAGAAACGCGCCAGCACGCGGCCGTCGCGGCCGACCAGGAACTTCTCGAAGTTCCAGGTGATGTCACCGGGAAACTCGGCGCCCTCGCCCGCCAGCAGGCGGTACAGCGGGTGACGACCGGGGCCGTTGACCTCCAGTTTGCTGCCCAGGGGGAAGGTCACCCCGTAGTTGAGGCTGCAGAATTCGCGGATCTCATCCTCGCTGCCCGGCTCCTGGGCGGCGAACTGGTTGCACGGCAGGCCGAGCACGGTGAAGCCACGCCCCTGGTACTCCTGCTGCAGTTTCTCCAGCCCGGCATATTGCGGGGTCAGGCCGCACTTGGAGGCCACGTTGACCACCAGCACTATCTGGCCCTTGTAGGGCGCCAACGGCAGTTCCTGGCCATCGAGCGCGCGCAGATTGAGATCGTGAAAGGCACTCATGACAGACTCCTTGAGTATCCGATGCGGACAAAAAAGGCGCCCGTGGGCGCCTTTTCGGTTAGCTGAGCTTAGCAGCCGGGGCCGAGCTTGGAACGACCATAAGTCGTATTGCTCGGCCCGATCACATATCAGTGATGGTGGCCGCCTTCGCCATGGATGTGACCATGGGCGATCTCTTCGGCGTTCGCTTCGCGCACGTCTACGACCTTGACCTGGAAGTTCAGGCGCTGGCCGGCCAGCGGGTGGTTGCCGTCGACGATCACGTCATCGCCTTCGATGTCGCGGATGGTGACGATCTGCATGCCGCCGTCCGGACCGGAAGCGTGGAACTGCATGCCAACGGCCAGTTCGTCGACGCCTTCGAACATGCTGCGGTTCAGGGTGGCAACCAGCTCGGCGCTGTATTCGCCGTAGGCTTCGGTCGGCTCGATGGCTACGCTCAGCTCGTCACCAACCTGCTTGCCTTCCAGAGCCTTTTCCAGGCCGACGATGATGTTGCCAGCACCGTGCAGGTACACCAGCGGGGCGCCGCCGGCGGAGCTGTCGATCACCTCACCGGCATCGTTGGTCAGGGTATAGTCGATGGACACGGCCTTGTTGGCGGCGATCTGCATGGAGGGACAACCTTTGCAAGAGAATGGAAAGGCGCCAAGTCTAACCGTCACGCCTGCCGAAAGCGACCGCAGCACTGACGGACGGGCCCGGCTGCTGGGTTTCCACCAGGACGAGGACGGCCACTGGGTGGCGGACCTCTCCTGCGGCCATACGCAGCACCTGCGCCACCAACCACCATGGCAGAATCGGGCCTGGGTCATGGACCCGCACGAGCGCCAGCGCCACCTCGGCCAGCCCTTTGCCTGCGGCTGGTGCGCAGCGGCAGAGGTCGCCCTCAGCGGTAGCAACGCGGATAAGGAATAGTCATGCCGGCACGCAACATCCTGGTCATCAACTGCGGCAGTTCGTCGATCAAGTTCGCCCTGGTCAACGAGGCCCATTCGCAGTTCACCCTCAGCGGCCTGGCCGAACGTCTGGGCAGCCCGGATGCGGTGCTGCACTGGCAGCGTGGCGGCGAGAAGGACAGCCTGATGCTGCCCGGCGGCGACCACCGCGCCGCGCTGCACCAGCTGCTACCACTGGTCCAGGGCGCTGCCGGCGGCAAGCTGCACGGCATCGGCCACCGCGTGGTGCATGGCGGTGAGCAGTTCACCGCCGCCTGCCGCATCGATGCCCACAGTTTGCAGGCGATCCGCGCCACCGCGCCGCTGGCACCACTGCACAACCCGGCCAACCTGCAGGGCATCGAGGCGGCGCTCAAGCTGTTCCCCAACCTCACCCAGGTGGCGGTGTTCGACACCGCCTTCCACCAGAGCCTGCCCGAGCATGCCTATCGCTACGCGGTGCCGGAGCACCTGTACCGCGACCACGGCGTACGCCGCTATGGCTTCCACGGCACCAGCCACCGCTACGTCAGCCACCGCGCGGCCGAGATGGCCGGGCTGGCCACTGGCGACAGCAGCTGGCTGTCCGCCCACCTGGGCAACGGCAGCTCCACTTGCGCCATCGTCGACGGCCAGAGCCGTGACACCAGCATGGGCCTGACCCCACTGGAGGGCCTGGTGATGGGCACCCGCAGCGGCGATGTCGACCCCAACCTGCACGGCCACTTGGCCCGCACCCTGGGCTGGAGCCTGGAGCAGATCGACGCCATGCTGAATAAGGACAGCGGCCTGCTCGGCCTGTCCGGCCTGTCCAACGACATGCGCAGCCTGGAACAGGCCCGCGAGCAGGGTCACCCCGGCGCGACCCTAGCCATCGAGGTGTTCTGCTACCGCCTGGCCAAGTCGCTGGCATCGATGAGCTGCGCCCTGCCCCAGCTCGACGGGCTGATCTTCACCGGCGGCATCGGCGAGAACTCGCCGTTGATCCGCAGCAAGACGGTGTCGCACCTCAAGCTGTTCAATCTCGCCCTCGACAAGGAAGCCAACGCCCGCTGTATCCGCGGCGTCGCCGGTGCCATCCAGGCCCACGGCCACCCACGGGTGCTGGTGGTGCCGACCAACGAGGAGCGGCAGATCGCCCTCGACACCCTGGCCCTGCTCACCGCCTGACGGTCATTCAAGGAACGCTCATGCATACCTTCTTCATCGCCCCCACCGGTTTCGGCGTCGGCCTTACCTCCATCAGTCTCGGCCTGGTCCGCGCCCTGCAGCGCGCCGGGCTGAAGGTCGGGTTCTTCAAACCGATCGCCCAGCCGCACCCTGGCGATGCAGGCCCGGAGCGCTCCAGCGAACTGATCGCGCGCACCCATGGCCTGCTGCCGCCGCGCTCGCTACCGCTGACCCAGGTCGAGCGCATGCTCGGCGACGGCCACCTCGACGAGCTGCTGGAAGAGATCGTCAGCCTGCACCAGCAGGCTGCCCAGGGCATGGACGTGCTGATCGTCGAAGGCATGGTGCCGACCCGCCACGCCAGCTACGCCGCACGGGTCAACGTGCACCTGGCCAAGAGCCTGGACGCCGAGATCATCCTGGTCTCGGCGCCCGAGGGCGAGGAGCCGGAGAAGCTCACCGAGCTGTCCGACCGCATCGAGATCCAGGCCCAGCTGTTTGGCGGCCCGCGCGATCCCAAGGTGATCGGCGTGATCCTCAACAAGGTGCGCCACCCGGAGGGCGTCGAGGCCTTCACCGAGGGTCTGAGCCAGCTCTCGCCGTTGCTGCGCAGTGGCGACTTCCGCCTTCTCGGCTGCATTCCCTGGCAGGACGAACTGAACGCCCCACGCACCCGCGACGTGGCCGACCTGCTCGGCGCCCAGGTGCTCAACGCCGGTGACTATGAACAGCGCCGGGTGCAGAACATCGTGCTGTGCGCGCGCGCCGTACCCAACACCGTGCAGCTGCTCAAGCCCGGTGTGCTGGTGGTCACCCCTGGTGATCGCGACGACATCATCATGGCCGCCAGCCTCGCCGCCATGAACGGCGTACCGCTGGCCGGCCTGCTGCTGTGCAGCGACTTCCCGCCGGACGAGCGCATCCTCGAGCTGTGCCGTGGCGCCCTGCAAGGCGGCCTGCCGGTGCTGACGGTGAGCACCGGCTCCTACGACACGGCGACCAACCTCAACCGCATGAACAAGGAAATCCCGGTGGACGACCGCGAGCGCGCGGAGAAGGTCACCGACTTCGTCGCCGGGCACATCGACCTGGACTGGCTCAAGCAGCGCTGCGGCACCCCGCGCGAGCTGCGCCTGTCGCCGCCGGCGTTCCGCTACCAGCTGGTGCGCCGCGCCCAGGCGGCGAACAAGCGCGTCGTCCTTCCGGAGGGCAGTGAGCCCCGCACCGTGCAGGCTGCGGCCATCTGCCAGGCGCGCGGCATCGCCCGCTGCGTGCTGCTGGCCAAGCCGGAAGACGTGTTCAACGTAGCCAAGGCCCAGGGCATCGAGCTGCCACCAGGCCTGGAAATCCTCGACCCGGAGGTGATTCGTGGGCGTTACGTCGACCCCATGGTCGAGCTGCGCAAGGGCAAGGGCCTCAACGCGCCAATGGCCCTGGCCCAGCTGGAGGACAGTGTGGTGCTGGGCACCATGATGCTGGCCCTGGATGAGGTCGACGGCCTGGTCTCCGGCGCTATCCACACCACCGCCAACACCATCCGCCCGGCCCTGCAGCTGATCAAGACCGCACCCGGCTACAAGCTGGTGTCCTCGGTGTTCTTCATGCTCCTGCCGGACCAGGTGCTGGTGTATGGCGACTGCGCGGTGAACCCGGACCCCAATGCCACCGAACTGGCCGAGATCGCCCTGCAGAGCGCCGCCTCCGCCGAAGCCTTCGGCGTGCCGGCACGGGTGGCGATGATCAGCTACTCCACCGGTGACTCCGGCAGCGGCGCCGAGGTGGACAAGGTGCGCGAGGCGACCCGTCTGGCGCGCGAGGCCAACCCGGCCCTGCTGATCGACGGCCCGCTGCAGTACGACGCTGCGGCCATCGCCAGCGTCGGCCGGCAGAAGGCGCCGAACAGCCAGGTGGCCGGCCGCGCCACCGTGTTCGTGTTCCCCGACCTGAACACCGGCAACACCACCTACAAGGCCGTGCAGCGCAGCGCCGACTGCGTCAGCGTCGGCCCCATGCTGCAGGGCCTGCGCAAGCCGGTGAACGACCTGTCGCGCGGCGCACTGGTGGACGACATCGTCTACACCATCGCCCTCACCGCAATCCAGGCTGCGGCCAAGGGCTGAGCGCGCCGCAACACCGAGGCCCTCGCTAGCGGGCATGGGCCTCAGCGGCAAATCACCCAAGGGAAAGGCCACCTGCGAGGCGACATCAGTCACAGTCAGTGAGCTAGAATTCGCGCGCCCGGCGCGGATGGCGACGCCTGTCTGGAAGACCCTGCGGTCACCACCAGCACTTGCCGTTCAGTGTACAAGCGTTAACCTTGGCGCCGGACCGACTTGCCGCAGGGAATGCTGCAGGTATCTCGACCGTACGGGGCGCACAGAAAGCCCCCTGACCAGGAGCCATTCGAGCCCATGCTGCAATTCCTGCCCGCCCCTCTGCGTGGTGTCATCAGCGCCCTGCTGTTGGCTCTCAACACTCTGATCTGCTGCTGGCCATTGTTCGCCGTGGCGCTGCTCAAGCTGCTGCTGCCGATCCCGCCGATTCAGCGTGGATTGCGCTTCGTGATGCACGCCATCGCCGAGTTCTGGATCAGCTTCAACAAGTTCTGGATGAATCAGGTGCGCGACACCCGCTGGGACGTCGAAGGCATCCAGGGCATGGACCTGCGCCACTCCTACCTGATCACCAGCAATCACCAGAGCTGGGTAGACATCCTGGTGCTGCAGTACCTGCTCAACCGACGCGTACCCTTTCTCAAGTTCTTCCTCAAGCAGGAGCTGATCTGGGTGCCGGTGATCGGCCTGTGCTGGTGGGCGCTCGAGTTCCCGTTCATGAAGCGCTACAGCAAGGAATACCTGGCCAAGCACCCGGAGAAGCGCGGCCAGGACCTGGCCACCACCCGCAGGGCCTGTGCCCGCTACAAGAACAACCCGGTGTCGGTGTTCAACTTCCTCGAAGGCACCCGCCTGACCCCGCAGAAGCATGCCCAGCAGAACTCGCCGTTCAAGTACCTGCTCAAGCCCAAGGCCGGCGGCATCGCCTTCGTGCTGGACGCCATGGGCGAGCAGCTGGACGCCATCGTCAACGTCACCATCCACTACCCGTCCGGCAACCCGGGTTTCTGGGACCTGCTCTGCGGGCGCCTGGATCAGGTGGTGGTGCGCTTCGACAAGCTGGCCATCCCCACCGAGTTCATCGGCCGCAACTACGACCAGGACGAGGAATACCGCCTGCGCTTCCAGCAGTGGGTCAATCAGTTGTGGGAGGCCAAGGACGCCCAGCTGGCCGCGCTGCACCAGCAGTACCCCGGCCGTAGCTGAACCTCAGAGCACCAGGGGCGGCTCGTCCGGCTTCCAGGTGCTCCAGTCCAGGCGCCGCGGGAAGTTGCTGGCCCGCGCCGTCGACAGCCCCGGCGCCACCAGGAAGCCCTGCATGGTGGTGCAGTGATGGGCCATCAGCCAGTCGCGCTGCTCCAGGGTCTCCACTCCTTCGGCGACCACCTCCAGGCCCAGGTGGTGGCCCAGGTCGATGATGGTGCTGACGATGGCCGCATCTTTCGGCGAATCCAGCATGTTGGCCACGAACAAGCGGTCGATCTTCAGCGTGTCCAATTCGAAGTGACGTAGATAGGCCAGCGACGAATAGCCGGTGCCGAAGTCGTCGATGGCAATGCGCACGCCCAGGGCGCGCAGCTGCTTCAGCTGCTCGCGGGTGTTGTCGAGATCCTGCATCAGCGCGCCTTCGGTCACTTCCACCTCCAGCTGCGAGGGATTCAGCCCGTGCGCCTCCAGCACCCGGCGCAGGTCCTCCACCAGTTGCGGCGTGCCGAACTGCACCGGGCTGACGTTGAGACTGAGCAGCAGCTGCTCACCGAACTGCGCCTGCCACGCCCGGCACTGGCGAATGCCCTGGTTGAAGATCCAGTCGCCCAGGCGATTGATCAGGCGCGTCTCCTCCAGCAGCGGAATGAACACCCCCGGCGAGATGGTCCCGGCCACGCGGTGCTCCCAGCGCAGCAGCGCCTCGAAACCACGCAGTCGACCGCTGGCAAGGTCGATCTGCGGCTGGTAGACCAGCACGAAGTCGTCCTTCTCGATGGCATTGCGCAGGCTCTCCTCGAGCATCAGCCGTGAACGCGCGCGGCCGTTCATCTCCGGTGAGAAGAAGCGATATTGCTGGCGCCCGGCGCGCTTGGCCTCGTACATGGCCATGTCTGCCGAGCGCAGCAGGCCGTCCACCGAGGTACCACAGTCGGGGTAGCAGGCGATGCCGATGCTGGCGCCCAGGGTGAATTCGATGCCGTCCACCTTGTGCCGTACCGACACCAGTTCGATCAGCTTCTCCGCCACCCGCGCCGCATCCTCGGGGTGGTCCAAAGTATCGAGCAGCGCGGTGAATTCGTCGCCGCCCATGCGCGCCACGATGTCGTAGGGGCGCAGACAGTGCTTCAGCTGCTCGCCAACCTTGCGCAGTATCTGGTCGCCGGCGTCATGGCCAAGCGAGTCGTTTATGCGCTTGAAGCCATCCAGGTCCAGATAGAGCACGGCCATGCGCTTGCCGTTGCGGTCGACCCGCGACAGCGCCGCCTCCAGCGCCTGATGGAAGCCGCGGCGATTGAACAGCCCGGTCAGCGCATCGGTGACGGCCTGGGACTCCAGCTGGGCGTGCAGGTTGCGCACCACCGACATGTCGAGGGCGATCAGCACCATGGAATTCTGGTACTGCGGCAATGGCGAGCAGGACAGCGCCGCCGGCATCAACGCGCCATCGAGCGTGGCCAGCACCGCATCGTGCAGGCGGTAGGTCTTGCCGCTGCGCCAGTGGCGATAGAACTCGCTCTGCTTCCAGTCCATCGACATCTCGGGCGCCCGTAGGTGCGCGAGCAACGCGCTGCCCTGCAAGTCCGCCACGCTGCCATGGAGCATCTGCGCCATCGCCGGGTTGGCGAAACGGATGATGCCGTCCTGGTCGATCACCAGGATGCCTTCCGAGGCGTTGTCCAGCACCGAGGCGTTGAAGGCGCGCTCGCGGTCCAGCTGCTGGGTCAGCTGCAACAGCTCGTGGCGATGGCGTTCCTGCTCCAGCAGGGTACCGATCTTGTGCTTGAGCACCGTGGGATCGAACGGCTTGAGGATGAAGTCCACCGCGCCGATGGCATAGCCCTGCAGCACCGACTCCTCGGTATGGGCGATGGCGGAGAGGAAGATGATCGGCGTATGCCGGGTGTGCGGGCTGCCGCGCATCAGGCGGGCCACCTCGAAACCATCCATGCGCGGCATCTGCACGTCGAGCAGGACCAGGCCGACGTCCTCGTCCATCATGCAGCGCAACGCAGCCTCGCCGGAGTTGACCGTGCGTACGTTCCAGTCGCCGTTGTCGAGCAGGGCCTCCATGGCCACCAGGTTCTCCTCGCGGTCGTCCACCACCAGCAGAATCTGCTCGTTGTTCTCAGCCTCACGCTGCGGCTGCGCCATCTGGCCCTCCTCCCTCAACCCTGCGCCCGGCGCTGCTGCTCGGGCAGCGCCAGCCAGCGATGCAGCATCTCCAGCAGCTCCTGCCGCGCTACCGGCTTGGCCAGGTAGTCATCGCAGCCTGCGGTGATGCATTTCTCCCGATCGCCCTTCATCGCGTGCGCGGTCAGGGCGATGATCGGCACGCTGCACTCGCGCTCGCCCTTGAGGATGCGCGTGGCGGTGTAGCCGTCCATGTTGGGCATGGCCATGTCCATCAGTACCAGGTCGAAGGGCTCGCGGGAGAACACCTCCAGCGCCTCCACGCCATCCTTGGCTGGCACCACGGCCAGGCCGATCTCGTCCAGTAGCGCGGTCATCGCGTAGATGTTGCGGATGTCGTCGTCGACCAGCAGCACACGCTTGCCATCCAGATCGGAGCGTTCGGCCTGCGGCTGCGGATCGCGCACGCTGGCGAGGAAACCCTGGAGCGCCGAGCTGAGCGGGGCGAAGTCGTTGCCACTCTTGCGCACCGCCACCGCCGAGTAGCGGCGCAGGCGCTGCAGGTCCTGGCGGGTAATGTCCAGGCCGGTATTGATCACCACCTGGCTGCCATGCAGCGAGCGCTGGCGATGCAGCGCCTCGAGCAGGTCGAAGCCATCCTGATCGGGCAGGTTGAGGTCGATCACCAGCGCATCGAAGGACTGAGCCGCATAGGCCTGGCGCGCCTCCTCGGCGGTACCCAAGGCGGTGACGACGAAGCCCATCTGGCTGAGGTGCTGGCGGTAGTGGTCACGCTCCACCTCGACATCCTCCACCAGCAGCAGGCTCCTTCTGGGCATGCTGCCGACGCCGATATCCTGGAACACCATTTCCAGGTCCTCGCGGGCGATCGGTTTGACCAGGTAGCGGGTCCCCTCGCTCTGCCAGTCCTGCGGTTGCGGCACGCAGGAGACGATGTGCACCGGCACGTCGCGGTGCGGCAGCAGGCCTCGCAGGCGCCGGTAGATCTGCCAGCCGCTGATGTCCGGCAGGAGGATATCCAGCACCACCGCGGCGAAGCGTTCGTTGTGCAGCAGGGCAATGGCCTGCTTGCCGTTGCGGCAGTGCACGCTGGCGAAGCCATGCGCCAGCGCTTCCTCAGCGATCACGGCGGCGAAATTGAGATCGTCCTCGATGATCAGCACCGCCGGCCCGCTGCCACTGCGCTGCGGCGGCGCATCAGCCGACTCGTCCTGCTTGTCCTGGGTCTGCAGGGCTGTCACCGGCAACCGCACGATGAAGCGCGAGCCCTGCCCCGGCGTGCTCTCCAGGCTGATCTGCCCGCCCAGCACCTCGACCAGCTGGCGGGTGATTGCCAGACCCAGGCCGGTGCCTCCGAAGCGCCGACTGGTGGAACCATCGATCTGCTGGAAGGCCTGGAAGATGCGTTCGTGCTGCGCCGGGTCGATGCCGATGCCACTGTCGCGGACGACGAATTGCAGGGTCTCGCGATCATCATCCAGGGACACCGGCGAGCGTCCGATGGACAACTCCACATCGCCGTACTCGGTGAACTTGAGGGCGTTGGACAGCAGGTTGCGCAGGATCTGCTGCAGGCGCCCGCGGTCGCTGTGGATGACCCGCGGCACGCCCGGCTCCATGTGCGTGATCAGGCGCAGGCCCTTGATCTCAGCCATCGGCCGCAGGCTGGAATCCAGTTCCACCAGCAGGTCCTGGATACTCAGCGGCTCCAGCTTGAGCTGCACCCGCCCCGCCTCGATCTTGGCCAGGTCGAGCACGTCGTTGATCAGTTGCAGCAGGTCGTTGCCGGCCTTGTAGACGATGTCGGCATGCTTGACCTGCTTCTCGCTGAGGTTGCCGGCCAGGTTGTGGCGCAGCTGCTCGCTGAGGATGAGGATGCTGTTGAGCGGCGTGCGCAGCTCGTGCGACATGTTGGCGAGGAACTCCGACTTGTAGCGGTTGGCCAGCGCCAGTTGCTCGGCCTGCTCGCGCAGCCGCTGCTCGGCGGCCTTGCGCTCGCTGATGTCGATGATCACCGCCTGCACCAGGCTGTCGTCGCCACTGCGCAACGGCGACAGCCCCACTTCCAGCGGGATGAGGTGGCCATCGCGATGCTGGCCGAACAGCTCGCGGTTGCCGCCCATGCGCCGTGGCGCCGGATCCTTGATGAAGCCATCGCGCAGTGTCGGATGACGCTCGCGAGTCGCCTCGGGCAGCAGCATCTCCACCGGTTTGCCGAGCATCTCGTCGCGGCTGTAGCCAAACATCTGCTCGGTCTGGCGGTTGACCATGTTCAGGCGACCGTGGCCGTCGATCAGCACGATGGCATTGGGCGATGCCTCGACCACCAGGCGGAAACGCTCCTCGGCGGCCTTGCGCTCGCTGATGTCGATGATCACCGCCTGCACCAGCAGCTCCTCACCGGCGCGGATCGGCGCCAGGCCGACTTCCAGCGGGATCATGCGGCCGTCACGGTGCTGGCCGAACAGCTCGCGGTTGCCGCCCATGCGCCGCTGCTCCGGCGCCTGGTGGAAGGACTGGCGCATGCCGACATGGCTCTGGCGCAACGATTCCGGCAGCAACCGCTCGACCGGCTGGCCGAGCAGCTCGGCACGCTCGTAGCCGAACAGCATCTCGGCCTGGCGATTGACCATGGCCACCCTGCCCGCCTGATCCACCAGCACGATGGCGTTGGGTGATGCCTCCACCACCAGGCGGAAGCGCCCCTCGCTCTCACGCAGCTGCCGACGCTGGCTCTCGCTGTCGGCCAGAGCGCGCTCGCGCAAGAACAGGAAACCGCCGACCAGCAGCGCCAGCAGAGCGGTTGCCAGCAGGCCGGCGCCGAGGCTGATCGGCAAGTCGGCGCTGCCCTGGTTCGCCTCGTAGGCTGCAGTGCTGCCAACGTTCAGCTGCCAGTCGCGCCCATAGATGTTCAGCGTGCGCTGAGCACGGAAGCGCGGGCTATGCGTTTGCTCGCCGCTCCTGCCCAGCAGCGGATGGCCGGTGTCGGCCTGGTCGATCAGCTCCACCGCGAACTGGTCCGCGCCGCTACCGAGGATGCCATGCATCAGGTCAGCCAGGCGGAACGAGCCGGAAACCATACCCAGCAGTGCCGCCCGACGCTCATCCGGGTTGGCGATTGGCGCGCCCTGACGGAACACCGGCAGGTACAGGAGCATGCCGGCCTGTATGTCCTTCTCGGTTTCCTGTTTGAGGCGCAGCGGGCCGGTGAGCACGGCCTCGCCGCTGTCACGCGCACTGACGATAGCCGCGCGGCGGGTTGCCTCGCTGAACATGTCGAACCCCAGAACGCGGCGGTTACGCCAGTCCAGCGGGTTGACGAAGTCGACCACCAGGTAGCTTTCACGGTCGCCCGCAGGGTACGCCTGGAAATCGGCGCGGCCGGAGGTTTGCACGCTATCGACGAAGGGCTGCAGTTCACCAGCCCCCAGGTAGCGGCTCCAGGCCAGCGCCTGGATACCCGGATACTGCTCCTGCAGTTGCAGCTGGTCGGTGGCGCGCTGCCATTCCTCGTCGGACACCTCGGTGCTGCCGGCCATCAACCCGGCCATCCCACGCAGCACCATCTCGTAGGCGCGCATGCGCTCGCGCACGCTGAACTCCAGCCCATCGACCGCCTGCTCGAAGCGCTGCTCCTGGGCCTGCCGCGCACCGGCCTCCACGGTGTTCCACTGCCAGAACACCAGCGAGCCCAGCCCTCCCAGCAGGAGCAGGCTGACCAGAAGGGGCATCCAGGATTTGCGGTTGAGGAGGATGGGAGCGGCGTCGTCCATGGGGTCTCCTGTTCCTTCGCCGACGCGCGCCGGGCTCCCCCGAGGCGTGGCGACTCACGCGCAGCGCTCCGCGCGTCAACTGGGAGTGTAGTCAGGTTTTTTCAGGGGTCGGCTCATACGACAGACGGCACTTGGCCATCATCAGAAACGCGAAAGGCCCCTCGCGGGGCCTTTCGTTGTGTAACGTCCTGGCGGTTATTGCGCGCCGGGCAGCGGCCGCAGGGTGACTTCGACCCGGCGATTCTGCGCGCGACCATCGGCCGTGGCGTTGCTGGCCACCGGCTGATCCGGGCCGGCGCCACGGGTGCTCAGGCGCGAGGCGTCGACGCCCTGGGCCATCAGGTAGTTGGCCACGCTCTGCGCACGGCGCTGCGACAAGCCCACGTTGTAGGCATGGTTGCCGGTACTGTCGGTGTGGCCGACGATCTCGATGCTGTTCTGGTTGTACTGGCGGAACGAGGTGGCCAGGTTGTTCAGCGGGTTGTAGAAGCTGCTGGCGATGTCCGCGGAGTCGGTGGCGAAGGTGATGTTGCCGGGCATGATCAGCTGGATGGTGTCGCCCTGGCGCTGCACTTCCACGCCGGTGCCTTCCATGCTGCGGCGCAGCTCTTCTTCCTGCTTGTCGGCGTAGTAGCCGTAACCGGCACCAGCAGCGCCGGCCACTGCGGCGCCAATCAGCGCGCCCTTGCCACGGTTGTCGTGATTGATCGCGGCACCGGCCACTGCACCGGCCAGGGCTCCGAGGCCGCCGTACTTGGCGGTCTTGCTCATGCCACCAGAGCTCTGCTGGCTCTGGTTGTCGTAGGGATTCTGCGAGGCACAGCCAGTCAGCAGCGCCAACAGCAGTGCGGCGAGAGTCAGGCGTGAAGGGGTATACATGAGGGTTACTCCTGAAGCGGGGTTACCAGTCGGACGGACCGGCAACAGGTTAGAGCGAAGCGGCGAGGAAAGATTCCCTGTCAGGCGCGGATGAAGGGGTTCTCGCGCATCTCGTCGCCCAGGCGGGTATCCGGACCATGGCCGGTGACCACGGTGGCATCCTCGTCCAGCGTATACAGGCGCTTGATGGAGCGCTCGATGGTGGCGTAGTCGCCGCCCCACAGGTCGGTACGGCCGATGCCACGGCGGAACAGAGTGTCGCCAGCGATCAGCAGCTTGGCATCGGCGAACCAGAAACTGGTGGAGCCAGGCGTATGTCCCGGCGTATGCAGGGCCACACCGCAACCGCAGGCCAGTTCCTCGTCATCGGCGAGCCACTGGTCCGGCGCCGGCACCGGGGTGTAGGGCACGCCGAACATGCGGCACTGCATCTCCAGGTTGTCCCAGAGGAACTGGTCGTCCTTGTGCAGGTGTAGGGTGGCGCCGGTCTTCTCCTTCATCTGTCCGGAAGCGAGGAAGTGGTCCAGGTGGGCATGAGTGTGGATGATGCTGACCACCTTGAGACCGTGTTTCTCCAGACGTGCCATGATCAGCTCGGGGTTGCCGCCCGGGTCCACGACGATGGCCTTCTTGGTCAGCGGGTCGCCGATGATGGTGCAGTTGCACTGCAAGGGCCCGACCGGGAAGGTCTCGCGGATCAGGCTGGGTTGCGGGGTTGCGGTCATCGAACGGTCTCCTCGGCGGTCACGGGCCGCGCACGATAGTCCTTCGGCGCCCTGCCCGTCCATTTGCGAAAGGCCCGGCGGAAGTTGGACTGGTCGCTGAAGCCCAGCAGCAGGGCGATCTCGAATACCGGCAGGTGGGTGGTTTCCAGGTACTGCAGGGCCAGGCGCTTGCGCACCTCGTCGAGCACCTGCTGGTAGCTGGTGCCGGCAGTGGCCAGGTGCCGTCGCAGGCTGCGGCCGCTGGTGTGCAGGGCGCTGGCGGCGCTGTCCAGGTTGGGGAAGTCACCGGGCCGCGCCAGCAGCAGGCGGCGCAGACGGCTGAGCAGGCCCTCCTGCACATTCAGGGTGGCCAGCAGGGCTTCGCATTGCTGCTCGCACATCTGCATGGTCGCCGGATTGGCCAGGGCCATGGGCCGTTCCAGGTAATGGCGCGGCAGGCGAAACCAATGCCAGGGCTGATCGAACTGCACCGCCACGCCGAAGGTTTCGTGATAACGCGCGGCATGTTCCGGCTCGGCATAGGCGAAGCCGATCTCGAGCCCCTGCGGCGGCTCGCCGAGCAGGAACTGGGCAATGGCATACAGGCTGCCGAATAGCCCCTCCGCGGCGAAACGCCCGAGGGCGCCGAGGGGGATCGACTCGCTGGCCCGCAGCTCCAGCGAATCCGGGTTATCTACCAGCTCCAGATCGAAGGTCAGCCCCAGGACCCGGTAATAGCGCAGGGCAAAATGCACCGCCTTGCCCAGGTTGGCGCTGGACAGCAGCGCATAGCCGAGGATGCCATGGGCCGATGCGTTCAGCCGCAGGCCCAGCAGCAGGCCCAGCGCCGGCTCCTCGCACATCACCAGGGCTGTAGCGGCAAGCTGGTGGAAATCGATAAAGGACAACCGCCCGGAGGGGCTCTGCAGTTGCTCGGGGCGGATGCCCGCCGCGCCGAGCAGCCGCTCGCGCCCGATGCCGCGCTCGCCTGCCAATTGCAACAGGGCCTCGGCATAGGTGATGGGAACCAGCTCGGAACTCAGGGTCAGGGGTTTGCTCATCGGAGTTGACCGCAATGATCGTTGGCCGGATATGACCTGAAACTTGGCTGAAGATAACCTTGTCCGGGAAAAGCCCACAAGCCCATAGTCCTCTCGAACATAACTACAAGATGGGAGGCCGCATGCACCGCCCCACCCCGCACGACCTGTTGATCAAGCCGCGTCAGCCGGAGTTCACCCTGCCTTCGCCCTGGCGCCGCCACTGGCATGGGGACAACGCCTTCAAGAGCCACTTCTTCGATGCGATGTCGCTGCTGTTCCCCGATGGCGAACGCTTCTTCATCGACTCGGTGCGCGCCTATCGCGACCAGGTCACCGACCCGCAGCAGCAGGCGCAGATTCGTGGTTTCATCGGCCAGGAAGCCCACCACAGTCGCGAGCACGAGCACTACAGCGAGGCGCTGCGCGAAGCTGGCTACGACCTGGATTATCTGGAGCGGCGCCTGAAGAAACGCCTGGCCTTCGTGCGCAAACACCTGCCGCCCAAGGCGCACCTGGCAGCCACCACGGCAGTGGAGCACCTCACCGCGATCATGGCCGACGCCATTCTCCAGAACCCCGACTGGCTGGCCGGCGCCGACCCGGAAATGGCGCGCCTATGGCGCTGGCATGCGCTGGAGGAAAGCGAGCACAAGGCGGTGGCCTTCGACCTCTACCAGCAGGTCTGTGGCAAGGTCTGGATACGTCGCCGCGCCATGCTGCACAGCACCTTCTTCTTCACCCTGGACACCTTCAAGGGGCTGGTACACATGCTGCGCCGCGACGGCCTGTTGTGGAACTGGAAGGTCTGGCGCGACGGCCTTGCCTGGCTGTGGGGCAGCCGCGGCATCCTGCGCCCGCTGGTACGCGTCTACTTGGACTTCTACCGCGCCGACTTCCATCCCTGGCAGCACGACAACCTGCAGCTGATTCTGGAACGCCGCCGCGAGTTCGATCCGCTGGAAGTCAGCTGATCAGGCCCAGACCCTTGGCTCGCGCCACGGCCTGGGTGCGCCGCTCGACGCCGAGCTTGCTGTTGATGTGGCGGGCGTGGGTCTTGACCGTGTGCAGGGAGATGAACAGGCGATCGCTGATCTCCTGATTCGAGCAGCCCAGCGCGATCAGCCGCAGCACCGCCAGTTCGCGGGTACTCAGCGTCTCGACCGCCCCGCTCACCGCCGGCTCGGCTTCGGCCTCAACCGGTAGACAGCCACGCAGCGCCTCGCTGAGCGGGCCTGCCGGGGCCGTCTGCAACTGGGCGCGCAACCAGGCCGGCTGGTGCGCGAGCAGCTCGTAGAACGGCAGCAGGGCACCACCAGCAGCAGCCTCCAGGCCACTCAGCAACTGGTGCTGGGCATCACGCTCGCGCCCTGCGGCATACAGCAGCTGGCTCAGTTGCGCCTGGGCGAACACGCCGAGCAACTGGCCACCCTGCACCTGCGCCCGCTGAATCAGCGCCCGCAGACGCCGCTCGGCAGCCTCCGGCTGATCCATGCGACGCTCCAGCGCGGCCCGCTGCAGCTCGATGTGCAGTGGCAGCTGCGGGTGGAATTCCGGTGCCGCGGCTGCCTGCTCTCCCCCGTAGGTCTCGCCCAGGCGCACCAGCCAGGCATTGGCCAGGTCGACCTGGCCCTGACTCAGCCAGAGCTCACACTTGGTCACGGTGATCATTGCCAGGTAATACACCGGCGGCACGTCCCAGATGTGCATCAGGCGCTCGGCTTCGGCCAGTTGCGCGAAGGCCTCGTTGAGACGCCCCAGCCGCCCTTCCTGGCTGGCCAGGATGCAGTAGCCGATTAGCAGGCTGATGTCGCGACATTTGCGCGCCTCGGCAATGCCCGCCAGCAGCCGCTCGCGCGCCTCATCCGGGCGCAGGCGCAGGCAGAGCAGGACTCCCTCGTACAGCGTCAGCCGTGCGCGCACCGCGTAGTCGCGTTGGGTCGACAGGCCGCGCAGCCGCTCGAGACCGGCTCGCACTTCTTCCAGCGCACGGATTATCTCGCCACGCGCCAATAGGACGCGGGCACGATCGTAGTGACAGAAGGCCTCGAACAGCAGGTTGCCATGGCGCTGGGCCAGCTCCAGCGCCTCGCGATTGAGGCCGCGGGCGCGCCACAGATCGCCCCGCACCACGGCCAGATTGGCCAGCGTGGACAGGCACAGCAGGCGCGAGCCGTAATGCTGGCTCGGCATGCCAACCAGCGCCTGGCCGCAGTACAGCTCGGCGTTGTGGCTGTCGCCGCGACCGCGAGCGATCACGCCACTGACGGCCAGCCACTGGGCCAGCAGGGACTGTTGCTCGGCGGCGTTGGGCGCCGGCAGGAAACGCTCCAGATGATTGGCCAGTTCCTCGGCAGCATCCAGCTGGCAGGCCAGCGCCAGGGCCCAGCTGTACAGCAGGATCAGGCGCGGCGTGCTGGTCAGCAGGCTATCCGGCAGGTCCATCTTCCAGCGCAGCAGCATGGCGACGTTCTGCTCGGCCAGCAGGTGCTCCTCGGAGAAGTTCTGCACCAGGCTGGCAGCCACGTCGGGCTGGCCTGCCCGCAAGGCCTGCTCCACTGCCTCGTCGAGCTGCCCGCGCCCGCTGAACCAGCGGCAGGCGCGCAGGTGCAGGCGCGCCGGAGGCTGCGACAGCTGCCTGGCCGGATTCGCCCGTAACAGATCGGAGAACAGATGGTGGTAGCGGAACCAGCGCCCCTGCTCGTCCAAGGGCACCAGGAACACCTGGTGGGCCTGCAGATGCTGCAGGATCGCCGCGCTATCGTGGCTGTCACGCACGGCATCGCACAGCTCGGCGCAGAAACGCTCGAGGCAGGAGGTGTCATAGAGGAAGGCCTGCACCTCCGGCGACTGGCGCTCGATCACCTCCTCCAGCAGGTAATCACGGATCATGCCCTGGGCTCCGTGCAGATCGCGCTCGCCCTCGGCAGCCGTGAGCAACCACAGGCGTAATCCCGCGACCCAGCCTTCGCTGCGCAGCAACAAGGTCTCCAGCGCCTCGCCTGGCAGCTCGGCACCCTGCACAGAAAGCAGCTCGCTGGTCTCCTCCCTGGTAAGCCGCAGGTCCTGCTCCTGCAGTTCCAGCAACTGCCGGGACAAACGCAGGCGAGCCAGATGCCAGTCGGGACGCTGGCGGCTGGTCACCAGCACCAGCATGCCCGCCGGCAGATGGTTGAGGAAAAACTGCAGGCAGCGATCCAGCACTGCGCCCTGCGCCAGGTGGTAGTCGTCCAGCACCAGCAACAAAGGGCTCTCGGGATCGATTCGACTGCCCAACTCATCGAGCAGGCCATCCAGCCACTCCTCGAAGGCGAACGGCTGGTGACGCTGGCGCATCTTCAGCAGCCCCAGGGCCTCGTCGCCAATCTTCGGAAAGTGCTGGCGCAATCCGTCCAAAAGACGCTCCAGGAAACGCCCTGGATCGCTGTCACGCCGATTGAGGCTTATCCACAGGCTCTGCCAGCGCGACGGCAATCGCTCACAGAACTCCACGGCCAGCGAGCTCTTGCCGAATCCAGCTGGAGCACAGACCAGCAGCAAACGGCCGTCCATGCCTGCCTCCAGGCGCTCGCAAAGGCGAGGCCGAAGCACGTGGCCGGCGGGCAGCGGCGGGCGAAAGAATCGCCCATCTCCGGTCACGGCCGGAAAGCTGGCAAGGGTTGAAGAGCGGGACAGATCGGTCACGGGCGCAGTTGCAATCCAGGCGCGAAATGTCCGCAGCCTATCCCCTCACGCCGAGCATTTGAAGCCCAGTCCATCTGCAGAAACGAAAAAGCCGGCACAAGGCCGGCTTTCTCGGGTAACGCGGAGTATTAACGCACGCCAGCCTGACGCAGGGCAGCCGGGGTGAAGTCGGTGGTAGAAGCCTTGTAACCGAAGTCGTAGGCCTTCTTCTCTTCGTTCTTCATACCCAGGGCCAGGTAACGGCCGGAGATCACGTCGTACAGGGTTTCCAGGGTGTACCAAGGAACCTGCTTGTCGTAGTAGTACTGGGAGTGTGCTTCAGCTACACGCCACAGGGAACCACGACCGTCGTAGTGGTCGATCACCGAAGCCTGCCAGGTGTCCTCGTCGAGGTACATGTCGCGCTTGGCGTAGATGTGGCGCTCGCCGGCCTTGAGGGTGGCGGTTACCTGCCATACGCGGTGCAGCTCGTAACGGGTCAGATCCTGGTTGATGTGACCGGCCTTGATCACGTCGGCGTATTTCAGCTTCGGCGAGTCGAGGTCGTAGGAGTTGTACGGAATGTAGATCTCCTTCTTGCCAACCAGTTTCCAGTCGTAACGATCCGGAGCACCGTTGTACATGTCCAGGTTGTCCGAGGTACGCAGGCCGTCGGCAGCGGTACCCGGGCCGTCGTAGGAAACCTGCGGTGCGCGGCGTACGCGACGCTGACCAGCGTTGTACAGCCAGGCCAGACGCGGCTCTTTCACCTGGTTCAGGGTCTCGTGAACCAGCAGAACGTTACCAGCCAGACGCGCCGGAGCGGTCACACGCTGTTTGAAGTAGAACAGGATGTTGCTCGGCTTGCTCGGATCGTAGTCGGTCAGACTGGTCGGGAAGACGAACTCATCCTGGAAGTACACCAGGCTGAACGAGCCGTTGGCCTGCGGGGTCGCCTGGGTCACCAGACGACGTACGCTGCCGCCGCGATAGCGGGTGATCTGGTTCCAGACCACTTCCAAGCCGTTCTGCGGAATCGGGAACGGGTTGGCGGTCTTGAAGTTCTCCAGACCGTTACCGCCCTCAACCAGCTTGGTGTTGGCAGCGTTGGACTTAGCGTCATCCAGCACGTTCTGCGGCAGGCCCGCGGAACGGTGGGTGGTGTACACCGGCATCTTGTAGGTTTCCGGGTACCGCTTGAACATTGCCAGCTGGCCTGGGGTCAGCTTGTCCTTGTACTGATCAACGTTCTGCGCGGTGATGGTGAACAGCGGCTTCTCGTTCGGGAACGGATTGGACAGGAAGCCACGATCATCCACAGTGCCAGCATTCTTCGGCAGACCACCGGTCCACTCCGGGATGGTGCCATCGGCATTACCGGCCTTCTCGGCACCGACCGGGGTCAGGGTAGCGCCGAGCTTGGCAACTTCGTCGGCGGAAACGGCAGCCATTACGCTGGTGGCCAGCATCGAGAGAGCCAGAACACCGGATTTCAGCATGTATTTTGTTGTTTTCATTTGCATACGTTCCTAATGATCCTATCCGTCAGAAGTTCACGCCAAGGCTCAGAGCGACGAAGTCACGATCGATGTTGGTGTTGTATTCACCACCGAAGTAATCGGTGTAGGACAGGCTGGCGGTATAGGTGTTCTGGTACTCAGCATCCACACCAACGCTGATTGCCTTGTTGCCCTCGGTGAAGGTTGGGCTGTAGCCATCTACGTCATGAGACCAGGACACGTTTGGCTTCAGGTTCACACCGGCAAACACATCGTTGTAGTCGAGGATGGCGCGAGCGCGGTAGCCCCAAGATGTATTGGTGAAGAAGCCTTTGTTGTCACAGTTCTGCGGGTTGGCGCCGTTCAGCAAGCCTTGGCACAGGCTGTTATCAGGAATTACGCCATTGCCGTACTCAGGGGCACGACCGAAGCGCAGTTCGTTCTCGCCCAAATTGCTGACGTGGGTGTAGCCCACTTCGCCCACCAGAGTGAGTCGCTCGGCAAACATGACCTGATCAATGAACTGAGTAACGGTTACCTGAGCCTGAGTCATCGGCTTGCGTACATAACCGGTAATGGTTTCACCAGCACCTTGTGCTGCATGACCACTGGTATAGATCGGGCTGTTGTTCCAGATCAGCGGGCCTGCCTGAGCAACCGAAGCCACAGTGAGATCAGTGGTGTTCAGCTGCATCGGCATGTTCGGACGATAGTTCAGTTCACCAGCTACAGCAGTGGAGCCGACGTTGGTGGAGAAACTGATGCCGTGCAGACGAATATCTTCCGGATACTCCAGGAAGTACTTGCCGCTCAGCTCGCCAGTGACTGGATTATCTAGGTCGTACAGCCCTGGATCACCTGCCACATAGGACAGGATCGGAGTACGACTGTGGTAGTTCATGGTGTAGAAACCGAACTCGGTATCGTTCAGCTCCGGAGAGAACCAGCGCAGAGCTACACCCCATTGACCGCTATCACGTGCATCCTTGTCACCCAGGCGACCAAGGTAGGTGTAGTTGTTGTAACTAGGATCGGTTACCGGAACAGAGACATTGCGTGGACGCAAATCGGAGCCCTGTACACCTAAGCGATCAGTACAGCCATCGGCAGCAACGTCCACGGAGAAGAACGTACCGCAGTTATCTACGACAGACTGATCCCACTCAAGCTGGTAGAAGGCCTCGGCAGAGATGTTATCGGTCAGGCTCTGCGAGACGTAGAACATGTTGACCGGGATCAGGCCTTCCTTGATCTCGGCGCCTGGACGACGGAATGCAGCAACATCGACCGGGTTGATGGAGTTGATGGAGTTGAAGATGAAGGTGCTCTCACCCCAGCTCACTACCTGCTTGCCCAGGCGAACCGAACCCGGCTGCTCGGCAACTGTGTAATTGTGATAGATGAATGCGTCGAGGAGCTGTGCACCAGAGGCTTGAGCGGCCTCTTTACGGTTATGGTCATCGATGTCGTACAGCTGGCGATGCTCGTCCTTCAGCTCGAAGTCGTACCAGTACTTGCCACGAACGAATACGCCGGTATCGCCGTATTTCAGCTCGAGGTCATGGATGCCCTTGAAGATCTTCGAGAAGGTTTCACCCTTCTTGAAGTTCAGACGACCGTCATCGCCCGTCTGCGAAGAGGCCTCTCCACCATTACGCTGACCGACCAGAGATGGATCAGCACCACGTACCGACCAGCTGGCACCAACAGACAGGGAAGAGTCGAGCTGACCCTCGATCTCACCGATGTTGAAGGTGACACCGAAAGCCGGGGCAGCGAGGGTTGAGGCAAGGCTGACTGCCAGCGGCAGCTTGGCCATACGCCAGAACGGTTTAGTGGTTGTCATCGACGCTACTCCATGTGTTTTTTTGTTATGGATGCCGCGGACTATAGCTACCACCCCCCGAGGCTTGATCCCCCTAAAGTGTGATTTCCAGCCCCCGACCTCTCTAGACCGGCCGGTCACGCGTAGCGAGCCAGCCAGATTCACCACGCGACAGCAATTAACAAGCCAAGCGTTTGCTCGGATGAGGCGCATAATGGCCATGCGCCCTATCCTCAGGGCTCAGAGCGTAGACAGGAATGTGCTTCCCGCCTCCAGCCACTGGGCGATATCAAGACGAATTCGTTTCTTATCCAGCTTGCCCACACTGGTTTTGGGAATATCGGTAACAAGCGCGATCTGACTGGGTATCGCCCACTTGTTGATGCAACCCTGCTCGACATGGGGCTTGAGGTGCTCCTTGAGCCCCTTGGCATCCAGGCTCTGCCCCTCGCGCAGCACCAGCAGGGCGAAGGGACGCTCACCCCACTGCGGATCGGGAACACCGACCACCGCCACTTCGCGCACGGCCGGGTGACGACTGATCAGGTCTTCCAGCTCCAGCGACGACAGCCACTCGCCACCGGTCTTGATCACATCCTTGATGCGGTCGCGGATATCGATGAAGCCGAAGTCGTCCAGGGTTGCCACGTCGCCGGTATGCAGCCAGCCGTGTTCCCATAGCTCCGCGCTCTTCTGCGGCTCGTTGAAGTAGCCCATGGTCAGCCAGGGTGCGCGCAGTACCAGCTCGCCCTGGGTCTCGCCATCGGCCGGTAACAGCTGGCCGTCCGCCCCCATCAGTGCAGTCTCCACCAACGGCACGGGCACGCCGGCCTTGATCCGATAGGTGATCTGCTCACCCTCGCTGCCGGCCTTGAGCTCTTCGTTGATGTGCGCACAGGAGATCAGCGGGCAGGTCTCGGACATGCCATAGGCAGCCGTGAGCTGGATGCCGCGCGCCTTGGATGCCTCGTACAGGGCACGGTTGAGTGCGCTGCCGCCGATGATGATCTTCCAACCGCCGAAGTCCTGGCCCTGCCCCGCCTTGGCGTTGAGCACCATCTGCAGGATGGTCGGCACGCAGTGGGAGAAGGTGACCTTCTCTTTCTGCCACAGCTGCACCAGCAGCTCCGGATCGTAGCGCCCCGGATAGACCTGCTTGACCCCGAGCATGGTCGCCACATAGGGAATGCCCCAGGCGTGCACGTGGAACATCGGGGTGATCGGCATGTACACGTCATCGGTGCCGAGCAGGCGCACGCTATCCAGGCTGCCGAGCACGCTGGCCTCGGCCAGGGTGTGCAGCACCAGCTGGCGGTGGGTGAAGTACACGCCCTTGGGGTTGCCTGTGGTGCCGGTGGTGTAGAAGGTGGTCGCTACCGAGTTCTCGTCGAAATCGGGGAAGTCGTAGCGGGTACTGGCCGCAGCCAGCAGGCTCTCGTACTCGCCCACCAGATTGGGCAGCTCGGCAGTCTTCTCGGCGCCGTCGGTGAGCAGGATGGTTTTCTCCACCGTGGTCAGCTGCCCCTCCACTGCCTTGTACAGCGAGAGGAACTCGCTGTTGACCAGCACGAAACGGTCCTCGGCGTGATTCATGGTGTAGAGGATCTGGTCGGCGGACAGACGGATGTTGATGGTATGCAGCACCGCGCCGATCATCGGGATGGCGAACATGCATTCCAGGTAACGGTGGCTGTCCCAGTCCATCACCGCCACGGTGTCACCGGCCTTCACACCCGCCGCCGTCAGCACGTTGGCCAGACGCGCCACGCGCTCGTTGAAGGTGGCATAGCTGTAGCGCACCAGATCGCGGTAGACGATCTCGCGGGTCTTCTCGTAGCGGCTGCCGGAGAGCAGCAGACGCTTGATCAGCAGCGGCGCCTGGTTGGCGTTTTCGGTTGGCGGAATGACACGGGTATTCAGCATGGCGATGACCTGTTTTCTTGGATTTTTTCTTCGCCGCCAATCTAGAACCGCTCTGGCTTCGGCTTAATCCATCCAAAGAATGATTTTTCCCGTGACCCTTTGGCCACTTTCGGTCACGCAGTAGAATCGAACGGTAACTGCCGTCTACGGCTTCACTCTTCAGAGGTAATACCGATGTCCGATATCGTCATCGTCAGCGGCGCCCGCACCCCCATGGGTGGCTTCCAGGGCAGCCTGTCCGGCGTACCCGCCGTGGAACTGGGCGCCATCGCCATCCGCGAGGCCGTGGCCCGCGCCGGCATCGCGCCGGCCGACGTGCAGGAAGTGATCATGGGCTGCGTACTGCCCGCCGGCCTCAAGCAAGGCCCGGCCCGCCAGGCCTCGCTGGGCGCCGGCCTGCCGTCGGCCACCGGTTGCACCACCATCAACAAGCTATGCGGCTCCGGCATGAAAGCCGTGATGCAGGCCTTCGACGCCCTCAAGGCCGGCAGCAACGAAGTGATGGTCGCCGGCGGCATGGAAAGCATGTCCAACGCCCCCTACATCATCGAGAAAGCCCGCACCGGCCTGCGCATGGGCCACGGCGAGATCAAGGACCACATGTTCTTCGACGGCCTGGAAGATGCCCGCACTGGCCGCCTGATGGGCTCCTTCGCCCAGGAAACCGCCGACAAGTACGGCATTAGCCGCGAAGAGATGGATGCCTACGCCATCGAGTCGCTGAAGCGCGCCCAGGCCGCCATCCAGAGCGGCGAGTTGGCCAACGAGATCGTTCCGGTCACCGTCACCAGCCGCAAGGGCGAAGTGGTTGTGAAGGACGACGAGCAGCCGCTGACCGCCAACCTGGACAAGATTCCTGGCCTCAAGCCGGCCTTCAAGAAGGACGGCACCATCACCGCCGCCAACGCCAGTTCGATCTCCGACGGCGCCAGCGCCCTGGTTCTGATGACCGCCGATGAAGCAGCCAAGCGCGGCCTCAAGCCACTGGCCAGGATCGTCGCCCACGCCACCCAGAGCCAGGACCCGAGCGAGTTCACCATCGCGCCGATCGGCGCCATGAGCAACCTGTTCAAGAAGACCGGCTGGAGCAAGGACAGCGTCGACCTGTACGAGATCAACGAGGCCTTCGCCATGGTCACCATGCTGGCCATGCGTGAGCACGGCCTGGACCACGCCAAGGTCAACGTCTACGGCGGCGCCTGCGCCCAGGGCCACCCGGTCGGCTCCACCGGCTCGCGCCTGATCGTTACCCTGATCAACGCCCTGCGCAACAAGGGCGGCAAGCGCGGTGTGGCCTCGCTGTGCATCGGCGGCGGCGAAGCCACTGCCGTGGCCATCGAGTTGCTGTAAGCAGCGTGCAAATGAAAAGCCCCGCCTAGGCGGGGCTTTTTTATGGGCGGCTGATCAACGCAGCTCGGTAAAGGCCAGCTTGATCCCCAGTCCCACCAGCACCGCCCCCATCAGCCGGTCGAACCAGTGGCCCATGCGCGCGAAACCGGCACGCACCCGGCGCTGGCTGAACAGCAGTGCCACCAGGCAGAACCAGATCGCCGTGGCGAAGGCCAGGTACACGCCGTAGCCGGCCTGCACCGCCAGCGGCGTGTGCGGGTTGATCACCACAGTAAACAGCGAGAGGAAGAACAACGTGGCCTTGGGATTCAGGCCGTTGGTGACGAAGCCGGTCATGAAGGCGCCACGCGGCGAGCGCTCGATGCCATCGCCAACTACGTCCAGGCTGCCCGGCGCCGCCGGCTTGGCACGCAGGGCCTTGATGCCGATGTAGAACAGGTAGGCCGCCGCCAGCCACTTCAGCGCATTGAACAGCACGATCGACTGCGACACGATCAGGCCGATGCCCAGCAGCGAATAGGCCACATGCACGAAGATCCCGGTACCCACGCCCAGTGCCGTCCAGGTGCCCGCGCGGCGGCCATGGGCCACGCTCTCGCGCACGACGATGGCGAAATCCGGCCCCGGACTGGCCACGGCCAGCAGGTGGATCAGCGCCACGGTCAAAAACTCCGCCCAGTACATGCGACCTCCGAATAGTGGGAATCAGGACAACAGGCTGGCAACCTTACGCCACTGCAACGCATCCAGACAGGTACAGCTGATGAGCAATAGCCCCCGCGCGGTCTTCCTCGACCACAGCTCCCTCGACCTCGGTGATCTCGACATGGCTCCGCTGCGCCAGATGTTCGGCGAGCTGGTCCTGCACGACACCTGCACGGCCGAGCAGGTCGCCGAACGCCTACAAGGCGCCCAGGTGGCGATCAGCAACAAGGTGCACCTGAGCGCCGCCACTCTGGCCGCCTGCCCCGAGCTGAAACTGATCCTGGTTTCCGCCACCGGCACCAACAACGTTGACCTGGCCGCCGCCCGCGAACACAGCATCACCGTGGCCAACTGCCAGGGCTACGGCACCGCCTCGGTCGCCCAGCACGCGCTGCTGTTGCTGCTCGCCCTGGCCACTCGCCTGCCCGATTACCAGGCGGCGGTCCGCGACGGCGCCTGGCAACGCTCCAGCCAGTTCTGCCTGCTGGACTTCCCGATCATCGAGCTGCAGGGCAAGACCCTCGGCATCCTCGGTCACGGAGAGCTGGGCGGCGCCTTCGCCCGCCTGGCCGAAGCCCTCGGCATGCGCGTGCTGTATGGCGCCCTGCCCGGCCGCCCCGCCCGCGCCGACCGCCTGGCGCTGAGCGAGCTGCTGCCGCAGGTCGACGCCCTCAGCCTGCACTGCCCGCTCAACGAGCAGACCCGCAACCTGATCGGCGCCGCCGAGCTGGCCCTGCTGCAGCCCCATGCCCTGCTGCTCAACACCGCCCGTGGCGGCCTGGTCGACGAGCAGGCCCTGGCCGACGCACTGCGCGCCGGCCACCTGGGCGGCGCGGCGTTCGACGTGCTCAGCGAGGAGCCGCCGCGTAACGGCAACCCGCTGCTGGCGCCGGACATCCCGCGCCTGATCATCACCCCGCACAACGCCTGGGGCAGCCGCGAAGCCCGCCAGCGCATTGTCGGCCAACTGTCGGAGAATGCTCACGCGTTCTTCTCCGGCGCCCCCATCCGCGTGGTCAGCGGGTAAACTACGCAGCTTTTTTGACCCGGAGATCGCCATGGACCCACGAAGCGAGGTGCTGTTGCGCCAGGCCGAGCTGTTCCAGGGCGACCTGCTGCTGGCCGGCCTGCCGGCCGACGACCTGCTCGGCCAGCTGCCGCGCGCCCATGGCTGGAGCTGGCACGCCGGCGAGCAGAACACCCTGGAAGCACGCTTCGCCGGCCGCAGCCGCTTCGGCACTCGGGCTCCCGACGCAGCCTTCGACAGCGCCGTGCTGTTCCTGCCCAAGTCCCGCGAGCTTGCCGACTACCTGCTGCAGGCCCTGGCTGCGCGCCTGGCCGGCCGCGAGCTGTACCTGGTCGGCGAGAAACGCGGCGGCATCGAGCGCGCCGCCAAGCAGCTGAGCACCTATGGCAAGCCGCGCAAGCTGGACAGCGCGCGCCACTGCCAGCTGTGGCAGGTCACGGTGGACAACGCACCGGAAGCGCCCGACCTACATGCCCTCGCCCAGCGCTTCGAGCTGCCGCTGGCCGACGGTCCGCTGCAGGTCCTGAGCCTACCCGGCGTGTTCAGCCACGGCCGCCTGGACCGCGGCAGTGCCCTGCTGCTGGAACAGCTGGACGGCCTGCCACAGGGCCATCTGCTCGACTTCGGCTGCGGCGCCGGCATCCTCGGTGCCACGCTCAAGCGCCGTTATCCGCAGAGCCAGCTGACCCTGCTCGACGTCGATGCCTTCGCCGTCGAGAGCAGCCGCCTGACCCTCGCCGCCAACGGACTGGAAGCCGAGGTGATCGCCGGTGACGGTATCGATGCAGCCCCCGCAGGCCTCGCCGCCATCGTCAGCAACCCGCCGTTCCACACCGGCGTGCATACCGACTACCAGGCCAGCGAGCACCTGCTGCGCGAGGCCGCTCGCCACCTGAACAAAGGCGGCGAGCTGCGCCTGGTGGCCAACAGCTTCCTCAAGTACCCGCCGCTGATCGAACAGCACCTGGGGCCCTGCAAGACCCTTAGCGAAGGCGACGGTTTCCGCATCTACAGCGCCCGCCGCGGCTGATCCCCCATCCTCGACCATACTCAGGCGGCCACCTTCGTGGACCGCCCCGGAGCCCTTTTGTGACCGATACACCCAGCACCAACCAGCCTCATCTGCAGCGCTCGCTGAAGCCGCGGCACCTGAACATGATCGCCATCGGCGGCTCGATCGGCACCGGCCTGTTCGTCGCCTCCGGCGCCACGGTGGCCACGGCCGGGCCGGGCGGAGCGCTGCTGGCCTACGCACTGATCGGGGTGATGGTGTACTTCCTGATGACCAGCCTCGGTGAGATGGCCGCACACATGCCGGTATCGGGCTCGTTCAGCACCTACGGCAGCCGCTTCGTCGACGAAGGCTTCGGCTTCGCCCAGGGCTGGAACTACTGGTACAACTGGGCGGTGACCATCGCCGCCGAGCTGGTCGCGGCGCAGCTGATCATGAGCTTCTGGCTGCCGGAAGTGCCGGGCATCTACTGGAGCGCACTGTTCCTCGGCCTGATGTTCCTGCTCAACTTCGTCTCGGTGAAGGGCTTCGGCGAGAGCGAGTTCTGGTTCGCCCTGATCAAGGTGGTGGCCGTCGTGGTGTTCATCGGCATCGGCCTGGCCACCATCCTCGGCATCATGGGCGGTATCGAATCCCCCGGCTTCAGCAACTTCACCACGGGTGACGCACCCTTCGTCGGCGGCCTGCAGGCCATGGTCGGGGTAGCGATGATCGCCGGCTTCTCGTTCCAGGGTACCGAGCTGATCGGCATCGCCGCCGGCGAGTCGGAGAACCCGCGCAAGAACATCCCCATCGCCATCCGCCAGGTGTTCTGGCGCATCCTGATGTTCTACATCCTGGCGATCTTCGTGATCGGCATGCTGATCCCCTACACCGACCCCAGCCTGCTGCAGAACGATGCCAGCGACATCAGCGTGTCGCCCTTCACCCTGCTGTTCGAACGTGCCGGCTTCGCCGCCGCGGCCAGCGTGATGAACGCGGTGATCCTCACCGCCATCCTCTCGGCCGGCAACTCGGGCATGTACGCCTCGACCCGCATGCTCTACAACCTGGCCAAGCAGGGCAAGGCGCCGCGCCTGTTCGCCAGCCTGTCCGCCAGCGGTGTGCCGCGCAATGCGCTGTACGCCACCACCCTGGTCGGCGCGCTGTGCTTCTTCACCTCCATCGTCGGCGACAGCACCCTGTACACCTGGCTGCTCAACACCTCGGGCATGTGCGGTTTCATCGCCTGGCTGGGCATCGCCGTGTCCCACTACCGCTTCCGCAAAGGCTACCTGGCCCAGGGCGGGCGCCTGGAAGACTTGCCCTACCGGGCCAAGCTGTTCCCCTTCGGCCCGCTGTTCGCCTTCAGCCTGTGCCTGGTCATCACCCTGGGGCAGAACTACCAGGCGTTCATCGCCCATGAGATCGACTGGGCCGGCCTGATCGCCACCTACATCAGCCTGCCGCTGTTCCTCGCCATCTGGTTCGGCTACCGCCTGAAGAACGGCAGCCGCCTGGTCGCCTACCGCGAGATGGATGTGCGCCCGACCGACGAGTGAGGTTGCCTCCCCGGCGCGCTTTGGGCACAATGCGCGCCGTCCTAGGGGAGTAGTCTCCCGTGAGCGCCAGCTCACCCGGCGTGCGTCAACACACTTGCTCAGCAGAGCATGGCGCATGCGACCCAAGGCCCGCGCGGCCTGGGGTTTGACAAGACCTATGACACGCACACCTCAACCCGGGGCGGGGAGGTAGTACGTGTCATAGAACAGTCAAACCCGCCCCTGTAGGAACGCCTGATGTTGGAATCCCTGTTCGTCCCCACCGGAATCGTTGCTCTCGCCGAAATCGGTGACAAGACGCAGCTGCTCGCCCTGCTCCTCGCCGCACGCTTCCGCAAGCCCTGGCCAATCATCTGGGGCATCGTCGTCGCCACCCTGGCCAATCATTTCGCCGCAGGCGCCGTGGGCAACTGGGTCGCCGGCTTCTTCTCCCCGACCACCCTGAGCTGGATCCTCGCCGCCTGCTTCGCCGCCGTGGCTCTGTGGACCCTGGTGCCGGACAAGCTGGACGATGACGAAGAATCGCACCTCAAGCGCTTCGGCCCCTTCCTCACCACGCTGATCGCCTTCTTCCTCGCCGAAATGGGCGACAAGACCCAGATCGCCACCGTGATGCTGGCAGCGCAGTACCCGGACTTCGTCATGGTGGTGATCGGCACCACCCTGGGCATGCTGGTCGCCAACGTGCCGGTGGTGCTGGCCGGCAACTTCGCTGCCGACCGTCTGCCGCTGACGCTCATTCGTCGCCTGGCCGCCCTCGCCTTCGCCGCCCTGGCCGTGTACGCAACCTGTCAGGCACTGGGTTTCGGCGTCGGGCTATAACGCTCGACGCAGGAGCCGGCTTCGCCCGGGGGCTCTGCCAACCGGCAGGCGGCTGGTAATCTGTGCAACGGATTGCGCAGTACCAGCATGCAAGGAGCACAAGATGTCACTGGAAGACCTCAAGAAGCGTGTGCGCCAGCACATCGACCTGACCTGGAACAAGGGTCGCCTGGCGCTCGCCGAGCAGATGCACAGCCCTGACTTCCTCTACAAGAGTTCGTTCCTCGGCCGCCCGCTGAACAGCACCGCCTTCGCCCAGATGGTCCAGGAGATACGCCTGGCCATGCCCGAGCTCGAGGTGGTGGTCGAAGAGTGCCTGGCCGAGGGCAACAAGGTCGTCACCTGGAGCACCCTGATCGGCACCATCGAGAAACCAGCCCTGGGCTACCCGCCCAGCGACAAGGTGCTGAGCATCTCGGCCATGGCCTTCTGGACCCTGGCGCCGAATGGCGATATCCGCGAGATCTGCACCATGTTCGACATGGAGAGCTTCCGCGCCCAACTGGGCCTGGAGACCCGTCCCTTCGCCGAGAAGGCCCTGCCCTGAAATGACAACGGCGCCCTCAGGCGCCGTTTTCTTTCGTTACTTCCTGGCCTGCTCGTAGAGCGGCATCACCTTCGGGATAGCCGCCTGCAGCGCGGCAATGCGGCTGTTCGACGACGGGTGAGTGCTCATGAACTCCGGCGGTGCGCCGCCACCGGCCTTGCTCATCTTCTGCCACAGGCTGATCGCCGCGTTCGGGTCGTAGCCCGCGCGCGCCGATAGCTCCAGGCCGATGATGTCGGCCTCGTTCTCGTTGGAGCGGCTGTTGGGCAGGGTCATCAGGTATTCCACGCCGGTATCGGCCATCTGCTTGCCAGCCTCTCCCAGCCCCAGCAGCGCCGCCCCCACCTGGGTCGCCATCTGCGTGCCGTAGGCCTTGGACATGGCCTCGCGGCTGTGTTCGCGCAGGGCGTGGGCGATCTCGTGGCCCATCACCGCGGCCAGCTCGGCGTCGCTCAGCTGCAGCTGCTCGATCAGCCCGCTATAGACGATGATCTTGCCGCCGGGGCCGCAGTTGGCATTGAGCTCTTCGCTGTCGATCAGGTTGACCTGCCAGTCCCACTGCGCAGCATCGGCGCGGAACACCGGGGCCTGGGCGATCAAGCGCTTGGCGATAGCCTGGACGCGCTTGGCGTTCTTGCTGTTCTTGTCCAGCACGCCCTTGCTCGACGCCTCGCTGAGCGTCTGCTGATAGGCCTGCGAATACATGCTGTCCACCTCCTGGGCCGACAGCATGCTGAACATGTACTGCTTGCGCTCCACACCCACGGCGCCACCGCTGGTGGTGTTCACCGACTGGCAGGCGGTCAGCAGGGAGAGACCGGCCAGGGCGGTCAGACGAAACAGGGGGTGCATATCAGATCTCCGGGAAATGCAGGCGACGTATGCTATGGCGCCCGGCGTCGCGGGACAATGCTCCCGCTTGCACTCTGACCGTCGGCCATCTTTGCTAGTTGCAGAGGCGCTAATGCTTTTGCACAGCAGAGCCGATAAGCCAGGGACAGGTACAACCCGACCGAGTGGAGTCCCTATGCGATTCAAGTCCATCCAGCTTTCCGTCGCGTTCCTCGCAGGTGCCAGCGTGCTGGCAGTCGTCGTGGCGTTGGTGCTGTACTCGCTGTTCTCGGGAGCCCGGACCCAGCAAACCGTGCGTGAGCAGACCGAAGGCCTGCTCACGCACATCATCGAAGATCGCCTGAAGACCCTGGCACAGGCACAGGTCAGTCAGATCCAGCGCGAACTGGAATACCCACTGGCGGTGGCCGGGAACATCGCCCAGACAAACGCTCTGATGGGCGAGACCGATGCAAGCGGCTCCGCCCTGTTTGGCATAAGCCGCGAGGAGCTGAACAACCTGCTGCGCAACGCCGTGGTTAAGAATCCCAAGCTGCTCGACGTCTATGTTGGCTGGGAGCCCAACGCCTTCGACCAGGACGACAACCTGTACGCCAATCAGCCCGGCTATGACGACAGCGGCCGATTCATGCCCTGGTGGTACCGCAAGAATGGCCAACCTTCCGTGGAGCCCCTGGGCTCCGACATGGAGAATCCCAAGCTGCTACCTACTGGCGTGCGCGCCGGGGAGTACTACCTGTGCCCGAGGGAGACCAAGGGCACCTGCATCATCGACCCGGCCCCGTATGAGATGGATGGCAAGATGGTGATGATGGCGTCGTTCAACGTACCAATTCTAGTCAACGGACAATTTCGCGGTGTAGTCGGTGCCGACCTGGCTCTGGACTTCATCCAGGAGCTGCTGAAAGCCGCCGATGCCCAGCTTTATGACGGCGCAGGAGAGATGGCGCTGATCTCCAGCAATGGCCGCCTGGTGGCCTTCACTCAGGACGCTGGAAAGCTCGGCGAGCCCAGCGAACAGGTGATCGGCAACCTCGGCGATCTGAAGGGCCTGCAGGCAGGCCAGGCCCACTTCAGCGAAGACGATGCAAAGGACCTGATCCAGCTGCTGATGCCCTTCACCATCGGCGATACCCAGACTCGCTGGACCCTGCTCCTGCAACTTCCGCAGAGCGCCGTTTATGCCGACCTGATCAAGCTGCAGGAGGAGCTGGCAGAACAGCGCAACCAGGACATCTTCGGCATGAGCGTAGTGGGGCTTCTGATCGCGGCCCTCGGCCTGGTCGTGATCTGGTTCGTCGGCTATGGCATCGCCCGGCCGCTGCGGCAGATGGTCGGCATGCTCAACGATATCGCCAAGGGCGACGGCGACCTCACCGTGCGCCTGCAGGTCGACCGTAGCGACGAACTCGGGCAGATCGCCGGCGGCTTCAACGCCTTCCTCGGCAAGCTGCAGGGCATGATCCGCGACGTGGTGACCTCGGTGCAGAAGGTCAGCGACTCCTCGGAGTACACCGCCGACATCGCCATCCGCACCAACCAGGGCGTGCAGAAACAGATGGCGGAGATCGACCAGGTCGCTACCGCCGTGCAGGAAATGAGCGCTACCGCCCAGGACGTGGCACGCAACGCCACCCAGGCGGCCGAAGCCGCCAACCACGCCGACCGCTCAGCCAATGACGGCAAGCGCATCGTCGAGGGTACCGCCAAGGCAATTTCCGGGCTGGCCAGCGAAATCGGCCGCGCCGTGGGCGTGGTGCAGACCCTGGCGCGGGACAGCGAGAACATCAACGCCATTCTGGTGGCGATCCGCGGCATCGCCGAGCAGACCAACCTGCTGGCCCTCAACGCCGCCATCGAGGCAGCGCGCGCCGGCGAGCAGGGCCGCGGCTTCGCCGTGGTAGCCGACGAGGTGCGCAATCTCGCGCAGAAGACCCAACAGGCCACCGAAGAGATCCAGAGCATGATCCAGCAGCTGCAGAACGGCACCCGCGAGGTGGTTAACGTGATGGAGCAGAGCCAGGCGCGTACCGACGACAGCGTGCAGCAGGCGCAGATCGCTGCCGAGGCGCTGGAATCGATCACCCAGGCGGTATCGGTGATCAACGACATGAACACCCAGATCGCCAGTGCCGCCGAGGAACAGAGCGCGGTGGCCGAGGACATCAACCGCAACGTCACCAATATCGGCCAGGTGGCCGGCGAGGTGGCCGGTGGCGCCGACGAGGCCAGCCAGGCGAGCGCCGAGCTGACCAAGCTGGCCGAGCAGCAGCGACGGTTGATCAATCAGTTCAGGGTGTAGACCCCAACGGAGCCGGCAGTAGCTGCAAGTGAATCACCCGCAGCTACTCTCATCGCCAGGGCGTGATCAGACCTTGTGCGCCCAGCGCTGGCGCAGCCATTCCAGGTCTTCGGGGCGGGTAATCTTCAGGTTGTCCGCCCTACCCTCCACCAGCCTCGGCGACTGCCCGACCCACTCCAGGGCCGAGGCCTCGTCGGTCACCGCCACATCGGCCACCAACGCATCGGCCAATGCCCGATGCAGGGCGGCGAGACGGAACATTTGCGGCGTGTACGCCTGCCAGATCAGGCTGCGATCCACGGTCTCCGCGACCCGACCATCAGCGCCGACTCGCTTGAGCGTATCGCGCGCGGGGACGGCCAGCAGGCCACCAACCGGATCGTCGGCCAGCTCCTGCAGCAGCAGGTCGAGATCACTGCGCGCCAGATTGGGCCGCGCGGCATCGTGCACCAGCACCCAGTCGTCCGGCTGCGCGCCCAGATCGAGCAGACGCAGCAGGCCGGCCAGCACCGAGTCGGCGCGCTCGGCACCGCCCTCGGTGCGCTGGATGCGGGCATCACCGGCGCAGGGCAGCGTCGGCCACCAGGGATCGTCCGCCGCCAGGCTGAGCACCAGGCCCCTGAGCTGCGGATGATCGAGGAAACAGTGGAGGGTATGTTCGAGAATGGTTCGCCCGGCCAGTTGCAGATACTGTTTGGGGCGGTCGGCACGCATGCGCGAGCCGATACCGGCGGCGGGAATCACCACCCAGAAGGAAGGTGTCGCGGGAGTATTCATTCGGCCAGCTGGTAGAGGGTTTCGCCTTCCTTGACCATGCCGAGCTCGTGACGTGCACGCTCCTCGACGGTCTCCATGCCCTTCTTCAACTCCAGCACCTCGGCCTCGAGGATACGGTTGCGCTCGAGCAGGCGCTCGTTCTCGCCCTGCTGATCGGCAATCTGCCGCTTCAGCTCGGTGACCTGGGCCAGGCTTCCGTCACCCACCCACAGGCGGTACTGCAGGCCGGCCAGAACCAGCACGAGCGCGACGAACAGCCAGTAGGGCGCTTTGTTAGACATGGGAACGCGAGTATCCATACGAAAAGGGCAGCTTGCGCTGCCCTTTTACCATTCCCGGCTTAGCCGCGGAACTCGGCGCGGCCCTTGTAGGGAGCCTTTCCGCCGAGCTGCTCTTCGATGCGCAGCAGCTGGTTGTACTTGGAGACGCGGTCGGAACGGCACAGGGAACCGGTCTTGATCTGGCCAGCGGCGGTGCCTACGGCCAGGTCGGCGATGGTGCTGTCCTCGGTCTCACCGGAGCGGTGCGAGATGACGGCGGTGAAGCCGGCAGCCTTGGCCATCTGGATGGCTTCCAGGGTCTCGGTCAGCGAGCCAATCTGGTTGAACTTGATCAGGATCGAGTTGCCGATCTTCTCTTCGATACCGCGCTTGAGAATCTTGGTATTGGTCACGAACAGGTCGTCGCCAACCAGCTGTACCTTCTCGCCGATCTTGTCGGTCAGGACTTTCCAGCCAGCCCAGTCGGACTCGTCCATGCCGTCTTCGATGGAGATGATCGGGTAGCGCTGGGTCAGGCCGGCCAGGTAGTCGGCGAAGCCTTCGGCGCTGAACACTTGGCCTTCGCCGGCCAGGTCGTACTTGCCATCTTCGAAGAACTCGGAGGAAGCGCAGTCCAGGGCCAGGGTCACGTCGGTGCCCAGCTTGTAGCCGGCGTTGGCCACGGCCTCGGCGATGGCAGCCAGGGCGTCTTCGTTGGAGGCCAGGTTCGGCGCGAAACCGCCTTCGTCACCGACGGAGGTGCTCAGGCCACGGGCCTTCAGCACGGCTTTCAGGTGATGGAAGATCTCGGTGCCCATGCGCAGTGCGTCGGAGAAGGTCTTGGCGCCAACCGGCTGAACCATGAACTCCTGGATATCGACGTTGTTATCGGCATGCTCGCCGCCGTTGATGATGTTCATCATCGGTACCGGCATGGAGTAGACGCCCGGGGTGCCGTTCAGGTCGGCGATGTGCGCGTACAGCGGCACGCCCTTGGCCTGGGCAGCGGCCTTGGCGGCAGCCAGGGACACGGCGAGGATGGCGTTGGCGCCCAGCTTGCCTTTGTTCTCGGTGCCATCGAGGTCGATCATGGCCAGGTCGAGGGCCTTCTGATCGATGGCGTCTTTGCCCAGCAGCAGGTCACGAATCGGACCGTTGATGTTGGCCACGGCCTTGAGCACGCCCTTGCCGAGGTAACGGCTCTTGTCGCCATCACGCAGCTCCAGCGCTTCGCGCGAGCCAGTGGACGCACCGGACGGTGCACAGGCGCTACCGACAATGCCGCCTTCGAGGATCACATCGGCTTCAACAGTGGGGTTGCCACGGGAGTCGAGAACCTCGCGACCCTTGATATCGACGATTTTAGCCATCGCGTATAACACTCCAAATGTTTACGAGAGAGAATGCCTGCCGGTCACGGCCAACGGGCGCGCACTTTACCGGAGAATTGCCTGATCAGGCAGTCTCAATCGGCGGGAAACTCTTCACCAGATCATCCATCTGCTTGAGCTGGGTGAGGAAGGGCTCCAGCTTGTTCAGACGCAGGGCGCACGGACCATCGCACTTGGCCTGCTCCGGCTCCGGATGGGCCTCGAGGAACAGACCAGCCAGGCCTTGGCTCATGCCGGCCTTGGCCAGGTCGGTGACCTGGGCACGACGGCCACCTGCGGAATCGGCACGACCACCCGGCATCTGCAGGGCATGGGTCACGTCGAAGAACACCGGGTATTCGAACGACTTCATGATGCCGAAGCCGAGCATGTCCACCACCAGGTTGTTGTAACCGAAGGAGGAGCCACGCTCGCAGAGGATCAACTGGTCGTTACCGGCCTCCTCGCACTTGCGCAGGATGTGTTTCATCTCCTGCGGGGCGAGGAACTGGGCCTTCTTGATGTTGATCACCGCGCCGGTCTTGGCCATGGCCACTACCAGGTCGGTCTGCCGCGAAAGGAAGGCCGGCAGCTGGATGATGTCGCACACCTCGGCCACCGGAGCGGCCTGGTGCGGCTCATGCACGTCGGTGATCACCGGCACGCCGAAGGTCTTCTTCACTTCCTCGAAGATCTTCATGCCCTCTTCCAGGCCCGGGCCGCGGAAGGAGGTGATGGACGAGCGGTTGGCCTTGTCGAAGCTGGCCTTGAACACGTAGGGAATGCCGAGCTTCTCGGTGACCCGCACGTACTCTTCGCAGGCCTGCATGGCCAGATCGCGCGATTCCAGCACGTTGATGCCGCCGAACAGGACGAACGGCTTGTCGTTGGCGATCTCGATGCCACCGACCTTGATGATCTTCTGCGCCATGCTCGTTCCTTACGCCTTGCCGGCCTGTTTCAACGCGGCCTTGACGAAGCCGCTGAACAGCGGGTGTCCGTCGCGCGGAGTAGAGGTGAATTCCGGGTGGAACTGGCAAGCGACGAACCACGGATGATCCGGCGCCTCGACCACTTCGACCAGCGCACCGTCGGCGGAACGACCGCTGACCTTCAGGCCCGCCTGTTCCAGCTGCGGCAGCAGGTTGTTGTTGACCTCGTAACGGTGGCGGTGGCGCTCGACGATCACGTCCTTGCCGTAGCACTCGCGTACGTTGGAACCGGCGATCAGCTGGCAGTCCTGGGCGCCCAGGCGCATGGTACCGCCGAGGTCGGAGGCATCGGTACGGATCTCGGTGGCGCCAGTGGCGTCTTGCCATTCGGTGATCAGACCGACGACCGGGTGGCCGCTGTTCTGGTCGAATTCGGTGGAGTTGGCGTCGGCCCAGCCCAGCACGTTACGGGCGTACTCGATCACCGCGACCTGCATGCCGAGGCAGATGCCCAGGTAGGGGATCTTGTTCTCACGGGCGTATTGCACGGTCTTGATCTTGCCTTCCACGCCACGCAGACCGAAGCCGCCAGGAACCAGGATGGCGTCGACGCCCTCCAGCTTGGCAGTGCCTTCGTTCTCGATCTCCTCGGAGTCGATATAGCGCAGCTTGACCTTGGTACGGTTCTCGATGCCGGCGTGGTTCATCGCCTCGATCAGCGACTTGTACGCATCCAGCAGCTCCATGTACTTGCCGACCATGGCGATGGTGACTTCCTTCTCCGGGTTCAGCTTGGCATCTACCACGCGGTCCCATTCGGAGAGGTCGGCCGGGCCACATTGCAGGCCGAAGCGCTCGACGACGATGTCGTCCAGGCCCTGGGCATGCAGTACCGACGGAATCTTGTAGATGGTGTCGACGTCTTCCAGGGCGATGACCGCGCGCTCTTCCACGTTGGTGAACAGGGCGATCTTGCGACGCGAGGACAGGTCGATCTCGTGATCGGAGCGGCACACCAGCACGTCCGGCTGCACGCCGATGGAGCGCAGTTCCTTGACCGAGTGCTGGGTCGGCTTGGTCTTGGTCTCACCGGCGGTGGCGATGTACGGCACCAGGGTCAGGTGCATGAACATGGCGCGCTTGGCGCCCACCTCCACGCGCAGCTGACGAGCGGCCTCGAGGAACGGCTGCGACTCGATGTCACCCACGGTGCCGCCGATCTCGACCATGGCCACGTCGGCATCGCCGGCGCCCTTGATGATGCGGCGCTTGATCTCGTCGGTAATGTGCGGGATCACCTGGATGGTGGC
This sequence comes from Pseudomonas sp. Gutcm_11s, assembly GCF_028649395.1. GTDB lineage: Bacteria > Pseudomonadota > Gammaproteobacteria > Pseudomonadales > Pseudomonadaceae > Aquipseudomonas. The sequence goes on along the minus strand of NZ_JAQSUW010000009.1, from coordinate 305,622 downwards.
GCCCAGGTAGTCACCACGGCGCTCCTTGCGCAGCACGTGCTCGTAGACACGGCCGGTGGTGAAGTTGTTGTCCTGGGTCATGGTAGTGCGGATGAACCGCTCGTAGTGGCCCAGGTCGAGGTCGGTCTCGGCGCCGTCCTTGGTGACGAATACCTCACCGTGCTGGAACGGGCTCATGGTGCCCGGATCGACGTTGATGTAGGGATCCAGCTTGAGCATGGTGACCTTCAGGCCCCGCGCCTCCAGGATGGCTGCCAAGGAAGCCGAGGCGATGCCTTTCCCCAATGAAGAAACAACACCACCCGTGACGAAGATGTAGCGCGTCATGAAAAATCCTAGAAGTCTGTGTTCAAGCGGTCAGCGCCGCCGGGAAGAAAGCGCAGGACGGCCAATGCCGACCTGAAATAAGCAACGCCCTGCGGGTTCCAAGGGAGCCCACAGAAGCAGTAATAAGACGGGAGCGTAGTCTACCGGAAAGGCCCTTTCAGCTCAAACCTTGTGCGTTGGTCGGAGGCTGCCAGCAGAAACGCCACTCTGCCGACGGAGGGCCATCAAGACCTGCCAGGTTGGCCACCGCGATCAGCTCATCGCCCCGGTAGAGCAATGGCAGGCGACCACGCACGAAGGCCGGCAGCGCACGCTCGTTGAGCAGACGCTTGAGATCGCGATGCCCGCGCCCGGCCAGCGCCATGACCTCGCCACCGTGGCGATAACGCAGCTGCAGAGGGCCATCCGGAGCGACTCCCCGCATGAACACCCGACCATTGCCGGCCAAATCGCATGGCTGCTGCGGATCGCCCCAGTCAGCGGGCTCTGGCAGCGCCTGCAACCAATCGCCGGACAACCACCACAACCGCTCGTCGGCGCGCCGCAGCTCTCCACCCTCGAGACTCCAGAGCGGAGCGGCATCGACCGCCGCATCGCGCAGGCTTCCCCAGCCGGCCCAATGCTCGCTGTCCGGCATCCGCGTCAGCGGCGCCAGCCAGTGACGCAACAAGTTGCGCTGGCGCGCGGCCGAGAGGCCTCGTAGCGGAGCCAGCGCCAAGGAAGGCAGCCCCAGCCAGGCATGGGCATGCTCGGCTCGTGCAGCAGCAAGATCCACCTCGGCCAACTCGCCGAGCAGTTGTTCAGCCTCGCGCATGTGCCCAGCGGTACGCGCCAGGCTCGCGCCTACCTGGGGCCAATGCCGAGTCAGAAGCGGCAGCACATCACGACGCAGGAAGTTGCGCGCCAGTCCGGTGTCGGCGTTGGAGGGATCCTCCACCCAATTCAGATCGTGCTGCCTGGCGTAGGCCTCCAACTCGCCGCGCGAAGCCTGCAGCAATGGACGCACCAGCCAGCCGGAGCCGAACGACCGACTCAGAGACATACCCGCCAGGCCACGCACGCCAGCGCCGCGCAGTAGACGGAACAACAAGGTTTCAGCCTGATCGTCACGATGCTGGGCGGTCAGCAGCAGCGCGCCCGCCTCCAACCTGCGCTCGAACGCTCGATAGCGCGCCTCCCGTGCGGCGCGCTCGAGACTGGCACCACTGTCCACCTGCACCCGCTCGATATGCAGCGGCACACCCAACTGGTCGCAGAAGGATTGGCAGTGCGCCGGCCAGGCATCGGCGGCGGCCTGCAGGCCATGATGGACATGAATAGCGAACAGCGGCGGCAGCGCCTGCCGCTCGCGCAGGCGCGCCAGCAGGTGCAGCAGAACGGTCGAATCCAATCCGCCGGACAGGGCGACATACCAGGCAGGAGCGTCACGCCAGGGCGACAAGGAATCGAGCAGAGAGGTTTCGAGCGCAGTCATGCCGCCAGCTTAAACAACAACGGGCCCGAAGGCCCGTTGTGGATGCATGACACCAATCAGGCGATGCCGTAGCTCATCAGGCGCTCGTAACGGCGCTCCAGCAGCTTGGCGTCGTCAAGCTTGCGCAGCATGTCGAGTTGCTCGAGCAGCTCAGCACGAATCGACTGGGCGGCAGTCGCCGGCTCGCGATGCGCACCGCCCAGCGGCTCAGCGATCACCTTGTCGACGATACCCAGACCCTTCAGACGCTCGGCGGTGATGCCCATGGCCTCGGCCGCATCCGGCGCCTTCTCGGCAGTTTTCCACAGGATCGAGGCGCAGCCTTCCGGCGAGATCACCGAGTAGGTCGAGTACTGCAGCATGTTCAGCTGGTCGCACACACCGATGGCCAGCGCACCGCCGGAACCACCCTCACCGATCACGGTGGCGATGATCGGGGTCTTCAGGCGCGACATCACGCGCAGGTTCCAGGCGATGGCCTCGCTCTGGTTACGCTCTTCGGCGTCGATGCCCGGATAGGCGCCCGGGGTATCGATGAAGGTCAGGATCGGCAGCTTGAAGCGCTCGGCCATCTCCATCAGGCGGCAGGCCTTGCGGTAGCCCTCGGGGCGCGGCATGCCGAAGTTGCGGCGCACCTTCTCGCGTACTTCGCGGCCCTTCTGGTGGCCGATGATCATCACCGGCTGATCGTCCAGACGGGCAGTACCGCCGACGATGGCAGCGTCATCGGAAAAGTGACGGTCGCCGTGCAGTTCGTCGAACTCGGTGAAGATGTGTTCGATGTAGTCCAGGGTGTAGGGGCGGCGCGGGTGACGCGACAGCTGCGAGATCTGCCAGCTGCTGAGGTTGCCGAAGATGCTCTTGGTCAGGTCGCTGCTCTTGTCTTGCAGGCGGGCGATCTCGTCGCTGATGTTCAGCGCATTGTCGTTACCGACCAGGCGCAGCTCTTCGATCTTGGCTTGCAGGTCGGCGATCGGCTGTTCGAAGTCGAGGAAATTCGGGTTCATAGGCGTCCGTCTTGCGTCGGCGGCCGAAAGGCCGGGCGGCTGGTTCCATCTGGCGTCCTACCTTAAGGGATAAGACGCCCAGGGTCGAGGCCGAGGAGGTAGACCTGCGGCCTGCCCCTCAGCGGTATTGGAGGAAGACGTTGTCTTTGCCGAACTGGTCACGCAGGGCCTGGATCAGGTTGTCCGCCGGGTCGATACACCAGCGCTCGCCGAATTGCAGCACCGCCTTGGCATCGCTGCCGCTGTAGTCGAGGGTCAGCGGGCAGGCGCCCTTGTGCTTGCCGAACAGCTCACCCAGCCAGCGCAGGCGATCACCGCCCAGCGCCTCATGGCCAACACGAATGCGCAGACTCTCGGCCAGGCCGGTACGCGCCTCCTCCAGGCTCATCACCCGCTTGGCGCGCAGGCGCAGGCCACCGGAGAACTCGTCGTTGCTCACCTCGCCCTCGACCACCACCAGGGCGTCGGTCTGCAGTAGCGCCTGGGCGCTGGCGAAGGCATCAGCGAACAACGAGGCTTCGATGCGGCCGGAGCGGTCATCGAGGGTGATGAAGCCCATCTTGTCGCCTTTCTTGTTCTTCATCACTCGCAGGGCCACGATCAGGCCGGCGATGGTCTGGGTGTCGCGGGCCGCACGCAACTCGACGATGCGCTGGCGGGCGAAACGACGCACTTCGCCCTCGTACTCGTCGATCGGGTGGCCGGTGAGGTACAGGCCAAGGGTGTCCTTCTCGCCCTTGAGGCGTTCCTTGATCGACAGCTCGCGGGCATTGCGGTGGTTGATGTAGAGATCCGCCTCCGGCTCGGCGAACACGCCGCCGAACAGGTCCATATGGCCGCTGTCGTGGCTGCGCGCGGTCTGCTCGGCGGCCTGTACCGCCTCCTCCATCGCAGCCAGCAACACGGCACGGTTGAGGTCGACGCTGGCCTGGTAGGCCTTGAGTTCGTCCTGGTAGTAGGGACCCAGGCGATCCAGCGCGCCGGAGCGCACCAGCGCCTCCAGGGTGCGCTTGTTGATGCGCTTGAGATCGACGCGGTTACAGAAGTCGAACAGATCCTTGAACGGACCGCCCTCGGCACGGCACTCGACGATGGCCTCCACCGGTCCCTCGCCGACGCCCTTCACTGCGCCCAGGCCGTAGACGATGCGGCCATCGTCATTGACGGTGAACTTGAACTCCGAGGTGTTTACGTCCGGCGCGTCGAGGCGCAGCTTCATGTTGCGGCATTCCTCGATGAGGATTACCACCTTGTCGGTGTTGTGCATATCCGCCGACAGTACCGCTGCCATGAACGGCGCCGGGTAGTGCGCCTTGAGCCAGGCGGTCTGGTAGGAAACCAGACCGTAGGCGGCGGAGTGGGATTTGTTGAAGCCGTAGCCGGCGAACTTTTCCACCAGGTCGAAGATGTTGCCGGCCAGGTTCGCGTCGATGTTGTTGCTCACGCAGCCTTCGATGAAACCGCCACGCTGCTTGGCCATCTCCTCGGGCTTCTTCTTACCCATGGCTCGGCGCAGCATGTCGGCGCCGCCGAGGGTGTAGCCCGCCATTACCTGGGCGATCTGCATCACCTGTTCCTGGTACAGGATGATGCCGTAGGTGGGCTTGAGCACCGGCTCCAGACCAGCGTACTGGTAGTCCTGGTGCGGGTAGGACAGCGGCTCGCGACCGTGCTTGCGGTTGATGAAGTCATCCACCATGCCCGACTGCAGCGGGCCGGGGCGGAACAGCGCCACCAGTGCGATCATGTCTTCCAGGCAATCCGGCTTGAGCTTCTTGATCAGCTCCTTCATGCCGCGGGATTCGAGCTGGAACACGGCCGTGGTCTCGGCCTTCTGCAGCATCGCGTAGGTCGGTTTGTCATCCAGCGGGATGAAGTCGATGTTGATCAGCTCTTCATCTGCAGCACCGTCGCGCTTCTGGATGCGGTGGATGGTCTCCATCGCCCACTTGATGATGGTCAGAGTCCGCAGGCCGAGGAAGTCGAACTTCACCAGGCCGGCCGCCTCCACGTCGTCCTTGTCGAACTGGGTAACCAGGCCGCCGCCTTCTTCATCGCAGGAGGTTGGCGCGAAGTCGGTCAGCTTGGTCGGTGCGATCACCACACCACCGGCGTGCTTGCCGGTACCACGCACCACACCTTCGAGCTTGAGGGCCATGTCCCAGATTTCCTGGGCTTCCTCGTCGACCTTGAGGAAGTCGCGCAGCACTTCTTCCTGCTCGTAGGCCGCCTCCAGGGTCATGCCGACCTCGAAGGGAATCATCTTCGACAGACGATCGGCCAGGCCGTAGGACTTGCCCTGTACCCGTGCCACGTCGCGTACCACCGCCTTGGCCGCCATGGAGCCGAAGGTGATGATCTGGCTCACCGCGTTGCGGCCGTACTTGTCGGCCACGTAGTCGATCACCCGGTCGCGGCCGTCCATGCAGAAGTCGACGTCGAAGTCGGGCATGGATACGCGTTCGGGGTTGAGGAAACGCTCGAACAGCAGGTCATAGGCCAGCGGGTCAAGGTCGGTGATCTTCAGTACGTAAGCCACCAGCGAGCCGGCGCCTGAACCCCGGCCCGGGCCGACCGGCACATCGTTGTTCTTCGCCCACTTGATGAAGTCCATCACGATGAGGAAGTAACCGGGGAAGCCCATCTGGATGATGATGTCGAGCTCGAAGTTCAGGCGGTCGACGTAGACCTGGCGCTTCTCTTCGTAGTTGGGCGTGGTGTCCTTCGGCCAGAGCACGGCCAGGCGCTCCTCCAGGCCCTCGAAGGAGGCGTGACGCAGGTAGTCGTCGATACCCATGCCGTTGGGCGTGGGGAAGTCCGGGAGGAAGTACTTGCCCAGTTGCACATCGATGTTGCAGCGCTTGGCGATCTCCACCGTGTTTTCCAGCGCTTCGGGCAGATCGGCGAACAGCTCGGCCATTTCCTCCGGCGACTTGAGGTACTGCTCCTCGGAGTAGTTGCGCGGACGACGCGAGTCGTCGAGGGTGCGACTCTCACCGATGCAGACGCGGGTCTCGTGGGCCTCGAAGTCGCCCGGCTTGAGGAAGCGCACATCGTTGGTGGCGACCAGCGGCACACCGGTGCGTGCGGCCAGGTCGACGGCGGCGTGCAAGTGCTCCTCGTCGTTGACTCGATTGGTACGCTGCACTTCCAGATAGAAGCGCTCGGGGAACACCGCCATCCACTCGTCGAGCAAAGCCTCTGCCCGCCCCTGCTCGCCGGCCAGCAGGGCCATGCCCACCTCGCCCTCGCGCCCGCCAGACAGGGCGATCACGCCTTCGGCGGCTTCCTTGACCCAGTCGCGCTGGATGATCACCAGGCCGTTGTCCTGGCCCTCTGCCCAGCCACGGGAAATCAACTCGGTGATGTTGCGGTAGCCCTGGGCAGTCATCGCCAGCAGGGTCAGGCGCGACAGCGGGCCATCTTCGTCCGGGCTGGCCAGCCAGATGTCAGCGCCGCAGATCGGCTTGATGCCGGCACCCATGGCGGTCTTGTAGAACTTCACCAGCGAGCACATGTTGCTCATGTCGGTGACCGCCACGGCTGGCATGCCAGCACCGGCCACGGCCTTGACCAGCGGTTTGACCCGCACCAGGCCATCGACCAGGGAAAACTCGGTGTGCAGGCGCAGATGGACGAAGCTGGCAGTCATGGCAATTCCATAGGTGACGCAAAAACGATAAGGCCCGGATTGTACCGGGCCTGATTACAAAGGGCAGCTTGAGACTTAACTACCTTCCAACACCTTGCGCACCGGCGCGAAAGAGCGCCGATGAATGGGCGTGGCGCCCAGACGCTTGAGGGCTTCGAGGTGCACCGGCGTCGGATAGCCCTTGTGCCCGCCGATGCCGTAGCCCGGATAGAGTTTCTCCATCTCGGCCATCTCACGGTCGCGGCTGACCTTGGCCAGGATCGAAGCGGCAGCGATGGCCGGCACCTGGGCGTCGCCACCGACCACCGGGGCGCTGGGCACCGCCAGCTTCGGGCAACGGTTGCCGTCGATCAGCGCCAGCTTCGGGGTGACACTCAAGCCTTCCACCGCGCGCTGCATGGCCAGCATGGTGGCATGCAGGATGTTCAGCTGGTCGATCTCCTCGACCTCGGCACGGGCGATGCACCAGGCCAGCGCCTTCTCGCGAATCTCGTCGAAGAGTTTCTCGCGACGCGCCTCACTGAGCTTCTTCGAGTCGTTGAGGCCGGCGATGGGACGAGCAGGATCGAGGATCACCGCGGCGGTAACCACCGGTCCGCAGAGCGGGCCGCGGCCGACTTCGTCGACACCAGCCACGAGCTCCTCGACCAGGGCGAAATCCAGACCGAGCTGCATCAGGCCTGCCCCACCAGCTTGAGCACGGCGTCGGCAGCCTGCTGCGAGGCATCCTGGCGCAGGGCACGGTGGATCACATCGAAGCCCAGAGTCTGCACCGCGCCATCGTCCAGCAGCGGCGCCAGGGTCTGCGCCAGAGCGTCGGGAGTCGCGGCATCCTGGATCAGCTCCGGCACCAGCATGCGCTCGGCCAGCAGGTTGGGCAGCGAGATGTAGGGGCTCTTCACCAAGCGCTTGAGAATACGATAGGTCAGCGGCGCCACCTTGTAGGCCACGACCATGGGGCGTTTGTGCAGCAGGGCCTCGAGGGTCGCCGTGCCGGAGGCGATCAGCACCGCATCGCAGGCGGCCAGGGCCTCGTGGGAGCGACCATCGAGCAACAGCAGCGGCAGGTTGCGTCCGGCAAGCATGGCTTCCAGCTGAGCACGGCGCTCGGCATTGGCGCAGGGCAGCACGAAGCGTACACCGGGGCGCAGGGCGCGCAAGCGCTCGGCAGCGTCGAGGAACAGCTCGCCAAGGCGCCCCACCTCACCACCACGACTACCTGGCAGCAGCGCAACCACGGCTTCGTCCTCTGCCAGCCCCAGAGCCTCGCGGGCACCGGCACGATCGGCCTGCAATGGAATGGTGTTGGCCAGAGGATGGCCGACGAAGCGCACCGGCACCTGGTGGTCCAGGTAGAAGCGCGCCTCGAAGGGGAACAAGGTCAGCATCAGGTCACAGGCTTCGCGGATCTTCAGCACGCGCTTCTGCCGCCAGGCCCAGACGGACGGGCTGACGTAGTGCACGGTCTTGATTCCGGCCTGGCGCAGCTTGAGCTCGAGGGTCAGGTTGAAGTCCGGGGCATCGATACCGATGAACACGTCCGGCTTGGCGGCGATCAGGTCCTTGATCAGGCGCTTGCGCCGCCCCAGCAGCTCGCGCAGACGACCGAGCACTTCGACCAGGCCCATTACCGCCAGGCGCTCCATGGGGAAGGCGGAAACCAGCCCCTCGGCCTCCATGCGCGGACCACCGACGCCGATGAACTGGACTTCCGGGTGCTTGGCCTTGAGCGCCTGCATCAGGCCGGCGCCGAGGATGTCGCCGGAGGCCTCTCCGGCCACCAGCGCAACGAGAAGGGGGCGGCTCATGTCAGCGGGTGATGCCGCGGGTCGAAGCCTGGACGGAGTCGCGGAATACCGCCACTTCCGGGAACTGTGCGGAGGACTCGGCCAGCTCGGCCAGCGCCTGGTCGACGGTCAGCCCCTGGCGGTAGACCACCTTGTAGGCCCGACGCAGGGCAGCGATGGCCTCGGCACTGAAGCCGCGACGGCGCATGCCCTCGAAATTCATGCTCCGCGCCTCGGCCGGGTTGCCGAACACGGTGACGTAGGCCGGCACGTCCTTACCAATGGCAGTACCCATGCCGGAGAAACTGTGGGCGCCGATACGGCAGAACTGGTGGACCAGGGTGAAGCCGGAGAGGATAGCCCAGTCGTCGACCCACACATGACCGGCCAGTGCAGTGTTGTTGACCAGGATGCAGTGGTTGCCGATCACGCTGTCATGACCGATATGTACATAGGCCATCAGCAGGTTGTGGTCGCCGATGGTGGTCTCGCCACGGTCCTGCACGGTGCCACGGTGAATGGTCACGCCCTCGCGGATCACGTTGTGATCGCCAATCACCAGGCGGGTCGGCTCGCCCTTGTACTTGAGGTCAGGCGTGTCTTCGCCCACCGAGGAAAACTGGTAGATCTTGTTGTGCTTGCCGATCACCGTCGGGCCCTTGAGCACGACATGCGGGCCGACCACAGTACCCTCGCCGATCTCCACATCAGGTCCGATGATCGACCAGGGGCCGACCTGGACATCCGCGGCCAGCTTGGCCGACGGATCGATGATGGCGCGAGGGTCGATCAAACTCATAGCTTGCGTTCCGCGCAGATGATTTCAGCCGAGCAGACTTCCTTGCCATCGACGCTGGCGCGGCACTCGAACTTCCAGATGCTGCGCTTGACGCTGAGGAACCTGGCCTCGAGCACCAGTTGGTCGCCCGGCAGTACCGGCTGGCGGAAACGCAGCTTATCGGAGCCGACGAAGTAGTAGAGGGTGCCATCGGCAGGCTTCACGTCGAGCATCTTGAAGCCGAGGATACCAGCGGCCTGGGCCATGGCCTCGATGATCAGCACGCCCGGCATGATCGGGTGCTCGGGGAAGTGGCCGTTGAAGAAAGGCTCGTTGATGCTGACATTCTTGTAGGCGCGAATGGTCTTGCCTTCGATATCCAGCTCGGCAACCCGATCCACCAGCAGGAAGGGGTAGCGGTGCGGCAGATATTCGCGAATCTCGTTGATGTCCATCATTTGCAGAAAGCCTTTACTAAAAATGGGGGCGTGCCTGAGGCACGATCAGGCATCTGATGAGGCCTGATCGCCCGAGGTCACGGCGGCGAGGCGCTTTTCCAGCTCGCGCAGGCGCTTCGCCATGTCGTCCAGTTGACGGATACGGGCCGCACTCTTCTTCCAATCGGATGCAGTCTGCATCGCAGTACCGGAAGAATAGGCGCCTGGCTCGGTAATCGAGCGGGTAACCATGGTCATACCGGTGACGAACACGTTGTCGCACACCTCGATGTGCCCAACCATGCCTACGCCACCAGCGATCATGCAGTGCTTGCCGATCTTGGTGCTGCCGGAAATGCCGGCACAGCCAGCCATTGCGGTGTGATCGCCGATCTGCACGTTGTGCGCGATCATGATCTGGTTGTCCAGCTTCACGCCGTTGCCGATCAGAGTATCGGCCAGGGCGCCGCGATCGATGGTGGTATTGGCACCGACTTCGACATCGTCGCCCAACACCACGCCGCCGATCTGCGCGATTTTCTGCCACACACCTTTCTCGTTGGCGAAGCCGAAGCCCTCGCCACCGAGCACGGCTCCGGACTGAATGACCACGCGCTTGCCGATCTTCACATCGTGATAGAGGGTCACGCGCGGTGCCAGCCAGCCACCCTCACCGATCTCACTACGAGCACCCACCACGCAATGAGCGCCAATGGTCACGCCTTTGCCGATCCGGGCGCCGCTCTCGATCACCGCGTAGGCGGCGATACTGGCACTCGGGTCGACCTGCGCGTCGGCCGCCACTACAGCGGACGGATGCACACCGGCGGGGGCGACAGGCTTGGTGTCGAACAGGTGAGAGAGCTGGGCAAAGGCCAGATAGGGATTGGCCACCAACAGCACATCGCCGGCATAGCCCTCTGCATCGGCAGCGGTCAGCAGCACGACGCCGGCCTTGGTGTCGGCCAGGAACTTGCGGTACTGCGCGTTGGACAGGAAGCTCAGCTGATCCGAACCCGCGTCCTGCAGGGTCGCCAGGCCACGGATCGGTTTGTCCGCGGCACCACGCAAGGTGGCGCCAAGACGCTCGGCCAGTTGGCCGAGGGTGAAGACCGGTGCGCTCATCTTCAGCGCAGGGTGTTCATGCGCTGGATGACCTGACGAGTGATCTCGTACTGCGGCTTGACGTCGACCACGGCGCCACGTTCCAGTACCAGGTCATAGTTGCCCTGCTTGATCACTTCCTCGACGGCCTTGTCCAGCTTCGGCTTGAGCTGCTTGAGCATGTCGCGGTCAGAAACTGCCTTGGCGTCGTTCAGTTCCTTGGACTGGAACTGGAAGTCACGGGCCTTTTGCTTGAATTCCAGCTCCAGGCGCTCACGCTCGGCCTGCTGCAGCTTGTCGCCATCCTTGACCAGGCGATCCTGGATGCGCTTGGCGTCGGACTCGAGCTGCTTGAGCTTGTTCAGCTGCGGACCGAACTTCTTCTCGGCGTCGACGGCGTACTTCTTGGCAGCATCCGACTCAAGCAGGGCCATTTGGTAGTTCATCACCGCGATCTTCATCTCGGCGAAAGCGGGGGTCGCGACCACTGCAGCGGCAACCAGAACCAGTTGAGTCAACTTACGCACGATGTACTCCTGCAACGTCAAACCGTTGTCTAGCAAATATTAGAAAGTTTGGCCCAGCGAGAACTGGAAGATCTGCGGGTCGGAATCGTCGGGCTTCTTCACCGGCGCGGCCAGGCTGAAGCTCAGCGGGCCCATGGCGGTAACCCAGGTCAGGCCGACACCCACCGAACTGGCCAGGTTGCTCATATCGATGCTGCCGCAACTGCTGGTGTTCATGAATCGAGTGGTAGCGGTCTTGGTCGGGCAATCGGTGAGGAACACGCTACCCACGTCCCAGAACAGCACGGTACGCAGCGAGCGCTGATCCTTCACGAACGGCAGCGGGAACAGGTACTCGACACCACCCTGGATCAGCACGTTACCACCGTAAGCAACCGGATCCTGGTCGTCGGTATAACGACCGTCGACACCTGGACCTGCGCCCTCGCCACCCGGTAAAGCATTGCCATCCTTATCTCGCGCCACACTCGGAGTACTACGAGGGCCGAGGGTGCTGTCTTCGAAACCACGTACCGAGTTGAAGCCACCGGCATAGTAGTTCTCATAGAACGGCAGGCCGGTGGTAGAACCATAGCCGTCACCGTAGCCCAGCTCGGTGTGGAAGCGCAGGCCGGTAGCCTGGGTCAGCGGCGCAAAGATCTGGCCACGGTAATCCAGCTTGAAGAACGACAGGTCGCTGCCCGGCAGAGTCGACTCAAGCACCAGGCTCTGCGAATGGCCACGGGTCGCCATGGTGCCACGGTTCAGGGTCGACTCGGACCAGCCGATGGAGCCCTTGAAGTTGAGGAAGTTGTCACCCTCATCGTCCATGAACGCCAGGATCTCGTCGACGGTGTAGTAACCGGTGTCGAGGGAGTCCTGCTGCACGGTCAGACCATAGGTCAGGCGCGCGGTTTCGCTGATCGGATAGCCAATGCTCACGCCGGCACCGAGGCTGTCCACCGAGTAGCTCGATACGTCGGTATCCAGTTCGTCGTAGTCGGTGGTGCGATAGAAGGCGTTGTAGCCCAGGCTGACGCCGTCGACGGTCCAGTAGGGGTCGACGAAGCCAAAGTTGTAGCGGGTCTGGTATTCGGAGCGGGTCAGACCGAGACTGACCTTGTTGCCGGTACCCAGGAAGTTATTCTGGCTGATCGAGCCGCCGAGGATCAGACCGGCGTTCTGCGCGAAGCCGACGCTGGCTGTGATGGAGCCGGAAGGCTGCTCTTCAACGCTGTAGTTGACGTCGACCTGGTCGTCGGTACCCGGCACCTGCGGAGTCTCGACGTTGACTTCCTTAAAGTAGCCAAGTCGCTCCAGACGAGTCTTGGACTGGTCGATCAGATAGGTGGAGGCCCAGCCGCCTTCCATCTGACGCATCTCGCGGCGCAGCACTTCGTCCTCGGTCTTGGTGTTACCGCGGAAGTTGATGCGGTTTACATAGGCACGCTTGCCCGGATCGACCACGAAGGTGATGGCAACTGTCTTATCTTCGTCGTTGGGCTGCGGCACGCCGTTGACGTTGGCGAAGGTGTAGCCCTCGTTACCGAGGCGGCGGGTGATCAGCTCGGAAGTGGTGGTCATCACCTTGCGCGAGAAGACCTGACCCTGCTTGACCAGCAGCAGCTTCTCGACTTCTTCCTGCGGCACCTTAAGGTCACCGGACAGCTTCACTTCGCTGACGCTGTACTTCTCGCCTTCATCGACGTTGACGGTGATGTAGACGTGCTTCTTGTCTGGCGTGATGGACACCTGGGTGGAGGAGATGTCCATATTGATGTAGCCGCGATCTAGGTAGTAGGAGCGCAGACGCTCCAGGTCACCGGACAGTTTCTCGCGGGCATACTTGTCGTCGTTCTTGAAGAAGGACAGCCAGTTGGTGGTCTTCAGCTCGAACAGCAGGGCCAGATCATCATCGGGGAAGACGGTGTTACCCACGATGTTGATGTGCTGGATCGCGGCGACCGAGCCTTCATTGATGTTGATCTTCAGCGCCACACGGTTACGCGGCTGCGGAATCACTTCGGCTTCGATCTCGGCCGAGTAGCGGCCCTGGGCCACGTACTGGCGCAGCAGCTCGTTGCGCACGCCCTCAAGGGTGGCGCGCTGGAATATCTCGCCTTCGGCCAGGCCCGACTGCTGCAGCCCCTTCATCAGGTCTTCGGTGCTGATCGCCTTGTTGCCCTCGATCTCGATGGTGGAGATGGACGGGCGCTCGACCACGTTGATAACCAGCACGTCGCCTTCGCGGCCGAGCTGGATATCCTGGAAGAAACCGGTCTTGAACAGAGCGCGGGTAGCGTCCACCAGACGACCATCATCAACCGCATCGCCGACGTTGAGCGGCAAGGCGCCGAACAGGCTGCCGGCGGAGACTCGCTGCAGGCCGTTGACGCGGATATCTGTGATGGTGAAGGACTCGGCGTGAACTTCGGCGATCATCAGTGCGGCGAGAACCGCAGGTAGCAGCAGACGTTTCATGAAGTCCTTTCTTATTCCAACTGATAATAAAGAAACTGCCGCGATACGCGGCAGATTCGGAATTCAGCTATTCGATTACAGACGGCTCAAATCATTGACCAGGGCCAGCAACATCACCCCCAGCACCAGACTGATACCGATCTGAATGCCCCAACCCTGCACCCGTTCCGACAGCGGGCGACCACGCACCCACTCGACCAGGTAGAACAGCAAATGCCCCCCATCCAGAACGGGAATGGGCAGCAAATTGAGAACCCCCAGGCTAATGCTCAGATAGGCGAGGAAATTGAGGAAATCCGCCACGCCGGACTGAGCCGAAGCGCCCGCCACTTTAGCAATGGTTATCGGCCCACTCAAGTTTTTTACCGACAGCTCGCCGAACAGCATTTTCTTCAGCGAATCAAGGGTTAGCACCGTCATTCCCCAGGTGCGACGGAGCCCCTCGATCACCCCATCGAGAGGACCGAAGCTGACCTCATGCAGCATGTGGGCGGGCCACTCGCCGCCTTTCACGCCAACACCAAGGTAGCCGGCACGCGAATCACCCTCCCCCTTGCTCGCCAGCGTCAGCGGCAACTCCTGCTGCTCACCATCTCTGGACAGGCGCAAGGTGACGATCTCGCCGGGATGCTTGCGCACCCAGTCGACCACCTGCTGCCAGTCATCCACGCGCAGCTCACCCAGCGCCAACAGACGATCCCCCAGACGCACACCCGCCGCCTGGGCCGGTCCTTCGGGGTCCAGTTCGTTGACTACCGGCAAGGTTGCTGGGCGCCAAGGCTGAATACCCAGCGAAGACAGCGGCTCGGGCTCGTCGACGCCGCGCAACCAGTCGCGCAGCACCAGCTGACGATTGGAAACCAGCGAGCCGCCCTCGTCGCGCACCTGCAACTCGACGATACCGCTCTCGCCGAGACGGCGGACCAGCTGCAGATTGACTGCGGACCAGCCCGGCGTCGCCTCGCCATCCACCGAGACGATCTCCTGCCCCGCACGCAGACCAGCGGCCGCCGCCAGGCTCTCCGGCGCCACCTGGCCGATCACCGGGCGCACCTGCTGCGTGCCGAGCATGGCGATGATCCAGAAGAACAGGATGGCCAGAAGGAAGTTGGCGATCGGACCGGCAGCCACAATGGCGATACGCTGACCAACCGACTTGCGATTGAAGGCCTGGTCGAGCTGTTCGAGCGGCACATCGCCCTCGCGCTCATCGAGCATTTTCACGTAGCCGCCCAGCGGGATGGCGGCGACCATGAACTCGGTACCCTGGCGGTCATGCCAGCGCACCAGCGGACTGCCGAAGCCCACGGAGAAGCGCAGCACTTTGACGCCACAACGACGCGCCACCCAGAAATGGCCGAACTCGTGGAAGGTGACCAGCACCCCGAGCGCGATCAGGGTGCCGAAGAACATGTACAGCGCGCTCATTGCGTCTTCCTTCGGGCCTCAGCGCCCGTGGCGATTCAACCAGTCGACCGCCAGGGCACGAGCCCGGGCATCCGCCGCCAGTACGGCGTCCAGGTCTTCGACCACTGCCGAAGCCTCTCGATTCAGGGTGTCCTCGATGATACTCGCGATCTCGGGGAAGCGGATGCGCCGTTCGAGAAACGCCGCCACCGCCACTTCATTGGCCGCATTCAGCCGCGCCGGAGCGCAGCCGCCCGCTTCAGCGGCCTGCCGCGCCAGCGCCAGGCAGGGAAAGCGCTGCTCGTCCGGACGCTGGAAATCCAGGCGCGCGACGGCGAATAGATCGAGCGGCGCAACTCCCGAATCGATGCGCTCAGGCCAAGCCAAAGCATTGGCAATGGGCGTGCGCATGTCCGGATTACCCAGCTGGGCCAGCACCGAACCATCCACGTAATCGACCAGGGAATGAATCACGCTCTGCGGATGAATCACCACCTCGACCTGGGATGGCCGCGCATCGAACAGCCAACAGGCCTCGATCAGCTCCAATCCCTTGTTCATCATGCTCGCCGAGTCCACCGAGATCTTGCGCCCCATGGACCAGTTCGGATGAGCACAGGCCTGCTCGGGCGATACCCGCTCCAGCTCGGCCAGCGGCGTCTCGCGGAAAGGTCCGCCGGAGGCGGTCAGCAAGATGCGGCGCACACCCACAGCACCGAGCCCGCGGGCGTAATCGCCCGGCAGACACTGGAAGATCGCGTTGTGCTCGCTATCGATGGGCAGCAGGGTGGCGCCATGCTCCTTAACGGCCTGCATGAAGAGGTCACCGGACATCACCAGCGCCTCCTTGTTGGCCAGCAGCACCTTCTTGCCTGCGGACACCGCGGCCAGGGTCGGCTTGAGACCGGCCGCGCCGACGATGGCAGCCATCACCGCATCCACCTCGGAGTGCCGCGCCACCTCGCACAACCCGGCTTCGCCAGCCAGAACGTGCGTCTGCAGGCCCGCCGCATCCAAGGCATCCTGCAGCACGCGGGCCGATGCCTGGTCTGCCGTGACGGCAAATTCAGGGCGATGGCGCAGGCAGAGCACCTTCAACTCGGCGATCCGCGAAAACCCCGTGAGGGCGAAGGCGCGATAGCGCTCGGGATGGCGCGCAATGACATCGAGAGTGCTGAGACCGATGGAGCCGGTGGCCCCCAACACAGTGATCCTTTGCGGCTGACTCACTGCACGCCCCATCCAGCCAGCCACAACAGCACGGCGAACACGGGGATGGCGGCGGTCAGGCTGTCGATGCGATCAAGCACACCGCCATGTCCTGGCAGCAGGTTACTGCTGTCCTTGATGCCGGACTGGCGCTTGAACATGCTTTCGGTCAGGTCACCGATCACCGATACGGCGACCACCAGGGCCGCCCCGGCCAGCGCCAGCAGCAGATCGACCACCTGCCAGCCCTGCTGCAGGCCGACCGCCAGGGTGATCAGCAGACTGGCGAGCAGGCCGCCATAGAAGCCTTCCCAGCTCTTGCCTGGACTGACCCGAGGCGCCAGCTTGCGCTTGCCGAAGGCCTTGCCGGCGAAGTAGGCGCCAATGTCGGCACCCCAGACCAGTACCATCACCGCGATGATCAGGCCATTGGCCTGCGGCCACTGCTTGAGAAGCACCAGGCCCTGCCAGGCCGGCAGCAGGATCAGCAGGCCGATCAGCAGCTTGCCGGACAGGCCACCCCAGTAGCGACTGCTATCAGGGTAATTGAGCACCAGCAGGGTCGCCGCCAGCCACCAGAGCACCGCAGCGCCCAGCAACCAGGGCGCCAGTACCGGCAGCAGCCAGGCGCCATAGAGCAGCGCCGCAACCACGACCGCGTAAGCCACGCGCTGCGGCTGCGTCTCGAGGCCAGCCAGGCGCGCCCACTCCCAGGCACCCAGAGTGACTACGGCGCCGATGAACAGGGCGAACCAGGCGCCCTCGAGCAGGAAAAAGCCGCCCAGGGCGATGGGCAACAGGATCAGGGCAGTGATGATGCGCTGCTTCAGCATTGGCGAGCCTCGGCTTCCACCTGCTCGCTGGTCTTGCCGAAGCGACGCTGGCGGGTAGCGAAATCGGCCAGCGCCTTGCGCATGGCCTCGTGCTTGAAGTCCGGCCAGAACAGGTCGGAGAAGTACAGTTCGGAATAAGCCAGCTGCCAGAGCAGGAAATTGCTGATGCGATGCTCACCGCCAGTGCGGATGCACAGGTCCGGCAACGGCAGGTCACCGGTGGCCAGGCAGCTCTGCAGCAGCTCGGGGGTAATGTCTTCGCTCTGCAGGTGACCGGCCTGAACCTCGCGCGCCAGACGCTGGGCAGCCTGGGCGATATCCCACTGGCCGCCATAGTTGGCGGCGATCTGCAGGACGAAGCGGTTCTCGCCAGCCGTCTGCAACTCGGCCTCGCGCATGGCGGCCTGCAGCTCCGGATGGAAGCGCGAGCGGTCGCCGATGATGCGCAGGCTGATGGCGTTGTCCTTGAGCTTGCGCGCTTCACGGCGCAGGGCCGAGAGGAACAGCTCCATCAGCGCGCCGACCTCCTCGGCCGGACGCTGCCAGTTCTCACTGGAGAAGGCGAACAGGGTCAGCACCTCGACGCCGGACTCAGCACAGACCTCGATGACTGCACGCACCGCATCGACGCCGGCCTTGTGCCCGGCTACGCCAGGCAACAGGCGCTTCTTCGCCCAACGATTGTTGCCATCCATGATGATGGCAACATGGCGCGGTACAGCCGCCGGAGCTTCCTGCTTGGCCTTGCTCACATCACACCGCCATCAGGTCGGCTTCTTTGGCTTCCAGGGCCTTGTCGACTTCGGCAACGAACTTGTCGGTGAGCTTCTGCACTTCATCGGCAGCACGGCGCTCCTCGTCTTCGCTGATTTCCTTGTCCTTGGACAGCTTCTTCAGCTCGGCCAGGGCATCGCGACGCACGTTACGCACGGCCACCTTGGCATCCTCGGCAACGCCGCGCGCCTGCTTGGTGTAGCCCTTGCGGGTCTCTTCAGTCAGGGCAGGCATCGGCACGCGAATGGTGGCGCCAGCGCTGCTCGGGTTCAAACCGAGATCGGAGGTCATGATGGCCTTCTCGATCGCAGCACTGAGGGTCTTGTCGTGGGCGACGATCTTCAGAGTACGCGCGTCTTCCACGGTGATCGCAGCAACCTGGTTCAGCGGCATGTCGCTGCCGTAGGCCGGGACCTTGACGCTATCCAGAATGCTCGGATGCGCACGACCGGTACGAATGGAGGCCAGGTTACGACCCAGGGACTCCAGGGATTTGACCATACGCTCCTGGGCGTCTTTCTTGATCTCGTTGATCATTGTGCATCCTCCTCGATCAGGGTTCCTTCGCCGCCGCCCACTACGATATTCAGCAGGGCGCCAGGCTTGTTCATGTTGAAGACCCGCAGCGGCATCTTGTGATCGCGTACCAGGCAGATGGCCGTCAGGTCCATCACGCCCAGCTTGCGGTCGAGCACCTCGTCATAGGTCAGGCGATCGAACTTCTCCGCATTGGGGTCCTTGAAAGGATCGGCAGTGTACACGCCATCGACCTTGGTGGCTTTCAGCACCAGATCGGCATCGATCTCGATGGCGCGCAGGCAGGCCGCCGAGTCGGTGGTGAAGAACGGGTTGCCGGTACCGGCGGCGAAGATCACCACCTCGCCAGCGGACAGGTGGCGCATGGCCTTGCGGCGATCGTAGTGATCGGTCACACCGACCATGGAAATGGCGGACATGACCAGCGCCGGGATATTCGAACGCTCCAGGGCGTCGCGCATAGCCAGGGCGTTCATCACGGTAGCCAGCATACCCATGTGGTCACCAGTGACCCGATCCATGCCGGCGGCGGACAGCGCAGCACCGCGGAACAGGTTGCCACCACCGATCACCAGGCCGACCTGCACGCCGATGCCAACCAGTTGGCCGACTTCCAGCGCCATGCGATCCAGCACCTTGGGATCGATGCCGAACTCTTCCGAACCCATCAGGGCTTCGCCGCTTAGTTTGAGCAGAATGCGTTTATAGCGAGGCTGACGACCACTAACCTGCTGAGCCATTGCGAGTCTCTCCTGCGGCGTTGTTTGGCTACTTATCTTACCCGGCAGTCAGACTACTGCCCGGTGAATTCGTGCGGGATGCTCCCGCGCTTTGCAAAAGAGGCTGCACGCGTGAGCGGGCAGCCTCTTCTGTTCGACAGTGCGAAACCGTCTTACTGCTTGGCAGCGGCTACCTGAGCAGCAACTTCGGCAGCGAAGTCAGCCTCAACCTTCTCGATGCCCTCGCCCACTTCGTAGCGGGTGAAGGAAACGATTTCGGCGCCGGCTTTCTTGACCAGCTCACCGACCTTGACTTCCGGATCCATGACGAAGGCTTGCTCGACCAGGCTGGCTTCGGCCAGGAACTTGGCGATACGGCCTTTGACCATGTTCTCGACGATGTTCTCCGGCTTGCCGGCGATCTTCTCGGCGTTCAGCTGCAGGAAGATTTCCTTTTCCTTGGCGATCAGCTCTTCGGAAACGTCCGACGGGCTCAGAACGGCAGGGTTGGAAGCAGCAACGTGCATGGCAACGTGCTTGGCCAGTTCTTCGTTGCCGCCTTTCAGGACAACCAGAACACCGATGCGATGGCCGTGCAGGTAGGAACCTACGACTTCGCCTTCAACAGCAGCCAGACGACGGATGTTGACGTTCTCGCCGCACTTGGCAACCAGGGCCTCACGAGCGGATTCGCGGGAAGCGATCAGCGGAGCGGCATCGGTCAGCTTCTGGGCGAAGGCTTCGTCCAGGCTTTCTTTGACGAAGGCCTTGAAGTCGTCCTGCAGGGCCAGGAAGTCGGTCTGCGAGTTGACTTCGATCAGCAGGCCACGGCCACCTTCGACGCGAGCGGCGATGGCGCCTTCGGCAGCGACGTTGCCAGCCTTCTTGGCGGCCTTGATGGCACCGGAGGCGCGCATATCGTCGATGGCCTTCTCGATGTCGCCTTCAGCGGCAACCAGAGCCTTCTTGCACTCCATCATGCCTTGGCCAGTACGCTCGCGCAGTTCTTTAACCAGGGCTGCAGTGATTTCTGCCATGTTCCTAATCCTCTTGAAGTGGTGTTTCAACCATTCAACCCGGCCACGCCGGGCACAAAATTCGTAAGTGGCAAAAAGGGGGCCTAGCCCCCTTCTCGCGCAACGGGATGGTCGATCCCGTTATCAGCCTTCGCTGGCCTCGGAGGCAGCTTCTTCGACGAACTCGTCGGTGCCGCCAGCGGAGTTGCCACGACCGCGGATCACGGCGTCAGCCATGGCACCCATGTACAGCTGGATGGCGCGGATGGCGTCGTCGTTACCCGGAATGATGTAGTCAACGCCTTCCGGGCTGCTGTTGGTATCGACGATGCCGATGACCGGGATACCCAGCTTGTTGGCTTCGGTGATAGCGATGCGCTCGTGGTCAACGTCGATCACGAACAGAGCGTCCGGCAGACCGCCCATGTCCTTGATGCCGCCCAGGCTGCGATCCAGTTTTTCCAGATCACGGGAGCGCATCAGAGCTTCTTTCTTGGTCAGCTTGGTGAAGGTACCGTCCTGGGACTGGGTTTCCAGCTCGCGCAGGCGCTTGATCGAAGCACGGATGGTCTTGAAGTTGGTCAGCATGCCGCCGAGCCAGCGGTGATCGACGTACGGGGAACCGCAACGTGCAGCTTCTTCAGCAACGATCTTGCCAGCGGAGCGCTTGGTGCCGACGAACAGAATCTTGTTCTTACCGGAAGCCAGCTTCTCGACGAACGACAGGGCGTCGTTGAACATCGGAAGGGTCTTTTCCAGGTTGATGATGTGGATCTTGTTACGAGCGCCGAAAATGAACTTGCCCATTTTCGGGTTCCAGTAACGGGTCTGGTGGCCGAAGTGCACACCGGCCTTCAGCATATCGCGCATGTTGACTTGGGACATGATAGTTCCTTGATAAGTCGGGTTAGGCCTCCACGCATCCCAATCTCCAACCCTTGCGGGCACCCAGGAAATCGTGTCGATACGTGTGCGGGTTAATGCTCAACAGGCCACAGCCCGTAAAGCGGCGCGTTTTATATCACACAAAGGTGCAACAGGCTAGCCAAACCCCACTTTAGCGCCGGGCCGCCGCCGGGCGGCTTTCTTTGTTAGAATTGCCGCCTTCCCTGATTCGCCTAGCGCCACCGGCGCCGAGAGAGACCGCATGACCGTCACCATCAAGACTCCCGACGAAATCGAAAAAATGCGCGTAGCCGGCCGCCTGGCCGCCGAAGTGCTGGAGATGATCGGCGAGCACGTCAAGCCGGGCGTCACCACCGAGGAAATCGACCGCATCTGCCACGACTATATCGTCAACGTGCAGAAGGCCATCCCCGCCCCGCTCAACTATGGCGCCGCGCCGGGCCGTCCAGGCTTCCCCAAGTCGATCTGCACCTCGCTCAATCACGTGGTCTGTCACGGCATCCCCAATGACAAGCCATTGAAGGACGGCGACGTGCTGAACATCGACGTCACCGTGATCAAGGATGGCTACCACGGCGACACCAGCAAGATGTTCATGGTCGGCAAGGTCCCCGAATGGGCCGAGCGCCTGGCGCAAATCACCCAGGAATGCATGTACAAGGGCATCCAGATGGTCAAGCCGGGCGCGCGCCTGGGCGACATCGGCGAGGTGATCCAGAAGCACGCCGAGAAGAACGGCTTTTCGGTGGTTCGCGAGTACTGCGGCCACGGCATCGGCGCGGTATTCCACGAAGAACCGCAGGTACTGCACTACGGCCGCTCCGGCACCGGCGTGGAGCTCAAGGAAGGCATGATCTTCACCATCGAACCGATGATCAACCAGGGTCGCCCGGAAACCCGCCTGCTTGGCGACGGCTGGACCGCCATCACCAAGGACCGCAAGCTCTCCGCCCAGTGGGAGCATACCGTGCTGGTCACCCAGGGCGGCTACGAGATCCTCACCCTGCGTAGCGACGACACCCTGCCGCGCACCTCGGCCTGAGCCCATACATATAGATAGAAGGTAGGCACGCATGCCGCAGATGGACCCGGAGTTGTTTGACCGCGGCCAGTTCCAGGCGGAACTGGCGCTCAAGTCCAGTCCCATCGCCGCCTTCAAGAAGGCCCTCAAGCAGGCGCGCGAGGTGCTCGACGGGCGCTTCCGCGAGGGCCGTGACATCCGCCGCCTGGTCGAGGACCGCGCCTGGTTCGTCGACCAGATCCTCCAGGAAGCCTGGAAGCGCTTCGCCTGGAGCGAAGATGCCGACATCGCCCTGCTGGCCGTCGGCGGCTATGGCCGCGGCGAGCTGCACCCGTGCTCCGACATCGACCTGCTGATCCTGCTCGACAGCGCCGACCACGAGGTCTTCCGCGACGCTATCGAGGGCTTCCTCACCCTGCTCTGGGACATCGGCCTGGAAGTCGGCCAGAGTGTGCGAAGTGTCGACGAATGCGCCGAAGAGGCGCGCGCCGACCTGACCGTGGTCACCAACCTGATGGAAAGCCGTACCATTGCTGGCCCCGAGCATCTGCGCCAGCGCATGCAGGAAGTCACCAGCACCTCGCAGATGTGGCCGAGCAAGAACTTCTTCCTAGCCAAGCGCAAGGAAGCCAAGGCGCGTCACGCCAAGTACAACGACACCGAATACAACCTGGAGCCCAATGTGAAGGGCTCCCCAGGCGGCCTGCGCGACATCCAGACCATTCTCTGGGTGGCGCGCCGCCAGTTCGGCAGCCTCAACCTGCACTCCCTGGTGCAGCAGGGCTTCCTGGTCGACAGCGAGTACAGCATGCTGGCCTCGGCCCAGGAGTTCCTGTGGAAGGTGCGCTACGCCCTGCACATGCTCGCCGGCCGCGCCGAAGACCGTTTGCTATTCGACCACCAGCGTAAGATCGCCGCCCTGCTCGGCTTCGAGGACGGCAGCGGCAAGCTCGCGGTCGAGCGCTTCATGCAGAAGTACTACCGCGTGGTGATGGGCGTCGCCGAGCTGAGCGACCTGATCAACCAGCACTTCGAAGACGTGCTGCTGCACGAGGGCGAGCCCGGCCTGGCCCACCCACTGAACAGCCGCTTCCAGCTACGCGACGGCTACATCGAGGTGGTCCACCCCAACGTCTTCAAGCGCACCCCCTTCGCCATTCTCGAAGTCTTCGTACTGATGGCCCAGCACCCCGAGATCAGGGGTGTGCGCGCCGACACCATTCGCCTGCTGCGCGACAGCCGCCACCTGATCGACGACGAATTCCGCAGCGACATCCGCAACACCAGCCTGTTCATCGAGCTGTTCAAATCGACCCAGGGCATCCACCGCAACCTGCGGCGAATGAACCGCTACGGCATCCTCGGCCGCTATCTGCCGGAGTTCGGCGATATCGTCGGGCAGATGCAGCACGACCTGTTCCACATCTATACCGTGGACGCGCACACCCTCAACCTGATCAAGCACCTGCGCAAGCTGAAGTGGCCGGAGCTGGCGGAGAAGTTCCCGCTGGCCAGCAAGGTCATCGACCAGTTGCCCAAGCCGGAGCTGATCTACCTGGCCGGCCTCTACCACGACATCGGCAAGGGCCGTGGCGGCGACCACTCCGAGCTCGGCGCGGTGGATGCCGAGGCCTTCTGCGCCCGCCACCAGTTGCCCGCCTGGGATAGCCGACTGATCGTCTGGCTGGTGCAGAACCACCTGGTGATGTCGACCACCGCCCAGCGCAAGGACCTCTCCGACCCGCAGGTGATCTTCGACTTTGCCCAGCTGGTCGGCGACCAGACCCGCCTGGACTACCTCTACGTGCTGACCGTGGCCGACATCAACGCCACCAACCCCAGCCTGTGGAACTCCTGGCGCGCCAGCCTGCTGCGCCAGCTGTACACCGAGACCAAGCGCGCCCTGCGCCGCGGCCTGGAGAACCCGCTGGACCGCGAGGAACAGATCCGCCAGACACAGAGCTCGGCGATCGACATCCTGGTACGCAGCGGCATCGACCAGGACGACGCCGAGCAGCTGTGGAGCCAGCTCGGCGACGACTACTTCCTGCGCCACACCGCTGCCGACGTGGCCTGGCATACCGAGGCCATCCTCCAGCACTCGCCGAGCAAGGACCCGCTGGTGCTGATCAAGGAGACCGCCCAGCGCGAGTTCGAGGGCGCCACCCAGATCTTCATCTACGCCCCGGACCAGCACGACTTCTTCGCCGTGACCGTGGCCGCCATGGACCAGCTCAACCTGAACATCCATGACGCCCGGGTGATCACCTCCACCAGCCTGTTCACCCTCGACACCTACATCGTGCTGGACGCCGATGGCGGCCGGATTGGCGACAATCCCGCGCGTATCCGCGAGATTCGCGACGGCCTGGTGGAAGTCCTGCGCCACCCGGACGAGTACCCGACGATCATCCAGCGCCGCGTGCCACGCCAGCTCAAGCACTTCGCCTTCCAACCGCTGGTGAGCATCCACAACGATGCCCAGCGCCCGGTCACCGTGCTGGAGATCACCGCGCCCGACCGCCCCGGCCTACTGGCGCGGATCGGCAAGATCTTCCTCGACTTCGACCTGTCGCTGCAGAACGCCAAGATCGCCACCCTCGGCGAGCGCGTGGAGGACGTGTTCTTCATCACCGACGCGGCCAACCAGCCGCTGTCCGACCCGGAGCTGTGCGCCCGCCTGCAGGACGCCATCGCCCAGCAGCTGTCACAGGCCAACGGCGAGAGCGTCAATCTCGGCTCGATCAGTATCTGAACCGTGCCGGCGCAGCGCCGCCGGCACGCACCGCAAGAAAGAGACCCCATGAACCACGCCCTGACCCAGCTGCAGCCCTACCCCTTCGAGAAACTGCGCGCCCTGCTCTCCGGTGCCAACCCGCCGGCGGACAAGCGGCCGATCGCCCTGTCCATCGGCGAGCCCAAGCACAAGTCGCCGGACTTCGTGGCCAAGGCCCTGGCGGACAATCTCGACCAGCTGGCCGTCTACCCGACCACCCTCGGCATCCCCGCCCTGCGCGAGGCCATCGCCGCCTGGTGCGAGCGCCGCTTCGGCGTACCGCACGGCTGGCTGGATGCAGCCCGCCACGTACTGCCGGTCAACGGCACCCGCGAGGCGCTGTTCGCCTTCACCCAAACAGTGGTACGCCGTGAAGCTAAAGGCCTAGTGGTCAGCCCCAACCCCTTCTATCAGATCTACGAGGGCGCGGCCCTGCTGGCGGGCGCCGAGCCGCATTACCTGCCATGCCTGGAAGACAACGGCTTCAACCCGGACTTCGACGCCGTGCCGGCCGACGTCTGGCAGCGCTGCCAGATCCTCTTCCTCTGCTCGCCGGGCAACCCCACTGGCGCCC
Organism: Pseudomonas sp. Gutcm_11s; assembly: GCF_028649395.1. Classification (GTDB taxonomy): domain Bacteria; phylum Pseudomonadota; class Gammaproteobacteria; order Pseudomonadales; family Pseudomonadaceae; genus Aquipseudomonas. The sequence continues at coordinate 280,297 of NZ_JAQSUW010000009.1, read as the reverse complement.
TGGTGCCAATGGAGCAGCTGAAGAAGCTGATCGCCCTGGCCGACGAGCACGACTTCGTGATCGCCGCCGACGAGTGCTACAGCGAGCTGTACTTCGATGAAGATAATCCGCCGCCCGGCCTGCTGACCGCCTGCGCCGAGCTGGGCCGTAGCGATTTTGCGCGCTGCGTGGTGTTCCACAGCCTGTCCAAGCGTTCCAACCTGCCAGGCCTGCGCTCCGGCTTCGTCGCCGGCGACGCCGACATCCTCAAGGCCTTCCTGCTGTATCGCACCTACCACGGCTGCGCCATGCCGGTGCAGACCCAACTGGCCAGCGTCGCCGCCTGGAACGACGAGGAGCACGTACGCGCCAACCGCGACCAGTACCGCGCCAAGTACGATGCCGTGCTGGAGATCCTGCAGCCGGTGCTGGACGTACAGCGCCCGGATGGCAGCTTCTACCTGTGGGCCAAGACCCCGGGCGACGACACCACCTTCACCCGCGAGCTGTTCGCCCGCGAGCACGTCACCGTGGTGCCGGGCTCGTACCTGTCGCGCGAAGTGAATGGCGAGAACCCGGGCGCCGGGCGCGTGCGCCTGGCCCTGGTCGCGCCGCTGGCCGAGTGCATCGAAGCGGCCGAACGCATTCGCCGCTTCGTGCAGGGCTGATAGCCGAAAAAAAGAAGCCCGGCGCGAGGGCCGGGCAGTAGGAGCGTCCAGCTCACCCTGCCTGGCCCCAAGTGAAAAGATCGTGAAATGATCATCCGGCAGCATGCCGGGCTGTCGCTCGCCCGACATGGCATAATCGCCACCCCGGTTTTACGCAATGCAAGCGCAGCGGGCAGAACGCCCGCGCGAGGAACCCCAATGTCCTACACCCTCTATGGCATCAAGGCCTGCGACACCATGAAGAAGGCCCGCACCTGGCTCGACGAGCAGGGTGTCACCTATGCCTTCCATGACTACAAGGCCTCCGCCATCGACCGTGAGAGCCTGACCCGCTGGTGTGCCGAACATGGTTGGGAAACCGTGCTGAACCGTGCCGGCACCACCTTCCGCAAGCTGGACGACGCGCAGAAGGCCGACCTGAATCAGGCCAAGGCCATCGAACTGATGCTGGCTGCGCCTTCGATGATCAAACGTCCGGTGCTGGACCTGGGCGGCAAGACCCTGGTCGGCTTCAAGCCGGACCTCTACGCCGCCGCACTGAAATAAGCGCCTGGCTTCCACCCAATTAGAGTTACGAGGAACACCGCAATGTCGCAAAACCTGTTCAGCCTGGCCTTCGGCGTCGGCACCCAGAACCGCCAGGGCACCTGGCTGGAAGTCTTCTACGCCCAGCCGCTGGTCAACCCGGCCGCCGAGCTGGTCGCCCTGGTCGCCGAGAAGGTCGGCTACACCGGCGGCAACCAGGCCCTCGCCCTGACCACCACCCAGGCCTCCGAGCTGGCCACCGCCCTGAAAGGCGTGGACGCCGCCCAGGCTGCCCTGCTCACCCGCCTGGCCGAGAGCACCAAGCCGCTGGTGGTCACCCTGCTGGCCGAAGACGCCGCGCTGACCTCCACCCCGGAGGCCTACCTCAAGCTGCACCTGCTGTCGCATCGCCTGGCCAAGCCGCACGGCCTGAACCTGACCGGCATCTTCCCGCTGCTGCCGAACGTGGCCTGGACCAGCCAGGGCGCCGTCGACCTCGGCGAACTGGCCGAGCGCCAGCTGGAAGCACGCCTGAAGGGCGATCTGCTGGAAGTGTTCTCGGTGGACAAGTTCCCCAAGATGACCGACTACGTGGTGCCGGCCGGCGTGCGTATCGCCGATAGCGCCCGCGTGCGCCTGGGCGCCTACATCGGCGAAGGCACTACCGTGATGCACGAAGGCTTCGTCAACTTCAACGGCGGCACCGCCGGCCCGGGCATGATCGAAGGCCGCGTGTCCGCCGGCGTGTTCGTCGGCAAGGGCTCCGACCTCGGCGGCGGCTGCTCGACCATGGGCACCCTGTCCGGCGGCGGCAACATCGTGATTTCCGTCGGCGAAGGCTGCCTGATCGGCGCCAACGCAGGTATCGGCATCCCGCTGGGCGACCGCAACACCGTGGAATCCGGCCTGTACGTTACCGCCGGCACCAAGGTGGCCCTGCTCGACGACCAGAACAACCTGGTCAAGGTGGTCAAGGCCCGCGACCTGGCCGGCCAGCCGGACTTGCTGTTCCGCCGCAACTCGCAGAACGGCGCGGTCGAGTGCAAGACCAACAAGACCGCGATCGAGCTGAACGAAGCCCTCCACGCGCACAACTAAGCGCATGTGATGGTGAACAGGCCGGGCTTATGCCCGGCCTGTCTATTTATACTCAGCACATTTCCCAGCAGTGCCGCAGACCATGCCCCTGAACTCTCCCTGGCGCGCCGATTTCCCCGGCATCCTGGCTCTGGCAGCAGAAGGCCAGACCTACCTGGACAGCGCCGCCACCGCGCAGAAGCCCCAGGCCATGCTGGACAGCCTGCTCGGCTATTACGCCAGCGGCGCCGCCAACGTGCACCGCGCCCAGCACCTGCCGGGCGAGCGCGCCACCCGCGCCTTCGAGGCGACCAGGGAGAAGGCCGCGCGCTGGCTGAACGCCGCCAGCAGCGAGGAGATCGTCTTCACCCGCGGCAGCACCGAGTCCCTCAATCTGCTGGCCTATGGCCTGGAGCACCTGTTCCAGGCCGGCGACGAGATCGCCATCAGCGCCCTGGAACACCACGCCAACCTGCTGCCCTGGCAGCAACTGGCACTGCGTCGTGGGCTCAAGCTGGTGGTACTGCCGCTGGATGAGCTGGGGGATATCGACCTGGCCCAGGCCGCCACGCTGATTGGTCCGCGCACTCGCCTGCTGGCCGTATCACAGCTGTCCAATGTGCTGGGCCGCTGGCAACCGGTCAGCGAACTGCTCGCCCTGGCCCGCGCCCACGGTGCGCTATGCGTCATCGACGGTGCCCAGGGAGCCGTGCACGGCCGCCATGACCTGCAGGCACTGGGCGCCGACTTCTACGTCTGCTCCGGGCACAAGCTCTACGGCCCGGACGGCGTCGGCCTGCTGCATGGCCGGCGCGAGGCCCTGGCGCAGCTGCAACCCTGGCAGTTCGGCGGCGAGATGGTGCTGCAGGCCGACTACCACGAGGCGCGCTTCCGCCCCGCTCCACTCGGCTTTGAGGCCGGTACCCCGCCGATCTCGGCGGTCATCGCCCTGGGCGCCACCCTGGACTACCTGGCGAGCCTGGATGACACCGCCGCCGCGGCTCATGAAGCCGCATTGCACCGCGAACTGCTCGCCGGCCTGGCCACCCCCGAGGGCATACGCCTGCTCGGTGCGCCGCAACTGGCGCTGGCCAGCTTCACGGTAGACGGCGTGCACGGCGCCGACCTGGCCCACCTGCTCACCGAGCAGGGCATCGCCGTGCGCAGCGGGCATCACTGCGCCATGCCGCTGATGAAACGGCTCGGCCTGCCGGGCGCCATCCGTGTCTCGTTCGGCCTGTACAACGATGGCGAGGACCTGCAGCACTTCTTCGCCGCCCTGGACAAGGCCCTGGAGCTACTGCGATGAGCCTGCCCACCGCAGCCCAGGAGGCGCTGGAAGCCTTCACCGCCTGCCCCGGCTGGGAGCAACGCGCACGCCTGCTGATGCAATGGGGCGAGCGGCTGCAGCCGCTGACGGAAGAGGAACGTAACGAGGCCAATCGGGTGCATGGCTGCGAGAGCCAGGTCTGGCTGGTCGGCGAACAGCGCGACGGCATCTGGCACTTCCGCGCCGCCAGCGACGCCCGCCTGATCCGCGGCCTGCTCGCCGTGCTGCTGGCGCGGGTCGACGGCCTCGACGCCGCTGCACTGGCCAGCATCGACCTGCCGGCCTGGTTCTCCGACCTGGGCCTGTCCCGGCAGCTCTCTCCCTCGCGCAGCAATGGCCTGAACGCCGTGCTGCGGCGCATGCACGAGTTGGCAAAAACGCCCCTCGAATGAGCGACCAGCGGTGCATGGCTGCTACTCTCGCCCACCGCTTAACTCATGGAGAGAGTGATGCCTGTTCACCTACGCACGGCGCTAGTCAGCGCTTTCGGTCTCATCTCGCTGTTGTACCTACCCCTCGCAATAGGCATCTCTGGCGTGCTGCTGTGGCTGCCCGAGTGGATTGCTGAGCGGCTTGATCCGTTCTACGTCAATCTGCTGCTATCGGCCACGCTCACCGGGCTGGTGGTGGGATGGTTGCAACCGCGTCGCTACCTGCAGGCAGGGCTGACGATACTTGCCTTGGCCACGCTGGTTACCCTGATCCGCATTGCGCTAGAGCGGCCGACTGAAATGCCACTGGATGAGTGGTTCGAGTTACTGGCTGCCAACCTGCAAGCCATCAACAGCGATCTGTTGACCAGCGCAGTCGGTCTGCTGGGCGGTGCATGGATCGGATCACGCCGAAGGGTCAAAACGACTCAGGGCGCCAGCGATCCGGATCACCCCGATTTAGAGCCTCCTGCAGGCGTTTGAGCTCGCCGCGCTCGGCGAAGCGGGCCAGCTCCGCGTTGAAGCGATCGAGCAACTTCGCCGAGGCGGGGTCGTCGCGGCGGAACAGCAGGCGCAGCGGCTCGGTGTTCACGTAGCGCGGATGGTGGGTGATGTTGTGCTCGCGCGGGAACAGCTTGCGCAGCATGGCGTAGCCCACGGCGCGGTCCTGCGGGTGCAGGTCAATGCGCCCTAGCTCCAGTAGGCGCAGGCCGGTGTCTTCCTTGCTGTTCTGCTGCACGCGCAAACTGCCGTCCTGCAGCGCGCGGTCGAACTGCGGGCCGTAGGAGTAACCATGGGTGGTACCGATCAGATAGGGCTTGAGGTCTTCGACGCGGCGCCAGTCGAAATGCAGCTCCTTGCGGTGGAACAGCACGACCTCGCCACGCACCAGCGGGTCGCTGCACACGCCGAAGTCGAGACGTTTAGGGCTGCAGCTGTAGGGCATGATGGCGTCCAGGTTGCCCTGTTCGAGCATCAGGACGTTGCGGTCCCAGGGGTAGAAGACCAGCTCGACGCGGTAGCCGGCCTTGGCGAACACCGCACTGACCAGGCGCGCCAGGGCGCCGCCGTCCTTGCGCTGCTGGTCGACGTAGGGCACCCAGTCGCCGGTGCCGATGCGCACCACCGGTTCGGCCAGCACAGACGGGGACACGGCCAGCAGCAGACCGGCCAGCAACCCGAGCAGCGACGAACGACGTGACAAGCTGCGGCAGGCGCAGGCGGACGACTCAAACACTGGACACCTCATGACATGGCCCACTGCGCGTCCCTGCAATGAAATGGCCAGCCCACTTCACTCCCCTAGAGCGTAGCCGAGGCAGGCTGGCTGGCGGCTCCACCCGTCAGCCGCGCAGGCGCTGGGTCAGGCCCCGCAGGAAGTTGCGCAGCAGCTGGTCGCCGCAGGCGCGGTAGTTCTTGTGCTCGGGGCTGCGGAACAGGGCGCTGAGTTCGGCCTTGGTCATCGGCAGATCGGCGGCGCGGAGGATCTCGTGCATGTCGTCGTCACGCAGCTCGAAGGCCACCCGCAGCTTCTTCAGGATGATGTTGTTGGTCAGGCGCTTCTCCACCGGCAGCGGCGGGCGGCTCTCGTCGCGACCACGCTTGTGCAGCACCAGGCCAGCAAGGAAATGCCCCAGCACCTCATCAGTGCAGGACTGGAAGCCTTCCTCGTCATCCTTCTTCAGCAAGGCCGCCACCGTCTCGGCTTCAAGGTGGTAATCGGCCAGCTTGCAGATGTCAGTCACTTGGGCATCGCTGATATCCAGCAGATAACGCAGGCTGCGCAGTACGTCGTTGTTGTTCATGGGGAAACTCTCATGGCGCCCTCGGGCGCGGAAAAAAGACTAGTCGGATTTGCCCGCACGTTCGGCCGGGCGGCGCGCGCCGGCCACCAGCTTGTCGATGATGCGCGCCGCCGCGGCCATGCCGAAGCTGGCGGTGACCATCATCACGGCACCGAAACCGCCAGCGCAGTCGAGCTTGACGCCCTCGCCGACGAAGCCCTTGGCCTGGCACACGGTGCCGTCCGGCTTGGGGTAGCGCAGCTGTTCGGTGGAGAACACGCAGGGCACGCTGTAGGTGCGCCCGGGGGTACGGGAGAAGTTGTAGTCGCGGCGCAGGGTACTGCGTACCTTGGCGGCGAGTGGGTCGTTGAAGGTCTTGTTGAGGTCGGCGACCTGGATCTGCGTCGGGTCGACCTGGCCACCGGCACCGCCGGTGGTGACGATCTGGATCTTGCGCCGCTTGCACCAGGCGATCAGCGCCGCCTTGGCCGCCACGCTGTCGATGCAGTCGATCACCGCATCGAGCTGCTCAGTGATGTACTCGGCCATGGTCTCGCGGGTGACGAAGTCAGCCACCGCGTGCACCGTGCAGGCAGGGTTGATGGCGCGGATGCGTGCAGCCATCTCATCGACCTTGGCCTTGCCCACGGCGCCGTCGATGGCGTGCACCTGACGATTGGTATTGGTGATGCACACGTCGTCCAGGTCGAACAGCGAGATTTCGCCCACCCCGGAGCGGGCCAGCGCCTCGGCTGCCCAGGAGCCGACGCCGCCGATGCCAACCACTGCCACGTGGGCCGCCGCCAGCCGTTCCAGCCCCTCGCGCCCGTACAACCGGGCTATACCGCCGAAGCGCTGTTCGTCTGTCATCTCGTCGCACCCTCAGAATTCGGCCGACATTATACGGCCATGGCCCGGCACACGCTTCTATAGTGGATGGACGCTCCGCAGGGAGTTACGCCATGCGCAACTTCAGCTACTACAACCCGACGCGCATCCTGTTCGGCGCCGGGCAGATCGCCGGCCTGGCCCAGCAGATCCCGGCTGGCAGCCGGGTGCTGGTCACCCACGGCGGCGGCAGCATCCTGCAGAACGGCGTGTGGCAGGAGGTCGAGCAGGCCCTGGCCGCCTATAGGGTCACCCGCTTCGCCGGCATCGAGGCCAACCCGCAATACAGCACGCTGCTACGCGCGGCCGAGCTGGCTCGGCGCGCGGGCTGCGATTTCATCCTCGCCGTCGGCGGCGGTTCGGTGATCGACGGCAGCAAGTTCGTCGCCGCTGTGCTGGCCTACCCTGGCGAGCCGTTCGATCTGCTCTGCGGCACGCCGATCCGCCGCGCCCTGCCACTGGGCTGCGTGGCCACCCTGGCGGCCAGCGGTTCGGAGTGCAACCCGCACGGCGTGCTCGGCCACGCCGACCTGCAGGCGCGCCTGGCCTTTTCCAGCCCTTGCCTGTACCCGCGCTTCGCCATTCTCGATCCCTGCACCACCTTCAGCCTGCCACCACGGCAGATCGGCAATGGCGTGGTCGCCACCTTCGTGCACACCCTGGAGCAGTACCTCACCCTGCCTACCGGCACGCCCCTGCAGGACCGCCAGGCCGAAGGCCTGCTGCTCACGCTGCTGGAAGAAGGACCCAAGGCCATGGCCAACCCGCTGGACTACGCCAGCCGGGCCAACCTGATGTGGTGCGCCAGCCAGGCGCGTAGCGGCCTGCTGGCCTGCGGCAGCGCCCAGGACGACAGCCTCGGCCTGCTCGGCCGCCAGCTGAGCCTGCTCTACCACCTGGATCACGCGCAGAGCCTGGCGCTGCTGCTGCCAGCCCTGCTCGGCGAATACCGGGCCGAGCGCCTGGCCAAGCAACTGCAGTACGCCGAGCGGGTCTGGGGCCTGCGCCACGGCGGCCCGGAACAGCGCATCGCCGCCGCCATTCGCGCCACCGAGGGCTTCTTCCGTCGCATGGGCGTGGCCACCCGCCTGTCGGCCCACGGCCTGGACGCCGAAGCCATCCCCGAGGTGCTGGCCCAGCTGCAGCGCCGCGATGGCCTCGAACAGCCACCGATCGACCTGGAGGCCTGCGAGCGCATCCTCCTGCGCGCGCTGTGACGACAATCCACGGAACTCGGCGGCGGCAGCGCCGGACCAACCCGGATACGGGCAGGCGCCTCGCTCCCGGCGGTGCTATACAGGCCAATGGCTGCGGGGTAGCATGCGCGCCGACCGGCGTCCGCCGGCCCTTTCTCTTGTTCCTGCTGTGGAACCCTTAAGTAGCCATGCCAACGCGCAAACTCGGTATCAATCTGGTGGTCATCGTGGCGGTCGCCGCCATGTTCACCGGCCTCTGGGCTCTCTATAACCGTCCCGTGGACGCACCGGACTGGCCGGAGCAGATCTCCGGCTTCTCCTATTCGCCGTTCCGTGCCGGCCAGAACCCGCAGCAGAACATCTACCCGAACGACGCGCAGATTCGCGCCGACCTCGAGCTGCTGAGCAAGCAGACCGACAGCATCCGCACCTACTCGGTAGACGGCACGCTGGAAGACATTCCACGCATCGCCGAGGAGTTCGGCCTGCGCGTGACCCTCGGCATCTGGATCGGCACCGATCTGGAGCGCAACGAGCGCGAGATCGCCAAGGCCATCGAGATCACCAACAACTCGCGCAGCGTCGTGCGCGTGGCGGTGGGTAACGAGGCGCTGTTCCGCAGCGAGGTCAAGGTGCCGGAGCTGATCGCCTACATCGATCGGGTCCGCGCTGCGGTCAAGGTACCGGTGACCACCTCGGAGCAGTGGCACATCTGGCAGGATCACCCGGAACTGGCCGACCACGTCGACCTGATCGCCGCCCACGTACTGCCGTACTGGGAATTCATGGCGATGGAGGACTCCACCGACTTCGTCCTCGAGCGCGCCAAGGACCTGAAGAAGCTGTTCCCGAAGAAGCCGCTGCTGCTCTCCGAAGTGGGCTGGCCGAGCAACGGCCGTACCCGTGGCGGCGCCGAGGCCGACCAGGCCGAGCAGGCCGTGTACCTGCGCACCCTGGTCAACCAGCTCAACGCCAAGGGCTACAACTACTTCGTCATCGAAGCCTTCGACCAGCCGTGGAAAGCCGGCGACGAAGGCGCGGTGGGCGCCTACTGGGGCGTGTACAACCTCGACCGCCAGCCCAAGTTCGCCTTCGAGGGCCCGGTGGTAGCCATTCCGCAGTGGCGCATGCTGGCCGTCGCCTCGGTGGTCATGGGCCTGCTGGCCCTGGCCCTGATGCTGATCGACGGCAGCTCGCTGCGCCAGCGCGGCCGCACCTTCCTGACCTTCGTCGCCTTCGTCGGCGGCTCGGCGCTGGTGTGGATCGCCTACGACTACAGCCAGCAGTACAGCACCTGGTTCAGCCTGACCGTCGGCGGCCTGCTCGGCATCGGCGCCCTGGGCGTATTCATCGTCCTGCTCACCGAGGCCCACGAGCTGGCCGAGACCGCCTGGACCCGCACCCGTCGCCGCCCGTTCATGCCGGTCATGGGCGACACCGCCTACCGGCCCAAGGTGTCGATCCACGTGCCCTGCTACAACGAGCCGCCGGAGATGGTGAAGCAGACCCTGGATGCCCTGGCAGCCCTGGACTACCCGGACTACGAAGTCATCATCATCGACAACAACACCAAGGACCCGAAGGTCTGGGAGCCAGTCGAGGCCTACTGCCAGCAGCTCGGCGAGCGTTTCCGCTTCTTCCACGTGGCGCCCATCGAAGGCTTCAAGGGCGGCGCGCTGAACTACATCCTGCCGCACACCGCGCCGGATGCCGAAGTGGTGGCGGTGATCGACTCCGACTACTGCGTCGACCGCAACTGGCTCAAGCACATGGTGCCGCACTTCAGCGATCCGAAGATCGCCGTGGTGCAGTCGCCGCAGGACTACCGCGACGGCGACGAGAGCGCCTTCAAGAAGCTCTGCTACGCCGAGTACAAAGGCTTCTTCCACATCGGCATGGTCACCCGTAACGACCGCAACGCGATCATCCAGCACGGCACCATGACCATGATCCGCCGCAGTGTGATGGACGAGCTGAAGTGGGCCGACTGGACCATCTGCGAAGACGCCGAACTGGGTCTGCGCGTGTTCGAGAAGGGTTATTCCGCCGCTTATGCCCACGAGAGCTTCGGTCGCGGCCTGATGCCCGACACCTTCATCGACTACAAGAAGCAGCGCTTCCGCTGGGCCTACGGCGCCATCCAGATCATGAAGGGCCACGCCCGCGCGCTGTTCCGTGGCGAAGGCTCGGAGCTGACCCGCGGCCAGCGCTACCACTTCATCGCCGGCTGGCTGCCGTGGATCGCCGACGGCCTGAACATCTTCTTCACCGTCGGTGCCCTGCTCTGGTCGGCCGCGATGATCATCGTGCCCAACCGCGTCGACCCGCCGCTGATGATCTTCGCCATCCCGCCGCTGGCGCTGTTCTTCTTCAAGTTCGGCAAGATCATGTTCCTCTACCGCCGTGCGGTGGGCGTGGACCTGAAGCGTTCGTTCCAGGCGGCCATCGCAGGTCTGGCGCTGTCGCACACCATCGCCAAGGCCGTGCTGTACGGGACCTTCACCAAGACCATCCCGTTCTTCCGCACACCGAAGATGGCCAGCAACCACGGCATCATGGTGGCCCTGGCCGAGGCTCGCGAAGAGGTGTTCGTCATGCTCCTGCTGTGGGGCGCGGCGATCGGCATCGGCTTCGCCCAGGACATCGGCAACGCCGACGTGAAGTTCTGGGTCGCCACCCTGCTGGTGCAGTCCCTGCCCTACCTGGCGGCTCTGATGATGGCCCTGCTCTCCTCGCTGCCCAAGCCGGCTACCGAGGACGTCGGCGAGCCGGCTGGCGCGGCCTGACGGCACGACCTGTCTGTCGAAACGGCGGCCTTGAGGCCGCCGTTTTGCTTTAAGATGGCGGCCTTTCTGATTTCCGCTGTTCCGGAGCCACGATGACCGCCCTCACCCCCACCCTGGAGCTCGCCTTCGACCTGATCCGCCGCCCCTCCGTCACCCCGGTCGACGAAGGCTGCCAGGAGCTGATGATGCGCCGCCTGGCCGCACTCGGCTTCGCGGTGGAGCATATGCGCATCGAGGAAGTGGAGAACTTCTGGGCCAAGCGTGGTGGTGACGGCCCGGTGCTGTGCTTCGCCGGCCACACCGACGTGGTGCCGACCGGCCCGCTGGAAGCCTGGCAGTACCAGCCGTTCGACGTGCGCGTAGACGACGAGGGCATGCTCTGCGGCCGTGGCGCGGCAGACATGAAGGGCAGCCTGGCGTCGATGATCATCGCCGTGGAGCGCTTCGTCGCCGACCACCCGAACCACAAGGGCGCCATCGCCTTCCTCATCACCAGCGACGAGGAAGGCCCGGCCCACCATGGCACCAAGGCCGTGGTCGAGCGCCTGCGCGAGCGTGGCGACCGCCTGGACTGGTGCATCGTCGGCGAACCGTCCAGCACCACCCTGCTCGGTGACGTGGTGAAGAACGGCCGCCGCGGCTCGCTCGGCGCCACCCTCACCGTGTACGGCAAGCAAGGCCACGTGGCCTACCCGCACCTGGCCAAGAACCCCATCCACCTGGCCGCCGGCGCCCTGGCCGAACTGGCCGCCGAACACTGGGACGACGGCAACGCCTACTTCCCGCCGACCAGCTTCCAGGTGTCCAACCTCAATTCCGGCACCGGCGCCACCAACGTGATCCCGGGCGAGCTGAAGGCGGTGTTCAACTTCCGCTTCTCCACCGAGTCGACCGTGGAAGGCCTGCAGCAGCGGGTCAATACCATCCTCGACAAGCACGGTCTGGACTACCACATCGACTGGGCACTGTCCGGCCTGCCGTTCCTCACCCAGCCGGGTGAGCTGCTCGACGCCGTGGCCGCCAGCATCAAGTCCGTCACCGGCCGCGACACCACGCCGTCCACCTCCGGCGGCACCTCGGACGGGCGCTTTATCGCCACCCTGGGTACGCAAGTGGTCGAGCTGGGCCCGGTCAACGCCACCATCCACCAGATCAACGAGCGCGTACTGGCCAGCGACCTCGACCTGCTCACCGAGGTCTACTACCAGACCCTGGTCAAACTCCTCGCATGAGTCTGACCTGCCCGATCTGCCAGGCGCCGCTGAGCGCGGTCGACAACGGCCTGGCCTGCCCGGCCAACCACCGTTTCGACCGTGCGCGCCAGGGCTACTACAACCTGCTGCCGGTGCAGCACAAGAACAGCCGTGACCCCGGTGACAACCAGGCCATGGTCGAGGCGCGCCGGCGCTTCCTCGACGGCGGTCATTACGCGCCGCTGGCCAAGCGCCTGGCCGAGCTGGCCGCCGAGCGCGGCCCGCGCACCTGGCTGGATATCGGTTGCGGCGAGGGCTACTACACCGCGCAGCTCGCCGAGCTGCTGCCCGCAGCCGACGGCTATGCCCTGGACATCTCCCGCGAGGCGGTGAAGCGCGCCTGCAAGCGTGCCCCGCAGCTGAGCTGGCTGGTAGCGAGCATGGCCCGCGTGCCGCTGAGCGATGCCAGCTGCGACCTGCTGGCCAGTGTGTTCAGCCCGCTGGACTGGCAGGAAGCCCTGCGTCTGCTCAAGCCCGGCGGTGGCCTGCTGCGCATGGGTCCGACCAGCGTGCACCTGATGGAGCTACGGCAGAAGCTGTACGACGAGGTGCGCGACTATGACGACCAGAAGCACCTGGAGCTGATCCCCGCTGGCATGCGCCTGGCCCACAGCGAAACCATCAGCTTCCCGCTGCTGCTGGCCGACGCCCAGGCCCGCGCCGACCTGCTGGCCATGACCCCGCACGGCTGGCGCGCCAGCGCCGAACGCCGCGCCGCGGTCATTGCCGAAGACTTCGAAGTTACTGTCTCCATTCGCTACGATTGGATAGAGAAAATCTAGAGAGCCCGCCATGCGCCAACCCGATATCGAGATCTATCTCAAGGACGCCAGCCAGGACGCCATCACTGCCTGGTTGAACGAGGTCTTCGGCTCCTGCAGCGAATGGCAGCAGCGCGGCCAGATGTTCAAGTGCCAGGCCGGCGCGATCCCGGTGGTATTCCTGCCCAAAGCCGTGGGCAAGTGGCACAGCTTGATGCTGGAAAGCGACGCGACCCCTTGGGCCGATGACCTGGCCTGCGCCCACGCCGCCTTCGCCGCGCTCGGCGTGGAAGTGCGCTGCTCCACCGGTGGCTGGAGCGAAGAGGACGGCGAGGAAGACGCCGACCGCTGGATCAAGGTCAACGCCGAGGGCGAGCAGGAATTCATCTGGCGCACCGACTGAGTGCTCAGCCACCGCAGAAAAACAAAAGGCCCGTCGATGACGGGCCTTTTGCTGTGCAACGAAGGTCCTCAGACCTTGGATACGTCTTCCGCTTGCAGGCCCTTCTGACCCTGGATCACGGAGAACTCCACCTGCTGGCCTTCAACAAGACTGCGGTGACCCTCGCCACGGATGGCGCGGTAGTGGACAAATACGTCCGGGCCGCTTTCGCGTTGAATGAAGCCATACCCTTTGGAATCATTGAACCACTTGACGGTTCCGACCTCACGATCAGCCATTACCACTTCCCTCGATTCTCGGTTTTGTTGTTGGGTAGATCGGCGCAAACGTTCTTCTTCTTCTTTCCGACCCCGGCCAAAACGAGCGTGGAGCGGTGTTCCGAATGGCGTCTAAATGCGACCGCCTGGCGAGTATAAAACAAGCGTTCGTCTTGCCAAGGGATTTTTTCGGCCGAGCTGCAGACCGCATGGTGCATGGCCTGCAGCGTTTTTAGCTCAGTCAGCCGCGAGCAGATCGGTCAGCTTTTTCGCCAAGCTCTGGTACTGGTGTGCCTCCAGGCGATAGGCCCAACCGGCACGTGCCGGCAGCTCGACGGCGAGCAGATCGCTGCTCGGATCGAGCACCAGCCAGTACTGCTCGGCCTTGCCATACAGGCTGCCCTTGAGGTGCCGATCGCCGAAGGTGGTGAGGGTGAACTGCAGCACCGGTTTGCCTGCGAAGCTGACCTGGGCCAGCGGCGCTGCATCGCTGAAGCGCAGGTCGGCGAAGAACAGCCCGGCACCATTGGCCGCACCGTCGAACGCCAGCCGCTTGCCTGCGGGCAGATCGCGCACCAGCAGGTTGATGTCCTCGATCTTGTCGCGGAACAGCTGCAGCCGCTCGCCACTGGCATGCTGCATATCCAGCTCGCGAATTTCGGCGAAGGGCACGGCAGTGACCCGGCGATCCAGCCAGGCCAGCTCGGTGGGCGGCAGCTCGATGCGCTGGCTGACCAGCCAGCTCTGCGCCTCATCGGCACGTCGCACCAACTGCCCATCCTGCTGGCCGGGCTTGCCGATCAGCAGCTGCAGCGGCTGCTCGCCCTGCTCCAGCTTGAGGCGAATGCCCTGCTGCTCGGCGTCGCCCTTGTCGGCCAGGCCCAGGCGCCCGTATAGCTCGGGGTTGGCCGTGCGTGGCTCGACCTTGCGCGCCTCGGCCAGGGCATTGAGCAGCTGGTTCGCCGCGCCCTGGTCGGCCGGATAACCCGCCTTGGCCGGCAACACCCAGCCCTGCTCGCCCCGCTCCAGGCGCACCAGCGGCTGGCCGGCACGCTGCACTTCGATGGCCTTGACCTGCGCCACCTGCAGCCCCGGCAACCAGCGCTCGGCCTGGGCCGGCATCCTGGGGAGGCTCACCTGGCTGGTGAAGTACCAGCCGGCCACCAGGGCCAGCGTCAGCACCGCCAGGACGGATAGAAACCTGCGATTCATAGCCTTGCTCTCCTGATCAGGAGTTGGAAAAGGACGTGAGAAAGAAAAAGGGGGAAGGGTCTGTCCCTTCCCCCTTCCGGGTCACGCGGCCTTGCGCCGGCGCCACAGCCACAGCGCCAGCACGCCGAGGGTCAGCAGCAGCGGTACGGCGAGGATGTTGGCCAGCTTGAGGGTGCGGCCCAGGTCCTCGATCTGCGCGTTGAGCTGGAAGCGCACCTCGCGCAGCTCCTTGCGGATGCGCAGCTTCTCGGCGATGAACTGCTGCACCGCCGCCTGCTGCTCGGGGGTCAGCTCCAGGGCTTTGCTCGGGTCCTGTTGCTGCAGCGAGGCGAGCTTCTGGTCGGTCTCGGCCAGGCGCTTCTGCAGGTCCTCTTCCTTGACCCGGAACTGCGCCTCGGCTTCGCGCTGCAGCGCCTCGACCACCTCGAACGGACGACTGAAGCGACCGCGCGAGCGCACGCTGATCAGCGCATCGCTACCGGACAGGTTGTCCAGCGCGTTGATGGCGAAGCCGGCGTTGTCGGCGAACGGCTGCGGCACGCGCTGGCCGAAGAAGTCCTGCACCTGCACCCACATGCGGTCGGTGAGCAGGTCGGTGTCGGCCACGGCGATGACGTTGATGTTCTCCGCCGATTTCAGGCCGTCCTTCTGCCCCTCGATGCCCTCGGGGAAGGCCGACTGCACCGGACCGCTGATGCGTGCGGCGATGGCATAGCGCTCGCCGGTCGGCTCCAGGTCGCGGATCAGCTCCTCCGGGTTGGCCAGGGTGGCGAAGCGCGCGGCGTCGAACGGCATGGCGTATTCGGAGCTCTGCAGCAGCGGCACGAACTGGGTCTTGGCGCCCTCCAGCGGTTCGAGGATACCGGCGGTGGCGATGTTGATGCTCTCCAGGCCCGAGGTGGCCACGTCTTCCTGGTTCATCGCCCGCTGCGGCAGCGCCAGCCAGGCGGCATGGCGTGCGGCACGCTGGCCCTGGCCCATGCTCACGGACAGCGCGTAGGAGCCGTCACCGAGCACCTTGTCCGGCACCAGGCGCACGCCCCAGGCCTTGAACAGCGGTTCCAGGTCGGAGGCCTTGCCCTGGTCGTCGCCCGGCATCATCGGCGGTGCGTTGTCGGCCTCGCTGAGTGGGTCGACGAACACCAGCAGCTTGCCGCCACGCAGGACGAACTGGTCGATGGCGTACAGGGTCGGCTGCGGCAGGTTCTTCGGGTGTACCAGCAGCAGCACCGAAACCTCGTCCGGGATCTTGTCGATGCCGGCCTTGAGGCTGTCGATCTTGAACAGCTGGCGCACCTCTTCCATCACCATCCAGGGTGCGGTCGGCTGGCGCGCCATCATGTCGAAGCCGCCGTTGAGCTGCAGCCCGGAGAGCAGGCCGACCACCGGCCGCTCAGGTTTGGCCAGGCCCTGCACCAGCTGGCTCAGCTGGTATTCGAGGAACTCCTCCTGGTCCAGCGGGAAGAACGGGATGACCTGCTTGTCGTCCACCGCGTTGGTGCCGGCCAGGCCGAAGTAGATCTGCTCACCGGTCTGGTTCGCCGGCACGGCCTGCAGGCCGAAGCCGGCGGCCTTGTCCTCATCCTCGGAGAAGGGCTCGGGGTCGACGATGTGCAGCTTGATCTTGCCGTTGGCCTCGCGCTCGTAGGCCTTGAGCATCTCTTCCACGCGCACCGCGTAGTTACGCAGCACCGGCAGGTCGCGGGCAGCCTTGTCGGAGTAGAAGAAGTACAGGTTGATCGGCTCGTCCAGCTCGCCAAGGATGCGCTCGGTGCCCTCGGAGATGGTGTAGAGCTTCTGCTCGGTGAGGTCCAGGCGAGCGCCACCCAGGCCCAGGGCCGAGAGCATGTTGAAGGCCAGGAAGGCCACGGCGATCAGCAACAGGCCGACGCCGGAATACATCAGTTTCTTCATGGTCAGTCAGCCTTCTTCAGATCGACCACGACGGCGGTGGCGGCAAGCCAGGCGGCCATCAGGGAGACGAAATAGAGCAGGTCGCGCAGGTCGATCACGCCCTTACTGATCGCGTCGAAGCGGGTCAGGAAGCTTAGCGAGGCGACCGCATCGAGCAGCCACTGCGGCGCCCATTCGAGAGCGTCGAGCACCATCGGGAAGCCGCTGACGATGAACAGGAAGCAGGCGCTGACAGCGAGGATGAAGGCGATCACCTGGTTCTTCGCCAGGGCCGACATGCACGAGCCGATGGCCAGGTAGGAACCTGCCAGCAGCCAGCTGCCGAAGTAGCCGGTGAAGATCGCGCCGTTGTCCGGCTCACCCAGGTAGTTGACCGTGATGATCATCGGGAAGGTCAGCAACAGGGCGATGCCGGCGAACACCCAGGCGGCGAGGAACTTGCCCAGCACCGCCTCAAAGCGGGTGATCGGCAGGGTCATCAGCAGCTCGATGGAGCCGGACTTGCGCTCCTCGGCCCACAGGCGCATGGCGATGGCCGGCACCAGGAACAGGTACAGCCAGGGGTGGAAGTTGAAGAACGGCGACAGGTCCGCCTGGCCGCTTTCGTAGAAGCCGCCGAGGTAGAAGGTGAAGACCCCGGACAGCACCAGGAAGATCAGGATGAACACATAGGCGAGCGGCGTGGCGAAATAGCTGGCCAGCTCGCGCTTGAAGATCACGGGCAACTGCTTCATGCCGCCTCTCCCCGGGTCAGGCTGCGGAACACTTCATCGAGCCGGCCGCGTTCCACGTCCAGCTCAGTCACTTGCCAGCCACGCTGGCGGATCAGCTCATTCACCTGCGGGAAGATCACCTGGCCAGGCGCGGCCACCAGGGTCAGGCTGCCTTCGGTGTTGTCTTCCACGGCGAGCACGCCTGGCAGCGCGGCCAGGGCCTCGCGATCCACTTCGCCGGCGGCGACCAGGGTCACCGCCTGGTGGTAACGCGAGCGGCTCTCCAGCTCCAGCGGCGTACCGTCGGCCACCACCTTGCCGGCGGCGATCACCACGGCGCGGGTGCACACCGCCGACACCTCTTCGAGGATGTGGGTGGAGATGATCACGATCTTGTCCTTGGCCAGGCTCTGGATCAGCTGGCGCACCTGGTGCTTCTGGTTCGGGTCGAGGCCATCGGTGGGCTCGTCGAGGATCAGCACCTTGGGATCATGGAGGATGGCCTGGGCCAGGCCGACGCGGCGCTTGAAGCCCTTGGACAGGGTCTCGATGCTCTGCTCCAGCACATGCTGCAGCTCCACCTGCTCGACCGCGCGCAGCACCCGCTGCTTCTTCTCGGCGCCGCGGAAGCCACGGACCTCGGCGATGAATTCGAGGAAGCCACGCACCGTCATGTCGCCGTAGCAGGGCGCGCCTTCCGGCAGGTAGCCGATCTGCTGCTGGGCCTTGAGGGTGTCACGCTGGATGTCGAAACCGAGAATGCTGGCGGTACCGGAGGTCGGCGCCAGGAACCCGGTGAGCATCTTCATGGTGGTGGATTTACCGGCCCCGTTAGGGCCGAGAAAGCCCAGCACTTCCCCCTGCTGGACCTGAAAACTGAGACCATCGACGGCCGTGTGATGAGCAAAACGCTTGGTTAGATTTTTTATTTCGATCATGGCTCTCGTCCCAACGGGATAGACCCCGGGCCATGCTGACCTCGGGGGCCCTGCAAACGCCGGCGGACTATAAAAGTCGACCCGCGGCATGGCAAGACAAGGGCTTTTAGGAAAAGTTGCAGGGCCCCGGCGATTTCTTCTCGATATCGACCTGCAGGCCAGGAAACACGCGGCCATCCGGTGAACACTTGTACCTGCGGCGCTTTTGCCGCAGCGAGGCGAATACGGCACACTAGCCGCCCCGAGCGCTCGCTCGTTTTCACAGTCGCCCTCGTATGACCCGCTCCCCGCTCCACCGCCTTGCCTTTGGTGCCCTGCGTCGCCTGCTGTACCTCTGGGTACGCTCGGAAACCATCAACCAGTCGTCCTTCAATCTGCGCCTGGATCGCAGCAAGCCGGTGTTCTACGTGCTGCAGCAGCCCTCGGCGGCGGACCTGGCGGTAGTGGACACGGAATGCAGCAAGGCCGGCCTGCCGCGACCGATCCTGCCGGTGGCGCTGGGCGAGCAGATGGAGCCAGCCGGATTCTTCTACCTGACCCGCTCGCCGAGCTGGTTCGGCGGCCACGACAAGCGTGGCGCACCACCGACCCTGCAACGCCTGCTCGCCAGCCTCGATGGCAGCGCGCTGGATGACGCGCAGATCGTCCCTGTCAGCGTGTTCTGGGGCCAGTCGCCGGACCGCGAGACCAGCCCGTGGAAGCTGCTGTTCGCAGACTCCTGGGCCGTCACCGGGCGCCTGCGCAAGCTGGTCAGCATCCTCATCCTCGGCCGCAAGACCCGCGTGCAGTTCTCCGCGCCGATCCATCTGCGCGAGCTGCTCGACCAGGGCAAGGGCCGCGAACGAACGCTGCGCATGGTGCAGCGCATCCTGCGCGTGCATTTCCGCAACCTGAAGACCACCGTGATCGGCCCAGACGTTTCGCACCGCCGCAACCTGGTGAAAGGCCTGGTCCATGGCCCGCAGGTGCGCCAGGCCATCCTCGACGAGGCCGAGCGCGAGAAGATCAGCGTGGAGAAGGCCCAGGCCCAGGCGCTGCGCTACGGCAACGAGATCGCCTCGGACTACACCTACACCGCCATCCGCTTCCTCGAAACGGTGCTCAGCTGGTTCTGGAACAAGCTGTACGAGGGCATCCAGGTCAACCACCTGGAAGCGGTGCGCGACATCGCCCATGGTCACGAGATCGTCTATGTGCCCTGCCACCGCAGCCACATCGACTATCTGCTGCTGTCCTACCTGCTGTTCCGCAACGGCCTGACGCCGCCGCACATCGCCGCCGGCATCAACCTCAACATGCCGGTAGTCGGCGGCCTGCTGCGCCGTGGCGGCGCCTTCTTCATGCGCCGCACCTTCAAGGGCAACCCGCTGTACACCGCAGTGTTCAACGAGTACCTGCACACCCTGTTCAGCAAGGGCTTCCCGGTCGAGTACTTCGTCGAGGGCGGCCGCTCGCGTACCGGCCGCACCCTGCAGCCGAAGACCGGCATGCTGGCCATCACCCTGCGCAGCTTCCTGCGTTCGTCGCGCCTGCCGATCGCCTTCGTGCCGGTCTACATCGGCTACGAGCGCGTGCTCGAAGGCCGCACCTACCTGGGCGAGCTGCGCGGCGCGGCGAAGAAGAAGGAGTCGATCTTCGACATCTTCAAGGTCATCGGCGCCATCCGTAAGCAGCGCTTCGGCAGCGTCTGGGTCAACTTCGGCGAGCCGATCAAGCTGGCCGAGTTCCTCGACCACGAGCAGCCGGACTGGCGCAGCCAGGACTACGGCGACCAGTGCCGTCCCGAGTGGCTGAACCAGGCCACCAACCGCCTCGGTGCGCGCGTGGCACAGCACCTCAACGAAGCCGCGGCGATCAACCCAGTCAACCTGGTCGGCCTGGCCCTGCTCTCCACCGCCAAGCTGGCGCTGGACGAGAAGGCCCTGGCCCGCGTGCTCGACCTGTACCTGGCACTGCTGCGCAAGGTGCCCTACTCGCCCCACGCCACCCTGCCGGAAGGCGATGGCCAGGACCTGATCCGCTACGTGCAGAGCATGGACCTGCTGGCCGAGCAGAAGGACGCCCTGGGCAAGATCCTCTACCTGGACGAGCAGAACGCCGTCCTGATGACCTACTACCGCAACAACGTGCTGCACGTGTTCGCCCTGCCCGCCCTGCTGGCCAGCTTCTTCCTCAGCAGCTCGCGCATGAGTCGCGAGCAGATCCTGCGCTACGTCGGCGCGCTGTATCCGTACCTGCAGTCGGAGCTGTTCATTCGCTGGTCCGTGGACGAGCTGGAAGGCGTGGTCGACCAGTGGCTGGAAGCCTTCGTCGAACAGGGCCTGCTGCGCCTGGAAGACGACATGTACGTGCGCCCGGCGCCCAGCTCGCGGCAGTTCGTCCTGCTCACCCTGCTGGCCCGCGCCATCGTGCAGACCCTGCAGCGCTTCTACATGGCCACCGCCCTGCTGCTCAACGCCGGCCAGTACGCCCTGTCCGCCGAGGAGCTGGAGAACCTCTGCGTGGTCATGGCCCAGCGCCTGTCGATCCTGCATGGCCTCAACGCGCCGGAGTTCTTCGACAAGAGCCTGTTCCGCCACTTCATCCAGACCCTGCTCGACCAGGGCGTACTACGCCAGAACAGCGAGGGCAAGCTCAGCCACCACCCGCAGCTCACCGAGCTGGTGGAGGGCGTGGCCAAGCGCGTGCTGCCGGCGGAGATTCGCCTGTCGATCCGCCAGGTGGCACTGGAGCGCAACGAAGAGAACAACGAGCCGGCGTGATCCGCGCACAAGAAAAAGGGCCGCATCTGCGGCCCTTTTCTTTTACCCCAACTCAGTGCCCGCGGCTGGCCTTCCAGCGGCGGATCACCAGCTTCTCCAACTCGACGGCGAAGAACACCAGCGCACCGATGCCGATGGCCACCAGCCAGTTGCTGAACGGCAGCGCCACCGTGTCGAACGCCTCCTGCATGAAGGGCACGTAGAGCACCAGGCACTGCAGCAGGATCAGCGCCAGCGTCACGGTGAGCAGCGCGCCGTTGCGCAGCAGCGCAGCGTTCAGCGAGAACTCGTCCTGCAGGCGGCAGTTGAACAGGTAGGCCCACTGCGAGACGACCAGGGTGTGCAGGACCATGCTGCGGATGTGGTTGGTGTCCTGGCCATTGGCGAGCATCCACGCATCCACGGCGAAGGCCGCGGAGGCCAGCAGGCTGCCGACGAAGAACACCCGCCACACGGTGAAGCCGTTGAGGATCGACTCACGGGCGTCGCGCGGCTTGCGCCGCATCATCCCCGACTCGCCGGGCTCGAAGGCCAGGGCGAAGGACAGGGTGATCGAGGTGGCCATGTTCATCCACAGGATCTGCAGCGGCGACAGCGGCACCACGGCGCCAGCGAGGATCGCCAGGATGATGATCAGGCCCTGCGCCAGGTTGGTCGGCAGGATGAACAGCACCGTCTTCTTCAGGTTGTCATAGACCCGCCGCCCCTCGCGCACGGCGCCGGTAATGGTGGAGAAATTGTCATCGGTGAGCACCATGTCGGCGGCCTCCTTGGTCACCTCGGTGCCCTTGATGCCCATGGCGATGCCGACGTCGGCCTGCTTCAGCGCCGGCGCGTCGTTGACCCCGTCGCCGGTCATGCCCACCACCTGCTTGTTGGCCTGCAGGGCGCGCACCAGGCGCAGCTTGTGCTCGGGGCTGGTCCGCGCGAACACCGAATACTGCATGGCCCGCGACTTCAGCTCGGCGTCGTCGATGGCCTCCAGCTCCTGGCCGGTCATGGCGCGCAAATCGCTGCCCATGCCGAGCATGCCGGCGATGGCCACGGCGGTATCCGGGTGGTCGCCGGTGATCATCTTGACCTGAATGCCGGCCTGCCGGCACATGGCGATGGCCTCGATCGCCTCGGGGCGCGGCGGGTCCATCAGCCCGGCGACGCCGAGGAAGACCATGCCGTGCTGCACGTCCGGGTGATCGATCTCGCCATTGGCGCCGGGCACCGGCCGGTAGGCCGCCGCCAGCATGCGCAAGCCCTGGCTGGCGATGTGGCCCATCTCGCGCTCCCAGTAGGCACGGTCCAGCGGCTCGGCGCCGTTCACGCCCAGCTGTTGCTCGCACATGCGCAGCAGCACGTCGGGCGCGCCCTTGAGGTAGATCAGGCTCTCGCCACCGACATCGCAGCGTCGCGCCATGTACTTGTAGGCCGAGTCGAAGGGGATCTTGCCCATGCGCCGCACTTCCACTTCGGGCAGCTCGGCCTTGCGCGCCAGCACCTTGAGCGCGCCCTCGGTGGGGCCGCCGACCACGTTCCAGCGCCCGCCCTCATCGCGCTGCAGGCTGCTGTCGTTGCAGGTGTCGATAGCCCGGATGAAGGCCGCGAGGTTCGGGTGTTCGGCCCAGCTCAGCGCCTCGGTGGCGCCGGCCAGGGTGATGCGGCCCTTGGGCTCGTAGCTCTGCCCCTCGACGTTGAAGCTGGTGTCGGCGGTGAGCACGCTCTTCACCGTCATCTCGTTCATGGTCAGGGTGCCGGTCTTGTCCGAGCAGATCACGCTCATCGCACCGAGCGTCTCCACCGTCGGCAACTTGCGGATGATCGCCTTGTTGGTAGCCATGCGCTGCACGCCAAGGGACAGGATGATCGACACGATCGCCGGCAGGCCTTCGGGCACCGCGGCCACGGCCAGGCTGATCAGCGACAGCAGGAGCTCACCGAACGGGTAGTCGTGCCAGAAGAAGCCGATGACGAAGAGCACCGCCATCATGCCGATGATCAGCTGGAACAGACGCTTGCCCAGCTGGTCGATCTGCCGCAGTAGCGGGGTCTCGGTCTCGTCCACCGTGGCGATCATGCGGTTGATCTTGCCCAGCTCGGTGGATACGCCGGTCTCGACCACCACACCCTTGGCGTTGCCGGCGCTGACACTGGTGCCGGAGAACGCCAGGTTGGTGCGGTCGGCCAGCAGCGCCTCGTGGTCGATGCTCTCGACCTGCTTGGCCACGGTGAGCGACTCGCCGGTGAGCATGGACTCCTCGACCTGCAGGTGGTGCGCCTCGAACAGGCGCACGTCGGCGGGAATCTTGTCGCCGGGGCGCAGGATGACGATGTCGCCGGGCACCAGCTCGCTGGCGTCGATCTCCAGCTTCTTGCCGTTGCGCACCACGTGGGCGTGGCTGCTGAGCATGCCGCGCAGCGCGGCCAGGGATTTCTCCGCCTTGTTCTCCTGGAAGAAGCCGATGGAGGCATTGATCACCGCCACGATGAGGATCACCAGGGTGTCGGTCCAGTGCCCCATCAGCGCCGTGGCGACTGCGGCCGCCAGCAGGATGTAGATGAGCACGTCGTTGAAGTGGCGGGCGAAGCGCAGCCAGGCCGGATCGACGGCCTTGGCCGGCAGCGCATTGGCACCGACCCGCAGCAGCCGCGCGGCGGCCTCTTCCGGGGCCAGCCCGGTGATGCTGGTCTGCAGGTCGGCCATCGCCTGGTCCGCGCTCTTGCGGTACCACTGCTCGGCAGTGGCTGGCGCGCCTTGCTCGTGGGTGTGCAGCGATCCCATATCGTCCTCCTCGGTGACTCCTGAAAGAGCGGCCCCTGGCACGCTCCGCGAGTGGGTATTCCTACTGTGCGCCTCACAAGCTGAATGAATACTGTCCAGGGTCAGCATTGGCCCCGTAAAAGGCCGCCGCCATTGACCCAGGTCATGTCCGCGCGCATCTCGCCTGGCGAACCACAGGCCCGCGCTAGAGCGCTGCGCGCAGGAAAACCATAGACGACCACGGAGCGGACCAGCCACGCCATCGCGATTGGCTCGCTGGCGCCACTCCGCTAAGCTCGGTCGATATCCCTGTCATCAAGGAAGTCCCCCATGCTGCGCCTCACCACCCTCGCCGCCGGCCTGCTGCTGTCCGCTGGCGCCTTCGCCCTGTCCCTCTCCGACCTCAGCCAGACCGACGCCAGCGGCGGCCTCAAGGACGCGCTGACCCAGGGCGCGCAGGTCGCCGTCAAGCAGCTCGGCAAGCCGGGCGGCTTCAGCAACAACGACGAGGTGCGCATCGAGCTGCCCGGCAAGCTGGGCAAGGCCGCGCAGACCATGAAGATGATGGGCATGGGCGCCCAGGTCGAAGAGCTCGAAGCCAGCATGAACAAGGCCGCCGAGGCTGCCGTGCCGCAGGCCCAGGCGATCCTGGTGGATGCGGTAAAGAAGATGACCGTGAGCGATGCCAAGGCCATCCTCGCCGGTGGTGACGACTCCGCCACCCAGTACCTGAACAAGAGCAGCCGCGAGCAGATCCGCGCCAAGTTCCTGCCCATCGTCAAGCAGGCCACCGACAAGGTCGGCGTGGCCAAGCAGTACAACAGCTTCGCCGGCCAAGCCGCCGCCCTCGGCGTGGTCGACGCGAAGAGCGCCAACGTCGAGAACTACGTGACCGAGCAGGCGCTGGACGGCCTGTTCAAGATGATCGCCGAGCAGGAAGCGAGCATCCGCCAAAACCCGGCCGGTGCCGCGACCAGCCTGGCCAAGAAGGTCTTCGGCGCGCTGTAAAGTCAGCCGCCACGACGCGCAAAAGCAAAAGCCCGGCAAATGCCGGGCTTTTTTGTGGCCGGGCTTGTGGCCCTGCCGGGTGCCGGAACGAGCCGGCCTAGGTTGGAAACGCCACATACCGGGCGGGTAAGCCCCCTTGCGGTGTACGTGGCGTGGCACGTGGCGACTGCTCGCCACGGCCGGTCAGGCGCCCTCGGAGAGCTCCTGGGAGCGGACGAAGGCCGCTCGGGCTGCCGCATCGACCAGGTGGCGCAAGGCCTGATCCTGCTCGAAGCTGGCAATCGCAGCTGCCGTGGTGCCATTCGGCGAGGTCACGGCGGTGCGCAGTTCGACGAAGTCGGCACCCGGCTGCACTTGCAGCGAGGCCGCTCCGAACGCGGTCTGTGCGGCGAGGGCCTTGGCCAGATCGGCCGGCAGGCCGAGGGCCACGCCGGCAGCTGCCAGCGCCTCGCTGAACAGATGGTAGTAAGCCGGGCCGCTGCCGGACAGGGCAGTGACCGCGTCCAGCTGGCCTTCCTGCTCGACCCAGTAGCCCTTACCCACGGTCTCGAACAGGTGCGCGACCTGATCACGACGCTCCGCACTCAACTCGGCATCAGTGAACATGCCGGTGCACCCGGCGCCGACCAGCACCGGCGTGTTGGGCATCACCCGCACCACCGGGCAACGCTGGCGCAGGGCCTGGCTCAGGCTGGCGCTGGTGATGCCGGCGGCGACCGAGATCACCACGGCGTCCTGGCACAGCACATCGGGCAGCGCGGCCAGTACCTCGCAGGCATAGCCTGGCTTGGTGGCCACGATGATCAGGTCGAAGGCCTGCTGCGGCAGTTCTTCGATAGACGCATACAACTGGGCACTGGAGGAGAACTCCAGATAGGGATCGACGGCACTGATGCTGCCGACCAGGTGGCCTTTCAGCCACGCTTCGCCAATGGCGCTGCCCATACGGCCATAGCCGAGAAAGAGTGCGTTCATGCTGCGTACATCCCGAACTTGGGAAAGGATGCCGCAGAAAGCTTTCAACCAGCTTTCTGCGGCGGGATTCGTGCGGCCAGCGGAGAGCTCCGCCGGCCGCGCGGGATCAGCCGATGGTCATCAGGCTGGCGTTGCCGCCGGCGGCCGCGGTGTTCACGCTGAGGGCATGCTCGATCAGCAGGCGCTCCAGAGGAATGTCGGTTTCGCCCTTGTTCAGGCCGTGCACGCCGATGATCGCGCCCTTGTGCTGAGCCGCCTGCTGGCAGACTTCACGCAGCTGGTCGGAATCGCCGTGGTGCAGGATGGCGTCGAACTCGGCGTCGGCCGCGGTCCAGTCGGCCACCTGGTCGATGTGCGCCTGCACCTCTTTCGGCAGCGCGGCGACCAGCTCGCGCTGGGCCTCCGGTAGCAGAGCACGGCTACCCACTGCCAGGGTGGCGGCCAGTTGCGCGAGCAGGTCGCCACGCTCCTCGGCCAGGCACAGCACGCGCTCGCGCGGCAGCAAGGTGTAGCTGTTGCGCTCGCCGGTCGGGCCGGTCAGCAGGTGGCTGGAGTAGCTCTGCGACAGGCCGCCGAACTGCTCGAACAGTGCGGCAGTAGCCGGCTGCTCCTTGGCTGCCCACTCGGCGAAGGCGGCACGCGCCTTGGCCAGCTCGGCCGGCGCGGTCAGCGCTTGCACGTTGTCGCCCTTGAGGTGCTGGGCCACGGCTTCCTGCGGACGGGTCGACAGCAGGCGGTACATGTACAGCGGGCCGCCGGCCTTCGGACCGGTACCGGACAGGCCTTCGCCGCCGAACGGCTGCACGCCGACCACGGCACCGACGATGTTGCGGTTGACGTACAGGTTGCCGACCTTGGCGGTGTCCACCACCTGGGTGATGGTCTCGTCGATGCGGGTGTGCACGCCGAGGGTCAGGCCGTAGCCGCTGTCGTTGATCTGCTGCAGCAGGCTGCCGAGGTCTTCACGCTGGTAACGCACCAGGTGCAGTACCGGGCCGAAGATCTCGCGTTTCATCTCATCGAAGCTTTCCAGCTCGATCAGGGTCGGCAACACGAAGGTGCCGCGCTTGAGCTCTTCGCCACTGGAACGGGCGGCCTGGAAGACCTTGCGGCCCTTCTCGCGCATCTTCTCGATGTGCGCCTCGATGCCGGCCTTGGCCTCGGCGTCGATCACCGGACCGATGTCGGTGTTCAGCCGCTCCGGCGAGCCGATGCTGTATTCGGCCATGGCGCCCTTGAGCATTTCCACCACGCGCTCGGCCACGTCGTCCTGCACACACAGTACGCGCAGGGCCGAGCAGCGCTGACCGGCGCTGTCGAAGGCGGAGCTGACCACGTCGACCACCACCTGCTCGGCCAGGGCCGAGGAGTCGACGATCATGGCGTTGAGGCCACCGGTCTCGGCGATCAGCGGGATGGTGCGGCCCTGGGCGTCCAGGCGGCCGGCGATGTTGCGCTGGAGGATGCCGGCCACTTCGGTGGAACCGGTGAACATCACGCCACGCACGCGCTCGTCGCCCACCAGGCGGGCGCCGACGGTCTCGCCACGGCCCGGCAGCAGCTGCACGGCACCACCGGGCACGCCGGCTTCCAGCAGGATGCGCACGGCTTGCGCGGCGATCAGCGGAGTCTGCTCGGCCGGCTTGGCCAGCACAGTGTTGCCGGCAGCCAGAGCGGCGGCCACCTGGCCGGTGAAGATCGCCAGCGGGAAGTTCCACGGGCTGATGCACACCACCGGGCCCAGCGGACGATAGCTGTCGTTGCTGAAGGTACGCGCCTGGGCGGCGTAGTAACGCAGGAAGTCCACGGCCTCGCGCACTTCGGCGATGGCGTTGGCGAAGGTCTTGCCGGACTCGCGCACCAGCAGGCCCATCAGGTGCTGGATCTCGCCGTCCATCTGGTCGGCGGCACGGTCCAGCACGGCGGCGCGCTCGGCCGGCAGGGTCGACTGCCAGATCTGGCCGCTGGACAGGGCGCAGAGGATCGCACTCTTCACGTCGGCTTCGCTGGACTCATGCACCTGACCGACCAGGTCGCGGTGGTCGGCCGGGTTGCGTACCGGCTCGGCCGGGCCCGGGTTCGGCGTGTCGCAGCCGAGGATCGGGCCGGCAACGTAGTTGGTGTTGGTCGACGACAGCAGCGCCGAGCTCAGCGAGCCCAGGCGGTGTTCGTTGGCCAGGTCGATGCCGCTGGAGTTCACTCGGCCTTCGCCGTACAGGTCACGCGGCAGCGGGATGCGCGGGTGCGCCAGGCCCAGGGTGCCTTCCTGCGCGGCCATGCGCTCGACCTGCTCGACCGGGTCCAGCACCAGCTCTTTCAGCGAGATACTGTGGTCGGCGATGCGGTTGACGAAGCTGGTGTTGGCGCCGTTTTCCAGCAGGCGGCGGACCAGGTAGGCCAGCAGCGTCTCGTGGCTGCCGACCGGGGCGTAGATACGGCACGGACGGTTGTACTTGCCGTCCTTGATCGAGCCGACGACCTGCTCGTACAGCGGCTCGCCCATGCCGTGCAGGCACTGGAACTCGTACTGGCCCGGGTAGTAGTTCTGCCCGGCGATCTGGTAGATGGCCGACAGCGAGTGGGCGTTGTGGGTGGCGAACTGCGGGTAGATGGCTTCCGGCACGGCCAGCAGCTTGCGCGCGCAGGCGATGTAGGAGATGTCGGTGTACGGCTTGCGGGTGTACACCGGATAGCCTTCCAGACCTTCGACCTGGGCGCGCTTGATCTCGCTGTCCCAGTAGGCGCCCTTCACCAGGCGGATCATCAGGCGGTGGCGGCTGCGCTTGGCCAGGTCGATGACGTAGTCGATCACGTACGGGCAACGCTTCTGATAGGCCTGGATGACGAAGCCGATACCGTTCCAGCCAGCCAGCTCGGGGGCGAAGCACAGGCGCTCGAGCAGGTCGAGGGAGATTTCCAGGCGGTCGGCTTCCTCGGCGTCGATGTTCAGGCCGATGTCGTACTGCTTGGCCAGCTTGGTCAGGCCCAGCAGGATCGGGTACAGCTCGTCCATCACGCGGTCGTACTGGGCGCGGCTGTAGCGCGGGTGCAGGGCGGACAGCTTGATCGAGATGCCCGGACCTTCGTAGATGCCGCGGCCGTGGGAGGCCTTGCCGATGGCATGGATGGCCTGCTCGTAGGAAGCCAGGTAGCGCTTGGCGTCTTCCTCGGTCAGCGCGGCCTCGCCGAGCATGTCGTAGGAGTAACGGAAGCCTCTGCTCTCCATGCTGGTGGCGTTGGCCAGGGCCTCGCCGATGGTCTCACCGGTGACGAACTGCTCGCCCATCAGGCGCATGGCCATGTCCACGCCCTTGCGGATCACCGGCTCGCCGCTCTTGCCGATCAGGCGGTTGAGCGAGGATGACAGGCCCGCCTCGTTGTGGGTGGACACCAGCTTGCCGGTGATCAGCAGGCCCCAGGAGGCCGCGTTGACGAACATCGACGGGCTCTGGCCCAGGTGCTGGCTCCAGTTGCCGTTGGCGATCTTGTCACGAATCAGCGCGTCGCGAGTGGCCTTGTCCGGGATGCGCAGCAGCGCCTCGGCCAGGCACATCAGCGCCACGCCTTCCTGGGACGACAGGGAGAACTCCTGCAGCAGGCCCTGCACCAGGCCCTGACGGCCACCGGCGCTCTTCTGGTTGCGCAGCTTCTCGGCGATACCCAGGGCCATCTTGTTGGCGGACTCGGCCAGCTCCTTCGGCAGGCGCGCCTGCTCCAGCAGCATCGGCAGCGCCTCGGTTTCAGGGCGACGGTAGGCGGAGGTGATGGCGGCGCGCAGCACGGACTGCGGCAGGATGCTCTCGGCGAAATCGAGGAAGACCTGCAGGCCCTGCTCGCTCAGCGCGTCGACCGATTCTTCACCGGCGGCGGCAGCCAGGCCGGAATGCTCGGCGGGGGTCAGGCCACCCTCGACCTGCTCCAGATAATTGAAGATCGCCTGCTTGATCAACCAGTGCGGCGTGCGATCGATGGACTGGGCAGCTTGCTTCAGACGTTCACGGGTGGCGTCGTCGAGCTTCACGCCAAGGGTGGTGGTGGCCATTTCTTATCCTGTTTCGATTGATGCGCTGCAGCGCGTGGCAGGAGAGTAAACCTCCGGAAGGAGAAGGTGCAACCAAGTGCAACCACTAATTCCGACAAGAGGCACAGCCAGCGCAACCTGATGATTGGCACTGTGTTACAGACAACCTTAGACCCACCCAACCAGCCTGCAGCTCAAACCGATGACGCGCCAGAATGAAAAAGCCCGGCACAAAGGCCGGGCTCTTTTCATTCTGGCAACGCCTAGCGCTCCACTTCCTTGACCCTGAACCAGGCCGCATACAGCGCCGGCAGGAACAGCAAGGTCAGCGCCGTGGCGACGATCAGGCCGCCCATGATGGCCACCGCCATCGGCCCGAAGAACACGCTGCGCGACATCGGGATCATCGCCAACACCGCCGCCAGGGCGGTCAGCACGATGGGACGGAAGCGCCGCACGGTAGCCTCGATGATGGCGTGCCAGCGGTCCATGCCGGCGGCGATGTCCTGCTCGATCTGGTCGACCAGGATCACCGAGTTACGCATGATCATGCCGGCCAGGGCGATGGTGCCGAGCATGGCGACGAAGCCGAACGGCTGCTGGAACACCAGCAGGAACAGGGTCACACCGATCAGCCCCAGCGGCGCGGTGAGGAACACCATGGCCGCGCGCGACATGCTCTTGAGCTGCAGCATCAGCAGGGTCAGCACCACCAGGATGAACAGCGGGATGCCGGCGTTGACCGACTTCTGCCCGCGAGCCGAGTCTTCCACCGTGCCACCGACTTCCAGCTGGTAGCCGCTGGGCAGTTCGGCACGGATCGGCTCCAGAGTCGGCATGATCTGCTTGACCAGGCTGGCCGGCTGCTCGTTGCCGTAAATGTCACCGAGGATGGTCACGGTCGGCAGGCGGTCGCGACGCCAGATCACGCCCTCCTCGAAGCCGTACTCCAGGGTGGCGATCTGCGACAGCGCCACACTGCGGCCGTTGCTGGTCGGCACCGCCAGGCTCGGCAGCAACTCCAGCGCCTGACGTTCACGCACAGTGCCGCGCAGGAGAATCTCGATCAGCTCGTTGTCTTCGCGGAACAGGCTGACGCTAGAGCCGGTCAGCGAGCTTTGCAGGAAGTTGGACAGGTCGGCGCTGCTCACGCCCAGGGCGCGGGCACGCTCCTGGTCGATGTTCAGGTACACCACCTTGCTCGGCTCTTCCCAGTTCAGGTGCACGTTGGACACGTGCGAGTTCTCGCGCACCTTGGCCGCCACCTGACGAGCGATGTCACGCACTTCGTCGATGTGCTCGCCGCTGACCCGCAGCTGGATCGGGAAGCCCACGGGCGGGCCGTTCTCCAGCCGCGAGACACGAGTACGGGCGAACGGGAAGTCCTCGTTCATCACCTGGATCAGCCAGGTGCGCAGCCGCTCGCGGTCCTCGATGCTCTTGGCCAGGATGACGAACTGGGCGAAGCGGGTCGCGGCCAGTTGCTGGTCCAGCGGCAAGTAGAAGCGCGGCGAACCGTTGCCGACGTAGGCCACGTAGTTGTCGATGCCCGGCTGGTCCTTGAGCTTGGCCTCCAGACGCTTGACCTGCTCCTCGGTGGCCTTGAGCGACGAGCCCTCGGTGAGCTTGATGTCGACCATCAGCTCCAGGCGCCCGGAAGCCGGGAAGAACTGCTGCGGCACGAAGCGGAACAGCACGATGGAGGCGACGAACAGGCCGATGGTCACCAGGATCACCGTCTTGCGCCGGCGCACGCACCATTCCACAACCTCGCGCACGGTCTGGTAGAAGGTGGTCGAGTACGGATCATGGCCTTCCGGGTTGCCGCCATGCTTCTTCGCATGCAGCTTGGCCAGGTCCGGCAGCAGGCGGTCGCCCAGGTAAGGTACGAACACCACGGCGGCGACCCAGGACACCAGCAGGGCGATGCACACCACCTGGAAGATCGAGCGAGTGTATTCGCCGGTGCCGGACTGCGCGGTGGCGATCGGCAGGAAGCCGGCGGCGGTGATCAGGGTGCCGGTGAGCATGGGGAAGGCCGTGCTGGTCCAGGCGAAACTGGCCGCGCGAAAGCGGTCGTAACCCTGCTCCATCTTGATCGCCATCATCTCCACCGCAATGATCGCGTCGTCCACCAGCAGGCCCAGCGCCAGCACCAGCGCGCCCAGGGAAATCTTGTGCAGGCCGATGCCGAAGTAGTACATCAGGGCGAAGGTCATCGCCAGCACCAGCGGAATGGATAGCGCCACCACCAGGCCGGTGCGCAGACCGAGGGAGAAGAAGCTGACCAGCAGCACGATCACCAGCGCCTCGACCAGCACCTGGACGAACTCGCCCACACCGGTCTTCACCGCAGCCGGCTGGTCGGAAACCTTGTGCAGCTCCATGCCCACCGGCAGGGTCTGCTGCAGGCGCGCGAACTCGTGCTCCAGGTTCTCGCCCAGGGTCAGGATGTCGCCGCCGGCCTTCATCGACACGGCGATACCGATGGCATCCTGGCTCATGAAGCGCATGCGCGGCGCCTGCGGGTCGTTGAAACCACGATGGACTTCGGCCACATCACCCAGGCGGAAGGTACGGTCGCCAACGCGGATGGGGAAATCACGAATCTCGTCGACTGACTTGAAGCGCCCGGATACACGCATCTGCACGCGGTCGGTCGGCGTCTCGAAGAAGCCCGAGTAGGCCACCGCGTTCTGCTCGTCCAGCGCCTGCTGCACGGCCGCCAGCGGCAGGCCAAGAGTGGCAAGCTTGACGTTGGACAGCTCGATCCAGATCTTCTCGTCCTGCAGGCCGAGCAGCTCGACCTTGCCCACGTCCTTGACCCGCTGCAGCTGCAGCTGCAGGCGGTCGGCGTAGTCCTTCATCACCGCGTAGTCGAAACCTTCGCCGGTGAGTGCGTAGATGTTGCCGAAGGTGGTGCCGAATTCGTCGTTGAAGAACGGCCCGCGGATGCCCGGCGGCAGGGTGTGGCGGATGTCGCCGACCTTCTTGCGTACCTGGTACCAGAGGTCGGGGATGTTCTTCGAGACCATGTCGTCACGGGCCATGAAGGTGACGACCGACTCGCCCGGGCGCGAGTAGGAATTGATGAAGTGGTAGTCACCGGTCTCCATCACCTTCTTTTCGATGCGCTCGGTGATCTGCCGCGAGACTTCCTCGGCGTTGGCGCCCGGCCAGTCGACGCGAATGACCATGGCCTTGAAGGTGAAGGGCGGGTCTTCGCTCTGGCCCAGTTTGGTGTACGACAGCGCGCCGATCACCGCCAGCACCAGCATCAGGTAACGGACGATGCTGCGGTTGCGCAGCGCCCATTCGGACAGGTTGAAGGACATGGCTTACTCCTTGTGCGCCAACACGACCAGGCGGTTGTCGCGGTCCACCGGACGCACCTTCTGCCCATCGAGCAGCACATGCACACCGGCGGCGACAACCCAGTCGCCCTCCTTCAGGCCTTCCAGGATCGACACGCGCTCCTGGCCGTAGGCGCCGACCCGCACCGGAGTGCGCACGGCCTTGGATTCGTTGGGCTCTATGACCCAGACGAAGGGCTTGCCCTTCTCTGCGCTGAGCGCCGACAGCGGCACCGACAGCGGCACGTCGCCGTCAGCGGTGATCGCCACGCGCGCGCTCTGCCCTACCTCGGCCCTGACCTTGGCATCGCTGAAGGTGACGCGGGCGGCGAAGGTGCGCGACTGCGCGTCGGCGGCCGGCGACAGCTCGCGGATGCGGCCGGGGAACTGCTTGTCCGGCTGCGACCACAGCTCGATGCTGACGTCCTGGCCGATGCGCAGGCGCTCCAGCGACTGCTCGGGCACGCTAATCAGCACCTCGCGCTCACCGTCGGCGGCCAGGGTGAACACGGTCTGGCCGGCGGCGACCACCTGGCCTACTTCAGCCAGGCGCCGCGCCACCACGCCATCCTGCGAGGCACGCAGCACCGCGTAGCCGGCCTGGTTGTTGGCCACGTCGAACTCGGCCTTGATCTGCTTCACCCGCGCCTCGCCGGCGCGGTACTGGTTCTCCACCGTGTCGTACTGCGACTGGCTGATCAGCTGGCGCGCCAGCAGGGTCTTGTAACGATCACGCTCGGTGCGCACCAGCTTGAGGTTGGCCTCGGCGGCGTTGACCTGGGCGCGAGCGGCCTCCAGCTGCAGACGCACGTCCTGCGGGTCGAGCTCGGCCAGCGGCTGGTCCTTGCGTACGCGGTCACCGGAGTCCACCAGGCGCTTGGCGATCTTGCCGCCGATGCGGAAGGCCAGCTCCGGCTCGAAGCGCGCGCGCACCTCACCGGGGTAGGTGTCCACCGCATCCGCCGCAGGCAGCGGGTGCACCACCATGGCCGGGCGCGGCGGCGCCTCGACGGTTTCACCGTTGCCACAGGCAACCAGCAGGGAGATCAGCGACAGCGGCACAGCGAGGGACAGAGCATGACGGAGCATGATGGACGACCTTGCGCAAAAGGAGCTTGGAATACTTATACTGGCCGGTATAGTAAAAATAGCGAACTCACCAGTCCAGTATTAAAAAGCCCAAATGTCCGACAAATCTTTACAGCCCAGCGGTGGCCCCGGACGGCCGAAGGACCCGGCCAAACGTCTGGCCATCCTCGAAGCCGCCAAGCAGCTGTTCATGCAGAACGGTTATGAAGGCAGCAGCATGGACGCCATTGCCGCCGAAGCCGGGGTTTCCAAACTCACGGTGTACAGCCACTTCACCGACAAGGAGACGCTGTTCGCCTGCGCGGTGGAGTCCAAATGCGAGGAGCAGCTGCCGCCGCTGTTCTTCGAACTGGGCCCCAACAGCAGCATCGAGCAGGCCCTGCTGGCCATCGGTCGCGGCTTCAATGCGCTGGTCAACAGCGAGGAATCGCTGGCCATGCACCGCCTGATGGTGGCCCAGGCCGCGCAGAACCCGCAGCTGTCGCAGCTGTTCTTCAACGCCGGGCCGCAGCGGGTGATCGACGCCATGCGCCACCTGCTGGAGCAGGCCAGTGCAAAAGGCCAGCTGAGCATCGACAACCCGCAGCACGCCGCCGAGCACTTCTTCTGCCTGATCAAGGGTGGCTGCCACTTCCGCCTGATGATCGGCGTACTCCCGCCGCCCGACGCCCAGGAGGCCGACGAACACGTGCAGGAAGTGGTGCGGCTGTTCGTGCGCGCCTATCGCCCCTAGGGCTTGAGCGCCTTCTTCGGATAGATGTCGTAGCGGCTGGATTTGCCTTCCAGCGCATAGCTCGGCTTGGCGCCGTCGATGACCGGCGCCTTGCGCGGGCGTTTGACCACCACCCGGTGGCTGGCCAGGGCCAGTGCCGCCTGCAGCAGCGCCGGGGCGTCCATGTCATCGCCCACCAATGGGCGGAACAGACGCATCTCCTTCTTCACCAGCGCACTCTTGTCGCGGTGCGGGAACATCGGATCGAGGTAGATCACCTGGAGCGGCTCGCCCTGCCAATCGCGCATCAGCTCGATGGCATTGCCGTGCAGCAGGCGCATCTGCGCGGCGATGACCGCTACCTCGGCGTCGCGGGCGGCGCGCGCCAGGCCGTCTTCGAGCAGCGCGGCGATGATCGGCTGGCGTTCGCTCATGGTCACCGCGCAGCCCAGGCTGGCCAGGACGAAGGCATCACGCCCCAGGCCCGCCGTGGCATCCATGACACTCGGACGCACTCCGGGCTGCACGCCGACCGCCTTGGCGATCATCTGCCCGCTACCGCCGCCGTACAGGCGACGATGGGCCACTGCGCCCTCGACGAAGTCCACCCGCACCGGGCCCGGCGCCTGCGGCCCCAGCTCGGCCAGTTGCAGGCCATCAGTTCCCAGCTGCAGGGCGAACTCGGCCTCGCCTTCCAGCGGCAGGCCGAGGCGCTCGGCCCAGGCGCGCACCTCGTCGGCAAAGGCAGGCAACAACGCCTCGGCGCGGATTCTGGTTATAGGCCGTTCGTCACTCATCAGGAAATATGCTCAAAAAACGCTCAATCGAGGCGGCGCGCGGCCGATAGCAGGGTGATGCCCTATTCTGCCAGACGCGGCCCATGGCGGCCGCACCGAGTTCGATGATGTTCGACAGCCTCTCCGCTCCCCGCCCCTCTTCGCTGGACAAGCAGCTGGACGCCGGCCTGCGCGACTCGCTCGACTACCAGATCCTGCGCCGTACCCTGATGCCGAAGAGCGAACCGCCCGCTCCCGGCGAGGCCGCCGCCGAGATCGAGCAGGCCAGCCAGGCCGAGCCGACAGCTGCTACCAACGGCGAAGCCATCGCCGCCCAGGCCGCCAGCTTCCAGCAGGTGATCCAGCAGCGTGAATTGCAGATCAACGTCACCACCAATCCACAGCCACAACAGGTCGACCCCCTGGTGCTGGACCTCGCCGGCAACGGCTTCACCACCCGTGGACTGGGCGACGCCGTGCGCTTCGACCTCGACGCCGACGGCCGCACCGACAGCATCAGCGCGCCCACTGGCGACGATGCCCTGCTGGCCCTGGATCGCAACGGCAACGGGCGCATCGACGACGGCCGCGAGCTGTTCGGCGACCAGCATGGCGCCGCCAACGGCTTCGCCGAACTGGCGCGCTTCGACGACAACGGCGATGGCCGTATCGATGTACAGGATGCGGTGTTCGAGCGCCTGCGCCTGCTGCGCTTCGACGCCCTGGGCCAACAGCAGATTCAGAGCCTCAGTCAGGCCGGGGTCAGCGCCATCGAGTTGCAGGCCCGCGACGTCAAGCAGGCGGTCGGCGCCTATGACGAGATCGCCCAGCTCGGCCGCTTCGAGTTCAGCGACGGCCGCAGTGGCGAGGCGGCTGATCTACTGCTGGCAAAGCATTGAGCTTATTACCCTACTGCTTAGCTTGGCTCTGATGTTCCTCAATACGAAGTCGGTGGCGATCTTCGTTGTGAAGGAACGGAGGGAAGCGCCAATCGAAGAGATACTGGGGATTCATATCGATATTGGGTTCTGCATTCCACCACTTGACGCTATAGGGATTAAACAGCCCTTGATACGTATTGATGAAAACGGAGGCGGCCCCCGTGAGAATCAGCGCCCCGCAGAGCAACCTGCTTCCCTTGAATGCTTGCATCACTGCAAATAGCCCCAGGAGCAACCCAGGCAGCACATCCGCCATAAACCGCGCCCCAAAAGACCACCCTGCCCACCAGTGAGGCAGCTGGCTTACAGAAAGCAGATGCGCTGCCGGCCATGCCAACGTTATCAAAGACAGCTTCAAATACTCTCCACCGCGAAACGCAAGGAGCAGACTCAGCAGCAATGACGGAACAAGAAATGCTGAATATACCAACAAGCCACGAGCAGGACTGAAAAGCCCCCCATAAACGGCCAGCATGAAGTCAGCATTCCCCAAACGTTTGGGCTGATAATAATCAGGCAATATCTGCCCAAACTCGAAATAACTCCATCCCATAAATACGGCCATCAAAGCGCAAAACACCAACCCTGCGAAGACAGCAGCCCAACGATTTTTGAAGAAGTAATAACTGAGCAAGAATGGCACTAGCAGAGCCAGGACAGGCCTACAGAAATAAGCCATAAACAAACAGCTTCCCACCAGAATAGAAATCTTTAGCCCTCCGCCATCAGCCCTGACCTTCAGAACTAGAAAAATGGCCAAGCTAGAGAACACAAACGCAAAATTATGAGACCACAATGCAGTACCCAAGGTACTGGCCAATGCACTGCCGAACCACGCCAAGGCAACCATCGACAGACTAAGCAAAGGGGTCAGATAAAGCCTGGCAATTCCATAGAGGATCCAGAGAGAGAAAAACGCCGCAAAGGCCACCATCGCCATCTGGACCAGTGGATCGACCCTTACGATATCCAGCCCTAGGACATTGGCAGCAGCAACAAACGGAACACCAATCAGCGCCGTCCCCAAAGGGAAATAACTATAGTAGTGACCATTCTTTTGGTGGAAAACGTAGCCGTAACTATCAAGAAGCGACTTATCGTAACTATCAAGCCTTATCGTTCCATGCTGAACTATGGCCTGACTGACCATCAAGGTTCCTCGCGGATCACTTGTCACGTTTCGCGAGCTTTCTCCAACCAGAACTGCCAAAACAAAGAAGAACAGGAGTAGAAAAAGCTTTATTTGATTACCGGAGACTTCATTATTTTTATTACGAAACACAGTGGCGAGCATAGACATCCATTCCCACAGACTGAAACCATCAAGCCGATCATCATACGGCTTAAGCAAGTGCAAATCTAATTAGCTCAGTTATCCAAGAGCCAGACAGCGCATAGGCTCATCACAGCTCAGGCAGGTAGACAGAGTCAAAAGAGCCGCCACTCCGTAGCTTCGCTCTGGCACCTCCACCGACCAGCCCCCCCGGAGGCCGCCGACCTGCTGCTGGCCAAGCGCTAGCGGCAGAGGCGGAACAGCCCCATATCCAGATGCAGGTGATCGCGGTGGGCGGCGTTGTACTCCGGCCCCAGCGTGACCCTGAAGCTGTCGCAGGCCGCGTCACGTACTTCACGCAGGAACAGCGCTTCCGGCCCCTTTCCGGCCCAGTGCCGCGCCACGCTGATGCGCCGCCCGTCCTGGAGGCGGAAGCCGGCGATATCCAGAGCATTGGCCGTAGCGTGCTGGCTGCGACGCTGGCTGTTGCCGATGTTGCGGCAGGCGAAGCTGCCCAGGTGGTCGACCCGCGCCACCGGCTGGCCGAAGGCCCGGCGCGCGGCCGGTTGCAGGCCATGCTCCTCGAACAGTGCATAGGCCACCGCCAGCCGGCAGCTGGCCAGGAAGCTGGAGCTGAACTGCACGGCTGAACGATCCACGCGCACGCTGTTCTGCACCGCGCAGCCCGCGGCCGGCTCGCTGTCGGCTACCGCCGTGTAGCGCAGCACGCTGCTGTCCAGCGCCAGGCGGCACAACTCGGGATCGCGCTGCAGGCGCATCAGCTTGTAGCCGGTGAGCAGGTTGGGCGGCTGGCGTACATCCAGCGGCGCCCAGGGGTTGAGCCGCGGCGACACCTGCACCCAGCCCTGTTGCACCGCCAGCGGCGCAATCATCAGGCTCAGCAGCACCAGCGGCCAGAACACGCGCATCGCCTGTTCAGCCGAACAGATCGTTGATTTCGCCGAAGGGAATCGCCTCGCCCATGGCGATCAGGCTGCCACGCGCCAGCTCACCGGCGGCGAGGAAGAACTCGCCATAGGCCACCCGCGCCAGGTTGGAGCCGACGCTGACCCGTTTCACCCCCAGCTCCGCCAATTCGGCCAGCGACAAGCGCAGGCTCGGCGAGCCGACCAGCACGTTCACCGGCCTGGGCGCTACGGCCGTGACCACGGCGCGGATCTCGTCGCGGCTGGTCAGGCCCGGCGCATAGAGCACGTCGGCGCCCGCCTCGGCATAGGCCACCAGGCGGCGGATGGTGTCGTCCAGGTCGGCACGGCCATGCAGGAAGTTCTCCGCGCGGGCCGCCAGGGTGAAGGGGAAGTCGAGGGCTCGTGCGGCCGCGACGGCGGCGCGGATACGCTCGGCTGCCAGCTCGATGGGGTAGATCGGCATGTCTGCACGCCCGCTGGCGTCCTCGATGGAGCCGCCGACCAGGCCGATCTCCGCGGCCAGATGGATGGTCGCCGCGCAATCCTCCGGGCTGTCGCCGTAGCCGTTCTCCAGGTCGGCCGCCACCGGCAGCGGCGTGGCCTCGACTATGGCGCGGGCGTTGGCCAGGCATTCGTCGCGGCTGACCGTGCCTTCCGCATCGCGACGACCGAGGGAAAAGGCCAGACCGGCACTGGTAGTGGCAAGGGCCTGGAAGCCCAGGTGGGCGAGCATCTTCGCCGAACCGGCGTCCCAGGGGTTGGGCAGGACCAGCAGGCCCTCGCCCCGGTGCAGGGCCTGGAAGGCCTCACCCCGCTCTCGCTGTGTACTCATCGCGATGCTCCTTGCGCTGAATGATGGAGCAACCTTAGCCGGCCGCGGCCACAAGCGGAGCTCCTGTCAGAGCAGACCGAGCTGCTCTGCCGCCGGTTCCACCGCTGTCACGGCCAGCGCCGGCAATCCTGGCAGGCGCTCGCTCAGGCAGGCATGGAAACGCAGCGCCTGGGCAGCGGCCAGATGATTGTCCGGCGTGTGCAGGAACACATGCGGCGCCAGGCCCTGCTCGATCCAGCCGGCAACCTTGTCCAGCCAGGGCTCGAGGAAGGCCTGATTGGCGTCCAGGTCCGGTCCACCGATGAAACGCAGCTGCGGATGGGCACTGAAGGCGGTCGGGCGCAACGGCAGACGCGGCTTCTTCGACTGGGCATGCAGCACCGCGGGATCGCGCGAGGTGCAGGCGAACAGCGCGCGCGAATCCAGGCAGATGCGCTCCACCCCGCGCGCCTGCAGCTCGCGGTTGAGCGCGCGCTCCTCCTCGCCCCGCTCGAAGAAGGCCGGATGACGCAGTTCCACGGCGACGGCGCGCTCGGCAAACTCGTCCAGCCAGCTCAGCAGCTCACCCAGGCGCGCTGGACCGAAGCTGGCCGGCAGCTGCAGCCAGAGCGGCGCGACCCGCTCACCGAGCGGCTTCAGCAGGGCGAGGAAGTCGGCGCTGGCGGCGAAATGGTCACGCAGATCGCCGGCGTGGCTGATATCGCGCGGCAGCTTGGCGCAGAAGCGGAAATGCGCCGGCATCTGTTCGGCCCAGCGCTGCACGGTCTGCTCGGCCGGGCGCGCATAGAAGGTGGTGTTGCCCTCCACCGCATTGAAGGTCGCCACGTAGTGCGCCAGGGTATCGGCGGGCCGCAGGTCGGACGGATAGAAAGAACCGCGCCAGGCCGGCTCGTTCCAGGACGGGCAGCCGAGAAAATACGGGAGCATCAGGCGTAGAGGTCTAGACCAAGGACTTCGCTGGCGTCGCGTTCGTCTGTATAGGTCGCGGTATTGCCGTAGGCGGACAGCGCCTGGTTGGCGCGGGCGCTGAGGCCACGCTGCTGGGCGAAGTTGTCCTGGTAGCGCGCCGGCAGGCTGTCGCTGCTGGCGTTGCCGGCCTGCACCTTGCGTGGCTGGGCGAGTTGCTCGTAGCCCTGGCTGGCGGAAGGCGGCGTGGGTTGCTCGCGGCGTTGCTCGATCTCACGCTGATCCTCGCGCAAAGGCGTGACCGCACTGCCCGCACGGGAGCCGCGATCTAGAGGATATGTGGATGAGAAGCCGTCGATACGCATCGTTTACTGCTCGGAATACGTGGGTGGCAATGTAGCGGCGGCGGATACAAATGGCAATTTCGCCGCACGCCCGGCGACAGAAGGCGGCGAAGCGCAGCGGCGCTCTAGACCGGCTTCTTCGGTGTAGCCACGTTGTCGCGCAGGTACACCGGCTGGGCCTGGTCGGCCGGCAGCGCCTCGCCACGTGCCCAGGCGAAGGTCGCCAGGCTGAGCAGGTCCTGCGCATGCGGCAGCATGCCCGGCTCGCTGCCACTCGGCGACACACCGATGCGCGCGCCATAGGTGCCCCAGCCCGTACCGGCAGCGAACCAGTCGCCACTGACACCGCGCGGCAGCTGCGCCAGCTCGGGTGCCAGCACGGCCTCAACGCCCTGCAGGCGCATCTCGCCCTGCTCTGCCGTGTAACAACCCCAGTACACCTCGTCCATGCGCGCATCGATGGCCGAGGCCACCTGCTGGGCGCCATGCTCACGCAGGGCGCGCTGGGCCAACACGGCCAGGCTGGAGACCGGCAGCACCGGCTTGTCCAGGGCGAACGCCAGACCCTGGACCACGCCGATGGCGATGCGCACGCCGGTGAAGGCCCCGGGGCCGCGGCCGAAGGCAATGGCGTCCACCGCGGACAGCGCCACACCAGCCTCGTCGAGGATGCGCTGCACCATCGGCAGTAGCAGCTGGGCATGCAGGCGCGGCGCCACTTCGTAGTGGCTAAGCACCTTGCCGTCGTGCAGCAGGGCGACGGAGCAGGCTTCGGTGGCGGTATCCAGGGCCAGCAGAGTGGTCATCGGGGTATCCGGTCAGGCAGAAAAAGGGCGGCATTATAAACGCCAACGGCCCGCAATTGCGGGCCGTTGGACAAGCAGCACGAAGTGCTTAGCTCAGGGCGGCGAACACCTTGGCGGTGATCTCATCCACCGAGCCAACGCCGGCGATGGCGCTGTACTTCGGGGTGCCTTCGGCAGCGGACAGCTTCTGGTAGAAGTCCACCAGCGGCTTGGTCTGCGAGTGGTAGACGGACAGGCGGTGACGCACGGTCTCTTCGGTGTCGTCCTTGCGCTGAATCAGTTCATCGCCGGTCTCGTCGTCCTTGCCTTCCACTTTCGGCGGATTGAAGACCACGTGGTAGACGCGGCCGCTGGCCTCGTGTACACGGCGGCCGGCGATGCGCTGGACGATCTCTTCGTCGTCGACGGCGATCTCGACCACATTGTCGATGGTCACGCCGGCTTCCTTCATGGCTTCGGCCTGAGGAATGGTGCGCGGGAAACCGTCGAACAGGAAGCCGTTGGCGCAATCCGGCTGAGCGATACGCTCCTTGACCAGATTGATGATCAGGTCATCGGAGACCAGACCGCCGGAATCCATCACGCTCTTGGCCTGCAGGCCAAGCTCGGTGCCGGCCTTGACCGCGGCACGCAGCATGTCGCCGGTGGAGATCTGCGGAATACCGAACTTCTTGGTGATGAAACCAGCTTGGGTACCTTTGCCGGCACCGGGCGCCCCCAGCAGAATCACGCGCATCGAAGAGTTCCTCAAAATAAGACAGAAAGTCGTCGGACTCGCCTCGTG
Source organism: Pseudomonas sp. Gutcm_11s (assembly GCF_028649395.1). GTDB lineage: Bacteria > Pseudomonadota > Gammaproteobacteria > Pseudomonadales > Pseudomonadaceae > Aquipseudomonas. The sequence continues at coordinate 237,919 of NZ_JAQSUW010000009.1, read as the reverse complement.
GGGCCAATCTCGTTAATTGGGTTTCCGCGTCGTTGAACGGCGAAAGGATGGCCACGATACACAGCACGCCATGGCTGCACAAGCCACCGAAAGTCGGAGGCGGCGGGGCTTCAGCCGGTATTGCGCAAACCTGCCGCGATGCCCGCCACACTGACCAGTAAAGCCTGTTCGAGGGGGCTGTCTACTGGGCTCTCGCGCAGGCGCGAACGGGCCAGCAGCTCGGCCTGGAGCAGGTGTAGCGGGTCCAGATAGATGTTGCGCACGGTGATGGCCTCGCGGGTCTCCGGACTGTGGGTGAGCAACTCGGACTGATGAGTCAGAGCGAGCACCAGATCGCGACACTGCGACAATAGGTCGCGCAACTGCGCACCCAGTGGTCGTAACTCGTTCGGAACCAGTCGCTCATCGTATAGAGAGGCGATGGCCAGGTCGGATTTGGCCAGTACCATCTCCAGCATGTCGATGCGCGTGCGGAAGAATGGCCAGCGCTCGCGCATGTCCTCCAGCAGCCCCTTGCCGCCGCCCTGCAGGGCCTTGTCCAGGGCCCGCTCCCAGCCGAGCCAGGCCGGCAGCATCAGGCGCGTCTGGGTCCAGGCGAAGATCCATGGAATCGCCCGCAGGCTCTCCACTCCGCCGGCGCGGCGCTTGGTCGGCCGGCTGCCCAGCGGCAGGCGGCCGAGCTCCTGCTCCGGCGTAGCCTGGCGGAAGTACTCGACGAACTGCGGATGCTCGCGCACCACCGCGCGGTAGGCCGCCACGCCATCGGCAGCCAGCCGGTCCATGGCCGCCCGCCAGGCCGGTTCGGGCGCGGGCGGCGGCTGCAGGGTGGCCTCCAGCACGGCGGCCAGGTAGAGGTTGAGGTTCTGCTCGGCCAGCGCCGGCAGGCCGAACTTGAAGCGGATCATCTCGCCCTGCTCGGTGGTGCGGAAGCGCCCGTTCACCGAGCCCGGCGGTTGCGACAGGATCGCCGCATGCGCCGGGCCACCGCCACGGCCAACGGTGCCACCGCGGCCATGGAACAGGAGCAACTCCACCTCATGCCGGCGGCAGATTTCCACCAGCGCTTCCTGAGCGCGGTACTGGGCCCAGGCGGCCGCCGTGGTGCCAGCGTCCTTGGCCGAATCGGAATAGCCGATCATCACTTCCTGCGGACCATGCAGGCGCGCGCGGTAGCCGTGCAGGCCGAGCAAGCGGTCGATGGCCGGGCCGGCAGCATCCAGGTCGGCCAGGGTCTCGAACAACGGTGCAACCCGCATCGGCCGCTGCAGGCCGGCTTCTTTAAGCAGCAGTTGCACCGCCAGCACGTCGGAGGGTGCACCGGCCATGGAGATGACGTAGGTACCGAGTGACGCGGCCGGCGCGGCGGCGATCACCCGGCAGGTGGCCAGCACCTCGGCGGTCTCGGCCGAGGGCCGGTGCTGCGCCGGCAGCAGCGGGCGGCGGTTGTCCAGCTCGCGCAGGAGGAATTCGACGCGCCGATCCTCGTCCCACTCCTGGTAGTTGCCCAGGCCCAGATAGTCGGTGATCTCGGCCATGGCCGCTGCGTGGCGGACCGCGTCCTGGCGGATGTCCAGGCGCACCAGGAACAGGCCGAAGCAGGCAGCGCGGCGCAGGCAGTCGAGCAGCTCGCCCTCGGCGATCACTCCCATGCCGCAGGCGTGCAACGACTGGTAACAGAGTTCCAGCAGTTCGAGCAGCTCGCGGTTGTCGTGCAGCACCTCGCTACCGGGCGGCACGTCGTGTTCGAGTGCGACTTCGGCCCAGGCGCGGGTGGCACGCAAGCGCTCGCGCAGCTGCTTGAGCAGCGCCCGATACGGTTCCGGGTGCACGCCAACCCGCAGGCGCAACTCATCACTGGCCTGCTGCATGGACAGCTCGGCGGCCAGATGGTCGATATCGCGCAGATAGAGGTCGGCCGCCATCCAGCGTGCCAGCAGCAGCACCTTGCGGCTGACCTCGGCAGTGACATTGGGGTTGCCGTCGCGGTCGCCGCCCATCCAGGAGGCGAAGCGTACCGGCGCAGCGCCCAGCGGCAGGCGCAGGCCGCAGGCCTCCTGCAGGGCGAGGTCGGCCTTGCGCAGGAAGCTCGGCAGGGCCTGCCACAGCGAATGCTCGATCACCGCGAAGCCCCACTTGGCTTCGTCCACCGGGCTCGGGCGTTGCCGACGAATCTCCTCGGTGTGCCAGGCCTCGGCGATCAGCCGGCGCAGTTGGCCGGTGGCGCGCTCACGCTCGGCGGGCAGCAGATCGGTGTGATCCAGCGCAGCCAGTTGCGCGGCGATGGCGTCGTATTTCTGGATCAGGGTGCGCCGCGCCACTTCGGTGGGGTGGGCAGTGAGCACCAGCTCGATATCGAGCCGCCCGAGTTGGCGGGCCAGCTGCTCGGGCTTGTGCCCGTCATGCACCAGGCGCTGCAGCAACTCGGCCAGCACGCGGTCGTCGAAGGGTTCGGCCTCGTCCGGCCGGCGCCGGCGGATGCGGTGGTGCTGCTCGGCGATATTGGCCAGGTTGAGGAACTGGTTGAAGGCCCGCGCCACCGGCAGCAACTCGTCATCGCTGAGCGCGGCCAGGGTCTCGCGCAGTTGCTGCTCGCCGGCCTGGGAGCCCTTGCGCCCGGCCTTTGAGCCCTGGCGGATCAGCTCGACCTTGTCGAGAAACTCATCGCCGAGTTGGTTACGAATGGTCTCGCCGAGCAGTTCGCCCAGCAGGTGAACCTCTTCGCGCAGGCGCGCATCGATCTCCGCCATTACCGTTCTCTCCGTTTCGGGCCGTCTCGGGATAGAACTTCAGATTGCACAGAGCGACTTACTCTTACAAGCACACGACGAGCGGACCCAACGCCGAAACCGGCGAGCTAGTCTCATTCCTACGGGTGTCACGAGCGCCCGCGCCCAGGCAAACGTCCGCATGGGCAACAGAGGTGTCTATGAAGATCAGAGAACTCGCCCGCCATTGGGAGCAGAACGCCAAGGGTCGCCTGACCCAGAGCCAGTACCACATTCATCTCGACCTGGAATCCGCGGCGCGCCTGGCGGCGCTCTCGGAGATGTACCCGAAACGCAGTGCCGAGGAACTGCTCGGCGAACTGATAGGCGCCGCGCTGGAGGAACTGGAGGCCAGCCTGCCCTACGTCAAGGGCAGCAAGGTGGTGGCCACCGACGAGCAGGGCGACCCACTGTACGAGGACATCGGCCCCACGCCGCGCTTCCTCGCCCTGGCCCGCAAGTACCTGCAGCAGTTGAGCGATCAGCGCGACAACACTCAGCACTGAGCCTGCTCGCGCCACAAGGCCCCGCCCGGGGCCTTTTTCATGCCTGTGAAAAAGCTTGAACGTTCGTTTCCTGGCCGAAGTCCCAACTCTAGACCGGCATGACCCTGTGGCGAATTTCGCCCATCGGCGGACATCCGGCGGACAACTTGTTCAGATGGAATGCATGGAGCCCATAACCATGAAGACGAGCCCAAGAACGCTGATGCTCACACTTGCCCTCGGTTCAGGCCTGGTACTGGCCGGCTGCGCGGGAAATCCCCCTACCGAACAGCTCGCCTCCGCCAATGCGGTGATGAAGAGCGCCGAGGCCGCTGGCGGCCCGGAATTCGCCCCGGCCGACATGAAGTCCGCCCAGGACAAGATGAGCCAGGCCCAGCTGCTGATCCAGGACCAGCAGTACGACCAGGCCCGCCGCCTGATCGAACAGGCCGAGGCCGATGCCCGGGTAGCCGAGCGCCGCGCCCTGGCGAGCAAGGCCCAGCGCGGCGTGGAAGACGCCCAGCAGGGCGTCCAGCAGATCCGCGAGGAAGGCTCGCGCACGCCGATCATCGTGCAGTGACCATGGAGGAACGACACTCATGAACCGCATGACCAACCTGTTCACCCTCTCCGCCCTGGCCCTCGTCCTGGCCGGTTGCGCCCACGAGCCTAACCCCAACCTGGAGGAGGCCCGCGCCGGCTACGCCGAGCTGCAGGCCAACCCGCAGGCACAAAGCCTGGCGGGGGTGGAGACCAAGGAAGCCGGCGACATGCTGAGCCGCGCCAACCAGGCCTATGAGGCCGGCCACGGCAGCGTGGAGGTCGATCACCTGTCCTACCTGGCCAACCGCCGCATCGATGTGGCCAAGGAAACCATCCTGCAGAAGAACGCCGAGGACTCGATGAAGCAGGCCCCGGCCCAGCGCACCCAGGCGCAGCTCGACGCGCGCAACCAGCAGGTCGATACGCTGCTGCAGCACCTGCAGGCCCGCGAGACCGAGCGCGGCTCGGTGGTGACCCTGGGTGACGTGCTGTTCGAGGTGGACCGCGCCGAGCTGACCGCCTCGGGCATGCAGAACGTCCAGGAGCTGGGCAACTACCTGCTGCAGAACCCGGATCGGCAGATCGTGGTGGAAGGCTTCACCGACAGCACCGGTACCCGTGACCACAACCTGCGCCTGTCCCAGGCCCGTGCCGACTCGGTACGCAGCGCCCTGGTGGCCCGCGGTGTCGACCCGCGCCGCATCACCACCCATGGCTTCGGCCAGGACTACCCTGTGGCGAGCAATGCCACGGCCGACTCGCGCACGCTCAATCGCCGGGTCGAGGTGACCATCGCCCACGGCGCGCAACCGGTAGCACCGCGCGCACAGCTGTAATCTGCGGCTGACAAAAAAGCCCCGCTTCGGCGGGGCTTTTTCATGCGTCGAGCAATTGTCGATAACGCTCGGCCATCTCCACCGAGAAAGCCACCAGCAGCGCCCTCCGCAAACTGCTGCCGACAGGGCGCGCACGGCGCAGCTCGGCCACGGCGATCAGCGCCGCCTGCAGCGGGTAGCCATAGACGCCACAGCTGATGGCGGGAAAGGCGATGCTGGCGCAGCCACTGGCTTCGGCGAGGCTCAGGCTGTTGCGGTAGCAGGCCGCCAACAATGCCGGCTCGCCCTGCTCACCGCCGTGCCAGACCGGGCCGACAGTGTGGATCACATGCTGCGCGGGCAGCCGGAAACCAGGGGTGATACGCGCCTCGCCCGTAGGGCAGCCACCGAGATGGCGGCAATGCGCCAATAGTTCGGGACCGGCGGCGCGGTGAATGGCGCCGTCCACGCCGCCACCGCCGAGCAGCGAGGAGTTGGCGGCATTGACGATGGCGTCCACCGCCAGGGTGGTGATGTCGCCGTGGAAGACTTCGATCTGCATCGCTCTCCTCCTCGGCGCTCGCGCTTACTGCTGTTGCGGTGCCTGCGGCGTTTCCTGGCCCAGGCAGCGCACCGCCTGCTTCTTGCTATCCACCAGCACACCGGTCAGGCCCTTCTGCTGGGTATCGAACAGCACCAGCACGCCATCGATGCACTGCGCCACCTGGTCGGCGGGCTTCAGCGAGACCTTGTAGTCCTCGCCGGCGATGGTCTTGAGCATGGTGAAGTCGGCCAGCAGCAGGGCGTCTTCTTCCTTGGCGAAGTGCACGTAGCCGTAGAACCAGAGCACGGAGACGGTGCCGATGACGCTGGCGATGCCGGTGAGAATCAGGGGGATGGCGTTGCGTTCTTCGCTCATGGGAAAGGCTCGTTGTACGAAAGGAGCGCAGTTTACCCGCTGGCCGGCCGCCTGGCGCGCCCGGGATGTCGCAGGCTATTTACCGCCGGCGCGGACCTCTTCACGGGCACGGAAGGTAGCGTCGTAGATGCGCTCGGCCAGGCGTGAGAACGGCAGGCTCTGTACCCACACGGTCCCGGTGCCCTTGAGCGTGGCGAGCAGGATGCCCTCGCCACCGAACAGCATGCTCTTCAGGCCGCCGGCGAGGCCGATGTCGTAGTCGATGCCGCTGGTGAAGGCCACCAGGCAGCCGGTGTCCAGGCGCAGGGTCTCGTTGTTCAGCTCCTTGCGGATCACCGTGCCGCCGGCGTGCACGAAGGCCAGGCCATCACCCTCCAGCTTCTGCAGGATGAAGCCCTCGCCACCGAAGAAGCCGGCACCGATGCGCTTGTTGAAGCTGATACCGATCTCGGTGCCATGGGCGGCGCAGAGGAAGGCGTCCTTCTGGCAGATCAGCTTGCCGCCGACCTGGCTCAGGTCGATGGGCACCACGGTGCCCGGATAGGGCGCGGCGAAGCCGACGCGCTGCTGGCCCTTACCTTCGTTGCTGAAGTGGGTCATGAACAGCGATTCGCCGGTGAGCAGGCGCTTGCCGGCGCCCCACAGCTTGCCCAGCACACCGCTGGACGAGCCATCGCCCATGCGCGTCTCGAAGCGGATGCCCTCGGTCATGTAGTTCATCACCCCGGCCTCGGCGATCACCGTCTCGCCCGGATCGAGAATGATCTCCACGGTCTGCGCCGAGGCGCCGAGGATTTCGTAGTCGAGCTTGTGGCTGGGCATGGCGGGCTCCGGACAGGAAGTAGCACGGTGGCACGGCCCGGCAGTGGTCGGGCCCGCGCGACATCAGAGGATGTTGGCGTAGTCCGCTTCGATGCGGTCCAGGCTCAGATGGTTCAGGAAGTTGGAGAAGCACATCCACGCGGCCAGGGCATTGAGGTCGCGGAACTGCGGCGGCAGGTACTTGGGCGGGGCCACCAGGCCCTCGTCGACCAGCTGGCGCAGGGTGCGCATGTCTTCCAGGGTGGTCTTGCCGCAGAACAGCAGCGGGATCTGCTCCAGCTTGCCCTTGCGCACGGCGAGCTGGATGTAGTTGTAGATGAGGATGAAGCCCTTCAGGTACGACAGATCCTTGGTGAACGGCAGGCCATTCGGCGTCGAGCCGCGGAACACCCGACTGGCGTTGCCGTAGCTCTCCTCCAGGCCGTAGCCCTGCTCCTTGTAGAACTCGAACACCTGCAGGAAGTCGGCGCCCTCCTCCGCCATGTGGATGGCGCGGGTGCGGTTGGTCAGCTTGCGCAGGCGATAGGGGTAGGAGGCGAAGGCAATCACTTCCATGAGGATGGCCAGACCCTCCTGGGTCACGGTCGACGAGGGCGGGCCCTTGGCCAGGAAGGTACATACCGGCTGGCTCAGGCCGTTGAGCGTGGTGCCGACATGCACCAGACCCTCGTGCACTTCCAGCGCGCGCACGTCGCGCTCGTTGAACATGGCGTCGGCGCGCACCTTGATGTAGTCGGCGCCGGCCGCGGCGTCGGCGACGATGCCGTCAGACTCGAAGACGCGGATGGTGTCGTCGCCGAACACCTTGGCCAGGCGCTCCTGGAGGATGGCCACGGCGTCCTTGGCGGTCAGCGTCTTGGCCTCGTCCCGCAGGTCGCCGCGCTCGGCGATGTTGTTCAGGTAGTCGGAGAGCATCAGGCCGAGGTCGGCCAGGGTCGGGTCGCCGGCGTGGAAGGCGTCCGAAGCAGCGCCGTAGAGCTCCTGAGAGATCAGGCCGAAGTCGGGCGTGCCACGCGCCTCGAGCATGCGGATGACCATGCGGTATTCCTTGCACATGCGCCGCATGATCTGCCCGACCGGGTTGAACTGCCCCAAGTGGCGGGTGATGTCGCGCTCGATGTTCTGGAATTCCAGCTTCTTCGCCGTGGCATCGAAGGCCAACGGGCGGCTGTCGTAGTAGGCGCGGTCGACGGCCGGCAGCTCGCGGCCCTTGGCCTTGATGAAGCCCTGGCGAACGTTTTCATCCCACTTGATCGCGTCGAGCACGCGGATCGGCGTCTGCGCCTCAACGATGCGCCCGGACAGGGAGCGGATCGTGTCGTGATATTCGTTCTGCGACTTGCGCCGGCTCATGCCTGCCCCTTACTCGACGCTACGCTGGTAGCGCGCCACTTCGACGAAGACGTCGGCGTTGGCCTGGTCGTCGAGGTAGCTGAAGACCTTGTCCAGCGAGCTGGTGATCAGTACTGCCTCGCCCTCCGGCGTTTCCACCGGCTGGCCCTGCAGGGTGCCGCCGTCCATTTCCTGGAGGATGCGCTCGACGTCCAGGTTGTAGATCACCAGCTCGTTCTTGGCGGTCAGTTCGAAACCGGCGATGGCGAAGTTGGCGCCCAGGCGCTTGGGCAGGCCGGCGGACATGTACCAGCGGCGGCCATGATGGGCCACGGTGAAACCGTACTCCTCGGCGCTGTCCTCGGCGGCCTCGGCACTCTCGCCCCAGGCCTTGGCGCGATAGACGTTGGAGCCGGCACGGGCGATGGACAGGTATTGCTGGTCGCCCCACTCGTCCTTGCGCTCCCAGTCGCCGAGCAGCGGCATCGGCGCGGCCTCGTTGGCCGGGATGGGGTCCTTGAAGGTCACCAGGCAACCGCTCAACAGCAGGCAGCTGAGGGCGGTGATGACCATGCGCCAGGCTTTCATTACGTGCTCCTTGTAAGGGTCGACCGAAGACAAAAGAAAGGCCCCGACGATGCGGGGCCTGGCCTCAGGCTAAGGGATGATTGTTAAGCCCCTATGACCAGATCCAGAAAGCGCTGCAACACCGCGCGCTGGGCCTCTAGATCGAAGTCTTGCGCCCCGTCGACGATGGCATGATATTCCATCCGCAAAACCAGCGTAGTCAACACTTGCGCATCCTCCAACGGCGCCGTGGAACCCATGATGCGCAGGGCACGCTCGGCGAAGCGCAGCCGCAGGCTCTGGTGGGCCAGGAACAGCGGGCGCAGCTGGGTGTTGGTCAGCGCCTCCTGGCGGAACGCCAGCTCCACCAGCAGCTCGTCATCGTGCTCGCGCATCTTGGCCTGGACGTGGGCCACGGCCAGGTCGATGAAGTGGGTGACCATCTCGCGGCGCGCGTTGGGGTCCTGCTCGATGGCCGCGGCGATCCGGTAGAAGTCCTCGTCCACCCCGGCCCAGAGCGCGGCCAGGCTGGTCGAGCTGCGCTTGACGAACAGCGTGAAGCTGTCGGCGACCAGATCCTGGATATCGCTGAAGTAATAGGTGGTAGCCGACAACGGCACCTGCGCCTCGGCCGCTACCGCGCGGTGACGAACCCCGCGCAGCCCCTCGCGCACGATGATGCGCAGCGTTGCTTCGAGGATGCTCAGGCGGCGCTGCTCGCTACCCTGGCGACTGGCCTGGCGGCCGCGATACTGCACGGACTCGGCCAGCTCGCTGGCCAATGTGGCCGGGCATGGCGCAACGGAGCTGAGGTTCACTACCGGTATTCCTCACGAACTGCAGACAAAAAACAGGGGGGCTGCCATTACGGCAGCCCCCCTGTGTTTCAGACAGCGGGATGGCCAGACGCCACTCCTGCTGCAACGTTGCCCGTTTCGGCGCCGGCGATCAAGCCTGCGGGCGCATGTGCGGGAAGAGGATCACATCGCGGATCGACGGCGAGTTGGTCAGCAGCATCACCAGGCGGTCGATACCGATGCCTTCACCAGCGGTCGGCGGCATGCCGTACTCCAGGGCGCGGACGAAGTCGGCGTCGTAGTGCATGGCCTCGTCGTCACCAGCGTCCTTGTCGGCCACCTGCTGCAGGAAGCGTGCGGCCTGATCTTCGGCATCGTTCAGCTCGGAGTAGGCGTTGGCGATCTCGCGGCCACCGATGAACAGCTCGAAGCGGTCGGTGACGCTCGGATCGTCGTCGCTGCGACGGGCCAGCGGCGAGACTTCGAACGGGTAGCGGGTGATGAAGTGCGGCTGCTCCAGCTTGTGCTCGACCAGCTCCTCGAAAATCATCACCTGCAGCTTGCCCAGGCCTTCGAAGCCGAGGACTTTGGCACCGGCCTTCTTGGCGATCTCGCGGGCGCGATCGATGTCGTTGAGGTCGGCCGCGGTGATTTCCGGGTTGTACTTGAGGATCGAGTCGAACACCGACAGGCGCACGAACGGCTCGCCGAAGTGGAACACCTTCTCGCCGTAAGGCACGTCGGTGGTACCGAGCACCGCCAGGGCCAGCTCGCGGAACAGTTCCTCGGTCAGGTCCATGTTGTCTTCGTAGTCGGCGTAGGCCTGGTAGAACTCGAGCATGGTGAACTCGGGGTTGTGCCGGGTCGAAACGCCTTCGTTACGGAAGTTGCGGTTGATCTCGAAGACCTTCTCGAAGCCACCGACCACCAGGCGCTTGAGGTACAGCTCCGGCGCGATACGCAGGAACATCTGCATGTCCAGGGCGTTGTGGTGGGTCTCGAAAGGCTTGGCCGCCGCGCCGCCGGGGATGGTCTGCAGCATCGGGGTTTCCACTTCGAGGAAACCACGCTCGTTGAGGAAGCGGCGGATGTGGGCGATCACCTGGGAACGCACGCGGAAGGTGTCGCGCACTTCCTCGTTGACGATCAGATCGACGTAGCGCTGGCGATAGCGCTGCTCGGTGTCGGTCAGGCCGTGGTGCTTGTCCGGCAGCGGGCGCAGGGACTTGGTCAGCAGGCGCACGTTGGTCATTTCCACGTACAGGTCGCCCTTGCCGGAGCGGGCCAGGGTGCCTTCGGCGGCGATGATGTCGCCCATGTCCCAGGTCTTCACCGCGGCCAGGGTCTCTTCGGGCAGGGTCTTGCGGTTGACGTAGACCTGCAGGCGCCCGGAGGTGTCCTGGATGACCATGAACGAGCCACGGTTGAGCATGATGCGACCGGCAACCTTGACCGGGATGGCAGCGGCTTCCAGCTCTTCCTTGGTCTTCTCCGCGTACTGTTTCTGCAGGTCGGCGCACAGGCTGTCGCGGCGGAAATCGTTGGGGAAGGCATTGCCCTGCTCACGGACGGCAGCAAGCTTTTCCTTGCGCTGGGCAATCAGCTTGTTTTCTTCCTGTTGCAGTTCGTGCTGGTCGAGTTGTTGGTCGCTCATGGTCGTCTATCTGCCTGGCATCTAAATCAAAGGGGTTACTGGCCGGAGCGAGCCCCGCTCGCTCCGGCGGGTGCGAATCAAAGGCCCTGTTTCAGGCTGGCCTCGAGGTACTGGTCGAGGTCGCCATCGAGGACCTTCTGGCAGTCACTACGCTCGACGCCGGTCCGCAGATCCTTGATGCGCGAGTCATCGAGCACGTAGGAGCGGATCTGGTGGCCCCAGCCGATATCCGACTTGGAGTCTTCCAGAGCCTGGGACGCGGCGTTGCGCTTCATCATCTCCAGCTCGTACAACTTGGCCCGCAGCATCTTCATGGCGGTGTCCTTGTTGGCGTGCTGGGAGCGTTCGTTCTGGCACGCCACCACGGTGTTGGTCGGCACGTGGGTGATACGCACCGCCGAGTCGGTGGTGTTCACGTGCTGACCGCCGGCACCGGAGGAACGGTAGGTGTCGATGCGCAGGTCGGACGGGTTGATCTCGATCTCGACCTTGTCGTCGATCTCGGGGGAGGCGAACACCGCCGAGAACGAGGTGTGACGACGGGCACCGGAGTCGAACGGGCTCTTGCGCACCAGGCGGTGCACGCCGATCTCGGTGCGCAGCCAGCCGAAGGCGTACTCGCCCTTGATGTGCACGGTGGCGCCCTTGATGCCGGCGACTTCACCCTCGGACAGCTCGATGATGGTGGCATCGAAGCCGCGCTTGTCGGCCCAGCGCAGGTACATGCGCAGCAGGATGTTGGCCCAGTCCTGGGCTTCGGTGCCGCCGGAACCGGCCTGGATGTCCAGGTAGCAGTTGTTCGCGTCCATCTCGCCGCTGAACATGCGGCGGAATTCCAGCTTCTCGAGGATCTCGCGCAGGCGCTCGACTTCGGCAGCGACGTCGTTCACCGCGCCTTCGTCGTTCTCCTCGGCTGCCATTTCCAGCAGATCCTTGGAATCGGCCAGGCTGCCGGTGAGGTCGTCGATGGTGCCGACGATCTGCGCCAGCATGGCGCGCTCACGGCCCAGGCTTTGCGCGTACTCGGGCTTGTTCCAGACACTGGCGTCTTCGAGCTCGCGGTTTACTTCGACCAGACGATCATGCTTCTGATCGTAGTCAAAGATACCCCCGAATAGACAGGGTGCGCTCGGACAGGTCCTTGATGCTGTTGAGGATCGGATTGATTTCCATGGTAGGCAGCACTCTCGGGCAAGCTGCGGGGCGACGACAAGCGCCGATCGAGCCGTACAGGACAGGGGCTCGACCGGGCACGGCACTGGCCGCGACCGCAAAGGTTCGGAAAAGCCCGCGAGTATACCCGAGTGCACGCGCCCTGGCAGCCCGCCCACTGACCGGCGGGCCGCGTCAGAATTTCAGGCTGAGTCGCGCCGCCAGGGCGTTGTCGCGGGCATCGTCGGCGTACTGGCCAGCGTAGGTGATGCCGAGATACAGGTCATCGCGCAATTCGTGATCCAACCCCAGGTCCAGGCGCAGGCTGCTGCGCTCGAATTCGCGGCCCTGCAGCTGCAGTGTTGCGCCGCCGGAGCTGGTCGCCTCGCCGTCCAGCCGGTCACTGCCCAGGTCCTGGCGCAGAGCCAGGCTGGCGCGGCCGACCCACTTGCGCTGCTGCCAATACCAGGGCGCGGCCAGGCGCCAGCCGAGGGTCAGGTAGCCGGCCTCCTCATCCGCAGCAGCCAGGCGCAGTCCCGCATGGCGCAGCGCGCCGCTGTCCAGGTGAACCAGGGCCAGGCCGGCGAAGGGCTCCAGGGTGAAGTCGCGAAAGTCCAGGGCGAAGCTGCTCTCGCCGAACAGCTGCCAGCTGCGCGCCCGGGCGTGATCGCTGCCGCCGTCCAGGCGGTGCTGGCCGTACAGGGCGCCGAGCTTGAAGCCGAGCTGGTTATAGATGCGGGTGGCGGCATACAGGCCGACATGAGCGTCGTCGCTGCTCGCCGCGCCATCGTCGGCATCCAGGCGCGAGCGTGACAACGACAGCAGCCCGCCACCTATCCACTGCCCGCCCAATGGCCGGTCCAGGCCTAGCACCACGCCCTCGCCATGCCGTTCCAGGCCGCCGTCCCAGGAGCCACGCTGGCCATAGGCACGCGTCCAGACAGGCCACTCGCCCGCGTCGGCCTGCGCCTCGCGGAAGGCGAAGCGCACCTGCTGCAGGCGATCCAGCGCCGCCTCGCGCGGCAGGCGGCTGTCGTCCAGCAGCAGCGCGCGCTGCTCCAGCAGCACCTGCCCGACAGCCGCCGGCGCCGCCAGGCCACCCAACAGGAGCGCCACCCATGAGCGCAAATGCATCGATCCTTGCCTCCAATTTCCTATCTGCCCGAGCAGAATTGCACCGCGCCGGCATCTTGTGTGGAATACCGCGCCAGCCCTTCACTATGCTGAACCCTAGCGCTTCGCGCGCCGCATGATCGCTCGCAACCTCGGGAGCCGCAGTACGATGCCCCCTGCTTTCAGTCTACGCAGCCACTTCGCCCTGCTCATCGCCCTGCTGGTGACGCTACTCAGCTGGCTGCTCGGCACTCTGATCGGCAACGACTCCAGCCAGCGTATCCGCGAGGAGGTCGGCCGCGACCTCACCGAAGTCTCGCTGCAGATGATCGACCGCCTGGATCGCGACATGGCCAGCCGCGCCGCCTATCTGCAGGTGCTCGGCAGCCTGCAGGCGCTGCGCGAGCCGGACGACCCGGCACAGATCCGCAGCCTGCTCGACCGCCTCAAGCAGGAGATTCCCAGCATCGCCTGGATCGGTTTCACCGACCCGCAGGGCAAGGTGCTGGCCGCCAGCGGCGGCATCCTCGACGGTGTCAGCCTGTCCCAGCGCCCGGTCTATATCCAGGGCTATCGCGGCCTGTTCATCGGCGACGTGCACGAGGCGGTGCTGCTGGCCAAGCTGCTACCCAACCCCAGCGGCGAGCCGATGAAATTCGTCGACATCAGCCTGCCGGTGTACGGCGCCAACGGCAAGCTGGCCGGCGTGCTGGCCTGCCACCTGACCTGGGCCTGGGCGGACGAGGTACGCCGCGACCTACTGGAGCCGATCCAGAAACGCCGCAACGTCGAGTTCTTCATCCTCGGCCGCGACCACACCATCCTGCTCGGCCCCAAGGCACTGATCGGCCAGAAGCTCGAATTGCAGACCCTGCAGCGCCCCATCGCCGAGGGTGGCAGCTGGGCCGTGCAGACCTGGCCGGACGGCAGCGAGTACGTCACCGGCTTTGCCAGCAGCCGCGGCTACGACAACTACGCCGGCCTCGGCTGGATAGTCGTGGCCCGCCAGCCGCTCGACGAGGCCTACGCACCGGCCCGCGCCCTGAGCACCAACATCGTGCTCTGGGGTGTCGGCCTGGCCCTGCTGTTCGCCATCGTCGGCTGGCTGGTGACGGGCTACATCACCCGCCCGCTGCGCAGCATCGCCGAGGCCGCCGACAGCCTCAGCGCCGGCCGGATCGGCGAGATCCCCGACCTCGACAGCCCGCGCGAGATCGCCATGCTGAGCAAGTCGATCCGCCTCCTGGTGGACAGCCTGACCCTGCAGCAGAGCGCCCTCGGCCTGCTCGACAACAAGGCCCACAGCGACATCCTGACCGGCCTGGCCAACCGCGCGGCGCTGGAGCGCTTCCTGCTGCTGGCGAAGACCCGCGAGCACTGCCTGGCCCTGCTCTACCTGGACCTCGACGGCTTCAAGCCGGTCAACGACAGCCTCGGCCACGCCGCCGGCGACCAGTTGCTCAAGCACGTGGCCGTGCGCCTGCGCGGCTGCCTGCGCGACGGCGACCTGGTCGCGCGCCTGGGTGGCGACGAGTTCGTCATGGTGTTGCGGGTACAGGAAGACGAGGCTCAGGAACGCATCCGTCATGTCGCCGAGCGAGTGCTGCATGGCCTGCAGCAACCGGTGCGGATCGACGGTCACGAGGTGCGCGTGGGATGCAGCATCGGCGGCGCCCTATGGCCGCTGGATCACCCCGAGCTGGAAGGCGCGCTGGAGCTGGCCGACCAGGCGCTGTATCGCGCCAAGCACGCCGGGCGTAATCGGGCGGAGTTCCAGGAAGCACCCCAGAACCCCGCCTGAAGGGTCAGCCGACCAGTTCCTGGCGCACCTGCGCCTCCAGTTCGGCCTTGAGCGCGGGTTCGAGCTTGAGCTGGCGCGCCAGTTCTTCGAGGTAGGCGCGCTCCATGAAGTGCTCCTCGTCGACCATCAACACGCTGGCGATGTACATCTCCGCCGCCATCTCCGGGGTACTGGCGGCGCGCGCCACCTCGGCCGGGTCGAGCGGCTTGTTCAGCTCGGCCTCCAGCCAGCGCAGCAGCTCCGGGTCGTTGGCCAGCGCGCCGATCTGCTCCTCGATCAGCTGGCGCTCCTTGGCGTCCACGTGACCATCGGCCTTGGCCGCGGCCACCAGCGCCTTGAGGATGGCCTGGCTGTGCACTTCCGCCTGCGGCGCCGGCAGGCGGTCGACCGTCTGCGGCTCGACGCGTGGCTGGGCAGTGCCCTGCTGCTGCGCCTGCCAGTTGCCGTAGGCCTTGTAGGCAATCACGCCGAGCGCGGCCAGGCCGCCGTAGGTGATGACCTTGCTGCCGACCTTGCGTGCACTCTTGTTGCCCAGCAGCAGGCCCAGGGCCCCCGCCGCCAGTGCACCACCGCCAGCGCCTTTCAATAGGGTACCGAGATCACCGCTGCCGCCCTTGCCGCCGCCGGTCACGCTGCCGAGCAGGCCGCCCAGGCCACCGGCCGACGAGGAAGAGCCGGACTTCTGCTGCAGCAGGTCCTGGCCGGATTTGAGCAACTGGTCGAGCAGTCCACGGGTGTTCATCTGAGCCCTCCTTCAGGGTTAACCGATCCATGGAAGAGACCCGATTCTAGCCCGGCGGTTGCCCGGCGCCGCCGGGCCTGTGCTTCTGGATATTGCAGGCGGCAGGGAAAAGCCCTTTCCTTTCGAATAAAAAGAACGGCTTTATCTATTTTCGATAAACCATAATCCAGAACCCCAGCACGGACCGCTTCGCCATGATGACCCTGCGCCAGATCCGCCACTTCATCGCCGTCGCCGAGACCGGTTCGATCTCAGCCGCCGCCCAGGCGGTATTCATCTCCCAGTCGACCCTGACCCTGGCCATCCAACAGCTGGAAGAGGAGATCGGCGTCAGCCTGTTCAACCGCCACGCCAAGGGCATGAACCTGACCCACCAGGGCCACCAGTTCCTCCGCCAGGCACACCTGATCCTGGCCACGGTGGAGAACGCCAAGCGCAGCCTGCAGCAGAGCACCGACCAGGTCGCCGGCAGCCTGACCATCGGCGTGACCAGCCTGGTGGCCGGCTACTACCTGGCCGACCTGATCACCCGTTTCCAGCGCGCCTACCCCAATGTGCAGACCCGCGTGGTCGAGGACGAGCGCCCCTATATCGAGCACCTGCTGGTGGCCGGCGAGATCGACGTCGGCGTGCTGATCCTGTCCAACCTGGAAGACCGCCACGCTCTGCAGACCGAGGTACTGACCCACTCGCCGCATCGATTGTGGCTGCCGGCGCGGCATCCTCTGCTGGAGCGCGACAGCATCAGCCTGGCCGATGTCGCCAGCGAGCCGCTGATCCAGCTCAACGCCGACGAGATGGGCCTGCACACCCAACGCATCTGGAGCCGAGCCGGGCTGACGCCGCAGGTGAGCCTGCGCACCGCCTCGGTGGAGGCCGTGCGTAGCCTGGTGGCGGCGGGCCTTGGCCTGTCGATCCAGCCGGACATGACCTACCGCCCCTGGTCGCTGGAGGGCGACATCATCGAGGCGCGCCCGCTGGTCGACCTCGGCGAGCCGCTTGATGTCGGCCTGGCCTGGCGCCGGGGCACGGCACGGCCATTGCTGGTCGATCCGTTCCTGACCCTGGCCCGTGAACAGCCGGCCAGCCGCAAGGTTTCGATTTAATCGAATGCAGCTTTCAGTATTTAGAATTTGTAAGCCTAGGTGTCGGAATCTAGTCTCGCTTCCTTATGGACGCAGGCACTCCGAACCGCTCTGGAGTCGCCATGCCAGTCGCACCCAATAACAGAAGAAACGCGAAGATGAGCACGCCCACCCTGCACAGCGCATTGCTGATCGACGGCCAACTGGTCGGCGGGGAAGGCATCGCCGAGGCCATCCTCAATCCAGCCAGCGGCGAGGTACTGTGCAGCGTCGCCGAGGCCTCGCTGGAGCAACTGGAAGTCGCCGTGCAGGCGGCCCATCGCGCCTTCCCCAGCTGGTCGCGCACCACCCCGGCGCAACGCTCCACTGCCCTCCTCGCCATCGCCGATGCCATCGACAGTCTGACCGAACAACTGGCCGCACTGGAGTCGCTGAACTGCGGCAAGCCGCTGCACCTGGCACGCCAGGACGACGTCCCGGCCAGCTCCGATGTCTTCCGCTTCTTCGCCGGCGCGGTGCGCTGCCAGCAGGGCCAGCTCGCCGGCGAGTATGTTCCCGGCCACACCAGCATGGTGCGCCGCGACCCGGTCGGCGTGGTCGCCTCCATCGCGCCGTGGAACTACCCGCTGATGATGGCGGCGTGGAAGATCGCCCCGGCGCTGGCTGCCGGCAACACCATGATCTTCAAGCCCTCGGAGCACACGCCGCTGTCGATCCTGGCGCTGGCCCCGGCGCTGCGCGACATCCTCCCGCCCGGCGTGCTGAACATCGTCTGCGGCGGCGGCGAGAGCGTCGGCAGCCAGCTGGTCAGCCACCCGCGGGTGCGCATGGTGTCGCTGACTGGCGATATCGTCACCGGGCAGAAGATCCTGCAGAACGCCGCGCGCACTTTGAAGCGCACGCACCTGGAGCTGGGCGGCAAGGCGCCGGTGATCGTCTGCAACGACGCCGACATCGACGCCGTGGTCCAGGGCATCCGCACCCACGGCTACTACAACGCCGGCCAGGACTGTACCGCCGCCTGCCGCATCTACGCCGAGAAGGGCATCCACGACCGCCTGGTGGCGGAGCTGGGCGATGCCGTGTCGAGCATCCGCTTCGCCCGCAAGAAGGACGCCGACAACGAGATCGGCCCGCTGATCAGCGCGCGTCAGCGTGATCGTGTGGCCAGCTTCGTCGAGCGCGCCCTGGGCCAGCCGCATATCGAGCGAGTCACCGGCGCCGCCGTGCATTCCGGCCCCGGCTTCTATTACCAGCCAACGCTGCTGGCCGGCTGCCGGCAGAGCGACGAGATCGTCCAGCGAGAGGTGTTCGGCCCGGTGGTCACGGTCACCCGCTTCGACCAGCTGAGCCAGGCGCTGGACTGGGCCAACGACTCCGAATACGGCCTGGCCAGTTCGGTGTGGACGCAGAACCTGGACAAGGCCATGCAACTGGCCGGGCGCCTGCAATACGGCTGCACCTGGATCAACACCCACTTCATGCTGGCCAGCGAGATGCCCCACGGCGGCCTCAAGCGCTCCGGCTACGGCAAGGACCTTTCCAGCGATTCACTGCAGGACTACAGCGTGGTGCGCCACATCATGGCGCGCCATGGACAACAACTAGACTGACTCGAGCTCGGCGGGCTGCGCCGACGACATTTCACTGCCCTAACAACACGTCCAAAAAAGAGGGAATACCGATGTCCGCGCACAAGACCGCAGTGCTCAGCGCACTGACCACCGCCCTGCTGGCCAGCACCGCCATCCACGCCGCCGAACCGCTCAAGTCCCTGGGCAAGGCCGAAGGCCAGCTCGACATCATCGCCTGGCCCGGCTACATCGAGCGCGGCGAGACCGACAAGGGCTACGACTGGGTCACCCAGTTCGAGCAGGACAGCGGCTGCAAGGTCAACGTCAAGACCGCCGCCACCTCCGACGAGATGGTCAGCCTGATGGCCAAGGGCGGCTACGACCTGGTCACCGCCTCGGGCGACGCCTCCCTGCGCCTGGTCGCCGGCAAGCGCGTGCAACCGGTCAACGTCGACCTGATCCCCAACTGGAAGAACGTCGACGAGCGTCTGAAGACCGCGCCCTGGCACACCGTCGCCGGCCAGCACTACGGCACGCCCTACCAGTGGGGCCCGAACGTGCTGATGTACAACAGCAACACCTTCAAGGAAGCGCCGACCAGCTGGAAGGTGCTGTTCGAAGAACAGACCCTGGCCGACGGCAAGAGCAACAAGGGCCGCGTGCAGGCCTACGACGGCCCGATCTACATCGCCGACGCCGCTCTCTACCTGAAGGCGCACAAGCCGGAACTGGGCATCCAGGACCCCTACCTGCTCAGCGAGGAACAGTACGCCGCCGTGCTCGAGTTGCTGCGCCAGCAACAGCCGCTGATCCACCGTTACTGGCACGACGTCACCGTGCAGATGAACGACTTCAAGAACGAGGGCGTGGTCGCCTCCAGTGCCTGGCCGTACCAGGTCAACGCCCTGCAGCTGGAGAAGCAGCCGATTGCCTCCACCGTGCCGAGCGAAGGCGCCACCGGCTGGGCTGACACCACCATGCTGCATGCCGAAGCCAAGCACCCGGTGTGCGCCTACAAGTGGATGGACTGGTCGCTGACCAACAAGGTCCAGGGCGACGTCGCCGCCTGGTTCGGCTCGCTGCCTGCCGTGCCTGCCGCGTGCAAGGACAACGCCCTGCTCGGCGCCGAAGGCTGCAAGACCAACGGCTTCGACAACTTCGACAAGATCGCCTTCTGGAAGACCCCGCAGGCCGAGGGTGGCAAGTACGTGCCCTACAGCCGCTGGACCCAGGACTACATCGCCATCATGGGCGGCCGCTGAAAGCCGTCCTGGCGGCTGCTGCGCAGGCCTGATCCGTGCCCGGGCAGTATCGGACAGTGGCCGAAAGGTCACTGGACGCCTGCCCAGGCGGCCCGAAGGGCGAGCAGCGCGAGCAATCCTCACGTACTCCAGTACGTTGCGGTTCCTCCGCGCTGGCCGGACACGGCTGATGCCCGCTCGCGACGCTGCCAGAGCGACTTTCGAACCTTGATGGCTTAGTTAGCGATCCCTTCCACCGCTTTCCCGTTGTACACCTACCACCGACTCTCCTGTCTCGTGTCGGCAAACCCCTGGCAGGAACGGTGGTGGGTGGCTTTTTCCTGGAGTGTTCGAGATGACCCTTGCAGTGCAATTCACCGATGTGTCCCGCGTGTTCGGCGACGTCAAGGCCGTAGACCGGGTGTCCATCGACATCCAGGATGGCGAATTCTTCTCCATGCTCGGCCCCTCCGGCTCGGGCAAGACCACCTGCCTGCGCCTGATCGCCGGCTTCGAGCAGCCCAGTTCCGGCTCCATCCGCATCCACGGCGAGGAGGCCGCTGGCCTGCCGCCCTACCGCCGTGACGTCAACACGGTGTTCCAGGACTACGCGCTGTTCCCGCACATGAACGTGCTGGAGAACGTCGCCTACGGCCTCAAGGTCAAGGGCGTCGGCAAGTCCGAGCGCCTGGCCCGCGCCGAGGAGGCGCTGGGCATGGTGGCGCTGAGCGGCTTCGGCTCGCGCAAGCCGGCGGCCATGTCCGGCGGCCAGCGCCAGCGCGTGGCACTGGCCCGCGCGCTGGTCAATCGCCCGCGCGTACTGCTGCTCGACGAGCCGCTCGGCGCGCTGGACCTCAAGCTGCGCGAGCAGATGCAGAGCGAGCTGAAGAAGCTGCAACGCCAACTCGGCATCACCTTCATCTTCGTCACCCATGACCAGGGCGAAGCACTGTCCATGTCCGACCGCGTGGCGGTGTTCAACAAGGGCCGCATCGAGCAGGTCGACACCCCGCGCAACCTGTACATGCAGCCGGCCAGTGCCTTCGTCGCCGAGTTCGTCGGCACCAGCAACGTGCTCAAGGGCGAGCTGGCCGTGCGCATCGCCGGCTCGACGCAGCCGCTGTCGATCCGACCCGAGCATGTGCGCCTGGTGCAGAACGGCGCCAGCCTGCCGGCCAGCGACGAGGTGGAGATCAGCGGCCTGCTGCACGACATCCAGTACCTGGGCGCCGCCACCCGCTACGAGCTGCAGCTGGACAACGGGCAGAACTTCGCCGTCAGCCAGGCCAACCTCCACGGCGGCTCGGGCGACGCGCCCAGCCAGCCGGGGCAACGCGTCACTGCGCGCTGGGCTCGCAGTGCCATGGTCGCGCTGCGCGAGGAGGTGTGACATGAGCAGCCAGGCCATCGCCCTGCAAGGTGGAGGCGGCGTGCTGCGGCGCCTCTGCGACCTGCTCTACCGCAAGCCGACCCTATACCTGTCGCTGTTGCTGGTGCCGCCGCTGCTGTGGTTCGGTGCGATCTACCTGGGTTCGCTGCTGACCCTGCTGTGGCAGGGCTTCTACACCTTCGACGACTTCAGCATGACGGTCACCCCGGACCTGACCCTGGCCAACTTCAAGGCGCTGTTCCAGCCGGCCAACTTCGACATCATCCTGCGCACCGTGAGCATGGCCATCGCCGTGTCCATCGCCAGTGGCCTGGTGGCCTTCCCCATCGCCTACTACATGGCGCGCTACACCACCGGCAAAACCAAGGCGTTCTTCTACATCGCGGTGATGCTGCCGATGTGGGCCAGCTACATCGTCAAGGCCTACGCCTGGACCCTGCTGCTGGCCAAGGGTGGCGTAGCCATGTGGTTCATCCAGGCGCTGCACCTGCAACCGGTGCTGGAGTTCGTCCTGGGCATTCCCGGCGTCGGCGGCAACACCCTGTCGACCTCGCACCTGGGGCGCTTCATGGTATTCGTCTACATCTGGCTGCCGTTCATGATCCTGCCGATCCAGGCCTCGCTGGAGCGCCTGCCGCCGTCGCTGCTGCAGGCCTCTGCCGACCTCGGCGCACACCCGGCGCAGACCTTCATGCAGGTGATCCTGCCGCTGTCGATCCCGGGCATCGCCGCCGGTTCGATCTTCACCTTCAGCCTGACCCTGGGCGACTTCATCGTGCCGCAGCTGGTGGGGCCACCCGGCTTCTTCATCGGCAACATGGTGTATTCGCAGCAGGGCTCGATCGGCAACATGCCGATGGCTGCCGCCTTCACCCTGGTGCCGATCGTGCTGATCGCCGTGTACCTGTCCGTCGTCAAACGCCTGGGGGCCTTCGATGCACTCTGAGAAAGCGTCCTGGGGTCTGAAACTGGCCGCCTGGGGCGGGCTGGTGTTCCTGCACTTCCCGATCCTGATCATCTTCCTCTACGCCTTCAGCAGCGAGAGCGCCGGCTTCAGCTTCCCACCCAAGGGCCTGACCCTGGACTGGTTCGCCGTGGCCTTCGCCCGTGCCGACGTGCTCGAAGCGATCAAGCTGTCGCTGCAGGTGGCCGCCATCGCCACGCTGATCGCCATGCTGCTCGGCACCCTGGCTGCGGCGGCGCTGTACCGCCGCGACTTCTTCGGCAAGGAGAGCATCTCGATGATGCTGATCCTGCCGATCGCCCTGCCCGGCATCATCACCGGCATCGCCCTGCTCTCGGCGTTCAAGACCTTCGGCATCGAGCCGGGCCTGCTGACCATCGTCATCGGCCACGCCACCTTCTGCGTGGTGATCGTCTACAACAACGTCATCGCGCGCTTCCGCCGCACCAGCCACAGCCTGATCGAGGCCAGCATGGACCTCGGCGCCGACGGCTGGCAGACCTTCCGCTACATCGTCCTGCCCAACCTCGGCTCGGCGCTGCTGGCCGGCAGCATGCTGGCCTTCGCCCTGTCGTTCGACGAGATCATCGTCACCACCTTCACCGCCGGCCACGAGCGCACCCTGCCGCTGTGGCTGCTCAACCAGTTGGCGCGCCCGCGCGATGTGCCGGTGACCAACGTGGTGGCGATGGCGGTGATGCTGGTGACCATGCTGCCGATCCTCGGCGCCTACTACCTGACCAAGGGCGGCGAAGGCGTGGCCGGTAGCGGCAAGTGATTCTCCAACCCTCGCCTCCCATGGCGAGGGGCCCCATTCATGCAAACCCGATAGCGAGGCTTATGCGATGCAAACCAAACTGCTGATCAACGGCGAGCTGGTCGATGGCCTGGGCGCCGCGCAGCCGGTGCTCAACCCCTCCCTGGGCAGCACCCTGGTGCAGATTCCCGAGGCCAACGCCGAGCAGATCGACGCCGCCGTGCGCGCCGCCGATGCCGCCTTCGACGACTGGTCGCAGACTACGCCGGGCCAACGCTCCGCCCTGCTGCTGGCCCTGGCCGACGCCATCGACGCCAACGCCGACGAACTGGCCCGCCTGGAGTCGCAGAACTGCGGCAAGCCCTACGCCGCCGCACGCAACGACGAGCTGCCGGCCATCGCCGACGTGTTCCGCTTCTTCGCCGGCGCCGTGCGCTGCCTGCAGGGTTCCGCCGCCGGCGAGTACCTGCCCGGCCACACCTCGATGATCCGTCGCGACCCGATCGGCGTGGTCGCCTCCATCGCTCCGTGGAACTACCCGCTGATGATGGCCGCCTGGAAGCTGGCCCCGGCCCTGGCTGCCGGCAACTGCGTGGTGCTCAAGCCCTCCGAGCAGACTCCGCTGACCGCCCTGCGCCTGGGCCAACTGATCGCCGCTATCTTCCCCGCCGGCGTGGTCAACATCGTGTTCGGCCGTGGCGCCGCCGTCGGCGAGCCGCTGGTCAACCATGCCAAGGTGCGCATGGTGTCGCTGACCGGCTCGATCCCCACCGGCTCGAAGATCATCTCCAGCACCGCCGCTTCGGTGAAGCGCATGCACATGGAGCTGGGCGGCAAAGCCCCGGTGATCATCTTCGACGACGCCGACATCGACGCCGCCGTCGAGGGCATCCGTACCTTCGGTTTCTACAACGCCGGCCAGGACTGCACCGCCGCCTGCCGCATCTACGCGCAGAAGGGCATCTACGAGAAGTTCGTGGCCAAGCTCGGCGAGGCGGTCGGCTCGATCAAGCACGGCCTGCAGGACGACGCCGGCACCGAGCTCGGCCCGCTGATCACCGAGGTACACCGCCAGCGCGTGGCCGGCTTCGTCGAGCGCGCCAGCGCGGTGTCGCACATCGAGGTGGTCACCGGCGGCAAGGCGCCGACCGGCAACGGCTTCTTCTTCCTGCCCACGGTGCTGGCCGGCGCCAGGCAGAACGACGAGATCGTGCAGCGCGAGGTGTTCGGCCCGGTGGTCTCGGTCACCCCGTTCAATGACGAGGCGCAGGCCCTGGCCTGGGCCAACGCCTCCGACTACGGCCTGGCCAGCTCGGTGTGGACCCGCGACGTCGGCCGCGCCCATCGTCTGTCCGCACGCCTGCAGTACGGCTGCACCTGGGTCAACACGCACTTCATGCTGGTCAGCGAGATGCCGCACGGCGGCCTCAAGCACTCCGGCTACGGCAAGGACATGTCCATGTACGGCCTGGAGGACTACACCGCCATCCGCCATGTGATGTTCAAGCACTGATCTGAGCGGCGCGCACCTGGCTGGACCAGGCGCGCGCAACGTCCAGATCGCTCCACTGTTTCCCTGCTCCACGGGCGGTGCTCGGCACCGCTCGCGGGCAACGCTACGCCGATTTCGGGCCAGCCGGCCCACAACCCGCGGGTACGCCCGCACGGAGGCAAGCATGCGTCATCTCGTCAGAGCGTTATCCCTGCTGTCGCTGTTCTGTTTCGCCCACCTGGCCCAGGCGGCCGATGCCAAGGCCATAGTCGACGGCTACATGGCCGCCTGGAACGCCCACGACGCCGACCAGGCCGCGACCTTCCTGGCCGAGGACGCGGTGTACTTCGACGCCACCGTCGGCACCCCGCAGAACGGCAAGGCCGCCGCCCGCGACAACGTGATCAAGGTGTTCGTCGGCGCCGTGCCGGACCTGAAGTGGGAAATGACCAGCGCGCCGATCGTCAGCGCCGACGGCATCGCCTTCCAGTGGAAATTCAGCGGCACCAACAGCGGCGCCTGGAGCGCAGAAACCCCGGCCACCGGCAAACCGCTGGTGTTCGAAGGGGTCAGCTTCATCCGCATCAAGGACGGCAAGATCGCCTACCAGGGCGATTACTACGATGCCCTGGGCTTCAACAAGCAACTCGGCTGGTAAATCCGATCTGCTGCGCGTCGGCCATGCGTTGTTGGAAAAGGGCCTCGGGTGCTCATTTACCGTTTGTAAACTCCGCGCCCTCGGCCCTGTTCCGCCTAGCCTGGCTCTAGCTCGCGAGATCGGACCACAAAGCGTGGCGCCCTGCGGACGCCACGCTACTCGCCAATATCCTCGTTCCACAGCTCCGGCTTGGCGGCGATGAACTCCTCCATCAGGCGCACGCACTCGGCATCCTGCAGTACTTCGAGTTGCACGCCGCGCTCCCGCAGCAGCGCCTCCTCGCCGAGGAAGGTGCGGTTCTCGCCGATCACCACCCGTGGAATGCCGTAGAGCAGGATCGTCCCGCTGCACATGGCGCACGGCGACAGCGTGGTGTAGAGCACCGCCTCGCGGTAGACCCGCACCGGCTGGCGGCCGGCATTTTCGAAGGCATCCATCTCGCCATGGCGAATGGCGCTGCCCTGCTGTACCCGGCGATTGTGGCCGCGACCGATGATGCGGCCGTCATGCACGATCACCGAGCCGATGGGGATGCCACCCTCGGCCAGGCCCTGGCGGGCTTCCTCGATGGCGGCTTGCATGAAGGGGTCCATATGCGCTCCTCGCTGGGTCCGCGGCCGGGCTCGGCCGCCACCCAACCTTAGCGCAGATGCGCCGGCGCAGGCTCAGCGCGGTGCGAGGTGCGCCACCAGCAGCTGCACGCTCTCGCGGCCCTGGTACTCGTTGACGTCCAGTTTGTAGGCCAGCTCCACCCAGCGCACGCTGGCGTTGGGCCAGACCTCGCGGTCGACGTTGAAGGCGATGCCGTCCAGGGTCTGCCCCCCGCACTCGGTCTTCAGCACCAGCTTCAGGTGCTTCTCGCCCACCACGCGCTGGGTAACGATCTGGAACACGCCATGGAACAGCGGCTCGGGGAAGTGCTGGCCCCAGGGCCCGGCATGGCGCAGCGACTTGGCCAGCTCCAGGTGGAACTCCTCGACGCCCAGCTGGCCGTCGGACAGCAGGCGCCCGGTGAGATCGTCCTCGCTCAGCTGGCGACGCACCTCGGCATCGAAGGCAGCAGCGAAGGCGCCGTAGTTCTCCTGCGGCAGCGACAGGCCGGCGGCCATGGCGTGGCCACCGAACTTGCTGATCAGCCCCGGATGGCGCGCGGCCACGGCGTCCAGCGCATCGCGGATATGCAGACCGGGCACCGAGCGCGCCGAGCCCTTGAGCAGGCCGTCACCGGCATCGGCGAAGGCGATGGCCGGGCGGTGATAACGCTCCTTGAGACGCGAGGCGAGGATACCGATCACACCCTGGTGCCAGTCCCCCTCGAACAGGCACAGGCCGAACGGCATGTCCTCCAGGCTGAGGTCCTTGAGCTGGGCCAGCGCCTCGCGCTGCATGCCCTGCTCGATGGCCTTGCGGTCCTTGTTCAGATCGTCGAGCTGCTGGGCCATGTCCGCCACCAGCGCCTCGTCGTCGCACAGCAGGCACTCGATGCCCAGGCTCATGTCGTCCAGGCGGCCGGCCGCATTCAGGCGCGGGCCGAGGATGAAGCCGAGGTCGGTGGAGCTGATGCGCGCCGCCTGGCGCCCGGCCACGTCGAGAATGGCCTTGAGCCCCGGGCGCGCCCGGCCGGCACGGATGCGTGCCAGGCCCTGGTGCACCAGGATGCGATTGTTGGCGTCCAGCGGCACCACGTCGGCGACGCTGCCGAGCGCCACCAGGTCGAGCAGCTCGCCCAGGTTCGGCTCGGCAATGCCGGCGCGGGCGAACCAGTCGACCTCGCGCAGCCGGGCGCGCAGGGCCAGCAGCACATAGAAGATCACCCCGACCCCGGCCAGCGACTTGCTGGGGAAGTCGCAGCCCGGCTGGTTGGGATTGACGATGGCGTCCGCCGCAGGCAGCTCCGGGCCCGGGAGGTGGTGGTCGGTGACCAGCACCTTGAGGCCGGCGGCCTTGGCCGCGGCCACGCCCTCGACGCTGGAGATGCCGTTATCCACCGTCACCAGCAGATCGGGCTTGCGCTCCAGGGCCACGGCGACGATTTCCGGGGTCAGGCCGTAGCCGTACTCGAAGCGATTGGGCACCAGGTAGTCGACATGCGCCGCGCCGAGCATGCGCAGGCCGAGCACGCCAACCGAGCTGGCGGTGGCGCCGTCGGCATCGAAGTCGCCGACATAGAGGATGCGCTGACGCTGCTCCAGGGCCTGCACCAGCAGCTCCACCGCGCCGTCGATGCCCTTCAGCTGCTGGTACGGAATCAACCGCGCCAGGCCCTTGTCCAGCTCGGCGGCGGACTGCACGCCGCGGGCGGCGTACAGGCGGGTCAGCAGGGGCGGCAGCTCGCCCAGGTCAGGCAGCGTGGCGGGCAGAGGGCGAAGATCGATGCGCATGGAGCAACCATGTAGGGCGGGCGAACCCGGGTGAATCGGCGTAACAGCGGAGAGTGGCGCAGGCGATCAACGCTCGCCGTGCAGCCACTCCAGCGGAACTTCGTGCTGGCCGCGCTCGTCGGTGACGTAGAGCAGACCGTCGCTGATCATCACGCTCCAGCTCACCGAGCGCGGCAGGTCGCGGGCCAGGTTCTCTAGGGCTTCCTGGTCGACGCCGACCACGTTGATGTTCTTCAGGGTGCGCACGCCATCGAGCACCTTGCTCTGCCACACGCGCAGGTTGCCGTAGGCCACCAGGCTGAAGCGCTCGGTGCGGCGCGAGCACCAGGTGATGCGCTCGGCATCCGGCTGGCCGACCTCGATCCAGTGCAGCACGCGGTCATCCAGGCTCTTCTCCCACAGCGCCGGCTCATCGACGTCGGACAGGCCGCGACCGAAGGCCAGCTGCTCGTGGTACCACAGGGCGTAGGCGATCAGGCGCACGCACAGGCGCTCCTCGGTCTCCGAGGGGTGCTTGGCCACGGTGAACCGCAGGTTCTCGTAGACGTTGCGATCGAGGTCGGTGAGGTTCAGTTCGACTTTGTAGGGCGTGGCTTGCAGGGCCATGGCGGGCTTCTTGGCTGATTCGGGGAGGCGGCAAGTCTACCCGAATCAGCCCAGGCGCGGCTCCGCCCGATACAACTCCACGCGATTGCGCCCGGCCGCCTTGGCCGCGTACAGCGCCTGGTCGGCCTGCGACAACAGGCGGGTCAGCTCGTGGCCGGCCCCCTGCGCCAGCGCGACACCGATGCTCACGCTGAGCTGGCCTTCGGCGACGAACGGCAGCTCGGCGAACTCGCGGCGGATGCGTTCGGCCAGCGCCAGGCCGGCCTGGGCATCGGCCTCGGTCAGCAGGCAGACGAACTCCTCGCCACCGATGCGCGCGCAGAGGTCCTGCTGGCGCGAGCGGCCAGCGAGGATGCGGCCGAACTCGGCCAGGGCCTGGTCGCCCGCGGCGTGGCCGAAGTTGTCGTTGAGCCGCTTGAAATGGTCGAGGTCGCAGAGCAGCAGCACCGCCGGCAGGTGCCGGCGCGCACACTCGGCCAGCTGCAACTCGGCCGCGTCGACGAAGGCGCGGCGGTTGCCGATACCGGTCAGCGGGTCGCGCAGGGCCGCGCTCTTGTAGCGCAACTCCGCGCGCTCCTTGACCATCGCCAGGGTCACGAACGCCAGGCCGATCACGTAGAGCAGGGTCTCCAGCACCACCAGTGTGAAGAACGGCGTGCTCTGGCCGTTCGAGGCGAACGGCAGGTTGGAATCGAAGAAGGCGCGCAGGACGTAGAAGCTCATGTGAATCGAGGCCAGCAGCAAGGCCGGCCGCACATCCACCTCAAGCACCCGACGCCGGCGCCACAACTCCCAAGCACCGAGCCCGGCATAGATGGCCATCAGCAGCGAACCGACGGCTATCCGTGCCGGCAGCGACGCATAGAACGCCGGCACAATGCACAACAGCGCCCAGAGCGCCGGCCCGGCCAGTATGGCCATGAGACTCGGCCGCCGCCCTGCAAACACCCGCAGCGAGGTCCAGGCCAGCGCCGCACTGAGCAGGATCAGCACGTTGCCGAACACAATCGGCAACCAGTCGATGTTCATCTCACGCAGGCTGCCGATTAGCGTACCCAGCGCCCCCACCAGCAGGCCACCGGATAGGTAACCAAGCGTGGTGTCACGCCCGCGACTCCAGGCATGCAGCATGAGCACACCGACCAGGGTCAGGATGTAGATATCCAGCATCACCAGGGTGGCGAGGTTCAGTTGCATGGCACGCCCACTCGGGGCTCTGAGACGAAGGGCATGAAACGATATCTAAACGAGTGGTCAGGAACGGCGGCCACTTTACGTGGCCCATCCCGGTGACACCAGCAAAAGAAGTCAAATTGCCATCATTGGCGATCACCGCTCTCCGCTATAGGCCCCGGGAGCGCGCATAACGCGCCCAGAGCTGCTCGAACTCCGCCGCGTAGGCGGCCACCAGCTGCGGGTGGTCGATCACCAGCAGGTTCTCCTCGTTGCTGGTGCTGGCGCTGCGGGTCCAGTTGAAGCTGCCATTAAGCAGCACGCGGCCATCGAACAGGGCGAACTTGTGGTGCATGTGGAAGGGACTGTCGTCGATGCGCAGCGGCACGCCCTGGGCGAGCAGTTGCTGGATGTCGCTGCCCTCGTCGAACTGTTTCTCGTTGTCGCTGATCACCCGCACCGCCACGCCACGGCGGTGGCAGGCGACGATCTCTTCGCTGAGGCGATCGTCGGAGATGGTGTAGACGCAGATATCCACGCTGCTGCGCGCCTGGCGGCACAGCTCGCGGATCTTGCGCAGGCAGTCTTCGCCGGGGCTGAAGTGGGCGCTGGCCACGGCCGGGCGCGGCGGCGCACTGGCGGCGTCGAGGGTCTTGATCACCTGTTCCAGCCATTTCAGCGCCGGCAGCAGATTGGCCGTGTCGGTCAGTGCCAGGTCACGCACCAGGTCGAAGGCGCGGTTGCGCAGGTAACGCACCTGGTCCGGGCCCAGGTCGCTGCCCAGCTGGCGCAGCTCGTCGCGTTCCTCATTGCTCAGTTTGAGATCGACCAGGCTGTCGCGCAGTTGCTGGTCGAGACGGGCAAAGTCCATTTCCGCATCCTCAGGTCGAACGTCGGCGCCGACTCAACGCGGCGAACAACACGCCGCACAGGGCACCGAACAGGTGGTATTCGAAGGAGATGCCCTGGCTCGGCAACAGCCCGAGCCACCAGCCGCCGTAGTAGAACAGCACCAGCAGAGCGATCAGCAGGCTGCCCAGGCTGCGCTCGAACCAGGCGCGCGCCAGCAGCAGCCCCCACAGGCCGAACACCCAGCCACTGGCGCCCAGGTGCATGCCCGACCGGGCGAACAGCCAGACCAGCAGGCCGCTGCCGATGATGATGAAGGCGCTGGCGGCGAGGAACTGGCGCAGCGAACCGAGCAGCGCCAGCCAGCCCAGCAGCATCAGCCCCGGCAGGTTGTTGAGCAGGTGCCACCAGCCGGCGTGCAGCCAGGGCGCGAAGAGAATGCCGGGCAGGCTGTCGACATGCCGTGGCAGTACGCCCCATACATTGAGGGCGTTGCCACTCAGGTTATTGCCGACCTGCAGCACCAGCATCAGCGCGGCGATGCCGGCGAGCAGCCGCAGGCGCGGTGCCAGCCAGGCCGTCACTTCTGCTCCGGCCCCGCTTCGGCGGGCGCTTGCGGCGCACCGAGGAGCTGGCCCAGCTCGCGCAGGCGCTGGGCCATATCGCCCATGCGATTGTGCGTGCGCAGGTCGATCTCGATCTTCTTGTCCATCGCGTTCATCAGCGGCAGGAAGCTGTTCTGCAGGGTGCCGGCCACGCTCTCCAACAGGGTCTGCATGCCCGGCTGCGGCGGTGCCACCACTTCCACCTCGACCTGCGGCTGCAGGGTGCCGAGGCGTTCCAGGCCGGCCAGCAGCTCGTTCCAGGGAATGTCCTGCTGCTTCTGCGGCTCGCGCTGCAGGTTGCCGCCAAGGGCGCGGATGCCTTCCACCAGGTCGTTGAGCTGGGCCACCACGCGAGCGCCAACATCGCTGTCGCTGCCGCCCATGGCCTTGTTGCGCAGGAAGTCGCGCTTGATCTGCGCCCAGCGCTCGCCCTGCTCCGCCGTCATGTTGCCGCGCAGCTCGGCCAGCTTGAGCAGGTTCTCCTCGGCACCGGTGGTAAGCAGCTGCGACTCGCCCTGGTAGTGGTCGGCGATCAGCTGTAGCAACTCGGCGTCGTTCATCACCGCGCTGATCTTCTCGGTCATCTTGTTCATGTTGCGGTAGCTGCCCTGCAGCTTGAACGGCGGCTCGCTGCGGTACTGGTCGGCCTGGGCGGCGCTGGCGATGTACTGCTGGTTGACCCGGCCCACCACGTCGCGCACCTGCATCAGGCGCTGCAGGGTGCTGACGATCTCGTTGATCTCAGCACCGCTGTAGCCGTGGCTCAGCTCGTTGGCGGAGAACGGCTTGCCCTCGGCCTTGGCGACGAAACGGTAGACGTCGGCCATGTCGCGGGTGGCCAACGGCGCCAGCACCGGGTTGGAGGTCAGGCCGTTCTCGATATAGCTGAGGGAGAAGGCTTCCTGCATGCCGCCCAGGGTGTCACCCAGGTTATAGATGTCGGCGCGATTGGCCAGCATGTCGGGGATTTTGAAGACGTCGCCGGACTCGGTGTACGGGTTGCCGGACATGATCACGCAGAACTTCTTGCCGCGCATGTCGTAGGTCCGGGTCTGGCCCTTCCACACGCCCTCGATGCGCCGGGTGCCGTCGCACAGCGAGATGAACTTCTGCAGGAATTCCGGGTGGGTGTGCTGGATGTCGTCGACATACAGCATCACGTTATTGCCCATCTCCAGCGCCAGGTTGAGCTTCTCCAGCTCCTGACGCGAGGTGGCGTCCGGCGCCTGGGCCGGGTCGATGGAGCGCACTTCGTGGCCGAGGGCCGGGCCGTTGATCTTCATGAAGATCAGGCCTAGGCGATGAGCCACGTACTCCATCAGCGTGGTCTTGCCGTAGCCGGG
The DNA here is from genome assembly GCF_028649395.1 of Pseudomonas sp. Gutcm_11s. GTDB lineage: Bacteria > Pseudomonadota > Gammaproteobacteria > Pseudomonadales > Pseudomonadaceae > Aquipseudomonas. Next base: position 206,294 of record NZ_JAQSUW010000009.1, on the reverse strand, counting down.
CGGCGAGATGAGCATCAGCAGGCCCATCAGGTCGGTGCGTTTGTTCTCGCCGGCGGTGCCCATCTGCTTGGCCAGGTTGTCGCCGATGAAACCCAAATACACATCGTTGATCAGCTTGTTGCGCACGAAGGAGCTGAGCGGCTTGGCCTTGAACTCGGCCAGGCGCAGCGCCGCACGCTCGCGGCCGATCACCTCCTGGCGCAGGGCCTGATAGCGCTGCAGACCAGGCAGGAAGGCTTGGCGGTGGCTGCGCAGACGGGCGAACAGGTCGTCCACCGCCAGCACCAGTTGGCGCTCCTGGATGCGCGAATGCTCGCCCATCAGATTGGCGACGGTGAAGCGCAGGTCCACTTCGGTGACGCGGCCGGGGAAGCCTTCGCCCAGCAGCGACAGTGCCACCGCCTCGGCGACATAGCCGGCCAGCGGGGCGAACTCGCCCTGGGCGCAGAGGCCGCGCAGCCAGTTGTCGGCCAATGTCCATTGTGCCGCCGGGCGACCTTGCAGGCGCGCCAGGGCCTGCTGGTAGTCGTCCCACATGCGCGCGCCCTGCAGACGCAGCTTGAGACCTTCCTGCAACTGCTTTGCGTACTTGCTGAAAACGAACTCGATGCGCTCGGCGGCCAGTTCCTGCACCAGGTACTCGGCGGCCTCCTCCACTACAGCGGCGGCCAGGCCCAGGGGCTGCTCGGCGAGGAAAGCCTGCAGCGCCTCGGCGATCTCGCCCTGCAACTGTTGCAGGCCTTCGCGGCGGCCGAACAGCTGCTGGATGTGGCGGCTGGTGCGCGCCCGCTCCGGCCACTGGGTGGCGCTGTCGGTATCGCACTGCAGATCCCAGAACAGACAGGCCAGGGCGCGCGCCTCGGCTCCGTAGCGCAGCAGCCCGGCACTGTCGCGCAACGGCAGCAGCTGGATGAGGATGGCGGCGGCGTCGTGGTCGTGGATGCCCTTCTCGTAGCCTTCCTTGTAACGCGGCGCGGCGAAATCGCGGATCAGCCGGGCCAGCTCGCCCGGTTGCGCCAGCAGGGATTTCAGGCGCTCCAGATCGAGGCCTTCGCGGCCCTCGTCGGCGGCAGTCAGCACCTCGCCGGCCAGGTATTCGGCGCGGTACAGGTGTTCGGATTCAGACTCCAGCGCCACCTGCCAGAACGGCTTGAGCGCCTCCAGCTCGGCATTGGCCAATGGCTCGAGGAAGTCGGTGCCGGTCAGGTGCAGATACAGCTGGTCGCCGCGCGGCAGCAGGGTCAGGTCCAGCTCCTGGGTGTTGACGCTGAAGCGGTGGCGCGGGCCGAGCTTGATGACGTTGCCGCCTTCCTCGAACAGCTCGCTCTTGTCACGCAGCGCGCGCACGGCCTGGTCGCGGGCGCCCTTGAGGCGCGCCTCGATGTCGTCGGCCTTGACGCTGTCCTTCAGCTCGCGCAAACGACCAGTCATTTCGCGCAGCTTGAGAATCAGCGGGTCGGCGGCGAAGAAGGCGTTGAGCTCCTCGGCCTGGGTGAACTTGGCAGTGCGCCGGGCCAGGCTGTCGAGGATGCGCTTGGCCGCATCCAGCACGCTCTGCGCCTTGCGCTGGCGCTCGTCGAGCAGCGCCTGCTTGTGCGCCTCGAAGGTCTCCAGCAACTCCTCGCGCTTGGCCAGGATGTCGCCGATGAACTGCTCCTGGTCACCGAACTGGCTCTCCAGTTCCTCCAGCTGCACCAGCAGGCGCGCCAGCTGCTCGTCGCAGCGCTCCGGATCCTGGGCCTGACCGAGGGCGTTGGTGATGCCCTGGCTGAACAGTTTGAACTGGGCGCCGAACTGCGCCACCGTCTCGCTCGAGCCCAGGCCCTTGCGCCGTTGCTCGGCGCGGGCCTTGGCCTGGTTGAGGCGGGCATAGATCTCGGAGATGGACTCGACGATACGAGTGCGCTGGGTAGCGTCGTCGATCTTCAGCGACGCCATCAGGCCGGACAGCATGTCCAGGTCGGCCGCCATGGTCTGCAACGCGGCCAGCGGCTCGGCCAGCTGCGCCACGGTCTCGGCCTTCTGCGCCTGTTCGTCGAGGCCCTGCAAGCGCACAACGAAGGGTTGCAGGGCTGCATCGCCAGCGAGGAAGGTGGCGGTGGCGGCGGAGGTACGCTCCTGGGCGGCCAGCAGCTCGGCCTCCATGGCGTCCAGGCGCACGAGGTCGATGTAGCGGTATTCGCGGATGGTCAGCAGCAGGCCGCGCTGGGCGGTGATGCCGTTGAGGCCGTCGACGAAGCTCTGCGCCTGGTCCCAGCTGTCCGGCAGCAAGCCGTCGAGCAGGGTCTTATGGCGGCTCTCGGCATCGACCATGGCCTGGGCCGACTGCTTGCGGATGCTCTCGACCTTCTCGTATTCGTCCAGCACCAGCTCGGAGGTGGCGGCGATCTCGCGCAGCAGCGGCGCCAGGCCGGCCAGCGGCTCACCGCTCAGCCAGTGGTAGGCGTCGAACAGACGGCGGGTGTTCTGGCACAGCAGGCTGTAGCGCTGTACCGATACCGCCGGCGCGTCGATCTCGCGGCACAGGTCGTACAGGTCGGAGACGCCGCGTACCAGCTCGGCATTGCCGATCTTGCCGAGGAAGCCGCTGCGCGCTGGCTGGCGGGCGGCGAATTCATCGCTGCAGAACGGTGTCTGCCAGATCTGCATCGGGTGGATGCGGGTCGGCTCCTCGCCTTCGGCGGCGAAGATCACCGTGCGCCCGTCTTCCAGGCGCGCATAACCGTGGCCGAACAGCGGGTTCTGCAGCTGGCGGTTGATCATGTTGTAGGTCAGCAGCACCGCCCGCCCCTGCTCGGGATGGTAGAAGATGTACTGCACGTCCTCGCCGTTGGGCGAGCGCACGGCGCGCTTGAAGCGCATGCCGGCCATCGATTGCTCGAAGGTCTTGTACTCGCCGTTCTGCAGGTAGTAGCCGCCGGGGAAGATGATCCCGTGGTCTTCCGGCAGCTGCACACAGGCCTGGCCGATGGCGTCGATGCGCTCCACCTTGCCGGTGAGGCCGTTGTACACCAGGTAGCGCCACTGCTCCTCGCGGTACGGCAGCACCTTGAGCAGCACCAGGCTGCCGAGGCGGGCGAACTCGACCTGGGCGTCGTCCAACGACTGGGTCTTGTCCAGCACCTCCTCGCGGTAGATGCCCAGGCCATCCTCGGTGTTGTTCTCGACCTTGATGGTGAGGTCGCCACCGATGGTTTCGACGAACAAGGTGTCGAGAATATTCAGGTGCGGATGGCGGCCTTCCACCACCATCTCGCGAGTGGCCTTGATCCACTCGAAATCGAACGGTGCCGGCAGCGCAATATCGCGCTCGCCGCGGTTGTCGATGTAGCGCACGTCCTTGCCGTCGAGGGAGATCGACCAGCGGAACACACGAATATCGGTGACCCGATCGCCGATCTGGAAGCTCGCCAGCAGCTTGCCATCGCGGATGGCCAGCTGCAGCAGACGGGTGTTCTTGTAGTAGCTGTACAGCTCGTTGAAGTCGTTGACGAAGCCAGCTGCGCCCAGGAAGGTGCCTTCCAGCGGCACCGGCTCGGCCTCGTAGGCATCACCCTCGCCTACCAGGCGATACAGGGAGAACACGTCGGCGACGCCGGTCTCCTTCTTCAGGCCGAGGAACACGTTGTAGCCGAACAGCAGGCAGTCGCCGACCTGGACGATGTCACGGGCGATGCAGTTGTTCTCGGTGCGGATACGCACCCGCCCGACCACTTCCATCTGGCTACTGCCGAACTCCTCCAGGCGCTGGCCATTGAGGTTCTCGGTGATCTGCCGCAGGCGTTGCCCCTGGTCCAGCAGGCGCTTGTGCAGCACCTCGTAGGCGCCGCCTTCGGCGACGGCCTTGTCCAGTACGTCCTGGGTTTGGGTTGCGGCTGGTGCGTCCGACATCGTGGCCTTCCTGGATCTGCGCTGTCTGCGGGCAATGGTGCGGAGAGTGAAGCTAACGGGCTAAGCGGAAATCTGTTGAGCGAATCGGCAAGAGCGGGCGACTGAACATCAGCCGCTCGCTATCGCCTTCCCTGGCACGACATGCGCCGTGCTCGGGATTTGGCGCTGCTCAGGCGCCGATTTTCTTGGCGACTTCGGCCAGCTTGTCGCGCATGGCCTGGTCGATTTCTTCTGGCTTGATCTGCGCGATGATCTTCTTCAGCACGCGGATTTCGTTGTCGTCGATAGCGCCATCGCGTTCGGCGATAGCGAGCAGCTGCCCCAGTTCCTCGACATCCAGGCGGCCGTCATCGGCAAAGCACTGGATCGAGCGGAAGGACATTTCCAGATAATCCCGAGGTTCCAACATGACATCTCTCCTTGTTCTGCATGGGGTGGGCTCATGCCCATGGAAATATCGGGAGCGAGCCTGCTCGCCCCCGTATAGATAGCTACCGGATCAGGCCTCGGCGGCCGGCGTCACGACTTCCAGGTCGGGCTTGCGCTCGGCCGCTTTACCGTTGAGCAGGCGTGCCAGCACGTCCTGTACCACCGGGCTCTTGCCCACTACACCTTCGATGGCCTTGCCCACCGAGAGCGACTTGGCGAAGGAGTTGAAGAAGTCGCCCTCGCCGCCGACAATCTCGATCTTCGCCTTGGCCAGCGCGGTGGCGAGCACCTCGGCCTGATCCTTGGCGATCTCCTTGTTGGCGGCGATGGCGGCCATGGCCTCCTCGAAGCTCTTCTCCAGCTGCATGCGGAATTCTTCGTGCTGGCGCGCGCTGTCGCTGAGGGCGTCGAGGGCACCGAACTTCTTGCCCAGACCTTCCGCTTCGGCGTTCAGGCGCTGCAGCAGCACATCGGCTTCCGACGTACCCAGGTCCTTGGTCGCCTGGGCCTTGGCCGCACCGAGCTGCTGCTCGCCGCGGGCCTGGGCGCCCAGTTTCTCTTCCAGCACCTTGGCTTCGGCCAGACCATCTTTCTCCTTGGCTGCGGCCTGGGCTTCCAGTACGCGGGCCTCGGCCAGGCCTTTTTCCTGCTCGCCCTTGGCTTCGGCGATCAGCTGCTCGGCACGCACGCGAGCCTCGGCCAGACCGTCCTTCTCCTTGGCCGCGGCAGTGACTTCCAACACACGGGCATCAGCCAGGCCAGGCGCAGCGCGCTCGGCCTCGATACCTTCGGCCATGCGCTTCTTGGCCTCGGCCTGCTTGGCCGCCGCTTCCAGCTCGGCCTGGGCCAGGTTGTTGATTTCCACGGCCTTGTGTTTGGAACGGGTCTCGTCGGCCTCGGCCTGCTTGACCTGGCGTACCAGCTCCTGTTCGGCCTGGGCCTGGGCCTGCAGCACGATGACCTGCTTGGCACGCTCGGCCTCGGACACCTCACGCACTTCCTTGATGCGCTCTTCTTCCTGGGCCACGGTCTTCTCGACCGCGACGCGCTCGCGAATCACATTGGCGATGTTCTTGCGCTGCTCTTCCAGGGCCTTCTCGGCCTCGATGCGCTGCAGCTCGACCTCGCGCTCGCGGGCCACCACTTCCAGGTCCTTGGCGCGGGTGACTTTCTCCACCTCGATGACCACGGCACGCTGGCGATTCTGCTGGGCAACCTCGACTTCGCGCTGGTGGTTCTCGGTGCGCACGTCGATTTCCTGCTGCGACTGGATGCGCGCCTGCTCGGCCTTGAGACGCTCCTCTTCCTTGACCTTGATGGTCTCGGCTTCCTCACGGGCACGGATGGTCTCGACCTCACGCTTCTGGCGTGCTTCGGCATCGGCCTGCTGGCGTTCCAGGGCCAGGGTCGCTTCGCGGGTTTCGACGTTCTTCTTCTTGATCGCCAGCTCTTCGTTACGCTCGAGGTCGTTGGTGATGACGTTCTGCGCAGCGGTCAACTCGGTGATCTTGCGGATACCGGCGGCGTCGAGGATGTTGCTCGGGTCCAGCGAGCTCTTGGCGGTCTGCTCCAGGTAGTCGATGGCGACGTCTTCCAGCACATAGCCGTTGAGGTCGTTGCCGATGGTCTCGATAATACGGTCGCGGAAGTCCTGGCGGTTCTCGAACAGCTGGACGAAGTCGAACTGCTTGCCGACGGTCTTCAGCGCCTCGGAGAACTTGGCGTTGAACAGCTCGTTGACTGCGGCGCGATCGGAGGCGCGATCCACGCCGATGGCCTTGGCCACCTTGAGCACGTCTTCCTGGGTCTCGTTGACGCGCAGGTAGAAGGCCACGGTGATGTCGGCACGCATGTTGTCCTTGCAGATCAGGCCGTCCTTGCCGCGACGATCCACTTCCAGGGTGATCAGCGAAATGCGCATGAACTCCTTGAGGTAAATCACCGGGTACACCAGGGCACCGGTGAAGTGCACCTTGGGCGTGGAGGACATGTCGTTGACGATCAGCGCCGTGCCCTGCGGGACCTTGATATAGAAGGCCTTGAACAGCACGAAGAAGCCGAAGATCAGCAGGAATACGACACCGACGCCGATCAGGAAGGGCATCACCAATTCGAGGCTCATTGCAATCAATCTCCTTTGATTCTGGGGTGAATTCGCGGGCTCAACGGCCGTTGAATTCGTCCTCGGTAATGACCCGGTAGGCGTGCTCGCCCTCCAGGTACTCCAGCAACACGACACGGTCGCCACGTTTGAAACCACGCACCTCGTCGGCACGCACGCGCAGGATCAGGCCCGCGCCACCGTCTTCCAGTACCGCTTCGCCATGGCTCAGGGTCACCCGGCCACTGCGCACCACGGCAGTCTGCCCCAGCACCGACTTGCTGCTGGTGGCTTCCAGCTTGCGAAACAGCGGGCGCAGCGGGCGGCACAAGGCTGCCGTTACCGGCACGGCCAGCAGCAGCGCACCGAACACCAGCACCAAACCCAGCGGATAGCGCAGGATGCCCAGCGGCAGGTGGCGCAGCAGCAACAGCTCGACGAAGTAGCTGGCGATCCAGGCGAAGAAGAACAGCAGGGTCAGCACCAGCGTTACCGGCACGCCGTTGAGGCCCAGCTTGAGCAGCAGGCCGGCGAGCCCCTCGGGCTGCACCGACTCCAGTGTGGAGTCGGCCTCGATATCGAGCACGTCGACCTCGAGAATGCCCAGCGCGGCGACGCACCAGTAGAGCACCGCCAGGCACAGCAGGAAGCTGAAGATGACGGTGGGAAACGCAAAAGTGCTGTGCAGGAAATTTTCCATCGAGTTCCTATCCCTGAATCAGGCGGCAGAGCGAGCTCCGCCGCAATGCACAACGGTTAGGACTTGGCCTTGTCCTTCAGGCGCGCCAGCACGCTTTCGGCACTGGCGTTGTCGGCCTTGATGCCCGCCGCACGCAGCTTGGCTTCCAGCGAATCGTCGACGTTGGCCGCCTCGGCCAGCTCGGCCGTTGCCTCCATCTTCGCCGCCCGCTCGGCCTGCTGCTGCTTGATCCGCTCCAGCGATTCAACCGCGGTGTGCAATTTGGCCTGGGAGCCACCGTAGCGCTGAGCCACGGTCATCTGCGCCTTCTGCACGCTCTCGGTGGCCTTGACGGTATCCACCTGTTGCTTGAGGCGTTTGATATTGGCCTCGGCCTGGGCCACCGCCTTGCGCAGCTGAGCGACGCTGGCGGCATAGCTCTCGGCCTGCTCGCGCTCGCTGCTCAGCTCGACTTCCAGGTTGGCGATCTTCACCGCCACTTCCTGGGCCAGCGACTCGTTGCCGGCCTCCAGGGCCTTCAACGCGTACTGCTCGTACTCGGCGACCTTGGCCGCGCTCTTCTCGGCGCGATCGGCGGCCAGCTTCTGCTTGGCCATGATCTCGGCCAGCGCTTCCTTGGACTTGCGCAGCTCCAGGTCGGCGTCGCGGATTTCCTGGTCGAGGATGCGCAGGGCCTGGCTGTCCACCATGGCCTCACCCACTTCGTTGGCGCCGCCGCGCAGGGCGGTCAGCAGTTTGCTCCACACGTTCATGGCAATCTCCTTAGGCTTTGAGGAAGCCTTCATAGGCTTCGGTGGCCTTGATCACGTTGTCCGCCAGCATCTCGATTTCCTGCACCACGTTGGAGAGCACCGAGGATGCACTCAGCGCGCCGAACATGGTGTAGCAGGCCTGCCCGTCCGGCAGGGTTTCCAGGCCGATGGACGACAGCGGGAAGAGCTTGCGGCTGCGCAATACTTCTTCGTTGAAGGCCACGCCATCGCTTACGTCGGCAGCCGGCCAGAGCAGCGCCTCGACGATGATCTGCTCGCCGAACACGGCAACGAACAGCGGCAGATCGCCGTATTCGTGCATGGTCACGTGCAGGCTGGCGTCGGCGCCCTGAATCAGCTCGATGGCCGCACGGCCTTCCTTAAACAGCTCCGTTGCGGACAGCGCATCGAACAAACCTTGTGCAGTCCAAACCTGAGGCATGGCACCTCCCTCCTTCTCCATAGAGGCCGACCCCGACAAGGGTTGGCGCAGTTTCCGCTCGAATGCCGCGAGCGCTTGCGCATGCTCGGGCAGTATCCACACCTCTTTCTTGATCAAGCCCTGCTCGCGCAGACGCTGACGAAAGAGACGCTGGTAGTGGGCTGATGATTTGCTTTCCATGAGCGAGAGATTAGGCACTCACATGTAATGAATCAACTAATCACATGTAATATTTTAAAACGCACGTATGACAGGCGCGCAGGCGCACCGGGAGCAGGTCGAATGACCTCCACGGGAAAGGGTTTGCGGGTATGGGCAACAGGAGGGGAAAGCCTTCCAGGCCAGAGAGGGAGCGCGCATCCTTTCGCCCGGCGATTTAACCGCAGATACTCCCCCGACGAAAGCCCACGGACCGCACCAATCAGGTCGAGCCCAACAGGAGTCACGATGATCCCCAGCAAACCCCTCGCCGGCCTGAAAGTGGTCGAACTCGGCACCCTGATCGCCGGCCCCTTCGCTTCGCGCATCTGCGCGGAGTTCGGTGCCGAGGTGGTCAAGGTCGAGTCGCCGGATGGCGGTGATCCGCTGCGCAAGTGGCGCAAGCTGTACGAGGGCACTTCGCTGTGGTGGTTCGTGCAGGCACGCAACAAGCGCTCGATCACCCTCAACCTCAAGCACGAGGAAGGCCGTGAGGTGCTGAAGAAGCTGCTGGCCGAGGCGGACATCCTGATCGAGAACTTCCGCCCCGGCGTGCTGGAGAAGCTCGGCCTGGGCTGGGACGTGCTGCACGCACTGAATCCCAAGCTGGTGATGGTGCGCCTGTCCGGCTTCGGCCAGAGCGGGCCGTTGAAGGACCAGCCGGGCTTTGGCGCGGTGGGCGAATCGATGGGCGGGTTGCGCTACATCACCGGCTTCGAAGACCGCCCGCCGGTGCGCACCGGCATCAGCATCGGCGACTCCATCGCCGCCCTGTGGGGCGTGATTGGCGCACTGATGGCGCTGCGTCATCGCGAGGTCAACGGCGGCCAGGGTCAGGTGGTGGACGTGGCGCTGTACGAGGCGATCTTCGCCATGATGGAGTCGATGGTGCCGGAGTTCGACGTGTTCGGCTTCATCCGCGAGCGCACCGGCAACATCATGCCCGGTATCACGCCCTCCTCCATCCACACCTGCGCCGACGGCAAACATATCCAGATCGGCGCCAATGGCGATGCGATCTTCCAGCGCTTTATGCGCGCTATAGATAGAGAGGACTTGGCGAGCGATCCAGCGTTGGCCGACAACGCCGGACGCGATACCCGCCGTGACGAACTCTACGGGGTGATCGACCGCTGGACCGCCAGCCTGCCGCTGAACGAAGTGGAAGCCACCCTGGTGCGCGCCGAAGTGCCGGCCAGCCGCATCTATTCCGCCGAAGACATGTTCAAGGACCCGCAATTCCTCGCCCGCGAGATGTTCCTCTCGGCCAAGCTGCCGGATGGCAAGCCATTCAAGATGCCCGGCATCGTGCCCAAACTGAGCGAGACGCCGGGCAGCGTGGAATGGACCGGCCCGCAACTGGGTGAGCACAACGTCCAGGTACTGGGCGAGCTGGGCTACAGCGCCGAAGGCATCGCCGCGCTGAAGGCCAGCGGCACCATCTGAGATGCGCTGCTTTGCCAATGCGCTGCCGGACACGCTGCTCGGCTCATTACGTGAGCCTCAGACGGCCTGAGCGACAAGCGCTTTCAGCCAGGCGCCATTCGGCCGGCTCGCGGTTGCCGAAATAAACATTAAAGTCCAACATGGACAAAATAGTTTAATTCGGAGCCCTACATGACCCGCGTGATCGACCAGACCCAAGCCGAACGCCTGCTCGCCCGCATCGACGTGCACCAGGCCATGCGCGACATGTTCGCCAGCCTGGCCGAGGGCCGTGCGGTGCAGCCGGCGCAGCAGCTGGTGGAGTTTCCCGGCGGCGGCGACTTCATCAACTATCTCGGCGTGCTGGCCGATGCCGGCGTCTACGGGGTCAAGACCTCGCCGTACATTCCCGGCCCGCAAGGCGCCACCGTCACCGCCTGGACCCTGCTGATGTCGATGCGCAGCGGCCAGCCGCTGCTGCTGTGCGACGCCAAGAGCCTGACCACCGCGCGCACCGCCGCCACCACTGCGGTGGCCGTGGAGGAACTGGCTCCGGCCGGCACACGCCACCTGGCGATCATCGGCAGCGGCCCGGTGGCCCTCGCCCACCTGCATTACGCCAAGGGTCTGCGCGACTGGCAGAGCATCCGCCTGTACTCGCCGAGCCTGGCCACCAAGGGCGAGGCCGAACGCGCCGCGCTGCAGGCCGAGGACGCGCGCCTGCAGCTGTGCGCCAGCCAGGAAGAAGCCCTGCGCGAGGCCGAGGTGATCCTGCTGTGCACCTCTTCCGCCAGTCCGGTGCTGGACCCGCTGAGCCTGAGCCGCAACGTGCTGGTCACCTCGATCAGCACCAACGCACCGCGTGCCCACGAGGTGCCGCCGGCAGCGCTGGCAGGCATGGAGGTCTACTGCGACTACCGCGCTACCACCCCGGGCTCGGCCGGCGAGATGCGCCTGGCCGCCGAACAGGGCTGGAGCCCGGAGAAGATTCGTGGCGACCTGGCCGAGCTGGTCAGTGGCCGTGCGAGCAAGCCGGACTACAGCCGCCCGGTATTCTTCCGCTCCATCGGCCTCGGCCTGGAAGACATGGCCCTGGCCCATGCCCTGCACCAACTGCTGGAGCAAGACGCCTGATGCACTGCGACTACCTCGTCATCGGTGCCGGCATCGCTGGCGCCAGCACCGGCTACTTCCTCGCCGCGCATGGCAAGACCATCCTGCTGGAGCGCGAGCCGCAGCCCGGCTACCACAGCACCGGCCGCTCGGCGGCGCTCTACACCGTGGCCTATGGCACGCCGCAGGTGCGCGCGCTGACGGCCGCCAGCCGCGCCTTCCTCGACAACCCGCCGCCCGGCTTCAGCGACCACGCCCTGCTCAGCCCGCGCGGCGAGATGGTGGTGGACTTCAGCGACGACGCCAGCGAGCTGCTGCGCCAGTACGAAAGCGGCCGCGCCAGCGTGCCGGAGATGCGTCTGCTGAGCGCCGACGAGGCCTGCGCCCTGGTGCCGGTGCTGCGCCGCGACAAGGTGCACCGCGCGATGCTCGACCCGAGCGCCGCCGACATCGACACCGACGCTCTGCACCAGGGCTTCCTGCGCGGCATTCGCCAGCAGGGCGGCGAGATTCGCTGCGGCCGCGAGGCGCTCGCCATTCGCCGCGAGAACGGCCTGTGGCTGGTCGACTGTGGTGACGAGAGCTACCAGGCCCCGGTGCTGGTCAACGCCGCCGGCGGCTGGTGCGACGAGATTGCCAAGTTGGCCGGGGTCGCCCCCATCGGCCTGATCCCCAAGCGCCGCGCCGCCTTCACCTTCCTGCCGCCGGAGGGTGTGGACAGCCACGCCTGGCCCTGCGTGGTCGACCTGCACGAGGCGTTCTACTTCAAGCCGGATGCCGGCCAGCTGCTCGGCTCGCCAGCCAATGCCGACCCGGTGGCGCCGCACGACGTGCAGCCGGAGGAGCTGGATATCGCCATGGGCATCTACCAGCTCGAGGAGCACACCACGCTGAGCATCCGCCGCCCGCAACACACCTGGGCCGGCCTGCGCAGCTTCGTCGCCGACGGCGACCTGGTCGGCGGCTACGCCGTGGATGCCGAGGGCTTCTTCTGGGTCGCCGCCCAGGGCGGCTATGGCATCCAGACCAGCGCCGCGATGGGCGAGGCCTGCACCGCGCTGATCCGCGGCCTGCCATTGCCGGAGCGCATCCGCGCCTTCGGCCTGAGCGAGGCCATGCTCGCGCCTTCCCGCCTGGCCTGAGTTTGCGGCACACTCGCAGCGCCCCGCTCGGGGCGCTCAACCGGAGTTACTGCATGCCCGCCGCCGACCTCGACAGCTTCCGCGCCATCGCCGACGCCGTCGCCACCCTGTTCTTCCCCCACGTCGAGGTGGTGCTGCACGACCTGCGCACACAGAAGATCGACCACATCGCCAACAACATCTCCAAGCGTGCGGTCGGCGACGACGCGGCGCTGGAGGACATGCTCGATGGCGACAACGGCGAGCGCAACATCGGCCCCTACGAGAAGCTCAACTGGGATGGACAGAAGATCCGCTCGGTCAGCACCGTACTGCGCGACGCCGGCGGCACGCCCGTCGCCGTGCTGTGCCTGAACTTCAACATCTCCATGCTGGAGAGTGCCAAGCAGGCGCTCGACCTGCTGCTCTCGGCGAGCAAGGTGATCCCGCAGCCCGATGCGCTGTTCCGCGATGACTGGCAGGAGCGCATCAACACCTTCCTGCATGCCTGGCTGCAGCAGCGCCAGCTCGGCCTCAACCTGCTGACCCGCGAGCACAAGCGCGAGCTGGTCGAGGCCCTGCATGCCGAGGGCGCGTTCAAGGGCAAGAGCGCGGCGAACTACATCGCCAACGTGCTGAACATGGGCCGCGCCACGGTGTACAAGCACCTCAAGGAGATCAAGGGCGAGGCGTGACCCGCCCTTCCGGGCGCGTGTAGGCCTGGAACAGCTGGCGCACCTGCGCACTCGGCTCGCCGAAGTAGCGGCGATACAGCCACTCGATCTCGCCGCTGCGATAGATCAGGCTCAGTTCACTGTCCACCAGCAGGCGCAGCGCATCGTCACCCCGCGGCATGACCAGGCCCACCGGCTCCAGCTCGAACGACTTGTCCAGTACCTGCAGCTCCTGTGCATGGGCGTTGCGCGCCGCGCGGTTGAGCAACACTACCCGGTCGGCGAAGAAGGCATCGGCGCCACCGCTGGCCACCAGTTCCACACCCTCGTCCATGCCCTGCACCGGCACCACGGTGGCCAGCACGCCAAACAGGCGCAGCTTGTTGCGCACCCAGTCCTCGGCGGTGCTGCCGCCGATCACCGCGAAGCGCTGCTTGCTCAGCCCGCGATTGATGGTGGCGCGCCATTGCGGCCCGGTATGCACCGCCTGGCCATTGAGCACCGCCAGCAGGCTGGGCGAGGCATCGGCACGCACCAGCACACCGCGACCGGCCGGGTAGATCGGCAGCGAGAAGTTCACCCACTTGCGTCGCTCCAGCGTCTCCACCAGGGCGCTGCACATCAGGTCCACCTCGCCACGCTGCAGCGCCGGCAGGATCTCCTGCCCCTTCAGCGCCTGGTAGCGCACCTGCAGTTGGGCCAGGCCAGGCTCGCGGCGCAGGCGCTCGGTCACCCGCTGGCACAGCTCGATCGCGTAGCCCTGCGGCTCCTCGCCGTTGCTCACCGAAAACGGCGCCATGTTCGGCAGATAGCCGAGGGTGATGCGCTGGCTGGCGCGGATCTGCTCGAGGGTCTGCGCCGCCAGCGGCTGGGCCAGCAGCCACGCCAGCATCCAGGCAAGCCGCCTCATGATGCGTCCTCCTTCAGCGTGCTTCGCTGCTCCAGCAGCCGGTCGGCGATGTAGCCGAACAGCAGGTAGCCCACGGCGGTGACGATCATGCCGCCGAACACCGCCTCGGTGCCCGACGCATACAGGGCGTAGAAGCTGTAGGCCATGGCCACCGCCAGGATCAGCATGTTGCGGTACTCCACCGACTTCGCCACGCCGGCCTTCTGCATGATGATCAGCAGGCCGGAGAGCGCGGTGATGTAGGGAATCACGTTGGTCACCGCGGCCAGGTTTACCAGCTTGCCGAACTGCTCGGAGGCGTTCGGCGAGATGGTCGACAGGGCCATGCCGGACTGCAGCACGGCGTTGGCGATCAACCCGGCGATGGGTGCGCCGAGCAGCGTCACGCGGGCATAGAAGCGCGGGAACAGATGCTGATCGGCGGTCACCTTGGCGGTCTGCGCCAACGTGAACTGCCAGCCCAGCAGCGAGCCGACGCAGGCCATCACCGCCAGAGCCATGATGATGTTGCCGACCCAGCCGTTGAACATCTGCGCGTACACCAGGGCGAAGGGTGCGCTGGAGTTGGCCAGCTCGGCGTTGGGCACTATGCCCATGATCACCGAGGTGGACAGGACGTAGATCACCGCCGCCCCCAGCGTGCCCAGCAGGCAGGCCAACGGCACGTTGCGCTGCGGGTTCTCCACCGCCTCGGAGTTCTGCGCCGCCGACTCCATGCCGAGAAAAGCCCAGAGGGTCAGCGGAATGCTCTGCGCGATGGCCGAGCTGACCGAGATTTCATGCGGGTTCCAGGCCTGGCCGAAGACCTCGGCGTCGAACCAGAACCAGCCGATCAGCGACAGGCCGGCCACCGGGATGATCACGCCCCAGACCGTCACCGCACCAATGCGCCCGGTGACCTTCGGCCCACCTAGGTTGGCCAGCGAGGTCAGCCAGATCAGCCCCACCGCACCGACGAACAGGGGAATCGCGCCACTGCCCAGCCAGGGGAAGAAGGGCGTCAGGTAGCCCACCGCGGAGATGGCGATGGCCACGTTGCCGATGGCCAGCGACAGGAAGTACAGGTACGAGCAGAGGAAGAAGGCCGACTTGCCGTGGGCCTCCTCGGTATAGGCCGACATGCCGCCGGGACGCGTGCAGTAGATGCCGCACTGGGCGAAGCAGTAGGCGATGGCCATCGACCCCACTGCCGTGATCACCCAGGACAGCAGTGACACAGCCCCCAGCTGCGCCATGCTCGACGGCAGCATGATGATGCCCGAGCCCATCATGTTCACCGCCACCAGGGTGGTCAGCCCCATCAAACCCATTTTCTTGCCGGCCTCAGCCATACCCCATCCCTCCCCCAAGGCAACGTATCTGCATACTAGGAGAGGTTCTTCGGGGCCGCCTGTCAGGCACAAAAAAGCCGCGCGGTGCGCGGCTCTTTCACGGCGTAGCGGTTACTCGCCGTAGATATCGAAGCTGAAATACTTGCCCTGGATCTTCTGGTACTCGCCGCTGGCGCGCAGCGCCAGGATGGCGACGTTGAGCTTGTCGAGCAGCGCCTGGTCGCCCTTGCGCACGGCGATGCCGGCGCCCTCGCCGAAGTAGGCCGGGTCGGTGAACGCCGGGCCGACGAAGGCGAAGCCCTTACCCTGCTCGGTCTTGAGGAAGCCCTCATCGACCGGGATGGCGTCGGCCAGGGTACCGTCGAGGCGGCCGGAAACCAGGTCCAGGTAGATCTCGTTCTGCGAGCTGTAGCGCACCACTTCCACACCCTTGGGCGCCAGCACCTCGGTGGCGAAACGGTCGGTGGTGGTGGCGCGCTGCACGGCGATGCGCTTGCCCTTGAGGCTGGAGAAGTCGTCGCTGACCTGCGCACCTTCCTTCATCGTCAGGCGCGCCGGGCTGTAGTAGTACTTGCCGGTGAAATCCACCGACTTGCGGCGCTCGTCGGTGATGGTCATCGACGACAGCACGGCGTCCACCTTGCGCACCTTGAGCGAGGGAATCAGGCCGTCGAACTCCTGCTCCACCCACTGGCACTGCACCTTCATCTCGGCGCACAGGGCATTGCCGATATCCACGTCGAAGCCGGCGATGGAGCCATCGGCCTGCTTGAAGGCGAACGGCGGATAGGCGGCCTCGATGCCCAGGCGCAGCGGCTTGTCGGCGGCGAACAGGCTGGATGCCATCAGGCTCAGGGCAAGCGCGCCCAGCAGTGCGATTTTCTTCATGGTGTGACTCCCAGGTGCGCCCACTCTGGATGCTGGTGGGCTGGTTATCGGCAGAAGCGAGAAGCACCGGCGCGGACCGACGATGGATCTCGGCGCGCCTGGCAGGTTGACGACACTGATTTGTACTTATAAATCCATACCGGACTTTAATGTACACATCGTCAATCTCCTCGAACCCGCCGATGCAGGACCGCCTGGAAGCTTGCAGCCGAAGGGCAACACTCGACATTTCCGCGCCCAGCCGGCGGCGAACAGACAGCATTCCGCCTTGCCCTGGATCAGTCCGCGCTGCGGCTAAGGCGTCTACGCTGAAGGAAAACAAGGGGAGAACGCCTGGATGGACACACTCCACATCATGCTGGTGCTGCTGATTGCCGGCTTCCTGCTGCTGGGCTTCGGCTTCAACTACCGCGAACACGAATGGGGCATACGCCTGATGGGCGCCGGCGTGCTGGTCACCCTGATGCCGATTGTCCTGCGGGTTTACGAGGCGCTGCAGCTGCCGGCCTGAATCCTCAGGACACTCAGCTGCGCCAGCGCTCCACGGCGGCCTGGTCGCTGGCCCGCCCTTCGACCCAGCGCGGGCCGTCCGGCGTGTCTTCCTTTTTCCAGAACGGCGCGCGGGTCTTCAGGTAGTCCATGATGAAATTGCAGGCGTCGAATGCCGCCTGGCGATGGGCACTGGCGGTGCCGACGAAGACGATCGGCTCACCCGGCTGTAGCGCGCCGACCCGATGCAATACCTCGACCCGCAGCAGCGGCCAGCGCTGCTCAGCCTCGGCGACAATCTTCTCCAGAGCCTTCTCGGTCATGCCCGGATAGTGTTCGAGGAACATGCCACGCACGTCCTGGCCATCGTTGTAGTCGCGCACGTAGCCGACGAAGCTGGCCACTGCGCCGATGCCCAGGTTGGCGGCATGCAGCGCATTGACCTCGACACCCGGATCGAAGGCTTCGACCTGCACCCGGACGCTCATCTCAACCACCAGTGACTGTAGGGAAGAAGGCCACTTCGTCACCGTCGGCCAGTTCGGTGTCCAGGCTGCACAGCTCCTGATTGCGCGCGCACATCAGGTTCTGCTCGGCCAGCACCTGCCACACGCCGCCGCGGCTGAGCAGGTGCTCGCGCAGCTGATCGAGATTGCCCAGCGCGGCGCGCTGCAACTGCTCGCCGTCGATGCCCAGCACCTCGCGGTAACGGGCGAAATACTGTACGCGGATCATGTCAGACGCCCTACCTCGTGGGAGTCCAGGCGGTAGTCGCCACTCTTGCCACCGGACTTCTCCAGCAGGCGCACGGCCTCGATGACGATGCCCCGGTCCACGGCCTTGCACATGTCGTAGATGGTCAGCGCGGCAACGCTGGCGGCGGTCAGCGCCTCCATCTCCACCCCGGTCTGCCCGGCCAGCTTGCAGCGTGCCTGGATGCGCACGCAGTCGACGCCCTCGGCCTCCAGCTCGACCTTGACGCTGGTCAGCAGCAGCGGATGGCACAGCGGGATCAGCTCGTGGGTCTTCTTCGCTGCCTGGATGCCGGCGATGCGCGCCACGGCGAACACGTCGCCCTTGGGGTGGCTGCCGTCGGCGATCATCGCCAGGGTCGCGGGCAGCATGCGCACACGGGCTTCGGCCACGGCCTCGCGGGAGGTCACCGCCTTGTCGGTCACATCCACCATGTTGGCGCGGCCTTGGGAATCGAGATGAGTCAGCACAGCAAAATCTCCTCGGTGGTGCCGCACGCGCGGCACCGGTCGAGGGATTGTATACAACTTATCGGGTGGTTGGTCAGCGGGCGGCCGCAGCCGCCCGCCGAGTGGCATCACATGTGCGCTTCGGCGTACTCGGCCAGCACCGAGCGCGGTACCCCTTGCAGGGTAACGTGCACGCCGTGCTCAAAGTCCTTGAAGCGTTCGGTGAGGTAGGTCAGACCCGAACTGGTGGCGGACAGGTAAGGCGTGTCGATCTGCGCCAGGTTGCCCAGGCAGATCACCTTGGAGCCCGTACCGGCGCGGGTGATGATGGTCTTCATCTGGTGCGGGGTGAGGTTCTGGCACTCGTCGATCAGGATCAGGCTGTGCTGGAAACTGCGACCGCGGATGTAGTTGAGCGATTTGAACTGCAGCGGGACCTTTTGCAGGATGTAGTCGACGCTGCCGTGGGTGCTCTCGTCGTCCGAATGCAGTGCCTCCAGGTTGTCGGTGATGGCGCCCAGCCAGGGCTCCATCTTCTCCGCCTCGGTGCCGGGCAGGAAGCCGATGTCCTCGTCCAGCCCCTGCACGCTGCGGGTGGCGATGATGCGTCGGTAGCGCTTGCTGACCATGGTCTGCTCGATGGCCGCGGCGAGCGCCAGGATGGTCTTGCCCGAGCCGGCGGCGCCGGACAGGTTGACCAGGTGGATGTCCGGATCGAGCAGCGCATACAGCGCCAGCGCCTGATATATGTCACGCGGCCGCAGCCCCCAGGCCTCCTGATGCATCAGCGGTTCCTGATGCAGGTCGAGGATGGTCAGCGTGCTGCCTTCGATGCCCTTGACCCAGCCGACGAAGCCCTGCTCGTCGACGATGAACTCGTTGACGTGCACCGCTGGCAGGTTGTCGGTGAGCTGTACCTGGTGCCAGGTGCGACCATGGCCCTGGCGCGTCTCGACCTTGCTCACGCGGTCCCAGAAGGAGCCGGAGAGGTTGTGGTAACCACGCGACAGCAGGTTGACGTCGTCCACCAGTTGGTCGGTGTGATAGTCCTCGGCGGAGATCCCGCAGGCACGCGCCTTCAGGCGCATGTTGATGTCCTTGGTCACCAGCACCACGGGCGAGCCGCTGCGCCGGCTCTGCAGTTCCACCAGCTGGTTGATGATCTTGTTGTCGTTGAGGTGCTCGGGCAGCCAGGTAATGGGCTCCGCGCGCTTGCTCATGAGGATCGACAGAGTGCCCTTGGGCTCGTTCTTGCCGCGGCGAATCGGTACTCCCTGTTCCACCTCCTCGGGAGTGGCTTCGCCTAGCGTCTGGTCGATCAGGCGAATCGCCTGGCGACATTCGGCGGCGACCGTGTGCTTGCCGGTCTTGAGCTTGTCCAGCTCCTCCAGCACGGTCATGGGGATGGCGACGTGGTGTTCCTGGAAATTCAGCAGCGCGTTGGGATCGTGGATCAGGACGTTGGTGTCGAGGACGTAGAGGGTGGGCTGGGTGGAGCGGGTGCGTCCGTGATCATCCATACTCGGTCACCTTATCGAGGGGCCTGGACGACGAAGCCTCTACAGCTCCGCCGCGGAGGACCGCCCACCTCCCGAACGGAGCGGGATACGCGAGCAAAGGTGATGGCCGAGGGCCGCCACCTGTGCTGCAGGGTTCGGCGGTCTGCTTTTTTAATACCCCAATCTGGATGACAGAAAAAAGAACTTTTTCTGCCTCACAAAGCTTTTTTATCGGCTCGACGAATAACGCTTGGCGACACCCATATGCGCCGTTAAAGTCGGAAGTCCTGCCTCCCGGCTACGCCCAGTACGCCGCCCCGCCAAGCCCCACTCGCACTCCCCCGCAGCGCCCGCCCGCCGTGGCTCGCAGCCATTTGTCGCCCTATTCTTCTCCGTAGCGCGGACGCGGCGGACACACATCTTGCAAAAACGCCTGCGCCGGTCACCGCCTGCGAGCCGGTAAAGTGTCCGCATAACCACAAGAACACGCTCAAGCCTGCACCGTGCACGCCATGTAACCGATGAGGAACCCGACATGATCCAACGCTATACCCCACCGCAGATCGCCCTGCACTGGCTCAGTGCCGTGCTGATCCTGCTGATCATCGCCCTGCCCTATGGCAGTGACCTGTTCGAGCCGCTGCTCGGTGGCGGCGCCGGCGTGTTCACCCTGCACAAGTCGCTCGGCCTGCTGGTGCTGGTGCTGACCGTGCTGCGCCTGGTACTGCGCGCCCGCTCCGGTGCTCCCGACCTGATGGCTGGCGAGCCGCCACTGCAGCGTTTCGCCGCCAGGGCCGGGCACAGCCTGCTCTATCTGCTGCTGGTGCTGATGCCGCTGAGCGGCGTGCTGTTCGGCAAGCGCCCGGTGAACCTGTTCTGGCTGGTGGAAATCGGCCCGCTGCCGCTGTCCGACGCGGTGCGCGAAGCCGCCAAGCTGTTCCACGTCACCGCCCAGTACCTGCTGTTCCTGCTGATCCTCGGCCACGCAGGCGCCGCCCTGTGGCACCACCATGTGCGCCGCGACGGCGTGCTGCGCGCCATGCTGCCCGAGCGCCGCTGAGCCATCGATAGGCAAACCCCTCGGCGCCGATAGCTGGAGCCGAGGAGCCCATCAGCCTAGAATCGCGCCACGCTTTCTGGAGACGATTCGATGCTGTTGGTGATATCCCCCGCCAAGACCCTGGACTACGACACCCCGCCGGCCACCGCGCGCTTCACCCAGCCGCAGTTCCTCGACCACGCTCAGGAGCTGATCGGCCAGCTGCGCGAGATGAGCCCGCAGCAGATCGGCGAGCTGATGCACCTGTCGGACAAACTGTCCGCGCTCAATGTCGCGCGCTATGGCAGCTGGCACCCGGACTTCACCCCCGCCAACGCCAAGCAGGCGCTGCTGGCGTTCAAGGGTGACGTCTATACCGGCCTGGCCGCCGAGGACTTCGCCGAGGCCGACTTCGACTTCGCCCAGCAACACCTGCGCATGCTCTCCGGCCTGTACGGCGTGCTGCGCCCGCTCGACCTGATGCAGCCCTATCGCCTGGAGATGGGCACCAAGCTGGCCAACGCCCGCGGCAACAACCTCTACGACTTCTGGGGCGAGCGCATCAGCGGCTGGCTCAACGAGGCCCTGGCCGAACAGGGCGACGACATCCTGCTCAACCTGGCCTCCAACGAGTACTTCGGCGCGGTCAAGCGCAAGGCCCTGAACGCGCGGATCATCGATACCGAGTTCAAGGACCTGAAGAACGGCCAGTACAAGATCATCAGCTTCTACGCCAAGAAGGCCCGCGGCCTGATGGCACGCTACGTGATCAAGGAACGCATCAGCGACCCCGAGCAGCTCAAGGCCTTCGACTACCAGGGCTATCGCTACAGCCCCGAGCAGTCCAAGCCGGACAGCCTGGTGTTCCTGCGCGACCATTCAGAAGACTGATCTGGCCGACAGGGACAGTACGGCACCTGCGCGAGTGGTTATGATCGGGCCCAATTCAAGCCCGCGAGACAAGGAGTGCCCATGACCCAGCCCGTAGCCCTGATCACCGGTTGTTCCAGCGGCATCGGCCGCGCCCTGGCCGATGCCTTCAAGGCCAACGGCTACCGGGTGTTCGCCGCCGCGCGCAAGGGCGCCGACCTCGAGGTGCTGACAGCTGCCGGCTTCACCGCCGTAAAGCTGGACGTCAACGACGCCGGGGACATCGCCCGCGCCAGCGAGCGGGTCAAGGCCGAGGCCGGGCGCCTCGACGTACTGATCAACAACGCCGGGTACGGCGCCATGGGCCCGCTGCTCGACGGCGGCGCCCAGGGCATGCGCCAGCAGTTCGAAACCAACGTGTTCAGCCTGGTCGAACTGACCCGTGCCTGCTTCCCGCTGCTGCGCGCCAGCCGCGGCCTGGTGGTCAACATCGGCAGCATCTCCAGTGTCCTCATCACCCCGTTCGCCGGCGCCTACTGCGCGTCCAAGGCTGCGGTGCACGCGCTGTCCGGCAGCCTGCGCATGGAGCTGGCGCCCTTCGGCATCCAGGTCATGGAAGTGCAACCGGGCGCCATCGCCTCCAGCTTCGGCGCCAACGCCAGCCACAGTGCCGAGGCCCTGGTCAGCGAGCAGTCGCCTTGGTGGCCGGTGCGCGAGGGCATCCGCGCCCGCGCCAATGCCTCCCAGGAAGACCCGACCCCGGCCAGCGAATTCGCCGCCACGCTGCTGGCCGCCGTACGCCAGGCCGAACGCCCCGCCCTGCTGCGCATCGGCAACGGCAGCCGCAAGCTGCCGCTGATGGTGCGCCTGCTGCCACGCAAGTTCATGGATCGCATGATGAGCAAGCGCTTCGGCCTCGATACCCAGCTCTGAGGCAGCGCCATGTCACGCCGCTTCCCGCTCTACCGCTACGTACTCGGTGCGACGGCGGCGGCGTTCCTGCTCAACGTCCTGCTACGCGTGCCGCTGAAGATCGGCGGCATGCCCGCCACGCTGCTGGCGGCGTTGCTCAGCGCCTGGGCCCTGCGCGCAGCCTTCGCCTGGTTCGAGAAGCGCCGCCCGCAAACGCAGGAGAGCTGGGCCTTGGTAGCGCTGCATGCGCTGTTCCTCGGCCTGCTCTACCTGCTGATTTGGGGCCTGATGTGGCTCAAGGATGAACCGGGCAGCATGGGCCAGCTGATCTTCGTCCTGCACTACCTCAGCTATCCGGCGGCGCTGGCGTTGGTGCTGCATCTCTCCCGCCCGCGCTAATTAGCGGACCGCGCAATCGGGCAAAGCCTGGCACTCCCCCGTCGCCTTGCCGGCTGCCGACAGCGGCGCGTCGATGCGCCGATCATTAGGCGCCAGGCGTTGTGCACAGGCTCTGGCCGCACTGGCCTGGGACACACAGCCACGTTCGTTGAGCATCTCCGACAGATTGAACCAGCCAGCCGCAAAGTCGCCGCGTCGCCCCAGACTGTCACGCAGCAGCTGCTCGGCACCGGCACGATCACCCGTCGCATGCAGCAGGTTGGCCAAAGCGAAACCGGGCAACGACTCGCCCGGCCACTGGCGCTGCGCGGTTCGATAGGCCGTCGCTGCAGCCTCACGCTGATTGGTCTGCTCAAGGTCGCTGGCGGCCTGCATCCAGGAGCCCAGCTGCGGCTCGGCAGGTAGTCGGTCCGGCGGCAGGGTCAGTACTGCCCAGCGTCCGGCACGCGCCCAGGTCTTATCGAAGGCGGTGAAATCGGTGGTCCAGCGCTTGGCCCGAGCCGAGCGCAAGATCAGCTCCTGACGCTCTCGGTCGTAGCCGACGGCAACCGCGAAGTGCCACTGCGGATACCAGTCCAGCCCCAGGTTCTGCATCACTAGCACCGGATTACCCGCGGCCAGCTGAGCGAGGAGCGCATCCAGATTCGGCTGCAGCGGATAAACCAGCTGCCCGTACTGGCGTGCACTGGCAACCAGCTCAACCTTCAGACTACCTTTGCGCGTTGGCAGATAGACGCTCGGCAGCAAGGACTCGGGAGAAGTCTGCACCCCGCGCTGCACCAGCACCGTGGCCAAGGCGGCCGGCCCACACTGATAGTCGTCCTGGGGGAAGAACGGGGTGTCGGCCAATTCGACCCTCTCGGGTAGGCGCTCGCTACTGGCGGGTAACTGCAGCTGCTGGCCGGCACAGCCGGTCAGCAGCATCAGCGCAGCGAGAGCCAGAGGCGCCCACGTCAGCGCAGGCATTTCACGAAGCTGAAGATATCGGTGGCGCAGAGCATGTCGGTGATGATGAAGATCACCAGGAACAGCACGATGATGCCGACCACACCGGCACCAGCCGGCTCCTCGGACAGCTGCTGGTTGAATTGCGCCAGCTCGGCCGGCGTCAGGCTATCGATGCGCTTCTCGACCTGGGCGCGATCCACGCCCATCTCCTGCAGTTTCTGCTGCACCTGCTGGTCGGCCAGCATGGCGCGCAGCTGCTCGCGGTCGACCTGCTGACGTTGCTCCTGCAACACCTCGGGGGTGCCGATCATCGCTGCGTTGGCCAGAGGAACCTGGGCGAACATCAGCAGATTGAGGGTAGCGAGGACGGCAGCGAAGTAGCGCTTGAACGGGTGGGCACGCATGATGGTGACTCCTGTTGGTATTGTTATCTTCTTGACCCGTTGCGCTGCGCCCTGGTTCCAACATGTTGCTCTCAGACCCGCTACAGGCACCGACCACTCTGCTCCCCAGCTTGAGGAGCGAGTATCCGGAGTGGCATCGCGGCCGCCCGCGCTACGCCCTCTGGTCGATTCCGGTGGACTGCCCGGTGATACTCCAACGCCGGCACGAAGCTCGCCAGTTGCTCGGTGACTGGCTGCATCCCGCACAGGGTCGCGAGGCGCACATCAGTCTGTTCGTCTGCGGCTTCCCCTGCGCCGAGCCATGCCATGACGACGACATCGGCACTGCAGTTCTGCAGGCCCAGCAAAGCGTTCTCGCCGGCTTGAACGTAGCGCCCTTCGAACTGCAACTCGGCGGCCTCGACAGCTTCGCCAGCGCAGCCTTCCTAGGCGTACAGGACAACGGGCAACTCGAGCATCTGCGCCAGGCGCTCGCGCCTCTCTCCACAGAGATCCGCCAGGCCGCCTATGTGCCGCACCTGACCGTCGGCATCTATCGGCACGCCGTCAGCGCCAGCCAATGGCGAGAGCGTGCCGAGCCGCTGCGCGACTGCCCGCCATTGACGCTGGCGGTGCGTGAGCTGCAACTGGTCAGCTATGACACACGTGAGCTGCAAGGCCCGCTGCGCATCGAGGCGCAGGTCGCGCTAGCATAAGCAGCGCATTCGTCAGGACGACTCCCATGCTGCATACCCTCGCCGTCGGCAACTATCGATCCATCAACAACCTGGTGATGCCCCTCGGTCGACTCAACCTGATCACCGGGGCCAATGGCAGCGGCAAGTCCAACTTGTATCGCGCCCTGCGCCTGCTGGCCGAGACCGCCCGTGGTGGCGTGGTCAACGCGCTAGCGCGCGATGGTGGGCTGGAATCAACGCTATGGGCTGGTCCGGAAAAGATCAGCCGGCGTATGAAGAGTGGCGAGGTACCGATCCAGGGTGGCCCGCGCAGTGATGTGGTGCGTCTGCGCCTGGGCTTCGCCGGTGAGGATTTCGGCTATGCCATCTCCCTCGGCTTGCCCGAACCCTCGCACTCAGCCTTCGCACTGGACCCCGAGATCAAGCGTGAATGCATCTGGGCCGGCCCCTGCTATCGCCCCGCTTCGCTGCTGGTGGATCGCGAGGGCCCGATGGTCCGTCAGCGCGAAGGCCGCAGCTGGCAAGTTCTGGCTCAGCATCTGCCGAGCTACGACAGCCTGTTCGACCAGATCGGCAACGATCCAGGCTGCCCGGAGGTATTCCAGTTGCGCGAGACCATTCGCCGCTGGCGCTTCTACGATCACTTCCGTACCGATG
The DNA here is from genome assembly GCF_028649395.1 of Pseudomonas sp. Gutcm_11s. Lineage (GTDB taxonomy): Bacteria > Pseudomonadota > Gammaproteobacteria > Pseudomonadales > Pseudomonadaceae > Aquipseudomonas. The sequence goes on along the minus strand of NZ_JAQSUW010000009.1, from coordinate 181,223 downwards.
TAGACGCGCCGGCACGCCAGCCGCAGCTGGGCACCCGCACCCCAGTGCTGCACCACGACGGCCGCGACCTGGCTGCCGCTCTGCAGACCATCCGCGAAATCGGCGACCGCGAGGCGCTGGAGCACGCCATTGCCGACGCCTTCCCCGGCTCGCAGCTGGATATCGATTTCCAGCCCGGCGGGCGCTTCAGCGTAGCGTTGCGTCAGGAAGGTCTTCTGCGCCCGCTATCGGCCGCCGAGCTATCCGACGGCACCCTGCGCTACCTACTGCTGGTAGCAGCCCTGCTCACACCCCGACCTCCATCGCTGATGGTGCTCAACGAGCCCGAGACCAGCCTGCACCCGGATTTGCTGCCGGCGTTGGCACGCCTGATCGTCGAGGCATCCAGGCACACTCAAGTGTGGGTGGTATCCCATGCCAGCCGACTGATCTCCGCACTCGAACAACACCCCGAGTGCAACTCCATCGTCCTCGACAAGAGCCTGGGACAGACCGCCATCCAGGGCATGGGCATGCTCGACGAGCCACTCTGGCACTGGCCGGATTAGGTTCTCTCTGACGCAACCGAGATCGCCGGCTTGGCCTGCCGAAACACCAGCACGTTGCCCAGCATCACCAGGCCCAGGCCGAACAGCGCCGGGGCCGTCCATTGGTAGCCCTCGACGAACACCGAGATGTTCAGCGCCACTACCGGGAACAGCACGGTGCAGTAGGCCGCGCGCTCCGGCCCCATGCGCCCGACCAGGGTCAGGTAGGCGGTGAAGCCGATCACCGAGCCGGGAATCGCCAGGTACAACAGCGAGCCGATGTAGCGGGTATTGGCCTCGAAGGTGAACGGCACGCCGCTGACCAGGCAGTAACCCAGTAGCAGCAGCGCGCCATAGAGCATGCCCCAGGCGTTGGTGGTCAGCGGCCTGAGCCCGGCCTGCTGCTGCAGGCTGGAGAGCAGGTTGCCGGCGGAGAAGCACAGGGTGCCGAGCACGGCCAGGCCCAGCCCGATCAGGGTCTCGCGGCTGGCCTCGTGGTGCGACAGCTCAGGCCAGAACAGCAGGCCCAGGCCGAGCAACCCCAGGGCGCCGCCGGCCAGCACATTGCTGGCGATCCGCCGGCCCATGAAGACTCGCGCGTTGAGCGCGTTCCACAGGGTCGCGGTGGAGAAGATCACCGCCACCAGGCCACTGGGGATCCATTGGCTGGCGGTGTAGAAGCACATGAAGTTGAGGCAGAACAGGCACAGGCCCTGGAGCATGCACAGCAGCTGACCGCGCCGATCCAGCGGCTGCAGGCGGCGGCTGAGCAGGAGCAGGACGAACAGCACGGCGGCGGCGAGACTGAAGCGATAGGCGATGGACAGGGGAATGGCCACCACGCCCAGTTGCAGCTTGAGGGCGATCCAGGTGGTGCCCCAGATCAGGACGGTGAGCAGGTACAGCGACAGGTTCATGGCAGGGCTCCGTTGGCCCCGCCAGTCTCCTCTCTCGGCGAGAGAAAGGCTTGTACGAAATTGCGCGACAACGCCGATCTAATCGGCGCTGCCGCCGGTGGATCAGACCAGCGCCACCACACCTCCGGCCAGTGGCAATGCCGCCGCCAGCGGCAGCACCCAGCGCTCGCGCCAGGCCAACAGGCTGATCAGCAGCAGGCCGGCGAGCATCAGCTGGCACAGCCAGAACACGGCGCCGATCTCGCCGCCGGCCGAGACCCAGCACAAGGCCAGCCCAGCGACCAGAGCGGGCAGCGCCAGCAGGCGCAAGGCACGCTGGCGCGCCGGGCTCAGGGCGCTCTGGAACAGCAGCTTGTGATGGCGGCTCATGGCCAGGCTCAGGGCGGTCATGGCCAGGTAACTCAGGGCGAAAGCCAGCAGCAACATCAGGCAGCCTCCTCGACCAGAACACGGCGCGCGCGTGGCGCCTTGGCCACCGCCGGCTGGGCGAATCGCCAGGCGCACAGGGCGCTGAGCAGGCCGCTGGCGAGCAGGAACAGGTCGATGCCGGCCAGTTCCCAGTCGCCGCGCGACAGGCTGGACAGCAGGTGGCCGTGCTCGGTAGTCAGGCCATTGAGCAGCGGCAGCCCCAGCGCCAGCAGCGCACCTAGGACCAGCTGACGGCTGAGCAGACGGCGCGGCTGGCGATGGCCGATCACCGCCCACAGGGCCACCAGCAGCCAGGCGCCGACGAACACCCAGGCCTCGGCACTGGCACGCTCGGCCACGCCGACGGGAATCAGGCGATTGCCCCACAGCATGGCCAGGCTGGCCAGCGGCAGGCCGGCGAACACCGCGCCGTTGAGCGCACGCACCAGGCCGATACCGGCACCGCCGCGCGCCTCGCGTTTGGCGATCCAGACCTTGATCCCACCCACCAGCAGGGCGCAGCCGGCCAGGCCGAGCAGGAAGTACAGGCCGCGCATCAGCGTGCCGCCGAACTGCACCATGTGCAGCCCGGCCAGCCAGGTGTAGGTGGTGTAGCCGGCCGGCGGCTTCTGCTCGTGCAGCAACTCGCCGCTGGCGGCATCGAAGGTCAGCCCGGACAGCGGGCGGCCGATGCGCGACTCGTGGCTCTGCTCGCTGATGTCGACCACCGCCGAGGCATCATTCGGATGGTGCACGCTGATCCAGCCGGCCTTGCTGCCACCCCAGTGCTGCTCGGCCTTGTCGATCAGGGCATTCAGCGACATCGGCGGCTGCGCCGGCTGGTGCAGCTCTTCGCGATGGTAGGCACCGGCCACTTCGCTGAAGAAGTGCTCGATGTCGCCCTTGTAGGCCACCAGCAGGCCGGCGGGCATGAAGTTGGTGACGAAGATCAGCACGCCGGTGTAGGCCAGCACCAGGTGGAAGGGGAAGCCAACCACGCCGAACAGGTTGTGCGCGTCCAGCCAGGCGCGCTGGCCGTTGGCATTGGGGCGCAGGGTGAAGAAGTCCTTGAAGATGCGGCGGTGGATGATCACCCCGGAGACCAGCGCCACCAGCATGAACATGCCGGCCAGGCCGACGATGTACACGCCCGGCATGCCGGCGTGCAGGGTGTAGTGCAGGCGGAAGAAGAAGTCGCCGCCGGCCGTCTCCGGCATCGGTTCGCCACCGGCCGGGGAGAAGGTGTAGTTGTGCGACTCCTCGCTGCCATCGACTTCCCAGCCCAGGCGCCAATAGGGCTCGCGCTCGCTCGGGCCATGCATCCAGAAGGCGTGCAGGGTCTGGCCTTGGGTCCGGCTCTGCATCCAGTCGCGCACCTGGTCGGCGCTCATGCTGGTCGCCGCTTCCTGGTGCAGCGCCGGGCGCATCCAGCGCTCCAGCTCCTTGTCGAAGCAGGCAATGGTGCCGGCCAGGATGATCACGAACAGCAGCCAGCTGGGCAGCAGGCCACCCCAGGTATGCAGGCCGGCCATGGATTGACGCAGGCTCATGGGCGTACCCCCAGATCGGTTGGCAGGTAGGCCGCCAGGCACATGGCGACGGTCAGGCCGGCAAGCCACAGCCAGGCATGCAAAGCGCGACGAGCCGCGAAGGCGTATATCGCCGCCGCCGTCCACACGGCGAAGCTGAGCATGCCGGCGAAGGCCACGCGGTCCGGCCGCGCCAGCGGCAGGTACACGGAGAAGAAGGCGGCGAAGCCGTAGGCCAGCGCATAGCCGCCGATCAGGGCGGCCAGCACGCGCGCGGCGATGCTCCAGGGCGACAGGGTGGATTGCTTGCTCACGGTCGGCTCATCGAAGGTGCGTGGCCAGTCGCCGCAACTGAGCTGCGCCGCTGGCCATCGGGATCTGGATAAGCCCTACATGTTATTAATAAATATTCGCAAATGAAAGGCGATCAGCTCTCTTCGGCATCCGCCGTGCGTGGGCTGGCTTGCACCGAAGGGAAGCGCGACGAGGCGAAGCGCACCACCAGGATCGCCATGGCCAACAGCAGGATCGCACCGGAGACATAGACCACGCCCAGACCCGGGCCGTTGTGGTGCGACACGTCGGAGATCAGCAGGCGGGTCAGCGCGGTGATCGCTACATAGATAAGGAAGCGCACCGGCATGTGGTTGGTCTTGAAGTAGATGCCGACCATGGCACCCAGCTCCAGGTAGATGAACAGCAGGAGGATGTCGTCCACCTCCACCTGGCCCTTGTCGAGCATGCCGAGAAAGGCCATCACCGAGGCCCAGGCGGTGATGCCGCCAATGGCGAACAGCGCCAGGTAGTGGAAGGCTTCAACCAACAGGTTGCCGAAGGACTGGGCCAGGCCATGCATGCCATCGCGCATGGCATCGATACGGGGGTAACTCACGGTGCTCTCCTGCAGTTCGGATACGGTCATGCTGGACCGCTTCGATGACAACGACTATGCAGGATGAAGGCCAGCGCCAGCGTCCCGACCATTTCTGGACGCACAACGGGCTTGCCAGGCCACAGGCAGAACAATTACTGTATATCCATACATATCAATCATATATGGGAATGAGGTGATGAATGGCCGTCGAAGTGGTGTATCGCAGCAGCCGCGATCCGGAGCGCTTGTTCATGGATAAGGCCGAAGCCGATCGTTACGACAAGATGCTGGAGCTGGCCGAGGCGCTGTCTGACGCCCTGCACAAGGCAGTGCCCTCGCTGAACGAGGAGCAGGTCGAAGAACTGGGCATCTTCATGGCGAAGAACCGCGACACCTTCGCCCGCGCCTTCAAGAACCAGCCGGAAGCCCTGGCCGAACTGAACGCGCCCGCCGACGAAGACTGATCCGCGCGGATGCGCGGTTTGTTCAAGCCGCCATCCTGCAGCGCCAGCATGCTGCGCTCTCCTCACTCAGGGAGAGCCCCATGCGCCAGTTACTGCAATACCTCTACGCCCCCAGCCTGTTCTTCGGCCTGATCGGTCTGGCCACCTGGCTGGTCGGCTACCAGGGGCAGCCGCTGTGGCTATTGCTGCCGCTGCTGCTTGTCGGCATCGGCCTGTCCTTCCTCGCCGAGGCTGCCCTGCCCTATCAGCATGACTGGAACAAGGCTCACGACGACCGCTGGCGCGATGTCCTGCATGCCGGCTGCAACGAAGCGCTGAACATCCTCGGCATCTCCTGCATTCCGCTGCTGGCGGCGCTCCTTCCCGCGAACGGGTTCTGGCCGCATGACTGGCCGCTGTGGCTGCAACTGCTGCTGGCCATCGCCGTGGCCGACCTCGGCATCACCCTGATGCACTGGCTCAGCCACCGCAGCGCCCTGCTCTGGCGCCTGCACGCCGTGCATCACAGCGTGCAACGCATGTACGGTTTCAACGGCCTGATGAAACACCCGCTGCACCTGGGCCTGGAGGCGCTGGCCGGTACGGCACCACTGCTGCTCCTGGGCATGCCGCTGCCGATCGCCGCGTTGCTGGCCTTCGCCATCGCCGTGCAACTGCTGCTGCAACACAGCAATGTCGACATGCGCATCGGCGCCCTGCGCCACCTGTTCGCCTGGGCGCCACTGCACCGCTTCCACCACCTGAAGTACGGCCGCGCCGGCGACGTCAATTTCGCCCTGTTCTTCAGCATCTGGGATCGCCTGCTCGGCACTGCCTTCTACCGGCCGCACTACCGGCTGGGCAGCGACGATCTGGGCATCGGCAGCCGCCCCGACTATCCGCACGATTATCTCGCGCAACTGGCCGAGCCCTTCCGCAGCCAGTCCTCCGCGACCGCTGGCGTGGAGCTGCCAGCCGCCCTGCGCGGTTCAGTCGACTAGGCGCAGATGGCGCAGGCTCTGCGCCTGCACGCCAAACATGCTGCGCACCGTGCGCGAGAAATGCGCCGAGTCGGCAAAGCCGGCGGCATGCGCGGCCTCGGTCAGGCTGCTGCCGGACCAGCTCAGCAGCAGGGCGAGGCGCAAGCGCCGCCACAGCACCAGACGCCGTACCGAGAGACCGACCTGGACACCGAACAGGCGCTCCAGCTGGCTCAGCGACAGACAGACCTGCTGCGCCAGGCTGGCAGCGCCGAGCCGGTCCTGCAGCAACTCATCCACCGCTTGCAGCGCCTGCGCCACACGCTCGTCCAGTGGTTGCCGCGGCGCCTGCTGCAAGCGCGCGAGCAGCGCCTGGGGCTCTGTCGGCACATCGCCGAGCACCCCGCGCAAAGTCGCCGCGGAGAACGCCAGCGGCTCGGCATACAGCGCAAGCAGCGGCTGACCCGGCTCGACGAAGGCATGAGGGCACAGCGACTCGACCAGCACAAAGCGCTCGCTCACCGGCCGACCGTCGATCAGCAGGCGCAGCGGGTCCTGCAGCGCCAGCATCGCCTGGTGCGCGTAGTGCGCATGCGGCTGCGTATCGCCGCTGGCACCGGCCAGCAGGCAGAAATCGCGCTGCAGCCAGAGCTGCCCCTGCCAATGCGCCAGGTCCATGCCTTCTCCATTCGAAGATGTCGTTGGTCGGCAGAGATAGTCCGTCACGCGCCAAAGCGCCAGCACCAGGATTGACCGAGCGGCCAGGAAGAACTAACGTGCAGGCGGCTCATCCCGAGCCATCACGGACCATCGCGCATGACCGCCCATACCGCACGCCGCTTCTCCAACCGCCCCGACTCGTTCGGTGCCGGTGCGTGCCCGGTCCTGTTCGGCATCTCCCCTCCTGTCGCACCTCCTCGCGCCTGCCTGGCCGGCTCGCCTCCACCGCCGCCCATCAGCGCCTGATCGCCCGCCCACTGCGGTCGATCCCAACGACTTTTCGGTTTCGCCCATACCGCACCGTTTCGGTGGCGAGACCCATGCCGTTTTCGACAGGAATTTCTCATGCGTTTCGACAAGACCTTCTGGGGCAGCTGTGCCTCTACCACGCTGTTCGTCCTGCTCTGGGGCAGTGGCGCGATCTTCGCCCGCCTGGGCCTCGACCATGCCTCGGCCTTCGCCTTCCTCACCCTGCGCTTCATCCTCGCCCTGGGCGTGCTGCTGATCATCGGCGTCCTCGCTCGCAGCTGGATGCCAGTACGCGGCCAACGTCTGCGCACGGCGGGCACCGGCCTGCTGATGATCGGCGGCTACTCCATCTGCTACCTGCTGGCACTCGACCAGGGCATCACCCCCGGCGTGCTGGCGACCCTGCTCGGCGTGCAACCGATCCTCACCCTGATGCTGCTGGAGCGGCGCTTCGCCCTGCTGCGCCTGATCGGCCTCGGCCTGGCGCTGCTCGGGCTGGTGCTGGTGGTGTGGCAGAGCATCGGCCTGGCGCGCTTCTCCGCCGGCGGTATGGGATATGCGCTCGGCGCGCTGCTATGCATGACGCTGGGCGCCATCGCGCAGAAGGGCCTTAACCAGACGCCGCTGCAGACCCTGCCGCTGCAGTATGCGGTGAGCCTGCTGGCCTGCGCCGTGCTGCTGCCGTTCCAGCATGTGGCGGTGGAGTGGTCGCTGGACTTCCTGGTGCCGCTGCTGTGGTTGGGCATCGTCATCTCGGTGGTGGCCCAGCTGCTGCTGTACCGGCTGATCCGCGCCGGCAACCTGGTCAACGTCACCAGCCTGTTCTACCTGGTGCCGGGCGTGACGGCGGCGATGGACTACCTGTTCCTCGGCAACGCCATGAGCGGCCTGAGCCTGGCCGGCATGAGCGCCATTCTGCTCGGCCTGCTGCTGGTGTTCCGTAAGCCCAAGGCTGGCTAGGCGCCGTAGAGCAGGCGCTCGGCCAGATCGTCGGCGACGCGCGCCGGCGAGCGCTTGTCGGCCTGGGCGTGGGCGTAGATCTCGGTCAGGCGCCGGCCGATCCGCGCCAGGTGCGCGGTGATGGCCGGCAGCTCCTCGCCGCGGTGCTTGAGCGCGACGTAGATCAGCCCACCGGAATTGATCACGTAGTCCGGTGCATAGAGGATGCCGCGCCCCTCCAGCTCGTCGGCGACCTCGGCGCTGGCCAGTTGGTTGTTGGCCGCGCCGGCCACCGCCGCGCAACGCAGCTCGCCCACCGTCTGCGCATTGAGCACGCCACCCAGGCCGCACGGCGCGAGGATGTCGCAGGGCGTGGCGAGCAGCTCCTCGCCGCTGACCGGCTGGGCGCCGAGCTGCTCCACCGCCAGCTGTACCCGACCGGGATCGAGGTCGCTGACATACAGCAGCGCACCGGCGGCGGCCAGCTGTTCGGCCAGGGCGAAGCCGACGTTGCCGAGGCCCTGGATGGCCACGCGCAGGCCGTCCAGATCGTCGCTGCCGAGGCGTGCCAGGGCGCTGGCACGGATGCCGGAATAGATGCCCATGGCGGTATGTGGCGAAGGGTCGCCGGCTGCGGTGGTGCTGGTCACGTGCTGGGTCTGCTGGGCGATGCAGTCCATGTCAGCGCTGGAGGTGCCGCTGTCGACCGCGGTGATGTAGCGCCCCTTGAGCGACTCGATCATGCGCCCAAAGGCTTCGAACAGGAGGCCACGGTTATCCACATGCGGCGGACGGATGATCACCGCCTTGCCGCCACCCTGCTCCAGGCCGGCCAGCGCAGCCTTGTAGCTCATGCCCTGGGCCAGGCGGATGGCGTCACGCACGGCGCTCTCGTCGTCGGGGTAGGCCAGGTAGCGGCAGCCACCCAGCGCCGGACCGAGCCGGGTGTTGTGGATGGCGATGATGGCCTTGAGGCCGGTGGCAGGGTCATGGGCAAGATGCAGCGCTTCGAGCCTGGCGCTTTCCATCATGGCGAACATGGCGGACTTCCTCGCTGGCTTTACAGGCCAGTATAGGTCGACCGCCAGGCCCGACCCGGCCGGCGAGTTATAAGCCGGCGCGGGCAGATAACCTCAGCGCCCTTGCACCTTCCACCAGGTGCAGAACTCGTCCAGCGCGTCCCAGATCGGCACCTGCGGCTCGTAGTCGAGGTACTGCCGGGCTCGCGAGATATCCAGGCTGAAGTCGCGCGCCATCACCGCCACGCCGAGGCGGAACAGCGCCGGCTCCGGGCGCCCGGGCAGCAGCTTGCACACCGTCTCGTTGAGCGTCGCCGCGCCATAGGCCAGAGCGAACGGCATGCGTTTGGTCACTGGCGGCAGGTCGAAGCGGCGCAGCACGAAGTTGACCACGTCCCACAGCGGCACCGGCGCGCCATTGCTGATGTTGTACACCTTGCCCAGCGCCGGGCCGGCGGCCAGCAGGCTGCTGAACAGGGCGTCGTTGAGGTTCTGCACGCTGGTGAAGTCGACCTTGTTGAGGCCGTCGCCGATCATCATCAGCTTGCCCTTGCGATGCATGCCGATCAGCCGCGGGAAGATGCTGGTATCGCCGGCACCGGTGACGAAGCGCGGGCGCAGGGCGATCACTTCCAGACCGAACTCCTGCGCCTCCATGACCTTCTGCTCGGCCAGGTACTTGGTGGCGCCGTAATGGTCGACGAAGTTCTTCGGCACCTGCTCCTCGCGCAAGCCCACATGGGACTTGCCGTCGAAGTACACCGAAGGCGAAGACAGGTGCACCAGGCGCCGCACCTTCTGTCCCAGGCAGGCCTCGATCACGTTCTGCGTCACCGCCACGTTGGCCTGGTGGAAGTGTTCGTAGGTACCCCAGGTGCCGACCGCGCCGGCGCAATGCACGACCATCTCCACGTCGCGACACAGCTTGTGTACCAGGTCGGCATCGGACAGGTCGCCCTGGACGAATTCCGCACCACGCTTGACCAGGTGCTGCACCGCCTCGGGGCGCCGCCCGTTGACCCGCACCTGCAAGCCCTGCTCCAGAGCGAAGCGGGCGAAGCGCCCACCGATGAATCCGCTCGCCCCTGTTACCAGAATCTTCATCGCCTCATTCCCCCGTGGTTCTTGTTCTGCCTGCGACTCTAGCAGCAGGCCGGCCCTGCGCCGCTTGCCGTGGCGGCCAAATCCGAGTCCTTGCGGACCCGCGCGGTTGATTTTTTTGACACTCGTAAAGCAATTTGCACGCTTCTTGCAAAATATTTGACGATTTCAAACCTATGTCACCCATCTACACGCGGAGCCGTGCGACATGCCGTTGCGTCTGAAGCTTGCCCTGAGTTTTCTCCTGATCGGTCTAATTCCAGTATTGGCGATGACCATGACGGTCTACCAGCAGGCCAGCCAGGCCCTGCGCGAGCAGTCCCTGAACGCCCTGGAAGCCGTAGCGAATATCAAACAACAGCAGTTGCAGGACAGCTGGCAGTCGCGCCACAACCAGCTCGGCACCCTGGCCAGCAACCTCGGCACCAGTTACGCCGGCCTGGATGGCGCAGCTCTGGTCAGCACCGCCAACTACGACCGTCCGATCTTCCAGAATTTCGCCGAGACCTTCGGCTACAGCGAACTCAAGCTGATCGACAAGGACGGCAAGGTGCTGTTCAGCCTGCGCCGCGGCGCCGATTACCAGCAGAACCTGGGCGATGCCGCCTGGCGCGACACGCCTCTCGGCCGCGTGGTGCGCGCGGGCCTGGATAGCGGCCAGGCCGAGATCGGCGACCTGGCAGTGAACAGCTCCGGCGGCGAACCCAGCCAGTTCCTCGCCGCCCCCGTCGAGGAAGAAGGCGAACTGCAACTGTTGCTGGTCCTGGAGCTGCCACTGTCCGAACTGAACCGGGTGATGCAGACCCGCCAGGGCCTGGGCGAAGCCGGCGAGACCTACCTGGTCGGCCCCGACGCCCAGCTGCGCTCGGACTCCGCGCGCTTCGACAACCATCGCGTGGCCCGCCAGGGCGAAGCCGGCGAGCAGCTGCCGGGCGCCGCCATCGGCCGCGCCCTCAACGGTGAGCAGGGCCGCCTGGCCGAGGCCGGCCTCAACGGCCAGCCAGTGCTCAAGGCCTTCGTGCCGCTGCAGCTGGATGACCAGCACTGGGCGCTGATTGCCGAGATGGATCAGAACCAGGCCTTCGCCCCGGTGCGAGAGCTGATGTGGCAGATGGTGGTGCTGGTCCTGCTGACCATCGCCGGCGTGGCCCTGGCCACCTGGCTGGTCAGCCGCAGCGTGATGCGCCCGCTCGGTGGCGAGCCCAGCAGCATGGCCGAGCTGGCCCGCCGCCTGGCCGCCGGCGAGCTGCGCCTGAGCGCCGAGGGCGGCGATCACAGCGGCCTGATGCAGGCCCTGCACGAGATGGCCCGCGCCTGGCGCGACGTGGTCGAGCGCCTGCGCCAGGCCAGCCAGGCGGTGGGCAGTGCCAGCGGCGACATCCTCGGCGCCGCCGGGCAGACCAGCAGCCGCCTGGACGAACAGCAGGAGGCCCTGGAGCTGGTGGTCAGCGCCGTCGACCAGATGGCCGCCACCGTGCAGGAGATCGCCAGCAACGCCAGCCAGAGCGCCGATGGCAGCGCCGCCGCACGCGATGCCTTCGTCACCGTGCAGGGCAGCCTGCAGCGCATGATCGGCCAGCAGGACCAGCTGCTCGCCGGCCTGCGCGGCGCAGGCCAAGTGGTGCAGACCCTGGCCAGCGACAGCCAGCAGATCGGCTCGGTACTCGACGTGATCCGCGGCATCGCCGAGCAGACCAACCTGCTCGCGCTCAACGCCGCCATCGAGGCGGCTCGCGCCGGCGAACAGGGTCGCGGCTTCGCTGTGGTCGCCGACGAGGTGCGCAACCTGGCCCTGCGTACCCGCAGCGCCACCGAGGAAATCGTCACCATAGTCGGCGCCCTCGGCGACTCCTCCGGCGAGGCGCAGGCGCGCATGCAGGGTTCCAGCGAACAGGCCCAGGCCCTGGAGTTGGAAACCCAGGCCGTGCTCGCCTCGCTGGGCCATCTGGACGACTCGCTGCAGGGCGTGCACGCGCTGGCCTTCCAGATCGCCGCAGCAGCCGAGGAGCAGGCGGCCACTACCCAGGAGGTCAACCAGCACATGCACCGCCTCAACGACATGACCGGCGAGAACCGCCGCACCGCGGCCCACACCCGCGACTGCGGCGAGCACCTGCGCAAGGTGGCCGGCAGCCAGGAACAGCTGGTGGCGCAGTTCCAGCTCTAGCTCGCAGCTCCCCGTCGGCGAGCGGCTACACCAGCCACTCGCCCACGCCCTTCTCCAGGTGGCGAGTGAGCTGGTTCAGCAGCTCGCCGCCGTTACGCCAGTGGTGCCAGTACAGCGGCACGTCCAGCGGGCGATCTGGCAGCAACTCGACCAGCTCACCGCTGGCCAACTGCTGGCGCACCTGCAGCTCCGGCACCAACCCCCATCCCAACCCGGCGCCCGCCAAGCGAATGAAGCCCTCCGACGAAGGGCACAGGTGATAGCTGAACGCCCCATTCAGTCCCAGGCTGGCCATGTAGCGATGCTGCAGCAGGTCATCCGGGCCGAACACGATGGCCGGCGCGCGCGCCATGCTCTCGGCAGTGACCCCCGCGGAGAAGTGCCGCTCAATAAAGGCGGGACAGGCCAGCGCGCGATAGCGCATCGCGCCCAGCGGCAGAGCGCGGGCGCCGGCCACCGGCCGTTCGGCGCCGCATATGCAGGCGGCTACCTCACCCGCACGCATGCGCTTGAGGCCGACGTCCTGGTCCTCGACCACATGGTCCAGCAGCAGGCGGTGCTCGGCGACGAAATCGCCCATCAGCGGCGCCCACCAGGTCGCCAGGCTGTCGGCATTCAACGCGATGCGCAGCCGCTCGGCCGGCTGGTCCCCGGCCAGGGCCGGCACCTGGCCTTGTAGGTCGCGCTCCAACAGGCGCACCTGTTGCACATGGTTGAGCAGGCGTCGACCCACCTCCGTCGGCCCCGGCGGCGTGGCACGCAGCAGCACCGGTTGGCCGACCCGCGCCTCGAGCAGCTTGATCCGCTGCGACACAGCCGATTGCGACAGACCCAGCAATTGCGCGGCACGTTCGAAGCCGCCCTGCTCCACCACGGCGGCCAGTGCCGCCAGCAGTTTGTAGTCAAACATAAGAATCCCTAATGAGAGATCAGCATGATTTGTTTTTCTTATACAACTGAGCACCCCAGACTGGCCAGCATCGCAACCGCTACAAGGACTCCGCCATGACCGGCGAAACCAATCTCGGCACCCTGCTCGCCAGCCTGTCGCCGCGCCTCAACCCCGGCCGCTTCGTATTCTGCAATGTGCCGCAGCCAAGCGTGGTGCAGATGGCCGCTGCCCTCGGCAGCTTCCGCGAGGCCGAAGGCACCACGCTAATCATCGCCCGCGAAGAAGCTGACCGCCTCGGCCTCGCCTACGACTACCTGGCCGCCTGGATCACCCTGGAGGTGCACTCCTCGCTCGCTGCCGTGGGCCTCACCGCCGCCTTCGCCACGGCGCTGGCCAAGCAGGGCATCAGCTGCAACGTGATCGCCGGCTACCACCACGACCACCTGTTCGTCGCCGAGGCCGACGCCGAGCGAGCCGTGGCCGTGCTGCAGCAACTGGCCGCGGAGAGCCGCTGATATGTGGCAGAGCTATCTCAACGGCATGCTGGTGGCTGCCGGCCTGATCATCGCCATCGGCGCGCAGAATGCCTTCGTCCTGGCCCAGAGCCTGCGCCGCGAACATCACCTGCCGGTGGCGGCGCTGTGCGTGCTGTGCGATGCCATCCTGGTCGCCGCCGGCGTGTTCGGCCTGGCCGCCGTGCTGGCGCAGAACCCCACGCTGCTGGCAGTGGCACGCTGGGGCGGCGCCGCCTTCCTGCTCTGGCTGGGCGTCCAGGCCCTGCGCCGGGCGCTCAACCCGCAGGCCCTGCAACGCCAGGACAGCGCGCCACGCTCGCGCCGTGCCGTGCTCCTGGCGGCGCTGGCGGTGACCCTGCTCAACCCGCACGTCTACCTGGATACCGTACTGCTGATCGGCTCCCTCGGCGCCCAGCAGCCAGTGCCCGGTGCCTACGCCCTGGGCGCGGCCAGCGCTTCACTGATCTGGTTCTTCACCCTGGCCCTGGGCGCCGCCTGGCTCGCGCCCTGGCTGGCGCGCCCGGCCACCTGGCGCCTGCTCGACCTGGCGGTAGCGGCGATGATGTTCGCCGTGGCCTGGCAACTGATCGCCCACGCGCCCGGAGCATGACCGCAGCGGCGCCGCGGCGTTATGCTGCGGCGCTCTGACCAGGCCCTGGGGGGCGCTCTTGGATACGACGGTGTTTGCCGTGGTGATGGCCGCCGCGGCGCTGCATGCGGGCTGGAACGCCCTGCTGAAGATCGGCCTGGACCGTTACCTCACCGCCTCGCTGATCCAGATCGGCGCCGGCTGCATCGCCCTGCCGGCGCTGCCCTTCTTCGGCCTGCCGGTGGCCGACGCCTGGCCCTGCATCGCCGTCTCCGCGTTGCTGCACATCGGCTACAACATCTTCCTCTCGCGGGCCTACCAGCATGGCGACCTGTCGCAGGTCTATCCCATCGCCCGCGGCAGCTCGCCCCTGCTGGTGGCGCTGCTCGCCCTGCTGGCCGGCGACGCGCTGCACGCGGGGCAATGGCTGGGGCTGTTGGTGCTGGTCGGCGGCATCTGGCTGATGGCCTGGCGCGGCAGCCATGGCGGTGCCGCGCTCAATGGCCCACTGCTGTTCAACGCCCTGGCCACCGCGGCCTGCATCGCCGGCTACACCCTGGCCGACGCCCTCGGCGCGCGCAGCAATGGCGACGCCATCGGCTATGCGCTGTGGCTGTTCGTGGTCAACGGCGTGGTGGCGACCACGGTCATCACCCTGCGTCGCGGGCCGCGCATCTTCCTCCAGCTCGGCCCGCACTGGCGCGGCGGCCTCGGCGGCGGCGCCATGTCGATGCTGGCCTACAGCCTGGTGATCTGGGCTACTACCCAGGCGCCGGTGGCCATGGTCTCGGCGCTGCGCGAGACCAGCGTGCTGTTCGCCCTGCTGATCGGCTGGCTGTTCCTCAAGGAGTCGATGCCGGCGCTGCGCCTGCTCGCCTGCGCGGTGATCCTCGCTGGCGTGGCACTGATGAAACTGGCCTGATTACCTGCACTTCCTGCCCCGCTGCCGGTCCCAGCAAGAGGCCGGCAAAGCCCATGGCACCGGCTTTCCCACACAGTTGCTGCGTGGATAAGGCCAGGGTCGGGTGCTATGATCCCGGCCTCGCGGCACATTAAAGAGTACAAACTCGTAGCCGCCCGATTTCCGGCCGCCCCGTGAACGGCCACGTGCGAATCGCACATATCCCTACCGCTGATGAAGGAGATAGACCATGGCTTTCGAATTGCCGCCGCTGCCGTACGAGAAGAACGCCCTCGAGCCGCACCTGTCCGCCGAGACCCTGGAATTCCACCATGGCAAGCACCACAACGCCTACGTGGTGAACCTGAACAACCTGGTGCCGGGCACCGAGTTCGAAGGCAAGAGCCTGGAAGAAATCATCAAGACTTCCTCCGGTGGCGTGTTCAACAACGCCGCGCAGATCTGGAACCACACCTTCTACTGGAACTGCCTGTCGCCGAACGGCGGTGGCCAACCGACCGGTGCCCTGGCTGACGCCATCAACGCCACCTTCGGTTCCTTCGACAAGTTCAAGGAAGAGTTCAGCAAGGTCTCCATCGGCACCTTCGGCTCCGGCTGGGGCTGGCTGGTGAAGAAGGCCGACGGCTCCCTGGCCCTGGCCAGCACCATCGGCGCCGGCTGCCCGCTGACCAGCGGCGACACCCCGCTGCTGACCTGCGACGTATGGGAACACGCCTACTACATCGACTACCGCAACCTGCGTCCGAAGTACGTCGAGGCGTTCTGGAACCTGGTCAACTGGGACTTCGTGGCGAAGAACTTCGCTGCCTGAGTCACCTGATGCACCACGAAGAGCCCGGCCCTGTGCCGGGCTTTTTCGTTTACGTGACCGGCGGTCAGAACGGACTCAAGTATTGCCCTACCCCTTACGAAAAAGATGGGGATATGACGTAATGGCCCTTTGACGGCTCCCTCGCATTTGCCAATACTCACAACGGTCATGAGCCTCCGGCGGCGAACAAGGAATACGCATTTGAAGCTGGACCTGAAAAACAGCCTGTCGCTGAAACTGCTACGTGTTGTTCTGCTGTCGGCATTGGTGGTCGGCGTGGTGCTGAGTTGCGGTCAGATCGTCTACGACATCTACAAGACCCGTCAGGCCGTAGCCAGCGATGCTCATCGCATCCTCGGCATGTTCCGTGACCCATCCACCCAGGCCGTCTACAGCCTCGACCGCGAGATGGGCATGCAGGTCATCGAGGGCCTGTTCCAGCACGAGGCCGTGCGCTACGCCGCCATAGGCCACCCCAACGAGCCGATGCTCGCCGAACGCTCACGCGAACTGCAGCCCAGCGCCACCCGCTGGATCACCGACCCGATCCTCGGCCAGGAACAGACCTTCACCACCCAGCTGGTCGGCAAGGGCCCGTACAGCGAGTACTACGGCGACCTGACCATCACCCTGGATACCGCCAGCTACGGCGAGAACTTCATCACCACCTCGGTGATCATCTTCGTCTCCGGCGTGCTGCGCGCCCTGGCCATGGCCCTGGTGCTGTACATGGTCTACCACTGGCTGCTGACCAAGCCGCTGTCGAAGATCATCGAGTACCTCACCAACATCAATCCGGACCGCCCCAGCGAGCACAAGCTGCCGATGCTCAAGGGCAACGAGAAGAACGAGCTGGGGTTGTGGATCAACACCGCCAACGACCTGCTCGCCTCCATCGAACGCAACACCCACCTGCGCCGCGAGGCGGAGAACAGCCTGCTGCGCATGTCGCAGTATGACTTCCTCACCGGCCTGCCGAACCGCCAGCAACTGCAACAGCAGCTCGATCAGATCCTCGACGACGCCGGTCGCCTGCAACGTCGTGTGGCCGTGCTGTGCGTCGGCCTCGATGACTTCAAGGGCATCAACGAACAGTTCAGCTACCAGACCGGCGACCAGCTGCTGCTGGCCCTGTCCGATCGCCTGCGTAGCCACAGCGGCCGCCTCGGCGCCCTCGCCCGCCTCGGTGGCGACCAGTTCGCCCTGGTTCAGGCCGACATCGAGCAGCCCTACGAAGCCGCCGAGCTGGCGCAGAGCATCCTCGACAACCTCGACATCCCCTTCGCGCTGGAGCAGCAGGAAGTCCGCCTGCGCGCCACCATCGGCATCACCCTGTTCCCGGAAGACGGCGATAGCACCGAAAAGCTGCTGCAGAAAGCCGAACAGACCATGACCCTGGCCAAGAGCCGTTCGCGCAACCGCTACCAGTTCTACATCGCCAGCGTCGACAGCGAGATGCGTCGCCGCCGCGAACTGGAGAAGGAGCTGCGCGAGGCGCTCAACCGCAACGAGATGCACCTGGTGTTCCAGCCGCAGGTCGACTACCGCGACCACCGCGTGGTCGGCGTCGAGGCGCTGATCCGCTGGCAACACCCGCAGCACGGCTTCGTGCCGCCAGACCTGTTCATCCCGCTGGCCGAACAGAACGGCACCATCATCGCCATCGGCGAATGGGTGCTCGACCAGGCCTGCCGCCAGCTGCGCGAATGGCACGACCAGGGCTTCAGCGAGCTGCGCATGGCGGTCAACCTGTCCACCGTGCAGCTGCACCACGCCGAGCTGCCGCGCATGGTCAGCAACCTGCTGCAGGTCTACCGCCTGCCGCCGCGTAGCCTGGAGCTGGAAGTCACCGAGACCGGCCTGATGGAAGACATCAGCACCGCCGCGCAGAACCTGCTCAGCCTGCGCCGCGCAGGCGCCTTGATCGCCATCGACGACTTCGGTACCGGCTACTCCTCGCTGAGCTACCTGAAGAGCCTGCCGCTGGACAAGATCAAGATCGACAAGAGCTTCGTCCAGGACCTGCTCGACGACGAGGACGACGCCACCATCGTTCGCGCCATCATCCAGCTGGGCAAGAGCCTGGGCATGCAGGTCATCGCCGAGGGCGTGGAAACCGCCGAGCAGGAAACCTACATCATCGCCCAGGGCTGCAACGAGGGTCAGGGATACCTGTACAGCAAGCCGCTGCCGGCCCGCGAGCTGACCCTCTACCTCAAGCAAGCCCGCCGCCTGACCAACGCAGGCAATCCCGCCACCCTCTGATACCCCGTCGCCCAACTGGCGATGGGGCAGTAGTAGCCGCCATGAAGCCAGCCCTCCTCGCCCTGTGCCTGACATTCGCCAATGTGGCAGTGGCCGAGGAGAGCAGCTGTCACCTACGGGTCGGCTGGGAAGAGTGGTTCCCCCTGATCTACCAGCAGGATGAACAGCTGACCGGCAACGAGTACGAGCTGCTCCAGCAACTGGCCAGCGGCGCCGGCTGCAGCCTGGAATTCGTGGAGATGCCCTGGGCCCGAGCCCTGCAGCTGCTCAAGCAGGGCCAGCTGGACATGCTCTATGGCGCCAGCCGCACCGCCGAACGTGAAGCCTACGCCCAGTTCAGCCAGGCCTATCGCCAGGAGCAGATGGTACTGGTGGTGCGCGCTACCGAAGGTCCCCGCCAACAAGAACTCGGCAGGCTGTCGTTGGTGAACTGGCTGGCCGAGCCACGCCCCAATGGCCAGCCCCGCGTGCTCGGCCTGATCCGCGGTTTCTACTATGGCGAAGCCCTGGAAGCCATCGTCCGCGACCCGGCCGCCCACACTCAACGCATGGAAGTGCGCTGGGACCAGCAACTGCATCAGGTACTGAGCCTCGGCCGCATCGATGGCTACCTGGTCGAGGCCAGCGTGGCCCAGGCCCAGCAGTCGGTCGGCGGCCAGCCGATGCAGCTGTTCGCCGTCAGCGAGCACCCACAAGAGCCCATGCACCTGATGTTCTCGCGCAAGGTTGAAGAGCAGGTGGTGGAACGCTTCGACGAAGCCATCCGGCAGAGAGCCGACAATCCCTGAGCACGGCGATATGATCAGCGTTTTTATGGTCAGGGAAGCACCATGCAGTTCATTCAAAGATTAGCCCGTGGATTCCTGTGGCTCATCGGCCTGCTCTTCGTATTTTTGGTACTGACCTATACGGCTCTGCTGGCGATTAACTGGAAAGACGATCCCGCCTCAACTGCAGTCCGACACCTTGCTGAAACCCATGCCAACCGCGCGGTAGTTGCTGACAGGAACAATGCCTACCTCTATCTGCTGGGCATCACGGCCAGCGAAGGACAGTCCCCCATAGCGCTGGGTGGCAAACGCATCGAATGGATGGCCTGGGCCGCTCAGCAGCCCCAGACCGCAGAGCTGATTGAGCCCCAGCACCCGCGCTGGCCGGATCGCAGCAAGGAACTGCCGCTGTTCGTAGAGCCTCTGATAGACGCGTGCAAGAGCAACAACGGCCAATGCCTGCAGCGCTTGAGCAACAATGAGCAACGCGTTGATGAATGGCTCGAACTGGAGCAACTGCATCTGCAGCGCTACCTGGAGCTAATCCAGCTGACCTCCATGTACGAGCCGCTCCCCTACAACTTGCACTTTTCCTTCCCGGAATATCAGCACGCGCTAGGTGGTCAGCGACTCCTGCTTGTCAACGCCTGGCAACTCGCCCGCCGGGGCGACATCCAGCAGGCGCGTAACCTGCTACAGAACGACCTGCTGTTCTGGCGCATGGCACTAGCCAATTCTGACCTCTTGATTAGCCGCATGATTGCCAGCGCAGCCATCAACCAACACTTCCTGTGGTCAATTCAGCTTTTCCAGAATCAGGACGGCTATGCCGGATTGCTGCCCATCGACGCCTGGCGGGCCCCCATGACCGAGAGCGAACGCTCGTGGGACAGGACGCTCAGCGGCGAAATGATCTTCGTAGATGGTTACCTGCAGCAGATGAAGGCGCGTGAGCTGAACTGGCTCGCCAACCAAGACGAAGACGCGCTGATACAACGAGTCGTCAAAGTCCTAACCCCGCCGTTGTTGCTCAAGCAAGCCTCGCTCAATCGCTATGCCGAATTTCTGCTCGAACAGCGCGATCTGCTCGCAGTGCCCTACGCAGAGATGGAAGAAGCACGAGAACGCTCGATGCAACTGGAGCGCAGCCGCACCCTAGCCGGGTTCAAGCCGAAGTACCTGCGCAATTTGGGAGGCGTATTGCTGGAGATGCAAGCTAGCGATCAGGGGTTCACGAACTATTACCTGCGTATTGCTGACCTGGAGGGCTTGCGTCGCGCTAGCCTCCTGCTGGCAGAGATGCGCAATCAACAAGTCACGCCAGACCAAATACCCGAATACCTACAACATAACGAGCTGCAGGATCCCTACCGCGAACAGCCATTCGGATGGGACGAAAAAAGCGGCAGCCTGCTATTCGAAGGCCTGAGCGAAAACGGTACCTACCGACTGACTTATTGAAGCAAGACCTGTGGCGCAGCGGTCTCCTACTCTGTAATCCATAGAACCGGGAGTTCCATATGTCCCTCCGCACTCTCTCCATCCTGCTGATCGCCGTTGCCCTGAGCGGCTGTGCCTCGCTGATGCCGCGCGATCCGCTGCGCATCGATCTGGTCGGGCTGGAGCCGTTGCCGGCGCAAGGCATGGAGATGCGCTTCGCGGTGGTCCTGCGGGTGCAGAACCCCAATGACAATCCCATCGATTACGACGGCCTGAGCGTCGAGCTGGACGTCAACGGCCAGCCGCTGGCCAGCGGCGTGAGTGACCAGAGCGGCCAGGTGCCGCGCTATGGCGAGGCGTTGCTGCGGGTGCCGCTGAGCGTCTCCGCGCTGTCGGTGATGCGCCAGGCCTGGGCTGCGGCCGGTTACCAGAATGGTCGCGGGCTGCCCTATGAGCTGAACGGCAAGCTGGGCGGTGGCCTGTTCGGCACCGCGCGCTTCAGCGATGCCGGCACCCTCAACTGGCCGCAACAACCACTCACTCAGTGAGCCTGCTAATGGTCCTCGGCAGGGACTGAGGCGACCTTCTCGCCCGGCTCCTTGCCCTCGCTGGCGTGGTGCTCGATCACCGCGTTGAGCTCGGCGCCGAACAGCAGCACCGCCGACGAGATGTACAGGTAGAGCAGGAACACGATGATCGCGCCGATGCTGCCGTAGGTGGCGTTGTAGTCGGCGAAGTTCTGCGCGTAGAAGCCGAAGCCCAGCGAGGCCGCGATCCACACCAGCACCGCCAGCACCGAGCCCGGGGTGATGAAGCGAAACTCCTGCTGCACGTCCGGCGCGAGGTAGTACACCGCCGCCACCACGATCATCAGCATCAACACCGCCAATGGCCAGCGCAGCCAGGACCAGAGCAGCACCACCGTCTGCTCCAGACCGAACTGGCCGGCCAGCCAGTTCATCGCCTGCGGCCCTAGCACCATCAGCGCGGCCACCATCAGCATGATCAGCGCCACCGCCACCGTGTACAGCAGCGACAGCGGAATGCGCTTCCACGCCGGCCGTGCGTCGTCCACACCGTAGGCGCGGTTCATCGCCGCCATGGTCGAGCGCACGGCCGCCGAAGAGGTCCACAGCGCCAGCAGGATACCGATGGAAAACAGGCCGCCCTTTTGCGTCTGCAGCTGCGCGATCACCGGATCGACCAGGCCCAGTGCCTCGCGCGGCAGCAGCAGCGCGGCCTGCTCGTGCAGCCAGTCGAAGATCGGCTGAGCATCCAGCACGCCAATCAGGGCAATGAGAAACAGCAGGAAGGGAAACAGCGAGAAGAACAGCTGGAAGGCCAGCGCCGAGGCGTAGGTGGGCAGCTCGTCGTCGACGAAGTCACTGACCGTCTGCCGGGCAATGGTGCGCCAGGACACCCCGCGCAAATCGATGAAAGCCATGCATCCTCCGCCGCGTTCTCCTGCAAGGTGGGACGGCGGCGCAGGCGGATCGGTTCGACCAATCGCCCGCAGGCAGTAAAAGCCCTATACAATCTGCGGCCTTTACGTTCGACCGAGGCCTTTCCATGAGTACCCTGCCACCCTGCCCCAAGTGCAGCTCCGAATACACCTACGAAGACGGCGCCCAGCTGGTCTGCCCGGAGTGCGCCCACGAGTGGTCGGCCGATGCCTCCGCGCAGGATGCCGATGGCGACCGCGTGATCAAGGACTCGGTGGGCAACCTGCTGCAGGACGGCGACAGCGTCACCGTGATCAAGGACCTCAAGGTCAAGGGCTCGTCCCTGGTGGTCAAGGTCGGTACCAAGGTGAAGAACATCCGCCTGGTGGATGGCGACCACGACATCGACTGCAAGATCGACGGCATCGGCGCGATGAAGCTGAAGTCGGAATTCGTGCGCAAGGTCTGACGCACAGCTGCCAGCCCAGCGACTAGGCTGAAGAGAACGGGCGCACTAGGCGCCCGCCCCTCGGGAGAACACGATGCGCAGTCTGTCGCTGCTTCTGCTCCTGATCTTCAGCCCGCTGCTCGCCGCCGAAACCTGGCGCGTGGTCGGCGACGAACAATTCGCCCCCTACAGCTTCGTCACCCAGGACGACGACACCCCGCGCGGCGTCGACGTGGAGATGGTCGAAGCGGTCATGCGCCAGGCCGGCATCGCCTACAACCTGCGCCTGTACCCCTGGGAGCGGGTCAAACGCATGCTCGAGCGCGGCGAAGCCGAGATGGCCTTCCAGTTCGCCGGCACCCCAGAACGCAAAGAACAGTACGAACTGGTCGGCCCCATCCGCACCGGCTCCACCGTGTTCATGACCACCCACAAGACGGCGATCACCGACTGGCAGAGCCTCGACGACTTCAGCCCGTTCGTCATCGGCCAGGTACGCGGCTACGCCTACGAGTCGAATTTCGACAAGGCCGACCTGCGCCGCGACACCAGCGCGCAGAACCCGCGCCAGCTGGTGTCCATGCTGCTGGCTGGGCGCATCGACATCATCGTCGGCGACCGCACTCAGCTGCTCTATTTCATCCAGGAACAGCGCGCACAGGCCAGCGTGCGCCTGCTGCCCAAACCACTGGTGGAGATGCCGCGCTACGTCGCCTTCGCCAAGGGCGACGAGGCCCGCGCCAAGCAGTTCGCTGCCGCGCTGAAGCAGGTCCGCGCCAGCGGCGCGCTGCAGAAGATCCTGCGCAAGTGGGAGGAGTAGCGCCGCCGCTACAGCTGGCGAATCATCAGGCTGTGCTCGCCGCCCCATGCCTGGAAGCGTTCCAGCATCTGCCAGCCACGCTTCGCGTAGTAGTCGGCACGATCATGGGTATGCAGATAGAGGCTGCGGTGGCCGCGTTCGCTGGCCGTTGCACAGATGCTCTCGACCAGGCGCTCCGCCAACCCCTGCCCGCGCATCTCGGGCAAGACATAGACACACGCCAGCCACGGCGCCAGCTCGGGGCGCTGGGGCAAGTCATCGCGCGCCAGACCGGCGCAGCCGAGCACTCGCCCCTCGTCCAGGACGATCCGCATCTGCCAGTCGCCATTCTCCTGACCAGCGCGAAACTCCGCCTGCCAGTCGGCCAGCGCCTGCTCGGCGAACTCATAGGGGAACTGTCGGTACAACCACGTAGCAACCGTATCGCAGTGCTCGGGGTGGGCGCGTAACCAATCGAGTTTCACACAGGCTCCAGCGGCAACGGATAGACAGCGCCCGAGTATCCCGGACACCTGCGCACCTAGCTACTGCACCGGCAGGAAGTTGATGAACAGCAGGCTCTGCGCGTAGTTCACCCCGAGGCGCCGGTAGCGCTCCTCCAGCACATGGGTGAGCAGGTCCAGGCGCGCCGTCATCTTGCCGAACTCCACCGCATAGCTGAGGTTGCCCTCGTCGTTGGATAGCAGCAGCGGGCGGCCCTGCTCGTCGCGCCGTTGGGCGAGCATCCAGGCGGCCTTCTCGATGTTGCGCGCGGCGTTGTGGATGAACTGCGCATCGAACGAATCGGTCAGGTAGAACTCGGTGCGCCCGCCGTGGGCGGTGATCAACATGCTGCCCAGCGAATAGATGAAGGCGCCGACGCGGTCGCCCTGGAAATCCGGACTCAATGAGTAGCTGAGCGCCGCCACGTCGCGCCGGCCGCCAAGCTGCGGCAACGGCTGGTTCAGTTCGATGGCCTGGTGGATCGCCTGCTCCGCCGCCGTGCGGTTCGGCAGCCCGGTCTTGCGCCACTCGCGCGGGTTGCGCTGGTAAAGCTTGCCCAGCAGCAGGTACAGGCTATTGAGGTTGTTGCGCATGGCCAGGGTGGCCATGCGATCCACGTCGCTCTGCAGCAGTTCGCCGGGTTTGAGTTCGGTGGTTTTGCTGATGATGCTGGCGTGGTCCAGTTGCCCGGAGCAGCCGCCCAGGCCCAGCGCTACCCCTAGCGCCAGCACCGAGCCCAGTCGCCAGGCCTTGGCTGAATTCATCGGATTGCCCCCGCTCTCCCGTGAACCCTCGGCTAGCAGTAAAGCGCAAAAAACCGGACTTGCTCCGCGCTGCGCTCAAGCGGCCGCGCGCGCGGTGAGCGCAACGGCTCTAGCACGCGGCTTTCCCGCCTCGCCTGCAGTGCCTCTCAGCCTTGCACCCAGCAACCAGACGAACGGCGCAAGTCGCTCTTTTACATAGGATTTACACAGCCGCCGGGAAAGTATCGCGGTGCATACAGTCGAACGCAGTAACCGGAAACCTCCGGTGATACAGGAGTCTCGACCATGCTTTCGCGTATCCCCCTCATTACCGGCCTGATCGCCAGCCTTGCTCTCGCTGGCGAGCAACAGGCCCAAGCGGCAGACGGCGGCGATGTGGCCGCGGGTGTTGCGGTCGGCGCCATCATCGGTGGAGTTATCGCCAGCCAGCGACCGGCTCGGGTCTATGAGCCAGAGCCGGTCTACTATGCGCCGCCACCGCCTCCGGTGGCTTATTACCCGCAGCCGGTCTATGTGGAGCGGCCGGTGTACTACAGGCCGGGGCCGGTGTATTACGTGCCGGCGCCGCGTCACCATCACAAGCACTGGCGTAAGCATCATCGTCGTCATCATCACGACGACTATCGCTGGTGACTGGGAGCCCCGCTTTGGCGGGGCTTCTTCTTTTCTGGGAGGTGGTTTGGTAACTGACTAGTTGTTCAGCTGTGGCATTGGGCCAGCATCCTGGAGTAAGGTCGGGGCATCGACTTGCAGGGATGCATTCATGGCCGTTGACGCCGCGATTCCTCGCTCATGGACCTGGTTGCTGGCTTCTTCATTCGGCGCCTCCCCTCTCGCATTTCTCCCTAATCGCGTTCCTCGTCTTTCGACTACAGGTTGCGCCTTGCACGGCGCGTCACTTTCTCTTGTTTGCCCAAGAGAAAGTAACCAAAGAGAAGGGCACCCCGACATCCGGGTCTCGCTGCGCTCGACTCCCCTCCTTCCGGCGCCGCTCCGGGGGCCGTCACGAAGGGACGTCCCTGTCCCTTCGTTCCTCGCTCGGCGTCCATGCCTCGCGCCCCCCTACGCAACACCTCCACTCGGCCTACTGACGGGGAGTTTGCGCGCATGAAGGTTTCGCGTTTTGAGCTAATCGGAGTTGTCGGCAGATCTCTGCTGGCGCAGCCCGAGCCACCGCACCCAAACGCCAGCACTACAGCACCGAGATCACACCAAAAGATCGGGCCGGGATCATGTCCCGTCAGGAGGCTGAGTGGAATCGTTGTGTAAGGGGTTGAGCGGCATGGATGCCGCGAGAGACGCGATGGGCCAAGGATGGCCCTTCGCGGCGGGCCCCTGGAGCAATGATGGAACGAAGGAAGTCTCGCGCAGCGAGACCCGGATGCCGGGTGTGCTTTCTCTTTGGTTACTTTCTCTTTGCACAAGCAAAGAGAAAGTAACTCGCCGGGAAGGCGAAAAGCGTGGTGGCGGTCCCATCGAAACCCTATTGCAGTCAAATTTCACTAATCTCTCTACCAAGAAAGAATCACATACACAATGCTACCAATACAATTAATCCAAGAATCTCTAAGCATATCGTATGTAAACGCAGTTATTTCTCGCTCAGGGCTTTCACTCAATTCAGTCCAGCATGACTACGGAACAGACGTAGAAGTACGCCGCCTTTCTAAACACGGATCAAAGGTTATTGACCTAGGCCCAATAATTGAATTTCAATTGAAATCCTCCATAAACTGGAGTCTTGAGCCAGAACACGTAACTTATGACATGGACGCAGAAGCATACAATCGATACATTTATCGAAGAGACGAAGGCTATCTACCATTCGCACTAATATTATGCTGCCTTCCGCAGGACCAAAGCTCTTGGATAAATATTTGCGAAGAAGAGCTTGTTTTTAAGAAGTGCTGCTATTACTATTTTATCGACGGCCCAGCAACCACAAATAAATCATCAATAAGAATTCGAATACCTAGAAGCCAACTACTAACACCCGACTGGCTAGTCGAACAACAAAAAAAATTACTCCTTGGAGCCAAAAAATGAGCACCAACCGGAGTTTTGAATCGCTAGCCGGACGCATAGCCCTTGAAGACCTTACTGCTCACATGCTTAAGCTAGGGTGGCAGCGAGCTTCTGGATTTGGCTCTCGCAGACAAACGTTCATACATCCAGAAATGGAGGGACTGGATATAATTCTGCCAACCAATTCAAAATACTTAGGCTCAGAAAAAAGCATCTACGACACACTATCAGCATTAAGCCAAATACATAACATTACATTAACCGAATTAGCCGCAGATATCGTCAGCGACCACGCCGACTCAATGCTAATAAGGCTCGAAATACCTGACCATGAGTTCTCGATTCCTGTCGAAGATGCACCAAGACATGTAAAGGCGATTCGCAACTTAATACTCTATTCTGCCTCTTCGGAAATTGATGCAAAGCCCTATTACGATGACATCCCCTCTGGAGCCATATCTTTAATTAAAAACTTTGATTTCTGCCATACATTCAAAGGAAGCTTTGGATTTGAAATATCGTCTTCAATGTCAAAATCGAGCAAAACGCTTGACCTCTTTGAGCCGCCATCTGAAAGAAAAATCATTGAACGCGTCGCCCGTGGGCTATCACTACTAGGCAAGGCCGTCGAGTTTAACGAACCAGGAATCCTCTTAAATTCGTATGACACTGCCTTAAATTCAAAAATGTGCGATGCCATAGCAGAAATAAGCCTAGATGGCCGGATGCGCTATGACATAGAGATTGAGTGGGCATCTTGCATTGCCCCGAGTGAAGACATCGCAACTTTTAGAACACGAAGAATTGCGGAGCCGGAAGTGGAAATGCTGCACTTCGTATCAGAGCAATTAAAGATAGTCACTCCAAAAGCAGACGAAATATCTGGACATGTAGTCAACCTACATTGTGTAGACAATCCATCAAAGGATACTTCAAGAAGAACCATTTCCACACGAACCAACCATGACAAGCATGGAAAGATAGAAGTCCGCATGCAGCTAGGCCCTGAATTTTATCTAAAGGCTGTCAGCGCCCATAGCTCTGGACTTAAAATCTTGGCTAAGGGACAGTTGCAAAGGAAAGGAGGCAGCTGGACTCTTGATGCAATAACCACACTAGAACTTATTGGATCAGCAGCAGATATTTAAAACTTATCGCCCATAGCGCGCCCTCAATGAAAAAGCCCATCATTTGATGGGCTTTTCACATACAAATAACGACACTAGGCTAGTTCCGCTTCCCGCTTTTTAGCAGCCTTAGCCTTCTGATACTCCCTCGCCGCCTCATGAAACGCCCCAATCAGCGCGTTGTAATCGTCCTTCTCCCAATAGCGATACTCCGGGTGCCACTGCACACCGACCGCAAACGCCTTGGCGCCAATCACGCTGACCGCCTCGATCTGCCCGTCCTCGCAAACGGCCTCGACCTGTAGGCCTTCGCCAAGGCGATCAATGCCCTGCCCATGCAGCGAGTTGACGGTGATCTCGCGCTCGCCGAGCAGCTTGTGCAGCACGCCGCCCTCGGTCAGGGCGACCTTGTGGATCGGGCCGTAGGCCACGTTGTCCGGTACGTCCTTCACCTCGCGGTGGTCGAGACGGCCCGGCACGTTGTGCACTTCGCGGTGCAGGGTGCCGCCGTACAACACGTTGAGTTCCTGCACACCGCGGCAGATGCCGAGGAAAGGAATGCCACGGTCGATGCAGGCGCGCATCAGACGCAGAACGGTGGCGTCGCGGGGTTTGTCGGCCAGGCCCAGGCCGGGGTGGTCGTCGCCGTAGAAGCTCGGGTGCACGTTGGACAGGGAGCCGCCAAACATGATGCCGGAGACGTTATCGAGCACGGTCTCCATGTCCAGGTCGTCGCCGAAGGCCGGGATCATCAGCGGGAAGGCGCCGAAGCCGGTGACGGCCTGAATGTATTTCTCGCCCACCAAGTGGAACCAGCCAATGTCGCGGTCGGTCAGCTGCCAGCGGCACAGGGGAAGGCCAATCATGGGTTTGCTCATTGCAAGGGTGTCCTCTTCTTGTGATTGAAGTGGGCTGCCCTTGGGAGAGCGGGCTTGCAGGTCACGTGGC
This sequence comes from Pseudomonas sp. Gutcm_11s, assembly GCF_028649395.1. Taxonomy (GTDB): domain Bacteria; phylum Pseudomonadota; class Gammaproteobacteria; order Pseudomonadales; family Pseudomonadaceae; genus Aquipseudomonas. The sequence continues at coordinate 153,089 of NZ_JAQSUW010000009.1, read as the reverse complement.
CGTGAGTCCGCTCACCCAAGGGGTGCCGCTTCCCGGTCTGCGCCGGGTCACTGCACCAATGCCGCGCCCGCGCGGCAGGGTTTAACGAGGTTGGAACGGTGCTGCGCGGCATGCACCGGCAGCACAAAAAAGGGCCGGTCTTGCGACCGGCCCTTGGCTTACATCAGCTATTGCTCGGGAAGGCGAATTGCGCCGCCTCGTGGCTGGCGCGCTGCGGCCAGCGCTGGGTGATGGTCTTGCGCTTGGTGTAGAAGCGCACACCGTCCGGGCCGTAGGCGTGCAGGTCGCCGAACAGCGAGCGCTTCCAGCCGCCGAAGCTGTGGTAGGCCACCGGTACCGGCAGCGGTACGTTGACGCCGACCATGCCGACTTCGATCTCGTCGCAGAACAGGCGCGCCGCTTCACCGTCGCGGGTGAACAGGCAGGTGCCGTTGCCGTACTCGTGGTCGTTGATCAGCTTCATCGCCTCTTCCAGGCTGCCGACGCGGACGATGCACAGGACCGGGCCGAAGATCTCTTCCTGGTAGATGGTCATGTCGCTGGTAACGTGGTCGAACAGGGTGCCGCCGACGAAGAAGCCAGCCTCGTTGCCGGCGACCGAGATGTCGCGGCCGTCGACCACCAGCTTGGCGCCCTGCGCCACGCCGCTGTCGATGTAGCCCTTGACCTTGTCACGGGCGGCACCGGTAACCAGCGGGCCCATGTCCAGGCCGCAGGAGGTGCCGGCGCCGATCTTCAGGCCGGTGATTTTCGGTACCAGTTTCTCGACCAGCTTGTCGGCAACCTGGTCGCCCACGGCCACGGCCACGGAGATGGCCATGCAGCGCTCGCCACAGGAGCCGTAGGCCGCGCCCATCAGGGCGTTGACGGTGTTGTCGAGGTCGGCGTCCGGCAGTACCACGGCGTGGTTCTTGGCGCCGCCCAGGGCCTGTACGCGCTTACCGCGCTTGTTGGCCTCGGTGTAGATGTATTCGGCGATCGGGGTCGAGCCGACGAAGCTGATGGCTTTGACTTCCGGCGCTTCGATCAGCGCGTCCACCGCTTCCTTGTCGCCGTTGATCACGCCGATCACGCCCTTGGGCAGGCCGGCTTCGTGCAGCAGCTGGGCGATGTACAGGGTGGAGCTCGGGTCACGCTCGGACGGCTTGAGGATGAAGCAGTTGCCGCAGGCGATGGCCAGCGGGTACATCCACAGCGGCACCATGGCCGGGAAGTTGAACGGGGTGATACCGGCAACCACGCCCAGCGGCTGGAAGTCGCTCCAGCTGTCGATGTTCGGGCCGACGTTGCGGTTGTACTCGCCCTTCAGCAGCTCGGGGGCGCCGCAGGCGTATTCGACGTTCTCGATGCCGCGCTGCAACTCGCCGATGGCGTCTTCGATGGTCTTGCCGTGCTCTTCGCTGATCAGCGCGGCGATCTTGTCTTTGTTCTGCTCCAGCAGTTGCTTGAAGCGGAACATGACCTGGGCGCGCTTGGCCGGCGGGGTGTTGCGCCAGGCCGGGAAGGCAGCCTTGGCGGCGTCGATGGCGGACTGGATGGTGGCGCGATCGGCCAGTTCGACCTGACGCACCGGCTCGCCGATGGACGGGTTGAAGACCTGGGCGGTGCGGCCGTTGCGCAGCACGATTTCGCCATTGATGAAGTGGGCGACGGTACTCATGGGTGTTCCCTCATTGGTGTTCTGTGGGGCGGCCGCGCTGGGCGCAGCCGCCGCGAATCATTTGATTTCGGTTTCGACGAAGACCACTTCGTGGTCGCTGGCGTTGACCACGTTGTGTTCGACGCCGGCCTGGCGGAAGTACGAGCGGCCGGCCACCAGGGGCGCGTGACGCTCGCCCTCCGGGGTTTCCAGCAGCAGTACACCGTCGGTCATCGGCGTCACCACGTAGTCATAGCCGTGGCGGTGGGCGCCGGTCTCGGCACCGGGGGCGAAGCGCCACTCGGTGACGATGACCCGCTCGTTTTCCACCTGCACGGTGGGCACCGCCTTGGGTCGGCTCATCAGTCGAGCTTGTTCAGCACGTCGCCGACGGCGTTGAACAGGCGGTCCAGCTCCTCCGGCTTGGTGTTGAAGGTCGGCCCGAACTGCAGAGTGTCGCCACCGAAGCGCACGTAGAAGCCAGCTTTCCACAGAGCCATGCCGGCCTCGAACGGGCGGATGGTCGGGTCGCCGTCACGCGGGGCCAGTTGCAGGGCACCGACCAGGCCGCAGTTGCGGATGTCGATGACGTGCTTGCTGCCCTTGAGGCCGTGCAGGACGTTCTCGAAGTGCGGCGCCAGGTCGGCGGATTGCTGGATCAGGTTGTCCTTTTCCAGCAGCTCCAGGGTAGCCAGGCCTGCGGCGCAGGCGACCGGGTGGGCCGAGTAGGTGTAACCGTGGGTGAACTCGATCATGTGCTCAGGGATGGCCTGGTGCATGAAGGTGTCGTAGATCTCCTTGGAGGCCACCACCGCGCCCAGCGGGATGGCACCGTTGGTGATCTGCTTGGCGGCGTTGAGGATGTCCGGGGTGACGCCGAAGTATTCCGCGCCGCTCCACTTGCCCATGCGGCCGAAGCCGGTGATCACTTCGTCGAAGATCAGCAGGATGTTGTGCTGGGTGCAGATCTCGCGCAGGCGCTCCAGGTAGCCCTTGGGCGGAATCAGCGCGCCAGCGGAACCGGACAGCGGCTCGACGATGACGGCGGCGATGTTGGAAGCGTCGTGCAGCTCGATCAGCTTGAGCAGCTCGTTGGCCAGCTCCACGCCGCCGGTCTCGGCCATGCCCTTGGTGAAGGCCATGCCCGGCTGCAGGGTGTGCGGCAGGTGGTCGGCGTCCATCAGTTGGCCGTACATCTTGCGGTTGCCACCGATGCCGCCCAGCGCGGTGCCGGCGATGTTGACGCCGTGGTAGCCACGGGCGCGGCCGATGAATTTGGTCTTGGCCGGTTGGCCCTTCAGGCGCCAGTAGGCCTTGGCCAATTTCACCGCAGTGTCGGCGCACTCGGAGCCGGAACCGGTGAAGAACACGTGGTTAAGCTCGCCCGGCAGCAGGTCGGCGATCTTCTCGGCCAGCTTGAACGACAGCGCGTGGCCGTACTGGAAGCCCGGCGAGTAGTCGAGGGTACCGAGCTGCTTGGCCACGGCTTCCTGGATTTCCTTACGGCTGTGGCCGGCGCCACAGGTCCACAGGCCGGAGAGGCTGTCGAACACGCGGCGGCCCTGGTCGTCGATGAGGATGTTGCCTTCGGCGGCGACGATCAGGCGCGGGTCGCGCTTGAAGTTGCGGTTGGCGGAGAAGGGCATCCAGTGGGCGTCCAGCTTGAGCTGGCTGGCCAGGGACGGGGTGGCAGACTGCGGCATGTTCATCGTGGCTCTCCAGAGCGGCACTGTGGTCTTGTTGCATCGCAAGGTGCCACGGGCATAAAGTCACGAAAATCCAATTCTTCTCACTTTAAGTTAAGTGCTAACTAAACAATGAGTAGCCGCCGTCCCGATCCGCTGGCCCAGGTCAGTGACTTTGAAATCCGCCTGCTGCGCCTGTTCCGCAGCGTGGTCGAGTGTGGCGGCTTCTCCGCCGCCGAGAGCGTGCTGGGCATCGGCCGCTCGGCCATCAGCCAGCAGATGAGCGATCTGGAGCAGCGCCTGGGCCTGCGCCTGTGCCAACGCGGCCGCGCCGGCTTCGCCCTGACCGACGAGGGGCGCGAGGTGTACCAGTCCTCGCTGCAGCTGTTCGGCGCGCTGGAGAGCTTCCGCAACGGGGTCAACGGCCTGCACCGCGAGCTGCGCGGCGAGCTGCACATCGGCCTGACCGACAATCTGGTGACCGTGCCGCACATGCGCATCACCCATGCGCTGGCACGGCTGAAGGAACAGGGCCCGGAGGTGCGCATCCAGATCCGCATGACGCCACCCTCGGAAGTGGAACAGGGCGTGCTCGACGGCAGCCTGCACGTCGGCGTGGTGCCGCAGAGCCATGCCCTGTCCGGCCTGGAGTACCAGCCGCTGTATGGCGAGCGCTCGCAGCTGTACTGCGCAGTGGGCCATCCCCTCTTCTATGTGGACGACAACCAGCTGTCCGACAGCCGCCTGAACGCCCAGGACGCCATCGCCCCGACCTTCCGCCTGCCGCCGGAAGTGCAGAGCCAGTACCAGGTGCTCAACTGCACGGCCAGCGCGTCGGACCGCGAGGGCATGGCCTTCCTCATCCTCACCGGGCGCTACATCGGCTACCTGGCCGACCACTATGCCCAGCAGTGGGTGCAGCAGGGCCGCCTGCGCGTGCTCAAGCCGAACTCGCGCTTCTACGACCTGACCCTGGCCTCGGTGACGCGCAAGGGCCGCCGCCCGCAGCTGGTGCTGGAAACCTTCCTGGAGGCGCTGGCCAAGACCAGCTGAACCGTCGATGACGCCAGAGCACGAGCTGCAGGCCTTCTTCAGCGACTTCGTTGCCGCCTTCGCCAGCTTCGATGGCCAACGAGTCGCCCAGCGCTATGCGGCGCCCTATCTGGCGCTGAACGCCAGTGACGAGGCGCAGGTATTCGCCACGCCGCAGGAGATCGCGGCGTACTTCCAGCAGGTGCTCGACGGCTACGCCGCGCAGGGCTGCAGCAGCTGCCGCTTCGATGAGCTGGAATTCGTGCCGCTGGGCACCGGCAGCCTGCTGGCCAGCGTCACCTGGGAACTGCTCGGGGATGCGGGGCAGGTCCTCAGCCGCTGGCGCGAGTCGTACAACCTGACGCGCGGGAAACAAGGGCTGCGCATCCATGCCTCGACCGACCATGCGAACTAAGCGGAACGCGCGTACCACTAGGCGATCCGCCATTTTCCTAGCGAGCATGACTCGAGAGTCAAAGACGGTTTTCTGACGTTTTTGGCCGTATTCCGTCCGTTCGGTCAGGTCTCACTGGGAGCTGAACACGTTTTTGACGCGAGAGGCTTGTCTAGTCTTCCGCGCTGAGTTATCAGTGCGCAGACAAGCCGATCATCTGTACGGACCTGCCTCGATGCCTGCTGCCCCCACCCCTGCTCCCAGTGCCGCCAAACCTGCCGGTCGCATCCGCCAGAAGAACGAAAAAGCCATCATCGCCGCCGCCGAGGTGGAGTTCGCCCGGCACGGCTACAAAGGCACCAGCATGAACAGCATCGCCCAGGCGGTGGGGCTGCCCAAGGCCAACCTGCACTACTACTTCAGCAGCAAGCAGGGCCTGTACATCGCGGTACTGCAGAACATCCTCTGCCAGTGGGAAAAGGCCCTCGACGGCATGACGGTCAATGACGACCCGGCCGAGGCGCTGAGCCGCTACATCCGCTCCAAGATCGAGTTCTCGCGCACCCAGCCGCTGGCCTCGCGCATCTTCGCCATGGAGGTGATCAGTGGCGGCCAGCAACTGGCAGCCCACTACAGCCAGGGCTCGCGCGACTGGTTCCACGGCCGCACTGCGGTGATCCAGGGCTGGATCGATGCGGGCAAGATGGACCCGGTCGACCCGGCGCACCTGATCTTCATGCTGTGGGGCAGCACCCAGCACTACGCCGACTTTGCCAGCCAGATCGCCCTGTACTCCGGCAAGAGCAGCCTGAAGAAGGCCGACTACGAAGAGGCCACCGACAATCTGGTGCGCATCATCCTCAAGGGCTGCGGCATCAAGCTGCCGGCCTGAGTCAGGGTCGCCGGCGCCGGCCGGTGATCATCGACAGCGGCAGGTTCTCGCGCAGGCGCAGGCTCTCCACCAGCGCCGCCGTGACATGTACGCAGGCCAGCGCCAGCAGGGCGTTGGCGAAGCAGTCGTGGATCTGCAGCGGCAGGTCCTCGCCCCAGAAGTAATCCACCTCCTCCATCAGGAAGCCGGTCACGCCCAGGCCGAGCATCATCAGCAGCATCAACACCATCACCAGGCCGCCGATCGGCGAATGGCCGAGGCGGTGATAGTCGCGCCGCTGCAGCAGCGCCGTGCAGTGCTCGCGCAGGCGCGCGGGGGTCGGCCAGAAGTCCGCCCAGCGCGCCGCCGTCGGGCCGGTGAAGCCCCAGATCAGGCGCACCACCAGCCAGCCCACCGCGTAGTAGCCGAGCCAACGGTGCCAGTCGTCCCCCTCCTCGGTGAACCAGTAGTTAGCGACGAAGGCCAGTACCAGGGACCAGTGGCACAGGCGCACCAGCGGGTCCCACAGCGGCACGGTCTCGCGGCTCATCGCCTCAGTCCTCGATCTCGGTCTTCACCGCGTTGCCGGAGACCGGGTCGAAGTAGATCTCGACCTTCTGCTTGTCCTTGTTCCAGCCGTAGATCTCGTAGCAGTTGCCCGAGGTGACCTTGAACTTCTTGATCTCGTAGCCCTGGGCCTTGAGGTCTTCCTGAAACTTGGCCTGGTCCTGCCATTGGGCCTTGTCGGTGGTGGTGCACTGCGGGCCGGCGACGGCCAGCGGGCTGGCCAGGACGAGGGAGAGCAGTAGCAGTTTGCGCATGGGACTGTTCCTTCCTGTGGTGGTGGGCGCCGGCAGGGCCGGCGCTGCTCAGCTTAGACGCTGGCCTGCCAGGGTGCCCTCGCCAGCAACTCGGCACAGCGCTGCTGGAGGAACTCGCGCAGCAGGCGCACCGGCCCGCTGAGCTGGTCACGGTGGGCGCAGATCAGGTTCAGCGGCGTCGCCTCCCCGCGCCAGTCCTGCAGCGCCACTTCCAGGCGCCCCACCTGCACGTCGCCAGCCACGTCGAGCCAGGACTTGTACACCAGCCCCTGCCCCGCCACCGCCCAGCGCCGCACCACGTCGGCATCGTCACTGACGCGGTTGCCGCTCACCGTCAGTGCCTGCTCGCGGCGCCCGTCGGCGAAGCTCCAGCGCTCGTGCACACGACCACCGAGCATGTACAGCAGGCAGTTGTGCCGGCGCAGCTCCTCCGGCTGCCGTGGCCGCCCGTGGCGGGCGAAGTAGTCCGGCGAGCCGCACACCACCCGGCGGTTGTCGGCGGCCACCGGCAGGGCTACCAGGCTGGAGTCCTCCGGCTCGCCGTAGCGCAGGGCGATATCCACCGGCTGGCGGAACAGATCGGTGACCCGGTCGCTGAGCAGCAGGCGCAGCGACAGCTGTGGGCGCTCGGCCTGGAACTGGTCGAGCCAGGGCATCAGCGCGTTGCGGCCGAAGTCCGAGGGCGCGGCAATCTGCAGCACGCCGCTGATCTCGTCGCGGTTGCCGGCCAGTTGCTGGCGGCCGCTCTCCAGGCTGGCCAGGGCGGCGCGGGCGTGCACCAGATACTGCTCGCCTTCCGCAGTCAGGCGCAGGCTGCGCGTGGAGCGCAGCAGCAGGCGCACCTGCAGCTGCGCCTCCAGGCGCTTGAGCGCGGCACTGGCCACCGCCGGCGAACAGTCCAGCTCGCGGGCCGCGGCCGACAGGCTGCCCAGCTCGGCGGTGCGGGCGAACAGGGCGATGTCATCGAGGCGCAGCATGGCGGCTCCATTTTCAAACCAGAATTGAAAGAGACTCTATGACAGGCTGCTTTTTCTCGCCAGGCGATTAAACGAACATGCCGTCAACGCCAGCCCGGCTCGCCGACTAAGCTGGAACATCCGACTTCGCCATTGCGACCTGCCCAGGAGTTGCCGCATGAAAGCCATCGCCTACTACCAGTCCCTGCCCCTCGATCACGCCGAGTCGCTGCTCGACGTCGAGCTGCCGGCGCCAACGCCCGGCCCGCGCGACCTGCTGGTGGAGGTCAAGGCCATCTCGGTCAACCCGGTGGACACCAAGATTCGCCAGCGCGTGTCGCCCGAGGCTGGCCAGGCCAAGGTCCTGGGCTGGGACGTGGCCGGCGTGGTGGTGGCCGTGGGTGACGAGGTCAAGCAGTTCCGCCCCGGTGACAAGGTGTTCTACGCCGGCGCCATCGACCGTGCCGGCGCCAACAGCGAACTGCACGTGGTGGACGAGCGCATCGTCGGGCGCATGCCCGGCTCGCTGGACTTCGCCCGCGCCGCCGCCCTGCCGCTCACCGCCATCACCGCCTGGGAGCTGCTGTTCGAGCGCCTCGGCGTGCGTGAAGGCAAGGGCGACAGCCGTGACAGCCTGCTGGTGGTCGGCGCCGCCGGCGGTGTCGGCTCGATCCTGGTACAGCTGGCCCGCCAGCTCACCGGCCTGACCGTGATCGGCACCGCCTCACGCACCGAGACCCAGGACTGGGTGCGTGAACTGGGCGCCCACCACGTGATCGACCACAGCCAGCCGCTGCGCCCGCAGCTCGAGGCGCTGGGCATCGAGCAGGTCAGCATGGTGGCCAGCCTGACCCACACCGACCAGCACCTGGACCAGTTGGTGGACGTGCTCGCGCCGCAGGGCAAGCTGGCACTGATCGACGACCCGGCGCAGCTCGACGTGGCCAAGCTCAAGCGCAAGAGCCTGTCGCTGCACTGGGAGTTCATGTACACCCGCTCGCTGTTCCAGACCGACGACATGATCGAACAGCACCGCCTGCTCAACCGGGTCAGCCAACTGATCGACGACGGCGTGCTGAAGACCACCTTGGGCGAGCATTTCGGCCGCATCGACGCGGCCAACCTGAAGCGCGCCCATGCGCTGCTAGAGAGCGGCAAGTCGCGCGGCAAGATCGTGCTGGAAGGCTTCTGAGGAAATCCCGGGCATTCTCGCCAATGCCCTGGCAGGCCGTGCAACGCGGCCTGCCAGGGCCGCCCCGGACACCACAGATACGGCCGCGATATCCCTCCTCCTCTTACTGCACTGGAACACTCCCCCAATCGGCTGCGCCGCCTCGGTCTGAGCCCATAGCCCCACGCGGTACAACCGGACGGGCGGCCGGCAGGCTCAAGGGCAACGGCTAGACTCAAGGAGACCCGGCCGGCTGGCAGTGGTCCGGGAAGATCCTCCGGATTGCTGAGGGTTCAGGATGCAACCCATGTTCAATCGGCCGCTGCTCGTGGCTGCCGCCTATCTCCTGTTCGGCATCGCCTGGACGCTCGGCGGCGACCTGCTGCTGCGCATGCTGGACCTCGCCCCCACCACCCTCGTCTGGCTGCAGACCTTCAGCGCACTGCTGCTCGCCGTGCTCGGCGGCCTGCTGATTTTCTTCCTCGGCCGGAACCAGCACCGCGCCAGCCAGAAGCTGCAGCAGGAACTGCAGGAGGTGGCCCTTAAGCTGGGCCAGGCGCAACACGATGCTGGGCTCGGCCTGTGGCAATACGACGGCCGCCTGCGCTGCTCCGCCGAGGCCCTGCAACTATTCGAGCGCCCGGCCACGGAAACCGAGGCTGGCCTCGACGACCTGCTCGGCTGGCTCTACCCCAGCGATCGCAACGCCGCCCAGCGCGCCCTCGACATGCTCAGCCGCGAAGGCGCGCCACTGCTGATCAACGTGCGCCTGAACCGCCCGGCCAGCGAACCGCCGCTGTGGCTGATGCTGCGCGGCAGCCGCGCCGAAGACGGCAGCCTGCTCGGCAGCGTGCAGAACGTCAGCGGGCAGAAACGCGACGAACAGGCCCTGCGCGAAAGCGAGCAGCGCTTCCGCCAGCTGTTCGAACAGACCCCGCACATCGCCGTGCAGGGCTACGACAGCGAGCGCCGGGTGATCTTCTGGAACCAGGCCAGCACCCAGCTGTACGGCTACACCCTGGCCGAAGCCCTGGGGCGGCGCCTGGAGGAGCTGATCATCCCGGCACCGATGCGCGCCAAGGTGGTCAGCGGCGTCAGCGCCTGGATGATCGGCGGCCCGGCCATTCCCGCCGCCGAACTGACCCTGCGCCATCGCGACGGCAATGAAGTGCACGTGTATTCCAGCCACCTGATACTGCGCAATGCGCGTAACCAGCTGGAGATGTACTGCGTCGATATCGACCTCGGCCGGCAGATGGCGGCGCACCAGCAACTGGAGGCCAGCGAGAGCCGCTACCGCGAGCTGGTGGAGCAGCTGCACGAGGCGATCTTCCTCACCGACGGCGTTGGCCGCCTGACCTTCGTCAACCCGGCCTGGCAGACCGTCACCGGCTACAGCATCCAGCAGAGCATCGGCCACCCGCTGCTCGACTTCATCGAAGACGACCAGCGCGAGGAGGTCGGCCAGTACATCGCCGCCATCCTGGCGCGCCAGCAGAGCAGTTGGCTCGGCGAGCTGCGCCTGCGTGACGCCAACGGCCGCGCGCACTGGGTATCGCTGCGCCTGGCTGCCGGCGCGCAGCACGGCCTGGGCCTGCGCGGCAGCCTCGACGACATCCACGAGCGGCGCCACAGCCAGGCCGTGCAGGAGGCGCGCAACGAGGTGCTCGACCGCATGCTGGCGCAGACCCCGCTGGAGGACAGCCTGACCGACATGGCCCGGCGCCTGGAGCGCATCAGCCCGGAGATGCTGGTGTCCATCCTCAGCCTGAACAACGGCCTGCTGCGGGTCATGGCCGCGCCCAGCCTGCCGAGCGGCTATACCAGCGTGGTGGAAGGCATGGCCGCCGGGATCAACCAGGGCAGCTGCGGCAATGCTGCGGCCAGCGGCGAGCTGACCATAGTCGAGGACATCCGCAGCCACCCCAACTGGATCAACTTCCGCGAGGCCGCGCAGCAGGCCGGGCTGCGCGCCTGCTGGTCGCTGCCGTTCAAGAACGACCAGAACCAGGTGCTCGGCGTCTTCGGCATCTACTACCGGCGCCCAGCACGGCCGAGCCGCGAGGATATCGAGCTGGTCACCGAATTCACCCGCCTGGCCGGCCTGGCCCTGCGCCAGCAACAGCGCGACGCCGAGCGTCTGCAGAGCGAGCTGCGCTTCCGCTCCACCTTCGAGCAGGCCGCCGTCGGCATCGCCCACCTGGCACCCGATGGCCGCTGGCTGCGGGTCAACCAGCGCCTGTGCCAGATGCTCGGCTACAGCCGCGAGCAGCTGCTGGAGCTGACCTTCCAGGACATCACCCACCCCGACGACCTGGACAAGGACCTGGGCCTGACCCACCAGCTGCTGGCCGGCGAGATCCCGCGGCTGACCATGGAGAAACGCTACCTGCACCGCGACGGCAGCGTGCTCTGGGCCAACCTCAGCGCCACCCTGGTGCGGCATACCAATGGCGAGCCGCACTACTTCATCTCGGTGGTCGAGGACATCGGCGTGCGCAAGCAGCAGGAGCGCGCCCTGCAGCAGGCCGCCACGGTGTTCGAGAGCACCCAGGAGGCAGTGGTGATCGTCGATGCGCGGCGACGCATCCTCACCAGCAACCCGGCCTTCACCAGCATCACCGGGCTCAGCCCCGAAGATGCCATCGGCCGGCGCCTGCCGCTGCTGCCCGACAACAGCCTGGACCGCTCGCGCTATCGCAGCCTGTGGCGCAAGGTGCAGCACAGCGGCAACTGGCAGGGCGAGATGAACAGCCGCCGCCGCGATGGCTCGCGCTTCCCCTTCTGGCTCACCGTCAGCCGGGTGCGCGACTGCGACCCGCAGCAGCCGCAGTACGTGCTGACCTTCACCGACCTCAGCCAGTATCGCGACAGCCAGGAGCGCCTGGCCCACCTGGCGCACTTCGACCCGCTCACCGACCTGCCCAACCGCCTCTACGCCATGGAGCGCCTGAGCCACGCACTGGAACACGCGCAGCGCCACAAGGAGCGGGTGGCCGTGCTGTATTTCGACCTGGACAACTTCAAGACCATCAACGAAAGCCTCGGCCACAAGGTCGGCGACGAACTGCTGGTGGCCGTGGCGCGGCGCCTGCAGCAACGCCTGCGCAACGAGGACACCCTGGCGCGGTTGAGCAGTGACGAGTTCCTCGTGGTGCTGGAAAACCTGCTGCGCCCCGAGGAGGCCGCCAGCATCGCCCGTACCCTGATCGAGCTGCTGGAACGCCCCCTGCCGCTGGGCAGCGGCCGCGAGGCCTACCTGGGCGCCAGCATCGGCATCAGCCTGTACCCGGACGACGGGCAGAGCAGCGACGACCTGCTGCGCAATGCCGACAGCGCCCTGCACCAGGCCAAGCAGGAGGGCCGCAACACCTTCCGCTTCTACACCCAGGGCCTGACCCACCAGGCGCACACCCGCCTGACCCTAGAAGGCCAGCTGCGCCAGGCGCTCAAGCGCAACGAATTCATCCTCCACTACCAGCCGCTGCTGCGCGGCAGCGACGGCCATGCGATTGGCGTGGAGGCCCTGCTGCGCTGGAACAGCACCGACGGGATGATCTCGCCGGCGCAGTTCATCCCCCTGGCCGAGGAAACCGGGCTGATCGTGCCCATCGGCAACTGGGTGCTGCGCGAGGCGTGCCGGCAGATGCAGTTCTGGCGCCAGCAGGGCATGGACCTGCACACCCTGGCGGTGAACCTGTCACCGCGCCAGTTCCGCCAGGCCGACCTGATCCAGCAAGTGCGCGAGGCCCTGCACGACAGCGGCCTACCGGCCGAACACCTGGAGCTGGAGATCACCGAGGGCGCGCTGATCGAGAATGTCGAGCAGGCCCAGGCCACCCTGGCCGCCCTCAAGGAGCTGGGGCTGAAGCTGGCCATCGACGACTTCGGTACCGGCTACTCGTCGCTGGCCTACCTGCGGCGCTTCCCGCTGGACAAGCTGAAGATCGACCAGAGCTTCATGCGCGGCGTGCCGGAGGACCAGGCCAACCTGGAAATCGTCGCCACCATCATCGGCCTGGCGCGCAACCTCAAGCTCTGCGTCCTGGCCGAGGGCGTGGAGACCCTGGAGCAGCTGCAGGCCTTGCGCCAGCTGGGCTGCGAGCAATGCCAGGGCTACCTGTTCAGCCGCCCGCTGAGCGCCGTGCAACTGGCCCACTGGCTGCACAACGACCAGCAGTCGGTCGGTTGACCCAGGTCATGGAAGGCCGCAGGTGCAGGACTACACTGCAGCTTCACCCTTTTCAGGAGGATCGCGATGAACATCAGCATCCAACAGGTGAAGAGCGCCACCGGCGGCGCGCTCTGGCAGGTATGCCTGGACCAGCACGGAGTCAGCTTCCGCAGCGAGGCCGAGGCGCGCAGCTTCGTCAACGTGCTGCGCGCGCGCCTGCAGGCACCTCACCCACTGCCGTGGCGCGGCGCCAGCCCGGTACGCAGCGCCAGCTGAGCCGAGTCAGAACTCCAGGTTGCGCGCCCGGGCATGACGGGTACTGGCCAGGGCCAGGATCACGGTGATCACGCCGCACAGGGCGATCACCGCGGCCATCGGCCGTGCGGTGCCGTCATGCAGCATACCGACCAGCGACGAGGTCGCCGCCGCCACGCAGAACTGCAGTGAGCCCATCAGCGCCGAGGCACTGCCCGCGAGGGCGCCCTGCCCGGCCATGGCACAGGCGGTGGCGTTGGGCAGCACGCACGACAGGCTGGCAGTGCTGAGGAACAGCGGAATCAGCAGCGGCCACAGCTGCTCCGGTTGAGCCATGGCCACCGCCAGCAGCGCCAGGGTCGAGGCGCCATACACCCACACCGTGCGCTTGAGCCAGTAACCCGGACCGTGGTGGCGCAGCAGCCAGCCATTGAACTGGGCGGTGAGGATGAAGCCGGCGGCATTGGCGCCGAACAGCCAGCCATAGTGCTCGGCCGGCACGCCGTACAACTCGATGAAGATGAAGGGCGAGCCGGAGATGTAGGCGAACATGCCCGCCATGGCCACACCGCCGGTAAGCCCGAAGCCGACCAGCAGGCGATCACCCAATAGCGTCATGTAGCGTCCCAGCGCGCCATTCAATGGCTGCGGTGCGAACTCGGCTGGCCGGGTCTCCGGCAGCCACAGCAGGACCGCGATGAGGCACAGGGCACTGAACAGCATCAAGCCGAAGAAGATCGACTGCCAGCCGAACAGCTGCAGCAGAATCCCGCCGCCCAGCGGGGCGAGGATCGGCGCCACGCCCATCACCAGCATCAGCTTGGAAAACACCTTGGCCGAGGTCAGCGGGTCGCACAGGTCGCGCACCACTGCGCGCGAGATGACCATGCCGGCGCTGCCGCCCAGTGCCTGGACGAAGCGCGCACCGATCAGCCATTCCAGGCTCGGCGCCAGCGCACAGGCCAGCGAGGCCAGGGTGAACAGCACCACGCCGATCAGCAGCGGCACGCGTCGGCCATAGCGGTCGGCCAGCGGACCGTACAGCAACTGACCGAAGGCGACACCGGCGAAGTAGGAGGCCAGCGACATCTGGATGTGCTCGACGTCGGTGGCGAAATACTGCGCCAGCGCCGGGAAGCTCGGCAGGTAGAAGTCGATGGCCATGGGGCCGAAGGCGCTCAGGGTGCCGAGGATGAGCAGGATGCGAAAATTCATGTGTTATCCACTGCGGGGTCACCCCCGGAAAAACCAAGGGCGCCCATGGGCGCCCTGAATGTCTGCAGGCGGGAGATATTACTCCCGCGCACCGCAGTCAGTGCTGCTCGGCCGTATCGTGCTTGGCCTTGCGGTTGTCCAGTTTGTCGGCCAGCGATTCTACCAGCAGGTAGAACATGGGGATCATGAAGGTCGCCAGCAGGGTGGCGGCGAGCATGCCACCGATCACCCCGGTACCGATCGAGTGGCGGCTGGCCGAGCCGGCGCCACTGCTGATGGCCAATGGTACACAACCGAGGATGAAGGCCAGCGAGGTCATCACGATCGGCCGGAAGCGCAGCTTGGCCGCCTCCATCGCCGCTTCGAAGATACCCATCTTCTGTTCCTCGCGGCACATCACGGCGAACTCGATGATCAGGATGGCGTTCTTCGCCGCCAGGCCGATAAGCGTGACCAGGCCGACCTGGAAGTACACGTCGTTGGCCAGCCCGCGCATCCAGATCGCCAGGATCGCGCCGAACACGGCGAAGGGCACCGCCGTGACCACCGCCATCGGCAGCGTCCAGCGCTCGTACTGCGCGGCCAGGATCAGGAACACCAGGATCAGGCCGAAGAGGAACGCGGTGCTGCCCGAACCCTGGGTCGCCACTTCCTGGAAGGCCGAACCGATCCAGGCCAGGTTGTACTGCTCGCCGAGCACCTCGTCGGCCACCTCCTGCATGGCCTCCAGCGCCTGGCCGGAGCTGTAGCCCGGCGCCGGGCCACCGAGCAGCTTGGCCGCCGGATAGACGTTGAAGCGCGCATAGGAATCCGGGCCGAGGATGCGCTGCACCCGCACCAGCGACGCCAGCGGGATCAGGTCGCCACTGCTGGAACGCACGTAGACCTGGGTCAGGTCCTCCGGGCTGCGCCGGAAGTTCGCCTCCGACTGCAGGCTGACCTGCCAGGTACGACCGAACAGGTTGAAGTCGTTGACGTAGTAGCTGCCGAAGGTCGCCTGCATGGCGGTGAACACGTCATTGATCGCCACTCCCAAGGCGCGTGCCTTGGTCCGGTCGAGATCGATGAAGTACTGCGGCACGTCGGCGTGGAAGGTGCTGTTGACTCCAGCCAGTTCCGGGCGTTTGGAGGCGGCAGCGACGAACTTCTGCACTACCGCGCTGAGGTCCTCGATTGAGCCGCCACTGCGGTCCTGGATATAGGCCTCGAACCCGCCGGTGGTACTCATGCCGCTGATCGGCGGCGGGTTGAAGGTCATCACCACCGCGTCCTTCTGCTTGGCGCCCATGCCCATGAACTGCGGTGGCAGGTTGCGCGCGTCGAGTTCCTCGGTGGTGCGCTCCTTCCAGTCCTTCAGCGGGATGAACGACACCCCGGCGTTGCTGCGGGTACCGAAGGTCAGCACGTCGAAGCCGGCGAAGGTCACCACGTCTTCCACCGCCGGATGCTTCATCAGCTCCTCGGTGACCGCGCTGGTGACCTTGTCGGTACGGCTCAGCGATGCTGCCGGTGGCAGGAAGTAGGCGTTGATCACATAGCCCTGGTCCTCGTCCGGCACCAGTGAGCCCGGTACCCGGCCGAACAGCACGACCATGATGGCGATCATGCCGCCGAACAGCGCCACGCCGATCAGCGAGCGTTTGAGGAAGAAGCGCACGCCGGCGGTGTAGCCGTTGGTGAAACGCTCGAAGGCGTTGTTGAACCAGCGGAATGGCGCCGCCGGCTCCTTGTGCTCGGGTTTGAGAATCAGCGCGCAGAGCGCCGGCGACAGGGTCAGCGCGACGATGCCGGAGATCACCACAGACACCGCGATGGTGATCGCGAACTGCTTGTACATCTGCCCCGCCAGGCCGCCAAGGAAGCCGACCGGGATGAACACGGCGCACAGCACCAGGACGATGGCGACGATCGGCCCCGTCACCTCCTCCATGGCCTTGATCGCCGCCTCCCGTGGGCTGAGTTTCTCGGTGCGCATCACCCGCTCGACGTTCTCCAGCACCACGATGGCGTCGTCCACCACGATGCCGATGGCCAGCACCATGCCGAACAGGGTCAGCAGGTTGATCGAGAAGCCCAGCATGTACATGCCGGCGAAGGTACCGATCAGCGACACCGGGATGGCCAGCACCGGGATCAGCGTGGCGCGCCAGTTCTGCAGGAAGATGTAGACCACCAGCATCACCAGGATCAGGGCCTCGATGAAGGTATGGATCACCTCCTCGATGGATACCTCGACGAACTTGGTGGTGTCGTAGGGGATCTTGTAGGCGATGCCCTCGGGGAAGCGCTTGGACAAGCGCTCCATGGTGTTGCGCACCGCCGCGGCGGTATCCAGGGCGTTGGCGCCGGGCTGCAGGTAGATACCGAAGGCGGCGTTCTTCTTGCCGTTGAGGCTGGTGACCAGCGAGTAGTCCTGGGCGCCCAGTTCGATGCGCGCCACGTCCTTGAGCAGCAGGCTGGCGCCGGTCGCGTCGGTACGCAGGATCACCTGCTCGAACTCTTCCGGCGTGGTGAAGCGGCCCTTGGTGCTCACCGTGTAGGTGAAGTCCTGCGGCGACGACAGCGGCTCCTTGCCGAAATTGCCGGCGGCGAACTGCGAGTTCTGCTCCTGGATGGCGCTGACCACGTCGCTGGGCGTCATGTCGTACTGCGCCAGCTTGTCCGGTCGCAGCCAGATGCGCATGGAGTAGTCCTTGGAGCCGAACTGGCTGGCGTCACCGACGCCGTGGATGCGCTTGAGCTCGTCTATCACGTTGATCAGCGCGTAGTTGCTGATGAAGATCGGATCGCGCGAATCGTCCGGCGAGAACAGGGTCACCACCTGCAGGATGTCGGAGGATTTCTTCTCCACCTTCACGCCCTGCCGGCGCACTTCCTCGGGCAATTTGGCCAGCGCGGCCTGGACCCGGTTGTTGACGTCGATGGTCGCCTGGTCGGGGTCGGTTCCAACCTCGAAGTACACGGTCAGGCTCATCGCACCGTTACTGTCGGAGTTGGACAGCTGGTAGATCATGCCCTCGACGCCGTTGATCTCCTGCTCCAGTGGCGCGGCCACTGTCTCGGCGATGACCTGCGAGCTGGCGCCGGGGTAGCTAGCGGTCACCGAGACCTGCGGCGGCAGGATCTCCGGGTACTGGGAGACGGGCAAGGAACGCATGGCCGCGAGGCCGGCGAGGATGATGACAATGGAAATGACGGCAGCGAAGATCGGGCGATCGATAAAGAACTTGGAGATCACGGGCCTTGCTCCTTACTGCTTGGCAGGGGCGGCGTCGACCACCTTGACCGGGGCATTGGGGTGAACCTTGGGCAGGCCCTCGACTATCACCTTGTCACCAGCAGCGATGCCACTCTCCACCACCCAGCGCCCACCGGCGGTCTGCCCGGTGGCGATCGGGCGAATGCGCGCCATGCCCTGCTCGTCCACCACGTAGACGAAGGTGCCGTTCGGCCCCTGGGACAGCGCGCGCTCCGGCACGGTGACCGCGTTGGGCTTGTTGATGCCCTTGACCACCACGCGCACGAACTGCCCCGGCATCAGCGCATGATTCGGGTTGGGCACCACGGCGCGGACGCTGACGGTGCCGGTGCTGCGGTCGATGGTGCTGTCGGTGAAGTCCACCTTGCCCTCCAGCGGGTAGCTGGAGCCGTCGCCGAACTTGATGTCCACGCTCATCTGCTGGCCGCCCTCGCGCACCAGGCTGCCGCTCTGCAGGCCGCTGCGTACGTTGGACACCTCGCGGTCAGGCGCGGCGAAGTTGACGTAGATCGGGTCGAGCTGGGTGATCTGGGTCAGTAGGCTGGCATTGGGGTCGCCGGCCACCATCAGGCTGCCCTCGGACACCGTCTCCTTGCTGGTGATGCCGGAGATCGGCGCCTCCACCGTGGTGTAGTCGAGGTCGATCTGCTTGGACTGCACCTCGGCCTTGGCCGCCTCGATATTGGCCTTGCTCTGCTCGAAGTTGGAGACCGCGTTGTCCAGTTCGCTCTCGCTGGCGAAGCCCTTCTTCTGCAGCTCGCGGATACGTTTGAGGTCACGTTCGGTCTGCCGGTAGCGCGCCTGCTCCTGAGCCAGAGTGCCCTTGGCGCGCGACAAGGCGGCCTGGTAAGGGCGCGGGTCGATGCGGAACAGCACCTGGCCCTGCTTGACCTGGCTGCCCTCCTGGTAGGTGCGCTCCTGCAGAATGCCGCTGACCTGCGCCCGCACCTGCACCTCGCGGAAACCAGCGGTACGCGCCGGGTATTCGAACTGCAGCGGCAACGATCCGACCGTGGCCTGCTCGACCACCACTTCGGGCGGCGGCATCTGCTGCTGGGCCGGCTCAGCGGCGTGCAGCAACGGACTGAACAGCACGCCGAAGGCCAGCGTATGCAGTACGAATGGGAGCGGGCGAGAAAGCATGGTCGTCTCCATGACGTCTTTAAATGGGCAAAGCCCGGAAGGTGTGCCACGACACTTACATACAGCGTCGTCTGTAAACATGAAGTTACGGCACAGAAGTAGTTACACTGAGTTCCCCAGAACAGAGCCTAGCCCGATTCCTCTAGCCCGCCATGCGCAGAACCAAAGAACAAGCCGAGCAGACCCGCGCCGATATCCTGGCAGCAGCCGAACAGTTGTTTCTCGAGAAAGGGGTGGCGCATAGCACCCTGGATCAGATCGCCCGCGCAGCGGGGGTGACGCGCGGCGCGGTGTACTGGCATTTCCAGAACAAGGCCCACCTGTTCCACGAGATGCTCAGCCAGGTGCGCCTGCCGCCAGAGCAGATGACGGAGCGCCTGTGTGGCTGCGGCGAGGTCGACCCGCTCCTGGCCTTGCGCGACCTGTGCATCGAGGCGATCTACAACCTGGCGGTGGACGAGCAGCGCCGGCGCATCTTCACCATCCTGCTGCACCGCTGCGAGTTCACCGATGAGCTGCGCGAGGCGGAAGAACGGCACAACGCCTTCATCAACCAGTTCATCGAACTGGTGCAGAACCTGTTTGCCCGCCCGGCCTGCCAGGCCCGCCTGCTGCCGGGAGTCACCCCGCGCCTGGCGTCACGCGCGGTGCATGCACTGATCATCGGCCTGTTCACCGACTGGACCCGCGACCCGCAACTGTTCGACCCGCAGCGCGACACCGCCGCCCTGATCGACGCCCAGCTGCGTGGTCTGCTGCACGAATGGAACCCGCCAGCCTGGTGCCCGCCGACGCAGTAGCTCAGTCCGCTTCCGCGACGTAGCCCTCCTCGCGGATCGCAGCCAGCAGCTGCTCCAGGCTCAGGCGACTGGCCACACGCACCTCGCCAGCACCGAGGTCGACCTGCACCTCGGCCGCCGGATCACCGGCCCGCACGGCATTGGTGATGGCGCGAACGCAGTGGCCGCAACTCATGCCGGAAACCTTCAGGACTTGCATGGCAACTCTCCTTCTTCGAGTGGTGTTGCTTGCAGTGTCGAGCTTGCCATCGTGGCAAGGTCAAGTCCTGGCAACTTGTCGTCAGCGCTGGCCTGGCCCAAGCTGCAGGAAAAGCTCCGAGGTGATCGCCATGCGTCTGCTAGTCGCCCTGCTCGCCCTGATCTGCCTGCCGGCCCTGGCCGACGAGGCGGTGCCCGAGCCCTCCTCCACGCCCACCACAGAGATGCCCGCAGCCGCGCCGGCGCCGCAACCCGCCGCCGTGCCGATGGCACCCATGACTCTGTCCACGCCCATCGACTACGGCGTGTTGATGGTGTCGCGCGAGCGCCTGGAAGTGTCGACGCCCTGCGAGATCGGCCTGTACCTGCAGGGCAACCTGACCGCGCGCCTGTACCAGGGCCAGTCCATCACCCTCAACCTGCCGCCGGGCGAGGTGCTGGTGCGCCTCGGCCAGATTGGCGGGCATGACTGCCAGCCGCGCTTCGAGCAGCTGCGCAGCCAGACCCTGCGTATCACCGCCGGCGAGGTGGCCAAGTTCCGCATCGCCATGGACTCCCTCGGCCTGCAGCTGATCCCGGCGCCGCTCAACTACTGAGGCCCGCTCCGGCGCTGCGACATCCCGCCGCTTGACCTTGACCCAGTGTCAAGGTTGATCCTAGGGGCGAATCCGATGGAGACGCCCCATGAGCAGCATCCAGACCTTCGACCTCCCCATACGCGGCATGACCTGCGCCAGCTGCGCCGGCCGCGTCGAGCGCGCACTGAGCAAGGTGCCCGGCACCAGCGCGGCCAGCGTCAACCTGGCCAGCGAGCGCGCCCATGTCGAGACCGCCCCGGAGCAACTGGGCGCGCTGATCGATGCCGTGCAACAGGCCGGCTATGAGGTAGCACTGAGCAGCCTCGACCTGGCCCTCGACGGAATGACCTGCGCCAGCTGCGCCGGGCGCATCGAGCGGGCCCTGCGCAAGGTGCCTGGGGTCCGCTCGGTGAGCCTCAACCTGGCCAGCGAGCGCGCCCATGTGGAGCTGCTGGAGGGCACCGCGGTGGCAACCCTGATCGCCGCCGTGGAAGGCGCCGGCTATGGCGCCCGCTTATTGCAGGAGGCGCCCCGAGTAGACCCACAGAGTTCCCTGCGCCGCGAGCGCCTGGCAGTGATCGCCGCCCTGCTGCTGGCCCTGCCACTGGTGTTGCCGATGTTCGGCGAATGGGCCGGGCTGCACTGGATGCCGCCGGCCTGGGTGCAGTTCCTGCTGGCCACGCCAGTGCAGTTCATCCTCGGCGCCCGTTTCTACCGCGCCGCCTGGAAGGCTCTGCGCGCCGGCACCGGCAACATGGATCTGCTGGTAGCCCTCGGCACCAGCGCCGCCTATGGCCTGAGCCTCTACCTGTGGGCCACTGCCGGACACCACACGCCGCACCTGTACTTCGAAGCCTCGAGCGTGGTCATCGCCCTGGTGCTGCTCGGCAAGTATCTGGAGAGCCGCGCTAAACGCCAGACCAGCGCAGCCATCCGCGCCCTGGAAGCACTGCGCCCGGAACGCGCTACCCGCCTGGTCGAGGGTCGCGAAGAGGAGGTAGCGATCGCCGCGCTGCATCTGCATGACCATGTCGTGGTGCGGCCCGGCGAGCGCTTCCCAGTCGACGGAGAAGTGCTGGAGGGCAACAGCCAGGCCGACGAGGCGCTGATCAGCGGCGAGAGTCTACCGGTGGCTAAGGCGCCGGGTGACAAGGTCACCGGGGGTGCCATCAACGGCGAGGGACGCCTCGTGGTGCTCACCACCGCGCTGGGCGGCGAGACC
Organism: Pseudomonas sp. Gutcm_11s; assembly: GCF_028649395.1. GTDB lineage: Bacteria > Pseudomonadota > Gammaproteobacteria > Pseudomonadales > Pseudomonadaceae > Aquipseudomonas. Next base: position 131,676 of record NZ_JAQSUW010000009.1, on the reverse strand, counting down.
GTACTGGCGCGCATCATTCGCCTGGTGGAAGACGCCCAGGCGGCCAAGGCACCGATCCAGAAGCTGGTGGACCGGGTCAGCGCTGTGTTCGTGCCCGTGGTCCTGCTGATCGCCCTCGTCACCCTGGGCGGCTGGTTGCTCGCCGGTGCCGGCGCGGAGCAGGCGCTGATCAATGCGGTGGCGGTGCTGGTGATCGCCTGCCCCTGCGCACTCGGCCTGGCCACCCCGGCGGCGATCATGGCCGGCACCGGCGTGGCAGCTCGGCACGGCATCCTGATCAAGGACGCCGAAGCCTTGGAGTTGGCCCACAAGGTCTCGGTGGTCGCCTTCGACAAGACCGGCACGCTCACCTCCGGCCAGCCGCGCATCGTCCATCTGGCCACGGCAGAGATCGATGAGGCAGAACTGCTGCGCCTAGCCGGCGCCCTGCAGCAGGGCAGCGAGCATCCGCTGGCGCGCGCCGTACTCGATGTTGCTCTGGAGCGTGGTCTCGCCCTGCCGTCGGTAAACGCCAGCCAGGCGCTGGCCGGGCGTGGCATCCAGGGCAACGTCGAGGGCCGCGACCTGGCCCTGGGCAACCAGCGCCTGTTCGACGAACTCGGCCTGGCCAGCGACCTGCAGCCCCAGGCGCATGCCTGGGAGGCCGAGGGTCGCACCCTGTCCTGGCTGATCGAACGTGGTGAGCCCTCTCGCGCGCTCGGCCTGTTGGCATTTGGCGACAGCCTCAAGCAAGGTGCAGCAGCGGCCATCTCCGCCCTGCGCGAGCGCAGTATCGAGAGCCACCTGATCAGCGGCGACAACGCCGGCAGCGCCGGAGCCGTAGGCAAGGCGCTGGGCATCGAGCGCATCCACGCCCAGGTGCTGCCAGCGGACAAGGCCGCCCATGTCGCCGAACTGAAGAATGGCGGCGCCACCGTGGCCATGGTCGGCGACGGCATCAACGACGCGCCGGCCCTGGCCGCGTCCGATGTCGGCATCGCCATGGGCGGCGGCACCGACGTGGCCATGCACGCGGCCGGCATCACCCTGATGCGCGGCGACCCGCGCCTGGTGCCGGCGGCGCTGGAAATCAGCCGGCGCACCTGGAGCAAGATCCGCCAGAACCTGTTCTGGGCCTTCGTCTACAACGCGGTAGGCATTCCTCTGGCCGCCTTCGGCCTGCTCAATCCCATGCTCGCCGGCGCCGCCATGGCCCTGTCCAGCGTCAGCGTGGTGAGCAACGCCTTGCTGCTCAATACCTGGAAACCGGAGGACCTATGAATATCGGGCAAGCCGCCAAGCAGAGCGGGCTCAGCGCCAAGATGATCCGCTACTACGAGTCCATCGGCCTGCTGCAACCAGCCGGGCGCAGCGACAGCGGCTATCGCACCTATTCGGGCAATGACCTGCACGTGCTGGCCTTCATCAAGCGCTCGCGCGACCTCGGTTTCTCTCTGGAGGAAGTGGGCAGGCTGCTGGCCCTGTGGCAGGACCGCGAGCGCGCCAGTGCCGACGTCAAGGCGCTGGCCCTGGCCCATGTCGAGGAGCTGAACCGCAAGATCGCCGAACTGACCACCCTGCGCGACACCCTGGGTGAACTGGTGCAGCACTGCCAGGGCGACCACCGACCGGATTGCCCGATCCTGCGCGATCTGGAATCAGGTAATCACGACTGCAACAGTGGCTGCACTGCAAAACGCTGAAGGCAGAAAGCACAACGCCGGCCACAGGGGCCGGCGTTGTGCTGAGCGAGGCAACAGGCCAGGCCTGCCGCCTCACGAGGCGTTGACTTAGAAGCTGTACTTCGCGGAAGCGGTGAGGCTGCGCGGAGCACCGTAGGTCAGGGCGCCGTAGGCATCGAAGATGTCGAAGTACTTCTCATCGGTCACGTTGTTGGCGTTCAGCTGAGCCGAGAGGTTCTCGGTGATCTCGTAGCGCGCCATCAGGTTGACCAGAGCGTAGGCGTCCTGCTCGATCTTCTCGGCGTTGCCGGCCGGGTTGGTGGCATAGGTGTAGATGCTGTCCTGCCAGTTCACACCGCCACCGATGGTCAGCTTGTCATTGAAGATGCCAGGCACACGGTAGGTGGTGAAGGTACGCAGCAGCTTGGTCGGGTAGAGAGTATTGGCGTCATGGCCATCCTCATCCTCGACACGGAACTGAGTGTAGCCGGCAGACACATTCCAACCGGGCACCAGTTCACCCGATACCTCAAGCTCGAAACCTTTGCTCTCGACATCGGCTGCTTCGTAAATATTCTCGAAGGTTTCGGGGAATCGCTCACCGGTCGCCACACCCAGACCATTTTGTTTGATCTGGAAAACAGCGGCCGAAGCATTCAGCCTGCCACCGAACCACTCGCCCTTCAGACCCAGCTCCGAGCTGTCGCCGATGATTGGGTCGAGCTGCTGGCCGCTGGCATCGCGCCTGGCCTGGGGCAGGAAGATGTTGGTGTAGCTGCCGTAGGCCGAAAGGCTCTCGGTCAGGTCGTAGACCACGCCGGCATAGGGAGTGACTTCACGGTCCTTCAGACGGCTCTCGGTGCCCGACTCTTCACCATTCTTCTCATAGTCGGTTTGGCGTGCACCCAGGATCACCTTGAGCTCATCAGTCACGTTCAAACGGGTCGCCGCATAGACACCACGCTGCTCAAGCTCCGAAGAGCCATAGTCGGTGCGTGCGCCCCAAACCGGCTCGGGGAAGTCGCCGTTGTAGTCGTCGAAGTTCGGGATGCCGCCCATGCCGGTCAAGGCCGGAACCTGATCGGCGTCGAAGTCCTGATCACTGTGGATATAGCCGAAGGCCAGATCATGATCACGTCCCAACAGTGCGAACGGACCGCTCAAGCGGAGGCTATAGTCGTCCTGGGTGGTCTCGGTCTTGTAAGTCGCCGGGAACGAGGACATGCCGCTGGAGCCGTTCTTGCCCGGGTTGCCGGAGAGGTACAGGAGGGAAGAATCGGCCTTGCGCTCGCCACGGTTGTAGCTGAGGTTGACCTGCCAGTCATTGGCGAAGGTATGGTCCAGGTTGACGAAGTAGGTCTCGTAGCTGCTGTCCCACTTGCTCCAGTCGGCGGAGGTAGTCTTGGAACGGCTCCAGTGGGTGCGGCTGCCATCGGCATACCAGACTGGCAGCCCGCCCCACATCGGCGAGTCGGTCTTGTTCTCCTGGCGGCTCAGGCCGAACCACAGGGTGGTATCGGGCGTCAGGTCGATATCCATGGTGCCGTAGTAGGTCTGGCGCTCGTTCGAGTTCATGTCGATCCAGCTGTCGCCTTGGTTGGTCTCGCCGACCAGGCGGGCACGTACGGTACCCTCCTCGTTCAGCGCCATGGATACGTCGCCCAAGGTGCCGTAGGTATCCCAGGTGCCTGCGCTGGCCTCTACCGACCCCTTCAGCTCGCGGCTGCTGGCACGCTTACGCACCATGTTGAGGGACGCGGAGGGATCGCCGGCACCGGTCATCAGGCCGTTGGCACCACGGACCACTTCGACGCGGTCGTACATGGCCAGGCTGCCGAAGATCTCACCCGAGCTCCACGGCTGTTCCCAGATGGTGGGGACGCCATCAATCATCAGCGAATTGAGCTCGAAACCACGGGCGTTGATCTGACCGCGACTGGTCTCGTAGCGGTTCATCGAGATACCGGTGGTGTTGTTGACCACATCGGTGATGGTCTGCAGGTCTTGGTCTTCCATGCGCTGCTGGGTGACCACGGTGACCGACTGTGGGGTTTCGCGCAGCGACATCTTCAGCGGAGTCGCGGTGTTGGCCGCACGGGTGGTGTAGGACTGCGTGCCCTCGGTAACCGAGTCATCCTCAGCTTCGGCGGAGTCGACAATGGAGGCGGCGTCCAGAGTGACGGCCTTCTCCGCTTCGGTCTGCTCCGCCATGGCGAAGGGAGACGCGAAGGCGATGCCGGCTGCGAGCAGGTGCACAGCCATCGCCAGGGGGCGGATAGCCAGAGGTGCGCCCACGACAGCGCCTTGACGACGCGAGGACATTGCAAGAGTCATAGTGATGCTTCCGGAGAATTATAATGTTTTAGAGAATCATTAGCAGATGCTACGTAAATTCTGTAAGGAAGCTATTTGAGAATCAAGTCTATTTGAAATATTTTTGCAGTTAACCTGACGGCGCCAGAAAACTGCCGAGCATCAGCCACACAGGGCAGCTCTGTTTAGTCGTCGCAGCAGAAAATACGGGCATGAAAAAAGGGAGCACCAGGCTCCCTTTTTTGTTTGCAGCTACCTGCTCAGGCTTGGGATTGCAGGTAGTTCTGCAGACCGATGCGCTCGATCAGGCCGAGCTGCTGCTCCAGCCAGTAGGCATGATCTTCTTCGGTATCGTTGAGCTGCAGTACCAGGATGTCGCGGCTCTTGTAGTCGCCGTGCTTCTCGCACAGCTCGATGCCCTTGGCCAGGGCCGCACGCACTTCGTACTCCAGCTTGAGATCGCTCTTCAGCATCTCCGGCACGGTGGCGCCGGGGTGGATCTTCTTCGCCGTCATGTTCGGCGAGCCTTCGAGGAACAGGATGCGCTGCAGCAAGGCGTCGGCGTGCTGAGTTTCTTCCTCCATCTCGTGGTTGATTCGCTCGTAGAGCTTCTCGAAGCCCCAGTCCTGATACATCCGCGAATGCAGGAAATATTGGTCGCGCGCGGCCAGCTCACCACGCAGCAAATCCTTCAGATAATCGACGACTTCACTCGCGCCTTTCATCAATGGCTCCCCAGAAAATAGCTCGTTCAATGCGGCAGCTTCGACCGTAAAAAGACATTGGTCAAGTCGCAATTCACAAGGCCGAACGGAGCGATTCGCATTAGCGCAAAGCCGCATGCTTGCTGGGCTCCAGCCAATTCTAAGGATAATGAAAATGACTTTGAATCGGCCTCGCAAACAGGCCCCGACTCGAGCTGAATCGGAGCCTGATTTTCGGCTTAGAGGAACATGCCGCCGGACACTTCCACGCGCTGCGCATTGACCCATCCTGCCTCGCTCGACAACAGCATGGCGATGGCATTGCCGATGTCATCCGGCAGGCCGACCCGGCCCAACGCAGTCTGCCCGGCGATGGCCGCATTCAGCTCGGAGTTGTCGCGCACCACGCCGCCGCCGAAGTCGGTCTCGATGGCGCCGGGAGCGATCACGTTGGCGCGAATGCCGCGCGGCCCCAGCTCCTTGGCCAGGTAGCGAGTCAGCACCTCGATGCCACCCTTCATCGCCGCATAGGCGGCGTAGCCCGGCAGGGAGAAGCGCGCAAGACCGGTGGAGACATTGAGAATACGCCCACCATCGGCCAGCAGAGGCAGCAGCCTCTGGGTGAGGAAGAAAGTGCCCTTGAGATGGATGTTCAGCAACTGGTCGAACTGCTCCTCGCTGGTCTCGGCGAACGGCACGTGGATACCGATGCCGGCGTTGTTCACCAGGGCATCGAAACTGTCGCGCTGCCAGGTCACCGCCAGCGCCTGGCGCACACGCTCGGCGAAATCGGCAAAGCCGGCACTGCGGCTCACATCCAGTTGCAGGGCTACCGCCTTGCGGCCGAGAGCACGAATCTCCGCCACCAGAGCTTCGGCCTCGGCCTGGCCGCTGTTGTAGGTGAGGATCAGGTCATGACCATGGCGGGCCAGGTGCAGGGCAGCGTTCTTGCCCAGGCCGCGGCTGGCACCGGTGATCAGGGTGATGGAGTTGTTCATCTGGTCTACCTCGTCGTGGGTGGCTAACTGACGAGGCAAGGTTATTGATTGCCTTGATACCGATAAATCAGGCAAATCTGTTTAGACTGTCTAGCAGAATCAGACAATGAGAATCTCATGGACCGACTGCACGCCATGCTCGCGTTTGTCCGGGTCGCCGAGCTGGCCAGCTTCACTCGTGCTGCCGAGAGCCTGGGGCAGCCCAAGGCCAGTGTGTCGTTGCTGGTACAACAGCTGGAGAACCAGCTGGGCACGCGCCTGCTGCACCGCACCACCCGGCGCGTGCAGCTGACCCAGGACGGCCAGGCCTGCTACGAACGCTGCAAGGACCTGCTGGCCGACGCCGACGAACTCGCCTCGCTGTTCCAGCACGATGCCGCACAGCTGCGCGGTCGCCTGCGGGTGGACATGGGCCAGGCCCTGGCGCGCAACCTGGTGCTGCCGCACCTGCCAGCCTTCCTCGCCGAACACCCGCAACTGCAACTGGAGCTGAGCTGCACCGACCATCGCGTCGACCTGGTGCGCGAAGGCTTCGACTGCGTGGTGCGTGTCGGCAGCCTGGCCGACGCCGGGCTGATTGCCCGCCCACTGGGGGAGATGGTGCAGATCAACTGCGCCAGCCCCGACTACCTGCAGCGCTTCGGTACACCCCACAGCCTCGCCGACCTGGACCAGCATCGCCTGGTGCATTACGTGCCGACCCTGGGCATGAAGCCGATTGGCTGGGAATATGTGCAGGACGGCGCGACGCGCGTCCTCGACATGCCGGGTGCGCTGACGGTGAACAGCACCGATGCCTATACCCAGGCCTGCCTGGCCGGGCTCGGCATCATCCAGGTACCGCTCGCCGGCATCCGCCACTACCTGGACGACGGCCGCCTGGTAGATATCCTCCCCGCATACCGCGCCGCTCCCATGCCGGTATCGCTGCTCTACCCGCACCGACGCAACCTGTCGAAGCGCGTGCAGGTGTTCATGGATTGGCTGGGCCGCCTGGTGCGCGACTACCTCGCCGACACGGAGCACCCACCACGAGGCTGATAGCGACTACCACGAGAAATAGCGGACCCAAGCCCCCGCGAGCGGCGGGGCCATGGCGCACGAGAGCCAATCGCTGGCAAACACATAATTGAGAATAAATCTCAGGCGTATTAGTCTCTCACCTCAAACCAGCCACCCCGCCGCCGCCTAAGCCCATGAGCAAGTCGTCGCCCTTCCTTTCCCTCTACCTGCGCGAGCAGAGCCGCGTGCTGCAGCTGATCCGCCGCATCGTCGGCGACCGCAGCACGGCCGAGGACCTGGCCCAGGACACCTTCCTGCGACTCTGGGACCGCCAGCTCGGCGAAAGCGACCGCGGCCTGTTGTTCCGTACCGCGCAGAACCTGGCCCTGGATCATCTGCGTGCCCGCCAGGTGCGCCAGCGCCATGCCTGCCAGCAAGCCGACGAAGAGGAACAGGCACTCGATCTGCAGCAGCAGGCCGAGGCCCGCCAGGAACTGGAACTCCTGCTGCAACGCCTGCGTGGTCTGCCACGTCGCAGCCAGCAGGTGTTCCTGCTCAGTCGTGTCGACGGCATGCCCTATGCGAGCATTGCCGAACGCCTCGGCGTCTCCCTGAGCACCGTGGAAAAGGACATGATTCGTGTCCTCCAGCATTGCCAGCGGATTGAGGACTGAGCCCGTGTCGCACGTTGTATTGGCAACCCTCCCGCCGAGTGGAGCGCAAGCAGAGTGAATTCGTCCGAACAACAGCGTCAGGAAGCGGCGACCCACTGGTACGTGCGCCTGCAGAACCCACAGCTGCCGGCCAGCGAGCGCATCGATTTTCGCCGCTGGCTGGACAGCGATCCGGCCAACGCCGAAGCCTTCCATGCTGTCGAGTTGCTGTGGAAGAAGCTCGCGGCCCCGGCTCAGCGGTTGGCCAGCACCGGCTGGCATCGACGCAAGCCAACGCCACAATGGCTACGCGGGCCCATGCTCAGCGCAGCCTGCATCCTCGGCCTGGCCGTCGCCACGCTGTTCTGGCGCGACCCGGGCGTGATGCAGCGCTACACCGCGGACCATGCCAGCGCCCCCGGCAGCCAGCAGCAACTGACGCTGGCCGATGGCAGCCAGGTGCTGCTGGATGCCGACAGCGCCATGGACCTGCACTTCAGCGCCGGCGAACGCCGGGTCACCCTGCTGCGTGGCCGCGCCTGGTTCGATGTGCAACACGATGCCGGCCGCCCGTTCGTGGTCGAGAGCCGCAAGCTGACCACGCGAGTGCTGGGTACCGCCTTCGCCGTGGACGCCAGCGGCGCGAGCGAGCAGGTCACCGTCAGCCGTGGCCGGGTCGAGGTGCGTACCGCCAGCGGCGCTCACCTGCAGCTCACGCCCGACCAGCAGGCCAGCCTCGATGCGGACGGCCTGCAGGGCCCGCGCACGGTGGATGGCGAACGTGCCCTGGCCTGGCGTCGCGGCCTGCTGATCTTTGATCGCGCCAGCCTCGGCGAGGTGCTCGACAGCTTGCAGCGCATGGACCATCCGCCCGTCGTGCTGCTGGATCGGCAACTGCGTGAGCGGCGCCTGTCCGGCACTTTCCCGAGCAACAACCCGCAAGCGCTGCTGGCCGCGATAAGTGCAGAACTGGGCCTGAAGAGCACCCGACTGCCCGGCCTGGCGGTAGTGCTGCACCGCTGAGCAGCACCCGGCGAAAAAAACTTCGCCTGACTGATGAGGGAAGCATGCGGCTCGTCCGTTGTATCGGCAGCGAATAGTTCGCATTTGCCATCCTTGGGGAGAACCGCATGACTCATCGCCACCGCCTGGCCCGCACGCTGCTGGCCGGCGCCCTGCTCGCCGCCATTGCCCCGCTGCATGCCCAGGCCGCCGAAGCCGGCGCCGAGCAACGCCAGTACCAGTTCGATATCGCCGCCCAGCCACTGCTCGATGCCCTCGGCGAGTTCACCGCCACCACCGGCATCGCCGTGCTGCGCGCCGCGGACGAATCGCTATCCGCTCCTGCCCCGGCAGTACGTGGCCAATACAGCGCCGAGCAAGCGCTGCAGTTGCTGCTGCAGGGCAGCGGCTTGAGCATCCGCCACAACGCGCAAGGCGCCCTCACCCTGCAGCGCGTCGACGGCTCGGCGATCGAACTGCCAACGACCGACATCCAGGCCAGCGGTGCCCCGTCGGCCGCCGACCCGGTGCAGGGCTACGTGGCCAAGGCCGCCACGACCGGCACCAAGACCGACACGCCGATCATCGAGACGCCGCAGTCGATCTCCGTGGTGACCCGCGACCAGATCACCGACATCCACGCCCAGAACCTGCGCGACGCCCTCGGCTACACCGCCGGGGTAATCGCCACCGAGGCCGACGACCGCACCACCGACGGCTTCATCCTGCGCGGCTTCCAGATCAATGGCAGCACCTACCGCGACGGCATGCGCTACATGAGCAACATCTACGACGGCTCCCAGGAGCCGTACGGCATGGAGCGCGTGGAAGTGCTGCGCGGCGCTTCCTCGGTGCTGTTCGGCCAGGCGGCACCCGGCGGTATCATCAACGTGGTGAGCAAGCTGCCGACCCGCGAGGAGCTGCACGAGATAAGAGCCGAGACCGGCAGCAATGACCGCCACCAGCTGGCCACCGACCATGGCGGCGCACTGACCGACACCCTGAGCTATCGCTTCACCGCACTGGAGCGCAAGAGCGACACCACGGTCGACCACGTACCGGATGACCGTACCTTCATCGCTCCGTCGATCACCTGGCAGCCCACCGAGGCCACCAGCCTGACCCTGCTGGCCACCTACCAGAAGAGCCGCACCGCCTACGTCTACGGCCTGCCAGCCGAGGGCACCGTGCTGCCCAACCCCAACGGTCATATCTCACGCCACACCTTCCTCGGTGAGCCGGGCTACGACAAGGCCGAGATAACCGCCTGGGACCTCGGCTATCGCTTCGAGCACGCCTTCAGCGACAACCTCAAGCTACGCCAGAACCTGCGCTACTTCGAGTCGGAGAACGAGATGCCCTCGGTGTGGATCGATGGCTTCATCGACCCGCAGATGACCACCGTGGCCCGCGGCGCGCAGGATCGCGTCGATGACTCGCGCAACTTCGTGGTCGACACCCAGCTCGAATATCGCCTGCACGGCGAGCGCGTCGATCACGTGCTGCTCGGCGGCCTGGACTACGGCGACCGCCACCTGCGCACCGAGCGCTACAACCGCGACCTGACCCCACTGAACATCTTCGACCCGGTCTACGGCGGCACCTTCGGCCCCGCCGAACCGGCCGTTTTCGCAAGCTATACCAGCTCCACCGAGCAGACCGGGGTCTACCTGCAGGACCAGATCAAGTTCGACGAGAAGTGGGTGCTGCTGCTCGGCGGCCGCCAGGACTGGGCCAAGCAGAAGGAAGACGCGATCTTCATCGACAGCAAGAGCGACCAGGACAGCGATGCCTTCACCAAGCGCGCCGGTCTGGTCTATCTGGCCGACAACGGCCTGGCGCCCTTCATCAGCTACAGCGAGTCCTTCGAGCCGCAGAGCGGGCGTGATCGCAGCAGCCAGGACTTCGACCCGACCGAAGGCGAGCAGTACGAACTGGGCATTCGCTACCAGCCTCCGGGCAGCAACTCGCTGTACTCGGCCGCCATCTACCAGCTGACCCAGAGCAACGTGCTGACCACCGACCCGGTGGATACCAACTACCAGGTGCAGACCGGTGAAATCCGCGCCCGCGGCCTGGAGCTGGAGGCCAAGACCGACATCGGCGCCGACCTCAGCCTGACCGCCTCCTACGCCTACACCGAAGCCGAGGTGACCAAGAGCAACACCGGCACCGAGGGCCAGAAGAACGGCGGCATGCCGCGCAACATGTTCTCGGTGTGGGGCGACTATCGCTTCGGCCAGATCGGCAGTGGCCAGCTGCGCGCCGGCGCCGGCGTGCGCTACGTCGACGAGGTCCCCGGCCTGTTCAACACCGACATCGTCGCGCCGTCCTACACCCTGGTCGACGCCATGCTCGGCTACGAGGTCGGCCCCTGGGACATGACCCTCAACGTCACCAACCTCACCGACGAGGACTACCTGAGCTACACCTACGCCGCCTTCTACGGCGCCGAGCGGCAGATCACCGCCGGCGTCGCCTACCGCTGGTAGGCACGAGCGCCACACAAAAGAAAACGCCCGCAGCAGCGGGCGTTTTTCATTGGGTCGTCACTGCGCCCAGGGCGGTGGTGGCGGCTCGTCGCTCGGTGCATCCTCGGCGTTGCGTGCCGCCTCGCGGCGGGCCTGTTCGGCCAGGGCGGCCTTGATCTCGCGCATCACCGCGCCAACATCGGCCTGTTCCTCCGGCTCGGCGAACTGGCCGCTGAGCTGGGTCTCCGGGGTCAGCTTGCCTTCCTCGAAGAGCGCCCACATTTCCTTGGCATAGCGGGTCTCCAGCAGCTCCGGGGCGAACTGGCCGAAGTACTCGGCCATGTTGCGCACGTCGCGCTCGAGCATGCTGAAAGCGTGGTTGTTGGCGGCGGCATCCACCGCTTGCGGCAGGTCAATGATCACCGGGCCGTAGGGGTCGAGCAGCACGTTGAATTCCGAGAGGTCGCCGTGCACCAGGCCGGCGCAGAGCATCTTGACGATCTCGCCAATCATGAAGGCGTGGAACTCGCGGGCGTCCTCGGGCAGCAGGTCGACGTCATTGAGGCGCGGCGCCGCATCGCCGTAGCCGTCATTGACCATCTCCATCAGCAGCACGCCGTCGAGGAAGTCGTAGGGCTTGGGCACTCGTACACCGGCGGCGGCGAGACGGAATAGCGCAGCAACCTCGGCGTTCTGCCAGGCGTCCTCCTGCTCCTTGCGGCCGTACTTGCTGCCCTTGGCCATGGCCCGGGCATCACGGCTGTTGCGCGTCTTGCGCCCCTCCTGGTACTCGGCCGCCTGGCGGAAGCCACGTTTGTTGGCCTCCTTATAGACCTTGGCGCAGCGCAACTCGCCGGCGCAGCGCACCACATAGACCGAGGCTTCCTTGCCACTCATCAGTGGCCGCACTACCTCGTCGATCAGACCGTCTTCGAGCAGGGGTTCCAGGCGTTTCGGGGTTTTCATCGTGAACGAGGGGGCTCCAATGTGGTGGTTCTGCTGGCGTTATACGTAATCCGCGGCTAGCCCGCCAGCAGGGCGCGACGCAACGCGTCGATGGCGTAGCGCACCTTGGCCGGCTGGGCGTCACGCCGTGGCGTGACCAGATACAGGCCGATGGCCGCCGGCTGCCACTGCGGCAGCACCCTGAGCAGCTCGCCGCGCGCCAGCAGATCGCGGATCTCCGGCTCCGGCTGTAGCGACAGGCCCATGCCGGCCAGGGTGAACTGGCGCACCGAAAGGATGTTGTTGCACACCACCCGCCCCTCCACCCGCAGGCGCTGGACCGTGCCATCCGGCCCGCGCAGCGCCAGCTGGCTGCCACGCTCGTGGCCCAGGCTCAGCCAGTCCAGGCTGCTCAGCTGCTCCGGGCCATCGATGGCGCCGCAGCGCGCCAGGTAGGCCGGCGCCGCGCACAGCAGCATCGGCCAGTCGCCGATGTAACGCGCCACCAGGCTGGAATCCTCCTGGCTGCCGACACGGATGGCCAGGTCGATACGCTGCTCGACCAGGTCGATCTGCTCGTCCTGAAAGAACAGCCGCAGGCTCAGTTGCGGGTGAGCGCTCAACAGCGGCGCCAGGGCGCTGGTCACCAGGTGCCCGGAGAAGCCCACGGGCGCGGCGATGCGCAACTCGCCCACCGGTGCATCGCGCAGTTCGGCCAGGCGCTGCTCGGCCTGCTCGGCCAGCTGCACGATCTGCCGGCAGCTCTGGTACAGCTGCGCGCCCGCCTCGGTCAGGGTCAGCTTGCGCGTGGTGCGGTGCAACAGGCTGACCTGGGTGCTCTCCTCCAGCTTGCGAATCTGCTGGCTGACCGCCGAGGCGGTCATGCCCAGCGCCTCGGCGGCCGCGACCATGGACCCCTTTTCCACCACGGAGGCAAACAGGGCCATGCGCTTGAGCTGCTCCATTATTAAGCTCCGCTTAATTGTTAAAGCGGATTAGGCGTCTTTTTCCCTCATTTATCCAGAAGCGATTATGTGTCCCACGCAAACACACCGAGGACACCGCAATGAAACTCGCCCTGATCGGCGCCACCGGCTACGTCGGCGCCGCCCTGCTGGAAGAAGCCCTGAACCGTGGCCACCAGGTCACCGCCCTGGTCCGCCACCCGGAGAAACTGCCGAGCCACGAGCACCTGACCGGCCTGCGCGCCGACGTGCACGATGTCGCCGGCCTCACCGAGCAGCTGCGCGGTCACAACGCCGTTCTCAGCGCCTTCAACCCCGGCTGGGGCGAGGCCGATATCCGCGCGCAGTTCATCGCTGGCTCCTCGGCCATCAATGCCGCGAGCAAGGCCGCCGGAGTCCGGCGCCTGCTGGTGGTCGGCGGCGCTGGCAGCCTGTACGTGGCGCCGGGCCTGCAACTGATCGACACGCCGGACTTCCCCGCCGAGTACAAGGAGGGCGCCGAAGGCGCGCGCCAGGCCCTCAACCAGCTGCGCGACGAACAGGACCTCGACTGGACCTTCCTCTCCCCCGCTGCGCTGCTGCAGCCCGGCCCTCGCACCGGCCAGTTCCGCCTCGGCGGCGAACAGCTGCTGATGAACGGCGATGCGCCCGGCCATATCTCGGTCGCCGACCTCGCCGTGGCCCTGCTCGATGAAACCGAGCGGCCGCAGCATATCCGTCAGCGTTTCACCGTCGCCTACTGAGCCCCTCGCGCCCCGCAACCGGGGCGCTGCTTCCTTATGGAGATCGCATGAGCACCTTCACCGCATCCGCCCACGTCACCACCGACACCCCGGCGCGCTATATCAGCCGCCTGTGCAAGCACTTCGCCCACAAGATTCCGGTCAGCTTCGACGAGCAGCAGGGGCGCATCGAATTCGCCTTCGGCCTGAGCCTGCTGCAGGCCGACGAACAGGGCCTGACCCTGCGCGTGGAAAGCAGCAACAGCACCGATCTGGAGAAACTGCAGGGCGTGGTCGCCAGCCACTTCGAGCGTTTCGCCTGGCAGGCAGCCTTGCAGCTGGACTGGCGCTGAACCTGTATTCATTTATCTGGCGATAGCAGGATGCCATCGCCTATGCTGGAGTCTCCCTACCCGGCCGCAGTATCGCCATGCCGAACAGTTTCCAGCTGCAGTTGCATCCTCAGCATGGCCTGCGCCGGCGGCGCATCGGCCTGAGTTTCTTTGTCAGCATGGCCCTGGCGCTACTGCTCGCCGTGGGCTTCAGCGGCTGGAGCATCCTGCGCGACTACCAGGCCAGCACGGACCAGCATCGCCACAACATGATGGCGCTGTCACGGGCGCTGGAGGGCTATACCAGCGCCCTGCTGCAACAGAGTTACGAGAGCGTGCGAGTCTCCTTCGAGGAGCTCAACGAGCCACGGGTGACCAGCCAGGAGCGCGACCGCATCCTCCAGGTGCTGCAGGATGCGATGCGCTACGACCCGGTCTCCAGCCACCTGTTCGCCCTCATCGACGGACAGATATTCATCGTCGATGCGGCCGGCCGCGCCGTGCACAACCCGACGCTGAAGCGCCAGCTCGCCGCGCTGACCGAGGGCGTGCATGAAGAGCCGCTCTACCCGCCCCTGCGCAACCCAGATCGCGATGGCTTCCTGCTGCCGCTGATGATTTCCCCACAGACCGGCTCCGAGCAGCCATTGCAGCTGGGCGCCCTGATACCCACCGAGCGCTTTGGCTACCTGCTCGAGCGCCTGGGCCTGGAGCAGGAGATGAACGGCGGCCTTATCTCCGCCTGGGGCACGATCCTCTACCGCATGCCGCAGCCGGAGACCTACACCAACCGCGAGCTGCCGGAACAGTCGCCGCTGCGCCAGCTGGGCACCCGTTCGACGGCGAGCTTCGTCGAAGCCGACAGTCTGGCCGGCGTGCCCACCTACTACGTGCTCACCCCGTCGCCACGCTTCCCCCTGTACGCGGTGATCGGCGAGACCCGCAGCAGCTTCCACGGCCCGTGGCTGCGCCGCTCGGGGCTGACCCTGGTGCTGCTGGCCGCCAGCCTGCTGTTGCTGGGGCTCGCCGCCCTGCAGCTGCGGCGCCTGATCGGCCAGGTGAGCCAGGACGAAGAGTTCTACCGCCGCCTGTTCACCGACGTGAACGACGGCCTGCTGCTGGTCGACCGCGAAGGCACCATCCTCACCGCCAACCCGGTCTCCGCACGCCTGTTCGGCCTGGAGGGCGCCGAGCAGCTGCGCGGCCGCAAGCCGGCCCTGATGGCCCCGGAACGGCAGCTGGACGGGCGCCTGTCGGTGGTCGCCGCCAACCTGATGCGCCACGCCGCGCTGGAGGGCGAGGACCAGCAGTTCGAATGGCGCTTCCTGCGCCAGGACAGCGCCGGCCACTTCGACTGCGAGCTGCGCGTCTCGCAGTTCCACTGGCGTGGCGAAACCCTGCTGCTGGGCGTGCTGCACGACATCACCGAGCGCAAGCGCTACCTGGCCGAGCAGGAATTCCTCGCCACCCACGACAGCCTCACGCAACTGCCCAACCGCTACTGGCTGGTGCGCCATATCGACGAACGCGCCGCCTTGGACAAGGGGCAGCACTTCGCCGTGCTGCTGCTCGACATGAACCGCTTCAAGGAGGTCAACGACACCCTCGGCCATCAGCACGGCGACCGTGTGCTGACCGAACTGGGTGAGCGCCTGCAGGAGTGGCTGGCGGAGCAGAATGCCTGCGTGGCGCGGCTGGGCGGCGACGAGATGGCCATCGTCTCCGCGCACCTGATCGACCAGGCGGCGCTGCATGGCCTGTGCAGCGGCGTCGCCCAGGTCATCGCCCGGCCGCTGCTGGTCGACGGCATCCACCTGGAGCTGACGGCCAGCATCGGCATCGCCATGTTCCCCGAGCACGGCATGAGCGCCAGCGACCTGCTGCGCTGCGCCGACATCGCCATGTACCAGGCCAAGCGCGAGCGCCGCGAATACGCCCTGTACCAACGCAGCACCGACAACTACACGCCCGAGCGCCTGGCCCTGCACACCCAATTGGGGCGGGCGATCCGCGAGGGCGGCCTGCAGCTCTACTACCAGCCGAAGATCCGCCTGAGCGACCGCCAGGTGGTCGGCTTCGAGGCGCTGCTGCGCTGGCAGCATCCGGAAAAGGGCATGATTCCGCCGGGCGACTTCATCCCCCTGGCCGAGAGTACAGAGCTGATCCACCCGCTGACCCGCTGGGTGCTGAACGAGGCCCTGCGCCAGCTACGGCAGTGGCAGGACCAGGGACTGGGCACCTGCCTGGCGGTCAACATCAGCACCCACAACCTGCTCAACCCGCACTTCCTGCCGGAGCTCGCCGAGCTGCTCGCCCACCACCGGGTGGCCGCCGAACTGCTCGAGCTGGAAGTGACCGAGGGCACCCTGATGGAAGATCCGGAGCTGGCCCTGCGCAGCCTGCAGGCGATCCGCGAGCTGGGGGTGAACCTGTCGATCGACGACTTCGGTACCGGCTATTCCTCGCTGGCCTACCTCAAGCGCCTGCCGGTGCAAGTGCTGAAGATCGACCGCACCTTCGTCTCGGCCATGACCGAGAACGCCTCCGACGCGGTGATCGTGCAGTCGACCCTGGCCCTGGCGCACAACTTCGCCATGCAGGTGGTCGCCGAAGGGGTGGAGGACGAGGACACCGCCGCCGCGCTCACCCGCCAGGGCTGCGACATAGCCCAGGGCTACCACTTCGGCCGACCGATGCCGGCCGGCGATCTGGAGCACTGGCGCAGCACCCGCTTGCCGACCTGAGCCACCCCACCCGCAGCTCCAGCACTCCCCGCGCGGGCGATCAGCTCGGCGGCAGGGTCAGCTCGATGCTCTCGCCCAGTGACTCCTCCAGCCGCTGCAGCTCGTACTGCACCGCAGCGGCGTCGTCGGCCTGCTCATGGGCGATCTGCGCGAAACGCTCGGCAGCCTCGATCAGGGCCAGCACCACCGAGGGATCGAAGCGCGTGCCGCTGGCGGCGCTGATCTGCGCCAGCGCCTCGGCATGCGCCAGCGACTGCCGGTAGGTGTGCCGGCTGGTCAGCTCCTCGTAGCAGCCGACCACCGCCATCAGCCGCGCGGCCAGCGGCGCCTGCTCGCCGCGCAGGCCCTGCGGATAACCGCCGCCGTCCCACTGCTCGTGCTGGCTGTAGACGATGTCGCGGGCATCGCGCAGGAAGTCCGGGACGTTGCCCAGCTTGGCCTCGGCCGCCAGCAGCGCGTCGCGGCCGGCAACCGTGTGGCTGTGCAGCAGCTTGAGGTCCTCGCCCTGCAGCGGTACCGGACTGAGCAGGATGCGATCGGGCAGCACCAGTTTGCCGATGCCATGCAACAGCGCCGACTTGCCCAGCTGGGCGATGCGCTTCTCGCCCAGCTCGCCGGCCAGCAGCGGCTGCTGCCGCGCCAGCGTGGTACTCAGCTCCAGCATGTAGCGCTCGATGCGCTGCAGGTGCTTGCCGCAGGGGTTGTCGCGCATGGCCGCAAGACCGGCCATGGCCTCGATGGTCACCTCCTGCAGCAACTGGATATCGCGGGTGCGGCGGCGCACCTCCCATTCCAGGTATTCGCTCTTGTCGCGCAGGAAGTCGGCACTGGCCTTGAGCTGCAGCTGGGCGCGGACCCGTGCCAGGACGATTGGAGGGCTGATCGGCTTGGTGATGTAGTCCACCGCGCCCAGATCGAAGCCCTGCTGCTCGTCGGCCACCTCGGTCTTGGCAGTGAGGAAGATCACCGGTATCTCGGCGGTAGCCGGGTCGGCCTTGAGCCGGCGGCAGACCTCGTAGCCATCCATCTCCGGCATCATGATGTCGAGCAGGATCAGGTCCGGCGGCAGCTCGCCGGCGGCGATGCGCAGGGCCTTGGCGCCGTTGTTGGCGACCTTGACCCGATAGCTGTCGGCCAGCAGCTCGCTCATCAGCGTGAGGTTCTCCGGCGTGTCGTCCACCAGCAGCACCAGCGGCTGGTCGGGCCGATCGAGCATCTCCGTCATCATCCTTCCCCCGTTAGCAGGTTATCCCTTGTCGTTGCGCGGCCTGGCGCAGCAGCGCCTGGGCCCGTTCGAAGTCGAAGCCGTGCACCGCCGCCGCCAGCATGGCGTACTCCTCATTAAAGGCGCTGCGCAGCAGGTCGGCATGCTCCTCGAAGATCTTTCCCGCACGCGGATCGTCGTCGTCGAACAGGTGCATCAGCTGCCGGCAGAGCGGCTGCAGCTGGGCCTCGTCGACGGTCGCCGGCACGGCCATCGGCGCGAGCGCCGCAATCGCCTCGATCAACCCGGAGAGGCTAGCCTCCAACTCGGCCAGCAGGGTCTCCAGCTCGTCGTGACGGGCATCCTTGATCGCGCTCTCCACGGCCGCCGCCTGGGTCGCCAGGTCGACCGCGCCCAGGTTGCCGGCCAGCCCCTTGAGGCTGTGCGCCTCGCGTTCGGCACTCTCCTGCTCACCGGCAGCCAGGGCCGCGCGCAGACGGCTGGTGAAATCCGCCTGGCTGAGGGCGAACTTGTCCAGCAGGCGCCGGTACAGGTCCGGTTTGCCGAGCACCCGGCGCAAGCCACTGGCCAGGTCCACCCCAGGTAGCGACCACTCCGGCAGCGGTTGCCGCGCCGCACCGTCGACCACCTCGCCGCGCGCCTGCAGCCAGCGCCCCAGGGTGCTCCACAGCTCGCTCGGCTCGATCGGTTTGCTCAGGTGATCGTTCATACCCGCGGCCAGGCAGCGCTCACGGTCGGCCGGCATGGCGTTGGCGGTCATCGCCACTATCGGCAGGGCGGCGAAGCGCGGCTCGCGGCGCAACGCCTCGGTGGTGGCGATGCCATCCAGCACCGGCATCTGCATGTCCATCAGCACCAGGGCGTAATGGCCGTCAGGATGGGCGTGCAGCAGGTCGAGGGCGATCTGTCCGTGCACCGCCTCGTCGATCTGCAGGCCGCTCTCCTGCAGCAGGCCGCAGGCCACCTCCCGGTTCAGCTCGTTGTCTTCCACCAGCAACACCCGCTGGCCGCTGAAGTCCGGCACCACCTCGCCCACCGGCAGGCGGGCCAAGCCCTGCGCGCCGGCATCGCCGCCCAGGCTGCGGATCACCGCGTCGAACAGCAGCGAGGGATTGAGCGGCTTGAGCAGCACCTCCTCGATGCCCACCCGCTCGGCACCCTGAAGCACCTCCTCGCGGCTGTAGGCGGTGGCCATCAGCAGATGTGGTGGTGGCTCGAGATTCAGCGCGCGGATGCGCTGGGCGCACTCCAGGCCGTCCATGACCGGCATCTGCCAATCCAGCACCACCAGTTCGAATGGCTCGCGGCGCAGCGCCGCTTCCTGCACCCGCTGCAAGGCGGCCGGGCCGGAGTCCACCGCCTCGCTGCGAAAGCTCATGCTCTCCAGCATGCCGCGCATCACCTGGCGGGCACTCTCGTTGTCGTCGACCACCAGCACGCGGCGCCCACGCAGGTCGGCCTGGGCCAGCAGGTGCGGTCCCTGCTCCACGGCCACACCCAGCGGCAGCCGGCACCAGAACAGGCTGCCGTGGCCTGCCTCGCTATCCACCCCGACTGTGCCACCCATGGCCTCCGCCAGGCTCTTGCAGATGGCCAGGCCGAGGCCGGTGCCGCCGTACTTGCGGGTGGTCGAGCTGTCCGCCTGCTGGAACGACTCGAACAGCCGCTCCTGCTGTTCGTGGGTCAGGCCGATGCCGGTATCGCGCACCCCCATGTACAGCTGCAGGCCATGCGGACCATGGCCCTCGCCACGCAGGATGACCTCGATCTCGCCACGCTCGGTGAACTTCACCGCGTTGTTGGCGTAGTTGATCAGAATCTGCCCCAGGCGTAGCGGGTCGCCCACCAGATGCTGCGGCAGCTCGGGGTCGAGGTTGAACACCAGCTCCAGGCCCTTGCCGCCGACCTTGTCGCCGATCAGCCCGGCGACGTTCTCCAGCACCTGCTGCAGGTCGAACTCGATGTGCTCGATGGTCAGCTTGCCGGCCTCGATCTTGGAGAAGTCGAGGATGTCGTTGATGATCCCCAGCAGGTGCTGGCCGGCCTGCTGGATCTTGTTCAGGTAGTCGCGCTGGCGCGGGTCGAGGTCGGTCTTCATGGCCAGGTGCGACATGCCGATGATGGCGTTCATCGGCGTGCGGATCTCGTGGCTCATGTTGGCCAGGAAGTCCGACTTCAGCCGCGCCGCCTCCTCGGCCAGCTCCTTGGCCTTGGCCAGTTCCGCCTCGGTCTGCTTGCGCACGGTGATGTCGCGGCTCACGCCGACCAGGCCGAGCAGCCGGCCCTGGTCGTCATGGAAGGTGGTACGCAGGGTGTCGAACACCGCGCGCCGGCCATCCGGGTACAGCGACCAGCCCTCGCTCTCGTAGGGGCCGGGCCAGTTCAGCGCGGTCAGGTCGTGTTCGGTGCGGGTCGCCGCCCAGTCCGGATGCAGCAGGTCCTCGTCACGCAGCCCGCGCATGTCGCCGCGCGGCCGGCCGAACAGCTCGGCGCAGGCCTGGTTGACCCCGACGTAGCGGCCCTCGGTGTCCTTGAACCAGATCGGGTCGGGAATCGCGTTGATCAGCGCATCCAGGGTGCTGCGCTGGCGCTCGGCCTCGGCCTCGGCACGCTGGCGTTCGGTGATCTGTATCGCCAGGCGGCGATTCCACACCAGCACGAAGGCGATCAGCGCGACCAGGCCGAGCAGGTAGGGCCAACCCACCTGCAGCAGGCGGCGCAGGTTGAAGGCGGTCAGCGGCGGCAGCCAGCGCTCCTTGATCGCCTCCTGTTCCTCGTCGCCGAGGCTGGCCAGCGCCTTGTCCAGCAGGGCCACCAGCTGGGCGTTGTCGCGCTGGGTAGCGAAGCGGAATTCGCTGCTGGACAACCCGGTCTCGCCGCGCAGTTCCAGGTTGGTCAGGTTGAGCTGGCGGATCAGGTAGCTAGCGACGATCATGTCACCGACATAGGCATCGGCGCGCCCGGACGACACGGCACGCAGCGCCGCCTCGGTGTCGCGCACCTCGATGATCCGCACGTCCGGCACTGCCTCGCGCAGGCCCTGTTGCAGCACGTAGCCGCGCTCAATGGCCACCTGCTTCCCGGCCAGGCCGCCGATGCGCTGCACGTCGACATCCTCGCGGGTGAAGATCAGGCTGCTGCTGACCAGATAAGGCTCGCTGAAGGCCATCGTCGCCTCGCGCTCCGGCGTGCGCGCCACCGACGGCAGCAGGTCGACATGGCCGTCGCGCAGGGCGGCCAGCGCCGCGTTCCAGTCGTCCAGCAGCACCGGCTCCAGACGCACGCCGAGGCGCTGGGCGAGCAGGCTCAGGTAGTCGCCGCTGAGCCCGCGGTGGCGGCCCTGCTCGTCGATCACATCGAACGGCGGCCAGCCGCTGCGCTCGATGCCCACGCGCAGCACCGGGTGTTCGCTCAGCCAGGTACGTTCGTGCTCGTCCAGTTGCAGCGCCGCGGAGGCAGCGGCCGGCAACAGGCAGAACAGGAGCAGGCAGCACAGGCGCGACATGGACGGCTTCCTTGCGGAACGGGGGCACCCTCAGCATAGGCTTTGAAAGTCAGATACGGATTGGCAGCCAGCGGCGGCGGATCGACAATCGCCACAACGGAATTCGGGAGATCGTCATGCTCGATCAGAACCAATGCTGGCAGGCCTTGTGCGACCGCGACGCAACGCAGGACGGGCGCTTCGTGTTCGCCGTGCGCAGCACCGGCATCTACTGCCGGCCCAGTTGCCCGGCACGGCGCCCCCGGCGCGACAACGTCAGTTTCCATGTCGACCCAGCCAGTGCCGAGGCAGCCGGCTTCCGCCCATGCCGGCGCTGCACGCCGCAGGGCAAGAGCCCGGCCGAGCAACTGGACGAGCTGGTCATCTCCGCCTGCCGCCTGCTGGAGAACAGCGAGCAGCCGCCGACGCTGGAGCAGTTGGCGGCGCGCATCGGCCTGTCCGCCTCGCACCTGGCGCGCGCCTTCAAGGCACGCACCGGGATGAGCCCGAGAGCCTGGTTCGACGCCCATCGCCGCCAGCGCCTCGAAGCCACCCTGCCCGGCGCGCCATCGGTGCTGCAGGCCGCGCTGGACGCCGGCTATTCCGGCACCCGCGCCCTGTACGAGGAGACCTCCGCCCTGAGCCCGGCGCAGCGCCGGCAGAAGGGCGCAGGCGAAGTGCTGCGCTACGCCATCACCCTCTGCCCGCTCGGCCTGCTGCTGCTCGCCACCAGCGACAAGGGCGCCTGCGCCGTGCTGTTCGGCGACGACGAGTGCGAGCTGGAGGCCGAACTGCAGCAACGCTTCGCCGCCGCCGAACTGCGCCGTGACCAGCGCGGCCTGCGCGACTGGCTGCGCGAGGTGGTGGTGCAGATCGAGGAGCCGGCGCGCGCCGCCCACCTGCCGCTGGACATGCGCGGCACCGCCTTCCAGCAACAGGTCTGGCAAGCCCTACGTGAGATTCCGCCGGGGCAGACGCGGCGCTACGGCGAGCTGGCCGAGCAGATCGGCAGCCACGCTCGTGCCGTGGCCCGCGCCTGCGCCAGCAACCCGCTGGGCCTGCTGGTGCCGTGCCACCGGGTGATCGGCGCCAACGGCGCGCTTACCGGTTATCGCTGGGGCGTGCCACGCAAGCAGGCGCTGCTGGAGAAGGAAGGCGCGCTCATCGAGTAACGGGCTTGCGGGGCGCGAGCTTCGGGCCGAAGCTATGCGGCCTGAAGGAGAGCCCATGGATATCGCTGAACTCACCCAACGCCTGCACGCCATTCGCGACCACAACGATTGGCGCCGTTTCCACAGCCCGAAGAACCTGGCCATGGCCGCCAGCGTGGAGATGGCCGAGCTGGTGGAAATCTTCCAGTGGCAGACCGAGGACGAGTCGCGCCAACTCTCCGCCGAGCAGCTGGAACATGCTGGCCAGGAAGTCGGCGACATCGTGCTCTACCTCCTGCTGCTGTGCGCCGAGGCCGGCATCGACATGGAACAGGCGGTGCGCGCCAAGCTGGCCGACAGCGAGAGGCGCTTCAAGTGAGCGACAGACACTTCGACGAACTGGCGACCCGCTTCGCCGAGAAGATCTACGGCGGCGCCAAGGGTGCCATCCGCCTGGCCGTGCTGCAGGCCGATCTCAAGGAGGCGCTGCCCGAACGCCCGCTGCGCGTGCTCGATGTCGGCGCCGGCCTCGGCCACATGAGCCTGTGGCTGGCCCAGCGCGGCCACAGCGTGACCCTGGCCGAGCCGGCCGAACCGATGCTGGAAGGCGCACGCCAGCGCTTCGCCGAGGCAGGCGTGGAAGCGCAGTTCATCCAGGCACCCTGGCAGGACCTGCTCGGCCAGCTCACCGAACCCTACGATCTGGTGCTGTGCCACGCGGTGCTGGAGTGGCTGGCCGAGCCCCACGCCATCCTGCCGGTGCTGCACCAACTGGTCGCCCCCGGCGGCTGGCTGTCGCTGGCCTTCTACAACAAGGATGCGCTGGTCTACCGCAACCTGCTCAAGGGCCACTTCCGCAAGCTGCGCAAGGAGCGCTTCGCCGGCGAGGGCCAGAGCCTGACGCCGCAGAAACCGCTCGACCCACGCGAACTGGCGGCGCAACTCGACGGCCACTGGCAGGTCGAAAGCCAGAGTGGCGTGCGTGTATTCCACGACTACATGCCGAGCGAGTTCCAGGCCAAGGCCGAACTGGCCGACCTGTTGGAGATGGAACTGGCGAACCGCCGCCACCCGACTTTCGCCGGCCTCGGCCGTTATCTGCACTGGGTCTGCCGGCCGCTCTAAACTGCCTATTCGAGCTACGCTGAGGTGAATGCCGAACGCATTCCACGGACTGTCATGAAACGCCTTTCGCTCCTGCCCGCCCTGCTCCTGCTGGGCGCCTGCCAAAGCAGCAACCCCTATCTCGCCGACGGCAAGTCGCTGCCGCCGGCGCCGGCCAATGCCGCCAATCATTTCGACCGCAGCGCCTACCCGGCCACGCCGCGCGACTTCGCCCGCTATCGCGACTGGTCCTGGCGCGAACAACCGGCTGGCAGCGCCTGGGCCGATGGCGCGCTGGTCGCCGAAACCGTCGGTGGCGGCCTGGACCAACGCGGCCTGCGCCCTGCGCACGGGAGCAAGGCCGCCGACCTGCAGGTGAGCGCCGCGGTGAGCCTGGAGCGCCGCCAGTACCAGGTACGCGACGACTACGGCGGCTACTACGGCAACGGCCCCTGGGGCGACCACTACGGCATGTACGGCAGCGTGCCGCTGGTACGCACCTATGAAGTGGAGGTCGCGGTGGTGCAGATCGAACTGTACGACGGCGCCAGCGGCCAGCCGGTGTGGAGCGGCAGCGCCGAGGCGCGCAACCAGGGCAGCCAGAGCGAGCGCAGCGATGCCCTGCGCCGCGCCGTGGAAGATGCTCTGGCGGCCTACCCGCCGAACTGATCCGGCGCTTGCCGAACGCTACGAACTGGAGTTGGATAAAGGCTCTGCCACGGAGGTTTTCACCATGTTGTCCCGCCTGTTGCTGGTCCCGTTTCTGCTGTTGCTGGCAGCCTGCCAGAGCCCCCGCGTCGAACGTGATTTCGACGCCAGCCGCGATTTCGCCAGCTACCGCAGCTGGGCCTGGCAGGAGCCGGCCCTGCAGTACAGCCCGGACGATCCACGGATCAAGAGCGACCTGACCGAGCAGCGCATCCGTGCCGCCATCGGCCAGCAACTCGACCAGCGCGGCCTGCGCCCGGCCCAGGCCGGCAGCGCCGGCGACCTCAAGGTGCAGGCCTGGCTGATCGTCGACGAGCGCCAGGACCAGGTCAGCACCAACTATGGCGGTGGCTACTGGGGCGGATATTGGGGTGGCTACTGGGGCGGCCCGGCGTACACCGAGACCCGCACCGTGGACTACAAGGTGGCCACCATCCAGGTCGACCTGTTCGACGGCAAGGACGGCAAGCTGGTCTGGCGCGGCAGTGCCGAACAGGTCATGCGCCAGTCGCCGCCGGGCCCGACCGAGCGCGAGGCGGCGATTCGCGAAACCGTGAGCAAGGTGCTGGCGCAGTACCCGCCACACTGAGCCATCCCGCACTGAGCAACCATCAAGTCTGGCGTGCCCGCCACGCCAGCCCGCTCGCGGGCTGGCAATCATGCTAAATGGCCGTCTACCGGCTTAAGCTGACTCACCGGTCAAAAGTACGCATAATGACCGGCCCCTCTTCCATGGAGAACTCCATGTCCAACTGGTGGCTCCTAGCCATGGCCCTGGTCGCTGGCGCCATGCTGCCGCTGCAGGCCGGCATCAATGGCCAACTGGCCCGACACGTCCCCAACACCCTGACCGCCGCGCTGATCTCCTTCCTGGTCGGCAGCGCCGCGCTGCTCGCGCTGGTCCTGCTCAACCGCGGCGTGCCCAGCATGGCCGCGCTGCGCGAGCTGAACTGGTGGCACTGGAGTGGCGGCCTGCTCGGCGCATTCTTCATTGCCGTCGCCGCCTTTGCCGGGCCGCGCATCGGCGCCCTGCTGTTCATGGTGCTGGTACTGGCCGGCCAGCTGGGCATGGCGGTACTGCTCGATCACAACGGCTGGGCGGGCTTCCGCGAGGCACCGATCACCGCCGGCAAGATTGCCGGGCTGGTGCTGATCGTCGGCGGCATCTGGATGATCCGCCGCGGCTGACGACGAAATACTGGCACTTTGCCTTGCATGGCTCGGTGGCAAGCCTATGATGTTGATACGCCGTATTTGTGATCACATCAGCACATGGCCACCGACCCGCAATTCTCCCCCCACACCACCTTCACCCTTCTTCGGGAAAGCCAGGACACCCATGTCCGTACCCGCCTGGGCGGCATCTACTACCTGCTCGCCTGGCTGCTGACCTGGGGTTTTTCCGCGGCGCCCGGCGCGATGCCGGTGCTGGGCATCCTGGGCACCCTGTTCTTCACGGCCATGATGCTGCTGCGCTGGCTGCATCGCCTGCCCAGCGAGGAAAATGACGCCGCCCTGCATCGCTGGATCGACCGCCACTGGCTGCTGATCCTCGCCACCAGCCTGGGCTGGGGCCTGGCCCACGCCTGGGCCCTGCTGCGCCCGGAGCTCGAGCCGTCACGGCTGATCGCCACCCTCAGCACCGTGGCCTTCAGCACGGCCATGGCGTTCAACTTCTCGATGCGCAAGCGCCGCTGCGTCAGCGCCATTCTCCTGCTCTACCTGCCAGGCCTGGCCGTGCTGGGCTGGCAGTGGCCGGCGCAGGAGGCGCTGGCGGTAACCCTGGCGTTCTACCTCAGCTACCTGCTGCTCGCCCTCAACCGCAGCCACCGCGAATACCACGGCACCCTGGTCATGGAGCAGCAACTGGTCGACCAGCGCGAGCGCTACGACCAGCTCAGCCGCACCGACAGCCTGACCCAGCTGGGCAATCGCCTGCAGTTCAACAACCTGTTCCCGGCCATGGTCGCCGAGGCCCGCCGCCAGCGCACTCCGCTGTCGCTGGTGTTGCTGGACATCGACTTCTTCAAGCGCGTCAACGACGAGCATGGCCACAGCACCGGCGACGCCTGCCTGAGCGCCTTCGCCGAACGCATGCGCCAGGTGTTCCGTCGCGACAGCGATGCCCTGCTGCGCCTGGGCGGCGAGGAGTTCGGCGTGCTGATGCCGAACACGCCGCTGGAACAAGCACGCGACCTGGCCGAGCACTTCCGCCAGAAGCTGGCCGAGCAGGGCTTTTCCCTGCCCGGGCAGACGCTGCCGCTGACCAGCAGCCTAGGCGTCGGCAGTCTCGACGCCGTGCAGGGCGAGAGCGCCGAAGCCTTCTTCAAGCGGGTCGACGATGCCCTCTACCGGGCCAAGGCCGAGGGCCGCGACCGCCTGGTGCTGTCCACTCCCTGACGTCCGCCCACGTGGCGCAGTGTGCTGCTGACGGCTAGAGCCGGCCTATACTGCGGCCTTTTCCGGGAGCCCCCATGTCCGCACTGCTCGACGCCTGGCGACACGCGCCGACCCACCGTCGGGTCTGGGCGCTGGCCGCGCCGATGATCCTCTCCAACCTCTCGGTGCCGCTGGTGGCGCTGGTGGATGCCGCGGTGATCGGCCACCTGCCGCACACCCAGCAGCTCGGCGCGGTGGTGGTGGGCGGCAGCCTTTACGCGATGCTGGTGGGGGTGTTCGGCATCCTGCGCATGAGCGCCACCGGTTTCGCCGCCCAGGCCACCGGGCGCGGCGATGGCGGCGCGCTGCGCCAGGTGCTGCTGCAGAGCCTGGCGCTGGCCGGGTTGATCGCGCTGCTGGTCGGCCTGCTGGCGATCCCCCTGAGCGACCTGGCGCTGCAGCTGATGCAGCCCTCGGCGCAGCTCGATGCTCTGACCCGCGAATTCTTCCACGCCCGCCTGTTCGGCCTGCCAGCGACCCTGGCCGGCGCGGCGCTGGTCGGCTGGCTGCTGGGCACGCAGAACGCCCGTGGCGCGCTGGCGGTGATGCTGACCACCAACCTGCTCAACGTCGCGCTCAACCTGTGGTTCGTCCTTGGCCTGGACTGGGGCGTGCTCGGCTCGGCACGCGCCTCGGTCATCGCCGAATGGTGCGGCGCCCTGCTCGGCCTGCTGCTGGCCTGGCGCACCCTCGGCCGCCACCCCGGGCAGATCGACATGGCCGCCTTGCACCAGCGGCGCAGCTGGAGCGCGCTGCTGGCGGTGAATCGCGACATCCTCATTCGCACCCTGGCGCTGCACCTGGTGTTCTTCCTCATCACCGTGCAGGGCACGCGCCTGGGCGATGCCACCGTGGCGGCCAACGCCCTGCTGCTCAATGGCCTGCTGCTCGCCGCCTTCGCCCTGGACGGCCTGGCTCATGCGGTCGAGGCCCTGTGCGGGCATGCCATCGGCGCCAGGGACCGCCTCGGCCTGCGTCGCTCGCTGGTGGTGGCCGGTGGCTGGTCACTGCTCGGCAGCCTGCTGTTCGCCGTGCTGTTCCTGCTCGGCGGCCAACTGTTCGTCGACCTGCAGAGCGACATCGCCGAAGTGCGCGGCGCCGCCTACCCTTATCTACCGTACCTGGCTCTACTGCCGCTGATTGCGGTATGGAGCTACCTGCTCGACGGCCTGTTCATCGGTGCCACGCGGGCGCGGGAAATGCGCAACGCCATGCTGCTCAGCGTGGCCCTGGGTCTGCTCGTCGGCTGGTTGCTGCGCGGCCTGGGTAACCACGGTCTGTGGCTGGCCTTTCTATGCTTCATGCTGATGCGCGGCCTGAGCCTGGCCATCCAGGCCCGGCGGCTGCAACTGAAAGATGCCTGGCTCAGCGCCGGCCATTGAGGGAGATGACCATGCTGCCTGCCCCCTGCCCCATCGACGAATCCCAGCGCCAGCAGGTGCTGGACAACCTGGAGCTGCTCGACACCCCCGCCGAGCTGTACCTGGACACCCTGGTGCGCCTGACCCGCGAGCTGTTCGAAGTGGAGACGGTGCTGATCAGCCTGGTGGATCGTGATCGCCAGTGGTTCAAGGCACGTGTCGGCCTGGACGTGGCCGAAACCCCGCGCGACATCTCCTTCTGCGGCCACGCCGTGGCGGCGCGCAGCCCGCTGGTGGTGGAGGACGCGAGGCAGGACCCGCGCTTCTCCGACAACCCGGTGGTCACCGGCCCGCCCTTCATCCGCTTCTATGCCGGCCAGCCACTGTTCAATAACGACCAGCCGATCGGCACGCTGTGCATGCTGCATCCCGAGCCACGCGTACTGACCGCGCAGGAACGCCTGCGCCTGCGCGACCTGGGCACACTGGTCGAAGGCTACCTGCAGCTACGCAGCATGAGCCGCGAGACCCACAAGCTGCGCGAGGCGGTGGACCGCGAGCAGCGCAAGGCGCTGATCGACCCGCTGACCCAGCTGTGGAATCGCGCCGCCCTGCTGCAGTTCTTCAGCCGCGAGCAGAACAGCGCGCGCGATGCCGGCCTGCGCCTGGGGGTGATCTACGCCGAGCTCGACCACTTCGACACGGTCAAGGACCGCAGCAGCGCCGCCGGTGCCGACCAGGCCCTGTGGGAGTGCTCGCGGCGCCTGAGCGCGGCGCTGCGCCCGGACGACCTGCTGGTGCGCCTGGGCGGTGAGGAGTTCATCGCCGTGCTGGCGGTGCACGATGCCAGCGAACTGGGGCACGTTACCGAACGCATGCGCAAGACCATCGCCGACGCGCCGGTGACCGCCGCCGGGCAGTCGCTGGCCCTGAGCCTCAGCCTCGGCAGCGCGCTGTTGCTGCCTGGCGAGAACCAGACTCAGGTGCTGGAACGCGCCTCCCGCGCGCTGTATCGCGCCAAGCAGCTGGGCTACAACCGCGCGGTGCACACCGACGACGCCTTCTAGGGCGTCGCCGCAGCGCCACCACTAACGCCTCACAGGCGGAAGCGGCCCATCTGCCGGCTGAGGTCTTCGGCCAGGCGGTGCAGGGTCCGGCAATCCTCGTTGCAGCTCTGCACCTCGCTGGCGGTCTGCAACGCCAGGTCGGCGATGCCCTGCACGTTGCGGTTGATCTCCTCGGTCACCGAGCTCTGCTCCTCGGTGGCAGCAGCGACCTGATGGTTCATGTCGCTGAGGCGTTCGACCTGCTCGGCGATCTCCTCCAGCGCACGCCCGGTGCTCTCACTCGCCTGCACACCAACGCCGGTGGCCTGCTGGCCGGCCTGCATCGAGCTGACCGCAGTATCGGCGCCCTGCTTCAAGCGCAGGATCATCTGCTGGATTTCCGCCGTCGAATTCTGCGTGCGGCTGGCCAGGGTGCGCACCTCGTCGGCGACCACGGCAAAACCACGGCCCATCTCGCCGGCCCGCGCCGCCTCGATGGCGGCGTTGAGCGCGAGCAGGTTGGTCTGCTCGGCGATGCCGCGAATCACTGCCAGCACCTGGTCGATGGACGCCACCTCGGCGGCCAGTTCGCCGACTGCGCTGGCAGCTTCGCCGATCTCGCCGGACATGCTCTGGATATGCGCGATGGAGCCGCTGACCTCGCGCCGCGCAGCGGTCGCCTGGCCGCGTGCACTCTGCGAGACCTCCGCCGCCGAGCCGGCGTTGCGCGCGATCTCCTGCACGGTCAGGCCCATCTCGTGTACCGCCGTGGCGACCATGTTGGTCATCTCCTGTTGGCGGTCGGACCGCTGAGCGGTGTTGTCGACCACCTTGGCCACCTGCCCCACTGAGTCGCGCAGGCGCTCGCTGGTTTCCAGCACCTCGCCGATCAGTTGGCGCTGGCCCTCGAGGAAGCGGTTGAAGCCGCGCGCCAGATCACCCAGCTCGTCACGGCGCGACTCGTCCAGGCGCCGGGTCAGGTCGCCGCCACCGCCGCCGATTTCCACCAGCGCCTCGGTGACGCGCTGGATCGGCCGCACCAGGCCACGCGCCAGCATGACCACCAGGCCCAGGCTCAGCACCACCACCAACAGGCCGGTCAGGGCGCTGGTGAGCAGGGCACGCCGCGCCTCGCCATAGACCTGCTCCTCGGGTATCTCGGCCACCAGCTGCCAGTCGACCGACTGCAGTGGCAGGGCCATGGCGAAGAACTGCTCGCCCTCGCGATCGAAGGAAACCACCTTGCCGGACTGCGCCGTCAGCTGGCCCGACGCCGCATCGCCGACCAGCTGCGCCAGGCTGGCCTGGTCACTGAGCGCCGCGTCGGGATGGATCTTGACCTTGCCGGCGGCATCCACCAGGTAGATGCGCCCGGCCTCGCCGAGGCGGAAGCCGCGGACCAGGTCGGACATCGCGCTCAGCCCCAGGCCCAGCCCGCCGACACCAAGCGTCTTGCCGTTGGCGGCAATGCGCTGGTTGATGAACAGGGTCGGTACCTTGGTAGTGGTATCGATGTCGATATCCAGCGCGCGCTGCTTGCCGCCATCGATGAAGCTGTAGAACCAGGCGTTCTCCGGGGAGCGCGTCAGCGTGCGATCGAGGCCCTGATCGGTGAGGTAGTGGCCTGTCTCCAGGGCCACGAGGAAGGTGGTGAGCGTCTTGCCGGCGATCTTCTCCTGCTGCAGGTAGCGCTGCATGGCCTCGAGCTGGGCCGGGTCTTCGCCACCCGCCATCCAGTCCGCCACCAGGCTGTTGCCGGCGATGGCGCGGGCCTGCTCTAGCGGCGTGGCCAGCACGCGCTCCAGATCATTGCGCACCGCCTCCACCCGCGCCGGCAGCTCGCCGTTGACCAGGTACCGCTCGACCTGCCGGTTGGCGACGCCGGAGTAGATGAAAATCACCACCAGCACGCTGACCAGCAGCGCCGCCCCCATGCTCAGAATCAACTGCCGGCCGATACTGCGTTGCCAGAACTGCATGCTTCACCCTCACGATTCGCGACGTGGACGCCGCTTGTTGGATACGGCCAGAAAACGGCCAGAGCGATATCGAGCAAGGATCACGCCACCACAACAGAGCCCCGCCCTAGAGGCCACGCGGCAAATCCGAGCGAAGATTGCGACCAAAACAGAAACAGATAAGTCACAAAATCACACACCAATGCACACACTTCGTGCATTTCCACCCGCGCGCCTTCACCTGTTCATCGGCCCGGGCCAGCCGGGAATGAAGCGGCAGCCCGGCAAAGCGATGAACGGTCATGCTCCGCACCCGAGCACTGCGGAAGCGCCAACCTCGCCGCCCCGCAAAAGCGCCGCGCATCGACTAGCGACCACGAGAGGTTATCCGGCAAAACGGCAGGAGCATGATCTGCGCGACTAGCGAGCGCCCTATGCTGGGCTACAGTGGCTGGCAGCCGCGGCACGTCCTGAGGGGATCGGCGACCGCAGCCACCACCATCCAAGCAGGCAGCCGACCTGCATCGCCTGATCGAGGAAACCACCATGGCCGACGCCATTGCCGCCAGCCTGCACTACCTGTCGATCTTCGTATTGTTCGCCCTGCTCACCTGCGAGCACGTGCTGTTTCGTGCCGATCTCGACCACGCCACGGCGCGGCGCCTGCTGCGCATCGACATGATCTACGGGGTTGCCGCCGGCCTGGTGCTGGTCACCGGCGCGGCGCGGGTGATCTGGTACGGCAAGGGCCTGGATTACTACCTGCACAACTGGGTGTTCCACGCCAAGGTCAGCCTGTTCATCCTGGTCGGCCTGCTGTCGATCCTGCCGACCCTGACCTTCTTCGGCTGGCGCAATGACCTGCTGGCCGGCAAGGCACCGACGATCAGCCCGGCCCAGGCCCGGCGCACGATCATGGTGATCCGCCTGGAGCTGCTGATCCTGGTCTGCCTGCCCTTCCTCGCCAGCCTGATGGCGCGCGGCGCGGGCTTCTTCGTCTAGAACGACGCGCAGAAAAAAGCCCGGCACTGGCCGGGCTTTTTCATGGTGCAGACCTATCAGGTCGCCAGGTAGGACGAACGGGTCAGACCCAGGCGCAGGGCGTCGAGGTACTGCGCGCGTTCGTTGGCCGAGAGTTTGGCGCCGGCCACCTTGTCGCGGTAGTAGGTCATCAGTTCCTCGGGCGACAGGTGCACGTAGCGCAGCATGTCCTCGATGGTGTCGTGGGTCTCGATGCCGGCGTGGGCCACGCTGCCGTCCGGGCGCTGGTAGATGTTCACCGAGTCGGTGTCGCCGAACAGGTTGTGCATGTCACCGAGGATTTCCTGGTAGGCGCCGACCAGGAACACGCCGAGCACGTAGTCCTCGCCCTCGCGCACTTCGTGCACTGGCAGGCTGGTCTCGATCGACTGCTCGTCGACGTACTGGCGGATCTTGCCGTC
Source organism: Pseudomonas sp. Gutcm_11s (assembly GCF_028649395.1). Lineage (GTDB taxonomy): Bacteria > Pseudomonadota > Gammaproteobacteria > Pseudomonadales > Pseudomonadaceae > Aquipseudomonas. The sequence goes on along the minus strand of NZ_JAQSUW010000009.1, from coordinate 99,246 downwards.
GGAGTCGCAGGTCAGGTCCTGCAGCACCGCGCGGCGCAGCGGCTCTTCTTCCAGGCGGGTCAGCGGCAGGATCGGCAGGATCTGGCCGATGGCCCAGGTATCCGGCAGGCTCTGGAACACCGAGAAGTTGCAGATGTACTTGTCCGCCAGCTTGTCGTTGAGCTCGTCGAGCACCGCGCGGTGCGAGCGCTGACGGGCCTTGAGCTGGTTGTGCAGGCGACGGCAGATGGCGAAGTAGCACTGTTCGGCCAGGGCTTTCTCGGTCAGGTTGAGCTTGCCAGCGGAATACTGTGCGGCCACTTCCTCGATGTAGTGGGTCGCGCGCCAGTATGTCTCGGCGACCATTTCCGGGTCACTGTCGGCCAGCAGCTCGATGAGGTTCTGCAGCACTTCCGGCTGTTCGACGGACTTGTCGATCTCCGGCACGTCGTCGTTGTGGCGCTCGACGTCGGTCACCTGCACCACCAGCACGGCGTGGTGCGCGGTCATGGCCCGGCCGCTCTCGGAGAAGATGTGCGGATGCGGGATGTCCTGGCGGTCGCAGAACTCCTTGAGCATGTCGACCACGGTGGAGGCGTAGTCCTCCATGTCGTAGTTGATCGAGCTGGCGTTGCGCGAGTGGGTGCCGTCGTAGTCCACGCCGAGGCCGCCGCCGACGTCGATGTGATCGACCGGCAGGCCCAGGCCGCGCAGCTCGCCGTAGTAACGGATGGCTTCGCGGAAGCCTTTGCGGTAGTCAGCGATGTTGGCGATCTGCGAACCCATGTGGAAGTGCAGCAGACGGATGCCCTGCTCCAGCTTGGCCGCCTTGAAGCGATCGACCACCGAGAGAATCTGCGCGGCGGACAGGCCGAACTTGGACTTCTCGCCGCCGGTGTCGGCCCACTTGGAGGACGCCAGCGAGGACAGGCGCACGCGCAGACCGACCTGCGGAGTGACCTTGAGCTTGGCCGCCTCCTCGATGACGAACTGCACCTCGGATTCCTTCTCGATCACGATGAACACGTTGTGACCGAGCTTCTGCCCCATCAGCGCCAGGCGGATGAACTCGCGGTCCTTGTAGCCGTTGCAGACGATGGTGCCTCCCTTCGGCGCCAGCGCCAGCACGGCCATCAGCTCGGGCTTGGAGCCGGCTTCCAGGCCGATGGAGACGTCCTGGGTGGCGATGATGTTCTCCACCACCGCTTCCTGCTGGTTGACCTTGATCGGGTACAGGGCGGTGTAGCGGCTGCCGTATTCGAGGCGCTCGATGGCGGCGTCGAAGGCACCGGTCAGCTGGCGTACGCGGTATTGCAGGATGTCCGGGAAGCGCACCAGCAGCGGCAGCGACAGGCCGCTGCCGCGCAGGCCGTCGAGCTGCGCGTAGAGGTCGATGGGCGCGCTGTCCGGGCCGTTCGGGCGCACTTCCACCCGACCGGCATCATTGATCGAGAAGAAGCCGGCGCCCCAGTGGCGAATGCCATATACGCTGCGGCTGTCCGCGACTGTCCATTGGCTGCCATCGTCTTTGCGGGTGCGTCTTGCGGCCATCGAGATCTCCTGTAGGCAAGAAAAAGGGCTGCCGCCCGGCAGCTCTTGTACGGTACGAATATGAAGGTTGCAGGAGAGTGGACTCCCCCTCCTGCATGGAAGTTTAGGAAGTGGCGCGTCAGCCGCCGGACTTCTTGGCCTTGAAGCCGCGCTTGCTCAACTCTTCGAGGAGCAGCTCGACCATGTCGCCCTGAATCTCGATGACCCCGTCCTTGAGCCCGCCGCCGCAGCCGCAACGCTTCTTCAGCGCGCTGGCCAGCTCTTTCAGCTCGGCTTCGGCCAGGGGCACGCCGGTGACGGTGGTGACGGTCTTGCCGCCACGGCCCTTGGTCTCGCGGCGCACGCGGGCGATGCCGTCGCCTTCGGGAATCTGGCTCTGCTTGCAGATACAGGCAGCCACGGGCTGGCCACAGTCGGGGCAGTGCCGACCGGCATCGGTGGAATAGACGAGACCGCTCAGCGCGGAGAACGACGAAGCTTTCTTGACCACCGGCTTTTCCTCATAGGGGTCAGGATAGCGACTGGCCGGCTAAAGCCGACCGCGAAGCCCCACTCAGGCAGGGGCAGCGCAACCAGGCATGGCGCCTGGCTTTGAAGGTGGCGCAGTGTAAGGGCAAAAGGCCGGGTTGCTAAGTGCGAAATTGCGCCATTGATCGACGGATTGGCGACCTCGTGCGGCATCATGCACAGCGCGACGGGAAATACTGCACAAAACCAAGCCCTGCGCGGCTTGCAGGGGGTGTGCTCGCCGAAGACAGTAGAGCAAACCAAGGTGCCGGCGAGACTTCCTTGCGCTCGGCTCAGAGGCTGGCCAGGTACAACTGCAAGGCGCGCAGGGAGTCCGGGCAGAACGGTTTCTCCAGGGCATCGCTGAGAGCCTGGCTCGGCGCGATGAAGTGCGCCTCCATCACTTCCTCCGGCTGCAGCACCAGCGGTGCATCGGACACGGCGGAGAACACCGCGCCCCACAGGCGATTGCCGGGTTCGTCGAAATAGAAGCGGCCATGCTCGCGCAATGCCACGCCAACGATGCCCAGCTCTTCATGCAGCTCGCGGGCGGCGGACTCGGCGTAGCTCTCGCCCTCACCCACCATGCCGCCGGCCGCCACATCCCAGTAGCCGGGGTAGATGGCCTTGCTCAAGGTGCGACGGTGCACGCACAGCTCGCCACGCGAATTGAACAGCAGGATGAAGGTGCCGCGGCCGATCAGGCCACGCTCGCGCAATTCGGCCCGCACCAGGCCGCCGAGCAGTTGGTCCTGCTCGTCGACCCAGGCCACTCGCTCGGCGTCGGAGGCGGCGCGGTGCACCGCCTCGCGCTCGGAGATGGCCATCAGCCCTGGCTCAGCAGGGTGCGCAGGTCGATGATCGCGGCGTTGGCGCGGGAGATGTAGTTGGCCATCACCAGCGAGTGGTTGGCCAGCACGCCATAGCCGCTGCCGTTGAGCACCATCGGGCTCCACAGGGTTTCCTGAGCGGCCTCCAGCTCACGGATGATCTGGCGCACGCTGACGGTGGCGTTCTTCTTCGCCAGCACGTCGGCGAAGTCCACCTCGATGGCGCGCAGGATGTGCGACAGCGCCCAGGCCTGGCCACGGGCCTCGTAGAAAACGTTGTCGATCTGCAGCCAGGGGGTCTTCACCTCCTCCTCGCGCACCGCCACCACCTCACCGGTCGGCACCGGCTGGTTCGGCTCGGCATCGGTGTTCAGGCGCACCCGGCCGACGCTGGCAGACAGGCGCTGGGACAGCGAGCCCAGGCGCGTGGCGACATCGCCCAGCCAGTTGTTGAGGTTGTCGGCACGCGCATAGAACTGGGTGCGCTGCTGGGTGGGGTTGCTCAGGTTGGCCAGGTAGCGATCCAGCGACTTGATGCCCTCGGCATACTCCGACTCGGACGCCGGCAGGGCCCAGCTCTTGTTGTCGAAGTTGAAGCGCGGCTCGGCCTTGGCCAGGTCCGGGTCTTCGGTGGACTGCGACTGCGAGCGGGCGAAGTCCTTGCGCAGCGCACGCGACAGGTCGCGCACCTGCACCAGCACGCCGTACTCCCAGCTCGGCATGTTGTCCAGCCACAGGCCGGGCGGGGCGATGTCGTTCGAGAGGTAGCCGCCGGGCTTGTTCAGCAGGGTCTCGGATACCTGCTTGAGGGTCTCCACCGTGGTGTAGCCGCTGACCAGCTTACGCTGCGCCTGCTCCGCCGCGGCCTGGGCGCGCTGCTGCACGGGGAACAGCCCCGGCTCCTGGCTCCAGTACCAGCCCACCAGCATGGCGCCCAGCAGATAGAGGCCCAGCAGGGTGCCCAGCGTCTTGCCAACCCAGCCGCCACCGAAGTAGCTGCGCACACTATCCAGCGAGTCATCGGCATTGCCGCGCGGCTCTCCCGCGCGATTCTTCCAGTCCAGCATGATCATGGTCCTTGCTTGCGTGTTCGCTTGATCCGACCTCATCCGCGGCGGATCGTTGACTTGCACTATAAGTGAAGCGCACAGGTGAGGCAGCCACAGATCAGCAGCGATGATGCCGATTCGGCCAAAAGCTGGAAATTTGGCGTCAAATGACCGAAGGTTGTCTCTAGGGTTATTACCAGTGGTAGCATCAAGCCATCATTCAGCCCGCAAGGCTGCATAACGATCCGATGCCAGTCATGAACGAGCAAGAAGACCCCAGCCGCGATCGGCTCAAGCAACACTTCGCCAAGCGCGTCATTCACCAGGCGCGCCAGGTGCTGGAAGTGTGGCAGCGCCTGCAGCAGGAAGAATGGGGCAACAGCGTGATGGCCGAACTGGTCGAGGCCAACCTCGGCCTGCTGCGCTATGCCGAACGCTTCGAACAGGACCTGCACGTGCAACTGGCCCGCTCCATCGGCCATTGCCTGGAGGCGGTGGAAGCCAACCGCGGCCGCCTGACCAGCGCCCTGATCACCGAGCTCAACCAGCTGATGCAGCGCCTGTCGCGCACCGGCCTGCGCCACGGCGATCAATACGAACAGACCTACCTGCCGCCACTGCGCAAGCCGGTGTACCTGGCCCTGCAGGACCTCGAGCGCGCCGAGCGCCTGGCCCAGCAACTGGAGTTCTTCGGCCTCAGCGCCCAGCAGCTGGACAGCGCCGCCGCGTTCCGCGCCGCCATGGCCGAGCGCCATCCCTCGGCCATTCTGATGGAAGTCGACTTCGCCGGCCCCGGCCAGGGCCTGGTGCTGGCCAGCGAGGCCCAGCAGGGTCTGGAGCACAAGCTGCCGCTGCTGTTCTTCAGCCACGAGGACGTGGACACCCCGACCCGACTGGCAGCCGTGCGCGCCGGTGGCCAGGAGTTCTTCACCGGCACCCTGGACGCCTCCGGCCTGATCGAGCGCATCGAAGTGCTGACCAACGTGGTCCACTACGAGCCCTACAAGGTACTGATCGTCGACGACTCGCGGGCCCAGGCCACGCACACCGAGCGCGTGCTGAACAGCGCCGGCATCGTCACCCGCACCCTGACCGAGCCGATCCAGGCGATGGCCGAACTGGCCGAGTTCCAGCCGGAACTGATCATCCTCGACATGTACATGCCGGACTGCAACGGCACCGAGCTGGCCAAGGTGATCCGCCACAACGACCGCTACGTCAGTGTGCCGATCATCTACCTGTCCGCCGAAGACGACCTGGACAAGCAGCTCGACGCCATGAGCGAGGGCGGCGACGACTTCCTGACCAAGCCGATCAAGCCGCGCCACCTGATCGCCACCGTGCGCAACCGCGCGGCGCGGGCACGCAACCTCAAGGCACGCATGGTGCGCGACAGCCTCACCGGGCTGTTCAATCACACCCACACCCTGCAGCTGCTGGAAGACGCGCGCTTCCGCGCCCGTCGCGATGGTCAGCCGCTGACCTTCGCCATGCTCGACATCGATCACTTCAAGAAGGTCAACGACACCTACGGCCACCCCATGGGCGACCGGGTGATCAAGAGCCTGGCGCTGTTCCTCAAGCAGCGCCTGCGCAAGACCGACCACATCGGCCGCTACGGTGGCGAGGAATTCGCCGTGGTTCTGCCGGACACCGATGCCGCCACCGCGGCCAAGGTGCTCGACGAGATCCGTCGGCGCTTCGCCGAGATCCACTACCCGGCGCAACCGCATGACCTGTCCTGCACCTTCAGCTGCGGCATCGCCGAAATGACCGAGGGCATGGACAGCAACAGCCTGTCCAAGCAGGCCGACGAAGCGCTCTACGTCGCCAAGCGCGGCGGGCGCAACAAGGTCGAGGTGTACCGCGGCGAAGCGTGATGCGCTTCACGCAGTCATCAGGCTGTAACCAAACCGCAATAACCTTTCGGGCACCACCTCAGTCGTTTTCTGGTGCCCGAACATGCGTCTCAAGCAGCTCACCAACCTCTCCACCGCGCTCCTGGTAGCCGCCTGCGTTGCCCTCGGTGCCACGCTCTGGTGGTCGGAGGGCGCCCTGGAGCGCCCCTACCTGCTGATGCAGCGTTACCTGGGCCTGTCCCAGCAGTTCCAGCAGCAGGTCGCGGACAACGTCCAGGCCTACCTCGGCAGCGGCGACGCCCTGCGCCACAAGCAGGCCCAGCAAGCCATCGAACAACTGGAAAGCCAGCTCGCCGAGCTGCCGCCGGAGCTGGCCGATGACTTGCGCCCGAGCCTGACCGAGCTGAACCAGTTCGTCGCCGGCGACCTGCTGGCGGCTGGCAAGCTCGCCGGCGATCCCCAGGGCCTGCTGCTGCAGGCCGAGCGCGAGATCGGCGGCGCCCTCGACCAGCTGAACAAATACGCCGAGGACAGTGGCAACGCGCAGGCCGCTCTCTACGCCAAGCCCCTGTTCCTCTCCGCCCAGCACCTGACCCGCCTCGGCCACGCCCGCGGCAAGCTGGTGACCAGCGGCCGCGAAGAACTAGCCGCCGACGTCGAACGCGAACTGGCCGCGCTGAATCAGAACGCCAGCGCGCTGGACAGCCTGCCGCTGCTCGGCGTGGCCGACAGCAGCGACTCCGGCGACAGCTTCGCCGCCATGCTCGGCCTGGCCAGCGATGGCGAACAGGAACAGGCCGAGGACAAGGGCATCGCTCTCAAGCGCGAGCTGAGCAGCCTGATCAAACGCTACCCCGCCGAACTGCAACGCACCCAGGCGCTGATCCGTCAGCGCGCGGAACTGGCCAGCGCCAGCAGCGCACGCATCGACGACCTGCAACAGGCACTGGCCGCGCTGGAGCCGCAGGTGCGCGCCGAGCACGGTCGCATCCAGGGCGAGGTACGCCTGGGCCAGGGCCTGGTGATCGGCGTGATCCTGCTCATCGCCCTTGGCCTGGATCGCATCCAGCGCCGTCTGAGCAACCTGCTCGGCCGCCTCGCCCCGGAGCTCTCCACCTGGGCCGCCGGTGACTTCTCCGGCGACGTGCGCCTGGACTCGAACACCCGCGAACTGCGCGACATCGAGGAATCGCTCAATCACCTGCGTCGCTACCTGGTCGAGCTGGTCGGCACCATCCACCAACACGCTGGCGAGGTGGCGGGCAGCAGCCGCACCCTGGCCGAGCTGAGCCAGGGCCTGCACGGTGGCGCCGAGCGCCAGCTCACCGACACGGCGCAGATCCGCGATGCGCTGGGCGAACTGGAAGGCACCATCGCCCAGGTCGCCGACGACGCCAGCCAGGCCGCCGAGGCCAGCCGCGCCGCCAGCCAGGCGGTGGAACAGGGCCAGCGAGTGATCGAGCAGAGCCTCACCGGTCTGCATGCGCTGGTCGGCGAGGTGCAAGGCAACGCCCAATCCATCGAACAGCTGGCCGCCGAGACCGCCACCATCGGTTCGGTGCTGACAGTGATCCGCGGCGTGGCCGAACAGACCAACCTGCTCGCGCTCAATGCCGCCATCGAGGCCGCCCGCGCCGGGGAAGCCGGCCGTGGCTTCGCCGTGGTGGCCGACGAGGTGCGTTCGCTGGCCCAGCGCACCAGCGGCGCCACCGAGGAAATCCAGCAACTGATTGCGCGCCTGCAACAGGCCGCCCAGCAGTCGGTATCGGCGATGCGTGCCCAGGTCGAGCATGCCGAAGCCACCGCTGGCCAGGCCGAACAGGCCGACGGCGCCCTCGACGAAGTGGTCGGCGCCATCCGCACCATCGCCAGCATGGCCGAGCGCATTGCCGAGGCCACCGCCCAGCAGGGCGGCGCCGCCAGCGAGATTCGTGACCGCAGCGAACGCATCCATCACCTGGGCGGCGATAACCTGACCCGCATCGGCGAGGGCCGCGCCCAGGGCGAACAGCTGCTGCAACTGGGTGGCCGCCTGCACACGGCGGTGCAGGCCTTCCGCGTGTAGGCCAGGCGGCGCAGCCGTCCGTCATCGGCAATATCCGCTCATGCACTGCGCCGTTGCGTCGCCTAGGGTCGCTCGCCCGACTTGGGTATGATGCCGCCACGTCTCTCGTGCGAGCCCGCCATGCGCCGTCTGCTGCCTCTGTTCCTGCTGCTGTTCACCCTGCCGGCCCTGGCCGGACTGTTCGATGACCCCAAGCCACGCGGCGTGATCGAGGACTCCACGCTGAACAACAGCGGCGACTTCCTGCCGGTGCGCGAGGCCTTCCGCCTGAGCCTGGTGAGCAGCGACGCCAAGTCGGTGAAGCTGCGTTTCGTCAACGCCGAGGGCTACTACCTCTACCGCCACCGCTTCCAGTTCCGCATCGAACCCAGCGACCTGGCCAAGGGCGAGGCCGTGCTGCCGGCCGGCGAGCCCAAGCACGACGAATACTTCGGCGATGTCGAGGTGTACTACGGCATCACCGACGTAACGCTACCGATCGACAACCCCATCGACCTGCCCTTCACCGTGCACGTCAGCTACCAGGGCTGCGCCGACAAGGGCCTGTGCTACCCGCCGGAGAACGAGCGCATCGAGGTCGACGGCAAGGGCGCCGCGCAGACCACCAAGCCCGCAGAGACATCCACTGGCACCCCGGCGCAAAGCGGCTGGACCTGGAAGGAACTGGCGCTGTTCTTCCTCGGCGGCCTGGCCCTGACCTTCACACCCTGCGTGCTGCCGATGCTGCCGATCCTCACCGGCGTGGTCCTGCGCGGCCGGCCAGGCGGCGCGCGCAGCCTGGTGCTGTCGCTGGCCTACGTGCTGCCGATGGCGATCAGCTTCGCCATCCTCGGCGCGCTGATGGGCCTGTTCGGCGCCGAGCTCAACCTGCAGGCGCGCCTGCAGTCGCCCTGGGTACTGGTGCCCTTCGCCATCTTCTTCGCCCTGTTCGGCGCCGCCAGCCTGGGCTTCCTCGAACTGCGCCTGCCGGCCGCCATCGACGGCCCGCTGCAGCGCCTGAGCCAGCGCCTGAACGGCGGCACCGTGCTCAGCGCCGCCGCCCTCGGCGTGCTCTCCAGCCTGCTGGTGTCGCCCTGCGTGTCGGCACCGCTGGCCGGCGCACTGCTGTACATCAGCGCCAGCGGCGACGCCCTCGGCGGCGGCCTCAAGCTGCTCGCCCTGGGCCTGGGCATGGGCGCGCCACTGGTACTCTTCGCCGTTGGCGGCGGCGCCCTGCTGCCGAAATCCGGCAACTGGATGATCGGCGTGCGCAATCTGTTCGGCGCCCTGCTGCTGGCGGTCGCGATCTGGCTGCTGGAGCGCGTCGTACCGGGATCGGTCAGCCTGGCGCTGTGGGGCCTGCTGGCCGCCGGCATCGCCCTGTGGCTCGGCGTACTGGAGCTGACGCCGAAGACCCATCACCAGAAATTCGCCCAGTTGCTGGGGTTGCCATTGCTGGTCTATGCGGTGGTCGCCTGGGTCGGTGCCCTGCAGGGGGCGAGCGATCCCCTGCGCCCGCTGGGTCGCGCCGAGGCCGCCGTCGTAAGCGCGCAAGCCAGAGTCGCACACAGCGAATGGCAGACCATCACCACCCCGGCCGAACTGGACGCCGCGCTCGCCGAGGCCAAGAGCACCGGCCAGCCGCTGCTGCTGGACTGGTACGCCGACTGGTGCATCAGCTGCAAGGTGATCGAGCGCGAAGTGCTGACCGCGCCTGCCGTAACCGCGCAGCTGGGCGGCTATCGGCTGATCCGCTTCGACATCACCGAGAGCAACCCGGAGCAACGCACCCTGCTCGACCGCTACCAGCTGTTCGGCCCGCCGGCGATCCTGTTCTTCGGCAAAAAGGGTGACGAATGGTCGGATTTGCGTGTCGTAGGTGAAATCAGCGCCGCCGACTTCGCCGAACGCCTGACCCGCGCCGCCTCCCGCCAGAACTGACCTCGTCATATTTCTGCCGTAAATTTCGTCCATCTTGCCGGCTACTCCCGGCAACTGGACAGCCCGCAGCGCTTTCGGCATAGTCCCGGCCATTCCAAGGTCAGAACAACAAGGAAGCGCCCATGGCCACTCTCCTGGTGCTGCACGGCCCCAACCTCAATCTGCTGGGCACCCGCGAGCCCGACAAATACGGCGCCACGACCCTGGCCGAGATCAACCAGGACCTGGAGCAGCACGCCCGTGCCGCCGGCCATCACCTGATGTATCTGCAGAGCAACGCCGAGTACGAGCTGATCGACCGGATTCATGCGGCGAAAGGTGAAGGAGTCGACTTCATCCTGATCAATCCGGCGGCTTTTACTCACACCAGCGTCGCATTACGTGACGCATTGCTGGCGGTGAGCATCCCATTCATCGAAGTGCACCTGTCCAACGTGCACAAACGCGAACCTTTCCGCCATCACTCCTACTTCTCCGACGTAGCGGTGGGAGTGATCTGCGGCCTTGGCGCCAGCGGCTACCGACTGGCCCTGGAGGCCGCCCTGGAACAATTAGAACGCCCCTGACCTCACCCTTGGGAGTTGCAAAACTATGGATATCCGTAAAGTCAAAAAACTGATCGAGCTGCTGGAAGAGTCCGGTATCGACGAGCTGGAGATCCGCGAGGGCGAAGAGTCCGTGCGCATCAGCCGCCACAGCAAGCAGCCGGCCTACGCCCCGCAACCGGTATACGCAGCAGCGCCGGCTCCGGCCGCAGCACCTGTCGCAGCCGCCGCTCCGGCCGAAGCCGGTGCCCCGGCCGCCGCCAAGCTGAACGGCCACGTGGTTCGCTCGCCGATGGTCGGCACCTTCTACCGCGCCGCCTCGCCAACCTCCGCGAACTTCGCCGAAGTCGGGCAGACCGTGAAGAAAGGCGACATCCTGTGCATCGTCGAAGCCATGAAGATGATGAACCACATCGAGGCCGAGGCCAGCGGCGTGATCGAATCGATCCTCGTCGAAAACGGCCAGCCGGTTGAGTACGACCAGCCCCTGTTCACCATCGTCTGATGACGGGGAGCCCGTAATGCAGAAGCTGGAAAAAGTCCTGATCGCCAACCGTGGCGAAATCGCCCTGCGCATCCTGCGCGCCTGCAAGGAAATGGGCATCAAGACGGTAGCGGTCTACTCCACCGCCGACCGCGACCTGATGCACCTGGGGCTGGCCGACGAGACCGTGTGCATCGGCCCGGCGCCGGGCGCGCAGTCCTACCTGAGCATCCCGGCGATCATCAGCGCCGCCGAAGTCACCGGCGCCACTGCGATTCACCCGGGCTACGGCTTCCTCGCCGAAAACGCCGACTTCGCCGAGCAGGTGGAGAAATCCGGCTTCGCCTTCATCGGCCCGACCGCCGACGTGATCCGCCTGATGGGCGACAAGGTTTCCGCCAAGGACGCCATGATCAAGTCCGGCGTACCGGTGGTTCCCGGTTCCGCCGGCCCGCTGCCGGAAGACGAGGATGAAGCCCTGCGCATCGCCCGCGAAGTCGGCTACCCGGTGATCATCAAGGCCGCTGGCGGCGGCGGTGGTCGCGGCATGCGCGTGGTGCACAAGGAAGAAGACCTGATCAAGTCGGCCAAGCTGACCCGCACCGAAGCCGGTGCTGCGTTCGGCAACCCGATGGTCTATCTGGAAAAATTCCTCGGCAACCCGCGCCACGTTGAAGTCCAGGTGCTGTCCGACGGCCAGGGCAACGCCATCCATCTGTACGACCGCGACTGCTCGCTGCAGCGTCGTCACCAGAAGGTTCTGGAAGAAGCCCCTGCCCCGCTGCTCGACGAGAAGGCCCGCGCCGAAGTCCTGCAACGCTGCGTCGATGCCTGCGTCGAGATCGGTTACCGCGGCGCCGGCACCTTCGAGTTCCTCTATGAAGACGGTCGCTTCTACTTCATCGAGATGAACACCCGCGTACAGGTCGAGCACCCGGTCACCGAAATGGTCACCGGCGTCGACATCGTCAAGGAGATGCTCAGCATCGCCGCGGGCAACAAGCTGTCGATCAAGCAGGAAGACGTGAAGATCCTCGGCCACTCCCTAGAGTGCCGGATCAACGCCGAAGACCCGGACAACTTCATGCCCTGCCCCGGCAAGGTGAAGCACTTCCATGCCCCGGGCGGCAACGGCATCCGCGTCGACTCGCACCTGTACAGCGGCTACTCGGTTCCGCCGAACTACGACTCGCTGATCGGCAAGCTGATCAGCTACGGTCGTACCCGCGACGAAGCCATGGCGCGCATGCGCAACGCCCTGGAAGAGATCGTGGTCGACGGGATCAAGACCAACATCCCGCTGCACCGCGACCTCACCCGCGACAAGGGCTTCCTCAAGGGTGGAGTGAACATCCACTACCTCGAGAAGAAGCTGGGCATGGACAAGCACTGAGCCGTCCAGCCAAACAAAGGCCGCCTTCGGGCGGCCTTTGTCGTTTCGGCGCCTGAACTGGCGGGGCGTCGCCCCCTCAAGTAAGCTGCGCGCCCAAATCGCACCATCCTGCTGCACCGCACACGAGGTTCGCCATGCCCTGGTTACAAGTCCGTCTCGCCATCACCCCGGAACAGGCGGAGACCTACGAGGACGCCCTGCTCGGCGTCGGCGCCGTGTCGGTAACCTTCATGGATGCCGAGGATCAGCCGATCTTCGAGCCGGACCTGGGCACCACCCCGCTGTGGTCCAACACCCACCTGCTGGCCCTGTTCGAGGCCGACACCGACCCGGCCAACCTGGTGGCACACCTGCAGCTGCTCACCGGTGGCGATCTGCCGACCCACGAGATCGAGCACATCGCCGACCAGGACTGGGAACGCAGCTGGATGGACAACTTCCAGCCCATGCGTTTCGGCCGCCGCCTGTGGATCGTGCCGAGCTGGCACGCCGCGCCGGAGCCGGAGGCGGTCAACCTGCTGCTCGACCCGGGCCTGGCCTTCGGTACCGGCACCCACCCGACCACCGCGCTGTGCCTGGAATGGCTGGACGGCCAGGAGCTGGCAGGCTGCAACGTGATCGACTTCGGCTGCGGCTCGGGCATCCTGGCCATCGCCGCCCTGCTGCTCGGCGCACCGCGGGCCATCGGCACCGATATCGACCCGCAGGCCCTGGAAGCCTCGCGCGACAATGCCGGGCGCAACGGCATCGATCCGGCGCGCTTCCCGGTCTACCTGCCCGCCGACATGCCGCAACAGCCGGCAGAGGTAGTGGTGGCCAACATCCTGGCCGGCCCGCTGGTATCGCTGGCGCCGCAGATCACCGCGCTGGTCCAGGCCGGTGGCCGCCTGGCGCTGTCCGGCATCCTCGCCGAGCAGGCAGAGGAAGTCCGCGCCGCCTATGAAGGCGCCTTCGACCTCGACCCGACCGCGATCAAGGACGGCTGGGTACGCATCAGCGGGGTAAAGCGCTAGCAGCGCTTGTATTCCCAGGCCCCAGCTTGGGTAAACTAGCGCCCTGCTTCGCACGGACCGCCGCATGACCGACAGCTTCGTCACCCAATGCCCCCACTGCCGTACCAGCTTCCGCATCAGTCGTGCGCAGCTGGGCGCAGCCCATGGCGCGGTCCGCTGCGGCGCCTGCATGCGCGTGTTCAACGCCGCCCAACAGCTGCTGGTGGATCAGAACCGCGCCAGCAAGCCTGCCGCGCCAACGCCTGCACCTATCCCCGCCAAGCCGGCAGCTCCGGCGACAGCCAAGCCTGTCGCCCCTGTGCAGCCCACGGCACCAGCGCCGACCGCTCAGGCGCAGCCAACTGCCGCGCCGCGCCCCGCCGCAACGCCGGACAAGAAGTCCGTCGACACCCTGTGGATTCACGACGACCTCGACCTCGACAGCCTCGACCTGGACGAGGAGCTGGCCAAGCTGGAAGAGCAGGAGATGCAGCTGTCCCGCGAGTTCCTCGCCATGGACAGCGGCGCCAAGCCCGCCGAGCACCTGCCGCACGACGATGACGAAGACAACCGCCACGACGAGAGCTGGGCCGAATCGCTGATCAAGGAAGAGCCGCCGCGCAAGCCGGCCCCTGCCGTCATCGCCCGCCCTGTCGTCGAGCCGCAGCCCGAGCCCCAGCTCGCAGCGACCAAGCCCGAAGAGACAGTGCCGGCGCCCATCGCCAAGCCTGTCGCGGAAGCGCCGCGCGAGCGCGACGAGCCGTCCCTCGGCGACCTGGATGCCCATGACGAGGACGATGCCGAGGAAATCGGCGATGGCGACTACCGCATCGCCGCCGAGCCGGCACCGGCGCCAGCCACCGCCAAGCCCGCGCGCAGCGAGCCGGCCCTGCGCGACAACGGCCTGCTCGACCTCAATGACGACCCGCTGCAACTGGACTGGCAACAGCCGAAGAAACCCTGGGGCCGCTGGATCGGCTGGGGCCTGCTGAACCTGATCGCCGCCGGCGCACTGGCCACCCAGTACGTGGCCTACCACTTCGAGGAACTGGCGCGCCAGGACCAGTACCGCCCCTGGTTCGAGACCCTCTGCCCGGAAATCGGCTGCACCCTGCCGTCCAAGGTCGACATCGCCCAGGTACGCAGCACCAACCTGGTGGTGCGCAGCCATCCGCAATACATGGATGCGCTGATGGTCGACGCCATCCTCTACAACCGCGCCCAGTTCGCCCAGCCCTTCCCGCTGCTGGAACTGCGCTTCGCCGACCTCAACGGCCAGCTGATCGCCAGCAGCCGTTTCCGCCCCAGCGAATACCTCAGTGGCGAGCTGGCCGGCCAGGCCGAAATGCCACCGCAGACGCCGATCCACATCTCCCTGGAGATCAAGGATCCGGGCGACCGGGCGGTCAACTACAGCCTCAGCTTCTACTCCCCGGAATAGCCTGCAAGTGCCGGATTTCCGGCACTTGCAGCGCGCCACCTAGCCAACGGCAATAACCCGATGGCTGCTCATAATTTGTTCAAAACAGCCTTTATCCGGTCACCGAGAGCGGGTATCATGCCCTCCCTTTTTCGCACTCCCCCGATCGCCGTTCCGCACTTTGGCAGGCTACGCCATTGCCCGAAACGACCCTCGAGACAACAGGGATGACCATGTCGGTGGTACGCATCGGCCCTTACACACTGCCCAACCAGCTGATCCTCGCCCCCATGGCGGGCGTCACCGATCAGCCGTTCCGGCAGCTGTGCCGGCACCTGGGCGCCGGGATGGTCGTCTCCGAGATGGTCACCAGCGACGTGCGCCTGTGGAACAGCCGCAAGTCGCGGCTGCGCCTGATCCACGAGGGTGATCCCGAGCCACGCTCGGTGCAGATCGCCGGTGGCGACCCCGAGATGCTGGCCGAAGCCGCCCGTCGCAATGTCGAACTGGGCGCGCAAATCATCGACATCAACATGGGCTGCCCGGCCAAGAAGGTCTGTAACAAGGCCGCCGGCTCCGCGCTGATGAAAGATGAAGAGCTGGTGACGGCGATCCTCGACGCCGTGGTCAAGGCCGTCGACGTGCCAGTGACCCTGAAGATCCGCACCGGCTGGGATCGCGCGAACAAGAACGGCATCACCGTGGCCAAGATCGCCGAACAGGCCGGCATCGCCGCCCTCGCCGTGCACGGCCGCACCCGCGCCGACCTGTACACCGGCGAAGCCGAGTACGACACCATCGCGGCCATCAAGCAGGCGATCTCCATTCCGGTGTTCGCCAATGGCGACATCGATTCACCGCACAAGGCCAAGGCCGTGCTCGACGCCACCGGTGTCGACGCCCTGCTGATCGGCCGTGCGGCGCAAGGGCGGCCGTGGATCTTCCGCGAGATCGCTCATTACCTGGCGACCGGCACGGAGCTGCCGGCACCAACACTATACGAAGTAGAACGGATCCTGCTGGAGCACCTGGCCGCCTTGCACGCCTTCTATGGCGACCTGATGGGCGTACGCATCGCCCGCAAGCATGTCGGCTGGTACCTGGCAACTCTACCCGGCGCCCGCGAGTTCCGCGCCGAGTTCAATCGTCTGGAAAGTACGGACGCACAGCGCACCGCCGTTCGGCAGTTCTTCGCCGAACAGAACAACAAAGGAGAAGGGGTGGCCGCATGACGAGGATGACCGAGCCTTTTTTTGAGCAATCAGTTTTTGATGGGGCAGTACCCGTGAGCGACAACGCCAACCTGAAGCAGCACCTGAACACTCCGTTCGAGCAGGGCCAGACCCTGCGCGACAGCGTGGAGAAGGCTCTGCACAACTACTTCGCCCATCTCGAAGGGGCCGACGTCACCGACGTCTACAACCTGGTCTTGACCGAGGTCGAAGCGCCGCTGCTGGAAACCGTGATGAACTACGTCAAGGGCAACCAGACCAAGGCCTCCGAGCTGCTCGGCCTGAACCGCGGCACCCTGCGCAAGAAGCTCAAGCAATACGATCTGCTGTAAGTCTCGAACACATGGAAAAGGGCGGCCCTCAATACAAAAAAGGGGTCGCCTTTTTTACTGAATCTCCAGCTCCGATGGACTTTGCAATGACCGACCAGACCACCCGCCTCCCCGTTCGCCGCGCCCTGATCAGCGTCTCCGACAAGACCGGCATCCTCGAGTTCGCCCGTGAGCTCGTCAGCCTGGGCGTGGAAATCCTCTCCACCGGCGGCACCTACAAGCTGCTCAAGGACAACGGCGTCGCGGCCGTGGAAGTGGCCGACTACACCGGCTTCCCGGAAATGATGGACGGTCGCGTCAAGACCCTGCACCCGAAGATCCACGGCGGCATCCTCGGCCGTCGCGCCCTCGACGGCGCGGTGATGGAGCAGCACGGCATCAAACCGATCGACCTGGTCGCGGTCAACCTCTACCCCTTCGCCGCCACCGTGGCCAAGCCCGGCTGTGACCTGGCCGACGCCATCGAGAACATCGACATCGGCGGCCCGACCATGGTCCGCTCCGCCGCGAAGAACCATAAGGACGTGGCCATCGTGGTCAACGCCGGCGACTACGCCAGCATCGTCGAAGGTCTGAAAGCCGGCGGCCTGACCTACGCCCAGCGCTTCGACCTGGCCCTCAAGGCCTTCGAGCACACCAGCGCCTACGACGGCATGATCGCCAACTACCTGGGCACCATCGACCAGGCGCGCGACACCCTGTCGACCGAAGATCGTGGCTCCTTCCCGCGCACCTTCAATAGCCAGTTCATCAAGGCCCAGGAAATGCGCTACGGCGAGAACCCGCACCAGAGCGCGGCGTTCTACGTGGAAGCACAGAAGGGCGAGGCCAGCGTCGCCACCGCCATCCAGCTGCAGGGCAAGGAACTGTCGTTCAACAACGTGGCCGACACCGACGCCGCGCTGGAGTGCGTGAAGAGCTTCGTCAAGCCGGCCTGCGTCATCGTCAAGCACGCCAACCCGTGCGGCGTGGCCGTAGCCACCGACGCCGAAGGCGGCATCCGCAAGGCCTATGACCTGGCCTACGCCACCGACACCGAGTCGGCCTTCGGCGGCATCATCGCCTTCAACCGCGAGCTGGACGGCGAGACCGCGAAAGCCATCGTCGAGCGCCAGTTCGTCGAAGTGATCATCGCCCCGAAAATCTCCCAGGCCGCCCGCGACGTGGTCGCCGCCAAAGCCAACGTGCGTCTGCTCGAGTGCGGCGAGTGGCCGGCCGAACGTGCCGCCGGCTGGGACTTCAAGCGCGTCAATGGTGGCCTGCTGGTCCAGAGCCGCGACATCGGCATGATCACCGCCGAAGAGCTGAAAGTGGTGACCAAGCGCGCGCCGACCGAGCAAGAAATCCATGACCTGGTGTTCGCCTGGAAAGTGGCCAAGTTCGTCAAATCCAACGCCATCGTCTATGCCAAGGGCCGCCAGACCATCGGTGTCGGCGCCGGCCAGATGAGCCGCGTCAACTCTGCGCGCATCGCCGCGATCAAGGCCGAGCACGCCGGCCTGCAGGTTGCCGGTTCGGTAATGGCCTCCGACGCCTTCTTCCCGTTCCGCGACGGCCTGGACAATGCGGCCAAGGTCGGCATCACCGCGGTGATCCAGCCGGGCGGCTCGATGCGCGATGCGGAAGTCATCGCTGCAGCCGACGAGGCTAACATCGCGATGGTGTTCACCGGCATGCGCCATTTTAGGCATTGATTTCGGCCGCACTGAAACCGGCATCTGCTGTGTTGCCTTAGGTTCCGCCAATGCTCATTGCCACTAGGCAACTCCGCTTGTCGAAACCCAAGGCGGCTTGCATCTACCGGCTTCATTGCGACCTGCCTGCCAAGTTTTACTGATCGTTCCCACGCTCCGCGTGGGAATGCAGCCCGGGACGCTCGGCGTCCCATGCCGCGGACGCCGAGCGTCCACAGCTCCGTTCCCACGCAGAGCGTGGGAACGATCAACATGAGGCTTGAAACATGAACGTATTGATCATCGGCAGCGGCGGTCGTGAACACGCCCTGGCCTGGAAAGTGGCGCAGGACAAGCGCGTCGAGAAAGTCTTCGTCGCCCCGGGCAACGCCGGCACCGCCACCGAAGCCAAGTGCGAGAACGTCGCCATCGACGTACTGGCCATCGAGCAGCTGGCCGACTTCGCCGAGAAGAACGTGCAGCTGACCATCGTCGGCCCGGAAGCACCGCTGGTGAAGGGCGTGGTCGACCTGTTCCGCACCCGCAAGCTGGACATCTTCGGCCCCACCGCCGCTGCCGCCCAGCTGGAAGGCTCCAAGGCCTTCACCAAGGACTTCCTGGCGCGCCACAACATCCCTACCGCCGACTACCAGAACTTCACCGAAGTCGAGCCAGCCTTGGCCTACCTGCGTGAGAAAGGCGCACCGATCGTGGTCAAGGCCGACGGCCTGGCCGCCGGTAAAGGCGTAATCGTCGCCATGACCCTGGCCGAAGCCGAAGAAGCCGTGCGCGACATGCTGTCGGGCAACGCCTTCGGCGACGCCGGCGCGCGCGTGGTGATCGAAGAGTTCCTCGACGGCGAAGAAGCTTCCTTCATCGTCATGGTCGACGGCGAGAACGTGCTGCCGATGGCCACCAGCCAGGACCACAAGCGTGTTGGCGACGCCGACACCGGCCCGAACACCGGCGGCATGGGCGCCTACTCGCCGGCTCCGGTGGTCACCGCCGACGTGCACAAGCGCGTGATGGACGAAGTGATCTACCCGACCGTGCGCGGCATGGCTGCCGAAGGCAACGTCTACACCGGCTTCCTCTACGCCGGGCTGATGATCGACAAGGCAGGCAAGCCCAAGGTCATCGAGTTCAACTGCCGCTTCGGCGACCCGGAAACCCAGCCGATCATGGTCCGTCTGGAAAGCTCCCTGGTGCTGCTGGTCGAAGCCGCGCTGGCCAAGGCGCTGGACAAGGTCGAAGCCACCTGGGACCCGCGTCCGACCGTGGGTGTGGTGATCGCCGCCGGCGGCTACCCGGCCGACTACGCCAAGGGCGACGTGATCGAAGGCCTGGACGCTGCCGCCAAGATCGACGGCAAGGTGTTCCACGCCGGCACCGCACTGAACGCCGCCGGTGAAGTCGTCACCGCCGGCGGCCGCGTTCTGTGCGCCACTGCCATCGGCAAGAGCGTCTCCGATGCCCAGCAGCAGGCTTACCGCCTGGCCGAGAAGATTCGCTGGAACGGCAGCTTCTACCGCAAGGATATCGGCTACCGCGCCATCGCCCGCGAAAACGGCGAAGGTTGATTATCAGCCGATAGAAAAAGGCCCCGCTTTGCGGGGCCTTTTCATTTCTGCATGGCGATCAGTGCCAGTTGCGCAGATCGCGATCCTTGGTCTCCGGCATCAGGAACAGGCCGATGATGAAAGTCATCACCGCCACCACGATCGGGTACCACAGCCCGTAGTAGATGTTGCCGGTGGCGGCGACCATGGCGAAGGCGGTGGTCGGCAGGAAGCCGCCGAACCAGCCGTTGCCAATGTGGTAGGGCAGCGACATCGCCGTGTAGCGGATGCGCGTCGGGAACAGCTCGACCAGCAGTGCCGCAATGGGCCCGTAGACCATGGTCACGAACAGCACCAGGATGGTCAGCAGCAGCACCACCATCGGTGTGTTGACCTGCTCCGGATCGGCCTTGGCCGGGTAGCCGTGGCTGCGGATCACCTCGGTCATCTTCAGGTTGAAGGCATCGGACTCGGCCTTGAACTGGTCGGCCGGCATGCCGGCGCCGGAGAACGAGGCGATGGTCTGGTCACCGATACGGATGCTCGCCGGAGTGCCGGCCGGCGCCTCCTCGTTGGAGTAGTTCACCGAGTTGCGGGCGAGGAAGCCCTTGGCGATATCACAGGAGCTGACGAACTTCGCGGTGCCCACCGGGTTGAACTGGAACGAGCACTCGTTCGGGTCCGCCACCACGGTGACCGGCGCCGAGTTCTGCGCCTGCTCCAGCGCCGGGTTGGCGTAGTGGGTGATCAGGCCGAACAGCGGGAAGTAGGTCAGCGCCGCCACCAAGCAACCGCCGAGGATGATCGGCTTGCGCCCTATCTTGTCCGACAGCCAGCCGAAGAAGATGAAGAACGGCGTGCCGATCAGCAGCGACAGGGCGATCAGGATATTCGCCGTGGCGGCCTCCACCTTGAGCGTCTGGGTCAGGAAGAACAGCGCGTAGAACTGCCCTGTGTACCAGACCACCGCCTGGCCGGCGGTGCCGCCGAACAGGGCGACCAGTGCCACCTTGGCATTCTCCCAGCGGCCGAAGGCCTCGGTCAGCGGCGCCTTGGAGGTCTTACCCTCCTCCTTCATCTTCTTGAAGGCCGGGCTCTCGCTGAGGGTCAGGCGGATCCACACCGAGATGCCGAGCAGGACGATCGACAGCAGGAACGGGATGCGCCATCCCCAAGCGGCGAACTCCTCCTCGCCGAGCCAGGTACGGGTACCAAGGATCACCAGCAGCGAGAGGAACAGGCCCAGCGTCGCGGTGGTCTGGATCCACGAGGTGTAGAAGCCGCGTCGGCCGTGCGGCGCATGCTCGGCCACATAGGTCGCCGCGCCGCCGTACTCACCACCCAGCGCCAGGCCCTGGAACAGCCGTAGCACGATGAGAATCACCGGCGCCGCGATGCCCCACGAGGCATAGGAAGGCAGGATGCCGACGATGAAGGTCGACAGGCCCATGATCAGGATGGTGATGAGGAAGGTGTATTTGCGCCCGACCAGATCGCCGAGACGACCGAACACGATGGCGCCGAACGGGCGCACCGCGAAGCCGGCGGCGAAGGCCATGAGCGCGAAGATGAAGGCTGCGGTCGGGTTAACCCCCGAGAAGAACTGCGCCGCGATGATGGCCGAGAGCGAACCGTACAGGTAGAAGTCGTACCATTCGAACACGGTGCCAAGGGAGGAGGCGAAAATGACTTTCCGCTCCTCCGAGGTCATGGGACCAGCCGGTGCATGGCCGGAGTCTGCAGTTGCCACACTCATGGGTGCCGCCTCCTGACATCCGTCGACAAAGGCGGAATCGCCCTCTTGCGGACGTCTTTCTTGTGATTGTTCTGCAGGCAAGGCTAGTCGCGCACACCCGAAGCGACATTAGACTTTAGTCTGACAGGCTTGAAATTCCGGGGGAAATCGGTTCCGCATCTGCCAAGCGCCCGCCTGCCACGGCGGCCAACCTGTGTCGATTGATGGCGCAAAGCGAGTAAATATGCGGTAAAGCTCCCGTTCACGAGGCGGCCATGGGTGCCTTTTGTCCACGGCCCGTAGCTATAATCCGGAAATCTATCGAAGAAGGGATTCCATCGTGCGCCGGCTCTGGATCGCCACAGGACTCATCGTCAGCCTGTTCATGGCTCTGACGGTCTCGGCTGCGCCACAGGAAAGCACCACAGAGAGCTGGTCGATCCTGCTGGACAAGTCGGCACAGCTGACCTTCAAGGACGTCCAGGCGCAGAGTTCGCGCTTCCAGCCGCTCGACCGCCTCGCCTTCACCCTCCCCGCTTCTCCCCAGGCCATCTGGCTGAAAGTCGACACCCGCGCCCTCGCCTCGCCCCACTGGTTGTGGCTGTTCGCTCCGCGCGTGCAGTACCTGGACTTCTACCTGGTCAAGGATGGCGTGGTCGAGCAGCAGCAACGCACCGGCGAAGCGCTGACCCTGAGCTCGCGTCCGCTGCCGTCGCGCGCCTACCTGTTCAACCTGCCCAACGACAACCTGCCGCGCACCGCCTACCTGCGCATGACCTCCAACCACGCGCTGATGATGTGGTTCAAGGTAATGGACGAGTCGGAACTGGTAGCCCAGGAGAAACCCGCCTACCTGTTCGGCGCCCTGCTCGGCGGCCTGCTCCTGCTGGCCCTGTTCAACCTGCTGCGCACCGCCTACTCGCCCGCTGCCAGCAACCTCTGGCTGGCCGGCATGCATGTCTCCCTGGCCCTGTGCGCCACGGCCAATATCGGCCTGCTCGCCCTGCTGCTGCCGGAGCAGAACTACAACCAGTCGCTGGTCGCCGACCTGTCGGCATTCGGCGCGGCCCTGTGCCTGCTCGGTTACACCCGCTGTTTCTTCACCGGCACCGCCGCCGAGCTCAGCCCGCTGCGCCACATCCTGCACGCCGAGTTCGTCCTGATCGCCGCAGCGGCCGCCATGATCGCCTTCACCGGTCTGTTCTGGCAGAGCTGGCTGGTCTACGGCCTGATGGTGCTGGCCATCGTCACCGTGCCGGCTGTGGCCTTCATCCACTGGCGCGCCGGCTACCAACCGGCCCGCCTGGTCTTCGCCGGCCTGGTCGTGTTCTGCCTGGGCTTCGCCACCCTCGGTCCGGTGCTGTTCGGCTTCGACCAGCTCAACCCCGGCTGGCTGGTGCTCAGCCTGTTCAGCGTGGCCATGGTCGCCGGCCTGATCCTCAGCATCGCCCTGGCCGAGCGCCAGCGGCAGATCCAGAACGAGACCCTGTCGCAGCGCACCAGCGAGGCGGCCACCAGCGCCGAGATGAAGACCAAGGCCGAGTTCCTGGCCAAGATCAGCCACGAGATCCGCACGCCCATGAACGGCGTGCTGGGCATGACCGAGCTGCTGCTGGGCACGCCGCTGTCGGCCAAGCAGCGCGACTACGTGCAGACCATCCACAGCTCCGGCAACGAGCTGCTCACGCTGATCAACGAGATTCTCGACATCTCCAAGCTGGAGTCGGGGCAGATCGAACTGGACGACGTGCAGTTCGACCTCAACGCGCTGATCGACGACTGCCTGGACATCTTCCGCGCCAAGGCCGAGCAGCAGCAGGTCGAGCTGATCAGCTTCACCCAGCCGCAGGTCCCGCGGGTGATCAGCGGCGACCCGACGCGCCTGCGGCAGATTCTCATGAGCCTGCTCGACAACGCCTTCCGCCAGACCGACGAGGGCGAGATCCTGCTGGTGGCGGCGCTGGACACCGAGGGCAACGAGCCGCGCCTGCGCATCGCCGTGCAGGACAGCGGCCGCCCGCTGGAGGCCAGCGAGCGCGACGCTCTGCTCAACACCCAGCTGCACAGCAGCGACTTCCTCAGCGCCAGCAAGCTCGGCGGTCGCCTCGGCCTGATCATCGCGCGCCAGCTGGTGCGTCTGATGGAAGGCGAGTTCGGCGTGCAGAGCGGCAACAATGCGGGTAGCACCCTGTGGTTGACCCTGCCGCTTGACCCGCAGCGCCTGGAGCAGCCCACCGCCGACCTCGACGGCCCGCTGCAGGGCGCACGCCTGCTGGTGGTGGACGACAACGAGACCTGCCGCAAGGTACTGCAGCAGCAATGTACCGCCTGGGGCCTGCAGGTCAGCGTGGTGGCCTCCGGCAAGGAAGCTCTGGCCCTGCTGCGCACCAAGGCGCACCTGCGCGAGTTCTTCGACGCTGTCCTGCTCGACCAGGAGATGCCCGGCATGACCGGCATGCAGCTGGCGGCCAAGATCAAGGAAGACCCCAACCTCAACCACGACATCCTGCTGATCATGCTCACCGGCATCAGCAACGCGCCGAGCAAGATCATCGCGCGCAACGCCGGGATCAAGCGCATCCTGGCCAAGCCGGTGGCCGGCTACACGCTGAAGACCACCCTGGCCGACGAACTGGCCCAGCGCCAGGCCGGCGTGCCACAGCTGCCGCACGTCGACACCAGCACCCTGCAGGTGCCGGAAGACTTCCGCATCCTGGTCGCCGAGGACAACAGCATCTCCACCAAGGTGATCCGCGGCATGCTCAACAAGCTCAACCTGCGCCCGGACACCGCCAGCAACGGCGAGGAAGCCCTGCGTGCGATGCAGGAGCAGCAGTACGACCTGGTGCTGATGGACTGCGAGATGCCGGTGCTCGATGGTTTCTCCGCCACCGAACGCCTGCGCGAGTGGGAACAGCGCGAGCGCCGCAGCCGCACGCCAGTGGTGGCGCTGACCGCGCATATCCTCGCCGAACACAAGGAGCGTGCGCGCCAGGTCGGCATGGACGGGCACATGTCCAAGCCGGTGGAAATGTCGCAGCTGCGCGAACTGGTCGCCCACTGGGTCTCAGAGCGCGACCGCCGCCAGCGCGACGCCCTGCCCTCCTGATAGGCTGGCGGTGGCCGACCATCGCCTTCTATGCTGTGCCCGTCTGCCCCTGAAGAGCCCTGTCCATGCTGTCGCTGCTGTTCACCGTTTATCTGAAGATGCTGGTCCTCTACAGCCCGTTCTTCGTGCTGTCGTGCTTCATCGGCCTGACGCCGGGCTACAGCGTCAAGGAGCGCAAGAAGCTGGCGTGGAAAGTAGCCTTCGGCACCCTGATCGCCAGCGTGCTGCTGTACCTGTTCGGCCAGACCATCTTCGAAATCTTCGGCATCACCGCCGACGCCTTCCGCATCGGCGCAGGCTCGGTACTGTTCATCTCGGCGCTGGGCATGGCCCAGGGCAAGTCGGCGGTGCAGGCCGACAATGTGCAGCAGGACGTCACCATCGTGCCGCTGACCATCCCGCTCACCGTCGGCCCCGGCACCATCGGTGCGCTACTGGTGATGGGCATCAGCCAGCCGGAATGGGATGACAAGGTGGCAGCCATCCTCGCCATCGGCATCGCCAGTGCCACGGTCGGCATCGTGCTCTACCTGTCCGACCGGGTCGAACGCCTGCTCGGCCAGCAGGGCCTGCAGATCCTCAGCCGCCTGATGGGCCTGTTCGTCTGCGCCCTGGCCGCGCAAATCATCTTCACCGGCGTCCAGGGCTACCTGCGCCCCTGACGCACCAGCGCCGGGCGCGCGGCCCCCAAACGGGGCAGCTCGCCCTCGCCGCCCCACCTTCCCCTCGCAACAAATCCTTCCACGTCAGCCACTTACGAACATGGCATAGCTTTCGCTTCTCGGACATCAACTTGGATACAAGAAGGAATCTAGGAAGATGTCCCATCGCGGATTCGGCTGGACCCTGGGCGAATGGCAAGCGGCCTATCGCACCGACAACCTGCAACCCGAGGCGCTCGCCGAGCTCCTCGCCGAACTGAGCAGCGACGATCCGGCCTGGATCAGCCTGGCCACCCCGGCCCAGCTGCAGGCGCAGCTCGACCAGCTGGCCGAGCGCCTGGCCGCCGCCGGCGGTGACCTGAACAAGCTGCCGCTGTATGGCGTGCCCTTCGCCATCAAGGACAACATCGATGCCGCCGGCTGGCCCACCACCGCCGCCTGCCCCGAGTTCGCCTACGTCGCCGAGCACGACGCCACGGTGGTCGCCAAGCTGCGCGCCGCCGGCGCCATCCTGATCAGCAAGACCAACCTCGACCAGTTCGCCACCGGCCTGGTCGGCACCCGCTCGCCCTATGGCGCAGTGCCCAACAGCTTCAATGCGGACTATGTCAGCGGCGGCTCCAGCTCGGGCTCGGCCAGCAGCGTGGCGCGCGGCCTGGTGGTGTTCGCCCTGGGCACCGACACCGCCGGCTCCGGCCGCGTGCCGGCCGGTTTCAACAACATCGTCGGGCTCAAGCCGACCAAGGGTTGGCTGTCCAACAGCGGCCTGGTCCCGGCCTGCCGCACCCTGGATTGCATCTCGGTATTCGCCCTGACCGTGGCCGACGCCCAGGCCGTGGCCAACATCGCCGGCGGCTTCGATGCCAGCGACGCCTACAGTCGCAAGAACCCGGTCAGCGCCAAGGTCGGCATGCCGGCCAAACCTCGCCTGGCCGTGCCGGCCACGCCCGAGTTCTTCGGCGATGCGCAGAACCAGCTGGTCTTCGAGCAGGCGCTGGGCAAGCTGCGCGAGCTGGGCGCCGAGCTGGTGGAGATCGACTTCACGCCCTTCCAGCAACTGGCCGAGCAGCTCTACTACGGCTCCTGGGTCGCCGAGCGTACGGTGGCGGTGGAAGACGTCGACGCGGCGCACATCAACCCGGTGGTACGCGGCATCGTCGAGAACGGCTACAAGTACAGCGCCTGCGACGCCTACAAGGCCGAGTACATCCGCGCCGAGCTGAGCCGCACCATCAACGAGGCCCTGGCCGGCTTCGACGCCCTGCTGGTGCCGACCTCGCCGACCATTCGCACCCTGGCCGAGATGGAAGCCGAGCCGGTGCTGTTCAACAGCCAGTTCGGCACCTACACCAACTTCACCAACCTCGCCGACCTCTCCGCCCTGGCCCTGCCCGCCGGCTTCCGCGAAGACGGCCTGCCGGCCGGCATCACCCTGATCGCCCCGGCCTGGCACGACCAGGCCCTGGCCGCGCTCGGCCGGCGCTGGCAGGAGCTCCTCGCTCTGCCGCTGGGCGCCACCGGCCGGCCGCTGCCGGCCCAAGCCGCAGCGCCCCAGGCGCCGGGCTGCATCCGCGTGGCCGTGGTCGGTGCGCACCTCACCGGCATGCCGCTGAACTTCCAGCTCGCCACCCGCGACGCGGTGCTGGTCGAGCAGACCACCAGTTCGGCCGACTACCGGCTCTACGCCCTGCCCGGCACCGTGCCGCCCAAGCCGGGGCTGGCGCGGGTCGCCGAGGATGGCGCGCAGATCATCGTCGAGCTATGGGACGTGCCGCAGGCGCGCTTCGGCGAGCTCGTCGCCGAGATCCCGCCGCCACTGGGCATCGGCAACCTGCAGCTGGCCGACGGGCGCTGGGTCAAGGGCTTCATCTGCGAGCCCTACGCGCTGGCAGGTGCCCGCGACATCACCAGCTTCGGCGGCTGGCGCGCGTTCATCGCCAGCCAGCAGGGCTGAACCGATGCCACCACGCGTCGCGCCGCCCAGCCTGGCCGATGGCATCCACCGGCAGCTCAAGGAGGACATCTTCGAATTCCGCCTGCTGCCGGGCGATCGCTTCAGCGAGGGCGAGGTGGCCGAGCGCATGGCGGTCAGCCGCACGCCTGTGCGCCAGGCCCTGTATCGCCTGCAGCGCGAGGGCCATGTGCAGGTGCACTTCCGCAGCGGCTGGCAGGTCAGCCCACTGGACCTGGAGCAGTTCGAGGAACTCTACGACCTGCGCATCCTGCTCGAACTGGAGGCGGTGCGCCGCCTGTGCCAGCGCCCCGAAGTCGAGCCCAACCCCGCACTGCAGCAGCTTGAGCGCACCTGGATGGTGCAACCCGAGCAGCGCCTGGCGGATGGCAGGGCGGTTTCCCTGCTCGACGAACAGTTCCACTGCCTGCTGGTCGAGGCCGGCGGCAACCGCGAGATGACCCGCGTGCACCACGAGGTCACCGAGAAGATCCGCATTCTAAGGCGCCTGGACTTCACCCAGGCGCCACGGATTGCCGCCACCTACGAGGAACACGGACGGATTCTTGGCGCAATTCTCACGCGCCACTGCGAAGAGGCACAGCTATTGCTCAAGGCTCATATCGAGGAGAGCAAGGCGGAAGTGCGCAAGATCACCCTGCACATGTTGCACAGCGCCCGGCAGAAGGCGCAGGCGACGCAGGGCTGAGGCAAAGGCCTTGGTTCTACTGCCAAAACGGATAACTACAAGCAAGCAGTTCAACACTCAGTTCGTGAATGGAGATCGCACTATGCAACGTCGCAGCCTGATCAAGGCCTTCACCCTTTCCGCATCCATCGCCGCCATGGGCATGACCTGGACCGTACAGGCCGCCGAGACCATCAAGGTCGGCATCCTGCACTCGCTGTCCGGCACCATGGCGATCTCCGAGACCTCGCTGAAAGACATGGCGTTGATGACCATCGACGAGATCAACGCCAAGGGCGGCGTCAACGGCAAGCAGCTGGAAGCGGTGGTGGTCGACCCGGCCTCCAACTGGCCGCTGTTCGCCGAGAAGGCGCGCCAGCTGCTGACTCAGGACAAGGTCGACGTGGTCTTCGGCTGCTGGACCTCGGTATCGCGCAAATCCGTGCTGCCGGTGTTCGAGGAGCTCAACGGCCTGCTGTTCTACCCGGTGCAGTACGAAGGCGAAGAGATGTCGCCGAACGTGTTCTACACCGGCGCCGCGCCGAACCAGCAGGCGATCCCGGCCGTGGAATACCTGATGAGCGAAGACGGCGGCGGCGCCAAGCGCTACTTCCTGCTGGGCACCGACTACGTCTACCCGCGCACCACCAACAAGATCCTGCGCAGCTTCCTGCACAGCAAAGGCGTGGCCGACAAGGACATCGAAGAGGTCTACACCCCCTTCGGTCATAGCGACTATCAAACCATCGTCGCCAACATCAAGAAGTTCTCCGCCGGCGGCAAGACTGCGGTGATCTCCACCGTCAACGGCGACTCCAACGTGCCGTTCTACAAGGAACTGGCCAACCAGGGCATCGAAGCCACCGACATCCCGGTGGTGGCCTTCTCGGTGGGCGAGGAAGAACTGCGCGGCATCGACACCAAGCCGCTGGTAGGCCAGCTGGCCGCCTGGAACTACTTCCAGTCGGTGGACAACTCGGTCAACAGCGCCTTCGTCGACAAGTGGAAGGCCTACGCCAAGGCCAAGAACCTGCCGAACTACCAGACCGCAGTGACCAACGACCCGATGGAAGCCACCTACGTCGGCATCAACATGTGGGCCCAGGCCGTCGAGAAAGCCGGCACCACCGAAGTCGACAAGGTCCGCGAGGCCCTGGCCGGCCAGACCTTCGCCGCGCCGAGCGGCTACACCCTGACCATGGACAAGACCAACCACCACCTGCACAAGCCGGTGATGATCGGCGAAGTCCAGGAAGACGGTCAGTTCTCCATCGTCTGGCAGACCGAAGGCCCGCTGCGCGCCCAGCCGTGGAGCCCCTTCATCCCCGGCAACGACAAGAAGCCGGACTACGCGGTGAAGAGCAACTGACAGGCCTGCGGCGAGCCGAGCCCGTTTTCCGGCTCGCCTGAGCAGCCTGCCCCGCCGCCGCTGGCGGTGGGGACGGAGGGGCGGATCTTTCCGCCTCGCCACCCTATCCCGCGCCACGGGAAGGTTTCGTCCTGTTCACTCCAAGGACCCTGGAATGCCCACTGCCCTGATTCCCTTTCTGCTGTCACTGGCACTGCTGATCGTGCCGCTGACCACCGAGGCGGGCGACGCCAATGATTTCGTCGCCGCCAACCCGGCCAAGCAGGCCAAGCTCCTCGAGAGCTGGGCCGCACAACCCGATGCCACTCGCCAACCGCTGCTCGATGCCCTGCAGCAGGGCCGCGTCGGCGTCGATGCGAGCAAGGCCGCCTTCTATGAAGTCGACGGTGCCTGGCAAGCCGCCGAAGCGGCTGCCACTGCCGAAGGCACGCCGAAGAAGCTGCGCCTGAACAACCGCCTGCGCGGCCTGCTGGCCAACGTGCAAGCCAGCCAGCAACTGCTCGCCGACAATGCAGCCACGCGCCTGGCCGCCGCCCAACAGCTGCAGAAGAGCGCCAAGCCGGCGCAGCTGGAACTGCTCAACGCCCGCGTCGCCGGCGAACAGGACGACGGCGTGCGCGCCGCCCTGGCGCTGGCCCTGGCCAACCTGCAGCTGGTCGACCCCGACCCGGCCGTACGCCTGAGCGCCGTGCGCCTGCTCGGCGAGAGCGGCGACCCACTGGCCCGCACCCGCCTGGAGGGCCTGTTGGCCGAAGGCGTGGAGAGCGACGCCGCAGTCCGCACCGCCGCCGAGACCAGCCTGGCCCAGGTCAAGCGGCGCCTGCTGGTCGGCGAGCTGCTCGGCCAGGCCTTCAGCGGCCTGAGCCTCGGCTCGATCCTGCTGCTGGCCGCCCTCGGTCTCGCCATCACCTTCGGCCTGCTCGGGGTGATCAACATGGCCCACGGCGAGATGCTGATGCTCGGCGCCTACACCACCTACATGGTGCAGATCGCCTTCCAGAAATTCGCCCCCGGCTATCTCGCCCTCTACCCGCTGGCGGCGCTGCCGGTGGCCTTCTTCGTCACCGCTGCCATCGGCATGGCGCTGGAGCGCACGGTGATCCGCCACCTCTACGGTCGCCCGCTGGAAACCCTGCTGGCGACCTGGGGCATCAGCCTGATCCTGATCCAGGCCGTGCGGGTGATCTTCGGCGCGCAGAACGTCGAAGTGGCCAACCCCGGCTGGCTGTCCGGCGGCGTGCAGGTGCTGCCCAACCTGGTGCTGCCGTATAGCCGCATGGTGATCATCGGCTTCGCGCTCTTTGTGGTTGCCTTGACCTGGCTGCTGCTGAACAAGACCCGCCTGGGTCTCAACGTCCGCGCCGTGACGCAGAACCGCAACATGGCAGCCTGCTGCGGCGTGCCGACCGGCCAGGTGGACATGCTCGCCTTCGGCCTTGGCTCCGGCATCGCCGGCCTCGGTGGCGTAGCGCTGTCGCAGATCGGCAACGTCGGCCCGGACCTGGGCCAGAGCTACATCATCGACTCCTTCCTGGTGGTGGTGCTCGGCGGTGTCGGCCAGTTGGCCGGTAGCGTGCTGGCCGCCTTCGGCCTGGGCATCGCCAACAAACTGCTGGAGCCGCAGATCGGCGCCGTGCTCGGCAAGATCCTGATCCTCGCGCTGATCATTCTGTTCATCCAGAAACGTCCGCAAGGCCTCTTCGCTCTCAAGGGACGGGTGATCGACTGATGACCATGCCACTCAATCAAACGCTGCTCGCCCGCGCCAGCAACGCGCTGGGGCCAAAGGCCTCGCTGGCCGTGCTCGGCCTGGTTCTGCTGGTGCTGCTGGCCATGCCGCTGCTGCACCTGCTGCCGGCTGACAACGCCCTGCACGTTTCCGCCTATGGCCTGACCCTGGTCGGCAAGATCCTCTGCTACGCCATCGTCGCCTTGGCACTCGATCTGGTCTGGGGCTACGCCGGCATGCTCTCACTCGGCCATGGCCTGTTCTTCGCCCTCGGCGGCTACGCCATGGGCATGTACCTGATGCGCCAGAGCGCCGGTGACGGCCTGCCGGCCTTCATGAGCTTCCTCGCCTGGAGCGAGCTGCCCTGGTACTGGTACGGCACCAGCAACTTCCTCTGGGCCATGTGCCTGGTGGTGCTGGCGCCCGGCCTGCTGGCCCTGGTGTTCGGCTTCTTCGCCTTCCGCTCGCGGATCAAAGGTGTGTACTTCTCGATCATGACCCAGGCGCTGACCTTCGCCGGCATGCTGCTGTTCTTCCGCAACGAGACTGGCTTCGGCGGCAACAACGGCTTCACCAACTTCCGCACGATTCTCGGCTTCGATATCACCGCGCCGGGCACCCGCGCCACGCTGTTCCTGGCCACCGTGCTGCTGCTGGCTGGCAGCCTGGCGCTGGGCTTCATGCTCGCGCGCAGCAAGTTCGGCCGGGTGCTGACCGCCCTGCGCGACGCGGAAAACCGCCTGATGTTCTGCGGCTACGACCCACGCGGCTACAAGCTGTTTATCTGGGTGCTCTCCGCCGTTTTGTGTGGCCTGGCTGGCGCGCTGTACGTGCCGCAGGTGGGCATCATCAACCCCAGCGAAATGTCACCGACCAACTCCATCGAGGCCGCCATCTGGGTCGCCCTCGGCGGACGCGGCACCCTGATCGGCCCGCTGCTCGGCGCCGGCCTGGTCAACGGCATGAAGAGCTGGTTCACCGTGGCCTTCCCCGAGTACTGGCTGTTCGCCCTGGGCGCGCTATTCATCGTCATCACCCTGTTCCTGCCGAAAGGCGTGATCGGCCTGATCAAGAAGGAGAAGGACCAATGAGAGCCGCTCCGGTACCCGAATTCATGCTCGAACCCGCCTTCGACCCGGCCGGCAGCGGCCGAGATGCGCTCGGCCTCGGCAGCGCCGCGGCCAAGGGCCTGGATGTGCGCCACGGCACCATCCTGACCCTGGAAGGCATCAACGTCAGCTTCGACGGCTTCCGCGCGATCACCGACCTCAACCTGTACATCGGCGTCGGCGAACTGCGCTGCATCATCGGCCCCAACGGCGCCGGCAAGACCACCATGATGGACGTGATCACCGGCAAGACCCGCCCGGACAATGGCGTCGCCTACTTCGGCGACACCCTCGACCTGACGCAGATGAGCGAGGTCGAGATCGCCCAGGCCGGCATCGGCCGCAAGTTCCAGAAGCCCACGGTGTTCGAGGCGCTCAGCGTGTTCGAGAACCTGGAGCTGGCGCTGAAAACCGACAAGTCGGTATGGGCCAGCCTGCGCGCCAAACTCTCCGGCGCGCAGAAGGACCGTATCGAGGAAGTGCTCAGCACCATCCGCCTGGAGAGCTCGCGTCATCGCCCCGCCGGACTGCTGTCGCACGGCCAGAAGCAGTTCCTCGAGATCGGCATGCTGCTGGTCCAGGACCCGCAACTGCTGCTGCTCGACGAGCCGGTGGCGGGCATGACCGATGCCGAGACCGAGTTCACCGCCGAGCTGTTCAAGTCGCTGGCGCGCAAGCACTCGCTGATGGTGGTGGAGCACGACATGGGCTTCGTCGGCAGCATCGCCGACCACGTCACCGTGCTGCATCAGGGCAGCGTGCTGGCCGAGGGCTCACTGGAAGAAGTGCAGGCCAACGAACGCGTTATCGAAGTCTATCTGGGGCGCTGAACCATGCTGCAAGTCGACAAACTCCACCAGTACTACGGCGGCAGCCATATCCTGCGCGGCCTGAGCTTCGAGGCGAAGATCGGCGAAGTCACCTGCCTGCTCGGCCGCAACGGCGTGGGCAAGACCACCCTGCTGAAATGCCTGATGGGCCTGATCCCGGCCAAGGAAGGCAGCATTGCCTGGGAAGGCCAGACCATCAACGGCCACAAGCCGCACCAGCGCGTGCATGCCGGCATCGCCTACGTGCCGCAGGGCCGCGAGATCTTCCCGCGCCTGACCGTGGAAGAGAATCTGCTGATGGGCCTTTCGCGTTTCGGCGCCAGCGAGGCCAAGACCGTTCCCGAGTTCATCTATGAGCTGTTCCCGGTGCTGCGCGAGATGAAGCAGCGTCGTGGCGGCGACCTCTCCGGCGGCCAGCAGCAACAGCTGGCCATCGGCCGCGCGCTGGCCAGCAAGCCGCGCCTGCTGATTCTCGACGAGCCCACCGAAGGCATCCAGCCCTCGGTGATCAAGGAGATCGGCGTGGTCATCAGAAAACTCGCGGAACGCGGCGATATGGCCATCCTGCTGGTCGAGCAGTTCTACGACTTCGCCGCCGAACTGGCCGACCAGTATCTGGTGATGAGCCGTGGCGAGATCGTCCAGCAAGGCCGTGGCGAGACCATGGAGGCCGACGGCGTGCGCGGTCTGGTGGCGATCTAGACCAAGGTCGCCCCGGCTGCGGGTAGGCATAGCCCGACCACGCCCTTACCATTGCGCGCTCAGGCGCCGGCCCCGCCGTGCGCGCCCATTCCAGACGGGTTCGTCGTCTCAGACACCCGCTTCCTGCGCCATGCGCGCAGTGCCATGACCATCAGGGGATCGACTCATGAGCAATGTGGTTTTCATCACTGGTGCCACCTCCGGCTTCGGCCGCGCCACCGCCCGCCGCTTCGCCGAGGCCGGCTGGTCGCTGGTGCTGTCCGGCCGCCGCCTCGAGCGTCTGCAGGAGCTGCAGGCCGAGCTGGGCGCCAAGGTGCAGGTACACATCGCCACCCTCGATGTGCGTGACGCTGCCGCCGTGCAACAGGTGGTCGCCGAGCTGCCGCCGGCCTTCCGTCGCGTCACCGTGCTGGTCAACAACGCCGGCCTGGCGCTGGCGCCCGAGCCGGCGCAGAAGGTGGCGCTGGAGGACTGGCACACCATGATCGACACCAACATCACCGGCCTGGTCAACGTCACCCACGCGTTGCTGCCGACCCTGGTGGAAATCGGCAAGGGCACCAGCATCATCAACATCGGCTCGGTCGCCGGTGAATGGCCTTATCCGGGCGGCCACGTGTATGGCGCGACCAAGGCCTTCGTCAAACAGTTCGGCTTCAACCTACGCTGCGACCTGGTATCCACCGGCGTGCGCGTCACCGACATCGCCCCGGGCATGGCCGAGACCGAGTTCACCCTGGTGCGCACCAAGGGCAACCAGGCCGCCTCCGACGCGATGTACTCCACCACCACGCCGCTGAGCGCCGAGGACATCGCCGAGCAGATCTTCTACGTCGCCACCCTGCCGGCGCACATCAACATCAACCGCCTGGAGATCATGCCGTCGCGCCAGGCCTGGTCATCCTTCGCCGTCGACCGCGACAACTGATAGACGACCACAACCTGTCTAGTCGTCGACCAGGAAATTGCCGATCGCGGCAGGTGCCTCGCCTTCCAGGCTGAGCACCTCCGCCTCGTCCTTGAGGCTCACGCCCGACAGCTTGCGCCGCCCGGCCTCGCGCATCAGGTACAGCAGCTTGTGCGCGGCCAGGCCGTAACTGAGGCCCTCCAGACGCACGTTGGAGATGCAGTTGCGGAAGGCGTCGGTCAAACCGACCTTCGGCGCATAGGTGAAGTACAGGCCGAGGCTGTCCGGCGAGCTCAGCCCCGGGCGCTCGCCGATCAGGATCACCACCATCTTCGCGCCGAGCAGCTCGGCCACCTCGTCGGCCACCGCCACCCGTCCCTGGCGCACCAGGCAGATCGGCGCCAGGGTCCAGCCATCCTCGCTGGCCTGCTGTTGCCAGCGATCGAGGAAGGCCAGGCTGTGGCGCTGCACGGCCAGGGCCGAGAGGCCGTCGGCAATCACCACGGCCAGGTCGTAGCCACCCGGATGGGCA
This sequence comes from Pseudomonas sp. Gutcm_11s, assembly GCF_028649395.1. Classification (GTDB taxonomy): domain Bacteria; phylum Pseudomonadota; class Gammaproteobacteria; order Pseudomonadales; family Pseudomonadaceae; genus Aquipseudomonas. Next base: position 64,533 of record NZ_JAQSUW010000009.1, on the reverse strand, counting down.
TGCGGATAATCGCGCAGGGTCTGTGCCGAGGCGGCGTCCAGGCGCCGGCCCAGGTCGGGGCGCTGCAGGTAGGTATTCCGGTCCGCCGCCGCACTGTGCAACTGCAGTACCTGGTGGCCGCGCTCGGTCAGGCCTGCGGCCAGCTCGTCGGCATCCAGCGGCAGGTGCACGGCATCGCGCGCCTGGGCATGGGCGAACTGGAAGTCCAGCTGCGCATCGGTAGGCAGGCTGGTGCCGGCGCGGCCGAGGGCGATGCGCGCCGGGGTCAGGCGGCGTAGCGCGGCCCAGGGGTTGCTGGCGGGGGTGTCGTCGAAATCGCTCATGCGGACCTGCGAGAAGAACTAGGCGAGTTGCGCCAGGGCATTGCGGAAGGCCGGTGGCACCGGGTCGCCGAGGCGCAGGCGGCCGCCCTGCTGGTGCAGGATGTTCATGCGTTCCAGCCACTGCTCGAACTCCGGCGCCGGGCGCAGGCCGAGCAGTTGGCGGGCGTACAGCGCATCGTGGAACGAGGTGGTCTGGTAGTTGAGCATCACGTCGTCGGAACCGGGGATGCCCATGATGAAGTTGATGCCGGCCGCACCGAGCAGGGTCAGCAGGGTGTCCATGTCGTCCTGGTCGGCCTCGGCGTGGTTGGTGTAGCAGATGTCGCAGCCCATCGGCACGCCGAGCAGCTTGCCGCAGAAGTGGTCCTCCAGGCCGGCGCGGATGATCTGCTTGCCGTTGTACAGGTACTCCGGGCCGATGAAGCCGACCACGGTATTCACCAGGAACGGCTTGTAGTGGCGCGCCACCGCGTAGGCGCGCACCTCGCAGGTCTGCTGGTCGACGCCGTGGTGGGCGTTGGCCGACAGCGCGCTGCCCTGGCCGGTCTCGAAGTACATCAGGTTGTCGCCCAGCGTCCCGCGCTTCTGCGACAGCCCGGCCTCGTAGCCCTCCTGCAGCACCTGCAGGGTGATGCCGAAGCCGGCGTTGGCCGCCTCGGTGCCGGCGATGGACTGGAACACCAGGTCGACCGGGGCACCGCGTTCGATGGCGGCGATGGAGCTGGTGACGTGGGTCAGCACGCAGGCCTGGGTGGGGATCTCGTAGCGCTGAATGATCGCGTCGAGCATCTTCAGCAGGTCGGTCAGCGCGCCCAGGCTGTCGGTGGCCGGGTTGATACCGAACATGGCGTCGCCGTTGCCGTACAGCAGGCCGTCGAGAATGCTGGCTGCGATGCCGGACGGATCGTCGGTCGGATGGTTGGGCTGCAGGCGCGTGGACATGCGTCCGCGAAGGCCCATGGTGTTGCGAAAACGAGTGACCACGCGGATCTTCTGCGCCACCAGGATCAGGTCCTGCACGCGCATGATCTTCGACACCGCCGCCGCCATCTCCGGCGTCAGCCCCGGCGCCAGGGCGCGCAGGCTGGCCTCGTCGGCGCGCTCGCCGAGCAGCCAGTCGCGGAAGCCGCCGACGGTCAGGTGGGCGACCGGGGCGAAGGCCGCCGCGTCGTGGCTGTCGATGATCAGCCGGGTGATCTCGTCGTCTTCATAGGGAATCAGTGCATCGCTCAGAAAATGCTTGAGCGGGATGTTGGCCAGAGCCATCTGTGCGGCGACACGCTCGGCATCGCTGCTGGCGGCCACGCCGGCCAGGTAGTCGCCGGAACGCGCCGGGCTGGCCTTGGCCATGACCTCGCGCAGGCTGTCGAAGCGCCAGGTGTGATGGCCGACGGTATGGGCGAATGTGGCCATGAAGTACTCCTGAAACAAGCGCCCGCCGTTGCCGGCGGGCGTGAAGCCATTACGGTTGCAGCAGAGCGTCGGCCGGCACGGCGTCGCGCTGGGCGCCGGTCAGCAGGAAGTACACCATGCCGATGCTCATCAGGCCGAGGAACAACAGGGCGATGGTGCCGTTGAACCAGATCATCGCGGCCAGGCACACCAGCGCCAGGACCAGGGCGATGCCCGGCACCACCGGGTAGCCCGGCGCCTTGAAGGTGCGCTCCAGGTTCGGCTCGCTCTTCCGCAGCTTGAACAGGCTGAGCATGCTCATGATGTACATGACGATGGCGCCGAACACGCTCATGGTGATCATCGCCGCAGTCAGGCTCATGCCCTGCAGGGCGATCAGGCCGTCGCTGTAGATCGCCGCGATACCGACCAGGCCACCGGCGATGATCGCGCGGTGCGGAGTGTGGAAGCGCGACAACTTGGCCAGGGCCGGCGGCAGGTAGCCTGCGCGAGCCAGGGCGAAGAACTGCCGGGAGTAGCCGAGGATGATGCCGTGGAAGCTGGCCACCAGGCCGAACAGACCGATCCACACCAGCATGTGCAGCCAGCCGGAGTTCTCGCCGACCACGGCCTTCATCGCCTGCGGCAGCGGGTCGTTGATGCCGGACAGGGCCTTCCAGTCTCCCACGCCACCGGCCATCACCATCACGCCCATGGCCAGGAACACCAGGGTCAGGATGCCGGCGATATAGGCCCGCGGGATGGTGCGTTTCGGGTCCTTGGCTTCCTCGGCGGCCATGGCCGCGCCCTCGATGGCGAGGAAGAACCAGATGGCGAACGGAATCGCGGCGAAGATACCGGCGATGGCCGGCATGCCGAACACGTCGCTACCGGCCCAGCCGTTGAGCACGAAGTTGCTGAAGCTGAAGCCCGGCGCCACCACGCCCATGAACACCAGCAACTCGGCGACCGCCAGCACGGTGACCACCAGTTCGAAGGTGGCGGCGATGCTGACGCCGAGGATGTTGAGGGTCATGAAGATGAGGTAGGCACCGACCGCCGCCAGTTTCGGGTCGAGCCCGGGGAACTGCACGTTGAGGTAGGCGCCGATGGCCATGGCGATGGCCGGCGGAGCGAAGACGAATTCGATCAGGGTGGCCATGCCGGCGATCATCCCGCCGGTGGGGCCGAAGGCACGGCGGCTGTAGGCGAAGGGCCCACCGGCGTGCGGTATTGCGGTAGTGAGTTCGGTGAAGCTGAAGATGAAGCAGCTGTACATCGCCGCCACCATCAGCGTGGTGACCAGGAAGCCCAGCGTACCCGCCACGCCCCAGCCATAGCTCCAGCCAAAATATTCCCCGGAAATCACCAGACCCACGGCGATGCCCCACAGGTGCAGGGTGCCGAGGGTCGGTTTCAGTTTCGTTGTTGTCATTGCCAATTCCTCGATGTGAGAGCCACGTCAGACGTCGATCGCTTGGCGAGGATATCCAGCCAACCCCGGCCGAGACTTGACCTTGCAAAGTCCGCGCACGGCTGCAGAGTCAACTCGTCTGGCGGCCTGCAAGCCGCTCTGCGGCGGGCTTTGCGCCACATGAGTGCATTTCGTCGAGCACCCGCCCCAAGGCAATGCACAACCATTCTGATCAGGCGATCAACTTGCTCATCTAGAGCCTTCGCCGAGGGGGCATGAGTATTGCTAAACGTTACCTATCTCTCTGATGCGCACCGTCCATGTCGCTGAACATCCCTCATCCGCTGGCCATGACCGACGCCCCGAGCAATCTCGGCGTGCTGTCGGCCGCCGCCAGCGGACTGGATCGTTTCATCGGCCTGCAGGGTGGCGATGCCGAGCGGGTCTTCGGCGTGGCCGGCATCGACCCCGACCTGCTGCTGCACCCGACGCTGAGCCTGAGCCTGAGCAACTACTGCAAGGTGCTGGAGGAAGCGGCCGCCCAATCGGGCTGCGACAACTTCGGCCTGCGCTACGGCCAGCAGTTCCAGCCGCGCGCCCTCGGTCTGCTCGGCTATGTCGGGCTGTGCTCGGACAGCCTGGAGCAGGCGCTGCAGAACTTCGCCCGCGCCTTCCCCTATCACCAGCACGACACGCTGATCCGCCTGGTGGATATCGGCGAGTGCTACCGCTTCGACTACCAGGTGCGCCACCCGGCGATCCTCGACAGACGCCAGGACGCCGAGCTGACCATGGGCATGGCGCTGAACCTGGTGCGTCATGTGCTGGGCCCGACCTGGGCACCGCGCGCCGTGCTGTTCGAGCACGCGCGGCCGGAAGGCTGGCGCGAGCACCAGCAGGCGTTCGATGCACCGGTGCTGTTCGCCCAGCCCTGCAACGCCCTGCTGATTCCCAAGCGCGACCTCGCCGGACAACTGATGCCCGAGCGCGACCCGGTGCTGCTGATGCTGGTGCAGGACGCCATCGCCCGCCTCGGCGGCCAGCAGCACCAGCAGTGCCTGGTCGATCAGGCCCGCGGCCTGGTGCGCGACGCCCTACCGCTGGGTGAACCGGCGCTGGAGCAGATCGCCGCGCACCTCGGCCTGACCCCGGCAGCGCTGCAGCGCCGCCTGCGCGAACAGAACCTGTGCTTTTCGGCGCTAATCGATCAGGTGCGTCGCGAACTGGCCCTGCACTACCTGCGCCGGCGCCTGCCGGTCAGCGAACTGGCGCCGCTGCTCGGCTACTCCGAGACCAGCGCCTTCTCCCGCGCCTTCCGCCGCTGGTTCGACACCAGCCCACGGCAATGGCTACAGATGAGTACGGCCTGACCCCATGCTCGCACGCTACACTGGCGCCCCACGCGCCCACGCTGGAACCTTTGGATGACTGCCGCTCAGCCCGCGATATTCACCCCCGCCTGGCACGCCGAACTGGAGCTGGCCTATGCCCGCCAGCAGGACTGGACGCGCCCGGTACTGCGCCGCCACCTGGGCCCGCTGCGCGTGCAGAAGCACCTGCACGCCGAGGGCCCGCAGGTCTGCCAGCACATCATCGTGCACCCGCCCGGCGGCATCGCCGGCGGCGATACCCTGGACATCTCGGTCGAGGTTGGCGAACGGGCCTGGGCCCAGCTGACCAGCCCCGGTGCGGCCAAGTGGTACCGCGCCGCCAGCAGCGCCAGACAGACCCTGGAGCTGCGCGTGCAGCCCGGCGCCACCCTGGAATGGCTACCGCAGGAAACCATCGTCTACTCCGGCGCACGCGCCGAGCTGAGCACGCGCATCGACCTGCACGGCAACGCTCGCCTGTTCTACTGGGACATCGTCGCCCTCGGCCGCCCCGCCGCCGCCGAGCGCTTCGACGAGGGCCACTTCCAGGCGCGCCTGGACATCCGGCGTGACGGCCGCCCGCTGTGGCACGAACGCCAGCGCATCGACGGCGGCGACGGCCTGCTCGACTCGCCCATCGGCCTGGCCGGCCAGCCGGTGTTCGCCACCCTGCTGGTCAGCGGCGAGATCGATGCCGAACTGCTCGAACGCTGCCGCGAACTGCCCTGTGCAGGTCGTGGCGACCTGACTCAGCTGCCGGGCCTGCTGGTGGCCCGCTGCCTGGCCGGCGAGGCCCTGCACGCCCGCGCCTGGCTGATCGAACTCTGGCGCCTGTTGCGCCCTGCCCTGCTCGGCCGCGAAGCCGTGCCCCCAAGAATCTGGAGTACCTGATGGATCTTTCGCCCCGCGAAAAGGACAAGCTGCTGATCTTCACCGCCGGCCTGGTCGCCGAGCGCCGCCTGGCCCGTGGGGTCAAGCTCAACTACCCGGAAGCCATAGCGCTGATCTCCGCCGCCCTGCTCGAAGGCGCGCGTGATGGCCAGACCGTGGCCGAGCTGATGCATTTCGGCACCACCCTGCTGAGCCGCGAGCAGGTGATGGAAGGCGTGCCGGAGATGATCCCGGATATCCAGATCGAAGCCACCTTCCCCGACGGCACCAAGCTGGTGACCGTCCACCAACCGATTGCCTGAACCATGAGCCTGATCATTCGCGATGCAGTGGCGGCCGACCTGCCGGCCCTGCGTGACATCTTCAACGACGCGGTACTCAACACCACCGCGATCTGGATGGACAACACCGTCGACCTGGCCAACCGCCAGGCCTGGCTCGCCGCCCGCGCCCAGCAGGGCTACCCGGTGCTGGTGGTCGAGAACGCCGACAGCGAGGTGGTCGGCTACGCCTCGTTCGGCGACTGGCGCCCCTTCGACGGCTTCTGCAACACCGTCGAGCACTCGGTCTACGTGCGCGCCGACCAGCGCGGCAATGGCCTCGGCCCGCAGCTGATGGCGGCGCTGATCGAACGCGCCAAGGCCTGCGGCAAGCATGTGATGGTCGCCGCCATCGAGAGCGGCAACGCCGCCTCAATCCGCCTGCACGAGCGCCTCGGCTTCGTCACCACCGGGCAGATGCCGCAGGTGGGCCGCAAGTTCGGCCGCTGGCTGGACCTGACCTTCATGCAACTGACCCTCACCCCGGAGCGCAGCGCACCATGATCCCCGGCGAATACCAGATCCAGGATGGCGAGATCGAACTCAACGTCGGCCGCCGTACCCTTAGCGTGACCGTGGCCAACAGCGGCGACCGGCCGATCCAGGTCGGCTCGCACTTTCACTTCTTCGAGACCAACGACGCGCTGAGCTTCGACCGCGCGGCCACGCGAGGCATGCGCCTGAACATTCCGGCCGGCACCGCGGTGCGTTTCGAGCCGGGTCAGTCGCGCGAGGTGGAGCTGGTCGAGCTGGCCGGCGGGCGCAGCGTCTACGGCTTCGCCGGGCGGGTGATGGGCAAGCTCTGATAGCGACACCGCCGAGCGTCGCCAACTGCATTCCCACGCCGAGCCTGGGAACGAACAACGAATACAGGAAGTGCCGATGAAGATTTCCCGCCAAGCCTATGCCGACATGTTCGGCCCCACCGTCGGCGACAAGGTGCGCCTGGCCGATACCAATCTGTGGGTCGAGGTGGAGCAGGACTTCACCACCTACGGCGACGAGGTGAAGTTCGGCGGCGGCAAGGTCATCCGCGACGGCATGGGCCAGAGTCAGCTGTGCGCCGCCGACGTGGTCGACACGGTGATCACCAACGCGCTGATCATCGACCACTGGGGCATCGTCAAGGCTGATGTGGGCCTCAAGGGCGGACGCATCGCCGCCATCGGCAAGGCCGGTAATCCGGACATCCAGCCCGATGTGACCATCGCCATCGGCGGCGCCACCGAAGTCATCGCCGGCGAGGGCATGATCCTCACCGCCGGCGGCATCGACACCCATATCCACTTCATCTGCCCGCAGCAGATCGAAGAAGCCCTGATGAGCGGCACCACCACCATGATCGGTGGCGGCACGGGCCCGGCCACCGGCACCTTCGCCACCACCGTCACGCCGGGGCCGTGGCACATGGCGATGATGCTCAAGGCCGCCGACGCCTTCCCGATGAACATCGGCTTCACCGGCAAGGGCAACGTCTCGCTGCCCGAGCCGCTGATCGAGCAGGTCAAGGCCGGCGCCATCGGCCTCAAGCTGCACGAGGACTGGGGCACCACGCCGGCGGCGATCGACAACTGCCTGAGCGTGGCCGACCAGTACGACATCCAGGTGGCGATCCACACCGACACCCTCAATGAATCCGGCTTCGTCGAGACCACCCTCGGCGCGTTCAAGAACCGCACCATCCACACCTACCACACCGAGGGCGCCGGTGGCGGTCATGCGCCGGACATCATCAAGGCCTGCGGCTTCGCCAATGTGCTGCCCAGCTCGACCAACCCGACCCGGCCGTTCACCCGCAACACCATCGACGAGCACCTGGACATGCTGATGGTCTGCCACCACCTCGACCCGAGCATCGCCGAGGACGTGGCCTTCGCCGAAAGCCGCATCCGCCGCGAAACCATCGCCGCCGAAGACATCCTGCACGACCTCGGCGCGTTCTCCATGATCAGCTCCGACAGCCAGGCCATGGGCCGCGTGGGCGAAGTGATCACCCGCACCTGGCAGACCGCCGACAAGATGAAGCAGCAGCGCGGCGCCCTTCCGGGCGACGGCCCGGGCAACGACAACTTCCGGGTGAAGCGCTACATCGCCAAGTACACCATCAACCCGGCAATCACCCACGGCATCAGCCACGAGGTCGGTTCCATCGAAATCGGCAAGTTCGCCGACCTGGTGCTGTGGCGCCCGGCGTTCTTCGGCGTGAAACCGACCCTGATCCTCAAGGGCGGCGCCATCGCCGCCAGCCTGATGGGCGACGCCAACGCCTCGATCCCCACCCCGCAGCCGGTGCACTACCGCCCCATGTTCGGCAGCTATGCCGGCATGCTGCACGCCACCAGCCTGACCTTCATCAGCCAGGCGGCATTCGAGGCAGGCGTGCCGCAACAGCTCGGCCTACAGAAGCAGATCGGCGTGGTCAAAGGCTGCCGCTCGGTGACCAAGGCCGACCTGATCCACAACGACTACCTGCCGAGCATCGAGGTCGACCCGCAGAACTACCAGGTGAAGGCCGACGGCCAGCTGCTCTGGTGCGAACCGGCCGAGGTGCTGCCGATGGCGCAGCGCTACTTCCTGTTCTGAACATTCGACGCTTGCCGCCAGGGCGTGCGTGCGGTTGACTGCCGCCATTCAGTATTGGAAGTCGAGCATGTCCAACGCCCTGCGCGAGCAACTCCGGCAGCAGCTGCTGCCCTGGCTGGAAACCCGCGGCTTCGTCGCCGACCAGCCGCAGAACGCCCTGTTCTGGACCTACCGGCGCGAGGTCGGCGAGCAGCTGCAGATTCTCGAGGTGCAGTGGGACAAGTACCGCCGCCCGCGCTTCATCCTCAACTACGGCACCTGCCCGCGGCAGGGCCTGGTCATCGACGGACGCACCGTTGCCGCCAACGCGATGGCTGCCGGCTGGACCGAGGATGCGGGGCGCGCACACGCCGGCACCTCGGCCGAGGAACACTGGTTCCGCCAGGACCTGCCCTGGTGGCGATGCCTGCTCGGTACCACGCCATTGCTCGATGCGCGGCCGATCCTGCACGGCGTGCAGATCTGCCTCAACGAACTGGATATCTACTGGGCCAGCGGGCTGCTGGGCCCACACATGTGGCCGCTGGCACGCGCCGAGCGCACCGCCCTCACGCCTCCCGCGGGCGACGCTGACTCCAGGCCAGCGCCGCACCGCTGAGGATGATCACCGCCATGCCGAGCATCGCCCCGGCGTCCGGCAGGTGGTTGAAGGCCAGCGCACCGATCAGCGCGGCGGTGAGAATCTGGATGTAGGTGAACGGCGCCAGGCTGGCCGCACTGGCAAAACGCAGCGCGTGGGTCAGCAGCATGTGCCCGCTCATGGCCAGGGCGCCGAGCGCCGCCATCAGCAGCAGGTCGTGCAACTGGGGTAGCTGCCAGGTCCAGGGCAACAGCAGCGCCGAAGTCAGGGTGCCGATCAGCGCGGTGATGTAGTTGCTGGTGGCCGGATCGTCGGTGGCGCTGAGGCGCCGGGTCAGCAGCTGGTACAGGCCGAAGCAGCTGGCCGCCGCCAGCGGCAGCAGGATCGCCGGGGTGAACAGCGCACCGCCCGGCCGCACGATCAGCAGTACGCCGAGCATGCTGCCGCCAATGGACAGCCACACGCCGCGCCCCACCGACTCCTTCAGCCACAGCACCGAGAGCACCACGACCACCAGCGGCGCGAGGAAGATCACCGCCGTCGCCTCGCCCAGCGGGATGTAGCGCAGGCCACCGTAGAACAACAGGGTCACGCCGACCAGGCTGAGGCCGCGCGCCAGCTGCAACAACGGGCGCTGGGTACGCAGCAGGCCGCGGCCCATGCGCGGGGCGAACAGCGCGGTCATCAACAGGGTCTGAGCCAGATAGCGGAACCACACCACCAGCAACAGTGGATAGGTACTGGTCAGGGTCTTGGCCAGTGCATCCTGAGTAGACAGCAACAGACCGGCGGCGAGGATCAACAGAATGCCCAGACCGGGGCGCGAGTGCGGAGGCAAGTTCACAACAACCTAATAATGAGCCGACTAACAATTCTGCCAAAGCCCACCTCCGGCAGCCAGCGCCGGCCGTCTCGCCAACGAGCAGCGAATCCAGGCGGCACTAGAGTGAAGACATCATCCACTCGCGGAGTCCGCCATGCCCAACCTGCACCACACCCCCATCATGGCCTGCCTGCTCCTGCTGGCCGCCACGGTACAGGCCGAGACCCTGATCCCGCTCAACGGCCAGAGCCAGCAACAGATCCAGAGCGACATGGCCAGTTGCCAGAGCCAGAGCGCCAGCACCTCGAGCGGCACCAGCGAAAGCCACACCGGCGGTCGCCTGCGTGGCGCGGCGGTGGGTGCCGCAGCTGGTGCCACCGCCGCACAGGTACGTGGCAACCAGCACGACGAGATCTATGACCGGGTCGATGACGATGTGAAGCAGCAGTACCGGCAGAACCAGGCCCGCGAGACGGCCGCCGCCGGCGCAGTGGTCGGCGCCTCACGCCAGCGTCGTGAACGGCGCCAGGACCGTCGTACCGACCAGGCGGCGCAGGGCAGCTCCAGCCAGGCCTACCTGAACTGCATGAGTAGCCGCGGCTATTCGGTCAGCCCCTGATCAGCGCAGCTGGCTGTCCTTGCTGCCGCGGCGGTTGTAGCCGCTGAAGGCCTCCTGCTCGCGATCATGCTGCGCCTGGCAGTTCACGCACAGGCGCACGCCGGGCACGGCCTTGCGCCGAGCCTCGGGGATCGGCGCATCGCACTCCTCGCAGTGGCTCAGGCTCTCGCCTCGGGGTAGCTGGCTGCGCGCACGGGCGACGGCATCTTCGATGCTGCTGTCGATCTGCTCCTGCACGGCGCCATCGTTGGTCCAGCCTCCGGCCATGCAACACCTCCGTCAGATGGGTCTTCATTGCAGGTATGCGCCCGCCCCGGAGCGAATGCAAGCGCAGCGCCGAACTATGCTTGAGCGAGTCGCGGAGGAAATCTGTCCATGTCTTGCTCTCGCCTGCTGGCGGTGCTCGTGCTCGGTTGCTGTTCCCTGCTGGCCAGGGCGGAGACCCTGGTCGCCATCGACAACGCCAACCCGCCCTTCATGTACCAGCAGGGCGACCAGCCCATGGGCCTCTACCCGCTGATCCTGCAGGCGGTGTTCGCGCGCCTCGGCGAGCCGCTGGAGATCCAGCCGATGCCGTGGAAGCGCGCCCTGCTCAGGGGCGCGTCGGGCGAACTGGGCATTGCCGGCATCTACAAGAACACCGAACGCCTGCAGCGTTTCGACTATTCGGCGCCCATCTTCGAGGAACGCCTGCTGCTCTACGTGCAGCGCGAGCGGCCGCTGCGCTTCCAGCGCATCGAGGACCTGTACGGCAAGCGCATCGGCGTGATCCGCGGCTGGAGCTACACGGAGGAGTTCGATCGGGCCGTGCGCGGCGGGCAGATAAAGGCCGAGGAAGGCAGCTCGGACGACGCCAACCTGCGCAAGCTGGCGTCCAGTCGGCTGGACGCGGTGATCGCCATCGAGCTGGCCGGCCAGCGCCTGCTCAGCCAGCCGGGCCTGGAGCATCTGGAGGCACTGCCCCAGCCACTGAGCATCAACCCCACCTTCCTGGTCTTCGCCAAGCAGGCCGCGCACCAAGAGCTACTGCGGCGCTTCGACCAGACGTTGCAGGACATGCGCCAGGACGGCTCGCTGCAGCGCCTGATCGAACAGGCGGTCGCTACTCCTTGACGTTCATGTACTCGCGCGCCCAGACGATGTAGTCCTCGGGCTGGGTGTACTTGTGCGTCAGTTCGGTGGCGTTGAGGTCGCTGGCGGCGATGCCGCGTTGCTCGCGCAGGCAGTCATAGGTGGCCTTGATCGCGGCGAAGTAGGCAGCATGGCCGTCCACCACGATGCGCACACCGAGGCGGGCCAGGCGCGCGTCGTCGCGCAGCGAGGGGTTGCCGTAGCTGACCAGCATCAGCGGCACACTGAGGTTCTCCGCGATCAGCTCCAGGTGCTCGAAATCACGCACGCCGACCATGCAGATGCCGTCGGCGCCGGCCTCCTGGTAGGCCATGGTGCGGCGCACCACTTCCGCGTCGTCGAGCACACCGGCGTTGGTGCGGGCGATGATCGCCAGCTCCGGATCGAAGCGTGCTTCCAGCGCCGCGCGGATCTTGCCGACGCCCTCGTCGACGCCGATCAGGTCAGTGGACTTACGGCCGAACTGGGCTGGCAGCAGGGTGTCCTCGATGGTCAGGGCGGCCACGCCGGCGCGCTCCAGTTCGACCACAGTGCGCATCACGTTGAGCGCGTTGCCGTAGCCGTGGTCGGCGTCAGCGATGAACGGCAGACGTGCCACACGGCCGATGCGGGTGGCCTGCTCGGCGAACTCGCTGAGGGTGATCAGGGCGAAATCCGGCGCGGCCAAAACTTGTAGTGAAGCTACAGAACCGCCCAGGATTCCCACCTCGAAACCGAGGTCGGCGGCGATGCGCGCGGACATGGGATCGAACACCGAAGCCGTGTGATAGCAGGCGTTCGAGTTGAGCAGTGCACGGAATTGCACGCGAAGGTCGTGGTGCGAGGCTATTTGCATGGTAGGCGCTACGGCTAATTCTTGGTCTCTTGGGACGGCCGATTATGTAGTAAAACTACAAAACCAGCCAGGCATTCACGTCGCAAAGCTTCGCAGCCGCTCCTTGCGCCTCGCTTTCAGCACCACTCCTCTTCCGCCAAGACTAGCCCGCTCCCTTCTGAGGTGGATTCTTCTCGCTCTATTTTGTTATGTTATTTCATCTATATAAGGAAATGACATGAAAAACCCGCAATACATCCGAGCCATCGGAATATCTTCGCTGCTGCTGCAAGGCAGCGCCTGGGCCGAGGAACCGCTACAACTGGAGAGCCTGTCCATCAGCGACAGCCAGATGGAGAGCGCCACCAGCCCGGTCGAAGGCTACCGTGCCACCCGTTCGAGCACGGCCACGCGCAGCGATGTGGATATCCGCGACACGCCGCAGAGCATCGAAGTAGTCCCGGCCCAGGTGCTGGAAGATCTCAACACCACGCGTATCGACCGCGCCCTGGACTTCGCCGGTGGCGTATCGCGGCAGAACAACTTCGGCGGCCTGACCTTCCTCAACTACAGCGTGCGCGGCTTCACCACCGGCGAGCTGTACCGCAACGGCTTCGCCATCAACCGCGGCAGCTACAGCTCGCCGGACGCCTCGGGCATCGAGCGCATCGAGGTTCTGAAGGGGCCATCGGCCAGCCTGTACGGCCGGGGTGATCCGGGCGGCCTGGTCAACATCGTCAGCAAGCGCCCGCAGGCGGAGGCCTTCAGCAAGCTCAACCTCAGCGCCGGCAGCTGGGATCGCTACCGCACCAGCCTGGACGCCAACACCCCACTCAACGAGGACGGCACGCTGCTGTCGCGCATCAACCTGGCGGTCGAGAACAACGGCAGCTTCCGCGACTACGTCGGCAACAGCCGCCAGGTGGTCACCCCCTCGCTCAGCTGGCAGCTGGACGACGATACCCAGCTGCTGCTCGATGCCGAGTTCTCCCGCACCGAGTCGGTGTTCGACCGCGGCATCCCGGCAGTGAATGGCGAGCTGGGCTCGGTAAAGCGCTCGACCTTCCTCGGCGAGCCCAACGACGGCGAGATCCGCAACGACAACCAGACCCTCGACCTGGCGCTGGAGCGCTATCTCAACGACGACTGGAAGCTGCGCCTGGCCAACCACTACACCCAGGGCACCCTGCGTGGCGACAGTTCCGAGCCGCAGAAGCTGGTCGGCGACACCATCACCCGCTTCTACCGCCAGCGCGATTTCGAGTGGAACGACAACATCACCCAGGCCGAGCTGCACGGCAGCTTCGAGCTGGGTGGCTGGCAGCACCAGAGCCTGATCGGCCTGGAGTACGAGAACTACCGCAACAGCCAGAAGTACCCGCAAAGCGAGACCCTGGCCAGCTACGGCCTGGACATCTACAACCCGGTGTATGGCAAGCCCAAGCCGCCGCTGACCAGGGCCAACGACTTCCATGAACACACCGAGAGCTATGCCCTCAATCTGCAGGACCAGATCGCCTTCACCGAGCGCCTGCGCGGCCTGGTCGGCGTGCGCCTGGAGCGTGTCGAGCAGACCTCGCTGAACCGCACCACGCAGGTCAGCAACGAGCAGAAGAAGGACGTCGCCACCCCGCGCGTCGGCGTGCTCTACCAGCTCACCCCGGAAGTCGGCGTATTCGCCAACGCCGGCACCTCGTTCAAGCCCAATTCCATTGGCAGCCAGGGCCAGGTGTACAAGCCGGAGAAGGGCCTCGGCTACGAGAGCGGCCTCAAGCTCGACCTGTTCGACGGCCGCCTCGGCGGCACCATCGCGCTGTTCCACATCGACAAGGAAAACGTCGTCACCACCGACGCCCTGGGCGACAGCGTGGCCGCCGGCAAGGCGCGCAGCCAGGGCCTGGACATGCAGTTCAGCGGCCAGCTCGGCGACGCCGTGCGGGTGATCGGCGCCTACGCTTACATCGACGCCGAGGTGACCAAGGGCGACGCTGCCATCCCCACCGGCAGCGACCTGCTCGGCATCCCCCAGCACAGCGGCAGCCTGATGGCGGTGTACGAGTTCCAGGGCGGCGCCCTGCAGGGCTCGGATATCGGCGCGGCCGTCACCTATGTCGGCGAGCGCTCCGGCCAGGCCGGCAGCGACTTCCGCCTGGCCGCCTACGAGACGCTGGACCTGCTCGGCCACTACAAGGTCAGCGACGACCTGACCCTGGGCGTGAACCTCAACAACCTCTTTGACCGCAAGTACTACGAGCGCGCCTACAACAGCTCCTGGGTGCTGCCCGGCGAGCCGCGCAACCTCAGCTTCAGCCTGAGCCTCAACCTCTGATCACAAGGAAACTCCCGATGCGTACTACCCTCCCCCTGCTGCTCGCCGGCCTACTCGTCTGCGGCCAGGCGGCCGCCCACGGCCTGTGGACCGAACAACGCCGCGGCAACCACGAGGTGGTCTACGGCCACGGCGCCGAGGACAGCGCCTTCAAGGCGCAGAAGATCAGCGGCGCCTGGGCCTACGACGCCGGCGGCAAGATGATCCCGGTCAGCGTGCAGCGCCTGGATGACCACGCCCGCCTGCAGCCGCTACGCGCACCGGCGGTGCTGGCCGTAGCCTTGGACAACGGCGCCTGGTCGCAGACCCCGGACAAGCAATGGGTCAACCAGGGCCGCAACCAGGTGCCGAACTCGACACACTCGCTGCACACCTACAAATACAGCCTGGCCATCCATCAGGGCGGCGCCAAGTTGCCGGACCTGAGCAAGCTGCGCATGGCCATCGTGCCGCAGAGCGATCCGCTCGCGGTCGGCCCGGGCAAGCCACTGCGCGTGCGTGTGCTGGTGGATGGCAAACCGCTGCAGGGCGTGAAGCTGATCGGCGACTACCGCGGTATGCCGGACGAGGTCAGCGCCACCAGCGATGCCGAGGGCTACGCCACGCTGACCGTGCGCAACGCCGGCCTCAACATCATCGCCGCCTCGGCGTACGTGCCCGTGAAGGGTGATGCGGATATCGACGAGCTCGGCTTCTTCAGCTCGCTGACCTTCGTCGGCAGCGAGCATCACGAGTAAGCCTCAGGGCCGCTCGATCTGCGGCAACCAGCGCTCGCGAATACGGCGCAGGCTGCCGTCCTCGCCCATACCATCGAGCGCCCGCTGCCAGCGCCGCACCTGCGCGGCGTCGGTGGCCGGCGAGAAGGCGATGTAATAGTCGGAGCGCATGAAGGCCAGGTGGCTCTGCACCTGGTCCGGGGTCAGGCCACCGCTGGCCAGCTCCTCGCGCAGGGTCAGGTCCTCGGTGGCGATCAGCTTGACCCGGCCGTGCTTGAGCATGGTCACCATGTGCTTGGCGCTGGGCACGCCGTAGAGGTTGGTGAAGCCCATGCGCTCGAGCGTCTCGTAGGTGTACCACTGCTTGGGCAGCGCCAGGGTGCCGGCATGCGCGGCCTGCTCCAGGCTGTCGATCTGCAGCTGGCTCGACTTCAGCGAATAGAAGCGCGTGGAACCACGCAGGATGGGACCGACCCACTGGAACGACGGTTCCCGGTCGACCGTGCGCACCACCGAGAACAGTGCGGTATCGGCGTCGGTCTTGGCCAGGTGGTAGGCGCGGGTCCAGGGCAGCAGTTCGATGGTCGCGGTGCTGTCAGTGCGCCGGATCAGCTCGCGCACCACCTCCACCGCATAGCCGTCGGGTTTGCCGTCATGCAGGAAGCTGGTCGGTGGCGCCTCCTCGGTGAGCAGGCGCAGCTCGCCTGCCGCCCAACTCGGCAGCAGACCCAGCACCAACCAGAGAAACCACCGCAAACGCATTCGACTACTCCACCCCGCCCGTGAGCCTAGCTCATGCTGACCGCGGAATCAGCCTCGGAGTGACACTTGGCCGCAGATCGGCTGCCATGAAAGGCGCGGAATAGACGCTAGCGCGTGCGCAATCCGACGCCAGAGCCGGCGAGCCGACCTGCGGCATGCACGAAACGCTTTGCTCGCATAGAATGCGCGGCCGTTTTTCCGGAGCACAGCATGAATCCCTCCCGTCCCGCCAATGCCCTGGGCATCGACTTTGGCACCTCCAACTCCACCGTCGGCTGGTGGCGGCCGGGTATGGAGCCGCTGATGGAGCTGGAAGACGGCAAGATCACCCTGCCCTCGGTGATCTTCTTCAACACCGAGGAGCGCCGCCCGGTCTACGGTCGCCAGGCGCTGGGCGAGTACCTGGAAGGCTACGAAGGCCGCCTGATGCGTGCGCTCAAGAGCCTGCTGGGCTCCAAGCTGCTGAAGAGCGAGACCACCGTGCTGGGCAGCGCCCTGCCGTTCCGCGACCTACTCGGCTTCTTCATCGGCGAGCTGAAACGTCGCGCCGAGGCCCAGGCCGGCCGCGAGTTCGAGCAGGTGGTGCTGGGTCGCCCGGTGTTCTTCGTCGACGAAGATCCGCAGGCCGATGCCGAGGCCGCCAACACCCTGCTGGCGGTGGCACACAAACTGGGCTTCAAGGACGTGTCGTTCCAGTTCGAGCCGATCGCCGCGGCCTTCGACTATGAGCGCACCATCAAGCGCGAGGAGCTGGTACTGATCGTCGACATCGGCGGCGGTACCTCGGACTTCTCGCTGGTACGCCTGGCTCCCGAGCGACGCGAACTGAACGAGCGCCAAGACGACATCCTGGCCACCGGCGGCGTGCACATCGGCGGTACCGACTTCGACAAGCAGCTGAGCCTGGACGGTGTCATGCCGCTGTTCGGCTACGGCAGCCGGATGAAGAGCGATGCGCTAATGCCCACCAGCCACCACCTCAACCTGGCCACCTGGCACACCATCAACGCCGCCTACGCGCAGAAGGCCCAGCTGGCGCTGAAGAACATGCGCTACGACATCGTCGACCCGACCGGTATCGACCGCCTGCTGCGCCTTACCGAACAGCGCGCCGGGCACTGGCTGGCCATGCAGGTGGAAGAAGCGAAGATCAGCCTGACCGAGCGCGACGCCTACCTGATCGACCTGGCGCGCATCGAGGACGGCCTCAGCGCCATGCTCGACCGGCCGCTGTTCGACCAGGCCATCGACGGCCTGCTGCAGCGCATCCGCGCCGGCGTCGATGAGCTGCTGGCCCGTGCCGGGGTCGCCCACGAGGCGGTCGACACCATCTTCTTCACCGGCGGCTCCAGCAGCGTGCCGGCCCTGCGTCAGAGCGTCGCCGCCCTGCTGCCGAATGCCCGCGCCACCGAGGGCAACAGCTTCGGCAGCATCGGCAGTGGTCTGGCCATCGAGGCCGCGCGTCGCTACGGCTAGACCATTGGTGATGACGGTCGCTGCAGGGCGATCGGCAAACCGCTAAGGTGTGCATTCATTCCCTGGAGAACGCCATGCGCACCAGCCTGCTTCTGCTCAGCCTGTTCACTCTCGCCGCCTGCGACGGCGGCGTGGCCACCGCCACCACTGCCAAGCTGCAGGCCGACAAGGCGCAGCAGGCCCAGCAGCAGATGGAACAGCTCAAGCAACAGATCGAGCAGGTCAACGCGCAGAGCCAGCAACGCCTGCAGCAGCTGGAACCACAAGGCCAGCAGTGAAACGAAAAAGGCCGGGCAAATGCCCGGCCTTTTCTTTATCCGCCTGGATCAGGCCGCGCGTCTGAGCAGGAATAGCCCGGCCACGGCGCAGATGGTCGCCGGCACCACCACCGCCAGCAGCGGCGAGAAGCCGAACACCAGGCTGGACGGGCCGAGCAGGTCCTGGGCGATACGAAACACAAAGCCCACCAGCACACCGGTGAACACACGCTGGCCGAGGGTCACCGAACGCAGCGGGCCGAAGATGAAGGAGATCGCCATCAGCACCAGCGCGGCAGTCACCAGTGGCTGCAGCACCTTGGTCCAGAACGCCAGCCAGTAGCTGCCGTTGCTCAGCCCCTGTTCGGCCAGGTAATGGATATAGCGCCACAGGCCGGTCACCGACAGCGCATCCGGCGCCAGCACCACGGTGCCGAGCAGCTGCGGATTGAGCTCAATGTCCCAACGCTCGCTAGCGGCCTTCTGCACCTCGGTGCTCTTGTCGTGGAAGCGAGTGGTCTTCACATCCTCCAGCAGCCAGTGGTCGCCCTGGTACTGGGCGCGGCGGGCGAAGCTGGCGGACTCCAGCTTGCGCTGGTCATCGAACTGATAGCGGGTCACACCGAACAGGCGGCCGTTGGGCTGCACGGCGTTGATATGCACGTACTCCTGGCCCTGGCGGTGCCACAAACCGTGCTTGGAGCTCTGCGCCTCACCGCCACCCTGGGCCAGGGAGCGGTAGGCCTGGGCCTGGTTCTCGCTCCAGGGCGCCAAATACTCGCCGACCAGAACGCCGGCCAGCATCAGTACCAGCATGGGCTTCATCACCGCCCAGACGATGCGACCGACCGAAACGCCGGCGGCGCGCATGATGGTCAGTTCGCTGTTGCTGGCCAGGCTACCGAGGCCGATCAGGCAACCGATCAGCGCCGCCATCGGCAGCATCTCGTAGGCGCGCCGCGGCAGGGTCAGCAGCACATAGACCAGCGCCTCCAGGGTGCCGTAGCCGTCGCTGAGGTCGCCCAGTTCGTCGATGAAGGCAAACAGCAACGCCAGGCCGACGATGATGCCGAGCACCGAAAGAATGGCGAAGAACACACTGGTGCCAATGTAACGATCGAGCTTACGCATGGGCCATCTCCTTGGCGGCGCGACGGCTGGCCCGCTTGAGCATCATCGGTTGCCAGAGGAACAGGGCGGCGCCGATCAGCAGGAACAGCACGTGCACCCACCACAGGCCCAGCTCCATGGGAATCTTGCCCTTGTCCAGCTGGCCGCGCGCGGCGATCAGCAGGGCCAGGTAGGCCATGTACAGGAGGATCGCCGGGAGCAGCTTGAGGAAGCGGCCCTGGCGCGGGTTGACCTTGGACAGCGGCACCGCCAGCAGGGTGACGATGAACACCAGCAGCGGAATCGACAGGCGCCACTGCAGCTCGGCCTGGTAGCGCGGATTGTCGCTGCCGAACAGCTCGCGGGTCGGAATCGCCTCGCGCTCGCCGATCTCGCCGCTGACGCTGGGCTTGGGCAGCAGCACGCCATGGGTCTGGTATTGCGTGGCACGGTAATCGGCCTGGCCCGGGTTGCCGTCGTAGCGGTAGCCGTTCTCCAGGATCAGATAGCGGCTGCCATCGGCCTGGATTTCCTGGCGGCCCTTCTCGGCGACCAGCACGGTGATGCCACTTTCCTTAGCCTTCTCGCCATTGGCCGGGGAGCTCATGCGCTTCTCGGTGATGAACACGCCGCTGAGCTGGCCACGGTCCTCGGACAGGCCCTCGGTGTAGGTCACCCGCGAGCCATCCTTCATCGCCTGGAAACGCCCGGGCACCAGGGTGTCGAACTCGGTCAGGGCGTCCTGCTGGTTGAAGATGCGCGCTACCTCGCTGACGCCCTGGGGCGCCAGGCCCAGGCTCAGCCAGGCGACCATCAGGGCGACCACGGTGGCCGGCGCCATGCTGTAGGCCAGCAGGCGGCGGTTGCTCATGCCGGTGGCCGAGAGCACGGTCATCTCGCTGTCCAGGTACATACGCCCGTATGCCAGCAGGAAGCCGAGGAACAGACCCAGCGGCAGAATCAGCTGGAGGAAGCCGGGCATGCGGTAACCCATGATCAGGAACAGCACGCCGGGGTCCAGCACGCCCTGCGCCGCCTGGGCCAGGTACTTGATGAAGCGGCCGCTCATGATGATCACCAGCAGCACGGCACTCACCGCACCGAGGGTCGTCAGCACTTCACGGGACAGATAACGGAAGACGATCAAACCGGACGCTCCAGGGTTGTCAGGCGCAGGCAGGCACGCTCACACTAGCCGCACTCGGTAGCACGGCCCGCCATGGCGGACCTCGAAAAAATGACCGGCATTATCCGTCAAACCCGCTTCTTTGTCTTGGGGACAGCACATGGAATTCCTCGTCAAAAGCACCCGCCCGGAAACCCTGAAGACCGCGACCCTGGTGGTCGCGCTCGGTGAAGGCCGCAAGCTCGGCATTGCAGCCAAAGCCGTGGACGACGCCAGCGGCGGCGCCATTACCACCCTGCTCAAGCGCGGCGACATCGCCGGCAAGCAGGGCCAGACCCTGCTCTTGCACAGCCTGCCGGGCCTCAAGGCCGAGCGCGTACTGCTGCTGGGCAGCGGCAAGGGCGAGCTGTCTGACCGCCAGTTCCGCAAATTGGTTGCAGCCGCCCATGGCGTACTGAAGAACCTCGGCGGCGCAGATGCCGTACTGGCCCTCGGCGAGCTCAAGGTCAAGGGCCGCGATGCCTACGCCAAGACCCGCCTGCTGGTGGAGACCCTGGCCGACGGCGGCTATGTGTTCGACCAGTTCAAGAGCAAGAAGGCAGAGCCCAAGGCGCTGAAGAAGATCACCCTGATCGCCGACAAGGCCGAGCAGGCCGATGTCGAGCGCGGCAGCCTGCACGCCCAGGCCATCGCCACCGGCATGGCCTTCACCAAGGACCTCGGCAACCTGCCGCCGAACCTGTGCCACCCGAGCTACCTGGCCGAAGAGGCCAAGGCCCTGGCCAAGGCGCACAAGAACCTCAAGGTCGACATCCTCGACGAGAAGAAGCTCAAGGAACTCGGCGCCGGCGCCTTCCTCGCCGTAGCCCAGGGCAGCGAGCAGCCGCCGCGGATGATCGTGCTCAACTACCAGGGCGGCAAGAAGGACGAACAGCCCTTCGCCCTGGTCGGCAAGGGCATCACCTTCGACACCGGCGGCATCAGCATCAAGCCGGCCGCCGGCATGGACGAGATGAAGTACGACATGTGCGGCGCCGCCAGCGTGCTCGGCACCCTGCGCGCCGTGCTGGAGCTGCAACTGCCGATCAACCTGGTGTGTCTGCTGGCCTGCGCCGAGAACATGCCGAGTGGCCGCGCCACCCGCCCGGGTGACATCGTCACCACCATGAGCGGGCAGACCGTGGAGATCCTCAACACCGACGCCGAAGGCCGCCTGGTGCTGTGCGACACCCTCACCTATGCCGAACGCTTCAAGCCGCAGGCGGTGATCGACATCGCCACCCTCACCGGCGCCTGCATCGTCGCCCTGGGCAGCAATGCCTCCGGTCTGATGGGCAACAACGACACCCTGGTGAAGCAGATCCTCAAGGCCGGCGAGCACGCCGACGACCGCGCCTGGCAGCTGCCGCTGTTCGACGAGTATCAGGAGCAACTGGACAGCCCATTCGCCGACATCGCCAACATCGGCGGGCCCAAGGCCGGCACCATCACCGCCGGCTGCTTCCTGTCGCGCTTCGCCAAGAGCTACCACTGGGCGCACCTGGACATCGCCGGCACCGCCTGGATCAGCGGCGGCAAGGACAAGGGCGCCACTGGCCGCCCGGTTCCCCTGCTGACCCAGTACCTGCTGGACCGGGTCAAGTGAGAGTCGAGTTCTACGTACTCTCCTCCGCCACACCGGAAGGCCGCCTGCGCGCGGCCTGCCAGTTGGCCGGCAAGGCCTGGAAGGCCGGGCTGCCGGTATTCCTGCGCGGCGCCGACCAGGCGCAGTGCGAGGCGCTCGACCAGCTGTTGTGGAGCGCCCGCCCGGAATCCTTCATCCCCCACGACCTGCACGAGACGGACCCGCAGGCCCCGGTGGTGATCGGCCTCGATCAGGAGCCGGCGCAGGCCGGCGGGGTACTGCTCAACCTGCACCCGCAGCTGTCGCCGCACCTGTCCCGTTTCAACCGGGTGATCGAGATCGTCAACCAGGAACCGGCCCTGCTCGCCCAGTGCCGCGAGAGCTTCCGCCAGTACCGCCAGCTCGGGCATGACCCGCAGCGCGTGGAACTCTGAACGTCAGCGTGGTCGAAATGCCACGCCCTTAGGCGTAGAATTCCCCGCCCCGTCCACCTCGTCAGCCCGCAACGCCCATGGATAGCTCCAAACCACCGAAGTCCGATCTCCTGCTGGACGATCTGGAAGCCATCCGCCAGCTGCTGGAAAAAGATCAGCTGGAGCCGCCGCTGCTGACCGAAACCCTGGACGACGACCTGCAGATCCCCCTGCTCTCGGACATCATCGAGCACGGTGCCGAGGCGCCTGCCACAAGTACTCCGGCAAACCCTGCGCAGCCTGCCCCGGCAGCAGTGACCACTCCACCGGTCACCAGCGTGCCGCTGTCCTATCCGGTACAACCCGCCGTCGCGCCTGCGCCCGCTGCCACGCCGGCACCAGCGCCCCAGCCCAAGCCAGCCGCCCCGACCGCGCAGAGCATCAGCAGCGCCGTGCAACACAGCCTGGCCGCCAGCCAGAGCAAGCTGGACGCCGAACTGCGCTCCGCCGCCCAGCTGATCCTGCAGGACGTGATCGACGACTTCGTACCGCAGATCGAGGCCGAGCTGAAACGCCGCCTCGACGCCCGCCTGGACCGCCTGCTCAAGCAACCCAAGGCCTAGCCAGCACGCCAGCCGGCGGCCAGTGGCCCAGCGCGGGTAGCAGCCGGTATACTTGCCGGCTTTCCCGATCAGTTGCCAATACGGTCCCGCCGCACCCATGGACAAGACCTACCAGCCCCACGCCATCGAAACCGCCCTGTACGAGAACTGGGAGGCGAACAACTACTTCGCCCCGCAAGGTTCCGGCGAGCCCTACACCATCATGATCCCGCCGCCGAACGTCACCGGCAGCCTGCACATGGGCCATGGCTTCAACAACTCGATCATGGACTGCCTGATCCGCTTCCGCCGCATGCAGGGCCGCAACACCCTGTGGCAGCCGGGCACCGACCACGCGGGCATCGCCACGCAGATGGTGGTCGAGCGCCAGCTGGCCGCCGATGGCATCGGCCGCCACGATCTGGGCCGCGAGAAGTTCCTGGAGAAGGTCTGGGAGTGGAAGGAACAGTCCGGTGGCACCATCACCCGGCAGATTCGTCGTCTGGGCTCCTCGGTGGACTGGTCGCGCGAGCGCTTCACCATGGACGAGGGCCTGTCCGAAGCCGTTAAAGAAGCCTTCGTGCGCCTGCACAACGACGGCCTGATCTACCGCGGCAAGCGCCTGGTCAACTGGGACACCAAGTTCCACACCGCCATCTCCGACCTCGAAGTGGAAAACCACGACGAGAAAGGCCACCTGTGGAACCTGCGCTACCCGCTGGCTGACGGCAACAAGACCGCCGACGGCAAGGACTACCTGATCGTCGCCACCACTCGCCCGGAAACCATGCTCGGCGACAGCGCCGTGGCCGTGCACCCGGAAGACGAGCGTTATAAAGCCCTGATCGGCACCTTTGTCGAGCTGCCGCTGGTGGGCCGCCGTATCCCGATCATCGCCGACGACTACTGCGACCCCGAATTCGGCACCGGCTGCGTGAAGATCACTCCGGCCCACGACTTCAACGACTATGAAGTCGGCAAGCGCCACAACCTGCCGCTGCTCAACATCTTCGACAAGAACGCCGCCGTACTGGCCAAGGCCCAGGTGTTCAACATCGACGGCAGCGTCAACAGCGAGATCGACGGCAGCCTGCCGGCCGAATACGCCGGCCTCGACCGCTTCGTCGCCCGTAAGCAGATCGTTGCCGCCTTCGAGGCCGCCGGCCTGCTCCAAAGCATCGACGACCACGCCCTGAAAGTGCCGAAGGGCGACCGCTCCGGCACCGTCATCGAGCCGTGGCTGACCGACCAGTGGTACGTCTCCACCAAGCCGCTGGCCGAAAAAGCCATCGCCGTGGTCGAGAGTGGCGAGATCCAGTTCGTGCCCAAGCAGTACGAGAACATGTACTTCAGCTGGATGCGCGACATCCAGGACTGGTGCATCAGCCGTCAGCTCTGGTGGGGCCACCGCATCCCGGCCTGGTACGACGACGCCGGCAACGTCTATGTCGGCCGTGACGAGGCGGAAGTACGCGCCAAGCACAACCTCGGCGACGCTCCGCTGCGCCAGGACGAAGACGTGCTGGACACCTGGTTCAGCTCCGGCCTGTGGACCTTCTCCACCCTCGGCTGGCCACAGCAGACCGACTTCCTCAAGACCTTCCACCCCACCGACGTGCTGGTCACCGGCTTCGACATCATCTTCTTCTGGGTCGCCCGGATGATCATGCTGTCCACCCACCTGACCGGGCAGATTCCGTTCAAGACCGTGTACGTGCACGGCCTGGTGCGCGATGGCCAGGGCCAGAAGATGTCCAAGTCCAAGGGCAACGTGCTCGACCCGCTGGACATCGTCGACGGCATCGAACTGGACGCCCTGCTGGAGAAACGCACCAGCGGCATGATGCAGCCCAAGCTGGCCGAGAAGATCGCCAAGCAGACCCGCGCCGAGTTCCCCGAAGGCATCGCCGCCTACGGCACCGACGCCCTGCGCTTCACCAACCTGGCGCTGGCCTCCACTGGTCGTGACATCAAGTTCGACATGGGCCGCGTCGAGGGTTACCGCAACTTCTGCAACAAAATCTGGAACGCCGCCAACTTCGTCACCGAGAACACCGATGGCCAGGACACCGGCATCAATGGCGAAGCAGTGGAGCTGTCGCCGGTCGACCGCTGGATCATCTCCGCCCTGCAGCGCTGCGAGCAGGACGTGACCCGCCACCTCGACGCCTTCCGCTTCGACATGGCCGCCCAGGCCCTCTACGAGTTCGTCTATGAGTACTGCTCGTGGTATCTGGAGCTGGTCAAGCCGGTGCTGTGGGACGAAAACGCGCCGGTCGAGCGCCAGCGCGGCACCCGCCGCACTCTGGTGCGCGTGCTGGAAGTGATCCTGCGTCTGGCCCACCCGTTCATGCCCTTCATCACCGAGGAAATCTGGCAGCGCATCAAGGGCCAGGCCGGCGTCAGCGGTGAGACCATCATGCTGCAGGCCTGGCCGGTGGCGAACGAGAGCCGCATCGACGCTGCTGCCGAAGGCGACATCGAGTGGATCAAGCAGCTGATGCTCGGCGTACGCCAGATCCGTGGCGAGATGAAGATATCCCTGGCCAAGCGCATCGACATCATCGTGCAGAACGCCAACGCTGAAGACCTGCGCCGCCTGGCCGACTTCGAGCCGCTGCTGAACAAGCTGGCCAAGCTAGAGTCGGTACGCGTGCTGGCCGCCGGTGAAGAAGCGCCGATGTCCGCCACCACCCTGGTTGGCGAGATGCAGGTGCTGGTGCCGATGGCCGGGCTGATCGACAAGGACGCCGAGCTGGCGCGCCTGGACAAGGAAATCCAGCGTCTGCAAGGCGAAGTCCAGCGCGTCGGCGGCAAGCTGAGCAACGAAGGCTTCGTCGCCAAGGCGCCGGCCGAAGTGCTCGACAAGGAGCGCGCCAAACTGGCCGAAGCCGAACAGGCGCTGGCCAAGCTGGTCGAGCAGCGCGAGAAGATCGCCAATCTGTAACCCCCACAAGGCCCGCGCATGCGGGCCTTGTGCTTTGTGCAGGAGCCGTAGGCCATGGAAGTCAGCAAGACCAAGAGCAGTTTCTACCGCCGCCTCTACGTGGCCTGGCTGATCGACAGCGGCGCCGCGGCCAGCGTGCCGGCCCTCATGGAGGCCACCGGCATGCCCCGGCGCACCGCGCAGGACACCCTGGCTGCACTCGGCGAGCTGGATATCCTCTGCGACTTCGTGCAGCACGACGGCGAGCGCAACAACGCCGGCCACTACGTGATCCGCGAGTGGGGCCCGATCGATCGCACCTGGGTCGCCGGGCATCTGGCACAGATCAAGGCGCTGCTAGGCTATCCCTGAAACAATTGCCCGGAGCTGCTAAGGGGGAGGCGGCATGAATCCGCAATTGCTCTGGGTCCTGGGTCTGTTGGGCGGCGCGGTGCTGCTGTTCGCCCTCAACAAGCCACGCATGGACGCCGTGGCACTGCTGGCCCTGGTCGCCCTGCCACTCACCGGCGTGCTCGACATCCAGCAGACCCTGGACGGCTTCAGCGATCCCAACCTGGTGCTGATCGCCGCGCTGTTCGTGGTCGGCGAGGGCCTGGTACGCACCGGCATCGCCTATCGCCTGGGTGACTGGCTGGCGGCTCGCGCCGGCAACAGCGAGACGCGCCTGATCGTGCTGCTGATGCTGGCGGTGGCCGGGCTCGGCTCGGTGATGAGCTCCACCGGCGTAGTCGCCATCTTCATCCCCGTGGTGCTCAGCGTGGCCGCACGCCTGCGCCTGTCGCCGGCACGCCTGATGATGCCGCTGGCCTTCGCCGGCCTTATCAGCGGCATGCTCACCCTGGTCGCCACCCCGCCCAACCTGGTGGTCCACGCCGACCTGCGCCGCCACGGCCTGGAAGGCTTCGGCTTCTTCGCCCCGAC
This sequence comes from Pseudomonas sp. Gutcm_11s, assembly GCF_028649395.1. Taxonomy (GTDB): domain Bacteria; phylum Pseudomonadota; class Gammaproteobacteria; order Pseudomonadales; family Pseudomonadaceae; genus Aquipseudomonas. Next base: position 37,990 of record NZ_JAQSUW010000009.1, on the reverse strand, counting down.
CCTGATCGGCCTGCCCATCCTTGTTCTGGGTATCGGCTACATGCTGCTGGTGCGGCGCTGGCTGCTGCGGGAAGAAGGCGACGACATCAGCCGTCCGGCACGCCCGACCCTGGCCGAATTGGCCCGCGATTACCGCCTGAGCGAGCGCGAACGCCGCCTGCGTGTGCGGGCCGACTCACCCCTGGTCGGCCAGGTGCTCGACGAACTGCAGCTGCGCCAGGAGCACGGCATCAACGTGATCGCAGTGGAGCGCGAACGGCAGTTCCGCACCCTGCTGCTGATGGCCACCGGCAGCACCCAGCTACACGCAGGCGACTTCCTGCTGGTGGACCTGGCCAGCCCGGCCATCGGCCTGCTCGGCGCCTACCAGGCACTCGGCCTGGAACCCGTGCCACTGCCCGCCTCCTACTACGGCCGCCACTCGCACCAGCTGGGGCTAGCCGAAGTGGTGCTGCCGCCCGAGTCGCAACTGGCGGGCAAGACCATCCAGGAGATCGCCCTGCGCAGCAGCCATCACCTCAACCTGGTCGGCCTGCGTCGCCAGGGCAAGGCGATGGAAGGCGTGCTGGTGGATGAGAAACTGCGCGCCGCCGACACCCTGCTGGTGGCTGGCGACTGGAAGTACATCCATCGCCTGCAGCAGCAGACGCGCAACTTCGTCGTGCTCGGCCTGCCGGTGGAGGTGGACGAAGTGGCGCCAGCGATCAGCAAGGCGCCCCATGCCCTGCTAAGCCTGGCGCTGATGATCGGCCTGATGGTCAGCGGCGTGGTGCCCAACGTGCTGGCGGCGCTGATCGGCTGCCTGCTGATGGGCGCCTTCCGCTGCATCGACCTGGACAGCGCCTACCGCGCCATCCACTGGCCGACGCTGATCCTCATCGCCGGCATGCTGCCGTTCGCCCAGGCCCTGCAGCAGACCGGCGGCGTCGACCTGGCGGTCAGCGGCCTGGTCGGCCTGCTCGGCAATGCCGGGCCCTACGCCATCCTCGCCTGCCTGTTCAGCCTCACCGCAGTGATCGGCCTGTTCGTCTCCAACACCGCCACCGCCGTGCTGATGGCGCCGGTGGCCATCGCTACCGCGCAGAGCCTGGGCATGGCGCCACAGCCGTTTGCCATGATCGTCGCCCTGGCGGCATCGGCGGCCTTCATGACCCCGGTGTCCTCGCCGGTCAACACCCTGGTGATGACGCCCGGGCGCTACCGCTTCGGCGACTTCGTGCGCATCGGCGTGCCGTTCACCGTGCTGGTGATGCTGGTCAGCGTGTTCCTCGTGCCCTGGTTCTTCCCCCTCACCCCGAAATAACTTGTACAAGAAACGAAACTTGTACAACTACACCTCAGCGTATTTACTTGTACAAGTCATCAGTCTTGTACAAGTCAGTAGCCGGAGGTGCATATGGCGGATCGTCTCAAGCTCGGCATCAGCGCCTGCCTGCTGGGCGAACCGGTGCGTTACAACGGCGGCCACAAGCGCTCCTCGCTCTGTACCGAGGTGCTCGCCGAACACTTCGAGCTGATCCCGCTGTGCCCGGAAATGGCCATCGGCCTGGGCACTCCGCGACCATCGCTGCGCCTGGTTGGCAGCGCCCAGGCGCCACGCGCCCTGCTGGCCGAGGAGCAGCGCGACCTGAGTGATGCGCTGCGCGGCCAGGCCACGCAGGTGGCGGACGATCTCTGCGGCTATGTGCTGATGCAGAAGTCACCCTCCTGCGGCCTGCACCGGGTCAAGGTCTACGACAGTGCCGGCCATATCACCGGCCAGGGTGGCCGCGGCCTGTTCGCCGCCGCCCTGCACGCACGCTTCCCCGACCTGCCGCTGGAAGAGGAAGGCCGCCTGCACGACCCGGTGCTGCGCGAGAACTTCCTCAACCGCGTGTTCGTCTACGGCCGCTGGCAGCGCCTGCTGGCCGGCGGCCTTACCCGCCAGGGGCTAATCGACTTCCATGCCCGCCACAAGTACCTGCTGATGGCCACTCATCCCCAACAGCAGAAGCTGCTCGGCCGCCTGCTCGGCGACCTCGGCCGGCAGGACCTGGCCGAACTCGCCCCGCGCTACTTCAGCCAGCTCATGCTTGCCCTCGGCCGCCACGCCAGCCGCGGCAACCACTGCAACGTGCTGCTGCACCTGAGCGGCTACCTGCGCCAGCGCATCGGCAACGCCGAACGCGCCGAGCTGCAGCAACTGATCGAACAGTACCGCGCCGGAGTCATCCCGCTGATCGTGCCGCTGACCCTGCTGCGCCACCATTTCAACCGCCATCCGGATGCCTATGTAGCGCGCCAGGACTACCTGAGCCCCTACCCGGATGCACTCAGCCTGAGGAATGCGATTTGAGCGACACCCCACTCGACTACCAGAGCGCCCTGGCCCTGGGCTACCTGCCCATCCGCGAGGTGGCGCGCAGCACCGGGGTCAACCCGGTGACGCTGCGCGCCTGGGAGCGCCGCTACGGCCTGGTGGTTCCGCACCGCACCGCCAAGGGCCACCGCCTGTATGCCCCGGAGCAGATCGAGCGCATCCAGCAGGTGCTGACTTGGCTCAACCGCGGCGTCGCGGTCGGCCAGGTGCGCGAGCTGCTGGAACAGAATGTGGCGCCGGAAACCGTGATCAGCGGCGTGTGGGACGAACTGCGCCAGGCCATGCTGAACAGCGTGGCGCGCCAGGCCGAACGCAGCCTGGACGAGGCCTTCAACCGCGCCCAGGCGCTCTACCCGCCGAGCGTGCTGTGCGCCCAGCTGTTGTTGCCGCTGCTGGAGGAACTGGACCGTCGCTGGCGCGAGCTGCCGTTTGGTGCGCGCCTGGAGCAGGTGTTCTTCCACTCCTGGCTGCGCAGCAAGCTCGGCGCCCGCCTGTACCACGACAACCGCCAGCAGCCCGGCGCGCCGCTGCTGCTGGTCAGCCAATCGGCGCTGGAGCTGGAGCCCGGCCTGTGGCTGTGCGCCTGGCTGTTCAATAGCGCCGGCTGCCAGGTGCAGGTGCTGGACTGGGCGGTGCCGCTCAATGAACTGGTGCAGGCGGTGGACCACATCGCCCCGCGCGCCCTGCTGCTGTATTCCAGCCAGGCCCTGGCGGCGCCGCTGCGCCATCAGCTACCGCGCCTGCTCGACGCCTGTGCCATCCCCCTGCTGCTGGCCGGCCCGGCCGCCAGCATTCACGCCGACGAGCTGAGCCTGATCCACGGCCTGCACCTGGCTGCCGACCCGCTGCTGGCCGAACAGCACCTGCGCGAGCTGGGCCTGCTGGAGGAAGCGCCATGCGCCAGCTGATCTGGCTGCGCAGCGACCTGCGCAGCGCTGACAACAGCGCCCTGCATGCCGCCATGGCTGCCGGCCCGACCCTGGCCGTGTACCTGCTCAGCCCCGAGCAGTGGCGCGAGCACGACGATGCGCCGTGCAAGGTCGACTTCTGGCTGCGCAACCTGGCCGAGCTACAGCAGCAACTGGCGCGCCTCAACGTGCCGCTGCTGGTCCGCAGCGCGCCGCACTGGCGCGATGCGCCTGCAGTGCTGCTCGAGCTGTGCCGCCAACAGCAGATCGGCGCCGTGCACTTCAACGACGAATACGGTCTCAACGAACAGGCCCGCGACCGCGCCGTGAGCCAGACATTGGCGAACGCGGACATCGCCTGCCACGGCCATCTGGACCAGCTGCTGTTCCGCCCGGGCAGCCTGCTGACCAAGTCCGGCGGCTATTTCCAGGTGTTCAGCCAGTTCCGCAAGCTGTGCTACCAGCGCCTGCACAGCGCCCTGCCACCTATGCTCGGCACGCCTGGCGCCCAGGCGCCACTGCCGGTGGCGAGCGATCCGCTGCCCAGCGCCGTGCCTGGCTTCGAGCCACCGCCACGCAGCCTGAGCGAGCTGTGGCCGGCCGGCGAGGACGCCGCCAGCGCGCGCCTTGCTGACTTCGTCGACGAGCGTATGGGCTGGTACCAGCAGCGCCGCGACCTGCCAGGCGTGGACGGCACCAGCCAGGTCTCGGCCTATCTGGCCGCCGGCGTGCTGTCGCCGCGCCAGTGCCTGCACGCGGCGCTGCGCAACAACTACGGCGAGTTCGAGAGCGGCAACCCCGGCGCCGTCACCTGGATCAACGAGCTGCTTTGGCGCGAGTTCTACAAACACATCCTGGTCGGCTATCCGCGCGTCTCGCGCCATCGCGCCTTCCGCCTGGAGACCGAGGCGCTGCCCTGGCGCCAGGTCCCGGACGAGCTGGCTGCCTGGCAACAGGGCCGTACCGGCATCCCGCTGGTCGATGCGGCGATGCGCCAACTGCTGGCCACCGGCTGGATGCACAACCGCCTGCGCATGGTGGTGGCGATGTACCTGACCAAGAACCTGCTGATCGATTGGAGAGAAGGAGAACGCTGGTTTATGCGCCACCTGATCGACGGCGACCTGGCCGCCAACAATGGCGGCTGGCAGTGGAGCGCCTCCACCGGCACCGACGCGGCGCCCTACTTCCGCATCTTCAACCCGATCAGCCAGTCGCAGAAGTTCGACCCGGACGGCCGTTTCATCCGCCGCTGGCTGCCGGAACTGGCGCACCTGGACGACCGTGACATCCACAACCCGGCGGCGCTCGGCGGCCTGTTCGGCGCGGCGAATTATCCACAGCCGATAGTCGACCTGTCCGCCTCGCGCGCACGTGCCCTGCAGGCCTTCAAGAGCCTGCCCAAGCTGGAGGCGGAGCATGTCTGACTTCCTGCGCCGCTTCGCCGCCGACTTCGCCACGCTCGATGCCGGCAACCTGCACCGACTCGGCGCGCTGTACGCCGAGGACATCCGCTTCCGCGACCCGCTGCACGAGATCCATGGCCTGCCGGCGCTGCACGACTACTTCGCCGAGCTGTACGCCAACGTGCGCGAGGTGCAGTTCGATATCCACGGCCATGACCAGGTCGGCGATGGCGAGGGCTACCTGCGCTGGACCATGAGCTACCGCCACCCACGCCTGCGCGGCGGCGCGCTGATCCGCGTCGACGGCTGCTCGCACCTGCTGTGGTGGGACAAGGTCTATCAGCACCGCGACTACTTCGACGCCGGCGCCCTGCTCTACGAGCACCTACCGCTGATGGGCGGCGTCATTGCCTGGCTCAAGCGGAGGCTGGCGTGAGCCGGCGCATCTGGCTGACCGGCGCCAGCAGCGGCATCGGCGCTGCACTGGCCGAGGAGCTGCTGCGCCAGGGCCACCGCCTGGCCCTCAGCGCGCGCCGGGCGGGCCCGCTGCAGGCGCTGGCCACGCGCTTCCCCGAACAGGTGCTGCTCGCCCCCGGCGACCTCACCGACGCCGAGCAGGTGCGTGCAATCGGCGCGCGCATTACCGAGCACTGGGGCGCGCTGGACCAGGCCATTCTCAACGCCGGCACCTGCGAGTACGTCGAGGTGCGGGACTTCCAGGCGGCCATGGTCGAGCGTGTGCTGCGCAGCAATCTTTTGTCCGCCGCCTACTGCATCGAGGCCGCTTTGCCGCTGCTGCGCGCCGGGCGCCAGCCGCATCTGGTGGCGATGGGCAGCGCCGTGACCCTGTGGCCGCTGCCGCGCGCCGAGGCCTACGGTGCATCCAAGGCGGCGCTGCGCTACCTGTGCGAGTCGCTGCGCATCGACCTGGCCGGCGAAGGCATCGCCGTCACCCTGGTCAGCCCCGGCTTCGTCGACACCCCGCTGACGCAGAAGAATGATTTCCCCATGCCGTTGCGCTGGCCGGTGGACAAGGCCGCCCGGCATATCGCCAGCCGGCTTCCCGCGCGGCCCTATGAGATCGCCTTCCCAACCCTATTCATCACCGGCCTGCGCCTGCTCGCCCTGCTGCCCAAGGGCCTGCAGTTGGCACTGGGCAAACGCCTCGCCCGCGCGGAACCACGCCCATGAAGATCGCCATCATCGGCAGCGGCATCGCCGGCCTGACCTGCGCCCACCTGCTGCACCAGCGTCACGAGCTGACGGTGTTCGAGGCCGGCAGCTGGATCGGCGGCCACACCCACACGGTGGACGTCGAAGTCGACGGCGAGCAGCACGCCATCGACACCGGCTTCATCGTCTTCAACGACTGGACCTACCCCAACTTCATCCGCCTGCTGGAACGCCTCGGCGTGGCCTCGCAGCCCACCGAGATGAGCTTCTCGGTCAACGACCCGGCGAGCGGCCTGGAGTACAACGGCAACAACCTCAACAGCCTGTTCGCCCAGCGCCGCAACCTGCTGTCGCCGGCCTTCCACGGCATGCTGCGCGACATCCTGCGCTTCAACCGCGAAGCGCAGTTCGACCTCGCCGAGCAGCGCATCGGCAACGAGCTGACCCTCGGCACCTACCTGCAGCGCTGCGGCTACGGGCGGCGTTTCGTCGAGCACTACATAGTGCCGATGGGCGCGGCGATCTGGTCGATGTCGCCAGAGCAGATGCTCGACTTCCCGCTGCAGTTCTTCCTGCGCTTCTTCAAGAACCACGGCCTGCTCTCGGTCAACGACCGCCCGCAGTGGCGCGTGGTCGCCGGTGGTTCGCGCAGCTACGTGGCGCCACTGACCGCCGGCTTCGCCGAACGCATCCGCCTGAACTGCCCGGTGTACAAGGTCGAGCGCGACGCCGAGAGCGTCAGCCTGATCAGCAGCGCCGGCCAGGAGCGGTTCGACAAGGTCATCTTCGCCTGCCACAGCAACCAGGCCCTGGCCCTGCTGGCGCGCCCCAGCCTGGTCGAGCGCGCCATCCTCGGCGACCTGCGCTACGCCGAGAACGAGGTGGTGCTGCACACCGACACCCGCCTGCTGCCTTCGCGCCGCCTGGCCTGGGCCAGCTGGAACTACCGCCTGGGCGGCCCGGCCGAGCAGCCGGCGTCCGTCACCTACAACATGAACATCCTGCAGGGCATCCGCAGCGCCAGCACCTTCTGCGTCAGCCTCAACCAGAGCGCGGCCATCGACCCGGCCCGCGTGCTCGGCCGCTACCGCTACGCCCACCCGCAGTACAGCCTCGCCGGTCTGGCCGCTCAAGCGCGCTGGGCCGAACTGCACGGCCAGCAGCACAGCTACTTCTGCGGCGCCTATTGGGCCAACGGTTTCCACGAGGACGGTGTGGCCAGCGCGCTGCGAGTGGCCGAAGCCTTCGGGGAACGCCTGTGAACAGCGCGCTGTACCAGGGCTGGGTGCAGCACCGGCGCCTGCTGCCGCGCGCCCACGCCTTCCGCTACCGCATCGGCCTGCTCTACCTGGACCTGGCTGAGCAGGACGCCGTGCTCGGCCTGTCAGCGCTGTGCGGCCGCTCGCGCTGGGCGCCGCTGGCGTTTCGTGAAAGCGACTTCCTGCCGCAGTTCACCGGCCAGGGCATGCGCCTGAGCGAGGCCGTGCGCCAGTGCGTCGGCGAAGCCCTCGGCCAGGCGCCGCGCGGACGTATCTGCCTGCTCTGCCAGCCGCGCAGCTGGGGCCTGGCGTTCAACCCGGCGAGCTTCTTCTACTGCTTCGACGAACAGGAGCGGCTGGTGGCGATCCTCTGCGAGGTGAGCAACACACCCTGGCGCGAGCGCTACCGCTACGTGCTGCCGACCCACGCCGAGGGCGAGTCGCACCAGCGCGTGGCCAAGAGTTTTCATGTCTCGCCGTTCCTGCCGCGCGAGCTGGAGTACCGCATGCGCTACAGCCCGCCCGACGCGCGCCTGCACCTGCACATCGAGAACTGGCAGGGCGCAGACAAGCTGTTCGACGCCAGCCTAGGCCTGCGCCGCATCGAGCTGAGCGCCAGCAGCCTGCTGCGCCACCTGCTGGCCTTCCCCTGGATGACCGCCAGCACCCTGCTCGGCATCCACTGGCAGGCCCTGCGCCTGCTGCTCAAGCGCCTACCGATCTTCGACCACCGCCCCGCCGACGGCGAACAACGCAACGGCCAACTGGAGCCCCGCCATGAAGAGTCCTGAACTGAGTTCGACCAAGACTGGCGTGCGCGCCGGTAGCGGCCTGGGCGCCGGACTGCTGCGCGGCTTGGTGCTGCGCCAGCTGTCCGGCCTGCGCCATGGCCGGCTGACGCTGCTGGAGAACGGCGAGCGCCTGGAGTTCGGCGAGCCGGGCGCCATGCCGCACGGCGAGATCGAGGTGCTCGACCCGGCGGTGTGGTCGCTGGTGGCCGGCAACGGCTCGATCGGCTCCGGCGAGGCCTATGTCCACGGCTACTGGCGCAGCCCCGACCTGACCGCGGTGATCCGCGTGTTCGTCGCCAACCTCGACCTGCTCGACGCCATGGAGCGCGGCCTCGCCCAGCTCTTCGGCCGTCCGCTGATGCAGGCGCTGCACTGGCTCAACCGCAATACCCGCAGCGGCTCGCGGCGCAACATCGCTGCCCATTACGACCTGGGCAACGAGCTGTTCGAACGCCTGCTCGACCCGACCATGATGTATTCGGCGGCCATGTTCGAAAGTGCCGATAGCAGTCTGGAGCAGGCCCAGCTGCACAAGCTCGAGCGCATCTGCCAGAAGCTCGAACTCAAGCCCGACGACCACCTGCTGGAAATCGGCACCGGCTGGGGCGGCATGGCGCTGTACGCGGCCAGCCACTACGGCTGCCGGGTGACCACCACGACCCTGTCGCAACAGCAGTACGACTACACCAGCCGGCGCATCGCCGAGCAGGGCCTGCAGGATCGCATCACCCTGTTGCTGCAGGACTACCGCGACCTCGACGGGCGCTACGACAAGCTGGTGTCGATCGAGATGATCGAGGCGGTCGGCCATCGCTTCCTGCCCCAGTACTTCCGCCAGTGCGCCGCGCTGCTCAAGGACGACGGGCTGATGTTGCTGCAGGCCATCACCATCCGCGACCAGCGCTACGCGCAGGCATGCCGCTCGGTGGACTTCATCCAGCGCTACATCTTCCCCGGCGGCGCCCTGCCCTCGGTGCAGAAGATGCTGCAGGTGGTCACCGCCGAGACCGACCTCAACCTGCACCACATGGAAGACTTCGGCCTGCACTACGCGCGCACCCTGCGCCTGTGGCACGACAACCTGCGCGGCGCCCGCCACGAGCTGGAGCAGCTGGGCTACGACGACTACTTCTACCGCCTGTGGGAGTTCTACCTGTGCTACTGCGAGGGCGGCTTCCTCGAGCGCGGCATCGGCACGGCGCAGCTGCTGCTGGCCAAGGCCGCCGCGCGGCCGGCACCGCTGCTCGGACGCCTGCGCGCCTGAACGGCCGCCTGCTGCTCAACGCCGGGCTGTTCCAGCTCGGCTGGTGGGCCTGCGTGCTGAGCCCGCAACATCCCTGGCTGCTGGCACTGGCCCCGCTCATCCTGGCCTCCCACCTGATCTGGCTGGCGCAGCCTGGCGAGTGGCGCGGCGTGCTCGCCGTGACCCTACTGGGCACGGTGCTGGACGCTCTGCTCGCCAGCCTGGGCCTGTTCGATTTCAGCCTGCCGCCACTCTGGCTGATCCTGCTCTGGCCCCTGCTGGCCTGCACCTTGAGCCACAGCCTGGCCTGGAGCGCCCATCCGCGCTGGCGCGCCGCCCTGCTCGGCGCCCTGGCCGCGCCGCCGGCCTATATCGCCGGCGCGAGCCTGGCCGGCGTCGGCCTGCCACTGGGCGTGCCGCTCACCTGGCTGCTGCTCGCCGCGCTGTGGGCCGGCGTGCTGCCCCTGTGCCAGCGCCTGATGGCCAACTGAACCTCGTTCAGCTGCGGTTCAGCCAGGGTTCAGGAGGCGTTCAGCCCTCCCTGCTTAGTCTGTGTCCATCGCAACTTTCACCGAGGAACAGACCATGAAACGCTTCCCGACCCTGCTGCTGAGCGCTGCCCTGAGCTCGACCCTGCTGCTCACCGGCTGCGCCTCCAACCTCAATGGCAGTACCTACTCGCGGGCCGACGCCCGCGCCGTGCAGACGGTACGCATGGGCACCATTGAGTCCCTGCGCCCGGTACAGATCGAAGGCGCTCGCACACCGATCGGTGCCCTCGCCGGCACCGTGGTCGGTGGTGTCGCCGGCAGCGGCATCGGTGGCGGCCGTGGCAGCACCATCGCCACCGTGCTCGGCGGTGTCGCCGGCGGCATGGCCGGTGCGGCGGTGGAGGAAGGCATCACCCGCAGCCAGGGTGTCGAAATCACCGTGCGCGAGGACAACGGCGGCATGCGCGCCTACGTGCAGGAAGTCGACCCGGCCCAGCAGTTCCGCATCGGCGACCGCGTGCGCATCACCACGGTAAACGGCAGCAGCCGCGTGGTGCTCTGAGGAGGGCAAGTTCATGAAGACTCTCTGGCTTGCCGCGGCGCTGCTGGCCTGCGGCGCCGCCCTGGCGGACGACGGCGACTACTGGTACCTGCAGACCAGTGTGTACACCACGCACTGGTCGCACGACCCGATCCACAACAACCACCAGGACCTGATCGGTGTGGAGCGGCACCAGGCCGACGGCGAATTCGCCGGCATCGCCACCTTCCGCAACTCCTACCGCCAGCGCACCCAGTACGCCTATGTCGGCAAGCGTTTCGACGCCGACAGCCTGCCGGTCTACCTGAAGGTCTCGGCCGGGGCGATCCAGGGCTACCGTGGCGAATACCGCGACAAGATCCCGCTCAACCGCTACGGCGTGGCCCCGGCGATCATCCCGTCGCTGGGCCTGCAGATGGGCCCGGCCAGCGCCGAGGCGGTGTTCTTCGGCAACGCCGGCGCCATGCTCAACATCGGCACGCGCATCTGAACGAGGGCGCGCCGGCTGCCGGTCAGCCCGCGCCCCGGTCGACGCCCATCTGCCGTACACTGCGCGCCCATGCCGAACTCCTCCCACATCCCCCACGTCCAGATGCCCACAGAGGCGGCCATCAGCTGCTCCAACTGCGCCGCCTGCTGCTGCCAGCTGGAAGTCATGCTGATCACCGACACCGGCGTGCCGCAGCGCTTCATCGAGACCGATAGCTGGGGCGGCGAAGTGATGAAGCGCCTCGACGATGGCTGGTGCGCCGCGCTCGACCGCGACAGCATGCTGTGCAGCATCTACGAGCAGCGCCCACTGATCTGCCGGGAGTTCGAGATGCGCTCAGCGGAGTGCCAGGACGAGCGCCGCGGGATGGCCGCGATCTACCGCTGAGCGCCGCCAGGCAAATCGCAGACATGAAAAAGCCGGACACTAGGTCCGGCTTTTTTTGCGCCAGCCTCTTAGAAACTGGTGCGGTAATGCAGGGTGTAGGCCTCGACGCCGTCGTTGGGATCCTTGATCCCGGCGTTGGAGTAATGCACCGCGCGGATACCGATCTCCTGGCCGGAGAAGCGCACGCCGGCGCCGATGCGGTCTTCGAACTGGAAGGACGAGCCCAGGTCGTTGTCTTCCAGGTCGGTGTCGGCGAACAGCGCCACGCCGATGCCAGCCTCGATATAGGGCTGCACGCTCTCACCGGAGAATTCGTAGACGAACACCGGGGAGAAGGAAACGCTGTGGTTGCTGGAGGCCTCGTCACCATCCCAGTAGGTGTAGCCGGCGTCCCAGTAGCCGGTCAGGCGGCCAACGCTGGTCTGCCACCAGCTTTGATCCCAGTCCCATTGCGCGCCGAGGCGGTAGACCATGGTGGACTCACCGGTCTGGCCGACGGCGGCGGAGAAATCGACGGCTTGGGCGGAGAGGCTCGCCAGGCCGAGAGCAAGTACGGTCGCCTGAGCAATTATCTTCTTCATGTAACCTTCCTGTTACCGAGAGGGATGAACGCTTATCGCGTTGCAGTATAGAAACTTTTTTTATTAGAGGAACATGTAACCGCAATGAAACAGTCGCTGCGGTTCAGACAAAGAGCGGCTGCACTCGGGCGAGTTCAAACATTAATTTCGGCAGCACGCGCTCCATTGCCTGCGGGTCGCCGCTGGACCAGTAGCGGGTCTCCTGCACCGGCCCTTGGGCGCGCAGGCCGTGCTGGTCGAGCAGCGCTTGCAGCTGCTTCGCCACGGCTGCGCCGGTGTCCACCAGGCGCACCGTTTCCGGCACCAGCTCGCGCAGCAGCGGCTTGATGAAAGGGTAGTGGGTGCAGCCGAGGATCAGCGTGTCGCAGCCCTCCTCCAGCAGCGGCTTCACCCAGCCGCGCAGCAGCTCGCGGGTGTGCGGGCTGTCCAGCTCGCCGGCCTCGACCTGCTCCACCAGCCCCGGGCAGGGCTGGGTCACCACGCGGATATCGTTGGCGAAGCGATCCAGCAGCGCGGCGAACTTGGCGCTCTTCAGCGTGCCGGTGGTGGCCAGCACGCCGACCACGCCGCTGCGGGTAGCCGCCGCGGCCGGCTTCACCGCCGGTTCCATGCCGACGATGGGCAGCTCGGGGTAGCGCGCGCGCAGGTCGGCGACGGCTGCGGCAGTCGCGGTGTTGCAGGCCAGCACCAGCGCCTTGGCGCCCTGCTCGCGGAGATACTCGGCAATGCGCTGGCTGCGCTCACGAATGAACTCCGCACTCTTCTCGCCGTAGGGCACATGACCGCTGTCGGCGACGTAGAGCAGCGACTCCTCGGGCAGGCGCGCACGAATCTCGCGCAGCACCGAGAGCCCGCCGACGCCGGAGTCGAACACGCCGATCGGCGCCTGGCTCAAGGCCGCCCTCCGCACACGCTGCAACCCGGATCGCGCTTGACCCGCAGCTCGCGGAAGCGCGAGCCCAGGGCATCGATCAGCAGCAGGCGGCCCACCAGCGGCTCGCCGAAACCGGCCAGCAGCTTGAGCGCTTCCAGCGCCTGCAGGCTGCCGACCAGGCCCACCAGCGGGCCGACCACGCCGGCTTCGCTGCAGGTCAGCTCGGCCTCGCTACCGTGGCCGTACAGGCAGTGGTAGCAGGGGCTGGCCGCGTTGCGCGGGTCGAACACCGCGAGCTGGCCCTCCAGGCGAATCGCCGCGCCGGACACCAGCGGTTTGCCGGCGACCACGCAGGCGGCGTTGACCGCCTCGCGGGTGGTGAAGTTGTCGCTGCAGTCCAGCACCAGGTCCACGGCGGACACGGCGGCGGCCAGCGAGTCCTCGTCCAGCGCCGCGCGATGCGGCACCAGCTTGATCTGCGCATTGATGGCGGACAGGCGGGCCATGGCCGAGTCGACCTTGGCCACGCCCACCTGGGTGGCATCGTGAATGATCTGCCGCTGCAGATTGGTCAGGTCGACGCTATCGAAGTCGGCCAGATGCAGCTCGCCGACACCGGCGGCGGCCAGGTACAGCGCCACCGGCGAACCCAGGCCGCCGAGACCGATGATCAGCACGCGGCTCTGCTTGAGCTGCAGCTGCCCGGCTACATCGATCTGCGGCAGGAGGATCTGCCGGCTGTAGCGCAGGAGTTCGTCGTCGCTCAGTTCCACACTCATGCGGTCCACTGCCCCAAGGAAATACGTTGGTGGCCGCCCAGGTCGCGACGGCTCTCCACGGCGCTGAAGCCGGTGGCGCCGAGCAACGCGCGCACGGTTTCGGCCTGATCATAACCATGTTCCAGAAGCAGCCAGCCGCCGGTCTCGAGATGCTGCGGCGCCTGCGCGACGATCTGGCGGATATCGTCCAGGCCATCGGCGCCGGCCACCAGCGCGCTCATCGGCTCGAAGCGCACGTCGCCCTCGCCCAGGTGGCGGTCATCTGCAGCGATATAAGGCGGGTTGCTGAGGATCATCCCGAAGCGCTCGCCAGCCAGGACATCGAACCAGCTGCTCTGGCGAAACTCGGCGTTGCCCAGTTTGAGACGCTGGCGATTGCGCTCGGCCAGCTCGACAGCATCCAAGATGCGATCGACACCGGTCACTTTCCAGCCGCCGCGCTCACTGGCAAGGGCGAGGGCAATGGCGCCGGTGCCGGTGCCCAGGTCGAGTACCCGCAGCGGTGTGGCCGGTGCCAGCTGCAGCGCGGTCTCCACCAGCAGCTCGGTGTCGGGACGGGGAATCAGGGTATGCGGTGCCACTTCCAGGTCCAGGCTCCAGAAGCCCTGGTGGCCGAGGATATAGGCCACCGGCTCGCCCGCGCGGCGGCGTTCGAGCAGGGCGGCGAAGGCGCTCAGCTGCTCGGCGCTCGGCTCATGCTCGGGCCAGGTGCGCAGGTAGCTGCGCGGCTTGCCGAGGGCAAAGGCCAACAGCAGTTCGGCGTCCAGACGCGCCGTCGGCGAGTCCGGCAGCACAGCCTGGTTCAGCAGCTCGGCGAGGCTCGGCATGGATCAGTCGCCCAGGGCAGCCAGCTGGTCGGCCTGGTATTCCTGCAGCAGCGGCTCGATCACCTGCTCCACCGCGCCGCCGATCACTTCGTTCAGCGAGTACAGGGTCAGGTTGATGCGGTGGTCAGTGACCCGGCCCTGCGGGAAGTTGTAGGTGCGGATGCGCTCGGAACGGTCGCCGGAGCCCACCAGCAGCTTGCGCGTGTCGGAGATCTCCTTGTGCGCGGCGGCGTCCTGCTGGTCCTGCAGCTTGGCCGCCAGCCAGGCCATGGCCTTGGCGCGGTTCTTGTGCTGCGAACGCTCTTCCTGGCACTCGACCACCATGCCGGACGGAATGTGGGTGATGCGGATAGCCGAGTCGGTCTTGTTCACGTGCTGACCGCCGGCGCCCGAAGCGCGGTAGGTGTCAACGCGCAGGTCGGCCGGGTTGATCTCGATGGCCATCTGCTCGTCCGGCTCCGGCAGCACGGCGACGGTGCAGGCGGAGGTGTGGACGCGGCCTTGGGACTCGGTCTCCGGCACGCGCTGTACGCGGTGGGCGCCGGACTCGAACTTGAGCTTGGCGTAGACGTTGTCGCCTTCTACGCGGCTGATGACCTCTTTATAGCCACCGTGCTCACCGATGTTCTCGGAGAGGATCTCGACTCGCCAGCCCTGGCGCTCGGCGTAGCGCGAGTACATGCGGAACAGGTCGCCGGAGAAGATCGCCGCCTCGTCGCCGCCGGTACCGGCGCGGATTTCCAGGAACACGTTGCGGCCGTCGTTGGGGTCCTTGGGCAGCAGCATGCGCTGCAGGCGATCCTCCAGACCGACCAGCGTCTCCTTGGCCTGGGCGACTTCCTCCTCGGCCATCTCGCGCATTTCCGGGTCGCCGTCCTTGAGCAGCGCCTGGGCGCCCTCGAGGTCAGCCTGGGTCTTGCGGAACTCGAGGTAGGCGCCGATCACCGGCTCGACCTCGGCGTACTCCTTGGAGTAGGCGCGGAAGCGCGTCTGGTCGCTGATCACCTCGGCATCGCCGAGCAGCGCGGTGAGCTCCTCGAAGCGGTCGTGGAGGATGTCGAGTTTCTTCAGCAGGGAGGCTTTCATGTCTTGCTCGGGCCCTCGTCGAGGGCAAACAGTTCCTGGGCCACGGCCAGCGCTTCGTAGCGACCGTCGGCGGAGATTTTCTTCAGCTGCACGCTGGGTGCATGCAGCAGTTTGTTGGTCAGGCCGCGGGCCAACTGGGCCAGCACGTCCTCGGCACTGCTGCCGTTGGCGAGCATGCGCTGGGCCTTGCTCAGCTCCTCGTCACGCAGGCGCTCGGCCTGCTGGCGATAGGCGCGCAGCACGTCCACCGCGGCCAGCTCGCGCAGGCGCTGCATGAACTCGTCGGCACCGCTGGCAACCAGCTCCTCGGCAGCCTGGGCCGCGCCCTGGCGACTCTTGAGGTTTTCCTCGATGACTTCGTGCAGGTCGTCGACGGTATACAGGTAGACGTCATCCAGCTCGCCCACTTCCGGCTCGATATCGCGCGGCACAGCGATGTCGACCATGAACATGGGCTTGTGCTTGCGCTGCTTGAGCGCGCGCTCCACCGCACCCTTGCCGAGGATCGGCAGCTGGCTGGCGGTGGAACTGATGACGATGTCGCTGTGCGCCAGCTCCTGCGGGATGTCGGCCAGCAGCACGGCGTGCGCGCCGAACTGTTCGGCCAGCTGGCTGGCGCGCTCCAGGGTACGGTTGGCGACCACGATGCGCTTCACGCCCTGGTCATGCAGGTGGCGGGCGACCAGGCTGATGGTCTCGCCGGCGCCGATCAGCAGGGCCTGGCTGCGGTGCAGGTCGGCGAAGATCTGCTTGGCCAGGCTGACGGCGGCGAAGGCCACCGACACCGGGTTCTCGCCGATGGCGGTGTCGGTGCGTACGGTCTTGGCGGTGCTGAAGGTGGCCTGGAACAGCCGGCCGAGCAGCGGGCCGACGGTGCCGGCCTCGCGCGCCACAGCGTAGGCGGACTTCATCTGGCCGAGGATTTGCGGTTCGCCGAGGATCATCGAGTCGAGCCCGGAGGCCACACGCATCATGTGGCGCACCGCGTCGTTGTCCTGGTGCACATAGGCGCAGGCACGCAGGTCATCGAGGCTCAGGCGGTGGTAATCGGCCAGCCAGCGCAGCACCTCGTCGGCGGACAGCTGGTCCTGCTCCAGATACAGCTCGCTGCGGTTGCAGGTGGAGAGGATCGCCGCCTCGCGGCTCGGCGTGACACGACACAGCTGCTGCAACGCCTCGACCAGCTGCTCGGGGGTGAAAGCCACGCGTTCGCGGACGTCCACCGAGGCGGTCTTGTGGTTGATGCCGAGGGCGAGAAAGGCCATGCAGGGTCGCTAGGGGAATTCGAGATAGCGGGCGATTGTCCTACGTCACCCGAGGGAGAACAACTGTTGCGACAAATTGACCCGATAGACAAACACCGCCACGCACCACCCCGCAAAAGCCCGGTAGCGCGGTGGGCTTGCGCCCGCCGCTTGTGTCATGATGCAGCCACGCCACGGACCGCACCCTTCCTTATGAATAAATCCCTCGCGTTGCTGACTGCTTCCCTCCTGCTCGCCGGCTGCCAGAGCCTGGCGCCCACGCCGGACGGCACCCCGCCGGTGGAAGACTCCGCGGCCAGCAACGTCCCGGCACCGCCCAAGCAGTACGCCTCGTTCAGCGAGGAGACTCTGTACGCCCTGCTCTCCGCCGAGCTGGCCGGCCAGCGCAATCGCTTCGACATCGCCCTCGGTAACTACGTGCAGCAGGCCAATGCCACCCAGGACCCGGCCGTCGCCGAGCGCGCCTTCCGCATCGCCGAGTACCTGGGCGCCGAACAGGCAGCCCTGGATACCGCGCTGATCTGGTCGAAGAACGCCGCCGACAGCGTCGACGCCCAGCGCGCCGCCGCCGTGCAGCTGGCCCGCGCCGGCCGCTACGACGAAGCCATGGAATATATGGAGAAGGTCCTGCAGCGCCAGGGCGATACCCATTTCGACTTCCTCGCCCTGTCCGCCGCCGAGACCGACCCCGACACCCGCGCCGGCCTGCTGCAGAGCTTCGATCGCCTGCTGCAGAAGTACCCGGAAAACGGCCAGCTGCTGTTCGGCAAGGCCCTGCTGCTGCATCAGGACGGTCGCGCCGAGGAAGCCCTGGAGCTGCTCGAGGCACACGACGCCAGCCAGGAGGAGATTCCGCCTCTGTTGCTGCGCGCACGCCTGCTGCAAGGCCTCGATCGTGGCAAGGAAGCGCTGCCGCTGCTGGAAAAGGGCATCGAGAAACACCCCGAGGACAAGCGCCTGCGCCTGGCTTACGCCCGCCAGCTGGTCGAGCTCAAGCGCCTGGACGAAGCCAAGAGCGAGTTCGCCGGGCTGGTCCAGCGCTTCCCCGATGATGACGACCTGCGCTACTCGCTGGCCCTGGTCTGCCTGGAGGCCGAGGCCTGGGACGAGGCCTCCGTCTACCTGGAAGAACTGGTGGCGCGTAACGCCCATGCCGACGCGGCCCACTTCAACCTGGGACGCATCTATGAACAGCGCGGCGACCAGGAAAGCGCGCTGATCGAGTACGGCTTGGTCGGCCCCGGTGACGACTTCCTGCCCGCCCAGGTCCGCCAGACCGAAATCCTCTTCGAGCAGGATCGCGCCGCCGAGGCCGGCAACCGCCTGACTCGCAGCCGCGAGAGCCAGCCGGACTACGCGATCCAGCTGTACCTGATCGAGTCCGAGGCCCTGGCCAACCGCCAGCGCCACGACGAAGCCTGGCAAGTCATCAGCCAGGCGCTGGAGCAGTTCCCCGGCGACACCAACCTGCTTTACACCCGCGCCATGCTCGCCGAGAAACGCGGCGACCTGGCCGGCCTGGAGCGCGACCTGCGCGGCATCATCGAACGCGAGCCGGACAACGCCACGGCGCTGAACGCCCTCGGCTACACCCTG
This sequence comes from Pseudomonas sp. Gutcm_11s, assembly GCF_028649395.1. Taxonomy (GTDB): domain Bacteria; phylum Pseudomonadota; class Gammaproteobacteria; order Pseudomonadales; family Pseudomonadaceae; genus Aquipseudomonas. The sequence continues at coordinate 19,934 of NZ_JAQSUW010000009.1, read as the reverse complement.
GCCGACCGCACCACGCGCTACGAAGAAGCCAGGGCCCTGATCGAGCGCGCCTACCAGCTCAATCCGGACGACGCCGCCACCCTCGACAGCCTGGGCTGGATCAACTACCGCCTGGGCAACCTGGACGAGGCCGAGCGCTACCTGCGTGCGGCCCTGGCCAAGTACCCCGACCACGAGGTCGCCGCCCACCTGGGCGAAGTGCTCTGGGCCCAGGGCAAGCAACGCGAGGCCCGCAAGGTCTGGTCCGCCGCCCTCGAGGCCGAACCCGACAGCCCCATCCTGCGCGCCACCATCCAGCGCCTGACCGGTTCCGAGAAGCTCTGACCCATGTTCCGCCACGTCATCGTTTTCAGCCTGATCGCCCTCCTCGCCGGCTGCGCCGGCCTCACCAGCCGTGAATCCGTCGAGGGCCAGGGCGACCCGCAGCAGTGGCAGGCGCACAAGGCCCAGGTCAGCGCCCTGGACGGCTGGCAGATCAGCGGCAAGGTCGGCATCCGCGCGCCCAAGGACTCAGGCAGCGGCACGCTGTTCTGGCTGCAGCGCCAGGACTACTACGATATTCGCCTGTCCGGCCCGCTCGGCCGTGGCGCCGCACGCCTGACCGGGCGCGAAGGCAACGTGCTGCTGGAAGTGGCCAACCAGGGCCGCTACCAGGCCGAGTCGCCCGAGGCCCTGCTCGAAGAACAGCTGGGCTGGCGCCTACCGGTCTCCCACCTGTTCTGGTGGGTGCGCGGCCTGCCCGCCCCCGACAGCAAGAGCCGCGTGACACTCGACAGCGACAGCCACCTGGCGCGCCTGGAGCAAGACGGCTGGCAGCTGCAGTACCTGAGCTACATCGAGCAGAACGGCTACCGCCTGCCCGAGCGCATCAAGCTGCACGGCACCGACCTCGACATCACCCTGGTGATCAAGGACTGGCAGCCGCGCCAGCTCGGCCAGTAATCCACCTCATCGAGGCGACGCTAACGGTGTCGCCGGCAAGACGCTCGCCATGACCGCCACATCGATTCCCGCACGCGCCGAGCTGGTACTGCCCGCCCCGGCCAAGCTCAACCTGATGCTGCATATCCTTGGCCGCCGCGCCGATGGCTATCACCAGTTGCAGACCCTGTTCCAGTTCCTCGACCACGGTGACGAACTGGGCTTCGCCTTGCGCAAGGATGGCGAGATTCGCCTGCACACCGAGGTGGCCGGCGTGCCGCATGACGCCAACCTGATCGTGCGCGCCGCACGCCGCCTGCAGCAGGAGTCCGGCACCACGCTCGGCGCCGACATCTGGCTGGACAAGCGCCTGCCCATGGGCGGCGGCATCGGCGGCGGCAGCTCGGATGCGGCGACCACCCTGGTCGGCCTCGATCATCTCTGGCAGACCAACCTGGGCGAGGATCGCCTGGCCGCACTAGGCCTGTCGCTGGGCGCCGATGTGCCGGTGTTCGTGCGCGGCCGCGCCGCCTTCGCCGAGGGCGTGGGCGAAGAACTGCAGCCGGTCACCCTTGCCGAGCCCTGGTTCCTGGTCGCCATCCCGCAGGTCAGCATCAGCACCGCGGAAGTTTTTGCCGACCCCGAGTTGACACGTGATACCCCCGCCATTACAGTTCGCAGCCTTCCCGAGGGGGGCGGTCGTAATGACTGCCAACCAGTTGTCGAGAAGCGCTACCCAGAAGTTCGTAACGCTTTGATAACGCTCAACAAATTTGTTGCAGCAAAGATGACTGGAACCGGAGCTTGTGTGTTTGGGAGCTTCCCAAACCTGGCCGATGCTGATAAAGTCTCGCGCCAACTTCCGGCCACCCTGCCGAGCTTCATCGCTCGCGGCTGCAACAGGTCTCCTTTGCACCGCCAGCTAGAAACGGCAACTCGGAAGTGAATGCGGGACTAGATACAGGGGCGTCGCCAAGCGGTAAGGCAGCAGGTTTTGATCCTGCCATGCGTTGGTTCGAATCCAG
>NZ_JAQSUW010000009.1:0-17938 GCF_028649395.1 Pseudomonas sp. Gutcm_11s | reverse complement strand
CCGCCCCTGCCATACACTCGAGAGCTGTTCAGGAAGCCCGCTTTCTGAACAGCTTTTTGTTCATCGGAACCACACCAGGCAGGTACTGCGCGTGTCCAAGATGATGGTCTTCACGGGGAACTCCAACCCCGATCTGGCTCGTCGCATCGTGCGTCAGCTGCATATCCCTCTGGGCGATGCTTCCGTAGGCAAGTTCTCTGACGGCGAAATCAGCGCCGAGATCAACGAGAACGTGCGCGGCAAGGATGTCTTCATCATCCAGCCGACCTGCGCGCCGACCAACGACAACCTGATGGAACTGGTAGTGATGGCAGACGCCTTCCGCCGCTCCTCGGCCACTCGTATCACCGCAGTAATCCCCTACTTCGGCTATGCCCGCCAGGATCGCCGCCCGCGCTCCGCTCGCGTGGCCATCAGCGCCAAGGTAGTGGCCGACATGCTGACCGTTGTCGGCATCGACCGTGTACTCACCGTCGACCTGCACGCCGACCAGATTCAGGGCTTCTTCGATGTCCCGGTGGACAACATCTACGGCTCCCCGGTACTGACCGACGACATCCAGGATCAGCGCTTCGAGAACCTGATGATCGTCTCTCCGGATATCGGTGGCGTGGTTCGCGCCCGTGCCGTGGCCAAGAGCCTGGGCGTCGACCTGGCGATCATCGACAAGCGTCGTGAGAAGGCCAACGTTTCCGAAGTCATGCACATCATTGGCGATGTCGAAGGCCGCACCTGCGTGCTGGTCGACGACATGGTCGATACCGCCGGCACCCTCTGCCACGCCGCCAAGGCGCTGAAAGAGCACGGCGCCTCGAAGGTCTACGCCTACGCCACCCACCCGGTGCTGTCGGGACGCGCCATCGAGAATCTGGAAAATTCCGTGCTGGACGCACTGGTGGTGACCAACACCATCCCGCTGTCCGCCGCAGCCCAGGCCTGCTCCCGCATCCGTCAGCTGGACATGGCCCCGGTTATCGCCGAAGCGGTTCGCCGCATCAGCAACGAAGAATCGATCAGCGCGATGTTCCGCTAAGCGGAACCTCCCTGACGACAAGTGCCCCGCCACGTGCGGGGCTTTTTGACCGACCGTCCGCACGCTGGTCGCAAGCGCTTCGGACGGTTTGGTTTATTTGGAGAACTGTAATGACTAATTTTGCCCTGAATGCCGAAGTGCGTTCCGACCTGGGGAAAGGTGCGAGCCGCCGCCTGCGTCGTAACGAAAGCCTGGTTCCTGCCGTGATCTACGGTGGCGAGAAGCAAGCCCAATCCATCAGCCTGGTAGCCAAAGAGCTGGCCAAGCTGCTGGAAAACGAAGCCGCTTTCAGCCACGTACTGGCCCTGAACGTTGCCGGTGCCACCGAAAACGTCGTTATCAAGGCCCTGCAACGTCACCCGGCCAAAGGCTACGTGATGCACGCTGACTTCGTTCGCGTCGTTGCCGGTCAGAAGCTGAGCGCCCACGTTCCCCTGCACTTCATCAACGAAGCCAGCTCCGTTGGCGTGAAGCAGCAAGGCGGCGAAGTGTCCCACACCATTTCCGAAGTCGAAGTTTCCTGCCAGCCGCAAGACCTGCCGGAATTCATCGAAGTCGACCTGGCTAAAGTGGAAGTCGGTCAGATCGTTCACCTGTCCGACATCAAACTGCCGAAAGGCGTCGAGCTGGTGGCCCTGGCCCACGGCAACGACCTGGCAGTTGCCAACATCCACGCTTCCCGCGTGAAGGAAGAAGGCGCCGAGTAATACTCGCCCGCCCCTTCCGGTAAAAGGGCCCCTGACGTGACTGCCATCCAACTGATCGTCGGCCTGGGTAATCCAGGCCCCGAATACGACCAGACCCGGCATAACGCAGGGGCCCTTTTCGTTGAGCGCCTGGCCGACAGCCAACGCGTCAGCCTCGCCCTCGACAAAAAGTATTTCGGCCTGGTGGGTAAACTCAGCCATCAGGGTCGCGACGTTCGTCTGCTCATCCCCTCCACCTTCATGAACCGCTGCGGCCAGGCTGTAGCGGCGCTGGCGAATTTCTTCCGCATCCCGGTAGACGCCATGCTGGTGGCCCACGACGAACTCGACATGCCTCCCGGCGTCGCCAAGCTCAAGACCGGCGGCGGCCACGGCGGGCACAACGGCCTGCGCGACATCATCGCCCAATGCGGCAACCAGAACGGCTTCCACCGCCTGCGCCTCGGCATCGGCCACCCAGGCCACGCCAGCCTCGTCTCCGGCTTCGTCCTCGGCCGCGCTCCGCGCAGCGAACAGGACCTGCTGGACAAGAGCATCGACAACGCCCTGGGCGTGCTGCCCGAGATGCTCGCCGGCGACTGGACCAAGGCCATGCAGAAACTGCACAGCCAGAAAGCCTGACTCTTTTCACGACTCCATCTCCGCGAGGGATACACCATGGGATTCAACTGCGGCATCGTCGGCCTACCCAACGTCGGCAAGTCCACCCTGTTCAACGCCCTCACCAAATCCGGCATCGCCGCGGAGAACTTCCCGTTCTGCACCATCGAGCCGAACAGCGGCATCGTGCCGATGCCCGATAGCCGCCTGGACGCCCTGGCTGCCATCGTCAAACCCGAGCGCGTGATCCCCACCACCATGGAGTTCGTCGACATCGCCGGCCTGGTAGCGGGCGCCTCCAAGGGTGAAGGCCTGGGCAACAAGTTCCTCGCCAACATCCGCGAGACCGACGCCATCGCCCATGTGGTGCGCTGCTTCGAAGACGAGAACGTCATCCACGTTGCCAATAGCGTCGATCCCAAGCGCGATATCGAGATCATCGACCTCGAATTGATCTTCGCCGACCTCGACAGCTGCGAGAAGCAACTGCAGAAAGTCACCCGCAACGCCAAGGGCGGCGACAAGGAAGCCCTGGCGCAGAAGGCCATCCTCGAGAAACTCATCCCCCACTTCACCGAAGGCAAGCCCGCGCGCAGCCTGATGAAGAACATGAGCGCCGACGAGAAAGCGGTCATTCGCGGCTTCCACCTGCTGACCAGCAAACCGGTGATGTACATCGCCAACGTCGCCGAAGACGGCTTCGACAACAACCCGCACCTCGACGTGGTTCGCGCCATCGCCGAGGAAGAAGGCGCGGTCGTGGTACCGGTGTGCAACAAGATCGAGGCCGAGATCGCCGAACTAGACGAAGACGAGGAGAAACAGATGTTCCTCGAGTCCATGGGCATGGAAGAGCCGGGCCTGAACCGCGTGATCCGCGCCGGCTACGACCTGCTCAACCTGCAGACCTACTTCACCGCTGGCGTGAAGGAAGTCCGCGCCTGGACCGTGCGCATCGGCGCCACCGCCCCCCAGGCCGCAGCAGTGATCCACACCGACTTCGAGAAAGGCTTCATCCGCGCCGAAGTCGTGGCCTACGACGACTTCATCGCCTTCAAGGGCGAAAGTGGCGCCAAGGAAGCCGGCAAATGGCGCCTGGAAGGCAAGGAATACATCGTCAAGGATGGCGACGTGATGCACTTCCGCTTCAACGTCTAAGCCCCCGCCAAAGCCCCGCATTCGCGGGGCTTTGTCTTTCTCCCCCGGCATCGCCTAAGCGCTTGATAAAGAATCAATTTATCCGCCAGGCGGGGTTGACAGCCCAAGCCGACAAGAGAATAATGCGCGCCACTCGGCTACATAGCTCAGTCGGTTAGAGCGCAGCATTCATAATGCTGATGTCCCAGGTTCAAGTCCCGGTGTAGCCACCATACAAAACAAAGGGTTAGCGAAAGCTAGCCCTTTGTCGTTTCTGGGATAGTGACTACACCCTGACTACCCCTTGCGCGGGGTGAGCAACCCAGCCAATCCCCCCACAGCTGCTGAGCCAATTGCGATCAGACCATCTGGAATGTACTTGTCGCTCATGCCTAGGGTTATCACGCCGATCAAGGCGATCAGCACGATCGCAGCAAGCGAATAGATTGCATAGCGACTAGTCCAGCGATCACTAGCTGGCGTGCTCTTCCTGACCTCGTCAATCAACATGACTTTCTGCTCAGGGCTAAGAGCTGGGTCGGTCAGCACTGTCTTAATCAGCCCGTAGAGCTCCGAAGGGATGCTCGGTTCATCAGCGGCAGAGGTTGGACTACCAGCAGATTCTTCAGCCATTTCTTCCTCCTTGAAAACAATAGTGTTCTTGCAGGATAGCCTGACAACAGACACCTCCTCGTACCAGCCACATCTCAGATCCGCATAAGCACTAACGCAGGCGCGGGTATAACGCTCGGTACATCCAATACCGTCCCTCATCTAAGGGCACCGACAAAAACTACCGGCAGACTGAAAACCCCAGCTGGATATTCAAGTAGCCCCGCAGCCTGGAGACCAGCTTGAACTAGGCTCGATTCAGCGAATGCCCACGCAGGAAACATAGGTCTTGGCTGTCGCAGTGACCTCATCCTTTTGAGAGTACGTTTCTGGTGCATCGCCAAATACCCGCGACTCGCACATTTCCTTGAAGTTGGAAAATTTCGATTGGCATTCAGAGACGCTAGAGCCACCAGTCCGCTGAAACTCAACGTCATTGCAAAAGGTGGTCGCCAAGTCATTTGCACCAAGCATCACTTCGGCACGAGTAACCGGGGACGCCTCTACCTTCTTGAGCAGTGCCTGGTAGCTGTCTACAGGGGCTATACCGCCCTGCATGTGGTTCGCGTAGTAGTAATAACCACCACCAGCAACGGCGAGGAAGAGCAGGAGCTTTTTCATTGAGTCATCCCTGATGAATTAGGCGAAAAGCTATCTATGGTGGCAGTTCGCCGCCTAGGCGAAAACTCCCGATTGAGCCAAGGGAGAAACCTCAACGCAGACTCCAGATGATCCCACGGCAGATGCGTATAACGCATAGTCATCGTGATCAAGAAATCCCCCAAGATATGCTGCAGCCCGAAGATATCAGCGCCGGTCTTCGTGTACTGACTCGCAAAGGTGTGCCGGAGGATATGGTTCATCTAGATAGGGGTATAAAAGCCGCATCAGATATGTTCCACAGGAGCCGGCCATGAGAGACGATTTCGAGAGCATTCGCGCGGAGCGTGATGCGCCACTGCACCACCACAGCACTGCGGGCCACCACTATTCGGGGCTGTGGAAGCAGATCGCTCTGGGTATCGTGGTGGGCTATCTGGCTCTCGGTTTGCTGGGCGTCTTCGGCTGGTGGGCATTTGCCAGGCTGGCTCTCGGCGGCCTGCAGATCACCACGCCCTGACGCGTCTAGCGCTGCTGCACGCGAGCGGCCAGCACCAGGCCGCTGACGATCAGGGCGCCGCCCAGCCAGTGATAGCCCTGCAGGCCCTCCCCCAGCAGCAACCAACCGAGAATGGCGGTGAAGACCGGCATCAGGTAGTTGCTCATGGCGGTGCGCGCCGGTCCCAGTTCGCGCAGGCCGATGTTCCATAGCTGATAGGCCATGACCGACGCGAACAGCGCGGTGTAGCCAATGGCACCGAGGTTGGCCGGGCTCGGGGCGAAGCGCGCGCCCCGCCACAGATCCCAGATGTACAGCGGCGAGAGCATCAGCAGCCCGACCAGCACCAGCGCGCCGAGCAGGGTGAACGGCGGCAACTGGAAGTACGCGCTCCAGCGTCGTAGCAACAGCGAGTACAGCGCCCAGGCCAAGGTCGCCAGCACCATCAGCAGGTCGCCCTGGGCGAAGGAGAGGCTGCTCAGCACTCGCCAGTCGCCCTGGGCAATCAGCCAGAGCAGGCCGCACAGCGCCAGCAATAATCCGCCCCATGCCGCGCGAGGCGGCCATTCGCCGAGCAGCAGGCCCGCGCCGAGGAAGGTGGCCAGCGGCAAACAGGTACTGACCAGGCTCAGGTTGATGGCCGCCGTGCTCTGCGCCGCGGTGTAGAGCAGGACGTTGTAGGTGGAGATGGCCAGTGCCGCGAGCACCCAGAGTCGCCAGCCGGCCTGGCGCAGCGTCTGCCGGTGCTGCCACAGCGACGGAGCCACCAGCGGCAGCAGGATCATCAGGGCGACGGCCCAGCGCCAGAAGGCCAGGGAGAAAGGTGGTATGGCCCCGGTGAAGGCCCGCGCTACCAGCGAGTTGCCGGCCCAGAACAGGCTTGCCAGGACCAGGCCCGCCCACGCCAGGCATACCGAACGGCTCATGCCATGGCCTTCTTCGGACTCACAGGGCAAATAATCAAAGGCCGCAGTTCTGGCACGGGCGAGTCGTCATTCGATCAGCGTGCAGGCCATGACCAGGGCATCTTCACGGCCGCCCGGCGCAGGGTAATAGTCGCGGCGCCGGCCGATCTCGTTGAAACCGTAGCGCTCGTACAGGCGATAGGCGCCCTGGTTGCTGGCGCGCACCTCGAGGAAGCATTCGCCAGCCTTGAGCTGCATGGCGCGGCTCATCAGATGCTCCAGCAGCTTGAGGCCCAGGCCCTTGCCCTGGCTCTGCGGGCGCACGGTGATGTTGAGCAGATGGGCTTCATCGAGGATCACCTGGATGATGCCGTGGCCGATCTGCTCGTCGCCGTCGAGCATCAGCCAGCAGTCATAGGACTTGAGGCCGTCGGCGAACAGATTACGGTTCCAGGGGTGGCTGAACGCAGCGCTCTCGATCTGCACCACGCGGTCGAGGTCCGCCTCGGTCATCGGCCGGAAGCTGATCATGTCGCTCATGCGCCCGGCCTCCAGCGCGGCATCACCCGGCGCATGGCGCGCCACAGTTCGGCCTTGCGTTGCGGCTCGTCCATCAGCAGTTCCAGGCTGGGCAATGCCCACGCGGCGCCCAGGCCTTCGACCTGCAGCTCGCGGTTGTAGGCATCCTCGTCCGCCTCGCCGGCGAAGCGCACGGCAGGCAGGCCGATCAGCCACAGGCAGCGGCAAGGCTCGGCCTCCAGCTGACCGGCCAGCACGCCCTGCACATAGTCGCGTGCAGCGTCCGGCCCCTGGTCCAGGTTGCCGCGGGTGAGCAGCGGCCAGCGGATCGGCGAGCCATCGCCGACCTGTTGCGGCGCATCCGGCAGGCCGGCAGCACGCAGCAGGTCCTTGAGCAGCAGATAGGAAGGGTCGCGGCTCTGGAAGGGCTCGCCGGTGGCCAGCTCGACCAGCAGCGCGCAATCACCGGCGCGCAGCAGTTGCAGGGCGAAGCGCGGTGGTGGCGTGACCGGCTTGGCCTCCACCACTGGCGCCTCTTCCGGCTCGGTCTTGGTCTCTGGCTTGGCAAACACCTTGGAAGCGGCAGAAGGACGCGGCACTTCGATAGTCGGCCGGGGCGTGGCCTGCGGCACAGGCTCCGGCGCCACAGCAGGAGCAACCGAGGCGACCTCGACAGGAGCGCTCTGCACCTCGGGCTCCGTCTGCGGCTGCAGCAGCTCGGGCCGCGAGGGTGCGGCGAACGGCAGCTCGACACGCGGCAGCCAGCTGGCCACCTGCATGGCACTCAGATAGGCGCGGCGACGCAGTTCGGCGATCACGGACGAACCTGTGGGAAACGAATGGAATGGGTGCGGCTCAAGGGCGCTGGCCTTTCACGGGAACGCATGGCCGGGCATTGTCGCGTGAAACGCCGCAAGCGGAAAGCCGCCAACAAGAATGGCGGGGCAGAATGCACAAGGCCCGCCGATTGGCGGGCCTTGTGGGAAGGATCAGAGTGCCTGATCCCAGGGACGGTCGCCGTGCTCGTCCTTGATGCGGGTGGGCAGGCCCATGCCATCGAGGAGCTTGAGGAACGGCTCGGCCGGCAGTTCCTCGACGTTGACCATGCGCAGCGCATCCCACTCTCCACGTGCCACCAGCAGCGCGGCGGCGACCGGCGGGACACCGGCGGTGTAGGAAATGCCCTGGCTGTCGGTCTCGGCGAAGGCTTCCTCGTGGTCAGCCACGTTGTAGATGAACAGCTCGCGCGGCTCACCATCCTTGCTGCCTTTGACCAGATCGCCGATGCAGGTCTTTCCGCTGTAACCCGGCGCCAGCGAGGAAGGGTCCGGCAGCACGGCCTTGACCAGCTTGAGCGGGATCACCTGCTGCCCTTCGGCAGTAGTGACCGGCTGCTCGGAGAGCAGACCGAGGTTCTTCAGCACGGTGAAGACGTTGATGTAGTGGTCGCCGAAGCTCATCCAGAAACGCACGTTCGGTACGTTCAGGTGCTTGGACAACGAGTGCACTTCATCGTGGCCGGTCAGGTACAGGTTCTGCACGCCAACCACCGGCAGATCGTCGGTACGTTTGACTTCGAACATGCTGTTGCTGGTCCACTGGCTGTTCTGCCAGCTCCAGACCTGACCGGTGAATTCGCGGAAGTTGATTTCCGGATCGAAATTGGTGGCGAAGTACTTGCCGTGGGAGCCGGCGTTGACGTCGAGAATGTCGATCGACTCGATCTTGTCGAAGTACTGCTGTTGCGCCAGTGCGGCGTAGGCGTTGACCACGCCCGGGTCGAAGCCGACACCGAGGATGGCGGTGATGCCCTTTTCCTGGCACTCGGCCAGGTGCTTCCACTCGTAGTTGCCATACCACGGCGGGGTTTCGCAGATCTTGCTCGGGTCTTCGTGGATCGCGGTGTCCAGGTAGGCGACGCCGGTGTCAATGCAAGCACGCAGCACGGACATGTTGAGGAAGGCGGAGCCGACGTTGATGACGATCTGCGATTCGGTTTCGCGGATCAGTGCCTTGGTCGCTTCCACGTCCAGGGCATTCAGCGCGTAGGCCCGGATATCCGCGGGCTGCTTCAGGCTGTCTTTAGCCTGCACGCTGTCGATGATGGCCTGGCATTTGGAGATGTTGCGCGACGCAATAGCAATGCGACCTAACTCGTCATTGTGTTGCGCGCACTTATGGGCCACCACCTTGGCAACACCTCCTGCACCAATGATAAGAACGTTCTTCTTCAATTCGTTATCTCTCCTTTACCCGGACCAGCCTCAGGAGAGGCTGGAGAGGTAATCGTCAAAGGTAAATTCGCGAACCACCTCGACGCTGCCGTCGAGCTGCTTCACCACAATGGCCGGCATTTTCAGGCCGTTGAACCAGTTCTTCTTGACCATGGTGTAACCCGCCGCATCGATGAACGACAGACGATCGCCGATGGCCAGCGGACGATCGAATTGGTATTCGCCGAAGATGTCGCCGGCCAGACAGGACTTACCGCACACCATCCAGGTGTGCTCGCCGTCGTTGGGCGCCATCTTGGCGTTGAGGCGGTAGATCAGCAGATCGAGCATGTGCGCTTCGATCGAGCTGTCGACCACCGCGAGGTTCTTGCCGTTGTACAGGGTGTCGAGCACGGTGACTTCGAGCGACGCACTCATGGTGATCGCCGCCTCGCCCGGCTCCAGGTAGACCTGCACGCCGTACTTGTCGGAGAAGGCCTTGAGCCGCGCGCAGAAGGCATCCAGCGGATAGCCCTCGCCAGTGAAGTGAATGCCGCCGCCGAGGCTGACCCACTCGACCTGAGCGATCAGGTGGCCGAAGCGTTCCTCGATGGTGGTCAGCATCTTGTCGAACAGCTCGAAGCTGCCGTTCTCGCAGTTGTTGTGGAACATGAAGCCGCTGATCTTGCCCATCACCGGGGCGATCTTCTCGGCGTCCCACTCGCCCAGGCGGCTGAACGGCCGCGCCGGGTCGGCCAGCAGGTAGTCGGAGCTGCTCACCTGCGGATTGACGCGCAGGCCGCGGATGGTGCCCTCGGTGTCAGCCTCGAAACGCTCCAGCTGGCTGATCGAGTTGAAGATGATCTTGTCACAGTTGGCGACCATCTCTTCGATCTCATCATCGGCCCAGCCCACGCTGTAGGCATGGGTTTCGCCAGCGAACTTCTGTCGGCCGAGCTTGAGCTCATATAAGGAGGAGGACGTGGTGCCGTCCATGTACTGCTGCATCAGGTCGAACACCGACCAGGTGGCGAAGCACTTGAGCGCCAGCAGTGCCTTGGCGCCGGAGTGTTCGCGCACGTAGGCGATCTTCTCCAGGTTGGCCATCAGCTTCTGCTTGTCGATGAGGTAGTACGGCGTCTTGATCATCTCGTAGCCCCGGTCGATGGAGGAGCGGGCGCCCCCCCGAAAAAATGGACGCGAATTGTGCCGACAACCGGCGCATATCGAAAGAGTGATGGCTGAATTTCGATCAATGGCGACGCATTCGAGCATGCCGACAGGGCGTGACGACGACATGACGGACGCGGGTATCGCCCGGGACTCGATACGCTACAATCCGCCGCTTTCAATCAATGGATAACCGGGCCCGCGATGATCGATCCCAAGCGCGTACTGCGCGCCCTCGCCGAGCACTGGACGCTGCTCGAACCGCTGTGCGAGCGCTTCGATACCGGCACCCTGAGCCTGGTCGAGTTGCGCAACCAGCTAGGCACGCAACTGCCCGAGGGCAGCCCCGCCGACATCACCGCCCTGCTCGACCAGTGGATCCGCCTGGACATCCTGGTGCCGGTGGCCAAGAGCCCCAACCGCTTCGAGCTGAACGCGCAGATCCACGACTTCCTCGCCTACCTGCGCCGTGAGCACCGACTCGGCCTGTGCCTGGAGATCGAAGCCTACCTGCGCCACCTCGAGCGCCTGGCCGGCTATATCCAGGACGCCTTCGAAGTACGCGACGGTAACGACCTGGCGCGCCAGCTGCGCCTGCTCGACATGCGTGTGCGCGATGTACTGAAGAAGCTGGCCAACGACGAGCAGGCTCTGGTCGGCGTAGCCGAGCGGGCCAAGACCAGCGACCGGCAGATTCCGCTGCGCCAGCGCTATGCCGAAGTGCTGGCGACCTGGGACGAATACGTCGAGCCGATGATCCAGCTGGTCTCCGCCGATGGCGCCTTCGAGCAGGGCGTGCGCCGCGTCGAGCAGGTGCTGCTGCGCCTGCTCGGCGAACAGCAGCGCCTCGGCCAGTTGGTCGACGACGACCTGCTGCTGCGTACCCACGCGCGCATCCTGGAGATGCAGACCGTCGCCCAGCTGACCCTGCGCAAGGCTCGCGAGCTGCTGCTGCCGCTACGCGAGGAAGCACGCCGGCACAACGCCGTGACCCGTGGCGCGGCGCTGGCCCTGTCGGTGATCCGCAAGAAGGGCCTGGACGCCCTGCCGCAGGCCTCGATGCCGCTGTTCACCCGGCCGCAGAGCACCTTCCTCGGCACCGCTAGCCAGGTGGAGAGCTACGTCTACGCCCTCGCCCGCTTCCAGCCCAAGCCCAACCAGTTCCCGCGTGCCAGCGGCTCGCGCAAGGGCGCACCGCCCAAGGCGCCACGCACCGCGCGCGAGATGATCGAGCGCTGCGAGCAGGCCCTGCCGCTGCCGGACCTGATGGTCTGGCTGTTGGAGCAGGAGCCGGAAGGCGCCACCGACGAGCTCCTCTATTGGTTCTCGCGGCTGTCGCGTGACGGCCGCTTCCAGCGCGAACGCCTCGAGCGCCGCGACTACCTCACCCGCGAGCATCAGGTCAGCCTGAGCTCCTATGCCCTGATCAAGCCGGCCGGGACCTCCGCATGAATATCGATCTGAAAGAACTCACCCAGCTCGCGCCAATCTTCCGCGAGCTGTTCAAGGGCTACCACATCAGCCGCGCCGCCCCCGAGCTGTACACCCAGCTGAGCAGTCAGCAGGACGCCTACCGCGCGCTGTTCCGCTCGCTGGGCTACGAGCTGGTGTGCGACAGCCGCGGCTTCTACTACTTCGTCCCCGAGCAGATGGGCGCCCAGGTGAACAAGACTGCCCAGCGCCTGGCGCTGTTCACCTTCATCCTGGTCGAGCACCTGGCTGACCAGGGCCGCGACCCGCTCGCCGTACTCGACGGTGGCAGCCTCGGCCGCGACGAGCTGCCGCCGTTGCTGGAGAAGTACAAGGACCTGTTCCTGCAGGCTGAGGTCACCACCCAGGACGAGCTGGAAGAGAAGATCATGCGCCGCATGACCCAGCTCGGCTTCGCCAGCGAAGAGAACGGCGTGTACCGTTTCCTCGCGCCGATGCACCGCTTCCTCGACGTGTGCCTGTCGGTGCAGCAGGACCGCGACCTGGCGGCCAGCCTGCACAGCAACCTGCCGCTGCCGACGCCGGAGCTGGTGGTTGACGAGGCCGAAGAAGACATCGTGCGCATCGAGCCGCTGCCCGCTGCCGCCGAGGAATCAGAGGAATCCGAGGAAGAGGCCCTGGCCCGCGCCATGGCCGAGGAACGTGACGCCCAGGAGATCGACGCATGAGCCAGGAACGCTACGGCATCCGCCGCTTCGCCCTGCTGAACACCGCCGGCTACAGCCTCGGCATCTTCCCGCTGGAGAACCCGCTGTCGGTCTACGGCGCCAACAACCTGGGCAAATCGGCGTCGATCAACGCGCTGCAGTTCCCCATCCTCGCGCGCATGTCGGACATGAGCTTCGGCAAGTACAGCCTGGAGCAGTCGCGCAAGTTCTACTTCGCCTCTGATACCAGCTACATCCTGGTCGAGGTCGCCCTGCCCCACGGCCCGCACGTGATCGGCGTGGCCGGTCGCGGCCCGGGCGGCGGCTTCGGCCACCAGTTCTTCGCCTACCGGGGCGAGCTGGACCTGGCCCACTACCAGCAGGACGGCACCTGCCTGCGCCAGCGCGAGCTGTTCAAGAACCTCGGCCAGGCCGGCATCGTCGCCTATGAGCTGAAGCCCGAGGAACTGCGTCGCCTGCTGGTCGGCGGCCACACCAGCATCCCGCTGGACCTGACCCTGATCCCGCTGCGCTCCACCAGCGAGCAGAGCCTGAAGACCTTCCGCGCGCTGTTCATCAACCTGCTGCACATGCGCGAGATCACCGCCGCCAAGCTCAAGCAGCTGTTCCTCGATGCCTTCGAGCACAGCCTGCGCTCCGGCAGCGTCGACTACATCGCCGCCACCGAGGAAGCCTTCCGCGACGTGCGCCGCATGGAGCAGGACTACCAGGCGCTGGTCGCCGCCGGCCCACTGGTCGAGGCACTGTCCGGCGGCGTGGCCCAGCGCGAACTGCTGCGGGGCAAGCTGCATCGTCTGTCGCCGCTGCTGGATAACCTGCTGGGCGCCTGGCAGGACTACTCCGGCGCGCGCAAGGAAGAGCTGGTAATCCAGGCCGAGCATTACCGCCGCGAGCAGGACGGCCTGCAGAACGAGCAGCGCGGCGGCACCGCCGAGCTGATGCGCCTGGAGCGCGAGATCAGCGAGATCCAGCGCTGGCTCGGTGAGCTGTCGGTGCTGAAGAACCGCTTCGCCCTGGTCACGGACGCCAAGATGCTGGAAGAGCAACTGCTCGCCGCCAAGGATGCCCACGACGAACTGGCCGGCGCCCTGGCACAGTCGCGCCAGTTCTCCGCCGAGGACCTGGATGAGCGCCTGCGCGACCTGGAGAAGCGCCTGAAGTCGGTCAAGCAGCAGCTCGACCACGCCGACAACAACAGCTACTCGCGCCTGCGCGAGGAGTTCAGCCAGGCCGACGTCGACCGCCTGATGCGCCTGTTCAACGGCCAGCTGTTCAGTCTGCCGCTAGGTGAGAAAGGCATCCAGGCCGAGGGTGACGACTGGGTCAAGGCCGTCGAGGCGGTACTGGATCGCTTCAAGGGCGACACCTTCGCCGTGCCGGGCCTGTCCATCGACCTGTCGCACATCGAGCCGCCGGCCCTGCAGGCCCTGGCTGACCGCGCCGCCCTGCGTGACCAGAAGGACCGCCTGGAGCGCGAGCTCAAACAACTCAAGACCCAACAGGCGGTGGCCAACGACCGCGCCGCGAGCAAGGCCCAGGCCGAGCAGCTGTACCAGGCCGTGCTGGATGCACAGAAGGCCCTGGAAGACTTCCGCCGCAGCCAGACCCTGACTGCCGAGGAGCCGAGCAAGCTGGAACAGCTGGCCGAAGCCGAGGCCGCCCAAGACGAACTCAAGCGCGCATCGGACGCCTTCACCGAGCGCGTGCAGCAGCTGTCCGCCAAACTGCAGCTGGTCGGCCGTCAACTGGCCGACCTGGAGGCCAAGGAACGCACCCTGGAAGACGCCCTGCGCCGCCGCCAGCTGCTGCCGGCCGATCTGCCGTTCGGTGCGCCGTTCATGGAGCCGGTGGACGACTCGCTGGAGAACCTGCTGCCGCTGCTCAATGACTACCAGGACAGCTGGCAGGCACTGCAGCGCATCGACGGCCAGATCGACGCGCTGTATGCGCAGGTGCGCCTCAAGGGCGTGGCCAAGTTCGACAGCGAGGACGATCCGGAGCGCCGCCTGCAGCTGCTGGTCAATGCCTATGCGCATCGCCAGGACGAAGCACTGACCCTGGCCAAGGCGCGCCGTGCCGCGGTCACCGATATCGCCCGTACCCTGCGCAATATCCGCAGCGACTACGACAACCTGGAACACCAGCTGGCGCTGTTCAATCGCGAGATCAACAAGCGCCAGGTATCCAACCTGGAGAGCTTCCGCATCGTCCTGGCGCCCAACCGTGACGCGCTCAAGCACATCGACCAGATCATCCACAGCGCCGGCCAGTATGAGGAGGGCGAGACCCTGTCGGTGTTCGACCTGAGCCAGAGCGCCGAACAGGACGCCAAGAACGAGGAGGCCAAGGACTACCTGTCTCGCCTGGTAGCCGCCAACGGCAACCAGCTGGGCCTCAAGGACCTGTTCGAGCTGGCCTTCGAGATCACCAAGGTCGGCGGTCAACCGGTGATGCACACCGACATCGATGGCGCTGCCTCCAACGGCACCACCATGACCATCAAGGCACTGACCAACATGTACCTGCTGCTGCACCTGATGGATCGCGAGCAGGCCGGCAAGGTACGCCTGCCCTACTACCTCGATGAGGCGGCGGACATCGACGAGCGCAACCAGCAGGCGCTGATCGAGACCAGCCTGCAGCTGGGCTTCGTGCCGATCCTCGCGTCGGTGAAGCCGCAGGTCTCGGCCCACGTGGCCATCGACCTGGAAGGCGGCAGCGGACCGAACGGCATCTACATCGACGAGGCCGACTGGAAGTTCATCAGACGTCGCGAAACTGCCAAGACGACCGAGGAGCAGGCCGAGCCGGCCTGATTCCTTCGCGCAAACGAAAAGGGCCGCTCATGCGGCCCTTTTTCTTGGGGGTGGATCAGTCGTCCTGGTGATCCTGGAGGATCTGGCCATTGGTGGCATCCAGCTCCAGGTCCCACTTCACGCCCTGGGCATCGCGCACTTCCACCTGGTAGATGTAGCGGCCGTATTCCTCTTCCAGCTCGGTCTCGGTGACCTGGCCACCGGGATGCTTGGCGATGGCCGCGGCATTGAGCTTCTCGAAGCTCTGGATGGTGCCGGCGTCGCGCAGCTTGAGCGCCTCGTCCGGACCGAGGTCACGGGCCTGGGCGATACCGGCAGTGGCGGCGAGGGTGGTGATGGCGAAAAGGGCAGTCAGCTTGTTCATCTCGTGTCTCCGTCGGGAGTGATTGGTTTCGACAGGAACCAAGATAGCCAAGCCGACTTAAGCCAAGCTGAATCCGCCTAGTTCTCCAGGCGGATCTTCGGCGCCCACTTCAGCCACTCTTCGTTGACCTCGTCGTTGAGCGCGAAGGTCTGCCCGGGCTGGGCAGGGCCGCCCATCACCGCGTTGTCCGGAGTGGCAAAGGCAATACCGCCCTCCAGCAGCGCCTCCAAGGACTCGGTACGCACCTTGACGCCCTTGAACAGGCCGGCGTCCACACCGATGCCGCTGGCATTCCAGAAGCGTGTGCCGCTGCGCACCAGAGGGGAGTAGCGCGGCTCGATCAGCACATGAATCAACACGCGGTCGGAGGTAGGCCCCAGTTCGAAGTCGGTGACCTTGCCCACCGGGATTTCGCGGTAGCTGACGACCACACCTGGCTTGATCGAACCACGACGCGCGGCGCTAAGCACCAGGCGCAGGCCCTCTTCACGCACGGCCATGGTCGGCGCATGCTGGCGCGCCTCGAAGTAGAGCTGCGTCTTGCCAGCCTTGGCGGCGGGCAGGACTTCCAGGTACTGGCCGCTGACCAGGGTATCCAGGTTGGCGGTGCGCACCAGGCCCAGTTCCGGCCTAACCACCCAGAACTCGCTACCAGCACTGGCGACACGCCCGGTAGCTTTGGTGATGCGCGCGTTGAGCAGCACGGCCTTGAGATCGTCGGAGAGTTCCACGCTCTCTACCTTGCCAACATCGATGCCTTTGAAACGGATCGCCGTTCCCGGGTTGATGCCATCCCCACTTAGCACCTTGATCTGGATGGCCACGCCCTCCTGCATCGCCTCATCGCGGTCGGTGTGCAGCGTGAAGCGCTGGATCTTGCGATTGACCGGGGCGTTCATCTCCGGCGTCTCGAAGGTCACACCACCTGCCAACAGAGTCTGCAGCGACTCGCTCTTGACCTCGATACCGGAGGAGATACCGCCCTTCAGGGTGATGCCACTGGAGTTCCAGAAGCGCGTGGAGCTGTTCACCAGGTTGGCATAGCTGGGTTCGATATGAGCGCCCAGTACGACGCGCTTGCGATCACGGGAGAACTGGAAGCTCTGGATGGTGCCGACCTTCACCTGGCGGTAGAGAATCGGGCTGCCGACCTCCAGCGAACCGAGGGTATCGGCGAACAGCACCAGATGCAGGCCAGGCGCATCGATATCCAGCGGCGGCGCCTTGAGCCGCGCCGTGAAGTCACGTACCGGCGTCTTGCCCCTCTCTCCCGGCTTGATCGCGATGTAGTTGCCCTTGACCAATGCCTCCAGACCAGTGATGCCGGCCAGGGAAATGGACGGCTTGACCATCCAGAACTCGGCTCCTTCGGTCAGGTAATCCTCCGCCTTGGGGTCGAGAGTCAGATCGACCGACGCCGACATCAACCCGTCATCGACCTTGATGGTCTTCACGCTGCCGACCTGGATGCCCTTGTAGATTACCGGCGTGCGCCCGGCCTCGATGCCTTCGAAGTCTTGCAGCTTCAGGGTGACCTTGATGCCAGCCTGTGCGGCATCGAAATCATCATAGAGGCGGAAAGGAATGGAGGGGTCGGTCGGCGGGCTGTCCTTACGATGCTCCGGAGTAGCGAAAGCGATACCACCAGCAACGATGCTGGCGAGCGATTCGGTCCGCACCTTGACCCCGGAGAGACCGGCATCGATGGTCACGCCGCTGGCGTTCCAGAAACGCGTGTGTTTGCGCACCAGGCTGGCGAACTCAGGCTGGATGAACACCTGCACCTCGACGGTGGTTTGATCCTCGGCCAGGCGATAGCTCTTCACCCGCCCAACCTGAATCTGTTTGTAGAACACCGGGCTGTCGCGATTGATCGACGCCAGGCGATCTGCCTTCAGCGTCAGATGCAGGCCGGGCACCGTATCGGCCATGGGGGGTTGTTCGGTCAGCGCAACGAACTTGCGGGTCGGCTCGCCATCACCGGGACTCGCCGTGATGTAGTTGCCCGAGACCAAGGTTTCCAGCCCGGTGATGCCGGCCAGCGAGACGCTGGGTTTCACCAGCCAGAAGCGGGTGTTGCTACGCAGGTGCTGCTCTACCCGCTTGTCCATCTCGACCGTGACCCTGACGCCACGGTTGTCGCCTTTGTCATCCAGCTCCATGCCGACCACCTTGCCGATCGACATGCCCTTGTAGATGACCTCGGTCTTGCTGACCTGGATACCGTCGCCGGACGGGAAGAATATCTCGATCTCGATACCGGCCTGGCTGTAGGCCCGGTATGCCAACCAGCCGCCGATCAGCAGGGCGATCAAGGGCAAAACCCAAATCGCCGACCAGTTGGTGGTGCGGCGGGTCTTTGCAGTGCTCAGCTCGGTCATGCAGGAGGCTCCATATCCTCAGATCGGGTTCGAAGGCTTCCTTGCGACGGCGGCAAGGTCAGCGCCCGCGATCAAGCCAGTTCAGACAACATGGCGAATAGCAGGCGCAAGCCTAACGCATGCGTCCGTATCCCGCATGCAAGCGCTACCCGCCAGATTAAATTTTCTTACGCGCAAAAGCCAAACCCCCACCCGCTTGCGCGGATGGGGGTTTGGGGATAGG
>NZ_JAQSUW010000008.1 GCF_028649395.1 Pseudomonas sp. Gutcm_11s | reverse complement strand
GACTCGAACCCCTGTTACCGCCGTGAAAGGGCGGTGTCCTAGGCCACTAGACGAAGGGGACGTGGCCAGGAGCTTGTAACAGCATCCCAACTTTCACCGATTTGGCTTTCGCTAACTCGCTGAAAGTGGCGCGCATTCTATGGAGCCTTTGGGGGAGCGTCAACCCTCAATCAAAACTTTTTTTAAATCAAAGACTTCGCTGCGGAAATTGACAAGGTGCTATCAGCGTAATGGCTAACGCACTACACTCGGGGAAAAAGAAGCGCATCGGGAGGTTTCAGGGTGTCCCCAATCGTTATCACCGCGCTGATAGTCGCCGGTATCGTGGTGCTGTTCGCTATCGCCTACATCAACCATATGGTGGAGAACAGCAAACTGGAGAAGGCCCGCCTCAAGGCCGACCTCAGTGACCGCGTACGTCGCAGCCGGGACGTTTCCGAAAGCATGCCTGGGCAGCTGATGAGCCCTGCCCTCAAGCTCATGCTCAGCCGCCTGGAGCTGCAGTTCGGCGATCGCCTGCTGCAACTGGATAAGCAGAACAGCAACCTGAGAACCCGTCTCGCCGAGCTGCGCGAGATGGTCGCCAAGGGCGACGACATCCCGGTACGCAACCCGCCGCAGCCGATCCTGAACGAAGCCAAGGCCAAGGATATCCGCTTCATCCTTGAGAACCTCCACGGCCAGATCACCCGCGCCGCTCAGGAACACGTCATGCAAGCCGCCGAAGCCAAGCGCTGGCTCGGCGAGATCCGCCACATGCTGGTGCAACTGCATTTCGAGTTCTTCAGCAACCTGGGCCAGCACTCCATGCAGCAAGGCCAGCCCGGCCAGGCCCGCCTGGCTTACGAGCGCGGCGTGCAGTACCTGCGCAAGCAGCCCGATGTGAACCGCTACAAGGCGCAGCTGCAACAGCTGGAAGAACTGCTGGCCCGCGCCAATGCCGTGGTACTGGAGAAGGCCCAACCAGCCGTCGCGGAAACCAGCGAGCTGACCGAGGGCCTCAAGTCCCTCGGCGAAGACGACTGGAAGAAGAAGAACATCTACGACTGAGCCGCATAGCACCCATTCCGCATCGCATACGCATAAAAAAAGCCCGGATCAAACCGGGCTTTTTTGCTTCCAGACGCCGATCAGCAGTCGGTCAGGCGCAGGAATATCTCAGCCAGACGCTCGATGCCTGCCTGGTCCTCGGCAGCGAAACGCGCCAGGCTCGGGCTATCGAGGTCGAGTACCCCGATCAAACGCTCGCCCTTGACCAGCGGCACCACCAGCTCGCTGTTGGAAGCACTGTCGCAGGCGATATGCCCGGGGAAAGCGTGCACATCCTCGACCCGCTGGGTCTGCCGGCTGCTCGCCGCAGCACCACACACGCCTCTGCCGAAGGGAATGCGCACGCAGGCCACCTTGCCCTGGAAGGGGCCCAACACCAGCTGCGCATCCTTGTTGAGGTAGAAACCGGCCCAGTTGAGGTCACCCAGCTCGTGAAACAGGAAGGCGGAGAACTGTGCGGCATTGGCGACGAAGTCGCGCTCGTCGGCCAGCAGCGACTCCAGCTGCGCGGCCAGCAGTTCGTAGCCCTCGCGCCCTTGTCCGGCCTGTTGCAGATCGATCATGGCTGCACCTCCATCAGGCGCTGGCCGACCCAGCTACGAGCGAACTGATAGGCGCAGCGGCCATTACGATTGCCGCGCCCCAGCGCCCAGCGAATGGCCAGGATTTCCAGGTCATGGTCCCACTCCCACCGCAGCCCCGCCTGGGTAGCCAGCACGCTGACCCAGTGGCGCACTACGGCCAGGAAATGGTCCTGGGTGAAGGGATAGAAGGAGATCCACAGGCCGAAGCGGTCGGACAGGGCAATCTTGTCTTCGATCGCCTCGCTCGGGTGCAGTTCGCCATCGACCATGCGGCTGTCGAGGTTGTCGCTCTCCTTCTCCGGCACCAGGTGCCGGCGATTGGACGTGGCGTAGAGCAGCACATTGTCTGGCGCCCGCTCCAGCGAACCGTCCAGCACGCTCTTGAGCACTCGGTAGTCGCCCTCACCGGCCTCGAAGGACAGGTCGTCGCAGAACAGCACGAAGCGTTGCGGCAGATCGGCCAGCGCCTCCACCACCCTGGGCAGGTCGGCCAGATGGTCACGCTCGATCTCGATCAGACGCAGCCCGGTGGCCGCATGCTCGGCCAGCAGCGCCCGCACCAGCGACGACTTGCCGGTACCACGCGCCCCCCAGAGCAAGGCATGGTTGGCCGGCAGGCCGGCGACGAACTGGCGTGTGTTACGCGCCAGCTGTTCGCGCTGGGTATCGACCCCCACCAGGTCGGACAAGCTCAGGTCCAGGCTGACGCGCAGCGGCTGCAGATAACCTGCCCGCCCCTCACGCTGCCAGCGCGCAGCGACCACCGAGCTCCAGTCCAGGGCCAACCGGGGCGCCGGCAGCAGCGGCTCGATGCGCTCCAGCACCGCATCGGCACGCTGCAGAAAATTGTTCAAACGAGAATCCACGACAAACTCCTCATCTCCGCCACTGCCGATCATCCGGCGCTATGGGCTATGCTTGGCAAGGCCTCAAACCAAGGACTCCGCCGCCCCGCAGATGGATATTTCCCTGACCCATCGCCTGTCGTTCAAACAGGCCAAACTGACGGTACTGGCGGCCTTCATCCTGGGAACCCTGCTGAGCCTCATCCAGGTCGGACTGGATTATGCCAGCGAAGACGCCTCCATCGACCGGGAAATCCACTCCCTGCTGGAAATCAGCCACAACCCGGCTGCGCGCATTTCCTACAACATCGACGCCGAACTGGCCCAGGAGCTGGTCCTCGGCCTGCTGCGTTCGCCGGCGGTGATGCGCGCAGAGATCATCGACAACAGCGGCCTGGTACTGGCCTCGGTGGACAAGCCGCCGGTGGAGAGCCGCTATCGGGTGTTCAGCGACTTCATGTTCGGCGAGCGACGCCTGTTCGAGAACCCACTGTTCGTCGACCATGCACCCAACGAGCCCCTCGGCGTGCTGCGTATCGAAGTGGACACCTATGCTTTCGGCAGCCACTTCCTGCGGCGCGCCATGCTCACCCTGCTCACCGGCTTCGCCCGCAGCCTGTTGCTGTCGCTGATCCTGCTGGTGCTGTTCTACGTCATGCTGACCAAGCCCCTGGTCGGCGTGATCCGCGCCCTCAGCGACCGCGACCCACGCCGTGACTTCTCGCCCGTGCCCTGCCCCGGCGGCCACGAGCGCGACGAGATCGGCACCCTGGTGGCGGTGACCAACCAGCAGCTGGCCAACATCCACCAGGAGATCAGTCAACGTCGCGAAGCCGAGGACCGCCTGACCCAGTACCTGGGCGAGCTGGAGAACATCGTCTCCGCCCGAACCGCCGAGCTGAAGGCGACCAACGCCCGCCTGACCCACTCCAACCACGAGCTGGAGCAGGCACGCAGTACGGCCCTGGAAATGGCCCAGGCCCGCGCCGCCTTCCTGGCCAACATGAGCCACGAGATCCGCACTCCGCTCAACGGCCTGCTCGGCATGCTCGCACTGGCCCTGGACGGCAGCCTGAGCAACGAGCAGCGCCAGCAGCTGTCGATCGCCCACGACTCCGGCAAGGTCCTGGTGGACCTGCTCAACGATATTCTCGACCTGTCCAAGTTCGAGGCCGGGCAGCTCGAGCTGGAACGCATCCCCTTCGACCTCGGCAGCCTGGTGGAAGAAACCGCCAGCCTGCTGTCGCAGAACGTCTCGCCGAATGTCGAGCTCACCTGCCTGATCGACCCGCAGTTACCGGCCCAGGTGCTGGGTGATCCGACCCGCGTACGGCAGATCGTCAGCAACCTGCTCTCCAACGCCCTCAAGTTCACCCGCAGCGGGCGTGTGGATCTGCGTGTCAGCCCCTGCCCCACGGGCATACGCCTGCTGGTCAACGACACCGGCATTGGCATCGCCGAAGATGCGCAGAAGCGCATCTTCCACCCCTTCATCCAGGCAGGCGCCGGGATTACCCGCCAGTTCGGCGGCACCGGCCTGGGCCTGGCCCTGACCCGGCGCCTGTGCGAAGCCATGAACGGCGAGCTGAACCTGCAGTCACGCGAAGGCATCGGCAGCCAGTTCAGCGCCATCCTGCCGCTGCCTGCGCACACGCCACCGCCGCGCTGGCCGGGGCTACCGGGCAAGATCGCGGCCATCTGCTCTGGCGGCAGCGGGCTGGCGGAGCTGTTCGACGGCTGGCTGCCCAACTGGGGACTGAGCTATCAGCGACTGGACGACACGACAGCCGCCCCGCAGGCCGACCTGTTGATCTGCACCGATCCGGAGCAATTGCCAGGCCTGCGCCAGCGCTATGCGGGGCCACTGCTGCTGGTATCGGCCTACGGCACCTTCATCCAGGGCGAACAAGCCGCGGCCCTGGCGCCTTTCGAGCAACTGCCGCGCCCGCTGTCTCGCGCCGCGCTGTACCAGAGCCTGCAGCGCCTGCTGCTGCCACACCAGAGCAACGCTGCCGAGCTGCAGGACAAGATCCCGAGCCGCCCGCACCAGGCCCGCGTGCTGCTGGTCGAGGACAACCAGGTGAACCAGATGGTGGCCAAAGGCATGCTCGGCAAGCTGGGCTGTGAAGTGGCCGTCACCGCCCATGGCGGCGAAGCCATCGCCTATCTGGAGAAGCATCAGGTGGACCTGGTGCTGATGGACTGCAACATGCCGGTGATGGATGGCTACGAGGCGACCCGGCGCATCCGCCAGAGCGGCCAATGGGCGGACCTGCCGATCATCGCCCTCACCGCCAACGCCCTGCCCGACGAGCGCGAGCGTTGCCAGGCCGCGGGCATGAACGACTACCTGGCCAAGCCCTTCCGCCGCGAAGACCTGGCCACGCTGCTGGACAACTGGCTGCCACTCACGAGTGAGCCGTAACCAGCGTCAATAGCTGGCCCAGGCTCTGGCGCAGCCCCTCCAAATCATTCATGTCGACCCCGCTCTCGCACAGCAGGCGCTGCTTGAGCGGCAGCACCCGCTCGCGCAATGCCACGCCAGCCTCACTCAGGCCCAGTCGCAGCTCGCGCTCGTCGAGGCTGGAGCGTACGCGCTGCACCAGGCCGAGCTGCTCGAGACGCTTGAGCAGCGGTGTCAGGGTGCCGGAATCGAGCATCAGCCGCTCACCCAGCGCCTTGACCGTAGCGTGTTCCGGCGGGCTGGCCTGCCACTCCCACAGCACCAGCATCACCAGGTACTGCGGATAGGTCAGACCCAGCTCATCGAGCATCGGTTTGTAGGCGCGGATCACCGCCCGCGAGGCGGCGTAGAGCTTGAAGCACAGCTGGTTGTCCAGCAGCAGCTGCGCCTCGGTCTCAGGCAGATCGATCATTTCAGCAGGGCTTCGATCTCGGCACTCAGCTCTTCCGGCTTGGTGGTCGGGGCGAAGCGCTTGACCTCGGTACCGTCGCCGCTGATCAGGAACTTGGTGAAGTTCCACTTGATGCCCTTGCTGCCCAGCAGGCCCGGAGCGCGCTGCTTGAGCTGCACATAGAGCGGGTGGGCGTCGCTGCCGTTGACGTCGATCTTCTTGAACAGCGGGAAGCTGACGCCGAAGTTCAGCTCGCAGAACTCGCTGATGGCGCCCTCGTCGCCCGGCTCCTGCTTGCCGAACTGGTTGCAGGGGAAGCCCAGTACCACCAGGCCCTTGTCCTTGTACTGCTGCCAGACACTTTCCAGACCTTTGTACTGCGGGGTGAAGCCGCACTTGCTGGCGGTGTTGACCACCAGCACAGCCTTGCCGCCGAAGTCCTTGAGCGTCTTCTGCTCACCCTTGATGGTGGTAACCGGGATATCGAAAAGCTTGTCGCTCATGGCCTGTAGGCTCCGCTGGCGGTGAAGGTGCAGCGAATATAGCGAGCAATTCAATTGCACACAATTTAAATGACGCAAAAAGAGGCCCGCCAGTTGGCGAGCCTCACAGCATCTCAGCGCGGGATCAGCTTCAGCGACACCGAGTTGATGCAGTAGCGCAGCCCCGTAGGACGCGGGCCGTCGGGAAAGACGTGGCCGAGGTGGGCATCGCACTTGCCGCACTTGACCTCGATGCGGTGCATGCCGTGGCTGAAGTCCTCCTTCTCGGTGATCACACCCGCGTTCACCGGCTGGAAGTAACTCGGCCAGCCGCTACCGGAGTCGTATTTGGCATCCGAGTCGAACAGCGCTTCGCCGCAACAGGCGCAGTGGTAGATGCCATGCACCTTGCTGTCGTGGTATTCGCCGGTGAAGGCACGCTCGGTGCCACCCAGCCGGCAGACATGGAACTGGGCGTCGGAGAGCTCGTCGCGCCAGGCTTCCAGGGGTTTATCGATCTTTTCCATGGGGTACACCTCAGAGCAGGAAAAAAGCCCGGCACCTACCTTTTCCGGGCATCGGGCCGCACGTATCATGCGTCCCTCTTTGGACGCCAGTCTTTCTGCCGTATTACAGCCGGCGAGGACGAACTTTCCCTGCGCCGCCAGCGGCATCTTCACATCGGGACACAGCATCATGCAGGTCAGCAAATCGAACAAGCTCGCCAACGTCTGCTACGACATCCGCGGGCCGGTGCTCAAGCACGCCAAACGCCTGGAAGAGGAAGGCCATCGCATCCTCAAGCTGAACATCGGCAACCCGGCGCCGTTCGGTTTCGAAGCCCCGGAGGAAATCCTCCAGGACGTGATCCGCAACCTGCCCACCGCACAAGGCTACAGCGATTCCAAAGGCCTGTTCAGTGCACGCAAGGCGGTGATGCAGTACTACCAGCAGAAGCAGGTGGAAGGCGTCGGCATCGAGGATATCTACCTCGGCAACGGCGTGTCCGAACTGATCGTGATGGCCATGCAGGCGCTGCTCAACAATGGTGACGAGGTGCTGATCCCGGCGCCCGACTACCCGCTGTGGACCGCTGCCGTGGCCCTCTCCGGCGGCAAGCCGGTGCACTACCTGTGCGACGAGCAGGCCGGCTGGTTCCCCGACCTGGCCGACATGAAGGCCAAGATCAGCAGCAACACCAAGGCCATCGTACTGATCAACCCGAACAACCCGACCGGCGCCGTGTATTCCAAGGAAGTGCTGGAAGGCATCGTCGAACTGGCCCGCCAGCACAACCTGGTGCTGTTCTCCGACGAGATCTACGACAAGATCCTCTACGACGAGGCCCAGCACATCTCCACCGCCTCCCTGGCGCCGGACGTGCTCTGCCTGACCTTCAACGGCCTGTCCAAGAGCTACCGCGTGGCTGGCTTCCGCTCCGGCTGGGTCGCCATCTCCGGCCCGAAACACCGTGCGCAGAGCTATATCGAGGGCCTGGATATCCTGGCCAACATGCGCCTGTGCGCCAACGTGCCGAGCCAGCATGCGATCCAGACCGCTCTGGGCGGCTACCAGAGCATCAACGATCTGGTCCTGCCGCAAGGCCGCCTGCTGGAGCAGCGCAACCGCACCTGGGAACTGCTCAACGACATCCCCGGCGTCAGCTGCGTCAAGCCGATGGGCGCGCTCTACGCCTTCCCGAAGATCGACCCGAAGGTCTGCCCGATCCACAACGACGAGAAGTTCGTCCTCGACCTGCTGCTTTCCGAGAAGCTGCTGATCGTCCAGGGCACCGCCTTCAACTGGCCGTGGCCGGACCACTTCCGCGTGGTCACCCTGCCCCGCGTCGACGACCTGGAGCAGGCCATCGGCCGCATCGGCAACTTCCTCAAGTCCTACCGCCAGTAAGGCCGGCCATGGACCTGCAGATCGACGAGTTCTACAAGGATGCCGCCAGCGGCATGCTGGCGCTCTATCAGACCTTCCCACGCAAGATGGCGCTGTACGTGGAAGACCTGATCGGCCGCGAGGAACCCGACGAGTTCGGCCTGCCCAGCAAGCGTCACCAGGCCTGCCTGGGCGCCCTGCTGTGGCTGGCCGAGGAAGGCTATATCCGCTTCGAGTCGACCATCGCTTATGACGCACTCGACCAGGCCGTGCTCACCGAGAAGGGATTCATGCGCCTGTCACGCGGAGTTCCGCATGCTCTCCCGCAGGGCGACGCGCTGCCCCCAAGCGTGCGCCGGGTACACGCCACCCTCGCCTGGCAGCTACGTGACGCGCTGAATCAGCAGAGCAGCGAAAAGGTCGCACGCCTTACTCGCCAGCTGTTCGAGAGCAGCCTGAGCCCGTCAAACGACATAGTTTGAAATAGTGCCTCGGTTGAAGGCGCGGCGGCTCAACCTTATATAGCTCGCATACTTAGACCGTCTCTCGCCTGAGGAGAAGCTCCCCACCATGATGCGTATCGTATTGTTCCTGGCCACCAACCTGGCGGTGCTGCTGATCGCCAGCGTCACCCTGAAGCTGCTCGGAGTCGACCGCTTCACCGGCCAGAACTACGGCAGCCTGCTGGCCTTCTGTGCCGTGTTCGGCTTCGTCGGCTCCTTCATCTCGCTGTTCATGTCCAAGTGGATGGCGAAGATGAGCACCGGCACCGAAATCATCACCCAGCCGCGCACCCGCCACGAGCAGTGGCTGCTGCAGACCGTCGAAGAGCTGTCCCGTGATGCCGGCATCAAGATGCCGGAAGTGGGCATCTTCCCGGCCTACGAGTCCAACGCCTTCGCCACCGGCTGGAACAAGAACGACGCCCTGGTGGCCGTCAGCCAGGGCCTGCTGGAGCGCTTCTCGCCCGACGAGGTGAAAGCGGTGCTGGCCCACGAAATCGGCCACGTGGCCAACGGCGACATGGTCACCCTGGCGATGATCCAGGGCGTGGTGAACACCTTCGTGATGTTCTTCGCGCGCATCTTCGGCAACTTCGTCGACAAGGTGATCCTGAAGAACGAGGATGGCCACGGTATCGGCTACATCGTTGCAACCATCTTCGCTGAACTGGTTCTGGGCATCCTGGCCAGCATCATCGTCATGTGGTTCTCCCGTCGCCGTGAGTTCAAGGCCGACGATGCCGGCGCCCGCCTGGCCGGCACCGGCGCCATGATCGCCGCCCTGGAGCGCCTGCGCGCGGAACAGGGCGTGCCGGTGCAGATGCCGAGCAGCATGACCGCCTTCGGCATCAACGGTGGCCTGAAGAACGGCCTGGCCGGCCTGCTGATGACCCACCCGCCGCTGGAAGACCGCATCGAGGCCCTGCGCCGTCGCGGCTGACAGCAGCCCTGATGAGAAAGGCGATCCACGGATCGCCTTTTTTATTGCCCGCGAAATAGCTCGAACCTTGCAACCCGCTCGCCAGTCGGAACCTGTAAGCCCAACCGCCTACGGGAGAGACACCATGGCCGTTTACCAATGGGATCTGATCGAACGCCTGCTGCACGAAGCGCAGAACTCCGCCGGCAAACCCTTTGCACCACGCCAGTACGCCGAGGAGCTGGCCGATGAACTGGGCCGCGCTGGCGAGCACATCGACAACCTCGACCACTTCCGCGCCGAAGCCACGCGCTACGAATCGCTGCTGCTGGAAAACGGCTTCATCGCACCGCGGCCGGAAGAAGATGGCGGCAACGGCGAGAACTTCATCCTCACACCCCGCGGCGCCCAGCTGCTGAGCATGCTCGACAGCAGCATCCCGGGCAGCGAACACCCGCGCGAGGTGCTCGACGGCGCCAACGAGGCGGCCCTGACGCCAGAAGTGTTCGACGAGCTGGCAGCCAAGGCCAACCTCGAATCCGAGCAGATATAGCCAGGTATTTAGATAAATATTTCCAGTAATTTATATTGGATTTAGATATTTCTGGCACCCACCATAGGCAGCATCGCTTCAGAGGATTGTTCCATGCTGCCCGCCCTGTTCATCTCCCACGGCTCCCCCATGCTCGCCCTCGAGCCAGGCGCCAGCGGCCCCGCCCTGGCGCGTCTGGCAGCGCAGCTGCCCAGGCCGCGCGCCATTCTGGTGGTGTCTGCGCATTGGGAAAGTCCTGAGCTGCGGATCGGTAGTTCGCCGCAGCCAGCCACCTGGCACGACTTCGGTGGCTTCCCCGCACCGCTGTATGCCGTGCAATACCCGGCTCCGGGCGCACCGCAGCTGGCACTCGAAGTGCAGCGCCTGCTCGGCGCTGCCGGTCTGAGCAGCAGCCTGGACCCGCAACGACCGCTGGATCACGGCGCCTGGGTGCCCCTGTCGCTGATGTACCCGCAGGCCGATGTGCCGGTGCTGCAACTGTCCCTGCCCAGCCACGCCGGCCCCGAGCTGCAGATACGCGTCGGCCAGGCTCTGGCGGAACTGCGCGAACAGGGCGTCCTGCTGCTCGGCTCCGGCAGCATCACCCACAACCTGGGCGAGCTGGACTGGCGCGCCGGCCCCGAGGCGATCACACCCTGGGCCGCCGAATTCCGCGACTGGATGGTGGAAAAGCTGCGCGCCGCTGACCGCCCCGCCCTGCTCGACTACCGCAAACAGGCGCCCCATGCCCGCCGCAGCCACCCCAGCGACGAGCACCTGCTGCCGCTGTACTTCACCCTCGGCGCCGGCGACGAGTTCCATATCGAGCACAGCGGCTTCACCTACGGCGCCCTGGGCATGGACATCTACAGCTTCGCCTGACGCCCCGCTCGGCACGCGACAGTGGACCGCCCCGCGGCGCACACGGGCAGAGTTCCACGCCCAAGCGCCAGTACTGCACTTTTGCCAGCCTGCCGTTAGAGTGGCGCCTCCCTCTACCGGACAAGGACTGCCGCATGCTCGCCAGACTGCTGGTCACCGTAGGAATCGTCTTCTACGCCGTCGTGGTGCCGATCCTCGAGATCAACGCCAGCCACGTGTTCAATCCGGGCTGGGAGGCCCACGCCCGCCTGCACGAGGTCTGGCAGCTGGCCACCAACTGCGCGCTGGGCGCCTTCAGCCTGTGGCTGGTCTGGGCCAGAAATGAAATCCGCCTGAGCAGCCTGCTGACCCTGTTCGTCACCGGCGGTTTCCTGCTGGCCTACGCCCTGCGCCACAGCTACGGCGGCTCCATGGTGCTGTCCGACGGCTCGGAGAAGATGATCTTCGGCATCAACCTGGGCCTGTTCGCCTACAGCCTGGCCATCGCTCTGGCCGCCGTGGCCGTGCTGCTGTCCCGGCGTCGATCGGTTTAACGGCAGCCATAAAAAAGCCCCGCATGAGCGGGGCCTTTTCATTTCGGCGCGGACTCAGTCCTCGCGATAGCGACGCAGCTTCAGGGCCTTGCCGGCAACGCGGGTGTCCTTGAGCTTGCCGAGCAGGCGATCCAGGCCGTCTTCCGGCAGCTCGACCAGGCTGAACGCCTCGCGAATC
The DNA here is from genome assembly GCF_028649395.1 of Pseudomonas sp. Gutcm_11s. GTDB lineage: Bacteria > Pseudomonadota > Gammaproteobacteria > Pseudomonadales > Pseudomonadaceae > Aquipseudomonas. Next base: position 52,856 of record NZ_JAQSUW010000008.1, on the reverse strand, counting down.
TGGATGCGGCCGATGGCATCGCGCTGCAGGCCGCCCTCGTTGAGGATGGCGCCCAGCAGGTTCTTCGCGGCGATACCGTCGCGAGCACCCAGGGCGGTACGGCAACGCACCTTGCCTTCGCTCGGCGCAGCCATCGGGCGGCGATCGCGGACTTCACCACGCTCACCGCGATCGAAGGAACGCTCCGGACGATCACCATCACGCTCGCGGCGCTCACGCGGGGCACCAACGCCCGGCACCAGCGGCTGCTCGCGTTCGACGCTGGCCAGATCCAGCGCCTGACCACCGGTAGCCTTCTTCAGCAGGGCCGCGGCCAGGGCGCGCGGGCTGCAGCCGATGTCGGCGATCAGGCGGTCCAGCAGGGCGCCGTGACTGGCTTCGGCGTCAGCGACCAACGGGGTGAGGCCAGTGGTCAGCTTCTTGATGCGGGCGTCCAGCACCTGCTGCGCGTTGGGCAGCTTGACCTCGCCGACCTTCTGGCCGGTGACGCGCTCGATCACCTGCAGCATGCGACGCTCACGCGGGGTCACCAGCAGCAGGGCACGGCCTTCACGACCGGCACGACCGGTACGGCCGATACGGTGCACGTAGGACTCCGGGTCGTACGGCATATCGACGTTGAGCACGTGGGTGATGCGCGGCACGTCGATACCACGGGCGGCGACGTCGGTGGCAACCACGATGTCCAGGCGGCCGTCTTTCAGCGACTCGATCACGCGCTCACGCTGGTTCTGGGCGATGTCACCGTTCAGCGCAGCGGCTTTGTAGCCTTTGGCTTCCAGGGCGCTGGCCAGGTCCAGGGTGGCCTGCTTGGTACGCACGAAGGCGATCAGGGCGTCGAAGTCCTCGACTTCCAGCAGACGGGTCACGGCGTTGATCTTCTGATCGGCGTGGATCATCAGATGCGCCTGCTCGATGCGCGAGACGGTCTGGGTCTTGGCCGCGATCTTGACGTGCTTCGGCTCGCGCAGGTGCTTCTCGGCGATCTCGCGGATCGAGTGCGGCAGGGTCGCGGAGAACAGCACGCTCTGGCGGGTGGCCGGCATGGCCTGGAAGATCACTTCCAGGTCATCCATGAAGCCGAGTTTGAGCATCTCGTCGGCCTCGTCCAGCACCAGGTGGCGAATGGTCGACAGCAGTTGATCGTTGCGGCTCAGGTGGTCGACCAGGCGGCCCGGGGTGGCCACGATGATCTGGGCGCCCATGCGCAGGGACTTCAGCTGCGGGCCCATGGGCGCGCCGCCGTATACAGCCACCACGGACACGCCGGGCAGTTGCTTGGAGTAGGTCTCGAACGCAGTGGCTACCTGCAGGGCCAGCTCGCGGGTCGGCGCCAGGATCAGGGCCTGGGGCTCGCGCTTGGCCGGGTCGATCTTGGACAGGATCGGCAGGGCGAAGGCGGCGGTCTTGCCGGTACCGGTCTGGGCCTGGCCGATCATGTCGTGGCCGGCCAGGATCATCGGGATCGCCTGGGCTTGGATGGGGGACGGCTCTTCGTAACCTACGGCGGTCAGCGCAGCAAGAATGGAAGGATGAAGGCCGAGATCGGCAAAGGTGCCGGTTTCCTGGGTCATGGGTCTGCCTCGAAAGTGCATCCGCAAAGACCCGGGTTGCAAAGGCTGCTCATGCCATGAAGGACCTTGTGGGTCGCCCTGGCAGCCTTGCTGTGGGGATTTGCGAAGACGTGATGGATTGAGCTCAAGGATAGTCCGCAAGGGCGGACCAGCAGCGAAGCAGCGCTTCGTAGATGCTTACCTGAACGTGGCCGATTTTGGCCGGGCGCGAATCATACAGGAAAAAGCTGACTCCGGGGTGGGATTTTGCACCAGCTGGCCGAACGGCGCTTCAGCTGGCCGGACGCAACACGTCCAGCAATGGCTGCAGCGAGTAGCCCAGACGCGGCTTCAGCGCCTCGGCGCGCGCCGTCAGGCCCTCGATATCCAGCACCTGGTCGAGGTCGGCCGGCACCAGCAGGGTGACGTTGCCCTCCTTGACCGGAATCTCCCAGTAGTGGCGATGGAACAGCCCGCGCAACAGGGCCGCGCCGAGCGGGCGACCGTCGTCGGTACCCCACTGGTTGATCACCAGCCAGCCGCCGGGGTTGAGGCGCTTCTGGCAGTTCTCCAGGAAGCGCCAGGCCAGGTGGCCGGGTGCCGGCCCGGTGTCGGTATAGAGGTCGACGAAGATCAGGTCGGCGGTCTCGGCGCTGTCGAGCAGCTCCAGGGCATCGCCGATGCGCACGGTCAGGCGCGGGTCGTCGGCCAGCCCCAGGTATTGCATGGCCAGGCGCGGCACGTCGGGGCGCAGCTCGATGACCTCGACGTCGTCCAGCTCGAGGAACTTCAGGCAGGCCTGGGTCAGGGTGCCGCCACCCAGGCCAAGGAACAGCGCCGACTCCGGCGCCTCGTGGCACAGCGCGCCGATCAGCATGGCGCGGGTGTAGTCGTACTCCAGCCAGGCCGGGTCGCGGGTATAGGTGCAGCTCTGCTCGATGGCCTCGCCGAATTCGAGGAAGCGGTAGTCGCCCACCTCGAACACGCGGATCACGCCCCAGGCGTCGTGCACTTCCTCCAGCATGATGTCGTCGTGCAGCTCGCTCATTGGCCTAGCCCCTGGCGGAACTGCCCCGGTGTCATGCCGCTCCAGCGACGGAACGCCTTGGCGAACGAACTCTCGTCGGAGAAACCGAGCCCCTCGGCCACCTCGGCCACCCGCGGCGACTCGCGCAGGCGCTGCTCGGCCATCTGATGCAGCACCTGGTCGCGCAGCAGCTTGAAGCTGGTGCCCTCCTCGGCCAGCTTGCGATTGAGGTGGCGCCCGCTCAGCTCCAGCTGCTCGGCGACGCGTTCCTTGCCCCAGCGCGGCTGGGCACGCAGCAGCTGCTGCACGCGCGCGGCCAGGCTCTGCAGGCCCAGGCGTTCGAGCAGGCTGTCGGCCAAACCACGCAAGTGCTCGCGCATCAGCGGGTTGGCCTGGATCAGCGGAATCTCCAGGTCGGCACGATCAAACAGCAGGACGTTGTCAGCGCAACCGAACTGCAGCGGGCAACCCAGCAGCTCGATGTAACGCGCCTCGGCGGCCCGTGCCGGATGGGTGAAATGCAGCTCCAGCGGCTGCACGCGCTCGCCGGTAATCCAGCGGCTCATGTGCACCAGGCTGGCCAGCACCGCCTCCACGCGCTCCTCACGGCGCACCTGGTAATGCGGCTGGTAGGTCAGGCGCAGCTGGGCGCCCTCTTCATCCAGGTGGAATTCACCACCCTCGCCGACGATCGGGTAGTACTCCAGCAGCGCTTCCAGCGCCTCGCCCATGGTCTCGCAGCTCATCAGCAGCGCGCCGACCATGTCCAGGTGGCCGACCTGCAGGGCATTGCCCAGGCGCAGACCGATCAGCGGGTCCTGGGCGGCGGCGCAGAAGGCCTCCCACAGGGCGTCCTGGCGGGCCAGCGGGATGCGCGCCTCTCGGATCGGCTCGCGCAGCTCGGCCGGCAGCGGCAGGGCCAGGCGCTCGGCGGCCTGAAGGATGGCCTGGGCGTAGTGGACGGTGACGGAAGGCGTGGCGCTCATGGGGTCCCGAATTAACCGGATAAGGTCCTGATTGAGCCGTTACGGCGCATGGATGGCTGCATATGCTTGCGGAACATAACCAGAAAAACAATGAGTTGCCTTGCATGCATGCCATCATCGGCGCCGGCCCCATGGGGCTGGCAGCTGCACGTCAGTTGCAGCGCCATGGTATCCCTTTCGTCGGCTTCGAACTGCATAGTGATGTCGGCGGCCTGTGGGATATCGCCAATCCACACAGCACCATGTACGAATCGGCGCACCTGATCTCGTCGAAGGGCATGACCCAGTTCGACGAATTTCCGATGCCCGCCGAGGTGCCGCCCTACCCGCAGCACAGCCAGATCGGCCAGTACTTCCGCGACTACGCCGAACACTTCGGCCTGCGCCAGCACTACCAGTTCGCCACCCGCGTGGTGCGCCTGGAGCGCCTGAGCCATGGCTGGCACCTGGTCAGCGAACATGGCGGCAAGCAGCGCGAGTGGCAGTTCGAGGGCGTGCTGATCGCCAACGGCACCCTGCACACGCCCAACCAGCCGGCGCTGCCGGGGCGGTTCGACGGCGAACTGCTGCATGCCTCGGCCTACAAGAATGCCGAGATTTTCGCCGGCAAGCGGGTGCTGGTGATCGGCTGCGGCAACTCGGCCTGCGACATCGCCGTGGACGCCGTGCACCGCGCCAGCTCGGTCGACCTGTCGGTGCGCCGCGGCTACCACTTCCTGCCCAAGTTCATCCTCGGCAAGCCGACCGATACCTTCGGCGGCGCGATCAAGCTGCCGCGCCGCTTCAAGCAGCTGCTCGACGGCCTGATGGTCCGCGCCCTGCTCGGCAAGCCTTCGCAGTACGGCCTGCCCGATCCGGACTACCGCCTGTACGAGTCGCACCCGGTGATGAACTCGCTGGTGCTGCACCATATCGGCCATGGCGATATCCAGCCGCGCGGCGACATTCGCGCCGTGGACGGCAAGCGGGTGACCTTCGCCAACGGCGACAGCGCCGAGTACGACCTGATCCTGCAGGCCACCGGCTACAAGCTGGACTATCCCTTCATCGACCGTTCCGAGCTGAACTGGCCGCTGGAGGCCGACGCGCCACAGCTGTACCTCAACGTCTTCCATCCCTTGCACGACGACCTGTTCATGCTCGGCATGATCGAGGCCTCGGGCCTGGGTTGGCAGGGCCGTGCCGAACAGGCCGAACTGGTCGCCCTGGCCATCGTCCAGCAGCAGCGCAAGAGTGCCTCGGCCAAGCGTTTCCGCGACATCGTGCTGGAGCGTGCCGGCCAGCGCCTGGACGGTGGCTACGCCTACCTCAAGCTGCCACGCATGGCCTACTACGTGCACAAGGACAGCTACCGCGCTGCGCTCAAGGCGCACATCGCCGAGCTGCGCCACGACCTAGCCCCCACCATCCAGACCGAGGAGCGGCTCGATGCCCAGCGTCAATCTTGAGTTCTCGCCCTCGGCGATGATCGCCCTCAACGCCATCATCGCCCTGATGATGTTCGGAGTGTCCCTGGAGCTGCGCGCCGGCGACTTCAGCCGCATCCTGCGCGCCCCCAAGGCGCCGGTGATCGGCATGCTGGTGCAGTTCGTGCTGCTGCCGGCGGCCACCTGCGGGCTGACGTTGCTGCTGCCGATCGACCCGCAGCTGGCGCTGGGCATGATCCTGGTCGCCACCTGCCCCAGCGGCACCTTCTCCAACATCATGACCTGGCTGGCACGCGGCAACGTCGCGGTCTCGGCCAGCGTCACCGCGGTGTCCAGCCTCACCGCCGGCATCTTCACCCCGCTCAACTTCGCCCTGTACGCCGGGCTCAACCCCAACACCCGCGCGCTGCTCACCGAGATCCATGTCGAGCCGCTGGACCTGCTGGCCATGGTGGTGCTGGTGCTGATCCTGCCGATGCTTGCCGGCATGGCCCTGGGCAAGCGCCGTCCGCTGCTGGCGCGCAAGCTGGAGAAGCCGCTGCGGCACTTCTCCCTGCTGGTGCTGCTGGCTTTCGTCGGCGGCGCCTTCGTGAAGAACTTCGACCAGTTCCTCGAGCACTTCCACCTGTTCTTCTGGCTGGTGGTCACCCTCAACACTCTGGCACTCGGCCTCGGCTACCTGTGCGCCAAGCTGTGGCGCCTGAGTGATGCCGACGTGCGTGCGGTGACCCTGGAGAGCGGCATCCACAACTCGGCCTTGGGCATGGCGCTGATCTTCACCTTCTTCCCGCAGGCCGGCGGCATGCTGCTGATCGCCGCGTTCTGGGGCTGCTGGCAACTGCTGGCCGGGCTGGTGCTGGCCCTGCTGTGGGCGCGTCGCGCCCCGGCCGGGGTCGTTGCCGCCGAGGTGGCACGATGAGCGTCAGTCTGATCACCGGCGCCGCCAGCGGCCTCGGCTGGGAGCTGGCCAAGGCCTGCCACGCCCGTGGCGACAGCCTGCTGCTCACCGACATCGACGCTGCCGGCCTGGCCGCACGAGTGGCCGAACTCGACAGCGAACGGGTCGAGGCCCTGTCCGGTGACATCACCGACCCGGCGCTGCATCGCCAGTTGGTCGACGCCTGTCGTACGGTATTCGGCCGCCTCGACCTGCTGATCAACAATGCCGGCATCACCCACCGCTCGCCGACCCTGCTGACCCGCCCCGAAGTACTACGCAAGGTGATGGCGGTGGACTACCACGCGCCGCTGGAGCTGACCCTGGCCGCCGCCGACCTGCTCCGTGCAAGCGGTGGCCAGGTTGCCGCCATCGGCTCCATGGCCGGCTGGATGCCGGTGCTCGGCCGCGCCGGCTACTGCGCGGCGAAGAGCGCCCTGGCGCAGAGCTTCGAGGTGCTGCGCGCCGAACTGGCGCAGGACGGCGTGGGCCTGCTGATGGTCTACCCGAGCTTCCTCGACACGCCCATCGATCGCAACGCCCTGGGCGCCGACGGCAAGCCCGCCGGCCACGCCCGCTCGACCCTGGGCAGCGTGCGCAGCGCCACCTGGATGGCCGAGGAAATCCTCAAGGCCCTGCAAAGCGGCCGCGAGCGCCTGTTCCCCGACCGTGGCAGCTGGCTGGCCAGCCTGCTCTGGCGCATCGCCCCCGGCCTGTACTACCGGCAGATGAGCCGCCGCTTCGCCGGCGAGCTGCCACCGCCGATGAACGCCAGCGAGGCCAGCTCGTGAGTGCTTCCTACGCCCTCGGCGCGTTCATCCTGCTGGCTTACACCCTGGAAGCCGTCACCGGTTTCGGCAGCATCGTCATCGCCCTGTCGCTGGGTGCGCTGCTGATGCCCATCGAGCAGCTGCTGCCGGTGCTGGTGCCGCTGAATATCGGCATGACCGGCTACCTGGTGTGGCGCCACCGCGCGCAGATCGACCGCCGCCTGCTGCTCGGCACCATCCTGCCGGGCATGGTGGCCGGCACGGCGCTGGGCTACCTGCTGCTGCCCTATCTCGACGCGGCGCTGCTCAAGCGCGGTTTCGGCGTGCTGATCCTGTGGTTCGCCGGGCGCGAGCTGTGGCGCCTGCGCCATGCCGCGGCGCTGCCGGTACGGCCGCAGTGGCTGACCCGCCTGCTCACCCTCGGCGCCGGCCTCAGCCACGGCCTGTTCGCCTCCGGCGGTCCGCTGCTGGTCTACGGCCTGGCCGGCACCACGCTGGACAAGGCGCGCTTTCGCGCCACCCTGGTCAGCGTCTGGTTCACCCTCAACAGCCTGCTTACCGCCGCCTTCCTGGTCGACGGCCGCCTGCAACCGGCCCTGCCCCAGGTGCTGGCCTACGCCCCGCTGCTGCTGGTCGGCCTGTGGCTGGGCGAACACCTGCACCGGCGCTTCGATGAGCGCCACTTCCGCATCGCCATCTACGCCCTGCTGCTGGTCACCGGCACGCTGCTGCTCGCCCCCTGGAGCCTCGTATGAGCTACGACATCATCATCAAGAACGGCCTGTACTTCGATGGCAGCGGCGCGCCCGGCGTGCCGCGTCATATCGGCATCCGCAATGGCAAGGTCGATGCCGTCAGCCTCAGCCCGCTGGATGAAAGCGGCTGCAGTGAAGTGCTGGACGCCACCGGCAAGTGGGTCACCCCGGGCTTCCTGGAAATCCACTCGCACTACGACGCCGAGGTGATCGCCGCTCCGGCGCTGAAGGAGTCGGTGCGCCACGGCGTGACCAGCGTAACCATCGGCTCCTGCTCGATCAGCATGGTGCTGGCCGACGCCGAGGACTGCTCGGACCTGTTCACCCGTGTCGAGGCGGTGCCGCGCGAGTACGTGCTGCCGATCCTGCAGGAGAAGAAGACCTGGCGCGACGCCGCCGGCTACCGCGCCTTCTATGACCAGCTGGCGCTGGGGCCGAATGTCAGCTCGTTCCTCGGCCACTCCGAGCTGCGCGTGGCGGTGATGGGCCTGGAGCGCGCCACCCAGGACGTGGTGCCGACCGAGGCCGAGCTGCAACGCATGGAACAATTGCTGGAAGAGGCGCTGGATGCCGGCTGCATTGGCCTGTCGGTGATGACCACGCGCCTGGACAAGATGGACGGCGACCGCGCCTGGTCTAGCCCGCTGCCCTCGACCTTCGCCAGCTGGAAGGAGTTCTCCCGCCTGTTCGCCATCCTCCGTCGCCGCGGCGCGGTGATGCAGGGCGCGCCGAACGCGGTGACCAAGGTCAACGTGTTCGCTTTCCTCTGGCAGGCCCACGGCTGGTTCCGCACCCCGCTCAAGTGCTCGATGCTCACCGCCCTGGACCTCAAGTCGCAGCCGCTGCTGCACCGTTTCACCCGTTTCTCCGGCTGGCTGGCGAACAAGGTGCTGCGCGGCAACTTCCGCTGGCAGACCCTGCCGGCGCCGTTCACCCTGCGCCTGGAGGGCCTCAACGTGAACGCCTTCGAGGAGTTCGGTGCCGGCGAGATCCTGCGCAATATCAAGGACCCGGACGAGCTGTACGCCAAGGTGCTGGAGCCGGAGTTCCGCGCCCTGTTCAAGAAGCAGGTCAAGGCCGTGCTGACCAAGGGCCTGTGGCACCGCGACTTCTCCGACTGCTGGGTGACCGAGTGCCCGGATGCCTCCATGGTCGGCAAGAACTTCAAGCAACTCGGCCAGGCCCGTGGCCTGGACGCGGTGGACGCCTACTTCGAGCTGGCCTGCCAGTACCGCGAGGCGCTGAAGTGGACCACCTGCTACGGCAACCAGCGCCTGCCGGTGATGCACAAGCTGCTGTCCAGCCCCTGGACCCAGCCGGGCTTCGCCGACTCCGGCGCGCACCTGCGCTCCATCGCCCAATACAACTTCCCGCTGCGCTTCCTCAAGTACGTGCGTGACGCCCAGATCGCCGGCACCCCGTTCATGGAGCTGGGCCAGGCGGTGCGCCGCTGCAGTGGCGAACTGGCCGACTTCATCGGCGTCGACGCCGGCTATATCCGCGTCGGCGACCGCGCCGACCTGGTGATCGTCAATCCCGCTGGGCTCACCGACGAGCTAGACGACATGAGCGAGGCACCGATGGAAGTGCTCGGCCTGGTGCGAGTGGTCAAACGCAACGACGCCGCGGTGGACGCCACCTTGATCAATGGCCGCATCGCCTATCGACGCGAACAGGAGTTCCCGGCCGACCTAGGCAAAGCCCAGGGCTACGGACGCTTCCTGCAGGGGCGTGATGTGCAGCCGCGCTCGGCGCCGGTACGCGGCTTCCAGCCGGCGACCGCCTGAAGATTCATCCCTCGCCTCCCCCATCGGTGAGGGTTAGCTAGAGGGCCAGCCCTCGATAGATCAGACGCCAACAAGAGCGCCGCGTCCCGGCCCAGCCGGGGCGACGCCAGCGACCATCCCAGCCGTGCATTCGGGATGCCGTTGGCGTCGTTACGTATCCGCAGGGGTCTCCCTGTCGGCAGCCGAGTATTCGTTGGCAGGCCGACCTCTGCGGGTGCTCCTTCCTTGCCCTCATGCACCCGCTCAATCACAGCTATCGGCTGACCTGCCGCGTCCGGCGGGGTTAACATGCCGGCAACCGACTAGCCGCGAGAAGTCCGATGCACGCCTGGAGCCCCGAAAGCTGGAGAAAGCACCCCATCCAGCAGCAACCCGAATACCCCGATGCCGCCCACCTGGCCCGCGTGGAGCAGACCCTGGCCGGCTACCCGCCGCTGGTGTTCGCCGGCGAGGCCCGTGAGCTGCGCCGCCAGTTCGCCGAGGTCACCCAGGGCCGCGCCTTCCTGCTGCAGGGCGGCGACTGCGCCGAGAGCTTCGCCGAGTTCAGTGCGGCGAAGATACGCGACACCTTCAAGGTGATGCTGCAGATGGCCATCGTCATGACCTTCGCCGCCGGTTGCCCGGTAGTGAAGGTCGGGCGCATGGCCGGCCAGTTCGCCAAGCCGCGTTCCTCGGGCAGCGAGACCATCGACGGCGTCACCCTGCCGGCCTACCGCGGCGATATCGTCAACGGCATCGGCTTCGATGCCGTCAGCCGCGTGCCGGACCCGGACCGCCTGCTGCAGGCCTACCACCAGGCCACCGCCAGCCTCAACCTGCTGCGCGCCTTCGCCCAGGGTGGCTTCGCCGATGTGCACCAGGTGCACCAGTGGAACCTGGACTTCATCGCCAATTCCGCTTTGAGCGAGAAGTACCACCAGTTGGCCAACCGCATCGACGAGACCCTCGCCTTCATGCGTGCGGTCGGCATGGACAGCGCACCGCAATTGCGCGAAGTCAGCTTCTTCACCGCCCACGAGGCGCTGCTGCTCAATTACGAGCAGGCCTTCGTGCGCCAGGACAGCCTCACCGGGCGTTGGTACGACTGCTCCGCGCACATGCTGTGGATCGGCGACCGCACCCGCCAGCTGGACGGTGCCCATGTCGAGTTCATGCGCGGCATCGAGAACCCGATCGGGGTCAAGGTCGGCCCGAGCATGGACCCGGACGAGCTGATCCGCCTGATCGACGTACTCAACCCGGACAACGATCCGGGCCGCCTCAACCTGATCGTGCGCATGGGCGCCGACAAGGTCGAGGCCAACTTCCCGCGCCTGCTGCGCAAGGTGAAGGAAGAAGGTCGCCAGGTGCTGTGGAGCTCCGACCCCATGCACGGCAACACCATCAAGGCGTCCAGCGGCTACAAGACCCGCGACTTCGCGCAGATCCTCTCCGAGGTGAAGCAGTTCTTCCAGGTGCACCGCGCCGAGGGCACCCACGCCGGTGGCATTCACATCGAGATGACCGGGCAGAACGTCACCGAGTGCATCGGCGGCTCGCGGCCGATCACCGAGGACGGCCTGTCGGACCGCTACCACACCCACTGCGACCCACGGATGAACGCCGACCAGTCGCTGGAACTGGCCTTCATGATCGCCGAGACACTGAAGCAGGCCAGGGCCTGACCAACGCAGCGCAACGGGGCCACAAGGCCCCGTTTTCTTACCCCCACTCAAGGAGCGACACGTGGTCACCTGCTACCTGAAATACGTCATCGATCCCTACAAGCTCAAGGAATTCGAGCACTACGGCAAGCTGTGGATTCCGCTGGTGGAGAAGTTCGGCGGCCAGCACCACGGCTACTTCCTGCCGTCCGAGGGCGCCAACAACATCGCCCTGGCCATGTTCAGCTTCGCCAGCCTGGCCGAGTACGAACGTTACCGGCAGCAGTCGATGGAAGACGCCGAGTGCCAGGCCGCCTTCCGCTATGCCGAAGAGACCCGCTGCATCCTCAGCTACGAACGCTCGTTCTTCCGTCCGGTCTTCGGCTGACACCCGCGCCTGGCGCATCAGCCGATGCGCCTTGGCCGGCCGGTACTGCGACCCGCTTCACGCCCCCTCCCGCCCCGATCACCGAGAATGCCGCGCCGGCCGGATGCCGACGCCTCTGGCCCTCCATTGCCTCAACCTTCAAGGACGATGACCATGAAACTGCAGTTCTCCCTTTCCGCCCTCGCTCTGGCCACCCTGCTCGGCGGCTGCCAGAACATGAGCCCCGACGCCATGCTCACCACCGGCATGCAGGCCATGCAGGCCGCCACCCTCAGCGACGCCGAAGTGAAGGCCATGGCCGACGAGGCCTGCGTGCAGATGGACGCCGAAGCGCCCATCGCCCCAGCCGGCAGCGAGTACAGCCAGCGCCTGGAGAAGATCGCCGCCAACCTCGGCAGCCAGGTCAATGGCACCCCGGTCACCTACAAGGTCTACCAGACCGATGAGGTCAACGCCTGGGCCATGGCCAATGGTTGCGTGCGCGTTTATAGCGGCCTGATGGACCTGATGAACGACAACGAAGTGGAAGGCGTGCTCGGCCACGAGATGGGCCACGTTGCCCTCGGCCACACCAAGAAGGCCATGCAGGCCGCCTACGCCACTTCAGTGGCGCGTGGTGCCGCGGCCTCCTCGGGCAACGGCGCGGTCTCTGCCCTGTCCAGTTCGCAGCTGGGTGCCCTCGGCGAGGAACTGGTCAACGCGCAGTTCTCGCAATCCCAGGAAAGCGCCGCCGACGACTTCTCCTTCGACCTGCTGAAGAAGCGCGGCATCCCGCTGGAAGGCCTGGCCAGCGCCTTCGACAAGCTGGCCAAGCTGAGCGGCGGCGACAGCAGCATGTTCGACTCCCACCCGGGCTCGGCCGACCGCGCCGCGCACATCCGCCAGCGCATCGCCGCCGAGAAGTAAGCCGCACAACCCGCTCGCGCCATCCGGTGTGGGCGGGTCAGCCCTGCAGCAACGGCCGCAGCAATGCGGCCGCCGGCGAGCGGCAGGTCAGCGCCACCGCCTCCAACCCCAGCCACTGCGCCAGCGCGCGTAGCTCCTCGGCAAGGGAGTGCAACGCCTCCTCGCTCAGCAACGCTTCCTCCAGATGCACGGCATGCACCGCCAGGCGCCCGTGCGCGCGCTCGCTGCGCAGGTCGACCCGCGCCAGCAGGCGCTCGTGGTGCAGGAATGGCAGCACGTAGTAGCCGTACACGCGCTTGTCCGGCGGGGTGTAGATCTCCAGGCGATAGCGGAAGCCAAACAGCCGCTCGGTGCGCTCGCGTTCCCAGATCAGCGAATCGAAGGGTGAGAGCAAGGCGCTGCCGCGCACCCGTCGTGGAATGCTCGGCTCACCTCGGCAGTAGCCAGCTTGTTTCCAGCCCTGCACCGTGACCGGCAGCAGTTCGCCAGCCTCGACCAGTTCGACGAGACGCGCCTTGGCGTCGCTCGCGTCCAGACGGTAGTAGTCACGCAGGTCACGCTCGGTGGCCACGCCCAGGGCATCGGCCGAACGCAGCAGCAGCTGGCGCTGCGCCTCGGCCTCGGCGATCTCGGGGTGTTCGAGCTGGGCGGCGGGAATCACCCGCTGCGGCAAGTCGTACAGGCGCTCGAAGCCACGCCGCCCGGCCACCGTTACCTCACCAGCGGCGAACAGCCATTCCAGCGCATGCTTCTCCGCGCTCCAGTCCCACCAGGGCCCGGCCCGTTCGCTGCGAGTGCTGAGGCTGCCGGCGCCAAGCGCGCCCTGCTCGCGCACCGTCTGCAGCACACGCTGGATCACGTCCTGCTGCTGGCGGCCGAACTCGGCCAGTTGGCGGTAGATGCCCTGCCCGTCCGCCGCACGGCGCATGCGCCAGCGCAGCAGCGGATACAGCTCCAGCGGCAGCAGCGAGGCCTCGTGCCCCCAGTATTCGAACAGGCCGCGGCGTTTCGGCTTGCCCCAGGCCAGCTCATCCAGCAACGCCGGATCGTAATGGCCGAGCCGCGAGAACGCCGGCAGGTAGTGCGAGCGCACCAGGGCGTTGACCGAGTCGATCTGCAGCACGCCGAGGCGCTCGATCTGCGCGCGCAGCTGGCGCTGGCCAATGGCGCCGCGCGGCGCGCGGGTGAAGCCCTGGGCAGCCAGGGCCAGGCGCCGGGCCTCAGGGAGAGAGAGCGAAAGAGTCATGCGCCCAGCCTAGCAGGACGGCGCGACAACCTGCTCCGGCGCGGCGAAGGCCTGACGGAAGCTGAAGGCATGGGCCGTGGCGCCATGCTCGCGCAGGTGGGCCAGGCGCTCGGCCGCCTCCGCCACACTCGGCCGGTGCCCCGCCGGCACCCACCAGAGCACCTGGTGCGCCTGCTCGACCTTGTCGAACCACTCGCGGCGGCGCTTGAGCATCTCGGTATGCGCCGACTTGTAGACGTAGTCACTGAGCGACTGCACATCGCGCCACAGCGACATGTTGACCAGCACCTCGTCGCCGAAGGGGCGGATGGCGGTGGCGTCGCCGGCTTCGTCCTGCAGACGCCAGACGTAGCCCGGTGCCGCCTCGGCCAGGCCGTTGATGCGCTCCAGGTTGGCGACGAAATCGGCCAGCTGCGGCGAGTCCAGCGGCGCCTTCAGCTGGGCGATATTGAGCTGGGCCAGGTGATAACGCTCCATGTCGATCTCCTTCAACGGGCCTCGGCACCGGCACGGGCGGCGCGTAGTCTTTTGCTCAGCCAGGCATGGCTGCTGACCAGGGTGATCCCCAGCAGCACCAGCCCGGCGCCGATCACGAAATTCAGGCTCAGCGGCTCGTCCAGCACCAGCACGCCGAAGGTCACGCCGTACAGCGGCGTCATGAAGGCGAACACCGCCAGGTTCGAGGCGAGGTAACGGCGCAGCAGCCAGAACCACGCCAGGTAGCTGAAGAAGGCCACCACCACGCCCTGGAACAGCACCGAGCCGATGGCCACCGGCGTCCAGTTCACCGGGCCGATCTGACCCGTGAACAGCACATAGCTCAGCAGCAGGACGAAGGCCACCGCCAGTTGGTAGAACAGGGTCAGACCGGCCGGTGCCTCGGACAGCCGCGAGCCACGGATAACCACGGTAGTCAGGCCCCAGGACAGTCCGGCGAGCAGGCCCAGCAGGTCGCCGAGCAGCATGCGTCGGTCCAGATTCGCCCAGTCCGCTCCGCCGCCAAAGGCCAGCACCACACCACCGAAGCACAGGCCGATGCCCATCCACTGCGCAGGCTTGAGGCGCTCGCTGGGCAGCAGGAAATGCAGGCCCAGGGCCGAGAAGATCGGCGCCGTGTAGAGGAACACCGCCATGTGCGACGCCGAGGTGAAGCGCAGCCCCTCGGCGATGAAGAAGAATTCCAGGCCGAACAGCACGCCCGCCAGCAGGCCACCGCGCCAGGTGCTCGGCAGCCAGGCGCGCCAGCCGCCCTGCCAGAGCAGCAGCAGGCCGACCAGCACGGCGGCGATGGCCGAGCGCAGCACTACCTGCAGCAGCGGTGCGATATCCGCCGCGGCCAGCTTGATCGCCACCTGCTGGCTGCCCCAGAGGGCGCACAACAGCAGCATCAGTTGGAACAGGAACAGATCGGCTCCCTTGCGCGACGCACTCATGCGCAGACTCCTAAAACCAGCACCACAAAACCCTCGATTCAATGTTGTTGCGGATCATCCCAGAACGGCCGCTCGCATTCCTGCATGACATCACCGCGCGTCAGGCCCATGTCCTTGAGCGCCGACTCGTCCAGCATCGCCAGTTGCCTGCGCTGCCGCGCCAGCTCCCGCCAGCGCCTCAACCGCATCCACCAGGCCTTCCAGCCGATGCCGCGCAGTGCGACAGCAAACGATGGCGAACCTGCCAGTGCGTACCCTTTCTGACTTTTCATCATCACGCCCTCCCTGTGGGGTTGGCGGCAGTTTCCATCTCGGCATAAGATCAATCCAACGAATGTTTCTTATGCATTGCATCTTGGAGATTGATGAATGGCCCACTACCCCAGCATCGACACCGAGTTGCTGCGCAGCTTCGTCGCCATCGCCGACAGCGGCGGCTTCACCCGTGCGGCCGAGGCGGTCAACCGCACCCAGTCCGCGGTAAGCATGCAGATGAAGCGCCTGGAGGGTGACGTGGTGCAACGCGCGCTGTTCGAGCGCGACGGCCGCCAGGTGCGCCTGACGCCCGAAGGCCAGATCCTGCTGGGCTATGCGCGGCGCATCCTCAAGCTGCACGGCGAGGTGCTCAACACCCTGCGCGAACCGCACATGGTCGGCTCGGTGCGCATCGGCACGCCGGACGACTACGTGATGCGCTTCCTGCCGGACATCCTCTCGCGCTTCGCCCAGGCCTACCCGCTGGTGCAGGTCGAGGTTCATTGCGAGCCTTCCGGCCTGCTCCTGCAACGCCAGGATCTGGACCTGACCATCGTCACCCGCGAGCCGGGCAAGGAGATCGGCCAGCTGCTGCGCCAGGAGCGCTTCGTCTGGGCGGTGGCCCAGGGCTTCAGCCCGCACGAGCAGAACCCCATGCCACTGGCGATGTTCAACGCCGACTGCTTCTGCCGCGCCTGGGCCTGCAATGCGCTGGACGCCCTGGAGCGCCCCTACCGCATCGCCTACACCAGCCCCAGCCTGTCGGCGCTGTTCGCCGTGGTGCGCGCCGGCCTCGCAGTGACGGCCCAGCTGCAGAGCCTGATCACCCCGGACCTGCGCGTGCTCGGCGAGGCGGAAGGCTTCCCACGCCTGCCGCTGACCAGCATCGCCCTGGTCCGCCACCCAGAGCGCCAGTCGCAGGTGACCGACACCCTGGCCGAACACATCGCCGAGGGCTTCCGCCTCTAGCCTTACTTCAGCACCAACAGGACCGCGCAGAGGATCAGGAAGCCGCAGAACAGACCACGCAGGACCTTCTCTGGCAGGGCGTGGGCCAGCTTCACACCCCAGGTGATGCTGAGCAGGCCGCCTACGGCCAGGGGAACACCCATGGCCCAGTCAACGTGGTCATGCAGCGCGTAGGTCAGCAGGGTCACGCCGGTGCTGGGCAACGCCAGGGCCAGCGACAGGCCCTGGGCCATCAGTTGCCCGGCGCCGAACACATTGGTCAGCACCGGCACCGCCAGCACCGCGCCACCGACGCCGAACAGCCCGCCCAGCGCGCCCGCCGCGCCGCCCACCACGCCCAGCCACGGCCAGGGATGGCGCAGCTCCGTCGAGGCCGGAGGCGTGTGCATGAACAGCCGCGCCAGGTTGTACAGCGCCAACACCACGAGGAACACGACGAAGGCCAGGCGCATGCGCTCGGCGTGCAGCTCGACGGCATACAGCGAGGCCAGCCAGGCGCAGACGATGCCGGTACTCGCCAACAGCAATGCGTACTTGGGTTCGATGCGATTGCGCTGGTTGTAGCGCCACAGCGCCAGCACCACGTTGGGCACCACCATCACCAGCGCCGTGCCCTGGGCCAGCTGCTGGTCCAGGCCGAACAGCACGCCCAGCGCGGGAATTGCCACCAAGCCACCACCGATGCCGAACAGGCCACCCACGGTGCCCATCGCCAGACCGAGCAACAGGTTCAACAACAGATCGATTGGACTCATGAAACCTCCTCGGGTGGCCGCATGCTAGACAGTCGCGCCTGGCATGGAAATGCATAAGCACGCACAATGCTTTTGCGAGCTACGCAAAGGCAGACCATGAATACCGATCAGCTCACCGACCAGTTCGCCCTCTACCTCGATGTGCTGGAGAGTGGCAGCTTCTCCGGCGCCGCGCGCCGCCAGCAGCTCACGCCCTCGGCCGTGTCGCGGCGCATCGACGCCCTGGAACGCGCGCTCGGCTGTGCGCTGTTCACCCGCAGCACCCACGCGGTCAAGGCAACCCCGGCGGGCCTGGCCTTCGCCGAGCGGGCCCGGCGCATCCTCACCGAGTTGCACCAGGCGCGCGCCGAAGCGGTGTCGCTGAGCAGTGCGCCGGAGGGGCTGATACGCATCGATGCGCCCTCGCCGTTCGGCCGCCGCCACCTGGCACCAGCCATCGCCGAGTTCCTCACCCTGTACCCGGGCCTGGACGTGCAGCTGCGCCTGATCGACAGCTTCATCGACCTGCAGGGCGACCACCTGGGCGAGGTCGACCTGGTGCTGCGCATCGGCCCGCTGGCCGACACCCGCCTGGTCGCCACGCCGCTGGCGCCGCTGGTCCGCGTACTCTGCGCCAGCCCCGAGTACATCAAGCGCCGCGGCCTGCTGCGCGATGCACGCGAACTGCCGGAACACGACGGTCTGGACTGGGACGCCCTGTCGCCGCCACACGCCTGGCGCTTCGAAGTCGACGGCCGCCTGCAGCTGCTGCGTCCCGGGCGCCTGCGCCTGACCGCCAACAATGCCGAGACCCTGTTGTTCAGCGCCGTGGCCGGCCTCGGCATCGCACACCTGCCGACCTGGCTGATCAGCGACTACCTGGTACGCGGCGAGCTGGTGCCGCTGCTCTGCGACGGCGGCCTGCCGGCGGCCGAGCCCAGCGGCATCTACGCCCTGCGCCTGGCCAGCGAGGCCAGCTCGCGTACGCGCCTGCTGCTGGAGTTCCTCAAGCAGCGCTTCGGCCCCACCCCGCCCTGGGACCTGGCCCTGCAGCGCGGTCTGAACAGAAACTGAGGGCAACAAAAAGCCCGGCACTGGGCCGGGCTTTTTGCGAGGCGGTTGGCCTTAGGCCGACGGCGCCTGGGTACGGCTCTTGTAGGAACCGTCACGGGTGTCGATCTCAATCCAGTCGTCGATGTTGCAGAAGTCTGCAACCTTGACTTCGGTACCGTTGCTCAGCTTGGCCGGCTTCATGACCTTGCCGGAAGTATCGCCACGGGCAGAGCCCTCGGTGTAGGCGATCTTGCGAACGATGGTGGTCGGCAGGTCGACGGAGATCACTTTGCCTTCGAAGAACACGGCTTCGCAGATGTCGGTCATGCCTTCTTCGATGAACGGCAGAACGCTTTCCAGATCTTCGGCGCGCAGCTCGTAGGAGTTGTACTCCGGATCCATGAAGACGTAGTCCTCACCGCTGATGTAGGACAGGGTCACTTCCTTGCGCTCAAGGATGACCGGCTCCATCTTGTCGTCGGCCTTGTAAACGGTCTCGGTCTTGGAGCCGTTGATCAGGTTCTTCAGCTTCATCTTGACGATGGCGCTGTTACGGCCGGATTTGGTGAATTCGGCTTTCTGAATCAGCCACGGGTGGCCGTCGATCAGAGCCACGCTGTTGGGCTTCATTTCTTGTGCGGTTTTCATACGTGTATCCGGGTTTAGATGGAGGTACAGATTTCTAGGCCGCGCATGATAGCCAATTTCGATGAAACTGCACCAGCGCCGCGGCGAGATCGGGACGGGTGGCCTGCGCCACGCACCAGGCCTCGGCATGCTCGGTCAGGCGGTTTTCCTGCGCCAGGAACCCCGCCCAGGCCGCCCCCATGTCGCCCTGGCCATTCCAGGCATGCCACAGCGCCTTGAGCGCGGCGGCGGCCGGCGGCGACAACGAGCCACAGTAGCAATCGAGGAAGGCGTCCAGCTTGTCCCAGTGCGCGCCCTCTTCCTGCTGGTAGATGTGCCAGAGCAGCGGCCGCCCCGCCCACTGGGCGCGGACGAAGGAGTCTTCGCCGCGGATGGCGTTGAAGTCGCAGCTCCACAGCAGCAGGTCATAGTCCGGCTGGCTGAGGAATGGCAGCAGGTGCAGCTGCAGGTTGCCGCGCCGCCAGCTGCCGCCCTCTTCCAGGCTGTCGACACCCAGCCAGCGGCACAGGTCGGCCTCGATGCGTCCGCGCGGCACCAGCAGCTGGGTCGCTTCGCCGGCGCCAGCCAGGGCGTCCAGCCAGGGCGCCAGGCCGGCGTTCTCGTAGGCAAACAGGGAGATCAGCCGGGCGCCGGCCAGCGGTTGAATCCCGAGACTGTCGAGGAATGCCTGGCGCGCTGCGCCGTCGGCCTGGAAGGCGCGCCGCCGCGGCAGCAGATCGGCCTCACGCAGCAGGCCGCCGGTGCCCTCGGTGAAGCCGGGGAAGAAGAAGAACTTCTGCAGCCCACCCGGCTGCGGCGATGGCAGGCCATGGCAGCCAGCGACCCAGTCCTCGGCGCTGAGGTACTCCAGGTTGAGCCACAGCGGTTTGCTCGCCCGCGCCGCCATCGCCGCCACGTAGTTCTCCGGCAGCGTGCAGGCGAAGGCCTCTATCACCACGTCGGCCGGCTCCACCGCGAGAAAGTCCTTCGGCCAGTGGTGCACTTCGACACCCGCCAGCAGCCATGACTCTTGCCCCGCAGCGGCCTGCGGACACAGGCGCAGGAAGGCGGCCGGCTCGTCCACCCACAGGCGCACCGCCAGGCCATGCTCGGCCGCCAGCTGGCGGGCCAGGCGCCAGGTCACGCCAATGTCGCCGTAGTTGTCCACCACGCTGCAGAAGATGTCCCACCGGGCGCCCATGAACCGCTCCATTCAGATTGCTGCGGCGGATTCTACGTCAGCGCCGCCGGCCTGCGCGGCGTGGGCGAGAAAGTCGATCAGCGCCCGCGAGGCCGGCGACAGTTGGCGATGCGGCGGATAGATGATCGAGAACGGCCGGCTGCGCCCCTCCAGCTGCGGCAGCAGGCGCACCAGGCGGCCCTGCTCGATGCGTTCGTGGAGGATGAACGCGTAGGACTGGCAGATGCCCAGCCCGGCCTCGGCCAGCGACACCGTGCCCAATACGTCGTCGGTGACCTGCACATGGCCCCTGGGCTGCCAGTCCAGCTCCTGCTCGCCATCGCGGAACAGCCAGGGCGCGACCTTGCCGCTGCTGGGCATGATGAATGGCAGGCAGGCGTGCTGTTCGAGGTCGGCCAGGCTGGCCGGCGCTCCGGCGCGGGCCAGATAGCTCGGCGCCGCGACCAGGCACAGCTGTGCGTCCTCCAGGCGACGGCCGACCAGGCCGCTGTCCGGCAGGCGACCGAGGCGGATCGCCAGGTCGTAGCCCTCGGCCACCAGGTCGACATTGCGATTGCTGATGCCCAGCTCCACCTGCACCTGCGGGTAGGCCAGGGCGAACTGCGCCAGCAGCTGCGGCAGGCGATAGTGGCCGTAGGTGGTCGGCGCGCTCAGGCGCACCCGCCCGGCAACCTCGCCGCCGCCCTGGATGCGCCGTTCGGCATCGTCGATCAGGGCGAAGGCGGCGCGGGCCTGCTCCAGGTAGAGACGACCATCCTCGGTCAGGCTCAGGCGCCGGGTGGTGCGGCGCAGCAGCTGGCTGCCGAGACGCGCCTCGAGACGCGAGATGGCCCGGCTGATCACCGAGGGCGTGGTGCCCAGGCTCACGGATGCGGCGCTCAGCGAGCCGCGCTCGACCACGCAGAGAAAGGCCTCGACGTCGCCGAGGTGATCGAAGCGCCGGGCCATTCTTGCCTCCAGAGCACAGGTAATTTCCGTGGTAGCGAGTTTATCGCCGCCAGCGGTGGCAATACAGTTTCTCCACCTGTTCCCTACCCGGAGAATCGCGATGCCCAGCCTCGCCAAGATTGCCCTCGCCACCGCTCTCGCTGCAGCCAGTCTCGGCGCCCAGGCCGCCAACGTGCTGGTGGTGCTGTCCGACGCCGACCACCTCGACCTCAAGGACGGCAAGGTCTACCCCACCGGTTTCTTCCTCAACGAGCTGATGCAGCCGACCAAGCTGCTGCTCGACGCCGGCCACTCGGTGACCTTCGCCACGCCCAACGGCCTGGCGCCGACCATGGACGTGACCTCGGACAACGCCCAGTACTTCGGCGGCGATGCCGCCAACCTGGCCGAGCACAAGGCGCTGTTGGAGAAACTGCGCCTGACCCAGGCCGACGCCTCGCCGGTGATCAGCCTGGCTCGCGTCGAGCAGATCGGCTACCCGCATTTCGATGCGTTGTACGTTCCCGGCGGCCACGCGCCGATGCAGGACCTGCTGCGCAGCCCGCAACTGGGCAAGCTGCTGCGCGCCTTCCATGCCGAGGGCAAGACCACCGCGCTGGTCTGCCACGGCCCCATCGCCCTGCTCTCTGCCCTGCCCGACGCAGCCGGCTACGTGCAGCGCCTGGAACGCGACAACACCGCCAAGGCCGGCCAGGAGTGGATCTACTCCGGCTACCGGATGACGGTGATCAGCAATCAGGAAGAGGAACAGGCCAAGCAGGCGCTGAACGGCGGCGCGATGAAGTTCTACCCGCAGACCGGCCTGCAGCAGGCCGGCGGCAGCTACAGCAGCAATACCTCGCCGTGGACCCCGCACATGGTGGTCGACCGTGAGCTGATCACCGGGCAGAACCCGGCATCCGCCCAGCAGGTCGGCGAGGAGCTGCTGCGTCGCCTGAAGTAGGCGCTAGCCGCCGTACGGCGGGTACTGCTCGCCCGGCGCACGCTTGGCTGGCGTGCGCCCCGCCTGCGGGATGCGCGCGGGCCAGGGCGGATCGATCTGCGGGTCGCCGAGGTCCGGCGAGTCCGGGTCGAAGCCCAGCTCGCGGCGTACCTGCTGCGTGCTCGGCGCGATACCCGGCAGGCTGCGGCCATCGTCCTGTGAATCCCGTCGGGCCAGGAAGAAGTCTTTCAAGCTCATGGTCCACCTCTCGCAATCTGGAGTCATGAGGGTTCGAGGGCGATAGGTCGGAGGGGTTCGATCAATCTGTCGGAAAGAAAAAGGGGCCGTCCCCCTGCCTGGTAAGGACGACCCCGTAACCGCACAAGCTCAGCGTGCCGTGATGACCGCCAGCTTGGTGATGCCAGCCCGCTCGATGCTGGCCATGGATTTGGCTACCACGCCGTAGTCCACCGAATCATCGGCCTGCAGCTGCACCTTGACCTCGGCGTCCTTGGCCTTGGCCTCGCTCAGGCGCGCTTCCAGCAGTTCTGGCTGGACCTCGTCCTTGTTGATGAACAGCTTGCCGTCACCATCGATGCTCACCACCAGCGGGTCCTTCTGGTCCGCCGGGGCGACTGCCTCGGTCTTCGGCAGGTTGATCGGGATGGAGTTGGTCAGCAGCGGCGCGGTGACGATGAACACCACCAGCAGCACCAGCATCACGTCCACCAGCGGAGTCACGTTGATCTCGCTGAGGACCTCGTCGCTATCCTGGGTCGAGAAGGCCATGTCAGATCGCCTCCTTCACGTTCTGCGGCTGCTGCGGCTTGCGCGCGCCGGGGTGGGCAATGACCTTGAACGCGCTCTTCTGCGCCAGGCTGTAGAAGTCGTGGGCGAAGTCGTCGAGGTCGGCGGCGGTGAGCTTGAGGCGACGCAGGAAGTAGTTGTAAACCAGCACCGCCGGCACGGCGACGGCGATGCCCACGCCGGTGGCGACCAGTGCCGCGCCGATGGGGCCGGCCACGGTTTCCAGGCTGGCGTTGCCGGCCGCGCTGATGCCCTTGAGCGCCTCCATGATGCCCCACACGGTGCCGAACAGGCCGATGAAGGGCGAGGTGCTGCCGATACTGGCGACCACCGCCAGCCCGGATTCCAGGGAGCGGCGTTCACGCTGGATCTGCTGGCGCAGGGCGCGCTCGAGGCGGTCCTGATGGTTGATGGCCTGGCTCAGGTCGCCGGGCTGCTGGCCGTCGTGCACCTGGATTGCAGCGAAGCCGGCCTGGGCCACGTGGGCCACCGCGCCGGTGTGTTGCTGGCCCAGCTCGGCGGCGGAATCTAGGCTGGTGGCACTCCAGAACAGCTTGAGGAACTTGCGGTCCTGGTAGCGCTGGCGGGCGAACTGGATGCCCTTGATCAGGGCCAGGCCCCAGGTCAGGACGGAGAAGCCGATCAGCAGCCAGATGACCGCGTGCTCGACCGATTGCAGGGGGGAGTCAACCAACAGATTCATTTTGTGTTCCTCGTTTTTCAGTCGAATTCGGTTCAGTTCAAACGGCGCTCTAGCGCCAGCTAGTTCAAACGAAAGTCCAGCGGCACCGTCACCCAGCCTTCCTGGGCCACGTCACCGCGCTTGGCCGGTACGAAGCTCCAGCGCTTGACCGCGCGCACGGCGGCCTCGTCGAGGGCTTCACGGCCACTGCTCTTCTGCACCTGGATCTCGGCGGGCTTGCCGCTGGCCAGCACCCGCACCCGCAGCAGCACCGTGCCCTCCCAGCCACGGCGCTGGGCCAGGCTGGGGTACTCGGGCGCCGGATTCTTCAGGTACGCGGCGTTGGCCGAGGGCGGCGTCTCCACCGGGGCTGGAGCGGCTACCGGCGCGGCGGGCGGCGGTGGCGTCTCGGCCTTCGGCGGCTGTGGTGGTGGCTCCACCGGTTTCGGTGCGGGCTTGGGTTTCGGTGGCTGCGGCTTGGGCTTGGGCGGCTCGGGCTTGGGTGGCGGCTTGACCGCCAGCTCCTCCACCACAGGCGGTGGCGGCGGCTCGATCACCGGCTCGGGCGGCGGTGGCGGCGCGGCGAACTCGATGGTCATCGGCGGCACCTGCACCGGCACTTCCGGCAGCACCGGCTCCGGCCGGCTGGCCAGCCAGTACAGCACCGCGCCGTGCAGGGTCAGGGCAAACAGGCCAAGCAATACCGCCTCGCGGCGGCCCAGCAACGGCGTGCTGCGGCTGGGCTGGTGGCGCTGCTGGCCGAGGGCCTGGCGTAGCTGCACGCCGAGGTCGAGGACCTCGCCGGGGTTGCGCCGCAGTACCTGGTTCAGGTTGTCGGCTTTGAGGACGTTGCCCATCTGGCAGTGCTCCTGGATCACGGGACCGGCCTCGTTCCGGCCTTGGTTCAAATCACGCCGGGCCCCGCTTCAGACAGGTCCCGATGGCTTGACCCAAATGATTGTCGGCACTGCTTATTTCTTAAAGTATCTTTTTATAAGACTGTAATTCTTTAAAGGAATATGTATTTCTATCTATTTGATTTTATTGATATTTTTTATATCTATGCCTTGCGGGCATCAAAAATATGCTCGCAAGGCATCGAAATCCGCCAAGCCGGGCTGAAAGGCCCGTTGCAGAGCCTTTCGAGCAGGCAAAAAAAACGCCGACCCGGCAAGCCGGTCGGCGCGAAGAGCAAGGATGCCGAAGCACCGTCACTACCGTGGACAAATGGGCAGCTGCGACACAAAAAGAGCCGCCACGGGGTGAAAAATCAGAACGCGGGCAACACGGCTCCCGAGTACTTCTTCTCGATGAAGGCCTTCACCTCGGGGCTGGTCAGCGCCGCGGAGAGCTTCTGGATCGCCGCGCTGTCCTGGTTGTCCGGGCGGCTCACCAGGTAGTTCACGTAGGGCGAATCGCCGCCCTCGATCACCAGGGCATCCTTGGTCGGGTTGAGCTTGGCCTCTAGGGCGTAGTTGGTGTTGATCAGCGCCAGGTCGACCTGGTCCAGCACGCGCGGCAGGATGGCCGCCTCCAGCTCCTTGAACTTGAAGTTGTGCGGGTTCTTGACCACGTCCTTGGGCGTTGCCTTGACGCTCTGCGGGTCCTTCAGCTCCAGCAGGCCGGCGGTCTGCAGCAGGAGCAGCGCACGGCCGCTGTTGCTCGGGTCGTTGGGGATGGCGATGGTCGCGCCGTTGGGCAGGTCCTTCAGCGACTTGTACTTGCTGGAGTAGCCGCCGAAGGGCTCGACGTGCACGCCCTTGACGATCACCAGGTCGGTGCCACGGTCCTTGTTGAAGGTGTCGAGGTAGGGTTTGGTCTGGAAGTAGTTGGCATCCAGCTGCTTCTCGCTGACCTGCAGGTTGGGCTGCACATAATCGGTGAAGACCTTGACGTCGAGGTCCACGCCTTCCTTCGCCAGTTGCGGCTTGATCAGTTCGAGGATTTCCGCATGCGGTACGGGCGTGGCGGCGATGATGAGCTTTTCTCCGGCCTGGGCCAGGGAGGCAGAGAGTGCGGCGGCCAGGGCGGTCAGGAGCAGGCTTTTCTTCATCTTGAAGGTCTCGGAAAGAGATGCGCGATTGGATCCTCAACCACGCGGAACGGTTGTCTGGACCGTGCTGGGTAAGCTGCGGTCGAGGGGCAGATTACGGATATCTTTTATTTCCTAAAAATACTGTTTAATTATCTTTTTATTCTTTTATTGAATATCAGACTTCTCCCCTGCTCCGGCCCAGATGGCCGAGCCGATATCCAGCGCGCGCGGCAACAGGCGGTTCTGCACGAACAGGTCGGCGGTGTGCTGCTGCGCCGCGACTATCTCGGCGGTCAGCGGGCCGATCGGCGATGGCGGGCGGTGGCTGAAGGCGCGTGCGATCACCGCCTCGCCCAGGCCGGTGACCTTGGCCAGCACGGCGATGCTGGCGGCCTCGTCGCTGCGGGTCAGCGCCTCGGCGCGGTTCAGCTCGGCGATCAGCTCGGGGAGGAACTGCGGGTGAGCCTCGGCGAATGGTCGCGCCGCCAGCACGAAGGGCCCGCTCAGGCCGAGGCCCTCGCCGTTGGCCAGCAGCCGCGCGCGGCCTTCCAGCTCGATGGCCGAGTAGAACGGGTCCCAGATCGCCCAGGCATCCACGGCACCACGCTCGAAGGCGGCGCGGGCATCGGCCGGCGGCAGGTAGATCGGCTGGATGTCGGCGAAGCTCAGGCCCTCGCGCGCCAATGCACGCAGCACCAGGTTGTGCGCACTGGAGCCCTTCTGCAGCGCCACACGCTTGCCCTTGAGCTCGGCCACCGACTGCAGCGGGCTGTCCTTGGCCACCAGGATCACCTCGGCCTGCGGCTTCGGCGGCTCGGCGCCGATGTACAGCAGGTCGGCGCCGGCGGCCTGGGCGAACAGCGGCGGGATGTCGCCGGTGGAGCCGATATCCAGGCTGCCGATGTTCAGCGCCTCGAGCATCTGCGGGCCGGCGGGAAACTCGATCCACTGCACGCGCACGTTGGCGAAACGCTTCTCCAGCAGGCCGTGCTCCTTGGCCAGCACCAGGCTGGTGGAGCCCTTCTGGAAACCGATGCGCAGCACCTCGGGGTCGGCCGCACGGGCCAGGCCGGTGAAGGCCAGCAGCGCCAGCAGGGCTGCGCCGAATCGAATGCTCTTCATGTTCACTCCCAGTCGGTGGACGGTTTTTCCCAGAGGTTGATGCCGCCCTCCACCGCATGGCGGTCGATCTCGGCCAGCTCCTCGGCGCTGAAGGCCAGGTTGTCCAGCGCGGCGACGTTCTCGATGATCTGCGCAGGATTGCTGGCACCGATCAGCGCCGAGCTGACCCGCGGATCGCGCAGGGTCCAGGCCAGTGCCAGTTGCGCCAGGCTCTGCCCACGCCGTGCGGCGATCTCGTTGAGGGCGCGGGCGCGGGCGATGTTGGCCTCGGATAGGTGTTCCGGGCGCAGCGAGGCGCCGCCGGGGCGGTTGACCCGGGCGTCCTGCGGGATGCCGTTGAGGTACTTGTCGCTGAGCAGGCCCTGGGCCAGCGCGGTGAACACGATGACGCCGGCGCCCAGCTCATCGGTAGCGTCGAGCAGGTCCTTCTCGATCCAGCGGTTGAACAGGTTGTAGGCCGGCTGGTGGATCAGCAGCGGCACCTTCAGCTCGCGCAGCAGCGCGGCGATCTCGCGGGTCTTGCCCGCCGAGTAGGAGGAGATGCCGACGTACAGCGCCTTGCCCTGGCGGACGATGTCGGCCAGGGCAATGGCGGTCTCCTCCAGCGGCGTGTCGGCGTCGAAGCGGTGCGAATAGAAGATGTCCACGTAGTCCAGGCCCAGGCGCTGCAGGCTCTGGTCGAGGCTGGAGATCAGGTACTTGCGCGAGCTGCCGCCCTGCCCGTACGGCCCCGGCCACATGTCCCAGCCGGCCTTGGTGGAGATGATCAGCTCGTCACGGTGGGCCTTGAAGTCTTCCTGCAGCAGACGGCCGAAGTTGCTCTCGGCGCTGCCGTAGGGCGGGCCGTAGTTGTTGGCCAGGTCGAAGTGGGTGATGCCCAGGTCGAAGGCGGTGCGCAGCAGCGCGCGCTGGGTGTCGATCGGCGTGGCATCGCCGAAGTTGTGCCACAGGCCCAGGGACAGGGCCGGCAGTAGCAGGCCGCTGCGGCCGACACGGCGGTAAGGGATGCGCTGGTAGCGGTTGGCGGCGGGGATGTAGCTCATGGGACTCCTTGCGGCAGTCGGCGAGGCGACATGCAGCCGCCCCGCCCGACCGGATCAGGTGAAGAAGGGATTACGCGGATATGGCAGACCGAGGTGCTCGCGCAGGGTGCGGCCGCGGTATTCCGTGCGGAACAGGCCGCGGCGCTGCAGCTCGGGCACCACTTGGGTGGCGACGTCTTCCAGGCCCAGCGGCAGGTGCGGCACCAGCACGTTGAAACCGTCGGCGCCGCGGCCCTCGAACCAGGCCTGCAGCTCGTCGGCGATCTGCGTCGGCGTGCCGATCAGGCTGTGGTGGCCACGCCCGCCGGCGATGCGCCGGCCGAGCTGGGCCAGGGTCAGCTGTTCGCTGCCGGCCAGTTCGGTGAGCAGCTTCTGCCGGCTCTGCTGGCCATTCTCGGTCAGCGGCAGTTCCGGCAGCGGGCCATCCAGTGGGTAGCCGGACAGGTCGAAATTGCCGAGCATGCGCCCGAGCAATGCGACGCCCACCTCCGGCTCGACCAGCTCCTGGAACTGCTCGAACTTCTCGCGGGCCTCGGCCTCGCTGGCGCCGACCACGATGAACACGCCGGGCATGATCTTCAGCTCGTCCTCGCCACGCCCGTACTTGGCCAGGCGGCCCTTGAGGTCGGCGTAGAAGGCCTGGGCCTTGGCCAGCGAGGTCTGCGCGGTGAACACCACCTCGGCGGTCTCGGCGGCCAGCTCGCGGCCGGTCTCCGAGGAACCGGCCTGCACCACCACTGGCCGGCCCTGGGGCGAGCGCGCGACGTTGAGCGGGCCCTGCACGCGGAAGTGTTCACCGCTGTGGTTCAGCACATGCAGCCTGGCCGGGTCGTAGAACTGGCCGCCGGCCTGGTCGTGGACGAAGGCGTCGTCGGCCCAGCTGTCCCACAGGCCGCGCACCACCTGGTGGAATTCGCGGGCCCGCGAGTAGCGCTCGGCATGCGGGATGTGCGCGTCACGGCCGAAGTTGAAGGCCTCGGCGGCGGCGTCCGAAGTCACCAGGTTCCAGCCGGCGCGGCCACCGGAGAGGTGGTCCAGCGAGGCGAACTTGCGCGCCACGTGGTACGGCTCGTTGTAGCTGGTGGTCACCGTGCTCACCAGGCCGATGCGCTCGGTGATGGCAGACAGCGCCGAGAGCAGGGTCAGCGGCTCGAAGTACACCGAGCGCGAGGTATGGCTGGCGATGGCATCGGTGGACGCGGCCACGCTGTCGGCGACGAACAGCGCATCGAACTTGGCCGCCTCGGCGATCTGCGCCGCGCGGCGGTACTGGCCGAAGTCCAGCGGGTTGGCGACCACGTCCGGGTGGCGCCAGGCGGCGATGTGGTGGCCGCCGGCCATGAGGAAGGCGCCGAGGCTGAGTTGACGGGGGGAATCGCTCATCGAATGGGTTCCTTACGTTGGCTTTGCAGGCCACCCGGCCGCTCTGCGGCGGCGCGGGTGGATGGGCACGCAAGGGCTGGATCAGAAGTCCTTGCGCAGCTGCACGCCGAAGTAGCGCTGGTCGTCACGCGGCACCGCGCGGTAGATGTAGCTGCCACCACTGGCCAGGGCCTGGGAGTAGGACTTGTCGGCGAGGTTCTTGCCGAGCAAGGCCACGCGCCAGCCGGCGTTGTAGTCGGCCAGGGCGATGCTGGCGTTCCAGATGCCGTAGGCGCCCTGCACCGTGTCCGGGTTCTGGTCGAGGCTGAACTGCACCTCGTCCTGCCAGCTGTAGTCGGTGCTCAGCTCCACATCCAGGCCGTTGTCCAGCGGGATGCTGTAGTCGGCGCGCACGTAGCTCTTCCAGTCCGGGGTGAACGGCAGGCGGCCGCCGTCGATGTCGCAGGTCGCGGCCGCGCCCACCGGGCAGTTGAAGTGGTCGACGCGCGCCTTGGTGTAGGCCAGCGACGCCGACAGTTTGAGCTGGCGGGTGGCCTGCAGGCTGGCGTCCAGCTCGACGCCCTGGGTCTTCACGCTGCCGGCATTGATCAGGCGGGTCACCACCTGGTTGGCCACGGTGTCGAAGAAGTTGGCCTGGTAGTCGTCGTAGTCGGTGTGGAACACGGCCAGGTTGGCGGTCAGACGGTTGTTCCAGGCCGTGCTCTTGAGGCCCAGCTCGTAGGAGTCGGAGGTCTCCGGCTTGAGCGCCTCGGTGTCACGCGGCTGCATGTTGAAGAAGGTGTTGTAGGCCGGGCCCTTGTAGCCACGCGAGTAGGTCACGTAGCCGGTGAGGTTGTCGGTGAAGTCGTACTGCAGGCCGGTGCGGCCGCTGAAGCCGTCTTCATCCACCGACCCGGAGCTGCTGGTCGACGGCTGGATGCCGGTGACCGGCGTGGCCGAGGTGGACACGCGGCGGTGGTCGTATTCCAGATCGTCGTGGGTCCAGCGCAGGCCGAGCAGGCCACGGAAGTCCTCGGTGAAGTTGAAGGTGTTCTCGCCGAACAGCGCCACGCTGTCGTTGGTCACGCTGTAGTCGGCACGGCCGTGGTCGAGTACCGCGGCGTTGGTCGACCAGCGCTGGTAGATCTCGTCCGACTTGCCGTGGAAGTAGTAGGCGCCGAGCACGTACTCGTTGAACTCGCCCTTGGGCGAGGTCAGGCGCAGTTCCTGGGAGTACTGGTCGTAGTCCACCTCGCCCTTGTCGTGGGAGGCGGTCAGCGGCAGCTGGGCGCTGCGGTCGCCGTCCTGGTACTGGGTGTTGTCCCAGCCGCGCCAGGCGGTGATCGAGGTCAGGGTGAAGTCACCCAGCTTCCAGTCGGCCTGGCCGGACAGGCCGGTGTTGGTGTCCTCGACGTGGGTCTTGTAGTCGCTGTTGATCTTGCGGTTGTGGTCGCTCACCGACACCGGGCGCAGCACGTTGGCGAAGGCGGCGCCGCTGGAGGAGATCACGCCGCTGGGCAGGGTGTCCTCGCCGTCCATGTAGTCGCCGATCAGGGTGAATTTGAAGTCCTCGTTCGGCTCGAACTCCAGCTTGCCGCGCACACCTTTGCGCTCGTAGCCGTTGACGTCGTGGCCGTTGTAGACGTTCTCGACATTGCCGTCGTAGTCGCCCCACAGGGTGCTCAGCGAGCCCTTGAGGGTGTCAGTCAGGCGCCCGCCGATGCCGAAGCGCAGGCGGTTCTCGTTGCCACCGCCGAAGTGCGAGTAGTCGACGTAGCCGCTGGTTTCTTCCGGCGCATCCTTGCTGACCACGTTGAGCACGCCGGCCGAGGCGTTCTTGCCGAACAGGGTGCCCTGCGGGCCGCGCAGCACCTCGATGCGCTGCAGGTCGAGCAGGTCCAGGGTGGACTGGCCGGGGCGGCCGAACACCACGCCGTCGACCACGGTGGCCACGGTCGGCTCCACGCCCGGCGAGGTAGAGATGGTGCCCACGCCGCGGATGAACAGCGAGGTGTCCTTGTTCGAGGCGCCGGCGCGGTAGTTCAGCGTCGGCACCTCCTGGACGATGGCGGCGACGTTGTTGCGGTTGCCGCGCTCGAGTTGCTCGCCGTCGATCACCGATACGGCTACCGGCACTTCCTGCAGCGAAGCCTCGCGGCGGGTCGCAGTGACGGTCACGGTGCCAAGCGTGGCGGTCTGCTCGGTGGCAGGTGCCTCGGCGGCAAACGCGGGTTGGCCGAGCACAGCCAGCAGCACGGCACTGGCCAGCGGCGTGCGGCGCAGGCGGAATGGGGAAACCTGGGAATTCTCGATATGCATCTACTTCTCTGCCCTGTTGAACCAGACGGAGCCCGCTATGGGGCCTTTCTCGGTCGCCGTAACCGGTCTGGTCTCGCTCGTGCGAGTGGCAGTGAAGGTCGGCGTGGTTACGCTTTGTTAGCGCTAACATCGCCAGTATCGAAGCACACGTAATAGATCGTCAAATAATTAAAAATTACTTTTATATTCCATAAATGAAATTTCCTTAGGCCGCCTCGCAAGTATTTGTTAGCGCTAACAAATGCAGTATGGTGAGCCCCTTTCGCCCCAAATGGACCCACCGTCACCGTGAGCAGCAGCAAGGAAAACCCACGCAAACGCCGTGGCGCCGGGCGCGTCACCCTCAACCAGGTGGCCAGCCATGCCGGTGTCTCGGCGATCAGCGTGTCGCGCTTCTTCAACCAGCCGGAACAGGTGTCCGGCGAGCTGCGCGAGCGCATCCAGGCGGCGGTGACCGAACTCGGCTACGTGCCCAACCTGGTGGCCGGCGGCCTGGCCTCGGCGCGTGGGCGCATCGTCGGCATGGTCATCCCGAACATCTCCGGGCCGATCTTCGCCGCCACCATTCAGGGCTTCAGCGACACCCTGGCCAGACACGGCTACCAGCTGCTGCTGGCTTCCAGCTATTTCTCCGAAGAACAGGAAGAAAGCGCCGTGCGCGCCTTCCTCGGCTGGTCGCCGGCGGCGCTGGTGGTCACCAGCCACTTCCACAGCGCCGGCACCGAGAAGATGCTGGCCGACGCCGACATCCCGGTGGTGGAGATCTGGGACTACTGCCCCGAGCGCACGCCGCTGCAGGTCGGCTTCCTCCACTACGAGGTGGGCGTGACCGCCACCCGCCACCTGCTGGAACAGGGCTACCGGCGCATCGCCTTCGTGCAGAACAGCGCCGCCGGCGACTTCAGCGCCCTGGAGCGCCGCGACGGCTATGCCGCGACGCTACGCGAAGCCGGGCTGGAACCCTGGGTGTTCGTGCCCACCGCCGACGCCAAGCCGTTCGAGGCCGGCAAGCAGGCGATGGACGCGTTGATGAAGCGCAGCCCGCGCCCGGACGCCATCGTCTTCGCCAACGACAACCTGGCCGCCGGCGCCCTGCTCGCCGGCCAGCGCGCCGGCCTGAAGATTCCCGAGGAGTGTGCGGTGATCGGCTTCGGCGACTATCCCTTTGCCGAGATGCTGCTACCCAGCCTGACCACAGTGCGCCCACCGGCCCGCGAGATCGGCGAGATCGCCGCCCTGCGTGTGCTGCAGAGCCTCGGCGCGGTGGAAACAGACGGCGAACCGCAGCGCCTTAACCTGCTGCAGTGCCAGTTGGTGGTCAGGGAAAGCGCTTGAACACGTCCATTTAAGAGGGTGATAAGGCATAATCGCCGCCTTCCTGCCTTGTACCCAGCCCCGCGCGAGGACCCGCTCCTTCGTGCGATGGCGTCGCTTTCCGGATAGTCCATGCACCCCAGTACCCTGCTCTCCCTGCCCCTCCTGGCCCTCGCCCTCGGCGGCTTCGTCGTCGGTAGCAGCGAATTCATCATCATGGGCCTGCTGCCCGAAGTGGCCGCCGACCTGGGCGTGAGCCTGTCCGATGCCGGCCTGCTGGTCAGCGCCTACGCCATGGGCGTGGTGATCGGTGCACCGCTGCTCGGCCCGCTGCTCGGCCGCCTGCCACGCAAGCAGGCGCTGTTCTGGCTGATGGGTACCTACGCCCTGGGCAACCTCGGCTGCGCCCTGGCACCGGACTATCACTGGCTGCTGGCGATGCGCATGCTCACCGCCTTCAGCCACGCCGGCTTCTTCGGCTGCGCCACCCTGCTGGCCGCAGAGCTGGCACCCGTGCATCGCCGCGCCTCTGCCATGGCCCTGGTGCTCAGCGGCCTGACCATCGCCAACGTGCTCGGCGTGCCGCTGGGTGCCTGGCTGGGCCAGGCCACCAGCTGGCGGGTGACCTTCGCCGTGGTCGCGGTGATCGGCCTGCTGGCCCTGCTCGCCCAGGCCCTGTGGCTGCCCAAGGTGGCGCCGCCGATGCACGGTGCCCAGGGCGCCTGGTCCGGCATCCTGCGCAAACCGGTGCTGCATGCGCTGGCGGTGTGCAGCCTGACCTCGGTGGCGCTGTTCAGCGTGTTCACCTACGTCGCCCCGCTGCTGCGCGACATCAGCGGCTTCAGTCCGTCGCAAAGCAACGGCGCGCTGCTGCTGTTCGGCCTCGGCCTGACCCTCGGCAACCTGCTCGGCGGGCGCCTGGCCGACCGTGGCGTGCGCCACGCCATCCCGCTGGCCCTGTTCAGCGGCCTGCTGTGCATGCTGGTCTACTACGCCTTCGGCACCTCCCAGCTGCTGACCCTGGCGCTGCTGTTCGCCTGGGGCGTGGCCAGCTTCGCCGTGTCCTCGCCGCTGCAGCTGCTGCTGGTGGAGCAGGCAGGTGAATCCGCCAGCCTCGCCGCCACCCTCAGCCACGCGGCGTTCAACCTGGGTAACGCCAGCGGCGCCTTCCTCGGCGGTCTGTGGCTGAGTGCCAACTACGGCCTGCCCCAGCTGCCGCTGTTCGGCGCCGCGCTACTGGCCGTGGCGGCACTGGTGGCCTGGCCGCTACCGCACCTGCGCACGGCACGTGAGCGTTTCGAACAGCACTGAGTCGGCGCTGAGCGACGCCTGGCGGCCGTTTAGCCGGCGTGCCAGGCGTCATCAATGGCAGCTGCCGCGACCATCAACATCCTGTAATCAGCTCTGGGTCACCATCGGGCACTCCAGAGCTGTTCAGCCGTCGATGAATTGGCTAAAAATCCGCATATCCGTTCGCTAACGAAGTGCGCCCATGGATCAGATACTTTCCCTTCTCTCCGAAACCGTCCCCAAAGCCCGCAACCTGGAAGAGCTGACGCGGCCCCTGCTCACGCTGCTCGGCCAGGTCACCGGCATGGAGTCGACCTACCTGACCACCATCAACACCGACGAGGGCGTGCAGCGCGTCGAGTTCGCCCGCAACGTCGGCACCATGGAGATTCCCGAGGGGCTAGTGGTGCCCTGGGCGGATACGCTGTGCAAGCGCGCCCTGGACGAGAACCGCATGTACTCGGACAACGTCGCCGAATGCTGGGGCGACTCCGAGGCTGCCGCGGCCCTGGGCATCCGCACCTATGTGAGCGCACCGATCCGCGCCCAGGACGGCCAGGTGCTGGGCACCGTCTGCGCCGCCAGCTCCGCCCAGGTGGCGCGCGCTGCAGATGTGGAGCCGCTGCTGATGCTGCTGTCCGGGCTGCTGAGCTATTCCCTCGAGCGTGAGCGCCTGGTTGGGCGCCTGCAGGTGGCCAACAGCGAGCTGGCCAAGCTGGCCCTGACCGACGCCCTGACCGGACTACCCAACCGCCGCGCGGTGCTCAGCGACTTCGCCCACCTGTTCGCCCTGGCCCAGCGCGAGAGCCGCTACATCCTGGCGGCGGTCATCGACCTGGATGGTTTCAAGCAGATCAACGACACCCATGGCCACCTGG
This sequence comes from Pseudomonas sp. Gutcm_11s, assembly GCF_028649395.1. Classification (GTDB taxonomy): domain Bacteria; phylum Pseudomonadota; class Gammaproteobacteria; order Pseudomonadales; family Pseudomonadaceae; genus Aquipseudomonas. The sequence goes on along the minus strand of NZ_JAQSUW010000008.1, from coordinate 18,437 downwards.
CTGGCGACCAGTTCCTGTGCGGCGTCGCCGCCCAGCTGCAGCACGGCATGCGCGCCAGCGACATCTTCGGCCGCACCGGTGGTGATGAGTTCGTGGTGATCGCCCTCGGCACGCCGGCCGACCATACCGATCTGACCGTCGGCATGAGCGAAGCCGCACAACATCTGCAGGAGCGCCTGACCAACGCGACCATCGGCCGCTACGAGCTGGGCAACGGCCTCGACGCGCTGCACTACACCGGCGCCAGTGTCGGCGTGGTGGCGGTGATCCCGGACAACATGACCACGGAAGAGGCGATCAAACTAGCCGACCGCGAGATGTACCGGGTCAAGCAGCAGCGCAAGCTGCAAAAGCACTAGGCCTTTAGCGCTTCACACAGACAAACAGCGCATTGCCCGAGGCTCCGTCCCAGGGTTCGATGCGCTGGTAGTCGTGCTCGAACACCTGCACTTCGAAATGCACCTCTAGCAGCGCCTGCAGCTCGGCAAAGCTCAGGGCGACCATGGGGTGCTCGTCCTGCCAGGCCTGGGTCACGCCGGCCGTGGTCTTCTCGATGCTCAGGCGCAGCGCCTGGCGCTCGCCCTCCCCGCCGTAAAACCAGCCGGAACCGAAGGCGAACAGGCTGCCCTCATGCTCCACCGTGTGGCGCACGAAGGAGCGGTTGTCGATCTTGTGCTTGTCCACCGCGTTGAAGCAGAACACCCCGCCCTCCGCGAGCGCCGCATGCACGCTGGCCAGGCACTCGCGCAGCTTGGCCAGCCCGGCGTTGTAGTGGATCGAGTAGAGGAAGCAGGTGATCAGGTCCAGCGGCTCGTCCACCTTGAAGTCGGCCATGTCCTGCCGGCTGAACTGCGCCTCGGGGCAGCGCTGCTGGGCGATGTCGAGCATCGGCTGGTTGATGTCCAGGCCGGCGCTGCGGTAGCCGAAGTCGAGGAAATGCCGCACGTGCGGGCCGGTGCCGCAGGCCAGGTCCAGATGGTTGCGCCCCGCATTGCCGAACAGCTGGTGCAGGCGACGCACGCTGTGGCTCTGCGCCTGGTAGTCGATATCGGCGCACATCAGGTCGTAGTAGGCGGACAGGTCGGTGTACAGCGCGTTGGAGGACATAGGCGGCCAGCGGGTTGGGCAGGGATTTCGGCGCGGCATGGTACCTCAAGCCGCGCCCGCCTCCCGCGAAAACAGACAACCCGCAGTCCTCTCCGCGGGTTGCTGCCCTGTTAGGCCGATGCCGTGTCCCTGACGCCTGCGGCGTAGCGACTGAGCGGCCGCGCCAGGCCGAGGTTGTCGCGCAGGGTCTGGCCCTCGTACTCGCGGCGGAACAGCCCGCGGCGCTGCAGCTCCGGCACAACCAGATCGACGAACTGGTCGAGGCCCTCCGGCAGGAACGGCGGCATCACGTTGAAGCCGTCCGCCGCGCCCTGGGTGAACCACTCTTCGAGCACATCGGCGACCTGCAGAGGCGTGCCGATCACCGTGTTGTGCCCGCGCGCGCCGGCGATCTTCAGGTACAGCTGGCGGATGGTCAGGTTCTCGCGCCGCGCCAGGTCGATGAACAGCGCCTGGCGGCTCTTCATCGCGTTGCTTTCCGGCAGTTCCGGCAGCGGCCCGTCCAGCGGGAACTGCGACAGGTCGAAGCCGCCAGCCATGCCCGCCAGCAGGCCGAGGCCGACGCGCGGATCGATCAGGTCCTGCAGCTCGGCGAACTTGTCCTCCGCCTCGCCCTGCGTCGCGCCGAGCACCGGCGAGATGCCCGGCATGATCTTCAGCTCGTCCGCCGTGCGCCCGTACTTGCCCAGCCGCCCCTTGAGGTCGGCGTAGAAGGTCTGGGCGCCGGCCAGGGTCTGCTGGGCGGTGAACACCACTTCGGCGGTGCGCGCGGCCAGCTCCTTGCCCGGCTCGGACGAGCCGGCCTGCACCAGCACCGGGTAGCCCTGCGGCGAGCGCGGGATGTTCAGCGGGCCGCGCACCCGCGGATAGTGCTCGCCACGGTGATCGAGCACATGCACCTTGGCCGGGTCGAAGAAACGCCCGCTGGCCTTGTCACGCACGAAGGCGTCGTCGTCGAAGCTGTCCCACAGGCCGGTGGCGATATCGATGAACTCCTCGGCGCGAGCATAGCGGTCGGCGTGTTCGTCGATGCGTTCCTGGCCGAAGTTCTGCGCCTCCAGGTCGATGGCCGAGGTCACCAGGTTCCAGCCGCTGCGCCCGCCGGAAAGGTGATCCAGCGAGGCGAAGCGACGAGCCAGCAGGTACGGGTCGTTGAAGGTGGTCGACACCGTGCTGATCAGGCCAATGTGTTGCGTCACCGTCGCCAGGCCGGCGAGCAGGATCAGCGGGTCGAACACGTCGCCGCTGGTGGTCAGGCTGGACAGCTCAGCCTGGCCCATCAGCGCCAGGTTGTCGGCGAAGAAGATGGCGTCGAACTTGCCACGTTCGGCGCTCTGCGCCACGCGCTTGAAGTGCTCGAAGTCCAGGCCGCCACCGGCCCAGGCGCGCGGGTGGCGCCAGGCGGCCAGGTGGTGGCCGCTGCTCATCAGGAAGGCACCCAGGCGAATCTTTCTATCACTCATGGGCCACCTCAGAAGTCGTAGCGCAGGCTGACGCCGGCGGTGCGCGGCTGGCCCAGCGAGCCGGTGTACAGACCGTTGCCGGCGGAGCCAACTGCCAGGTAGTACTCCTTGTCGGTGGCGTTCTTGACCCACAGCGAGGCATCCAGCTGGCCATCGCCGAGGTCCGTGCGCAGGCCGGCGGCGAAGTTGACCAGGCCGTAGCCGTCGATCTTCGACAGGTCGGAATTGTCCAGCGTGCCTTCGGCCTCGGAGCGGTAGGAGTAACCGGCGGCCACGTACGGCTGCAGGCGATTCTCCAGCTGCCAGGCGTACTCGCCGCTGAGGTTGGCGATCCACTTGGAGGCGCCCGCCACGCGTTCGCCGGACAGGTCGCAGGTGGCCGGGGCACCGGGCAGCGTGGCGACTTCCGCCGGGCACGGCGCGTCTTGGAAGCGCAGGTAGGTGACATCGTTGTAGGAACCGTTGAAGCGCAGGGTCAGGCCTCGCAGCGGCAGCGCGGTGGCCTCGAACTCCAGGCCGCGCGAACGCAGCTTGCCGGCGTTGGCCAGCACCTGATAGCCGGTCAGCGAGCCCGGCGGCTGGTACCAGGTGGTGGCCTGGTAGCCGTGGATGCCGGTCCAGAAGATATTGCCGTTGACCTGCAGGCGGTTGTCCAGCCAGGCGCTCTTCAGGCCCAGTTCGGCGTCGTTGGCGCGCTCCGGGCCGACCAGCAGCGAGTCGGCGCCGGCAGCCGGGGCGGACCCCACGGCCAGGTTGACCCCGCCGGACTTCTCGCCGTGCGACAGCGAGGCATAGCCGAGCAGGTCCGGATTGAACTGGTAGCTCAGGCTCAGCAGCATCGAGGGCGCAGCGTTGTACAGGCTGAGGTCGCCGGAGTCGTAGGCGCCGACCTGCCCCTCGCGGACGGTCGCGGCCAGGCCGCCGACCGGTGCGCCGCCGGTCGGTGCGAAGCGCTGCACGCGCGCCTGCTTCTCCTCATAGGTGCCACGCACACCGGCGGTGAAGTCGAGTTTGTCGGTCAGGTGCCAGGTGCCCTGGGCGAACAGGGCGAAGCTGTTGGTGTCGACCTTGCCGTTGGTCTTGGTGCTGACGTTGTTCAGCGCATCGAGGTTGAAGCCGATCAGGTTGAGGTCGGCTAGCGGGCCGAGGTCGGTGAAGATGCGGTTGCCCAGGTCCTGCTTGAAGGCATAGGCGCCGACCACGTAGTCGAAGGCGCCACCGCTGGGCGACGCCAGGCGTATCTCCTGGGAGAACTGGCGGTCGTGCACCTCGTAGCCGAGGTCGTCGATCACCGGCACGTCGAGCTGGTCGGCGTCGTTGGCCGGGTTGAAGTGCCAGTAGCGGTAGGCGCTGATCGAGGTCAGGGTGTAGCCGCCATCGAGGTTCCAGTTGGCCTCCAGCGAGTGGCCGTTCTGGTGCACGCTGACGTTCTGCCGCGCGTCGATGTTGCTGCGGCCGATCTGCGGCGTGGCGCCGACCAGGCTGGCGCGGTCCCAGAATTTCTGCGCGCCGCCGTAGATCACCGAGCTGCCGGAAGTGGAGTTCTCCTCGTTGTAGTCGCTGATCCAGCGCAGGCTGAAGTCATCGTCGGGCTGGAACAGCAGCTGCCCACGCAGGCCTTCGCGCTCGCCACCGAGCAAGGTGCGGTCGTCGTGGTCGTTCTCCAGGTAGCCGTCCTCGCGGGTGCGATAGAAGCCCAGGCGCCCGGCCAGGGTCTCGGTCAGCCCGCCGGACACCGAGCCCTTGCCCTGGAAGTAACCACGCTCGCCACCGGAGACTTCCAGGGTGCGTTCGGGGGTGAAGGTCGGCTTGCGCGTGCTGATGTTGAGCACGCCGGCAGTGGTGTTCTTGCCGAACAGGGTGCCCTGCGGGCCGCGCAGCAGCTCCAGCTGCTCGATATCGAGCAGATCGAAGGCGGCCATACCCGGGCGGCCCAGGTAGACATTGTCCAGATAGACCCCGGCGCTGCCTTCCAGGCCGTCGCTGGCCGGGTTGTTGCCGATGCCACGCACCGCCAGGCTGGAGACACGAGCGTGCACGTACGCCACGTTGACGCTGGGCAGCGCCTGCTGCAGGTCCTGGATGCGGTAGACCTTCTGGCTCTCCAGGTCGGCGCCGCTGAGGGCAGTGATCGGCGTCGGCACCGTCTGCGCATCCTCGGCGCGGCGACGCGCGGTGACGGTGATCTTGTCGAGGGTCGGCACGGCGGCCTCGGCGCTATCGACAGCTGCCTGCGTAGCCTCGCTCTCGGCAGCCTGCAGCATTTGCGGCAAGGCCAGCAGCAGGGCCAGGCTCAAGGGTTTCAACAATGCGCCGGCGACAGCCGGGCCATGGGCGATGGGGTGCATGGGTACTCCTAGGCACGGGCAGAGGGATGGCGAATCGCAGGTTCGCCTTGATACCGATGCTAGGGAGCGCCAGGGGGCGAGGATGGGCCTCGGCGGACAAGCCATAGTCCGCGGCGGACAAATACCGTGCTAGACGGCCAGCTCCAGTGCCGCGCGCTGCTGCTCGCGACGTACCCCGGGCAGGCGCGTGGCCGGCTGTAGGGCATGCCGGCGCCACTGCCCGGGAGTCTCTCCGGTCCAGCGGCGGAAGGCGCGGTTGAAGCTGCTCGGCTCGTTGAAACCGAGGCGGTAGCATACCTCGTTCACCGAGCATTCGGCTTCGCGCAGGTAGTCGAAGGCCAGGCGCCGGCGGCTGTCGTCGAGCAGTTCCTTGAAGCTGGTGGCCTGCTTCTGCAGGTGCCGATGCAGGTTGCGCACGCTCATGCCCAGGGCCTCGGCCACCACGCCCTGCTGCACCTCGCCATGCGGCAGCTGGCGCACGATGGCATCGCGCACGCGCCCGGCCAGATCCGGCGGCGACAGGCGCTGCAGGTAGGCGTTCATCACCCGGTCGAGGCCGCTGGCCACCTCGCGGTTGCCGGTGCGCAGCACCTGGGCCAGTGGCTGGGCGGCATATTCGATGGCGTTGCATGGCGCATCGAAACGCACCGGGCAGCCGAGCAGGTTCTCCCAGGGGCGTACGTCGGCCGGGCGAGGACGGGCCAGCTCCACCGCGGTGATGAACTCCATCTCCGCCCAGCTTTGCCGGGTCAGGCGCACCGCGCAGGCGATCAGCGCCTCGGTGGCGATCTGCTCTGCCTGCACGCCGGGCATGGGCCGGTAGAACAGCCGGTAGCGGCTGCCCTGCTCGATCAGTTCGAGATTGGCCGAGGTGGTTACTACTGCCGAATAGCGCACCACGCGCTGCAATGCCTCGGCGATGGTCACGCTGCTCTGGATGGCGAACAGCAGACCGTGGAAGTCGGTAGGGAAACAGTGCCGCGCCACGCGCAGGCCGAAGCAGTCATCGCCGCTGACCCGCCGCGCGGCACGCCACAGGCGGCTCATCATCGCCACCGGTATGCGCCGCTCGCCATCGGCGAGCCAGGCTGGATCGATGCCGGCCTCGCGCAGCAAGTCGGTGCTGGCGAAGCCTTCGGCATCCAGGGCCCGGCTCACGGCCTGGGCCCAGGTGGCGATGGTATGCACCTCGCTCACACGCGCCTCAGAGCAGGCCTTCGGCCCGCAGCGCCTGCTGCACGCCCGGACGTGCTGCCCATTGCTCGCCCACGCGCGCCACGGCAGTGAGCTGGTCGAACGGCTTGCCGATGCGCAGTAGCCAGCTGGCGAACACGCCGAGGTAGACGTCGGCCAGGGTGAAGCGCTCACCGACCAGCCACTGGCGATCCTGCAGGTGCGTGTCGATGTGTTCGAAGGCCTTGTACAGCTGCTGCACGGCCTGGGCGCGGATGCCCGGGTGCGCAGACTCGTCCGCCGAGTAGCGTTCGGGGCGGTTGAGCGGGCGGAACGAGGCGGTGTGCACCTCCGCCGCCAGGTAGCCGAGCCAGCTCTGGATCTGTGCGCGCTCGGCAGTGCCGGCCGCGGCGAACAGCGGTGTGCCGGGCACCTGGTCGGCCAGGTACGGCAGGATCGCGCTGTTCTCGGTGATCAGCGTGCCGTCGTCCAGCTGCAGGGCCGGCACCCGGCCCAGCGGATTGATCGCGTGGATTGGCGAGTCCGGCGTGCGCAGGGCAACCTTCTCGACCTGGATTGGCAGACCCAGCTCGTGCACGGCGATGTGCGAGGCCAGCGAGCAGGCGCCGGGGGAAATGTACAGGGAAGTCATGGGTTGTGTTCTCTCGAATGGCGTGCCGCCCTCCTCCCCGGCCACCAGCAGGCGGCCGGGGATTCGCAGCGGTTTAGAACGGCCGGCTGCCGGCCAGGCTGATGCGTTTCAGACGGCGGCGCTGGGTGGCCGGGAAGGCATTGCGCGCATGCAGGGTGGCCTGGTTGTCCCAGTACACGATGTCGCCCACTTCCCACTTGTGGGTGTAGTAGAAGCGCGGGTCCTGCAGGTGCTCGCGCAGGCGGCCGATCAGCGCGGCGCCCTGCTCCGGGTCGTAGCCGGGGATTTCCACCTCGGTGTGCACGCTAAGGTAGAGCAGGCGCTTGCCGCTCTCCGGATGCACGCGCACCAGCGGGTGCTCGGTGCCCTGGATCGGCTCGATGTCCGGGGTGCGGTAGGTGACGAAGCCGCCACCGCCGTAGCCGCCGTTCTTGATGCGCACGAAGGGGTTGTAATTGATCAGCCTGAGGCCATCGATCTCGCGACGGGTGTCCTCATCCAGCGCGCTATAGGCCAGTGCCAGGTTGGTCCAGCTGGTCTCGCCGCCCTGCTCCGGCACTTCCAGGGCGTAGAGCAGCGAGCCGGCCGACGGCGTCGGCGTCCACTGGTGGTCAGTGTGCGCCGGCAGGGCGAAGTTGCCCAGCTCGCCGTCGCCGGTATTGGCCACCTTGACGATGTCCGGCGCCTTGCCGTCGGCCCCGGAGGACAGCACGGCGAAGTCCGGATGCGGCTGGAACACCGAGCCGAACCAGGAGGTGAAGCGCAGGAACTGCTCGTCCTCCAGCTGCTGGCCCTTGAAGATCAGGATGTGGTGATCACGCAGGGCCTGCTTGAGGGCGAGGATCTGCTCCGGCGTCGGGTCGATGCGGCCATCGAGGCCATGCACCTCGGCGCCCAGCGGTGCGGCCAGGGGCTGGATGTGCAGGCCGTCGACGGGCTGGCGCAGGGCGGTAACGTTGCTGCTCATGGAGTTTTCCTCAACCTTTGCGGGTGGTTTGGCTGCGACGGCCATCGATGCTCACCGGCACGTCGCCGGCCAGGGTCACGCGGCGCACGATGCGGTCCTGCTGGCCGTAGTCGTCGACGGCGTAGTGCTGGGTCGCGCGGTTGTCCCAGATGGCCACGTCGCCCTCGGTCCAGCGCCAGCGCACGGTGTTCTCCAGACGCGTGACGTGGCCCTGGAAGACTTCGAACAGACGCTGCGAGTCGTCGCGCGACAGGCCCTTGATGCGTTTGACGAAGTGGCCGAGCAGCAGGCTGCGCTGGCCGCTCACCGGGTGCACGCGCACCAGCGGGTGCTCGGTCTCGTAGACGGTGGAGGCGAACACCTTGCGGTACTCCTCCAGCTTGGCCAGCTCGACGTTGGGGCGCACGCCGGCGTAGTCGTACTCGTTGCTGTGTACCGCCCAGAGCTTGTCGGCCAGCTCGCGCAGCTCCGGCGAGAGGTCCTGGTAGGCCGCCTCGGTGTTGGCCCAGACGGTGTCGCCACCGGCCTTGGCCGCCACTACCGAACGCAGGATCGAGGCCTTGGGATAGGCGTCGACGAAGGTCACGTCGGTGTGCCAGGAGTTGGCGCGCTGGCCCTGGGCGCCGTCCAGTTCGAGCAGGTAGTGAGTGCCTTCGCGCACCGGCACGGTGGGGTGCGCGATCGGTTCGCCGAGCAGCTTGGCGAAGGCCTCCTGGGCCTGGTCGTCGAGATGGTTCTGGGCGCGGAAGAACAGCACCTTGTGTTCCACCAGGGCGGCCTGGATGGCCTCCACGGTGGCAGAGTCCAGTTCGGCGGACAGGCTGATGTTGCGCACCTCGGCACCGATGCGGCCGGCGACCGGGTGGATGTCGAGTTGTACGATGGGTTGTACGGCGAGTGCGGCATTGCTCATGGTGTTTCTCCTTGAGGTTTGGCTATACGGCAGCCGGTTGTTCGTAGCGCGGTCATTCGCGCCCGATCAGAAGTCGTAACGCAGGGTCACGCCGGCGGTGCGCGGCTGGCCCACGGAGGCGGTGTAAGCGCCGTTGGTCATGGCGAAGGCGGTCAGGTAGTAGTCCTCGTCGGTGGCGTTGCGTACCCAGATCGAGGTGTCCAGTTCGCCCTCGCCCAGGTCGGCGCGCACACCGGCGGCCAGGTTGAGCAGGCCGTAGCCGTCGATCTTCGAGAGGTCGGAGTTATCCAGCGTGCCCTCGGCCTCGGAGCGGTAGGAGTAGCCAGCGTTGACGTAGGGGCGCAGGCCGCCGTCGAGTTGCCAGGCGTACTCGCCGTTGACGTTGCCGATCCATTTCGAGGCGCCGACCACGCGCTCGCCGGTCAGGTCGCACTTGGCGGTCGGGTTGACCGTGCTGACCTCGCCCGGGCACGGCGCGTCCTTGAAGCTCAGGTAGGTGACGTCGTTGTACGAGCCGTTGAAGTTCAGGGTCAGGCCGCGGATCGGCAGGTAGGTGGCCTCGAACTCCACGCCACGCGAACGCACGCTGCCGGCATTGGCCAGCACCGACACCGGGGTCGGCGAGCTGGCGTTGGTGGTCAGCGTGGTGGCCTGGTAGCCGTGGATGCCAGTCCAGAAGACGTTGGCGTTGAACAGCAGGCGGCCGTCGTTCAGCGTGCTCTTGAAGCCCAGCTCGGCGTCGTTGGCGCGTTCGGGGCCAACCACCAACGAGTCGGAACCGTAGCCAAACACCGGCGCCGTCAGGTTGACCCCGCCGGACTTCTCGCCATGGGACAGCGTGGCGTAGCCGAGCAGGTCGTCGGTGAAGCGGTAGCTCAAGCTGAGCAGGCCGGACGGCGAGGCGTTGTGCAGGCCGAAGTCGCCGGTATCGAGGGCGCCCATCTGGCGCTCGCGCGCTGCGTTGAGCGGCGGGATGCCGGACAGGTCCGCGCCGCCTTCGGGGGCGAAGCGATGCAGGCGCGCGGTCTTCTCCTCGTAGGTGCCACGGATGCCAGCGGTGAAGTCGAGGCGATCGGTGAGGTGCCAGTTGCCCTGGGCGAACAGGGCGAAGCTGTCGGTCTCGATCTTGCCGTTGGTCTGGGTACGCACGTTGTTGAAAATGCCGTTGTTGGCACCGGTCAGGAACAGGTCGGCGTAGGGGCCGAAGTCCTGCACGGTCTTGTTGCCCAGGTTCTGGTTGAACAGGTAGGCGCCGAGCACGTAGTCGAAGCTGCCGCCGGTGGGCGATGCCAGGCGGAATTCCTGGGAGAACTGCCGGTCGTGCACTTCCACGCCACTGTGGGTGAAGGCCTCGACGTCGGTGAGGTCGGCATCGTTGCGCGGGATGAAGTGCCAGTAGCGGTAGCCGCTGATGGAGGTGAAGGTGTAGCCGCCATCCAGGTTCCAGTTGGCCTCCAGCGAGGTGCCGCCCTGGAAGACGTTCACCGACTGCACGCCGTCGATGTTCACTTCGCGCTTCTTCACGTCGTACTGCGGGTTGGCGCCGATCAGCGCGGCGCGCTCGCGGAAGCGGTCGGTGATGCCGTACAGGGCCCACACGCCGTTGCTGGAGTTCTCTTGGTTGTAGTCGGTGATCCAGCGCAGGCTGAAGTCGTCGTTCGGCTCGAACAGCAGCTGGCCGCGCGCGCCCTCGCGCTCGCCGCCGACGAAGGTGCGGTCGTCGTGCTGGTTGTCGATGTAGCCGTCGTCACGAGTACGATAGGCCGACAGACGCCCGGCCAGAGTCTCGGTCAGCGGCCCGGAGACGGTGCCCTTGCCCTGGAACAGGCCGCGCTCGCCGCCGGTGATCTCGATGTTGCGCTCGGGGGTGAAGGTCGGCTTGCGGGTGCTGATGTTGATCACCCCGGCCGTGGTGTTCTTGCCGAACAGGGTGCCTTGCGGGCCGCGCAGCAGCTCTAGCTGCTCGACGTCGAGCAGGTCGAACACGGCCATGCCGGGGCGGCCGAGGTAGATGTTGTCGAGGTAGATCCCGGCGCTGCCTTCCAGGCCGTCGCTGGCCGGGTTGTTGCCGATGCCGCGCACCGCCACGCTGGACTGGCGCGCATGGATGTAGGCGACGTTGACGCTTGGCAGGACCTGCTGCAGGTCCTGCACCTTGTAGACCTTCTGCTGCTCCAGGGTGGCGCCGCTCAGCGTGGTGATCGGCGTCGGCACGTCCTGCACGTTCTCCTCGCGGCGGCGGGCGGCGGTGACGGTAACGGTGCTCAGGGCCTGCTCCTGCTCGGCTTCCGGCGTGGCGGCGGCCTCCTCGGCATGGGCCTGGCCTGGCGCGGCCAGGCTGCCCAGCGCCAGCAGCAGGGTCAGGGCGTATTCGGGGGCGGCCAGCCGCTGCAGTGACAGCGGGCGGGCCACGGCTTGCAGCGTGCTGGCTTGCGACGTTCGTGCATGACTCATCGATGTATTCCTTGGGCTGTGGCGCGCTGCCGAATTCGGGCAGCAGCGGGCCGCATCGCGCGGCGAGCGCGATGGACTGAAACGGTGTTGACGGTGAAGGCGAGCCGGCGCGGCGGCTCAGGAGCGGGTCAGCGACAGCGAAGCGCGGACCGCGGCGAAATCGGCATCTGCATGGTTCTCCCCCCAGGTTGCTCGGCCATATCTATATTCCTTTTGGATCTAATTTTATGAATTTACTTAGATTGACGGAATAAGAGCCTGCATTTAAAACCTGCACCACGGAAGTCACAAATGCCTTCTGCCTATATTTTCAATGCCGGGAACGCATCATGGATCTGCGCCAACTCCGCTACTTCCTCGCCCTCCACGAGCACCGCAGCTTCGTGCGCGCAGCCGATGCCATGGGCATCACCCAGCCGGCCTTCAGCCGCAGCATCCAGGGCCTGGAGCATGAGCTGGGCTGCGTACTGGTGGACCGCGCGAGCAAGGACCTGCGCCCCACCCCCGAAGGCCAGGTGGTGCTGCAGCACGCGCTGGCGCTGGTGCGCGGCGCCAGCAACCTGAGCCACGAGATCAACCAGATGACCAAGCTCGACGCCGGCGAGCTGCGCTTCGGCTGCGGCCCGGCCCTGGCCGCGCGCCTGGTGCCCGAGGCGCTGCTGCAGTTCATGCAGCGCTACCCGCGCATCCGCGCACGCTTCGAGGTGAACAACTGGGAGAGCCTGAGCCGCAGCCTGGGCCGCGACGAGATCGAGTTCTTCATCGCCGACATCCGCCACTTCGAATCCGACCCCAGCGTACAGACCCAGGCCCTGCGCCCGCGCCCCGGCCTGTTCTTCTGCCGCCCCGGGCACCCGCTGCTGGCCAAGGAGAGCCTGTCGACCAACGACCTGTTCGACTACCCGCTGGCCGCCACGCGCATCCCCATGGGCGTGCGCAAGATGCTCGCCAACCTGAGCGGCAAGACCAGCTTCGATCCGCAGCTGGAGTGCGAGCACTTCCCCCTGCTGGAAGAGCTGGTGCGCCGCAGCGACGCCGTTGGCGTGGCCACCCACGAAGCCCTGAGCGAGCCGCTGGCGCGCGGCGAACTGGTGCAGCTGTACCTGCGCAACCTGCCCACCAACGTGGACAGCCTCAGCGCGCGCTGCGGCATCGTCACCCGCACCGGCTTCCGCCTGTCGCCAGCGGCCAGGGCGATGATCGAGCTGCTCACCAACCTGGACCAACAACAGAGCGTGACGGCGGCGGCCTGAACCGCGCCGCCTAGTACACCGACAACAAGCAATGCCACGCGTGCACCTACGGGGCACTTCGCCCCTTCTATCGACGATGGCAACGAGGACAACACAATGAGTCTGGATATCTTCTGGTTCCTGCCGACCTCCGGCGACACCCGCTACCTGGGCCACTCGGCCAGCGGCCGGCCGGCGACCAACGCCTACATGCGGCAGATCGCCGTGGCCGCCGACCAGCTCGGTTACGACGGCCTGCTGATTCCCACCGGCGCCAGCTGCCTGGATCCCTGGGTGACCGCCGCCAGCCTGGTGCCGGTCACTCAGCGCATCAAGCTGCTGGTGGCCTTGCGCACCTCGCTGGGCAACCCCACTGCGTCGGCGCGCCAGGCCGCCAGCCTGGACCAGGCCAGCAATGGCCGCCTGCTGCTCAACGTGGTGCCCGGCGGCGATGCCACCGAACTGGCCGCCGATGGCGTATTCCTCAAGCATGACGAGCGCTACGAGGCCTCCGACGAGTTCCTCACCATCTGGCGCCGCCTGCTGCAGGGCGAGACCGTCGACTTCGAGGGCAAGCACCTCAAGGTCGAGGGCGCGCAGAACTTCTTCCCGCCGGTGCAGCAGCCCTACCCGCCTCTGTACTTCGGTGGTTCCTCCCCTGCTGCCCACGAACTGGCGGCCAAGCACGTGGACGCCTATCTGACCTGGGGCGAACCGCCCGCCGCCGTCGCCGAGAAGATCGCCGACGTGCGCGAGCGCGCCGCCAAGCATGGCCGCACCGTGCGCTTCGGCGTGCGTCTGCACGTGATCGTGCGCGAGACCAACGAGGCCGCCTGGGCCGCCGCCGATGAGCTGATCAGCCACCTCGACGACGCCACCATCGCCGCCGCCCAGGCCAACTACGCGAAGATGGATTCGGTCGGCCAGCGGCGCATGGCCGAGCTGCATGGCGGCGACCGCAACAAGCTGGAAGTCGCACCCAACCTGTGGGCCGGCGTCGGCCTGGTGCGCGGCGGCGCCGGTACCGCCCTGGTCGGTGATCCCGAGACCGTGGCCGCTCGCCTGCTGGAGTACGCCGAGCTGGGCGTCGACAGCTTCGTGCTGTCCGGCTACCCGCACCTGGAAGAGGCCTATCGCTTCGCCGAACTGGTGTTCCCGCTGCTGCCCGGCAAGGGCAAGGTGACGGTGGACGGCGCCTTCACCGGCGGCGCCTTCGACATCCGCGCCAGCAAGGAAAAAGTCCAGGCCGCGTAACACCATTTCGTTCTGGAACGGCCCTTTCCAGGCTGCCAACAGCCTGCTGGGCTCGCCTTTCGGCCACGTCGATCCGAGTGCAGGCTCATGTCCGATGGTCATCGCGTTGCCACACCGATGCGCCAGACTGGAGACCGCTTTTCAGGAAGATCGAGATGGTCATGACACTTCGCAGCTGGCTGTATGGCTGCGCTCTGTTGCTGGGGTGCTGGTGTACGGCAGGTAACGCGCAATCACTGCGCAGTGGCGGCACGCTATGGCCGCCCTTCAGCTACGAGGATGCCCAGGGCAACGCCCGTGGCATCGCCGTCGACATCGCCAGCCAGGTGGCCAGGCAGAACGACCTGCAGCTGGAGTTCCTGTTCTACCCCACCCGCCGCCTCAACCTGCTGCTGGACAACGGCAGCCTCGATCTCAACTACGCCGACTCGCCGCTGTGGAATGGCCCGCAGGCGGACCAGCGCTTCGTCTACTCGCAGCCCTACCTCACGGTGCGCGAGTACCTCTACTTCCGCGCCGAACATCCCGAGCGCCAGCAACCGCTGGAGCGGCTGCACGGGCTGCGCATCGGCACCGTGCGCGGCTACAGCTACCCGCTGCTCGGCGAGGCCATGGCCAGCGGTCGCCTGAAGGAAGTGGAGACCTCGGACGACGCCGTGCTACTCGACCTGCTATTGCGGGAACGGGTGGACGCGATTGCCATGGTCGACGACGTGTTCGTCAACCTGCTCAGCGCCCGCCAGCTCGATCCGGCGCGCTTCACCCGCAGCGCCCAGCTCAGCGAGGCACCGCTGGTGATCAAGCTGCAGGAGCGCCACGCCGAGCGCTTGCCGGCGCTGAACGCGACGCTGCGCAGGATGATGGAGAGCGGTGAAGTGGAGCGCATCCGCCGGGCCTACCTGAGCAACGTGGCAGACGGGGCCGAGCGTTAGGCGGCGGACGACTCCTCGAAGGCCTGGACCGCCGCCTCTGCGCGGCGGCGCAGGCGATCCAGCTCGGCCTGCTTGGCCGCGTTGTCGATAGGCCCATGTTCCTGCAGGAACGACTTGAGAGCGGTGAAAGCATCCATGCGCGCCTGCAGCAGGCGCTGCGCCTCGATGATTGAACGGCTCATCGAACCTCCTGGAGCATTCTGTGGCGCCGACCATCGGCGGCCAGGTGCACAGAGCCTAGAGCAGCCCACCCGGTCCGTCGCAGTGGCAGGTGGTCGCAGGCACCTGCAAGCCAGCAATGGCGCTGCCTAGAGCAGCTGCGGCAACGACAGCAGGACGAGGATCAGCCCGGAAATCGCCAGCAGGCCGAGCACCACACGGCGGAACGCCTGGTCGCTGATGCGGTGGTACAGGCGCACGCCAAGCAGGGTGGGAATCAGGGTCGCGGCGATCACTACGGGGAACAGTCCGAGCGCTTCGTGGGTGATGGTGCCGGACACCAGGTAGGTGACCATCACCAGCGCCTGCAGCGCCAGGTTGAAGCCCTGGATCACCGCACGCTGGGTATCACGGTCCCAACCCTTGAGCGTGGCCCACAGCGCCGGCGCCGGACCGGTCAGCCCGCCGAGACCACCCATGATGCCGCCCAGCACACCGACGCCCGCATCGGCCGCAGGACCACCGCGACTGATGCGCGGCAGCTCGGCGGACAGCAGCATGAGCGGGCACCAGATGGCCAGCAGCAGACCTACGCCGAAGCGGAACAGCGTGGGGTCGACCTGATGCAGCAACAGCACGCCAAGCGGCGCGCCGAGCAGGCCGCCAGCGACCATGGGCAGCAGATGCCGCGCAGTGAAGATGCGCCGCAGCGCGCCGGCGGCCAGCAGTTGCCCGGTCAGCGAACCGCACACCACCAGCGGCCCGGTCAACGTCGGCTCCAGCGCCCAGGCCCAGACGGCCATGGCCACCAGGCCGAAGTTGGAACCGGACAGCCCCTGGACGAAGCCCGCCAGCGCGGCACCCAGCACCACGATCAGCAGCAGGCTATCCATGCTTCAGCAACCCATGCGCCAGCGACGCCTCGCCATGCCTGAGATCAGCGGCGAGGCGCCCTCCCCGCGTGATCAGCCGCGTGCCAGCGGCGGCGTGCGCGGCGGCACCAGGCGCTTGCTGCCGGTGGCCTCGTAGCCCGCCGCCAGGCTCAGCAGCTTGGCGTCGTCGTAGGCACGGCCGGCGAAGGTCAGGCCCACCGGCATGCCGATGTCGGCCATCACGCCCATCGGCACGGTGACGGTGGGCACGCCCAGGTGGCGGATGGCGAGGTTGCCGTTGGCCACCCAGATACCGTTGCTCCAGGCGATGTCGGCGGACTGCAGATTCACATCGGCATCGGCCGGGCCAACGTCAGCGACGGTGGGGAACAGCACGGCGTCGAGGCCCTGCTGGTCCATCCAGTCCTCGAGGTCGAGCTTGCGAGTCTTTTCCAGGCCACGCAGGCCGTCGGGCACGGTAGCGATCTGGTCCCAGGCCTTGATGCCGCGCTTGGCCATGTTGACGTACTCGTCCATGCCCGCGGCAAGGTCGTCCTCGCGGTTCGGCAAAGTGCCCGGGTCGTGCGGGAAGATCTGCGGGCCATCGACATCAGCCAGCTGGTTCAGCTTGGGGTCGCCATTGGCACGGAGGAAGTCGTCGAAGGCCCAGCCGGACAGCTCCCACAGCTCGTCATGCAGGAATTCCGGGCTGACGATGCCACGGTTGAACACGGTGGAGGCGCCCGGACGGTCGCCCTCGCAGTTGGACACCAGCGGGAACTCGACCTCGACCACTTCGGCGCCAGCCGCTTCCAGGGCCTTGCGCGAGGCCTCCCAGAGGTCGATCACCGCGGCGCGGGTATTGATGCGCTGGCCGGTCGGGCCACCGATGCCGGGCTTCTCGCTGGTACCAGCCAGTTCGTCCTTGTTGATGAACATGCGCGGCACGCCCAAGCGCTTGCCCTTGAGCGCGGCCGCGCCGCTGGCCAGGGCCAGGTAACTGGCCGGGCGCACTTCCGCGACCGCCGGGATCGGTACCCAGGGCTGCAGGCGCCACAGGTCGCCACGTTTGTCCGGGTCCTCGGCAACCACCACTTCGAGCACTTCCAGCAGGTCGGCCATGGTCCGCGCGTAGGGCACCACCACATCCATGGTCGGGGTCAGCGGCCAGTTGCCGCGCACCGAGATCACCCCACGCGACGGGGTGTAGGCGCACAGGCCGTTGTTCGAGGCCGGGCCACGACCGCTGGACCAGGTTTCCTCGGCCAGGCCGAAGGCGGAGAAGCTGGCGGCAGTGGCAGTGCCGGCGCCGTTGGACGAGCCGGAGGCGAACGGCGCGGTCAGATAGCTGGCGTTGTACGGGCTCTCGGCACGGCCGTAGACACCGCGCTGCATGCCGCCGTTGGCCATGGGCGGCATGTTGGTCTTGCCCAGGCAGATGGCGCCACCGGCGCGCAGGCGCTCGATGGTGAAGGCGTCGCGCTGGGCGACCAGGTCCTTGAAGGCCGGGCTGCCGGAGGCGGCGGTGAGGCCCTTGACCAGGTAGCTGTCCTTGGCGGTGTAGGGGATGCCGTCCAGCGGGCCGAGGGTCTCGCCACGGGCGCGGCGGGCATCGGAAGCCTCGGCCTCGGCCAGCGCCTCGGGATTACGCACCACCACGGCGTTGAGCTTGGTGGACGTGTTCGGGCCGTCGTAGGCATCGATCCTCGCCAGGTAGGCCTTGACCAGCTCTACCGCCGTGGTGCGACCGGATTCGAGCGCGGCGCGCAGCTCGGCAATGGAAACCTCGGTTACCTCGATCATCTTGTCCCCGCTAACGCTGATAGTTGTCCGGCGAGCGCCTGCGGCGGGCCGGACTTTGGAATTGGATGTCAATTATGTCAAACAGCCAGTCCGTTATGTCAAACACTCTCTGCTCGCACGGTGATAAGCGTGCACGCTAGAAGGTAGCCAAGGTGCTGCCGGCCGGGCTTTGGCCCGGCCGAGCCTGGCGTACTCAGATGCGGAAGCTGCCGACCAGCTGCTGCAGGCGCGCGGCCTGTTGCTCCAGGTCGCCACAGGCGCGCAGGGTCGCCTGCAGGTTTTCCACGCCTTCCTGGTTGAGGGTGTTGATCTCGGTGATGTCCATGTTCAGCGCCTCGACCACGGCGGTCTGCTCCTCGGTGGCGGTGGCCACCGACTGGTTCATGCCGT
Organism: Pseudomonas sp. Gutcm_11s; assembly: GCF_028649395.1. Classification (GTDB taxonomy): domain Bacteria; phylum Pseudomonadota; class Gammaproteobacteria; order Pseudomonadales; family Pseudomonadaceae; genus Aquipseudomonas. The sequence continues at coordinate 718 of NZ_JAQSUW010000008.1, read as the reverse complement.
CGATCTCGCCGATGCGCAGGGTCACGCTGCCCAGGCGCTCGCCGGCCTTGTTGGCGATCTCCACGCTCTGTTCGCTGTAGCGCTGGCTCTCGGTCATGGTAGTGACCGATTCGCGGGCATCCACCTGCAGCTCCTCGATCATCTTCTGGATTTCCTGCGCCGACTCCTGGGTGCGGTGGGCCAGGTTGCGCACCTCGTCCGCCACCACGGCGAAGCCGCGTCCGGCCTCGCCGGCGCGGGCCGCCTCGATGGCCGCGTTGAGCGCCAGCAGGTTGGTCTGCTCGGAGATGCTCTTGATCACCTCGAGGATCTGGCCGATGTTGACCGTCTTGCTGTTCAGCGCCTCGATGTTGGAGCTGGAGGCACTGATCTTCTCCGACAGCTCGTTCATCGCCGAGATGGTCTTCTGCAGAACCTGGCTGCCTTCTTCCGCCAGCTCGCGGGCATCGGAGGCCTGGTGCGAGGCATCGGCGGCGTTGCGCGCGATCTCCTGGGCGGCGGCGCCGAGTTCGTTGATCGCGGCGGCCACGCTGTTGGTACGGGTGGCCTGCTCATCCGAGTTGGCCATCGACGAGTTGGAGGCGCTGACCACCAGCTTGGCCACTTCGTTGAGCTGGCCGGTGGCCGAGGACACCTCGCGAATCGAGCCGTGGATACGCTCGACGAACTGGTTGAAGGAGCCGGCCAGCTCGCCGAACTCGTCATTGCTCTGCACGCT
>NZ_JAQSUW010000007.1 GCF_028649395.1 Pseudomonas sp. Gutcm_11s | reverse complement strand
TGCTCACCGACCCACTTGGTCGCGGCGTAGGCCTGGTCGATGGCGGTCGGGTACTTGGCTTCCGGCGACGGGGTGTAGCCGACGTAGACGGCTACCGCGCCGGAGTTAACCACTAGGTCGCGGATCAGACGGGCATGGGTCGGGTAGTCGCCGAGCACCCAGCCGCCACCGTGGAAGAACATGAATACCGGCAGCTCACCCTTCACGCCTTCGGGGCGAACGATGGTCAGCGGGATCGACTGGCCGCCAGCCTGGATGGTCTTCTCCGACACGCTCACGCCGGACAGGTCGACCTTGACCGAGGCCTGGGCGCCGACCAGCACGGCACGGGCGTCTTTCGGGCTGAGGGCTTCCAGTGGCTTGCCGCCACCGGCTTCCAGGGCCTGGAGGAAGGCCTGGGTGTTGTGTTCCACGCCGGGGCTGCCGGCGGCGAAGGCTTGGGTGATGGCCAGGGTGAGCAGGCCGCTTCCTACGAGTTGCTTGATGTTCATGGTCGTTCTCCTGGCGAATCGAATTGGCTGGGTGAACCAGGGCCTCAGCCCTGGTTGTGGCAGTTGTCGGCTTGCTTGAGGTAGGTCACGGCTTGCACGGCACCGGCGGAATCGCGGTAGACCATGCGCGCCTCGACCACTTCGCAGTAGCGCGCATCGGCTTCCTGCAGGCTGATCACTTCCTCGACATCCAGTGCCTGGCCGTAGCGGTATTCGGTTGCCGGTTGCGCGGCGAAGGTCAGCGAGCTGGCGGCGAGGGCGAGTACGGCGAGGCTGCTGCTGGCGATATGACGAATGTTCATGGCTGTTCTCCTATTGAGTGCGTGGCTCAGACCAGTACCAGGCGGACGTCGATGTTGCCGCGGGTGGCGTTGGAGTAAGGGCAGACCTGGTGGGCTGCTGCGATCAGTTCTTCGGCGGTGGCGCGTTCGATGCCCGGCAGGCTGATGTTCAGCTCCACTTCCAGACCGAAGCCGCCGGGGATCTGGCCGATGCCGACCTTGCCGGTGATCGAAGCGTCAGCCGGAAAGGCTTGTTTCTTCTGGCTGGCGACGAACTTCAGGGCGCCGATGAAGCAGGCCGAGTAGCCGGCGGCGAACAGTTGCTCGGGGTTGGTGGCTTCACCGCCGGCGCCGCCCAGTTCACGCGGGGTGGTCAGCTTGACGTCGAGGAAACCGTCGGAGGAAACGGCACGGCCGTCGCGGCCTCCGGTGGCGGTAGCGGTAGCGGTGTAGAGAGCTTTGATGGTTTGCATGACGGTGTCTCCAATTATGTTTGCTGTCTAAAGTTTTGCGCGCTAAGTAGGTGCGTGATGCAGAATCTAGTGCGATTTAATTTTGCGCGCAAGTTAATTGTTAGATGAATTGGCTCTGAGAATTCGATCGATTGGAAATAAGCGGGGCGGCGAGGTGTGGCAGGCGCCGCCCGAGCGGGCGGCGGCGGGGGTCAGACGGACTTCTGCAACTCGCTACGCAGGGCGACTATCTGGTCCTTGAGGGCGCCAATCTGCTCCAGGGTCATGCCGCTGGCTTCGAGAATGCACGCGGGGAAGCGCTCGGCCTCTTGCTGTAGGCTGCGGCCCTTGTCGGTCAGGCGCAGCTCCACCACGCGCTCGTCGGCGCTGCTGCGGGTGCGGGTGAGCATGCCCTCGGCCTCCAGGCGCTTGAGCAGGGGCGTCAGCGAGCCCGGGTCGGTGAGCAGGCGCGCGCTGATGTCGCCCACGGTGATGCCGTCGCCTTCCCACAGCACCAGCATGGCCAGGTATTGCGGATAGGTCAGACCGATGCTCTGCAGCATGGGTTTGTAGGCCTTGGTCATCAGCAGCGAGGTGGAGTGCAGGGCGAAGCACAACTGGTTGTCCAGTTGCAGGGCCGCGCAGGACTGGGGGGCTTTCATGGCGGGTTCCTCTGATCAATATTTGCACAATAATTTATCGCGCAAATTATCTCCCGGCAAATCCCGCGCATGAAAAAGGCGCCCGCAGGCGCCTTGTTCGTTTCTTGCGCAGCCAATCGTCAGGGGCGGATCTCGATCAGCGTGCCGTCCTGCACCATGCTCCAGACTTCGCGCATGTCGGCGTTACGCATGGCGATGCAGCCCTCGGTCCAGTCCAGGGTGTTGAAGAACCACTCGGGGTACTCATCGTCCAGCGGCGTGCCGTGGATCATGATCATGCCGCCGGCGGAAACGCCCTTGGTGCGCGCATTGGCGGCGTCGCGGGCGTTGGGGTAGGAGATGTGCATGGACAGGTTGTACTTGTCGCTGGTCTTGCGCCAGTCGATCCAGTAGAAGCCTTCCGGCGTACGCAGGTCGCCCTCGCGCACCTTGGCGCCGGTGGGGATCTTGCCCAGCGAGATGCGGTAGGACTTGAGTACCTCGCCGCGCCCCATCAGGTGCAGTTTGCGTTCGGATTTGAGGACCAACACCTTGTCCACCGACTTGCCACTAGGTGTGGGGGCCGGGGTGGCCTGGGACAGGCCGGTGAGGGTGATGCAGAGTAGGGCGAGCAGCCAGCGCATTGCGATGTTCCGGGGGTGTATCAGTGTTGGCCCTGATGGATCAGGTTGTTATAGCGCGAGAGTCTGCCTATGCCGCCGATGATGTTCAATCCTCGCCAGTCGGATGGTGTGCTAGTTAGGATCGGCGACGAAGCACAATCTGCCCATGGAGTCGGCGATGTCCCAACCCGAGCTGCTGCGTCACCTGCGTCTGCCCACTGGGGTGCAGGGTGATCATCTGAGTGCGGCCAGTGCCCTGGTGCGTGTGGGTCGCAGCCTGTTCGTGGTCGCCGACGACGAGTTGCACCTGGGCCGCTTCAGTCTCGACGATCCGCACGGCGGCAGCCTGCTGCGCCTGTTCGATGGCGAGCTGCCCGTGGAGAAGAAGGCGCGCAAGGCGGCCAAGCCGGATCTCGAAGTACTGGCGCTGCTGCCGGCCATGCCGGAGTTCGTGACGGGGGCCTTGCTGGCTTTGGGCTCCGGTTCCACGGAGGGACGCCAGCGTGGTGTGCTGCTGGGGCTGGAGGAGGGCGGCCAGCCGCGGCTGATCGATCTGGCCCCACTGTATCGGCCGCTGCACGCGCATTTCACGGAGTTGAATATCGAGGGCGGCTTCCTCCTCGGTGAGGAATTCCTCCTGCTGCAGCGTGGCAACCAGGGCCAGGCGACGAATGCCTCCGTGCGCTATGACTGGGGCGAGCTGCGCGGCTGGCTGTTGGGTGAGCGCGTGGCCCCCGCACCGCAATCCATCCAGCCGCTCGAGCTGGGCGAACTGGACGGCGTGGCCCTGGGCTTCACCGATGGCGCGGCGCTGGCGGATGGCCGCTGGCTGTTCAGCGCGGTGGCCGAGAACACGGCGGACAGTTACAACGATGGCGCCTGCCTGGGCACGCTGATCGGCCTCGTCGAGCGTGACGGCGAGGTGCGGCGGGTGGCGCAGCTGGACGGGGAGTGGAAGGTGGAGGGAATCGCCCTGGCGGAAGACGGCAGCCTGCTGCTGGTCACCGATGCGGACGATCCGCAGATCGCCGCCAGCCTGCTGCGTCTGCCCCTGGCGCTCTGACTCAGGGCGACAGCAGTACGGCCAGTTCGTCGACTACCTCCGCCCAGTCCGAGTCGTTGGCCAGGGCCTCGGTGAGGAACTGCGACTGGGCCTTGTTCCAGAAGGCCGCCTTGGGCAGGGCCTGACCTTCGGCCAGGCGGTGTTCGCGCAGGAAAGTCTCGATATCGGCCTTGTCGTTGGGCAGGCCGAGCTGTTTGAACAGGCCGCTGAAGTTGTGCTTGCTGGTGTCCATGAGTCCCTCCCGGTAGGTCGATCTGAAGATGCAGGAAGGACTATAGACGCCGTCAGTCGCCTGGGCGCAGCGCGGCCATGCCTTCGTTGCGGATCGGATAGTGCTGGTCGCGGCGGTCGGCGAAGTAGCACTTCAGGGTACGACCCACGGTCGGGAAGGCCAGTTCCTGCCACGGCACCTCATGCTCGTGGAACAGCTTTACCTCCAGGCTTTCATCTCCGGCGCAGAAGTCCAGGTCGACCAGTTCGGCGCGGAAGAACACATAGAGCTGGCTGATGTGCGGCAGGTCGAACAGGGTGTAGAGATGCAGGTCGCGCACCCGCGCACAAGCTTCCTCGTCGGTCTCGCGCATGGCCGCCTCGGCCATGGTCTCGCCGTTCTCCATGAAGCCGGCCGGCAGCGTCCAGTAGCCGCGGCGCGGCTCTATGGCGCGGCGGCACAGCAGCACCTGCTCGCCCCATACCGGCAGGCAGCCGGCGACGATGCGCGGGTTCTGGTAGTGGATGGTCTGGCACTGCGGGCAGACGAAGCGCAGACGGTTGTCACCCTGGGGAATGCGCTGCTCCACCGGGCTGCCGCACTGGCTGCAGAACTTCATGCTGATTTCTCCTGGATCGTCGCCCATCTTGGCGCTGTGTCGGGATGGCGGCAAGCCGGCCGACGATCTGCGGGTCTTGGGCGGGCAGCGCCTTCGTGCCATGATGCCAGGCAGAAGAAAAGGACCGAGAACAATCATGCTCGACGAGCTCCTGCAGCGTGTGCGCGGCCACAGCCCGCGCATCCTGGAGACCGACCAGCGCCACCCCGAGGCGGCCGTGCTGGTGCCGCTGACCCGCAGTGACGAGCCGGAACTGGTGCTGACCCTGCGCGCCAGCGGCCTGTCCACCCACGGCGGCGAGGTGGCCTTCCCCGGTGGGCGTCGCGATGCCACCGACCCCGACCTGGCCTTCACCGCCCTGCGCGAGGCGGAGGAAGAGGTGGGCCTGCCGCCCGGCCTGGTAGAGCTGGTTGGCCCGCTGAGTCCGCTGGTGTCGCGCTTCGGCATCCAGGTCACGCCTTGGGTCGGTGTGGTGCCGGACTACGTCGAGTACCGGCCCAATGACGACGAGATCGCCGCGGTGTTCTCCGTGCCGTTGCGTTTCTTCCTCGACAGCCCGCGCGAGGTCACCCACCGCATCGATTACGAGGGGCGCAGCTGGTACGTGCCCTGCTACCACTACGACAACTACAAGATCTGGGGCCTGACGGCGGTGATGATCGTCGAACTGGTCAATCTGGCGTTCGACGCCGGTATCGACCTGGAGCGGCCACCGCAGCCCTCGGTCCGGGTCATCAAGGTCTGAGAGGAAATTCCCGATGAAATACCGCCTGGGCGATGCCCGTGTCGACGCCCATCCCGAAAGCTGGATTGCCCCGACCGCAGCCGTGATCGGCAAGGTGCGCCTGGAGCAGGGCGCCAACGTCTGGTTCGGCGCCGTGCTGCGTGGCGACAACGAACTGATCCATATCGGCGAGAACAGCAACGTGCAGGACGGCACTGTGATGCACACCGACATGGGCTTCCCGCTGACCCTCGGCAAGGGCGTCACCGTCGGCCACAACGTGATGATGCACGGCTGTAGCGTGGACGATTACAGCCTGATCGGCATCAACGCGGTGATCCTCAACGGCGCCAAGATCGGCAAGTACTGCATCATCGGCGCCAATAGCCTGATCCCCGAGGGCAAGGTGATTCCTGACGGCAGCCTGGTGATGGGCAGCCCGGGCAAGGTGGTGCGCGAGCTCACCGAGCAGCAGAAAAAGATGCTCGAAGGCAGCGCCGCCCACTACGTGCACAACGCCCAGCGCTACGCCCGCGACCTGGTCGAGGACGACGCGTGAGCGACGAACGCCCGGTCAAGTCGCCCTGCGTGAGTGTCTGCGCGCTGGACGATCACGATATCTGCATCGGTTGTCAGCGCACGGCGGACGAGATCACCCGCTGGGGCCGCATGAGCAACGACGAACGCCGCGAAGTGCTGCAGCACTGCATCGAGCGCACCCGCGCCGCCGGGCAGTTCCTGCAGCAGCCTGCACGCCCCTGAATTCCTTTTCTCCCTTTTCCGAGGACATCCGCATGCCCCGTATCGGTACCCCCTTGTCGCCCACCGCGACCCGCGTCCTGCTCTGTGGCTCCGGCGAGCTGGGCAAGGAAGTGGTGATCGAGCTGCAACGCCTGGGCTGCGAGGTGATCGCCGTCGACCGCTACGCCGACGCCCCGGCCATGCAGGTGGCGCACCGCAGCCACGTGATCAGCATGCTCGACGGTGCCGCCCTGCGTGCGGTGATCGAGGCGGAGAAGCCGCACTACATCGTGCCGGAGATCGAGGCCATCGCCACCGATACCCTGGTCGAGCTGGAAGCCGAAGGCTTCACCGTGGTACCCACCGCGCGCGCCGCCAAGCTGACCATGAACCGCGAGGGCATCCGTCGCCTGGCCGCCGAAGAGCTGGGCCTGCCGACCTCGCCCTACCACTTCGCCGATACCTTTGATGCCTATGCCGAGGCGGTGAAATCGGTCGGCTATCCCTGCGTGGTCAAGCCGATCATGAGCTCCTCCGGCAAGGGCCAGAGCGTGCTGAAGAGCGACGCCGACCTGCAGGCTTCCTGGGATTACGCCCAGGAAGGCGGCCGCGCCGGCAAGGGCCGGGTGATCGTCGAGGGATTCATCGACTTCGACTACGAGATCACCCTGCTCACCGTGCGCCACATCGGCGGCACCTCGTTCTGCGCGCCGGTCGGCCACCGCCAGGTCAAGGGCGACTACCACGAGTCCTGGCAGCCGCAGGCGATGAGCGCCAAGGCTCTGGCCGAGTCCGAGCGCGTTGCCTTGGCGGTGACCGAGGCCCTCGGCGGCCGTGGCCTGTTCGGCGTGGAGCTGTTCATCAAGGGCGATCAGGTGTGGTTCAGCGAAGTATCTCCGCGTCCGCACGACACCGGCCTGGTCACCCTGATCTCCCAGGACCTGTCCGAGTTTGCCCTGCACGCGCGGGCGATCCTCGGCCTGCCGATCCCGACTATCCGCCAGTTCGGCCCGTCCGCCTCCTCGGTAATCCTGGTCGAGGGCGAGTCGCGCCAGGTGGCCTTCGCCAACCTCGGTGCAGCCCTGGCCGAGGCGGACACCGCGCTGCGTCTGTTCGGTAAGCCGGAGGTCAGCGGCCAGCGGCGCATGGGTGTGACCCTGGCCCGCGACGAGAGCATCGAGGCGGCACGCGCCAAGGCCGTGCGTGCGTCCGAGGCGGTCCAGGTCGAGCTGTGAGCCGTCTGCGCGCGGGGCTGTGGTGGGGGCTGCTGCTGGCCCTGGCGCCGATTGCCCTGCCGCAGGCCTTGTGGACCCGGCGCACGGCGCTGCGCCTGCCGGAGGCGGCGGGCGCGCAGAGTGGCCTGGCCGGTGTCGAGTGGGCGGGTGAGCCGCTGCGTCTGCTGCTGATCGGTGAATCGACGGTGGCCGGCGTCGGCGTCGAGGCCCAGGAGGCTGCTCTGGCCGGCCAGCTGGCCCAGGCGCTGGCTGCGCGCCTCGGGCGACCGGTAGCCTGGCGCGCCTGCGGCGAGAACGGCATCACCGCGGGTGAGGCCTGCGAGCGGCTGCTACCACTGGCTTTGAGCGAACCGGCGGACCTGGTGCTGCTGGTGTTCGGCGTCAACGACACCACCCATCTCAGTTCACTGACGCGTTGGCAGCAGTCGTTGCGCGCGCTCAGTCGTGCCCTGAGCGCGCGAGGCGAGCGGGTGGTGTTCACCGGCGTGCCGCCGATCCAGCATTTCAGTGCCTTGCCCTGGCTGTTGCGCCAGCTGCTCGGGCGGCGCGCCGCGCTGCTCGATGCCGAGCTGCGACAAGTCAGTGCCGAGGAGCGCGCCACCTATGCGCCGGTGGCGTTGCGTTTCAGCCCTGACTATCTGGCGCGCGACGGCTACCACCCCTCGGCCCTGGGCTATCGCGTCTGGGCCGAGCAGTTGGCCGAGCGCCTCAGCGAATCTCGCTGAGTGACTGATCGCGGGTCTCGCGAATGAACAGCACGGCGCCGAGGCTCAGCGCCGCCGCCACCGACACGTAACCGCCGACATAACCCAGGCCACCCAGGGTCACCAGCTTCTGGGCGAAGAAGGGCGCCGCCGAGGCGCCGATGATGCCGCCCAGGTTGTAGGCCGCCGAGGCGCCGGTGTAGCGCACGCGGGTGGGGAACAGCTCCGGCAGCAGCGCGCCCATGGGGGCGAAGGTGAAGCCCATGAGGAACAGCTCGATGGCCAGGAACAGCGCCACCGCCTCCGGTGTGCCGTGGCTCAGCAGCGGCTGCATGGTGAAGCCGGAGAGAATCGCCAGCGTGCAGCCGAACAGCAGCACCGGCTTGCGTCCGTAGCGGTCGCTGAGCCAGGCCGAGATCGGCGTGGCCAGGGCCATGAACAGCACGGCGAAGCACAGCATGCCGAGGAGGCTCTCGCGGCTGTAGCCGAGCACGCTGGTGCCGTGGCTGAGCGAGAACACCGTGGAGATGTAGAACAGCGCGTAGCACACCACCATCGCCAGGGCGCCAAGGGTCACCGGCAGCCAGTAGTGGGCGAAGGTTTCCACCAGCGGCAGCTTGGTGCGTTTCTCGCGCGCAGCTGCCTCGGCGAACACCGGCGACTCCTCCAGTTTCAGGCGCACGTACAGGCCGACCACTACCAGCGCGGCGCTGAGCAGGAACGGAATGCGCCAGCCCCAGTCGCGGAACTGCTGGTCGTCGAGGACCATGGCCAGGCCGAGGAACAGGCCGTTGGCGGCGAGGAAGCCGATCGACGGGCCGAGCTGGGGGAACATGCCGAACCAGGCTCGCTTGCCCGGCGGCGCGTTCTCGGTGGCCAGCAGTGCCGCACCGCCCCATTCGCCGCCCAGTCCCAGCCCCTGGCCGAAGCGCAGCACGCAGAGCAGCAGCGGCGCCCAGAAGCCGATGCTGTCGTAGCCCGGCAGTACGCCGATCAGGGTGGTGGATACGCCCATCAACAGCAGCGAGGCGACCAGCGTCGACTTGCGCCCGATGCGGTCGCCGAAATGGCCGAACAGCACCGAGCCCAGCGGGCGGGCGAGGAAGGCGATGCCGAAGGTGATGAACGAGGCGAGCATCTGCGCGGTGCCCGAGCCCTGCGGGAAGAACACCGGACCGATCACCAGGGCGGCGGCGGTGGCGTAGACGTAGAAGTCGTAGAACTCGATGGCGGTGCCGATGAAGCTGGCGGTGGCTACCCGCGCCGGCGAGTTGGTCGGCGTGGCGGGTGTTTCGAGCTGGCTGTCGTAGGTGGAGCTGGTCATCTGGAATTCCCGGACTGTCGCTCGCGCAGGAGCGGAAAACGGCGGGGGAATGCTGCCGGATAGGCGGGAAAGGCATGCAGGCTGCGAACGGTGGGATGAAGCGTGCGCAGGGTCCCGAGGTGCTGGCGCGAAGGCCGCGGGTAGCGGATCGGCTGGCGGGAGGCTGGGTAAGCGGTGCGGCGATTATAGGAAGCGGCGAAAAGCGCCGGCAACCGCCGCTGCCTACGACTTTCCGCTACTGCCAGGCGCGTACGCGCAGTACGCGGTTCTCGCTGGCCTCGAGGATTTCCAGGCGGTAGGGGCCGATCTTCAGGCATACCGGGCTGTCCGGGATGCTCTCCAGAGCCTCGGTGACCAGGCCGTTGAGGGTCTTCGGGCCCTCGCTGGGCAGGTGCCAGCCGAGCGCCTTGTTGATCTCGCGGATGCTCGCCGTGCCGTCGATGATGCGCGAGCCATCCTCCTGGGGATGGATGTCCGGGTTCTCCTCGCCTTCGATGTGGCTGAAGTCGCCGATGATCTCGTCCAGCAGGTCTTCCAGGGTCACAACGCCCTGCACGTCGCCGTACTCGTCGACCACCAGGCCGAGGCGGCGCTTCTCCTTCTGGAAATTCACCAGCTGGGTGCCCAGCGGCGTGCCCTTGGGCACGAAGTAGGGCGCGATGCAGCTTTCCAGCAGGGTCGCATGGCTCAGTCGGTTCTGCGTCAGCAGGGCGGCCAGGCGGCGCATGTGGGTGATGCCCTCGATCTGGTTGATGTCGCCACGGTAGACCGGCAGGCGGGTGTGGCTGACGCCGCGCAGCTGTTCGATCAGTTGCGGCAGGTCGTCGTCCAGGTCGATGCCGATGATCTCGCTGCGCGGGATCATGATGTCGTCGACGGTGACTCGTTCCAGCTCCAGTAGCTGCAGCAGGGCGTGCTGGCGCTGCTGGCGTTCCTCTTGCAGCGTGCCGTTGCGCGGTGTGCGTCGGCGTTCGATGCGCGGCGCACCGGCGGCGCGATCCTGGCGGCTGGTACGACGCATGGGGGAGGGCAGCAGCTTGCGGTCGCGCAACAGCAGCAGGGCGCCGGCCAGCAGTATCGCGGTGCCGAGCCACCACTCGAAGGGGGCGAGGTTCATGCCGGCGTCAGATGTGCAGGATGAATTCGCGGACCAGCTTGCTGCCGAAGTAGGCCAGCATCAGCAGGCAGAAGCCGGCCAGGGTCCAGCGGATTGCCTTGTGCCCGCGCCAGCCCAACTGGTGGCGGCCCCACAGGAGCACGGCGAACACCACCCAGGCGATGCACGATAGCACGGTCTTGTGCACCAGGTGCTGGGCGAACAGGTCCTCGAAGAACAGCCAGCCGGACAGCAGCGACAGCGACAGCAGCAGCCAGCCAGCCCAGAGGAAGCCGAACAGCAGACTCTCCATGGTCTGCAGCGGTGGGAAGTTGCGGATCAGTCCGGACGGGTGCTTGTGCTTGAGTTGGTGGTCCTGCAGCGACAGCAGCAGGGCCTGGACCATGGCGATGGTCAGCAGCCCATAGGCCAGGATCGACAGCAGGATGTGCGCGAGGATGCCCGGCGCCTCGTTGATCGGCTGGCTGGTGCCGGCCGGGGCGAACTGGGCCAGCAACACCGTCAGTGCGCCGAGCGGGAACAACGGTAGCAGCAGGTTTTCCACTGGAATGCGCGTGGTGCCGATCAGGATCAGGGCGATGACGGCGCAGGCGATTAGGCTGGAGGCGTTGAAGAAGTCCAGATTGAGACCGCTGCCCGGCAGCAGCTGCATGCCGAGGCTCAGTGCGTGGGCGATCAGGGCGAGGCTGCCGAGCAGGCCCAGCAGACGCTTGTCCGGCGCCTGGCGGCGGGAGAAGCGCAATCCCTGATAGAGGGTGGCGCCGACATACAGGCCGGCGGCGGTAAGACTGGGCAGCAGAGGGTGCATAAATCCGTGTATGGCTGGGCCCGAAAGGCCGTGAGTGTGGCACATAAGAAGCGTTTCACGAAAGACCGCCGGCGGTGTCGGCAGCTCGGTCAGTTCGTTATACTCCGCGGCTTGCTGCAAGCACCCCGCTCAAAGGATCGCGCATGTTCGAGAACCTAACCGACCGCCTGTCACAGACGCTGCGCCATGTCACTGGCAAGGCCAAGCTGACCGAGGACAACATCAAGGACACCCTGCGCGAAGTGCGCATGGCCCTGCTCGAGGCCGACGTCGCCCTGCCGGTGGTCAAGGACTTCGTCAACAAGGTCAAGGAACGTGCGGTCGGCACCGAGGTGTCGAAGAGCCTGACTCCGGGCCAGGCCTTCGTGAAGATCGTCCGCGCCGAGCTGGAAGAGCTGATGGGGGCGGCCAACGAAGACCTCAGCCTGGCCGTCACTCCGCCAGCCGTGGTGCTGATGGCCGGCCTGCAGGGCGCGGGTAAGACCACTACCGCCGGCAAGCTGGCGCGCTTCCTCAAGGAGCGCAAGAAGAAGACGGTAATGGTGGTCTCCGCCGACGTTTACCGTCCGGCGGCGATCAAGCAGCTGGAAACCCTGGCCAGCGACATCGGCGTGACCTTCTTCCCCTCCGACATCAGCCAGAAGCCGGTGGCCATCGCCCAGGCGGCGATCGCCGAGGCCAAGCTCAAGTTCATCGACGTGGTCATCGTCGACACCGCCGGCCGCCTGGCCATCGATGCCGAGATGATGGCCGAGATCCAGGCCGTGCACGCCGCGATCAATCCGGCCGAGACCCTGTTTGTGGTCGACGCCATGACCGGTCAGGACGCCGCCAACACCGCCAAGGCCTTCGGCGACGCCCTGCCGCTGACCGGCGTGGTGCTGACCAAGGTCGACGGTGATGCCCGTGGTGGTGCCGCGCTTTCGGTGCGCCACATCACCGGCAAGCCGATCAAGTTCATCGGTATGGGTGAGAAGAGCGAGGCTCTGGAGCCGTTCCATCCGGATCGTATCGCCTCGCGCATCCTCGGCATGGGCGACGTGCTCAGCCTGATCGAACAGGCCGAGCAGACCCTCGACCGCGAGAAGGCCGAGAAGCTCACCAAGAAACTGAAGAAGGGCAAGGGCTTCGATCTCGAAGACTTCCGCGACCAACTGCAACAGATGAAGAACATGGGCGGCCTCGGCGGCCTGATGGACAAGCTGCCGTCCATCGGCGGGGTCAACCTGTCGCAGATGGGCGGTGCCCAGGGCGCGGCGGAGAAGCAGTTCAAGCAGATGGAGGCGATCATCGACTCCATGACGCCGTCCGAGCGTCGCGATCCGGAAATCATCAGTGGCTCGCGCAAGCGCCGCATCGCCCTCGGCTCCGGCACTCAGGTGCAGGACGTCGGCCGGCTGATCAAGCAGCACAAGCAGATGCAGAAAATGATGAAGAAATTCACCGCCAAGGGCGGCATGGCCAAGATGATGCGCGGCCTTGGCGGCATGATGCCGGGCGGGCTGCCGAAGCTGTGAGCCCGGGGCCGATGGGCGGCCCGAAAAAGAGATTTGCAAATGGCCGGATAATCCTTAGAATATGCGGCCTTTCGGGCCTAGGCCCATCAAAGTGTGTGCCTTTTAGTTAGCACCGATTACAGGAACGAAGTTCAATGGTAACCATCCGTCTTGCTCGTGGCGGCTCCAAGAAGCGCCCCTTCTACCACCTGACCGTGACCAACAGCCGCAATGCGCGCGATGGTCGCTTTGTTGAGCGCATCGGTTTCTTCAACCCGGTCGCCACTGGTGCTGAAGTGAAGCTCTCTGTGAACCAAGAGCGCGCCACCTACTGGCTGAGCCAGGGCGCCCAGCCGTCTGAGCGCGTTGCTCAGCTGCTGAAGGAAGCTGCCAAGGCTGCTGCCTAAGCAATATGAACGCTACGCCGTCCGTTGAGGACCTGATCGTCCTCGGCAAAATCACTTCGGTGCACGGCGTGCGTGGGGAAGTGAAGATTTATTCCTTCACCGACCCGATCGACAACCTGCTCGACTACAACCCCTGGACGCTCAAGCGCGATGGTGAGGTCAAGCAGGTGGAGCTGGTCAGCGGCCGCCTCCAGGGCAAAGTCCTGGTGGCCAAGCTCAAGGGGCTCGATGACCGCGAGGTAGCACGTACCTACGCGGGTTTCGATATTTGCGTGCCGCGTGCACTGCTGCCCGACCTGGATGACGGCGAGTTCTACTGGCATCAGCTGGAAGGATTGAAAGTGATCGATCTGCAAGGGCAACTGCTCGGGCGCCTCGATCATCTGCTGGAAACCGGCTCCAACGATGTGATGGTGGTCAAGCCCTGTCCGGGCAGCCTGGATGATCGCGAGCGCCTTCTGCCCTATACCGAGCAGTGCGTGCAGCAGATCGACCTGGCCGCTGGCGAGATGCGGGTCGACTGGGACGCGGATTTCTGAGCCCCCGGCTCTTGCCCGAGCGAGTGCCATGCGTGTCGAAGTCATCAGCATCTTCCCGGAGATGTTCGCCGCCATCAGTCAGTACGGCATTACCAGTCGTGCGGTGAAGCAGGGCCTGTTGCAGTTGAACTGCCACCAGCTCCGCGATTTCACCGACGACCGTCACCAGACAGTGGACGATCGCCCCTTCGGCGGTGGCCCCGGCATGGTGATGAAGATCAAGCCCCTGGAGCTTGCCCTGGCTACGGCCAAGGCTGCCGCCGGGGAGTCGGCGAAGGTCATCTACCTGTCGCCGCAGGGCCGCCAGCTGTCTCAGCAGGGGGTTCGTGAACTGGCTAGCGAGCAGGCGCTGATTCTCATCGCTGGCCGCTACGAAGGCATCGACGAGCGTTTCATCGAGACGCATGTCGATGAGGAATGGTCGATCGGTGATTATGTCCTCTCCGGCGGTGAGCTTCCGGCGATGGTGCTGATCGATGCTGTTACGCGGCTGCTCCCGGGTGCGCTCGGGCATGCAGATTCCGCAGAGGAGGACTCGTTCAGCGATGGCCTCCTCGATTGCCCGCACTACACCCGACCTGAGGTGTACGAAGGCAAACGTGTTCCGGATGTGCTGCTTAGCGGCAACCATGAACACATCCGGCGCTGGCGCCTGCAGCAAGCCCTCGGGCGAACCTGGGAACGCCGTGTCGATCTTCTGGATAGCCGCTCGCTTTCTGGAGAAGAGAAGAAGCTGCTGGAGGAGTACATCCGCCAGCGGGACGATAGTTAACGTATCGATGGCAGACCGAGTCTGTCTTAGGAGCGCAGCATGACCAACAAAATTATCCAGATGCTCGAAGCCGAGCAGATGAACAAAGAAATCCCGGCTTTCGCCCCGGGTGACACCATCATCGTTCAGGTGAAGGTAAAGGAAGGCGACCGTTCGCGTCTGCAGGCCTTCGAAGGCGTGGTAATCGGCAAGCGTAACCGCGGCCTGAACAGCGCCTTCACCGTACGCAAGATCTCCAACGGCGTTGGCGTTGAGCGTACCTTCCAGACCTACTCTCCGCTGATCGACAGCGTGAGCGTCAAGCGTCGCGGCGACGTGCGCAAGGCCAAGCTGTACTACCTCCGCGACCTGTCCGGCAAGGCAGCTCGCATCAAGGAAAAACTGTCCTGATAGGACGGTCTTCCGACCTGAAAAAAGCAGCCTCCGGGCTGCTTTTTTCGTTTTTGGGGCCCGCCGACCGACGGGTTCCGAGCCCTGCCGTACGGGCAGCGTGACAACAATGACAAGAGCGCGGCACAGGCGGCCACATTCCCTTGGAGCAGTAGTGGCATGACCCCCAGAGAGCAAGAGATCCAGCGCCGTACCGAGCTGTCGGAAACCCGCGTCGTCAAAGCGGTGTTCCCGCCCACCACCAACCACCACAACACCCTGTTCGGCGGCACTGCACTGGCCTGGATGGACGAGGTGTCCTTCATCGCCGCCACGCGTTTCTGCCGTCTGCCGCTGGTGACCGTGTCCAGCGATCGCATCGATTTCAAGCACGCGATTCCCGCCGGATCCCTGGTTGAGCTGATCGGCCGAGTGATCTCTGTAGGCAACACCAGTCTCAAGGTCGAGGTCGAGGTGTATGTCGAGGGCATGTACTGCGGCGACCGCGAGAAGGCCATCAGCGGCGTGTTCAGTTTCGTCGCCATCGGCGATGACAAGAAGCCGGTACCGGTCCTGCCGGGCATCGAGTAAGGAGAAGGCGCCGCGAGGCGCCTTTTTCATTCCTCGGCGTCGATCAGGGCGAGCAGGGTCCAGCCTGGTCCGGGGGTGAAGTCCAGCATGGCGCTGGCGATGTGGAACCAGCCGCGGGTATCGAAGGCCATCAGCAGCGTGGCGGCGTCGCCGTGTAGGCTGCGGTAGTGCTCCCAGGTGAAGCTTTCCGACAGCGTGGTGCTGCGGATCTCGGCGCCGCGGGCCAGGGCGCTGGCCAGTTGGCCGTAGGTCTGCGACGGGTAGCCGAGTGGCTGGCCGCGGTGTTTGTCGCTGGTCCGGTGTTTCTCGCTCAGGCGCTGTTCGCGCTGGCTCGGCAGGTAGTACAGGTTGGCCTTGCCGAAGTCCGGGCGAAAGCGCGTGCAGGCCAGGCTGTTCTGTTCGCTGGAGGGTGACAGGGCGAGCAGTTGGCCGAGGCCGACCATGTCCAAGTGGGCGTCGGCATGCTGCGAGGCCGGGTTGCCGAAATAGGTGGGCAGGCCGTCCATGCGCGCGGCGCTGATGTTTTCCCAGCTGGAGTCGGTCAGCAGTACGCGCTGTTCGCGCTGCTGCAGGGCCTTGCCGACCGCCCTGGCCAGCGGGTTGGCGCCGATGATCAGGAAGCCACGTGGCGATGGCTCGGAGACTTTCAGCAGATGGGCCAGCGGGCGCGCAGTAGCGCTCTGCAGCACCACGGTGCCGATGATCACCAGAAAGGTCAGTGGCACCAGCAGATGCGCCTGGCTGTAGCCATGGTGTGCCAGGCGTTCGGCGAAGATGGCCGAGACCGCCGCCGCGACGATGCCGCGCGGCGCGATCCAGGACAGCAGGGCGCGTTCACGCCAGTTCAGGCTCGAGCCGGCGGTGCTCAGTGCTATGCACAGCGGGCGGGCGATCAGCTGGATGATCGCCAGCACCGCCAGGGTGACGGGGCCGAGGGCGATCAGGGCGTTCAGGTCCAGGCGTGCGGCGAGCAGGATGAACAGGCCGGAGATCAGCAGTACGCTGAGGTTTTCCTTGAAGTGCAGGATGTGCTGCACGTCGACGCCGCGCATGTTGGCCAGCCACATGCCCATCACCGTCACTGCCAGTAGGCCGGACTCGCTGACCAGCAGGTTGGCGGCGATGAAAATGCCCAGCACCGCCGCCAGGGCTGCCAGGTTCTGCAGGTATTCCGGTAGCCAGTGGCGCCGCAGGGCAACGCCGAACAGCCAGCCACCGGCCACGCCCAGCAAGCAGCCGCAGGCGATTACCGCGGCAAAGGTCGAGAGGCCCGCACCCACTGCGCCACCGTGGCCGTCCTGGCTGACGATGAAGCTGAACACCACCACCGCCAGCAGCGCGCCGATGGGGTCGATGACGATGCCTTCCCAGCGCAGGATGTTGGCCACCGTGGCATTGGGGCGCATGACCCGCAGCATGGGCACGATCACCGTCGGGCCGGTGACCAGGGTCAGGCTGCCGAACAGTACGGCCATGTCCCAGGGGAAGTTCAGCAGGTAGTGGGTGCTCAGGGCGATCACTACCCAGGTGGCGAGGGCGCCAATGGTCACCATGCGCTGCACGACGCTGCCGATCTCGCGCCATTCGGCGAGCTTGAGGGTCAGGCTGCCTTCGAACAGGATGATCGCCACCGACAGCGAGACCAGCGGGAACAGCAGTGGGCCGAACAGCTGCTCCGGCTGCAGCCAGCCCAGCAGCGGACCGGCGGCGATGCCGCAGAGCAGCAGGAAGAGAATCGCCGGCAGGCGCAGGCGCCAGGCCAGCCATTGGCTGAGCAGCGCGGCGGCACCTATTCCGCCGAGACCGAGCAGGATGTGAGTTTCGCTCATCAGGAGTCCTTATCTCTGGTGAAGGCGGGGGAGGCTATGGAAGACTAGTCCGAGTTTTATTCGTCCATAGTGCTGCGATGCCCGTCCTAGACCATCCCCTGATCGACCGCTTTCTCGATGCCCTGTGGCTGGAGAAGGGCCTGTCGCCACATACGCGTTCCGCCTACCGCAGTGATCTCGGCCACTTCCACGTCTGGCTGCAGGCGCGTGGCGGTGAACTGCAGCACGCCGGGCGCGAGAGCATCCTCGATCACCTCGGCTGGCGCCTGGAGCAGGGCTACAAGGCGCGCTCCACAGCGCGCCTGCTGTCGGGGCTGCGCGGCTTCTACCGCTACCTGTTGCGCGAAGGGCTGATTGGCGAAGACCCGACCCTGCAGGTTGAGCTGCCGCAGTTGGGCCGACCTCTGCCCAAGTCGTTGTCCGAGGCCGATGTCGAGGCCTTGCTGGCAGCGCCGGAGCTAGACGATCCGATTGGCCTGCGTGACCGCGCCATGCTTGAGGTGCTCTACGCCTGCGGCCTGCGCGTGACCGAACTGGTGTCGCTGACCCTGGAGCAGGTCAACCTGCGCCAGGGCGTACTGAGGGTGTTCGGCAAGGGCAGCAAGGAACGCCTGGTGCCGCTGGGCGAGGAGGCCATCGCCTGGGTCGAGCGCTATACCCGCGAGGCACGGTCCTTCCTGCTCGGCGGCAAGCCCAGCGACGTGCTGTTTCCCAGCCTGCGTGGCGAGCAGATGACCCGGCAGACCTTCTGGCACCGCATCAAGCACCAGGCCAAGGTGGCCGGCATCGCCAAGCCGCTGTCGCCGCATACCCTGCGGCATGCCTTCGCCACCCACCTGCTCAACCATGGCGCCGACCTGCGCGTGGTGCAGATGCTGCTGGGCCACAGCGACCTGTCGACCACACAGATCTACACCCACATCGCCCGCGCCCGCCTGCAGGAACTGCATGCCCAGCATCACCCCAGGGGGTGAGCAGCACTTCTGCCTCAAGAGCCGCTTGGCGTCTGCGTTCGGCGCTGCAGGTCGGCTGTGGTAGTCTGGCGCTACTGTTACAGGAGTGCTCCATGTCTGTTGCTCGCGTTCTGAGTGGTGCCATTCTCGGCCTCGCTGCTTCCATCGCCCTGGCCGCCGATCCCGATCAAGCCATCCGATCCACCCTGAATTCGCTTGAACCAGGTTTACCTATCGAAGCTATTGCCGAGAGTCCGTTCACCGGTCTGTATCAGGTTCACCTCAAGGGTGGGCGTCTGCTGTATGCCAGTGCCGATGGCAAGTTTTTGTTGCAGGGCAATCTCTATCAGTATCGCGATGGTGAAGCGATCAACCTGACCCGCCAGGCTGAGAGCAAAGGCATTGCCAAAGAAATCAACGCAATTCCTACCAGCGAGATGGTGGTGTTCTCGCCCAAAGAGCCGGCCAAGGCGCATATCACTGTGTTTACCGACACCGACTGCGGCTACTGCCAGAAGCTGCACAGCGAGGTGCCGGAGCTCAATCGCCGTGGTATCGAGGTGCGCTATGTGGCCTTCCCGCGTCAGGGCATCGGCAGCCGCGGCTACAACACCTTGGTCAGCGTCTGGTGCGCCAAGGATCGCAAAGAGGCCATGAACCTGGCCAAGTCGCGTGAGAATGTGCCTGCGGCGACCTGCACCAACCCGGTGGCCAAGCAGTACGAACTGGGCCAGATGGTCGGCGTCAGTGGCACCCCTTCGATCATTCTCGGCAACGGCGAGATGATTCCGGGCTATCAACCGGCACCGCAGCTGGCTGAAATCGCCCTGCAGGCCAAGTGATTCGGCCTGCGCGCCGATTGACCTAGGGTACTGGCGCTTCGTAAAGTGCGGCTCTTTTGTGCGGCCGGGGCTCGCCCCGGCCGTTTCGTGTAGCAGATGGGGAAAACAACGTGAAACCGGTGAAAGTGGGCATCTGTGGGCTGGGTACCGTCGGTGGCGGTACCTTCAACGTACTCAAGCGCAACGCCGAGGAGATTGCCCGCCGTGCCGGGCGTGGAATCGAAGTTGCGCAGATTGCCGCTCGTCGCCCCAACCCGAAGTGTGAAACCGGTGCCACCCCCATCACCGCCGACATCTTCGACGTGGCCAACAACCCGGAAATCGACGTGGTCATCGAGCTGATCGGTGGCTACACCCTGGCCCACGAGCTGGTGCTCAAGGCCATCGAGAACGGCAAGCACGTGGTCACCGCCAACAAGGCGCTGATCGCCGTGCACGGCAACGAGATATTCGCCAAGGCCCGCGAGAAGGGCGTCATCGTCGCCTTCGAGGCTGCCGTCGCCGGTGGTATCCCGGTGATCAAGGCGATCCGTGAGGGCCTGGCCGGTAACCGCATTAACTGGCTGGCCGGCATCATCAACGGCACCGGCAACTTCATCCTCACCGAGATGCGTGAGAAAGGCCGTGCCTTCGAAGACGTATTGAAGGAGGCCCAGGCCCTGGGCTATGCCGAGGCCGATCCGACCTTCGACGTGGAAGGTATCGACGCCGCCCATAAGCTGACCATCCTCGCGTCCATCGCCTTTGGTATCCCGCTGCAGTTCGACAAGGCCTACACCGAAGGCATCAGCAAGCTAACCAGCGCCGACGTGAATTATGCCGAGGCCCTGGGCTACCGCATCAAGCACCTCGGCGTGGCCCGTCGCACCGAGGCCGGTATCGAGCTGCGCGTGCACCCGACCCTGATCCCGGCCGACCGCCTGATCGCCAACGTCAACGGCGTGATGAACGCGGTAATGGTCAACGGCGATGCTTCCGGTTCGACCCTCTACTACGGCGCTGGCGCCGGCATGGACGCCACCGCGTCCGCCGTGGTGGCTGACCTGGTCGACGTGGTGCGTGCCCTGACCAGCGACCCGACCAACCGCGTGCCGCACCTGGCCTTCCAGCCGGATGCCCTGAGCGACCACCCGATCCTGCCGATCGGCGAGAGCGAGAGCGCCTACTACCTGCGCATCCAGGCCAAGGACCATCCGGGCGTGCTGGCCCAGGTGGCGAGCATCCTGTCCGAGCGCGGCATCAACATCGAATCGATCATGCAGAAAGAGGCCGAAGAGCAAGACGGTCTGGTACCGATGATCCTGGTCACCCACCGGGTCGTCGAATCGCGTATCGACGACGCCATCGCCGCCCTCGAAGGGCTGGCCGACGTGGTCGGTAAAGTCGTGCGTATCCGCGTCGAGCAACTGGTCTGAGGTAAGAAAGTCATGCGTTATATCAGCACCCGCGGCCAGGCACCGGCCCTCAACTTCGAAGACGTCCTGCTTGCCGGCCTGGCTAGCGACGGTGGCCTCTACGTACCGGAAAACCTGCCGCGCTTCACCCAGGAAGAGATCGCCTCCTGGGCCGGCCTGCCGTACCACGAGCTGGCCTTCCGCGTGATGCGCCCGTTCGTTACCGGCAGCATTGCCGATGCCGATTTCAAGAAGATTCTCGAAGAGACCTACGGCGTGTTCGCCCACAACGCCGTGGCGCCGCTGCGCCAGCTCAACGGCAACGAGTGGGTGCTTGAGCTGTTCCACGGCCCGACCCTGGCCTTCAAGGACTTCGCCCTGCAGCTGCTCGGTCGCCTGCTCGACCATGTGCTGAGCAAGCGCGGCGAGCGCGTAGTGATCATGGGCGCCACCTCCGGCGATACCGGTTCGGCCGCTATCGAAGGCTGCAAAGCCTGCGAGCACGTCGACATCTTCATCATGCACCCGCACAACCGTGTGTCCGAGGTGCAGCGCCGGCAGATGACCACCATCCTCGGCGAGAACATCCACAACATCGCCATCGAAGGCAACTTCGACGACTGCCAGGAGATGGTCAAGGCCAGCTTCGCCGACCAGGGCTTCCTCAAGGGCACCCGTCTGGTGGCAGTCAACTCGATCAACTGGGCGCGGATCATGGCCCAGATCGTCTACTACTTCCACGCTGCCCTGCAGCTGGGTGGCCCGGCGCGCTCCGTAGCCTTCTCGGTGCCGACCGGCAACTTCGGCGACATCTTCGCCGGCTACCTGGCGCGCAACATGGGCCTGCCGATCAGCCAGCTGATCGTCGCCACCAACCGCAACGACATCCTGCACCGCTTCATGAGCGGCAATCAGTACGTCAAGGACACCCTGCACCCGACCCTGTCGCCGTCGATGGACATCATGGTCTCGTCCAACTTCGAGCGCCTGCTGTTCGACCTGCACGGTCGTAACGGCGCCGCTATTGCTGGCCTGATGGACACCTTCAAGCAGGGTGGCGGCTTCAGCGTCGAGGAAGACCGCTGGACCGAGGCGCGCAAACTGTTCGACTCCCTGGCCGTCAACGACGAGCAGACCTGCGAAACCATCACCGAGGTGTACAAGGAGTGCGGCGAGCTGCTCGACCCGCACACCGCCATCGGCGTGCGCGCCGCGCGTGAGTGCCGTCGCAGCCTGGCGGTGCCGATGGTCACCCTGGGCACTGCGCACCCGGTCAAGTTCCCGGAAGCGGTGGAGAAGGCTGGCATCGACGCGGTTCCGGCACTGCCGCCGCACCTGACCGACCTGTTCCAGCGCGACGAGCGCTGCACCGTGCTGGCCAACGACCTGCAGACCGTGCAGCAATTCGTCGCCGCCCACGGCAACCGCGGCAAGCCGCTGTAAGGTTGAGCCGTGACGAAGAGCCCCGCCCAGTGCGGGGCTTTTTTATGGGCGGCGCATGGCCCTGTAGTAGCCAGCTGTTACCCTGGCTTGTGTGAGGCGGCGCAGACTGGCGCCACATTCACCCAAGGAGGCTGCTGTGATGACGGCGAAGAAGATCCTGATGCTGGTCGGCGACTACGTCGAAGACTACGAGACCATGGTGCCGTTCCAGGCGCTGCAGATGGTCGGCCATACCGTGCATGCGGTGTGCCCCGGCAAGAGCGCCGGGCAGACCGTGCGTACGGCCATCCACGACTTCGAGGGCGACCAGACCTACAGCGAGAAGCCGGGGCACAACTTCGCCCTCAACTTCGATTTCGCCAAGGCATCCGAGAGCGCCTATGACGGCCTGCTGATTCCTGGCGGCCGTGCCCCCGAGTACCTGCGCCTGAATGCCGAGGTGATCGCCCTGGTGCAGGCCTTTGCCAAGGCCGGCAAGCCGATCGCTGCCGTGTGCCACGGCGCCCAGCTGCTGGCCGCCGCCGATGTGCTCAAGGGCCGCGGGTGCAGCGCCTACCCGGCCTGCGCGCCGGAAGTGCGCCTGGCCGGTGGCGAGTACGTGGAGGTGCCGATGGATGGCGTGCACGTCGACGGCAACCTGGTCACTGCCCCGGCCTGGCCGGCGCATCCGGCCTGGCTGGCGGCGTTCCTGAAAGTGCTGGGCTGAGAGAGGAGAGCAGGGACATGTGCGAGCTGTATGTAAAGGCCGATCCGATCCTCTACGAGTCGCGCTCGCGCTCCCTGCGCATCCGCGGGGTGGTCACCACCCTGCGTTTAGAAAATCAGTTCTGGGACATCCTGCGCGAGATCGCCGAGGTCGATGGCATGACCACCAACCAACTGATCACCAAGCTGTACGAGGAGGTCATGGACTACCGCGGCGAGGTGGTCAACTTCGCCTCGTTCTTGCGCGTCAGCTGCACGCGCTTCCTGGCGCAACGCCCGCAGCCGAGTGCCGAGGTGCTCAGCCTGGTGCAGTCGCGCTAGGTTAGCGCCCATAAAAAAGCCCGCAGTGAGCGGGCTTTTTTATGGCTGCCGATCAGTGCTTGCGTGGCACTGGCTTGAGCAGCTCTTCCGGCGGCATCTCGCAATTGATCTTGCGGCCGAGCAGCTCTTCGATCGGTGGCAGGGCGAAGGCGTCGTCCTCGCCGGCGAAGCTGATCGAGGTGCCGCTGGCGCCGGCGCGGCCGGTACGACCGATGCGGTGCACGTAATCGTCCGGCACTTCCGGCAGGGTGAAGTTGATCACGTGGCTGATGCCGTCGACGTGGATGCCGCGGCCGGCCACGTCGGTGGCGACCATCACGCGGATCTTGCCTTCGCGGAAGCCTTCCAGGGTCTTGATCCGTTTGTGCTGCGGCACGTCGCCGGACATCTGCGCGGCGCTGACGCCGTCGCGGATCAGCTTCTCCTCGATGCGGCGTACCTCGTCGCGGCGGTTGGCGAATACCATCACCCGCTGCCAGTCGTTCTGTGTCACCAGGTTGTACAACAGCTTGTACTTGTCCTGGCTGGAGACGGCGTAGACGTGCTGCTCGACGGTATCGCTGGCGACGTTTTCCGGCTCGATCTCGACGATGGCCGGGTTCACCGTCCACTGGCGGGCCAGGTTCATCACGTCTTCGGTGAAGGTCGCGGAGAACAGCAGGGTCTGGCGATCGCCCTTCATCGGGGTCTGGCGGATGATCTGGCGTACTTGGGGGATGAAGCCCATGTCGAGCATGCGGTCGGCTTCGTCCAGCACCATCACCTCGACCATGTCCAGGTGCACTTCGCCGCGCTGGTTGAAGTCCAGCAGGCGGCCAGGAGTGGCGACCAGGATGTCGCAGTAGCGCGACTCGAGCTGCTTGAGCTGCTTGTCGAAGTCCATGCCGCCGACGAACTGCATGACGTTGAGGCCGGTGTACTTGGTCAGGGCCTCGGCGTCCTTGGCGATCTGCACCACCAGTTCGCGGGTCGGCGCGATGATCAGCGCGCGCGGCTCGCCCATGTAGCGCTCTTTCGGCACCTGGGTCTGCAGCAGCTGGGTGATGGTCGAAACCAGGAACGCGGCGGTCTTGCCGGTGCCGGTCTGGGCGCGGCCGATGGCGTCCTTGCCCTTCAGGGTGTGGCCGAGGACCTGGGCCTGGATCGGCGTGCAGTAGGGGAAACCGAGGTCGTGGATGGCGTGCATCAGCTCGGGGGCCAGCTTGAAGTCGTGGAAGCGCGTCTTGCCTTCCTGCGGTTCGACCACGAAATCTTCCAGCTTCCAGGTATCCACCGGCTTGGCCGGGCGCTCGCGGCGCGGCTTGTCGGCGCGTGGCTTGGCGTCCTTGGCCGGACGAGGCTCGCTGGCCTGCTTCGGCTTGGCATCGCGCTGGCCGCTCTGCTTGGCGGGGGCGCTGGGAGGCGTGGCGGGAATGCTGTTGGCGGGCTGTTCGGCTTCGCCCTTGCTGAAGATTTTCTTGAGTGCTTTGAGCACGGCCGTCTCGTATTGGTCAAGGAATGAACGGTCGCCAGTGTAAAGCAAGAAGCCCGCGCGGCGAAGTGCTGCGCGGGCTGCGGCCGGTCAATCGGGCAGGTTGGCCAGCAACAGGTCGCGCACGTTGCCGCCCATGATCGCGGCGATGTCGGCGTCGCTGAAGCCGGCGCGTTGCAGACCCTCGGTGATCTGCGCCAGGCCGGTGCTGTCGAACGGCGCCGTGATCGTGCCGTTGAAGTCCGAGCCCAGGGCCACGTGGGCGACGCCGACCTTGTCCGCGGCGTAGCGGATGGCGCGGACGATGGCGCCGACCGAGGTCTCGCAGACGGCGGCGTCCCAGTAGCCGATGCCGATTACCCCTCCGGTGGCGGCGATGCGTTGCAGGTGGTCATCGGTGAGGTTGCGCGGACCGGGGCAGGTGCTGGCGACGCCGGTGTGGGAGACCAGCACCGGGCGCTTGGCCATGGCCAGCACGTCATCGATCAGCGGCTTGGAAGCGTGGGCCAGGTCGACCAGCATGCGTTTCTCTTCCAGGCGGGTGATCACCTGGCGGCCCAACGGAGTCAGCCCGCCCTTGTCCAGGCCGTGGGCCGAGCCGCCGACTTCGTTGTCGAAGAAGTGGGTCAGGCCGGCGATGCGGAAACCGGCGTCGTACAGGCGGTCGATGTTCTCCAGCTTGCCTTCGATGGGCTGCAGGCCCTCGGTGGCCAGTACGGTGGCCAGGCGCTGCGGGTCGCGCTGCCAGTCTTCCAGGTAGCGGGCCAGCTCGCCGCGGTTGTGGATCAGCACCAGTTTGCCGTCGCTGGCGGCTGCGGCCTGCTTCAGCTTGTCGGCCTGGTACAGGGCCCGGGCCAGCAGACTGCTCCAGGTTTCCCGCGGCCAGCGCTGGGCCATGGCCAGGACGGTGATGTTGTCGGTGTCGCTGGGGTTGCTCTCGTAGTTGATGCCGCGGGGGGTCTTGGTCACGGTGGAGAACACCTGCAGACCGACATGACCCTCCAGCAGGCGCGGCAGGTCGGAGTGGCCGTAATCGTGGCGCTCGAGCAGGTCGCGCTGCCAGAGCAGGGCATCGTCATGCAGGTCGGCGACGAACAGGCGCTGGTGCAGCTGCTCGGCCTTGTCGCTGGCAGGATAGGGTGCGGGGTTGGCCACGCCGTTCATGGCGCGGTCGAGCAGGGTGGGGACGGTGAAGAAGATTCCCGCGCCCACTGGCACGAGGATCAGCAGGGCGAGCAGCAGCTTGCGCATGGGAACATCCGATCGTTGTTGTTATGCGCCGGACTCTAACAAGGCGTGCCTGCGGGTGGCGATGGGCTGGCGGTTTCGCTGGGGGATTTGGCGGGGGAGGCCTGCTCAGCCGAACAGGCGATTGCGGCCTTGCTGCTTGGCCTTGTACAGCGCTGTGTCGGCTCGGGCGATCAGGCCTTCCAGGCCATCCTTGTCCTGCATCTGGGTCATGCCGATGGACACGGTGACGCCCGGTAGGATGCCCACCGGCGAATAGAAGGAGCCGATCTGCTCCAGGCTCTGGCGCAGGCGCTCGCCGATGGTGCGGGCCGCCGCGGCGTCCAGTTCCGGCAGGAGGATGACGAACTCTTCGCCGCCGTAGCGCACCAGGCTGTCCTTCGGCCGCAGCTGGTTGCGCAGAGTGTGCGCCACCAGGCACAGGGCGTAGTCGCCGGCCAGGTGGCCGTGCTGGTCGTTGTAGGCCTTGAAGTGGTCGACATCGAGCATGAGCATGCTCATCGGCTGGCCGTTGAAGGCGCAGCGGGTGCTCTCGCGCTCGTAGACATGCTCCAGCCAGCGGCGGTTGAAGCAGCCGGTGAGAATGTCGACGTTGGCGCTCTGCTCGCTGTCGAGGATCAGCCGGTTGCCCTGGCGTACGCGATCACAGAGCAGCTCCAGCAGGTTCTGCATCAGCTCGGGGGACTGGTTGAACAGCTTGATCAGCGACTCGCGGTGCAGGCGCAGCACCAGCGATGGCTGGGTGGCGACCACATAGGCCGAGGGGCGGTCGTTGTCGATGAAGCTGATTTCGCCGGCGCAGTCACCGGGGAGCAGGGTGCTCACCGGCTGGTTGTCGAGTGAGCCGAGATAGACCTTCAGTTCGCCTTCCAGCAGCAGGTAGAGGTGCTGGTTGCGATTGAAGGGGGAGAGGAGGATCTCGCTGGACTCCAGCTCGCAGGCACGGAATTCCTGCAGCAGTTGCTGCAGGTTGCTGGCCGCGACGTTCTGGAACAGTCGCAATTGGCTGATCTGCTGGAGATCCTGCTGCCAGTCGGTGTTTTTCATCGCGAGAATGAATGACCTGTCCGGCTAATGCGGGTTGTGGTGGGCATCGCTTAACACTCCCTGTCCAGGGCGAACACCTGCCGCGACCTTATGCTCGGCAATATTGCCTACGCAATGCTCAGGCCAGAGCCTCCCGACCAGCGGTCGCAAGCGATGGACGGGGCTGGGGTCGATGTCATTCGCTTGACCCTTCAGCCCCTACTTAGCACGGCCAGGGCCGCTTGCGACGGGTGCTTGACGCGGTTGTCAGGCGCCCAGCCGTTGCAGCAGCCAGTCGCCGATGTCCTGGATCTCCTCCAGTACGACTTCGTGGCCCATGGGGTACTCGCGCCAGTCCACTGCCACGCCCTGTGCGACCAGTGCATCGTGTGCGGCGCGGCCCATGGCCGGCAGCACCACCTCATCCTGGCTGCCATGCAGGCAGAGCACCGGGAGCTTGCGGCGCGATTCATCCAGTTGCAGGTCCTCATCGAAAGTCGGCGCGTAGGTGGACAGCGCCATCAGGCCGCCCAGCGGACCCTGCCAGCGCAGGAAGGCGGTGTGGAAGACCACTGCGCCGCCCTGGGAGAAGCCGGCCAGGATGATGCGTGCCGGGTCGATGCCGCCATCGCGCTGCGCCTCGATCAGTCTGATGACCGTCTGCGCCGAGACTTCCATCTGCTCCTTGTCGATGGCGCGCGCAGGGCTCATCGCCAAAATGTCGTACCAGCTGGGCATCGACCAGCCGCCATTGATGGTCACCGGGCGGCTCGGCGCCTGCGGCAGCACGAAGCGGGTGGTCGGCAGACGCTGCTGCAGCATCTGGGCGACGGGCTCGAAGTCGTAACGGTCGGCGCCCAGGCCGTGTAACCAGATGACGCAGGCGTCTGCGCGTTGTGCGGGGTCGAGTATCAAGGCGTCTTGCATGTCTGCTCCAAAATGGTGCGCTTGCGTCATTTGCGAGCGCGGCGTCTGTGTTCTTTCAGCGAATCCGTTAACAAGATGTCGCACGGCTAAAACTTTGCCTATTGACCTCCGGTCAATGCGCTAAGGCTGCGAAAGTGGTACGCGGCTTGCTGTAGTGAGCGGGTCCGGCGGGGGCCGCCATGGAGCGGAAAGCCGGACAATCTGCTGCGTCTCTTTTCCGTAAGACCTACGGAGATGGATGAGTCATTCGCCGCTCTTGAGATCGGCATCTAGACTCACTCCAGGTTCGCACCCCGGTTGACCCCGCCATGGTGGCGGGATCGAACGTGCCTCACAAGGGTACGGCGGCAGGACCGAGACTCGACCAAACAAGAACACTTGGAGGTTTTGATGAAGATGGTGAAATCCACCCTGGCAGTACTGACTACGGCCGCAGTTCTCGGGGTGAGCGGCTTCGCTCATGCCGGTGCGACCCTGGATGCGGTGAAGAAGAAAGGCTTCGTGCAGTGCGGTATCAGTGACGGTCTGCCGGGCTTCTCCTACGCCGACGCCAAGGGCAACTACCTGGGTATCGACGTGGACGTGTGCCGCGCCGTCGCCGCCGCCGTATTCGGCGACGCCTCCAAGGTCAAATACAGCCCGCTGACCGCCAAGGAGCGCTTCACCGCGCTGCAGTCCGGCGAAGTCGACATGCTGTCGCGCAACACCACCTGGACCAGCTCGCGTGATGCGGCCATGGGCCTGAACTTCACCGGCGTGACCTACTACGACGGTCAAGGCTTCCTGGTGAACAAGAAGCTCGGCGTTTCCAGCGCCAAGGAACTGGACGGCGCCACCGTGTGCATCCAGGCCGGTACCACCACCGAGCTGAACCTGGCCGACTACTTCCGCGCCAATGGCCTGAAGTACACCCCCATCACCTACGACACCTCCGACGAGAGCGCCAAGTCCCTGGAGTCCGGCCGTTGCGACGTGCTGACCTCCGACCAGTCGCAGCTGTACGCCCAGCGCATCAAGCTGGCCGCGCCGGACGACTACGTCGTTCTGCCGGAAGTGATCTCCAAGGAGCCGCTCGGCCCATCCGTACGTCAGGGTGACGAGGAGTGGTTCGACATCGTGCGCTGGAGCCTGTTCGCGCAGCTCAACGCCGAGGAACTGGGCGTGACTTCCGCCAACGTGGAAGAAATGGCCAAGACCACCAAGAACCCGGACATCGCCCGCCTGCTGGGCGCCGAGGGTGATTTCGGCAAGGATCTGAAACTGCCGAAGGACTGGGCCGTACAGATCGTCAAGCAAGTCGGTAACTACGCCGAAATCTTCGAGCGCAACGTCGGTGCCGGCAGCGAGCTGAAGATCGAGCGTGGTCTCAATGCCCTGTGGAACAAGGGTGGTCTGCAGTACGCACCGCCGGTGCGCTGACCGCCATGCCATCGCCCCTCGTGTGAGGGGCGATGGTGTTCCTGATTTCGCGAACTCCGCGCCGCAATTCATGGGCGCGGAGTTTCCATGAGGGCCGTTATGCAAAATCCCCCTATTTCTTCGCGCCCGCGGACATCGGTCTGGACCGATCCGCAGGTGCGCGGCTGGCTATTCCAGCTCATAGCCGTGGTCGCCGTCGTGGCGATCGGCTGGTACCTGTTTCACAACACCCAGCACAACCTCGCCCAGCGCGGGATCATCTCCGGTTTCGGTTTCCTTGATCACAGCGCAGGCTTCGGTATCTCCCAGCACCTGATCGATTACAAGGAGAGCGACACCTATGGTCGCGTCTTCGTCATCGGTCTGCTCAATACCCTGTTGGTGGCTGGGATCGGCATCGTGCTCGCGACCATCCTCGGCTTTATTCTCGGCGTGGCGCGGCTGTCGCCAAACTGGATGATCAACAAGCTGGCCACGATCTATATCGAGATCTTCCGTAACATCCCGCCGCTGCTGCAGATCTTCTTCTGGTATTTCGCCGTGTTCCTGCCGCTGCCCGGTCCGCGGCAGAGCGTCAACATCGGTGACACCTTCTTCCTCAGCAACCGCGGCCTGAACATGCCGTCGCCGAGCATGGCCGAAGGTTTCTGGCCATTCTTCATTGCCGTGATCATCGCCCTGGCGGCGATCTGGTTCATCGCCCGCTGGGCGCGCCAACGCTTCGAGTCCACCGGCAAGGGCTTCCCGACCCTGATCAGCAGCCTGCTGCTGATCGTCGCGTTGCCTGGCCTGGCCATGCTGGTGTTCGGCGATCCCTTCCACTGGACGGTGCCGGCGCTCACGGGTTTCAACTTCCGTGGTGGCTGGGTAATGATCCCTGAGCTGATGGCGCTGACCCTGGCGCTGACCGTGTACACCGCGGCCTTCATCGCCGAGATCGTGCGCTCCGGCATCCAGTCGGTCAGTCATGGCCAGACCGAGGCGGCCCGTTCGCTCGGCCTGCCGGCTGGCAAGACCCTGCGTCTGGTGATCATCCCGCAGGCCCTGCGCGTGATCATCCCGCCGCTGACCAGCCAGTACCTGAACCTGGCGAAGAACTCGTCGCTGGCCGCCGGCATCGGCTATCCGGACATGGTCTCGCTATTCGCCGGCACGACCCTGAACCAGACCGGCCAGGCCATCGAGGCCATCGCCATCACCATGAGTGTGTACCTGGCCATCAGCATCAGCATTTCGATCCTGATGAACTGGTACAACAAGCGCATCGCGCTGATCGAGCGGTAAGGAGAAGCGCATGGAAGTTCATCAATTTCGCCCCAGCCTGCCGCCGCCACGCATGAGCGTGGGCGTGGTCGGCTGGCTGCGATCCAACCTGTTCTCCAGCTGGTTCAACACCTTGTTGACCCTGCTGGCTATCTACCTGGTCTGGCTGATCATCCCGCCGCTGTTGAAGTGGGCGATCTTCGAGGCCGACTGGACCGGCACCACCCGCGCCGACTGCACCAGCGAAGGCGCCTGCTGGGTGTTCATCAAGGAGCGCTTCAGCCAGTTCATGTACGGCTTCTACCCGGAAGAGCTGCGCTGGCGCGTCGACCTCACCGTGTGGCTGGCGGTGATCGGCGCGGCGCCCCTGTTCGTTCCGGCGATGCCGCGCAAGGCCGTCTATGGTCTGGCGTTCCTGGTGATCTACCCGCTGCTGGCCTACTGGCTGCTGCACGGTGGCTTCCTCGGTCTGTCCACGGTCTCCACCAGCCAGTGGGGCGGCCTGATGCTGACCCTGGTGATCGCCGCCGTCGGCATCTCCGGCGCCTTGCCGCTGGGCATTCTGCTGGCGCTGGGCCGACGTTCGAAGATGCCGGCGATCCGCGTGATCTGCGTGACCTTCATCGAGTTCTGGCGCGGCGTGCCGCTGATCACTGTGCTGTTCATGTCCTCGGTGATGCTGCCGCTGTTCCTGCCCGAGGGTCTGCATTTCGACAAGCTGCTGCGCGCCCTGATCGGGGTGATCCTGTTCCAGTCCGCCTACATTGCCGAAGTGGTACGTGGCGGCCTGCAGGCGATTCCCAAGGGGCAGTACGAGGCGGCTGCGGCCATGGGCCTGGGCTACTGGCGGATGATGGGTCTGGTGATCCTGCCGCAGGCGCTCAAGCTGGTGATCCCGGGCATCGTCAACACCTTCATCGCCCTGTTCAAGGACACCAGTCTGGTGATCATCATCGGCCTGTTCGACCTGCTCAACAGCATCAAGCAAGCCACCACCGACCCGGCCTGGCTGGGTATGGCGACCGAGGGCTACGTGTTCGCCGCCCTGGTGTTCTGGATCTTCTGTTTCGGCATGTCCCGCTATTCCATGCGCCTGGAGCGCAAGCTGGACACCGGCCACAAGCGTTAGGAGTCATAGACCATGACCGAAGTTAAGAAAGAAGCCGCGGCCGAGCCGATCATTCAGCTGCAGGGCGTGAACAAGTGGTACGGCCAGTTCCACGTGCTCAAGGACATCAACCTCAACGTGCAGCAGGGCGAGCGTATCGTCCTCTGCGGCCCGTCGGGTTCCGGCAAGTCCACCACCATCCGCTGCATCAACCGCCTGGAGGAGCACCAGCAGGGCCGCATCATCGTCGATGGCACCGAGCTGACCAGCGACCTCAAGCACATCGAGGCCATCCGCAGCGAAGTGGGCATGGTGTTCCAGCACTTCAACCTGTTCCCGCACCTGACCGTGCTGCAGAACTGCACCCTGGCGCCGATGTGGGTACGCAAGCTGCCCAAGCGCAAGGCCGAAGAGATCGCCATGCACTTCCTTGAGCGCGTGCGCATCCCCGAGCAGGCGCTCAAGTACCCGGGCCAGCTCTCCGGCGGCCAGCAGCAACGCGTGGCCATCGCCCGCGCCCTGTGCATGAAGCCGAAGATCATGCTGTTCGACGAGCCGACCTCGGCCCTCGACCCGGAAATGGTCAAGGAGGTGCTGGACACCATGGTTGGCTTGGCCCAGGACGGCATGACTATGCTCTGCGTGACCCACGAGATGGGCTTTGCCCGCACCGTGGCGGATCGGGTGATCTTCATGGATCGTGGCGAGATCGTCGAACAGAACGAGCCCAATGCGTTCTTCGACAACCCGCAGAACGAGCGGACCAAGTTGTTCCTCGGCCAGATCCTCCACTGATCTGCGCTGCAGTAAAAAGAAAGGAGCCCTCGGGCTCCTTTTTCTTTGCACGCTATTCGGCGAGCGGCTGGCGCAGGCGCTTGCGGAAGGCCCCCGGCGTCTCGCCACACAGCTGCTTGAACAGCTTGGCGAAGGTGGCGCGATCGGCGTAGCCGACCTGGGCGGCGACCTGTTCCAGCGAGCGCGCCGGGTTGCGCAGTGCACTCTGCGCGGCGCTGATGCGCAGGCGCTGCAGGTAGTCGTTGGGCGTCAGGCCGGTGGCCGCCTTGAAGCGGCGCAGCAGGGTGCGGGTGGAGCAGTTGGCGCGCTCGGCCAGCAGCGCCAGGTCGATGGCCTGGGCGTGGTGCTGCTGCAGCCAGCGCAGTAGCGGGGCGATCAGCGGGTCGTCCTGCCCGGCCATCGGCAGCAACGGGGCGAAGCGGCTCTGGCCGCCGCGCTCGCGCTCCACCACCAGGGCGCCGGCCACGCGTTGCGCCAGCCAGTCGCCGCCATGCACGGCGATCAGGTGCAGGCACAGGTCGAGACCGGCCTGGGCACCGCCGGAGCAGAAGCGATTGTTGTCTTCGGTGAACAACTGGTCGATCTGTAGGCGCACCTTGGGGAAGCGTTGGCGGAAGTTGTCGGCCAGGGCCCAGTGAGTGGTGGCGCGACGGCCGTCCAGCACACCGGAGGCGGCCAGCAGGCAGGCGCTGCTGCACAGGCTGGCCAGTTGCTGGTGCTGTGGGCGAGCGGCCAGCCAGGCGAGTAGGACGGCGTTGTGCTCCAGGGTGCGGTCGAGTGCGCTGCCGGTGGCGGGTATCAGCAGCAGGTCGGCGCGCTCGGCCAGGCTCAGGTCGCCATCCACGCGCAGCTGTGCATAGCCCAGCTGCACCGGCTGGCCGTCGGCGCTGACCCGTTGCAGTTCGAACAGTGCCTCGCCGGCCATTTGGTTGGCCAGGCGGAAGGCGTCATCGGCCATGCTCAGGCTGGAGAGCACGGTCTGCGGGCAGGTGTAGAGGGCTATGCGGATCATCTGGCGATTATTGACACAAAGTTGTCTGTATCGCCAATCGCCAGCCGTCGCTCGCGCGACCATACTCTGCCCATCACAACCCGGAGCAGCGTTGCCATGGCCCACCCCAATGCCGAACTGATCGACCGTTTCTACCAGGCTTTCCAGCGCCAGGATGCCGAGGCCATGGCCGCTTGCTACGCCGACAACATCGAGTTCTCCGACCCGGTATTTCGCGATCTCAAGGGTCGTGATGCCGGCGACATGTGGCGCATGCTCTGCGCCCGCGCCAAGCAGTTCTCCCTGACCTACGAAGTGCTCGAGGCGGATGACCGCCAGGGCCGCGCGCGCTGGGTGGCGACCTACCTGTTCAGCCAGACCGGGCGCATGGTGGAGAACCACATCGAGGCCAGCTTCCGCTTCGAGGGCGGCAAGATCGTCGAGCACCGTGACCGCTTTGACCTGTGGCGCTGGTCCCGCCAGGCCCTGGGCGCCAAGGGCATGCTGCTCGGCTGGCTGGCGCCGGTGCAGAACGCCATTCGCAAGCAGGCCCTGGGCGGGCTGCGTGCCTGGCAGGCCGGGCGCTGACTGGCGTAAGCTCGGCGGCCCCGCATTGCGCTGCCGAGCCATGACCGATACTCCTCCCTCCAAGCCCTGGTCCGTCTACCTGGTGCGTGCCGAGAACGGCGCGCTGTACTGCGGCATCAGCGATGATCCGCAGCGGCGCTTCGAGCAGCACCGGGCTGGCCGCGGCGCGCGCTTCTTTTACTCCAGCCCGGCGCAGGCGCTGGTTTACATCGAGAGCTGCGCGGACAAGAGCGCCGCGCTGCGGCGTGAGCGGGCGATCAAGGCGCTGGCCAAGGCCGCCAAGGAGCGCCTGGTGCAGAGTTGCACCATGCAGGGAACTGATAGCACCCAATCAGTCTGACTGGGTAGGCCATTGCCTGTCCGGGCGTTAAGCTGCCCATCCACTGCCACCGACGCGGAGCCCGTCATGCACGAGTTGATCCTGCACCACTACCCGACTTCACCGTTCGCCGAGAAGGCGCGCCTGCTGCTGGGCTTCAAGCAGCTGTCCTGGCGCTCGGTGATGATCCCGCCGGTGATGCCCAAGCCCGACCTGACCGCGCTGACTGGCGGTTACCGCAAGACCCCGGTGCTGCAGATCGGTGCCGATATCTATTGCGACACCGCGCTGATCGCCCGCCGCCTGGAGGCTGAGAAGAGCGTTCCGGCGCTGTTCCCGGAAGGCCAGGAATTCGTCGTCGCCAGCTTCGCCCAATGGGTCGACTCGGTGGTGTTCCAGCATGCCGTGAGCCTGGTGTTCCAGCCCGAATCCGTGGCACTGCGCTTTGCCAAGCTGCCGCCGGAAGCGGTCAAGGCCTTCATCGCCGACCGTGCTGGGCTGTTCAGCGGCGGTACTGCGACTCGCCTGCCGGCGGAAGTCGCCAAGCACAACTGGCCGAGCATCATGGCGCGCGTCGAGCAGCAACTGGCGCGTGAACAGGGCGGTTTCCTGTTCGGCGAGCCGTCGGTAGCCGACTTCTCCCTGGCCCACTGCCTGTGGTTCCTCAAGGGCACCCCGGTCACCGCGCCGCTGGTCGACGCCTACCCATCGGTCAGCGCCTGGCTGGGTCGCGTGCTGGGCTTCGGCCATGGCGCGCCGAGCGAGCTGAGCGCCGCCGAGGCCATCGAGATCGCCCGTGCGGCCACGCCGGCGGCTCTGCCGAGCGAGCAGTTCGCCGAGCCCAATGGCTTCCAGGCCGGTCAGCAGGTGAAGATCGCCGCGACCGACTACGGCGTCGATCCGGTGGAGGGTGAGCTGGTGTTTGCTGGCGCCGAGGAGCTGATCCTGCGCCGCGAGGACGAGCGCGCGGGCGTCGTGCACGTGCACTTCCCGCGCCTGGGCTTCCGTATCGAAGCTCTGTAAGCAGGAACCAGGGCGGCGCTAGCGCAGCGCCGCCTTGATGCCCTCCGGATTGTAGCCGCGCAGGACGGTGTCGCCGATGGTCATCAGCGGAAAGCCCCGGCCGCCGAGTGCATCGTAGGCGCGGCGGCCTTCGCTGGACTTCTCGATGTCGAACTCGGTGTAGGGAATGCCCTGTTCGGCGAGGAAGCTGCGGGTCTTGGCGCAGTAGCCGCACCAGGCGGTGGCGTAGAGCACCACCGGCGTACTGGCGGCAACTTCCTGCGGCGTCGGCTTCAGGCCGGTGAAGGTCTCGATGCGTTCCCAGTTTTGCCAGGCGGCGAGTGCCGCCAGCAGGACGAAAATCCGTTTGCCCATGTCACTCCTTGCGACGCTTGAGTTGGTCCTTCAGTTGGGTGGGTACCTGGCGAATGATCAGCATGTCGCGCGACTCATCGTATTCGATCTTCGAGCCCAGCAGGTGGGCCTCGAAGCTGATCGACAGGCCCTCGGCGCGGCCGGTGAAGCGGCGGAACTGGTTGAGGGTGCGCTTATCCGCCGGAAATTCCGGGGCCATGCCGTAGTCCTTGTTGCGGATGTGCTCGAAGAAGGCGCGCGGGCGGTCCTCGTCGATCAGCCCGGAGAGCTCGTCGAGGGTGATCGGCTCGCCGATCTTGGCCTGGCTGGTGGCGTAGTCGACCAGCGTCTCGGTCTTGGCGCGA
Source organism: Pseudomonas sp. Gutcm_11s (assembly GCF_028649395.1). GTDB lineage: Bacteria > Pseudomonadota > Gammaproteobacteria > Pseudomonadales > Pseudomonadaceae > Aquipseudomonas. The sequence continues at coordinate 147,545 of NZ_JAQSUW010000007.1, read as the reverse complement.
GCCTGCTCCTCGGCCATGTCCTCGCTCTCGACGAAGTCGCTGAAGGCCTTGAGCAGGGTGCGCGTCTCGCTCGGCGCATCCACGCCCTCGTGGCAGCCGATGAAGTCGCGGAAGTAGTCCGAGACCTTCTTGCCGTTCTTGCCCTTGATAAAGGAAATGTACTGCTTGGAGTGGACGTTGTTGCGCCACTCGGAAATGTTGATGCGCGCCGCCAAGTGCAGCTGGCCGAGATCCAGGTGCTTGGCCGGCGCCACGTCCAACGCCTCGGTCACCGCCACGCCTTCGCTGTGGTGCAGCAGGGCGATGGCCAGGTAGTCGGTCATGCCTTGCTGGTAGTGCGCCAGCAGCACGTGGCCGCCAGTCGACAGGTTGGATTCTTCCATCAGCTTCTGCAGCTGTTCGACGGCCTGGCGGCTGAAGGCGGTGAAGTCGCGTTCGCCGTCCAGGTAGGCCTTCAACCAGCCGCTGAACGGGTAGGCGCCGGATTCCTCGTGGAACAGGCCCCAGGCCTTGCCCTGCTTGGCGTTGTAGCTCTCGTTGAGGTCGGCCAGCAGGTTCTCCATGGCCTGAGACGCGGCGAGTTCGGAGTCGCGGGCGTGCAGCACGGCGGGCGAGCCATCGGGCTTCTTGTCGATCAGGTGGACGATGCAGTGGCGGATCGGCATGGGTATCGGTCTTCGGTGGTTCGCGGGAAACAGGGCGAGGAGTCTACCCGACAACGCCGCGCGGCGCGTCGGTCGTCATCCGTGGTGATGGCGATGTGCTGCCATCGTCGGTGAACTGCAGCAATATTTCGAAGAAAAAGTAGCTAACCGCTTCGCTTGCCGGAAAACCGGCGTCTACTGTTCCAGCGTCCACACGACGCAGTAAAGGGACGGTCCGCGGTGGTGCCACAAGTGCCGCCGCATCCATTTGCTCCAAAAACGGAATTGGAGAAAACCCATGCACTACAAGAAAAAGCTGCTGTTCGCCTCGCTTCTCTCCGCCACTGCCGCACCGGCCTTCGCCGGCGCAACCCAGGATCTCTCGCAGGTATTCGACAAGCTCTGGAGCCCGACGCGCCTCGGTCCGCTGGAGTGTCGCGCCGGGCTGCTGAACAGCTCGCCGCTGCTGCTGCCGCGTTGCATGCAGGCGCAGAACACCCAGCAACATCTGCAGATGCTGCACGACGTGGCCCTGGCCAACGGCGGCAACCGCGCCGCCGGCCTGCCGGGCTACGACGGCTCGCTCAACTACGTGAAGGAAACCCTGGAGCGCGCCGGCTACCGCGTCACCCTGCAGGCCTTCCCGTTCAGCGCCTTCTATCCCCAGGGGGCGGGCGTGCTGCAGACGGTGGCACCTGCGCCGGGCAGCTTCGAATGGGAGGTGGACTTCACCTATCTGTCGCAGACCGACGCCGGTGACGTGACTGCTGCCGTGGTGCCGGTGGACATCGCCCTCGGTGCCGGCAACACTTCCACCAGCGGCTGCGAGGCAGAGGACTTCGCCGGCTTCCCGGCCGGCTCCATCGCCCTGCTGCAACGCGGCGCCTGCAACTTCCAGATCAAGGCGGAGAACGCCGCCAATGCCGGCGCCAGGGGCGTGGTGGTGTTCAACCAGGGCGACAGCGAGGACCGCAAGGGCCTGCTCAGCGCCACCCTGGGCGACGCCTATGTCGGCGGCATTCCGGTGCTGTTCACCACCTATGACGTGGGCGTGAGCCTGGCGCAGACCGCCGAGCTGCGCCTGCGCATGGTCACCGACGTGGTGCGTGAGCGCACCCAGACCTACAATCTGGTGGCCGAGTCCAAGCACGGCAACCCGAACAACGTGGTAATGGCCGGTGCGCACCTGGACTCGGTGTACGAGGGTGCTGGCATCAACGACAACGGTTCGGGCAGCGCCGCGTTGTTGGAGCTGGCCGTGCAGCTGCGCAAGGTCAAGCCGACCAACAAGCTGCGCTTCGCCTGGTGGGGCGCCGAGGAGTCGGGGCTGGTGGGCTCGACCTACTACGTTACCCAGTTGCCGCCGGAACAGAAGTCGAAGATCAAGGCGTACCTGAACTTCGACATGATCGCCTCGCCGAACTTCGCCTACTTCGTGTATGACGGCGACGGCTCGGCCTACGGTCTGGAAGGCCCGCCCGGTTCGGCCGCCATCGAGAAGCTGTTCGAGGAGTACTACAAGCTGCGTGGCCTGCCGTTCGAGGGCGACGAGATCACCTTCCGCTCCGACTACGCGCAGTTCTTCACCGATGGCATCGCCTTCGGCGGGCTGTTCACCGGCGCCGAGGTGCTGAAGACCGAGGAGCAGGCCGCGCGCTACGGCGGCACCGCGGGCATCGCCCTCGACCCCTGCTATCACGCGGCCTGTGACAACCTGGGCAACATCGACGAGCGCGCGCTGGAGATCAATGGCGATGCCATGGCCTTCGTCACCAGTTGGCTGTCGCACTCGACCAAGGCCATCGACGACGAGATCGCTGCGAGCCAGGCGGCTCCCAGCCTGAAACGTGCGGCCAAGGCCTACGACATCACCCACTGGGGCAAACACTGGGTCAAGTGATCCAGGCTTGAGCAAAGCCCCGTCAGGCTGGCCCTGGCGGGGCTTTTTTCATGCTGCCGGCTCGGCAGCCTTGCGCCGCTGCACGGCGTGCAGACGTTCGATCATGTAGCGCAGGTGCATGTGCAGCTCGTACAGCTCGCTGGAGTAGGACAGCGGCACCTCGACCCGCGCCAGCTCGTCCTCCAGCTTCTCCAGGCGCTCGATCTCGGCGCCGATGTCGCCATTGAGGCTGCCCTTGTACAGCTGCTGGTCGATCTCGCGCAGGTGCTTGTACCAGCGGTAGATACGCGCGCGGATGCGCCACTGGTAGATCGGCCCGATGGCCTTGAACAGCGGGAACAGCAGCACCAGCAGCGGGATGGCCAGGATGATGTAGCGGTCGGCCAGCGAGGCGATGCGGAACGGCAGATAGCGCTGCAGGATCGGCAGGCCCTTCTCGTAGTAATAGTCGGCCTCGTCCAGGGTATGCAGCGACAGCGGCGGCCGCGCCGGATAGCTGCCGGCAGGGTCGAGCAGACTGCCGTTCTTCAGCACCTCGCGGGCGGCTTCCAGGATCAGCGGAGTCAGCGAGGGGTGGAAGCTCTCACCGGCCACCAGGGTGGCCACCGGGCCGAGGGTGACGATGTCGCGTTCCGGGGTGTTCTGCGCCATGTCGAGCATGCCTTCGCCCACCTCCAGGCGGCTCAGGTAGGGCAGGCGCGCCAGGTAAGCCTCGGTGCGGCGCAGGCTGACCAGGCGCAGCTTGGGCTCGGCGGCCAGGCGCTGGATCAGCGGGTTCTCTGCCGGGCCGACGAAGAAGGCGGCATCCAGCTCGCCAGCGACCAGCGCATCGGCGGCGCGGCTGCCGCCCAGCTGTTGCCAGGGCTTGGGATAGGCACTCGGCTCGATGCGATTGGCGGCGAACAATGCGGCGGTCACCGCCTGGGTGCCGCTGTCTTCCGAGCCGATGGCCAGGCGCAGCTTGAGCAGGTCGGCCAGGCGCTCGAACTTGACCTTGCGCGTGGTGAACAGCCACAGCGGCTCGCGATAGACCACACCGAGGCCGGCCAGCTTGCCGCGTGCCTCGTTGTCTAGGGTCAGCTCCTGGCCGCTCTGGATCAGGGCCAGCTCCACGGAGCCGTCACCCAGCTTGGCCAGGTTGTCGCGCGAGCCCAGGCTCTGCACCAGTTCCAGCTCGAAGCCCTGTTCGGCCAGCTCGTCGCGCAGGCGCTCGGCGAAGGCGTGATAACCGCCGCCCACGGCGCCGGTGGCCATGCGTGCGTGCATCGGTGGCGGCGGGGCGACGAAGTAGAACAGCGCGCCCACCAGGCCGGCGAGCACCGGCACTATCCACAGGTTGGCGAGGATGAGGATTTTCAGGTCGCGGAGAATGCGGCGCATGGTCGGTCCTTGAGGCTATCCCAGGCAGAGGATAGCCGCAGACCACTCAGCTGCGGGAGACCTGTGGCCGCTGTTGGCGTTCGAGCCAGTATCCGATTACCGCGAAGGCAGCGAGCAGGCCCAGGGCATACAGCGCCTCCACGCCGAGGGCCAGCAGTACCAGGGCGCAGAGCAGGGTGCTGAAACCGGCGATCCAGCGCCACACGCCGCGCAGCAGCACCCAGCCGGCAGCCATGCTGAGCAGGTAGACGACGATGAAGTTGCCGTTGGCGTAGCGGATCAGGTCGTCCACCGACAGCTGCAGCACGCTGGCGAGGCTCGCGCACAGGCAGCAGATCAGTACCACCAGCAGCAGCGCGCGCGCCGGCACGCCGTGACGGTTGAGCGGGGCCAGGGAGGCGGGCAGCTTGCCCTCATCGGCCAGGCTCCAGATCAGCCGGGCGAAGCCCTGCACGTAGATGTTCATCGAGGCGAAGCAGGCCAGGTAGCCAACCACGGCGACCAGGGCGCGCGCCTCGTCGCCGAGCAGCATGTGCATCAGGCGCGGCAGCGAGGCGGCGTCGCTGTGCTCGTCGCCGTACACGCCGAAACTCAGTACCGCCACGGAGAAGGCCCAGTACACCAGGCCGGCCAGCAGTACGCCGAGCAGCAGGGCCAGAGGGAAGTCGCGCTCGGGACGCTTGAACTCCTCGCCCAGGTGGGTGAAGGCCTCGATGCCGACGAAGCACCAGAACATCACGCCCAGCGCTCCGGGGATCAGGTGCCAGGATTCACCGACCTCGGGCAGCAGCGGCTGGCTGGCCAGGGGCAGGTCGCCGGCCCACCAGACCAGGCCGACCGTGCCGAGAATCGCCAGGGCGATCAGCCCCTGCACCACGCCGCTGGCGCGGGCCGGGCGCTGGCCGAGCAGGAGCATGGCGCCGAGGGTGGCGAACTGGATCAGCAGCGCGCCGCCGGCGCCGATCGGCAGCAGCGCCTGCCAGAAACCGGTGGCGATGTTCAGCGCGGCAGGCAGGCCCACCGGCAGCACGGCGAGGAACAGGAAGGCGATCAGCCGCTCCATGCGTCCGCCGAAGGCGCGGCCGATCAGGTGCGGGGCGCCACCGGCGTGGGGGAAACGCTTGCCCAGCTGGGCGAAGGTGAAGGCCACCGGCAGCACCAGGGCGATCAGGATCAGCCAGGCCCAGAGCGAGGCAGGGCCGGCAGCGGTGGCGGCCAGTGCCGGCACCACGAAGATGCCGGTGCCGAGCAGCGAGGTGCTCAGCAGTGCCACGCCCTGCAGCAGCCCCAGTTCCTTGTTCAGCCGGCTCATGTTGTATGCTCGCTCCTTCTTTCGATCCCGCCATGTTAAGCGCCCGCTCTGCCGCAGGTCGCCGCCGATCACCGGCAAACTGGCGGAATCCGTAGTCAAACTGCCTGCCGCCGAGAACCACCGTGGACAAGTTCGATCGCCAGATCATCGCCCTGCTGCGCGAGGACGCGCGTACCTCCGTCAGCCAGATCGCCCGCGAGGTCAACCTGTCGCGTTCGGCGGTGAGCGAGCGCATCCGCCAGCTGGAGGAGGGTGGGGTGATCCGTGGCTACCACGCCCAGGTGGCCGAGCCGGGCGCTGGTGGGGTCAAGGCCTTCCTTGAACTGTTCTACAAGGACGGCCGCTGCCAGGACTATGTCGAGCGCATGCGGGCCTACCCGGAAATCCGCCAGTGCTGCGGCATCAGCGGCGAGACCGACATGCTGGTGCAGGTGGAGGCGGCGAGCATGGCGCGCCTGGCCGAGATCCGCGGCGCCATTGAGAGCTTCCCCGGTATGCAGCGGGTGAAGACGCATATGGTCGTCACCGAATGGGTCATGTAGGCGCCTGACCTAGACGGCTCAGTCCCACTCCAGTCTGATCTGCCCGCGGCACAGGTTGGCCAATTGCTCGGCGGCCACCTGCAGTTGCTGCTTGGGCAGCGCCAGGTGCAGCTCCGCGCCATCGGCATCGAAGTGCTCCGCCTCCAGCTGCGCCTGCCAGTCGCCCAGGCGCGCCTTGACCCGCGCTAGCTCGGCGAAGGGCACATGGCAGTGCGCCTGCACGCGTGCCACCAGCTCGACCCGCTCGCCGCCCTGCAGGCACTTGGCCGCGCTGCCGCCATAGGCGCGGGCCAGCCCGCCGGTGCCGAGCTGAATGCCGCCGTACCAGCGGATCACCAGCACCACCACGCGGTCGCAGTCCTGGCCCTCGATGGCGGCGAGGATCGGCCGGCCGGCTGTGCCGCCGGGTTCGCCGTCGTCGCTGAAACGGTACTGCTGGCCACACTTGAAGGCCCAGCAGTTGTGCGAGGCGCCGAGATCCCTGTGCTGCTCGATAAAGGCCAGCGCCTGCTCCGCCGAGTCGACGGGGGCGGCCAGGGCGATGAAGCGGCTCTTGCGGATTTCCTCGCGGTACTCGCAGGGCGCGCTGAGGGTGAAGGCCATCAGCCGACCTGTAGCCAGGCGCGGCGCGCGTTCACGTCATGGAAGGTCCAGGCCAGGAAGCGGCTCTGCTTGTTGCCCTGAGCCATGTCCACCTGGCGGACCTCCACGGCGCCAGCTTGCTGCAGGGCCTTCTGCAGGATCGGCAGGTTGCCGGCCTTGGACACCAGGCTGCTGAACCACAGCACCTGGCCGGACACGGCCGCACTCTCGCGGGCCATGCGCTGCAGGAAAGCGGCCTCGCCACCTGTGCACCACAGCTCGTTGCTCTGCCCGCCGAAGTTGAGCTTGGGCAGCTTGCGCTTGGGGTCGAGCTTGCCGAGGTTCTTCCACTTGCGCGTGCTGCCGCTGGCGGCTTCGGCCGCCGAGGCGTGGAAGGGCGGGTTGCACAGGGTCACGGCGAAGCGTTCCTCGCTGCCCAGCAGGTCGAGGAAGATGTGCTTGGGCTCGTTCTGCTGGCGCAGCTCGATGGCCGCGTCCAGGCCATTGGCGCGGATGATCGCTTGGGCCGAGGCCAGGGCGGCGGGGTCGATGTCCGAGCCGAGGAAACGCCAGCCATAGTCGCTATGGCCGAGCAGCGGGTAGATGCAGTTGGCGCCGGTGCCCACGTCCAGTACGCGGACCTGCTCGCCACGGGGAATTTCGCCGCCGGCGGTCTCGCTCAGCAGGTCGGCCAGGCCGTGCAGGTAGTCGGCGCGGCCGGGAATCGGCGGGCACAGGTAGCCGGCCGGAATGTCCCAATGCTGGATGCCATACAGCTGGCGCAGCAGCGCGCGGTTGAACACCCGCACCGCTTCGGGATCGGCGAAGTCGATGCTCTGCTTGCCGTAGGGGTTGAGGATGACGAAGCGGCCCAGTTCCGGGCTGGCGGCGATCAGCTTGGGGAAGTCGTAGCGCCCCTGGTGGCGGTTGCGCGGGTGCAACTGGCCCTTGGCGACGGCCTTGGGTTGGCGGGGGGGCTGGGCTTTCTGACGCATGACGGGCTGTTCGGCGGGCGGGGCTGGCATTGTCCCACAGACGCTACTTCCAGCCCATCTGCCAGCGCTCGACGTCCTCCAGCTGGTGCCAGTCCAGACGCTCGCTGCGCCCGGTCAGCACGGCCTGCAGGTCGACCGTCAGTACCTCGCCGCTGTCGCTGCGCTGCAGTTCGGTGACCAGGAAGTGCCGCTCGCGATTGCGCGGTGCTCGCGCCGTCCACTTCGACAGCAGCAGCTTGCGCGGATTGATCCGGTCGGGCCTCACTGGCGATGCTCCAGTAGCCGCCGCGCCGCCTCCTGGCCGCTGAGCCAGGCGCCTTCGACCCGCCCGGACAGGCACCAGTCGCCGCAGGCATACAGGCCTAGGTCGGCATCGGCCAGGGCGCCCCACTCATGGGCGCTGGCCGGCCGCGCATAGAGCCAGCGATGGGCCAGGCTGAAGGCCGGGGCGGGCAGGGCGCAGCCGATCAGCTCGGCGAAGGCGCCATGCAGCTGCTCGATCACCGCCTCCTTGGGCAGGTCCAGGTGCTGCTTGCTCCAGGCGCTGGTGGCGTGCAGCACCCAGGTGTCGAAGGCGCCGTCGCGGCCTGGCTTGCTGCGGCTGCGCGCCAGCCAGTCGATGGCGCCGCCCTGCACGAAGCAGGCTTCGACGCGGGTCTCCAGCGGGGTGGCGAAGCCCAGGGCCACGGCCCAGGTCGGCTCCATGATCACTCCGGCGGCGGCGCTGGCCAGCTTGGGCGCAGCGGCCAGAAGGTTGGTCGCCTGTGGCGCCGGGGTGGCGATGATCACGCTGCTGTAGGGGCCGTGGCTGTTGCCGTCGGCGTCCTGCAGGCCCCAGTGCTGTTCGCCGCGGAACACCTCGGTGATGCGGCAGGAGAAGTGCACCGGCAGGGCGCCGAGCAGCGCGCGGCTGATGGCGCTCATGCGCGGCGTGCCGACCCAGCGCACCTGCTCGTCGGGCGAGGGCAGCAGGCCGTTCTCGTTGTAATGGTAGAGCTGCGGGTCCCACTCGGCGACCCAGCCGCGCGCCTGCCACTGCTGCACCACCTCGACGAAGCGGCGGTCGCGGGCGGTGAAGTACTGCGCGCCGAGGTCCAGCGAGCCGGCGTCGCTACGCTTGCTGGCCATGCGCCCGCCGCTGCCGCGGCCCTTGTCGAACAGTTCGACCTCCAGCCCTGCTGCATGCAGGGCCTGGGCGGCGGAGAGTCCCGCCAGGCCGGTACCGATTATTGCGATGGGTGCGTTCATGATGGGCCTCGTTTCCCTGAACCGGTCGCTTCTCGGAGCGATGTACTGCCGGTTACAAGTTGGACACGCATTTGGGGGTACCCATCTCACGTATTTGTACGTGAGCCTGCTGAAACTGGGACGGCAGCCCGGCCGGAAAAAGGCACGTTGCACCGTCATGATTCAGACTAGGTGGTGACGGGTGGTTAACGCCATGCGAGGAGGATGCCGTGCACATTTTGCTGACTGGCGGTACAGGTCTGATCGGCCGGGCCCTGTGTCGACACTGGTTGCCCCAGGGCCACCAGCTGACCGTGTGGAGCCGCACGCCCGAACGCGTCGCCGGGCTGTGCGGCGCGGCGGTACGCGGGATTGGCCGCCTCGAGGAGTATGACGACGGCCCGCTGGATGCGGTGATCAACCTGGCCGGCGCGCCCATCGCCGACCGGCCCTGGACGCACAAGCGCAAGGCCCTGCTGTGGGCCAGTCGCGTCACGCTCACCGAACAGCTGCTGGCCTGGCTGGAGGCCCGCGACCACCGGCCGCAGGTGCTGATCTCCGGTTCCGCCGTAGGCTGGTACGGCGATGGCGGCGAGCGTGAGCTGCACGAGGACAGCCCGCCGGTGGTCGAGGACTTCGCCGCCCAGCTGTGCGGCGCCTGGGAGGAAACCGCCCAGCGCGCGGGCGAGCTGGGCATGCGCGTGGTGCTGCTGCGCACCGGGCTGGTCCTGGCTGGCGACGGCGGTTTCCTCAAACGCATGCTGCCGCCGTTTCGCCTGGGCCTGGGCGGGCCGATCGGCAATGGCCGGCAATGGATGCCATGGATTCACCTGCGCGATGAAATCGGCCTGATCGATTTTCTCTTGCAGCGGGAAGACGCCAGCGGTCCCTATAATGCCTGCGCGCCGCAGCCGGCCCGGAACAAGGCGTTCGCCCGTGCCCTTGGCCGCGTGCTGCACCGCCCGGCGCTGCTGCCGTTGCCCGGGCCGTTGCTCAGGCTGGGCCTGGGCGAGCTGTCCGGGTTGCTGCTCGGCGGGCAGAAGGCCATGCCGCAGCGGGCCCTGGCCGCCGGCTACGAATTTCGTTTCACTGATCTCGACTCGGCCCTGGCCGACCTGTTCAAGGACACCGCATGACCGATCATGCCCTGCTGTTGATCAATCTCGGTTCGCCGGCTTCTACCTCGGTGGCCGACGTGCGTCGCTATCTAAACCAGTTCCTCATGGACCCCTACGTGGTCGACCTGCCCTGGCCGCTGCGCCGGCTGCTGGTGTCGCTGATCCTGGTCAAGCGCCCGGCCGAATCGGCGCACGCCTACTCGTCGATCTGGTGGGAGGGCGGCTCGCCGCTGATCGTGCTCAGCCGCCGCCTGCAGCAGGCGATGGTGCCGCACTGGCCGCATGGCCCGGTGGAGCTGGCCATGCGCTACGGCGAGCCGGCGATTGCCGGCGTGCTCAATCGCCTGGTGGCCCAGGGCGTGCGCAAGGTGACCCTGGCGCCGCTCTACCCGCAGTTCGCCGACAGCACCACCACCACCGCGCTGGAAGAAGTGCGCCGGGTGGCGCGCGAGCAGAACCTGCCGCTGCAGTTCGCCAGCCTGCAGCCGTTCTACGCCGAGCCGGAATACGTCGACGCCCTGGTGGCCAGCGCCAAGCCGCACCTGGAGCAGGATTTCGACCACCTGCTGCTGAGCTTCCACGGCCTGCCCGAGCGCCACATTCGCAAGCTGGTGAAAGATCCGAACCACAGCCTGACCTCGACCAGTAGCGAGGGCGTCAGCGCCGAGACCCTGGCCGTCTGCTACCGCAGCCAGTGCCTGCGCAGCGCCGAGCTGTTTGCCGAGCGCGCCGGGCTGCCGGCGGGCAAGTGGTCGGTGTCGTTCCAGTCGCGCCTGGGTCGTGCCAAGTGGATCGAGCCCTACACCGAGGCGCGCCTGGACGAGCTGGGCAAGGCCGGGGTGAAGAAGCTGCTGGTGATGTGCCCGGCCTTCGTCGCCGACTGCATCGAGACCCTGGAAGAAATCGGCCAGCGCGGCCAGGAGCAGTTCCGCGAAGCCGGTGGCGAGGAGCTGGTGCTGGTGCCCTGCCTGAACGACCACCCGCAGTGGGTCGAGGCACTGAAGGTGCTGTGCGAGAGGGCGCCGCTGGCGAACTAGAAATGCAGATCGTCGCCGCAGCGCTGGCCCTGCTGGCGCTGGCTCTCGATGTACAAGCCGCAGAGCTGCGCGTGTGCCAGCACGACGCCGGGCGCTATGCCTATCGCATCGAGCTGGCCAACCTGATCCTGGCGCGTACGGCAGCCACCCATGGTGAGCTGCATATCGCGCCGGCTCTGGTCGAGGACCCGCCACAGGAGCGCTGCCTGTTGCAGTTGCGCGACGGCGAGGTGGACCTGGCCTACGTGCCGCCCAATGCCGAGCGCCTGCAGCAGTTCGACATGCTGCCCTTCGACATCCATGCCGGCATGCTCGGCTACCGCCTGCTGCTGATCCGCCGCGAAGACGCACCGCGCTTCGCTCAGGTACGCACCCTGGATGACCTGCGCCAGTTGCGCGGTGGCTTCGTCAGCCAGTGGAGTGATTTCTCGGTATTCGCTCTCAACGGCCTGCCGGTGGTCGGCACACCACGCCCGGAGAACCTGCTGGCGATGCTCGATGGCCACCGCTTCGACTACTACCACCGGGCGCCGCACGAAGTCTGGGCGGAGATCGATGACGTAGCGGCGCAGTATCCGCAGCTGATGGTCGAGCCGAGCCTGGCGCTGGTCTACCCGTTGCCGGTGTACTTCGCCTTCAATCGGCAGAATATCGAGCTGCGCGAGCGCTTCGAGGATGGCCTGCGCCTGATCCAGCTCGATGGCAGCTTCCAGCAGTTGCTGTTCCGTCATTTCGGCAAGGAGCTGGAGCGCAGCCGTCTGCACGAGCGACGCCTGCTGATTCTCGGCAACGATCTGCCGGAAGGTTTGCCCGCGCCTGACAGCCGTTTCTGGCTGCAGCGCTAGGCAGGAGGGCTGAGGGGCGCTGGAGTGCCGAGGGCGGCGTTTCCGAGTTGAACGTGGGGGTGAGTTATCACCGGGCAATAAAAACGGAGGCCGAGGCCTCCGTTTTTATTGCTGCGATGCAGCAGTGTTTACAGCACTTCGAACAGACCGGCAGCGCCCATGCCGCCGCCGACGCACATGGTCACGACCACGTACTTCACGCCGCGGCGCTTACCTTCCAGCAGGGCGTGGCCGACCATGCGCGCGCCGCTCATGCCGTAGGGGTGGCCGATGGCAATGGCGCCGCCGTTGACGTTGAGCTTGGCCGGGTCGATGCCGAGCTTCTGCGCGCTGTACAGCACCTGGCAGGCGAAGGCTTCGTTGAGCTCCCACAGGCCGATGTCATCGACGCTCAGGCCGTGCTGCTTGAGCAGTTTCGGTACGGCGAACACCGGGCCGATGCCCATCTCTTCCGGGGCCAGGCCGGCTACGGCGATACCGCGGTACAGGCCCAGCGGCTGGATGCCGCGCTGGGCGGCCAGGGCGCCGCTCATCAGCACGCTGGCGCTGGCACCGTCGGACAGCTGGCTGGCGTTGCCGGCGGTGATGCAGCCGCCTTCGATGACCGGCTTGAGGTTCTGCAGGTCGCCGAGCACGGTCTGTGGGCGGTTGCCTTCGTCGAGGCTGAGGGTGACGTCTTCGAAGCTGACGGCGCCGGTTTCCTTGTCGACCAGTTTCTTGCGTGCGGTGACCGGCACGATTTCATTGGCGAACAGGCCGGCGGCCTGGGCGGCGGCGGTGCGCTGCTGCGACAGGAAGCCGTATTCGTCCTGGGCCTCGCGGCTGATGTTGTAGCGCTTGGCGACGATCTCGGCGGTCTGCAGCATCGGCATGTAGGCATGCTCGGCCATCTTCACCACGGCCGGATCGTAGTCGGCGCCGGACCATTTCATGTGGGTGTTCTGCACCAGGCTGATCTGCTCCTGGCCGGCACCGACGGTGACGGCCATGCCGTCGACCATGATCTGCTTGGCGGCGATGGAGATGGCCATCAGGCCGGAGGCGCACTGGCGGTCGATGGTCTGGCCGCTGACCGACAGCGGCAGGCCGGCGGCCAGGGCGGACAGGCGCGCCAGGTTGATCGCGGCGGTACCGCCCTGCATGGCGGTGCCCATCACCAGGTCTTCGATCTCGCCCGGCTCGATGCCGGCGCGCTCGACCGCGGCGCGGATGGCCACGGCGCTCATGGACGGCGACTTGAGGTCGTTGAAGGCGCCACGGAAGGCCTTGGCGATCGGCGTACGGGCTGTGGAAACGATGACGGCGTCTTGCATGGCGAAATTCTCCTGTTGTTGTCGTGTCAGTCGCGCAGCAGGCGGGCGAGCGCCGTGCGCAGCGTTTCGGGGATCGGCACCGGGCGGTTGCTGGCGCGGTCGACGAAGACGTGGACGAAGCGCCCGGCGGCGCAGGCCTCGTCTTCGCCGGCCTTGAAGATGGCCAGCTCGTACTGCACCGAGCTGTTGCCCAGCTTGCCGACCCGCAGGCCGACCTCGATGCGCTCGGGGAAGGCGATGGAGGCGAAGTAGTCGCACGACGAGCTGACCACGAAGCCGATCACCTCGCCCTCGTGGATATCCAGGCCGCCGACCTCGATCAGGTAGGTGTTCACCGCGCTGTCGAAGAAGCCGTAGTACACGACGTTGTTGACGTGACCGTAGACGTCGTTGTCGTGCCAGCGCGTGGTGATGGGCTGGAAGTGGGCGTAGTCGCCGCGCAAGTGCTGCGGTGGGTTCATGCTCGGTCCTCGTGCTTGCGTACCACCCTAAGGCCTGGGCGGCACGCGCGATACTTTGATTCGTCGGCTGTATTGCGGCCTATTGGCCGGCTCCAGCATTCGCCGGGTGGATGATCAGTACGCCGCCTGGTAGATGGCCAGGGCGTCGGCCTCGTTCACCTCGCGCGGATTGTTCACCAGCAGACGCTGCTGGAGCATGGCGTCGCTGGCCAGGGTGTTCAGCATGGCTTCCGGTACGCCGGCGTCGCGCAGGCGGCTGGGCAGGCCGCAACGCTGGTTGAGTGCGGCCAGTTCGTCGATGAAGGCGGTGCAGCGCTGCTCCGTGCTGCCGCCCTGGAAGCGCTCGCCGAGCAGCAGTGGCGCCAATTCGGCATACAGCGGCATGGCGGCCGGGGCGTTGAAACGCAGCACCTGCGGCAGCACCAGGGCGTTGGACAGGCCGTGGGGGATGTGGAAGTGCCCGCCCAACGGGTAGGCCAGGGCGTGTACCGCCGCCACCGGCGCGTTGGCGAAGGCCTGGCCTGCGAGCAGGGCGCCGAGCAGCATGGCCTGGCGCGCCTCGCGGTTCTGCCCGTTGTGCACCGCCTGGTCGAGGTTGGCGGCCAGCAGGCGCAGCGCCTCGCGGGCCAGCAGGTCGGACAGCGGGTTCTTCTTGATCTTGCTGGTGTAGGCCTCGATGGCGTGAACCATGGCGTCGATGCCGGTGGCAGCGGTCACCGCCGGCGGCAGGCCGAGGGTCAGGTCCGCGTCGAGCAGTGCCAGGTCCGGCAGCAGCAGCGGCGAGACCACGCCCATCTTGGTGGTTTCACCGGTGGTGACGATGGAGATCGGCGTGACCTCCGAGCCGGTGCCGGCGGTGGTCGGCACCTGGATCAGCGGCAGGCGCTGGCCACGGGCATTGCCGACGCCGTAGATGTCCTTCAGGGCCTGCTGGCAGTTGGGGTGGGCGAGCAGGGCGACCAGCTTGGCCACGTCCATCGAACTGCCGCCGCCGAAGCCGATCACCAGGTCGGCGCCCAGCGCGCGGGCGCGCTCCACGGCGTTGAGCACGATGGCCTCGGGCGGGTCGGCGATTACCTGGTCGAACACTTCCACGGCCACGCCGGCTTGGGCGAAGCCCGGCAGCACGCCGTCGAGCAGGCCGAAGCGGGTGATGCCGGGGTCGGTGACCAGCATCACGCGCTGGGCGCCGCGCTCCTGGCACAGGCTGGCGAGGCGCACGCTGGAACCGGATTCGCAGAGGATTTGCGCGGTGGTGGCGAAGCTGAAGGGTTGCATGACGAATCCTCCGAAAGGTCAGGGCTGCGCCGGCACGGGCTGCTGGCGGGCGAAGAAGTCCCAGATGGCCCGTGGGCCGTCGAAACCGGAAAGGGTGGGGCCGAGCAGGCGCGGTGCGCGGAAGCCGGACTGGGGCAGCAGGTGGCCGCCGCCGATCACTGCGTACAGGGCGACCTCAGGGCGGCCGTCGGCGTGCCAGTGATCGAGCTCGACCTTCTGCGCCGGCTTGTCCGGATCGCTCCAGACGCCGTCGCGGTGCATGTCGGCGGCGGCATGCCCGGCACGCTCGGCGAAGTACAGCGCCGACTGGTAGGACGAGAGCACGTTGCCGCGGTCGCCGAAGCCGAACAGGGTGACGCGGCCGCCGTTATAGGGGTTGATCGGGTCACGGGTGCCGTTCATGAACAGCACGGGCGTGGCGCCGGCCACCGGCCGGCAGTCGAGGTTGTCGGCGCTCGGCAGGTTGGCCGCCACGGCAGCGACGCCAGCCAGCAGCTGCGGGCGCTGCAAGGCGATGCGCAGGCCCAGCTGGCCGCCATTGGAGTAGCCGGCGAGGAACGCACGGCGCGGGTCGGCGCCGTGCTGGGCGGCGAAGTGCTGGATCAACGCAGCGACCAGGCCGACGTCGTCGATGTTCTGCCGGCGCGCCGGGTAGTCGGCGGTGCTGCGGCAATCGTTCCAGTTGCGCTGGTAACCCTGTGGGTAGACGACGATGAAGCCCTGCTGTTCGGCCAGGTGCTCGAAGTCGTAGGCGCTGAAGGTGCGGATGTCGTCGATGGTCTGCAGCGAGCCGTGCAGCACGAACAGCAGTGGCGCGTTGGCCGGCAGCGTGGCGGGAATGTAGTAGGCGTAGTCGCGCGAGCGGCCGCTGACCTCGATGCTGCCCTGTTGCAGGCTGGCGCTCAGGTGGGGCTGCGCGGGCTTCGGCGCATAGAGGAAATAGCCATACAGGCCGGCCAGGATCAGGGCCAGTACCAGCAGGGCTTTGAGCACAGTTCTTGTTGTTTTCATCCGTGCCTCTCGGTGAGGGGAGGGGATGCGCACGGGGCTGCCCGGAAGACCGCCGGGCAGCGCCGCGCGCAGCACCAAATCAGAACGCGAAACTCTCCTCCGGCATCGCCATCAGGCAGGCCGCGCCGCCCAGCAGGGCCTCGCGGTGGCCACTGGCACGCGGCAGCACGCGGCGCAGGTAGAACGCGGCGCTGTGCAGCTTGGCCTGGTAGAAGGCAGCCTCGCCAGTGCCGGCGTCCAGTGCCTGCTGCGCGGTGGCGGCGGCCTGCAGCCAGAAGCCGGCCAGCAACACATAGGCCGAGTACTGCAGGAAGTCCACCGAGGTGGCGCCGATTTCCTCGGCATCCGCCTGGCTCAGGGTGATCACCTGGGCCGCCAGCTCGCGCCATTGCTGCAGGCGCGCGCTGACCACACCGGCCAGTTCGGCCAGGGCCGGTTGGCTGGCGCTGCGGTCGGCCAGGGCGGCGAACTCGTCGATCAGCGCGTTCAGCTCCGAGCCGCCGTCACCGAGCAGCTTGCGGCGGATCAGGTCGAGCGCCTGGATGCCGTTGGTGCCCTCGTACAGCTGAGTGATGCGGCTGTCGCGCATCAGCTGCTCCATGCCCCACTCGCGGATGAAGCCGTGGCCGCCGTAGACCTGCACCGCGTGGCTGGAGACTTCCTGGCCCATGTCGGTGAAGAACGCCTTGACGATTGGGATCAGCAGCGCGGCGCGCTTGGCTGCGGCCTTGCGCTCGGTAGCCTCACCGGCGCCGTGCTCCAGGTCGAGCTGGCGCGCGGTGTAGGCGGCGAGCATGCGGCTGCCTTCGACCAGGGTCTTCTGGGTCAGCAACATGCGCCGTACGTCCGGGTGCACGATGATCGGATCGGCCGCCTGCTGCGGCGCCACGGCACCGTTCAGGCCGCGCGACTGCAGACGTTCGCGGGCATAGCGCAGGGCGCCCTGGAAGGCCGCCTCGCCCAGGCCCAGGCCCTGCAGGCCGACTTGGAAGCGCGCGTCGTTCATCATGGTGAACATGCAGGCCAGGCCCTGGTTGGCCTCGCCGATCAGCCAGCCGGTGGCGCCGTCGAAGTTCATCACGCAGGTGGAAGCGCCCTTGATGCCCATCTTGTGCTCGATGGCACCGCAGGACAGAGCGTTGCGCTGGCCCAGGCCGCCCTCGGCGGTGGCGATGAACTTGGGCACCAGCAGCAGGCTGATGCCCTTCACGCCGGCCGGGGCGTCCGGCAGGCGCGCCAGCACCAGGTGCACGATGTTCTCGGACAGGTCCTGCTCGCCGCCGCTGATGAAGATCTTGTTGCCGGTGACCTTGTAGCTGCCGTCGGCCTGGGGCTCGGCGCGGGTGCGCAGCAGGGCCAGGTCGGTGCCGGCCTGCGGCTCGGTCAGGCACATGGTGCCGGTCCACTGGCCGCCGACCATCTTGGCCAGGTAGGCGTCCTTGAGTTCGGCGCTGCCGTGCTTGTCGAGCGCCAATACGGCGCCCTCGGTGAGGCCGGAGTAGACGCGGAACGACAGCGAGGCGCCCATCAGCATCTCGTGGAAAGCGAAGGACACCAGCTGCGGGAAGCCCTGGCCGCCGAAGTCGATCGGCCCGGTCATGCTTGCCCAGCCGTTGTCCACGTACTGCTTGTAGGCGGAGCGGAAGCCCTTGGGTGTGCTGACGTCGCCGTTTTCCAGCTGGCAGCCTTCCTCGTCGCTGTTGCGGTTGAGCGGGGCGATCTCGTTGCCGGTGAAGGCCGCGGCCTCTTCCAGCACGCCGTCGATCAGCTCGCGGTCGAGGCCGTTGTTGAGGCGCTCGCAGTGGCCGGCGACGTCGAACAGTTCATGCAGGACGAAGCGCATGTCGCGCAGGGGGGCTTGGTAGCTCATGCGCGGCCCTCCTGTACGTCGCTGAATTTCTTGCCGTCCGCCACCAGGCGGTCGATCAGGCCGGCCGGCTGCCAGTGGGCGCCGAAGCGCTCGGTCAGCTGCAGCAGGCGCTCGCGGATCACGGCCACGCCCTGGGCGTCGGCCCAGGCCATCGGCCCGCCCTTGTCGGCGGGGAAGCCATAGCCGTTGAGGTAGACCAGGTCGACGTCATGGGCGTTGGCGGCGATGTTCTCCTCGAGAATCTTCGCGCCCTCGTTGACCAGGGCCAGCAGGCAGCGCGCCAGGATTTCTTCCGGGCCGACATTGCGGCGCTGGTAGCCGAGGCGCTCGCCCTCGCGCTGGACCAGGGCGTCCACCAACGGATCGTGCTCGGCCTGGCGGCTGCCCGGTGCGTAGGTGTAGTAGCCCTTGCCGGACTTCTGGCCGAAGCGGCCGAGTTCGCACAGGCGGTTGTCCACCTGCACCTGGGCCACGTCCTGGCCCTTGCCGGCCAGTTCGCGGGCGCGCCATTCCAGGTCGATGCCGACCACGTCGTACATGCGGAACGGGCCCATGGCGAAGCCGAAGCCCTGCAGGGCGCTGTCCACCTGGTGCGGGTAGGCGCCTTCGAGGAGCATGCTGCGCGCCTCGAACACGTAGGTGTGCAGCATGCGGTTGCCGATGAAGCCGTCGCAGTTGCCGGCCACCACGCTGATCTTGCCGATGCGCTGGCCGAGGGCCACGGCGGCGTCGAGCACGGCCGGGGCGGTGTCGGCGCCACGCACGATCTCCAGCAGCTTCATGATGTGCGCCGGGCTGAAGAAGTGCAGGCCGAGCACGTCCTGCGGGCGGGCGGTGACGGCGGCGATGGCGTCGATGTCCAGCGCCGAGGTGTTGCTGGCGAGGATCGCGCCCTGCTTCACGATGCGGTCGAGGGTGCGGAAGATTTCCTGCTTGAGCTCGAGGTTCTCGTAGACGGCCTCGATCACCAGGTCGACATCGGCCAGGTCGGCGTAGTCGTTCACCGCCTGGATGCGCGACAGGCGCAGGCTGGCTTCACCGGTGCTGATGCGGCCCTTGGCGACGTTCTGCGCCCAGGTGTCCTCGGCCATCTTCAGGCCGGCCTCGACCATCTCCGGGTTGTTGTCCAGCCAGAGGACCGGGATGCCGGCGTTGGCCAGGCTGATGACGATGCCGCGGCCCATGGTGCCGGCGCCGATCACGGCGGCCTGCTCGATCTTGTAGTTATTGCTCATAGCCTTTCCTCGAACGCGATAGCGAAAACTGACGCACCTTAAGTACCGCTGTACTATTTGAGAAATTTTGACTTGTGATAAGTTGAATTCCTCTCGTGAATATATCGACCTTCGACCTCAACCTCCTGCGCGTACTCGATGCCCTGCTGCGCGAGCGCAACGTGTCGCGTGCCGCCGAGCACCTGGCGCTCAGCCAGCCGGCGGTGAGCAATGCGCTGGGGCGCTTGCGCGACCTGCTCGACGACCCGCTGCTGGTGCGCGTTGGGCGCTCCATGCAACCCACGCCCCGGGCCCTGGAGCTGGAGGCGCCGATCCGCGCCGCACTGCGACAGATTGAGGAGAGCCTCAGCGAGGGCAGCCGCTTCGACCCGGCGCGCAGCCGCCAGCGCTTCACCATCGCCCTGACCGACTACGCCGAGATGCTGCTGATGCCGCGTCTGCTGGCACGCCTCACGGAGCTGGCGCCGGGCATCCGCATCGACGTGCGGCACCTGTCGCCACGGCTGCCGGCCGAGGCGCTGGAGAAAGGCGAGATCGACCTCGCCCTGGGCCGCTTCGAGGCCTTGCCGCCGCGCTTCAATGGCGTGCGCTGGATGAGCGAGACCCTGCAGCTGGTGGCGCGTCGGGACCATCCGCTTCTGGCGCGCGGGCTGGATCTGCAGGCGTTCCTCAAGCTGCGCCACCTCTGGGTGCACGGCGGGCAGACCCGCGGCATGGTCGAGCAGTGGCTGGGCGAGCAGGGCCTGAGCCGCGAGATCGTCTACACCACGCCGAACTACCTGCAGGCTGCGCACATCGCCGCCAGTGGCGAGCTGGTCGCGGTACTGCCGACGCGGCTGGCGCGCTACTTCGCCGGGCTGCTTCCGCTGCAGCTGTTCGACCTGCCGTTCGAGCTGGGGCCGTTCCATCTGGAGATCGTCAGCCTCGACCTGCGCAGCCGTGACACGGCCCTGCAGTGGCTGGTCGAGCAGATCCAGGCGCTGGACCAGGCCTGAGCGCTACCGTTCGTCGCGTTTTCTCCCGTGCAGGCGCCGCACAAGCGAGGCGCGATGGCTCTGCGACGCGGCTTTGCCCAGCGCAGCGGGAGGTTCGTACGCAGCGTCTCTGGCATGGGCGATAGCGCCGCACCAGCCGCGTGCCGGCAGAGCGGGGCGACCGCTTACCGCCGAAAAAGTGCTAGACCATCTGCGCCCGCGCCTTATGCCCCATCCGCCTAAAGACGCGGGTTGCAGCGCCGTAGACTGGGGCTCCCAGGCCGAGAAACCAGGGAGAACCCTATGCCTATCGCCATCAATCCGATTGGCAGCAGCCTCTACGAGTCGCGCCCGCTTCGGGCGATCGACGACAGTGACACCGCACTGGGCAGCGTGCGAAACCGTTTCGACACGGAGCTCAACCCGACCAGCGCCGAGCGACTGCAGGACCGTCTGGAGCTGGCGCGGGAACGGGCCGCCGAGCGTTCCGCACGGCAGCAGGAACTGGCCGAGGAGCGGCGGGAACTGCTGCGTGAAGAGCTGGCCGAGCAGGCGCGGCAGGCGGCGGATGAAGCCGCCAGCAACCTGCAGGATCGGCTGCGTCAGCAGCAGGTGGAGCGGGTGCTGGAGGCCCAGCGGGCCGAGCAGCTGCAGGTGAACGCCGAACAGACCGATCCGCTGGCGACGCAGAACGCCGTCCAGCAGCAGACGTCTACCCAGCTGACCTTCGGCCCGCAGCAGACGGTGACCACGCGGACCGCCATCGAGGCGATCACCACCTACCAGGAAACCCGGGACCTGATCGCCTAACGCGCCGTGTGGTGGCTGAGAAACGATCTGTGGTGATTTGCCGGCCGATGGCGGCTGTGTGCTGGTAGTGTTGTGCCGAATCGAGGAGCGGAATCCCCGCAGCAGGCGGTGGTCAACGCCTGAGCACAACAAGAAAGGAAGTACGCCATGCACACACGTTCACTTCTGCCCGGTCTGCTGGTCGCGGTTTCGCTCGCTGGCTGTAGCGATGGCTCGAACCAGCCGGTCGAGCAGGGCTACGGCCCGCAGCCGCAGTTGCCGGCGCCGAGCGAAGGGCTGCTACCCACCGTCAATATCGCCCCTGCCGTGGGCTGGCCCGACGGTGGCAAGCCGGTGGCTGCCGCCGGCACGCAGGTCAATGCCTTTGCCTCCGGCCTGGATCACCCGCGCTGGCTGTATGTGCTGCCCAACGGCGATGTGCTGGTGGCGGAGAGCAACGCACCGGCGCGCGAGGGTGGCGGGATCAAGGGCTGGATCGCCGGTAAGGTGATGGAGAAGGCTGGCGCCGGGGTTCCCAGCGCGGATCGCATCAGCCTGCTGCGCGATGCCGACCACGATGGCGTTGCCGAGATGCGCACGGTGTTCCTCGACCAGTTGCACTCGCCATTCGGCATGGCCCTGGTAGGTGATCAGCTGTATGTGGCCAATGCCGATGCGCTGCTGCGTTTCCCTTACCAGGCCGGCCAGACCCGTATCGAGGCTGACGGCGCCAAGGTCACCGACCTGCCGGCCGGGATCAATCACCATTGGACCAAGAACGTCATTGCCAGCCGCGATGGCAACAAGCTGTACGTCACCGTCGGCTCCAACAGCAACGTCGGCGAGAACGGCATGGAGATGGAAGAGGGGCGGGCGGCGATCTGGGAAGTCGATCCGGCCAGCGGCGCCAAGCGCCTCTTCGCCAGCGGCCTGCGCAACCCCAATGGCCTGGCCTGGGAACCGGTGAGCGGCAAGCTGTGGACCTCGGTCAACGAGCGCGACGAGATCGGCGATGACCTGGTACCGGACTACATCACCTCGGTGCAGGACGGCGGTTTCTACGGCTGGCCCTACAGCTACTTCGGTCAGCACGTCGATGCGCGGGTGCAGCCGCCGCAGCCCGAGCTGGTGGCCAAGGCCATCGTCCCCGACTACGCCCTCGGCGCGCACACCGCCTCGCTGGGCATCGCCTTTGCCGAGCAGGCGCAGCTGCCGCCCTTCAAGGAAGGCATGTTCATCGGCCAGCACGGCTCGTGGAACCGCAAGCCGCACAGTGGCTACAAGGTGATCTTCGTGCCGTTCAAGGACGGCAAGCCCGATGGCATGCCGCAGGATGTGCTGAGCGGCTTCCTCGATGGCGAGGAGCAGGCCATGGGCCGCCCGGTGGGCGTGGTGGTCGACGACCAGGGCGCGCTGCTGGTGGCGGACGATGTGGGCAACCTGATCTGGCGCGTCAGCGCCAAGGCGAGTGAGTAGGCGGGTGTCGCGGCGCCTCCCCGCACTCGTCGCGCTGCTGCTGCCCGGCCCGCTGCTGGCCAGTGAAGCCGTGCAGCTCGATCCCTCGGTGATCAGCGGCTCGCGCAGCGCCGAGCGCAGCTTCGACCTGCCGTTCTCGGTCGACAGCCTGGATCGGCGCACCATCAGCGAGGGGCAGCCGGGTATCAATGCCTCCGAGGTGCTGCAGCGGGTGCCGGGGCTGGTGGTGCAGAACCGGCAGAACTACGCCCAGGACCTGCAGGTGTCGTCGCGCGGTTTCGGCTCTCGCGCCACCTTCGGGGTGCGCGGCATCAAGCTGATCGCCGACGGCATCCCGGCCAGCACACCGGATGGCCAGGGCCAGCTGGCGACCTTCGACCTCGACAGTGCCGAGCGCATCGAGGTGCTGCGTGGGCCGATGGCGACCATGTACGGCAGCAACGCGGGCGGTGTGATCCAGCTGTTCTCCCGCGACGGTGAGGGGCCGCCGCAGGTGTCCGCCGGTACGGCCTGGGGCAGCGACCAGTTGAGCCGGCAGCGGTTGAGCGCCGAGGGCGGCAACCAGTGGGGCGGCTTCATCGTCGACAGCTCGCGGCTGGATACCGACGGCTACCGCGACCACAGCGCGGCCCTGCGCGAACAGACCTTCGCCAAGCTCACCCTGCATCCGGATGACGACAGCCGCCTGGCCCTGAGCTTCAGCGACTTCAACCAGCAGAGCGATGATCCGCTGGGGCTGACCTGGGACGCCTACCGTGACGACCCGCGCGCGGCGCCGGCGGTGGCCGAGCTGTTCGATACGCGCAAGAGCATCGATCAGCAGCAGCTGGGCCTGAACTTCGAGCGCCAGTTCGGCGCGGCCAGCCTGCAGAGCACCCTATATGCGGGAACGCGGCGGGTGGTGCAGTACCAGTCGATTCCAGTCGCCGTGCAGGGCAACCCGAAACACGCCGGCGGGGTGATCGATTTCACCCGCGAGTTTCACGGTGGCAGCCTGCGCTGGCTGCAACCCGTGGCGGCCTTGCCCGGCGAGTTCGAGTGGGTGCTGGGGCTCGATTACGACCATAGCGAGGACGACCGCCAGGGCTACGAGAACTTCGTCGGCAGCCAGTTGGGCGTGAAGGGCCAGCTGCGCCGCGACGAGCTGGACCGGGTCAGCAGCCTCGACCCCTATCTGCAGGCCAACTGGCGCCTGGGCGACTGGACCCTGCAGGCGGGGGTGCGGCATAACCGCGTCGAGGTAGAGGTCGACGATCACTACCGCAGCAACGGCGACGACAGCGGCAGCCGTACCTACCAGCAGAGCACGCCGGCCTTCGGCGTGCTCTACGCCTTCACCCCCGAGCTGCACGGCTATTTCAGCGTCGGCCAGGGCTTCGAGACGCCGACCCTGAGCGAGCTGGCCTATTCGCCCGATGCCGGTGGCTTCAATCTGCAGCTCGATGCGGCGACCAGCATCCAGTACGAGCTGGGCCTCAAGGCCTTGCTGAGTGAGGGGACGCGGCTGAATGCCGCCCTGTTCCAGATCGAGACCGACGACGAGCTGGTCGTGGCCGGTTCATCCTCAGGGCGCAGCACCTTCCAGAACGCCGCCCAGACCCTGCGCCGTGGCGTCGAGCTGAGCCTGGAGCAGCAGTGGGGCGAGCAGTGGCAGGCCAGCCTGGCCTACACCTACCTGCAGGCAACCTACGACCAGGACTTCAGCAGCGCCGGGCGGCAGATCGAGGCGGGCAATCGACTGCCCGGCGTGCCGGCCACGACCCTGTACGGCGAGCTGCTCTGGCGCCCCAGCGCCGCGCTCTCCACCGCCATCGAGGGCCTGTACCGCAGCAAGGTGTATGTCGAGGACAGCAACCAGC
Organism: Pseudomonas sp. Gutcm_11s; assembly: GCF_028649395.1. GTDB lineage: Bacteria > Pseudomonadota > Gammaproteobacteria > Pseudomonadales > Pseudomonadaceae > Aquipseudomonas. The sequence continues at coordinate 123,697 of NZ_JAQSUW010000007.1, read as the reverse complement.
AACGCCCGGCTCCGGGCTATGCCGTGTTCAACTGGCGCGTACGGCATGAGCAGAGCCTGCAGCAATGGACCTTCGGCCAGACCCTGCGCCTGGATAACCTGCTGGACCGCGACTACATCGGCTCGGTCATCGTGGCCGAGGGCAATGGCCGTTATTACGAGCCGGCGCCGGGGCGCAACTGGTACCTCGGGGCCGACCTCGCCTTCAACTTCTGAGAACCCGTCCCCGATCTCCCGGCTCGCGGCCATACGGCGTTAAAAGCCCCCTCGGAATGCTCATTTACCACTCGTAAACTGCGCTTCCTCGGGGGCTTTTGCCTTGTCTGGCTCTAATCCAGAAGATCGTGAACAGGTTCTGGCGCGGCTGCAAGGCCAGTGCTTTGGCGCGGCGGGAATGTCCCCGCGCGAGGCGCTGTGAATTAGGCTGCAGGCACAACAACGATAAGGAAGATCGCCATGCGCAAGCTGCTGTTACTGGCCCTGCTCGCCGCCTGCAGTCATCTGCTGTTCTGGCCCACGGCGCTGCAGCCGGTGGCCTGGCAGCCCGGTCCGGTGCCCAAGGCCGAGGGCGTGTGGGCAGCCAATACCCGGCTGGATGGCGCGGTGCTGGAGCAGTCCGGCCTGGACGGCCCGGATACCGTGGTGGTGGATGGCCAGGGCCGGCGCTACAGCGGTATCGGCGACGGCCGCATCCTGCGTTGGACGACCGGGGCGGAGGCGCAGACCTTCGTTACCCTGGCCGGGCGCCCGGTGGGTATGAACTTCGGTCCGGACGGCAGCCTGTACGCGGCGGACGAGGCCAATGCCAAGGTCTGGCGCATCACGCCCGACGGCCAGGCGCAGGTGCTGGTGCAGAGCGATGCGCAACAGCGCTTCACCTTCCTCAATGATGTGTTCGTCGCCCGCGATGGCCGCCTGTTCTTCACCGAGGCTTCCAGCCGCTGGGGCCTGGCCGAAAACAAGCGGGCGCTGCTGGAGCACGGTGGCGACGGTGGCGTGTTCGTGCGTGATCCGGATGGGCGCATCGAGCGGGTGATGGATGGCCTGCAGTTCGCCAACGGCGTGGTGCTGAGCCCGGACGAGTCGTACCTGCTGGTGGCCGAGACCGGCGCCTATCGCATCACGCGCCTGTGGATACAGGGCCCGCGCAGCGGCCAGCGCGAGGTGCTGGTGGACAACCTGCCGGGCTTCCCCGGCGACCTGTCGATTGCCCCGGATGGCAGCTACTGGTGCTCGTTCTTCTCGCCGCGCAAGGCCGTGCTCGATGCTCTGGGCCCCTGGCCGTTCCTGCGCAAGGTCGCCTCGCGCCTGCCGCCAGCGCTGCTGGCGCGGCCCAGCCGTTATCCGCACGTGTTCCGCTTCGACGGCGAGGGCAGGGTGCTGGAGAGCCTACAGGCTTCGCCGGGCAGCGAGTTGCCCAGCTTCAGCAGCGTGGTGCAGGTGGGCAACGAGCTGCTGCTCGGTACCCCCGGCGGCGTCGGCGAGATCGATGCGGATCGCGCCTACCGCGTGCCGCTCTAGTTGCTCAGCGCCAGCTCGTCATCCTGCGTGGGCTGTGGCGAGCTGAATTCCAGGCAGCCGTCGTCCAGGCGCCCGTGGCGCAGCAGGGCCAGGTCCAGCAGGTAGTTCTGGTACAGCTTCCATGGCATGCGGTCGCCCTGGCTGGGCAGCAGGTGGGCGGCGCGGTCGATGTAGCCGGACTGCAGGTCGAGGAACGGCTCCTTGCCGATCTCTCCGTGCTGGCGTGGCGTCACCTGGCGCATGCCGAGCGCATCCATGTGGCGGATCACGCGGCACAGGTACTGGCTGGAGAGGTCCGCCTTGAGCGTCCAGCTGGCATTGGTGTAGCCGAGGATCACCGCGGCGTTGGGCAGGTCGCGCAGCATCAGGCCGCGGTAGCCCATGCTCTCGGCGGCGACGAAGGGTCGGCCGTCGACTACCAGTTGCATGCCGCCGAACAGCTGCAGCTCCAGGCCGGTGGCGCTGACGATGGCATCGGCTGGCAGCTCGCGGCCCGAGCGCAGCTTCACACCGGCTTCGGTGAAGGTTTCGATCTCGTCGGTGACTACCTCGGCCCGGCCCTGGCGCAGGGCGGCGAACAGATCACCGTCGGGTACCGCGCAGACGCGCTGGTCCCAGGGGTTGTAGCGCGGGCTGAAGTGGCGCATGTCGTAGCCCTCGCCGAGCTGGCGACGCGCCAGGCCGAGCAGCAGGCGGCGAATCATCCCAGGGCAGGACTTGGCCAGGCGGTAGAACAGCATCTGGAAGGCCACGTTGCGCGTGCGCCCCAGGCGATACACCCAGTTGCTCGGCAGCCAGCGGCGCAGCGCGGCGAGCAGGCGGTCGTGCTGCGGCAGGTTGATCACGTAGCTCGGCGAGCGCTGCAGCATGGTCACGCTGGCGGCCTGATCGGCCAGGGCCGGGACCAGGGTCACGGCGGTGGCGCCGCTGCCGATCACCAGGATGCGCTTGCCGCTGGGGTCGAAGTCCTGCGGCCAGAGTTGCGGGTGAATGAAGGTCCCGGCGAACTGCTCGCGGCCAGGGAAGTCCGGGGTGTAGCCGGCCTCGTAGCGGTAGTAGCCGGTGCACAGCATCAGCATGCGGCAGCGCAGCTGCAGTGGCTCGGCCGCGTCACCGCGCTGCACTTCGAGGGTCCACAGGGCCTGCTCGCTGTCCCACTGCGCGCGCTGCACACGGTGCTGGTAGCGGATCAGGGCGTCGACGTCGTGCTCGCGGGCGGTGTCTTCGATGTAGCGGCGGATCGACGGGCCGTCGGCGATGGTCTGCGGGTCGGTCCAGGGGCGGAAGCTGTAGCCGAGGGTGTACATGTCCGAGTCGGAACGGATGCCCGGGTAGCGGAACAGGTCCCAGGTGCCGCCCATGGCGGCGCGCCCCTCGAGGATGGCCAGGCGCTTGTCCGGGCACTCGCGGCGCAGGTGGCAGGCGGCGCCGATACCGGACAGGCCGGCGCCAACGATCAGGATATCCAGGTCTTCGACGGACATGCGGGCTCCTCATTCCATGTGTGCAGCAAGCCTAGCCAACCCCGAGGGGCGGGCGACACTGGCTGCAGCATGGCATCCGGAGGGCTGTCTGAGCGAACCGCGAGGAGGGCGAAAGCGCCAAACTGGCGACTGCGCCGCAATGAAAAAGGCCCCGCGAGCGGGGCCTTGGCGATCAGATCTCGGGATCGATCGGCGGGTGCTTGTGCCAGGCAGTGCCGCCCGGCAGCAGCAGGTTCAGCGCCAGGGCGCTGATGGCGCACAGGGAGATGCCGGAGAGGGCGAACTCCTTGCCGCCGATGACCATGCCACCGATGCCGAACACCAGGGTCACCGAGACGATGATCAGGTTGCGCGCCTCGGACAGGTCGACCTGGTGGCGAATCAGGGTGTTCAGGCCGACCACCGCGATGGAGCCGAACAGCAGGCAGAGGATGCCGCCCATCACCGGTACCGGGATGGCCTGCAGGCCCGCGCCGAACTTGCCGACGAAGGCCAGCAGGATGGCGAACACCGCCGCCCAGGTCATCACCTTGGGGTTAAAGCTCTTGGTCAGCATCACCGCGCCGGTGACTTCGGCGTAGGTGGTGTTGGGCGGGCCGCCGAACAGGCCGGCCGCCGAGGTGGCCAGGCCGTCGCCGAGCAGGGTGCGGTGCAGGCCCGGCTTGCGCACGAAGTCCTTGCCGGTGACGGTACCGACGGCGATCACCCCGCCGATGTGTTCGATGGCCGGCGCCAGGGCCACCGGCACCATGTACAGGATGGCGCCGAGGTGGAACTCGGGGGCGACGAAGTTGGGGATGGCCAGCCAGGGCGCTGCGGCGATGCCGGCGGTATCGAACACGCCGAAGAAGGCCGAGAGGATGCAGCCCACGGCGATGCCGGCGAGGATCGGCACCAGGCGGAACAGCCCGCGACCGAGCACGGCCACCAGCAGGGTGGTGATCAGCGCGGGCATGGAGATGAACATGGCGGTCTGGTAGGGCACCAGCTGCGCGGCGGCGTCGCCGGTCTTGCCCATGGCCATGTTCACCGCGACCGGCGACAGAGCCAGGCCGATGGCGATGATCACCGGGCCGATCACTACCGGCGGCAGGATGCGGTCGATGAAGCCCGGGCCTTTCAGCTTCACGGCCAGGCCGAGGAAGGTGTAGACGAAGCCGGCGGCAACCACGCCGCCGAGCACTGCCGGCAGGCCGAACTCACCCTTGGCGGCGATGATCGGGGCGATGAAGGCGAAGCTGGAGGCCAGGAACACCGGTACCTGGCGTCCGGTGGCCAGCTGGAACAGCAGGGTGCCGATACCGGCGGTGAACAGCGCCACGTTCGGGTCCATGCCGGTGATCAGCGGCATCAGCACCAGCGCGCCGAAGGCGACGAACAGCATCTGTGCGCCAGAGAGGATCTGCCGCGGTAGCGGGTCGTTGTACTCGCTCATGCTCAGGCGTCCTTCTGCTTGGTGCCGAAGATCTTGTCGCCGGCATCACCGAGGCCGGGAATGATGTAGCCGTGTTCGTTGAGGCGCTGGTCGATGGAGGCGGTATAGATGATCACGTCCGGGTGGGCGTCCTCGACCTTCTTGATGCCCTCGGGCGCGGCGACCAGGACCATGGCGCGGATTTCCTTGCAGCCGGCCTTCTTCAGCAGGTCGATGGTGGCGACCATCGAGCCGCCGGTGGCGAGCATCGGGTCGACGATCAGCGCCAGGCGCTCGTCGATCTCCGGTGCCAGCTTCTCCAGGTAGGTGTGCGCCTGCAGGGTTTCCTCATTACGCGCGATGCCCACCGCGCTGACCTTGGCGCCCGGCACCAGGCTGAGCACGCCGTCGAGCATGCCGATGCCGGCGCGCAGGATCGGCACCACGGTGATCTTCTTGCCGGCGATCTTCTCCACCTGCACCGGCCCGGCCCAGCCCTCGATCTCGTAGTTTTCCAGCGGCAGGTCGTTGGTCGCCTCATAGGTGAGCAGGGCGCCCACTTCCTGGGCCAGTTCGCGGAAATTCTTGGTGCTGATGTCGGCGCGGCGCATCAGACCGATCTTGTGGCGGATCAGCGGATGGCGGATCTCACGAGTGGGCATGCAGGGGTTCTCCGGGGCGGGCAAAAAATTCTGGCTAGAGTAAAGCACTGGTCATGCCAGGTAGAAGCCGCGCAGTTTAATGGTTCACCTGAGCGAGTGGTCAGAAAATGTACCCGCGGGCTTGCCCTGTGCCGCCCATCTGAGTACCTTTGCCGACCATTTTTTAACCAGCCCCTTTTTCTACCCGGAGCGCGCCATGTCCGCCGATCTCGCCCACATCCGCCAAATCATGGCCGAAGCCGATTGCCTGTTCACCGAGGCACAGGTCGAGGCGGCCATCGACCAGGTCGGTGCGACCATCAGCGCGGAGCTGGCCGAGAGCAATCCGGTGGTGTTCTGCGTGATGAACGGCGGCCTGATCTTCGCCGGCAAGCTGCTGACCAAGCTGAACTTCCCGCTGGAGCTGTCCTACCTGCACGCCACTCGGTACCGCAGCGAGACCACTGGCGGCGAGCTGTTCTGGAAAGCCAAGCCGGAAATCTCCTTCATCGACCGCGAAGTGCTGATCATCGACGACATCCTCGACGAGGGGCACACCCTGTCGGCCATCATCGAGTTCTGCAAGCACGCCGGCGCCCGCGCCGTGCACACCGCCGTGCTGATCGACAAGGACCACGACCGCAAGGCCCGTCCGGACCTCAAGGCCGACTACGTTGGCCTGTCCTGCCAGGATCGCTTCATCTTCGGCTACGGCATGGACTACAAGGGCTACTGGCGCAACGCTGCCGGCATCTACGCCGTCAAAGGCCTGTAAGTGCGCGCGCCGGCCTTCCTCGACCGCGCCCTGTTCGCCGCGCTGGCGGGCAAGGCGGCCGAGGCTCCGCGCCGGCGTGCCCACCACAACCTGCACGAGATGAGCGAGCCCTGCCATCGCCTGGCGGTGGGGCTGCAGCCCGACACCTATATACCTCCCCATCGCCACCTGTCCGCCGACAAGGCCGAAACCCTGCTGGTGCTGCAGGGCCGCATCGGCCTGTTGCTGTTCGGCGAGGACGGCACGCTCGAACAGACCCGTCTGCTCGAGGCCGGCGGCGACTGCCTCGGCGTCGACCTGGCGCCCGGCCAGTTCCACGCCCTGGCGGTGCTGGAAAACGACAGCATCCTCTTCGAATGCAAGGCCGGTCCCTACCGCCCACTGGTCGAGGCCGAGCAGGCCGCCTGGGCGCCGCGCGAGGGCGAAGTCGGCGTCGCCGACTACCTGGTCTGGATGAAGTCGCACTTCCCCAGCTGAAAACGCACCTTTAGTCGCGTTGAGCGGCGCACTGGGCGCAGGTAAACTGCCGGCCCCGTGTGAGTCCGCTACGAGCTGGAGTGCGTGATGCGTAAAGACAAGAAACAGGTGATTGGCGAAGAGATCAGCGACGACTCGATCCGTCTTTTCTTGGACGTAGAGCCGGTCGACGACACCCCGCCGTCCCTGCATAAGCTGGTCAAGGCCTACCGCGGCCTGCGCATCGACGACTTCGAAAAGTTCCTCGGCTTCTTCAAGGAAGCCGGCTACGACCTGGCTGCGAAGGATGCCAAGGGCCAGGACTTCATCGCCCTGATCCAGGACCAGCGCCTGGCCGAGCCGTACGTCGAGGCGGTAAAAGCGGCGAAAGCCTGAGGCTTTGTAGAAAAAGTGACCGTCTGACGGGGTTCGTTCATTTTTTGCGCCTGAGTCAGCGGCATTAGTGGTATTGTGCGCGCCGAAAACTCCCGCCCCGAGTGCCCTGAAAGCCTCGGCGCACATGGCCTCGGGCCGGCGCAGAGCGGTTGTGGAGTTACGGCGAATTGAAGAATTGAACGCACGGATCGCCCACAGGCGGCACGTGCCGGACGAGGTTGCTCGGTGTCTGTTCAGGCCAAGTCATCGGCCACGGTGCCAGCCCTCCGAAGCTCCAGACACCCGTCTGGCTGTCAGTGATTAGACGTCGGTGCGCGGCTCAAAAGGCCGATGTCAGCGGCTTGGTACTGCAGATCTTGGAGAAGCGTTAATGACGCAAGTCAATCACGAAACTGTGGATGTGCTGCTGGTCGGCGCTGGCATCATGAGCGCCACCCTCGCGGTGCTGCTCAAGGAGCTGGACCCGAACCTCAAGCTGGAGATCGCCGAACTGCGTTCCTCCGGCGCCATCGAGAGTTCCAACCCGTGGAACAACGCGGGTACCGGTCACGCCGGCCTCTGCGAGCTGAACTACACGCCGCAGGCGGCGGACGGCTCGATCGATATCAAGAAGGCCGTGCAGATCAACGCCCAGTTCGAAGTCTCCAAGCAGTTCTGGTCGCACCTGGCCGGCAAGCAGGGCTTCGGTTCGCCGCGTGACTTCATCAATCCGGTGCCGCATCTGAGCTTCGTGCGTGGCGAGAAGGACGTGGGCTTCCTCAAGACCCGTCACGCCACCATCAGCCAGCACCATGCCTTCGCGGACATGGAATACACCGAAGACAAGGCCACCATGGCCGAGTGGATGCCGCTGATGATGCAGGGCCGCGATGCCGATGAGCGCATCGCCGCGACCCGTTCTGCCAACGGTACCGACGTCAACTTCGGCGCGCTGACCAATCAGCTGCTGCAGTTCCTCGCCACCCAGGGCGGCATCAACGTCAGCTATAGCCAGAAGGTCACCGGCCTCGAGCGCAGTGGCGATGGCTGGACTGCCCAGGTGAAGAACACCAAGAGCGGCGAGCAGCGCGAGATCAAGGCCAAGTTCGTCTTCCTCGGCGCCGGCGGTGGTGCACTGCCGCTGCTGCAGATGTCCGGCATTCCGGAAGGTAAGGGCTTCGGCGGCTTCCCGGTCAGCGGCCAGTGGCTGCGTTGCGACAACCCGGAAGTGGTCAAGCAGCACCAGGCCAAGGTCTACAGCCAGGCCGAAGTGGGCGCGCCGCCCATGTCCGTGCCGCACCTGGACACCCGCGTGGTGGACGGCAAGACCTCGCTGTTGTTCGGCCCCTACGCCGGCTTCACCACCAAGTTCCTCAAGTACGGTTCGTTCCTCGACCTGCCGCTGTCGGTGCGTCCGAGCAACATCGGCCCGATGCTGGCCGTGGCTCGCGACAACTTCGACCTGACCCGCTACCTGATCAAGGAAGTGCTGCAGTCGCCGGAACAGCGTCTCGAGTCGCTGCGCAAGTTCTACCCGAACCTGAACCCGGCCGACTGGCGCCTGGAGATTGCCGGCCAGCGCGTGCAGATCATCAAGAAGGACGCGAAGAAGGGCGGCATCCTGCAGTTCGGTACCGAACTGGTGGCGGCCGAGGACGGCTCCATTGCAGCGCTGCTAGGCGCCTCGCCGGGTGCTTCGGTGACCGTGTCGATCATGCTCAACCTGATCGAGCGCTGCTTCGCCGACAAGACCAAGGGCGAGTGGGCGGACAAGCTCAAGGAAATCTTCCCGGCCCGCGAGAAGGCACTGGAAGACGACGCCGAGCTGTACCGTTCGGTTGCCGAGCGCAGCGCCCAGGCTCTGCAGCTGGCCTGATCCGGCCGGTAAAGAAAAAGCCGCCCTAGGGCGGCTTTTTCATGCCTGCAATTCAGGCTGCCAGTGCGCGGCGCGTGCGTGCGGCCTGCTGCGCCGCTGCGACTCTGGCCCCTGTCGGCAGGCGCTGGCCCAGCCACTGCGGGCGCAGTTCGTTGACCTCTACCCAGCCGTCTTCGCCGGGCATCTCGCTTGCCTCGCGCAGGGCGCGGCAGTTGCCCATGGCATCCAGCAGGGCGAAGCGGCGCATCCGGGCGCGCGGGGTGAGCAGGGACCACAGACTCATCATCGAAGCATTCCTCATACGACTGCGCAGCTTTTATCCCACAGGCCGGTGACAGGACCATGACAGGAACCGCCAGGTAGCTGCGGTGGTCGGAAAGACAGTCAGCGGAGCGCTGGGTATACTGCCGGCCATTTTCCGCCGCCACCTTTTCGGAGATCGCCCATGAAGAAACACCTGCTGTTCGGTCTGCTTGCCGCATTTGGCGTCACCCTCGTCGGTTGCGCCCACAGCCCACAGCAACTGCGTCCACAGCCCAAGCTCAACGCGCCGCTGGCGGCCGTAGGCCAGGGCCAGCCGGTCGTGGTGCGCGTGGTCGATGGCCGTCAGTCGCCGGTGCTCGGCACCCGTGGTGGCCTCTACCCGGAAACCAGCAACATCAGCGTCCAGGGCCAGGACATCCTGCCGCGCCTGCAGACCGAGGCCGAGGCCGCCGTGCGCCTGCTCGGCTTTACCCCGAGCGCCAACGCCTACAACGCGCCGCAGCTGACCCTGACCCTGGCCGAACTGAAGTACCAGTCGCCGAAAGAGGGCATGTATGTCACCGAGGCCGATATCACCGCCACCTTCCGCGCCGACGTGCAGAACAGCAGCCGTCGCTACAGCGGCCGCTACGGTGCTTCGCTGAACCAGCGCTTCGGCATGGCGCCGAACCAGGAGACCAACACCAAGCTGATCAGCGACGTACTCAGCGACGCCCTGACCCGCACCTTCAAGGACCCGACCATCGGCCAACTGCTCGGCCAGCAGTGACGATATAGCGGTCATGAAAAAGCCCGGCAATCGCCGGGCTTTTTGTTTCTGCAAGTCAGGCCGCTTCGGCGTAGAGCTCCGGCAGCGACAGGCCGGTGTGTTCATCGATGTCGGGCAGGTCGTAGTGCTCATGGCCGCCCATGGCGCAGTACACCAGCCAGTGGTGGTCCTGCACGTTGAAGGAGAGTTCGTCGATCACCTCTTCGATCTCGTCCAGCGAGTCGATCAGATAGTCCCGGTCTACTGGTTGCGGGTTGAGCATGGCGGTTCCTCCGCGATTATTGATGGCGCTCAGTCACTTCAGTGACTGATGAGTCACTAAGGGAGAGTCAAACCCTAGGCCAGGAATATTGCGGTTTTCAGACGATTTCGCGATTAGCACCAACGTTCGTCGGAAACGGAATTTATAACCGACCTGTTTTCAGTAGACTGCCGCCCGCCGCAGCCCAGGCCACCCGCCGCCTGCGGCCTGATCCTGCCTGTTTTTGGTGCGCATCCGAACCGCTGCGACCCGCGAGCCAGAGCCGACCGACGGTCGCTGCCTGCTGCTGGTGCCGGTCATTTCCTGCCGATGGTGCACCGCTTCCGTTGTCGAGGTGATTCGCGTGACCCTGCAGTACCTCTGGACCCTATTCGCCGACCATCCCGCGCACATGCTGAACGCGCTGGCGATGTTCTTCGCCCTGGCTGGCAGCTGGTTGCTGCTCGCCACCCGCCTGCGTGAACTGCGTGCCGGTGCGCGCCTTGCTGCGGACAGCGAACTGGACGACGTCGACGGCGAGGCCTCGCTGCTGGACGAGCGCACCCTGCGCATCAATCGCTTCTTCTTCCACTTCGCCGGCGCCTGCCTCGCCCTGGCGCTGGTGCTGTCGTTCTACAGCACTCACCTGTAAGCGCCGCAGCAAGAAAAAAGGCAGCCCTTGGGCTGCCTTTTTCGTTTGCGCTGCGACTCAGAGCGGCAGGCCGGCCTTGACCCGGTACTGGTTGCGCACCGGCGTGGCGTACTGGCGGATCAGCCAGGGGCGCTGCTCGGCAGGGCAGGCATCCAGGCGGCGCTGCCACTCGGCACGGGCGGCGGCGACTTCGGCGGCAGGGAACAGCTGCTCGGCGCTAGGCACTTGCAGTTCAGCGTCGCGCTCGTCCCACTGGGCGTAGGCCAGCAGGTGCACCGGGAACAGCCGGTAGCCGCCGAGGATGCGCTGGTCCATCAGTGCGGCCAGCTGCTTGGCATCCTCGAAACCTTCGCGCACCGCTTCGCCGAAGTGCACATGGACGCGGCCCTTGTAGCCGGTGATGCCGAGGGCGATGCTGGCATCGTCCTCGCCCGGCGCCTTCTCGTAGCTGCCGGTGCTGGCGCGGATATGCAGTTCGCGGGCCTTGGCCTGGTCGCAGGGATCGTACTCGTAGCTGATCGACACCGGCACCAGGTTCAGCGCGGCCAGGGCCTCGGCGAACGGCTCGTCCTTGCGGCTCATGTGGAACATCTTGAGGATCGCCGAATCGGTGCGGTCGTCACCGTCCTTGGCGCGACCCTCGGCCTGGGCGATCCAGATCGACTGGCCTTCCTCGCGGATCGAGTGGTTGATGTAGGCGGACAGCAACTGGAAGGCCGCCAGCTTCTCGCGCCGCCCGGCCACGCTGCGGTGCACGATGAAGCTCTTGTTCAGGCGCATCAGGTCGCTGACGAAGGGGCGCTGCAGCAGGTTGTCGCCGATGGCGATGCGCGGCGTCGGCAGCTGGGCATGGAACAGCGCGTAGTTGACGAAGGCCGGGTCCATCACGATGTCGCGGTGGTTGGCCAGGAACAGATAGGGTGTGCCGGCCTTCAGGTGCTCGATGCCGGAGAAGCTGATGCCATCGGTGGCACGCTCCACGGTACGGTCGATATAGGGCTCGATCCGCGCCTGCAGGGCATCCACCGAAGTGATACCGGCCGTCTCGCTGCGCAGCCGATGGGCTATAAGAGGTTTGAGCAGCCAACCGAATGGCCCGGCCAGGCGCGGGAAGCGGAAGCGCGTCAGGGTGCCGAGGAAGGTGTCGTCGCTCAACAGGCGCGCCAGTACGGCGGGGACTTCGTGGTCGGCGTAGGGTCGGATGGAATCGAATTCGCCCATCATGCTCTCGTGGTTAGGCTGCTCGGAATGCCCGTGCGCGGGCCTGCAATAGACCGGCGATTATACCGGCAAGTCACATGGACACAGCGAAAGCCCCGAAACTAGGGCTCATGAGGTGTGATCGAGTCGTTGATTGGCTACCGATTGTCTACGGCATGACCACGAGACCCTCTAGTCAGCAGGCACACCCGAGCATAGTGAAGGCGCTAAAATTAGGACATCTCTATAAAGAGTGCTACATGAAAAACACCGGCCGTAGCCGGTGTCTATTTTTGTTATTTATTACTGTATGCCAACAAGCCAATCGCCAACCTTTTTTTGCCCAGCCTGCTGAATAGATTGTTGCGCCGATTTATTGTGGCACTGGGTGACGAGAACTATCTGGAAAGCTCGGCCATAATTATTATTAGACGCTGCTGTTCGAGCATGCACCATTAAGCACTCCCTGTTAGGGCACTGAGCTGCGTCTCCACCCAAAGCTGTGTACTGAGTAGGGCAGTCCTTAGCGCCATCGTCATTTGATGACCACTCTAGGTGTTCTTGCCAGGTGTATGCGTATGAGCTTTGAGATGCAAGCATGGCTGTAAAAAGTAAAATATGCTTTTTCATGTTGGTGTCTCTTTGGTTGAAGTTATTAGTCCTTACGGGGAAACTTCATCCCCTTCGCTTAGTAGCGAAGAATTCACCCATTGGCCGTTGTTTGTTATGTTACGGTATTGGATGTTTCCATAGCCTGATTCATTTTTGCAGATTGTGATAGGTATAACTTGATTTCCGGATAAAGAAAATTGACCGAGATCTTGGTTGCAATTTAAATCCTTTACTGCAATTACTCTGGTGTCAGAGCTCAATATGTATTTTCCATTGAGCTTGATTGTCATTGATGCCGCGTGTGCCGACATACTGCCAATGAGCATCACCGTTCCAATAAGTAGGTTCGTGAGCTTCATCAGAGGATTCCTTTAGAAGTCTGCCGAGTAACAGACCAAATAAGCTGTAGCCTCTAGCTACCTAGATGTCCAGTTGCCACTATCTCTGATGAATTGCTGGGGAAAGGTGATGTATCTATGTGCTAATCAATCTCACCTAGCCGAGGATGAAAGAGAAAGAGGATTCAGTGTTAAAGCTTTGTCCAGATGCTCTGGTGCTAGGTGTGCATAGATCATTGTGGTGGTGATGTCGGAGTGGCCCAGGATGTCTTTCAGGGTGCGTATGTCGCCCCCGGCCATGACGAAATGCGAGGCGAAGGTATGGCGCAGGATGTGGGTCAGTTGACCCGGAGTCTTGAAGCCGCAGCGTGCATAGGCTGTCTCATAGGCACCGCGAGCAGGGCCGAATAGCCGCTCAGTCGGCAATGCCACAGATAGCGCCTCTGCGATTAATGCCGGATCGACCGGCACCGTCCTATTCCGGCCGCTCTTGGTCGCTGTGTAGACGATGCGGTCACTCAGTAACTGTGACCGGCGCAGGCGTTCAGCCTCGGACCATCTGGCACCCGTGGCTAGAGCAATCTTGGCGATGATCAACACATAGGGATTCTGAGACTGGCTCAACTCGGCCAGCAGCTGCTTTATCTGTTCGAAGGAGAGGAACGCAAGAGCCTTCTGATCGACACGGAAGCGACGCATGCCATGCAGCGGGTTGGGGCTGTGGTAGTGGCCATGCCGAGCCAGCTCAGCGAACACCGACGAAACATAGATGTGTTCGATGTTGATCGTTGAGGCTGAGGCCGTCTTGAGGCGTTCGGTGCGATAGCGGGACCAGGTGGCGGCAGTGAAGTCGCACACCCGAGGGTTTTTCAGTCGCTCCGTAATCTGCTTGAGCGCCCGGTGACGACGAGCACCGTTTTTCAGGGTGACGCCGTGAACGTGATACCAGAGGTCTACAAGGTCGCTGAATCGCTCAACCGAACGGGCAGGGGAGGCCACGAAGTCACGCTCAAAGCGTTGTGCATGGGCCTTGCTGGCGAAGCCGCCGCGACGTACACGCTGACTACCTCGGCCATCGACGTAGAAGTCTACCGACCATTTGCCGTCAGGCTGCTTTCTGACGGTCATACAGCCCGCCCCCAACGCACATGACGTTCTTCTAGCAGTGCTTTGATGTGCTTGTAGAGGTCGCGTTCGCCCATACCCTTATCCGCGTAGTGGTCGCGGATCACTGGCCAGCATTCCCATTCGGTCAGACGCTTGAAGGCTTGTTTAGCGCCTACCCGTTCCCTGGCGAGCAGGCTGACGAAGTTTCCCAGAAACAGTTCGACGTTCTTGCCGGAGAAGCCGCGAGAGGTCTTGTGGTAGCGCTTGTAGTGGGTCTCATCGAACAGCGAATCAGCGGGGATATCGACTCGCACGTCATCGCGCATCACCGTCCAGATCGGCTCATAGACGCCGGGGCGGGAGAGGTACTTGAACTGATTCAGGCCATAGCGCCATAGGCCGTCCAGATGGCCCGCGAAGGCCGCAAACGAGGTGGTATCAATGGCTGCCCCGGTGTTGATATCTACGGAGCCACTGGCGAACTGCTGGACGATGGAATGGTGGTAGCGAAGCTCTAGACGCCATACGTCCTGCTCGGGGTTGTAGTTGGCCGGGTCGCCCTCGTCGAAGCTGTCACGACGACGCCAGACGGCTTGCCAATAGTCGAGCTTGTCAGACGATCGGGCCTGCTCGGTCTTGTTGTACAGGCAGAGCTGTATGCCATTGGCCGAGCCGAACATAGAAGTTTCGCCACGTCCGTAGACGCTGGATTTGGTGGCCCAAGAAATCTCATTGATGCCCGAGATATCGCGATGGGTGCGCGCTCGGCAGTGCATGCGCGCCACCAGATCCGCCGGAGGTCGCCAGCCTTGCAGGTCTAGGGCGATATGCACGGCACACTGGTTCAACTCGATATGGCTCAGCACCTCAGCGGCATAGAAGTCGAGGCGGGCTTGCAGACGCTCGGGGCTCAGGGAGTCGATTGCGTGGGGTGACACTTCGATTTTCAGGTGTGGGCCAATGGCGTCGATTTTGGCGTTGAAGTTCTTGATCAGGAGGACGAAGCCCAAGTCGGCATTCTGCAGCTTGTACTGGTAGCCGGAGTCACGGCCGACGCGGCCGGAGTGCCAGCGCTGGCCAGCGAAATCGACCAGGGTGCCGGGATTCTCGAATAGCTCCAGCACCTGGGGGCGAATCATGCCCCGATACAGCTGACGGACTGTATCGACACCACAGCGAAGGAGCCGAACGCCTGTGAGGTCGGTCAGCTCGGCTGAATCAGGATCAACGAAAAGCAGCCCCTTGCTGTCTTCCAGGCCAGTGATGGGGTCTAGACGATGATGATCAACCAGCTTCATGAGATTCCCTTTTCTAGATTGTTAGACTTTGCGTGCTGTTTAGATGGGTTTATCTGACGTGTTACAGGGACGTCCCGCGCGTGCTTTTGCGCCGCGCTCGCCGGCTCGCGCTGGCGCAAAAAGCTCCGCGCGCGGGACTGGTCTTCACCACTGAGAACGCCCCTTTTCGTAGTCCGCGACCGTGGTGCTTACCTTGGGTTGCGTAGCGGGTTGCTGCGGTGAGGTGTTGGTCGGTGTCGGGTTCTGTCGCTGCGCCATCTGCTGCTGTCCGAAGGCGTTCTTCGAGCGATCAGGAATGGCGGGATCGAAGTAGCCGTACTCCACCGTTTGCATGCAGAAGGCAAAGTCGGTCTGCACTCGAGTAGCTTGCTGGGTGTAGCACTGACACACCGTCTCCCGGCCGTTAACGATGGCGTGTGGCATGCGTGCAAAGTTGCGGGCGTAGGTGTCGGGATCGGTGCTGGACAGGCAGTACAGCCGCGGGAAGGACTGCGGCTTGGTCAGGTCGTCATACACCGGAGCCGAGGCCGGCAGGTTCGGTACCCGGGGGACATGTCTCGCGATGTACTGAGCCGGTGTCAGGGTCTTGTTCTCAGCCGGCGTGACGCCAGGAATTAGCGACTTGGCGATGTCCGTGACCGGATTGCCGGCCTGCTCCTTCGCGGGCGCATCACTGGGCGCATCAGGTGACTCCTGCCCCCAGATCAGGGCGTAGGCGCGCCAGGCGCAGAACAAACCGATACCAGCGGCCAACAGCAAGAAGACGAGTTTCTTCGAGGGTTTGAACTTGAAGTGATGCTCGGCCTTGGCGCTGCTGTAGACACCGAAGTAGCGTTTATCCAGGCCGATGATGGTGCGACTCGCATCCTTACAACCGTTGATCTTCTCGACGTCGTTGTAGACCCGTTCGATCTCATACCGAGAAACCTTGCTGCTGCCGAAGATTCGCCAGTAGTGGATGTGCTTGTTGCACAGGCGCCGGGCATGTACGTCGATGAAGCGCGGGTCTTGGGTGATCAGGTGCACTTCGTGGCCTTGCTTACGCATGATCTCGAAGCGGCTGATGTGCTCGGGGACTTCCTTGCGTGGATCACGCACACCAAACCAGCCCTGTGCCTCATCCACCACGATCAGGGCGTTATCAGGCAGCTCGAACCACTTGAGCGGATCTTCGAAGGGATACCACTCGGCCTGCAGCCTGCTCGGGTCGAGGTCGGTGACGTTGTGGAAGTAGACGGTGCGGCCCTCGGCCTTGGCCTTGGTATCCACTTCCTTGATGGTGTTGAGGGTCTTGCCATGGCCCTGCAGGCCTGTGCGGATATAGAGCATGATCAGGCCGTGAAGGTGGTGTTGTGCTGGAGCTTGGTACGGCGATCGGCAATGCGATCAATACCGTTGAGGGTCAGCCGGGTGACGATGGCGGCGAAGTAGATGTTCACCGCGACATCAAACTTGGCGAGGCCAAGGATCATTTGCAGTGACTGGGCCATGTTGCCGAGGTTGGCGATGGCGTAGTCCTTGGCCTCGTCGATGACGAGGTTGATGCCGACATAGGCAACCACGCCGATGCTCAGGGCTCGCAGAGCGGTTTTGATCAGCGGAACAACGATGATCAGGAATAGCTGCGCTAGATAGAAGAAATGCATCACTCACCTCCGAAGGCGCGGCCGACGTAGATGGCAGCCCAGATGCTCGCGACCGCGACGATCATCCAAGACAAGTCCGTCGCCAGCCGACAGAACGGCTCATAGCGAAATTCGAGGTTGCGGCCACTGCCCAGGGACAGGGATACCGTCTCCGGTGGTGGGCAGCCGGCAGGAAGAAAGCGGGTAGCTCCGCTGATGATGCTGGGGGCTTCGATCTCGGCTTCTTTCAGCTCGAAGTCGTCACCCTGGAACAACGATTCAATGTCGTTGCGCTTGTTGGGGAAGTCGGCCTGCTCTTCGGCAAAGCAGGTCTGTTTGTGCTGCTCACGTAGAACAGCGCAGTCGATGGCATCACCAGCACAAGCGAAGGTGTTGCTCTCACAGTCGCCCACCGATGCCTCGCGGGGCACCTCTTCTTCGCCTTCCTCTTCCTCTTTGCCGCCTTCGTCCGTGCACCCGGCCCCGGTGCAGGTAGTGGACTCGTTGCCCGGAGAACCATCGGCGTTGGTGCCCGAGGTTTTGGTTTCACTCTTGCCGGTAGTGGTGCACGGAGCGGTGCCCTTGCAGTCGGTTTTCGTGGTGTCGCTCTGGCTGGTGGTGCTGGTCGAGCCATCCGGGTTGTTGGTCTTGGTTTGCGTCTCGGTGGTGTTGGTTTCGCTGTGTGCAGGCGCTGGATTGCCCGAGGTACAACCCACAGTTGAACCACCGGAACCGCAATCCATCTTGCCGGGGTTGGTGGAGCTGGAGGACGACGTACAGGTACGGGTGCCGGTGTTATTGGACGTGGTGGTCCACTCGGTGCAGCCGCTCTCGTTGTTCTGCGTCGGAGTGGTATCGCTGGGTGGCTTCGACGGTGTTTGATCAAACGGATTGCCGGGCGATGGGTTGTCAGCAGTGCAGGAAATGCCGCTGCCCTTGTAGCGGTAACTGCAGTAAGCGCCGTCCTTGTCGGTGTTCTCGACGAAGCGATAGCAGCGCTGTACCTCGAAATCGAAGGAGTACTGGCAGGAGCCATTGCAGACGCTGCCGGGCGGCTCAGTGCGGGCACCACCGCCCAGGCCGCCAATGCGGTGTTCATGGTTGTAGAAGCTGCCTGCCGAAGACTCACAAGGGTCTTCCTTGGGGCCGCAGGTGCCGTTCTCCAGCATCGGGCTACCCTCAGGGCAGCCGCACAGTGCAGAGTTTGCCGTAGTAGGCGTTAAGGCCGTCTGACCAGACTCGCACTGACCCGCCACGCCAACGGTAAACGCCGATCCGTTGCCGTGCGTCCATGAGCACACAGCATCTGCCCCGTTGGGAGACCAGGTACGCACCGTGACGCGCAAGGTGCCCTGATGCAGATCAGTTTTACGGGACAGACAGGCGGCTTCGGCCGTTGCGTGGAGGCCGGTTTTGCCTACCCACATCCGCGCCGCATGGGCATTCAGAGAGACGCAGAAGAGGACGAGACAGATCAGCAGACGTTGCATGCAGGGCCTCACAGGCGCAGCAGCAAGGCGGCAAACGCCAGGGTCACGATGACGAGATAGAAGGTGTTGGGGTCGATGTGCATGGCGAAAGGGAAAACCCCGCCGAAGCGGGGTTTGTTGCCTTACACGGCGCGACGCATGTACTTGAACAGCGCCGCCACCACGACCAGACCGAGGGCGGCGTAGCCGATGGTTTCCACATCGGTTTCAGCGCCAGTGATCTTGGCGGCGGCTGCAGCGGCGTCGGCATAGGCCTGACCGATGCTGGTGGCGCCGATGACAGCGGAAGCACCAATGACGGTGCCGAACTTGCGCAGGGTGTTGCGTACTTTCATGGGAGTTACCTCGCGATTGCTTTGCGGATGACGAGGAACACAAACACCAGTGCGAATAGGCCAATGGCCGCATCGAGCAGGAGCTGGGTTTCTTCGTCAGTAAGGCCGGGAGAGATTTCCTCCCGGATTTCTTCGCCGGTAATGGCCACCAGTTGCCCGGCACACTGGATCTCTCCAGCGGCACCGACCGACCAGCTGCCATCACAGGCGATGAAATTCATGCGATGCGCTCCAGAACCGCAGGCTCGGAGCATTCGCGGGACTCCTGGCAATCCGGACACACCGCGAAGTGCGGTGCAGTGCCCTCGTCAGCCAGGAAGTCCGAATGCGAGGCGGGCTGGTGATGCAGCTGGCCCATGACGCAGAGGCACTCATCACAGAGAACACGGTCATGGATCAGCACGGCCCGCCCCTCCGGTTACGCCTGAGCGTCAGGCTTGTTGGGGGTGGCTGCCGGCTTGTTCGGGGCCGGGGTTTGTGGAGCGGCCTGGGAGGTGGTGCGGGCCTTCACGGGCTCGATGTGCAGCGCCAGATTCTTGCCGAGGTTCTTGCCGCCACGGGCTACGTCGAAGGTGATGCGGACAGGCTCTAGGGGCTCTAGGCCAGCGCAGGAGGAAAAGACCTCATCGGCCACGTCGTCCAAAACGCCCATGCCGATGACAGACAGACCGTGTTCGGTCTTGCCGTCCGGCTCATCGCCGTAGAACAGCTTCACGATCTTCACATCGTCGAACTCGGTCTTTTGAACACCGAGAAATGCAACTTCCATAGTCGAACGTGCCATCGTTTGTTTCCTCGCTAGTTGCGCGTTATTGCGCTGGTTTGCCTTTCTGCAGGCCGAGCGATCCCGGCAGGCGAACTTCGTGTGAAGTTTTTCGCCTGTGGTTACTCGGCTTGCGGGTGGTTATGCGTGCTTAGTTATACGTGCTCAGGAACGGCTTTTATCAGTTATCAATAAATATCATCCGTATTTAGAGATAGTTAGAGATTGAAGTTTTATGACGTTTTCAGATTGGTCTAACTATTAATTTCGTTAATGAAGATCAGGTAAACACCAAGGGCCTCGGCCCTTGTTATCCCGTTTCGCCACCGTCGCCCGCGACTGGTGGACCAGTCCCGGACGCCGGAGGCGATCTGGTCGGGGGATCGGTTGGAGCCGTGCAGGACTCGACCACCGATTGCATAGAGCGGGTGAAGATTTCTTCGATCAAATCGGCCTCTTCAGTGAGCTGCCATGTACTTAGGCCGATCCCGAGAGCGATGCCGATGATTACCGGGATGGCCCACTGGCCCAGGAGCCAGAACATGTAACGACCGAAGCTGACAGTGAGGCTCATTGCTCATCCCCTTCGACATCAGTGGCCGAGGTCTGGAATTGCACAGCCAGACGGCCCATTTCAGAGCAGCAATTGCAGCCGCAGAAGTCCCCGCCACACTTGGGGCAGCTCTCACGGTTCTGATGCTTGTCCAGGGTGTACGGCTCTGCATGGCCGCAATCCTGGCAAAGCACGTAACCGTCAGTGACTTCGGGGGTGCTGCTCATTGGCTCAGCTCTCCAACTCGAACGGCTCGCGGACTGGAACGAAGGGCGTTGGATTGCCCGAGTCGTATATAACGTTCCAGTACTTCGGGGGCCGGGGCGGTGGCGTGTGTTTCGCGCAGAGAAAGGCAGGGCTCGCCTTCCAGACACCATTTACCTTGGCCACTGACGCGGGGCGGCATTGGTCGCAGGGTGTGGACTGGCAGGGAGCGGGCGATGCCGGTAAACGACGGGACCAACATACAGAGCAGTCGCAGGCCTCGGCGTGGGGTAGGTGCAGATACCGATTCAGGCTCATTGGCTGCTACCTCCAGGGCGAAGCTCTGCTCAAGGCGAAGGATCAGCTCTGCATTCAGAGAGCGGTGGGCGCCTTGGGCGGCCAGCTCGACCCGAGAGCGAAGGGCAGGGGGCATGCGGAGCTTGAATTGCTGATCAGTGCGGCTCATGGCAGCGGCCTCAGCTGTAGTCGCCGGGCAAGAACTCGGTCTTGCCTGAGCAGAGGTCTTGAATCAGCTGGTGGACGTTGACAAGGGAGTGGCGGCCAACACGCACAGTGGGGAGGGTGGACTGGTTACACATGCCCAGCACGACGGAGCTGCCCTTTTCCTCAAGGCCGGTCAGACGGGCGAATTCCTCGCGAGTGCAGATCGGGGGAAGGACTATGAAAACGTTGCTCATCTGCTGCTCTCTCCCTTGATTTGTGCGCTTTCCATAGCCGGTAAGCCTCACAATGTCTGATAATCTCTAATCACAGGTGTTGACATAATATTTGTCATGTCGAAGTCATTGTGCGTGACAAAATATATGTCATCAATGACTTTGACGCATATTTTGAGATCAATTTGGAATATGGAAGAGCGTCTAAGAGAGGTTGCTAGGCATATAGGGCCGTCGCGACTTGCTGAGCAAACGTCGATCAAGAACAGGCGTCGCTGGCAAACCGTAGCCACAGAGCTGAAGACGAAGACCCGTGTTGAAGACCTCGTGGAGCTGCTGAAGGCGTTCCCGGAGTACGAGCAGTACATTCTGTTCGGAGTAGTTGACCCAGGTCGGGGGCAGATAAGCCCGACCTACACCGAAGCAGACCGAAAATTGGAAGAACCCAAAGCGGGCAGCAGATAACCGCAGAAGTGGCCCGCCGCTGGTTTAGCAGGGAGAGGCAGGGATGAAGGCTGACTGGGATGATGCCCCGATCTACATCAAGAAGAAGCCCAACGACACCCTACGCATAGGGATAGCCGTCGTTGCAGGCTGTGCAATTACCGCCGGAGCCTTGTTCTTAGGCTCCAAACAGCTTGAGCAGAGTGCTGCTCCAACACCCCCTACTACACAAGCCCAGCCGGAGCCCCAAGCCCAAGGCTCTGTCATGCGCCTCTCCGCCAATATTCAGCCGGACAGGCGAGTGGAAGAGGAGAAGGCCCAAGCGCTAGCCAACAAGCTCTCAAGCAGGCAGCAGCAAAGCCAAGTGCCTAGCTTCCATGATGGGAACTACACGCCGCGAGGCGCTGTGAACGTAGTTCCCTTTGAGCAACCTCAGACACAAGCTCAGAAACGCCAGCTTCAAGTCGTAGTCGTGGAAGAGGAAAAGCGCCCGGAAGATTGGTGCAGCGATTGGCACAGGCCTGGAAGCATTGAGCTGCGAGAATGTCGGATGCACGTTGACCTTGAGAGCAGGAATCAAAGCTATGGAGGCAATAGAGACCGATAGCACTTATTTTTTTGGTGCTATTAAATAGTTTGCGGCTCTTTAGATAGCAACCTATATTTCTTGTGGCGATGAAACATGAAGAGCATGAAAGATCCAAGGAAAAGGAAAAGTTTAAAGGTGATGAATGCTTTTGAGTTTAGGCCGACAAAGCCTTGGGAATGCTCGTAGTCTGCATATAAAAATAAAACCCCAAGGCTAAGTAATATAGAGTAAAAGGCAACTCCTGCCTCGGTATGGGCTTCATGATAGCCCTCTAGTCGTCGTGTCTTTATCTGATCTTTAATTACTTCGATTATGTAGAACACCATGACAAAGCTCCATTCTGCTTTGTATACGACAGATGAATATTCTCCTTTCATAAATAATATAAATAGGAATATCGCTAGCGGAGCCAGAATGAGCATCGCGTCGGAAAGTGCTAGGGCTGCTGGGGATAATTTTAGTGTGGTGGTGTTCATTTGTGAGTACTTGGCGTCGGACGGTATCGTAGTTGCGAAGCTGGGGTAGGGCGGAGGCGAAGCTTATGAGCCCTTCGAAGAAGGTTGGTTTAGCTTTCTTTATCTTGAGATGTTCAGGCGGTATTGGCAAGCAAGACCGTGACGATAAATGAAGTCTGACTCTGGAACGCTTTTTATCCTCTCGTGCCCAGATATGATGGTTTCATTCATGATGCAGAAGTGGCTCGCCGCTGGTTCAGCAAAAAGGGAAGGCTATGAAGGCAGATAAAGACGATGCTCTGGAGTACCTGAGAAAAAGCTAAGGCGTTGGCCGAACTGCTCGGCAAAGAGCAGCAGGGGGAAATGCCAGTAAAGCATGTCTCAAGCGAATGAGTGCGGCGAGTCCCTGCTATTTGCAAAGATAGATGGCGCTCTATTCCTTGTGGCCTCACTGGCTATGGGTGAACTGCTTCTAGTTTGTCCAGAATCTCTTGAAGATAGTTTCTTATAGTTCGAGGTTTCGCCCCGTCGGGCTGGACTGCTTCATAGGCATCTTTCAGCGTTTCTCGTCGACGATTGAGTGCGGGGTCCGCAATGAGAATGGCTAGCGCCTCAAGAGTATTAATCACTGTCTCAGGAGCAAGTTGACGTTGTCCAGGTTGGGATACATCTCGCTGAGTGGTTCTAGGGCTTGAAACGCTGTACCAGGAAAACATGTCCCACCTGCCCGCAAGACGATCTGTAAGATGGTCTCTGACTCGTAGGCCGATAGAGGTCCCAAAGGCCTTTCCTACATAAATTGACTTATAGTCAGAGTGCAGTACATATATGCCCTTTGCGCTCCAGAAATTAATCTGATGAGCTTTACCATTTTTCTTGATATTACCGAGAAGCTCTCCATTGCCGGCGCCACCACCTCCCCACTCTATAATGTCAGGGTTCCAGAGCTGTCCGTAGCATTTTACTAACATTGTGTGGTTGCTCCAATTTAGTTGCGTTTGTTGTGGAGTAGGTTTAGTAAGTTGTTAGGGTCGTTTTGATTGGATAGCGCAGCTGCATGCTCCTCTTTGGTTAAGCCATAAATTCCTATGGTTTCTGGTGATGTTGAGTCGTCCCAGACAAAATTATTGCTAGCATCTAGGTATTTTGCAGATCGAATGACTTCGAACTCTAATAAGCCGAACTGCCTAGGCTTTCCTACTCTTACAATGATGCATGAGGCATTGTGAAAGACTTTGTCGGATTCTTTTGGCATGACTCCAATGTTGAATCCGCCTTTGTCTTTTACGCTTGGAAAGGCAAGGGCTTTTGAGCTGTTTCTTGAATATATGGATTGAGTTAGTGCACGACTAAATAGATAGTTGTTGCCTGCTGCACTCGGGTCTGCAAGTATGTGTGAAAAGAATTTATCTATGTAAATCGTTCTTAGTGCTTCTGCTCTGGGGGCTGAGTTGATCAGCTTTGAAATGGTTAGGTCGGGGTCGCGCCCAGCAAAGTGCATGTAGCCATTTTTTTGAACATTTGAATACTCACCTATAACAGCCAGGTGAAGGGTTTCTTCTTTTAGTATTCTAAAGCCCGCTAATTGTATGAGCTGTCCTTCTTTTGAGTTTACCTCGGCAAGTGCTGTTTCTTTTTTTGCTGCAATATAAAAGCATGGGCTGCCCGTCTCATTTAGTCGGCCGACTTTGGCAAGATGTGGAGGGGGGTAGTCCATCTCTGAGAGATTGGAGTATGGCTCGTTTTCAATGGCGCGGGCACGCCAGAAAATGCTTCCTCTTCCGTATTCTAGTGAAAGTATCTTATAGTGCTTGAATAGTGGGTCTATTATGTAAAGAAACTCAGCCTCTGAAGTGCTGTTAGTCGCCTTTTGAAAAATGCGGTCGCATTCATCTAAATTCATGTTATGTGGTTTTTAGTGGGATGGTAGGAGGTTAGCTCTTTACGCTAACTGCTTTCCAGGCTCCAATGTATTGAAGCACCGCGCAGTCGCCGTCATCATTCCAGACTGCTTTTGTGAGCCCCCAGTAAAAGCGATGTACTGGCGTTCCTTTTTTGTTTTTAGTGGTTGTGTCACTTCCAGTTTTGGTCCAGACAGAAATTAAATCACCTTTCTTTACTTCCTTGTCTGGGAACCAGTAAGTGTGACGTAGTTTATTGGACACCTTCCCATCCCGAGTGAAGGTGGTGTCGCAAAGTTGAAATCTCCCCACGTCGCAGTCTTCAATAGCCTCTAGAAGCACATATTCTTCCTTGTGGTCGCCGTGTCCGTGTACCGAGAGAATTTTTAAGTCCATGGTTTCTCCTC
Source organism: Pseudomonas sp. Gutcm_11s (assembly GCF_028649395.1). Lineage (GTDB taxonomy): Bacteria > Pseudomonadota > Gammaproteobacteria > Pseudomonadales > Pseudomonadaceae > Aquipseudomonas. The sequence goes on along the minus strand of NZ_JAQSUW010000007.1, from coordinate 99,232 downwards.
GTTAATCCCAGTCATCATGACTCTGGAACTAATAGCACATCGCTATCTTTTTAACCAAGGAGGCAGTGTGGTGAGGGCGTACAGGTTCGAAGCCACAGAGGGATTCAGTGCCTACAAAGACCAGAGGTAACGAGGTTTTGTTAGCCTTTGGGGCACAAGAGCATAGGCAAGCTACCGTTCTGTGAGGGGTTGTTAGGGAATGTGAGGCTGGGGCTACCATACCGGCAAGTCACATGGAGGCCGTGATGCTGGAAACACAGTTGTACCAGTGCCCTTATTGTTGGGAACAGGCCGAGGCGGTGCTCGATCTCTCGGCTGGGGATCAAGAGTATGTCGAGGACTGTCCGGTGTGCTGCCGGCCGATTGTCTTCGAACTGCATACCGACGGTGAAACCTGGACGCTGGACGTGCGTGGGGAGAACGACTGATGCAGCGCATCTATGAGCCGCAGGACCTGCTGGAGGCCGAACTGCTGGTGGGCGTGCTGGCCAGAGAGGGGGTGGAGGCGCATCTGGCCGGGCGGCATCTGCTCGGTGCGGTGGGGGAGCTGCCGGCGCTGGGGTTGCTCGGTTTGCTGGTGGAGGACGACGATGCCGAGCACGCGCGGCGGTTGATCGCCGCGTACAATGCCGCCGCGCCGCTGCCGGGCGAGGAGCCCGAGGGGTTCCCCGGCGTGCTGCTCTGCTGATTCTTCCTTCCGCTGCCTCCTGTTACTGGAAACACCGCCGCCCATGAGTGGACGCTACGCCCTGTTCCGTTGGCCTCAGGCCCTGTCGAGCCTGCCGGGCTTTCCCGAAGGTTTTCCGCAGCGCTGGAATCTGGCGCCCGGTGCCCAGGTGCTGTTCATCCATCAGCCCGATGGCGAGCTGCAGGCCGCGGCCGGGCGCTGGGGTCTGACCCCTGCCTGGCTCGATGACCTGAGCAAGGCGCCATCTCATGCGCGAGCCGAGACCCTGGCCGAGCAACCGATGTTCCGTGAGGCTTTTCGTGAGCGCCGTTGCCTGCTGCCGGCCAACGGCTTCTACGAATGGCGCGGTCAGGCCAACCGCAAGCGTCCGTACTGGATAAGCAGCGAAGGACTGCAGTATTTCGCTGGGGTGTGGGAGGCCTACCCGACGGCGGGGCAGACCTACCTGAGCGTGGCGATGATCACCGCGCCGGCCAACTACCTGCGCCGCCCGGTGTTGCTTGATCAGGCCGCCACTCGCATCTGGCTCGATCCGCAGGCCTCGGTCGAGCAGTTGCAGGCATTGCTGGCGGCGCCGCAGCCGCCATTGCGCGAGCGGGCGCTGAGCACGCTGATCAACGATCCGGCCTTCGAGGGGCCGGAGTGCCTGACGCCGGCCTAGCCCGGCACCTCCTGATACTCTGGCCGCCGCGCCAAGCCTTCCTTCAATAGCTCCACCAGCAGGCGCACCTTGGGCGAGAGGTGGCGCTGCTGTGGGTACAGCGCCCATACGGCGGTGTGCGGTGGGCGCTGTTGCGGCAGCAGGTCGACCAGCGCGCCGCTGCGCAGGTGTGGCTGCACGTAGTAGTCCGGCAACTGGCACAGGCCGAAGCCGCGCAGGGCGGCGTCGAGCACCGCCTCGCCGCTGTTACAGCGCCAGTTGCCCTGCACCCGTTGGCTCAGCTCGCGACCGTCCTGCTGGAAGCTCCACTGATCGCTGCTGCCGACCAGGCAGTTGTGCCGGCCCAGTTCGGACAGCGAGTGCGGCCGGCCATAGCGCTCCAGGTAGGCGGGCGCTGCGCACAGGTGCATGACCCGCGGCGCCAGACGGGTGGCGACCAGTCGCGAGTCCTGCAATCGACCGAGGCGAATGGCCAGGTCCATGCTGCTGTGCAGCAGGTCTAGGGTCTGGTTGCTCAGTTCGATCTCCACCCGCAGCTGCGGATGGCGCGCCATGAATTCGTTGACCAGCGGAACGATGAAGCGCTCGCCATAGGCCACCGCGCAGGTCATGCGCAGCAGGCCCTTGGGCTCGTCGTTGAGGTCGCCGATGGCGCGCAGGGCTTCCTCGCGGGCGTCCTGCAGGCGCTGGCAGTGCTGCAGGAAGGTCTGCCCGGCCTCGGTCAGGGTCACCTTGCGCGTGCTGCGGTAGAACAGGCGGGTCTGCAGGCGTTCCTCGAGGCGCGCCACCTGGCGGCTGACCTGCGAGGTAGACAGCCCCAGGCGCTGCGCGGCGGCGGCGAAACGGCCGCATTCGGCGACCGCGACGAACTCGTCCAGGCCTTCCCAGTTGCTCATCGATTATCCCTGGCTGGCAATAATGTTTTGCTGATTGCCTGGATTATCCAGAAAAACGCCGAGGTCTACACTCTCGGCACTTTTCATCCACCGGAGAACGTCCATGATCAAGTCCCGTGCCGCCGTCGCGTTCGGCCCCAACCAGCCGCTCAAGATCGTCGAAGTGGACGTTGCTCCGCCGAAGGCCGGCGAGGTGCTGGTGCGCATCGTCGCCACCGGCGTGTGCCACACCGATGCCTACACCCTGTCCGGCGCCGACTCCGAGGGCGTGTTCCCGTCGATCCTGGGTCACGAGGGTGGTGGCATCGTCGAGGCGGTGGGCGAGGGCGTGACCTCGGTGCAGGTCGGTGACCACGTGATCCCGCTGTACACCGCCGAGTGCCGCGAGTGCAAATTCTGCAAATCCGGCAAGACCAACCTGTGCAGCTCGGTGCGTGCCACCCAGGGCAAGGGCCTGATGCCGGACGGCACCTCGCGCTTCAGCTACAACGGCGAGCCGATCTACCACTACATGGGCTGCTCGACCTTCTCCGAGTACACCGTGCTGCCGGAAGTCTCCCTGGCGGTGATCCCGAAGGAAGCGCCGCTGGAGAAGGTATGCCTGCTGGGCTGCGGCGTCACCACCGGCATCGGCGCCGTGCTCAACACCGCCAAGGTTGAAGAGGGCGCTACCGTGGCCATCTTCGGCCTGGGCGGCATCGGCCTGGCGGCGATCATCGGCGCCAAGATGGCCAAGGCCTCGCGCATCATCGCCATCGACATCAACCCGGCCAAGTTCGATGTGGCCCGCGAGCTGGGCGCGACCGACTTCGTCAATCCGAAGGACCATGACAAGCCGATCCAGGACGTGATCATCGAGATGACCGATGGCGGCGTCGACTACAGCTTCGAATGCGTCGGTAACGTGCAGCTGATGCGTGCCGCGCTGGAGTGCGCGCACAAGGGCTGGGGCGAGAGCGTGATCATCGGCGTGGCGGGTGCCGGCCAGGAGATCAGCACCCGTCCGTTCCAGCTGGTCACCGGTCGTGTCTGGCGCGGTTCGGCGTTCGGCGGCGTCAAGGGCCGTACCGAGCTGCCGAGCTATGTGGAGAAGTCGCAGAAGGGCGAGATCCCGCTGGACACCTTCATCACCCACACCATGGGTCTGGACGAGATCAACACTGCCTTCGATCTGATGCACGAAGGCAAGAGCATCCGCACCGTCATTCACTACTGATTGCGCTGACCGGGCGCGCTTCGGCGTGCCCTGGGGGAGATGCCCGTGACTCTGGAAATCGTATCCAGCAATAAAAGCTGCGGCGGCTGGCACAAGCGTTACCGCCACCGCTCCACCGCGCTCAACTGCGACATGGTGTTCGCCGTGTACCTGCCGCCGCAGGCGGAGCAGGGCGCCAAGCTGCCGGTGCTGTACTGGCTGAGCGGCCTGACCTGCACCGACGAGAACTTCATGCAGAAGGCTGGCGCGCAGAAGCTGGCGGCCGAGCTCGGCCTGATCATCGTTGCCCCGGATACCAGTCCGCGCGGCGAGGGTGTGCCGGATGACGCCAACAAGGCCTGGGACTTCGGTCTTGGTGCCGGCTTCTACCTCAACGCCACCCAGGAGCCCTGGGCGCGCCACTACCGCATGTACGACTACGTGGTGCAGGAGCTGCCGGCGCTGATCGAGGCCAACTTCCCGGTCACCGACAAACGCGGCATCGCCGGCCACTCCATGGGCGGCCACGGTGCGCTGATCTGTGCGCTGAAGAATCCCGGTCGCTACCAGTCGGTCTCGGCGTTTTCGCCGATCACCAATCCGCTCAACTGCCCCTGGGGCGAGAAGGCGTTCTCCAATTACCTGGGCGACGACCGTTCGCGCTGGCGCGAGTGGGATGCCTGCGTGCTGCTGGCCGAGGCCACGGAGAAGCTGCCGATCCTGGTGGATCAGGGCGATCGCGACGACTTCCTCGAAGTCCAGCTCAAGCCCCAGGCCCTGCAGGCCGCGGCCAAGGCTGCCGAGCATCCGCTGACCCTGCGTATGCAGCCGGGTTACGACCACAGCTACTACTTCATCGCCAGCTTCATCGACGACCATCTGCGCCATCACGCGGCAGCGCTGGCCTGATCGATGAGCCAGCGCGAAGGGCTCGGGCTCTTGTTGCTGCTGGGCGGGGTGGCGCTGGCGCCGTTCGCCTGGTGGCTGAACCGCGGTTGGCTGATCGTCGCTCTATTGCTGGTGTGTGTTGGCGGGCCGCTGTTCTTCACTGCGCGTCGGGCACGGCGTATGGCGCAGGTGAATGATCGCTCGGGGCCGCTGGTGCTCGGTGAGGCCAGGGGCTTTGCCGGGCATCGCGCCTTCGACGAATCCAGCGATGACTGATGTGTCGGGATGAGAAGGGTTCGCAGGGTGCCGCCCTGCGGTAGAATCGCGGCCTGATTTTTTCTAGGCCAGGTTTTCATGAGCAGCCCTATGCGTATCGGTCACGGTTACGACGTTCATCGCTTCGGCGAGGGCGATTTCATCACCCTCGGCGGTGTGCGCATTCCCCACAAGTTCGGCCTGATCGCCCACTCCGACGGCGACGTGCTGCTGCATGCCTTGAGCGATGCACTGCTCGGTGCCTGTGCACTGGGCGATATCGGCAAGCACTTCCCCGACACCGACCCGACTTTCAAGGGTGCCGACAGCCGCGCGCTGCTGCGCCATGTGCTCGGCCTGATCCACGCCAAGGGCTATGTGGTCGGCAACGTCGACGCCACCATCGTCGCCCAGGCGCCGAAGATGGCGCTGCATATCGACACCATGCGCGGCCTGATCGCCGAGGACCTGCAGGTGGCGCTGGACGCGGTCAACGTCAAGGCCACCACCACCGAGAAGCTCGGTTTCACCGGCCGCGAGGAAGGCATCGCGGTTCACGCCGTGGCGCTGCTGGTGAAGGCATGACCGAACTGGAACTGCTGGGCCCGCGTGCCCATGGCGAGGCCTGTGGTCAGGCCGTGCTCAAGGCAACCGCCGAGGACTTCCAGGTCGACGAGGTGCTGGACATTCCGCTGTCCGGCACTGGCGAGCATCTGTGGCTGTGGGTGGAGAAGCGTGGCCTCAACACCGAGGAGGCGGCGCGCCGTCTGGCCCGTGCGGCCGGGGTGTCGCAGCGCAATATCAGCTATGCCGGGCTGAAGGATCGCCAGGCACTGACCCGCCAGTGGTTCAGCCTGCACCTGCCGGGCAAGGCCGATCCCGACCTGTCTGCCGCCGAGGGCGAGACCCTGGCCATCCTCAAGGCCGTGCGCCACTCACGCAAACTGCAGCGCGGCGCCCACTCGGCCAACGGCTTCACCCTGCGCCTGACTGGCCTCAAGGCCGACCGCGAGCTGCTGGAGCAACGCCTGCAGCGCATCCGCGAGCAGGGCGTGCCCAATTACTACGGCCTGCAGCGCTTTGGCTGGCAGGGCGGCAACGTTGGCGATGCGCGTGGCTTCGCCGAGCGCAGCGAGCTGCCGGAGCAGCGCAACACCCGCTCGCGCCTGCTCTCGTCGGCGCGCAGCTACCTGTTCAACCGTGCCCTGGCGGCGCGCGTGGCGGATGGCAGCTGGAGCCTGGCGCAGGTTGGCGATCTGCTGGCCTTCACCGACAGCCGCAGCTTCTTCATGGCCGGCGAGGCGGAGACCAGTGATCCGCGCTTGGCCATTCTCGACCTGCACCCGACCGGCCCGTTGTGGGGTGAGGGTGCGTCGCCTGCTGCAGGTTCGGCACAGGTGCTGGAGCAGGGGTTGGCCGAGTCCGAACCGGCGTTGACCGCCTGGCTGGCGAAGGCGGGCATGGCGCACGAACGGCGCATCCTGCGCCTCCCCATCGCCGGGCTGACGTGGCATTATCCGGAGCCTGAGATAGTGCAACTGCAATTCGTCCTGCCGGCCGGTTGCTTCGCCACCGCCGTGGTGCGCGAACTGGTCGATCTGCTGCCGGCAGGGCAGACGGACTCTCCATGCGAATTCTGATTTCCAACGACGACGGCGTGATGGCACCCGGCATCGCCGCGCTGCATGACGCGCTGAGCGACTATGCCGAGTGCGTGGTCATCGCCCCGACCGAAGACAAGAGCGGTGCCAGCAGCTCGCTGACCCTGGACCGCCCGCTGCACCCGGCGCCGCTGCCCAATGGCTTCATCGCGCTCAATGGCACGCCTACCGATTGCGTGCACCTGGGACTCAACGCGCTGCTTGATCCGCTGCCGGACATGGTCGTTTCGGGCATCAACCTGGGCGCCAACCTCGGCGACGACGTGCTCTATTCCGGCACCGTGGCCGCGGCGCTGGAAGGGCGCTTCCTGAGCAAACCGGCTTTCGCCTTCTCGCTGGTCTCGCGACGCACCGACAACCTGGCTACTGCCGCCTACTTCGCGCGCAAGCTGGTCGAGGCGCACGACAGGCTCGACCTGCCGCCGCGCACCGTGCTCAACGTCAACGTGCCCAACCTGCCGCTGGAGCATATCCGCGGCGTGCAGCTGACCCGCCTCGGCCATCGCGCGCGCGCCGCCGCGCCGGTCAAACAGGTCAACCCGCGTGGCAAGGAGGGTTACTGGATCTCCGTCTCCGGCGATGCCGAGGACGGCGGCCCGGGCACCGACTTCCATGCGGTGATGCAGGGCTACGTATCGATCACTCCGCTGCAACTGGATCGTACCTTCCACGAGGCCTTCGCGAATCTCGATGGCTGGCTGGAGGGCCTGCTCTGATGCGTGGCCAGGATCACCTGCAACGCCAGGGCGTCGGTATGACGTCGCAGCGCACCCGCGAGCGCCTGATCGAGCGACTGTACGAGGAGGGGCTGTCCAACCCGCGCGTGCTCGAAGTCATCCGTCGCACGCCGCGCCACCTGTTCGTCGACGAGGCGCTGGCGCACCGCGCCTACGAAGACACCGCGCTGCCCATCGGCCACAACCAGACCATTTCTCAGCCTTATATAGTCGGGCGCATGACCGAGCTGCTGCTGGCCGGCGGGCCGCTGGACAAGGTGCTGGAGATCGGTACCGGCTCCGGCTACCAGACCGCTGTCCTGGCGCAACTGGTGGAGCGGGTGTTCTCTGTGGAGCGTATCCAGGCCCTGCAGGATCGTGCCAAGGAGCGCCTGGTCGAGCTCAAGCTGCGCAACGTGGTGTTCCGCTGGGGCGATGGCTGGGAGGGCTGGAATGCTCTCGGCCCGTACAACGGCATCATCGTCACCGCCGCCGCCGCCGAGGTGCCGCAGGCGCTGCTGGACCAGTTGGCCATCGGCGGTCGTCTGGTCATTCCGGTGGGTGCTGGCGAGACGCAGGAACTGCTGCTGATCGTGCGCGAAGAGGATGGCTACTCGCGTCACGTGCTCGACCTGGTGCGCTTCGTTCCGCTGCTCAACGGCCCGTTGGCCTGAGTTTGCTCGTTCCTGCTTCACAGTGCCGGCGCGCAAGACTGGCAGTGCCCGATATTTCCGGCACAATGCATCACAACATTTCCAAGAAACACCGGCAGGGGAGCACGGGGTGAGTCTCACGAGCGGACAGCAGCGAAAGCGCCTGAAGGGCCTAGGCCTGGGGGCAGCGGTTTTCGCGGCAATACTGTCGGGCTGCAGCAGCTCGCCTTCCACACCGCCCCAGGTGGTGGATCGCACCCACGGTGGTAGCGCTGGAACGCCTGCGCGTCCGCAGACCACGGCTGGCCAATATCAGGTTCAGCGCGGCGATACCCTCTACTCGATTGCCTTCCGCTTCGGCTGGGACTGGAAAGCCCTGGCCGCGCGCAACAACATTCCCGCGCCTTACACCATTCGCCCGGGCCAGCGCATTCGCTTCGACGTGCCGCAGCAGGGTAGCGCTCCCGTAGTCGCGCAGCCGAGCAGGCCAGTGGTGAGCACTGTGCCGCCGCAGACCGCGTCGCGGCCGCCGGTGCAGACTCCTGCGCCGGTCAAGACGCCCACCCAGGCGCAGCCTGTCACTCCGGCACAGCCGCCGGTGGCCACCGCAGGTGGCTCTGCTACCGCTGGCAAGGTGCAGCCGGTTCAGCGCTCTGCGCAGGGCTGGGCCTGGCCTGCAAACGGCCTGCTGATCGGTAAATTCTCGTCAAACGGCAGTTTGAATAAAGGAATTGATATCGCTGGTGAATTGGGCCAGCCTGTTTTGGCTGCAGCTGATGGTTCCGTTGTGTACGCCGGAAGTGGTTTGCGGGGCTACGGTGAACTGGTGATCATCAAGCACAGCGATGCCTATGTAAGCGCCTACGGTCATAACCGCAGGCTGCTGGTGCGGGAGGGACAGCAGGTCAAAGTCGGACAGCATATCGCCGAAATGGGATCCACGGGTGCCGATCGGGTGAAGCTCCATTTTGAGATTCGCCGCCAAGGTAAACCGGTAGACCCACTGCAGTATCTGCCACGTCGTTGACTCTGCCGCCAACCTGCTCTCGCATAGGAGGAGCGGGCTTTGGTGTTGCCAGGGAGTCATCCAGCTATTCATCAGGTGCGCAATGATCGGCGGCAGGCCAGTTTTAACGCTGGCTTGGGGGGCCGGTTCTCCCTGATGTCGAACTGGGTTGGGTATCGCCAAGGCTTGTTGTCGAACTCAGTACAGGACAACAACAATGGCACTCAGCAAAGAAGCGCCGGAGTTTGACGTCGACGATGAGGTGCTCCTTATGGAGCCGGACATCGTTCTGGAAGAACTGACAGAGGAAGCCGAGCTGTCACTTTCCAGCGCCAAATCCAAGAACTCGACCACCACACTCAAGCAGCACAAATACATCGACTACACCCGGGCGCTCGACGCGACCCAGTTGTATCTCAACGAGATAGGATTCTCGCCGCTGCTCACCCCGCAGGAAGAAGTGCACTTCGCGCGCCTAGCGCAGAAGGGCGATCCCGCCGGGCGTAAGCGCATGATCGAGAGCAACCTGCGCCTGGTGGTGAAAATCGCCCGACGCTACGTCAATCGCGGCCTGTCCCTGCTGGACCTGATCGAAGAGGGCAACCTCGGCCTGATCCGAGCCGTGGAGAAGTTCGATCCAGAGCGCGGCTTCCGTTTCTCGACCTATGCCACCTGGTGGATTCGGCAGACGATCGAGCGGGCGATCATGAATCAGACCCGCACCATCCGCCTGCCGATTCATGTGGTGAAGGAGCTGAACGTCTATCTGCGCGCGGCTCGTGAGCTGACCCAGAAGCTCGACCACGAACCCTCAGCCGAAGAAATCGCCAACCTGCTGGAGAAGCCGGTCGACGAGGTCAAGCGCATGCTGGGTCTCAACGAGCGGGTCACCTCGGTGGATGTTTCCCTAGGCCCAGACTCCGACAAGACGCTGCTCGATACCCTGACCGATGATCGCCCCACGGATCCTTGCGAGCTGTTGCAGGACGATGATCTCTCGGAAAGCATCGATCAGTGGCTGTCCGAACTGACCGACAAGCAGCGCGAGGTAGTGGTGCGCCGCTTTGGTCTGCGTGGCCATGAGAGCTGCACGCTGGAGGAAGTCGGCCAGGAGATCGGGCTGACTCGCGAGCGGGTGCGGCAGATTCAGGTCGAGGCCCTCAAGCGCCTGCGCGAGATACTCGAGAAGAATGGCCTGTCCAGCGACGCATTGTTCCAGTAGAGCGCACCAAGACAAGAAGCCCGGCCATGGCCGGGCTTTTTATTGCCCGTCGATGTAAGTGATTGCTTACATCGGGTGTAGGAAATCACAGGTTAAACACATTGGTTGCGATCCATTCTTATCTTTGTATTTTTATTAAGATATTGATTTATATCGATTTAATTTTTATGGATGCCTTGTAGACAGTAGGTTTCTGGCGTTTGGGTGGTCTTGTTAGCTTCGGCCGAAAGGCTAATATGAAGCCGTGCCTAGGGATAAGGCACGGTTGCCAGGACGGTGATCGAGGAACCACTGCAGGATGCAGTTCATCAGGAAGATGAAAGGATTCTCAGGGAGTAGGGAAGAAAGAGCGGGCGGCTAACACCGCCCCTTTTTTTTCCCGCAGGAAAGCCAGAAACGAAAAGGCCCGCAGATGCGGGCCTTTTGCGTTTGGGGCGCTTAGCGCTCCAGGTGCTTCAGCTTGTCCTTGGTGCCGTCCCACTCCTCGGCGTCCGGCAGCGCATCCTTCCGCTCGGTGATGTTCGGCCAGACTTCCGCCAGTTCGGCGTTGAGTTCGATGAACTCCTGCATGCCGTCCGGTACTTCGTCTTCGGAGAAGATCGCCTGGGCAGGGCATTCCGGCTCGCACAGGGCGCAGTCGATGCACTCGTCCGGGTGGATCACCAGGAAGTTCGGACCTTCGTAGAAGCAGTCCACCGGGCAGACTTCGACACAGTCGGTGTATTTGCATTTGATGCAGTTGTCGGTAACGACGAAGGTCATTCTGATTCTCTCCTCGTGCGGCGGCACCTGGGTCCCGTCTGCGCAGGGTTTGCAGGCGCTCGATAAAGGCCGCGGCTCAGGCTGTAAACCGGGCAGTCGTAAAAATGCGCGCGATTCTAGCAGCTTGAGCGGATTGGCGTTAGATGCGCGTCTTCCATGTATATAACAACTCCATGGCTCGACGGGGTGTCAGATCATCGGGATTGATCTTGCTCAATTCCTCAAGCACCGGGTGCGGCAGGGCTGCGAACATGTCGCTCTGCAGTGGTGCGGCTAATTGTCCCGGCTCGCTGCGCGGCACCTCGTGAGGCAGGCTGGTGGTCTCCAGGCGGGCCAGATGTTCGCGGGCACGCTGGATCACCGGGCCAGGTACACCAGCCAGTTGCGCCACTGCCAGGCCATAACTCTGGCTTGCCGGGCCGGGCAGCACGTGGTGCAGGAAGACGATGCGCTCGTTGTGCTCGGTGGCGTTGAGGTGCACGTTGGCTACTACCGGCTCGCTCTCAGGCAGTACGGTCAGCTCGAAGTAGTGGGTGGCGAACAGCGTCCAGGCGCGCAGCTTGGCCAGGTGTTCGGCGGCTGACCAGGCCAGCGACAGGCCGTCGAAGGTACTGGTGCCGCGGCCTACTTCGTCCATCAGTACCAGGCTGCGGTCGGTGGCGTTGTGCAGGATGTTGGCGGTCTCGCTCATCTCCACCATGAAGGTGGAGCGGCCGCCGGCCAGGTCGTCGCTGGAGCCGATACGGGTGAAGATGCGGTCCACCAGCGAGAGCTCGCAAGCGGCCGCCGGCACGTAGCTGCCAATATGGGCGAGCAGCACGATCAAGGCGGTCTGGCGCATGTAGGTGGACTTACCGCCCATGTTCGGGCCGGTGATGATCAGCATGCGGGTGCCGTCGTCGAGGCCGAGGTCGTTGGCGACGAACGGCGTCTCCAGCACCTGCTCGACCACCGGGTGACGGCCCTGGTCGATGCGCATGCAGGGCTCATCGACAAAGCGCGGACGGTTCAGATCGAGGTTCAGTGCGCGCTCGGCCAGGTTGGCTAGTACGTCCAGTTCGGCCAGGGCGCCGGCGGTGTCCTGCAGCGGCGCCAGCTGGCCGATCAGCAGTTCCAGCAATTCCTCGTAGAGCTGTTTCTCGCGGGCCAGGGCGCGGCTCTTGGCCGACAGCGCCTTGTCCTCGAAGGTCTTGAGCTCCGGGGTGATGAAGCGTTCGGCACCTTTCAGGGTCTGGCGGCGGATGTAGTCGGCCGGGGCCGACTCGGCCTGTTTGCTCGGCAGCTCGATGAAGTAGCCGTGCACGCGGTTGTAGCCGACCTTGAGGTTGGCCAGGCCGGTGCGCTCCTTCTCGCGCGCCTCCAGGTCCATCAGGTACTGACCGGCGTTCTCGCTGATCGACTGCAGCTCGTCCAGCTCGGCGTCGTAGCCGGTCTTGAGCACGCCGCCATCACGGATCACCGCCGGCGGGTTGTCGATGATGGCGCGGGCCAGCAGGTCGGCCAGTTCCGGGTAGGTGCGGATGTTCACCGCCAGCTCGCTCAGGTGGGCTGCGTCCAGCTCGGCCATCGCGCCCTGCAGCTGCGGCAGCGCGGCGAGGGCGTCGCGCAGGCGCGCCAGGTCACGCGGACGGGCGTTGCGCAGGCCGATACGGGCGAGGATACGCTCGACGTCGCCGATGTCCTTGAGCTGCGGCTGCAGCAGTTCGAAGCGGTAACGGTCGAGCAGGCAGGCGATGGCCTCTTGGCGCGCCTCCAGCACGGAGCGATCGCGCAGCGGGCGGTTCAGCCAGCGGGTCAGCAGGCGCGAGCCCATGGCGGTCTGGCAGCGGTCGACCACCGATTGCAGGGTGTTGTCGCGGCCGCCGGCCAGGTTGGTGTCGAGCTCCAGGTTGCGGCGGCTGGCGCCATCGAGGATGACGGTGTCGTCCAGGCGCTCATGGCGCAGGTTGCGCAGGTGCGGCAGGGCGGTGCGCTGGGTCTCCTTGGCGTAGACCAGCAGGCAGCCGGCGGCACCGATGGCCAGGGTCAGGCCTTCGCAGCCGAAGCCCTTGAGGTCCTGCACGCCGAACTGCTGGCACAGGCTCTTGCGCGCGCTGTCACGCTCGAAGTCCCAGGGCGCACGGCGGCGTACGCCGCGACGCTTCTCAATCGGCAGGCCCTGGGGCCAGTCGTCGGGGATCAGCAGTTCGGCGGGGCTCAGGCGCTCCAGTTCGGCTAGCAGGTTCTCCCAGCCTTTCATCTCCTGCACGCTGAAACGGCCGCTGGTGATGTCCAGCACGGCCAGGCCGAACAGCTTCTCGTCGCCGAGGATGGCGCCGACCAGGTTGTCGCGGCGTTCGTCGAGGAAGGCCTCGTCGCTGATGGTGCCGGGGGTGATGATGCGCACCACCTGGCGCTCCACCGGGCCCTTGCTGGTGGCCGGATCGCCGATCTGTTCGCAGATCGCCACCGCCTCGCCAAATTTCACCAGGCGTGCCAGATAGCCTTCGGCCGAGTGGAAGGGGATGCCGGCCATGGGAATGGCCTGGCCGGCCGACTGGCCGCGGGCGGTAAGGGTGATGTCGAGCAGGGCCGCAGCCTTCTTGGCGTCCTCGTAGAACAGCTCATAGAAGTCGCCCATGCGGTAGAACATCAGCATGTCCGGATGCTGATTCTTCAGCTTCCAGTACTGCTGCATCATCGGTGTGTGGGCTGACAAATCGCTCATGCTGTTCGGTCCGGCTGAAATCGCAAAAGCGCCTAGTGTAGGGTATCCCCCTTGCCCGTTTCACCCCGGAGAGCACATGGATTCCATCACGCAGTTGGCCGAACATCTGGGCGCCGCGCTTCAAGGGCTGGGGGCTCAGGTGAGCACCGCCGAGTCCTGTACCGGTGGCGGCATCGCCGAGGCCATTACTCGCATTGCCGGTAGCTCTGCCTGGTTCGAGGCGGGCTACATCACCTATTCCAATGCGCAGAAGACCGCGCAGCTGGGCGTGCCGACGGAGTTGTTCGTGAGTGTTGGCGCGGTCAGCCGCGAGGTGGTGGAGGCCATGACCGCTGGCGCCCGGCAGCGCAGCGGTGCGCGTTTCGCGGTGGCGGTCAGCGGTGTTGCCGGCCCCGGTGGCGGTTCGCCGGAGAAACCGGTCGGTACTGTATGGCTGGCCTGGGCCGATGGTGAGCAGTGCTTCGCCGAGCGCTGCCAGTTCGCCGGCGACCGTGAGGTCATACGGGGGCAGACTGTGCGGCGGGCGCTGGAGGGATTGCTCCGACTGGCGGCAGGAGAAAATCCCGAGCGGGGGTAGGCGAGCGACTTGCCTTATGGAATACTACTGTCTACTTATACAGTTGTTGGTGAGCGATCGGCTCCCTTTGATCACGTGAGGATGGAAATGGACGAGAACAAGAAGCGCGCGTTGGCGGCAGCCCTGGGTCAGATCGAGAAGCAGTTCGGCAAAGGTGCCGTGATGCGCATGGGCGACCACGAGCGTCAGGCGATTCCGGCCATTTCCACCGGCTCCCTCGGCCTGGACATCGCGCTCGGCATTGGCGGCCTGCCGAAGGGCCGTATCGTCGAGATCTACGGTCCGGAATCCTCGGGTAAAACCACCCTGACCCTGTCGGTCATCGCCGAGGCCCAGAAGGCCGGCGCCACCTGCGCCTTCGTCGACGCCGAACACGCCCTGGACCCGGACTACGCCGGCAAGCTGGGCGTCAACGTCGACGACCTCCTGGTTTCCCAGCCGGATACCGGCGAGCAGGCCCTGGAAATCACCGACATGCTGGTGCGTTCCAATGCAGTTGACGTGATCATCGTCGACTCTGTGGCCGCCCTGGTGCCCAAGGCCGAGATCGAAGGCGAGATGGGCGATGCCCACGTCGGCCTACAGGCCCGCCTGATGAGCCAGGCACTGCGCAAGATCACCGGCAACATCAAGAACGCCAACTGCCTGGTCATCTTTATCAACCAGATCCGTATGAAGATCGGTGTGATGTTCGGCAACCCGGAAACCACCACCGGCGGTAACGCCCTGAAGTTCTATGCCTCCGTACGTCTGGATATCCGTCGTACCGGCGCGGTGAAGGAAGGCGACGAGGTGGTCGGCAGCGAGACCCGTGTCAAGGTCGTGAAGAACAAGGTGGCCCCACCGTTCCGTCAGGCCGAGTTCCAGATCATGTACGGCAAGGGTATCTACCGTACCGGCGAGATCATCGACCTGGGCGTGCAGCTCGGTCTGGTGGAGAAATCCGGCGCCTGGTACAGCTACCAGGGCAACAAGATCGGCCAGGGCAAGGCCAATGCCGCCAAGTACCTGGAGGACAATCCGGAAGTGGGCGGTGCCATCGAGAAGATCATCCGCGAGAAACTGCTGGTGGACTCCAAAGCCCGTGGCGCGGTCGAGGCCGATGCCGACGAAATGGCCGACGCGGACGCCTGATCGGCTGGCCTGAAGCATGGAGCGCTCGGTGAATGGCATGCTCGACAACCCGGTTGCCGTACGTCGGGTTGCCATGGATCTGCTGGCCCGCCGCGAGCATGGACGTGTCGAGCTGGTGCGTAAGCTGCGCCAGCGCGGCGCTCCGCAGGAGCTGATCGACACTGCCCTCGATCGTCTCGCAGCAGAAGGCTTGCTGTCGGAGGCGCGTTATCTCGAGAGCTTCGTCGCCAGTCGTGGGCGGGCCGGCTATGGCCCCATGCGCATCCGTGAGGAACTGGCCCAGCGTGGTTTGCCTCGGTCCGATATCGAGCAGGCGCTGAGCGAGACCAGCATCGACTGGGGCGAGCAACTGCGCGAGCTGTGGCAGCGCAAGTTTTCCGGGCAATTGCCCGCGGATATGCGCGAGAAGGCCAAGCAGGCGCGTTTTCTCGCCTATCGAGGTTTTTCCCAGGAACAGATTGGCCGCCTGCTACGCGGCGCCAGCCTGGACTGATTTCCCCTTGAGCCCGGAGCTTTCCCCTCTCCGGGCTCTGTTTTTTCTGCCGTAGATCAGGCCGGCGCTGGGCACCTTTGTCGTGCGCCTGGCCTGTAGCGGTTCAGCTATTCGCCGCCCAGTTCTGTGGCAGGTTGATGAAGTCCACCAGTTCGCGCAGGCGCCCGTGGTCGCGGGCGTTGAAGTGGAAGGCCAGGCGAACCAGCTCGAGCAGCTCTGGTTCGTCGCGTTCCTTCTCATTAGCAGGTTGCTGCTGATAGCCGCCGCTCAGGCACAGGTCGGAAAACTCCTTGTCCAGAGTGCGTATGGCAGCCTCGCTGAGTGGGTGGCTCATGCGGATCACGAACAGCCCTTTGAGCCAGCGTGAAGAGTGGTAGTTGCGGTAGAAGCGGGCTATTTCCTGGCCGGCTTCCTCCGCGCTGTGCACCAGACGCACCAGGTGCAGATCGCTGGGCAGAATGTAGCGGCGCTCCTGCAGCTGTGCGCGGATCACCTCGAGGAAATGCGCCCAGTAGTTACTGTCCGGTTCGTCGAGCAGGACGATGGGCACGAGAGGGCTCTTGCCCGTCTGCACCAGGGTCATCACCTCCAGCGCCTCGTCCAGGGTGCCAAAGCCTCCGGGGCAGAGCACCAGCGCGTCAGCCTCCTTGACGAAGAACAGCTTGCGCAGAAAGAAGAAGTGGAACGACAGCAGGTTGCCGGAGCCATGCACCGTGGCATTGGCGCCCTGCTCGAAAGGCAGGGTGATATTGAAGCCCAGGCTGTTCTCCAGCCCAGCGCCCTCATGGGCGGCGGCCATCACACCGCCACCGGCGCCGGTGATGACCATCAGATTGAGGCGGGCAAGCGTCTGGCCCAGTTCGCGGGCCAGGTGATAGACGGGGTGATCGGCCGGCGTGCGCGCCGAGCCGAATACCGTGACCTTGCGCCGCCGCTTGAACTGCTCAAGGGTGCTGAAGGCCTGCTCCATCTCGCGCAGGGTTTGCAGCATGATCTTGGCGTCCCAGCGATTGCGATCGGCCTGGGCCATGCGGATCACGGTGGTGAGCATTTCCTGATACAGCGGCAGGTTGGGGCTGCTGGCGGGGACCACCAGAGCGGCCAGCTCTTCTACCTTGCTGGTCAGGTCGACACCGCTGGTGTGGAAGTGGCGAGACAGGTACTCATCCGGTTCGTAAGGCATGTACATCTCCTTCTACTACTGAGGCCGGGCTGCCGACATGTCGATGCCGGCGGCCCTACATGGAGTATGGCCCCGTCCCGTGAATCTTTGCCGTTCGTCCGCTGGCCTGAGCGGGTCACGGGGCTCTGTTTTACTTGCTGGAGACGGCAGGTTTGCCGCAGTCCGCAGGCATGCGGAGGTGAGCAGGAAGGGAGGGGCAGGTATGCCCAAGTTGACGCTGGAGCTGGATCTGGATCTGTACCGCCTGCTGACGCAGGCCGCGCGTACCAATGGTCTTACCCTGGAGGAGGAATGCCTGCGACGGCTGGAGGGCGGTGTGCGCCGCGCCAGCTACATGCAGGCGCTGCTGGCCGAGCTCAGGGCCGACGGCGAGCAGCAGCGCGGCAAGGGCTGAGTCACTGCAGGCCGCAGTCGGCCTTGGCGAAGCGTTCGACGGCGACCGGGCGGTTGCTCTTGTATTCGCTGAACTGGTAGCGCAGGACCGCGCCATTGCCCAGCAGGCGCAGGTAGCCCGGGTTTCTGCAGACGCTCGCCGCCAGCTGCTGGCGCACCATTTCCGGATTGGCACGCATCTGCTCGGCATGCGCGGCGCGCACGCTAAGGTGGTTGACCAGCTCCTTGCCTTCCACCGTATAGCCCTGATCGAGAATGTCCTCGTTGATCGCCCGAGGCGTGCCGGCGCTACTTTCCTTGGCGACCTGTTCCAGCATGCGGGACAGCTCGTGCTCCTGCAGCGAGGCGGCCTGCGCGACGGGCAGGAAGGCGGCTAGGGCGAACAGGGCGATGAGGCGGGGCATGGTGATCTCCATAGAATGCGGTGCTGCCTTCGACCGGCGCTCCTTGGCCGGGTTCAGCAAGCCCCCATCTTACTCCCCGCCCGCGGCGAGGGTAGACTGCGCGCCTTTTCCGTGGAGTCGATCATGAGCCATGCTGTCGCCCGCCTGCGCGCCGAACGCCTGGCGCGCAGCCTCAAGCCCTTTGTGTCCCGTGGTTCGCGCTCCGCGCGCTGCCCCGGCTGCCGGGTTATCCCCAGCTATTGCCTGTGTGCCTGGCGACCCGAGGTCGAGGTACAGGCCGGTGTCTGCCTGCTGATGTATGACGTGGAGGCGCTGAAGCCGAGCAACACCGGCTGGCTGATCGCCGACCTCGTGACTGATACCCATGCCTTCGGCTGGCAGCGCACCGCGGTCGATCCGCGCCTGCTGGAACTGTTGGACGATCCGCAATACGCGCCCTGCGTGGTATTCCCTGGCGAATACGCGGAGCCTGAGCGCGTCATCGAGGAGCTGCCGTCCCTGGCTGCCGGCAAGCGCCCGCTGTTCATCCTGCTCGACGCGACCTGGACCGAGGCGCGCAAGATGTTCCGCAAGAGTCCGTATCTGAATCGCTTCCCGGTGCTCAGCCTGAAGCCGGAGCAGCTGTCGCGCTATCGCCTGCGCCGCTCCAAGCGCGACGAGCACCTGTGTACTGCCGAAGTGGCCGCGCTCTGTCTGGAGCTGGCTGGCGAGTCGCAGGCGGCGGGTGCCCTGGACGCCTGGCTGGACCTGTTCACCGAGCACTATCTGAGTGCCAAGCACCGCCGCGTGCTGGACGAGCAGAGCCCCGCGCACCTGGCGCTGAAACCCTTCCTGGAAAAGTAAGCCGGCGGCTTAGAGCCTGCATAAGAATGCCTGGTAGGGGCCAGGAGGGACGAGGCTGCTGCCTCGAATCCCTCCTTCTACCTCTTATTGCCGGAGCGCCGCTGGTTCTACCGGGTAGCTCAGGCCTTCTTCGGCCACAGCTGTGCCAGCAGCATGCCGGCGAACATCAGCACGCAGCCGAAGTAGCCCTTCAGCGCCAGCGCTTCGCCGAGCAACAGGGCGCCGGCGATGGCGGCGAACACTGCTTCCAGCGAGAGGATGATGGCCGCATGTGAGGCGATCGCGTGCTTCTGCGCCACCACCTGCAGGGTGAAGCCGACGGCCACGCCGAGCAGGCCGCCATAGAGGATGGCCGGGCCGGCGGCGAGGATGGCGTCCAGGCGGATCTCCTCGAATACCACTGCCAGGACCAGGCTCAGCACGGCGCAGGTGGCGAACTGCAGCAGGGCCAGGCGCAGCGGGTCGTGGCGGCTGGCGAAGAAGCTCACCAGCAATACGTGGACGCCCCAGACGAAGGCGCCCGCCAGCTGCAGCCAGTCGCCCGAGGCGACCTGGAAGCCCTCGCCGACGCTGAGCAGGAACATGCCAACCACTGCCAGGCTAGCGCCCAGCCAGGTGCCCAGGCCGGTGCGCTGGCCGATCAGCAGGCCGAGCAGCGGTACCACGATGACGTAGAGGCCGGTGATGAAGCCGGAGTTGGTCACGCTGGTGAACAGCAGGCCGACCTGTTGCAGGTTGATCCCCAGCGACAGGGCCAGGCCCATGGCCAGGCCGCCGAGCAGCAGGCCCCGGCTGACCGGCGCCGGCTTGTGCGCGGTGTCGCGGCTGCCCAGCCAGAGCACCAGCGGCAGCAGGGCCAGGGTGGCGAGGGTGAAGCGCAGGCCGGTATAGAGGAAGGGCCCCACGGCATCCATCCCCAGGCGCTGGGCGACGAAGGAGGAGCCCCAGATCATCGCGGTCAGCAGCATCAACAGGTCGGCGCGCAGGGCTTGGCTTCGCATGGTGGTTCTCGGCAGGCAAAGTCGGCGACTTTGCCGCAAAGCGGGACGCTTGACCACCCCGTCACGGCTGGGCATGCTGGGCGCCGCTTCGCCAGCCAGCCCGCTCGACAACAAGAACAGGAACGCCATGGCCGCATACGAGATTCTCATCGCCGACGACCACCCGTTGTTCCGCAGTGCCCTGCAACAGGCGCTGACCCTGGGCTTGGGGCCGGACGTGCGCCTGGTGGAGGCGGCCAGCATCGCCGAGCTCGAGGCGCGACTGGCCGAGAAAGGCGACTGGGACCTGGTCCTGCTCGACCTCAACATGCCTGGCGCCTACGGCTTCTCCGGCCTGGTGCTGCTGCGCGGGCAGTACCCACAGGTGCCGGTGGTGATGATCTCGGCCCAGGAAGAGGCCGCGGTGGTCTCACGTTCGCGCGAGTTCGGCGCCAGTGGCTTCATTCCCAAGTCCAGCTCGCTGGAGACCATCCAGCAGGCAGTGCGTCAGGTGCTCGACGGCGACGTCTGGTGGCCGGCGCAGGCCTTCGACAGCGTCAGTGTGTCGGCCGAGGCCAAGGCTGCCAGCGCCGGGCTGGCCAGCCTGACGCCGCAGCAGTTCCGTGTGCTGACCATGGTCTGCGAGGGGCTGCTGAACAAGCAGATCGCCTTCGAGCTGAACGTTTCCGAGGCCACCATCAAGGCCCACGTCACTGCCATCTTCCGCAAGCTCGGCGTGCGTACCCGCACCCAGGCGGCGCTGCTGCTGCAGCAGATGGAATCGATTCCCGGGCAGTGACCTTCACGCATTTTTGACGGCGAGCCCTCTAAGGTGCCGCCGTCATCGTCACAGGACTGCAGTACCTCATGTCGCCATTCAAGGGCCAGACCGGCCTGAAACGCATCCTCAACGCCGCCGGCTATTCCTTCGATGGTCTGCGCGCGGCCTTCACCGGCGAAGCCGCCTTCCGCCAACTGGTGCTGCTCAACGTAGTGCTGATACCGCTGGCCTTCTGGCTCGACGTCAGTCCCGTGGAGCGGGCATTGATGGTGGCGGTGAGCATGCTCTCGCTGATCGTCGAGCTGCTCAATTCGGCGGTGGAGGCGGCTATCGACCGCATCTCGCTGGAGCGCCATCCGCTGTCGAAGAACGCCAAGGACATGGGCAGTGCTGCCCAGTTGACCTCCCTGGCGCTGATCACCTTGGTCTGGGCGATCATCCTGATCGGTTGATATGCATAGGGGCGAGCGGCGCTCGCCCTACAGCACCCCGGCCTTCTTCCAGGCCAGATAGCGCCCCACCAGTTCCGGCCCCAGCTCGTTCGGCCTGGCGTCCAGCACCGGCACGCCGTGGGCGAGCAGGCGTTCGTGCAGGCCTGCACGCGCATTCAGGTAATCCACCGTGCCGCAGTAGGCCAGGGCCTGCTCGTAGTCTTGCACCTGGGTGTGGCGCAGGCGATCCAGCACTTCCTCGCGCAGGCTGGCGATCAGCACGCGGTGCTGGCGGCCCAGGCGCTTGACCGCACCGAGCAGCTCCTCGTCGTCCTCGTCGCGCAGGTTGGTCACCAGTACCACCAGGGCGCGGCGACGCTGGCGGGCGAGCAGGGCGTTGATCGCCGCCGCGTAGTCGGCCGGGCGTCGGGTGCTGTCGAGGGTGTACACGGCGTTGAGCAGGTTGCTGATATGCGCCTGGCCCTTGACCGGTGCGAGGTACTGGTCCTGCTCGCCGGCGAAGGTCGCCAGGCCCACCGCATCGCCCTGGCGCAGGGCCACGTAGCTGAGCAGCAGGCAGGCGTTGAGCGCGTGGTCGAAGTGCGACAGCTCGTCATCCTGGCTACGCATGCGCCGGCCGCAGTCGATCAGGAAGACGATCTGCTGGTCGCGCTCGTCCTGGTACTCGCGGGCGATCGGCGTGCGCTTGCGCGCGGTGGCCTTCCAGTCGATCTGGCGCAGGGTGTCGCCCTCACGGAATTCGCGCAGCTGGTGGAACTCCAGACCAAGGCCGCGACGCTGGCGCTGGCGCACGCCCATTTGGCTGAGCCAGTCGTCCACCGCCATCAGCTGGGCGCCGTAGAGGCGGGCGAAGTCCGGGTAGACGCGGGTCTCGCTGGCCTGCTCGAGGAAGCGCCGCGACTGCCACAGGCGCAGTGGGCTGGGCAGCAGCAGCTCGCAGCGCGGAATGTGGAAATGGCCACGCTTGAGCGGACGCACCCGGTAGCCGAACTCGGTCTGCTCGCCCGGATGCAGCTCCACCTGTTGCGGCAGAAACTCGAAGTCCATGTGCTCGGGCAGGTGATCGAAGGCCTGCACGGCCAGCGCCTGGCGATAGTCGTGATGCAGGGTCAGGCGCACCTCGCTCCAGCGCCCCAGTGGCAGGTTGCCCGGCAGCTGGCGCTCCAGGCGCGGCGAAGGCAGGCGGCGCAGCCAGGCGGCGTCCAGGCCGGCGATCAGCAGCAGGGCCAGCAGCAGGCCCCACCACAGCGGCTGCAGGGTCTGCGGCAGCTTGATGCCGAGCAGCGGCAGCGTGCCGAGGACGATGGCTAAGGCCAGCAGGCCGCCGAGCAGGCCGAGGAACAGGCGGGATGGCTTCATGCGCTAATGATCACAGGCGCGGTGCCGGAACCTGGTCGAGCAGCTGCTGCAGCACCTGATCCACCGACAGCCCCTCGATATCCAGCTCCGGAGCCAGGCGCACGCGGTGACGCAACACGGCCAGGGCGCAGCTCTTGATGTCGTCCGGCAGCACGAAGTCGCCGCCGCGCAGCAGGGCGCGGGCGCGACCGCCACGCACCAGGGCGATCGAGGCACGCGGGCCGGCGCCCATGGCCAGGCCCGGCCAGGCGCGGGTGGCGCGAGCCAGGCGCACGGCGTAGTCGAGCACCTGATCGTCGATCGACAGGTCGCTGGCGATCTTCTGCAGGGCCAGCACGTCCTTGGCCTGCAGCAGGGTGCGCAGCGGCGCCACTTCGAGCATGTCGGCCTTGGCCGAGCGGGTCACCTGGCGCACCAGCGACAGTTCCTCGTCGGCCTGCGGGTAGTCCATGCGCAGCTTGAGCATGAAGCGGTCGAGCTCGGCCTCCGGCAGCGGGTAGGTGCCTTCCTGTTCGATCGGGTTCTGCGTGGCCAGCACCAGGAATGGCTGCGGCACTGGCATGGCGCGGCCTTCCAGGGTGATCTGGCGCTCCTGCATCACCTCCAGCAGGGCGGCCTGGGTTTTGGCCGGGGCGCGGTTGATCTCGTCAGCCAGCAGCAGGTTGGTGAAGGCCGGGCCCTTGCGCAGCTTGAACTGCTCGGTCTGCAGGTCGTATACGGCGTGACCGGTGACGTCGCTGGGCATCAGGTCCGGGGTGAACTGGATGCGCGAGAACTCGCCGCCGAAGCACTTGGCCAGGGCGCGTACCAACAGGGTCTTGCCCAGGCCGGGCACGCCCTCGACCAGCACGTGGCCACCGGCGATCAGCGCAGTGAGCACGTCGTCGATCACCTCGCGCTGGCCGACCACTGCCTTCTGCAGTTCCTGGCGCAGGGCCTGGAGCATCTGGCTGGCGCGTTGGCGCTGCTGGCTGGCGGGGTTCACCGGCGCCGCTGCCGGGGCAGCAGGTGCTGCCGGCTGAACCTCGGGGGCGAGGGGGGCGGCAGGCTCTTCGGGGGTAGCGGGTTGCTGCGGGATCTGATCGCTCATGAAATCTGGAACCCTATTAACTGTTACCTGTGATTTATCTTCCATAAATCAATCACTTACCTAAATTAATGTTTTGAGGGGGAGCGTGAAGTGATGGAGGGTTTTCCTGGTTGGTTACCAGTCCCTTGTTTTGAATGCTGTCAATTTCCTTGGGGCGAGCCTTCTTTGAGGCTTGTGGCTCCAGTGTAAACGACTACTAAGTGCCTTTAGCTAGGGGCGGAGCTGAACGAGTACACATTTTCAGGTCAGACGCCGACTTCATCTGGCTGATCGCTACCAGCCAGAAGCGGCCTTTGAAAAAGAACAGGAACCGGCCAATTGAGGATGTTTGTCGGGCCTCTGTCCACGACGTGCCCTCGGGATTGAATGCTCGACGTGAGCAGTCCGCTGACACCTGCCCTTTCCCGCGTGCTCGGGTATGAAGTCTGGAGCTATATCGGCAAAGATTTTGTAGCGTTGTGGCCCGCTTCGAGGGTTGGAGTTAGGTGATAGGAGGAGGTACATCGAAAAGGCGATAAATGTATTGTGTATCGCTACACGATACACTATATTTTTCCGACCCTGCTCATCCCCCTTTACTGCGCCCAGAGGGCTCATAAATGACCTTTCAAGATGTTCCTCACCCAGGTTTGCGAATTAAGGCGGAAGTCATCCCTGCTGGGATGACAGTAACCAAGGCCGCATCGCTAATGGGTGTAGGGCGCCCAGCGTTGTCGAATCTCCTCAATGGCAATTCAGCCTTGTCGGCCGAGATGGCGGCGCGGCTGGAGAGGGCTTTTAAGGTGCCGCTCAAGGATTTGATGGAAATGCAGGCCCAATATGAGGCGGCGCAGGCCAGCAGGAAAGTATCGCCAGCCAGTGCAATGACCTATGTCCCGCCATTTTTGGCGATCAGGGCTAATGCCATCGAAGACTGGGCTTCTCATAACATTCAGGCGCGAACTCGATTTGCGGTGTTTTTGCGCACCTTGGTTCACTCGACCGGTGCTGGGCTCGCTAAGGTTGATTTCCCCGGAAATGATGACGCTGAGCGTCCGGGCTGGGATGGCTTCGTTGAGGCTGGTGAAGGTACGCCATGGATCCCCGAAGGCTCTTCTGGCTGGGAGTTCGGCACCAATGAAGATCCTCGTTCGAAAGCCAATGGAGATTATGAAAAGAGCGTAAAAGCTCTTGGCTTGCCAGCTTGTAAGAAGATGACCTTCATCTTCGTCACGCCCCGCCGTTGGCCTGGCAAAGGCGCCTGGGTGGCTTCTAAGAAAGAGTTGAAACAGTGGAAAGATGTTCGTGCGTATGACGCAAGTGATCTTGAGCAGTGGCTAGAGCAGTCGTTACCTGGGCAGGCATGGTTTGCAAGCGAAACACATATTCCGGCTCAAGATGTACGCTCTCTCGACAAATGCTGGTCCGACTGGGCTGAGGTATCGAGTCCGCCACTGGCGGGAGGTTTATTCGCTTCAGCGATCGAGGCTGCTAAGCGGGCTGTAGATTCTTACCTGTCGAGTCCACCTGCTGGGCCTATCGTGATCGCAGCCGACTCGGTTGAGGAGGCGCTCGCATTCCTTGCTCAGCTACTCAGCGAGTACGGGGGTAGCGAATTGGCTTCATATCGAGATCGCGTGTTGGTCTTCGACAGGCCGGGAGTTCTGTCCCGGCTAGCCCCAGCCAAACAAGCTTTCATACCCGTCGTCTATACGCGTGACGTAGAGCGGGAACTCGCGCCGCACGCCAGGTCCATGCACTCGTTTGTGATTTACCCACGTAATGCGGTGTTCACTTCTCCGAGCATATTGCTCAAGCCGGCCAGTTCGCAGACGTTCACTGCGGCGCTTGAGAGTATGAGCATGAGCCGCGATGAAATTACTCGTCTAGCGAAGGCCTCTGGCCGTTCTCTAACGGTACTCCGCCGCCAGCTTTCTTCACTCCCTGCTGTTAAGTTTCCGGCGTGGGCCGCAGATCCTCAAAACGCAGCCAAGCTTGTTCCATTTCTATTTGTAGGAGCTTGGGACAGCCGCAATGAGGCCGATAAATCTTGGCTGTCGCAGCTGGCTGGGGGACGCCTCTACGAGGAGCTTGAGAAAGACTGCCAGAGCTTGGTCACGCTTAACGATGCACCAGTTTGGATGGCGGGTGCGGCGAGGGGGGTAATTTCAAAGCTGGATCTGCTCTTTGCCGTTGCCGCTGAGGTGACCGCGGCAGATATGAGGCGCTACTTCGAGGTGGCGAGAGTTGTGCTTGGAGAGGACGATCCCGCGCTTGATCTGGATGAGGATCAGCGCTGGAGAGCTGCCGCTGAGGGCAAGGTGCGAGAGTTCTCCAGCGCCTTTAGAGACGGAATCTCGGAGACTCTAGTGCTGCTGTCTGTTCATGGTCATGAGGTGTTCAAGGAGCGCTTTGGTTTTGACATAGAGGCCGAAGTGAACAGTGTGGTTCGCGATCTATTGCGCCCTCCGTTAACTACGCGAGTGCTGGAAGCCAATGATCGAGACCTTCCCACTTATGCCGAAGCAGCTCCCGGCGAGTTCCTATCCATCATTAGGCAAGACCTCCAGACTAAAGATCCGGCGGTGTTTGGTCTTTTGAGGCCGGTGAGCCCTGGGGTCTTTGGCGCCACTCCAAGTCGTACGGGATTGCTTTGGGCGCTTGAGGGTCTTTCCTGGAGCCCGGAAACTGTTTCGCAAGCTGTATCCATTCTGGCGCAGCTCTCGCAGATCGAAATCAAGGACAACTGGCTCAACAAGCCGGCTCACTCATTGGGAGCAATTTTCCGTGCTTGGATGCCCCAGACCGCCGCTAACCTTCAACAGCGTGTGGTCCTGCTGAAGCAACTAGTTGCCAAGTTTCCCGATGTAGCTTGGAACATCTGCATGGCGGAGCTCAGTCTCCACAATAACGTAGGTGACTATAGCCACAAGCCACGCTGGCGTGACGATGGTTACGGCTATGGCGAGCCCTTTGCGACAGGGGAGCCAGTACTAGAGTTCCAGAGGGAAGTGGTAGCACTAGTACTGAGTTGGCCTGCGTACACGTTGGACATGCTCGGTGAGCTGGTCGAGCGCTTGCGGGTATTGAATGAAGAGGATCAGGCTCGAGTCTGGGCGATGATCGAACACTGGGCGAATACTCAAGCCAGTGACGCTGACAAGGCTGCAATGCGAGAGAAGGTTCGGAGATCGACACTGTCGCGACGTGCTGCACTGCATGCGAAAAAAGATGGCGATCATGCTGCGCTGGTTGTAGCAGGTAAGTCCGTCTATGACGCGTTAGCGCCTAATGACGTTGTGAATAAGCATTTGTGGCTATTCCACACTGCATGGGTTGAGGAGTCTGCTGACGAGCTAGAGGACTTAGCGAGCTTCGACCATCGTGGGCGCGATGAAAGGATCAACCGCCTGAGGACAGAGGCTCTAGGCGAAATTCTTGCGCATCGTGGGTCCAGTGGGATTCTTGAGCTGGCTGAGCGTGGAAATGCGGCATGGATTGTCGGCTCTCTTGCCGCCAGAGTCGTGTTGCCTGAGCCTGAATTACTGACGTTACTTCGTAATGCGCTTGAAGCAATCCATTCCGATGGGGACGTGGGGCATTCGCATAGGAATCTTATTAGCGGAGCGCTACGAGCTCTGCCAGATGATCAACGCAATGGAGTGTTGTGCAGTCTGGTGGAGAGCTTGCCAGAAGAGGATGTGGCTAGTTTGTTGTTGCTTGTTCCTTTTGGTCACTCGACTTGGCGTTTGATAGATACCCTGAGTGAGCGCACTCAGTCTCAGTACTGGAGCGAAGTGGTACCAGATTGGATCGGCGACTCAGAGTCTGAGCGAAATGAGGCTATTGAACGACTTCTCAAAGCGGATAGGCCGAGGGCGGCATTTTCTTGCATTCGTTATGCGTTATCGAAAACGGATCCAGAGCTTATCTTCCGGTTGATGTCGGAGATGGCCCGTGGAGGAAGCGACCTGCCTGGGCAATATATGCTTGAGCCTTACTACGTAGAGGAGGCGTTCAAGCGTATGAGCGGCTGTTCGAGTCTGTCGCTTGAACAGAAGGCAGGTTTGGAGTTCGTCTATATCGAGGTTCTGGGTCAGCCTTTTGCGAGGCGAGCGAGCTCGAACATACCGCACCTTGAGCAGTACGTAGAGATGCACCCGGAGCTTTTCGTCCAGGCTATATGTTGGATGTTTAAGCGTGCGGATGGCGCAGTCGACCCAGATGAGTTTTGTGTGCTACCCGAGCGTGTAGGTGAAATGGCTACGCGCGGATACAAGCTGCTGAGTGCACTAGGTCGGATTCCTGGTGAGATGGCCTCTGGCGAGGTTAACGAGGCGCGCTTGGCGGCGTGGGTCGCCAATGTTCGGCAGTCATGTATCGAACTGAGTCGTGCAGATGTTGGGGACAGCCGTATTGGCGAGCTTCTATCACATGCACCGAAGGGTAAGGACGGTGTTTGGCCCTGTGAAGCGGTGCGTGCTGTGATGGAGGACATTCAATCGGAGGCGATGATGCGGGGTGCTCACACTGGAGTTTATAACTCACGTGGCGTGCACTGGCGGGGTGAAGGGGGGGAGCAAGAGCGCGTGCTCGCTGAAAAATATCGGGGCTGGGGAAGGGAGCTACAGATATCTCATCCGTTTGTTGCTTCGAAGCTGCTGATGGCATTAGCCAAGACATATGACTATGAGGCAAGGAGAGAGGACACCGAAGCGGACATTCAGCGGCGTTTGCATCCTTAGGCTTGCTGCCTTGAACTGCCAACTGAATCGCCCCAGCTTTGTAAAAAACTCTATGACTATGACTGCTTTTGGCCGGAAGCGTTCGCCTGTGAGAGGCAGCTATCGGCCAATAGCGAACATTGATGCCTTTGACCTTTCCAAAGGCCTCACCCATAAGCTTCTGTGGAAAAAAGAAGGGCGGATATCCGCCCTTAAAATCCAAAGGCTCTCTTTGGAGTAGTCGTTCTGTAGGTCTGAAATCATTCAGGCTTCGGTGCAATCAACCAAATTTAAATGAAGTTCTGTGAGAGATGCGCGCGCACCAAAGTATTGGCTCAATGTCCGATATCCATGCGCGTCATCATAGAATCCTGCCTGCTGTAGGGCGGGCGATGTCGTCCAATCGTATTCCCCGCCACACGTTCGAAGGATATGACAGGACATCGTATACAGCTGCCTCCATGACTTGTATTTTGATAGAGTCATGTTTACCTGGCTTTTGAATAGGTGGCGAAGCCGTTCAGGCGATGTACTAATTAACGCCGAAAGCCTCTTCAGGTCTAACCTACCAGCTGAATTCTCCGCTAGGTCATTGGCTACGATGGCGACGCGGCGATCCAGGTGCGGAGGTTTGACACCCTTTGTTAAATCCTCACCAAGTTTTTGCACGAGCGCAATGACCTCGCGCGCATTAATATTTCCACTAATAAGCTGGTGGAAATACTCCTCATAGATCGATGTGGCAAATGGAATCGATCTGGCTTCACTATTGTCACTGTAAGTTTGTATTGCGCGACCGGCAAAGGAGAGAGGGTCAAAATAAACAATCACGATGTTTGTCGCAGTTGCGGTGCTCCACTTACCTGCCGGGTGTTTGATGCAGGGCGAGGATACCTCCCTGCCACCGTCGAAATGGCAAGATATGCTGGCTCCAGGCTCGGCCAACAAAAGTGCTGGGGCAAGCATCTCAGATCGCTCAAAGCCACCGGGCCCGGCGTAGATCATCCAGTCCAATCCGACATAAAGGCTTTGCGTGTTATGTAGCATATTGATTGCATCAACAAAGGGGATTCAAGAATCCCCTTTCCTGCACGTTAGAAGTGTTTACTCACGCTAGCAACGACCGTGGCGCTGCACAAGTCGTCATGGCCCGTGAAGTTCATGCACTCCGCCTCAGACATATCGGTGTCAATATAGCTGGCTTTCCAGGTTGCACCCCAATAGTCCTTTTCCAGAGCAATTTCCCAGTCGTCGTATTTCGAGCGAGTATTACCGCTCGCCGAGAATAGTGACTCATCCTTGGTATCGTTGATGCCGTAGCGTGCATATGCCCTAGTAGAATCGTTGATATCGTATGTGTAAGCAAGATAAGTCGCCGATCCAGACTGGTCACCTTCACGGTCGTCAGAGTATTGGAACGAGAACTCAAACCCCTTGTACATGGCGCCAAAGTAATACATGGAAGAATTCATCTCGTTATTCTTCGGGAACATGTACTTGAGCCATCCGATGTCGAGAAGGAGATCATCGGTAACAGGGATATACCAGCCGGCGTAGATGTCCTGTTCCATCCTGGTGTCGGAGCCTTCGCCGAAGTCCACGGAGGAAGCCCAGGCGCCAACATATGCTCCGATGGGAGAGGAAAGCATCGCACCGCCTTGAATTGCAGGATCTCCCAGGGTCTGAGATATCCCTCGGTCTCGGTAATCGCTTACAGCGGTCAGCTCCAGATCAAGATCGAAGCCGCTCCCCAGCTCAACTGCCGAAGCGTTTGCGCACATCAGGAAAGACGCGCACAGCGCGACGAGACTTCCGTATACACGAGTCATATATCACCACGTATTGTTTTTGTTGTTGAGGCCCCCTCATCGCAAGGGGGCAGGCGCAATCAGGCAGTTAGAACAGGGAGCCGAACACCACATCCTGCCAAATCTGGCGACGCTCCGAGTCTGGGTCTGCAACAGTCTTGGACTGCTCGTTCCACACCATGGTGTTGTGGGACTTGTTGTCGTATGGCTTCCACTCCGGCACACCTGGGCCGTTCGGGTTGCCGCTGCGGGCGAAGTTCGTCCACGCAGCCATCATGTGCTTGCTCAAGGCCAGATCAACGCCGCGACTCTCGGCGCCCACCTTCTCGCCACCGGGCATCCAGCCCAGATCCATCGTGCCGAACATGAAGGGCAACTCCAGAGCATGCACCGACCCTAGATCAACCGATCCTTCTGGGAGGTACTTGGTCGGCACCTTCCAAGCGAAGCGGTAGAGGTAGGTATTCGCGTTGTTGCCGTGCTGGTTGTCAGCCAGCTGCCGCAGAGGCTGAATCAGGCCGAAGTCATCGTTCTGGGCTTGGCGCAGTACCGAGTGGTTCGATTCGCCGAGAAGCTTCGCGTACTTGCCATCCAGGCTGATCGATTGCTTCTTCTCGATCTCGGCACGTAGCTCATCCGGGATCGGGGGAGTGGCTGGGCCGGCATCGGTTTCATCAGTGAAGGGATTGCGGAGCTTGCTGTCGTAAAGGCTCCAGTAGTTCAACTCGTTCTGAGTAGCACCTGCCATGAGGTCGATTGCTTTCGCATGACCCGATTTGATCAGCTCGTGGGGTTCGCCGACGATGGTCGTACCGTCGATGAACGGGGCGAAAAGAAGGTCACCAATGGCCGCCTCCCTGAATGCCGCTTCCTGGGTCTCCAGCAGTTCCAATGGCGTCGCCTTGAGCACTTCATCGATTGAGCCATACCCCCCGATCTTGACGATCTCTTGTCCCGACGAGACGGCGAACTCCTTCGTATGGATCATGTTGGAGTGACCGCTCTGTGCGATGGCGCGTTTGAAGAGCTTTTCAGGGGACTTGATCGAAAGCAGCGCATTCACTGACGCACCGCCCGCCGACTCGCCGAAGATAGTGATGTTGTCTGGATCGCCACCGAACGAAGCAGCGTTGCGCTTAACCCATTCGATTGCGGCAATTTGATCGCGCAGACCGTTATTGCCACTGCCGGCATAGCGCTTGTCCACCCCACCCAGCTCCATGAAGCCGAACAGGCCAACGCGGTAGTTCAGGGTGACAACGACGACGTCGTGGCTAGCCAGCTTCTTGCCGTTGTAGAAGTCGGACGAGCCGTTACCAACGATAAATGCGCCGCCCGGAATGAAGACCATGATCGGACGTTTCGCGTTGTCGATCTTGGGAGTCCATACGTTGAGATGGAGGCAATCTTCGCTCTCGTATACCTCGTGCTCCTGGCCGTCTTTCAGCTTCACGACACGACCAGGGTACGGATACTCCTCAAGAACGTCTTGCACCTGAGGGCAAGTAGAGCGGAATTTGGCTGCGTCCAATACCCCGCTCCAGGGCTGTACAGCTTGCGGCGGACGGAAGCGAAGTTCGCCAGTAGGAGCCGCTGCGTAAGGGATACCTTTGAAGGAAAGGACTTCACCATCTTGGTGTCCTTTAACCGCACCACTATCCACTTGGGTGCAGGTCTCACAATCAGTTTTTGCAATCAAACCAGTGCTCGCTCCAAGGCTCGCCAACAGTGCACCCAGAGCTGCCGCATTTCTTATTTTCATCAGGATTACCAGCTGTGTAAGGGAACCCTGATGGTCTGACGCATTTTGAAATAAGTATTGTACGAGACGGTCAAAGACGGGCTTGGCGAGTCGACCCTTCTCGCCTCTGGTAGGAGTGCGTATCGTAATTAGCAGGGACGGCAAGCATGCCGCTATCGAAGCCCACCTTAGTGAGTGGAAGGTGTAGAAATTGTTGGCCAAAGAAGCGCGTTCGACATTGCAGCTTCAACTTCAAGAGCTCGGCGTGACCGATGAAGGGCTGCTTACCCTGCTCTCAGATGCGGCTCGCATCAAGGAGGTCGAACGGGGTGAGATCATCATCAAGACCGGTGAGCAGCCCACGCACTTTTTCATGATCCTGTCTGGATTGGCCCGGTATTACTACCTGGCGCATGACGGCAAGGAATGGAACAAGGCGTTCTTCCGAGAGGGCCAGCTGATAGGCTCACTCAGCGCCTTCCTCACGCACCAACCTTGCACCTACACCATCTCGGCGATGGAGAAGTGCCAGCTGGCAGTGATTCCGACGAGCCTGTTCGAGCAGGGCACTGAGATACACCCGCAGCTGGATAGGCTGCTGAACAGCTATGTTCAGCTGATAATGCTGCGCAATGAGGCCCGTGAAGCCATGCTGCTAACGTGCAACAGCGAAGCTCACTATCGCTGGCTGATGACAAATCAGGAGTGGTTGGTCAGGCGGGTTCCGCAATACCAGCTAGCCAGCTACCTGGGCGTTGAACCCGCCTCGCTATCGAGGATCAAGCGTCAGCTGGGGTTACCCGACAGCTAACTCGTCGACCACGAGATTGATCCGTCTCACTTGCTCGGAGCACCAAAGCGCCTCGCTCTGGGGAACTCGCCAGAGCTTTACGACCAATTGGCCATTTTCAGTGTGGCGACTTTCGATACCAATGCGACCCAGGCGCGGTACGAGCAGCTCTTCCAGTAAGAGATCCGTGGCAATCTCCCGTAGCTTCGGCTTGAAAACCTTCCCTACGGCGGTGACCGGTAGAGCGTCGAGAATGATGATCTTCTTCGGGCATGCGGGCCTCTCTGCGATGTGCTCCATCGCGTAAGCCTGTAGGTCGTCCCTGCTAACACTCATACCCTCTCGCAGCTGCACAAAAACTACCGGTAGCTCGCCTGCATATTCGTCAGGCATGCCAACTGCGGCTGCCATGCTTACAGCCGGGTGCTCCTCCAGACATCCCTCAATTAGGGCCGGATCGATGTTATGCCCGCTACGGATAATGAGGTCTTTGGCGCGCCCGGTGATGAAGAGATTTCCCGCCTCATCCAAGTGCCCAAGGTCTCCTGTTTTGAGCCAGCCATCTGGCGTGACAGGCGAGTCAAGACCAAGGTAACCGGGGAAAACCATCGGGCTGCGCACGCAGATTTGGCCCGACTCGATGGAGACCTCAACAGGTGAGGACACATGCCCAACACTGCCCCAAACCGCTGGTATGGCCAGGTTTGGCAAAGCGATCACGCCGCTCGACTCAGTCATGCCGTACGCCTGATAAAGCTGACGATCCAGCTTCTCCAAGGCCAATTCATGGAGCTTGAGCGGCACTGGTGCTCCACCTGTCAGGAGGAATCGAAGGCTGCTGATATCTGCCCCCTCAAGTGGGGCATCAAGCATTGAGGCCATTGACGTAGGAATCCCGCTGCTGATCGTGACGCGCAGAGTCTGGATAAGGCGCCAGTGTTGGCGAATTACCTCAGGGTTGCGGAAGCCGGACACGGTGGGAAGAACGAGTTGTCCCCCGGCACCGAGAACCGCCAGGCTATTAACGATGGCCCCTGCGACATGAAAGATTGGCAGACCATTGATGGCGATATCGGCGCCCGTGAGTTGCATGCTGCGTATCACTGCCATAGCAGCAGTGGTCTGATTTTCATGCGTGTGACACGCCAGCTTCGGAGTTCCCGTTGTACCTCCGGTGTGGAAGTAAGCGGCGATATCCTTTGGAGTAGGAGCGTCCTCCCCTACGAGGGGAACGTCTTTGTAGCGATTTACCTCGGAGTCGTAGTGCATCGCTCCAGCAGGGCTGAAGACGGATACACAAAGGGGCCTGTTGGGTAGCCGACTAGCAACGCTCACAGCCTTATCCCAAAGCTCACTGCCGTGCAGAGGGCCTAGAGCGAAAACAATATCCGTCTGGGCCTTCGACATCAGCTGGAGCAATGCTTCCTCATTCAAGAGAGGATTGAGTGGGTTAGCTACGCCAGCAGTTTCGGCGGCCCAGAGAAGCGTTTGGGCTTGAGGAATGTTTGGCAACAAAAGCGAAACCACAGGGCGCGATTTGCCCGTGAGTTTCCTCATCATTTGCACCGTCTTATGTATCTTGCTCAGCAGTTGCTCATGGCTCAGGCGATACGAAAGAGCGACCTCATCTAGATCATCGATGAAGGCCAGAGCAAGTGCCTGGGGAGCTTGTTGCGTCGCAGCAACAAGGAGTTCGTAGACAGTTTGAGGAGATGGATTTGTCATTGTTATGAGCTTCGTTACGGCAGAAGGCGCGGATGATGCTCCGCTGGTTTCTATGGCTCATTAACATTTGTTAATCATGGGTGATTGCTTGCCGCAACGGTAAGCTGAGCGTCGGCTTCTGGCCGGTTGCTGCCATTGTCGACAGGCAGAAGTCGGCCAAAAGCGGACGCCCACGATGAGAACGTCTTTTAAGTCGCCCGGCTCCACTAGACAGATCTCATGTAATTTTAATAGCGTTTCGCCATCTTCTTCATTGTGGGCTGGATGATGCGCGCCATCACAACCTTTGCTGCCTTAGTTGTTCTTCAGTCTGCCCTTTTCGGTTGCGTCGCCTCACCGGTTGATCCGCAACACCTTGGCGTACAGACCCCTCCGCCAAGCTTCACGGTCGACCCGCAAGCCAACCCCGAGGTCTGGGGCGTCTATTCCCGTCTCGTTGGGCATCGCTACGCCCCACCAACCGGTGGTTTTCCGGGTTTTGAGGTGCGGTGGAGCGAGCCCGGTAAGGCCATCATTGAAACCAGCTTGTTCTTGGAAGGCGCAATCGTCGGGCCGGATGTGAAATGGAGCCGGACCATTCGCCCGGGCAGCAAAGCCGGCGAACTGAATATGGACTTCAATGGCACGCCGTGGCTCGGCACGATCGAGTCGGATGGCTCAGTGGTGTTTAAAGCGGTTACGCCGCGATCAGGTGACTTTCCTTACCGGATTCGCCTGTCATCGCGTGGCGAGATGCTTGTGCAAAATTTGCAGTGGGTGAATGGCTCGCTGTCAGATGTCATCTACTCAACGCCCTATCCGGTCGAATCCGTGCCGAGTGGTCCGGGCCCAACCGTGGCTGAGGTGTCGCGCGGCGCACCACCCACGACACATTCCGACGCGGGCGTGAAGCCGCTGGAGCTGGGGCAGAAGGTCATCGGCAAGCTGGATGACAACAGTCAGAAAACCTCGATCATGCGCACGCGCTATGACCTCTACCGCCTGCCGGCGCGCAAAGGTGAAAGCGTTGTA
This sequence comes from Pseudomonas sp. Gutcm_11s, assembly GCF_028649395.1. Classification (GTDB taxonomy): domain Bacteria; phylum Pseudomonadota; class Gammaproteobacteria; order Pseudomonadales; family Pseudomonadaceae; genus Aquipseudomonas. The sequence goes on along the minus strand of NZ_JAQSUW010000007.1, from coordinate 64,455 downwards.
GTTGGTCTCGACTGCGATATCTCTAGTTTCTACGGCTGCTACTACACATTCGTAAACCTGCGCGAAGGCTACGGCAACACCTACGAAGCGATGGTCGATGCACCAAAGCGCAAGGCCTACCGCTTCACCCTCACTGAAGACCATCAGGTGCTGAAGGTTGAGAGCAATGGCAGACTCGATTATGGCTTGGTGGTCGAACAGGGAGCGGCAGGCAACGAACTGTGGGCGGCGACTCAGGCCGAGCGGACTGCCTTCGACCAAGCAAGAGCACGGCAAGACGCCGCAGACAGCGCCGAGAACGCGCAATTCTTAGGTGCCGTAATGCAGGGTTTGAATCAGGGCCTGACGGCGGCCAACCAGGAAGCCAGTGCCAACACTGCGCAATCCGGTGCCAGCCTGGCCGCCACGCTCGCCCAGGCCCGGGCACAACCGCCGGTAAGTCCATCCGTGCAAGCCAGCCAAACCTCTAGTTCGTCGAGCGACCATAGCACCGCACAGGACGCCCAAGTGGCAGCCCTGATGGCGCAGAACCAAGCACTGATGCGCGAGATGGGCATCGAGAACGAGGCCAATGCCATGGCGGCGGATATGTTGGCGCAGATCGAGCGCCAGCAGGCTCCCAGCCGTGTGACAAGCGTTGTCGAGGAGCAAGAAGACGAGGCTCCGACCGCCGAGCCCGAGAAACCTGCCGCCGAGGCTGCGCCCGCAAAACATGGCGAACTCATCAAGACGGTCAAGGGCCAGAGCTACAGCGTCGGCGCAACGCTCCCGGCGCAAATCGAGGGTCGTTACCTCTATGAGGGTGAAGGCGAGCCCATCGTCCTTATCGAATCGGGAAGCATGCAAAGCCGCTTTCAGCCCCACCAAGACCCCGAGATACCGATGACCGCCTGGATTGTGCAAGGGCCGGACGGCAGCCCTTTGCGTGAGAAGGGAGTCGGCGAACGCTACCAGGTCACCCTGGTGGTCGAATATGGTGCCGGCGGTGGCGGAAACTATCCCGAAGGCAGTCTTGACCTGCTGCCCGTTATGGTCGCACCCGATATGAAAAAAGCCTTCATCCTCGGGGAGCGGGTCAAGAATGGCCTGTAACCGCCATACTCGGCCAGCGCATTTAAGTCGACCTCCAATCAACCCGCATGGCCAACACCCGTGTGATTCCTTGCGTTCCGAGCAGCTGTCGACCAAGCCCTGGTGAGCGGGCAGCAGAATTTACCTGTGCAGCCATATCCATGACATCGCTGCGCCCCTCAGCGCAGCGCCTGGCCAATCTTAGATTTCATAAGCCGACGCATGCATGGCGACGGTCCGGTTCGGTCCGTCGCTAACCGGCCATCAGCAGTCATCGCAGTGCCTGTGTTGCAAGCAGACTGGGACATAAACTTCTTGATCGCCGCGACCAGCCGATAGAGCCTGAGGCGACCTGACCAAGGAGCGGATCACTCATGCAGACATATTCGATAGAAGCACTTTCACCTGCCGATTTCGATGAGTTCATCACCTATCTCGACGACCATCTGCGCGAGAACGGCTCGCCGGATGTTGGGTATTTCCAGCCGCTCTCCCGCAGTGCTTCCTCGTTCCCTGAGGAGCGAAAAGCCGCATTCCGTGCCGGGCTGGAGATTGCGGTGGGTGAGTCCGGCTGGCGCCGGGCATGGGTTGCGCGGGGAACGGAGGCGCAAATCCTCGGGCACATCGACCTCCGAGGCCACGCTGAGCGCTATGCGGCACACCGTTGCCTGCTGGGCATGGGAGTTCACTGCAACCTCCGACGCCAAGGCCTGGGAACAGCCCTGATCGAACATGCGGGGCTTTGGGCTGCATCCTCGGGGCTGGAGTGGGTTGATCTACAGGTGCTCAGCAACAACCAGGCTGCTCTCGCCCTCTACCAACAGGCCGGATTCGTCCAAGTGGGCGAGGTGCCAAACATGTTCAAGATCGATGGGCACGCTTTCTCGTACACGACGATGACTATGCCCTGCTCGAGTCAGGAGTAGCGCTGGAGGCGACGACTGCTTCTGGCCGGTAGAGGCCCATCATCACCGGCTACAGGCGCCCAGAAGCAACCACGCTCTCTGAGCCCCGCTAATGGGCGTAAGGGCGCGACTAGCGTTTCGCCACATTATTGGGTTTGTAGAACACGAATTCGCCGACTTCCTTGGTCTTGGTGTACGTCTTTGACCAATCCACAGAAGCGCTGCGGTCGTGGAAGAACAGCGCACCCTGTGTGCTGTCTGGCAGCTCCTGGTTGAGCGCTTTGCGGGCAATGTCTTTAGCGATGGTGTAGCGGCTTTCCTCCTCAACCTGATCCGATCGGCCGTCACACCACCACGAGAACTGACAGGGACTTTTTTCTGAGCCTTGTTTGACCACTTCGCACACCGTGTCGGGAAAACCCTCATGACCTAGACGGTTCAGAACGACACTCGCCACCGCTTCCATCTCTTCGCTCGCACCACCTTTGGCTTCCCAGTAGATCGTCCGGGAAAGACACGTGATGGCGTCGTCCATTGGCGCTTTGCCTTCGGGGTCGACGGCCTCGACTTCGCTTTTGCGCAGGGGCGTCGCTTGAGGCGCGGTGTTCAGGCTGTCCTTCTCTGCGGCTTTTTGCTCCAGAGCTTCGGCCTTGTCTTCGGTGGCCGCTTGCACCGCAGGCTGGGCGTCGGAGGCCAGAAGCTGGCCCGCAAAGAAAAGGAGGCTGAGGCCAACAACTTTCGAGAAGAGGTGCATGATCGATTGTCCGTAATCGCAGAAGAACGGTTTCGTCGGCCCACCAGAGATAGGCTTGGAAAAGCCGAGGAAAGGCCAAGATAAAAACAACCACTCAAACATAGCTGCCGTCGCACCGCTGCGCACAATACGAAACGCCAAGGTGTTTTGCTGGGCATGAGGAGGGTTTGTGTTCGACTGTGAGCGGATTGTTCCGGTTGGTAGCTGACGGTTGTGAGCAGCTCTGCTGCCTATACCAATGCCATTACCTGACCATCGCCGGGAATCAGTAGCCTACTGGCAACGCCGGCTTCGACTGCTGCGCTTGCCAGCTCCTTGCGGGTAACAGGACAGTGGTTGATCGCTTCCAGGTGGTTGGCGATAACAATGCCTCTGCTCAAACGAGTGAATTCGAGCACATCGGACAAACCCATGATGATGTCGCCCCCTACGTCGAAACGCGCCCCTCCTGCAGGCACCACGCTTACCTGTGGCTGATGCTGCAACACGAAGTCACTCACTGTAGAGGTCAAAATCGTATCGCCGGCCAGATACAGGCTAGGCTCGCCTGGCAGCTCAATCAGATAGCCGACGCCGTGTTCCATCAGGCGGCCAACCACTCCCTCGCCATGTGTGCAACGGACTGTGCGAATCACCCCGCCCAGGAAGGGTTTCGGGTTTCCATGACCTTCCGGCAATGGCTGTACGTTCAAGCCCAGCTTTTCCAGATGAGCCGCGTCATGTGGCGTGCAGATAACGGGGGTCTGCCGCTCCCTTAGCCAGCGCGTACCCGCTCTGTCCAGGTGGTCGAAGTGGCCTTTTTGGCAATGGGTGATCAGGCAGTGAGTGATGGACTCCAATGCTTCGCGAGCACCCTCCGGGAGTTCGACGGTCGGGTTCCTTTGCCGCCCCATAAAGACCCGCAGAGAAGGCAGCGCACCTTTGCGTGCCAACATCGGATCGACCAGGATGCGGTGTGCGCCTAGCTCGAGAATGATCGTAGCGTTGCGGATCTGCTGAATTTTCATCATGGGCCTCCTTGAGTGTGGGCTCATGGTGCCGGGGTAGCGCAACGCTCATAATGGCAGGAGCTGCCATAAACAATTCATTTATAGCCATGACCACCCTTCTACGAATCGGCCTTTTGCTCTTCCCCGGCTGCATGCCAGCAGGACTGCTGGCTTTCGCGGATATGCTCCATGCAACGAACCGGCGAACCGGGCGCTCGCTGTTCGAAACAGACTTTGTCGCCGAGCAAGATGGTGCGGTCACTTGCGCTCACGGCCTGGTTCTGATGGCCAATCATCGATTCACAGAGCTTGCTCTAGACGCGATCCTGATCCCTGGATTCTGGGCGGAGTCGGCACAACATGTTGGTGCGACCCTGCATGACAGCGCCTCGCTTTTGGCTGGCCTGGCGAAGCTCAGTAAGCGCTGCCGTATCTGGAGTTATTGCACCGGAGTGTGCCTGGCTGCTGCCAGTGGCCGCCTTAATGGCGAGCACGCCACCGCGACATGGTGGCTGGCAGATATGCTGGTTCAGCACTATCCCAAGGTGCGCTGGCAGTATGAGCAGAATTGCATCTTCAACGAGCGTACGGGCACTGCCAGCGGCGTCAACGGCTACCTACCGCTCGCTCAGGCGCTGATTGAACGACAGGTCGATGCAACGGTGTTCAACGACCTCAATCGGTTGATGGTACTTCCCCGTCCGATTCAGTCGCACGATGCGTTCCAGGCCCTAAGCCTCATCGAGCAATCCAGCCAACTCCTGCGTAGGTTGCATACCCTAGTGCAAGGGTTACCAGCCGAGCGAATCACTGTTGGCAGCTTGGCGGGCGAGTTGGGAATGACGGAACGGACACTGGCGCGCAAGGTCAGGGAGGAGACGGGGAGTGCGATAGCCACCTATGCGCGTCGCATCAAGCTGAGCCAGGTGAGCGAACGATTGATCCTGACGTCTGTCCCCCTAAAAACCATCAGCAGTGAGCTGGGCTTCAGCAGCGATTCGAATCTCAGAAGAATGTTCAAGGAACTGACCGGGCTGACACCCGCGCAGTACCGGCAGCGATTCGCCCGGTTCTAGAGTCGAAAGCAGCTAGTCAACAGGTGCCTGATATCGGTCACAAGCACCCGGCTCCTTATTCTCTTAGCTGAGAGGATGGAGATCTAACGCTGACGCGCAGATGGAGTGACGCGAACATACTCCCAGATCGCCCTTTCAGCCTCGGCAGCCGCTAACGCTAGCTGACGAAGTGCGAGCTCTTTATCCAGAGTATCGATGGGGTGATTCTCGAAGATGTAAAGCTCGACCTCACGCTGGGCTTGCCGCCACTCCTCCAGGAGTAGATTCATGCCTGGGGTGCTATTCCTCTGCATGCTGGCCGGCTCCAATAGGCCTCTAGATAGGGTTCAAGAAAGGTTAATTAGCGACTGCAGAGACTGCAAGTCACTCCCCAGAAGACGTGCAAAACGGATGGCTGCTAATGGCCGATGGCTGTCGTTTAGCTCTTCGATGGGAGAAGCCTGGTGTATTACAAGCCGTTATAGCTGCCATGAGTCAGTGGTATTGGCAACCGCTCTGGCCAGCCCATAGAGTCGGGCGCGATTCTCATATCTAACAACCAGAATGAGTCCTTTCATGCCCAGCTTCCGCCTCAGCGCCCTCGCCCTGGCGCTCATCGTTTCCTCTGCCCATGCCGAACCGCCCGCCGCCGGCAAGCCCGCCAGCGAGATCACCCGCGAGCGCAACCAGGCCTGGTTGCAGCGTCTGCCGTTCAGTGACCGGGCCGACTTCGACAATGCCCGCCGTGGGCTGATCGAGCCGTTCACCGGGGTGGTCGAGAATGCCGAGGGCCAGCCGGTGTGGAACCGCATGGCCTACAATTTCCTCGATGGCAACGATGCCCCGGCCAGCGTCAACCCGAGCCTGTGGCGCATCGCTCAGCTGAACAACATCGCCGGGCTGTTCGAGGTGCGCGAGCGCGTCTACCAGGTGCGTGGTCTGGACCTGTCGAACATGACCATCATCGAAGGCGACAGTGGCCTCATCCTCATCGATCCGCTGATCAGTACCGAGACCGCTCGTGCCGGCCTCGAGCTGTACTACAAGCATCGCCCGCGCAAGCCGGTGCTGGCGGTGATCTACAGCCACTCGCATGTCGACCACTTTGGTGGCGTGCGCGGGGTTATCGATGAGGCCGACGTCAAGGCCGGCAAGGTCCAGGTCATCGCTCCGGAGGGCTTCTACGAGCATGCGGTCAGCGAGAACGTGCTGGCCGGCCCGGCGATGATGCGCCGCGCCCAGTACATGTATGGCTCGCTGCTGCCGCGCGATGAGCGGGGCCAGGTCGACGCCGGCCTCGGTAAGGGCACGCCGAGCAATGCCACGGTGACGCTGATCGCACCGACCGTGCTGATCGCCAAAGCGCTGGAGACGCGCAACATCGATGGCGTGGAGATCGAGTTCCAGCTCACTCCCGGCACCGAGGCGCCGGCCGAGATGAACATGTACTTCCCGCAGTTCAAGACCCTGTGCATGGCCGAGAACGCCACCCACACCCAGCACAACGTGCTGACCCTGCGCGGCGCCCTGGTACGCGACGCCAAGGTCTGGGCGCACTACCTCGACGATGCCCTGGTGCGCTACGGCGACAAGGCCGAGGTGCTGTTCGCCCAGCACCACTGGCCGACCTGGGGTGGCAGCGAGATCCGCGACTACCTGGCTGACCAGCGCGACATGTATGCCTTCCTCGACAGCCAGACGCTGCGCCTGATCAACCAGGGACTGACGCCGACCGAGATTGCCGCCCGGCTGGAGTCGCTGCCGCCGCGCCTGGCCAGCAAGTGGTACAGCCGCGACTACTACGGCTCGCTGAGCCATAACGTGCGCGCGGTGTACCAGCGCTACATGGGCTTCTACGACGGCAACCCGGCCAACCTCGATCCGTTGCCACCGGAGGATGCTGGACGCCGCTACGTGGCCGCCATGGGCGGTGCCGACGCGGTGCTGCAGAGCGCGCGCCAGGCCTTCTCCTCCGGTGACTACCGTTGGGCCGCGCAACTGCTCAACCACCTGGTGTTCGCCGAGCCGGATAACGCGGCGGCGCGCGAGCTGCAGGCCGACACCCTGGAGCAGCTCGGCTACCAGAGCGAGAACGCCACCTGGCGCAACGTCTACCTGAGCGGTGCCTTGGAGCTGCGCCAGGGCGTGGCTGAGGCGCGTGCGCGCAACGGTGCACCGGACATGATCCGGGCGCTGACTCCGAGCATGTTCTTCGATTACCTGGCGGTACGCATCGATGCGCTGAAGGCGGCCGATGAGGACCTGCTGATCAACTGGCGCTTTACCGACCTCGGCGAGGACTACGCCCTGACCCTGCGCAACGGCGTGCTGACCCAGCGCAAGGACTCGCGGCATGCCCAGGCGGACATCAACGTGAGCATGACCAAGGCGCTGCTCGACCGCATCGCGCTGAAGGAAACCGGCTTCCTCAAGGAAGCCACCATTGGCGATATCGAGATCGAGGGCGGGCGGCTGAAGCTGCTCAAACTGCTTGGCGGTATGGACGAGCCGAACCCGCAGTTCAACCTGGTCAGCCCCTGAGTTCTGCGAGATCGACGCCCCGCACGGCAATCGTCGTGCGGGGCGTTTTTGTGTGTGCGGTTAGAGGCGAGCTAGCAGCGAGCAGGTATGCGCATCCGGCGCTGTAGCACTGGGCTCAGGTTGCGGCGAACCGCAGCAGGGCGCCGAATATTGCCAGCAGTGCCATGGCCAGTAATGCTAGGCAGGTGCCGAGCACGCTGAACAACCGGGCCTGACCGCGTTCGGCGCGGAGCATCGCCAGGCTGCGCCGATAGCGGCTGCCCTGGCCGAGCCATAGCAGCGCCACGCTGGCGAGGGCGACCAGGAGTACCGCGAGGTCCTGCCCGCGCAGTGCCAGGCAGGCGATCACCAGCAGCGACAGCTGCGTGCGGCGCCAGGCCAGTTCGGTGCGTTCGGCCTGCAGGCCGGGGTCGTTCGAGGTATCAGACATGCCAGCGTGGCCAGAACAGACCAGCCAGGATCAGCGCCGCCAGGCAGCAGCCGAGCGCCAGCAGAGGCACCAGCCCGGATAGGGGGAGAGCGTGCCGATGGCGCAGCGCGCGCTCCACCGCCAGCCAGCGCAGGCAGGCTCCGACACTGACCAGGATGCTCAGTGCCAGCAGGCTGAGGGTGATGCACAACCGCAGCAGCGGTTCGAATGCCTGGCTGGCGAAGGTCTCTACGGCGATGCCGCCACCGAGCAGGGCCAGGGCCGTGCGCACCCAGGCCAAAAAGGTACGCTCGTTGGCCAGGGTGAAGCGTGGGTCGGGTTCGTCACCACCGAGCAGGCGCTGGCTCAGTGGTTTGCGAGGGAGGGGCGTGTGCATGGTGCTCCACAAACAAAAAAGCGCCGCCGGACTCGGGAGCCGACGGCGCAAAGGCTCGGAGGATCAGCGCAGGCCTTTGCTGCGCAGCGCACCTGGCGAGTAATCGGAGGCGCTGGCCTGGTAGGCGAAGTCGAACGGCTGGCGCTGTTCGTTGGTCAGCCCCGAGGCGATGTAGCGGCCGTTGTTGAGGTCATAGGTCACCTCCATGGCGTTGACCGCGGCCTTGCCCTGCGGGTGGTAGAAACTGTGCGCCTCGCCTATGCGCCATAGTTCACCGCGGCTGTCGTAGTGGTCGGCCTCGAGGATCGCCCAGGTATCTTCGTCGATGAAATAGTGGCGCTTGCTGTAGATGTGGCGCATGCCCGGCTTCAGCGTGGCGACCACCTCCCAGACGCGATGCAGCTCGTAGCGGGTCGCGTCGGGGTTGACGTGGCCGGGCTTGATCAGCGCCTCGTAGCTCAGCTCGGGCGAGGCCAGGCGGTAGCTGTTGTACGGCACATAGAGGGCTTTTTTGCCGACCAACTGCCAGTCGTAGCGGTCCGGCGCGCCGTTGAACATGTCGCGGCTGTCGGCAGTACGCAGGCCGGCAGTGGTCGGCCCGGCGGTATCGTAGGCGATGCTCGGCGCGCGCCGTACGCGGCGCTGGCCGGCGCTATACAGCCAGGACAGGCGCGGTTCGCTCACCTGGTCGACGGTCTCGTGTACCAGCACCACTTCGCCCACCATGCGCGAGGGCGCGGTGATCTTGTGGCTGTAGAAGTAGAGGATGTTGCGTGCCTCGTCCGCCGCCAGACCCTTCACCGCGTCGCGACGGGTGAAGTATTGCTGGGTGGTCATGATGGTGTAGCTGCCGTCCTTCTGCGGCGCCGCGCTGTCGGTGGTCAGGCTGGAGCTGGCGTTGCGGTTGCGCGTCAGGTGGTTCCACAGTACTTCCAGACCATTCTTGGGGATGGGGAAGGCGACCACGCCGGCGAAGCCCTCCAAGCCGTTGCCCTCGTTGATCAGGCGGGTGGCGCTGGCGTTGCGGGCGGCGGCGGCACCCACTTCGGTGCTCACGCTGACCGAACGGTGACTCGGGTACACCGGCAAACGGAAGCTGTCCGGGAAGCGCTGCAGCAGGGCGATCTGTCCAGGGCTCAGTTGCGCGCGGTATTGCTCGAAGTTACTCGCGTCGATGCTGAACAGCGGCTGCTCGTTGGCGAAGGGATCGAGCGGCGTGCCGTTGGCGGCGAACTTCATCGGGCTCTTCAGGCCGCCATCCCAGGCGGGGATCTTGCCGTCGGTGCTGGCGCCGCGTTCGGCGCCAATCGGGGTCAGGCTTTTCTGCAGTTGCGCCGCCTCGTCGGCCGATACGGCTGCCAGGGCGTTGCCGGTCAACAGGAGGGCGCAGAACAGGGCGCCGCCACGTACCAGGCTGTGGTGCTGTTTCATGAGTGGACTCCGCTTAGAAGTTGACGCCGAAGCTGATCGACACGTAGTCGCGATCACCGCGGGTGCCGTAGTCGCCGTCGATGAAGTCGGTGAACGCCAGACTGGCGTTGTAGGTGTTGTTCAGTGAGGCATCGAGACCGACGCTGATGGCCTTGGAGCCCTCGCTGAAGGCCGAGCCTTCGCCCGGACCATTGCCATCCACGTCGTGCTGCCAGGACAGGTTGGGGCGCAGGTCGATGCCGGCTACGGCGTTCGGGTAGCTCAGGCTGGCACGCATGCGGTAACCCCAGGAGAAGCGGGTGAGGAAGCCGTCGTCGTTGCAGTATTCGGGCGTGCGCGAGATAGCTGCGCAGTTGCCGCTGGCCAGCACGCCGTTGCCGTAGGTGCCGTTGCGTCCATAGCGTGGGCCATAGGTGCCTTCCAGGCCGCCGACCCAGGTGGCCGCAGCCTCACCCACCAGCATCAGCTGATCGGCGCCGAGTACCTGGGCGAACGAGTGAGTCGCGGTGACCTGGGCCTGGGTAACTTCCTTGCGCAGGTAGCCGTTGAACAGCGTGTTGGCCTCTGGCGAACGAACGCCTGTGGCGACCAATGGCGAGCGGTTCGGATCATTGAGCAGCGACTGGATGACGTCGGTGCCGTTGAGCTGGATCGGCATGTTCGGCCGATAGCTGATCTCGCCCTGCAGTGCAGTGCCGGTATCCAGGTTGGTGGAGAACGACAGGCCGTACAGGCGGATGTCCTCGGGGTACTGCGCGACGTACTGTGAGGTGCCCAGGCGCAGAGCATTGTCGAGGGCGTTACCGAACACCGTGTTGCGGTAGTACGGGCTGCTGATGGTGCCCATGTAGGGCAGGCGGCTGTGGTAGTTGGCTACGTAGGCGCCGAACTCGGTGTCCAGCTCGGCGGCGAACCAGCGCAGCGACACGCCCCACTGGCCACTGTTGCGGGCGTCCTGGTCCTTGCCCCGCGGGATGCGAATGCCTTCGTCGGTCAGGTTGACGCCATAGGGCGTCAGCGCTGCCACTGCCGCCGGCACGCCGGTCAGCACGCTGCCCACGTCTAGGCCATCACAGCCATCGGCGAGGAAGTCATTGCTGGAGAAGAAGGTGCCGCAGTTGTCGAGCTGGGTCTGTTCCCAGTCGAGCTGGTAGAAGAAATCGCCGGACAGTGACTCGCTGAGGTTCTGCGAGACGTAGAACATGTTCACCGGCACCAGGCCTTCCTTCACCTCCGAACCCGGGCGGCGCAGTGCCGACAGGTTGAACGGGTTGACCACGTTGAGGCCACCCTGGATGAAGGTGCTCTCGCCCCAGTTCACCACCTGCTTGCCGAGACGTGCCGAGCCTGGTTGCTCGGCGATGGCGTAGTTGTAGTAGACGAAGGCGTCGAGCAGTTCGGTACCGGCGGACTTTGCCGAGCGCTTACGGTTGTTGTCCTCGACGTTCTTGAAGCGCTGGTCCTGGTCGCGCAGTACGTAGTCGTACCAGTAGCTGCCACGCAGGAACAGGCCCATGTCGCCGTGGCGCAGTTCTAGGTCATGGTTGCCCTTGAAGATGCCGGAGAAGGCATCGCCGGAGCGGAAATTGCGGCGGCCGTCATCGCCGGTGGCGCTGTTCAGCTGTTTCGGGTCGGGGTTGGCGGTGGAGATGCTGGTGCCGATGGACAGCGCGGAATCCAGCTGCCCATCTATTGCGCCAAGTTGGAAATCGACTGCCTGGACGCTGCCGATCATGCAGCTCAGGGGTAACAGGAAATAGGGCGGTTTAAATAAGCCGTGCAGTTTTAATCTCATCACTCATTGTCCTCTTTGTTGTCGAGTGAGAATTTAATTTCACGCGCAGAGGGCAATAAGTTGAGAAATACACAGCCAATGAAAGTCCCGTCCCGCCTGGGGCGAGACAATATTCTTCGGCAGAATGGCAATTCTTGCGGAGAGGGATTCTATTGGTGCTACTTATTGTTCTGCACTGTAACGTCGAGTTGCGGATACTCCCTTCGTTTTAGTGTTTAGGGGATACTAGGGACCCTCGAAAAGCCCCACAAATAGTGTCTTCGGATAGATGCCATAACGCTTCGGCATGGCCATAGAGAGAACCGCATGACCCTCAAGCAGCTCCGTTATCTGATCGCCATCGCCGAGGCCGGCAGCTTCTCCGCCGCGGCTCGGCGAGCCTATATCGCCCAGCCGGCATTGAGCCGGCAGATCGGCCTGCTGGAGAGCGAACTGGAGATGCAGCTGCTGGAGCGCCAGCACGACGGCGTGGCACTGACCGATGCGGGGCGCCGGCTCTACGAGGTGGCGCGCTCGGTGGTGCAGAAGCTCGATTCGGTGAAGGACGAACTGACCTCGACCCGTGGCGACCCCAAGGGCCATGTGTCGATCTCGATTCCGGCCACCGCCTCGGCGCTGTTGCTGCCGGCGATCATCGCGCGGGCTGCGGAGAAGTTTCCCAGCATCACCCTGACCATCTGCGACGGCCTGACCCGTGAGGGCGGCCAGGCCATCGAGCTGGGCAAGGTCGACTTCGGAGTGCTGCCGAATGCGGAGGAACTCGAACACGTCACCGCCGAGCCGGTCCTCATCGAGGACCTGTACTGGGTGGGTGGCGGCGATCAGGGCCAGAGCAGCGACCCGATCACCCTGGCCGAGGCCGGTGCCACGCGGCTGGTGATGGCGCCGCGGGCGTTGCACCTGCGCCGGCGCATCGAGCAGGCGGCGATGGAGGCGGGGGTGGTGCTCAACGTCGCTTATGAGCAGCAGTCCGCGCCGGGCATCGCCAGCCTGGTGCGCAGTGGCCTGGCGGCGACCATCAGCAACTGGCCGCCACTGGCCGAGCTGTTCGAGCCGACCGCGGCGCGGCAGATCGTCGAACCGCGCATCACCCGCACGGTGTCGATCGCCTACTCGGTACACAAGCCGCTGTCATTCGCCGCTTCATGCATGCGCGACCTGGTGCACGGCCTGCTGGTGGAGGCGGTGCGCGAAGGCCGCTGGCGCGGCAGCCTGATCGAGCGCAGCGCCGATGACGAGGCGGATCAGGCGCGCGAGCAGGCGCCCGATACCTCGTCCTGAGCCAGGCGCTCACGCGAGCGCTGCGGGTTCATCGCCACCAGGCCGATCAGCCCTGCCACGATCATCACGCCGCCGCAGACGAAGAAGCCCTGGGCATAGCCTTCTGGGTGGCCGGCGCCGGCACCATGCACCAGCAGGCCGGTGACCACCGGCGCCGACAAACCGGCCAGCGAAGCCACCGCGTTGCCGATGGCGAGAATACCGCCGCGCTGGCTGCTCGGGGTGAACTCGGCGAGCATCGCCGGCCCCACCGAATACATCACCAGTGCCAGGCCGCCGCTGAGAGTCAGGGCGATGATCCGCGTGGTCACCGACAGCTCGGTGAGCATCAGCGCCGAGGAGAACAGCCCGCCGGCGATCAGGCACAGCGAGACGAAGGCGCCGCGCGCCAGGCGCGAAGGCACACCGCGGCTCATCAGACGTTGTGACAGCCAGGCCATCAGCAGGCTCAGCGGGGTGGTGACGATGACGAACATGACGAACATGTGCCCGGTCTTCAGCGGGTCGATGCCGAGGCCGATTTGCAGGTAGCTGGGCACCCAGGTCAGGGTTAGTGCCAGCGACCAGTTGGCGGCGAAGTGGCAGGCGTAGTTGCCGAGTACGCTGCTGTCGCTCAGCAGGCGGCGGTAGGGTACGCGCGGATCGTCCGGCGAGGCGTTCGGTTGGTTGCGGCGCAGCGTATCGAGGGTGCCCTCGCGGCCGAGTAGCAGCCACAGCCCGCACCAGACCAGGCCGATGGCGGCGAGCACGGCGAAGTTGGTACGCCAGCCGTAGTTCAGGCTGATCCACGGGATCATAGCGCCGGCCACCAGCAGGCCCATGGCGCTGCCGGAATGCAACAGGGCCACCGGCAGGCTGCGGCGGTCATCGGGGAACCACTTGTACAGCGCATGGGTGGCGACCGGCGAGGCCGGGCCTTCGCCGATGCCGAGCAGCACACGGCAGGCGACGATCATCCACAGCGAGCTGGCGAACAGCATCGGCAGCTGGATCAGTGCCCAGAACAGGCCCATGCCGAGTAGCAGGGTGCGGGTCGGCCGGCGGTTGGCGAGGAAGCCGCCGACCACTGCGGAGATCGCGAACAGCCAGTGCAGGGCGCCGCCGATCAGGCCGAACTCGGTCGGGCTCAGGTTCAGTTCCTGGGTCATCGGTACGCCGACCAGGCCGATCACCACCTTGTCGAGGAAGTTGACCAGCATCATGAAGGCCAGCAGGAAGGCGATCGTCCAGGCCTGGCGCGGACGGAAGGCAGAGTCTTGGTGGGTCATGGGAATTCTCTTTGTTGTTGTGGGGCCGGCCGGCTTCCCTGGCGGACGGTCCTGCTAGCGATGCCGCAGCACCCGCCTGGCGACGGGGCTGCAGAAAGCATTCAGCTCGGCAGCAGAATGCCCTTGGCGATGGTGTTGCGCTGGATCTCGCTGGTGCCGGTCAGGATGCGCATCATGCGTGTCGCACGGAAGAACCATTCGACCGGATGGCCCTTGATCAGCCCGGCACCGCCGTGGATCTGCACTGCCTTGTCGGCGATGCGGAAGGCGGTTTCCGAGGCGTACAGCTTGCACATCGGTGCCTGGACCTTGATGTCGCCGCCGGCGTCGTTGTTCGCGGCGGTGGCGTACATCATGCTGCGCGCAGCGTACAGCTCGGTGGCCATGTCGGCGAGCATGTGGTTGATTGACTGGAACATGGCGATCGGCTGGCCGAACTGCTTGCGGGTGCGGGCGTAGTCCAGCGACAGATTCAGCGCCAGGCCGGCCATGCCGAGCATGGTCGGGCAGTGCAGCAGACGGTTCAGGGTGATCCGTCCCATCGCCAGCTTGAAGCCCTGGCCTTCCTCGCCGATGCGGTTGGCCACCGGCACGCGCACGTCTTCCAGAAGAATGTTGCCGTGGGCGCCACCACCGGACATCACCGAGTAGTCGCTGTCGACGCTGACGCCTTCTGCATGCAGGTCGACGAAGAATGCCGAGATGCCCTGCGCACCGCGGCCCGGGCCGGTCACCGCGAGCAGCACGGCGAGGTCGGCGTAGGGCGCGCCGGAGATGTAGCGCTTGGCGCCGCGCAGTACGTAGTGGTCACCCTCCAGGCGCGCCTCGGTGCCGAGTGAGGCAGCGTCGGAGCCGGCCTCGGCTTCGGTGAGGGCGAAGCACACCGCCTTCTCGGCGCGGCAGATGGGCTGCAGGAAGGCCTCAATCTGGTGCTCGTTGGCGACCTTGAACAGATGGCCGACGCGTGGCGGGCCGGATAACTCGCCGAGAATGTGCGGCGCCAGCGGCGAGCCGGTAAGCACTGCGGCTTCCTTCAGCGCGCACAGCTCGGCGACGCTTAGCCCGGCGCCACCGAGGGCTTCCGGCAGCATGGCGTTGTAGAAGCCCAGCTCGCAGGAACGTTGCCAGATATCACGCAGCAACGGTTTGGCGACCGGTTCGCCCCAGCGGATGCCTTCACGCTGGACCAGTGGTGCGAGTTCGTCGCGGGCGAAGGCATTGATGCCGTCGATCAGGCGGGCGGCTTTTTCACTTGGCTTGATCATCTGCTGTCTCCGATCAGATCCGACGTTCGCTGTTTTGCCAGTACGCTTCGCGGATCAGGCGGCGTACGACCTTGCCATTGGGGTTCTTCGGCAACTCTTGGACGAAGTCCACCGCGCGCGGCTTCTTGAAGCCAGCGAGGGATCGGCCGCAGTGCTCAATGATTTCCTCGGCGCTCAGGCTCTGGCCTGGCTTCAGCACCACCACCGCGCGGATCGCCTCGCCCCATTGTTCGTCGGGTACGCCGACCACCGCCGCCTCGAACACCTGCGGCAGGCTATAGAGCACCTGCTCGACCTCGGTCGGGTAGACGTTGAAACCGCCGGAAATGATCATTTCCTTCTTGCGGTCGACGATGAACACGTAGCCCTGCTCGTCGACGGTGGCCAGATCGCCGGTCAGGTAGTAGCCGTCGCGCATTACCTCGGCGGTGAGCTCCGGCGCTTGCCAGTAGCCCTGCATGATGTCCGGGCCTTTGACCACGATCTCGCCGATCTCGCCGGGCTGCACGTCCACGAACTGTTCGTTGACCACGCGCAGATCGGTTTCGAAGTAGCAGCGGCCGCAGGAGGCCAGGCGGCGAGCATCGTCACCCTCGGCCAGGTGGTCTTCCTCGGTCAGCACGGTGACCAGCGAGCAGGTCTCGCCGGCGCCGTAGCCCTGCACCAGGATCGGTCCGAACAGCTCGATGGCGCGCTTGACCAGCGCCGGCGCCATCGGCGCGGCGCCGTACATCACCACGCGCAGGCTGGAGAGGTCGAAGCGCTCGACCTCGGGGAAGTTCACCAGGCGGTTGATCATCGCCGGTACCAGGAACAGGCGGGTGACGCGCTCGCGTTCGATGGTTTCCAGCAGCAAGCGGTCGTCGTAGCGCTCCAGCAACAGGTTACAAGCGCCGACTGCCAGCAGCGGCATGATCTGCATGCCGCTGGCGTGGGTGATCGGGCCAACGTGGGCCATCACGTCGCCGGGGGCGGAGCGGCGGGTCGGGCTGGCGATGCTCTTGCGCACTAGCGCCTTGCGGTTGCCGAAACTGAGCATCGCGGCCTTGAGTACGCCGGAGCTGCCGGAGGTGTAGTGCAGCACGGCCAGGTCATCGTCGGCCGGCTCTCTGTGTACTGGTATCTCGTCACCGCGCAGCAGAACGGATGAATAACTGGCATCGCCGCTGTCGTCATCCAGCGAGACGATCCAGCGCAGGCGCGGCAGCTCGCTACGGCGAGCATGCAGAGCGGCGGCGAAGCGACCATCGGCGATCACCGCCTGGCTGTGCGAGTCGCCCAGCACCTGAATGATTTCTTCCAGAGACAGACGTGCGTTGATCGGCACCTTGACCATGGCGCTCTTGTAGAAAGCGATCTCCGCCTCCACCAGTTCGACACGGTTGAGGGCGAGGATCGCCACATGGGCGCCCGTTGTCAGGCCAAGAGCCTGCAGGCCGGAGGCCAGGCGGTTAGTGCGACGCTCGAGTTGAGCGAAAGTGATGCGTTGCCGGGCGTCGACCAGGGCCTCGTGTTCGGGCCAGTACAACGCGCTGCGGCTGATGATCTTTCCTAGGTTCACTTTATTGTTCTCATCGGCAGGACAAGTGCGCCGATGCTATCCGCGGCCTTTCGGGCGGAACTAATACAACAGTACGATGCAGGCCATGCCGTTAAGGAATAGGTCCTTTACGCACTTGTTCACTTCTTCTGAAAGCCAAATATCCGATTCTGGCCGGTTAGCGCCCAGTGTTATGACTGGCGATCCTTGTTCTCTCCCATGTGGAGGACAAGCTATGAACACCATTGCTACCTACAGCTATCAGCCCTGGAACAAAGGAAAGTTAGTCGGGCAGAAGGCCCCGCTCCGCCTGAGAGATATCTGGGCGATCCGGGTAAGACTTCAAATTGCGGAGCGAGTCCGGGATCTGGCTCTCTTCGATCTAGCCATCGACAGCAAACTTCGAGCTTGCGACTTAACTAAACTCCGTGTGCGCGATGTCGCTCATGGCGAGCGAGTTTCATCGCGGGCCATCGTCATGCAGCAGAAAACCCAGCGCCCAGTTCAGTTTGAGATCACCGAGCAAACACGTATTGCTCTCGAAGCATGGATACATCAGGCACATCTCCGCAGCGAGGACTGCCTTTTTCCGAGTCGGCTGCATAGCTCAGAGCATCTCTCCACTTGGCAATACGCACGAATCGTCAAAGCCTGGGTGAAAGCAATTGGTCTTGATCCCGCCCTGTACGGCACCCACACCATGAGACGTACCAAGGCATCCCTGATCTATCGCCGGACGAAAAACCTTAGAGCAGTTCAGCTGCTACTCGGCCATACAAAGCTTGAGAGCACCGTTCGGTATCTTGGCATTGAGGTCGATGACGCCTTGGAGATGGCAGAGCAAACGGAGGTTTGACCATGCATGGCGACGGTCCAACTCGGGCCGTCGCTAACCGGCCAGTAGCGGACGCTGGTGGCAGGCGGCTATCGACCGGAAGAGAGCCGTTCGTGGCCGATAGCAGATAGCCAACGCGGAAAAACGCCCTCGCTTCGGTCCTATTCCTCCGTGGCGGCCAGCTCATCGGCAATCAAGCCCTGCAAGGCCAGTGTGCTCTTGATGACAGCTGAATTTGGCTCAGAGAGCGCCACCTGCATCCAGGGCAGCAAGCTGGTCAAGGCCATGGCTCAGCACCGGGTCTGGGCGCGGGAGCCGAAGGCCAAGGCTATCCCGGCCAGATGAATATCCCGCGCCTAACTGGCGCGGCTGGATAACCGGTCTGATTCGCTTGCATATACGGAGTCTGGTCTGAGCAACCACGCAGCGTGCTTTATTGCTGTTGCAGCATCTCTGCAGATCTACAGAGTTACGTTTTTTAGACTAATCAAATCCTGCCCTTCGTTATGCAGCGCATGGTAGCGATTGATGCTGGCTTGGGATGCATAGCTGTAACGCACGGTGGAGGTGTCCGTTGGGGCGCTGTTGCGGAGGGTAATGTGGATGATGTTGCCTGAGTCACGTGATATGGCGAAGTAGGAGAACAGCATGCTGATAGCCTCCGGCAGGATTTCTCAGTGCGCTGGGGCGGCTTCAGCAGTGCGGTGTCGCTCGAAGAAGCTCATGACCTGCTTCCGCGCATCTTCGCGAGGCATGTCATAGCGATGTTGCACTAGCTCTGTCAGTTTCTGTGCGTCGCCCTGGGTTCGGATAAGTTCGTCGAGCGTCAGTTCGTCCCACACCACGCGCGCGTGGCCGGCAAGGTGTCGCCAGTCCCTTTGGACGATCTCGGCAAGTGTCCTGCTCATTTGCTGGCCTCCTGATCTGGTCTGCGAAATTGGCTGGCAGTGTGCAGATGAGGGAATCATGTCAGGTCGCGCATGCTGGCGTCGGTACGCTACACCACGTAGACCTGCTCTCTTTTGTCCGAGGGTGCCAGGTGCGGGTAATAGCGATAGCCAATAGTGCCAACTAGGCGGATGCTCGAGGCAGATTTGCCTCACTACTTTTCAGGGGCACCCCTCATGTCCGTCGCCTTCTGGTCGTTGTTACTTGGCATTCTGCTTATCACCATGGTTTTGGCGGGAACAATACTCGCGCGCCTGCTACTGAGCAGTGCCATGGTCTATATGGTTGTTGGGTTCGCCTTCGGCCCCCTTGGGCTGGACATCGTGCAGTTGGACCCGAAGCAACATGTCGAGGTGCTCTTGTGGGGGGCCGAACTAGCTCTACTGATTTCCCTGTTCGCGGTGGGACTGAACATGGGAGCGGTGCCACTGCTGGATAAGCGCTGGCGACTGCCATTACTTCTGGCGTTCGTTTCTATGGCACTTACCGTCGGATTGGTTTCGATGGTCGGCATTTACCTGCTGGATCTACCGCTAGGAGCCGCTGTGCTTCTTGGTGGCATCCTGGCACCAACCGATCCGGTACTGGCCTCTGGGGTGCAGACCACGCTCAATAACAACCATGATCGGTTGCGCTTCAGTCTCTCTGGCGAGGGGGGCTTAAACGACGGCACGGCTTTCCCATTTGTCATGCTCGGCCTTGGCCTGCTCGGGCTGCATGATCTGGGAGTAGGAGGGTGGCGCTGGTGGCTGGTCGATCTGATCTGGGCCACGTTCGGTGGCCTGCTTATAGGTGCGTTATCGGGGGCATCAATCGGCAAACTTGTGGTCTATCTGCGCACTCGTCATCACCTGGCTGTCGGCCGGGACGAGTTTCTCTCGCTGGGGCTGATTGCCATGGCCTACGGTGCGGCACAACTGTGTCTGGCGTCTGGTTTTCTCGCTGTGTTTGCCGCAGGGCTGGCTCTGCAGCGTGTCAAGGAGCAGCCTCGCGCAGGTAGCCAGTCGCTCGGGGCCGCTTCTAGCTTAGGCGGGCATGGTGAGGGTGAACTGGCCACTCACCCTCACCATGCCAGTGCAGCGATGAGTCATGCAGTGCAAGGCTTCAATGATCGGTTGGAAAACCTCGCTGAACTGGCTTTGGTGCTGTTAATCGGTGTGATGCTGGCTTATACCCGTCCTAGTCTGGAGGTGTTTGGGCTCATTGCGCTGCTGTTCGTGCCTCTACGTGCGATTGCAGTGGTACTGGGGACGCTCGGCGAGCCACTGGTCGGACATCAGCGCAACATGATCTGCTGGTTCGGGATCCGTGGCATCGGTTCGCTCTTCTATCTGATGTTTGCCTTGCATCAGGGTGTTTCGGGCGAACAGGCCGAGCAGCTGGTCAGTTTGACGCTGCTCACCGTGGCAGCTTCGATTCTTTTGCATGGGGCTTCGGTGAGGCCGTTGATGCAGTGGTATCGGCGGCGCGATAGTGAGGGAGCTCCGCCATGCCAGTGATCGAACCCCTACTGCTTAGCACTATCCGGGTCTGTACCTATGTGGGGGAGCATTTGCTGACGAATGCCAGCGGATTCTTCTTCGCGCGTGACCAGCATCTGTTCTTGGTGACTAGTCGGCATGTGCTGATGGATGAGCCGAGTCGGCATTTTCCAGATCGGATAGAGGTTGAGGTGCACAGCGATCCCAATGACATGGGGGCTTCCTGTGTTCTCTCTGTACCACTCTATCGGGATAGTCAAAGCCTGTGGCGCCAAGGGCAGGATTTGGCTGGAAACATTGATGTGGCATTGATCGAAATTGAGCGCGCGACGTTACCCGCTTCGGCGGTCTATCACGCCTTCACACCAGCGCACCTACAGTGGTCTGGTGCTCCTGTGGAGGTAGGTACCACGCTGCTTGTTGTCGGCTTTCCGCTGGGCTTTCACGACAACTTGCATCACATGCCCGTCGTTCGCCATGCCGTACTTGCCTCGTCTTTCGGCCTGCGCTTTCAGGGTCAAGGTTACTTCCTTACCGATGCTCGTACCCACCGAGGCACCAGCGGAGCACCGGTAGTGATGCGGGCGCCTGCAACACACAATGATCTGGATGAATTGCCATGGTTGCTGCTCGGGATTCACTCCGCACGTATCGATCTGGGCAGCCGTGACCTCGTTCAGGACGAGGCGCTTGGACTCAACTGCACCTGGTATGCGGATATCCTGCTGACTCTCAGTGAGAGTTGCCCCTTTAAGTCTTAAGCGCGCTAGCGCACCGACCATGCTTCCCCAGCCTGTCATTGTTCTCTTCCGGTGCCGGCAACGTCGCAGGTGCCCGGTTTCAACTGAGGTCACCATGAACAAGACGAACGAGTCGCGCAGCCCCAAGGCACCGGAAAAGAATTCCGGGCACGCCCAGAAAGAAGAGGGCAATAGCCAGCAGTACAGAACCAATCAGGATCAGCAGAAACATAACGGCCCGCAATCAGGGACCAAGGGAGAGCGGCAGGATAAGAAGCTTGCCCAAAGCGAAGAAAAAGGTTCTGGGGGTAAGGCCAAGAACTCCTGACCCTAGTCAGAATTAGTGAGCTCCAATATCGGTACAGATAGCTGTTCCATCTCGTTGGCGGGCTAGTTAGAAAGTTGTCATGGATGACGGGGTTGTTGGAACAACAGATGCTTTCTGAACGCTCTATACCATGACCTGAACCATCGTTCGTCTAGGCGTCGGTGTGGCTTATGGGCTAACGGGATCACCATTCGTTTTGATACCGCTTGCAGATAAACCGCTAGAGTAATGGGGGCAGGGTAGCCCCCACTGTTTAGCGCATCCTTCTTCTTAGTGCTTACACTTTCCTCATCGTGTTCTAACCACGGCGCGCTACCACGAAGCCGAGCAGGAAGGCGATGGCGACGCTGGTGCCCAGGGCTTTCCAGGGCTGTTCATGAACATATTCGTTAGCCACGGCGGCTGTTTGACGTGCCCGCTGTGTAACGCTGTCATTGATGTTCTGCACCGCCACCCGGACCTCTGCTATGCGGGCATTAAGTCTATTTCTGGCTTCGGTCAGCTCCTCGCCGGTGAGTGACGTGGCGCCCTTGATCAGATCCTCAATGTCCGTGAGCAGATTTTGAAAGTCACGGGGCACTCCGGACTGCTTGAACATGGCGCTGGCGGTGTCGAGTTTGTCACTGTTGTTGCCTGATTTAGGCACATGGTTTTGCGGTTGCATGTCTTGTTCCTTCGGTACTTGGCGAATAGGCCGGTATGGCAGTGCACAGCCTTGACTGTCTGCGACTCGACTGTCTGTGCGATAGCCAACGCTGTACGGCGCAAGGTCTATGAGCGTTAGCGTACGGACGGAACGATCTGTTGCTGTCACCATCATTGCTCAGGGTTCGTGTACCGCGTGCCCGCCAAGACCTCATTGGAGGCGATGATGTACAAGCCCATAGAGCCAGAGCAGTCGAAAGAACCAGACGACCAGTTGGAATCTCCGGAGACCGATGCCCCGCCGCCAACCGATGGCGAATCCAGGCGCCTACCGCTACCAGGCGAGTTACACGAGCCACCGCCGGTTACGCGTGAGAAACGAGAGCAAGACAATCGTGATCCACAGGATGATTTGATGGATAGCTAACCCTATGCAGATAGACCTTCCACGCTACCCCTAGCACGGCAAGACCAGTTTTAGCTAAGCAGTGGATGAGCTGGTCGCCCCTTGTTGTTTACGGGCTGGTGTTGATCGGTTGCTGTCTGATGGAGAAGTGATGGCTATGTGGAAGTCAGCGCTGCGTCTGGAGTAGTCACATACGCGTGTCGATTTTCAACATATCGACAGGTGCCACGGGGATCCGTGGCGCGTCCTCTACTCACTCGTTAGTCGGAGCGAATCTATGAATACACACTCTCGCGTGACGATGCTTGCCTCCGGGTTAGCCCTGGCGACGCTGGCGGTTACTACCTTGACAGCTGCTCTGGACCTTTCTTTTAGGGAGCTTGATGCAGCACGCCAACAAGCGAAGGGTTGGGAAGCCTATGCGTTGAGCTTGCACAGGCGCGATCTGTTGACGAGCCGAGATGATGGAATGGACGAGACCGGGCCTTCATACGGCCTTCTCACCAACCGTTTGGAAACTGCCGTCGAGCATCCCCAGCGGCCAGGTTTCCGTTTCTGAACCTGATTGCTGCTCTGGCCTTCAGTAGCCTGGAGAGGCTGACTTCGGAGGCGCCATGTCGAACGAAGTCCTACTCATAGCAGTGGCATACGAAGGTCTCGATCCACCCTAAAAGTGGACTGTCTATACACTTGGCCGGCAACGCAACTCGATGCAGTGGTCATGGTCATCATCAATTAAAGGGCATTGGATACCTTCGATCAGCATGCCATCTAGCCGCAGTGACGGAGTTACATCCACCTCCTGCACTACCTCTATGCGGTACAGCGTGGCACCGAAGCGATAATCCATTCTGAAACCTGGCCAGTTGGCTGGCAGTACAGGCTCCAGCCGCAGGCTGTTAGCACTGCGCTGCAGGCCTAGCAGCGACTCGACTATCAAGCGGTACATCCAGCCGGCCGCGCCGGTATACCAGCTCCAGCCGCCGCGCCCAGCATGTGGAGCCACGCCATAGACATCGGCGCTGACTACATAGGGTTCTACCTTGTATTGGGCAATAGTCTCTGTGCTTCCATGGCTGACTGGATTTATCAGGCGCAACAGTTCCCAGGCCCGGGCGCTATCGCCGAGACCGGCGAATGCCATGCTCGCCCACACGGCGGCGTGGGTGTACTGACCGCCATTCTCGCGCACACCCGGCACATAGCCCTTGATGTAGCCAGGGTCGAGTGAGCTCTTGTCGAAGGGCGGATCGAGCAGTTGCACCAGGCCTAGGTCACGGAGCAGCAGGTGTTTCTCCAGCGCGTCCATGGCACTGCGCTGACGCTCAAGCGCGGCCGCACCGGAGAGCACGGACCAGCTCTGGGCGATGGAGTCGATGCGGCACTCCTCATTGCTCGCGGATCCCAGTGGGGTACCGTCGTCGAAATAGGCGCGGCGGTACCAGGCGCCGTCCCAGCCGTGCTCTTCCAGGCTGATGCGCAGCAGCGCGGCCTGCTCCGTGCAGCGTTGTGCAAAGACAGCGTCGCCTCGAGTAAGAGCGGTACTGGAAAACCGCTGTAGCACCTCGTAGAGGAAGAAGCCCAGCCATACGCTTTCGCCCTGACCCTGTTCGCCGACGCGGTTCAGACCATCGTTCCAGTCGCCGCAGCCGATCAGGGGCAGGCCGTGGATGCCGCGGGCCATGCCGTGTTCGATGGCACGCACGCAGTGCTGGTAAAGGCTTTCCTGCAGGGGCGAACGCTGCGGCAGGTCGTAATAGGACTCTTCACCGGGATTCAGTGCGCGACCTTCGATGTAGCTCACTGGCTCATCGAGTACTCCGTGGTCGCTGGTGATGTACACATAGCGACTGGTGGCCAGTGGCAGCCAGAGGTAGTCGTCGGAGCAGCCGGTGCGTACGCCGCGACCCAGCGGTGGATGCCACCAGTGCTGCACATCACCCTCGCTGAACTGATGAGCCGCGCACAGCAGCAGGTGCTGGCGACTGGCGGCTGGGCTGGCGTGGATCATCGCCATGCTGTCCTGCAGCTGGTCGCGGAAACCGTAGGCACCGCCGGACTGGTAGTAACCACTGCGCGCCCAGAAGCGGCTGGCGATCACCTGGTACATCAGCCAGCCGTTGGCCAGCACATCGATGCCCGGCTCAGGGGTCTTGATCTGGATCGCGCCCAGGGTCGAACGCCAGTGCTCGCGTACTTGATCGAGCGCGCTATTGGCCGCGCTGCTGCCACGGAAGCGCAGGGCCAGATGTGCGGCAGCCTTGGCGTCGTGGCCGGCACCGAGGCGGAAGACGATCTCCTGGCTGTCGCCGGCAGCCAGCTCGAAGGCCACCTGGATCGCCGCACAAGGGTCGAGGCCGCCGCCGGTGCGCCCCGACAGACGCGACTTGGCCAGCGCCGCGGGTGCATTTAGGTTGCCATTGCGACCGAGAAATTCGCTGCGGTCGCCGCTGACGCTGCGAGCCGGTGAGTCGACATCGAAGAACGCCACGCGGCCGGGAAATTCGATGGAGTAGGCGTTGCGTGCGAACAGCACGCCGCTGACCGGGTCTTGCTCGGTGACCACGTGCAACGCCGACTTCTCGCGCAGGTCGCCAAGCACCCAGGCCACGTAGCCGGTGGCCGAGAGGCGACGCTCGCGCCCCGAAAGGTTGCGCACTTTCAGACGCGAGAACTTGATCGATGCATCCAGCGCCACGTACACCCACAGCTCGCTGTGGATGCCGTCCTCATCGTGCTCGAAGACGCTGTAGCCGAAGCCATGGCGGGTGGTATAGGCCCCTGTTCCTGGGCGCGGCAGGGGAGTTGGCGACCAGTAGTGGCCGCTGTCGTTATCGCGCAGGTACAGGGCTTCGTCGCTGGCATCGCCGACCGGATCGTTGTGCCAGGGAGTCAGGCGGTATTCATGGGCGTTCTCGCTCCAGGTATAGGCGCCACCGCTTTCGCTGATCACCGTACCGAAGTGTGGGTTGGCCAGCACGTTGGCCCAGGGCGCCGGGGTGCTCGTGCCTTGGGTCAGGTGGATCACGTACTCGCTGCCATCGGCACTGAAACCGCCGTAAGGATTGCTCAGCAGCAACGCCGGGTCGGAGCTTGGTGTGGCATCCGGCAGCGGCGTGCGCATCAAGTCCGATTTGAAGCGCGGTAGTGCCACTTCGCTGGCGCGCCGATGTACCTGTTCGGCCAGGCTGCCATTGCTGTCGCTGAGCACCAGGCGTGCAACGGCGAGCATCAGCAGCCGGTCCTCATTGGACAGTTGTTGGGCTGGACGGACGAAGATGCCGCCAGGGCGGTCGACCAGATTGGCCTCGCTGCCGGAGGTAACCAGCGCCATGATCAGGTCCTGCAATTGCTGGCGATAACCGATCTGGTCCTCGTTCCAGATCACCAGATCCAGCGCCAGGCCTTTCTGCCGCCAGTAGGCGTGAGCCTGCACCAGTTGCCGCACCAGCTCGATATTGGCCGGGTCGGCGATCTGCACCAGGACGATTGGTAGGTCGCCGGAAATCGCCTGGCCCCAGAGGTCGGACTGGTTGCGCTGGTTGCCGCTCAGCACGCTGGTGTCGGCGCGTAAAGATGCATTGGCATAGAGGATCGAGGCGGCCATCTGCTCGAACAGGCGGCCGTCGGCCTGTGAGGCGTTGAGCTGGCGCAACAGCACTTGGCTGTGGGTCCATGCCAGACCGAATACACGGTCGGCCAGATGGCGGTCACGGTATTTATTGATCAGGTGCAGGCAGCCGTCGCGACTGTCACTGATACCGCTGACCAGGTCGATAACGGCGCTTTGACCGGGTTCCAGGCTGATGCGGCAGCGGATCGCCACGATCGGGTCCAGCACTGATCCGGCGCTGCCGGACAGACTGTCGACGCCGGCGTCCAGAACCGCCGGACGGGCCGCACTACGACCGCGGCCGATAAAGCGTGCGCGGTCGGTCTCGTAGGAAATTGCGTCGATTTCCACGCCGTGGGCGGCCAGCAGATGACACATCCACGGCACGTTTTCCTGGCTGGAGCGCGGTCGGCGCGAGCATAGGATCGCTTGCAGTTCCGGCACCAGCTCGGTCTGCACGAACAGCTTGCTGAAGGTCGGATGCAGGGCGTCGGCGATGGCCGGGGCGAGCACCACTTCGGCGTAGCTGGTTATCTCCAGGCTGCGCCGTACGCGGGCGCGGTTGGTCAGGTGCAGACGGCGCAGTTCGATGTCGTCCTCGGGGGATACGACGATCTCGGTATGGCTGTCGAAATCACGCTCGCGTACACGGAACTCGGCGCGGGCATCGGTAAAGATCGCCTCGTAGCCGGCCGTATGGCGCAGCGTCGGTTGGTATGCAGCGGACCAGAAGTCGCCACTGGCGACATCGCGCAGGTAGCAGAACATCCCCCAGTGGTCGCGGCTGATGTCCTCCTGCCAGCGCGTCACGGCCGTGCCGTCACAGCGGCTGTAGCCGCCACCGGCGCTGCTGAGCATGACGTGGTAGCGCCCGTTGGACAGCAACTGCACGGCGGGACGGCGGCGATCCGGGTCGGTGAATACGCGTAGCTTGGTCTCGATGACTCGCGCGGCAGCGTCGGCGGCGGGTGAGTGGGTGGCATGCAGGTACTGCGCGGCGGTTTTCGGAATGCGTTCCTGCAGCAACAAGGCAGTGGCCTGAAATTGCGGATCGGATTCGAAGCGTCGTTGCATCGGCCGGTCCAACAGCACATGGGCCAGCGCCAGCAGGCTCATGCCCTGGTGGTGGGCCATGAACGAATGGATCACTGCGGCGCTTTGCCCGTGCGGCAGACGTGCGGGTGTGAAGTCGACCGCCTCGTACAGACCGAAGGTGCCGGCCAGACCTTGTGCGGCCAGGCGCTGCAGATTTCTACAGGCAGCTTTGGGGTCGATCATCAGGGCCAGGGCCGAGGCGTAGGGGGCCACCACTATGTCCTCGCCGAGCCCGCGCTTTAGGCCAAGGCCGGGGACGCCGAAGGCGCGGTACTGATAATTGAAGTGGGCATCCTGGGTGTTGTAACCGGACTCGGACACCCCCCAGGGCAGTCCCAACTGGTTGCCATGCTCGATCTGTCTGGCCACGGCGGCACGGCAGGTCTGGTCGAGCAGTGTGCCGGCATAGCTGGGCATCACTAGCAGCGGCATCAGGTACTCGAACATCGAGCCGGACCAGGACAGCAGCACCGGCACGCCAGAGTTGCTGGTGAGCAGGCGGCCGAGGGTGAACCAACCTTCCTGGGGCAGCTGGCCCTGGGCGATCACCACGAAATTGGTCAGCCGCGCCTCTGAGGCCAGCAGGTCGTAGTAGGCGGCGTCCCGACGGTTCTCATCGGCGTTGTAGCCGATGGCGAACAGATCGCGCTGCGGTTCGTAGAGAAAACTGAAGTCCATCTTCGCCAGCTCGCTAGCCTGCTGGGCGAGACGGGCGGCACAGGCGATACGCTCGCTGGCGCAGCGCTGCACCGCTTGTACCTGGGCTTGGTCGGCGGCGGGCCACTGCGTGCTATCCAGTTGCGCCAACTGGTGCCAGGTCGCTTGCGCGGGCTGTTCGCTTGCGTCAAGGGATGGCAGCCGGAACTGGTTCAGCTCGCCATGCAGGTCTTCACAGTGAGCCACCAGGGCCTGCAGCCAGCGCTCGCTCTCGCTGTTCTGCGCAGGCTGCAGGGTCTTGTGCAGCAGTAGCCGGCTTTGGTCGAGCAGTCGTTGCAGATGTTGGCAGGTCGCTTCCAGGCTCTGCGGAGCTGCTGCCTGTGCGGTATCCAGCTCGCCTTGCACCTCGCGCAGGGCATGTTCGTCGAGGTGCGCGTCGAGCACGGCCTCACGCAACAACGCGAAGGTATCGGCGAGGCCGGCAAACAGCTGCGGATTTAGCAGAGGTTGATCCGTGAGCTCCAGCAGACCTGGGCGCAGGGTCAGTAGCAAGCCGGCCAGATTGCCGCTGTCCACCGTCGACACATAGTGCGGCGGTAGGGGCTTGAGGGTCTGGGTGTCGTACCAGTTGAAGAAGTGCCGGCGATGGCGCTCCAGGCTGGCCATGCTGCTCAGCGAGTTATCGAGGCGTGCCAACAGACGGCCGCCACTGAGGTAGCCGAAATCGTAGGCGGCCAGATGCGAGAGCAGGGCCATGCCCATGTTGGTGGGCGAGGTGCGGTGGGCGATCACCTGGCTTGGCTGTTCCTGAACATTGTCGGGCGGCAACCAGTTGTCCAGTGGGCCGACATGCTGGTCGAAGAAGGCCCAGGTCTTGCGCGCCAGGTTGCGTAGGAAGCGCAGCTCCTCGGCGGAAGGCTCGAAGTTCGCTCGGGCCCTGGGGCGACTTAGCCACCAGGCGATGGCCGGGCTGACCAGCCACAGCGATAGTAGTGAGCTGGCCAGCGCCAGTACCGCGGGCTTGACCACGAGCAGTGCGGCGCAAGCCAGCGCCAGCGCAGGGGCGATCCACATCAGCCGGTACAGGCTGGGCAGATCGTTGCGGCTGCTGCGCTCCACTTCGCGCGAGGGGCTCCATTGCAACAGGTGGCGCCGACTCACCAGCATGCGCCACAGGGTCCGGGCGATGGCATCCAGGCTGAGTAGGGCTTCGAAGGGTAGCCACACCAGGGCCAGTAGGGCACGGCTGAAATGCAATGTAGCCATGCGCGTGGTGGCCTGCAGGTGTTGGCCGAGAGGCGTGTCATGGGGCTTGCGCAGCAGCTCCAGCAATGTGCCGAGCAAGGGTTGGGTCAGCACCAGGCCGAGCACTGCCAGGGTCCACAGCAGCGCCTGGTCGATAGCCAGCCAGCCCCATAGCAGCATGGCGAGAAAAGCCGCCGGCTCCAGGCTGCGGCGCAGGTTGTCGAGAATCTTCCAGCGCGCCAGCGCGCCGAGGCGATTGCGCTGCAGGCCGCCCTGGGGCTTCGGCGTCCACGGCAGCAGCCAGGGCAGCAGTTGCCAGTCGCCGCGGATCCAGCGGTGCCGGCGCTTGCAGTCGGCGCTATAGCGGGCCGGATGCTCTTCATACAGCTGCACGTCGCTGAGCAGGCCGGAGCGGGCGAAGCAGCCTTCGATCAGGTCGTGGCTGAGGATGCGGTTGTCCGGGAAGCAGCCCTCCAGCGCTTGCTCGAAAGCATCCACCGCGTAGATGCCCTTGCCGATGAAAGAGCCATGTTGGAACAGATCCTGATACACGTCGGACACGGCACGGGTATAGGGATCGACCCCGGCGTCGCTGCCAAACAGCTGGGCATAGATCGAGCGCGCGGTGCTCGGCAGGCTGATACCAACCCGTGGCTGGAGGATGGCGTAACCGCTACTGATGCGGCGCCGTACGGGGTCGAACACGGCCTGGTTGAGCGGGTGGGCGAGGGTGCCGACCAGTTGCTGGGCGACATCGCGGGGCAGCTGAGTGTCGGTATCCAGGCTGATCACGTAGTTCACCTGGGGCAAGGCGGCGATGTCGCCGACGATCATGGCGAATTCTTCATAACCCTGTCCTCGCAGCAGGGCATTCAGCGCGGAGAGCTTGCCGCGCTTGCGCTCATGGCCCATCCATACGTCTTCGCCGGGGTTCCAGCGTCGTGGGCGATGCAACAGGTAGAAGCGTTCGGCGCCGACCGGCGGGTATTTGTGGTTGAGCGCCTCGATCTGCTGGCGGGCCAGCAGAAGCAGGGCAGCATCCTGTGCCAACACCTCGCTCGGTGCGTCCATGAAGTCGGTAAGCAGAGCGAAGTGCAGGTTGGCGTCGCGATTGGCCAGGAAACGTACCTCCAGTCCTTCGACCAGCTCCTCGATATCCCGCACGCTGCCGATCAGGGTGGGTACCACCACCAGGGTGCGCGCCTGTTCGGGAATGCCAGTGCTGTAGTCCAGGCGCGGCAGAATGTGCGGCGTCACGGTCAGGGTCACCAGCCAGTTCACCAGTCCCAGGGCCAGGCAGCTGGTCATCAGTAGAGCTGGCACGCCGAGCAGGGCCAGCAGGCCGCCACTCACACCGTTGACCTGGGCGACGGCCAGGAAGGGCCAGGCCAGCAGCATGCTGAGGATCAGCACCGGGATGAGGAAAAAGGCCAGCGGAGAGCGGCGCAGCAGGCGCTGCCAGGCCTCGGCAAGTGGGATACGGGCGCTGAGGTGCCGCTCCAGCTCGCCCAGCCCCTGCCCCAGCAGATAGAAGCCAACATGAGCGCGGATGACTGTACCGGCATTGGCGGCCAGATCGACGGCGGTGCGAGCTACTGCTTCTTCCGTATGCACGCAGTGTTTGGCCAGGCGCTCAATCACGTGACGATAGTGGTCGCGGGTGGCGAAATCCATGCCCGGGTAGACCTGCGCGGGGTCTTCGAGCAGCACCTGTTCGACACGACTCATGCTTTCGACAAAGCCACGCCAATCGATAGCGGACAGCTTGCGCAGACTGTTGATGCTGTTGCTGATGGACACCTGCTCGGCGGCCTGCTGCTGGGCGTCTAGCTGTACCAGGCGTTCGATGTTCAGGCCGCTTTCAGCAAGCGTCTGTTCGATCCAGGTCAACGGCAGGATCAGCGCCGAGCTTTGGCCCTGCAGGCGCCTGGCCAGTTCGGCGACGAAGGAGCTGGTCATCGGTGGTTGCGAGCGGGCCATGTCGGCGACAGTCAGCAGTACGCTCTTGGCATCGTGCTCGGCGGTTTCGTGCAGACGGTCGGCCCAGTCATTGGCCAGGTTGCGGTCGTCCCAGTTGGCCATCACCCGTGAGGCCACGCGGCGCAGGTTCTCGATCAGCGCCAGGCGCAGCATGATCGGGATTGCCCACAGCTCACCGAGGGTCAGCGGCATGACGGATTGGTAAGACGCGACAAAGCGGCTCAGGCTTTCATTATCGACCCGTCCATCGCCATGCGAGATGGTTTCCAGGGCGATGTCGTAGACCCGCGGCAGGCCACTTGACGGACCTTCTGCCAGGCGCGGCAGCTCGCGGCTGTAGCCCGGTGGCAGGTGCTTGCGTGCAGTGCGGATCTGCTCCTTGATCAGGTAGAAGTTGTCCAGCAGCCATTCCGCCGCCGGGGTGGCGCGGCGCGTGGCCGGTGGTACCTCGCTGAGCATGGCGCAGCTGTGCACCAGCAGCGCTTCGTTGTCATCGAGGCGCACCAGCAATGCCGCGGAGGTGGACCGTGGGCTGAGCTGGTGCTGTTTAGCCAACTGGTGACCGTGTGTAGCCATCTGCTCGGCGCTGAACAGTTCGGCACGCAGGACGGGTTCGTAGGCAAACTTACGAGGTGAACTGCGTGGGTGCGAGAAGATACGAGGCCATGTGCTGGGCATTGTGTCCTTGGACGGCCACGCCGGTTTTCG
Organism: Pseudomonas sp. Gutcm_11s; assembly: GCF_028649395.1. Classification (GTDB taxonomy): domain Bacteria; phylum Pseudomonadota; class Gammaproteobacteria; order Pseudomonadales; family Pseudomonadaceae; genus Aquipseudomonas. The sequence continues at coordinate 33,073 of NZ_JAQSUW010000007.1, read as the reverse complement.
GCGATCTGCGGGAGCGCGCGGAGGGGAAGTGGGATGGCGTAGCTCAGGTGCCAAGTCTGCGCAGGCTGCTTGGTGTGGTCTGTCCGCTAGCGCACATAGCTCTGCAGATAAATAGGCTCTAAGCGCGCTAGCGCACCGACGTGCTGTTCGTTGTCTGCCAGTGTCCTCTACCCGAAACCACGCAATATCGCGGGCTCTGTGGCTGTTCAGAGGTCACAGGCAAGTCCCGGCAGCCTGACCAAGTTCGGTGAACAGAAGCGACGCCTTCACTCGCGACGCAGCGAATACTCAGGCCAAGATTCTCATCAAGAAGTACAAACGCTGATGCAGAACCGCATCAAGCGTTGCACCAGTGCGCAGCGGTGGGCCTCTAGCGAAAAGCCACCTGGCTGCTCCGGAAGCGCGTTTTTTCCCAAGCGGAGAAACACCATGAACAAGCAACCTCGTACCTTATTCCTTGCTTCTGCCATCGCCCTGGCCATCACCAGTGCGAGCGGTGGAGTTCTTGCCGCCACAGCCTCGCAGGAAATCACCAATGCCCGCCAGGAAACCCAGATCTGGACCACCTATGCGCTTAGCCCTTACCTACGCGCCAACGACCTCAAGGTCTCGGTGGACAATGGCAAGGCCACACTGACCGGTAATGTCGCCGAAGACGTCAACAAGGATCTGGCCGAGGAGATCGCTTTGGGCGTCAAAGGCATCACAGAAGTCGACAATCGGATTGCCGTGAGCGCTGACTACCAGCCGGCCAAGCCCGGCGCCGAGCGCAGCTTTGGCGAGACAATCGATGACGCCGGCATTACCGCGAAGATCAAGTCCAAGCTGATGTGGGGCAAGAGCACCGACGGCATGTCCACCGATGTGGACACCAAGTCCGGTCGGGTGACCTTGCGCGGTACTGCGCAGAGTGCTGCCGAGCGCGATCTAGCCGGACGCATAGCGATGAATACCCAAGGCGTGATCGCGTTGGACAACCAGATCAAGGTCAATGCCCTTCAGCCAACCATTGCTGAAAGCAGCAAGAACATGACCGACGAAGCAGGCGCAGATATATCCGACAGTTGGATTACCACCAAGGTCAAATCGACCCTGCTCTACTCCAGCAGCGTGTCTGGGTCGGCCATCGACGTGACTACCAAAAAGGGTATCGTCAGCCTCAGGGGTAGGGTCAGCAACGGTGCCGAGCATGACCAGGCCATCGAGCTCGCGCAGAACGTCCGCGGTGTGAAGAGTGTGCAATCCAAGGAGCTGGTGTTTTAACGCAGCGTTGATTGCTGCGGGATCATCACGCCGCCGCTACAGCGGTCGGCGTGGCGGTCCGTTTACACAGGTTCTCGGCATAACGGCAATGTCTCCTGGGGGCTTGCCTCCTCCGGTGAGCGCTAGACTGCCGAAGTGGAGTCGTATGCCTGCCCTAAGCCCGGCACTACAGAGTCCGGCTCCTGCTACGGCAACAACTGCCAGACTTCGGCATTGGCCAACTCCTCTACGGTAACGTGCCGGCTCGGATCATGGATTGGGTTGAGTTCGTAGCTGTTGGAGGCCGGTCTGTACGCTATCGAACTCTCGTATGTAGCGCCGGCAGGCTGGCCCCAGCTCATCTGGCGAGTCCCACTGGTGCAATGAGTGCCTGATCTATGCAGGGTAGTTCTGCGGGCAGCGCACTCGCGAATGCAAAAGTGCACTTCCTTTCGAGTGCTCTCCCTATGCGCGTTAGCGTACGGACACGCTCTTGTATGGCTGTCATCGTCTACCTCCCTGAGCTCCACTTCTAGCGCAGTACTCAACAGGTGACGGGCTATGACCTATCGGATTCTGATTGTCACGGCGGATGCCGTCGATTGCCATGGCCTGTTGGGAATGCTTGGTGAGGCCGCGGATGGCCCCTTCAACAGCGAACAGGTCAGGTCGCTATCCGCTGCGCTGGCGCGAATGCAGACCGGAGGCATCGACGCGGTGCTCCTCGATCTGGCGCTGCCGGATAGCCAAGGTATCAATACCTTCAAGAAGCTCTTCGCCGTGGCGCCGCAGATACCGATCATGACCCTCTGCGTGCCGGAGGACGAGGTGCTGGCATTGCAGGCGCTAGAGTGCGGCGCCCAGGGTTATCTGCTGAAGGGCCTGTTTGCCAGTTATCTGGTGGCCCAGTCGCTGCGCCACATCATTCAACGCACGGTGACAGAGGCGTATCTTGGTCTCGAGCGAGCACGCGCGGAAATAACCCTCAACTCGATCAGCGATGCTGTCATCGGCACGGACATGCAGGGCAATGTCGATTACCTGAATGTGGCGGCAGAAAACATGACTGGCTGGCTGCGCAATGATGCGCGAGGCCAACCCATCGACCAGGTGATGCACATAGTCGATGGTGAAACGGCTGCAACGGCCGTCAACCCGGTGCGGCTGGTGCTGGAGCGGAAACAGCCTATGGCGATGACTGCTGGCTCTATGCTGGTACGGCGCGATGGCAGCAATCTGGCGATTGAAGATTCCGCTGCGCCGATTATCGATCCCGGCGGCCAGATCAGCGGAGCTGTGGTGGTATTTCACGATGTCTCCGAGACGCGTGCCATGTCTGTGCGCATGGCCTATCTAGCTCAGCATGATTTCCTCACTCGGCTGCCCAATCGTGTGCTACTCAACGACCGTATCGCTCAGGCGATCAGCCTCGCAGAGCGTAGCGGCAACTCCATCGCCCTGATGTTCCTCGACCTGGATCACTTCAAATACATCAATGACTCCCTGGGCCATGCCGCAGGAGATCAGTTGCTGCAGTCTGTGGCCCAGCGCCTGTCGGCCTGCGTCCGCAGCTCGGATACGGTGAGCCGCAATGGCGGGGACGAGTTCGTGGTGCTGTTGGCGGAGGGGCGCGACATGCAGGATGCAAGCGTCATTGCGAACAAGATCATTGCGGCGCTATCCGCCTCGTACTTCATCGACCAGCAGGAGTTGCACATGACCTGCAGCATCGGCATCAGCGTGTATCCGGCAGATGCCGCCAGCGCCGAAGAATTGCTGAAAAATGCCGACACGGCGATGTACCACGCCAAGGGAGTTGGGCGTAACAACTACCAGTTCTTCAAGCATGTGATGAATGTGCGCGCTGTCGAGCGACAGGTTATCGAAAGCAACCTTTGGCAGGCCTTGGACCGGCGCGAGTTTATGCTCCACTACCAGCCCAAGCTCAACTTGAGCACAGGAGCCATCACCGGTGCTGAGGCTCTGTTGCGCTGGTTGCACCCACAATGGGGCGTCACTCTGCCGGAGCGCTTCTTATCTGTCGCCGAAGACTGTGGGTTGATCGTGCCGATCGGTCGCTGGGTGTTGCGCGAGGCTTGTCGGCAAGCCAAACATTGGCAGGAGCAAGGACTTGAGTTGCCGTCGATCGCGGTAAATGTCTGCTCGTTGGAGCTCCTTCATCCGGACTTCGCCGCCAGTGTTCAGGCAACTCTCGACGAGATTGGTCTCCCACCTACTTGTCTGCAGCTGGACATCACGGAGAGTGCTCTGATGCGTGATGCCGATACCTGCGTGGAGGTTCTGCGTCAGCTCAAGAGAGCCGGTGTGCAACTGGCCATGGATGATTTTGGTACTGGCTACTCCAGCTTGAGCTACCTGCTGAAGCTCCCCATTGATGTGCTTAAGATCGACAAGACCTCTGTGCAGGCCATCAGCGGCGGCAATCGCGCCTTCGTCAGCGCCGTGATAGCCATGGGCACGAGCCTCAGCTACCAAGTCGTCGCCGAAGGTGTGGAAAACGAGGAGCAACTGGTTTTCCTACGGAGCGAACAGTGCCAGGAAGGGCAGGGCTATTTGTTTAACCATGGCCTGGCTAGCGAGCCATTTACCGCCCTTTTGCAGATGAAGAAATGCTCAGAACTGGCAGCGGTGCATAGCGCTCGTACGGAGGCTAGGTTGTAGATCGGGGGGGAGCGACAAGCAGGTGTGCGTAACCTTCGCTGAGTGTTGCGTAGCACTCACAGGCGGCGGCTTCCAGGCCGGCGCGGTCAAGGATGGTGATCTGCCCGCGGCTGTAATGAATCAGGTGACGTAGTTGCAACGCACCGGCGGCAATGGTAACGCCGCTTCGACGCACACCGAGCATGTCCGCGAGGAATTCATGGGTCAGATAAAAGCAATCCGCATGCGCTCGGTCATGGGTCATCAGTAGCCATTTAGCCAGTCTTGGCTCAAGTTCATGAAAGTGCCCGCAGGCCGCATTTTGCGATAGCTGCGTCAGCATCACATAGAGGTAGCGTTGTAGGGTGCGCTGTAGCGTCGGGCATTCGCGCAATGCCTGGCGCAACTGCGTAGCTCTGATGCGCAGGGCACTTCCGCTGCCCTGGACCACGGCGCGACTGGGGGCAGTACCGATGCCCAAGGCCATAGTGGCGCCCAACATGCCTTCGTTACCAATCAAGCCGAGCTCCAGTGGGCGACGCGGTCTCACGATGGCTACCAGGGAAATGAAGCTGCTGAGGGGGAAATAGAGGTGCTGGAAGGGCTGATCGGCCTCGCAGAGAATGTTGCCGAACTCCAGCTTTACCGATTCGCAGTGTGGCAGGACCTGTTTGAGTTCTTTATGAGGTAAGCCGTCGAGCAGTAGATTGACGACGGGCGGCAAGGTGGGGGCTGACATGAAGACGTCCTGCAGCACAGAGAGCCGACGAGGGCGAGGGAAGGGTGCCTGACAATCCCGTTTCAGCAGTCTGCCCGACATAGCTCCCTAGCTCTGTTCGCTACAGCACGCTGTATGGTCTTTCGATCAGCCTCACGTACGATCCACATCGGTGTTGCGCAGGGCATAGGGCAGTAGGCGGTCGGTTTCTTTCTTCACCACGGCGTAGCACTCGCAGCTCAGTTGCTCGAGCTTGCGCCGGTCGAGAACAGTGATATGGCCGCGTCTGTACTCGATCACCCCTTGACGCTGCAGCTTGCCGGCGGCCTCGGTGACGCCTTCGCGGCGCACGCCGAGCATATTGGCGATCAGTTCCTGGGTCATGGTCAGTTTGTTGCTAGGTAGCCGGTCCAGCGACAACAGTAGCCAGCGGCACAACTGTTGGTCGATCGAGTGGTGGCGGTTGCACACTGCGGTCTGCGACATCTGAGTGATCAGTGCCTGGGTATAGCGCAGCATCAACGCCAGCAACTCACCATGCCGATTGAATTCATCCTTGAGGCGTTGCCCCGGCAGTCGATAGGCGGAGCCGCCACTTTGTACGATTGCCCGACTGGGAGTGCTTTCGCCGCCCATGAACAAGGCGACGCCGACCAGGCCTTCGTTACCGACCACAGATATTTCCGCTGATGCACCGCTCTCCATCACATAGAGCAGCGAGATGATCGAGTCGGTAGGGAAGTAGACATGGCGCATGGTATCGCCAGACTCGTAGAGCACTTTGCCCAAGGGCAAAGAAACCAGCTCCAGGTGACTGAGCAGGCGCTCCTGAACTTCGCTTGAGAGGGCCGCCAGCAGATGATTCTGTTGCGGTATAGGTGTCGTGGACATTTCAATCCCTCTCAATAAGCGAGACAGACTATACGCTGCTACTGGGCGGTACCGTACATAGTTGAGTCTTTGGGAGCGGCGGTGTTCCTACTGCCGCATGGTAGAGAGGGAACGCCCGCAGCCTAAACTTTCCTCTCGGCATATCAGGCTGTCGGCATTGGCCATAGCCGAGCTTCTTGTCCAAAGAAGGGGTGTTTTCTATGTCCGCTATTGGCCGATAGCTGCCTTTAAAGATCGAGATTGAAATTGAGTCGGTGCGAGCCTTTTGTGTCCTATACAGGCGCAAAAGCCAAACACGCATCTCTATAACGACATGAACAGGGCGTCTACGGGCACGCCCGCAGGCTTGCGATTGTACGACGGCGCGTAGGCAAGAATGAGCAGAAGCTCTAGAACAAGCCGATCTGTCTCATTCTCGATTGCCAGGAAGCGCAGATCTGTCCAGTTGCTCCACCATGGCTTCTGGGCGTGTGGAGATGTTTGGTCGTGGAGCCGCAGCTTAATGCGTCTTCCAGACTGGCCCACATAGAGCGCAAAAGCGTCGGCGCCGTAGTACACGTAAACGCCGCATTTCGGTGATGTGCCTTTGGGGCTTCTGCCGCCGAACTCTTCTTTTGTAAGCACTATCGACTGGCTTTCAAACCATTGTTGAGCCTGTTCGGCGGTGGTTTTGAGGGTCGTCTTAAGCGTGGCTATCGCTTGTGGGGATTCCATTGCATTCAGACTTGGCGAGGGAAGGTGGTCGAGTCTAGCTGAGTCCATGCAGCGAGCGACCTTGAGTCACTTGCTTGCGACTACTTCCTCAAGATCAGGCGATGCTTTGGTGGCTCGTGAGTGCCTGGCCTCGATGACGACGATGGTTTGTGAGGCAGAATCCAAGAGCTGATCAAGCTTGCTTGTGTTGTCAGGATCGAGGTTCGCATCCCACTCATCGAGCATCATGATGGCAGGAGCCGCCGCGAGTATGCTCTGGATCTGTGCGATCTTGGCCTGGCCTGTCGATTGAGCACTTTCCAGGTCAAAGAAGTTGGTCTCCGGCGTCATGAGCAGTGAGTCGCCAATAGCGGTCTTGATTATCTTGAGGTACGACGTCTTTCCTGAGCCGTTGCTCCCGCTGACCCGGTAGCGGCCACGAGTAATTGACCCATCCTTGAGCTTGCCAAGTAGGTCAACTGCGCAGACCGGCGTGCTCGTGGCGCTCTCTTTAACCTCAATGGAATTCAGTGAGGTCTCCAAGAGTGAATGGTGTCGGTCAAGTGTCCCAACGAACTCCTTCAGGTTTCGCAGCTTAGACCTGACTAGGAAGAATTGGCTCAGGTAGATACTGAGCGAATGAATGTTCCCAAAGACCTGCAGGCTGCGAGGAAGAACTGCGACCAGGGTTCCTACCGTGGCAGCGGTGATGATGTCCGAGAAGATGAGCGTGACCACGACAGCGCAGGTCGCAATCGTGATCGGGGCACAGGCAACGAACTGCTCAAGAAGCATGTATTTGTCGATGTGCCTGAAATACGACTTTGAGTTTTCTTCGAGTCGATTGAAGCCGTCTTTCTTCATGGCGCTGTTGCCGAAGGCTACGGCACACCACGTTGATTCAATTGAAAGCAGCGCCTTCAGCCTTCGGCTTTGCATCCCACCGGCTAGGCTATCAATCTTCTTTTTTAGGGAAGTTACCAAGATCATCGAGATGAGCAGTGAGATCGACATTGCGACAGTGATCTCTAGGCCCACAGCGACATAAAAAACTATCAGTGTAAGTATCACATTGAGGCAGACAGACACCATGCCTATGTAGAAGTCACAAGCGTGCGAGATCGTAGAGGCTGCCTCCCCGCCGATCCACTGAACTACGCTCTTTTTGTTTTTCTCAGATGAGTATTGCAGGTTTTCACATGCTGCTGAGATGGTGGACTCTGCATACTTAAGCCATGTCGCATTCGCAGATTTAACGGTAAATAATGAGGCTGCAGAGCTAACCAGATATGCCAGAAGGGCAAATGCAAAGAATAGCGAGATAAAATTTAGGACTTCGTCCAGATTCCCGCCCGCTAAGGCTGCCCCCGCCATGGCAATGAAGTATGTGGAGAGGGCTAATGAGGCTTGCTGCAACGCCGTGCAGGCAAGGGCGATGGCGAAATTATTATCTTTCACTCAGGCTCATCCTTTAACTTGAAATGCAATTGCCAATGCCGGAATTACAATTATAGCGAATAGTGCTATTTTTCTGAGGGCTTGTGTCCTGTACTGCTTTCTCAGTAATAGTGCTTGCTCTACCTGCTTCTTTGTATAGCCTTTGACATTAGGTGTGCTGAATTTTTTGATGAACGAATTTAAGAAGCTTAGCTTTTCTCTAACGCCATAATGTTCCGGTTCAAGAAAAAGCAGGTCTTGCGAGGTTAAATCCCGCAAAACCAGTGTTGGGGTAGGCGTGCGGAGTGGGAAGTAGTCGTTGGAGTGCAGGCTGGGTGCAGGGCTGTCTTTGTAAAGCACCCCGATCATTAGTCCATTTCTGATGCAATTTACCTTCGCGGTAATGTGCGCGCGCAGTAGCCGCATGACATCGAAGCCGTCTTCGAACAGGATAATGACAGTCCCGTGGGCCTTGATGTCTCTAGACTTGTAAAATGATATGCACTCTTTTATGAGTGTTTGAATTTCTTTGTCAGAGCCATTGCTGTCGAAGTAGGAGAAGTAGACCTCATTCACTTCTAGTGCTTTGGGCATGAAGGGGCACATAACCCCGTTTCGAAATGGATGCTGCCTGGTTAGGAATACTTCGAGGTATGGCTTAATTCCCGCGTAGGCTTTCTCGACAAACCTTGGAGAGCCTGCGGGTGGCGACGTGTCTATCGCCCAGATGTTTGGCATGTGTAATCCCTTACTAAAACCCCCTCTGGGTAGAGGGGGTCTTCAGCCTCAGCTAGTTACCACTTCCAGCCGCCATTGTTCTTGCACTGACCGGGAGAACCCGGCCCGCAAAGATCGAAATTGGCGAGCAGTTTTTTGAGCAGGCTTTTCGGGCGTGCGTCAACGAAGCTTGCGCCTTCGTGCTTTGCGGTGAATGCGGAAGAGAGCGGGTCAGAGTAATTTGCGTCCATGTATAACTCCTAGTTGAGAAAGCCTATCAAATGTACTAGATAGGCATTCACATGCTAGCGCAGAGATTTCGTGATGCGCAAGAGGTGGTTGGAGAGTTGGGCTGAATGGCACATTGCCGCCATGGTATCTACGCTGAGGGGCTATATATCAGAGCAAGGAGCGCTTCCATGAGACTGGTCGTTCTGCTTTTCTCGCTGCTACTGCTGGCAGGTTGCGAGACGATGAAGATTCTTACCACTCCAAAGATTGAGCCTTCAGCGCCTAAGACCGATGTAGGAATCCTCCAACTAATTGGGGCAACGCAGGGGCGTTACCCAATTTGGGTGACGGAAAGCCAGGACAAGAAACAGATACTTGTAGATCCAGAGGTTGCTGCCGTCTGCGCCCCCCCTTCGGGTATTGCTGCTGCATCCGCAGCTATCTGGGCTCCCATTGCAGCGCGAGTCGTAATTGATGCGGCTGGCAAAGCTGCAGCTAACTACGTGAAGAAAGTCAAAGCCCAATCTTCGAAGTCGACCGCGTTCAGGTCGGTGGTTTCGGGCAAAGATCTAAGAGAGGCTAAATGCCTGATCGCTTACCGAGGGCCATCTATTGATCTGCATGCCGATGGCAGTGGGATTGCCCCTACCTCAAAAGTTGCGGATGGCAATGAAATACGACCGGAGCCCAAACCGAGCGCCCTAGTTCTGATGCGGGTTGAGCATCAACTGAATACGCTACGGCTAGTGCCAATTTATGCCATGGCTAAGAACAGTGTCTCCCTCACTAAGTGCACGGGGGATTGCAGCCTGTTGGGTCGTGAAAATGGGAAGATCAGTATCTCCGTAGCAGTCACTGGCACGGCAGTGGTGAAGCCCTCCGGCAATGACATAAAGCTTCGCGATATCGGTACCGCAACGCTGACCGTCAAGGATATTCCTCTCGGTGGGAAAGTCGTCTCTGTGCCTAAGAAGGGTGCAGTGCCGTTACCAGTTGGTGATCGCTCGGCAATTCTTGCCATTCCTAATGACGACGTTGCCATTCAGCTGTCCATCGGAATGACAGAGGCGGGGGATGTAGCTGGAGACCCTGACATCGCTGATTCAGAGATTCTTGCTGCCACCGCTGCCTTCAGCGAAGGAGCTCTTGCGGAGATCAAAGCGCACTACGACAGGGCTGCAGCAGATTGATGCTCGTCAAGCTGGAGCTTGGCTTGAGTTCCAGCCTCTGAGGTTGAGCTGCTTCGGGCGGTTCATGGTCACCCTGGAAACAAAAAGGGCCGCTTATGCGGCCCTCTGAACTAGCGCAGCTTACTGCAGCCAGCTTTCGACTTTTTCAGCGCCGTACTGCTCTTTCCAAGCCTTAAGCACCTTGTGGTTGCCGCCTTTGGTTTCGACGATCTCACCGTTGTTCGGGTTCTTGTAGGTTTTCAGGGTGCGCTCCCGACGAGCCCCTCTCACGGGTGCTACAGCACCTTTGCTTGCCTTAGGATCGAGCAGGGCAATAACGTTTTTCAGGGAGTAGCCGTACTCGGCCAGCAGAGCGCGCAGCTTGGTTTCAAAGTCGATTTCTTTCTTCAGTTTTTCGTCGCCTTGAAGGGCTTCGAGACGCTTTTGCTGCTCCGCGATCTGGGCTTTTAGGGCGTTGTATTCGGCGACAATCGACATGGTAATTCCTAGTTCCGGGCTATGTGGCTTTAAGATACATAGTAGAGCTCGTAGAGTTCAACTAGCGACGGCAACAAAATTCGACAAGTACAGGTAAGTTACTGCGTGCCTAGATTGAAATCCACATCACCCTCGGAGGGGAAATTTTTAGGGTTAGAAAGCGGAAAGACCTCTTTATCCAAGAACTGCTGTACGCCACCTCGCCGGCCCAGGGAGTCTTGTTTAAAGAGAGCTGTGAACCGCCCCGGACATACTAGACACCACGAGATCTACAGAGAATATGTCAGCCAATTTCTGCTTTTGGCCGGTTGCAGCCCCTCACTAGGCAGCTGGACACTAGCTGGATATAAATTTCTACAAGGCTAAGGAGGAGTCATGGCTCTGCCGAGCTACTGCCTATAGCGGTGGGACCTTGAAACTGCAGCAGGGCGCGGATCAGTTCTACAGGTTTGCTGTGCACGGCTCTGAAGAGCTGCTCAGCGATTTCCAGCGTGGGTAGGTTGCAGTGACCTTCTTGCTGAAGTCGCGCCAGCAAGAAGGCCACATAGTCCTTTCCCAGAAGGGGATAGGTCATGTTGACCGCGCCGTAAAACGCTTGGATTTGATCGGTGGTCATCTTTATGCACGCGGCCTGGTCGGAGCAGGCGCCTATGAGCATGAAATGTCCAGGCGTCTCCAGTCGAATGTTTATGGCGTCTCGAGCTGCCTTCAAGGCTTTCATGATCCCTTGTCCCTCCTGGGTGGATGCTGCTTCCTGTGCTTCATCGATAATCAAAACGATATCGGATTTGGCTCGATCGACCTGCGTCTTAAGTACCTCCGCGATCGTTGCTCCTCCTGGCATCCCCAGACCATCGATCACAATGTCGAGCTCGGATCCGAGAGCTTCGCTCTCCCTCTCGCTCAGGGCTTCTCGAATAGCCTCTTCAACCATGTCTTGGGAACTGCGCTGAGGCGCGCTGCATAGATCAACGTAAACAACCAGCGCTCCGCCTTTCTCCAGTGCTGGAGCTAAATCACGTATCAAGAAGGTGGTTTTTCCGGTTCCGTGAGGCCCAAACATGAACAGCCCAGAGCGCAGCCCCAGATCTAACACCGAGGGCTTCAGAAGCTGCTTGGCCAACTCTTGGGCCAACTTGGGGCGCCGGAAAATTTCAGTCATGACGTCACTATGAGGCATCAAGCTCAAGGGTAGAGCTCAACTGTCGTCCCTGGCCGGTATTGACTGGTTAGTCACCGAATTATGAATTTCCGCATAATTCCGCATAATTCATTTTTAGTTAGTTCTTATGCTGGGATTTTCCGCAAGCCTGGAGATATGTTGCGACCAATGATGCTGTCTCGCTTTTCTTGGTGAGCTTTCGCACCGGCCACAAACTAACGACCCCGACGGGCGCTGATTTCAACCGGTGCTCTGGTCCGGGCGGTTTCTGGCCAATAGTAATCTCTAGCGAAGGTCAGTTAATTGAAGAAAATTAGTGCAGAAAAATGTGCAGAATGATGTGGTAAACCGCTGAACATACCGATCTGCAAGGCTTTGCCGATCATGCTAAATCTGCAAAAAAATCTGCATTCTGATGTGCATATCAATTGTCGAGCAGCATCTGGCTGTAAGTGGACGCATGCGGGGACAGCTGTTAGTCGAAGCGGATATCGCGGTCGCCACTGAACAGCAGCCCCCAGTTTCGATGAACGAGCTCTCGACAAGCGTTTAAGCCCCCCCCGAAGCACCGCTCGGACACCTTCGTCATCTGAGTTTCTGAGTCGTATCTAATTGGCCCCCCACTCTGGTTGAGCAGCGCGCCATGCGCTCCAATTAGTAAGGCATGGCCTCCGACGACATCATGGGCTGAGACAGGTACCAGAGATGCACATGCAACAGCATCACCGGCCGCTACACGGGCCAGTCGATAGGCAATGCTTGGCATCGGAATGAAGCCAGCTGGTGCACACAACTCTGCATTCAGTTCGGGCTTGGTAGCTGCAGCTGTGCTCACTAGCACATGACAGCCAGGAGCCAAGCTGGCATGGGCAAGATGCGGAAGTACCTCTTGGCCGTTGCGAATAACGTTGCTGCATCCTTCCGCCCAGGAGATACAGTCGGGACCGCGATCTTCCGTGACCGGGGCATAGACCACTCCAAGCACGGGTATTGAGTTGCACAGCAGCCCGACGGAGACTGCAGATCCCTTCCGGCCAAGCAGGAAATCAGTCGTGCCGTCGTTGGGGTCAACCACCCAGCAGTACTCGTGACCTGTCAGGTGGGTGCCCGTCTCCTCACCCCAGAAATCACAGTCCAGTAGTGCCAGTAAGTCGGTACGCAGTACGCATTCGATCTCTGCATCGACCTCTGCCTTGTCCCCCTGGCCTCGGGGGCCTTTAGGGCGTTCCCACTCTGCGGCCAGCAACTTGCCTGCCGAAAGAACTATCTCTGTAACGGGCTTCAGCAAATGCGCGCAGGTCATGGGGCCTCAGGGGTATTGGGTGGGCAGGTTCGGCTGGATGGTCATTGCCGGGCACTGAGCGCCGCTACACTCGTTCAAGCAGCGGCCATCGATCATGGATCCAGGCAAGCTCAGCGGGCGCATCCGTAGTCACGATGTACACCCGTTTCTGCTCGCCTTCCCCGATGACCAAGCACTTCAGGGCCTGGCCATCCGGCACGTCAAACCAGTGCGATTGTCGGTTCTTGTCCCCTGGCTTGCCATCCTTTTCCATGAAGCGCTGCACCATTGCCAGCCCTTGCCGAGGTCGGTACTTGGTCCAACCGCCGGCCTGCACAGTAATGAGCCTTGCCCAACCACCAGGTGGACCTTCTCCAGGCTCTTCCTTGCGCCGGCCCCACTGAATCCAATCGAGCTGGCCGGAGCCTTCCAGAAGCACTGGTAGGGCCGACTTGGGGTTGGGGAAATAGATTTTCCAGACCTTCTCAGCCTCGCGGGCCTCAACACCTCCGCACATCGACTACCTCCTCGAGCTGCGCGCAGCTGCACATTCGGTGCTCGTCTTCCTGTTCTAGACTGCTCGCGCAGGACGCACATTCCCCAACCGGAAAAGGATTTCGCCATGGGATTTCTGACTGTCACTCGCCGCGAAGGCGAGACCATCCGCCTCACCATCGACCCCGGCGTCGACACCGAAAAACTACTCGCGCTGCTACTGCGCGATGGCATCACCATCCACATGCACCGAGGTCAGCGCGACGGGCATATCCGCGTGGGCATTGAGGCGCCAAAGCAGATCCAGATCAGCCGCGCTGAGTTGGTCGAGGACTGAGGCCGCCCATTCCACCTGTCGGCGCACCTCTCGGTTCTGATTGACCAGCGTCGGATCATCTCAAATACTGTTTATTCATACAGTATAGTTTCAGGTGTTCCGATGCCATCTCTTTCCATACTCCCCCGAGCTGAGCACCTCCGTGAGCGCTTACTCACCGATGTGGCCGAAGGCCTACGCATTACTGGTTTCCAATCGCCTGCCGAAGACGAGAAGGAATTCGGGTTGTCGCTCGACCTCCTCACCGAGATTGGCGCTCCCCACATGTGGACTCTGCAGGCGCTGGATATGTCCTTGGTGGGCTTCGCCATCTTCCAAGGCGACAAGCTCTTCGTTAATCGAGCGGCTACCCATGTGGATGACCGCTTGGTCGTAGTCGACCTGGGTAGCGAGGGTTACCAGGTGCGCTTGGTCATGAGAGATATGTTCGGCGGACGCTGGTTGAGAGCTGCTGAGTCGCACATACCGGATGTGCAGCTCGATGGTGATGTACCTATCGAGATCTTCGGCGTGGTGCGGTTCGTGCTCAGCCGAACCGCAGAATGAACACTTCTGGACGTGTGTTCGCGCTGATCGACTGCAACTCGTTCTACTGCAGTTGCGAGCGCATCTGCCGGCCCGCGCTCAAGCGCCGGCCCGTGGTGGTGCTATCGAACAACGATGGGTGCGTTATCGCTCGTAGCACCGAGGCCAAGGCCCTCGGCATCGGTATGGGCGCGGCCTACTACAAGGTGCGCGACGAGATGCGCCGTCAGGTCGTGGTGGCGTGCTCGAGCAACTACACGCTGTATGCCGACATCAGCAATCGGGTGATGCGGATCATGGCCGACATGCTGCCTGGCATTGAGGTCTACTCGATCGACGAAGCCTGGGGAGACATGACTGGCTTGCCTGATCTGGAAGGCCTCGGGCACCAGATTCGTAACCGCCTTGCACGCGAGATCGGCATGCCCGTTGGGGTGGGTATCAGCACCACGAAGACCCTGGCCAAGCTGGCGAACTGGGCGGCGAAGAAGTGGAAAGGCACCGAAGGAGTGTTGGACCTTACCGACCCAAGCCGCCAGGAGAAGCTGCTTCGCCTGGCACCGGTGAGTGAGGTGTGGGGTGTTGGCCACCGCTCAGCAGCCAGGCTGGCTGCACTGAACATCTCCACTGCGTGGGATCTGGCCCAGTTCGATATCAGCACGCTTCGGGACACGTTCGGGGTGACCATGGAGCGAACCGCCCGTGAGCTGCGCGGGATCAGTTGCATCGGTCTCCACGAAGGGCCACCACCGAAGGAGGCCATCTGCTCGAGCAAGATGTTTGGTGAACGGCAAACAGAGCTCCCTCCCATCCGTGAGGCGTTGGCCGCCTACGTGAGCCGCGCCGCAGAAAAGCTACGCAGCCAGTCCTCGCTGTGCAGCACCATCCAGGTTGGCCTACAGACCCAATTGGCCGACCTCAAAGGACCGCGCTACGCCAATGCGGTCACCCTGGCATTGTCGGCGGCCACCGATGACACACGCGAGATTCTTGCGGTCGCTCAGCGAGGTCTGGGGCAGATCTACCGACCTGGATACCCATTTTCAAAGTGCTCCATCTTGCTGATGGATCTCAGCCAACGCGGGGAGCTGACACCGGACCTCTTCGCACCTAAGCCTCGACCTGGTGCAGACCAATTGATGGCTGCGATCGACCGAATCAACCTGAAGGAAGGCCGTGGTGCCATCCGCATAGGACGAATTCCCGAAAAGCCCAAGTGGGCCATGCGCCGTGAAATGTTGAGCCAGCGCTATACCACCTGCTGGGATGAGCTGATTGGTGTTCGAGGATAAAGCTGCTTCATTTCGGTGGATTGCTTAGATGGTGTGAACATGGAGCTGGGGAAAAATCATTTCAGCGAAATAGATCGGTAGTGCGATCTCTACCACGGGTGCCCCCGTAAGGCAGTTGATAAGCCCGAGCTCAGACAGCCTGTGAACCTCCTCGTCTGCTCTATCCCCTAGGCCGAGCAGGAGCTTGAATGCATCCAGTGGCATCGAGCCCTGTTCGAAAAGCACAGTAATCGCCTGGGCGCTGGAAAGCTTCATTCCGGAGCTGTGTTGCTGAGGCTGGGCGAGCGTGGCCATGACCCGTTGGTGCAGTTGGAGGGGGGGTATTGCCTCCAGGATGTACTGAATCTGAGCGGCCGACACATCGAGGAGAAACTCGATGAAATCGAAAAAATGCCGTCTAGATAGTTGGCCTCTTCCATCGTAGTCACCTTCACGCGGTCGATCAGCAAGAGCCAAGTGTCGATAGTAGTCAGTCCGTTGGTAGGCCAGACCGCGGCAGAGTGACCACACTTCTGGTTTGAGACCTAGATATGCCAGCTGGAGATGGGTCAGCATTCGAGTGGTGCGCCCATTTCCGTCGAGGAAGGGGTGTATCAGTGCCAGCCGGTGATGGTTTGCTAACACAGCGACCACCTGCCTACGGGGATCCTGAATGCGTCCGAAGTGGTGCTGCAAATGCTGCAGCATCGGAAGCACCAAGGAGGCTGGCGGAGCAATGTGCCGCCCGATCTGTACCTGTTCACTGGCGCCTGCTCGAAGTCGCCCCGGATCCACCATTGCGGGCTCTCCATCGAACAATTCGTGGTGGACTTGGCTAATCAGTTCGGGGGCAAAGATCTCTCCGAATGTGTTGCCCGGAAACGACGACACTGCCTGCTCAAGCGTTTGCTGTGCGCGCATGTGCCGAACCACCAGGTCAGTATGGGGTGGCGGATTGAGCTGGGCCTTTTGCAAGTGATGAACATCGGCCAAATACCCTTCGATTAGGTTTGAGTGGTAGGCATTGGTAATGCGTAGCAGATCCGAGAGTTTTTTCGCTGTGACCGCTGCGAGTCGCGAAGAAATGAGCTGGGATTGTTCGGATATCTGGTCAGCTGCGGCCGTAATCGAACCGGGTAGTGGTTCAGGTAGAACCGGATCTAAGAAGTGCTTCGAGGTAATTATCATCTGAGGTCTGTCGCTCAGCGTTGTCGTTCGCCCAGCAGATGAAGTTGCGGATCCTATGCGGTGTTTACTGTGGACCCAGTAGGGCTCTGCATAGAGGTGACGCCTGGGCTGACAAACACAGTTTGTCTCTGGGCGGCGTCTGCGTTTCGCGCCCGCTCATCCTCAAATAGAGTTCTCTCATCGCGGAGGCGATAGACCAGGCTGAATCGATCTTCGAGGCCTACCTCGGCGATCTCGAGGAGCTCGTCCATTTGCCAGCTACCTGTTCCGTTGAGATGCCCGGGACTGATCAGCAAGACCCGTTCGATCTGTAGGTTGTGCTCAGTACTTTCTGCAAGTTCGATCAGGTCGGCGGCGTTGTAAACATGGAACGTTGTAGCACGGTGCTCAGCTCCATCGAATTCGGTTAATGCGACGTGAAACCACGGATGGGTCGTGGGGTATTCAACGTAACGCCAGGAGTGTCCTCCCTGGACTAGCGCGCCCATCGGGACTTCGGCGTGATCGAAAGTGAGGAACATGGGCCAATCCGGCAAAAATGAGTCCTATAGATTGTAGCCCTAAAGGGCGCAAAATTGCTTCATCGTTCCTTTTGCGGGGTAGGCAAATGGAACTGAAGGACGCTTTTGGATTAACACTGAGGCAATTCCGCAAAGCAAAGGAGCTGACGCAGGAGGACTTCTCCCAAATGAGCAGTCGCACTTATCTGAGCGTTCTGGAGCGAGGTCTCAAAAGCCCGACGCTCGACAAGATTGACGAGCTCTCCAAAATGATTGGGATTCATCCCGTGACGCTCGTTGCAGGGAGTTACCTCAAGCTTGAGGAGCCGCTGACCATCGATCAGCTTCTGAGTCTGATTCGTGATGAGCTGCAGAGCGCTGAGTTTGATAGCACGGACACGAAGTCTGAGTAGATTTGGCTGGATTCCCCTTGGGGCCTGCCGAAGAGGGTGATGGCTAGGCCAGGAGTCACTTCCGTGCGAAAACTATCCCTGCTGTTTTCTTGAGGCCAGATCAACCACATTCCGGTCATTCAGCTTCGCCGCGAGCACGCGATTGTTGTCCAAAAGCACTTCATTGATGGATGCAAGATTGGCAACCTGGGCTCGTAACTCCGCAATCTCCTGACGGTAGGCAGCCCCCTTCTTGCGCTCGGCAATCAGGTCCTGCTGTTTCACATCGCGCATGGCTCGGCTGGAGCGACCTTGAGCTTCTCGGATCTCCTCGGCAAAACTTGGGTAGTGGTTATGGATGAGTGCTGCAGATACTCCCGCTTCGCGAGCAACAGCGGCGATGGTCACCTTGGTTTCTCCGGTGCGCGAGCGACCTTTCTGGATGCGGAGTAGGGCAAGCTTCAGATCCTTCTCCCTGTCCTCCGCCAGCTTGTAGTTACTGGTCTTGTCCTTAGGCTTCATGCGATCAACTTCTCTGAGTCGATGCCTAGTTGAACCAGCACATCACGGCAGCGATTTAAGTCACGCTCAACACGCTGGCGGCCGCCCTCGCCGATGTCGGAGCAATGCCGCAGCTCTTTTAGATCGTCATAGAGGCGCTGGTAGAAGGGCATGTGTGACGAGCCGATAACCGCATTGCTGCAGCCGTTTCCGCAGCGAGTACGCTCAATGGTATTGCCGATGCAGCCGCCATCATCCGCTGTGCACCAAGCATGGCCATTGCTCCGAATAGAGGTGCTCTCGCTAATGGATTTCACCATCGCGGATCGACTTTTGAAGATCAGCAGGTTTTGTGGCTCACGCTGCCAATGGTTGAGCGACTGGCCATAGCCACCTGCTAGGGTTTTGTCGCCAAACCAGCCATCAACGACGCCAAGCTTGATGTCTTTCAGCTCCGTTTGGATCTCGTCATAAAGTTCAAGGTCAAGGTGCTGCCCCCAGCTGTCATCGATGGCGTAGCCCAAGGACATATCCAGTGACCAGTGGGCAAAATGTTCCTTGAGATAACGTAAGTCGCCGAACTTGCTGTGCGCAGCGTAGTTAGCGAACTTGCGTCGGAATTGGTGACTAGTGAGGTTCCAGCTCAGTCCGCATGTCTTGGCAAAACTAATCAGGGTGGCTCCCCAGGACGTGCTGGACAGCGTGCGTGCCCGATTGTTTTCCCTATAGTACACACCGAGAAATAGTGAATTACGGTGCTTATGAGCTTCAGCGATCTCTGGGTCATGCGGATTGATGCGTCGGCGCTGCTCGATTTCACTGGCAATCATGGCTTGATAAGGAGCAGCCCAGTTTTCCATTAAGCGCAGAGTGCGAACAGCGACTTCAGGAATCATCCAGTCATGAATCCTGGTGTCGGTCTTTTCTGAGCGGGATCTCATCCAGTGGTAGATCGTGCCTTGGTCGTCTTGGGTCCGATGGTGAGCCCCCGATTGCAAATTGGTCAGCTCGTGGTTTCGGCAGCCGGATGTGCTGGCCAGGATGATGTAACTGGCTGTTCGCAAGTCGAGTAGCGCCCTGTTGAAAGCTCTTTGTCCATCGCTCCAGCCTTGGGCGCTCAGGTGCTGTCTTTTGGCCCAGTCAATGGCCGGTTGGGTGCGTCCCTTCCGCACCTGCTGCGCCGCTATGGCATCCAGTTCGTCGCGCAAATCAAGTAACTTCTGGCCGTGCTCGACATACTGATAAGCTCGTTCGAATAAGGTGCAGAACACGTCATCAGGCATCAGAGGCGTTTTTCCACCCTTACTTCCTGCTCCGACAAGCCCTGCCATTGCCTTAGCAGACGTTTCGGGCCAAGGATGCTGTGGCATTGGGTCGTGGGTGAACTGGCTTAATTCATGAATGGCCTCAACGGCTATCAGACGCTTATGTAGTCCACTCTGTGCTAATGGTTTCCCCTTGCTTCGAGTGGTCTGCCGGTGTGCCTTGCAGGCGGCTACATAAGTTGAGCAGACCAAGGGTGTTACCGCACCTAAGTGGTCGAGCTTGAGTGCCTCCAGGTGGCGCAGGAAGTGCACTGAAGCTGACAGTGTGTTCTTCAGAATGGCGCCTTTTGGCTGTGCGCCTCCACGGCGTCCACGCCGTAGGTAGCGATACATCATGGCCTTCATGACTACCTTGAAAGCCTGTGGCACGGTGCTGAAGTCCAGCTTCTTCATGCTGGGAGGAACATTGCTAGCGAAGCCTTCAAGTTGCCAGACGTCATCGCCATAGCGGCTGAGGATCACCCAGCGCCCTTCCACCTGAGTAGCGCTGATGATCAGAGCATCGCGCTCGAACTCGAAGAGCTTAAGCACATCACTAGGTTGGCTCGAAACGACAGACCAAGAGGAGGACTCGAGAAAGTAGTCAGTCACGCTGAGAGCTCCAGGCTGTCGATCAGGTCAACTGACCAGAATGGGTGTGGTGATGTACGGGCGCGTAAGCGGGCGGCCTCTACAGCGGAGGCCTTAAAGATGCCGCGTTGGAGCCCTTCCTTAACAATGTAGTGATCGATTAATCGAGGGATGTGGCCGTACTCTCGTGCCCAGCGTCGTTTATCCATACGGGAGCGTTCGGCTAGTATCCGGAAGTAGAAACTGAAAAGCTTGAACAGATCTTCAGGGGTCACTGCGTAGTGCTTGCAACGCAGGCAGCTCATGAAGTTCATGCAAGTTGCACCCTCGCGCTTCGGAGCATACTGGCCGTTGATTGGGTCGGCGCAGCGTCCCATGGGAGTCTCTTTATAGGTCGCCCCGATGCTTCGGGTTAACAGCTCGTGTGCTAATGCCTCACCCATGTCCTTCCAGTTACGGCGAGCATTCTCGTCGGGCTTCAGGTAGTGCCGTTCAGCAACGAGTACGGAGTTGCCTAGAGCGGCGGCCGTGCTCGCCAGGTCACCATTGGTCAAATCAAAGATGCGGTTGGCAAAGGTCTTGCGCAGACGGGACACATTGATACGTAGTGGCTTTCCGTCGATATCTATCAGGCCATGCTCAGCCACTAGGAAGCTAATCGCTTCCAACAATGTCGCGGCAGTTACCTCTGTGACTTGGCCAATGTTTTTGTGAGCGCGGCTGCGGAATAACCACACGCGCCCCTTTAGATCGTTTGGTGCTTCTTCCTGTAGCGGCTCTGTTAGGTGCATCACTCGACGGATCAAGCGCTCGATATTGGTCCGTACACTCGGGGTGGACTCGAGGAGACGCACCGAGTCTGAGTCGGGGCGCAGGGCTACTTTGCTGGTGTTGTAGCCACGACGCTTCCACAGCACTAGAAACACAGTGTCGTCTTTCGGATGTGGATGGAGGCAGCTCCGGTCCATTTCTAGCAGTGGTGTTGTATTTCGCCCGGTGTGGAGGGCAACGGCCAATACGGCTAGTCCCAGCAGTGTGCCGGTCACTGTGACGTCGTCGTTCCAGATTGGCTGAAGGGCTTTCCGCAAAGCCACAGAGAGTGCTTTTCGCTCCTGTTTAGAAAGTGCAGTCTCGCCCTTCGCTTTGCGATTAATGTTGGGGAAAGGATTGGTCGGGAAGGTGGCTGCATCACCTGATTCAACCACTGCAATCAACCCTCGCTGTCCCAAAGCTTTCAGTACTGGCTTGGTGCCGACGTAAACTGTTTTTTGGGATACCGTCGTCCAGCCTGTATCAGCTAAATAGCCGAGATACCCGTCGATTAGATCCCTGTCCACATCCGCCAATACCAAGTCCCGACCAAAGGCCATCGCCCTCAGAGTGCAATACTCAAGAAAATGACGAAGTCCCCCCTTACAGTAAGAAGCCACAGTGGTGTTCGTGCAGGCGCCTTCCTGGCCTGCAAGGAAACGCTCAATCTGGCGCTGGCAGGCGTAAGTGATGGCGTCGATTCCCGCGCCGTACCAGCGGGAAAAATCAAAGCTACGACTCCTGCTGGCGTTCCGCTCGAAGAGAACCGTAGTGTTCGCCGGAGGAATGGCCTCGGGCAGAATGACGACATTGCCTTCTGTGTCAAGGCAGTGCTCGACTTGAGGGATGCTGATGTCAGTCTTAGCAAAAACCTTACGCTTTCCCATCAGTCTGCTTCCTCCATCTCGTTCAATTCGTCGTCGTAAGCCAGTACTGCCTCGTCGGCGATCTCGTTGACCAGATGCAGGTACACCATGGTGGTTTCAATCGATTCGTGGCCAAGCTGCCCTTGAAGGAACACCAGAGGGTCGAGGCCATATGCGGGGTTGCGCTGCAGTCCGACTAGCGTCTGAGTTGCATAGGTATGCCGGAGCATGTGCGTATGGACTTTGATTCCACATCGCTTGCCTGCGTCGCTGATGATCCGATTTAGGCTCTTTCCGGCAAGGCTATAGGGTTGGCCTACGTGGTTCAGGAGCAGTGCTTTTTGTGGTGTTTCACTCATTGATGCCCGCTCGCCACGCACTTTCATTGCGTAGTGATAGAGGTCGGCCATGAATCGGCGGCTAATGCGGATGGTTCGCGGCTTGCTTCGTTTGGTCATCATGCCGCTGCCATCGAATGGGTCGAGTCGGATCGAGAGGTTTCGCTCGGTTCGCCCAGACTTATCCGGGTCAAAGACATAGGCCAGAGGGAGTGTGGCCAGCTCTTCTTGGCGTAGCCCTGTACGAAGTGCCAAGCGCAGTAACATCCGGTGATGGGGGTTCTCTGTTGCCGCAAGGAGAGTCTTGATCTCGGGCATTCGCAGGAACTTGGGAAGGTATTTAGGACGACGCGGCATCACATCGTTAGCCAAGGTTTTGCCCCCACTGGTATCGACATGTGCAAGAAAGCCCACCGTCTTCTTCACTTTTCGCTCTTCATATGTAAAGGGTAGGCGCGATACCCATCCTTCCTCCCTTGCGAATTCGTAGAACTTGCAGACGTAATACAGGCGCTGTCGCGTAGTGCTCAGGTGTAGCTTGCACGTCTCCAGGCAGTAGTCCCGATAGGCTGCAACAAGGCTTTTGGCTTCGCCACGATCAACGTCGCGCCAGTCCAAATCATGTGCTTGGAGGAAGCTGAAAAAGTCGAAGAGCGCGCGTCCAGTGCTGCACCAGGAGCGCCTAGAGCGGACTTGCCCGCGAAGCAGGTAGTGGCGCATGAACTGGTTGGCTGGGGAGCAGCTTTCCATCGAGTCGAGAAGCAAGATAGGGAAACCCGGATAGGGTTGGCCGGAGATCTTAAAATCCTCATCGGCCCAAATAAGCACCATTTACCGCCTCCTTACCGGTCATCTCTTTGTGCTGAAAGAGGGATGAGCGGGTCCGTAGGTAGCACCCGGCAGGGTGGCCTATGTGTCTGTTTTATAAGGTTTAATTTTTTAAATTAAACGCGCCAGTTAGGGGGCGCTGGCTCTTGAGGCGGCGGACTATCACCCAAGTCTTAGGGAATGAAAAGCGCAAATCTGTACTTATCGAATACTGCAGTTGAATCCACCTACGGATGAGGTTGATCCGTGATTTTTTCAGAGCTAAGAGCACGATGCGGCCGTACCGTGGGGACGTCGCA
This sequence comes from Pseudomonas sp. Gutcm_11s, assembly GCF_028649395.1. Lineage (GTDB taxonomy): Bacteria > Pseudomonadota > Gammaproteobacteria > Pseudomonadales > Pseudomonadaceae > Aquipseudomonas. The sequence goes on along the minus strand of NZ_JAQSUW010000007.1, from coordinate 10,127 downwards.
CGAGGAGTGGGGGCTAAAAAGGTACTGCTAGCGGGAGATTATTTGGTTGATGAAAGGGGGATGCGCTTTCATCGGGGCAGAGGGCGTCACTGACGCTGGGAGATCTCCGTCTGCGAATTCTGAGTGGAGCTCTGATGTGCATTCTCGGGAGAGCACGGATGAAGGCTGCTTGAGTGTGGAGCGGGCTTAAGAGCTTTTGGGCCGAGAGCTGAAAAGAGGGCACGCCATGTGGGCAGCAAGGTTCTATCACCGGCTCGCCTACCGAGGAGAAGCTGTAGCTAACAGCGACTGCACACCTATGAGTCTGCCGCTTTTAACTGCGGGCAGCTCATGGTGAGCTCAGGATTGAGCTGACAGAGCCCTGTGACCTCAAGAGGATTTACTGGTTACACCAACTCCTAACACTTGGTAGGTGCCAGATCATAGGGAATTCCTGAGAGTTTGCAGGTTGGCGACCTGGCGGGTGAAGTCGGCGGCGGAAAGGCGTTGTGCCGGCAATGGGCGCATGGCGGCGCTGATGGCGCTGCTGGGCAAGCGGGTGAGGCGGCCGAGCACTTGCCATTGCTCGGCGACGGCCAGGCGTTCGAAGCCGGGGTGACGATGGCGGGCGCGGCGCAGGATGTCGCGCTGCAGGTTGCCCAGCAGATGCTGCTGGCCTGCCCGGCGCAGGAGGAAGTCGGCGCCGGCGCGCAGGTGTTCCTCGAGCTGGCGGCGAGCCTGTACGGGTGGCGCCAGCAGCGGACCATGACGCATGCCGACGTGCCACAGCAGCAGGGCGATCAGCAGGACCAGGGCGACCAGGGCGGTCGGGTAGTGTTTGCGCAGCTGGCTGAACAGATCGTCGCGCTCGGCGTTGTAGACCAGGGTCACGGCGCTGTCCTGGCCGAGGTACCAGAGCAGCCAGGCGTTGTCGTAGTCGCCGATGCTGCCGTTCTGCCACAGCCAGGCATCGGTGAGCACCGTGACCAGGCCCTTGCCGTGCTCCAGCTGCAGCATGTGGGTGGACTCGCTGCTGTTGGCCCAGGCGTAGGCACGGTTCTCGCTGTCCAGCAGGTGGTAGTCGGTATCGAATTCGACGTAGGCCGGCGCTTCCTCGTTTTCCAGGTAGATCTTGGTCAGTTCCGGGTAGCGGTCTTCTTCCTCGGTGGCTTCCTCGCCTTCTTCAGTGGTCGCAGCCTCGCTATCGGCTTCGGCTTCGGCATCAGCCTCCAGCTCTTCCCCTTCGACCGCCGACTCCTCGCTGCTGTCGGCCTCTTCGGCAGCGTCTTCGTCATCTTCCTCGTCGTCGTAGGCGCTGTACTGCTGCACGCCGAGGGCGTCGAGCAGCAGGTCGCCACTGCGACCCTTTTCCTCGTCCCAGACCTCTTCTGCGACGAATACCAGATGCCCGCCCTGGGCCGCCCAGTCCAGCGCCTGCTTGGCCTGGCGCGGCGTCATGTTGTTGCGCGGGGCGAACAGCATCAGGGTCTGCCCGGCGGAAGGCAGGCCGTTCAGCACGTCCAGGCCGTCGGCGTGTTTGACGCTGAGCTTCTGCTGGCGCAGGAACATCTCCGCGGCCAGGTACTCGTTGGCGCGCACCTCGGGGGAGGGGCCGTGCTTGATGGTTTCCTCGTAGGGCTGCAGCTTCTGCATGGCGAGCATGCCGAGCCAGCCGAGCAGGATCAGCAGCAGGCCGCCGAGGGCGATCTTCAGCGGGCGGCTCATGTGGCAGCCCCCTGGCTGAACAGGCGGCGCCAGCCTTCGCAGAGGCCGCGCTTGAGGTTGTCCGGTGGCAGGCGATGGCCGTAGGCGAGATTCTGCCAGTGGCGAGTCAGCACCAGGCTGAAGCGGCTCAGCTCGTCGCGCTGCAGGCGTTCGACCAGGCGCAGTACTTCGCCCTCGGTGTGCGAGCCCTTCAACGGCAGGCGGAAGTCATGCAGCAGCCGGCTGAGCAGGGCGCGATAGAGTAGGCCGAGGGCTTCGCGCGGCTGCTCTGCCCAGAGCCTTTCGGCCTCGCCGGCGACATCGTCGGGCAGGCTCTCGGGGGCGACTTCCAGGCCGAACAGCTGGCTTGGCATCTCGCGCACGCGGCGTTGCGGCAGGCCGAGACGGCCGACGAAGGTTTCCAGCCACTCGCGGTAGCGCCACAGCAGCAAGGCGATGGCGAGGATCAGCAGGGCCCAGAGCAGTACCTCGAAGACCAGGGCCAGCAGGTTGAGCTTGCGCCACCAGTCGCCGAGCTTGGACAGCTTGTCCAGCAGGTCGGCGAAATCCTCGATGTCTTCCTCGCTCGGCTCCTCGGCCTTCTCCTTGTCGCCGAAGCGCCAGCGGGTGACGGTCTCGCGGTTCTCGAAGGGCGCAGTGTCGAGCAGCTTGGCGATGCCTTCGTGGGCGGCCTTGCTGGTCAGTGGCTGGTGGAGCAGGCGTTCGGCGTCTGGGCCGATGGGGTCGTCGAACGGCACGGGGCAGGTGCCGACAGGCTCGTCGGCCATCGCCTCGCCGGCTGGCAGTGCCAGGGTCAGCACGGCGCAGGCGAGGAGCAGGGCGTAGGCGCTGCCGACCAAGCGCTGGCGCAGACGGTGGAAGGTCAGCTCGATGTCCCAGGCCTCGAGGTCGGTACGCCGGTTGAGGTAGAGGGTGAAGCCACAGGCGACGTAGATCGGCTCCCAGAACACCAGCACCAGTGCGTAGATCAGGTTGGACAGGTGTTCCAGCCACAGCCAGTTGCCGCTGCTGGCTTCGACCAGGCTGTCCCAGTCCAGCTGGATTTCCACCTGTTGCGGCACCAGCAACCAGATCAGGGCGGCCACGCCCATCCACAGCAGCATCTCCAGGTGCACGCCGAGCACGGTCAGCCAGGTGGCGCCGCCGGCGTGGCGCTGGCCGAGCACGGTGAGGCGCTTGCTGCGTGCCTCGCCGCCGAGGCCCTCGAGCTGCAGGACCGGCAGGTCGAAGCTGCGGGTCGGGCTCAGGCGGCGCCAGGTCAGGCTGGCGATCAGCTGTGGCTTGAGCAGGCGTGGCAGGGCGCGCAGCGCTTCCTTGAGCGTCGGTACGTCGCCGAACAGCGAGCGCGACAGGATGTGCAGCGGCAGGCGCTCCCAGGCCGGCTTCAGCCACCAGAACAGCAGCGCGACGGCGGTCGGGTACTGCCAGAGCAGGGCGGTGAGCAGGATGAACAGCGGCAGGGTCACGGCGGCCCAGCTGAGCATCAGCAGGCCGGCATGGCGGCGGGCCAGGAGTACGCCGAGATCTATCGCTTCCCAGGCGGTGCGCGGGCGGATGGCGACGCTGGCGTCAGTCAGGCGCATGGCGGCTCCGTCCAGCGAACAGGAAGTAGGCGATCACCAGCAGCCACAGGCCGGCACCGACCCAGTACTTGGTCACGGCGCTGGCGTAGGTCATGGACGACCAGTAGGCCTCGATGAACGCGGCGATGAGCAGGAACAGGATGACCCCGGCGACCAGCTGGATGGCCTTGCCGGCGGCCTGGCGCAGCGCTTCGCCACGGCCCAGGCGACCCGGCGAGAGCAGCGCCCAGCCGAGCTTGAGCCCGGCTGCGCCGGCGAGGGCGATGGCGGTGAGCTCGAAGGCGCCGTGGCCGATGACGAAGGACCAGAAGGTCTCGCTGTAGCCGATGCGGGTCAGGTGGCCGGCGACGGCGCCGATCACCAAGCCGTTGTAGAGCAGGAAGAACAGGCTGCCGAGGCCGAAGATCAGGCCGCTGGCAAAGGTCTGAAAGGCGATGCCGATGTTGTTCATGATGTAGAAGCCGAACATCATCCAGTCGTCGCCGGAGTCGCGCTCGGAGAAGCGGCCGATGCGGCGGGCGCCTGGGTCGTACATCTCCTCCATTTCGCGCACCTGATCAGGGGCGATCACGCTGTAGATCATCTCGGGGAACAGCCAGGTCAGCAGGCCCATGCCGATCAGGGCGCCGAAGAACAGCAGGCAGCCGGCCAGCACGGCGCGCCACTCGCGGCGCACCAGCTGGGGGAAGCCGGCGATGGCGAAACGGATGATCTGCGCGCCGAGGTGGCTGCGGTGGCGATAGAACTGCTGGTGGCCGCGCATGGCCAGCTGCTGCAGCAGGTCGATCAGGTGGCTGCTGTAGCCACGCTCCTCGGCCAGGGCCAGGTGCTGGCAGATATGCCGGTAGTCGGCAGCGAAACTCTCGCAGTCCTTGCGCTCCACCTTGCCGCTTTCCAGGCTGGTCAGGCGCGTCTCGAAGCGCTGCCAGTCGGCGCCGTGGCGCTGTTCGAACAGGTGCTGTTTCATGCCGACCCCAGCAGGCCGCGGGCGATGCCGTGCAGGCGCGCCTCGGCATGTTCCGGCAGGCTTTCCAGCGGCTCGGCGAGGATGCCGGCCAGCTCTGCGCGGCGGGCCCCGGAAAGGCTGGTGCCGCGCTCGGCGAAGTCCAGCACGGCGCGTTGCTCGGCCAGGTTGAGGGTGAACGGCGGACGCTCGGCATCCGCTTCGGGAATCTGTGGACGTTTCAGTTCGTCGTCGCGATAGACTACCAGGGTGCCGGCGGCCAGGTCGCCGAGGCGCTTGAACGAGGGGTGGCTGAGGCTGCTGATGGCGCCGACGCAATAGGCGAACGGCAGCATGTCCACGGCGCGCAGCAGGTTGCGGGTCAGTGAGGCGGCCCAGCCCACCGGCGTGCCGTCGTCATGCACCACGCGGAGGCCCATGGCCTTCTTGCCGGGCGTACGACCCTGGTACAGCACTTCGAAGAGCACCGGGTACCACCAGTTGATCAGGAAATAGAGGATGGTGCCGAGGCCGGCGCCGAACTGGCCGAGGATGGCGAGCACGACGAAGGCGGCGACCAGGATGCCGCCGCGGATCAGCAGGTCGATGCCGAAGGCCAGGGCGCGCGGCATGAGGCCGGCGGGGCGGAGAATCAGGTCGATGCCTTCTGGCGTTTCCACCTGCAGGCGGGTGTCCAGAAGGGCGGTGCTGGGCAGTGAGGGATTAGGCTGCATCGGTCGACTGCATCGAGGAAAGCCTGATGCTAGCCAGCAGCAGGGCGCTAAAGCAATCGGGCCGCACAGGGCGGCCCGAACTTAATGGCGTATTACTTGCTCGGTGGCAGCACGCCGAAGATGGTGCGGTAGAGCACGCCCATGCTGATGATGAACAGCGGCAGGGTCCAGACCAGGCCGATGCCCAGCGGGATCATGCTGATGGCCATGATGATGCCGAGCAGCAGGAACAGGCCGAAGACCTTGAACCAGTGCTGGGAGATGGCCTTGCGCGAGGTTTCCAGGGCCTGCCAGGGCGACAGGCCGCGCTCGATGACCAGCGGCATGGCGAGCATGTAGGCCACGCCGAGGTAGATGCCCGGGATGATGAACAGCAGGGTGCCGACGTAGACCAGTACGCTCATCAGCAGGGCGGTGATCAGTAGCGGCACGAACAGGCTCAGGCCGCTGAACACGTCGTTGAAGCTGATGGGCTGGTCGGCGGCGCGGCGGATGCCGACCATGTTGATGCCGGCCAGGAAGGGGTAGGTCAGCGCGGAGGCCAGCACCGAAACGATGAGCTGGCCGACGATCATGCCGGTGACGCTGGTTTCGGCTACCAGACCGAGCACGCCGAAGATGGCGCCGATGACGGTGGTGGCGACCAGCATGACCACGTAGAAGACCAGGAAGCCGCCGAAGATGATGCCTTTGGTGCCCTTGACCCGTTGCCAGGCTTCGCTGATCAGGTCGCCGATGCTGAAGTCGTAGCCGCGGCTGAGAGCGTCGGCAATGGTCGGTACCTGGCTGTTGGGGACTTCCTGCAGGTTGCTGGTGGGCGCTGCGTAGGGATTGGGAGCGGTGGATTCACTCATGGTCTGACTGTCCTTGTGGTTTGAAAAATCCTGATCCTGCCATGCTATAGCCGTCCTCAAGCAGCGACAAGCCAGGCGGCGTGAGCCACGTCAAGCTTTGGCCGCGGCCGGTGCGTCGCCCTGCGGTGCTAGACTGGCCCAGCCTTTTCCACGGGGAACGACCTTGTCCGCGAGCATCTTCTGGTACGACTACGAAACCACCGGCATCAATCCGCGTTGCGACCGCCCGCTGCAGGTTGCGGGCATCCGTACCGACGAGCATCTCAACGAGATCGGCGAGCCGATCAACCTCTATTCCAGGCTCTCGGACGATATCCTGCCGCATCCGGCCGCCTGCCGGATCACCGGCATCACCCCGCAGGTTCTGGAGCAGAAGGGGCTGGTCGAGGCCGAGTTCATGGCTCGGATTCACGATCAGCTGGCGCTGCCCGGCACCTGCGGGGCCGGTTACAACAGCTTACGCTTCGATGACGAGGTGACTCGCTACAGTCTCTACCGCAACTTCTATGACCCCTACGCGCGCGAGTGGCAGGGCGGCAATAGTCGCTGGGACCTGATCGACCTCGTCCGGGCGGCCTATGCGTTGCGTCCGGAAGGCATCGAGTGGCCGCGGGACGAAGAGGGGCGGGTATCGCTCAAGCTCGAGCGTCTCACCGTGGCCAATGGCATCGACCACGGCCAGGCGCATGACGCCTTGTCCGACGTGCGTGCGACCATCGGCCTGGCGCGGCTGATCAGGGAGCGGCAACCGCGCCTATACGATTTCCTTTATCAGATGCGCGGCAAGACCAAGGTGGCTGAGCAGATTCGCTTGTTGCAGCCGTTGGTGCATGTTTCCGGTCGCTTTGCCGGCAGCCGTCACTACCTGGCGGTGGTCCTGCCGCTGGCCTGGCACCCGCGCAATCGCAATGCCCTGATCGTCTGTGATCTGCAGTCCGATCCGCGGCCTCTGCTGGATCTGGATGCCGAGAGCCTGCGCCGGCGCCTGTATACCCGGCGCGATGAGCTGGCCGAGGGCGAGTTGCCGGTGCCGCTTAAGTTGCTGCATATCAACAAGTGCCCGGTGGTGGCGCCGCTCAAGGTGCTGCGAGGCGAAGACATCGTCCGCCTGCAGTTGGATCTGGAAGAGTGCGAGCGCCGGGCCCAACAACTGCGAGGCGAGCAGACGCTGTGGCAAGGGAAGTTGCAGGAGCTTTACGCGTCCGATGACTTCGAGGCATCGGCGGATCCCGAGCAGCAACTCTATTCCGGATTCCTCGGTGATCGCGACCGCCGACTATGCGAGCAGGTGCGGCATGCGTCTGCCGAGCAACTAGTGCACGGTAATTGGGCATTCAGTGATGAACGACTGCCCGAGTTGTTGTTCCGTTATCGGGCGCGCAACTTCCCGGAGACGTTGTCGGCGAGCGAGTCGGAGAGTTGGCGGGAATTCTGTCGCAGGCGTCTGAGCAACGGCGACGCCGGGGCGCCCAATACGCTGGATAGTTTCCAGCAGGCCATGCAGGTCGAATGGGCGCAAGCCGGTGAGGCCCAGCAGGATGTATTGCGAGCGTGGAACGAGTATGTCGAAGTATTGCGCGGGCGCTATTTCTAGATTTCCCGGGTCATAAAAAATGCCGGCATTAGCCGGCATTTTCGTTTTGCCCCGGGGATTAGCCCAGCAGGGTGGCCCAGCTCTCAACGGTGGCAGCGCCCCATTTGGCTTTCCACTCTTTCAGAGTCTTGTGGTTGCCGCCTTTGGTTTCGATCACTTCACCGGTGTTCGGGTTCTTGTACTGCTTGACCTTGCGCGCGCGCTTGCCGCTGGCGGGCTTGGCAGCGCGAGCGGATTTGCCGCCTTTGGCGCCTTCCGGATCGAGCAGGGCAATAACGTCACGCAGGGACTTCTGGTATTCGCCCATCAGGCTACGCAGTTTGCCTTCGAATTCGAGTTCTTTCTGCAGCTTGTTGTCTTGCGACAGGTTCTTCAGGCGCTCTTGCAGCTCTTTGATGGCTTCTTCGGTGGCGCGGTATTCATTGATCAGGGACATGTTCTTCTACCTAATGGCCAGTTGCAGATGTAAGTGGGACAATAATAGACAGGCAAAATGGTCAAGTAAACAAAACAGATAAGTTTCTATTTGTTGTTTGTTGCATGTTCTGTTGTTCGAGCGTGGATATTCGCTGCTGGGGGGAGTTTGTTGCAGCAATCTTGCACTGGTGCGGTGGTGCCACTTTTAGTTGTGCTGGTGCAAGTTGTATGGCTGCCGGTGCAGGCCCTGCCAGGGCCGGAAGTACTGAAGTTTTCCCCCACTGCGGCTAGAATGGCCGCCTTGCGAAGTTTCTGGAGTTTCCCTCATGCGCACTTTTCGGCTGGTGATTGCCTGCCCGGACCGCGTTGGCATTGTCGCCAAGGTCAGTAATTTTCTAGCTACCTACAATGGCTGGATCACCGAGGCGAGCCACCACTCGGACAATCAGAGTGGCTGGTTCTTCATGCGTCACGAAATTCGCGCAGATTCACTGCCGTTCGATCTCGATGGTTTCCGCCAGGCTTTCGCGCCGATCGCCAAGGAATTCTCCATGGAGTGGCGGGTTACCGACTCCGAGGTGAAGAAGCGCGTGGTGCTGATGGCCAGCCGCGAATCGCACTGCCTGGCCGACCTGTTGCACCGTTGGCACAGCGACGAGCTGGATTGCGAGATTCCCTGCGTGGTGTCCAACCACAACGACCTGCGCAGCATGGTCGAGTGGCATGGCATTCCTTTCCACCATGTTCCGGTCGATCCCAAGGACAAGGCCCCGGCCTTCGCCGAGGTTTCGCGTCTGGTTGGCGAATACCAGGCCGATGCGGTCGTGCTTGCGCGCTACATGCAGATCCTGCCGCCGCAGCTGTGCCAGGAATATGCCGGGCGGGTCATCAACATCCACCACAGCTTCCTGCCGTCCTTTGTCGGTGCCAAGCCCTATCACCAGGCTTCCCTGCGTGGCGTGAAACTGATCGGTGCCACCTGTCACTACGTCACCGAGGAGCTGGACGCCGGCCCTATCATCGAGCAGGACGTGGTGCGCGTGAGCCACCGCGACAGCGTCGAAGACATGGTGCGTCTGGGCAAGGACGTGGAGAAGATCGCTCTGTCGCGCGGCCTGCGTTTCCACCTGGAAGACCGCGTGCTTATTCACGACAACAAGACGGTCGTATTCGACTGACCGTCGGGAGGCGAGGATGAAACGAGGCGAGGCCATACCACCGCCAACTCTCGGTGAGGGTTGCCTGCAGCGTTACGATCCCGAGGCCTTGCAAGAAACGGATGGCACCGAGTTTCCCGGTGCCGCCGAACTCTGGCGGCAGGTGCAAGACCATGCCGCAGAAGGGGAAGACGAGCAGGGTGCGGAGGATTCCGCGCCCGCCTGATCAGATGCGGAAGCTGTCGACCAGGTGCTTGAGGCGCGAAGCCTGCTGTTCCAGGTCGCCACAGGCACGCAGGGTCGCCTGCAGGTTCTCCACACCTTCCTGGTTGAGGGTGTTGATCTCGGTGATATCCATGTTCAGCGCCTCGACCACCGAGGTCTGCTCCTCGGTGGCGGTGGCTACCGACTGGTTCATGCCGTCGATCTCGCCGATGCGCAGGGTCACGCTGCCCAGGCGCTCGCCGGCCTTGTTGGCGATCTCCACGCTCTGTTCGCTGTAGCGCTGGCTCTCGGTCATGGTAGTGACCGATTCGCGGGCATCCACCTGCAGCTCCTCGATCATCTTCTGGATTTCCTGCGCCGACTCCTGGGTGCGGTGGGCCAGGTTGCGCACCTCGTCCGCCACCACGGCGAAGCCGCGTCCGGCCTCGCCGGCGCGGGCCGCCTCGATGGCCGCGTTGAGCGCCAGCAGGTTGGTCTGCTCGGAGATGCTCTTGATCACCTCGAGGATCTGGCCGATGTTGACCGTCTTGCTGTTCAGCGCCTCGATGTTGGAGCTGGAGGCACTGATCTTCTCCGACAGCTCGTTCATCGCCGAGATGGTCTTCTGCAGAACCTGGCTGCCTTCTTCCGCCAGCTCGCGGGCATCGGAGGCCTGGTGCGAGGCATCGGCGGCGTTGCGCGCGATCTCCTGGGCGGCGGCGCCGAGTTCGTTGATCGCGGCGGCCACGCTGTTGGTACGGGTGGCCTGCTCATCCGAGTTGGCCATCGACGAGTTGGAGGCGCTGACCACCAGCTTGGCCACTTCGTTGAGCTGGCCGGTGGCCGAGGACACCTCGCGAATCGAGCCGTGGATACGCTCGACGAACTGGTTGAAGGAGCCGGCCAGCTCGCCGAACTCGTCATTGCTCTGCACGCT
>NZ_JAQSUW010000006.1 GCF_028649395.1 Pseudomonas sp. Gutcm_11s | reverse complement strand
GGTAGCTCGTCGGGCTCATAACCCGAAGGTCGTCGGTTCAAATCCGGCTCCCGCAACCAGATTCCGCAAAAGGCCACTCAATCGAGTGGCCTTTTGCGTTTCAGGGGCTTTTATTTCTAGAGGCAAGCCACATATCAGGGAACCAGCCGGCCACGCCGAACTCTGAGCGCAATCTGATCGAGGTGCTCGATGCGCGCTACACCCTCTACTGCCCCTGCTGTTGACGCCCCACTCGCCCCCGACGCTGACGAGCCCGACATACCCACCGAACTGGACATCCCTGCGCCGCCGACCTGGCTGCAGCGCCTCACCGCCTATCGCCAGCCACTGACCCTGGGCTTCACCCTGCTGCTGTTCGTCATCGGCCTGCTGGCCTGCTGGCACCTGTTGCAGGCACTGGACCCGGACGCCCTGCGCACGGCCATCCACGAAATTCCCGGCGAACGCCTGGGCGGCGCTTTCCTCGCCACCGCCGTGGGTTTCCTCGCCCTGGCCGGTTATGAATGGTCGGCCTGCCGCTACGCCGGCGTGCGCCTGCCGCTACCCAGGCTGTTTCTAGGCAACTTCTGCGCCTGCGCGGTGAGCAATGCCATCGGCCTGTCAGTACTCAGTGGCGGTTCCGTGCGCTATCGCCTGTATGGCCGCGAGGGCGTAAGCACCGCCGACATCGCGCGCATCAGCCTGTTCGTCAGCCTCTCGCTGGGCTGCGCCCTGCCGGTGCTGGCCGCCCTCGCCGCCCTGAGCGACCCACATGATGCAGCCCTCGCACTGCACCTGCCGGAACCCCTGCTGCAGGCCATCGCCGCCCTGCTACTCGCAGGCATCACCGCTGGTTTGTTCTGGCTGAGCCGCCGACGCCTGGCCGACAGCACATTGCCCGGCACGATCGACGTGATGCTCGGCAAGAGCCGCCTGCGCCTGCCGGGGCTGCGCATGAGCCTGCTGCAACTGGTCATCACTGCCATCGACGTCTGCGCCGCCGCCAGCGTGCTCTACCTGCTACTGCCGGAAGGCCCGCCACTGGGCGCCTTCCTGCTGGTCTACCTACTGGCCTTGGCCGCCGGTGTCCTCAGCCACGTGCCGGGTGGCGTCGGAGTGTTCGAGGCGGTGCTGCTGGCTGCCTTCGCCGGGCAGATCGGCGCCGCGCCGCTGGCAGCCGCGCTGCTGCTATACCGGCTGATCTATATCGGCCTGCCGTTGCTTCTGGCCTGCCTGCTGCTGCTCGCCAACGAGGCGCGGCAATACCTGCCCGCCGGCCGCCAGGCGCTGCGCGCGGTGGCCGGACCGGCGGCGCCGGTGCTGGCGCTGCTGGTGTTCCTCGCCGGTATCGTGCTGTTGTTCTCTGGCGCCACTCCCTCGGTGGACGTGCGGCTGGAACACCTCAGCTTTCTCATTCCGCATCGCCTGATCGACGCCTCGCACCTGGCCGCCAGCCTGATCGGCGTGCTCTGCCTGCTGCTCGCCCATGGCCTGCGCCGGCGCCTGTCGGCCGCCTGGGCCCTGACCCTCGGCCTGCTCCTGGCCGGCGCCCTGCTCTCGCTGCTCAAGGGCTTCGACTGGGAGGAAGCGCTGCTGCTGAGCGCCACCGCCGCCCTGCTGGCGTCCTTCCGCCGCGCCTTCTACCGACCCAGCCGGCTGCTGGAGATGCCGTTCTCGCCGGTCAACCTGGTGGCCTCTATCTGCGTGCTGGGCGCCGCCCTGTGGCTGATGTTCTTCGTCTACCAGGACGTGCCCTACGAACATGAACTCTGGTGGCAGTTCGCAGTGGACGGCGACGCCCCACGCGCCCTGCGCGCTGCCCTGGCCAGCGGCCTGCTGCTGGCCGGCCTGGCACTGCTATGGCTGCTGCGCCCGACGCCGCCAAGCATCGACCGCCCGGAAGAGGCCCAGCTGCAACAGGCCGCGCGCATCCTGCTGGCCTCGGACCAACCCGACGGCGGCCTGGCCCTGACCGGCGACAAGGCTCTGCTGCTGCATCCGTCCGGCGACGCCTTCCTGATGTACGCCATGCAGGGGCGCAGCCTGGTGGCGCTGTTCGACCCGATCGGCTGCGCCGCACACCGCGCCGAACTGATCTGGCAGTTCCGCGACCTCTGCGATCTGCACCACGCGCGCCCGGTGTTCTACCAGGTGCGCGCCGAGAACCTGCCCTATTACATGGACATCGGCCTGTCCGCCATCAAGCTCGGCGAAGAGGCGCGCGTGGACTTGCCGCGCTTCGACCTGGAGAGCAAGAACAAGACGATGAAGGACCTGCGCTACACCCTCAGCCGTGGCCAGCGCGACGGCCTGGCAATGCGCATCTTCGAGCCCGGAGAGGCGCCACTGGAGCTACTGCGGCCGATCTCCGACGCCTGGATGCAGGGCAAACAGGTGCGCGAGAAAGGCTTCTCCCTGGGCCGTTTCGACCCTGCCTACCTGCGCCATTTCCGCATCGCCGTGATCGAGTTCGAGGGCCGCCCGGTAGCCTTCGCCAACCTGCTGGAAACCGACGCGCACAAGGTCGCCAGCATCGACCTGATGCGCATGCATCCCGAAGCGCCCAAGCTGACCATGGAGTTCCTCATGCTCAGCCTGCTGCTGCACTTCAAGGCCCAGGGCTACGAGCGCTTCAGCCTCGGCATGGTGCCGCTCTCCGGCCTGCAGCCACGCCGTGGCGCGCCGCTCACCCAGCGCCTCGGCGCCCTGGTGTTCCAGCGCGGCGAGCAGTTCTACAACTTCCAGGGGCTGCGCCGTTTCAAGGAGAAATTCCAGCCCGACTGGGAGCCCCGCTACATGGCCGTACCCGCCGGACTCGACCCCCTGGTGGCCCTGGCCGACACCGCCGCGCTGATCGCCGGCGGCCTGACCGGATTGGTGAAACGATGAAACGCACCCTGCTGATCGCCCTGCCCCTGCTCGCTGTTCTCTCCCTCACGGGCGGCGGCGCCTGGTACTACAGCCAGTACCGCGCCGTGCAGCAGAGCCTGCCACTGGCCAGCGGCGGCGAACTGAATATCAGCCTGCCAGCCGGGCGCCCGCCGCATCGCGTGCTGCTGGCCCTCCCCGCCGACCAGCTGTACAGCGATGCCGAACTGGCGGATCTGGCCGCAGCCGGGCAAACCCGCATCGCCCAGTACGCCATTGCGGAAAACGCCAGCTGCGAGGCCCAACGGCAGCGCCTCGACCAGGCACTGGAGCAATTCGGCGGCACCGACCTGGTGGCCGGCAGCGGCCCGGGAGCGGTACTGGCCTGGCGCTGGCTGGCCAGCCAACCGAGCGACCAGGCCAAGGCGCTCTCGGTCGACTTCAACATGAAGCACCCGGACTGCAATGCGGTGCTGCCCCAGGAGCTACAGCACGGCCACTGGCTGGTGGCCTGGAACAACAACCCGGACGACAGCAGCGCGCGCTTCGTGCGCGGCCAGCCCAACACCGAAACGCTGATCGGCGACTACGCCACCTCGCTCAAGGACCTGCTCCACGCCCAGCTCCTGCGCACCCTGCAGGCCAACCCGGACGCGCTGCCGGTGGTCGAGGTAACGGCAGCCAAGCCGAGCGACACGGTGACCCTGTTCTACTCCGGCGATGGCGGCTGGCGCGACCTCGACCGCGACGTGGCCACTGAGCTGGCCAAGCGCGACTACCCGGTGGTGGGCATCGACTCGCTGCGCTACTTCTGGCAGCACAAGAGCCCGGAGGCCGGCGCAGCCGACCTCGCCGGCCTGATGCAGACCTACCGCGAGAAGTGGGGCGCCAAGCGCTTCGTGCTGATCGGCTTCTCCTTCGGTGCCGATACCCTGCCGGCCTTCTACAACCGCCTGGACGCGGCAGACCAGCAGCAGGTGGACGCCATCATCCTGCTCGCCCTGGCACGTAGCGGCAGCTTCGAGATCGAGGTGCAGGGCTGGCTCGGCAAGGATGGCAAGGAAGCGCCTACCGGCCCGGAGCTGCTCAAGCTGCCGGCGGCCAAGGTGCTCTGCGTGTATGGCGTGGAAGAAGGCCCGGAGAGCGGCTGCACCCTGCCGAACATTCCCGGCGAGATGCTCCAGCTGCCCGGCGGGCACCATTACGACGGTGACTACCCCAAGCTCGCCGAGCGCCTGCTGCAGGGCATCCAGCAGCGCCAGCAGAGCGCCGCGCAGTAGTGCCGGTCGAGCAATGAAAAACGGCGCCCGTGGGCGCCGTTGTTGTCTGTGGCCGCCGCCTCAGATTTCGACCTGAGTCCCCAGTTCGATCACCCGGTTCAACGGCAGACGGAAGAAACGCAGATTGCTGTTGGCGTTGCGCAACATGAAAGCGAACAGCGCCTCGCGCCAACGCGCCATGCCGAAGCGCTTGCTGGCCACCACCGTCTCGCGGCTGAGGAACCAGGTGGTGCTCATCGGGCTGAAATCCAGCTCGTTGAGGTGGCACAGGCGCAGCGCCTCCGGCACATCCGGCTCCTCCATGAAGCCGAAGTGCAGGATCACCCGGAAGAAGCCATCGCCATAGGCCTCCACCTCGAAGCGCCGCTCGGGGCGCACCCGCGGCCGGTCTTCAGTGGCCACGGTAAGCAACACCACCTGCTCGTGCAGCACCTGGTTGTGCAGCATGTTGTGCAACAGAGCATGGGGCACCGCATCCGAGCGCGCGGAGAGAAACACCGCAGTGCCCTTGACCCGGTGCGGCGGCTGGCTGCGAATGCTGGAGATGAAGATCGGCAACGGCAGGGCGTTGTCGTCCAGGTGCTCCACCAATAGATGACGACCACGCTTCCAGGTAGTCATCAGGACGAACACCACCAGCCCGGCGATCACCGGGAAGGCGCCGCCCTGAATGATCTTCGGCACATTGGCGGCGAAGAACAGCACATCCATCAGGAAGAACAGCAGCAACAGCGGAATGGCGAACCAGCGCGGCGCCTTCCACAGCAGCAATACCACGGCGGCCGACAGCAGCGTGGTGATCAGCATGGTGCCGGTCACCGCCACGCCATAAGCCGAGGCCAGCGCATCGGACGACTCGAAGCCGAGCACCAGCAGCACCACGGCGACCATCAGCGACCAGTTCACCGCGGCAATGTAGATCTGCCCCTGCTCCGCATCCGAGGTGTGCTGGATGTGCATGCGCGGGATATAGCCGAGCTGGATGGCCTGGTGCGTCAGGGAGAAGGCTCCGGAGATCACCGCCTGCGAGGCGATGATGGTGGCGAAGGTCGCCAGCCCCACCAGCGGCAGCAGCGCCCAGCCCGGCGCCAATAGATAGAAGGGGTTGCGCGCCGCCGCCGGGTTCTCCAGCAGCATCGCGCCCTGGCCGAAGTAGTTGAGCACCAGCGCCGGCAGCACCAGCAGGAACCAGGCACGGGCAATCGGCTGGCGGCCGAAATGGCCCATGTCCGCATACAACGCCTCGGCACCGGTCAGCGCCAGCACCACCGCGCCGAGGATGGCCACACCGATACCCGGATGAGCGATGAAGAAGTGGATGCACCAGTAGGGGTTGAGCGCCTGCAGCACCTGTGGCTGATGGACGATGCCGTAGATGCCCAGCGCGCCCAGGGAGCCGAACCAGAGCAGCATCACCGGGCCGAACAGGGTGCCGATACGCGCGGTGCCGTGCTTCTGGATCAGGAACAGGCCGACCAGCAGGATCAGCGCCAGTGGCACCACCCAGTGCTCCAGGCCGTCAAAGGCAATCTCCAGCCCCTCTACCGCCGACAGCACCGAGATGGCCGGGGTGATCATGCTGTCGCCGTAGAACAGCCCGGCGCCGAACAGGCCGAGCAGCACCAGCACCATGCGCAGCCGCGGACGATCGGCCGCAGCCAGGCGCGCCAGCGCAGTCAGCGCCATCACCCCGCCCTCGCCCTGGTTGTCCGCGCGCAGCACGAACAGCACGTACTTGATCGTCACCACCCAGATCAGCGACCAGAAGATCAGCGACAACACGCCGAGCACGCCCTCGTGATTCACCTGCACGCCGTAGCCGCCGTTGAACACCTCCTTGAGGGTGTACAGCGGACTGGTGCCGATGTCGCCGTAGACCACGCCAATCGCCCCGACCAGCAGGCCGATGGACGACGAGGCATGGGAAGACTTGGGCTGATCGGCAGCAAATTCGCTCATGGGCGGCTCCATCCGGACGAGTGGCGAGCGCCCCGTCCGCTCCGTAGCCCCCGTGCCAGGGCTCCGCGGCGACGAACGGGTCGCCAGGCAGAGCATAGATCAGTTGTCTGCCCAGGCTGTTCAAGCGAGCGACCTGCCGCTAGAATTGCGCACTTTTTGATCAGAGGCGCCTCCTGAGCGCCCGTTTGAGGTTAGCCACCGATGTCCACCGCCACACCGAAAGTCGGATTCGTCAGCCTGGGTTGCCCGAAGGCCACCGTCGACTCCGAACGCATCCTCACCCAGCTGCGCATGGAAGGGTACGAGATCGTCCCGACCTACCAGGATGCTGACGTGGTAGTAGTCAACACCTGCGGCTTCATCGACAGCGCCAAGGCCGAGTCGCTGGACACCATCGGCGAAGCCATCGCCGAGAACGGCAAGGTGATCGTCACCGGCTGCATGGGTGTGTCCGAGAACGCCATCCGTGACGTGCACCCAAGCGTACTGGCCGTCACCGGCCCGCAGCAGTACGAGCAGGTGGTCAACGCCGTGCACGAGGTGATCCCGCCCAAGGCCGATCACAACCCCTACGTCGACCTGGTACCGCCGCAGGGCATCAAGCTGACCCCGCGTCACTATGCCTACCTGAAGATTTCCGAAGGCTGCAACCACAGCTGCGCCTTCTGCATCATCCCGTCCATGCGCGGCAAGCTGGTCAGCCGCCCGGTGGGCGACGTTCTGTCCGAGGCCCAGCGCCTGGTCAAGGCCGGCGTAAAAGAGCTGCTGGTGATCAGCCAGGACACCAGCGCCTACGGCGTCGACCTCAAGTACAAGACCGACTTCTGGGAAGGCCAGCCGGTCAAGACGCGCATGAAGGAGCTGTGCGAAGCGCTCTCCAGCATGGGCGTGTGGGTGCGCCTGCACTACGTCTACCCGTACCCGAACGTGGACGACGTGATCCCGCTGATGGCCGCCGGCAAACTGCTGCCGTACCTGGACATCCCGTTCCAACACGCCAGCCCGAAAGTGCTCAAGTCCATGAAGCGCCCTGCCTTCGAGGACAAGACCCTGGCGCGCATCAAGTCCTGGCGCGAGATCTGCCCGGAACTGACCATCCGCTCCACCTTCATCGTCGGCTTCCCTGGCGAAACCGAGGAAGACTTCCAGTACCTGCTGGACTGGCTGACCGAAGCCCAGCTCGACCGCGTCGGCTGCTTCCAGTACAGCCCGGTGGACGGCGCCCCGGCCAACGATCTGGGCCTGGAGCCGGTGCCGGATGATGTGAAGCAGGAGCGCTGGGATCGCTTCATGGCCCACCAGCAGGCGATTTCCACCGCCCGCCTGCAGCGCAAGGTCGGCACCGAGATCGAAGTGCTGGTCGATGAAGTCGACCACGAAGGCGCGGTTGCCCGCTCCTGGGCCGATGCCCCGGAGATCGACGGCAGCGTGTTCATCGACAGCACCACCGTGAAGCCGGGCGACAAGGTCCGCGTGCGTGTGGTCGATGCCGACGAATACGACCTGTGGGCCGAACTGGTCTGATCGTCCGCCGCGAATGAAAGAGCCCCGCCACCGCGGGGCTTTTTTCTGCCCGGCGTTCCACTGCGCGCCCTCACCCACCGCGCACTGCCTATGCTGCAGCGCAGGAGGACGCCGCCATGCAGCTGCTGATCAACATCGACGTGGACGACCTGGAGCGCGCCACGCGCTTCTACACCAGCGCCTTCGAGCTGACGCCAGGACGCCGCCTGGGCCCGGAGGTGATCGAACTGCTCGGCGGCAACGCACCGATCTACCTGCTGGCCAAGGCCGCCGGCAGCCGTGCCAGCCCCCACAGCGGACAGATGCGCGATTACGCCCGGCACTGGACGCCGCTGCACCTGGATTGGGTAGTGGCCGATGTGGACGCCGCCCTGGCCCGTGCGCTGGCTGCTGGAGCCATCCTGGAACAACGCCAGGAGCATGCCTGGGGTCGCCTGGCGCTGCTGGCCGATCCCTTCGGGCATGGATTCTGCCTGCTGCAGTTCATCGGTCGTGGCTACGACGAAATCCTGTCGCCCTGAGCCAGCGGTTGCCTGCGCCGGAGTGCGGCGCTAGGGTACGCGCCATCTGAGCGGAGCTTGTCATGCGTCCTTTGCTTTTCCTGCTGCTGTCGGCCCTGGCCGGCATGGCCATCGCCACCCCGGCGCCCTTCTATCTGTGGCAGAGCAAGGCCACCGGCCAGTACACCTGCGCGCAACTCAGCCCCGGTGAAGGCTGGCAGAAACATGCCGGGCCGTTCCGCGATGCCGGCTGCCGCACCCCGCAGGGCGACCCCGTGCGCTCCAGGCTGCTGCCATGACCAGCTACACCATGAGCCCGGTGGGCTTCGTCCGCTCCTGCTTCAAGGAAAAGTTCGCCATTCCGCGCCAGCCACAGCTGGCCCCAGCCGCCCGTGGCGTGCTGGAACTGGTGCCACCGTTCGACCGCGCCGAGGCCATCGAGGGGCTGGAGCAGGTCAGCCACGTCTGGCTGCTGTTCCTCTTCCACCAGGCGCTGGAGGACAAGCCGCGGCTCAAGGTGCGCCCGCCACGTCTGGGCGGCAACGCCTCCATGGGCGTGTTCGCCACTCGCGCCACGCACCGCCCCAATGGCATCGGCCAGTCGGTGGTGAAGCTGGACAAGGTCGAGCCGGGCCGCCTGTGGCTGTCCGGCATCGACCTGCTGGACGGCACCCCGGTGCTCGACATCAAGCCCTACGTGCCCTACGCCGACCAGGTGCCCGACGCCAGCAACCGCATCGCCGATGCACCTCCGCCGCAGGTGGCGCTGGAGTGGGATGACGCGGCGCTGCAACAGGCTAGCGAACATGCCCTGCGCCTGAACGAGCCGCTGGTGCAGCTGATCGAACAGTGCCTGGCCCAGGACCCGCGCCCGGCCTACCAGGTGCCCGAGCCGGAGCGGCGCTATGGCGTGCTGCTGTGGGACGTGCAGGTGCGCTGGCACTACCCCGAGCCGGGACGTATCCGCGTGCTGGAAGTGGCGCTCAACCGCGCGGATTGAAGGCCAGCACGTCCGCCTCGATCACCGACTGTTCCAGGATCAGCGGCTCCACCAAGGGGCGACTGGCCAGGAAGTGACTGGTCTGCATGTGCGCATCCAGTGCCGCCTCGTCGACATACACCTCGTACAGCCAGACCAGGTCGGCCTGCCGACGATCACGCAGCACGTCAAAGGCCAGGCAACCCGGCTCGTCACGCACCGACGCGGCGGCATTGACCCGCATGGCCTCCATGAAAGCGTCCAGGCTACCCGGACGCAGGCGGGTCTTGAGCAGAATGCTGTACATGGCATCTCCTTTTGTATAAATATTAATTAAATTTTGTATACAAACTGGAGAACATGATGCCCAACCGCCCCGCGAGACTCAACGGCCTGCGTCACGTGGCGATCCTCGTGCCCAATCTGGAGGAGTGCGAGCGCTTCTATGTCGAGGTGCTGGGCATGCAGGTGCTCAACCGCGCCAACGAGGATCTGGTCTACCTGACCTGCGGCAACGACAACCTCTCGCTGGGCCGTGCCTTCGTCCCCAGCAGCGGGCCGCAGACGGTCGACCACTACGGCTTCGTGGTCGACAGCCTCGACGACCTGCACGCCTGGTACGCCTACCTCAAGGAATGCGGGGTCACCCTACTCGACCGCCCCTTCGCCCATGGCGACGGCGCCCACAGCTTCCATGTGCTGGACCCGGCGGGGAACAAGATCCAGCCGATCTACCATCCGGCGATATCCGGCCAGCAGTTCGAGCACGCCTAATCGCAGGCATAAAAAAACCCGCCGGATGGCGGGTTTCTTCAGGCGTTCGGCTTACTTCTCGACGAAGGCGCGCTCGATCAGGTAGTCACCCGGTTCACGCATGCGCGCGGAGATCTTCAGACCGAAGCTATCGAGCACTTCGCTGGTCTCGTCGAGCATGCTCGGGCTGCCGCAGATCATCGCGCGGTCGTCCTGCGGGTTGATCGGCGGCAGGCCGATGTCCTCGAACAGCTTGCCGCTGCGCATCAAGTCGGTCAGGCGACCCTGATTCTCGAACGGCTCGCGGGTCACGGTCGGATAGTAGATCAGCTTGTTCTTCAGCGCGTCGCCGAAGAATTCGTTCTGCGGCAGGTGCTCGGTGATGAACTCCTTGTACGCCACTTCGTTCACGTAACGCACGCCGTGCACCAGGATGACCTTCTCGAAACGCTCGTAGGTTTCGGGGTCCTGGATCACGCTCATGAACGGCGCCAGGCCAGTGCCGGTGCTGAGCAGGTACAGGTGCTTGCCCGGGTTGAGGTCGTCGAGTACCAGCGTGCCGGTGGGCTTCTTGCTGATGATGATCTCGTCGCCTTCCTTGAGATGCTGCAGCTGCGAGGTCAGCGGGCCATCCGGTACCTTGATGCTGAAGAACTCAAGATGCTCTTCCCAGTTCGGGCTGGCGATAGAGTAGGCACGCATCAGCGGACGGCCGTTCGGCTGTTGCAGGCCGATCATCACGAACTGGCCGTTCTCGAAGCGCAGACCCGGGTCGCGGGTGCACTTGAAGCTGAACAGGGTGTCGTTCCAGTGATGCACACTGAGTACGCGTTCCGAGTTCATGTTGCTCATGCGGGTGTCCTCAAAAGTCTCGGTATTCAGATTGCCGGAAATTGCGTTCGCCCTGGTTGAGCCAGGTCAATGCGGAAAAGGCGCACCGGCAGGATTGCGCGCCATTCTAGTGACGACCAGAATATCTGTTAAGCGAATTATTACGATATCGAATATTGGTTATATAGATATGCGATTTACTCTCAGGCAATTGGAAGTCTTCGTCGCCGTGGCCAAGCAGGAAAGCGTCTCGCGCGCCGCGGAATCCCTGGCTCTGTCGCAATCCGCGGCGAGCACCTCGTTGAGCGAACTGGAGCGGCAATCCGACTGCCAGCTGTTCGACCGGGCCGGCAAGCGCCTGTCGCTCAACGCCCTCGGCCGCCAGTTGCTGCCCCAGGCCGTGGCCCTGCTCGACCAGGCCAAGGAAATGGAGCGCCTGCTCAGCGGCAAGACCGGTTTCGGCCTGCTGGAACTGGGCGCCACCCTGACCGTGGGCAACTACCTGGCCACCCTGCTGATCGGCAATTTCATGCAGCGTCATCCGGAGTGCCGCCTCAAGCTGCATGTGCAGAACACCGCCAATGTGGTGCAGCAGGTCGCCCACTACGAGCTGGACCTGGGCCTGATCGAAGGCGACTGCCAGCACCCGGACATCGAGGTACAGCCCTGGGTCGAGGACGAACTGGTGGTGTTCTGCGCCCCACGCCACCCGCTGGCCGAGCGCGGCACGGCGACGCTTGAGGAGCTCAGCCGCGAGGCCTGGATCCTGCGTGAACAGGGTTCGGGTACCCGTCTGACCTTCGACCAGGCCATGCGTCACCATCCGGCGCAGCTGAACATTCGCCTGGAGCTGGAACATACCGAGGCGATCAAGCGCGCCGTGGAGTCGGGGCTGGGCATCGGCTGCATCTCGCGCCTGGCCCTGCGCGACGCCTTCCGCCGCGGCAGCCTGGTGCCGGTGGAAACCCCGGAGCTGGATCTCACCCGCCAGTTCTATTTCATCTGGCACCGGCAGAAGTATCAGACCGCAGCCATGCGCGAGTTCCTCGAGCTGTGCCGGGAGATGACCGCGGGCATTCGTCGCAGCGACGAGATCGTCCTGCCGTCGATCGCCTGAGCGGATCAGGCAGAGGGGAAGCCTTCAGTCAGGCCGAAGCAGCAAGGGGATGAAAGCTGAAGTAGCTGCGCAGGGCGTCGACCATCTCGACATACTCGGTCGGCGGCGCCACCAGGCAGAAGCCAGAGTCGAAGGTACCGGGGGTAACGTCCTCGCGGCTCCACTGGCAGGTGGCGGTGAAGTCCACGTTGTGGATGCGGCCATCACGGCCGGGCACCTTGAGGCGCATGTCGAAGCGCGCACTGACCAGCATCGGGTACTGGCTGATCAGCATCAGGCCATCCAGCGAGACATTGCCGATGTAGCCCATGGGCTTGTCGGTAATGCGATTGAACACCTTCAGGTAGTAGGGAAGCTGATGGCGTTCGATGTGGCGCTGGATATGCATGGTGGCCATTCGCTATGGAAGGAAATCCAGTATGGCCCGTAGGTCGCGGCTCGACCAGTATCAGCCGCACCGCTCGGCAATGCGAGACGACAGACGGCTGCGGGCGGCGTCCATCTGTTCGTCGCTGTAGTAGCTGCGCTCGCCCTTCTCATCGGTTCGATAGTAGAGGCCGCCGTGCTGGATCTGCGCCAGGCTGTTGCGCAGCTTGCTGCACTCCTGCGCGCGCTCGGCCCGAGCCTGCGACGCCCGCGCATTGGCCTGGTCGCGCTCGTCGCGCCGGGCATCGAAATACTGCTGGGTGCGCTGTTCGCGCTGACGAGTGGCCTCGTCGCGCTCGACCACCTGCGGCTTCACCTCGACCTGTTGCGCGCCATTGCCACCCGGCTTCTCGCCGAAATGCACACGCCCCTGCGCGTCCGTCCAGCGGTAGATCTCGGCGCTGGCCAGCCCCGGCAGCAGCAGAGCCACGAACAGAAAATGAAGATGATGACGCATGCCGACTCCCTCCCTGGGCGCAGCTTAGCGCTGCGCATCAATCCCTGACAGCGAACCGACTGGCGGCCGCATCACAGGGATGCGGGCGTCGCCTTGGCCGGTTCGGCCGCCTGATGATGCCCGAGCTGGCGCAATGTCTCCAGCCGGGCGCGGGCACGGAAGGCGTACTCGCTGTTGGGATAGCGCAGGGTGATGAACTCGTAGGTCTGTGCGGCATCGACGAACAGGTTCTGCCGCTCCAGGCACTGGCCACGCAGCAGCGAGATTTCCGGCTGCATGTAGCTGCGCGAGCGGCTGTTGCGCTCGGCCCGCGACAGGTCGAGCAGGGCCTGGTCGCAGTCGCCTTCGTTGTAGTGCCGGTAGGCTTCGTCCAGGTGGCGGTCCAGCGACACGCGCGTGCAGCCGACCAGGCTGGCCAGGGTGAGAATCAGAATCAGGGTACGCATGGTGAGTTCCTCCGCTGTTGCAGTGTATCGGCAAACACGGGGTTTTCTGCAGCGGCAAAGAGTAGTGCAGGCGAACAATGACTACAGTAAACGGCCGTAGTAGCCTCGCCGCATGCATTGAGAAATGGAGTTACCGCATGACCCTGCGCCGCACCAAGATCGTCGCCACCCTCGGCCCCGCCAGCAGCTCCCCGGAAGTCCTGGAGCAACTGATAGTCGCCGGCATCGACGTCGCCCGCCTGAACTTCTCCCACGGCACCGCCGACGACCACAAGGCCCGCGCCACCCTGGTTCGTGAACTGGCCGCCAAGCATGGCCGCCACGTGGCGCTGCTCGGCGACCTGCAGGGTCCCAAGATCCGCATCGCCAAGTTCACCAACAAACGCATCGAGCTGGCCGAAGGCGAGCTGTTCCGCCTCTCCTCTAGCCACTCGCGCACCGAGGGTACCGAAGAGGTGGTCGGCATCGACTACCCGGCGCTGATTCAGGACTGCGACGTCGGCGATGAGCTGCTGCTCGATGACGGCCGCGTGGTCATGCAAGTCGAGCTCAAGGGCGCAGACGAGCTGCACTGCCGCGTATTGATCGGCGGCCCGCTGTCCGACAACAAGGGCATCAACCGCCGCGGCGGTGGCCTGACCGCGCCGGCCCTGACCGAGAAGGACATGGTCGACATCAAGCTGGCCGCCGAGATGGAGCTGGACTACGTCGCGGTGTCGTTCCCGCGTGATGCCGCGGACATGGACTACGCACGTCGCCTGCTCACCGAGGCCGGCGGCAACGCCTGGCTGGTGGCCAAGATCGAGCGCGCCGAGGCGGTGGCCGACGACGCCGCGCTGGACGGCCTGATCCGCGCCAGTGATGCAGTGATGGTGGCCCGTGGCGACCTCGCCGTGGAAATCGGCGACGCCGAGCTGGTCGGCATCCAGAAGAAGATCATTGCCCACGCTCGCCGCTACAACAAAGCGGTGATCACCGCGACCCAGATGATGGAGTCGATGATCCACAGCCCGATGCCGACCCGCGCGGAAGTCTCCGACGTGGCCAACGCCGCGCTGGACTACACCGACGCGGTCATGCTGTCGGCCGAGAGCGCCGCCGGCGAGTACCCGGTGGAAGCCGTGGAGGCCATGGCCCGCGTGTGCCTGGGTGCCGAGAAGCACCCCACCAGCCAGAAATCCAGCCACCGCATCGGCCGCACCTTCGAGCGCTGCGACGAGAGCGTGGCCCTGGCCACCATGTACACCGCCAACCACTTCCCGGGCGTCAAGGCCATCATCAGCCTGACCGAGAGTGGCTACAGCCCGCTGATCATGTCGCGCATCCGCTCGTCGATCCCGATCTTCGCCTTCACCCCGCACCGCGAGGCGCAGGCCCGTGTAGCCATGTTCCGCGGTGTCTACACCGTGCCGTTCGACCCTGCCTCCCTGCCGGCCAACAAGGTCAGCCAGGCTGCGGTGGACGAGCTGCTCAAGCGCGGTTTCGTGGAGCCAGGCGACTGGGTGATCCTGACCAAGGGCGACAGCTATCACGGTACCGGCGGCACCAACACCATGAAGATCCTCCACGTGGGCGATCCGCTGGTCTGACAGCCGATGCAAACGAAAAGGCCGCTCGATGAGCGGCCTTTTACATGCCCGGCGAAAACTCACAGGCGCACGAAGTAGGGAAGCGCGCTGAGCGTGCCGCCGATCAGCACCAGCGCCAGGTTGCTGTCCACCAGATAGGGGAAGCCCATCAGCGCCAGGCCGCAGATGAACGGCACCGGCTTGCTCTGGCGGCGACCATAGATCACGTAGCCCAGGCCGATGCTGCCGAACAGCAGGCCCCAGAGCAGCTCGGCGCCATCCATCAGGCGAACTTCGAGAAGTCCGGCTTGCGCCGCTGCATGAATGCCGATAGCGCCTCGATGGCCTCCGGCGAACGCAGGCGCTGACCGAACAGGGCGCCCTCCTCCTCGATCACCTTGCGCAGCTCGGCGCGCCCCGGCGCACGCATCAGGCGCTTGCTGTCGGCCACCGCCGAGGGCGCCAACTCGAGGAAGCGCCGGGCCATCTCGCGCGCCCTGGCCAGGGTGCTCGGGCCATCCTCCAGGGCGGCGCTGGCGATGCCCCAAGCGGCAGCCTGCTCACCGGTGAAGGCCTCGCCCAGCAGCAGCACCTCGGCCGCCTTGGCCTGGCCAAGCAGGCGCGGCAGCAGCAGGCTGGAACCGAACTCCGGGCACAGGCCGAGGTTGACGAAGGGAGTACGCAGCTTGGCGTCGCGACTGACATAGACCAGGTCGCAGTGCAGCAGCAGAGTGGTGCCGATGCCCACGGCCGGGCCGGCCACGGCGGCCACCACCGGTTTCTCGAAGTCGAACAGCGCACGCATGAACTGGAATACCGGGCTGTCCAAGCCAGTGGGCGGCGCCTGCAGGAAGTCGGCGACGTCGTTGCCGCTGGTGAAACACTCCGCCCCGCCGGTGATCAGCACGGCACGCACCGAACGGTCGGTATTGGCCGCGTCCAGCACCTCGGCCATCTGGCTGTACATGGCGCGGGTCAGCGCATTCATCTTGTCCGGGCGATTCAGGCGCAGGGTCAGCAGACCGTCTTCGCGCTCGACCAGTACGTGTTCGCTCATTGCAGCTCCAGAGGCAGTGGCCCCGAGCCGAGACATTCAGGCGTGGGGCAGAAAGACGTCGGCCAGCACCTGGTTGCGCGGCACGCCGAGGAGATAGAGACGGCGGGCGAAGGCTTCCACGCTGGCGGGTGAGCCGCAGAGTAAGGCGACGGTTTGCCGCGAAACAAGCCGCAGTTCCGCCAAAACCGCCGCCAGCTCGGACGCTGTCGCCAGCTGCAATTGCACCTGTGAATGGGCCGCAGCCAGCGTCTGCAAAGGCTCGGCGAGGTAATGCCCGGCCGCGTCATGGGCCAGGTGAATGATCCGTATCGGCCCCTGGTGATGCTGGCGCAGTGCCTCGCGCAGCACACCCCACAATGGCGCCAGACCGGTGCCGGCGGCCAGCAGCCAGAGCGGCCGCTCGCTCCAGTCCGCGTCGTAGTGCAGCGCGCCGCCACGCAGCTCGCCCAGGCGCAACCCATCGCCCGGCTGCAGCTGGCGGGCCGAATCGCTGAAGGCGCCGGGGCGCTGGCAATCGATGTGGAATTCCAGCCAGGGCTCCTCGCCCGGCAGGCTGGCAAGCGAATAGGGCCGGGCCACGCCCGCTGCGCTCCACAGCAGCAGATGCTGGCCGACGCGGTAGCGCAGCGGCTGCTCCGGCTGCAGGCGCAGACGCAGCACATCCGCGCTCAACCAGTCGAGCGCCTGGACCCGTGCCGGCAGGCCGTCGCGCGACGGATCGAACAGTTCGACCTGCAGGTCCTCCAGCACCTGGCACTGGCAGGCCAGGCGCCAGCCCTGATCGCGGCGCTCGGCGCTCAGTGCCTCCGGCTGCAGGTCCAGCGGCTCACCGCTGACGCAGCGCACCTGGCAGGCGTGGCAGCTGCCGGCGCGGCAACTGTAGGGCACGCGCAGGCCGGCGCCGTTGAGCGCATCGAGCAGGTTGCTTCCGGAAGAGACCGGCCAGGTGCGGCCGGCGGCGCTGATCAGAGGATCGACGGGCTCAGGCACCGGCGCCCTCCCAGGCAGCATCGCAGCGGTTGCGCCCGCCGCGCTTGGCCCGGTACAGCGCCTGGTCGGCACGCTGCAGGGCCTCGTCGAGGTCATCGCCCTCGCTGAGCAGGGTCATGCCGGCGGACAGGCTGAGGTTGTCCACCTGCACGCCCACCGGCTCGGCATTGGCGAAGGCCTCGCGCAAGCGCTCGCAGCAACTGGTGAACTGGTCGGCATCGGTATTGGGCAACAGCAGGACGAACTCCTCGCCGCCATAGCGCGCCAGCACATCACCATCGCGCAGGCAGGCCCGCGCCACTGCGGCGAAGGTCTGCAGCACGCGGTCGCCAGCGGCATGGCCGTGGGCGTCGTTGATGCGTTTGAAGTGGTCCAGGTCGATCAGCGCCAGGCCGTGCTGGCGGCCGTGGTCCAGGCTATCCAGCTCGCGCAGGGCCAGGCGCAGGAAGTGGCGGCGGTTGAACAGCCCGGTCAGCTCGTCGGTGGCCACCAGGTCTTCCAGCTGGCGCATCATGCCGCGCAGGGTGTCCTGGTGCGCCTGCAGCGCGTAGCGGCGCTGGCGCATGCGCTGACGCAGGGCCTGCACATAGCTGGCGAACAGGCTCAGCCAGACCAGGGCGACGAACAGCGCACAGCACTGCAGCAGCGCCTGCCCCGGCGCGCTCAGGCGCAAGTGGTAACCCTCCCAGAGGTTGAGCCCGGCGAAGGCGAAGAAGGCGACGGCCGCACAGCGCACGAACACCCGTGGGCGCAGCTGGAACACGCCGAACATCAGGATGATCAGGTAGAACATCAGCAGGCTGCCGCGGGCGCCATCGATATGGGCGAGCAGCAGGGTATGCAAGGAGATACCGACGAGGACCTGGGCCTCGGTCAGGCTGGGATCGACGAAGCGCAGGTTGCGCCCGCTGCGGAACAGGCCGTAGAACGCCAGTTGGCTGGCCACCACCAGGCTGCTGCAGAACAGGCCGAAGGCGACCGTACCGTTGTACACGCCGGCCCACATGGCGATCCACATCAGCACCAGAACCAGGGCATAGCTACCCACCGCCATGCCGAAACGCTTCAGCAAGAGGCTTTGCAGGCTTCTTTTCGTGACCCCTGGACTACTCGTGCTCATGGGCTCCGTCCCGTACTGGCACCTTGCCTCACTCTAACTCCGTGATCACAAAATTGGTAGCAAGCCACAGGGTATCCTCGACTATGGTCCGACTGCCTGCGGCTGTGCCCGCCCCGGCCACCGCGCTATACTGCGGCGCCTTTTTTTGTGGCCCGCCATCGCTGGCGGCCACCCTGCGGGCCGTCGCGGAACGACATCAAAAGTCGTTCCAGACGGCTTTTGACGTTGCGCCGGGTCGTGGTCCGGCGTTTCCTTATAGATGTTCCCTGATAGAGGAGCGCCCCCAATGACCGTGATCAAGCAGGACGACCTGATTCAGAGCGTCGCCGACGCCCTGCAGTTCATCTCCTATTACCACCCCGTCGACTTCATCCAGGCCATGCACGAGGCATACCTGAAAGAAGAATCGCCGGCCGCGCGCGACTCCATGGCGCAGATCCTGATCAACTCGCGCATGTGTGCCACTGGCCACCGCCCGATCTGCCAGGACACCGGCATCGTCACCGTGTTTGTCAAGGTCGGCATGGACGTGCGCTGGGACGGCGCCACCATGAGCGTCGACGACATGATCAACGAGGGCGTACGCCGCGCCTACAACCTGCCGGAAAACGTCCTGCGCGCCTCGATCCTGGCCGACCCGGCCGGTGCGCGTAAGAACACCAAGGACAACACCCCGGCGGTGATCCACTACTCCATGGTGCCCGGCGACAAGCTGGAAGTGGACGTGGCGGCCAAGGGCGGCGGCTCCGAGAACAAGTCGAAGATGGCCATGCTCAACCCGTCCGACTCGATCGTCGACTGGGTCCTGAAGACCGTGCCAACCATGGGCGCCGGCTGGTGCCCGCCTGGCATGCTCGGCATCGGCATCGGCGGTACCGCCGAGAAGGCCGCGGTGATGGCCAAGGAAGTGCTGATGGAGCACATCGACATTCACGAACTGAAGGCTCGTGGCCCGCAGAACAAGATCGAGGAAATGCGCCTCGAGCTGTTCGACAAGGTCAACCAGCTGGGCATCGGCGCCCAGGGCCTGGGCGGCCTGACCACCGTGCTCGACGTGAAGATCATGGACTACCCGACCCACGCCGCATCCTTGCCGGTGTGCATGATCCCCAACTGCGCAGCCACCCGTCACGCCCACTTCGTGCTCGACGGTTCCGGCCCGGCCGAACTGGAAGCGCCGGACCTGTCCGCCTACCCGGAAATCGTCTGGGAAGCCGGCCCGAGCGCGCGCCGCGTCAACCTCGACACCATCACCCCGGAAGAAGTGCAGAGCTGGAAGCCGGGCGAGACCGTCCTGCTCAACGGCAAGATGCTCACCGGCCGCGACGCCGCGCACAAGCGCATGGTCGACATGCTGAACAAGGGCGAAGAGCTGCCGGTGGACCTCAAAGGTCGCTTCATCTACTACGTCGGCCCGGTCGATCCGGTCGGTGACGAAGTGGTGGGCCCAGCCGGGCCGACCACCGCCACCCGTATGGACAAGTTCACCCGCCAGATCCTCGAAAGCACCGGCCTGCTGGGCATGATCGGCAAGTCCGAGCGTGGCCCGATCGCCATCGACGCGATCCGCGACAACAAGGCCGTGTACCTGATGGCCGTCGGCGGCGCCGCCTACCTGGTCGCCCAGGCGATCAAGAAGTCCAAGGTGCTGGCCTTCGCCGAGCTGGGCATGGAAGCGATCTACGAGTTCGAAGTGAAAGACATGCCGGTTACCGTGGCAGTCGACACCAGCGGCGAGTCGGTGCACATCACCGGCCCGGCGATCTGGAACAAGAAGATCGCCGAAAGCCTGGCGGTGGAAGTGAAGTAAGCGCCCACGCGCTGCGAAGGAGCCCGGCCCAGCGCCGGGCTTTTTTATGCACCATTGCCGTGCAGCGCTGCGCCTGCCACACGGGCCGGCGACGAAATGCAGGCCACGGCCCCAGCGGCCTCTGGCCAAATCCGCAAAAACAGGAATAATCCTTGCCTGATTTTTCATGCCCGCCACCACCCCGGCGGCATGAAGAGCTGCGCCCTACCCGGGCGACGCCAGACATGCAGGAGATACACAATGTCTACCGATCCAGTCACCATGCTGGTGGCACGTCGCGTCCCGCGCGAGTGCTTCCACGATTTCCGCGCCTGGCTGCACGAAGGCCAGCAACTCGCCGCCGACTTTCCCGGCTACCTGGGCTCCGGCGTACTCGCCCCGCCGCCCGAGGACGACGAATTCCAGATCGTCTTCCGCTTCGCCGACGCCAGCACCCTCACCGCCTGGGAACACTCCGCCTCGCGCCGTGCCTGGCTGCAGCGTGGCAGCGGCCTGTTCGCCCAGCCGCACGAACGCCGCGTGAGCGGCCTGGACGCCTGGTTCGGCAATGCCCTGCGCCGCCCGCCACGCTGGAAGCAGAGCGTGGCTATCTGGCTGGCGTTCTTCCCGGTGTCGCTGGCGTTCAACCTGCTGTTCGGCGGTTTCATGGCCGAGTGGCCGCTGGTGCTGCGCGTACTGCTCGGCACCCTGGTGCTCACGCCGCTGATGACCTACTGGTTCATCCCGCTCTCCACCCACCTGCTGGAACCCTGGCTGCAAGGCCGCCGCGCGCGCCAGGTGGACGAGGTGCTGCAACCGCGCTGAGGCGCTTTCCCCCACGCCGCGCATGGTTGTAGCGCGGCGGGGCCTGGGGTTTACTTGCTCGATCCAGCCTGATCGACGAGCCCCGCAATGACTGCCCCCGCCCCAATCCTGATCACCGGTGCCGGCCAGCGCCTCGGCCTGCACTGCGCCCTGCGCCTGCTCGACGACGGCCAGCCGGTGATCTTCAGCTACCGCAGCGAGCGCGAGGGCGTGCAGCAGCTGCGCGAGCGCGGCGCCATTGCCCTGCAGGCGGACTTCTCCGGCGAGGCCGGCATCCTGGCCTTCATCGAGCAGCTGAAAGGCCACACCGACAGCCTGCGCGCCATCGTGCACAACGCCTCCGACTGGGAGACGGAAACCCCGGGCCACGAGGCCGAGGTGTTCCAGCGCATGGTCAGCGTGCACATGCTGGCGCCCTACCTGATCAACCTGCACTGCGAAGCCCTGCTGAGCCACGGCGGCCCGGCGGACATCATCCACCTCGGTGATGACGTGTCACGCAAGGGCAGCGCCAAGCGCCCCGCCTACTGCGCCAGCAAGGCCGGCCTGGACAGTCTGACCCAGTCCTTCGCCGCGCGCTTCGCGCCCAAGATCAAGGTCAACGGCATCGCCCCGGCGCTGATCCAGTTCAATGAAGGCGACAGCGCCCAGTACCGCGCCAAGCGCCTGTCCGAGACGCCGCTGGGCTTCGAACCAGGCGCCGAAGTGATCTACCAGAGCCTGCGCTACCTGCTGGACAATCCCTACGTCACCGGCACCACCCTGACCGTCAACGGCGGCCGCCATCTGGCCTGAGGACCGCGCCATGAACCTGCCGCAGCACTACCGCGAAATCCTCCTCGGCCTCGGTGAAGACCCGCAGCGCGAAGGCCTGCGCGACACCCCAGAACGCGCCGCCAAGGCCATGCAGTACCTCTGTCACGGCTATGCCCAGTCGCTGGAGGAGATCGTCAACGGCGCGCTGTTCGCCTCGACGAGCGACGAGGTGGTGATCGTCCGTGACATCGAGCTGTACTCGCTGTGCGAGCATCACCTGCTGCCCTTCATCGGCAAGGCCCATGTCGCCTACATCCCCACCGGCAAGGTGCTCGGCCTGTCCAAGGTGGCGCGCATCGTCGACATGTACGCGCGCCGCCTGCAGATCCAGGAGAGCCTGACGCGGCAAATCGCCGAGGCCATCCAGAGCGTCACCAACGCCGCCGGCGTGGCCGTGGTGATCGAGGCACAGCACATGTGCATGATGATGCGCGGGGTGGAAAAGCAGAACTCGCAGATGCTCACCTCGGTTATGCTGGGCGCCTTCCGCGAGTCCAGCAACACTCGCCAGGAATTCCTGCAACTGATCGGACGGAGCAAGTAAATGCCGCGACTGGAACCTGGGATGGCACGCATCCGGGTCAAGGACCTGCGCCTGCGCACCTTCATCGGCATCAAGGAGGAGGAGATCAACAACAAGCAGGACGTGTTGATCAACCTGACCATCCTCTACCCCGCCGCCGAAGCCGTGCGCGACAACGACATCGACCACGCGCTGAACTACCGCACCATCACCAAGGCGGTGATCCGCCACGTCGAGGAAAACCGCTTCGCCCTGCTCGAGCGCCTGACCCAGGAGATCCTCGACCTGGTCATGGCCAATCCGGCCGTGCGCTACGCCGAGGTAGAAGTGGACAAGCTGCACGCCCTGCGCTTCGCCGAGTCGGTGTCGATCACCCTCTCCGGCCACCGCTAAGCACCGGCAACCCGCGTTGCCGGCCTGCGGGTCGCCTCTTATCATCCGCCCCCTGATTTCCGGGAGTCCGTCATGACCGAACAACAACGCCTCGAGCTGGAAGCCGCCGCCTTCTGCCGCCTGGTCGAGCACCTGCGTGAACGCACCGACGTGCAGAACATCGACCTGATGAACCTCGCCGGCTTCTGCCGCAACTGCCTGTCCAAATGGTACAAGGCCGCCGCCGATGAGCAGGGCGTAGCCGTCGACATGGAGCAAGCCCGCGAAGTCGTCTACGGCATGCCCTATGCCGAGTGGAAAGCCCAGTACCAGAAGGAAGCCACTGCCGAGCAGCAGGCCGCCTTCAACAAAGGAAACCAGCACTGATGAGCCTGCAAGACTTCCGCGCCCGCCTGCATGGCGAGCAGTTCCAGTTCGCCGAGACCCTAGCCTTCGTCGCCGAACACTACGACTACCAGCCCAGCGCCTTCCGCAACGGCGCCGTGGAGAGCAGCGCCGGGCAGAACGAAGGCTCGTGCAAGACCCTCGGCCTGGCCCTGCTGGAAGGCTTCAGCCTGGAAGAGACCCTGCGCGCCTTCGGCGAGCATTACCGCTCCGTACTGGCCACCCCGGCCGGCAGCGACCACGCCAATATCCGCGCCCTGCAGGACACCGGCCTGGGCGGCGTGCAGTTCGAGCAGCAACCGCTCAAGCGCAAGGCCTGAGCTGCGCAACAAGCTGCTCACTGTCGGCTTTGGCTGACAGACAGCGTCGCGAGCCTCGCTTATTCTCCTCTCTCATCGCGCCTCGGCAGGATGCCGGTCGCCACGAGCGAGGAGTTGCAAGGATGCAGCACAATCTGGTCTGGAAGCCCTGGACCAACCCCGGAGTCGAACACCTCGGCCTGACCATCGCCGCCGACAGCGTCACCGCCAGCGGCCAGCTGATCCAGAGCATCCGCGGCAACAGCATCGCCGCCACCTACGTGCTCGCCTATGACGAGCGCTGGCGCTTCCGCCGCCTCTGGCTGAAGGTCGACAACCAGGGCCAGCAGAGCCTGGAACTGCAGCGCGACATCCGTGGCAACTGGCATCTGAACGGCCGCCCGCGCAACGACCTCACCGGCTGCCAGCAGGTGATGCTGTCCGCCTCGCCCTTCACCCACACCCCGCTACTGCGCCACGCAGCCCTGGCCGCAGGCGACAGCGAGCGTTTCCGCGTGGCCCATGTCGACCTGCTCGGCCTGCGCGTGGAGTCGCGCCTGCAGCGCTACCAGTGCCTGCAGCGCCACGCCAGCCACGCCGTCTACCAGTGCGATGCCGAAGGCCACGAGCCCTGCGAGCTGACCCTGGACGAGGACGGCCTGCTGGTGCAGGCCATCGGCCAGTTCATTCGCAGCAACCGCCAGACCCTGCGCCACGCCGACTGTGCCTGAGCCGATCCGGCGCCCATGAAAAAGCCCCGCCGAAGCGGGGCTTTTTCGTACAGCCGGGCAATCAGCGCGCGTTGAGCTGCTGCTGCAGGTTCTGCACCTGGGCCTGCAGGCCGTTGATGTTACGGGTGACCTGGGCGCGGAAGGCATCGAACTCGGCGGTGTTGTTGCTCGGCGCCGGGCGGTTCTCCAGCTCGCTGCGCAGCACCAGCAGGTCCTGCTCGAGGTTACGCACGGCCTGGCTCGGGTCGCCCTTCTTCTTCAGCGCCTCGATATCGGCGGACTGGCCCTTGAACTGCTCCTGCAGCTTGCCGACACCAGCCAGGCCGGTCTTCTGCTCGCCAGCCAGTTTTTCCAGCTTGCCGTCGAACTGCGCGGTCGAGCCCTGCTGGGTCTTGAGATCGGCGGCCAGCTGGTCGAGGCGCTTGCCCTGCCCGCTCTGCTGGCCATTGAGGTTCTGTTGCTGCTTGGCCACTTCGGCCAGCTTGCTCTCCAGCTGCTTGACCCGCAGCTTGAGGGCCTCGCTGCCGCTGGTGACGTTGGATTCGGTGGCCACCACCTTGCCGGAGATATCCTGGATGCGCCCGGCGGCATCCTCGCTGATGCGCGCGAAGGTCTCCTGGGTCACCACCAGCTGCGCCTGCATCTGGGCAATCTGCTGGTAGCTCCACCAGCTCAGGCCGGCCAGGGCGATGACCAGGGCGCCGATCAGTGCCCACAGCGGGCCGGTGCCAAAGCCACGCCGACGTTCCACCTGCGGGTAGGTGGGCGCACTGCGTTGCGGGGCATGGCTGTGGCTCGGGGCGTGGCCGGTCGGGTGGTCATCACGGTCACGCGGGTCGGTGGTCAGGCTGGGTACGTGGTCCAGCTCGTCGTGGGCGTCGTTGCGCATAAAAACCTTCAAAAATACGGAAAGGCGGTGTGAATGGCGGGGAGTATACCCGGTTCGCCGCTTCGCCTTCATTGGGCGCCAGACCGGTGCAACCCGCACCAGCGACGTGCAACCGGCAGCGACATTGACCTGTGAACCAGGCCACAGTTCGCCGGATGCACGCACTGGTACAGCGCTTGCACATACATCACGGGGTTATGTCTATCGAGGGGAGAGCCGACATGGAGCTGAACAAGGCCGTAATCGATTGCATGCGCGTACTGCGCCGTCGCCTGCGTGACGAGATGTCCGAGGACATCCATCTCAACCAGCCCGACGCCATCGCGGCAATGCTGCATGCCTGCCTGCGCTCGGGTGATGCGGAGACCCGCGCGCTTGGCGTACATCTGGCCGAGCTCAGCGACTATCAGGACGACAGCAAACCCGCCAATGCCCGCCAGTACCGCGGGCACGAGACGAGCAAACCGGCCAGCGAGGCCGCCGCACCTACCGACGAGGCCCAGCGCGGCCAGTCGGTGCGCATGTACCGTGGGCAGCGCGTCTACAACTAGCCATTGCGGAGCACTGGACGAAGCGAACCCGCCTGACCGATAGTCGGCAGACAGCGCCTCTTCCCGGGAGAACCGCATGACTGCTCGCCCCGCCTGGTTGCACTGCCTGGAATCGGACCCGCCCGCCCTGCTCGAGGCGGCCCTGTGGATAGCAGCCGAGCACACGCCGGCGCTGCAGCCGGCGCAAGTGATGCGCGAGTTCGCCAACCTGCGCCAGCAGGTGGCCGCCGGCCTGCCCAACCTGGCCGCGCCAGACCTGGCCCAGCCGCTGCTGCGCCGCCTCGGCGAGCTGGACTTCCACGAAGACGACGACCAACCGCTACGCCCGCGTGCCGCCCTGCTCGACCAGGTGCTGCAGCTGCGCCGCGGCCAGCCGCTGTCACTGGCGTTGATCGCCCTGGAACTGGCCCAGCGCCTGGACATCCCGCTGCAGGCGGTGAATTTCCCCGGCCACCTGCTGCTGCGGGTGCCCGGCGCCGACCACCTGCTCGATCCCTGCAACGGCCGCCGCCTGTACACCCGCGACTGCCGCGAGCTGCTGGCGCGCCTGTCCGGCCCGGGTGCCGAGCTCAGCGCCCGGCACTTCCAGATCTGCGACGCCCCGGCCCTGATGCTGCGCCTGTCACGCAACCTCTGCCATCTGCACGGCGCCGCCGGCGATCACATGGCGGCGCTCAAGGATGCCGAACGCATCCTCCTGCTGGCCCAACCGAGCAGCGCCGACCACCTGCTGCGCGCCGCCATCTACCACGAACTGGATTGTCCGCAGGCCGAGCGCTTCGACCTGGAGCGCGCGCTGCTGCTGTGTGAGGACGAGCGCGAGCGGATGCAACTGGCCCAGCGCATCGACGCACTCGGCCGCCGAGGACGAAGCCCAGCGCTGCATTGACAGGCCCGCGCACTCTTTGCCTAATTGTCCCGCCCCAAAACCAATAACAACATTCGGGACATCCACCATGCGCAAGCTATTGCTGCTTTGCCTGCTGTGCTTTTCCTCGTTCTCCCACGCCGCCCCCGGCGTCTTCCCCGACGCAACCTTCAACAACCTCGACTACGGCCTGTACTGGTTCGGCTCCGGCGATACCTGGCAGAAGGCGGTACCGGGCCAGAGCAACGCCTACTTCGGTGCCAGCAAACCCACGGTGATCTACATCCACGGCTGGCAGAACGGCGCCACCGCCCGCAAGGACCGCGAGACCTTCAACCGCGAGGGGGCCGGCGGCCCAAGCCTGGACCTGGCCGCGGCCTGGCTGGCGGCCGGCTACAACGTCGGCGTGCTGTACTGGAACCAGTTCGCCGACGAAGGCGAAGTCACCGATGCGGAGGCCAAGATCTGGAGCGCCAGCGGCCCCAGGGCGATGCGTTGGCGCAATGCCGGCGGCGTCTACGCCAACGGCCCGACCCAGTCCGCCAGCGACCTGCTGTTCAAGAGCTACAAGGACAACATGGCCGGCTACAGCGGCAGCAACATCCGTATACTCGGCCACTCGCTGGGCAACCAGATGGCCATCGTGCTGAGTAAGAAGATCAGCGACGCGGTGACTGCCGGCACCCTCAACAGCAAATTGCTGCCCAAGCGCGTCGCCCTACTCGATCCCTTCTATTCCAACAACGCCAAGAGCTGGCTCGGCAACCAGTGGACCGGCGCGGTGTGCCGCAGCTATGTCAGCGAGCTGAAGGGCAAGGGCGTGATCTTCGAGGCCTATCGCAGCTCGGCGGTGACCACCACCATCTTCGTCGGCGATGAAAACCCCGACCTGATGAAGATGACCGCCTTCACCGAGCTCAAGCCCTGGTATTTCAACGCCACGCAGATCACCGAGAAGCACAACTCAGCCGTCTGGCACTACCTGTGGTCGTTCAGCTTCAACCCGCCACTGATCACCGGCACCAGCAACCAGGCCGCTTCAGCCAAGACCGCCGACAGCCGTATCGGCACCTTGATGAGTGGCACGCAGAAGCTGGTTCACGACCAGGGTGCCTACACCAAGGAACCCTCGGACGATAACTTCAAGCTGCAGGCCCGCTAGCAACAGTCGCAGGCCACCACGGGGCAAATCAGGCCTGCGGCTTGGCAAACTCCCCGTGCCGCCCCGCTCCAGCCTTGAAGCGCTGGGCGCCGGCACGGGTCTCACCGCTGCGTACCACCTCCAGGCCGCCGCGAAACTCGCCGCGTAGCGCCTCGTCCAGCGGCAGATCCCACTGCGCGTAGGCACTGGCACGATCGGCCAGCATGCAGCGCTGCGGAAAACCGGCGATCTCCAGCGCCAGTGCCTCGGCCACCGCGCGCGCCTGTCCCGGTTCAGCCACACGATTGACCAGCCCCATCTGCAGCGCCTCCGCGGTCTGCACGGCCCGCCCGGTAAGAATCAGATCCAGCGCCCGGCCCTGGCCGACAAGGCGCGGCAGGCGCACCGTGCCTCCATCGATCAGCGGCACGCCGAAACGCCGGCAGAACACGCCGAGCACCGCGTCCTCGGCCATCACCCGCAAATCGGCCAGCAGTGCCAGCTCCAGGCCACCGGCTACGGCATGGCCCTCGATGGCGGCGATCAGCGGCTTGCCCAGCTGCATGCGGCTCGGCCCCATGGGCGCGTCGCCCTCTTCCGCCAGGCGATTGCCGCGCTCGCCGCCCTCGGCCACCGCAGCCAGGTCGGCACCGGCGCAGAAGGTGCCGGCGCTGCCGCAGAGCACCGCTACCCGCGCGTCATCATCCGCCTCGAAGGCGCGCAAGGCGGCAGCCAGCGCGTCGGCGGTGGGCCGGTCGACGGCGTTGCGCACCGCGGGGCGGTCGATGATCACCGTGGTGACTGGTCCGTTGCGTTCCACGCGCACGCTCATAGCATTCTCCAGGCAAAGAAAAAGGCCGGCATCGCTGCCGGCCTTCAACTTAAACCTGCTCGGGGTCGATTGCAGCCCGCTGGCCGAATCCCCCGGATCGCTGGCGGATCAGCCCACGTATTTCTGCAGGTTGGCCATCATCTCGCGCAGTGCGGTGACGTTGTCGTCCGGGTGTACGGCACCCTCGAAGTCGCCGATCTGCTTCCAGCTGGCTGCCACGTCTTCCGGGCTGAAGCCGGCCTTCGGGTTGAAGCCGGCACCCAGGCTGCGCTCCCAGCGCACCTTGCCGACCCAGCCGCCGCCGACCTCGTAGAGGCCGCCGGTGTCCTTGCACTGGTCGCTGCCGAGGTACACCACCAGCGGGCTGACCAGTTCCGGCTTGAGCTGCTCGAACACCTGCGGCGGGATCAGGCCCTCGGTCATGCGGGTGCCGCCCGTGGGGGCGATGGCGTTGACCAGCACGTTGTTCTTGCGGCCCTCGATGGCCAGGGTGCGGGTCAGGCCGTACAGGCCGAGCTTAGCCATGCCGTAGTTGGACTGGCCGAAGTTGCCGTAGATACCCGAGGTGGACGCGGTGAAGATCACCCGGCCAAAGTTCTGCTCGCGCAGGTGCGGCCAGGCGGCGTGGGTCACCTTGTAGGCGCCTTCGACGTGGACCTTGTAGACCAGCTCCCAGTCGGCATCCTCCATCTTGACGAAGGACTTGTCGCGCAGGATGCCGGCGTTGTTCACCACCACATCGATGCGACCGAAGCTGTCCAGCGCGCACTGCACGATCTTGCCTCCATCGGTCACCGAGTCATGGTTGGCCACGGCATCGCCGCCCAGGGCCTTGATCTCGGCGACCACCTTGTCGGCGGCGGAGGCGTTGGCGCCCTCACCATGGGTGCTGCCACCCAGGTCGTTAACCACCACCTTGGCGCCATGCTGGGCGAACAGCAGCGCGTGGGCACGCCCCAGACCACCACCGGCACCGGTGACTACCACGACCTTGTCTTCGAAACGGATGGCATCGCTCATGAACGGGCTCCTAAGCAGTCAACAAAGGCCCGGATTTTCCGGCAGTTGCCATGCGCTGTACAGGACGCGCGGCCTACCTGAATGGCGGCCGATAATGTGACCTTATGCGCACCGGCTACTGGCTGCCGCCGGTGGCGCCACCAGTCGAACCTCCGGTGGCACCTCCTGTACTGCCCCCCGTCGAGCCACCAGTCGCGCCGCCAGTGCTGCCGCCGGTAGTGCCACCGTCACTGCCGCCCGTGGTGCCACCTTGCGGAGCGCTGTTGCCCGGAACGGTACCTGTACCCGTACCGCTGCCATTGTTTGTGCCGTTGCCCAGGCCACCGTTATTGGTGCCGGTTCCCGGCTGGCTGCCACCTTGCGGCAGGCCACCTGGCGAGCCAGGCGAGCCTGGGTTTCCGGGACTGCCCATGCCGGGATCGACGCCGGTAGGCGGATTGCCGGCGGGAATGTCCGGCGGGGTCGGCGAGCTAGGGCCGGGCACGGTCGGGCCGGTGGAATCGGTGCCATCGGTCTCGGCCAGGGCCGGCAGGCCAGCGCCGGCCAGCAGGCCACCGAGCAGCAGTGCGGGGAGTGAGAGTCGGTTCATGGGAGTCACCTTGAGAAGTCAGTGCATTCCCAGAAAACGACTGCCGTGCCGCACGAGATGTTCGAGTCGATGGATCAGCGGTAGGCCAGCGCAACGGCCCGCGCCGGCGCGCTGAAGCGGGATCAGGCTGGCTGGATCAGGCTCAGGTGGTTGTACAGGTGCATCACATGGGCCTGGGCGTATTCCTCATGATCGAGGGCGCCGTAGGCGAAGTGCGGCTGCAGCTCGCCGGTGTGCGCGGCGAAGCGCTCGAAGGCGGCCTGCAGGCGCTGCAGGGCGGCTTCCTGGTTGGACGGCTCGGCCAGCGGCGCGGCGCCGGGGATGGCTTCGGTCAGCGGATGACGCATGGCGCCACGGGCGCTGAACACGGCGAAGGCGGCCGGGCCGACGCTGTGGCGGAACCAGCCCGGCTTCAGCTCGGGGTAGCCATCCAGCGAGTACTCGATGCTCTGCGCGCAGTGGTTGAACACCTCGGTCGGGGTCCAGCCCTTGATGCTGGCCAGGGCCTTGCCCTTGAAACCGTCCAGCACCATGCGCGCGCCATCCAGGCTCAGCGCTGCCGGCGCCGCGCCGCTGGGCAGCGCCCAGAAGCCGGCGCCCAAGGCCACGGCACCGCCTACGGCGGCACCTTTCAACAGAGTGCGTCTTTGCATGCCTTCGCCTCCCAGCGTTCACGGAATTCCAGATAGTGAGCGAGCACCTCTGCGGGTGCCTCGGTCTGCGGATAGTGGCCTATGGCCGGCAGCAAAACCGTGTCCGGGCTCTCGATCAGCTCACGATAGCGCTCGACCATGTGCGCCCCGGAAATCGGGTCGACGGCGCCGTCGATCACCCGCATGGGCACCGCAGTCTCCTGCATGGCCGCCACCCAGCGCTCGCGGTTGACCCGGCGATCGAGGATGTAGCGGATCAGCAGGTGCATCACCTTGGGTCCGTCGTTGTGCGCAATCAGCTCCCAGAAGGCATCCAGCTCACTCTCGCTGGGCGGCGTCTGCGCGCCGAACACCTTGTTCAGGTTGGCCTTGAGCTTGGCGCGCGAGAACAACCCGCCCAGCAGCGGCCCCAGTGGGCTGAGCAGCAATTTCTGCATCAGCACCGGGCGGTGCGTCTCGGGGAACAGGCCGCCGTTGAGGAACACGCAACTGGCCAGGCGGATACGCCCCTCCTGGTGCCGCGCCACCAACTCTTGGGCCACGCTGTCGCCGTAGTCATGCGCGAGCACATGCACCGGTTCGGCGATGCCCAGATGCGCCAGCAGCGCCTGCTGCAGATCGGCCTGTTCCAGCAGGCTGTAGCGATGGCCACGCGGCTTGGCCGAGTAGCCGAAGCCGAGCATGTCGCAGGCGATGACGCGGTACTTCTGCGCCAACGGCTGCCACAGGTAGTGCCAGTCCCAGCTGGCGGTGGGGAAACCGTGGATCAGCAGCAGCGGCTCGCCCTCGCCCGCCACCCAGTAACGGATGGCCTGGCCGTTGAAGCTGAAGCCGCGCCCCTGCGCCCGCCAGTCGGCCAGGGCAATGCCCGGCAGGGCCGTCACTGGTCGTAGCCCGGCATCTGTGCGTCGAGTTTGCGCAGCAGCGCCGGCCACGGCAGCGCGCCGCCCATGCCCTGCGGGCTCTTCATCACGCCGGCGATCATCGCTCGCGCGCCGTCGAGGATCTGCTGCGGAATGTGGATCAGCTCGCCACCGCCGCTCTGCGCCATCACCTGGATCTCGCAGGCGCGCTGCAGGGTGAACATGCCGAGGAAGGCATCGGCGATGCTGCCGAAGGCGGTGAGCAGGCCGTGGTTGGGCAGGATCATGAAGTTCTTGTCGCCCAGGTCGTGCTGCAGGCGCGACTTCTCGTCGTGGTTCAGCGCCACGCCTTCGTAGCCGTGGTAGGCCAGGCTGGCCAGGACGAACAGCGACTGCTGCGACAGCGGCAGCAGGCCGCCCTTCTGTGCCGATACGGCGATGCCGGCAGCGGTGTGGATGTGCAGCACGCAGCCGACGTCGTGGCGGACTTCATGCACCGCGCTGTGGATGGTGTAGCCGGCCGGGTTGATGTCGAACGGGCCGTCCATCAGCTTCTTGCCGGCCAGGTCGACCTTCACCAGGCTGGAGGCGGTGATCTCGTGGAACATCAACCCGTAGGGGTTGATCAGGAAGTCCTCGGTGCCCGGCACCTTGGCCGAGATGTGGGTGAAGATCAGGTCGTCCCAGCCGTACAGGGCGATCAGCCGGTAGCAGGCGGCAAGATCGACACGCGCCTGCCATTCGGCGGCGGAAACCTGGTCCTTCACATTGGGCAGCTTGAGTGGAGCGTTCATGGCAATCACCTCGGCACTTGTTGTTGTGCCGAGGAGTCTAGCGAGCGACGCCCGCCTCACCAGTCGCCTTGCGGGCCAGCGCAGTGGCCTTAGAGCCTGCTTACGATCTTCTGGATTAGAGCCAGACAAGGCAAAAGTGGCCGAAAAAGCGCAGTTTACGAGGTGTAAATGAGCATTTTGAGGCCACTTTTAACGCCGTATGGCCGACAGCCAGGAGATCGTAAGCAGGTTCTCACGGGTCACAACAGGATCAGCAGCAGCGGCGCGGCGAACAGGTTGAGCAACCCCATCAGCACCATCACCAGGCCAGCCACTGTGCCCTCCTCGCTCCCCACTTCCTGGGCCCGCGCCACTCCGGCGCCGTGGGCGCCGACGCCGAACAGCGCGCCACGCGCCAGTGCCGTGCGCAGGGGCAGCCACTTCAGCAGCAGGCCGCCAACCAGGGCGCCGAAGGTGCCGGTGAGCATGACGAAGATCGCCGCCAGCTCCGGCACGCCGCCCAGGCTCTGCGCCACCGGCATGGCAAACGGCGTGGTGATCGAACGCGGCACCAGCGAGCGGCTGACCTCGCCGTCCAGCGCCAGGGCATTGGTCAGCCACCAGGAACTGGCGATGGCCACCGCGCTGCCGGCCAGCATGCCCAGTAGCAGCGCCGGCCAGTGCCGGGCGAGCAGCGCGCGCTGCTGCCAGATCGGTACGGCGAAGGCCACGGTGGCCGGGCCGAGCAGCGACATCAGCAGGTGGGTGTTGCTGGAGTACTCGGCGTAATCGGTATGCAGCGGCACGGCCACCGCCAGCAACACTGCGGGCACCAGCAGCAGCGGCGACAGCAGGTAGCGCCCGCTGCGCCGGTAGGCCCAGCGGCTGAACAGGTAGGCGGCCAGGGTCAGACCCAGCCAGAACAGCGGCATGGGCTCAAGGTTCACGGCGCATCCTCCAGCGGCACATGGCCTCCACGGTCAGCGCCGTGGTCAGCATCACCAGCAAGGTGCTGCTGCCGATCACCAGCATGATCCGCCCGCCCTCCTCGCGCAGCAGTGCGCCATAGTCGAGCAGGCTCATCAGCGCCGGGATAAAGAACAGCAGCATCTCCGCCAGCAGCAGGCCGGCGCCTAACTGCAGGGCGGCCGGGTCCACTCGCCCGCTGGCGAAGGCGGCCAGCAACAGGCCCAGGCCGATGACCCCGCCGGGAATCGGCCAGCCCAGCCAGGCAGCCAACTGGC
This sequence comes from Pseudomonas sp. Gutcm_11s, assembly GCF_028649395.1. Lineage (GTDB taxonomy): Bacteria > Pseudomonadota > Gammaproteobacteria > Pseudomonadales > Pseudomonadaceae > Aquipseudomonas. The sequence continues at coordinate 51,777 of NZ_JAQSUW010000006.1, read as the reverse complement.
AGCCGAGCAGGTACAGGCCGAGCAGCACGGCCAGCTCGGCGCCCAGACGAAACAGATGACCCACACGCGCGCGATTCACGGCGAAAACCCTCTTGCACTGGCAAGCAGGTTAAGCGCGGGCCTATCATCCCAAAAGCGAATTGTTCGAATGAAAGGCATTCCAGAATGGAATTCAAACAGCTACGCGCCTTCGCCGAAGTGGTGCGCCAGGGCGGTTTCACCCAGGCCGCCGGCGTGCTGCATGCCAGCCAGTCGGCGATCAGCAAGCAGGTCGCCCAGCTGGAACAGCGCCTCGGCGTGCAGCTGCTCGAACGCAGCGGCCCGCACCTGCGCCTGACCGACGCCGGCCGCGTGGTGCAGCGCCGCGCCGAAGACTTCCTGCGCCTGCGCCAGGAGCTGCTGCGCGAGCTTGACGACCTCGGCCAGCTGGAACGCGGCGAGCTGCGCCTGGGCCTGCCGCTGCTGGGCAGCGATGCGCTGTTCGCCGGGCTGTTTGCCGAGTACCGGCGGCGCTACCCGAACATCGTCGTGCACCTGCAGGAAGGCGGCAGCAAGCTGGTCGAGCAGTTGGTGCTGAGCGGCGAGCTGGAGCTGGGCGCCGGCCTGCAGCCGGATGACCCGGCCTTCGCCAGCCAGCCGTTCTGCAACGAGCCGCTGGACGTGCTGCTGCCGGCCGCGCACGCACTGGCCGGGGCCAGCGGCGTGAGTCTGCAGGAGCTGGCCGACACGCCCTTCCTGCTCTACCAGCAGAGCTTCACCCTCAACGACCGCTTGCTGCGTGCCTGCCAGGAGGCCGGCTTCACTCCGCTGGAAGGCGGGCGCAGCGGCCAGGCGGACTTCCTCGTCGCGCTGGTGGCGGCCGGTCAGGGCGTGGTGCTGCTGCCGCGCATCGTGGCGCGCGAGCTGGAACGGCCGGGCGTGGTGCGCGTGGCGCTGCGCGAGTCGAACCTGCGCTGGGACATCGCCTTCATCTGGCGCCGCGGCGCTTACCTGTCACGCGCGGCACAGGCCTGGCTCGACCTCCTGGCGGAGCAGGATCAGAGCAGCTCGGAGTAGTCGCCACTCAGCAGCGGCCAGGCGGCCTGCGCGGCCGGATCGTCGGCGAGCAGGCGGAAGTTCTCGAAGCGGAACTCCGGCGCCACCGTGCAGCCGACCAGGGTGAAATCGCCCAGGCTGCGCGCGGCCTGCCAGGCCTGCGCCGGCACCACGCGTTGCGGCAGCTGCTGCGCCGCCACCGGGCCTAGCACCTCACGACGCACGGCATCCGGCGTCTCGCCGATCAGCAGTTCGAGCGGTGCGCCCTCATGGAAATGCCAGAGTTCGTCGGCATCGATGCGATGCCAACGGCTGACCGCGCAGCCCGGCAGCAGGAACAGGATGGCGCTGGACGCGGCGCGGCCATCGCCATCACGCAGCGCCGAGGTGAACAGCCGCCGGTAGTAGCCGCCCTCGGGATGGGCGGCCAGCTGCAGCTCGCGGATCAGCTCGGCGGCGCGCGGGTGCATCAGCCTTTCAGCGCTTGCGCCAGCTCAGCCAGCCAGGGCTTGGCATCGCTGTCCGGGGTGACGGTCTCGCTGGCATCCAGGCGCAGCATCGGCAGCGCCTCGCGTACGCCCAGCTCCAGCAGCAGCTCGCGCATCTGCTCACCGCCGCCACAGAACACGTCGTAGCTGGAGTCGCCCAGGGCGATCACCGCGCCGGGCAGGCCGCTCCAGGCCGGGAAACGGTCGCGCAGCGCGTAGTAGAGGTTCTGCAGATTGCCGGGCAGCTCGCCCATGCCAGTGGTGGAGGTCACCACCAGAATCGCCTCGGGGGCGAAGGCCAGCACCTCCTCGAGCGCCACGCCGGGCTTGTGCCAGGCCTCGTAGCCGGCGCCTTCCAGCGTCTGTACGGCAACTCGGGCAACGTCTTCGGCAGCCCCATAGACGGAACCAGAGAGGATGGCGACTTTCATGTGGCACTCCAGAGATCGGGAAAAAACGCCGCGCATTATGCCGTATGTCGCCCGACGGGGAACTCACCGCCCCGCCGGCCGTCCCACACTGGTGGTCGCCAGTGCTCAGGGACAGGCGCATTTCTTGCTTTCGGCCACAGTGCACAGCCCCTTGGAGGGCATCATGTCCGAGCAGCCGACCCTGTCCAGCGAGGAGCTGGACTTCATCCGTGAAGTATTCAGCAGCCAGCTGATCGGCAAGCCACTGTCGATCCCGGCATTCAAGGTAGATGGCGGCCCGTTGGCCAACGCCCTGCTCGCCCGCCTCGGCGGCCATGCCAAGTTGAGCCTGGAAGCGCAGGTGGACAACTGCAGGATGACCTTCCCCCTTCAGATGGTCGACGACGAGTTGCACGGGCTGCTGCTGGAAATGGGCGCACCGAGCATCTTCGAGGACGGCCAGGTGCGCCGCCCCTGGCGCCTCGAGCTGGACGAACCGCTGGTGCTGCGTGACAAGCACGGCGAAGACAGCGCCCTGCTGGTCTACGAGATCGCCCCGGACAGCCTGGTAGTCGGCTCGCCGATGCTCGAACCGCCGGAGCGCTTCAGCCTCTGGCTACCCCTGCCGGGCTTCGAGAGCCTGCCCATCAAGGGCCAGCGTATCCGCCGTATCGGACGCCACCGCGCGGCCTACGGCCTGCAGATGCAGCACAGCGAACACGCCGAGCGCATCCGCCAGTTCATCTTCGAGCAATACCGTCAGCAGCACCCACAACTACAAATCGCCCGCTGACTGTCATAGATAACTGCCACTTTTAAGATGACGGTACATAGACCGACTCAATCGTTTTGATGCCTTCATTCAATTTAGCGATTACAGCTGATGCGGTTAGTATGCGCAGCATCAAGTTTCCAAACCCCAACAGGAGTTCTCTCATGTCCCTGATCAACACCCAGGTTCAACCCTTTACCGCCAACGCCTTCCACAATGGCGAGTTCATCCAGGTCACCGAGCAGAGCCTGAAAGGCAAGTGGTCCGTGCTGATCTTCATGCCGGCTGCCTTCACCTTCAACTGCCCGACCGAAATCGAAGACGCCGCCAACAACTACGCCGAGTTCCAGAAGGCCGGTGCCGAGGTGTACATCGTCACCACCGACACCCACTTCTCGCACAAGGTATGGCACGAAACCTCCCCGGCCGTTGGCAAGGCTCAGTTCCCGCTGATCGGCGATCCGACCCACCAGCTGACCAACGCTTTCGGCGTGCACATCGCTGAAGAAGGTCTGGCGCTGCGTGGCACCTTCGTGATCAACCCGGAAGGCGTGATCAAGACCCTGGAAATCCACTCCAACGAAATCGCTCGCGACGTCTCCGAGACCCTGCGCAAGCTGAAAGCCGCTCAGTACACCGCCGCTAACCCGGGCCAGGTTTGCCCGGCCAAGTGGAAAGAAGGCGAGAAGACCCTGGCTCCGTCCCTGGACCTGGTCGGCAAGATCTAAGATCTGCCCGGGGCCGCATAGGCCCCACCCCGCCTTGCGCTTCGCCGGCTGAAACCCAGCCGCAAGTGCCCGAACGCCCGGGCGCGATCCGTCCGGGCGTTTGTTTGTCCGAAATTCGCTATTCGCTAGAGGATTCCCGTCATGTTGGACGCCAATCTGCAAACCCAGTTGAAGGCCTACCTCGAGAAGGTCACCCAGCCGTTCGAGATCGTCGCCAGCCTCGATGACGGCGAGAAGTCTCAGGAACTGCTCGGACTGCTCAAAGACATCGTCGGCCTGACCGACAAGATCACCCTCAAGACCGATGGCAACGACGCACGTCGTCCGTCGTTCTCGCTCAACCGCCCGGGTGCGGATATCGGCGTTACCTTCGCCGGCATCCCCATGGGCCACGAATTCACCTCGCTGGTACTGGCCCTGCTGCAGGTCGGCGGCCACCCGTCCAAGCTGGACGCGGAAACCATCGAGCAGATCAAGAGCATCGAAGGCCGTTTCGAGTTCGAAACCTACTTCTCGCTGTCCTGCCAGAACTGCCCGGACGTGGTCCAGGCGCTGAACCTGATGGCCGTGCTCAACCCCAACATCCGCAACGTGTCCATCGACGGCGCGCTGTTCCAGGAAGAAGTCGAGCGTCGCCAGATCATGGCGGTGCCGAGCATCTACCTGAACGGTGAAGTCTTCGCCTCGGGTCGCATGGAGGTGAAGGAAATCCTCGCCAAGATCGACACCCAGGCCGGCAACCGCGACGCCGAGAAGATGAACGCCAAGGACGCCTTCGACGTGCTGGTAGTGGGCGGTGGCCCGGCTGGCGCCGCAGCGGCCATCTACGCCGCGCGTAAAGGCATCCGCACTGGCGTGGCAGCCGAGCGCTTCGGCGGCCAGGTACTGGACACCATGGCCATCGAGAACTTCATCTCGGTGCAGGAGACCGAAGGCCCGAAACTGGCCCGCGCCCTGGAAGAGCACGTGCGCCAGTACGAAGTCGACATCATGAACCTGCAACGCGCCTCCGCCCTGGTTCCGGCCAGTGCCGAAGGTGGCCCGCACGAAGTGAAGTTCGAAAATGGCGCCTCGCTCAAGGCCAAGACCGTGATCCTCTCCACCGGCGCCCGCTGGAGAGAGATGGGCGTACCCGGCGAGCAGGAATACAAGGCCAAGGGCGTGTGCTTCTGCCCGCACTGCGACGGCCCGCTGTTCAAGGGCAAGCGTGTAGCGGTAATCGGCGGCGGTAACTCCGGCGTCGAGGCGGCCATCGACCTGGCCGGCATCGTCGCCCACGTCACCCTGCTCGAATTCGCCGACACCCTGCGTGCCGACGCCGTGCTGCAGAACAAGCTGTACAGCCTGCCGAACGTCACCGTGATCAAGAGCGCGCAGACCACCGCAGTGGTCGGCGACGGCCAGAAGGTCACCGGCCTGACCTACAAGGATCGCAGCAGCGACGCGGTACATACCGTCGAGCTGGAAGGCATCTTCGTGCAGATCGGCCTGCTGCCGAACAGCGACTGGCTCAAGGGCACCTTGGAGCTCAACCGCTTCGGCGAGATCATCGTCGACGCCAAGGGCGCCACCAACATCCCCGGCGTGTTCGCTGCCGGTGACGTGACCACCGTGCCGTACAAGCAGATCGTCATCGCCGTCGGCGAAGGCTCCAAGGCATCGCTGTCCGCCTTCGACCACCTGATCCGCACCAGCTGATCAGTACGTAGCAACGAAAAAGCCGGGCTCCCGCGAGGAAGCCCGGCTTTTTTATGCCGGCGATTACTGGGCGCTGAGCACTGCGAACTCGTCCTCGGCCAGCTGGTCGGTCAGGCCGCTGACGAAGTCCAGGAGCAGGCGCGTGCGGTGGTAGAACTCCCAGGCCGGCGCGTCCTCGCCGTCGTGCTCGGTCAGCGCCTGGCGATAGGCACTGAGCAGGTGGGTGGGCAGACGGCGCAGCAGCATGCGCTGGTCGGCGCGGCCCTTGCCGGACAGCAACGCCTGGAAGTCCGCGCCGCTCTGGCCCAGCAGCACACCGTAACCCTCCAGCAGCCCCTGCAGGATGCGCAGGCCGCGCAGCTGCAGGGTCTCCACTTCGCGATGGCAGAACACCTGTTCGGCGCCCACCGTCTTGAAGGTCTGCACCACAGCGCAGGCCGGGCTGTCGTCTTCCAGCAGCGCGCGGTCGAGGGTGCCGGCATGCACCGCATCGAACTGTTCGATGAACTGCCCGGCGGCGTGCTGCACCAGCGGGTGGATCAGGTTCACGCGCAGGCGGATGAAGAACTGCCCAACCTTGTCCACCGGCTCGGCATCGGCGCGCAGCCAGGCGTCGTCCAGCAATTCGGCGAAGCTGCGCCCGCGCGTGTCGATCGCCGTGTCCAGCGGTTTGAAGCGGGCGAAGGTGTCGCGCAGCAGCGTGCACAGGCGCGGCAGGTCGAGGATGCCCTTGACCACCGCGTCCTCCAGGTCGGCCAGGCAGTAGGAGATGTCGTCCGCCGCCTCCATCACGTAGACCAGCGGATAGCGGGTCTGCGGCGCCATGCCCAGCGTCTGCCACAGCAGGGTGACGAAGCCTTCCTCGCTCAGGTAGAAGCCGGGCTTCTTGCGCAGGTAGGCGCCGGCGCTGCCCTTCTCCGGCTTCGGCTGGTGCGCCGCACGCACGTACTTGAGCATGCACGCGGCCTGGCTGTAGGTCAGGTTCATGTCGTGCAGGCGATGCACCAGGCGAATGGCCTGGGCATTGCCCTCGAAGCTGTTGAGGTCACGCAGCATGCGCTGTCGCAGCTCGGCGTCGGCCTGCGGCACGGCAGTGGTAAACAATGTGTCGAGATGCCGCGCACACCAGTCGCCGATGGCGAATTCGCCGAAGTGGCCGAATGGCGGGTTGCCGATGTCGTGGCTCAGGCAGGCCATTTCCACCAGCGTCTCCAGCACCCGCTCCATGCCGTCCAGGCCATACTCGGCGGCGCGTGGACCGAGCTTGTGGAACAGCGTGCGAACGATGTGGCGACCGACCTGCTGCACTTCCAGCGAGTGGGTCAGGCGGCTGCGCACCGCGGCGTTGCGCTCCAGCGGGAACACCTGGGTCTTCTGCTGCAGGCGGCGCAGCGCCGCCGAGTTGAGGATGCGCCCGCGGTCGCTCTCCAGGCGCTCGGTGAGCTCAAACAGCCAGGCCTCGTCGCCTACCTCGGGCACCGTGCCGCCATCGCGGGCACGGCGCAGGGAAATCTTCGTCTTGAAATCCAACGCACTCGCTCCTTGCCGGTTGGCCCGCAGCCTAGCGCGTCGGCGAGTGCTTCGGCTAGGCGGCCTGTGCGCCCTGCAAGCGCTGCCAGAGCTTGCCGCCAAACACGTTGACCAGCAGGCCGAGCATCACCAGCCCGGCGCCAGCCCACTGCAGCGTGCTGAGGCGTTCGCCCAGTAGCACCGCCGAACTGCTCAGCCCGACCACCGGCACCAGCAGCGAGAACGGCGCCACCTGCCCGGCCGGGTAGCGCGACAGCAGGCGACTCCACAGGCCGTAGCCGAGCAGCGTGGCAACCAGCGCCAGGTACAGCAGGGCCAGCACCGAACTCATACCGATGTTGAGCAGTGCGTGTTCGATGCGCTGCGGTCCTTCCAGCCACAGCGACAGGAGGAAGAACGGAATCGGCGGAATCAGGCTGCCCCAGATCACCAGGCCCATCAGGTTGACCTTGCCGAACTTGCGGGTGAGCACGTTGCCCATTGCCCACATCGACGCGGCGATCAGGGTCAGCACGATGCCCAGCAGCGTGGTGGCGTGACCGGTCTGCAGGCCGATCAGCAGCAGGCCGCCGCCGGCGATCAGCAGGCCGAGCAGACTGGCGCCGCGCATGCGCTCACCGAGGAACAGCGCAGCGAAGGCCAGGGTGAAGAAGGCCTGCGACTGCAGTACCAGCGAGGCAAGGCCGGCCGGCATACCACTGGCCATGGCCTGGAAGAGGAACACGAACTGGCCAAGGGAAATGGTCGCGCCGTAGGCGATCAGCCAGCGCCACGGCAGGTTGGGCCGGCGCACGAAGAACACCGGCAGCGCCGCCAGGACGAAACGCAAGGCGCCGAGCAGCATCGGTGGCAAGCCGTCGAGGCCGACACGGATGACCACGAAGTTGAGGCCCCAGGCGACGATCACCACCAGCGCCAGTAACAGATCCTTGGGGGCCATCGGGGCAACTCCGCTTCACGAGTAAAGAGGACGATTAGAACGCGCCGTGCCCGCGGCACAGGGGTACAGCTGACCACAACAGTAGCCGTACAGTGCCGCCACCGGGTTATCCTGCCCGCCCCGTCGCCATCCCGTACGCCGCGCCATGAATCCCGACGACCTCCTCCTGCTGGTCACCCGCAGCATGCCCTACGGCAAGTATCAGGGCCGCCTGATCGCCGATCTGCCCGGCAACTACCTGGGCTGGTTCGCCCGCCAGGGCTTTCCCAAGGGCGAATTGGGCCGCCTGCTCGCACTGATGCACGAGATCGATCACAACGGTCTGAACGCCCTGTTGGTACCACTACGGCAACAAGCAAAGCGCTGATCGGCAACTCAGTGTTGCGCGAAACGCACCTTGTCCGAGCAGGGATCGAATGATTAGATAGCATGCTAATAGATAGCCTGCATTCTTTATCATGCCCATCGCAACTCTCCAGCAACAGGTCAGCAGCCGTCTGGTCAGCAGCGGTCGAATCTGGCGCCGTACCTGCCAGCAGGCGCTGGCGCATTTCGGCATCAGCGAAGCCTGCTGCATGCCACTGCTGCTCATCGGCCGCCTCGGCGACGGTGTGCGCCAGGTCCAGCTGGCCCAGGCCGTGGGCATCGAGGGGCCGTCGCTGGTGCGCCTGCTCGATCAGCTGTGCCAGGCCGGGCTGATCGAACGCGCCGAGGACCCGGCCGACCGCCGCGCCAAGCTGCTCAGCGTCACCCCCACCGGACGCACGCTCAGCACCCGGCTGGAAGTCGAGTTGCGCAGCCTGCGCAGTCGGGCCCTCGGCCATCTGCCCGAGGCCGACCTGCACGCGGCGCTGCGCGTGTTCAGCGCGCTCGAACAGTTCACCCCGCAGGCCTGACTGATGCTCAGCCTGCCTCCCGCTCGCGACTGGTTCTACTCGCTCAAGGTATTCGCCGCCTCGATGCTGGCGCTGTACATCGCCCTGTACATGCAGCTGCCGCGGCCCTACTGGGCGATGGCCACGGTGTACATCGTCGCCAACCCCTTCGTCGGCCCGACCAGTTCCAAGGCGCTGTACCGCGCACTGGGTACCCTGCTCGGCGCCAGCGCCGCAGTGTTCTTCGTGCCGCTGCTGGCCCAGGCGCCGCTGCTGCTGTGCCTGGTGGTGGCGCTATGGACCGGCAGCATGCTGTTGCTCTCCATGCACGTACGCACCGCCGACAACTACGCGCTGATGCTGGCCGGCTACACCATGCCGATGATCGCCCTGCCGGTAGTGGACAACCCGCAGGCGGTGTTCGACCTGGCCTACTCGCGCTTCCTCGAGATCAGCCTGGGCATCGTCTGCGCCGCCGTGGTCACCAGCCTGTTCTGGCCCAGCCGCCTGGCCCCGGTACTCGCCGACAGCGCCCGCCGCTGGTTCGGCGATGCCCGCGACTACTGCGCCCTGCAGCTGCAGCGCCAGCGCGAGCTGGGCGATCTGGCGCGCCTGCGCGCAGCCATGGTCACCACCTTCAACGGCCTGGAACTGATGATCGGCCAGCTGCCCCACGAGGGCGCCCACCCACGCGTGGTACGCAACGCCCGCGAGCTGCGCGAGCGCATGGCCCTGCTGCTGCCAGCGGTGGACAGCCTGCACGACGCCCTGGACGTGCTGCACCAACGCGCACCCCAGCAGGCCGCCCACCTGGCGCCACTGCTGCGCCGCGCCGAGGCCTGGCTGCGCGAGGGTGCCGACGAGGCCGGTCGCAGCGAACTGCAGCAAGCGCTGCAAACCCTGCAACCGGACCCGGTACTCCTGGTCGAAGCCGAGCAGAGCCTGCTGGCCAATGCCCTCTATCGCCTGCGCCAATGGCTCGACCTGTGGCAGGACTGCCGCAGCCTGCAGCAGCGTCTGAGCAGTGACGACCACAGCCCCTGGACCTCGGTGTACCGCCACTGGCATCTGGGCAACGGCGCGCGCTTCTATGACCGCGGGCTGATGCTGTATTCCACCGCCTACATCGTCCTCGGTATCTTCATCGCCGCGCAGCTGTGGATCTGGCTGGGCTGGACCGATGGCGCCAGCGCCGTGGTGCTCGCCGCCGTGGCCTGCTGCTTCTTCGCCACGCTCGACGAGCCGGCCGCGCAGATCAAGCGCTTCTTCATCTGGACCTGCTTCAGCGTGATGCTGGCCAGCCTCTACCTGTTCCTCGTGCTGCCCAACGTGCACGATTTCCCGCTGCTGGTGCTGGCCTTCGCCGGGCCGTTCATCTGCGTCGGCACCCTCACCGTGCAACCGCGCTTCTACCTGCCGACCCTGCTGATCGCGGTCAACACCGCCACCTTCATCAGCATCCAGGGCGCCTACCAGGCCGACTTCCTGGTGTTCCTCAACAGCAACCTGGCCGGGCCCATCGGCCTGCTCTTCGCTTTCCTCTGGACCCTGGTGTTCCGCCCATTCGGAGCCGAGCTGCTGGCGCGGCGCATGACCCGTTCCAGCTGGCAGGACCTCGGCGCGATGAGCCATGCCGACACCCTGGTCGAACAGCGCCGCCTGGCCGGGCGCCTGCTTGACCGCTTCGCCCAGCACCTGCCGCGCCTCAACCTCAGCGGCCAGGACAGCGGCGAGGCCGAGCGCGACCTGCGCATCGCCTACAACCTGCTCGACATCAAGGCCCACCAGGCGCGCCTGCCGAGCGAAGCGCAGCGCCCACTGCAACTGGTGGTGCGTGGCGTCGGCCGGCACTTCCGCCGCAACCTGCGTGCCGGCAGCGCGCAGCCGGTGGCGCCCTCGCTGCTGCAGCTGATCGAGCGTGCACGCCTGGCCACGACCGCCAGCGCGCCGCAGTGTGAGGAAGCCGCACTGGCCGTGCTGCACGCCCTCGGCGGCCTGGCCACCGCGCTGCAACCGCCGGCCCTCGCTGCGCCGGCCGTGTACCACGAACAACCTCTGCCCCAGGGCCTCGACGGAGCCGCACTGTGATCGGCGATATCAATGTCTTCGGCGTGTTCCTGCCCACCGCCCTGGTGCTGGCACTGCTCGCCTACCTGCTGTACCTGCCGCTGCAGCGGCTGCTCAACACCCTGCATGTCTACCGCCTGGTCTGGCACCGCGCGCTGTTCAACATCGCGCTGTACGCCGCCCTGCTGGGCCTCCTCGATCACCTCAGCCGAATCCTGATGCACTCATGAAAAGACTCGCGCTCTCCTCCGCCCGCCTGCTGGTCACCCTGGTCGCCGTTGCCGTCGCCGCCGTGCTGATCTGGCAGATGGTCAGCTACTACCTGTTCGCCCCCTGGACCCGCGACGGCCATATCCGCGTCGACGTGATCCAGGTGGCACCCGACGTCTCCGGGCTGATCGCCCGCGTCGAGGTCCACGACAACCAGCCGGTCAGCCGTGGCCAGGTGCTGTTCGTCATCGACCAGGCGCGTTTCCAGGTCGCCCTCAAGCAGGCCGAGGCGCTGCGCGACGACCGCCGCGAGACCCTGGCCCAGGCCAGGCGCGAGGCCGCGCGCAACCGTGCGCTAGGCAAGCTGGTGGCGCGCGAGATCGTCGAGGAAAGCGAATCCACCGTGCTGCGCGCCGGCGCGGCGCTGGCCGAGGCCGAGGCGGCGGTGGGCACCGCGCGCCTGAACCTGGAGCGCACGGTGATCAGCAGCCCGGTGGACGGCTACCTCAACGACCGCGCGCCGCGCGTGGGCGAGTTCGTCAGTGCCGGGCGCAACGTGCTCTCGGTGGTGGACAAGGACTCCTTCCACCTCGACGGCTATTTCGAGGAAACCAAGCTCGGCCACATCCATGTCGGCCAGGCCGTGGACATCCGCGTGATGGGCGACGAGCGCCGCCTGACCGGGCACGTGCAGAGCATCGCCGCCGCCATCGAGGACCGCGACCGCACCAGCGGCGCCAACCTGCTGCCCAACGTCAACCCGGCCTTCAGCTGGGTGCGCCTGGCCCAGCGCGTGCCGGTGCGCATCCTATTCGACGAGGTGCCGGAAGACTTCCGCATGGTCGCCGGGCGCACCGCCACCGTGTCCATCATCGAGGACGGACAGAAGCCATGACCCTGCGCCTGCTGCCCCTCGTCGCCGCCCTCGCCCTCGGCGCCTGCACCACGGTCGGCCCCGACTACCACCTGCCGCAGGACGCCGCCGCCAACCGCGCCGACCTGCACGGCGAGTTGAACGGCGGCGCCGAAGTGGTCTCCGCACCGGTCCCCGCCGACTGGTGGCGGCTGTACCACGAGCCAGCCCTGGAACGCCTGGTCGAGCAGGCGCTGGCAGCCAACACCGAGCTGCGCGTGGCCGCCGCCAACCTCGGCCGCGCCGCTGCGCGGGTCAGCGAGATCGAGGACCTCGGCAACGTCCACGAAGCCGTGGACGCCGACCTGCAGCGCGTGCAGGTGGCCGGCCAGCAGTTCCTGCTGATGCAGAAGGTGCCGGTGGTCAACTTCGCCAACCTCAACGTCGGCCTGTCCTACCAGCTCGACCTGTTCGGCAAGCTGCGCCGTGGCGTGGAAACCGCCCGCGCCGAGGCCGACGCCACCCAGGCCGCCGCTGACCTGGCACGGATCAACGTGGTCGCCCGGGTGGTCGGCGCCTATGCCCAGGTGTGCGCTGCCAACGAGGAGCGCGCCGTGGCCCTGCACTCGCTCGACCTGCAGCGCCAGAGCCTGGAGCTGACCGCCCAGCTGCACGCCGCCGGGCGTGGCAACGAGACCGAGGTGACCCGCTCGGAGACCCAGTTCAAGTCCCTGCGCGCCGTGCTGCCGCGCTATGAAGCCGCGCGCCAGGCAGGCGTCTACCAGTTGGCCATGCTCACCGCGCAGCCGGCCGAGGCACTGCCGAGCGACGTCACCGACTGTGCGCACCTGCCGACGCTGCTGCAGCCGCTGCCGGTCGGCGACGGCGCCGCCCTGCTCGCCCGCCGTCCGGACGTGCGCCAGGCCGAACGCCAGCTGGCCGCCGCCACCGCGCGCATCGGCGTGACCACCGCCGCGCTGTACCCGGACATCAGCCTCGGCGCCTCCACCGGGCTGATCGGTGTGCTCGACGACATGGGCGATGCCTCCACCCAGCACTGGGGCTTCGGCCCGCTGATCCACTGGAGCATCCCCAGCAACGGCGCCCGCGCTCGCGTACAGCAGGCTGAGGCCGGCAGCCAGGCGGCGCTGGCGCACTTCGACGGCGTGGTGCTGGGCGCCGTGCGCGAGACCCAGACCGCCCTCGCCCACTACCAGGCCGCACTGCAGCAGCGCGACGCCCTGGAAGACACCGCACGCTCGGCGCGCCGAGCCGCCGAACAGACCCACGTCTTCTACCAGGCTGGCCGCGAGAACTTCCTCGCCGAGCTGCAGGCCCAGCGCACCCTGGCCGGCGTCGACGAACAGCTGGCGGCCAGCGAGAGCCAGGTGACCCAGGCGCAGATCGGCCTGTTCATGGCCCTCGGTGGTGGCTGGCAACAGGCCGAGGCGGCGCCATAGGCCAGGGCTTGGCCGCACCATTTGCGCCCGCAATAACGGGCGCCAGGGGCGCCGTGGCGGATTAGGGTAGGTGCCCTATCCATCGGCCAAGGAGCCAGCCATGCATTCCTACTTCAGTCTCGCCGGACGCACCGCCCTGGTCACCGGCGGCAGCCGCGGCATCGGCCGGATGATCGCCCAAGGCCTGCTCGAGGCCGGCGCACGGGTCTTCATCTGCGGCCGCGACGGCGCCGCCTGCCTGCAGACGGCCGAAGAGCTGTCGGTCTACGGCGAGTGCATCGGCCTGGCTGCCGACCTCTCCGGCGAAGAAGGCGCGCGCGCCCTGGCAACCGAGCTGGGCCAGCGCATCGAGCACCTCGACATCCTGGTCAACAACGCCGGTACCAGCTGGGGCGCGCCGCTGGAGAGCTACCCGGTCAAGGGCTGGGAGAAGGTCATGCAGCTCAACGTCACCGCCGTGTTCAGCTGCATCCAGCAACTGCTGCCGCTGCTGCGCAAGGCCGGTAACGAGGCCAGCCCGGCACGCATCATCAACATCGGCTCGGTGGCCGGCATCAGCTCGATGAGCGAAGAAGCCTACGCCTACGGCCCGAGCAAGGCGGCGCTGCACCAGCTGTCGCGCAACCTGGCTCGCGAGCTGGTCAGCGAGCACATCAACGTCAACGTGATCGCCCCCGGCCGCTTCCCGAGCAAGATGACCCGTTTCATCTCCAACGACGAAGCCGCCCTGGCCGCAGACGTCGCACTGATCCCGATGAAGCGCTGGGGCCGCGAGGAAGAAATGTCGGCACTGGCCATCACCCTGTGCAGCACCGCCGGCGCCTACATGACCGGCGCGATCATCCCCATCGACGGCGGTTTCACCCTGTAACCCTGGGGCAATTTGCCACGCGGCCGCCGGGACGAACTCCGCCTAGATTCAGGGCAGAAGATTCGTCTCGGAGCCCTGCACATGGATAGCGATGGCTTAACCCTGGATCTGCAACATCGACACATTCACCAGGAGGCGACGCTACTGGCCGGCGCCCTCACCGACCTGGCCCAGCGCGCGTCGGTCTACCACCACCTCTACCAGGACTCCGGCGGGCGCAACGTCTTCCCGCTGATCGCCGCCCACGGCGCATTGTGGGGTGCCGGCTACTTCGCCCTGGGGATGAAGGTCGGCACGCTACTGTCCGCCCAGTTCCTCTTCTCGCCCGACCAGCGCCGCGCCAAGCTGCGCCAGCTGCATGCCTTCGCCGACGCCTTCCGCGAGATCAACCGGCAGGTCTGCGTCGAGGCCTATACCGCCTACCACTTCAGCAAACTGCACGGCGACCACCCCGGCGCCGAGCGCTACCTGCAGCCACGCCTGCTGGCCGCGCTGAACCGTTGCCACCACGCACAGGCGCGCGGCGAGCCGCTGGCACAGGCAGAGCGAAGCGAGCTGTTCGAGGCGTTCTTCCTCTGGGAGCAGGAATTCATCGTCGGCCCGGCCGTGGAGCGTGCGCTGGCGGCGCTGGACTGGCCACTGATCCGCCGGGTAGCGCTGCGCCCGCGCATCGACTTCGCCAGCACTGCCGAGCGCATCGAGAAAGGCATGCGCGCCTACGAGCTGGCCGAGCAAGCCGGGCTGGCACAAGTCGAGATTGATCTACGCCGCTATGGCGTGCTGCCGCAGGCGTTCTTCCGCGATTCGGCGGAGCATTTCGCCGCGCTACGCGGCCATCTGCTGCCAGGGCTGACGACCGGCGCCCAGCTACGCTGATCGGTCAGTCCTTGACCAGCTGGCAGATGCCATTGGCGCCGTGCTTGCCGGTGTAGGACAACGCCGGCGAGCCGTCCGGGTTGATGCTCAGGGAAAGGGTCACGCCCTCGCCCTTGGCCTCGTAGTAGTTGTCGTTGAACCTCTTCAGGCTGGCCTCCTTGCCGTTCAGGTAGATCGGGCCACCCTCGTCGGCATGCACCTCGATATTGCCCGGGCAGGTGGCATTGAGCTGCGGAATACCGGCCTGCGCAGCGCCG
This sequence comes from Pseudomonas sp. Gutcm_11s, assembly GCF_028649395.1. Taxonomy (GTDB): domain Bacteria; phylum Pseudomonadota; class Gammaproteobacteria; order Pseudomonadales; family Pseudomonadaceae; genus Aquipseudomonas. The sequence goes on along the minus strand of NZ_JAQSUW010000006.1, from coordinate 36,707 downwards.
GACATGAGCAGAACGGCAGTGGCGATCAGTGAACGTTTCATCACGATGACTCCCTGTGGATAAATCTTGCTGCACACCCTGACAGGATGCTGCCGAGCAGTTACGGGCAGGTTCGACAAGTACGGCTAAACGCACCATGCTCGGAGCTGGTCATAGCTGTAGGTGACGCATCTCCAAGGACCCAGCATGTCGCATTTCGTATCGCTACGCTGCCTGCCCCTCGTGCTTGCACTCCTCGCCCCACCTTGCGCACAAGCCTCGCCAGAACCGGTTCAGGCCTTCAATACCTATGAGACCGCCCCCTTTCTGATCGACGCCAGGCGCGGCCTGGTACCGGAGATGGTCGGGCAGCTCAACCAGCTGCTGGCCGATCAATACCATATCGAGCTACGCAACCTGCCGCGCGCGCGTCTGCTGCAACAGTATCTGCACCAGCCGGCGCGCTTCGAAGGCCTGGTCATGTTGCTCAGCCCCAGCTTCGTCGACGATGCCGAGCAGCAGACCTACCTGTGGAGCAAGCCGCTGTTAGACGACTACAACGTGCTGGTGCTGCGGGCCGCCCAGGCTCCCGCGCAGCTGGATAACGACTGGCTGCAAGGCAGGCGCCTGCTCGCCGTACGCGGCCAGCGCCTGCCGCTGCTCGATGAGCTGGTGGCGAGCGGCCAAGTAAGCCGCGAAGACTTCAACAGCGAGCTGCAGACCCTGCAGATGGTGGCCGCGGGACGTGGCGACTTCACCCACATGAACCATCTGATGTACCGCCACCTGGTCCGCAAGACCGGGCTGGGCGAACGCCTCATTGGCATCCCGGTGCCCGGCGTCGCCCACTTTCAGCGACGTATCCTGGTCGGCAGGGGCGCCGCCGAGCTGCTGGCGCCGCTGAATGCCGCCATCGACGCCCTGCACTGCCAGCCCGAATGGCACAGGACCGCCACCAGGTATGGCTTCACCGCCCTACCCTGCGCGCAGCCCGACGCACTCACTCCTGCTCGGAACTAGCCTTTAGCGCCTCATAGGCCGGCGCGGCGTAGATGCCGACTTCCACCGCCAGTTCCAGCACTCGCGGCAGGTCGTTGGTGTAGACCAGCACGCACTGCAGTTCGTCATCCAGCGGCTCGCTGAGGTCCACCAGCACGTAGCCGCCCTTCTCCTTGTACAGCGCCGAGAGCTGCACCTGGATGCGGTTGAGCGCCTTGAGCGGCTCGACCTTCTGCAGCTGCTTGGGCTTGATGTTGAAGCTCACCTGCGGGCCGAAGGAATCGATGATCTGCTGCAGCAGATCTTCGTAACTGTCGGCCTGGAACAGCACGGTCTCCGGCAGGCTGCCAACCACCACCCACTCGCCCAGCGGGATGGGGAAATCGTCGTCGTAGTTGATGTCCGGATTGGCAGCGAGGAAGGCCGCCGGATCGGCATAGGCCTGGTCGGCCTCGTCGGCGATACGCGCGATCTCCTCGTCGGTCATGCAGCCGGAGCTGATCAGGGTGATGAGTTCGAGGAGCTGGGCTTTCATGGGGCGATCCTGGACGGTCGAAACGGGCGCATAGGATAGCCGCCGGGGTCCGCCACGGCTAATCGTGGCGTAAGCTGAGCTGCGCCTCGCCTGTTCGCACGTTCAACTGGGTGAATTGCACCTCGCCCTTCAGTCGTGGCGCACATTCAACTGAGTGAACTGCACCTCGCCGACATCCTCGTCCCCGTCTTCCTCGTCGTCCTGCACGTAGGCGCCGGCCTTGAAGTAGTAGGTCACGTCGCGCCAGGCCGGGTCCGCCTGGTAGAAGTCGTGCTCGATGCGCTCGCCGTTAACCTCCACCGCCAGCACGCCATCGCGCACCTCGATGCTGTAGGAGAACAGGTCGTTGCCCACCGGCGTGGCGAAGATGTGGCTGATGTCCTCGTTGCTGCCCTTGGGGTGGCGCTTGATCAGCGCCCGAAGCTTGCCTTTCTGCCACTGCAGCTTGATCAGCGGGCGCGCGTCGAAGCCGTGGATCTGCCCGACGATGATCTTCTGCGTGCTCGGTGCGCGCAGCACGCGGGCGCTGGCCTTGAGCTGGTGGAAGCCGGCGCCGCTCCAGTTGCGGTTGTCGTCACTGGGGTCGAGCAGCTCGCGCAGCTCCGCACGTGGATAGTCGGAGTTCTTGGTACTGCCGGCGCCGGCCGGCGCGACGAAGACCATGGCGCCGTTGTCGGCCAGGTGGAAGTAGCGCGAGGCGTAGCCGGCGCGCAGCTCGGCATTGTCCACCTCGCTGGCGTCGTCATCCGGCAGGGTCAGCTTCCAGTGCGACAGGTCGTAGTTGGCCCCCGGCGCCCGATAGGGGCCATCCTGATCGGTGCTGCAGCCGGCCAGCAGCAACAGGCCGCCCAGGCAAAGTAGTGATCGATGCATCGCGTCGCTCCCGGATCGCTGGCGCCCTCCACGCGGGCTCTCTGCAGACAGCACGACCGGGGCCAGGGTTTCACCCGACGGACGGTTTCCGGACCAACGTGAGGCAGGCACACCTAGCCTGGGCCAGATGCGCTCAGCACCTCGGCGATGCGCCTGCGCAACTCGCCATGCAGCTCCTCGACATAGGGCGGCGCAGCTTTCCAGTCGTAGAACCAGGCGGGCATCCTGCGCTTGTCGTCCGGCTCGCTGGCGTAGCGGGGGAAGATGTGACAGTGCAGCTCGGGCTCGGAGTTGCCGAGAATCTCGTAGTTCATGCGCAGGGCGCCGGTCACCTGCAGAACCGCGTCGCCGATGCGCGCCATATCGAGCAGATAGGTCGTCCTGGCCTCCGCACTCAGGTCGTTCAGGCTGGGTACGACCGGGTCCGGCAACAGCAGGCAGTACCCTTCCAGGAACTGCACGTCACCCATGACGGCCCACCCCGACGGCATCCGACAAATCACCTTGTCGTTGGCGCCGTTGCGCGCAAGCTCCACGCGTTGTGTGATCAGCGACATCAGTATCAATCCACGATAAGTAATCGCGCGCCGACAGCGGTCGGGAATGGCCGCCACGGGCAATCGAAGGAAGCCGGACCGTAGCAGTGCACATGCACTGACGGAAGACACAGACCGCTCTAGTTTGCGCCATACAGCGTACTGAAGGGCTACACCCCGAGTTCCCTTGTCTGGCAGCAGGCACAACAGCCAACGCCCCCAGCCAAGACTGAATACAATGTGCACACAATGATCTCGCGCCATGCACATGGCTGCACCGAACAAGGAACACGCCCCATGGCCTCCCCGGATAAACAGCACAAACGCGCCCAGCGGGCTAAAGCCAAGGCCAAACAGAATCGCTCGGGCAAGTCCAAGCCCAATGTCGTGCACCCGCTGCTGGCCAATCCGCTGGTCAACGAGCCGTTCGATGATGTGGAAATCGACCTGAGCACCTTCGACTTCAAGGACATCGAAGAGAACGGCTTCGACCCGGCGCACTTCGATGATCTGTTCCAGGCGATGAAGGTCGGCGAAGGCATCAGCCTGCTGGCGATGTGCCTGGTATTCCTGCAATACCCGGTGCTGGAACTGGTGGTCGCGGAGGAATCGCAAGAGTCGGCGATCGACTTCATGATGGGCCTGCTGATCGTCTATCGCGGCATCTTCCACGACGAAGACGAAGACGCGGCGGTGAACTGGGTCGGCAGCGACGCCTTCCAGCAGGCCTACAACGAAGCCTCGCTGATCCTGGAGAAGAAGAACGCGCGCGGTGCCCCACGGCAGCAAGGCTGAAACTCAGAGCTTCCGCTGCGCTAACCAAACAATTGCGAGCATTGTCTTGGCCACACCGATACTTGGTCACGCCGTTGCACAAGAGTCATGGGATAATCGCCCGCAACGAACCAACCACGAGTCTGCGAACTGAACGATGGGTTTTGAACAATTAGCTGATCTACGCGACCGCCTGCGAGCTGAAAAAGAGCAGGTAAAGGGAACAGAGCAGGTAAAGACTGACAAGCGCAAGCCGAAGTCTTCCCGCCCAGCGGCTCCTCGCGAGCAGGACCCGGCAGTGGAAGCGATCTGGCGTTTGCAGAAGCACTTCCCCCTGGCCTTCCCGGTCAATCCGGCACCCAAGGTTCCGCTCAAAGAAGGCATTCTCAAGGATGCCGAGCAGCACCTGGAGCTACTCGGCATCACCGCCGAGCAGCTCAAGCAGGGCCTCGCCACCTGGTGCCGAGGCAGCCGGTACTGGTCGAGCATGACGGAAAATGCCCCGCGTCTGGACTTGAACGGCCAGGCAGTTGGCACCGTGACGGCGGCCCAGGCGCTGCATGCCAAGCAGCAGGTCAAGCGCCAGCGCAGCCAGGCACGACGCGCTCAGGCAAAGCCGAAAGAGCAGACCCAGGCCCCCGCCGACGCTACCGCTGCCGAGCAGGCCTCGGACTAAAAAGCGCGGCCCTGGCATTGAATCGCCGAGGCAAGGCAGTCACTGGCAAGAAATGCGAGTGACTGCTGGCCAATAGCGATGAAGAGGCAATCGGCAGGATCGCTTTGGCCGCAGGTGAACGCCCGCGAAAGGCTCTCCCGCCGACCTACCTCAGCGCTTTGCACCAAGCAGTGCTAGCGCAATCCCTCCCAGCACAATCAGGGAAGCGGCCACCATTCGAGCAGAAAGGGGCTCGCTGAGCAGTACCACTCCCGCAATCGAGGCAAGCACCGGAACGCTCAGCTGCAGGGTTGCGGCTGTCTGCGCACGCAGCCGTTTCACGACCGCGTACCACACGACGTAACCTGCTCCGGAGGCAAGAACTCCTGACGCGATAGCGTAAATCGCCCCTGTCGGAGTGATGTGCAGACTTGCCTGGGAAAGCCCTATCACCGCAACGATTACCATCGGTGGCAGGCTGCGCAGGAAGTTTCCTGCGGTATCGCGAGCCGGGCTTTCCGAGCGCTTGCCCAGCACCGAGTAGCATCCCCAGGCAATGCCGGCGACCGCCATGAATAGCGCGCTGACGAGGGGCGGCGCACTGCCACCTGGAGCGAGCAGGACGATCAGGCCAGAGAACGCCATCAGCATTCCCAGCACTACCCACATCTGAAGCTTCTCCCCTCCTCTCATGCCCAGGGCGAACATCGTGATCTGCACGGCGCCAAACAAGATCAGTGCGCCAACGCCTGCGTCCAGCTGCACATAGGCTAGCGAGAAGAGGTAGGCATACACGAAGAGATAGAAACCACCACGCCAAGTGCCTCTGGATGCGCCAGACTTCAGCGGCTTCAGGCAGAGCGGCAGCAGAACAAGCGCACCTCCCAGCAAACGAATGGCTGTGAAGGAATCAGGGTCGATATCACCGCTTCTCAGCGCCAGACGACAAAAGACAGAGTTCGCTGCAAAAGCGATCAAGCTGAAGATCGTCGCCGCACACCACAGCCACGTCTGTTCGCCGGTCTGTTGCGCGCTATCTGCACTTCTCATTGAGGCGCCGCCCTTCGGTTTTGATCATGGCTATGTAACAGAGGTGGCTCAGAAAGCTCTATGCGCAATTAGCAGTACACCGGAGACCAGCCGCACGTTGCCGGTCGGAGGCAAGAGCAGGTTGTGAAAGTGTGTAGATCGTATCGATCAGCAGCGCGACGAGTACCTGGTTGGAACTCAGAGCTGACGACTGCTACCGGCCAGAAACGGCCGCTCGATTGAAGTTTGATTCGCCGCCTTAGGCTCTGTACGAAAAGTGCCTGCGCTCGGTGATGCTTCGTTAAAAACGGGTTCGGAATGCTCATTTACAGCTCGTAAACTCCGCTTCCTCGCCGGGGCTGTCACGGCCCTGGGCCAATGGATAGACTCCTCCACCATCGCGGCCCCATCACAAGGATGCTTGATGCGCTCCCCCTTCAGCTTCGCCTCTACCCTTCTCGCCTGCGCCCTGCTCCTCGCACCGCTGGCCCCGGCCTCCGCCGCCATCTTCAAATGCAAGGCCGCCAATGGCGCCACGCAGTTCTCCGACCGCCCCTGCGATACCCCGGAGAACCAGGAAGAGATCGCCCACGAGCCGCCCACCACGGCGCCCGCCCCTGCCAGCGAGCCACAAACAGGCAAGGCCTCGACCCCGGCTGACGACATCGAGGCGAGCTACGCAGACGCCGAGAAGGCCAACCCGCCCCTGCTAACCCTGGCCGACCTGCAAGGCACCTGGTCAGATTTGGACTTCGCCTCGCCCCTGCGTGGCTATTGGGTGTTCGGCGCCACCACCGTGCGCATGGACCGCAAGGGCATGGAGGTGCGCAACCGCGTCCAGGCCACCCTAAGCTTCAAGCTCAAGGGCAACCTGCTGACCATGACCCATGAGCCGGACGCGTTCAGCAAGAAGCGCTGGGATGAGAAGGTGGTGATCGAACGCTACGAGCCCGGCCGCCTGATCGACCTCGGCTCCCTGGTGCTCTACCGCGTCAAGTAACGTGCGCCCCGGCTACGCTAAAGCGGAGAGACCTACGTAAATCTGTCCCCTTTTGGCCGGTAGCGTGGCTCACGACAGGCTGCAATAGGCCTCATCTGAAAGGCAAGTCAGAGATCTAGAATCGCTGTCTGAGTGGAATTGGAATCGCCCCGCAGCGGAGCTTAGGGGCCACTCACGATTACGGCCTTAGCTGGGCAAGCTCAGGTGTAGCAGGGGGAAGGGGCGACCCTCGCCATCAAGCGGAGAGCGACCTGTTTGAACAAACCCGTAATGTAAATAGAACCCTACCGCTTCGGGGTTCTGCTCATTCACGTCAACACTCATCTGATTGCGCGAACCCCGAGCATGATCCAACAGTGCGCGGCCAATGCCGTTCCCTCGCAGGTCAGGCTCGATGAAGAGCATCTCTACGTGGTTTTCATTGAGCCCGATAAATCCTAGTGGCGAGTCCTCTGCATCTACCGCAACCCATAGCTCAACAGCGGGTAGGTAGTTATCGCGAAGCTGAGGAAGCAATGCCTCAATATCGGACTCTTGCAGGAAGTGGTGGGTGGCGCGAACGGAGCGCAGCCAAATGTTGAGCAGCAGCGGATGGTCGGCGTTAGTAGCCTGACGAATGATCATAGAATCATCCTTTACACTTGATATCGGAAAGGAGGCGCGCTGGTAGATAGCGACCGTATAAGTGTCGGCAACTTGTATGACCGCTTCGCGAGTTAACGCCAGGGCGGTTCACGGCAAAGGTGGCCGGAAAGGAAGGAGGGCGGACACTACTGAGAGGTTTTCGGGGTGTCAATCAGAAAGCGGATGGAGCGCTACCTAGAGCGTTGAATTGACCTTCCCGTCCTCTCAGGTTTGGGTACCGACGTCTGATCGGCAGCTTCCGGCCAGAAGCCGCCATTTGGTCTGGACGCCTGGTGATCAAGATTTAGCTGTTGCTGTTTGCTTAGCTCTGGCGGTGAGCAAAGCCGCCCCAGCAGACGCAATCAGAAGAATCGCTGCCGCCGTGAACGTGGTCTGGTAGCCGTGGCCACGTCTCCACACAAGCTTTGTTGACAGCTCTATCAAGCGCTGCGCACTATCGGCCTTAGGACTCACGCAACGGACACCCAATGTTCCCGACCTTCGACCACTCGCTGCCATTCCCGGGCTCTCTCGCCCTGGTTTGCGTGTGTGTCACCGTTGCCAATAAATCCAAGAAACAGTCGCTCATTTGACCGGGGCGCGCTGTCCCGTCAGATGGGCTGACAGGACACAATGCGCTAGGTCATACCTCCCTCACGCTTGATCCCACACCCTCCCTGACGGCGACTTTACGGTCAGCCACAAGGAGTTTTCGCATGTCTGATTTTCGTGGGATTTGGGTGGCCTTGATCACTCCCTTTCGGGCCGGAGAGATCGATCTTGCTTCCCTACAAGGCCTGGTGAGCAAGCTTTTGGAGGACGGGGTTTCGGGCTTCGTTGTCTGCGGCTCTACCGGTGAAGCGGCAGCGCTGAGCCAGGAAGAACAGCTCGTGGTGCTGGATGCTGTACTGCGGTGGGTACCGCCGCAGCAGGTCATCATGGGGTTGTCCGGCAACAACCTCCGCGAGCTGCTCGAATTTCAGCATGAGATCCAGCAGCGCCCGCTGGCTGGCCTGCTGGTACCAGCGCCTTACTACATTCGTCCATCTCAGCAAGGCCTGGAGGCTTTCTTCCAGACTGTGGCGGACGCCGCGACCGTGCCGTTAGTGCTTTACGACATCCCTTACCGTACCGGCGTGAGGATTGAGCGCGAGACCTTACGACGTATCGTTCGCCACCCTCGTATCAGGGCTATTAAGGACTGCGGTGGAGACCCGGAGGCCACCATGGCGCTGATCGCCGATGGCAATGTCGCAGTGCTGTCCGGTGAGGATCTACAGATGTTTGGTAGCCAATGCCTGGGGGCCGTCGGAGCGATATCCGCTTCCTCTCACATCCGCACCGACCTTCATGTGTTGATGCAACGCCAGGTGGCGCAGGGAGAACTTGGAGCTGCACGTCGCACCTTTTACCGCTTGCTGCCCTGGATGCAGGTGGCTTTCGCTGAGCCAAATCCAGCTGTCATCAAGAGCGCACTGGCCTTGCAGGGCTTGATTGCCGATGAGCTTCGCGAACCGATGCAATCATGCACAGTGGCAACACGGGAAAAGCTGAGCGCAGTGCTGGCTGCCATGGGGGAATAGGGCCGAAGCGAGGGCGTTCGTGACCGTGAGCTATCTGCTATCGGTTACGAGCGGCCGGCTTTTGGCCGACAGCAGGCTGTCACCGCCTGCTTCGACTCCTACAGATACTTCAACCACCGAATATCGCGTCGACGCGCCTTGAGCTGTGCGAACCAGCGTACTGGCGGGTACAGAGCAACGATCAGCAGCAGGGAACAGAGCCACAACGCCGGCACCGAGTCGAAACCGAAGTACTGCCCTTGGTTTTCTCCCCAGATCGCGACGCAGCCCAGGTAGAGCAGCTTCAGCACATACAGATGCAGCAGGTAGAAGAACATTGGGGCGGCCCCAAACACTGCCAGCGGGCGAGTCAGCAGCCCCTGCCCTCGGCGTTCGAAGAAGACCAGCAGCAATAGGCCGATGCCCAGGGTCAGCGCCAGAAAGAGGAGTGACGGCGGATACTTGGTGATATTCAGGAAGCTCATCGCTGTCTGCATTGCGCTATCGCCAGCAGCCCAGGGCTTCTCGCCGTAGCTATTGAGCAGACGCAGAAGCACGAAGCCACCTAACGCCGCGCCGGCAGCGATCAGCAGATTGCGCTGGCGGCGAGGCGCGTCTCCAGTCCGGCCGAACCAGGTTCCGGCGACATAGCCCAGCACGATCACGCCAATCCAGGGCAGCAGCGGGTATGAAGTGCGCAGGCGCATGCTGTCCGTGACCTCGATCCAGCCCCGGTCATGCAGGATCGACCAGGGGATGTAGGCCCAGTCTCCCGGCATGAAGTGCAGGTCATCGAGCAGGTTGTGCCCGGCCACCAGAACCACGCCAAGGACAATCAGCAATCCTCGCGGCAGCCATACCAGCAGCGACAAGGCCAGCATGCTCAGGCCAATAGCCCAGATGACCTGAAGGTAGATGACGCTGGGCATCAGCTGGAAGGTCCACGCGAAGTTCACCAGGGTGATCTCCAGCACGACCAGGAACAGTCCTCGCTTGAACAGGAAGCTGGAGACGCCTGCTCGGCCATCGTGCTTTTCTCCGTAGAGATATGCCGAGAGGCCAGTCAGGAAGACGAAGACCGGTGCACAGAGGTGGGCCAGCGTACGACTGAAGAACAGTGCTGGCTCGGTTTGGCCCACATCCATCGGGTCGCTCACCTGCATGTGCAGGTAGAAGGTTTCGCGGACGTGGTCGAGGAGCATGAAGAGGATGACCAGCCCTCGAAGGGTATCGATGGACTGCAGTCGGGAGGCGGTTTGCGAGGTCACGAGAATCTACTGCGAGGAATTCGGGGCAACCATATCACTCCCCCGCCCATCAGTGCCGACCGCTCTATAACAAGGCTTTGCGAGGAAGCAGCGCTTGAGCCAGCCGGCCCGTTTCACCAAGACAGGCTGCAGGCTGCCCTGCAATCACCTGGCGGCTGATGCCTGGAGAGCTGATAACCGCGCCAGCCACGCCAACGTGGCCGGCGCCTGCCTTCAAGAGCGCTGCAGCCAGCTGAGAAACTTGCCCTTCTTGATCGCCACTGGTTTCTGTTCCAGCAGCGAGGCGCTGGCCTGCTGGCGGAAGCTTTGCAGCTTGGCCAGCGAGCTGCCAACTTCGCTGCGTTGCTCCAGGCAGGCCTGCAGCGATTCCTTGTCGAGGCAGTAGAGCACCCCCGAGCTGAGCGCGGTGAAACGCGCCTCGGACGGCGTGCCGAAGGTTACGCCCTGCTCGCCCAGGACTTCGCCAGGGCCCATGCGCCCGGCCTCGATTATCTCGCTGCCATTGGGCACGGCTGCCGATATGACACCAGTACCGATTAGCAGCAACTGCTCGCTGACCTCGCCGACTTCCAGCACCACCTGACCGTTGCCAAAGGTCTGCGCTACCAGCAGTTCGGCCAGTCGGTCCTTTTCCTCGGCACTCAGCGCACGGAAGATCTTCACGTCGTCGAGCAGGGCGCGCTGGCGGCTGCGCGAGACATCGGGGAGCGCGGCGCCCCGCAGAATGCCGGCGGCCTGCAGGTGCCGGTGAGCCAGGTCGAAAAGCAGATTGCGCACCTCGTTCGAGCTGCTGCCGGCGGCCACGAAGGCACTCATCTCGTATTCCACCGTGCCGAGGTCGGAGCTCTTGATCGACACCTTCGGCTTGGGCGTGCGCAACAGCTCGCTGACACCTTGCAGGGTGCGGTTGAGGGCATCCAGCACCAGGCGTGGCCGTACCTGCGCCGGCACGCTGATGCTCAGTTTGAGGTTATCGATATCGGTGGAGCGATTGAGGTTGAGGACCTTGGTCTTGGCGGCCACCGAGTTGGGGATCACCACGGTACTGCCCTGGCTGGTGCGCAGGTGCGTGGCACGCCAGTCGATCTCGATCACCTTGCCTTCGACCCCGTCGATCGATACCCAGTCATCCAGGCGATAGGGTTTGGTGGTGTTCAGCACGATGCCGGAGAACACGTCGCCCAGGGTGTTCTGCAGGGCCAGGCCGATGACGATGGCGACCACCCCGGAGGTGGCCAGCAGGCCTTTGACCGGCAACTGCATGATGTAGGCCGCCGCCGCGACTATGGCGGCGAGGAAGATCACCGCCCCCAGCACGTCCTGCAGCAGGCGCCCGGTGTGGCCGCTGCGCGGCATCAGCAACACGCCGAGCACCACGGTCAGGGTGCGCGCGCAGAGCAGCCACCAGGCGATACCCAATACGGAGCCGAGCATGTTCTGCGCCGGCTCGCTCCACGGTGGTGGCTGCAGCGGGCTCATCCCGGCACTGATAATCGCCACGCTGTAGGCGATGAAGATCCCCAGGCGCAGCAGCACCCGCAAGACCTTGGCCTCGGCCGGCAACAGGCGCCAGCACGCGAGGTCGGCGAGCAGCAAAGCGACGCCGATGGTGAGTGGATGTTGGGCAATCAGAGCGAGCATGGAGGGCTCCGCGACAGGAGAATGCGGCAAGCATGACTGGATTGCCGGCAAAGATGAATGCACTGCCTTGCATCCCGCGCATGCCCCCGCGAAATCCGCCATTTCCCGTGCCGGCCATCCCCTGTAGTCCGCCGCCAGATACCCCGGAAGAGCGATAGCCCGGCGCCCCTCGCATCCCGGATATTGCCGCGTACCGCCTCGCTAACCGCGCATGCGTCAGGGCGGCCACCTCAACGACGCTGAGCCATAGGGACTTGCCATGAAGAAACTGACTTCGATCATCGCCGTGCTGGGCGCGGCCGCTGCGGCCGTCCTGTACTTTTCCCCCACCGCTCTGCTCGCCACCACGCAGTTGCTCGAACGCCGCCTGGCCGGGCTCTCGACCAAGGACATCCGGGTCGGCGAATTCGACATCCGCTACTACGAAGGGGGCCCGGCGGACGGCGAAACCCTGCTGATGCTGCACGGCTTCGGTGGCAATCGCGACACCTGGCTGCGCTTCTCCCGCCCGCTCACCGAGCGCTATCACGTCATCGCCCTGGACCTGCCGGGCTTCGGCGAAAGCAGCAAGCCGGAGGTCGGCTATGACGTTGCCAGCCAGGTCGAACGCCTGCATGCGCTGACCCAGGCGCTGGGCATCCGCAAGCTGCACCTGATCGGCAACTCCATGGGCGGCCATATCGCCGCGCTCTACAGCGCGCGTTATGGCGACGAGGTGCTCAGCCTGGCGCTGCTGAACAACGCCGGCGTGACGGCGCCGACCAAGAGCGAGATGTTCCAGCGCATCCAGCGCGGCGAGCCCAACCCGCTGGTGGTACGCAAGCCGGAGGATTTCGACACAGTGATGCAGTTCGTCTTCGCCAACCCGCCCAGCATGCCGGAATCGCTCAAGCGCCACTTCGCCGCACAGTCGATGGCCAATCGCGTGCACTACGACCAGATCTTCAGCCAGCTGCGTGAGAACTACGTGCCGCTGGAGCCGGAGCTGCCGAAGATCCAAGCGCCGACACTGCTGCTGTGGGGCGACCGGGATCGGGTGCTGGATATCTCCAGCATCGAGGTGATGAAGCCGCTGCTGCAGAAGCCCAGCGTGGTGATCATGAAGGACTGCGGCCACGTGCCGATGCTCGAGCGCCCGGAAGAAACCGCCCAGCACTACCAGGACTTCCTCGACGCCAATCGCGGCTGAGCCGGCCATCCACGCGCAGGGCTGCAGAGCGAATACGCAAGCTGACAGCCATCTGCCCTGGCCATTAGGCTACTGTCAGGCGCTGCACTGATAGCGGCCCAATCCCCTCGGCAAACTGGCGGTGATCGTGGACAGGTTTCAGGAAATGAAAGTGCTGCTGGCCGTCACGGAAGCGCAGAGCTTTGCCGGTGGCGCCAAGCTGCTGGGCATGTCGCCACCGAGCGTGACCCGGGCGATTGCCGCACTGGAGAACCGCCTCGGCACCCTGCTGCTGGCACGCAGCACGCGCAGCCTGCGCCTGACCGAAGCCGGCCGGCGCTATGTGGAAGACTGCCGGCGCATCCTGCTCGAACTGGAAGAGGCCGAAGACCTCGCCGCGGGTGCCAGCGTGCGGGTGCGCGGCACCCTGACGGTCACCGCACCGGTGATGTTCGGCGAGCTGCATGTCATCCCGCTGATCAGCAGCTTCCTCGCCGAGCACGCGGAGCTGAACATCAATGCGCTGCTGGTGGATCGCCCGGTCAACATGGCCGAGGAAGGCGTGGATGTGGCCATCCGCATCGGTCGTCTGCCGGAGGGTGACTACCACGCGCTGAAGGTGGGCGAGGTGCGCTCGGTAATCTGCGCATCGCCCCGTTACCTGGACCAGGTATCCAGGCCGCAAACCCCGGACGACCTGTTGACGGCGCAGATCATCATGACCTCCGCCAGTGCCGCGATGACCCAGTGGCAACTGATGGGCCCCAACGGCCCGATGACCCTGCCCCTGAAACCACGCCTGACCGTCAGTTCCAACCAGGCGGCGATCCGTGCCGCACGCCTGGGAGGCGGCTTCACCCGCGTGCTCTCGTACCAGGCGGCCGAAGCCCTGGGCAAGGGTGAACTGGAACTGGTGCTGGAAGACTTCGGCACGCCACCGCTGCCGATTCACGTGGTCTATCTCGGCTCGCGGCCATCGGCCAAGGTGCGCAGCTTCGTCGATTACTGTGTGGCGCGTTTCCAACAGAACCCTGCGCTGAACGCCGCCAGCGCCTCATGAATCGCTTTCGCGAAATGGAGGTGTTTCTCGCCGTGGCCCAGGCTGGCAGCCTGGCCGCGGCTGCGCGAGCCGTGGGCTTGTCTACCGCCACCGTCATGCGCACCCTCGCCACGCTGGAGGCACGCCTGAATGCCACCCTGCTGCTGCGCGGCGCACGGGGCACGGACCTGAGCCCGGCCGGAATGCTGTTCGCCGCCAGTTGCCGGCAGATCCTGGAAGGTGTGGAGCAGGCCGAACGTTCCGCGACTGGCCAGCACGCGCGCCCTGCCGGGCAACTGACGCTCTCGGCGCCACTGCTGATGAGCCATCAGGTGTTCACCCCTGTCGTGCTGGACTATCTGGCGGCGTATCCCGAGGTCAGCATCGCCACCGAAACCCGCGAAGACCTGCCGCGTCTGGTGGAGGACGGCATCGATGTGGCGCTGGTGGTCGGCCACCTGCCGGACTCCAGCGGCTTTGCCGTTGCCGTCGGCGCCGTGGCGCCTATCGTGTGCGCGGCACCGGCCTATCTGCAGCAGTGGGGCCGGCCACTGAGCCCGGACGATCTCGCCGCCCACCAGACCATCGCGACCAGCAGCACCGGCCATGTGGTCGAGTGGCGTTTTCGCGGTGAACACGGTGTGCGCCTGATCCGCCCGGCCCCGCGCCTGAACTGCACCACGCAGCAGGCGGCGATCCGCGCGGCCATCGCCGGCCTGGGCCTGGTGCGCTGCATGAGCCATGAGGTCCACCACGAGCTGCAGACCGGCCTGCTGGTACCGGTACTGAGCGACTTCGCCCTGCCCAGTCTTCCCGCTCACCTGATCTACCGTGAAGGCCGTCGCGCTGCTGCGCGCACGCGCACCTTCATCGACTTCAGCGCTCCGCTGCTGCGTGCCCACCCTGCCCTGCAGCAGGCCTGACGCCCTTCAGCAGCGCACTTGCTGCGCCCGAACAATTTCATAAATCGCAATTATCGATTGTATTTTTTGGCGATTCCGCCGCCGAGTGCATTGGCTCAATCTACAGCCATCGACGCGAACCCAACCACGCTTCGGTCTCGACCACTCTCACTCAAGGAATCACCGCCATGTCCCGCACCCCGATCAAGCTCTACCACTTCCCGCTGTCCGGCCACGCTCACCGCGTCCAGCTGATGCTGTCGCTGCTGCAACTGCCCACCGAGATCATCTTCGTCGACCTGGCCAAGGGCGAGCACAAGCAGGAGCGTTTCCTGGCCATCAACGCCTTCGGCCAGGTGCCGGTGATCGACGACAGCGGCGTGATCCTCAGCGACTCCAACGCCATCTTGGTGTACCTGGCCAAGCAATACGGCGCAGGCCGCTGGCTGTCCGAAGAGCCGGCTGCCGCAGCCCAGGTGCAGCGCTGGTTGTCGGTAGCTGCCGGGCAGCTCGCCTTCGGCCCGGCAGCAGCCCGCCTGATCACCGTGTTCGGCGCCAAGTTCAATGCCGAAGAAGTGATCAACCGCGCCCATGCCCTGCTCACCCTGATGGAAGGTGAACTCGATGCCGTGCCCTTCCTGACCGGCTCGACGCCAACCATCGCCGATGTCGCCAACTACAGTTACATCGCCCATGCCCCGGAAGGAAACGTGTCGCTGGAGGCCTACCCGAACGTACGGGCCTGGCTGCAGCGCATCGAGGCACTGCCCGGCTTCGTGGCCATGCCGCGCACCGCCGCGGGTCTGCAAGCCAACTGAGTGTCGACCAGGCTGCCGGGTTTCCCGGCAGTCCTCTCAAGGAGCACGTCATGGACCATCTGCCCAAGCACCGTAAATCGCCCTGGCACGCCGGCGAGCGCCAGCTGCAGGAAAGCGTGCACGCCATCGAGCGCATGGAAGTGATCGGGCAGAAGGTCATCCGCGACTACATGCCCGACCAGCACCGCGAGTTCTACCAGCAGCTGCCGTTCATGGTGGTCGGCGCGGTAGATGCAGACGGCCGCCCCTGGGCCACCCTGCTCGAAGGGCCGGAAGGCTTCGTCACCTCCGCCGACCCGCAGCACCTGTTCCTCGCCAGCCAGCTCGACACGCAGGACCCGGCCGCCGCCGGCCTGCAGGCGGGTAGCGCCATCGGCATGCTCGGCATCGAACTGCATACGCGCCGCCGCAACCGCATCAACGGCGTGATCCAACAGGCCTCGGCCGCAGGCTTCGCGGTGGAGGTCGAGCACTCCTACGGCAACTGCCCCAAGTACATCCAGGAACGCTCCTACACCCGCGTCACCGCACCGGCAGGCGGCAAGCCGCCGCGCCAGGACTTCGCCGGCCTGGACGACTACAGCAGCGCGCTGATCCGCGCCGCCGACACCTTCTTCATCGCCAGCTACGTCGAGCATGACGACCACAGCCGCTCGGTGGACGTCTCCCACCGTGGCGGCCGCGCCGGCTTCGTCAGGGTCGAGGGCAACCGCCTGACCATCCCCGACTACGCCGGCAACCTGTTCTTCAACACCCTGGGCAACCTGCAGGCCAACCCGATCGCCGGCCTGCTGTTCGTCGACTTCGCCAGCGGCGACATGCTGCAAGTCAGCGGGCGCACCGAGCTGCTACTCGACAGCCCGCTGACCAAGTCTTTCGAAGGCGCGGAGCGGCTGTGGACGGTCGAGGTCGAGCACGTGGTGCTGCGCCCGGCCGCCGTGGGCATTCGCTGGCAGTTCCACGACTACGCGCCGACCAGCCTGGCCACCGGCACCTGGGCGGAGACCGAGGAGCGCGTGCGGCAGTACGAGCAGCGCCGGCAATGGCAGCAATGGCGCGTAGCGCGGGTGCAGCAGGAGAGCAGCGACATCCGCTCGCTGTTCCTCGCCCCGCAGGACAACGCCAGCGTGACCTTCGCCGCCGGCCAGCACCTGCCGATGCGCCTGCAGGCCAGCGACGAGGCACTAGTGAGGACCTACAGCGTCTCCAGCGCGCCATCGGACGGGCATATCCGCATCAGCGTGAAGCTGCAGG
Organism: Pseudomonas sp. Gutcm_11s; assembly: GCF_028649395.1. Classification (GTDB taxonomy): domain Bacteria; phylum Pseudomonadota; class Gammaproteobacteria; order Pseudomonadales; family Pseudomonadaceae; genus Aquipseudomonas. Next base: position 20,051 of record NZ_JAQSUW010000006.1, on the reverse strand, counting down.
GCAAGGCCTCGCGCCACCTGCATGAAAACGTCCAGGTGGGCGACCTGCTGGAGGTGCGCAGCCCACTGGGCAGCTTCACCCTGGTCGACGAAACCGACCGGCCGGTGGTGCTGATCGGTGCCGGCGTCGGCATCACCCCGATGGTCTCCATGGCCCGCGAACTGGTGGCGCAGAACCGCCAGCACCAGCGCGAGCGGCATATCCATCTGTTCCACAGTGCCCGCAGCCTCGCCGAGTTGCCCTTCCGCGAAGAACTGAGCGCGCTGCAACAGCAGTCGGCCGGACTGCTGCATATCCACCGCGCCCTGAGCAGCCCCGGCGCCGAGGCGCAGCTCGAGCGCGATTACCAACTGGCCGGCCGCCTGAGCTTCGCCCAGGTCAAGGCGCGCCTGCCGCTGGACGACTACGACTTCTACCTCTGCGGCCCCAGCGGTTTTCTGCAGGACATGTACGACGGCCTGCGCGGCCTCAACATCCCCGACCAGCGCATCCACGCCGAGGCCTTCGGCCCCTCCGCCCTGCGCCGTTCGCAGAGCGAGCAGCCACCGAGTCTGGAACAGCCACCGGCGGCCACTGTGCCGGTGCCGGTGTACTTCTCCGCCTCGGCTACCGAGGCGCGCTGGAAGCCCGACAGCGGCAGCCTGCTGGAGCTGGCCGAAAGCCGTGGCCTGAGCCCCGAATTCAGCTGCCGTGGCGGCTCGTGCGGCACCTGCGCCGCCAGGCTGGTCAGCGGCACCGTGCACTACCCCAATCCGCCGGCGCAGCTGCCGGACGGCGACAAGGTACTGATCTGCTGCGCCGTACCGGCGCAGACCGACGACAGCCCGCAACCCCTGGTGCTGGATATCTGACGAGGAGGCCGTGACATGAACAGAAGCGATTCGCGTAGCTGGGAAATGCAGCCGTCCGTGCAATGGCACGACACGCCCGCGGCTTCCTCATCGAACAGTGACGCCATGGAGTGGGAAGCCAATCTGCTGCTGCCGCAGATGGCCGCCGCACTGGAACACCCCTGCTCCGCCGCATCGGCCAACCGCCTGGTCAGCCTGTGGCGCGCGCTGCGCACCAGCATTCGTCAGCCACCGGCCGGCGCCGCTCGACACTGAGCAGCCTGGCCGCACCAACCCCATTCACCCTCGCCAACAGGAGCAAGCCCATGTCCACGCCCGAAATCCGCCAACCGGTTCCACCCTTCACCCACGAGACCGCGATCCTCAAGGTGCGCCTGGCCGAAGACGGCTGGAACAGCCGTGATGCCGGCAAGGTGGCCCTCGCCTATACCCCGGATACCAAGTGGCGCAACCGTGCGGAGTTCGCCAGCAGCCGCGCCGAGGCCGAAGCATTCCTCGCCCGCAAGTGGAACAAGGAGCTCGAATACCGCCTGATCAAGGAGCTGTGGGCCTTCACCGAGAACCGCATCGCCGTGCGCTATGCCTACGAATGGCACGATGACTCCGGCAACTGGTTCCGCTCCTACGGCAACGAGAACTGGGAGTTCGCCGACAACGGCCTGATGGCCCATCGTTTCGCCTGCATCAACGACCTGCCCATCAGCGAGGCCGAGCGCAAATTCCGTTGGCCGCTGGGGCGCCGCCCGGACGACCATCCAGGGCTGTCGGCGCTGGGTCTGTAACGACGTAAGGCACCCCGCTTCCGGGCGGAAGCGGGTCTGTCCAGATCGAGTGACCGCGCTATCAGCGCAGCTTTTCCATCATCTGGTAGTACCACATGCCGGCGGCCAGCATCGGGTTGCCGAACACGTCGCCCATCGGCACCTTGATGTGCTTGCAGGCGGCGAAGGTGTCGTAGTGACCCATGGTGCCGGTCAGGGCGTTGGCCATGATCTCGCCCATGATGTGGGTGGTGGCGATGCCGTGGCCGGAGTAGCCCTGGCAGTACCAGACGTTCTGCGACAACTTGCCCAGCTGCGGGATGCGGTTCATCACGATGCCCATGGCGCAGCTCCACTGGAACTCGATCTCCACGCCCTTGAGCTGCGGGAAGGTGCGTTCGATGCACGGGCGCAGCTCGCCGGCGATATCGCGCGAGTCACGGCCCGAGTAGTTGGCGCCACCTCCGAACAGCAGGCGGCCGTCGTTGGTCATGCGGTAGTAGTCGAGCACGAAGCGGCAGTCGTACACGGCCAGGGTCTGCGGGTTGAGTTCCTTGGCCAGCTCGCCCAGCGGCGCGGTGGTGACGATGCCGCCCATGGCCGGGAAGATCATGCCCTTGAGCTGCTTGCGCGCCAGCTTGTGGTAGACGTCGCCGGCCAGCAGCACCTGCTTGGCGTCGATGCGGCCCTGGGCGGTGATCACCGCTGGGTTGGCGCCCTGGACGATGTCCAGCACTTCGGAATGCTCGAAGATCAGCGCGCCCAGGCTCTCGGCGGCCTTGGCCTCGCCGATGCACAGGTTGAGCGGGTGCAGGTGCATGTTGCGGGTGTTCTTGATCGCGCCCATGTAGATATCGGTTGCCAGGTGCTCTCGCACGCCGGCGGCGTCGAGCAGGCTGACGTCGTCACCCATGCCGCGCTCGATGGCTTCGGCGTAGGAAGAACGCAGTTCGTCCATGTGCGAGGGTTTCATCGCCGCGTGCAGGTGGCCGTGGCGCAGGTCGCACTGGATGCCGTACTTGGCCACGCGATTCTTGATGATCTCGTGGCCGCGCCAGCGCAGGTGCCAGATGAAGTCGTCGACTTCCTCGCCGAGGCTGTCGCGCATCTGCTTGCGCATCGCCGCATCGCCGGACAGGCTACCGGTGACCTGGCCGCCGTTACGCCCGGTGGCGCCCCAGCCGATCTTGTTGGTCTCGACGATGGCCACCTTGAGGCCGCGCTCGGCCAACTCGACTGCAGTGGCGACGCCGGTGAAGCCGCCGCCGATGATGGCGACGTCGACACTGACCTGGCCCTGCAGGGTCGGGTAGTTGGTCTCCTCGTTCAGCGTGGCGCTGTAGTAGGACTTGGCCCGCTCGGCGGCGGCGATCACGGGTTGGGTTGCTGCGTTCATTGCTGCTTTCCTCTGTGGCCGCCGCACTGGGCGGCGACGGTTCTTGTTCTGTGTCAGGCGTTACTCAGGTACCAGCGCCAGTCCTGCTCGCCCACCTCGCCCATGAACTGGCGGTACTCGGCGCGTTTCACCGCCAGGTACACGCGCAGGAACTCCGGCCCGAAGGCATCGCGGGCCCAGGCGGAGTGCTCCAGGGCGTGCAAAGACGCCGACCATTCGGTGGGCAGGAACTGTTTGGCCTGGGCATAGCCGTTGCCCTGCACCGGCTCGCCCGGGTCCAGCTGCTCGCGGATACCGCGGTGGATGCCGGAGAGAATCGCCGCGGCGGCCAGGTAGGGGTTGGCGTCGGCGCCGCAGATACGGTGCTCGACATGCCGGGTATGCGCCGGGCCACCCGGCACGCGCAGACTGACGGTACGGTTATCCACACCCCAGGTGGGTGCCAATGGCGCGTAGCTGTTGGCCTGGAAGCGCCGGTAGGAGTTGGCGTTGGGGCAGAACAGCAGCAGCGAGTCCAGCAGGCTGGCAAGCATGCCGCCGACCGCCTGGCGCAGCAGCGGGCTGCCCTCCTTGTCTTCACTGGCGAACAGGTTGTCGCCGCGTGCGTCCGCCAGGCTGACATGCATATGCATGCCCGTTCCCGCCAGATGGTCGAACGGCTTGGCCATGAAGCAGGCCTGCATGCCGTGCCTGTGTGCCACGCCCTTGACCAGGCGCTTGTAGCGCACGGCCTGGTCCATGGCTTCGAGTGCATCGCCGTGCTCGAGGGTGATCTCCACCTGGCCTGGCGCGTATTCGGAAATCGCCGTGCGCGCCGGAATGCCCTGGGCCTTGCAGGCGGCGTAGAGGTCGGCGAGGAACGGCTCGATCTGCTCCAGCTCGCGCAGGCCATAGACCTGGGTGCTGCGCGGGCGGCCACCGTCGGCATCCAGCGCCGGTTGGGGGCGGCCCTGGGCATCGCGTTTCTGGTCGAGCAGGTAGAACTCCAGCTCGCAGGCCATCACCGGGTGGTAGCCGTCGGCCTTGAGTGCATCGATCACCTGCACCAGCAAGTGGCGCGGGTCGGCCACGGCAGCCGGCAGACCCTCGCTGGGATGCATGGAAACCTGCACGGCGGCGGTGGGAATCTGCCGCCAGCTCAGGCGCTGCAGGCTGCCGGGCAGCGGGTAGGCGCGGCAGTCGATATCGCCCACCTCCCAGACCAGGCCGGTGTTCTCGACATCCTCACCGTGCAGGGTCAGTCCGAGCATGGTGCTGGGCAGCGGCCGGCCGCTCTGGTACAGCGCCAGCAGCTCCTCGCGGTGCAGCAGCTTGCCGCGCGGCACGCCGTTGGCGTCCAGCACGAACAGCTCGATCAGCTCGATGTCGGGGTTGGCGGCGAGGAAGGCAGTAGCTTCCTCGACGGGGGCAAATCGCATGGGGCCTCGCTTTGCGCCAGGTGGCGCGCTGTCTGAAGGGCGGCAGACAAGAAGTCGACAGGCGAGCCGCGTGCTTGGCGCGGTCGCGTTATCAGGCGGCGAGGCGAGCGTCCGGTGGGCGGGCGTGACGGCAGTGCCACAGGGCCCAGAAGGCCAGCACCGGATTGAGCGAGGGCAGCGCACCGATGCCGAACCGCGCCCGGAAGGGGCGGCGTGCGGAGGCGGTCATGGGCGTGCAGGGATTCATGGCTTGGCAGACTCGCACGCAGGCTAAGCGCGGTTAAATCGGATTCTTTGCACGCTCAGTTCAGGCACAGCTAAACAATCACCGATCATGGCTGGTAGCGGAATGGCCGCCCCAGACCCTCCTCGACCTGCCCGGACAGGCACCAGACACCCGCCAGAACGCCACGATCCGGGCTGCTCAGCAGCGCCTTGAACTCCTGATCGAGCGCCACATCCAGGCTGCTGCGCAGCTGCGCCTCGCGCTCCGGCCGGTCGTTCTCGCGGGTGATCAGGGTGAACAGCGTGACACCCAGCGACAGGCCGGCACCGGCCACCCGCCCGAGCATGGCCGACACCGCACTAGCGGCGCCGCTGGTGGTCATCTCGTCGACCAGGCGTTCGCTGGTGCGCTGGGCTACCAGCGAGATGCCGGGGTCGGTCGACCAGTCGCCGCCGGGCGCGGCGCCGACCCGATCGAGCAGCGCGGCGTAGGCCGGCAGGCGCTCCAGCGGGTCGGTGTGGATCAGTTGGTAGAGGTTGGCGCGCGGTTCGCCGGCGAGCACCGGCAACGCGGCCAGGCGCTGGTCGAACTGTTCCTGCGGCACGCCGTGGCGCGCCGGGATGGGCTGCAGGCGCATGTCGAGCTGACGCACGTAGATGCGCGTGGCTGCGCGCAGGATGCGCTCGGGCGAGATCTCCTCGGCCACCGGTTCGAGCACCTGGTCCTGGTACTCCTCCTGCAGGTAGGCGGCCAGGCGGCGCACGGTGGGGTCGTCCTCATCGGCGCCGAGCTTGTACCAGGACACCTTGAGGCTCAGCCACTGCTGGGTCCAGTAGCCGGAGAACCAGGGGATGAACTCCTCGTCGGTCTGCCGCTGCACCAGCGCCAGCCAGCGCTGCATCGACTGCAACGCGTGCTCGCGAGCCTGGTCCTCGGCGCTGCGCGAGGCGCTAGCGATGTCCTGGTCGACCTGGCGCCAGGTGCTCTCGGAAACCTGCACGGGCGGGCCGCCGGCACAGCCAAGCAGCAGCGCCGCGACGAACGATAGGCACAGCTGCCGGCCAGCCATGAGTTCCGCCTGCCCGCCATAGCGGCGAGCCACAGCTCCCTCCCGCAGGACCACGAAGCAGCCTTCGCAACCCACACGGCCCCCGCTCCAACGAAGCGTCCAGCACGCCCGACCCTGGTCGGTTTCAGTATAGGAGCCGGGCTTCTTGCCAGGCGCAGAAACGACAACCGCCCGGAACGGGCGGTTGTTGATAGCTATGAAGGGAGACGTCGATCAGTCGCGCTCCAGCTCCTCCTGCTTGGCCAAGAACTCCTCTTCCAGCAGGGCATCGGTGAGCACCGCATCGCCGTCTGCAACGTAGCGGCCGGTGGAGGAGATGGTTTTACTTTCCAGACGCCCGGTCATGTGCTCCAGGGCGTGACGCATCTTCTCGGCGGCGCCGTCGATGGCTTGCTCCATGGCCTCGGCCTTGTGTGTCACGGAGATGGGCTGATGGCCCTTGGGCCGAGCCTCGATGAGGCAGCGTTTGTCGTCGCTGCCGGACTTGTGCGCGTTCTCGTCGCTGATATGAACCACCACCCGGGTCAGCAGCTCGTCGAAGTGTTCGAGTCTGTCCGTCACTTCCGCGCTAACCCATTCCTGAAGCCGAGCACTACCTTCGATTTGATTGGTGCGAACTTGAACTTGCATGGGGCTTCCTCGTATTGCTGGGGTGTCTCCGAGGTGCTGCGGCTGCGGGGCTCAGGCGGGTGAAGCGTCTCCTCTGGTGTGCCTGCGAAGCGTGGCGTACCGACTTCGGCGCGCCATTCCCCCTGCTGGACCACACAACTACGGATGGGTCGGCGGTCTCTGCCGCGACCCGATGAATCTCTGACTCCAGTCTTACTACAGCCATCGCCGGCGGGCAAATCCAAGATGTCGCACCTCGCGGTGCGAATGTTTCCCCAGATTACCCAGCGCCGTACGACACCCCTTCGCGGGGTGTACAGAAAATATCCACAAGGCTATTGACCTTAAAGTTGACTTCAAGCTTAGGATTCCTCCATCGCCCATCGGAGAACCGCTTCATGTCGCCCTTCCAGCCCCTGCAACTGCCCAACGGCGCCAGCATTCCCAACCGCATCGCCAAGGCCGCCATGGAAGAGAACATGGCCGACTGCCAACAGGCGCCCTCGGCCGACCTGCTGCGCCTGTACCGCGCCTGGGCCGAAGGTGGCTCCGGCCTGCTGCTGACCGGCAACGTGATGATCGACGGCCGCGCCATGACCGGCCCCGGCGGCGTGGTGCTGGAAGATGACAGCCAGCTGGACAAGTTCCGCGAGTGGGCCCGCGTCGGCCGTGCCCAGGGTGCGCAGTTCTGGATGCAGCTCAACCACCCCGGCCGGCAGATGCAGGCCAACCTCGGCCAGCAGACCGTGGCGCCCTCTGCCGTCGCCATCGAGCTGGGCAGCTTCTCCAAGCTGTTCCCACTGCCAAAGGCGCTGGACGAGGGCGAGATCGCCGAGCTGATCCAGCGCTTCGTGCGCTCCGCCGAGCTGGCCGAGCTGGCCGGCTTCACCGGCGTGCAGATTCACGCGGCCCACGGTTACCTGCTCAGCCAGTTCCTCTCGCCCATCACCAACCGCCGCACCGACAGCTGGGGCGGCTCGCTGGAGAACCGCGCACGCTTGCTGCTGGAGGTGGTCAAGGCGGTACGTGCCAAGGTCTCGCCGAGCTTCTGCGTGTCGGTCAAGCTCAACTCGGCAGACTTCCAGCGCGGCGGTTTCGACGCCGCCGACGCCAAGCGCGTGGTGGAGATGCTCGGCGAGCTGGATGTCGACCTGGTCGAGCTGTCCGGCGGCAGCTACGAGGCGCCGGCCATGCAGGGCGATGCCCGTGACGGCCGCACCCTGGCCCGCGAGGCCTACTTCCTCGAGTTCGCCGACGAGATCGCCGCGGTGGCACGCATGCCGCTGATGGTCACCGGTGGTATTCGCCGCCTGCCGGTAGTGGAAAAGGTACTGGACAGCCGCGTGGCCATGGCCGGTATTGCCACCGCCCTGGCCATCGACCCGGCCCTGCCCGCGCACTGGCGCCAGGATCGCGAGCGCAGCGCCGAGCTGCCGCCGATCCGCTGGAAGCGCAAGGCCCTGGCCTCGCTGGCCTACATGGCCACGGTGAAGTTCCAGCTCAAGCGCCTCGCCCAAGGTGCCCAGCCCAAGCCGCTGGTTTCGCCGCTGCGCGCGCTGATCGGCGAGCAGCTGCGCATCGCCCGGCGCACCCGCCAGTACAAGCGCTGGATGGCCGCGCGCAGCGCCTGAAGTGATCCGCGTGGTTGCCTGAACGGACGGAGGGTGGCACGGTGGGACATGTTTCAGAAAGGACGCAAGCCATGACCCGAATCCTGCCTCTCTCCACCCTGTTCGCCGCTGCCCTGCTGGCCGGCTGCGCCTCCAGCCCGGACGGCGAAGCCCCGGCCGCCAAGAGCGACGGCCGCTGCGACGCCGCTGCGGTGCAGAACCTGGTGGAGCAACGCATCACCACCGAACTGGCCGAAGAGGCCCGCGTGAAGTCCGGCGCCGAGCTGCTGCGCGTGACTCATCCGAATCAGCCGGTGACCATGGACTACAACCCGCGCCGACTGAACATCGACATCGATGACGCCGACAGCATCATCCGCCTGAGCTGCGGCTGACGCTTAGTTCTCTAGATGCGCGGCTCTACGCGCATCTGCATGCGGCGAATCAGGCCGCTCTCCACCAGGCGCGCGAGCAACTGCATGTGCGGTAGCTCGAGGTGCGCCTGCAGCTCCTGATCCGAGTCCCAATGGCCGCGCAGCTGCCATTCGTCGGCCGCGACACGTTGCAGCTCGCAGCGCCGGCAGGCCGGATCACGCCGCGCACAGCGCAACAGTTCTTCGAGCTGCACGCCGAGCACCTCGCCCGCGCCGACGCGGGCGTGGAAGCTGGCCAGGCTGACAATCGCTTGATTCATCTGCAGTACCCCGCGCAAAGGATCGATGAAACGCGCCGGGGCCGATGGGCCGACGGCGGCGATGGCATGGGAGTTCATGGCAAAGGCCTCATGTGACGGCGCTCGCCAATGGCGCCTGGACGCTGCAGAGATTGCGCGCACGAGGGGAAGCGCCGTTAGCCGGAAACTGTCGAGAACTTGCACGATCCTGCATGACGCATGAATGGCCTGGCCCAGGCCAAACCCGCGACGCAGATCGCCTTGCCCGATCCTCTGGCGTTCTTGCCTGATCCTGCCGACCGGCAGCCAACCCCCGGCGAATGGGGAGTATTCTGGCGGCTCACCGAGGAGAGCCCCGCCATGTCGAACGCCGCAAGCCCCCTAGAGAACCAGGAAGGACAACGTCGCGAGCTGGCCCAGCTGATTGCCCATTTCTGCCCGGAAGAAGGCATCGCGGAAACCTCGGTGCCGGGCCTTGCGCTGTTCCGCTCCTCCGCGCCGCTGCCCATCACCCACGGCCTGTGCCGCCCGGCGCTGTGCATCATGGCCCAGGGGCAGAAGGTGGTGCGCCTGGAGGGCGAGGTGTATGCCTACGATCCGCTGCATTACCTGGTAGCCATGGTGACCCTGCCGATCACCGGCGAGGTGACCCTGGCCTCGCCGGACGAGCCTTACCTGAGCCTGCGCCTGGACATCGACCCCAACGAGATCGGCAACCTGCTGGCCGCCGCTGGCCCGGTCGGCGTGCCCAGTGGCGGCAGTGGTCGCGGCCTGCATGTCGACCGTCTGGACGCGCCGCTGCTGGACGCCGTGCTACGCCTGGTGCGCTTGCTGGAAAGCCCGCGCGACATCGCCATGCTCGCCCCGCTGGTGCGCCGCGAGATCCTCTATCGCTTGCTGCACAGCCCCCAGGGCCAGCTGCTGCGCGACATCGCCACCGCCGACAGCCAGGCGCACCGGATCAACCTGGCCATCGAGTGGCTGAACAGCCATTACCACGAGCCCCTGCGCATCGACGAACTGGCGCGCCTGAGCAACCTCAGCACCTCGACCCTGCACCACCGCTTCAAGGCGGTGACCGCCATGAGCCCGCTGCAGTACCAGAAGCAGCTGCGCCTGCAGGAGGCGCGGCGGCTGATGCTGTGCGAGAACCTGGATGTGTCGAGCGCCGGCTACAAGGTCGGCTACGAGAGCCCCTCGCAATTCAGCCGCGAGTACAGCCGCCTGTTCGGTGAGCCGCCGGTACGCGACCTGGCGCGGCTGCGCAGCGCGGTCTGACTACCAGTCCAGCTCGAGCCGGCTGGCGAAGCTGCGCTCCTCGCCGCTCAACGGGTCGATGAACTGCAGGCTGTGGGCCAGCAGCTTGAGCGGGCGGCTGAAGTCGTCCACGCCCTTCTCGTCGGTGAGCTCGGGGTAGAAGGTGTCGTTGACGATCGGTGCGCCGAGGGCCGCCATGTGCACGCGCAGCTGGTGCTGCTTGCCGCTCACCGGGAACAGCCGATAGCGCCACAGCTCTTCGCGCCGCTCCAGCACTTCCAGCAGCGTCTCGCTGTTCGGTTCACCGTCCACCTCGCGCATGCGGAAGAACGGCTCGCCCTTCTCCAGCCGGCTGTGCCGACGCAGCGGGAAGTCGTACTGCGGCAAGGCCGGGGCAATGGCCTGGTAGCGCTTGTCGATGCGTTTCTCGCGGAACAGTGCCTGGTAGGCGCCACGGCTGGCAGGCTCGGCGGAGAACAGCACCAGCCCGGCGGTATGCCGGTCGATGCGGTGCAGCGGCGCCAGGTGCGGGTTGCCGGTCTCGCGCACCAGGCGGGTGAGCAGGGTCTCCTCGGCGTAGTCGCCAGCCGGCATCACCGGCAGGAAGTGCGGCTTGTCCACCACCAGCAGATGGTGGTCCAGGTGCAACACCTGGGCCTGGAAGGGGATCTTGCGCTCGTTCTCGATCTCGCGGAAATACTGCACGCGCAGCGCCTCGCGATACGGCGCGTCGGGCCCTAGCGGGCGATCCTGCTCGTCCAGCACCAGGCCGCGGGCCATGCGCGCCAGCCAGGTGTCGCGGGAAATCTGCGGGAAGCGCGCGCACAGGCAGTCGAGCACCGTCGCCCAGGAGCCCGGCGGCAGGTGCAGGTAGCTAGGGCGAACGTGCAAGGATGGCGAAGTCATAGGACGGACATGGCGGCAAGGCCGTGCATTATTCCTGAGACCAGCGAAAAACGCCGCCCCACTCGTCCAGCGCGTGCCATCTGTAAGGGCCGATTCGCCGCGCACTGTAGCTGCAGAAGCGCCGCGAGCCGGCGCACCATGGCACGAAGAGCAAGCAGGAGCATACGCATGAAGACCATTGGCCTGATCGGGGGCATGAGCTGGGAGTCCACCCTGCCCTACTACCGCCACATCAACGAGGCGATCAGGGCGCGCCTGGGCGGCCTGCACTCGGCACGCCTGGTGCTGTACAGCGTGGACTTCCACGAGATCGAGCAGCTGCAGCGCAGCGGTGACTGGCAGCGCGCCGGCGAGCTGCTCGGCGAGGCGGCCGTGGCCCTGCAACGCGCGGGCGCGGAGTTCCTGGTGCTGTGTACCAACACCATGCACAAGGTGGCTGCGGCCATCGAGGCCGCCACCGATCTGCCGCTGCTGCACATCGCCGACCCGACCGCCGCGGCCATCCGCAGCGCCGGGCTGCAGCGGGTGGGCCTGCTCGGCACAAGGTTCACCATGGAGCAGCCGTTCTATCGCGAGCGCCTGGAGCAGCGGCATGGCATCGAGGTACTGGTGCCGGACGACGCCGACCGTGATCTGGTGCACCGGGTGATCTACGAGGAGCTGTGCCTGGGTGTGATTCGCGAGGAATCGCGCCTGGCCTATCGCGCGCTGATCGAGCGACTGATCGCCCGCGGCGCGGAAGCGGTGATCCTCGGCTGCACCGAGATCGGCCTGCTGGTAGGGGCGGAGGACGCCAGCGTACCGCTGTTCGACACCACCCTGCTGCACGCCAGGGCGGCGGCAGACCAGGCGCTGGCGGGCTAGCCGATCAGCTCGTCGACCTTGCCGTCGTACAGCACCACCCGATCGCGGCCCGAGGCCTTGGCGGCATACAGCGCCTTGTCCGCCCCCTGCACCAGGCTCTCGATGCCGCTGGCCAGGGTCGGTTGCGGCAGGCAGACATTGACCCCGGCACTCAGGCTCAGGCGGCGCCCTGGCGAGCCGGCATGCGGCAACGCCAGGTCCTCCAGGGCCATGCGGATCTGCTCGGCCACCAGCAGGGCGCCCTGGGCATCGGTCTCCGGCAGCAGCAGGCAGAACTCCTCACCGCCGTAGCGTGCGGCCAGATCGGCCGGGCGCTTCTGCCCGCCGCGAATCAGATCGGCCACGGTGCGCAGGCATTCGTCCCCCGCGGAGTGGCCGTAGATGTCGTTGTACTGCTTGAAGTAGTCGACATCGAACATCACCAGCGCCAGCGGCTTCCGGCTGCGCGCGGCGCGGCTGTGTTCGTCCTGCAGCGCGTGCATGAAGCGGCGGCGGTTGGCCAGGCGCGTCAGCTCGTCTTCCAGGGCCTGTTGCTCCAGGCGCTTGTTGAACGAACGCAGGGCGTCGCGGGTAGCGACCAGCTCCACCTCGATGCGCTGGCCCTCCTTGATCAGGCGCAGCAGGTAGAAACCGAACAGCGCCAGCAGCAGCGCCAGCAGGCTGACCACGAACAGCTGGCGGTGGGTGTCGGCGCGCCAGTCGGCAAGAATGTCTTCCTCGGCCAGGGCGGTGATCACCACCAGCGGGTAACCCTGGATCTGCCGGTAGCTGAACAGCCGCTCGACCCCGTCGATCACCGACGGCAGCAGCGCCGTGCCGGTCGGGCTGTGTGGCAGCAAGTGGGTGAATATCTTGCCGCGCGCGATGCTCGAGCCGATCAGGTCCTCGCGGAACGGACTGCGCACCAGCAGGGTCCCATCGTTGAGTGCCAGGTTTATGGCGCCGTGCTCGCGCACATCGAAGGTCGCGTAGAACTGGCGGAAGTAGTCGATGGACACGGTCGCCAGTGCCACGCCGGCGAAGTTGCCCTGGGCATCCTCCAGGCGCCGCGACAGCGGAATGATCCATTCGCCGGTGGTACGGCTGCGCACCGGTAGGCCGACGTGGGCGTCATGGTCGTCCGGGTGCTGGCGGTGGAAGACGAAGTACTCGCGGTCGGAGTTGTTGGCCCCGGGCGGGACCTCGCCGAACGAGTTGACCACCCAGTTGCCGTTGCGGTCGTAGGCGAACAGGCCGTGCAGCTCGGCCTGCTCGTAGACATGCTGGCGCATCAGCCCCTGCAGGCGCTGCAACTGCTGCGGGCTCATGCCGTCCACCTGCAGCCGCTCGACCAGGTCGAGCAACACGGTATCGGCCTTCTTCAGGGAGTCGGAAGCCTGGCGGGCCAGGGCGGAAGCGAGGTTGGAGGTCTCGATCTCGGCCTCGCGCAGCTGTACCTCGCGGGCCTTCAAGATCAGCCAGCCATCGGTCGCCACCAGCGATACACACACCAGCACGACGAAAATTCGCGCCAGCGGCACTATCGCCGGGCGTCGTAGCCAGCGTCGAAAGCTGCTCCCTGCCTCAGTACTCGTACTCATCTAGTGACGCTGCTCACCCCCGGCTGATCTGCTTCAAATATAGAAAAGCCTGGCGCCGGTCAATAAAACGCGCGTACCAGATGCACCACCAGGCCAACTGTGGCACACAACAGCAGCACCTGAACCACGCCCCGACGCAGCACGAACAGCCCTATCGCCGCGGCCACTGCGATCAGCGCCGAGGGCCAGTCGAAGGCGCCGGCAAAACCCTGCGGCCAGAGCACGTGATAGGCGAAGAACAGCGCCAGGTTGAGGATCACGCCCACCACCGCGGCGGTGATGGAGGTCAGCGGCGCGGTGAACTTCAGCTCGCCCCGCGTCGCCTCCACCAGCGGCCCGCCGACGAGAATGAACAGGAACGACGGCAGGAAGGTGAACCAGGTGACCAGGCAGGCAGCCAGCGCACCACTCGCGAAGGCCGAGTCGGCACCGAACACCGGCTGGGCATAGGCACCGACGAAGGCAACGAAGGCCACCACCATGATCAGCGGGCCCGGAGTGGTCTCGCCCAGGGCCAGGCCATCGATCATCTGGCTCGGCGTCAGCCAGCCATAGTGCGCCACCGCGCCCTGGTAGACATAAGGCAGCACCGCGTAGGCACCGCCGAAGGTGAGCAGCGCGGCCTTGGTGAAGAACCAGCTCATCTGGGTCAGGCTGCCCTGCCAACCGAAGGCCAGGGTCAGCAGGCCCATCGGCAACAGCCAGAGGCCGGCACCGGCCAGCAGCAGGAGCAGCAGGCGCGGCAGCCGGAAACGCGCGTGGGCCGGCGGGGGCGTGTCATCGTCGATCAGCGCCGGGCCGTAGGAAACCTGCGCAGGGCCGTGCCCGCCACCGGGAGCGAAGTGCTGCGGCGCCAGGCGCCCGCCCAGGTAACCGACGCTGGCGGCCGCCAGGACGATCAACGGGAACGGCACGTTGAGGGCGAAGATCGCCACGAAAGCCGCCGCCGCGATGCCCCACAACCAGCGGTTCTTCAGCGCCCGCGAGCCGATGCGATGGGCCGCCTGCACGACTATCGCGGTCACCGCCGGCTTGATCCCGTAGAAGATGCCGGCCACCAGCGGCACGTCGCCGAAGGCGATGTACAGCCAGGACAACAGGATCAGCAGCAGCAACGACGGCAGCACGAACAGGGCCCCGGCCACCACCCCACCCCAGGTGCGATGCAGCAGCCAGCCGATATAGGTCGCCAGCTGCTGGGCCTCGGGGCCGGGCAGCAACATGCAGTAGTTGAGGGCATGCAGGAAGCGCCGTTCGGAAATCCAGCGGCGCCGCTCCACCAGCTCCTGGTGCATCAGGGCGATCTGCCCGGCCGGCCCGCCGAAACTGATGAAGCCCAGCTTGAGCCAGAATGGCAGCGCCTGGCGCCAGCCCAGTGGTTGCGGTCTCTCGGCCTGCATCGATGCTCTCCCCCATCACGGCCGACCATGCTGCCACAGGCATTGCGACAACGGCATGGCGATTGGCATCTTCGGTCGGGACTTACACGGCGGGGATGCATACACTAGCGGCCCGCCCCACTTGAGCCCGAGGTCCCCATGACAGACGCCGCTTCCTCCATCGCCATCATCATCGGTGCCGGCCATGCCGGTGGCGAACTGGCTGTCGCCCTGCGCAACGAGGGTTGGGAGGGGCGCATTTTGCTGCTCGGCGAGGAGGCTCACCTGCCCTACCACCGCCCACCGCTGTCCAAGGCCTACCTGGCCGGCAGCGTGGAGAAGAGCAGCCTGTCGATCCGCCCACAGGCCGCCTACGACAAGGCCAACGTGGAGTTCTTCGGTGGTGTCCAGGTGGTGCGCATCGACCGCGCCAACAAGCGCCTGGAATTGGCCGACGGCAAGCAGCTGGCCTACGACAAGCTGGCCATCGCCACCGGCGGCCGCCCGCGTCCGCTGGCCGTACCCAACGCGAGCGCGGCCGAGCGCTGCGCCAACTTCCACTACCTGCGCACCCTCGACGATGTGGAGCTGATCCGCGCGCAGATGGCCGCCGGCAAGCGCCTGGCCATAGTCGGCGGTGGCTACATCGGCCTGGAGGTGGCTGCTGCGGCCGTCGCCCAGGGCCTGCAGGTCACCGTGCTCGAGGCGCTGCCGCGCGTGCTGCAACGCGTCACCGCCGCCGAGCTGTCGGCCTACTACGAGCGCAAGCACCGCGAGGCCGGGGTGGATATCCGCACCGGTGTGCAGGTGGCCGACCTGGAGGTCAGCGGCGAGACCGTGAGCGCCGTACTTTACGCCGACGGCAGCCGCCTGGAGACCGACCTGGTGGTGGTCGGCATCGGCCTGATCGCCAACACAGAGCTGGCCGCCGAGGCTGGCCTGCAGGTGGACAACGGCATCCTGGTCGACGAAAACGCCCGCACCAGTGACCCGGACATCTTTGCCGCCGGCGACTGCACCAACCACCCCAACACCCTGCTCGGCCGCCGCCTGCGCCTGGAGTCGGTGCCCAACGCCCTGGAACAGTCGCGCGTGGCTGCCGCCGGCATGGCCGGCAAGACCAAAGCCTACGCCTCGGTGCCCTGGTTCTGGTCCGACCAGTACGAGCTGAAACTGAAGATGGTCGGCCTCTCCGAAGGCTTCGAACGCCTGGTACTGCGCGGCGACCCGCTGAGCGACAGCTTCAGCGCCTTCTACCTCAAGGACGGCAAGGTCCTGGCCGCCGACACGGTGAACCGCCCGCAGGACTTCATCGCCGCCAAGCGTCTGGTCGCCGAGGGCATCGCCATCACCGCGGAGCAGTTGGCCGACGACAGCAAGCCGCTCAAGGAGCTGCTGCCGGCAGCCGGAGCCTGAGTTCGACCGGGCCACGATCGAATCTCTGAGCGCTACACATTTTCCTCTGTTTAGCGCTCCCAGTTCCTCCACCGCAGTCGCAGGCGAATCAGATCTCGATCATCTCGAAATCGGCCTTGGCAGCCCCGCAGTCGGGGCACAGCCAGTCCGCCGGTACATCCTCCCAGCACGTACCCGGCGCAATGCCCTCCTCAGGCCAGCCCAATGTCTCGTCATAGATGAAGCCGCAGATGACGCATTGCCACTTCTTCATGTCTACCTCCTGCCGCGAGCAGCACAGAAAGTTGTAGCGGCGCATCCTGCCAAGTTACTCCCAGGACAACTTGGCAACTCGGTCAATCTTTCTGAACTCGGCGAGCTACGGGGCTTCCAATAATCGCAGCCAGTACTTTCGAGCGATGAAAATGAAAGAACCGAACGCTATAATCGCGTCACTGCTACGAGACAAACTCAGCAGTGGATCCGAGACCGGAGGCCGCCTTCCGCGGTCACTCACTCATCTGGTGAACATGTGACGAAAGACGAACTGCGCGCCGAACTGGAGCGTCAGGCGCAACGTTACAAGGATGTATATGGCGGCGAGGTAGTCACCTACGCGGCCCAGCCCGACCCCGAGCGCAAACCCTGGCGCAAGAAACAAAGCCTGCTGGATCAGGCGTTCCAGCAGGAACTGCAGAAGATCGAACAGGCCCGCGAGGCGGAGTGATACGGCGCCTCAGCGCCGCTTGCCACCGCCCAGCAACGACCCCATCAGCCCTCGCACCAGTTGCCGACCTATCTGGTTGGCGGCCTGGCGCACGGCCGTCTTCATCACCTGGCTGGCCAGGCTGCCGAGCAGCTCGCCGGCCATGCCACCCAACCCGCCCTGCTCCGGTGCGGGCGCCGCCGTTCCCTTGCCGGCAGGGGCCTCCTCCGGCGCCCGGGCATTGCGCGCCATGAGCATTTCATAGGCGGACTCGCGATCCACCGGCTTGTCATAACGCCCGGCCTGGGGAGAACCACTCAGCAGCTGCGCACGTTCGGCCGCGGTGAGCGGCCCGATGCGCGACTGCGGCGGAGCAATGGCCACTCGCTGCACCATGGCAGGCGTGCCCTTTTCTTCCAGGGTGCCGACCAGCGCCTCGCCGATGCCCAGTTCGGTTAGCACGCTCAGGCTGTCGAACTCCGGATTGGGACGGAAGCCATCGGCCACCGCGCGCAGCGACTTCTGCTCTTTGGCGGTAAAGGCGCGCAGGCCATGCTGGATGCGTAGGCCGAGTTGGGCCAGCACATCGTCCGGCAGGTCACTGGGCGACTGGGTCACGAAGTACACGCCGACGCCTTTCGAGCGGATCAGCCGCACAACCTGCTCCAAACGCTCCTGCAGCGCCCTTGGTGTGTCGGCGAAGAGCAGGTGCGCCTCGTCGAAGAACAGCGCCAGCACCGGCTTGTCGGCATCGCCCCGCTCGGGCAGCTGTTCGAACAGCTCGGCCAGCAGCCAGAGCAGGAAAGTGGCGTAGACCTTGGGCGCCTCGTGGACCAGCCGGCTGGCATCGAGCAGGTGGATGCGGCCACGACCGTCACGTTCGAGCCGGAGAATGTCTTCCAGCTGCAGCGCTGGTTCGCCGAAGAGCGCCTCGGCGCCCTGCTGCTCAAGGGTCGCCAGACGCCGCAACAGGGCCTGGGCCGAGGCGCCGGCAAACAGCGCGCGATCCTCGCCGAGTAGCTCGGGGTGATCCTTGAGGTGGTTGAGCAAAGCCTTGAGGTCTTTCAGATCGAGCAGCAACAGGCCCTCGCGATCGGCCACCTGGAAGGCGGCGTAGAGCGCGGCCTGCTGGCTGTCGGTCAGCTCCAGCAGGTTGCCCAGCAGCAGCGGCCCCATTTCGCTGAGCGTGGTGCGCAGCGGATGACCAGTCTTGCCCGCGACATCCCAGAGGGTTACCGGGTAGGCCTGTGGCGTGTGATTCAGCCAGGGCATGCCGGCGATACGCTCGGCGATCTTGCCCTGGGGGTTGCCGGCAGCCCCCAGACCACAGAGATCGCCTTTGATGTCGGCGGCGAACACGGCCACGCCGGCATCGCTGAACAGCTCGGCCAGACGCTGCAGAGTCACCGTCTTGCCGGTGCCGGTTGCACCGGCAACCAGGCCGTGGCGATTGGTCAGGCGCAGGGCCTGGGCGACGGGCTGGCCCTGCGGGTCAGCACCAAGGACAAAAGTATCGGCTACAGGCATCTTGCCATCCCTCGGGCTAAAGCTTTACTGCAGATATGTCGCTATAGGTGATGTTACCGAAAGGCGCGCGAGTCCTCGCACAGCCACCTACAAGACTGCTGCCAGTCATTACCGGACGCAAGTGACCATGACCCAGAATCTCAAGTTCAGCCACAAGATCCTGCTTGCCGCCTCACTGGTGGTGATCGCAGCCTTCAGCCTGTTCAGCCTGTACAACGATTACCTGCAGCGCAACGCGATCAAGGTTGACCTGGAGGACGAGCTGCAGAGTCTCGGCGAGGTCACCGCCAGCAACATCCAGAACTGGTTGTCCGGTCGTATCCTACTGGTCGAGAACGTCGCCCAGAGCGTGCAGGACGACACCCCCGAGACCCTGGCGCGCACCTTGGAACGCAGGGCGCCGGCCTCTACCTTCGCCTTCACCTACCTCGGCGCGGCGGACGGCTCCTTCACCATGCGTCCCGAGGGCGAGATGCCCGAGGGCTACGATCCGCGTACCCGCCCCTGGTACAAGGACGCCATGACCGCCGGCGGCTCGACCCTGACCGAGCCCTACGTGGATGCCGCGACCGGCAAGCTGATCATCACCATCGCCACCCCCGCCGGCAGCAGCGGCGTGGTCGGCGGCGACCTGAGCCTGGATACCCTGGTGCAGATCATCAACTCGCTGGACTTCGGCGGCATGGGTTACGCCTTCCTGGTCAGCTCCGACGGCAAGATCCTGGTCCATCCGAACAAGGACCTGGTGATGAAGTCGCTCAAGGACATCTACCCGCAGAACACCCCGCAGATCAGCAGCCAGGTGTCCGAAGCCAACCTGGATGGCGTCGACCGCATCCTCACCTTCACCCAGGTAAAAGGGCTGCCATCGGTCAACTGGTACATCGGCCTGTCCATCGACAAGGACAAGGCCTATGCCACGCTCAGCGACTTCCGCACCTCGGCCATCATCGCCACGGTGATCGCCGTGGTCATCATCATGTTCCTGCTCGGCATGCTGATCCGCGTGCTGATGCAGCCGCTGCTGCTGATGGGCAAGGCCATGCGTGACATCGCCCAGGGCGAGGGCGACCTGACCAAGCGCCTTAGCGTGCAGAGCAATGACGAGTTCGGCGAGCTGGCCGGCTCCTTCAACCAGTTCGTCGAGCGTATCCACGGCTCGATTCGCGAGGTGTCCTCGGCCACCGGCCAGCTCAACGAAGTGGCCAAGCTGGTGGTCAGCGCCTCCAACTCGTCGATGGCCAACTCGGATGAGCAGGCCACCCGTACCAACAGCGTGGCCGCCGCGATCAACGAACTCGGCGCCGCCGCCCAGGAGATCGCGCGCAACGCCGCCGATGCCTCGCACCAGGCCTCCGATGCCCGCGAGCTGGCGGAAGAAGGCAGCCAGGTTCTGCAGAAGACCATCTCGGCGATGAACGAGCTGTCGGAGAAGATCAGTGCCTCCAGCTCCAACATCGAGGCGCTGAACAGCAAGACGGTCAACATCGGCCAGATCCTCGAGGTGATCAAGAGCATCTCCGAGCAGACCAACCTGCTGGCGCTCAACGCGGCCATCGAGGCGGCCCGCGCCGGCGAGGCCGGACGCGGCTTCGCCGTGGTGGCGGACGAGGTGCGCAACCTGGCCCACCGCACCCAGGAGTCGGCGCAGGAAATCCAGAAGATGATCGAGGAGCTGCAGGTGGATGCCCGCGAATCGGTCACTACCATGACCGAGAGCCAGCGCTACAGCGAACAGAGCGTGGAGATCGCCAACAAGGCCGGCGAGCGCCTGGGCAGCGTGACCCTGCGCATCGGCGAGATCGACGGCATGAACCAGTCGGT
>NZ_JAQSUW010000005.1 GCF_028649395.1 Pseudomonas sp. Gutcm_11s | reverse complement strand
GCACCAACGGTACGGCCGCCTTCGCGAATTGCGAAACGCAGGCCGTCGTCCATGGCGATCGGCTTGATCAGGGTGACAACCATTTTGATGTTGTCGCCCGGCATTACCATCTCAACGCCTTCCGGCAGTTCGCACGAACCGGTCACGTCGGTGGTACGGAAGTAGAACTGCGGACGGTAGCCCTTGAAGAACGGGGTGTGACGACCACCTTCTTCTTTGGACAGAACGTACACTTCAGCTTCGAACTTGGTGTGCGGCTTGATGGTGCCCGGCTTGGCCAGAACCTGGCCACGCTCGACCTCATCACGCTTGGTGCCGCGCAGCAGCACGCCGCAGTTCTCGCCAGCACGACCTTCGTCGAGCAGCTTGCGGAACATTTCCACGCCGGTGCAGGTGGTCTTGGTGGTAGCACGCAGACCAACGATTTCGATCTCTTCCTGAATGCGGACGATACCGCGCTCAACACGACCGGTTACCACGGTGCCGCGACCGGAGATCGAGAACACGTCTTCGATCGGCATCAGGAACGGCATGTCGATGGCACGAACCGGCTCAGGGATGTAGGCATCCAGAGTCTCGACCAGCTTCTTAACAGCACTGGTACCCATTTCGTTGTCGTCTTGGCCGTTCAGAGCCATCAGAGCGGAACCGATGATGATCGGAGTGTCGTCGCCCGGGAAGTCGTAGGTGGACAGCAGGTCACGAACTTCCATCTCGACCAGTTCCAGCAGCTCAGCGTCATCCACCATGTCAGCCTTGTTCAGGAAGACAACGATGTAAGGAACGCCTACCTGACGGGACAGCAGGATGTGCTCACGGGTTTGCGGCATCGGGCCATCGGCGGCCGAGCAAACCAGGATCGCGCCGTCCATCTGCGCAGCACCGGTGATCATGTTCTTCACGTAGTCGGCGTGGCCCGGGCAGTCAACGTGCGCGTAGTGACGCACGGCCGAGTCGTACTCAACGTGAGCGGTGTTGATGGTGATACCACGAGCCTTCTCTTCCGGAGCCGAGTCGATCTTGTCGAAGTCGACCTTGGCCGAACCGAATACTTCGGAGCAGACGCGAGTCAGAGCAGCGGTCAGAGTGGTTTTACCGTGGTCAACGTGACCGATGGTGCCAACGTTGACGTGCGGTTTATTACGCTCGAATTTTTCCTTAGCCATCTGACTCGTCTCCGAACAGGGAATAGAGAACTGACACTGCCATTAAAACAAAGGCAGATATATACATATCTGCCTTTGTGAAGTGGAGCTCATGAGCGGATTTGAACCGCTGACCTCACCCTTACCAAGGGTGTGCTCTACCAGCTGAGCTACATGAGCGAAACACTTTGCACGAACAACAAACTTGGAGCGGGCAGCGGGAATCGAACCCGCATCATCAGCTTGGAAGGCTGAGGTTCTACCACTGAACTATGCCCGCGGAGCCTGCAGCTCACGCTTAAATCTGGTGGAGGGGGAAGGATTCGAACCTTCGAAGTCGTAGACGTCAGATTTACAGTCTGATCCCTTTGGCCGCTCGGGAACCCCTCCAAAGTGGGCGGCATTTTAACTTCTGCCACCTAGCTGTCAAGCATTTTCTCAATAAAAACTTGAGGTTAGCACTCTTTGACAGCTGCCTATCAGGGTCTCCCCCTCAAAGCGGGCGCCATTCTATGCAAACTACTGAGCACTTGCAACGCTTTCGCACGGCATTATTTGATGCTGCAGCTCCTTGAAGTCGGAGGCCAGCTGCGGCATGGCATCATCCGCCAGGCGCCGACTCTCTGGAGCGATGCGCACCCAGAAGCTGCGCTGCGCGCGCGGCAGCTCGCGCAGCAAGGGCTCATAGCCCGCATCACGCAAGCGCTGAAGCACACTCTCCGCCGAGTCGCTACGCGGGAAGATGCCCAGCGAGATGCCGTTGGCCAAGTCTCCCTGGGTAATGATGTAGCTATCTATTCTGCGCGCCTGCAGCTCCTTCAACTGGCGCAACGAGGCCTGCCTCGAGGCCAGAGGAGCCAGATAGACCCAATAGTCGAGCCCCGCAGTGGCATCCACGGAGCGCACCTCGGCCTGGATATCGAGCGCCATCAAACGCTGCTCGACCTGACGCGCCCCATCCTCCTGCTGAAAGCTGCCGAGGAATAGACAGGTCTGATCCGTCGATTGAGAAGTCGCCTGCGGCAACTCCGGACGCACCTTCGCACGATCGGATGCATTGAGCAGCTGCAAGCCTTTCTGCGCGCCCTGGTACAGAGCCATCGGCTCAACCTCTTTGACTCGCAGCGGCGCCTGCTGCTGATGCCACACGTAATAGAAGAGATTGAGCACAAGCAGAAGCAAGAAGACCCAACGCATCATTGCACTCCAGGCATTGGGCAGGCCTGGGCCAGACCGACGAAAACCAGATCGGAAACCAGGCGAGCCTGCGGCAGCACTTCACGCACCAGAGATGCATCGCCCCCCGTCAGATAGACACTGAAGCCATCCCCCAGGCACTCGCTCGCGAGCTCGACTTGAGCCAGCGCAAAGCCACGCAACATAAGCGCACATCCGCGCTCGACAGCCTCCACGGTCGAACGCCCCGGCCGAAGACTATGCAGCGCTTTCTCGGCCGCCACATCGTCGTAGCGGATACGCCGAGTATGGGTGCGCAACTGATTACGCATCAACGGAAGCCCTGGGCATATGTACCCCCCGAGATGCTCACCATCAGCAGACACAAGATCGGAGGTCACGGCGGTCCCGAGATCCAGCACCAGGCAAGCACCACCAGCGAGCTGATAGGCGCCCACCACTGCCAGCCAGCGATCCAGACCTAGCCGCGCATATTCCTCATAGCCATTGCTCACGCCACCCAGCTCAAGCGCCGGCTGCGCACAAAGTACTGGGGCACCGAACTCTCTTTCCAGCAGGCCGACAAGTGCAGCGGTTTCGACATCACTGCGCACACTGACCAATCGACATCCCGACAGCGCTAGCCCGGGAACGGCCAGCAAAGCGCCCAACAGCGCCTCATCCGAGTCGACCACGCCACCGACTGGAGCAACTGCAGGAGCCTCGCTCAGCAGCCGCCATTTGATCAGACTGTTTCCACAGTCCAGCTCAAGAATCATCACGCAACCTCAGGCTAAGCTCGCCGCCACTATATTGCCGATCTTGCCCCGCCACATTCAGGCGCAATGCCCCCAGGTGATCCACCCCCAGGACAACGCCATCGATACGCTGCGGACCAGCCAACAAACTAACCTCTCGCCCCTGCCAGAGGTGGCAGGCCTCCCACTCGTCTCGCAAGGCGGCAAAGCCGCCCTTCTCGTGCAGATCCAGGTAATGCCTTAGCCAGCGCCCAAGCGCTAGCGCCAACGCCGTACGGTCCACAAGACGAGCACAGCATTCACGAACGGACGTCCAGGGCTGATCGATAGCAACAGAGGGACCAGGGAGCATATTCACATTCACACCGATACCTATCGCCACTTGGCAGGCACCGGCCGGGTCGCCGGACAACTCCAACAACACCCCCGCGATCTTCCGCCCCTCAACGAGCAAGTCGTTCGGCCATTTCACTCCGGCCTCGACCAGGCCAGCCTCGCGCAAACTACGCAGCACTGCGAGCCCCACCGTCAGACTCAGGCCATCAAGGGAAAAAGCCCCGCCCTCCAGACGCAAGCCGAGGCTGTAATAGAGATTCTCGGCAAAAGGACTGACCCATGCGCGACCTCGCCGCCCACGACCACCCTCCTGGCTCTCCGCGAGAACAAGCAACGGCGCGGGCGCACCGACAGCCAGACGTCGAAGCACCTCAGCATTGGTTGAATCCACCACCTCGAGAACCTCGGCACACCAGCCGGCGGCGAGGGACTCAGAAACAAGCTCCTCTTGCTCCAGCAGCGAAAGCGGCGAAGCCAGACGATAGCCCCGCCCACGCACTCGATGGATCGAGAGCCCGAGCGCCGACTCCAAATGCTCGAGACGCTTCCACACAGCAGCACGACTCACCCCCAACAAGGCCCCCAGGGCCTCGCCAGAGTGGAATTCACCATCTCGCAGCAGATGTAGGACTTCGCGCATCAAAATAACGCCCAAGCAAAGAGGCAGGCATCATAACGATGCAGTCTTGAAATGCCTAGAAATGCGGCACGCGGAGAATGGCAGCAAACAGATATCCGCAGATACCGAGCAAATAAAAATCCACCGATTGAGGTGGCTTTTTATTTGCCCAATCCAGCGCCGACTATCGTCGCCGGCAAGATTTGTCATCTGGCGGCGTCCCGCGCATAGGAACCTCGCCAACTGTGAATTTTCTTACGCGCAAAAGCCAAACCCCCACCCGCTTGCGCGGATGGGGGTTTGGGGATAGG
>NZ_JAQSUW010000004.1 GCF_028649395.1 Pseudomonas sp. Gutcm_11s | reverse complement strand
AAACCGCACGTCAACGTTGGCACCATCGGTCACGTTGACCACGGTAAAACCACTCTGACCGCTGCTCTGACTCGCGTCTGCTCCGAAGTATTCGGTTCGGCCAAGGTCGACTTCGACAAGATCGACTCGGCTCCGGAAGAGAAGGCTCGTGGTATCACCATCAACACCGCTCACGTTGAGTACGACTCGGCCGTGCGTCACTACGCGCACGTTGACTGCCCGGGCCACGCCGACTACGTGAAGAACATGATCACCGGTGCTGCGCAGATGGACGGCGCGATCCTGGTTTGCTCGGCCGCCGATGGCCCGATGCCGCAAACCCGTGAGCACATCCTGCTGTCCCGTCAGGTAGGCGTTCCTTACATCGTTGTCTTCCTGAACAAGGCTGACATGGTGGATGACGCTGAGCTGCTGGAACTGGTCGAGATGGAAGTTCGTGACCTGCTGTCCACCTACGACTTCCCGGGCGACGACACTCCGATCATCATCGGTTCCGCTCTGATGGCTCTGAACGGCCAAGACGACAACGAAATGGGTACCAGTGCTGTTAAGAAGCTGGTCGAGACTCTGGATGCCTACATCCCTGAGCCGGTTCGTGCCATCGACATGCCGTTCCTGATGCCGATCGAAGACGTGTTCTCGATCTCCGGTCGCGGCACCGTGGTAACCGGTCGTGTTGAGCGCGGTATCGTCCGCATTCAGGAAGAGATCGAAATCGTTGGTCTGCGTGCTACCACCAAGACCACCTGCACCGGCGTGGAAATGTTCCGCAAGCTGCTCGACGAAGGTCGTGCTGGCGAGAACTGCGGCGTGCTGCTGCGCGGCACCAAGCGTGATGAGGTCGAGCGTGGCCAGGTTCTGGCCAAGCCGGGCACCATCAAGCCGCACACCAAGTTCGAAGCTGAAGTGTACGTTCTGTCCAAAGAAGAAGGTGGTCGTCACACCCCGTTCTTCAAGGGCTACCGTCCGCAGTTCTACTTCCGTACCACCGACGTGACCGGTTCGTGCGAACTGCCGGAAGGCGTTGAGATGGTAATGCCGGGCGACAACATCAAAATGGTTGTCACCCTGATCAAGCCGATCGCCATGGACGACGGCCTGCGTTTCGCAATTCGCGAAGGCGGCCGTACCGTTGGTGCCGGCGTGGTTGCTAAGGTCATCGAGTAATCGGTTGATCTGCCTCGGTAAGGCCGGCATAATGGTCGGCCTTACTTCGATTTTAGGCCAGTAGCTCAATTGGCAGAGCGGCGGTCTCCAAAACCGCAGGTTGGGGGTTCGATTCCCTCCTGGCCTGCCAGATTCCTGGTTAGAAGTGGATCTGGCGTTTCTTTCAACAGGGTTTTCTCATGAATGCCAAAGCTGAAGCTCAAAACTCCCGCTTTGATGTGCTGAAGTGGCTCGCTGTAGCTGCTCTGGTCGTCGC
The DNA here is from genome assembly GCF_028649395.1 of Pseudomonas sp. Gutcm_11s. GTDB lineage: Bacteria > Pseudomonadota > Gammaproteobacteria > Pseudomonadales > Pseudomonadaceae > Aquipseudomonas. The sequence continues at coordinate 16,254 of NZ_JAQSUW010000004.1, read as the reverse complement.
TGGTGTTGTCGGCAATCAGTATTTCTCGGCTGAACCGCTCCTGTATCGCGTGCTGGCACTACTGGCTTTGGCTGTGGTGGTTGGTTTTGTCGCGCTGCAGACTGCGAAAGGTCAGGCGTTCTTTGCTCTGGCCAAAGAAGCGCGCATCGAGATTCGCAAGGTTGTCTGGCCGACTCGCCAGGAGACTACTCAGACCACTCTGATCGTGGTTGCTGTGGTCCTGGTGATGTCGCTGGTCCTGTGGGGCTTGGATAGCCTGCTGGGTTGGCTTGTTTCGTTGATTGTCGGTTAAGGGTGTCCCGTGGCTAAGCGTTGGTACGTTGTGCATGCTTACTCGGGTTACGAGAAGCATGTCATGCGCTCTCTGGTCGAGCGCGTCAAGCTGGCTGGCATGGAAGACGAGTTCGGCGAAATTCTGGTCCCCACCGAAGAAGTGGTGGAGATGCGTAACGGCCAGAAGCGCAAGAGCGAGCGCAAATTCTTCCCCGGCTATGTGCTGGTTCAGATGGAAATGAACGAGGCGACTTGGCACTTGATCAAGGATACGCCGCGCGTCATGGGCTTCATCGGTGGCACTGCCGACAAGCCGGCGCCGATCACCGAGAAAGAGGCTGACGCCATTCTGCGTCGTGTCGCCGATAGCGGTGACAAGCCGAAGCCGAAGACTCTGTTCGAGCCGGGTGAAACCGTTCGTGTGATCGATGGGCCGTTTGCTGATTTCAACGGTGTTGTCGAAGAAGTTAACTACGAGAAGAGCCGGATCCAAGTGGCCGTGCTTATTTTCGGTCGCTCCACGCCGGTGGAGCTGGAGTTCAGTCAGGTCGAGAAGGCATAACTGGACAATGCATCCCGTACCCCGCAGCCGCTGGCTGCGGGGTTTTGTCGTCACTGGGATAAATGCGTACTAACCGGGGAGCTTCGTTGAAGCGTCTGACCCGATATTGGAGTAGCTCATGGCTAAGAAGATTCAGGCTTACATCAAGCTGCAAGTAAAGGCCGGCCAGGCCAACCCGTCGCCGCCCGTTGGTCCTGCTCTGGGTCAGCACGGCGTAAACATCATGGAATTCTGCAAGGCGTTCAACGCCAAGACTCAGGGCATGGAACCTGGTCTGCCGACTCCTGTGATCATCACTGTTTACAGCGACCGCAGCTTCACCTTTGAAACCAAAAGCACCCCGGCTTCGGTGCTGCTGAAGAAGGCCGCCGGCCTGACCAGCGGTTCCGCTCGTCCGAACACCGTCAAAGTGGGCACCGTTACCCGTGCTCAGCTGGAAGAGATCGCCAAGACCAAGCAGGCCGATCTGACCGCAGCTGACCTGGATGCGGCCGTGCGTACCATCGCCGGCTCCGCGCGTAGCATGGGCCTCAACGTGGAGGGTGTGTAATGGCTAAGCTGACCAAGCGCCAGAAGGCTATCGCCGAGAAAGTAGAAGCCGGCAAGGCTTACAACTTCGAAGAAGCCGCCAAACTGCTGGCCGAGCTGTCCACCGTCAAGTTCACCGAGTCCTTCGACGTCTCCGTGAACCTGGGTGTAGATCCGCGTAAATCCGACCAGGTTGTCCGTGGCGCCACCGTGCTGCCGAACGGCACTGGCAAAACCGTCCGCGTTGCCGTGTTCACCCAGGGCCCGGGCGCTGAAGCCGCTCTGGCTGCCGGTGCTGACAAGGTCGGTATGGATGAACTGGCTGCCGAAATGAAGGCCGGTGATCTGAACTACGACGTAGTCATCGCCTCGCCGGACGCCATGCGCGTCGTCGGTCAGCTGGGTCAGGTTCTCGGCCCGCGCGGTCTGATGCCGAACCCGAAAGTCGGCACCGTGACTCCGGACGTCGCTACCGCTGTCAAGAACGCCAAGGCTGGTCAGGTACGTTTCCGTACCGACAAGAACGGCATCATCCACACCTCCGTAGGCAAGATCGGCTTCGAAGCCGCCGCGCTGAAGCAGAACGTGGAAGCCCTGCTGTCCGACCTGAAGCGTCTGAAGCCGTCCACCTCCAAAGGTGTGTACGTCAAGCGCGTGACCCTGAGCACCACCATGGGTCCGGGTCTGGTGATCGATCAGGCTTCCCTGGAAGCCTAAGTGATATGGCCGGCGGACTTGTCCGCCGGCCTGCAAAGATTGGGGTCCCTGCCTGGCGGGGGCTATCCAAGACCGTAGGCGGCGCAAGCCTTAAACCCGGAGAGCAATCTCCACAAGCCTACGCAGATGGTGCTCCCGATTCCTTACCGAATCAGACACCAAAACGACACCTGGTTTCGATCAGGTGAAACGGTAACAAGCAGGAGTTTTACCCGTGGCAATTAAACTCGAAGACAAGAAGGCCATCGTCGCTGAAGTCAACGAGGCTGCCAAAGTCGCCCTGTCCGCTGTTGTGGCTGATGCCCGCGGTGTGACTGTTGGCGCAATGACCGGACTCCGTAAAGAGGCTCGTGAAGCTGGTGTGTACGTGAAAGTCGTACGTAACACCCTGCTCAAGCGTGCAGTTGCTGATACTGAATACAGTATCCTCAACGACGTTTTCGCTGGCCCGACCTTGATCGCTTTCTCCAACGAGCACCCGGGCGCTGCTGCCCGTCTGTTCAAAGAGTTCGCTAAAGGTAACGACAAGTTCGAGATCAAGGCAGCTGCGTTCGAGGGCAAGTTCCTCGCAGCAAACCAGATCGACGTACTGGCAACTCTGCCGACCTACGACGAAGCCATTTCGCAGCTGATGAGCGTGATTCAAGGCGCTACCAGCAAGCTGGCTCGTACTCTGGCGGCCGTTCGCGACCAGAAAGAAGCTGCCGCCGCCTAAGGCGCGGAAGTACCTTTCAAATCATATGTTTAATTTGATGGCTGCGTAGGCTGTCACCCCAATACAGGATTTAAGTCATGTCTCTGACTAACGAGCAAATCATCGAAGCCATCGGCCAGAAAACCGTTCTGGAAGTTGTTGAGCTGATCAAAGCGATGGAAGAGAAGTTCGGCGTTACCGCCGCTGCTGCCACCGTTGCTGCTGCTGGCCCGGCTGCTGCCGCTGCTGAAGAGCAAACCGAGTTCAACGTTGTTCTGGCCGAAGCCGGCGAGAAGAAAGTCAACGTGATCAAGGCTGTTCGCGAGCTGACCGGTCTGGGTCTGAAAGAAGCCAAAGAGAAAGTCGACACCGCTCCGCAAGTCATCGCCGAAGGCCTGACCAAGGAAGCTGCTGAAGACGCCAAGAAGAAGCTGGAAGAAGCTGGCGCCAAGGTCGAGCTCAAGTAAGCTCGCGTCTTGCGTCTACAGCCCGAGCGTTAAGCGAAAGGCTGATGGCTGGTGGCAGATGCCACCGGCCTTTTTCCGTTATGGGCGATGGCCGAAATGCCGTCGCTCATGGCGCGAAAATCCCGCCCGAGGGCGGCGCAAACCAAGGGTTTGCACGATTTTCTGGTCATTGCCGCCGGCAGTGGCCAAACAAGCAGGTGACCAAGCTGGGGAACGCTGATGGCTTACTCATACACTGAGAAAAAACGTATCCGCAAGGACTTTAGCAAGTTGCCGGACGTGATGGATGTGCCTTATCTCCTGGCCATCCAGCTGGATTCGTATCGCGAATTCCTGCAGCAAGGAGTGAGCAAGGAGCAGTTCCGCGACGTTGGCCTGCATGCGGCCTTCAAGTCCGTATTCCCGATCATCAGCTACTCCGGCAATGCCGCTCTCGAGTACGTTGGCTATCGCCTGGGCGAGCCGGCGTTCGACGTCAAAGAGTGCGTGCTGCGTGGCGTGACCTTCGCCGTGCCGCTGCGAGTCAAAGTCCGTCTGATCATCTTCGACAAAGAGTCGTCGAACAAAGCGATCAAGGACATCAAAGAGCAAGAAGTGTACATGGGCGAAATTCCGCTCATGACCGAAAACGGTACCTTCATCATCAACGGTACCGAGCGTGTGATCGTCTCCCAGCTGCACCGCTCCCCGGGTGTGTTCTTCGACCACGACCGTGGCAAGACTCACAGCTCCGGCAAGCTGCTGTACTCGGCGCGCATCATTCCTTACCGCGGTTCCTGGCTGGACTTCGAGTTCGATCCGAAGGACTGCGTGTTCGTTCGTATCGACCGTCGCCGCAAGCTGCCGGCTTCCGTCCTGCTGCGCGCCCTGGGCTACAGCACCGAGGAAGTGCTGAACGCCTTCTACGACACCAACGTATTCCACGTGAAGGGCGAGACCCTCAACCTGGAACTGGTGCCGCAGCGTCTGCGTGGTGAGATCGCCGCGTTCGACATCAAGGACGAGAAAGGCAAGGTCATCGTTGAGCAAGGCCGCCGTATCACCGCGCGCCACATCAACCAGATCGACAAGGCCGGTATCAAAGATCTGGAAGTCCCGATCGACTACCTGCTGGGCCGCACTACCGCCAAGGTCATTGTGCACCCGGCCACCGGCGAGATCGTTGCCGAGTGCAATACCGAGCTGACCACCGAGCTGCTGGCGAAGATCGTCAAGGCTCAGGTCGTCCGCATCGAGACCCTGTACACCAACGACATCGACTGCGGTCCGTTCATCTCCGACACGCTGAAGATCGACTCCACCGGCAACCAGCTGGAAGCCTTGGTCGAGATCTACCGCATGATGCGTCCTGGCGAGCCGCCAACCAAGGATGCCGCCGAGACCCTGTTCAACAACCTGTTCTTCAGCGCCGAGCGTTACGACCTGTCCGCCGTTGGCCGCATGAAGTTCAACCGTCGTATCGGTCGCACCGAGATCGAAGGCTCCGGCGTTCTGTCCAAAGAAGACATCGTCGACGTGCTGAAGACCCTGGTCGACATCCGTAACGGCAAGGGTATCGTCGACGACATCGACCACCTGGGTAACCGTCGTGTACGTTGCGTCGGCGAGATGGCCGAGAACCAGTTCCGCGTGGGCCTGGTCCGCGTCGAGCGCGCCGTCAAAGAACGTCTGTCGATGGCCGAAAGCGAAGGCCTGATGCCGCAGGACCTGATCAACGCCAAGCCGGTTGCGGCGGCGGTGAAAGAGTTCTTCGGTTCCAGCCAGCTCTCGCAGTTCATGGACCAGAACAACCCGCTCTCCGAGATCACCCACAAGCGCCGCGTCTCCGCACTCGGCCCGGGCGGTCTGACCCGTGAGCGCGCCGGCTTCGAAGTCCGCGACGTACACCCGACCCACTACGGCCGCGTGTGCCCGATCGAGACCCCTGAAGGTCCGAACATCGGTCTGATCAACTCGCTGGCCGCCTATGCCCGCACCAACCAGTACGGCTTCCTGGAAAGCCCGTACCGCGTGGTGAAGGACACCCAGGTCACCGACGAGATCGTGTTCCTGTCGGCCATCGAAGAAGCCGATCACGTGATCGCCCAGGCTTCCGCGACCATGAACGCCAAAGGTCAGCTGACCGACGAGCTGGTAGCCGTCCGCCACCTGAACGAGTTCACCGTCAAGGCGCCGGAAGACGTCACCCTGATGGACGTATCGCCGAAGCAGGTCGTTTCCGTCGCTGCCTCGCTGATTCCGTTCCTTGAGCACGACGACGCCAACCGTGCACTCATGGGTTCGAACATGCAGCGTCAGGCCGTGCCGACCCTGCGTGCCGACAAGCCCCTGGTCGGTACCGGCATGGAGCGCAACGTCGCCCGTGACTCCGGTGTCTGCGTTGTGGCTCGTCGTGGTGGTGTGATCGACTCCGTCGATGCCAGCCGTATCGTGGTTCGCGTCAATGACGACGAAGTCGAAACTGGCGAAGCCGGTGTCGACATCTACAACCTGACCAAGTACACCCGCTCCAACCAGAACACCTGCATCAACCAGCGTCCGCTGGTGAGCAAAGGTGACAAGGTTGCTCGCAGTGACATCATGGCCGACGGTCCGTCCACCGACATGGGTGAACTGGCTCTGGGTCAGAACATGCGTGTAGCGTTCATGCCGTGGAACGGCTTCAACTTCGAAGACTCCATCTGCCTGTCCGAGCGCGTTGTTCAGGAAGACCGCTTCACCACGATCCACATCCAGGAACTGACCTGTGTGGCCCGTGACACCAAGCTTGGCCCAGAGGAAATCACCGCGGACATCCCGAACGTGGGTGAGGCTGCGCTGAACAAGCTGGACGAAGCCGGTATCGTCTACGTCGGCGCCGAAGTACTGGCCGGCGACATCCTGGTCGGCAAGGTCACTCCGAAAGGCGAGACCCAGCTGACTCCGGAAGAGAAGCTGCTGCGTGCGATCTTCGGTGAGAAGGCTTCTGACGTTAAAGACACCTCCCTGCGCGTGCCGACCGGCACCAAGGGTACCGTCATCGACGTCCAGGTCTTCACCCGTGACGGCGTTGAGCGCGACAGCCGCGCCCTGGCCATCGAGAAGCAGCAGCTCGACGAGATCCGCAAGGACCTGAACGAAGAGTTCCGTATCGTCGAAGGCGCTACCTTCGAGCGTCTGCGTTCCGCCCTGGTTGGTGCCAAGGCTGAAGGCGGTGCTGGCCTGAAGAAAGGCGCTGTCATCGACGACGCTTACCTCGACGGTCTGGAGCGTGGTCAGTGGTTCAAGCTGCGCATGGCCGACGACGCTCTGAACGAGCAGCTGGAGAAGGCTCAGGCCTACATCAGCGACCGTCGCCAGCTGCTGGACGACAAGTTCGAAGACAAGAAGCGCAAGCTGCAGCAGGGCGATGACCTGGCTCCGGGCGTACTGAAGATCGTCAAGGTCTACCTCGCCATCAAACGCCGCATCCAGCCGGGCGACAAGATGGCCGGTCGTCACGGTAACAAGGGTGTGGTCTCCGTGATCATGCCGGTCGAAGACATGCCGCACGATGCCAATGGCACCCCGGTCGACATCGTCCTCAACCCGCTGGGCGTACCGTCGCGTATGAACGTCGGTCAGATCCTCGAAACCCACCTGGGCCTGGCGGCCAAGGGCCTGGGCGAGAAGATCAATCGCATGCTCGAAGAGCAGCGCAAGATCGCCGAGCTGCGCAAGTTCCTCAACGAGATCTACAACGAGATCGGTGGTCGTCAGGAAAGCCTGGATACCTTCTCCGATACCGAGATCCTGGATCTGGCGAAGAACCTGAAGGGCGGCGTGCCGATGGCTACCGCCGTATTCGACGGTGCCAAGGAAAGCGAGATCAAGGCCATGCTGAAGCTGGCCGATCTGCCGGAAAGCGGCCAGATGCGCCTGACCGACGGCCGTACCGGTAACCAGTTCGAGCGCCCGACCACCGTCGGCTACATGTACATGCTCAAGCTGAACCACCTGGTCGACGACAAGATGCACGCTCGTTCCACCGGTTCCTACAGCCTGGTTACTCAGCAGCCGCTGGGTGGTAAGGCGCAGTTCGGTGGTCAGCGCTTCGGTGAGATGGAGGTCTGGGCGCTGGAAGCCTACGGCGCCGCCTACACCCTGCAGGAAATGCTGACCGTGAAGTCGGACGACGTGAACGGCCGGACCAAGATGTACAAGAACATCGTGGACGGCGATCACCGCATGGAGGCCGGCATGCCCGAGTCCTTCAACGTGTTGATCAAAGAGATCCGTTCGCTCGGTATCGACATCGAACTGGAAACCGAATAACACGCCTTGCTGCGGCCGCAACGTCGGCCGCAGCAAGTCTGTGAGGAGGAAAGGCCTTGAAAGACTTGCTGAATCTGTTGAAAAACCAGGGTCAGGTTGAAGAGTTCGATGCGATCCGTATCGGTCTGGCTTCGCCTGAGATGATCCGTTCCTGGTCTTTCGGTGAAGTTAAAAAACCGGAAACCATCAACTACCGTACCTTCAAGCCCGAGCGCGACGGCCTGTTCTGCGCCAAGATCTTTGGCCCGGTCAAGGACTACGAGTGCCTGTGCGGTAAGTACAAGCGCCTCAAGCATCGCGGCGTGATCTGCGAGAAGTGCGGCGTGGAAGTGGCCCTGGCCAAGGTCCGTCGTGAGCGCATGGCGCACATCGAACTGGCCTCGCCGGTCGCCCACATCTGGTTCCTGAAGTCCCTGCCGTCCCGTATCGGCCTGCTGCTGGACATGACCCTGCGTGACATCGAGCGCGTGCTCTATTTCGAGAGCTACGTGGTGATCGATCCGGGCATGACCACCCTGGAGAAGGGCCAGCTGCTGAACGACGAGCAGTACTTCGAAGCTCTCGAAGAGTTCGGTGACGACTTCGACGCGCGCATGGGCGCCGAGGCCGTTCGCGAGCTGCTCAACGCCATCGACCTGGATCACGAGATCGGCCGCCTGCGCGAAGAGATTCCGCAGACCAACTCCGAGACCAAGATCAAGAAGCTGTCCAAGCGCCTGAAGCTGATGGAAGCCTTCAAGGACTCCGGCAACCACCCGGAGTGGATGGTCCTGACCGTTCTGCCGGTACTGCCGCCGGACCTGCGTCCGCTGGTTCCGCTGGATGGCGGCCGCTTCGCGACTTCCGATCTGAACGATCTGTATCGCCGCGTGATCAACCGTAACAACCGTCTGAAGCGCCTGCTCGATCTGGCCGCTCCGGACATCATCGTGCGCAACGAAAAGCGCATGCTGCAGGAAGCGGTCGACGCCCTGCTGGACAACGGCCGTCGCGGTCGCGCCATCACTGGCTCGAACAAGCGTCCGCTGAAGTCCCTGGCCGACATGATCAAAGGTAAGCAAGGTCGCTTCCGTCAGAACCTGCTCGGTAAGCGCGTGGACTACTCCGGTCGTTCCGTAATTACCGTGGGCCCGACCCTGCGCCTGCACCAGTGCGGCCTGCCGAAGAAGATGGCCCTCGAGCTGTTCAAGCCGTTCATTTTCGGCAAGCTCGAAGCCCGCGGCATGGCCACCACCATCAAGGCGGCCAAGAAGATGGTCGAGCGCGAACTGCCAGAGGTCTGGGACGTTCTCGCCGAAGTCATCCGCGAACATCCCGTGCTGCTCAACCGCGCACCGACCCTGCACCGTCTGGGCATCCAGGCGTTCGAACCGGTTCTGATCGAAGGTAAAGCCATCCAGCTGCACCCGCTGGTCTGCGCCGCGTACAACGCCGACTTCGACGGTGACCAGATGGCCGTACACGTTCCGCTGACCCTCGAGGCCCAGCTGGAAGCGCGCGCGCTGATGATGTCCACCAACAACGTACTGTCGCCGGCGAACGGCGAGCCGATCATCGTGCCGTCGCAGGACGTGGTACTGGGTCTGTACTACATGACCCGTGAAGCCATCAACGCCAAGGGCGAAGGTCGCGTATTCGCCGACCTGCAGGAAGTCGACCGCGTGTTCCGCGCCGGCGAAGCTTCCCTGCACGCCAAGGTCAAGGTGCGCATCAACGAGACCGTCAAGCAGAAGGACGGCAGTCTGGTCAAGAACACCCGCATCGTCGACACCACCGTCGGCCGTGCCCTGCTGTTCCAGATCGTGCCGGCCGGCCTGTCCTATGACGTGGTCAACCAGTCGATGAAGAAGAAGGCGATCTCCAAGCTGATCAACCAGTGCTACCGCACCGTTGGTCTGAAGGACACCGTGATCTTCGCCGACCAGCTGATGTATACCGGTTTCGCCTACTCGACCATCTCCGGTGTGTCGATCGGCGTGAACGACTTCGTCATCCCGGACGAGAAGGCGCGCATCATCGATGCCGCCACCGACGAGGTGAAGGAAATCGAATCGCAGTACGCCTCCGGCCTGGTAACCCAGGGCGAGAAGTACAACAAGGTGATCGACCTCTGGTCCAAGGCCAACGACGAAGTGTCCAAGGCGATGATGACCAACCTCTCGAAAGAGAAGGTCGTCGACCGCGAAGGCAAGACCGTTGACCAGGAATCCTTCAACTCCATGTACATGATGGCGGACTCCGGTGCTCGTGGTAGCGCCGCCCAGATCCGTCAGCTGGCCGGTATGCGTGGCCTGATGGCCAAGCCGGACGGCTCCATCATCGAGACCCCGATCACCGCGAACTTCCGTGAAGGCCTGAACGTACTCCAGTACTTCATCTCCACTCACGGTGCTCGTAAGGGTCTGGCGGATACCGCACTGAAGACCGCGAACTCCGGTTACCTGACCCGTCGTCTCGTCGACGTGGCCCAGGACCTGGTAGTGACCGAAGTCGACTGCGGCACCGAACACGGTCTGCTGATGACTCCGCACATCGAAGGTGGTGACGTGGTCGAGCCGCTCGGTGAGCGCGTGCTCGGTCGTGTGATCGCCAAGGACGTGCCGAAGCCTGGCAGCGACGAAATCATCGTTCCGGCCGGTACCCTGGTCGACGAGAAGTGGGTCGAGTTCATCGAGCGCAACAGCATCGACGAAGTGATCGTGCGTTCGCCGATCAGCTGCGAAACCCGCTACGGTATCTGCGCCAAGTGCTACGGCCGCGATCTGGCCCGTGGTCACCAGGTGAACATCGGTGAGGCTGTCGGCGTTATCGCTGCCCAGTCGATCGGTGAGCCGGGTACCCAGCTGACCATGCGTACGTTCCACATCGGTGGTGCCGCTAGCCGTACCTCGGCTGTCGACAACGTCCAGGTGAAGAACGGCGGCGCAATCCGTCTGCACAACCTGAAGCACGTCGAGCGTGCCGACGGCAACCTGGTTGCCGTATCGCGTTCCGGCGAACTGGCTGTGGCCGACGAGTTCGGTCGCGAGCGTGAGCGCTACAAGCTGCCGTACGGTGCCGTGATTTCCGTGAAGGAAGGCGACAAGGTCGACGCTGGCGCCATCGTCGCCAAGTGGGACCCGCACACCCACCCGATCGTGACCGAAATGAAGGGTACCGTGACCTTCGTCGGCATGGAGGAGGGCATCACCGTCAAGCGTCAGACCGACGAACTGACCGGTCTGACCAACATCGAGGTGCTGGATCCGAAGGATCGTCCGGCCGCAGGCAAGGACATCCGTCCGGCCGTGAAGATGGTCGACGCCAATGGCAAGGAACTGCTGCTGCCGGGTACCGACGTGCCGGCCCAGTACTTCCTGCCGGCCAACGCCCTGGTCAACGTCAACGACGGTGCCCAGGTGGGCGTGGGTGACGTAATCGCCCGTATCCCGCAGGAAACCTCGAAGACCCGCGACATCACCGGTGGTCTGCCGCGCGTTGCCGACCTGTTCGAGGCCCGTCGTCCGAAGGAAGCTTCGATCCTGGCGGAAATCAGCGGCACCATCGCCTTCGGCAAGGAGACCAAGGGCAAGCGCCGTCTGGTCATCACTCCGACCGATGGTAGTGATCCGTACGAGGAGCTGATTCCGAAGTGGCGTCACCTGAACGTCTTCGAAGGCGAACAAGTGAACCGCGGCGAAGTTATCTCCGACGGCCCGAGCGATCCGCACGACATCCTGCGTCTGCTGGGCGTCAGCGCACTGGCCAAGTACATCGTCAACGAGATCCAGGACGTTTACCGTCTGCAGGGCGTGAAGATCAACGACAAGCACATCGAGACCATCCTGCGTCAGATGCTGCGTAAGGTTGAGATCAGCGAGTCCGGCGACTCCAGCTTCATCAAGGGCGACCAGATGGAACTGACCCACGTCCTGGGCGAGAACGAAGTGCTGGCTGGCGAAGACAAGTTCATCGCCAAGTTCGAGCGCGTTCTGCTGGGTATCACCAAGGCCTCGCTGTCCACCGAGTCGTTCATCTCCGCGGCTTCCTTCCAGGAAACCACCCGCGTACTGACCGAAGCGGCCGTGACCGGCAAGCGCGACTACCTGCGCGGCCTGAAGGAGAACGTTGTTGTGGGTCGTCTGATCCCGGCCGGTACCGGCCTGGCCTACCACAGCGAGCGCAAGCGCAAGCGTGAAGCCGACAAGCCTCAGCGCGTGAGCGCGAGCGAGGTCGAAGCGGCTCTGACCGAAGCGCTGAACTCCAGCGGCAACTGATAGAGAAGGGGCCCCGGGCGAGCAATCGCCCGGGGCTTCGTCTTGACTGGGGGCGGGAGTCTCTTTAGACTCATGCACCCCTAAATTTGGCAGGGCGATTGCTCTGCCATTTTGCTTTAGGGCAATAGCGTCGAAAGACAACAGTGGAGCTTATAGATGGCAACTATCAACCAGCTGGTACGCCAGCCGCGCAAGCGTCTCGTCGAGAAGAGCGACGTGCCTGCGCTGCAGAACTGCCCGCAGCGCCGTGGCGTGTGCACTCGTGTGTACACCACCACGCCGAAGAAACCGAACTCCGCACTGCGTAAAGTGTGCCGTGTTCGTCTGACCAACGGTTTTGAAGTCACCTCCTACATCGGTGGTGAAGGTCACAACCTGCAAGAGCACAGCGTCGTACTGATCCGTGGCGGTCGTGTAAAAGACCTTCCGGGTGTGCGTTACCACACCGTGCGCGGTTCGCTGGACACCACCGGTGTCAAAGACCGTAAGCAGGGTCGTTCCAAGTACGGTACCAAGCGTCCGAAGTAATTCGGTTCGCCAATTTTCTTTTTGTTGAGTCGATAAGAGTAAGGTCGGGCACCTGTCCCGGGCTAACCTGAAGACCGTTTGAGGGCTTATCATGCCAAGACGTCGTGTAGCAGCTAAGCGTGAGATTCTGGACGATCCGAAATACGGAAGCCTGATCCTCGCTAAATTCATGAACCACGTGATGGAAAGCGGCAAAAAGGCCGTCGCCGAGCGCATCGTTTACGGTGCCCTGGAGACTGTCAAAACCCGCAAGAACACCGATCCCCTGGAGATCTTCGAGAAAGCTCTCGACGCCATCGCTCCGCTGGTCGAAGTTAAGTCCCGCCGTGTAGGCGGTGCTACCTACCAGGTTCCGGTCGAAGTTCGTCCGTCCCGTCGTAATGCCCTGGCCATGCGTTGGCTGGTGGAAAGCGCGCGCAAGCGCGGTGAGAAGTCCATGGCTCTGCGCCTGGCTGGCGAGCTGCTGGATGCCTTCGAAGGCAAAGGCGCTGCAGTCAAGAAGCGTGAAGACGTGCACCGTATGGCTGAGGCCAACAAAGCGTTCTCGCACTACCGCTTCTAATTACGGCTTCAATACTTCTGCGAGGGCTTTATGGCTCGTAATACAGCAATCAACCGCTACCGGAACATTGGTATCTGCGCCCACGTTGACGCGGGCAAGACCACCACTACCGAGCGGATCCTGTTCTACACAGGTCTCAGCCACAAGATGGGTGAGGTGCACGACGGCGCTGCTACCACCGACTGGATGGTGCAGGAGCAGGAGCGTGGTATCACCATCACCTCCGCTGCGATCACTACCTTCTGGGAAGGTTCGCGCGGCCAGTACGACAAGTACCGCGTAAACGTCATCGACACCCCCGGCCACGTAGACTTCACCATTGAAGTTGAGCGCTCCCTGCGCGTACTGGACGGCGCTGTCGTGGTGTTCTGCGGCACCTCCGGCGTTGAGCCGCAGTCCGAGACCGTATGGCGTCAGGCCAACAAGTACGGTGTTCCACGTATCGTTTACGTGAACAAGATGGACCGCGCCGGCGCCAACTTCCTGCGCGTTGTCGGTCAGATCAAGAACCGCCTGGGTCACACCCCGGTTCCGGTTCAGCTGGCCATCGGTGCAGAAGATGACTTCCAGGGTCAAGTTGACCTGCTGAAGATGAAGGCCATCTACTGGAACGAAGACGACAAAGGCACCTCCTACCGCGAGGAAGAAATTCCTGCGGAGCTGGTTGACCTGGCCAGCGAGTGGCGCAGCAACATGGTCGAGGCTGCTGCCGAGGCCAGCGAAGAGCTGATGAACAAGTACCTGGAAGAGGGTGAGCTGTCGATCGAAGAGATCAAGGCTGGCCTGCGTGCTCGTACTATCGCCTGCGAAATCGTTCCTGCTGTCTGCGGTTCCTCGTTCAAGAACAAGGGCGTGCCCCTGGTTCTCGACGCCGTCATCGACTTCCTGCCTGCTCCGACCGAAATTCCGGCGATCAAGGGTATCCACCCTGACCTGGCCGACACTCCGAAGGATGAGGTCACCGAAGATCAGCTCGACGAGCGTCAGGCTGACGATGCCGCGCCGTTCTCCGCGCTGGCGTTCAAGATCGCTACCGACCCGTTCGTTGGTACTCTGACCTTCGTTCGCGTCTACTCGGGCGTTCTGGAGTCTGGTAACTCGGTTATCAACTCCGTGAAAGGCAAGAAAGAGCGCGTTGGTCGTATGGTGCAGATGCACGCCAACCAGCGTGACGAGATCAAAGAAGTACGCGCTGGCGACATCGCGGCTCTGATCGGTATGAAGGACGTCACCACCGGTGACACCCTGTGCGACATCGACAAGCCGATCATCCTCGAGCGTATGGACTTCCCGGAGCCGGTGATCTCGGTAGCTGTTGAGCCGAAGACCAAGGCTGACCAGGAGAAGATGGGCATCGCCCTCGGCAAGCTGGCTCAGGAAGACCCGTCGTTCCGCGTCAAGACCGACGAAGAAACCGGCCAGACCATCATCTCCGGTATGGGTGAGCTGCACCTGGACATCCTCGTCGACCGCATGAAGCGCGAGTTCGGCGTCGAGGCCAACATCGGCAAGCCGCAGGTTTCCTACCGTGAAACCATCTCCAAGGACAACGTCGAGATCGAAGGCAAGTTCGTTCGTCAGTCCGGTGGTCGTGGTCAGTTCGGTCACTGCTGGATTCGTTTCTCGACTCCGGACGTGGACGACAAGGGCAACATCACCGAAGGCCTGGTGTTCATCAACGAAGTTGTGGGTGGTGTGGTTCCGAAGGAATACATCCCGGCGATCCAGAAGGGTATCGAAGAGCAGATGAAGAACGGCGTCGTTGCCGGTTATCCGCTCATCGGCCTGAAGGCCACCGTGTTCGATGGTTCCTACCACGACGTCGACTCCAACGAGATGGCGTTCAAGATCGCCGCCTCCATGGCGACCAAGCAGCTGGCCCAGAAGGGCGGCGGCAAGGTGCTGGAGCCGATCATGAAAGTGGAAGTGGTAACCCCCGAGGACTACATGGGTGACGTGATGGGCGATCTGAACCGTCGTCGCGGCCTGATCCAGGGTATGGAAGATTCGGTTTCCGGTAAGGTAATCCGTGCCGAAGTTCCGCTGGGCGAGATGTTCGGTTATGCGACCGACGTCCGTTCCATGTCCCAGGGTCGCGCAAGCTACTCCATGGAATTCTCCAAGTACGCAGAAGCTCCGTCGAACATCGTCGAAGCTCTGGTTAAAAAACAAGGCTAATCCCGCCCTTTAAGTAAGAGGTTTACTGTCGTGGCCAAGGAAAAATTCGAACGTAACAAACCGCACGTCAACGTTGGCACCATCGGTCACGTTGACCACGGTAAAACCACTCTGACCGCTGCTCTGACTCGCGTCTGCTCCGAAGTATTCGGTTCGGCCAAGGTCGACTTCGACAAGATCGACTCGGCTCCGGAAGAGAAGGCTCGTGGTATCACCATCAACACCGCTCACGTTGAGTACGACTCGGCCGTGCGTCACTACGCGCACGTTGACTGCCCGGGCCACGCCGACTACGTGAAGAACATGATCACCGGTGCTGCGCAGATGGACGGCGCGATCCTGGTTTGCTCGGCCGCCGATGGCCCGATGCCGCAAACCCGTGAGCACATCCTGCTGTCCCGTCAGGTAGGCGTTCCTTACATCGTTGTCTTCCTGAACAAGGCTGACATGGTGGATGACGCTGAGCTGCTGGAACTGGTCGAGATGGAAGTTCGTGACCTGCTGTCCACCTACGACTTCCCGGGCGACGACACTCCGATCATCATCGGTTCCGCTCTGATGGCTCTGAACGGCCAAGACGACAACGAAATGGGTACCAGTGCTGTTAAGAAGCTGGTCGAGACTCTGGATGCCTACATCCCTGAGCCGGTTCGTGCCATCGACATGCCGTTCCTGATGCCGATCGAAGACGTGTTCTCGATCTCCGGTCGCGGCACCGTGGTAACCGGTCGTGTTGAGCGCGGTATCGTCCGCATTCAGGAAGAGATCGAAATCGTTGGTCTGCGTGCTACCACCAAGACCACCTGCACCGGCGTGGAAATGTTCCGCAAGCTGCTCGACGAAGGTCGTGCTGGCGAGAACTGCGGCGTGCTGCTGCGCGGCACCAAGCGTGATGAGGTCGAGCGTGGCCAGGTTCTGGCCAAGCCGGGCACCATCAAGCCGCACACCAAGTTCGAAGCTGAAGTGTACGTTCTGTCCAAAGAAGAAGGTGGTCGTCACACCCCGTTCTTCAAGGGCTACCGTCCGCAGTTCTACTTCCGTACCACCGACGTGACCGGTTCGTGCGAACTGCCGGAAGGCGTTGAGATGGTAATGCCGGGCGACAACATCAAAATGGTTGTCACCCTGATCAAGCCGATCGCCATGGACGACGGCCTGCGTTTCGCAATTCGCGAAGGCGGCCGTACCGTTGGTGC
>NZ_JAQSUW010000003.1 GCF_028649395.1 Pseudomonas sp. Gutcm_11s | reverse complement strand
ACCGACCCGACCATCATGCTCACCGGCCCGGCGCCGGCCACCCGCAAGGCGCTGGCCAAGGCCGGGCTCTCGGTGGAAGACATCGACCTGTTCGAGGTCAACGAAGCCTTCGCCTCGGTAGTGATGAAGTTCATGAAGGACATGGGCGTCAGCGAGGACAAGGTCAACGTCAACGGCGGCTCCATCGCCATGGGCCACCCGCTGGGCGCCACCGGCTGCGCCATCCTCGGCACCCTGCTCGACGAGCTGGAGAAGCGCGAGCTGCGCTACGGCCTGGCCACGCTGTGTGTCGGCGGCGGCATGGGCATCGCGACCATCATCGAACGAGTTTGAGGCGGGGATAAGAAAAATGACTGACGCCATCCGTTACGAAAAGGGCCAGGACAATATCGTCGTCCTGACCATCGACATGCCCGGCCAGAGCGCCAACACCATGAACGCGGTGTACCGCGAGGCCATGGGTGCCACCGTGGCGCGACTGGAAGCCGAGAAGGACTCCATCGCCGGTGTGATCGTCACCTCGGCGAAGAAGACCTTCTTCGCCGGCGGCGACCTCAACGAGCTGATCAAGGTCACCAAGGCCGACGCCAAGCCGTTCTACGACATGATCCTCAACATCAAGGGCCAGCTGCGCCGCCTGGAGACCCTGGGCAAACCGGTGGTGGCCGCGATCAACGGCGCCGCGCTGGGCGGCGGCTGGGAAATCTGCCTGGCCTGCCACCATCGCATCGCGCTGGACAATTCCAGCGTGCAGCTGGGCCTGCCGGAAGTGACCCTCGGCCTGTTGCCGGGCGGCGGCGGCGTGGTGCGCATGGTGCGCATCCTCGGCCTGGAAAAGGCCCTGCCGTACCTGGCCGAAGGCAAGAAGGTACGCCCGGACGCCGCGCTCAAGGCCGGCCTGATCCACGATATCGCCGCTACCCCGGACGAGATGCTGGCCAAGGCCCGCGCCTGGATCGCCGCCAACCCGACTGCCGCGCAGCCGTGGGACGTGAAGGGCTACAAGATCCCCGGCGGCACGCCGAGCACTCCGGCCGTGGCGCAGATGCTGGCCATCGCGCCGAGCGTGCTGCGCGACAAGACCAAGGGCTGCTTCCCGGCGCCGGAGAAGATCATGTGCGCCGCCGTCGAGGGTGCCCAGGTCGACTTCGACACCGCGCAGATCATCGAGGCGCGCTACTTCACCGAGCTGACCACCGGCCAGGTGGCGAAGAACATGATTGGCACCTTCTGGTTCCAGCTCAACGAGATCAACGCCGGCAGCTCGCGCCCGCAGGGCATCCCGCAGTACGTGACCAAGAAGGTCGGCGTGCTCGGCGCCGGCATGATGGGCGCCGGCATCGCCTATGTGTCGGCTGCGGCCGGCATCGAGGTGGTGCTCAAGGACGTGTCCATCGAGGCGGCGGAGAAGGGCAAGGCCTACTCGGCCAAGCTGCTCGACAAGAAGGTCAGCCGCGGCCACATGACCGCCGAGAAGCGCGATGCCTTCCTCGCCCGCATCAAGCCGACCGCCAGCGATGCCGATCTCGAAGGCTGCGACCTGATCATCGAGGCGGTGTTCGAAGACCGTAACCTCAAGGCCAAGGTCAACGCCGCCGCCGAGGCCGCCGCGCTGCCGGATGCCGTGGTCGCTTCCAACACCTCGACCCTGCCGATCACCGGCCTGGCCACCGCGGTGCAGAAGCAGGACAAGTTCATCGGCCTGCACTTCTTCAGCCCGGTCGACAAGATGCCGCTGGTGGAAATCATCCGCGGCGCCAAGACCAGCGACGAGACCCTGGCCCGTGGCTTCGACTACGTGCTGCAGATCAAGAAGACCCCGATCGTGGTCGAGGACAGCCGCGGCTTCTTCACCTCGCGGGTGTTCGGCACC
This sequence comes from Pseudomonas sp. Gutcm_11s, assembly GCF_028649395.1. GTDB lineage: Bacteria > Pseudomonadota > Gammaproteobacteria > Pseudomonadales > Pseudomonadaceae > Aquipseudomonas. Next base: position 61,079 of record NZ_JAQSUW010000003.1, on the reverse strand, counting down.
TTCACCAACGAAGGCATCGCCATGCTTGGCGAGGGCGTGAGCGCGGCGATGATCGAGAACGAGGCGCGCAAGGCCGGCATGCCGGTGGGCCCGCTGGCGATCAGCGACGAAGTGTCGATGAGCCTGATGGAGCACATCCGCCAGCAGACCGTTGCCGACCTGGCCGCCGAGGGCAAGCAGATCCCGCAGCACCCGGCGTTCAACGTCATCGAGCTGATGCTCAAGGAGTACAAGCGTCCGGGCAAGGCCGCCGGTGGCGGTTTCTACGACTACCCCGAAGGTGGCAAGAAGCGCCTGTGGCCGGAGCTCAAGGCTCGCTTCGAGAAGATGGACGCGCAGATCTCCCAGGAGGACGTGCGTGATCGCATCCTGTTCATCCAGGCCATCGAAACCGTGCGTTGCGTGGAGGAGGGTGTGCTGAAGTCGGTGGCCGACGCCAACATCGGCTCGATCTTCGGCATCGGCTTTGCCGCCTGGACCGGCGGTGCGCTGCAGTTCATCAACCAGTACGGTGTGAAGGACTTCGTCGCCCGCGCCCAGTACCTGGCCGAGCAGTATGGCGAGCGCTTCCTGCCGCCGGCCCTGCTGCTGGAGAAGGCAGCCAAGGGCGAGGGCTTCTGATCACCCTGCGGACCAAGCGAACCGGCCCTTGTGGCCGGTTTTGCTTTTCATGGGCTTTCTGTCAGTCTTGCCCTCAGCGCATCGGGGGAGTTGCTGGCGCGTGAGCACGCATTCGGGATGGGTGGGTTTTCTTCTGGCGACCGGTCTGTCGCTGGCGTCGGCCATTGCCGGTGCCGGGCAGGCGCTGAACGTCTATGTCGGCCAGGGGCAGATGCCTTTCGCCGATGACAAGCCGAGCGACCGCGGGGTGTTCGGTGACCTGATGGACGAGCTGTGCCGGCGCATGCAGCGCGAATGCATCTACCGCAGCGTGCCGTGGAAGCGCGTGCAGCTGGAGGTGGCGAACGACCCACAGGGCATCGTGCTCAACCTGGGGCGCACCGCCGAGCGTGAGCAGGGCTTCGTCTGGCTGCTCGATGTACTGAACACTTCCTACATGCTGGCCAGCCCGCGGCAGCGTTTCGATAGCCTGAAAGAAGCTCTCGCTGCCGGCCCGGTGGTGGTGATGGGCGGCACGCCGCGCGCACAAGAGGCGCTGGCGTTAAAGCAGGAAGGGCAGACGGTGGTCGAGGTGACCGACCCGGAGCAGGCGGCGCGCATGCTGTACAGCGGGCGGGTGCTGGCCTGGTATGAGATCGATCTGCGTGCCCACTATCTGTGGCGACGCCTGGACTATCCGGCAAGCGCCCTACTGGAGGGGCGACCGGTGGGGGTATCGCGCAGCTTCATCGCCGGCAGTCCGATGCTGAAGGACGCGCAGGGCGTGCAGCTGGAGATGCGTCAGGCCTTCGCGGCCATGCGCCAGGATGGCAGCTGGCAGCGCATTCTCGCCCGGCATCTGGGCGACGAGGTGGCGGCGCGCCTGCTCGGTCAGTGACCGTTCAGGCGGCCTGGCACCAGCCATTTTCCATGCAGATCAGCGAATGGATGGCCAGCTTCTCGCTCTGCCGGGTAGGCATGCGCAGGGTCAGCAGGCTGCCGTCGTCCATGTGCACGGCGGCTTCGGACTCGAAATTCAGGCCCGAATCGCTGAGGCTGACGTAGGTCACGCCGTAGGTGTTGGTGCTGCTGAAGGCTTCGGTGATGGTCACGACTGATCCTCCTGAGGGGACACCGCCAGGGTTACTGGCGGGCGTTGGCCGGTTGCGATTGTTGGCTGGAAGCCGGCGCGCTGTGGAAGGCGGAAGCGGCGATCAGGCTGGCGAGGGCGGCGAAACTGCTCATGGTGGTTCTCCTTGCTGGTTGGGTGTGGCTGCATCTTTGCCGAGCCGCTTGCCGCGCAGAAGTGAATGCGCGGCATGGTAGGTATCGAAACCGCTGATGATTGCCGGATATCGCTCGAAGCCTTGTGGCTGTTGCGTTCGCTACCGCTTCGATGCACGCTAAACACCTCTTCTTTCACCCCCGGCTGTTTCAGGTAGTCCGCTCCATGTCTCTGCGTATCTGCATTCTGGAAACCGATGTACTCCGCCCCGAACTCGTCGACCAATATCAGGGTTACGGCCGCATGTTCGAACGCCTGTTCGCCCAGCAGCCGCTGGCGGCCAGCTTCGAAGTCTTCAACGTGGTGCAGGGCCATTACCCGGCCGAGGGCGAGCGCTACGACGCGTACCTGGTGACCGGTAGCAAGGCCGACTCGTTCGGCAGTGATCCATGGATCCAGCCCCTCAAGACCTACCTGCTTGAGCGCTACGACAATGGCGACAAGCTGCTCGGCATCTGCTTCGGCCATCAGCTGCTGGCCCTGCTGCTCGGCGGTCGTGCCGAGCGCGCGACCCAGGGCTGGGGCGTGGGCATCCACCACTACGAGATGAAGCAGCAGGCGCAGTGGATGACCCCGGCGCTGGACCAGCTGACCCTGCTGATCAGCCACCAGGACCAGGTCACTGCGCTGCCAAGCAATGCCACCCTGCTGGCCTCCAGCGAGTTCTGCCCGATGGCGGCGTACTGCATCGAGGACCAGGTCCTGTGCTTCCAGGGCCACCCGGAATTCGTCCATGACTATTCCCGCGCGCTGCTCGACATCCGCCAGCAGTGCATCGGCGAGCCGGTCTACAGCAACGCCGTGGCCAGCCTCGCTCACTCCCACCAGGGCGCCACGGTGGCCGAGTGGATGATGCGTTTCGTCGCGCAGGGCAAGGGTGCCCAGCCCGCCTGACCCGTTCCCGTCAATGCAGTCTGGCGTCCGATGTCCTAGGAAGTACGGGGCGCCATAGCGGAGAAACGATGCACAGTGATACCCCGGTGCAGCCCGCCTCGCAGCGGTCTTGGACCAGCGAGCGCTACCAGCAGGGCATGCGTCACCTTCTGCACGTGGTTCAGGAGCTGTCGCTGGCGCGTGACCTGGCCGGCGTGCAGGACATCGTGCGCCGCGCCGCGCGCCGCCTGACCGGCTGCGATGGCGCCACCTTCGTGCTGCGCGACGGGGAACTCTGTCATTACGCCGACGAGGACGCCGTGGCGCCGCTGTGGAAGGGCAAGCGCTTCCCGATAGAGACCTGCATCAGCGGCTGGACCATGCTCAATAGCGAGCCGGCGGTGATCCCCGATATCTACGCCGATCCGCGCATTCCGCATGAGGCCTATCGGCCGACCTTCGTGAAAAGCCTGGTGATGGTGCCGATCCGCACCCGCGACCCCATCGGCGCCATTGGCAACTACTGGGCCGAGCACCATCAACCCTGCGCCGAGGAAGTGCAGCTACTGCAGGCCCTGGCCGACTCCACGTCGGTAGCCATCGAAAGCGTGCAGCTGTACCAGAGCCTGGAGCTTAAGGTGCAGGAACGCACCCGTGAGCTGCAGCAGGCCTACGACCGCATCCATCGGCTGTCGATGACTGATGAGCTGACCGAGCTGCACAACCGTCGCGGCTTCTACCTGCTGGCCGACCAGGCGCTGCGCCACGCGGCCCGCTATGGCGGCGGCTACACCCTGATGCTGATGGACCTGGACGGCCTCAAGCAGGTCAACGACCAGGCCGGCCACGAGGCTGGCGATGCGCTGCTGCGCTGCGCGGCGGATGTGCTGCGCCAGGTGCTGCGCGACGCCGATGTGGCGGCGCGCATGGGCGGCGACGAATTCTGCGTGCTGGCCCCGGGGCTCGCCGGCGACAGCCTGCGCGAGCGCCTGCAGCAGGCCGTGGCAGCCTGCAACGAGGACGGGCAACTATTCCCGCTGGCCGCCAGCATCGGCATCGTCGAGGTCGAGGACTGCGCCGGGGTGACTCTCGATGGCGTGCTGGCCCTGGCCGACGAGCGCATGTACGCCGACAAGCGCGAGCGCCGCAACGCTCGCTAGAGCCAGCCCATCCGCTTGAAGTTGGCGAACAGCCCGGCGCAACCCAGGCCGATCACTCCGAGCACGCCGAAATAGCCGTAGTGCCAGGTCAGCTCCGGCATGTTCTGGAAGTTCATCCCGTAGATGCCTGCCACCGCCGTTGGGAAGGCCAGGATCGCCGCCCAGGCGGCGAACTTGCGCTGGGTCAGGCTCTGCCTCGAGGATTCCAGCAGCAGGCCGATCTCGATGGCGTGGTCGGCCATCTCGCGCAGCCCGGTGAGGTCTTCCATCAGCCGGTTGACGTGAATCGCGATGTCGCGGAAGTACGGACGCATGTGCTTGTCGATGAAGGGGAACTCCAGCTGCTGCAGTTCCTGGCAGATCTCCGACAACGGGGCCACCTGGCGACGCAGGCGCAGCAGGTCGCGGCGCAGGCTATGGATGCGCTCGACGTCGGCCTGGGTCAGCGGGCGGTCCAGCACGGTCTGTTCGATGTCTTCCAGCTCGGTGTGCACGCTGTCCAGCAGCGGCCGGTAGTTCTCGATGACGAAGGCGAGCAGGGCGTAGAGCACGAAGTCCTCGCCGTGCTCCAGCAGCAGCGGGCGCGCCTCGCAGCGCTGGCGCACGGCGGAGTAGGGCGCGGAGTCGCCGTAGCGGGCGCTGATCACGTAGCCCTTGCCGGCGAATAGTTGGGTTTCGACGAACTCCAGACGGTCATCGGCGCGACGGACCGGCGAGTACACCACCATGAACAGGGCATCGCCGAAGGTCTCCAGCTTGGGCCGGGTGTGCTGGGCCAGGGCGTCTTCCAGCGCCAGTTCGTGCAGGCCGAACTGCTGCTGCAGGATGCTGAACTCCGGGGCGGCGGGGTCGCGCAGGCCGATCCAGACGAAGTGCTCGGGCTGCGAGGCCCATTCATGTCCCTGGTTCAGGGCGATATCGGCGACTTTCCTGCCTTTGTGGTAAGCGGCGGCGGCAACGACCTGACCCATGGGCTGTCCTCTGCATGGCGATGCCGCAGCTTAACCCAGGACCGTGTGCCAGGTAGCAAAAGGCCCGGACTATGCCGGGCCTTCGGGGTTACTGCTTCGCCAGGGCGCCGCGTACCTGTGGGTCGTCGACGATCTGTCGCAGCTGCTCGCGGTAGGCAATCAGGATGTTGTTCTGCGGGGAGTCACTGGCCTTCTGCACGATCACGTCACGCTCGGCGATGTTCTTGCTGAGCACTTCGCCATTGTCGATCTGGTACACGTGGACATTGGTGTCGGTGTCGAAGTTGAAGTCCGATACCCAGTTGAGGTTGATGCTGAAGTACCACTCCTTCAGCTCCAGTGCCAGCAGGGTCTTGGCGTTGGCCTGCTTGAGTGCGGCCTCCGCTTCGGCGGCGCTGGGCAGGTGGTCCATCTTCACGGTTTTGGCCTGCCAGCCCTTCTGCTGCAGGCCGCTGCTCAGGCGATGCTCGAGGAAGGCGGCAAGATCGCGTTCCTTGTCGCCATCAGCCACGGCAAGAACCTGAGGCACACTCCAGTCGAAGGGAATGCCGAACGAGCCATGGGCCACGCCAATGAAGTCGCGGGGCTTGCCTTTCTGCACGCGGGTGCGGTTGTCGATGACGGTGATCAGCACGCTGTCGTCGTTCTGGTAGGCCGGCTGTGGCAGTTGTTGTTCGAACGGGATGGAGGAGACGCAACCGGTGGTCAGCGCAGCCGCAAGCAGAGCGCCGCACAGTTTGAGAGCGGAGGAGATTCGCATAGGTAAGGTTCTTCTGACGTAATTCATGGGCCGGTGCGCACGACAGGGCGTTCACATCCGGTACTCGTCAGAGGCCCGCTTCATGACCGAAACGGTAATGGCTCAGGCCTCCATGCCTGCAGGTGCATCCAGTGCAGAGTTGGCACCATAACTAACTGGTGGCTATGTGCCAAGCGTCCGATTGGAAAGGGTTTTTTAGGCCGGAGTTTTGGCGGTTATCGCGTTATCGAGCTGCTCGATGCACTCGCGCATCGCCTGTTGGCAGCGTTCCATCAGCTGCGGCAGGTCATCCAGGGTCAGGCCCAGGGTAGGGATGGGCGGCAGCGAGCGGATCATCACCTTGCCACTGCTCCAGCTGTTGATCTTGAGGCGACCGGCGTAGGTGCTGACACACACCGGAATGATCGGCACGCCGGCGGCGATGGCCATCTGGAAGGCGCCTTTCTTGAATGGCAGCAGACCCTTGCCCAGGTTGCGCGTGCCTTCCGGGAACACCCAGATGGAGGTGTCGCGCTGCTGCAGGGTCTCGGTGGTTTTCAGCATGGCCTGCTTGGCCTTGCGGCCGTTGCCACGGTCGATCAGCACGTTGCCCGCCAGCCAGTAGAGTTGGCCGAAGAAGGGGACCCACTTCAGGCTCTTCTTGCCGATGCTCACGGTACGCGGCGGTACCACGCGGCCCAGTACGTAGAGGTCGTAGTTGGACTGATGGTTGGCCACCACCACACAGGGGCGATCCTGGCCGAACAGGCTGCTCACCTCGGTCTTCACCCGCAGGCGCAGCATGCACAGGGCCGGCAGCGAATACAGGCGTGCACACAGGCGACTGTTGTCCGGGTTGAACGGCCGGCACAGGCCAAGCAGCAGGCCGAGCACGCCGGCAATCAGGAAGTGCAGGCCCATCAACAACATGCGCGCGAGGAAAAGCATCGGTAAGCCTTCAGGCAGACAAAAAGGCGCGCAGTGTACGGGCGTGCACTGCTGCCGGCAATTGATCCCGATCAGAGGTTATTTCAATGCATTTCCGCGCCTGATCGGCGGTCTTCCCCGCAAACAACAAGCCCGGCACTGGGCCGGGCTTGTTGGGTTGCCTGCGAGCTGTCAGCCGAGGTGCTGCTGGTCCAGCTCGATGGCCTTGTCCAGGGTTTCCAGCAGGGCCTTGCGAACCTTCAGCTTGGTGTTCTTGTGCGCGGTCATGTTGATCTTCTTCAGCTGCTGGGCGGCGGCGATAGCGGTGGCTTGCAGCTGCTCGGCTGGTACGACCTTGTCGAGGAAGCCCGCATCCACGGCGCCTGCCGGGTCGAAGATCTCGCCGTTGATCACCGAGCGGTGGAAGGCGGCCTTGCGCAGGCGATCACGCGCCAGTTCGATGCCGGCGTGGTGCATGGTCATGCCGATCTGCACTTCGTTCAGGCCGATGTTGAACGGGCCTTCGACGCCGATGCGATAGTCGGCCGAGAGCAGAATGAAGGCGCCCTTGGCGATGGCGTGGCCCGGGCAGGCGACGATGATCGGGTAGGGGTGGGCCAGCATGCGGCGGGCCAGGGTGGAGCCGGCGGTGACCAGGGCCACTGCGTTCTGCGGGCTGGAGGTCATTACCTTGAGGTCGTAGCCGCCGGAGAGGATGCCCGGCTGGCCGGTGATGATCACCACGGCGCGATCCTGCACGGCCTGGTCCAGGGCTGCATTGAAGGCGGCGATCACGTCCGGGGAGATGGCATTCACCTTGCCGTTGTTGAGGGTCAGGGTGGCGATGCCGTCTTCGAGTTGGTAGCTGATCAGGTCGCTCATGGCGGAAGTCCTAGTCCAGGTTGCGGGAAGTGGCGCTGACGTTACCCAGCACAGGGCCACGGGTAAAGCGCTTTGGCTGACCGGAGGGTCATCCGCCTGTCGGTGACAGGCTATCGGCGCCATCGGCATCGCCAATTGGTTGCTATACCGAGTAGTGACTTAGGTTGGTCGCGAACCTGAGGAGTCCCCATGTCGCGTTTCATTCCTTATCTATTACCACTGATGCTGCTCGGCCTGACGTTGTTGGCCGCCAGTCCCTACAGCCACAACCAGGCCGGCGTGCTGCAGCTGTTCCTGTTCAGCCTGTTCGTCTCGCTCGGCTTCCTGCTGTTCGGCGGCCAGCGACTCGAAGCCGCCGAGGTGAAACCTCGCCGCTCTGCATAAGCGCATGAATCGACTGAAAAAAAGTTTGCATTCGGAGAACCGTGCGGCTACATTAGCGCGCCTCGACGGACCAGACTGGTTCGGCGAGATCCGGTGAAGTGTCCGAGCGGTTGAAGGAGCACGCCTGGAAAGTGTGTATACGGGAAACCGTATCGTGGGTTCGAATCCCACCTTCACCGCCAGATAGCTACACATAAAGCCCTGAGAATTTTTGAGTTCTCGGGGCTTTTTGCTTTTCTGGGCTATGAACTGTCGAAACGGGTCTGGCCTTATGGCTTTGCTGTCTGGGCGTTGTTGTCTAGGCCACCGTCAGTCAGCGTGACTCCTTTTGCCATCAGCGCATCGGCATCATAGCTGCGGCAGGCATAAACATGCGTAGCGCTTGTATTGCCGTGACCACTCTCATATGTGCAGATAATCAGCTCTGCCAAGCCACCGTCTGTACGAGTCTTTAGAGAAAGGCTAGATATACCGCTCATGCTGCAGTAGTTGGCGAAGTTTGAATTGCCAAGCAGCCGCGCGTTATCGACGGCCAAGTTGCCCTCAATGTGGTGGGTAGCACCGCAGATGCCGGTGGGGCGAGGTTCTGCGACAGTCAGGGTTGATGTGATCTCGCGTCCATTCAACGTGCACCTAATTTCCTTCTCCCACGGCGGGCTTTTTACGGGCAGGGCGGTTGCTTTCTCGCTTGGGGCGTTTACTGCATCCAGGGAGATGACAAAACGGTTGTCGCTGCAGGACGTGTAGACATCCTCGGGATCAAGCATGTCGGGCGACTCGGCCATGATTGCCCAAGGGTCAACTAAGGGGGCCGCCGTTAACACTGGTGCAAAGAGACCCAGAATGACTGTGATGATGAGCCGCATGATCATTCCCTTGGGGCGAGTGGATTCAGCATTACCGCTTCCTGCAGATGCTCAGGCGCTAAGTGCGCATACCGCATAGTCATCGTAAGGCTGGAGTGTCCTATTATCTTTTGCAAGATCAAGATGTTCCCACCCCGTATGACAAAGTGGCTCGCGAAGGTGAAGAAAAGCCCCACATTAGGCAGTACCAAGAGGCTAGAAAAGTCAGCGCTGCCAGCACTAATAGAGCAATTCCCTTCGTCACGCCGTGTTCCTTATGTTGGGGTCTATGGAGAGCTTTCATTTGTAAATTTTGATCGCTATCCAACAACCCAGAAGGCCCATTATTGCAAGGAGAGTGCCGATGGTTGCTTGTAGAAAAACCCAGATTCCTCTGATTATTTCTCTATCGGATGAGTGCGTTTCTGAGTATATGTTTATGGTCAGGAAAGCCAGCCAAGGAATTAAAGCTGCAAGTGTATAGGCAATAGGCCTGCTTTTGATTCCAGAGCAGCAAGCGCCAGATAGTGCTGCGCTGATCAGCACGGTGGCGCAAAAAAGAAAAGCCTCCATGGCTAGCGACCTCCTAGTTAGGCGCTGGGCTTCACATAAGTGCCGTACATACGCTTCATGTGCTTTTCAAACTCCATGCTCCCACTGATATTCCAGAATGAGGAGTCTACGGCTTGAAGACTGCAGCGCTCGATGCCATTGCTTAGCCCAGAAAAGCAGCCATCAACCGTTTGATGAATGCCTGCGTAAAGCTGCCAGAATTCTAGGCTTTTTATGCGAGTAGGTTCGGCTGAGATTTCCTCAATTTCCTGGGCCCTGTCTCCCAGGCACCAATCAATTTGAATTTCCCACTCTTCGATAACGAAGAATTTTTCGATGTCGGCCTTGAACGCAGCCATATCGAAAAGCTCTTCGTTATCTCCGTGCTGCCGGATCGAGATCATATGCACCTAAGGTTTGGTAAGGGCTGGCTTTAGCCGGTCCCAGCGAACGGAGTGAGCACTTTGAGCGCATTGTTAGGCGAAGCTCAGCTGCTTGGGATGGTTTTGGGTTTGATTTTGTAGTGAAAGACAATATAGATAGCTCCCTGATTTGAGTGAAAGTCTTTAATCTTTTCAAGGTTGGACTTAAATTCTGTAAGCTGCTCTGTGTCGGCCTCAGTAGCATCCTTTACCATTATTTCAAATGTCGCAGGCTTGGAAGTGGTTAGATCAAATTTGATCATGACCTCGAATGCTGAGCTGCTGTCTTTGAATGCGCTTGCAGCCGAATTTTTTACTTCCTCATATATCCTGTCGAATTCTTTCTGCTCTATATTTTGCACGCAGCGACTATCAGGGTTCACATGCTGTAGGGCGGCAAGCTCTACGTTCTCTGCTGTGAATTTTTGGTCGTCTGGCAGAAAGTGCGCCCAAGCTTCGCCGCAAAACTCTTGCTCAAACTGCTCTCTTTCTTCCTTTGTTATCTCGGTGCTGAAAGCTGGTCGTATCAATGCTAAGAATAGTGCTGCGCAGATAATTTTAGCCTTCATGTGAAAACGCCTAACGTTCAAGTTAAGGGGCCGCGGAAAGCGGTCCCAGTGAGCGAAGCGAATGACTTAAACTTGTTGTTAGGCTTTTACGGTATGTCAGTGAAAAATCTCTCTGCAAGAGCTGGACACACGCGGGCCTGACCAAAATTCACAGGCGTAAGCATAAAGTCTCTATGTACCAGTTTTCGTCCAAGCCTTTTCTCTGCGCACGAGAGGCAAAGCATTCCGTCAATTCTTGGGTTTATTGACTTCCAGACCTTTAGCTTGAGCATGTAATACTCTTGGCTTGCGTCTGTGTCTTTGGTGCAGTCAAGGCAAAGCCAGCGCTCTTGGCCTTGGGCGATTTTCTCTGCGTCAGTGAGCATTCAGCTTTGGCCTAACGTTTGGTTAAGGGGCCGGCTTTAGCCGGTTCCGAGTGAGCGAAGCGAGCGGCTTGAACCTGTTGTTAGGATTATTGAGAGACATAGTAGTGCTCCCATTTGTAGTGAAATGAGCAATTTTCTTTTGACTCAATAGCGCGAGAGTGATGCCAGCCAGAGCCGGTTTTTGTGAGCGAGTGAACGTAGCCAAGCTCAGGGAACTGCAAGCGCAAAATCTTTAGGGCTCTCGATCCATTCAAGGTTTTGGCTGACTCTGTATTCACATGAATTGTTCGAATCAGCTCTCGATGGCCGTCGAGACTATGAAATATCTTGATAGTTATTTCTGTCATCGCGTAGAGCCCTTGCTATAAATAGACACCAATTGGTGTATAAGAAACCGACCAATTGGTGGGTAAATTTCTTTTTGCAGGTCAGCGCAGGGCTGTAGATAGCTGCTTTCGCAGCAGAGGAGATGTTTATGCACCAAGCCTGCAAGTCCTTTTGCCAGTGAGCTGGCTACCGCAGCAGACTAGCTTGCGAGTGCGTCGTATTGCAATGCGTCGGTGAATGTGTCGAAAAGCGTCGAGTTCACCGTGCCGGATAGCTACGCAGTGAGCGGGAAGGGTGTTTCGAAGCTGCAGATTGAGCAGGTTTGCGACGCAACGGAACGGCAAAATAGGGTTCAGATTCCTATCTTCGAGAGACGAAGCTGGCGCTAGGCATTCTCTCGCAGCAGCTTAAGAGCCTCTTTCACAGAGACTGAGGCTTCCTCTGGCAAAAGAATCAGAATCTGCTCTGACGAGTCGAGTGCTTCGATAGCTTCGACAAACTCTGCCTTCTTCTTTGCGCGGCAAACTGGCTCCTGAAAGCGACGCTTGAGAGCTTTGGCGTAAGCTGCTGACTTGCCCTCGGTCAGAGCAATGAATTCCTTTGATTTGGTGTAATCGTAGTCTTTGGCTAGTTGAACAAAAATGCGAGCGGCGAATCGTTCATTGGCCAAGGGAATAATCTTCCTGTCCTCCACAAGCTCGCTATCCCCAGCCCTGATAAGAATGGCGACCTTTGATAGAAGGAGCTGTGTTTGATTCATGTAAGGCCTGGTTTTGTGATTTTTCTAATGGTTTAAGTTTAGCTAAATCTGGTTTCTGCAAGCTCTCTGGCTGCCCATGTGTTAATAAGCCCAAGCATCATTCTCTTGTCTGGCTCGGTAAATGGGCATGTCTCTACTGCGGATCTAATTATTCTAAATAGCGTTAGCTCTAGTATTTGATAATTTTCAGGATCGAATGGGGTTTTGCTGTCGAATCCACAGATAACCTGAAAGAATCCTTCTGAGTTAGGTGTTATTTGAATTTCGTCGCCATCCAATTCATCACTGATGCCTAGCAGAATGGCTTCATGGATTGGGTTTGCGAGTTGCATGCCCTCAAATTCTGTAAACAATGAAGCGAATTTAGGGCGTATGCGCCGCATTGCCTTCGCGAAAGCTCTACTTCTTGCGGCGACACTCAAGGAAAGGCGCATTTTTCAGACCTGGCGTCGAGTTGATAATGCAGATTAGCCGGCTGGAAAGTCTGAGGGCAATGCTATGAAATGACTCTCCTGCGCTCGTCTACCTTGGATCGTAGCGACCAAGGTAGCCTGATCCTGCAGGTGCGGTGTCGAAAAGTCGTCGAAGTCACTGTGCCGGATAGCTATGCAGTGAGCGGGAGGGTGTGCCAAAGCCGCAAATTGAGCGGTTTTGCGACGCAATGGAACGGCAAGAATAGGGTTCGAATCCGTTCTTAAATTCCAGGTAGAAAGATAAAAGCCCCGAAAGCAGAAATGCTCTCGGGGCTTTCGCGTTTTGTGCTTCTGAAAACACAAAAGCCCGGATCAGGTCCGGGCTTTTGTTAGGGGCAAAGTCTTAGGCCACAACAGGAATCAGCGGGTCCGCAGCGGCCAGCGCGGTGTCGCGGTTGGCGACTGGCGGGTAGATCCACTGGGTGTTGATCTGGGTCTTCAGTTCCTTGCCTTCGGTGCGGGTGAGTACCACTTTGCGCTCCCAGCCTTCGGTGAACACGGCGCCCCAGGCGCCCAGGTCGAGGCAGGTTACGTATTTGTGCTGGCTGTAGGGGATCGGGGCGACGCCCAGCAGGTCGGCGGCGGCGTTGTTGCCGGCCGAGCGGCCCAGGGCGATGGCGTGCTGGCAGGTCATCAGCGCGTAGTTGCCCAGGTCGTCGGTGGCGGCGTAGGCGGTGTCGCCGGTGGCGAAGATGTTGTCCTGGCCGAGGACCTTGAGGTTGCGGTCGACGTGCAGGCGGCCCTGGCGATCACGTTCGCCAGCGACTTGTTCGGTCAGTGGCGAGGCCTTCACGCCCACGGCCCAGACCACGGTCTTGGCGTCGATGCGTTCGCCGTTGGCGAGCACCACGCCATCGGCGTCCACGGCCTGCACGGCCGAGCCCAGGCGCCAGGTCACGCCCAGCTCGTCGCTGGCCTGGGCCACGACTTCGGCGATGGCCTGGCCCATGGCGGCGCCAACGGCGGCGCCGGAATCGACCACCACTACATTGACGTCGGCCTGCTCGCCCAGTACTTCACGCAGACGCGCCGGCATTTCGGTGGCGGTTTCGATGCCGGTGAAGCCGCCGCCGACCACGACCACGGTGTTGCGCGCCGGGCTGTCGGGCAGGGCGCTCAGGCTTTTCAGGTGGTCGTCGAGTTGCAGGGCGGACTCGTAGCTGTCGACATCGAAGGTGAAGCGCTCGAGACCGGGGACCACGGCCGGGCGGGCAACCTGGCTGCCGGCGGCGAGGATCAGGCGGTCGAAGCCCAGAACCTGCTGCGCGCCGTGGCTGTCGCGGTAGCGCACGCACTTGCCGTCGGTGTCGATGGCGGTGGCGCTGCCCTGGATGAAGTTGACGCCCACGGCGTCGAACAGCTCACCCAGCGGGGCGACGGTGGTGGAGATGTCGCTCTCGTAGAAGCGCGGACGAACGCGCAGCTCGGCTTGCGGAGCGAGCACGGTGACGGCGACGTCGAGACGTTGGTGCTGGTCCAGCAGGCGCACGGCGCTGAGGGCACTCCAGAGGCCGCCGAAGCCGGCGCCGATGATCAGGATTTGTTGTTTCATGGCTCACTCCGAATCGAGAAAAGGAACTGTGGGTGGTTTCGAACGACGGGAGTGAGTTTGCACCTCGGATGGATCATGGTATTGATCCAATAGTGTCGTAATGCATTAGTCCACTTTGGTGCCGTCATGCCTCCTGAAAAACGCTCCTCCCTGGTCGTATCGTCCCTGCCGCTCGGTGCGCCGGCGCCTGGGGTGAGCCTGCAGGCATGGCTGTACCAGAGCCTGCGCGAGGCGGTGCTGGGTGGGCGCCTGCCGGCCGGGGCCAAGCTGCCCAGCACGCGCGCCCTGGCGGACCACTACACGATGGCCCGCGGCACAGTGCAGGCGGCGTATCAACAGTTGCTGTCGGAGGGCTATCTGCAGTCGCGGGTCGGCAGCGGCACCCATGTCAGCGAGGTATTGCCGGACACCACGCTGCATGCCGGCTATGTGCAGCGCAAGGTGGTCCCCAACGTCGAGCCGCAGCGCGCGCCGCCGAGCACGCCCTGGGTGGAGCGCCTGAGCGCGATCCGCCCGGTGTTCGGCCGGCGTGCGGTGACGCCGGGCAGCCGGCCGTTCTTTCCCCATCGCGGCGATGTCAGCGCCTTTCCCGTCGACCTGTGGCGCAAGCTGCATATCCAGCAGCTGCGCTCCTCGCGCCTGCCGAGCCTGCTCGACTCCGATCCGTCCGGCCTGCCGGCACTGCGCGAGGCCATTGCCGGCTACCTGGCCATCGCCCGCGGCGTGCAGGTGTCGGCCGAGCGCATCCTGGTACTGAGCAGCGTGCAGCAGGGTCTCGACCTGTGTCTGCGCCTGCTGGTGCCGGAGGGCGAGCAGGTCTGGCTGGAAGACCCGGCCTACCCGGGCGCGCGGCAGCTGATGCAGGTGTCCGGCTGCAGCTGGGTCAACGTGCCGGTGGATGAACATGGCCTGCGGGTCGAGGACGGCATGCGCTTGGCACCCAAGGCGCGGCTGGCCTACGTGACGCCCTCGCGGCAGATGCCGCTGGGCGGCGAGATGTCGCCGGCGCGGCGCCTGGAGCTGCTGCGCTGGGCCACGCAGAGCGGCGCCTACATCGTCGAGGACGACTACGACAGCGAGTACCGCTTCATCGCCAAGCCGATCCCGGCGCTGCGCTCGCTGCCGGCGGCGGACAGCTCGGTGATTCTCGCTGGTACCTTCAGCAAGCTGATGTTCCCGTCCATCCGCCTGGCCTACCTGGTGCTGCCGCCGCAGCTGGTGGACAGCTTCACCCGCGCGCTGGCGCTGATGGCGCGGCACGCCAACAGCCTCAGCCAGGAGGTGATGGCCACCTTCATAGAGGAGGGGCATTTCGACCGCCACGTGCGCCGTATGCGCAAGCTCTATGCCTCGCGTGCCGACGCCCTGGCCGAGGCCGCACATCGTCACTGGCGCGGGCTGATCGACGTGCCGCCGATCCGCGCCGGTCTCGATATCGCCTGCCGTCTGCATGTGGCGGACGAGGCGGCGGCCTATGCGGCGCTGCTCGAGCAGGGCGTGGATGCGCTGCCGCTCAGCGCCTATTGCCACGCGCCGCGTCCGCCGGGTCTGGTGATCGGCTTCGCGCCCTACGAGGAAAAGGCGATCTTCGAGTCGGCGCAGGTGGTGCGGCGGGTGCTGGAGGGCCTGCCTGGGCGCTGAGCCCGGCCGCGATGGCCCAGTCGAAAGAATCACTCTTGGCACTGGGTGAATGGGCCGCCGTTGCCTAGAGTCACTGCACCCCGGCAGCCGTCGCGTCTTCGCGGCAGGCAGCGCCGCCAACCCAGCAGGAGACCACGACCATGAGCCAGCGCCTCGACTACTTCAAACTCTCGCCGCAGATTTCCGGCAAGTACGTGGAGTTCAACAATCTGCTGGGGCAGAAGCCGCACCTGGCCGAGATCGCCCACCTGGTTACCCTGCGTGCCTCGCAGATCAACGGATGCGCCTTCTGCGTGGACATGCACGTGAAGGAGGCGAAGATCGCCGGCGAACGCGAGCTGCGCCTGCACCATGTCGCCGTGTGGCGCGAGTCGCAGCTGTTCTCGCCACGCGAGCGTGCCGCGCTGGAGTGGACCGAGGCACTGACCTCGCTGTCGCCGCGCGGCGTGTCCGACGACATCTATGCGGCGGTGCGCGAGCAGTTCTCGGAAGCGGAGCTGTCCGACCTGTCCTTCCTGGTCGTCGCCATCAACGGCTGGAACCGCCTGAATGTCGCCTTCCAGGCCGTGCCGGGCTCCTTCGATAAGCTGTTCGGCCTGGACAAGGCCAACCTCAGCTGAGAGGGCTCACAGCGCCTGGCGAATCAGCTCGCCGAGGTGCTGTGCCTGTTCCGGCGACGTGCAGTTGGTGAAACTCAGCAGCAGCGCCGAATCACGGCGCGACGAGGCCCACCAGCGCGACAGCGCCTGTACCGCCATGCCATGCGCCAGGAGGTGATCGGCCAGCGGGCGGTCGCTGGCGTCGCCCGGCAGGCGCAGCACCAGGTTCATGCCGCCCGGCGACTGTTCCACTTTCAAGCAGCCGGCCAGGCCACGCTCGAGGGCGGCGATGGTCTCGGTGCGGCGCTCGCCGTACAGGCGGCGCATGCGCTGGATGTGCCGGGTGAAATGCCCCTCGGCGATGAAGTCGGCGACCAGCGCCTGGGTCATGCGCGGCGTGGCGGCGGCGAACAGCGCGCGGCCGATCTGCTCGAAGCGCGCCACCTGGGCCTGCGGCACCACCAGGTAGGCCAGGCGGATGCCGGGAAACAGCACCTTGCTGAAGGTGCCGGCGTAGAACACTCGGCCATGCCGATCCAGGCTGGCCAGCGCCGGCAGCGGGCGGCTGCTGTAGCGGTACTCGCCGTCATAGTCGTCCTCCACCACCCAGGCGCCGCTGCTGCTGGCCCAGTCCAGCAGGGCCTGCCGACGTGGCAGCGAGAGGGTCATGGACAGCGGGCTCTGGTGCGCCGGGGTGACTACCGCCACGCGTGCATCGGCGGCCAGGGCGATGCCCTGTTCCACCTTCAGGCCTTGCTCATCCACCTCGACCGGCACCGGCTCCAGGCCGAACTGGCGCAGGATCTGCCGCGCCGGCGGGTAGCCCGGGTCCTCCACCCAGGCGCGCTGGCCGGCGCCGAGCACGGCATGGGCGACGAACGCCAGGCTGGCCGGCCAGCCGCTGGTGACGAACACCTGATGAGCGCCGCAGTCGATGCCCCGCGAGACCTGCAGGTAGGAGGCGATGGCGCTGCGCAAGGCGGGCAGGCCGTGGGCCGGCGGGTAGTCCAGGTCGTCCGCCTGCATGCCGCGCAGGTAGCGTGCTCCGAGGCGCGCCCAGATCTTGCGCGGGAAGGCGTCCAGCGCCGGCACGCCCATCTGGAACGGCAGTAGCTGGCCCGGGCGCCACAGGCTGTCCGGCGCATCTTCGGCAGCCGGCGCCGGGCTCGGCGCCGGTTTCATGGGGGCGGCCTGCGCCTGCAGGTGCGGGTTGACCACGGTACCGGCCTGGCCGCGCGCCAGCAGGTAGCCCTCGCTGGTCAGCAGCGAATAGGCCAGCTCGATGGTGCCACGGGCCACGCCCAGCTCCTTGGCCAGGGCGCGCGCCGAGGGCAGGCGGTCACCGGGGCCCAGGCTGCCGGCGGCAATCGCGCCGCGCACGCGCTCGTAGAGCTGGCGATAGAGCGGGGCGCTATCCTGTTCGGCGAGCGGGGCGAAGCGGTAGTCGGTCATGGCCTAGTCGATATGTGCGTTCTTGGATCAATGCATTGTGGCATCGGCGCTCTAGGATGACGCCATGACCTACTCATCCCACCATCATCTGCCCAGCGTGCTGGACCTGGCCGACCCGGCGCTACGCCCGCTCGACGGGCCCGGCGACCTGCGCGCCGCCTACCCGGTGATGCGCGAGCTGCGCCCGCACCTGTCCGGCGAGGGCGAGTTCGTTGCCGCGGTCGAGCGCATGCGCGGCGAGGGCTATCGCCTGGTCGGCGCCTTCGACGGCGCCGTGCTGGTGGCCCTGGCCGGCTATCGTCTGCAACACAACTTCGTCTACGGCCGCTTCCTCTACGTCGATGACCTGGTCACCGCCGAGGCCCAGCGCGGCGGCCAGTGGGGCGCACGGTTGCTGCGCGCGCTGGAGCGGGTAGCCCGCGCCGAGGGCTGCGCGCGGCTGGTGCTGGATACCGCACTGGCCAATGCGCTCGCGCAGCGCTTCTATTTCCGTGAAGGCCTGCTGACCGGAGCGCTGCGCTTCCAGAAGCTGCTCGATACGCCTTGAACCTCTTCCCGCACACTTCGGAACGCCTGCCATGACCTCGACCAGCCCTGACACCAGCCCCCTGCGCGTGCTGCGCCTGATCGGCAGCCCACGCGGCGCCGACTCCGAGAGCCTGCGCCTGTCGCAGCAGGTGCTCGAGGGCCTGGCGCTGCAGGCCGGTGGCCGTGCCATCGAGCTGACCGATCTGGACCTGAACACGCTGCCGCACGTCGATAGCGACTACGCCATGGCGCTGGCCTCGCCGGTGGACCTGCCCGATCCGGGGCCGGCGCAGCTGCGTTCCCACCAGCTGATTCGCCAGCTCGATGCGGCCGACGTGCTGCTGATCGCTACGCCGATGCACAACTACACCGTGCCCTCGGCGCTCAAGGTGTGGATCGACCATATCGTGCGGGTACGCGTGACCTTCACGCCGTCGCCGCAGGGCAAGGTCGGTGTGCTGCGCGACCGGCCGGTGTATGTGGCCATCTCTTCGGGTGGGCTGATCAGCGGCGAGCAGGCGCGCCAGCCGGACTTCCTGTGCCCCTATCTGCAGGCGGCGCTGGGCACGGTCGGCCTGCAGGCGCTGCAGTTCTTCACCGTCGAAGGCACGGCGCGTGGCGAGACGGCGCTTGCCGAGGCGCGCGAGCTGGGCGAGGCGGCGGTACGGGCCTTTTTCACCGCGCGCTAAAACGCCCTCAACTTCCGCCGCGCTCCATGGTCACTGCTTCGGGTGTGATCAATAAAAGGGGCGAGGCGATGCTGATTTCTCTACTGGCGGTGCTGTTCTTCTCGATCGTCGGCTGGCTGTGCCTGGAGGCCATCGGCTCCTGAGGCCTAGCGGCTGGAGAGGAAGGTCACCAGTTGCCGCGCATGCGGCGACAACGCCTCCCAGCTGTGGATGCACAGGCGCAGCTCGCGGCTGGCCCAGGCATCCTCCAGTGCCACCAGGCTGACCGGCAGCTCCAGTGCCAGGCGTGAGGCGGCTGCTTCCGGCAGCAGGGCGATGCCGACGCGCTGCGCCACCAGCTGGGCGATGGCGTCGAAGCTCGGCGCGCGCACGCGTACCTGCAACGGCATCGCGTACTTGGTCGCCATCTCCTCGGTGAAGCGCTGCATGGCGCGCTCGGCCGGCAGGCAGACGAAGGGGTAGCCGAGAGCATCGCGCAGCTGGGTGACCTGGCGGTTGGCCAGTGGATGGTCGCGCGGCACCAGCATCACCAGCTTGTCGTCGCGGAACGGCAGCGACAGCAGGCCGCCGGTGGGCAGGTTGCCGTCGTACACGCCGATCTCGCAGTCGCCGGACTGCACGGCGTGCAGCACCTCCACGCTCTTCTGCTCGATCAGCTGCAGGTCCACCTCCGGGTAGTCGGCCAGGAAGGGGCCGAGCGTGGCCGGCAGGAAGGTGCTGTTGGCCACCGTGGTGGCGGACAGGCGCAGGGTGATGCGGCGTTGGCCGCTCAGCTCCTTTAAGGCCTCCTTCAACTGCTCCGCCTCGCTGAGCACGCTGCGCGCGCGCTCCAGCACCAGGCGCCCGGCCGGGGTCGGGCTCATGCCGGCGGCGGTGCGGGTGAACAGGCTCAGCCCACAGCGCTCTTCGAACAGACGCAGGCGGGTGCTAGCGGCGGACACGGCCACCGGGATGCTCGCTGCGGCCTTGCTCAGGCTGCCGCTGCTGGCGATAGCGGCCAGCAGGCGAAGGTCGGCCAGGTCGAAGTGCATGGGTGTTCTCCTTTAGCGAAGGCTTCCTTCGGAAAAATGCGATTCTAGCCAATCACTATTCGCCTCAGAATAAAGCCTTTGCTGCCGTTGCGGACTGCCATGAACACCTCCCTGTACCAGCGTTGCCTCGCCGATGGCCGCCTGTTCGCCGTGATGTCGGCGGCCGGCTTCAGCCTCAAGGCCATCTTCGTCAAGCTCGCCTACGCCGCCGGGCCGGTGGACGCGGTCAGCCTGCTGGCCATGCGCATGGTGCTGGCCTTGCCGCTGTTCCTCTGGCTGCTGTGGCTCAGCCGCGCCCAAGGCGGCGCGCCGATGGGCATGTCCGGCGTGCTGCGCGTGCTGGTGCTGGGCATGCTCGGCTACTACCTCTCCAGCCTGTTCGACTTCTACGGCCTGGAGTACATCAGCGCCGGGCTGGAGCGGCTGATCCTGTTCACCTATCCGACCCTGGTCCTGCTGCTGCAGGCCGTGGCTCTGCGCGAGCGGCCGAGCCGGCGCACGCTGCTGGCGATGGGCATCTGCTATGTCGGCCTGGGCATCGCCTTCGTGCATGACATCGGCGTGGCCGATGCCGGCGACCAGGTGCTGCTGGGCGCCGCCTGGGTGTTCGCCAGCGCGGTGACCTACGCCCTCTACTACTTCGGCACCGGAGTGCTGGTGCAGCGCATCGGCTCCATGCGCCTGGCCGGCTTGGCCGGCACGGCCTCGTCGTTCATGGTGCTGGCGCACTTCGCGGTGAGTGGCGGCTCGTTCGCGCAACTGGCCAGCCTGCCGAGCGAGGTCTGGCTGTACGCCGCGCTGATGGCGCTGTGCTCCACGGTGCTGCCGGTCTACTGGATGGCCCTGGCCGTGCAGCGCCTGGGGCCGACGCAGACCGCGGCCATCGGCAACCTCGGCCCGGTGTTGACCATCTTCGCGTCGTGGGCGCTGCTCAGTGAGGCCATCTCGGTCTACCAACTGGCGGGCCTGGCGCTGGTGATGTTCGGTATCTCGCGGCTCAAGCCGGCGGCGGCCAAGGCCGAGCCGAGCGATGCGAAGAGAGCCTGCCGGCTGCCGTTCGGCAACCTGCTGGCGCCCATGCTCAACCGCTCGGCGAGGCGTGAGCGGCGTAGCGACTAGCCACCCAGCAGTTGGCGCAGGGCGCTGGGGGCCAGGCCGGTCCAGCGCTTGAACGAGCGGCGGAAGTTGGTGGCGTCGTGGAAGCGCAGGTGGCTGGCCACCTCGTCGTTGCTGTAGCCCTTGATCTGGTAGAGGTACAGCGACACCAGCAGGCGCACGCGGTCGTGCTGCTCCTGGTAGCTGGTGCCGTGCTTGTGCAGCTTGCGCTTGAGGGTGGTCGGGCTCATGCCCAGCGCCGCCGCAGCGTGCTCCAGGTTCGGTGCCTGGCGCACGTTGCGCAGCAACCAGCGTTGCAGGGTATCGAGCAGGCTGGCGCGGGTGCCGTGCAGCTCAAGCTGCTGGCGCGCCTGCTGACAGGCCACCTGGGCGGTGCTCTGCACGGTCTGCGGCCAGGCGCGGGTCAGGTGCTCGCGCGGCAGGCGCAGCAGATCGTAGGGTTGATCGAAGCGCAGGTTTTCGCCGAGGTGCACCCAGTACTGTTCGATGTGCCGGGGCTGGGCGTGGCGGAAGTGGAACTGCCAGGGTAGTGCCTCGCCGCTCAGGCGTCGGCTCATGGCCACCACCGCAGTCATCTGCGCCTCCAGCAGGAAGCGCTGCTGCGCGCCGGCGCCGCAGCTGTCCAGCCAGTACAGGTAGGCGTGCTGCTCGTCCAGCAGCAGGCGCGGGCTGAGCAGCGGCGAGAGCAGGGCGCGCAGCTCGCCGAGCAGCTCCAGCGCCTGCTGCAGGTTGTTGGCCAGTGCCAGCGCCTGGCTGGCGGCGCCGTGGTGGCCGGGCAGCAGGCGCTGGCCGAAGAGGAAGCTGGTGTCGTCGGCGTCGAGCAGGCGCTGGGCGTTGTCGATCAGGCTGAGAAACTGCACCGGGCTGATCCGCGTGTCGGCCTTGGGCACGTCCTCGAGGAACAGACCGGTGCCGCGCAACAGGCGATGGCTGTCGATACCGCGCGACAGGCACAGCTCGATCAGGCTGGCCGGCTGCTGGTGCGCGGCGATGCAGCGGCTGTCGTTCTCGTACCAGGGGCAGTGCAGGGGCATGGTCAGGCGCTCAGGGCCAGCGGTTGCTTGGCCTTGGCCAGCGCCAGGTTGAGGCGCTGCAGCAGGCTCTCGGCACTCTCCTGCATGGCCATCACCTGGGCCACGCTGGCGCGCAGCTGGATGCGCTCGCCATGCTGGCGCGAGCGATGGGCCAGGTGGCGCACGGCCTCGGCCAGTTCTGCGGCGATCTGCGCCGCCACGGTTTCCCCGGTGTTGGGCAGCAGGGCGACGAAGCGGTCGCCGGCCAGGCGGCACAGCAGGTCCTGCTGGCGCAGGTTGAGCAGCAGCAGTTGCGGCACGGCCTGCAGCACGCGGTCGCCCTCGGCATGGCCGTAGCGCTGGTTGATCGCGTCGAAGCCATCGAGGTCGATCATCACCAGCGACAGCGGCTGCTGCTCGCGCACGCTTTCCTGCAGGCCCAGCTCCAGCTGGCGGCGCAGGTAGTCGGCGGCGCCCAGCGGGGTCAGCTTGTCGAACAGGCGGTGCTCGCGGAACAGCCGCTCGCGCTTCTCCATCTGCGCGCTGATGGCGCGTTGTTCGAGGTGCCAGTGATACAGGCCGAGGGTCAGTAGCAGTAGGCCGATCGGCATCGGCACCGACTCCATCCAGTGGTCCCAGGTGATCACGTCGGGGATGGCGATGAACTCGTCCAGGCAGTCCACCCACCAGGAGAAGAACACCAGGCCCAGGCCCAGGGCCAGCAGGTTGGTGACCCGCCCGGCCGGGCGGCTGTTCAGCAGCAGGCCGAGCCAGACCAGGCAGAGCAGGGCGGAGCCGCCCTCGCCGAGGATGTCCAGCCACACCCAGTCGCCCAGCGGCTTGATGTCGCCGGCGCCCAGGTGCAGCAGCAGCGCGACGTTGGCGGCCAGCAACAGGCCGGCGAGTTTCAGGCGGTGCAGGCCGAGCAGCGAAGGCATGGTGGTTCCCCGAATGTGCGTTCGGGCGCCAGCAGAGCAGAGCCATATGACCGAATGGTTGCAACGGGGGAGGTCGAATCGGCCCAGAGTGGCTGCCGGATTTTTTGCACATTCGCCCGCGGCGCCCATGGCCATCGGGCCCGAACGATCGCGAGGAGGTCATTGCAGACCGGCGTTCGGGGTCAAATCGGCCCAGAACGGCGGCGAAAACCCGGCAAAACCCCCGGTTCGCCAGGGTCTGTCACAGAAGCGTCACAGGCCGCTCCCAGCATGCCCCCCAGATCGCCGGACTTGCCCCGGCGCAACGCTCATCTGGGGAGAGAGCAGCATGTACAAACGCCAACTCAACGCTCGCCGCGCCGGCTTCCGCATCAGCGTGCTGGCCCTGGCCATCGCCACCACGCCGCTGTGGGCGGCCGAAGACAATGCCACCGAGCACGTCGATGTGATCGGCCAGGCCGCCGCCGTCGACCAGGCGCTCAAGGAGCAGCGCCGTTCCGACAGCGTGCAGAGCACCGTGCATGCCGACGGCGTGGCCCAGCTGCCCGACCAGAACGTCGCCGAAGCCACCCAGCGCCTGCCCGGCGTGAGCGTCGAGCGCGACCAGGGCGAAGGCCGCTTCGTCAGCGTGCGTGGCCTGGGTCCGGACCTCAACAGCGTCAGCGTCAACGGCACCCTGATCCCGTCGCCGGAGGCGGACCGCCGCGCGGTAGCCCTCGACGTATTGCCGTCCGAGCTGGTGCAGTCGCTGTCGGTGGTCAAGACCCTGACCCCGGACATGGACGCCAACTCCCTCGGCGGTACCATCGAGGTGGAGAGCCTCTCGGCCTTCGACCACAAGGGCCTGTTCTATACCGGCAGCACCGAGGCCAGCTACGACGACAACACCGAGCAGACCAGCCCGAAATTCTCCGGCGCCATCAGCGACCGCTTCAGCCTCGGCGACGGCGTCGACAACTTCGGCGTGGCCGCCGCCTTCAGCTGGCAGCAGCGCGACTTCGGCTCGGACAACGTCGAGAGCGGCGGTGACTGGGACTTCGAGGACGGCGCCCGGCTCGAGCAGTTCGAGCAGCGCGACTACGACATCCGCCGCGAACGCAGCGGCCTGGGCCTGAACTTCGACTACCGCCCCGACGACTTCAGCAGCTACTACCTGCGCACCCTGTACAGCCGCTACAAGGACAGCGAGACCCGCAACGCCGCCGGCGTCGAGTTCGCCGACGCGCAGCTGCCCGGCGAGAGCGGCGATGCCGAGGGCTGGCGCGAGCTGAAGGACCGCGAGGAAACCCAGGAGATCCAGTCCTACGTGTTCGGCGGCGAGCAGATGATCGGCCAGTGGACCCTCGGCGGCCAGGTCGGCTACAGCCAGTCCAGCGAAGACACGCCCGGCCATATCGGCGGCGCCGTGTTCGAGGGCAACGACGACTTCGCGGACGTCGGTTTCTACGACACCGAGAAACCGCGCCTGAGCGTTGGCGACGACTTCTACGACCCGGCCAACTTCACCCTCAACGAAGTGGAGTGGGCGGAGGAGAACACCGAGGACACCGAGAAGAACATCAAGCTCGACGCCGCCCGCGACTACGAGCTGGCCGGCTACGCCGCGCAGGTCAAGTTCGGCGGCAAGCTCAGCCGCCGCGACAAGGACAACGACACCGACATCTGGACCTACGAGGACCTCGACAACTTCTTCACCGACGAGCAGCTGAGCATGGACCAGTTCAGCAAAGGCTCGGTCGACTACAACTTGGGCCGCTTCGGGCCGGGCCTGTCGGCCGACCGTATCGAGGCACTGCTCGGCGGCCTGGATCGCGGCGAGTTCTTCAACGAGGAAGAGTCGCGGGTCAACGACTACAAGATGAGCGAAGACATCGACGCGGCCTACCTGATGCACACCGTCGACATCGACGACCTGCGCATCATCGCCGGCATGCGCTACGAGGAAACCAGCTTCGAGGCCAAGGGCACCGGCATCCGCGACGGCGACTACGAGAGCATCGAGGCGAAGAACGACTACCACCACTGGCTGCCGGGCCTACACGCCCGCTACCAGCTGGACAAGGACACCCAGGTACGCGCCGCCATCACCAACACGGTGGTGCGCCCGACCTTCGGCCAGCTGGCGCCGGGCTTCGTCATCGACGGCGACGAGGCCAGCTTCGGCAACCCGACGCTGGACCCGCTGGAGTCGCGCAACTTCGACCTCGGCATCGAGCACTACCTGGGCCGCGCTGGCGTGGTGTCCGCCTTCGTGTTCTACAAGGACATCGAGAACTTCGTGTACAACGCCGACCTCGCCGGCACTGGCGACTGGGCCGCCTTCTCCGAGGCCAACACCTTCGCCAACGGCGACAACGCCGAGCTGTGGGGCCTGGAACTGGCCTACTCGCAGAAGTTCGACTGGTTGCCGGCACCCTGGAACGGCCTGCTGCTCGGCGCCAACGCCACCTTCAGCCGCTCCGACGCCAGCATCAGCGGCTTCGATACCGACAGCGGCAGCTACCTCGAGCGCGACATCGACATGCCGTTCCAGTCCGACACCGTCGGCAACCTGATGCTCGGCTGGGAGAACGACAAGCTCAGCCTGCGCCTGTCGGCCAACTACAAGTCAGACTATCTCTACGAGGTCGCCGGCATCAACGACGAGGCCCACGACCTGCACGTGGACGACCAGGTGTTCGTCGACTTCAGCGCCGGCTACTTCCTGACCAAGGAACTGCAGCTCAAGTTCGAGGCGCAGAACATCACCGACGAGAGCTACTACGTCTACACCGGGCGCAGTGCCTACAACGCCCAGTACGAGGAATACGGCCCGACGTACAAGCTCGGCCTGACCTTCACCCACTTCTAAAAGACTCCACCGGCGCGCTCCCTCGCGGGGCGGGCGCGCCTGCGCACACGCTCAAGGAATACCCATGCATCCGTCGTTTTCCCTTTCCCTGTTGTTCGCCGGCCTGCTCCTGGCCGGTTGCGACCAGGTGCCGTCACTGGCCTCCGCTGCCGCTCCGAGCCTGGTCCTCAGCCCCTGGGGTGCCTCCAGCCAGATCAAGGCTGAGGACCTGCGCTTCGCCGGTGAACAGCGCCTGGCCGCCAGCGAGAAGCGCGGGCTGCTGCTGCTCGATGCCCAGGGCGCCGAACTGGCACGCCTGCCCGGCAACTTCAGCGGGCTGGATAGCCGCAGCCTCGGCGAGCAGCTGCTGGTCGCCAGCCTAGACGCCGCCAACCAGCGCCCGACCCTGGCGCTGCTCGACCCGACCGCGCGCCAGTGGGGCCGCACCCTGGCCCTGCCGGCGCGTGACTACGCGGTGACCGGCCTGTGCCTGTACCGCGACGAGGCGGCCAACCTCTATCTGTTCCTGGTCGGCGAGGAGGGCCGTGGCGAGCAGTGGCTGGTCGGCTCTGGCAGCGAGCTGAGCAGCGAGGCCCTGCGCGTGCGCGGCCTGCCGCTGCCGCCGCAGGCCGAGTTCTGCCAGGTCGACGATGCCGCCAACCAGTTGCTGGTCAACGAAGAGAACGTCGGCCTGTGGGCCTACCCGGCGCACCCGGAGGCCGAAGCCAGCCGCGTGGCGGTGGACATGGTCAAGCCGTTCGGCGGCCTGGAGCAGGGCGTCGGCGCCATGGCTGCCGTGCCGGGCGGCGTGCTGGCACTGGATGTCGGTGCCCGTCGCCTGCATCTGTACCAGCGCCAGGGCGAAGCCTGGCAGGCGACCGGCAGCGTCGCCCTGCAGGGCATGGAAGAGCCGGAGCGCCTGGCTGTGCGCGAAGGTAGCAACGGTCTCGAACTGCTGCTGCAGGACGACGGCAGCGGGAGCTTCTACGAGGGCGAACTGGCCTGGAAACCGCAACCGGTGGCTGTGCCCGAGGCGCTGGTGAATGTCACCGCGCAGCGCCAGAGCGAGCCGGTCGGCCGCCACGGCGACGCCGCCGACGATCCGGCGATCTGGGTCGACTCGGTCAACCCGGCGCGTTCGCGCGTGCTCGGCACCAACAAGAAACAGGGCCTGCTGGTCTACGACCTGGACGGCAAGTTGCTGCAGGACCTGCCGGTGGGTCGCCTGAACAACGTCGACCTGCGCCCCAACTTCAGTCTCGGCGGTGAGCGCGTCGACCTGGCCGTGGCCAGTGATCGCGACCGCAACAGCATCGCCGTGTTCGCCATCGACCGCGCCAGCGGCGAGCTGCGCGCGGCTGGCGAGGTACGCACGCCGCTCAAGGAGATCTACGGCATCTGCCTGTTCCAGCCGGCCAGCGGCGAGCTGTACGCCTTCGCCAACGGCAAGGACGGCAGCTTCCTGCAGTACCGCCTGAGCGATAACGGCGGCGAGGTCAGCGGCGAGCTGGTGCGGCGCTTCGCCGTGCCGAGCCAGCCCGAGGGCTGCGTGGCTGATGACCAGCGCCAGCGCCTGTTCCTTGGCGAGGAAGACACCGGTGTGTGGGCGGTGGACGCCCGCGCCGACGGCCCCACCGAGCTGCACGAGGTGATGAAGGTCGGCGGCGCGCTGCACGCCGATGTCGAGGGCCTGGGCCTGTACCAGTCCGAGGCGCGCGACTACCTGGTGGTGTCCAGCCAGGGCAACGACAGCTACCTGGTGCTCGACGCCGAGCCGCCATTCGCTCTGCGCGGCGCCTTCCGCGTCGGCGCCAACGGCGCGCTGGGCATCGACGGCGCCTCCGAGACCGACGGCCTGGAAGTGACCTCGGCCAACCTCGGTGGGCCCTGGAGCCAGGGCATGTTGGTGGTGCAGGACGGGCGCAAGCGCATGCCCGAGGCCACGCAGAACTTCAAGTTCGTGCCCTGGAGCGAGGTCGCCCGCGCCCTCGGCCTGGAATAGCCCTGTCATCAACCGGTAACCGCGAAGTAATCGAATAGCACTCAACCCCCTCTCCCTCGGGAGAGGGCTGGGGTGAGGGACCGGTCGCCGGATTCCTCGCCATGCAAAGGAGCCACACCATGCACGCCACCCTCGAACAGATGACCGTCTGGAGCCTGGTCAGCGACGCCAGCCTGCTGGTCAAGCTGGTCATGCTGACCCTGCTCGCCGCCTCGCTGGCCAGCTGGTACCTGATCGTCCAGCGCAGCCTGCTGCTGGGCCGCAGCGAGCGCCTGGCGCGGGACTTCCTGCGCCGCTTCCGCGAGACCGGCGACCTCGCCACCCTGTACCGCGAAGGCGCCGAACGCAGCGATGCCGATGCCGCGCTGGAGCAGCTGTTCCGCGCCGGCTACGGCGAATACGCGCAGCTGCGCCGCGAGCCCGGCGTGGAACGCGAGACACTGATCGACGGCGTCGAACGCAGCCTGCTGGTGGCCATCTCCGAGCAGGAGGAACGCCTGGAGAAGGGCCTGCCGCTGCTCGCCACCATCGGCTCGGTCAGCCCCTACATCGGCCTGTTCGGCACCGTGTGGGGGATCATGAATTCCTTCATCGGCCTGTCCCAGGTGCAGCAGGCCACCCTGTCCACCGTCGCGCCGGGCATCGCCGAGGCGCTGATCGCCACCGCCATCGGCCTGTTCGCCGCCATCCCCGCGGTGATCGCCTACAACCGCTTCTCCGCCCGCGTCGCCGCCCTGAGCACCCGCCTGTACGCCTTCGGCAACGAGTTGCAGGGCCGCCTGCAACGGCGCCTGCCCAGTGCTACCGGCGTGGCCCAGGCGGCCTGAGGAGAGGCGAGATGCGCAAGCCGCAGTGCAAGCACGGCCCCAAGGCCGAGATGAATGTGGTGCCCTACATCGACGTGATGCTGGTGCTGCTGGTGATCTTCATGGTCACCGCGCCCATGCTCACCCAAGGCGTGAAGATCGAGCTGCCCAAGGTCGCCGCCGAGGCGCTGCCGACCGATAGCCAGCAGCAGGTGCTGACCCTCTCGGTGCAGGCCGATGGCGGCTACTACTGGAACCTCGGTAGCGAGCTGGACACCGAGCACAAGACCGACAGCGCGGTGAACCTGGAGGAGATGACCAGCAAGGTCGGCGCGCTGATCGCCGAGCGCGGCGACACCCAGGTGTACATCCGCGCCGACGGCCACGCCGACTACGCCACGGTGGTAGCCGGCATGGCCGCGCTGCAGCAGGGCGGGGTGAGCAACCTCGGCCTGATCACCGAGGCGCCGCAGTGAGCGCGCTGGTCATGCAGGCCACCGCGCCGCTGGCGCTCGCCGCTCCCTCCAGCCGCTGGCTGCGCAGCTTCCTCGCCGCTGGCGTGGCGGTGGGCCTGCACGCCCTGGTGCTCGGCCTGCTGCTGACCCACTGGCAGGCCGACACGCCGCCGGCGCCGCAGGTACGCACCCTGACCACGCGCCTGGTGACCCTGGCCCCGCCGGCACCGCCGCAGCCCGAGGCGCTGGTGCCGCCAGTAGCGCTCCCCGAACCCGAGCCGGCCAAGCCGGTGGAGGCGCCCAAACCCGATCCGCGCATCGCGCAGCAGAAGCTGGAGCAGGCCGCCCTGGCGCGCAAACGCGTCGAGGAACAGCGCGAGCGTCAGCAGCGCGAGCAGGTCGAGCGCCAGCGCATCGAACGCGAACGCCGCGAGGCCGACGAACTGGCCCGCCAGCAGGCGCAGCAGCGTCAGGCCGAAGCCCAGGCCCGCGCCGACGCCGAAGCTGCCGAGCGCGCCCGCCAGGCCGAGGCCGCAGCGGCCGCCAGCCGCCAGTACCTGCCCATCGCCAAGGAGGCGCCGGACTACCCCGAGCGCGCCCTGGACAAAGGCATCGAGGGCGACTGCACGGTGACCTACCGGGTCAGCCCGCAGGGCCGCGTCGAAGACCCGCAGACCCTCGGCGACTGCCACCCGCTGTTCGTTCGCCCATCCCTGGCCGCCGCCAGGACCTTCCGCTACCAGCCACGCGTGGTCGATGGCCGCGCGGTGGCGGTGGACGGCGTGAAGAACACCTTCCACTACCGCATCGAATAACCAGAGAAGCCCTGATGAACCCTGAACACCAGCAGTTCCACCAGCGCCTGGAAGCGCACGACGATATCGCCATCAACCCCAGCGCCAACCCGCCGCTGGATGCGCTGGTCGACGGTAGCCGGCGCAACGTGCTCAAGGGCGGCCTGACCCTGGCCGCGCTGGGCTTCTTCGGCGGCGGCCTGGCTGCCTGCTCCAAGGCCTCGGCCAGTTCGCTGCTGAGCTTCAAGGGCGTGCCGGTGCAGCTCGATCCGCAGTTCGACAGCGTGCTGGTGGCCGAGGGCTACCGGGCCGTGCCGTTCTTCTCCTGGGGCGACCCGGTGGAGGCCGGAGCACCGGCCTGGAACCCGGACGCCAGCGACGACTGGCAGGCCCAGCTCAAGCAGGCCGGCGACAACCACGACGGCATGGACTTCTTCGCCTTCCCCGGCGAGACCGACCGCGGCCTGCTGGTGATGAACCACGAGTACATCAACCCGCCGCTGCACCCGTCCGGCAAGATCGACCAGTCCAAGCCGCGCCCGCTCGCCGAGGTGCGCAAGGAGCAGGCCGCCCACGGCGTCTCGGTGATCGAGGTGAAGCAGGGTGCCGATGGCCAGTGGCAGCGCGTGATGGATTCCGCCTACAACCGCCGCATCAGCATGCTCACGCCCATGCGCATCGCCGGCCCGCTGGCCGCCCACGAGCAGATGAAGACCGCCAGCGACCCGAGCGGCCTCACCGTGCTCGGCACCCTGAACAACTGCGCCACCGGCGTCACGCCGTGGGGCACCTTCCTCACCTGCGAGGAGAACTGGCCCAACTACTTCATCAACCGCGACAAGGCCGACTTCGAGGCACGCGTGTCGCACAAGCGCTACGGCCTGGCGAAGGAGGGCACCAGCAAGAACTACGCGTGGGAGACCGCCGACGCGCGCTTCGACGCCACGCCCTACGCCGACCAGCCCCACGGCGGCCACGTCAATGAGCCACACCGCTTCGGCTGGGTGGTCGAGATCGACCCCTTCGACCCCAAAGCGCAGCCGATCAAGCGCACCGCCTTCGGCCGCTTCAGCCGCGAATGCGCGGCGCTGAGCCTGGGCAAAGATGGGCGCATGGCCTTCTACTCCGGCGACGATGCCAAGGGCGAGTACGTCTACAAGTTCGTCCCCGCCGGCCGCTTCGATGCCGCCAATCCCGAGGCCAATCGTGACCTGCTCGACGAGGGCACCCTGTACGCCGCGCGCTTCGATGCCGACGGCAGCGGCCAGTGGCTGGCCCTGGTGCACGGGCAGAACGGCCTGAGCGCCGAGAACGGCTTCGCCAACCAGGCAGAAGTACTGCTCAACGCCCGCGCTGCAGCCGACCGCGCCGGCGCCACACCGATGGACCGCCCCGAGTGGGCCGCCGTGCATCCCTCCACCGGCGAGGTCTACGTGACCCTGACGAACAACGACGGGCGTGGCGAAAAACAACCCACCGACAAGGCCAACCCGCGCCCGCACAACCTGCACGGGCAGATCCTGCGCTTCAACGAAAAGGGCGCCGACCCGACCGCCACCGCCTTCACCTGGGAACTGTTCCTCCTCGCCGGCGAAGCCCGCGGCAGCAAGGACAAGGACGGCAAGCCGGTAGCGGCCAACCTCACCGGCACCATCAACGGCGACCTGTTCTCCTCACCGGACGGCCTGGCCTTCGACGCGGCAGGGCGTCTGTGGATCCAGACGGACTACGACGACATCGAACCGGTGATGGCCGGCATGGGCTGCAACCAACTGCTCTGCGCCGACCCCAGCACCCGCGAGGTCCGCCGCTTCCTGGTCGGCCCACGCGGCTGCGAGATCACCGGCCTGGCCTGGAGCCCGGACGGCAAGGCCATGTGGGCCAACATCCAGCACCCAGCCATCAGCTTCCCGGCCAGCGACGGCAAGACTCGGCCGCGCTCGACCACGCTGCTGATTACGCGGGTGGATGGTGGGGTGATTGGGGCGTAAGGAGGCGAAAAACTACCGTAGAGCTTGAGCTGCTCGTGGGCGGCCCGATTGAGCGTGGCGACCGGCTTTGATCCGTTTGCTAGGTTGATGGGCCGCGTTTCAATCTACGTTCAGCAGCTGCGCGCATTTCGGGCCAGGCTTCTTTGCTTCTTACTGCATCGGCATAGCCTTGGTTTGCCGATGCTTCAAGCATTTGCTCTGCTAGCTCCAGCGCTGCGGCATTACCGAGAGAGAGAACCCTTGTGTGGTACTCAATGAAAAGCATGTATTGAGCCTCGGCATCACCTTCCTTTGCTGCAATCTCCCACTCAGCCACTTCACGTTGATGGCGCTCTGCATTCAGCTGCTCGTAGGGGCGAATGCCAATTTTCTTTAATGAAAATGTATCGATGAGGGAAAGAATAGTCGCGCCGAATATTTTCTCGATCTCATCTGCTGGCATGCTCAGCATATATGGAGTATCTAGCCTGGCTCCATCAAACTCTCTTGCACGAATATCTTTGGTTTCGGCAGCTGCAACTGTGTATAGGATTATTTCATTCGCATCTTCATCGAAGTGGATCAGAATGTCTCGCTTTCCGTGCTTGGACATTGTGTGGCTCTCCTATGAGACCTATCGATTAAGCTAATGGGCCGGCTTTAGTCGTGCCCGAGTGCATGAAGCGAGCGGCTTGAACCAATTGTTATTCTTTGCACTGGCTTGCTCTCCACTGGCGGTATGCGTGAATTATTGCGTCTCGCCGCTCTCGGTGGCTGCCAACAAGATTTGCATTCTTAAGTTTTCGGATTAGCTCTCTGTACATATAGCCTGATCGGAAAAAGTAGGGCCTTAGCTCTACAAAGCACAACGCGGACTCAACCGAAAACGGATCCCCATCTTTGATCTTTTGTAACGCCTCAGTGTAGTTGCAGGGGAAAGATAAGTTTTCATACCTGGCATGAAACTCCCGGCAAGCTAGTTCCCACTCCCGTCTTTTCAATGGGCTCAAATCACGAACCTTGAAGGTTTCTTTGATGCGTGAATGAAGGCGACGAATAGTCTCCGCATTCTCTTCAATTTCACGTTTCATTCGAGTTTGGTTCATGGTGCACGACGATTAAGCTAGCGGACGTCCCAAAGCGCAGCTTTTGGGCGTCCAGCGAACGAAGTGAGCGACAGTTGAGCGCATTGTTAGGTTTCACCTGCACAGATTTTCTTTTACGAGGGTTGCTCCAATTTCTTGGGCTGACCATTGGCGAGTTATCCAAATGGTGAGTGCCACCCCAGACGTATGCCACCAAGTGTTATTGCCCATGCGGTGAGCTGCATTGTAGTTGCTCGCGATTTTCCATGCAGCCCGCTCTCCTGGTGTCGTACGCATGGGATTGCCGAATAAAAATTTGCTAGCAACTTTCCAGGGATTGGTTACCTCAACTTCAGCAGGTAAGGCCTCATTGCATTGAGTCCAGGCTAGGTTTATGGCCTCTTGGCTGTAGCTGTTCGGGGCTGCTGGTGTGGGGCGGCCGTCAACTCGGGCTATGCCGACTACATAAACTACGCCCGGAAATGCTGCGGCTAGTAAAAAGGCCAATAGCAGCATTGAGATTATAAGCCGGCGCAAGAGAAGCATGAGTGACACCTAACGTTTGGTTAAGGAGCCGGCTTTAGCCGGTCCCAAGTGAGCGAAGCGAACGACTTGAACCATTTGTTAGATTAAGTCTTGATTGGGGTGGTCATTCACAGGCTGGGTCATTTTCAAAAAATATTTCCTTTTCCGTGCGCTTGCGAAAGTTGATAGGCTCTTTTTTGTTTCCGTTAACTTTAGTCATATACATGCGGCAAGAGTATACATTCGCCGAGATATTTAGCTCATAACTCTCTTTGGCGATAGGTATAAAAGTCGAGGTGAGATCACATCTCTGATATGGGTAAAGCAACACGAGTGCCGTGGTAAACTCTCTGTCTGCGGGAATTATTATTGATGCACTATCATTTTGCGAAATTGTATTGCCCCAGAATTTGCTTCCCCATAATGTAGTGATTTCTCGGGTCGGTATGAGGATCGTCCCTCTACAGTCCCGTGAGTCCTTGTAGGTGTAGACATCTACTTGGGTATCTGTGTGGTTGGAGATTTTTAGTTTCGCCGTGCCTCCATCTGTTGGTGCTTGATAAAGGCCGCGGGAACAGCCGGCTAATAGCGTTAATGTAACAGCTATAATGGTGGGAATTATTTTGATCATTATTTCAGAGGGCGCTCATTCTTGGGGGATTTCTTTGGTGGGTGTGATTTTTGGCATCTAACGATTAAGCTAGCGGACAGACAAAAGCGTAGCTTTTGGCTGTCCAGCAAACGAAGTGAGCGACAGGTGAGCGCATTGTTAGAGGCCTACTCACTGATTGGGTCGAAGTAAAGGCCAAAGCCTTGCTCCAAAAATTCTGTGACCTCAGCGACGCTCTGCTTATTTGGAAGAATTACGTCTTGCAACTGAAGCGCTGCATTATGACCATTTGCGTTATGAATTACGCTCTCGACCTTTAGCAGTGGATCAAAGCTAGAGTTCGTCGGAAATTTAGATTCATTCGGCGCTGTGTAGAATGAAATTGTTTCGCCAGCTCTAGGCAGTGCAGTGACTTCAATTTTTCCTGTTATCACTCCCTCGGAAGATGGGGGAGATGATGTGAAGATTGAAAAATCTATGTCAATACGCATGAGCTAGATAGGCCTCTAACGATTAAGCTAACGGACGTCCAATAGCGTAGCTATTGGACGTCCAGCGAACGAAGTGAGCGACAGTTGAGCACCTTGTTAGGCGAATGCACGGTTTCACCTGGAAACCTCTGCCAATTTGCCCTGCGCATCAAAGCGTAAGCCTAAACGCCCTATCCAAGTAAACCCTTCTTTTTCGAAAGGCTCCTCATCGGGCCAGAGCATTGCTGCAGTAATGACTTCAGCTGGTGAAGAGGAGTTACTGGCGACTAATGGCAGTATTGCCATTGTTTGTTTAAGTGCTTGTGAATCCTCCTCGCAGGCCTGCATTGCATATGTGTGTGTGATGCCAAAGTCAATGGTGTTATAGGCCCACCAAGCGTTTGTGGCCAGTAGCGTTATTGAAAGGACAATGTTTGCTATTGTTTGCTTTCGCATGATTATTATGACCGCCTAACGTTTGGTTAAGGGGCGGGCTTTAGCCCGTCCCAGTGAGCGAAGCGAGCGGTTTGAATCAGTTGTTAGGGAGTTACGCCAAGTAGTGGTTGGAACTTTAAAAAGCTCTTGTCGTAACCTGGCTCCCATGGAAATTTCCCTTCGCGGTCAGGCCATACCATTTGCATTGCCGGATATGGGCTAGGCATTGATGCGTAGTACCAATTGGCGTACCCAAGATATTCTTCATAGTGCTCTATACCTACGGGTACAAATACCACTGATAGCCCCTCAGTGAAATCAGTGTATTCCTTGTAAGGTTCTATTTTTTCATTAGCTCCTGCGATCTTAATTGCCGCAATGTTTAGAAGCTTATGAGCAATATTGGCGGGTAGACCAATTACAATTAATTCTGGATGGCTCTGCTTTTGAAAATGACCAATCGTAAAAGCATATTCCGGAGAGCCGCTTTCTGCGGAAATGTGTACGTTATGCCAGCCTAGCTCTTCTATTTCTTTTAGTAGTTGCACATCGTATTTGCTTGCTGGAGTTGGAGCGGTAAAGCTCTCCATCGGCTTGGTCATAAAGGGCTCTGCTGCTCCCTTGGCAAAGGTAATGCCTGAAGCTATTAGTACGAGGATTAATGTGTATGCGCGCAGCATGTGCTTCCCTAACGTTTGGTTAAGGGCCGGCTTTAGCCGGTCCCAGTGAGCGAAGCGAGCGATTTGATCCAGTTGTTAGGCTTACTGCTCAACCATGATGGGAATAGGTTCGGCTTTTAGGTTGTACTGATTAATTATTGATACGGCCTCGGCTTTACTTAGAGCGCTGAGCTGCAAATTTTTTATTGTTTCTTCTGGCGAGTACATTGAGCGGAGCAGCAGGGTTCGATATACATCCATTCTCTCTTCTGGGCTTGTGCAGCGCGCTGCGCAGAATGCTGTGTAAACTCTAGCCATTTCCTCCCAGATAATAAGATTGCTTTCTGGGTTTAGATCTCTCTTGTACAGATCAACTGCTTGCTCGTAGCTAATTCCATCGATTGGCTCAAATACATTTGTAGTGGCTTTTATTCTTGGCAGCAGCTCAGGAGGTAGGCTGGTGTGAACATGTTCGTTAAGACTTACTTCGTTCGGGTCAATGGTTACGATTTCAGCGACCGCAGTATTGACTGTGGCTAATAACGCCAAAAGAGCAACAATTTGGTACTTCATGATTCCCTCTAGGGCCTAACGATTAAGCTAAGGGGCCGGCTTTAGCCGGTCCCAGTGAGCGAAGCGAACGACTTGAGCCAATTGTTAGATGATGACTCAAGCTTCACCAACCACGCAGTGGTTGTGCTTGGGAAGGTTCGATGTACGCTCCTGCATGTACCGTACAAGCCAACCGATTTCTGTTGAAGACATTATTGCCTCAATACCTATCGGTTGATTTTTATTCATTAGGTTGAATGATGTGCAAAGATTATTGATTTTCTCAAGAGCTAGATTTGCCGTTTCTAATGATGGTAAATCATTAAATTTCTTGAATGATTTTTCTAGGGATTCTACTGACTGCTCTAGATTAGTTAATGCTTTCTCAGTGTCGGGTGAGGAGGAATTGGATGCGACAGCTTTTAAAGTGTCGAGGTTTCTATGAAGATCCTTTTCTCCGGACTGCCATGCGCTGTAGGTTTCTGCAATTGTTTTGATTTCTGATCCAGAAGCAATTGCAATCGATGGCATCATAAGGCTTAGGAAAATTGTGTTTAGGGCTTTGAGCATTTCATTCTCGTCTAACGATTAAGCTAAGGGGCGGCGGAACGCCGTCCCAGCGAACGAAGTGAGCGCTTTAAGCGCATTGTTAGGTGCGTTCATGGCGAGGCAGGCCTGGGCGGAATTTGTTTGGCGGTGAGTACCGATATGAGAGCGTCCTCGCCTGGGGGAGAAACCTTTGCAACTGCAGAACACGGAATGATTGCCATAAGGCCACCTGCGAGCTGGAGAAAATAGGTATCCCTGAATTGAATGTGGGACGTCACCGCAGCCCAAGGCGCGAACGACTTTACCCCTTCGACTGTTTCGTGCAACCCATCATCGTCGATCGTAAGTTGGATCTCGCGTGGCGCGAGCTTCTGAATTTGAGCTTCGAACGCCTTTGGGAACTCGCGCCGAACCTGGAAAAACCAAGCCACTTTGTATCCGATGAAGCACAGCGCGATAAAGACGAAAACAACTTCTTGTGTATGCCACGCAACAAACCCGGCAAAGAGGCAAAGCACAAGGTATTCAAGTGTCTCGCGCCGATACCCGGCAAACACCGCTCGAATTGGATCCCGAGACAGCAAGTACTCACGGGCCAGATATTCCCTAGGACCTATCCAGTATTGGAGATCAATGCGCATCGATGCACCTAACGATTAAGCTAAGGGGCCGGCTTCGCCGGTCCCAGCGAACGGAGTGAGCGCTTTGAGCGCATTGTTAGCCACCTACTCTATACCGGAAGAAGTCACGACAAAATGTCGGCCATTTAGCCCAGGGCCGAGTAGGCGCCAAAACTCAGTGTCTATTGGGTACACATTTGGGGTAGAGACCTCAATGCAATGGCCGCCAGAGAAGTTCAAGGTGAAAGGTCCCAATCCTTTTGCTTTTATGGATTCAATATACGGTTGTGTCAGGAGGAAATTTATATCCCCATGTTCCGAGCTGGTGATGCCTTGGGATGGATCACCATGATTTAAATCGATGCGCCAAGTTGTTTGAATGTGGAGGGCATACTCACCGATATTGTGCTTGCTCCCATTCAGTGAAACTCTTTCTCTTGGAGTGCCAAACTGAATCATGAGCATGCCTCCAGCAAATGCAGCTCCCCATGCCTCAAGGCCGATTAAGCGGTTAAGTTCGCTTTCTATTTGCTCACTTTGGGTCATTTGGGGTGGCTAACTATAAGTAGGCGACACATGTGACGTAATGTTTTCCGCCACATGTGTCGCATAACATTCCCTGTCTCTGCGAAATCCCTTTTGAGGCTGAGTCTGCCATAGGCAAACGCGACACCGCTCATGATGGCAATGCGACAGGACCTAGCGGCGACATTACGAATTCGCGAGGCGCGCGTCTAGGTTCCGGGATCGGCTGAAAGTGCCGATCCAGAGGCTGGAAGTGTTGGCTGTTAGGGACTGCTGCGGATCAAGGCCGAAGCGGGCAAGGGAGAGGAGGCCTTGGGGACGTTGGCGCTGGGTGTATCGCGAGGTATCAGGGAACAGGGCGCGCTCAGGCGCGCCGCTGGGTGTCGGCGGGTTGGGCGTCGCGCAGGGCGCGGAGGGCGAGGGCGTCCTGATTCATTTGCAGGATGACCCGGTGCAACTGCTGGCGCAGTACTTCGTCGCCGGTGCGTTCCGCGGCGCGCATCACGGCGACGGCGGCGGATTCGTTGTTGGCGGCAACCTGATCGAGGGTCTTGCGGAGGTTCTTAACGCTGGTCACGACATGGGCCTTCTGAAACAAGAGCCGGCACCATAACGGGCGGTGGTTACGGGGATGTTGCAGTGCGCAGGGGCTAGTGGGCGTCGGCGCAAGGCGGGTGAGACCAGCATGCCCCGAGGGCGCGGCAGACGCGGGATTCAGCCGCCCGGCGGGAGCCAGGGCGGCTTCTTGTGCAGATGTTTCCGTGCCCCATTCGAGGCGCGGATGCTCTGGTTCTAGAGCTGGAAGGGCGAGGCGGCCAGCACCACGCCGGTTTCCTCGGCATAGTCGTCCCAGTGCTCGATCAGCGCGGCCAGTTTGGTGGGTTCGCTCTGGGCCAGGTCGGTGGTTTCGCCGGGGTCCTTGCTCAAGTCGTACAGCTGCCAGCTAGCCGGGCCCAGCGGTTTGGGGATGTACACGGCCTTCCACTGGCCTTTGCGCACGCCGCGCATGCCGAACAGTTCCCAGCCGGTCACCGTGTCCTCGTCGTGCACTTCCGTGGTTTCGCCGCTGAGGTAGCCGAGCCAGGACTTGCCGCGCAGCGCCGCCACGTCTCGGCCGTTCCAGCGGGTGCCGGGGTGGCGCACGCCGGCCAGGTCGAGGATGGTCGGGGTGACGTCCATCACCGTGCTGAACGCGCCGCTGATCTGCCCGCCCTGGCGGGCGAATTCCGGGTAGCGGATCAGCGCCGGCACGCGGATGCCGCCCTGGGTGGTGAAGGCCTTGAACAGCTTGGACGGCGCGGTGGCCGCCTGCGCCCAGCGCGGGCCATACCAGACGTAGGAGTTGGCGTTGCCGATGTTGTCCAGGCTGTTGTCGTAGTGCGCATCGAGGAAGCTTTGCAGGTTCGGGCCGAACTTGGGGAAGGCTTCCAGCAGCGCGCCCTCGGCGCCGTTGTCGGAGATGAACAGGACAAAGGTGTTGTCCAGCTGACCCTGCTGGCGCAGGTAGTCGACCACCCGGCCGATGTTCCAGTCCATGCGCTCGACCATGGCCGCGTACACCTCCATGGTGCGTGCCGAGATCGCGCGTTTCTCCGGGGTGAGCTTGTCCCATTCCTGAGTGAAGGCCAGCACCGGGTGGGCCTGCACGTCCTCGGCCACCAGGCCGAGCTGCTTGAGGCGTTGCAGGCGCTCCTGGCGCAGCGCCTCGGGGCCGGCGTCGTAGCGCCCCTTGTACTTGGCCACCACTTCCTGCGGCGCCTGCAGCGGCCAGTGCGGCGCGGAGAAGGGCAGGTAGGCGAAGAACGGCCGGCTCTGGTCGCGCTCCTTGAGGTACTGGATCAGCTTGTCGCCGAAGGCGTCGGAGGAATAGAAGCCTTCGGGCAACTCATCGACGAACTGGTCGTCTTCGATGTACAGCGCCGGCGTCGATTTCAGCACGCCTGGAGTGTTCTCGTCGTAGGGCGGCTCGAAGCCATAGTGGTTGGCGGCGCCGGGCAGCAGGGAGAAGGAGCGCTCGAAGCCGCGCGCATGCGGCGCCAGCTCGGGCTTGAGGCCCAGGTGCCACTTGCCGGCCATCAGCGTCTGGTAGCCGGCCTCGCGCAGCAGCTCGGGCAGGGCGACCACGCGCTCGTTGAGGTAGCCCTCGTAGCCGGGCTGGCCGATCTGCTCGGGAGCGATGGCCTCGGCCATGGCGCCGATGCCGGCGATATGGTGGTCGGTGCCGGTGAGCAGCATCGAGCGGGTCGGCGAGCAGGTTGGTGCCACGTGGAAGTCGGTCAGGCGCAGGCCGTTCAGGGCCAGGGCGTCGAGGTTGGGCGTGGCGATCTCGCCACCGAAGGCGCCGAGGTCGGAGAAGCCGAGGTCGTCGGCAACTATCACCAGGAAGTTGGGGCGTGCGGGTGTTCTGGACATGGTGGTGGACTCGCTATGTGCTGAAGGTGGCCCGCGCGGCCGAGCCACGCGGGCGGTTGTCTGGATTCAGGAAGGGGCGCCGCTCTGCCGCCAGCGGCTGGCCAGGCGCTCAAGGCGCAGGCCGAGGGCGGCGAGCAGGGCGCCGAGCAGGCCGACCAGGACCATGCCGGCGAACACCCGGGCCATCTCGAATTTCTGCTGGGCGCCGACCATGTAGCTGCCGATGCCGATCCCCGAGTTCATGAAGTACTCGGCGCCGAGCGAGCCGAGCCAGGCGTAGATCAGCGCCAGGCGCAGGCCGGCGAAGATCGACGGCACGGCGCCGGGCAGGATGACCAGGCGCAGGCGCTGGACGAAGCTCAGGCGCAGGGCATCGGCCACCTCGTCGAGCTGCGCCGAGCGGTTGGCCACGCCGCGCCAGGTGGCCAGGTACACCGGCAGGAAGGCGGCCAGGGCGATGAAGAC
Source organism: Pseudomonas sp. Gutcm_11s (assembly GCF_028649395.1). Lineage (GTDB taxonomy): Bacteria > Pseudomonadota > Gammaproteobacteria > Pseudomonadales > Pseudomonadaceae > Aquipseudomonas. The sequence continues at coordinate 20,622 of NZ_JAQSUW010000003.1, read as the reverse complement.
GATCTTGGCGAAGTCGTAGATGCCGGCCCAGGCGGTGATCAGCGGTACCCAGGCGAACAGCGCGACCTGGCGGAAGGCGGCCAGGCTTGGCGCGAACAATTGCTCCAGCGGGCGGAACAGGCCGAGCAGCAGGCCCACGGCGATGCCAATCGCGCTACCGAGCAGCAGGCCGAGCAGGCTGCGCAGCAGGCTCCAGCCCAGTGCGGAACTGAGGCTGCCGTCGAGCAGATCGGCCCAGCCGGCCTGCACGATGCCCAGCGGCGACGGCAGGATCGCCGGGTTGACCTTGCCGCTGGCGACCAGCGAGCTCCAGCCCCACAGCAGCAGTAGCGGGATGGCCCAGCGCCGTGCCTGGGTCGCCAGCCAGGCCCAGCCGCGTTGCGGCGCGCGCTCGGCATGGGCGGCCAGCGGCGGGCGAGGCCAGCGCACCAGGGCGCCGTCGAGACCCTGGATACCGCGGTCGATCAGCCAGCCGGTGAGGCCGATGACCAGGATGCAGACGAACACCAGGTCGAGCTGGAACAGCTGGCGACCCCAGACCATCAGGTAGCCGATGCCCTCGCTGGAGGCCAGCAGTTCCACGGCGATCAGGGTCATCCAGCCGGCCATCAGTGCCAGGCGCAGGCCGGTGAGGAAGGCCGGCAGCGCTGCCGGCAGGGTCAGCCGCCACAGGCGCAGGTACCAGGGCAGGCGCAGCACGGCGGCGGCCTCGCGCAGGCGCTCGGGCACGTCGCGCACGCCGACCTGTACGTGCACCGCCACCGGCACCACCACGGCCTTGAAGATCAGGAACAGCTTGAGACCGTCGCCGATGCCCAGGTAGACGATCAGCAGCGGAATCCAGGCCAGCGTGGGGATCTGCGCGAAGGCATAGAAGCTCGGCGCGATGATGTCCTCGGCGCGGCGGCTGAGACCGGTGAGTACGCCGATCAGCAGGCCGCCGAGCACACCGAACAACAGCCCCTTGACCAGCAGTGCCAGGCTGACGCCGAGCTGGGCCAGGGCACCGCCGTGCCAGAGGTCCAGCGCGGTGTGCCACACCTGCGACGGCGGTGGCAGGATCTGCCTGGGCATCCAGCCATTGGTCGAGGCCAACGACCAGAGCAGGAGCAGGGCCAGCGGCACCACCAGGCCGAGCAGGGCCGGCGGTAGCTTGAGGTTGGGTAGAGAGTGGAAAGCGCCGAGGCGCTCAGTGCCAAGGGTCGACATAGGCCTCCCGTTGCGGCCAGTAATCGGTGAGTTGCAGCTCGGCCAGGGCCTGGTCGAGGAAGCGCGGTTCGGCCCAGCGCTGCACGTCGACGCGGCTGCGGATCAGGCGTTTGGCGTAGGCGGCGTCGGCGCCGTACTGCAGGTGCTTGAGGAAGTAGTCGTCGAGCAGCGGCGAGTTGCGTCGGGAGAGAGGCTCGCCCTGCAGCTCCTGCGCCATCAGCTCCGGCGGCAGGCCGATCTGCTTGACCAGCAGCTCGACCGCCGCTTCGCCGTTCTCCGGGCGCGAGCTCCAGTGCGCCGCCTGGACCAGCACGCGCACCAGGCGTTCGGTGATGGCCGGGTGGCGTTCGACGAAGTCGCTGGCGCCGAGCATGGTCACGGCAATGGTGCCGGTGCCGTCGCCGCCCTGGGTGCTCAGCGGAATCTCGGCCAGGCCGCGGTTGCGCAGGGCCAGCACGCCGGCGGCGCTCCACACCGCGTCGATGCGCTTGGCGGCCAGCGCGGCGAGGCCGGCGCTGTTGTCCAGGCTGATCAGGTGGAAGTCCTTGTCGCTGTAGCCACGGCTGGCCAGCATCGCCTCCAGCGACAGGTGCCCGGCGGTGCCGAGCCATACGCCGATGGTCTTGCCGCGCAGTGACTCCAGGCTGTCGTGGCCGCTGCCCGGCACCACGCCGAGGTAGCCGTTCAGGCCACGGCTGGTGGCGGCCAGCAGGCGCGTACGGTTGCCCACCGCCTCACCGATGATGGCCGCCAGGTCGCCGAGGAAGGCCACGTCGATCTGCTCGTTGGCGAAGGCCTCGTTGATCGCCGGGCCGGCGTTCTTGAAGAAGGCCCATTGGATCTCGATGCCGTCCTTGGCGAACTCCTGCTCGAACAGCTTCTGCGTGTAGGCGTAGTCGATGGTCGGCGTGCCGCTGCTGGGGTGGCGTCCGGCGCTGGCGTCCGGCACCGCCACGCGGATGACCTCTAGCGGTTGCGCGGGCTCGGCCGCCAGCGGGCCGGCCAGGCTCAGTAGCAGGGTGGCGATCAGGCCAGGGAGCTTGTTGCGCATGTCAGAGCGTCCGTGGCTGGCGGGTGAATACGCGCAGCAGGGCGCCGCCCAGCTCGCGCAGCAGGCGCCCGGCGAAGCTGAAATCGAGCACGCCGGTCTCGTCGACATAGCGCTGCCAGTGGCCGATCAGCTTGTTCAGGCGCTCCGGCTCGGCTTCGGCCAGGTCGTGGATCTCGCCGGGGTCGCGCTTGAGGTGGTACAGCTGCCAGCGTCCCGGGCCGTCCGGTTTGGGGATGTACAGCGCCTTCCAGTCGCCCTGGCGAATGGCGCGGGCGCGGAACAGCTCCCAGCCGGTGGTCTCGTCCTGGCTGTGCGGCTGCGCCTCCTGGCCCTGCAGGTAGGGCAGCAGCGAACGACCGCGCAACGGCAGCACCTCGCGGCCCTGGTAAGTGGTGCCGGGGTGCTCGGTGCCGGCCAGCTGCAGCAGGGTCGGCACTATGTCCATCACGGTGCTGAACTCGTGGCTGATCTGCCCCTGCAGCTGCAGGCCCGGCCAGGTGATGAAGGCCGGCACGCGGATGCCACCCTGGCTGGTGAACAGCTTGAACTGGCGCGACGGCGCGGTGGCCGCCTGGGCCCAGCGCGGACCGTACCAGAGGTAGGAATTGGCGCGGCCGAGGTTGTCCAGGCTGTTGTCGTAGTGCTTGGCGATGAAGCGCTGGGCGCGCTTGCCGACGATGGGGATGGCCTCCAGCGCCGCGCCCTCGGCGCCGTTGTCGGAGAGGAACAGCACCACGGTGTTGTCCAGTTCGCCGGTGGCGCGCAGGTGCTCGGCCACGCGGCCGACGTTCCAGTCCAGGCGCTCGACCATCGCCGCGTACACCTCCATGGCGCGTGCGGACTGGCGGCGGCCGGCTTCATCCAGTTCGTCCCAGTTCGGCGTGTCCGCCACCACCGGGTGGGCTTCGACATCGGCCGGCACCAGACCCAGCTCCTTGAGGCGGGCCAGGCGCTGCTGGCGCAGGGCATCCGGGCCGGCATCGTAGCGGCCGTGGTACTTGGCGATCAGCTCGGCGGGCGCCTGCAGCGGGAAATGCGGCGCGGAGAACGGCAGGTAGGCGAAGAACGGCCGCTCATCGTCCGCCGGGCGCTCGCCGAGGTACTGCAGCAGGCGGTCGGTGAAGGCGTCGGAGGAGTAGAAGTCCTTGGGCAGTTCGGTGACCGGCTCGAAGCCGTCGCGGTAGGTGCCTTCGACCGTGTGCAGCAGGCGCGGCATCTTGTGCGGCGGCACGTCCGGCGACCAGTCGTAGTGGTTGTGCGCGGCGCCTTCGAGGATGAACGAGCGCTCGAAGCCACGGGCGGCGGCGGAGGTCTCGGCGCTGCGGCCGAGGTGCCATTTGCCGGAGATCAGCGTGTGGTAGCCGGCGTCGCGTAGCAGCTCGGGCAGGGCTGCCACGCGCTGGTTGAGGTGGCCCTCGTAGCCGGGGTTGCGGCGGATCTTCTGGTCGCTGAACTCGGCCATGGCGCCGATGCCGGCCAGGTGGTGGTCGGTGCCGGTGAGCAGCATGGCGCGGGTCGGCGAGCAGGCCGAGGCGGCGTGGAAGTCGGTCAGGCGCAGGCCGGCATTTGCCAGGGCGTCGAGGTGTGGCGTGGCGATCTCGCCACCGAAGGCGCCGAGGTCGGAGAAGCCGAGATCGTCGGCGACGATCAGCAGGAAGTTGGGGCGTTTGCTCATGGGATGCTCGTTACGGTGATCAGTAGGCCAGGGCGGCGAAGGGCAGGTCTTCGACGCGGGGCGGCGGGGCGCGGTAGTCGCCGTCGCCGGTCAGCTCGTAGAGCAGTTCGGCGCGCAGCTGGTGGAAGTCGTAGCCGGCGCGGTCGCGCGGGTGTGGCAGGTCGATCTCGACGATGCGCTTGATCCGTCCCGGGCGCGGCGCCAGGACCACCACGCGGTCGGCAAGGAAGATCGCCTCCTCGACATCGTGGGTGACCAGCAGGCTGGTGATGCCGGCGCGCTTGCGGATGGCCAGCAGCTCTTCCTGCATCTGCTGGCGGGTCAGCGCGTCGAGCGCGCCGAAGGGCTCGTCGAGCAGCAGAATGCGCGGGCTGGCCACCAGGCCGCGGGCAATCGCCACGCGCTGGGCCATGCCGCCGGAGAGCTGGTGCGGGTAGGCGCGCTGGAAGCCGTCGAGGCCGACCAGCTGGATGAACTCCTCGATGCGGCGGAAGCGCTCGGCCTGGGTCAGGTCTTCGTTGACCAGGCCGAGGCCGACGTTCTGTTCCACGTTCAGCCAGGGGAACAGGCGGTGCTCCTGGAACACGATGCCGCGCTCGCTGCCGATGCCCTGGACCGCCTTGCCGGCAACCTCGATGCGGCCGTCGAACTCGCGGTCGAGGCCGACCAGCAGGCGCAGCAGGGTGGACTTGCCGCAGCCGCTGGAGCCGAGGATGGCGATGGATTCGCCCTCGCGGATGTCCAGGTTGAAGTCGCTGATCGCCTGCAGCTCGCCGAAGCGTTTGCCGACGCTGGTGAAACTCACCAGCGGCTGGAGTGGCGGCAGGCCCTGGAAGGTGCGGGAGTCGGGTTGGGTCAGGCTAGTCATGCGGTTCTCCAGCGCGTGGCGCGCGCTTCGATCAGTTGTCCGAGGGTGTTGAGCAGGGCGCCGGTGATGCCGATCAACAGCATTCCGGCCATAACCTGGTCCATACGAAACATTTGCTGGGCGCCGATCATCAGGCTGGCCAGGCCGCCGTCCGAGGGCATGAAGTACTCGGCGCCGATGGTGCCGAGCCAGGCGAAGATCAGCGCCAGGCGCAGGCCGGCGAAGATGGCCGGGGCGGCGCCGGGCAGGACCAGGCGCAGCAGGCGCTGGCGGCGATTAAGGCGCAGGGCGCGGGCCGCTTCATCGAGCTGCGAGGAGAGGGCGGCGATGCCGCGCTGGCTGGCGATCAGCAGTGGGAAGAAGGTGGCCATGCCGACGAACACCAGCTTGGCCAGCTCACCCAGGCCGAACCAGGCGGTGAGCAGTGGCACCCAGGCGAAGATGGCGACCTGGCGCAGCGCCGACAGGGTCGGGCCGAGCACGCGTTCGGCCGGGCGCCACAGTCCGAGCAGCACGCCGAGGAACAGGCCCAGGCTGCCGCCCAGCAGCAAGCCGCCGAGGGCGCGGCGCAGGCTAAGCAGCAGGCCACCCAGCAGGGTGCCGTCGGCCAGGCCCTGCCAAGTGGCCTGGGCCACCTGCGCCGGGCTGGCGAGGATGTTGGCGTCGACCCAGCCGGCGCTGCAGGTCAGCTGCCACAGGCCGAGCAGGGCCAGTGGCAGATACCAGGCCTGCAGGCGCTGCCAGCCTCGGCCGGAAGGCACGCGGCGGAACTCGGCGGCGGGCGGGTGCGGCCAGTGCAACAGGCGGCCGTCGAGCCACTGGATGCCGCGGTCCAGCACGATGCCGAACAGGCCGATGATCAGGATGCAGACGAACACGATGTCGAGCATGAACAGCTGGCGTCCCCAGACCATCAGGTAGCCGATGCCCTCGCTGGAGGCCAGCAACTCCACCGCCAGCAGCGAGGCCCAACCGGTGGCCAGGGCCAAGCGCAGGCCGGCCATGAACGAGGGCAGGGCAGCGGGAATGGTCAGCCGCCACAGGCGCAGCAGCGGTGGCAGGCGCAGAGCGTCGGCGGCCTCGCGCAGGCGTGGCTGGGCATCGCGCACGCCGACCAGGGTGTGGATGGTGATGGGCACGATGATCGCCTTGACCAGCACCACCAGTTTGAGCAGTTCGCCGATGCCGAAGAACAGCATGAACAGCGGAATCCAGGCCAGCGTCGGAATCTGCGCCAGGGCGGCGAAGGTGGGGAATATCAGGCGTTCGGCGCGTGGGCTGCTGCCGAGCCAGGCGCCCAGCGCGACGCCCGCGGCGACGCCGCCGAGCAGGCCCCAGGCCAGGCGCTTGAGGCTGATCGCCAGGTGTTGCCACAGCTCGCCATGACCCAGCTCCAGCAGCGACTGCCAGACCAGCTCGGGTGCCGGCAGCACCTGCTCGCTCATCCAGCGCCAGTGGCTGGCGGCCTGCCATAACAGCAGCAGGGCCAGCGGCAACAGCCAGGGCAGCAGGCTCTCGGCGTGCAGGCGTGGCCGTGACGCAGCAGGGTTCAGCGGGAGGGAAGCGCTCAGACCCATCGGCGGGCACTCCCGCGTGGGTCTATATAAGCACTTTGCAGTAATGGCATATAAAAGCTCATATCAATTCGATTGAGTGATAAGAGCGGTCATTTAAAGAACCTGGGTGGCTCTGCGGCCAATGCCTTTGCCGAATATTTTTTATGCCCGCGGCGCATCTGCCAGCAGAGCCGCGCGGCTGCTGATTTAGGCATTTAAGTAATAAAAAAATAATTTTTTAGTATTTAAATTCCATAAGAGAGTCGTGCCTTTAGTGCGCCCCAGGGAACGCCGTGGAGCGTTCCGCGCATTCAGGAGCACGACCATGAAAAGCCTCTTCACTTCCTTCGCCACCTTGTTCGCCACGCCGGCCCTGATCGGCCTGCTGGCCTACCTGCCGCCGGCGCAGGCGGCGGACGGTGCCAAGGAAATCCGCATCGCTGTGCCCGACCTCAGCGCCGGCAGCCAGCACAGCGGCGGTGGCGTGGTCGACGTGCTGCGCACCCAGCAGATCTTCGAGCAAGAGTTCGCCGCCGACGGCGTGAAGATCACCTGGAGCTTCTTCAAGGGCGCCGGCCCGGTGATCAACGAGGCGCTGGCCAACGACCAGGTGGACTTCGCCTACCTCGGCGACCTAGCCGCCATCATCGGCAAGGCCAACGGCCTCGATACCCGCCTGCTCAGCGCCACCGCGCGCGACATCAAGCACTACCTGGGCGTGGTGCCCGGCTCGGGCATCAAGACCCTGGCCGACCTCAAGGGCAAGCGCGTGGCGATCTTCCGTGGCACTGCCTCGCAGCTGTCGTTCGACGCCGCGCTGGCCAGCCAGGGCCTGTCCGAGCGCGACCTGCAGGTGATCAACCTGGACTTCAACGCGGCCAACGCGGCGCTGGCGGCCAAGCAGATCGACGCCACCTGGGGCCTGTCCAACCTGATCGTGCTCAAGGCGCGTGGCGTGGCCGAGTTGCCGCTGTCCACCGATGACCTCGGCGGCGCCGGCAGCATCCAGGGCGTGTTCGTCGGCCACGGTCGCTTCGTCGATGAAAACCCGCAGCTCACCGCGCGCCTGCTCAAGGCGCAGCAGAAGGCCGTGGCCTGGCTGCGCGACGAGCAGAACAAGCAGGCCTACATCGAGCTGGTTTCCGGCCTGGCCAGCTACCCGACGCTGATCCTCACCAACGACCTGCATGGCACCAGCTTCAACAAGATCTTCGATCCGCAGCTGGACGCGGCCTTCCTCGCCCGCCTGCAGCAGAGCGTCGACCTGGCCGCCGAGCAGCGCCTGGTGCGCCGTGGCTTCGTGGTGGCCGACTGGGCCGAGCCGAAGTTCCTCGACGCGGCGCTGAAGGACTCCGCCGCCGTGGTGGCGCAGAGCGCCAACTGATCCCGACCTGACAGGAGTGACGAAGATGAGCCAACAACCGATCAAGTTCGCCTACTGGGTGCCCAACGTCAGCGGTGGCCTGGTGGTCAGTGACATCGAGCAGCGCACCAGCTGGGACATCGACTACAACCGCAAGCTGGCGCAGATCGCCGAGCGCTCGGGCTTCGACTACGCGCTGTCGCAGATCCGTTTCACCGCCGGCTACGGCGCCGAGTACCAGCACGAGTCGGTGGCCATCAGCCACGCGCTGCTGGCTGCCACCGAGAAGCTCAAGGTGATCGCCGCCATCCTGCCGGGGCCGTGGAACCCGACCCTGGCGGCCAAGCAGTTGGCGACCATCGACCAACTCACCAACGGCCGCATCGCCATCAACCTGGTGTCCGGCTGGTTCAAGGGCGAGTTCCATGCCATTGGCGAGCACTGGCTGGAGCACGACGAGCGCTACCGCCGCTCGGAGGAGTTCCTCCGCGCGCTGAAGGGCATCTGGACCCAGGACAACTTCAGCTTCAACGGCGACTTCTACCGCTTCCGCGACTACACCCTGAAGCCCAAGCCGCTGCAGCAGCCACACCCGGAAATCTTCCAGGGCGGCAGCTCGCGCGCCGCGCGCGACATGGCCGCGCGGGTGTCCGACTGGTACTTCACCAATGGCAACACGGTGGAGGGGATCAAGGCCCAGGTCGACGACATCCGCGCCAAGGCTGTGGCCAACGGCCATGCGGTGAAGATCGGGGTGAACGCCTTCATCATCGCCCGCGACAGCGAGGAAGAGGCCCGCGCCGTGCTGCAGGAGATCATCGACAAGGCCAACCCGGAGGCGGTCAATGCCTTCGGCGCCGAGGTGAAGAACGCCGGCGCGGCCAGCCCGGAGCGCGAGGGAAACTGGGCCAAGTCGAGATTCGAGGACCTGGTGCAGTACAACGACGGCTTCAAGACCAACCTGATCGGCACGCCGCGGCAGATCGCCGAGCGCATCGTCGCGCTAAAGGCGGTGGGCGTGGACCTGATCCTCTCCGGCTTCCTGCACTTCCAGGAGGAAGTGGCGTACTTCGGCGAGCATGTATTGCCGCTGGTGCGCGAGCTGGAGGCGGAGCAGCGGACCGAGCGGGCGGTGGCTTGATGGTGGATGGCCCGCGCCCGCCGATGGGCGAGCGCGGGCCAATCGTCAGCCGAGCTGGGTGAAGCCGAAGGGATTGTGGCGGATGTCGCCCAGCGGATAGCCGAAGTCGGGGCGACCTGGGTACGGCTTGCTCGGCTCGTCCAGCTCGCCGACGCCGAAGGCAGCGAGGAAGGCCTGTTCGAAGCGCGCGACGCATTGCAGCTGCTGTTCCTCGCTGGGCTCCTCGTCCTCGGGCAGCACGATCACGAAATCGGGCAGCCCCAGGTGCTGCATGCCACAGCTGTACAGGCGGTTGTCGTCGGCAATGGGCTTGCGCACGAACATCTTGTACAGCGCCAGCAGCATGGTCTTCTGCTCGCGCTGCGCGACGGCATGGTTCATCTCCTCGGCCAGCTCCTTCCAGCGCTGCAGGCCATGGGCCAGGCCGGCGGTCTCGATCTTCGCCGCACCGATCAGGTTGCGTTCGATCAGGTGCGCCAGGCAGCGCGCGGTGACCATGGCGATGGAGATGCGGGTGCGCTCCGAATAGATGCGCGGCACGATGAAGTAGGCCGAGGCGCGGTGCTGCTCGATGTTCTGCCAGTCGCGCTCGGTCATCGACGGCTCGGTGCGGTCCATGCAGGCGGCGTAGGAGCGCGGCATGCGGTCGTCGTGCTCCAGCTCGCTGAATTCCCGATCCAGGCGGAAGGTCTCGCAGCCCATCGAGGCGGCCAGCGGCTCGAATTCGGCCTGCAGCTCGTCGAAGGAGTCCATGTCGCCCAGCACGTTGATGATCAGGTCCGACGGCAGGTTGGCTTTGGTCTGCTGCAGTTCCTCGTCGCGTGCCTGCAGGTAGGCCTCCAGGGCCGCGAACAGTGCTGCGCATTCTTCCTGGCAGGCGGCGGGCTGCTGGTCGAGAGGGAAGGTATCCAGCTGGTCCTGGCCGTGCTCATCGACCTCTGCCGGCTGGAACAGTAGCTCGCAGGCGCCGCTGTCCGCATCGCGCAGCTTGAAGATGAAGTGGCGGTGATCGCTGAAACCGTTGTCCGCCGCCGGCCCGCTGAAGTTCCCCACGGCGATGCGCAGGCGCTGGTGCTCCAGTTCGATGTACAGCTCGACGTCGTCGCCTTGTTGGTCCTCGACGCTGACCCAGTCGTAGTTGTCGCCACCCTCGATATAGGCGAGGAAGTGCTCCTGGACGTATTCCAGATTGAGCAGGGCCTGGATGCGGGCGTAATCGATGGGGCTGGGCTGGTGCGACATGGCGGTTCCCTCCGGGTGCTTTCCGTGGCCGCCATGCTCGCGCAAAAGCATGACGGGCGCTGTGCCGCCCTTGGCGATTGCACCACGAGGCCTGTCCGCGTGCGGACGTCAGCTGCCCAGCGACTTCATCAGTTGCCGCGCGCTCTCGAAGTCGGCGGTGCCGAAGCCTTCGCAGAACGAGTCCATCAGCTCGCCCAGCTCACGGGCGGCACGGGTGTGCTTGCCCTGCTGCAGCCACAGACGCGCCAGGCTGGTGGTGGCGCGCAGCTCCCAGGACTTCAACCCGTGCTGACGGGCCATGGCCTGGGCCTTGAGCAGCAGCTCCTCGCCGGGCCCGGACCAGCCGGTGGCGCTGGCGGCGAGCAGCAGTTCGCCCTGGCAGCGGATCAGCTCCGGCAGGGCGGAGATGTCGTCGGCGCCGCTGGCGTGTGCGATTGCCGCATCGATCAGGCGCTGCGCCTCGTTCAGCCGGCCATGCTGCGCCAGGGTCAGGCACAGCGCCGAAGTGTAGGGCGCAAGGTATGAGGCGAAACGCACGCGCCCCAGCTGTGCCAGCGCCGGGCAGATGATCTTGTCGTAGGCCTCCGGTTCGCCCTGCCAGAGGCGGTACAGGCCGCGCCAGAATTCGCCGCCCCAGAACTGCCCGGCACCAATCGGGTGGGCGCCGAGGTGCTGCCAGCCCCGTGCGTCGAGCAGTTGCTGGCTGGGGCCGGCGAGGGCTGGCAGACCGCCGGTCAGCAGGTTGATCGCGCAGGTGCTCATGGTCAGCACATGCCAGCGGCTGGCCAGGTGGTCGCAGGCCTGCGCCTGGTGCTCGGCCTCTTTCAGCGTCTGGCTGGCCTGGTCGGGGAAACCCTGCAGCCACAGGGTGTAGGCGAGGGCGCAGAGCGCGGCGACCTTCTGGTCGTATGCATAGCGCAGGATGTGGCGCTGGCGCAGGCGCTCGGGGTACTGCTGCAGGACCAGCTGCAGGCCGGCGCGAGCCTCGTCGAGGCGGCCCAGGCAGAGCTGCGACAGGGCGATCATGCGCTGTGCCACCAGCTCGTCGCCGGCCTCGGGGCGCCGCCTGGCCAGGCCGAGGAAGTCTTCGGCGATCTTAAGGTTCTGCGTGTAAGGGCCGTTGAGGTAGCCGTGGGCCCAGATGCCCCAGATGGCCAGCGTCTGGTGGTCGTATTCGTCCAGGCGGCTGGCGATGCTCAGGGCATGCTGGAACGCCTCGCGCGTCTCGAAGGTGGCGCCGGTGTAGAGCAGGGCCTTGCCGCGAGCGACTTCCAGCTTCATCACCTTGCGCTCGAACAGCTCCGGCTTGGCCAGATGGGCGAGGGCGCGGCTGGCACTGATCAGGCACTCGGCGACCTGCGAGCGCTGCAGCCAGAACGGCAGCGCGGCGATGGTCAGGTCGATGCCCAGTACCGAATCGTGGCCCTGGTCGAGGGTCCAGCGCAGGGCCTCGCGCAGGTCTTCCTGCAGCGCCTCGCACAGCGCGCAACGCGGTGACTGGCCGAGTTCCCAGAATGACGAGGCGCTGGAAAACACCTCCAGCAGGTACAGCGCGTGCAGGCGTTGTGAGAGGGCGTGTTCGCCGCTGCCGGCGAGTTTCTCGCTGGCGTAGTTGCGGGTGGTTTCCAGCAGCCGGTACTGGCTGCCCGAGAGCTGCTGGCTCAGCGTCAGCAGCGACTTGCTGACCAGGCTGTCGATGCCCTCGGCAATCGCTTCGGCGCCGAGTTCGGCCGAGATGCCGACCGCCAGGGCGCCCTCCAGGCCGAAGGCCCCGGCGAACACGCTCAGGCGCAGCAGCAGGGCCTGGTCGCGTGGTGAGAGCAGGTTGAAGCTCCAGTCCAGCGTGGCGCGCAGGGTCTGTTGCCGCGGCAGGGCGGAACGGTTGCCGCCGGCGAGCAGGTCCAGCTCCCTGTCCAGGCGTTCGGCCACGGTGACCAGGCCGAGGGTGGCGACGCGTGCGGCCGCCAGCTCGATGGCCAGTGGGATGCCGTCCAGGCGCCGGCAGATGCGCGCCTTCAGCGCCGTCGTCTGCTGCTGGGTCATGAGGTCGATCTGGCCGTGCTCCTGGCGCGCCTCGAACAGGCGCACCGCGCTGCTGGACAGGACTTCCTGCAGGCTGGCATCGGCGGCGGGGACCGCCAGCGGGGCGACGCGGTAGAGGTGCTCGCCCTCGACGCGCAGCGGCTCTCGGCTGGTGGCGAGGATCTGCAGCGTGCTGTTGGCGCGCAGCAGGGTTTCGACCGCGGCGGCGGCCGGTTCGACGAGGTGCTCGCAGTTGTCGAGCAGCAGCAGGATGCGCCGGCCGGCCAGGCTGCCGGCGATCTGCTCCAGATCGGCCTGGCCGCTGGCGGGAGCCAGACCCAGGGCGGAGCTGATGGTGGCGATAAGGAATTCGTCGGTGGACAGCGTCGCCAGGTCGGCCAGGCAGATGCGCTCGGGAAACAGCGTGCGCAGCTCGCGCGCGCATTCCAGGGCCAGGCGGGTCTTGCCGATGCCGCCGGGGCCGATCAGGGTGACCAGACGCTGCTGGCGAATGCTCTCGGTCAGCTCGTTGAGGGCGTCTTCGCGGCCGATCAGGCGCGAAACGCCGAGCGGAATGTGCAGGTTGGCCGAGGCCGGCGGGGCGGGCGGCTGGCCGGTGAACTGGTAGCCGCGACCGGACACGGTGCGGATCGACTGGCGCTCCGGGCCCAGCGCCTTGCGCAGCAGCGAGACCTGCGCCTCCAGGGTGTTTTCCTCGACGATGCGTCCGGGCCAGACGACGCGCATCAGTTCGTCCTTGCTCACCACCTGGCCTTCCGCCTGGAGCAGGGCGACCAGCAGATCGAAGGCGCGGCCGTGCAGTTCCACCGGCTGGCCATGCACCCGCAGCAGGCGCCGCGACGGAGTGACTTCACAGTGGCCGAAACGGATCGGGGCGAACGAAGGCTGATTCATGGAGCGGTCTCGCGCTCGGGTTGATATCGGCGTCGATCGGCGAAGATGACTATTTGAAGTCACCAGACTCGACGCAACTCGGCGTTGCCTTACCGCCGCGATGCCTAAGCTAAACACAGAATTCAGGATTCTTCAGGTTTTCCCAAGGAACTGATTCTGCCGCCTCGCTAGCCTCCCGTTCTAACAGGTTTGCGGCGCCTCCCAGGCTGCCGCCGAACACCGCCGGAGGCTCCATGTGCAGGACGCGACCATCAGCAGCGCTGCTCACCCGCCAGCCACTTCTGTGCGCTGATCCGGGCCTTCTGCAGCCTCGCCTGCCTGCCAGGCCATCTGGAGAAGATCGATGACGACCGAGCACGACCCGGCGGTCGATCGGCAGCGCCGTGCGCTGTTGATCGGCTCCGCCGCGGCAGTCGCCGCCCTGACGTTGCCACTCGTTGGCTGCGTGGGCAGTGGTGCGACAGATGCCAACCCCCAACCCCGCAATGGAGAGAGCAAGAGCATGGGCACTATCACGACGCGTGACGGCACACAGATCTACTACAAGGACTGGGGCAGCGGACCGGTGGTGGTGCTCAGCCACGGCTGGCCACTCAACGCCGACAGCTGGGAGGCGCAGATGCTGTTCCTGGCCAACAACGGCTACCGGGTGATCGCCCATGACCGGCGTGGCCACGGGCGCTCCAGCCAGCCGTGGAACGGCAACGAGATGGACACCTACGCCGACGACCTGGCGCAGCTGCTGGAGCACCTGGACGTGCGCGGCGCATCGCTGTTCGGCTTCTCCACCGGCGGTGGCGAGGTGGCGCGCTACATCGGCCGCCACGGTACCTCGCGGGTGGCCAAGGCCGGGCTGATCGCGGCGGTGCCGCCGCTGATGGTGCAGACCGAGGCCAATCCCGGCGGCCTGCCGATCTCGGTGTTCGACGGCATTCGCGCGGCCTCCATCGCCGACCGTTCGCAGCTGTACAAGGACGTCGCCAGCGGTCCGTTCTTCGGCTACAACCGGCCGGGCGCCAAGCCCTCCCAGGGCGTGATCGACGCGTTCTGGATGCAGGGCATGATGGCCGGGCACAAGAACGCCTACGACTGCATCAAGGCGTTCTCCGAGACCGACTTCACCGCCGACCTGAAGAAGTTCGACGTGCCGACCCTGATCCTGCACGGCGACGACGACCAGATCGTGCCGGTGGATGCGGCGGCACGTGCCTCGGCCAAGCTGGTGCCGCACGCCAAGCTGGTGATCTACCCCGGCGCCCCCCACGGCATCACCGACACCCACAAGGAAAAACTCGGCGCGGACATGCTTGCGTTCCTGCGCGGCTGAGCACTCATGCGCCCGCCGAATCCCGGCGGGCCTCAGATAAAGGAGAGACGAGATGAGCGGCAAGAAGGCATTGATCGTGGTGGACATCCAGAACGACTACTTCCCCGGCGGCCTGTGGACCCTGAGCAAGGTCGAGGCGGCTGCAGCCAAGGCGGCCCAGGTGATCGCGGCGTTCCGCGACAGCGGCGACCTGGTGGTGCACATTCGCCACGAGTTCACCAGCCAGGACGCACCTTTCTTCCGGCCGAACAGCGAGGGCGCGCAGTTGCATGCGAGCGTGATCAACCAGCCGGGCGAGCCGGTGGTGCTCAAGCACTACATCAACTCGTTCCGCGAGACCGAGCTGAAGCCGATCCTCGACAAGGCCGGGGTGAGCGAGGTGGTGGTGGTCGGCAACATGAGCCACATGTGCGTGGATGGCATCACCCGCGCCTCGGTCGACTTCGGCTACCAGACCACCGTGCTGCACGACGCCTGCGCCACCCTCGACCTGGAATTCGACGGGGTCAAGGTGCCGGCCGCCCATGTGCATGCGGCCTTCATGGCGGCGCTGAAGTTCGGCTATGCGCCGGTGATCTCCACCGCCGACTACCTCGGCCAGCACGCGAGGAACGCGGCATGAAACGCGTCCTGGCGAGCATCCTCGCCGGCACGTTCGTCGCGCCGGTCATGGCCCACGAACCGGGTGGCATCCACAGCGAGAAGAGCGACAAGGTCGAGGCGGCGTTCGACCTGGTGCACACGCGGGTGTCGCGTGACGGCGAGATGCTGGTGTTCGAGCAACTGGTCGACGGCAAGGCTGGCAGCCGCACCCCGTCGCCCAAGGGCAGCTTCGCCGGTGCCGAGGTCTACAGCTACGTCTGGCCCACCAGCCTGGACAGCGGTTCGGTCGGCTTCGAACAGGGCTCGGGCATCCTCGCCCTGGCGCTGACCTCGCACCCGGACTTCGACGACACCCCGCAGCTCGACGAGAACGGCGACGGCAAGAAGGACAACGACGGCGGCCTGTGGCACTCGCACTGGGTGGTGCTGACCAAGGATGCGACCTGCGGCCCGTCCGGACTCAAGGTGCGCGACATCCCCGAGGGCACCAAACCCAAGCTGCCGCCGACCTGGCCCGGCGCGCCGATCTACATCGACTCGCCCGGCTACGACCTCAGCGTCAAGGAAGACGCCGCGCAGATTCGCGTGCCGTTGAAAGCTGTCGGCTTCCCCGAAAGCTTCAACTACGACGGGGTGACCGCCGCCCTGCAGGTCAACGCCGACCTGCACAACCCGCTGCTGTGCGTGAGCAGCGTGTGGGACGTGGCCTCCGGCGACCTGAGCCTGCCGGCTACCTGGAAGGCCACCGACAAGTGACGAGCCACGCGGCGCCAACCCGGCGTCGCGACAACGGTGGAGAACGTCATGAGTTACTCGAAACAGGACACCGGCCTGCTGCTGGTCGACCCCTACAACGACTTTCTCAGCGAGGGCGGCAAGCTCACCGGGCCGACCTTTGCCCACGCCATCGTCACCACCGCCGAGCTGCTCGGCGAACTGGTTTAAGGAGCAACCCTGATGTCGCAGAACAAACTGACCAACGCCGTCGGCGCGCCCGTCGTCGACAACCAGAACATCCAGACCGCCGGCCCGCGCGGCCCGGCGCTGCTGCAGGACGTGTGGTTCCTGGAGAAGCTCGCCCACTTCGACCGCGAGGTGATCCCCGAGCGGCGCATGCACGCCAAGGGCTCCGGCGCCTACGGCACCTTCACCGTGACCCAGGACATCAGCCGCTACACCCGCGCCGCGCTGTTCTCCGAGGTGGGCAAGCAGACCGACATCTTCGTGCGCTTCTCCACCGTCGCCGGCGAGCGCGGTGCGGCGGATGCCGAGCGCGATATCCGCGGCTTCGCCATCAAGTTCTACACCGAGCAGGGCAACTGGGACCTGGTGGGCAACAACACGCCGGTGTTCTTCCTGCGCGACCCGCTGAAGTTTCCCGACCTCAACCACGCAGTGAAGCGCGACCCACGCACCGGCATGCGCAGCGCGCAGAACAACTGGGACTTCTGGACCAACCTGCCGGAGGCGCTACACCAGGTCACCATCGTCATGAGCGACCGCGGCATCCCCGACGGCTACCGACACATGCACGGCTTCGGCAGCCACACCTTCAGCTTCATCAACGCGGCCAACGAGCGGCACTGGGTCAAGTTCACCTGGAAGAGCCAGCAGGGCATCCGCAACCTCAGTGACGCCGAGGCGGGGCAGGTGGTGGCCGGCGACCGCGAGAGCAGCCAGCGCGACCTCTACGACAACATCGAGCAGGGCAACTTCCCGCGCTGGACCTTCTACGTGCAGGTGATGCCGGAGAAGGATGCCGGCAGCTACGCGATCAACCCCTTCGACCTGACCAAGGTCTGGCCGCACAAGGACTACCCGCTGATCGAGGTCGGCACGCTGGAGCTCAACCGCAACCCGGAGAACGTCTTCGCCGAGGTAGAACAGGCTGCGTTCAACCCGGCGCACGTGGTGCCCGGCATCGGCTTCTCACCGGACAAAATGCTGCAGGGCCGGCTGTTCTCCTACGGCGATGCGCAGCGCTACCGACTGGGCGTCAACAACAGCCATATACCGGTCAACGCGCCGCGCTGCCCGTTCCACAGTTACCACCGCGACGGCCAGATGCGCGTCGACGGCAACCAGGGCGCGCGCCTGGCCTACGAGCCGAACAGCTACGGCGAGTGGGCCGAACAGCCGGAGTACGCCGAGCCGCCGCTGAGCCTGGAAGGCGCCGCCGACCACTGGAACCACCGCGTCGACGAGGACTACTACTCGCAGCCCGCCGCACTGTTCCGCCTGATGTCGCCGGCGCAGCAGCAGGCGCTGTTTGACAACACCGCGCGGGCCATCGGCGGTGCCTCGCAACAGGTGATCGAGCGGCATATCGGCAACTGCAACAAGGCCGATCCGGCCTACGGTGCCGGGGTGGCCGCGGCGATCAAGCGACTGGTGCAGTAGCTCAGCCATCGGCAGGGCCCATGCCTCGGGCTCTGCCGCCGATCGCCAGTCTGGGCGCGCGACTACGGGCTGGTGAAACCTTGATGTTAAAGTGAACCTCAATATCAGCTCGCACCTGAACGAGGAGCACCGGCGACATGAAGATCGGCGAACTGGCGGAGCGCACGGGCCTGGCGCCTTCGCGTATTCGTTTCTACGAGAGTATCGGCCTGCTGCGCACGGTCGAGCGTCAGGCCAACGGCTACCGTAGCTATCCGGCCGAAGCGGTGCTGGTGCTCAACCTGATCGCCACGGCGCAGAAGGCCGGTTTCAGCCTCGAGGAACTGCGCACGCTGCTGCCATCCGACCTGACCCAGTGGCAGCACGGCACCTTGCTCGACACCCTGCGCGGCAAGGTGCAGGACATCGAGGCGCTGGAGCAGCGTCTGGCGCAGAGCAAGGTGCACCTGGTGGCGCTGATCGCCGAGATCGAGGCGAAGCCGGACGATATCGACTGTGCGACCAACGCCAAGCGCGTGCTGTCACGCATGCAGCTGGGCGATATGGATGGCCCGCTGATGGAGGCCGAGGACGCCAAGGTCCTGGGCAAGTCGAGCCGGGGGCGGGCCGCCGGCAAGCGCTAGGGCGTTAGCGAAAGCGCAGGCCAGCCACTCGACTGCTGGCCTGCGCCGCTCCGGCGTACGATGAGATCACTCGCCGTCGAGCAGGCTTTGCAGCGGGGCGGGTGCGTACAGCGCGCTCTGGAACTCCGGCACGTACTCGTACTTCACCATTTCACCCAGATCCAGCGACTTGATGTAGGTCGACAGGCTGCCGTCGTTCAGCTGCAGTTTCACCGTTTCTTCGTCGCCGCTGGAGGCATGGCTCTGCTGGCGCGAAACCGCGTAGCCGTAGGCCAGCTGGCCGTCGTGGCCGATGTTGGTGAAGCTGTTGGTGACCAGCTCCGGCTCCCGGGAGAGGTCGTCCAGCTTGGCGGTTTCCAGGGTGACGTCGAGCTTGCCGGTCTCGCTGTCGGTGATCTCGAATACCACCGTCTTGTCGGTCTGCTTGTAGTCGATGCCGGTCAGCCACTTCGGCAGGTTGTAGCCAACCACGCCGCGCACGCGGGCCAGTTCGGTGTTGACCGGCAGCTTGAGCACGTAGCCCCAGAGGTCCTTCGACAGCGACTGGCTGACCAGGCTGATGGGGCCCAGGTTGGCGTTGCCGGGCTTGTTGGTGACGATGGACAGGGCGATCTCGTTGTAGCTGTCGTTGTCGCAGTAGTGGTAGGCGTAGGCGGTCAGGGCGACCAGGCCACGACCGGGCCAGACCTGCAGCGGCTGCACCTGTTCCAGCACGGCGGCGGGCATCAGTTCGCGCAGTCGCTTCAGGTCAGCGGTGAACACCGCGGTGACGCGGCTGTTGCGGTAGTAGAAGTTCGGCGAATAGGACTCGAAGCCGATGTCGACCTTGGTCTTCTGCAGCCCCTTGAACCAGCTGAGGTCGATGTCCGGTGCCTCGCTGGCGATGACCGAGAGCGGCGGGTTGGAGTGATAGCGGTCGTACAGGCCGCCGGCGACCACCGGGATGGCCTGGCCGGCGATGGTGGTGGTGGCTTGCGGGGCATTGGTCGCGCCGTCCGCCCAGGCAGAGGCTGCCACGACATTCAGCAACAGGCCCGCCATTACCGCGATGTTTCTGACTTTCATGCTTTCTGGATCTCCGCTATCTGCGTGATGGTTGATGTCCGCGCAGATCGCGTCTGCGCCAGGGCTCTGTGGGAGAGCCACTGGGCAGGCACCCTAACTTTTAACTTAACTTTAAGGTCAAGCGTCGCAACGAACTCCTGATCGGGGCATTCGTTGCAACTTGTGTTGCCGCAGGGGCGGTATGCAGCAAGGGCCCAAACAGGGTGGTTCGGGCCAGGGATGGACCGGCCCAAAGCTACACATCTTTGCCGCAAAACCGTCTCACGGCGGGGCTATGGTTAGTAGCAGAATGCCGGTATTTTCAGCGACCTCCGGGCGGCCTCTGTCCGGAGGCTCCCAGGGCCCATCCGGACATAACTACCACTAGAACCGGTGAGGGCCTGCAGCGCATCGCAATCCGATGCCTGCGGTCCTGGCGAATCCTGCTCCCGCGGGCGCTCGCCATGGATCTATGACCCGCCGCCGGGCACGAGCCGGCGCGGTACCGGCATACCCTGCCAGCCACTTATGGATATCTTGCGATGCCCTCCAACCTGAAGTTCAGCCAGAAGATCCTGCTGGCCGCCTCGCTGGTGACGATTGTTGCCTTCACCCTGTTCGTGCTGTTCAACGACTACCGCCAGCGCCAGTCGCTGAACGAGGACGTGCATGCCTCGCTGCAGGAAGTCGGCAGCCTGGCCACGCGCAATATCAAGACCTGGCTGGATGGGCGCATCCAGCTGGTCGAGTCGCTGGCCCAGCAGTTCTCCAGCAATGGCCAGCAGGGCGAGCCGCTGCTGGCCGCGCTGAACCTGCCGGTGTATGGCCAGCGCTTCCAGCTGACCTACTTCGGTGGAGCCGACGGCGCGATGACCTCGGTGCCGGCCGGCAACCGCCCGGCCGACTACGACCCGCGCGTGCGCGGCTGGTACCAGGCCGCCAGCGCCGCTCAGGGCAGCGTGCTGACCGAACCCTACATCGCCGCCTCGTCGAAGAAGCTGGTGATCACCATCGCCACGCCGGTGCGCCGTGACGGCCAGATGGTCGGCGTCGCCGGTGCCGACATGGACCTGGAGAGCATCGCCCAGCTGCTCGGCTCGCTGAAGTTCCAGGGCCATGGCCATGCCTTCCTGGTCAGCGCCCAGGGCAAGGTGCTGCTGCACCCGGACAGCAACTACACGCTCAAGGACATCAAGGAGCTGTACCCGCAGGACACCCCGCAGGTGAAAGCCGGCGTCAGCGAGGTCGAGGTGGACGGCAAGACCCAGTTCATCGCCTTCACCCCGCTGGAGGGGCTGCCCTCGGCCAACTGGTACGTGGCGCTGGTGCTGGACCAGGAATCCGCCTTCGCCGCCCTCGACGAGTTCCGTGCCTCGGCGGCCGTGGCCACCGTCGTGGCGGTGGTCGCCACCGTGCTGCTGCTCGGCATGCTGATCCGCGTGCTGATGCAGCCGCTGCTGCTGATGGGCCAGGCCATGCGCGACATCGCCAAGGGTGAGGGCGACCTGACCAAGCGCCTGAGCGTGCAGAGCAATGACGAGTTCGGCGAGCTGGCCGGCTCCTTCAACCAGTTCGTCGAGCGT
>NZ_JAQSUW010000002.1 GCF_028649395.1 Pseudomonas sp. Gutcm_11s | reverse complement strand
GTTGGTAGAGCACGACCTTGCCAAGGTCGGGGTCGCGAGTTCGAGTCTCGTTTCCCGCTCCAAATTCACGAAACGCCACCCAATCGGGTGGCGTTTTCGTTTGTGCGCGATTTACACCATGAAAAAAGGCCCGCTCGGCATTGCCGGCGGGCCTTTTGCGTATCTGGCGATCAGTGCTTGGCGCTGTCGTCGGGCAGGGCCAGCAACTGCTTCTCGCGGTTCCAGTCGAACGGCTCGTCGTTCTCCTCGGCCTCGAAGCGGCGTTCATCCAGGCGCTGGAACATGTCGATCTCTTCGTCCGGCATGAAGTGCAGGCAGTCGCCGCCGAAGAACCACAGCAGGTCGCGCGGTACCAGGTGGGCGATCTGCGGGTAGCGGTGGAACACCTGGCTGATGATGTCCTGGCCCAGGTACTGGCTGCTCTCCGGGTCGACCGGCAGCTGTGCCAGTAGCTCGTCGAAACGCTCGAGGAACAGCGCGTGGGTGTCGTCCTCCACCTGTTCGGCTTCGCCTAGGGCGACCAGGATTCCGCGCAGGTGGGCAAGCAGGGCGAGGTGGTGGTCGAGGTAGGCAGTGGCCATGGCGGGTGTCCTGTAAAACGAAAACGGGCGCGGAGTATAAGTCTCCGCGCCCGTGCTGTCCCGAACCGCCGCTCAGCGCACCTTGCCGCGACTCAGCTTGAGATCCTCCTTGGCGAAGTCGTCGACATCTATGACTTTGCGCTGCGCGGCCTCGGCCTGGCGCAGCTGCTCCGCTTCCTGTGCGTCCAGCAGCTGTTTGCGTAGCGCAGCGTCGATTTCATGCTCGCCAGGGCGCGCCTGCAGGCCGGACTTGAGCGCCTTGTGCAACTTGCGCTGGGTATCGGCGCTACCATCGAGCAGGTCGACGGCGCGTTGCAGCGCCGCCACCGGATCGTCCGCTCCTCGTGGCCGGTAGCAGCCGTCCAGCAGGCTTTCCAAGGCCAGGTCGCCGCGCGTGCGTCCGAGAATCGCCGCGACTTCGGCGTCCAGCTCGTCGCTCGGTCCACGATGGCGGCGGCCGAGGGGGAAGACCAGCACCCGCAGCAGGCAGCCGAAGATGCGGTTGGGGAAGTTGCCGAGCAACTCCTCCAGCGCCTGTTCGGCCAGGCCGAGGTTCTCCTCCAGGGCCCAGCGCAGCAGCGGCTGTAGCGGCTCAGGGTTACCCAGGTCGTGATAGCGCTTGAGCGCGGCGCTGGCCAGATAAAGATGGCTGAGCACATCGCCGAGGCGTGCGGACAACCGTTCGCGGCGCTTCAGCTCGCCGCCCAGCAGCATCATGGTGCTGTCGGCCAGCAGGGCGAAGGCAGCGGCCAGGCGATTGAGGGCGCGGAAGTAGGGGCGGCTGAGGTTGTCGCCCGGCACGTTGCCGAAGCGGCTGCAGGTCAGGCCGTGGAGCAGGGTGCCGGCGGCGTTGCCGACGGCGAAGCCGACATGCTTCATCAGCAGCTCGTCGAACTCCAGCAGCGCCTGCTCATGATCCTCGCGACCGGCCAGGGCCATTTCATCCAGCACGAACGGATGGCAGCGAATCGCGCCCTGACCGAAGATCATCAGGTTGCGCGAGAGGATGTTTGCGCCCTCGACCGTGATCGATACCGGCACACCCTGCCAGGCACGGGCCAGGTAGTTATTCGGGCCCATGATGATGGCCTTGCCGCCGTGCACGTCCATGGCGTGGCCGATGCACTCGCGGCCGCGTTCGGTTAGGTGGTACTTGAGGATGGCCGACAGCACCGAGGGCTTCTCGCCCAGGTCCACCGCGCTGGCGGTGAGGGTGCGCGCGGCGTCCATCATCCAGGCGTTGCCGGCGATGCGTGCCAGTGCCTCCTGAATGCCCTCGAACGCCGCTAGAGGCACGCCGAACTGCTCGCGCACGCGGCAGTACTGACCGCTGACCAGGCCCGACATCTTCGCCGCGCCGGTGCCGCCGGCGGGCAGGGAGATGGAGCGCCCCACGGACAGGCAGTTCATCAGCATCATCCAGCCCTTGCCGAGGTATTCCTGGCCGCCGATCAGGCAGCTCAGCGGCACGAACACGTCCTTGCCGGCATTGGGGCCGTTCATGAAGGCGGCGCCTGAGGGTAGATGGCGGCGGCCGATCTCCACGCCGGGGGTGTCGGTCGGAATCAGCGCCAGGCTGATACCCAGCTCCTCCTGCTCGCCCAGCAGGTGGTCCGGGTCGTAGGCCTTGAAGGCCAGGCCGAGCAGGGTGGCGACCGGACCAAGAGTGATATAGCGCTTCTCCCAGTTCAGGCGCAGGCCGATGACCTCTTCGCCATTCCACTGGCCCTTGCAGATGATGCCGGTGTCCGGCATGGCGCCGGCATCGGAGCCAGCCAGCGGGCCGGTGAGGGCGAAGCAGGGGATTTCCTCGCCGCGCGCCAGGCGCGGCAGGTAGTGCTGGCGCTGTTCGTCGGTGCCGTAGTGCAGCAACAGTTCGGCCGGGCCGAGGGAGTTGGGCACCATCACGGTGGAGGCGAGGTCGCCGGAGCGGGTCGACAGCTTCATCACCACCTGCGAGTGGGCGTAGGCGGAGAAGCCCTTGCCGCCGTATTCCTTGGGAATGATCAGGCCGAAGAAGCCGTTGCCCTTGATGTGCTGCCAGGCCTTCTCGGGCAGATCCAGCTGCTGGCCGATCTCCCAGTCGCTGACCATGCCGCACAGTTCTTCCACCGGACCGTCGATGAAGGCCTGTTCCTCCTCGCTGAGCCTGGCGGCGGGGTAGTCGAGCAGCACCTGCCAGTCCGGGCGGCCGCTGAACAGCTGGCCATCCCACCACACCGTGCCGGCCTCGATGGCATCGCGCTCTGTGGCGGACATCGGCGGCAGCACCTTCTGGAACCAGCCGAACAGCGGGCCGGTGATCAGCTTGCGGCGCAGTTCGGGCAGGGCGATGGGAATGGCCACGCCGAGCCACAGCAGCCAGAGCACCAGCTCCAGCCAGTCCGGGGCATCGCCGAACAGGCCGAGCAGGATCAGGTACGCGGCCACCAGGCCCAGGCCGGGCAGGGGGGCGATGCGGGAGTAGGCGAGATAGGCGACGCCGAACAACAGAATCAGCAACCAGACAGCGAGCATGCGCAATCCTCCTTGAGGCCGGCTTGGCGCTAAGGCCGGCGAGCTTGGCCGGATCGTCGTCTCTCCGGCTCGGTGGGGCTGGATAGACTGGGCCAAGTCTCAGGAGAGTCTCGATGCAGCCCAGTCTTCTTCCCAGCCGCTTCGTGGATAGTGACCACCCCAGGGTAGTCGAGTTCGCTGAACGTTCGCGGGGCACCAGCCGCGACCCGCGTGAGCAGGCAGTGAGCCTGTACTACGCGGTGCGCGACCAGATTCGCTACAACCCCTACGTGTTCAGCGCCGACCACGACACCCTCAAGGCCAGCCACGCGCTGGCCGCGGGGGAGTCCTACTGCGTGCCCAAGGCACTGCTATTGGCTGCCTGCGCCCGGCATTGCGGCATACCGGCGCGCATCGGCCTGGCCGACGTGCGCAACCACCTGTCCACCCCGCGCTTGATCGAGATGCTGCGTAGCGAGGTGTTCGCCATGCACGGCTACACCGAGCTGTTCATCGAGGGTCGATGGGTCAAGGCCACGCCGGCCTTCAACCTGGCGCTGTGCCAGATATTCAAAGTGGCGCCGCTGGAATTCGATGGGCGCAGCGACAGCGTGTTCCACCCGTTCAACAGCGATGGCGAGCGCTACATGGAGTACCTGGTCGACCACGGTCAGTTCGACGAGCTGCCGCTGGAGCTGTTCTTCGATCATCTGCGCTGCTGCTATCCGCATCTGTTCGAGGAGGGTTCGGCCTTTCTACGTGGTGATCTGCAGTCCGAAGTGGCGGGCATAAAGAAATTCGATAGTTAACATCAGCCCGCCGGGCTTTTTTCCTGGGGCGGAGGCGGGCAGGCTACCCTGCAACGAATGGTTGCAATTGCTCGCCCTGAGCCTTATCTAAGCCTTCCCCTTGCTGAGTAGCTATCTCTCATGAGTTCCGCGCTGTCCATCCGGCAACTGACCAAGACCTACGCCAACGGCTTCCAGGCCCTTAAGGGCATCGACCTCGATGTCGCCGAAGGCGATTTCTTCGCCCTGCTGGGCCCCAATGGCGCCGGCAAGTCGACCACCATCGGCATCCTCTCCACCCTGGTGAACAAGAGCGGCGGTTCGGTCGAGGTGTTCGGCCATGACCTCGATCGCGACCCCTCCGGCCTCAAGCGCTGCCTGGGCGTGGTGCCGCAGGAGTTCAACTTCAACCAGTTCGAGAAGTGCTTCGACATCCTTACTACCCAGGCCGGCTACTACGGCATTCCGCTCAAGCAGGCCAAGGAGCGTGCCGAGCAGTACCTGACCCAGCTCGGCTTGTGGGATAAGCGCGACAACGCCTCGCGCGAGCTGTCCGGCGGCATGAAGCGCCGGCTGATGATCGCCCGCGCGCTGATCCACCAGCCGCGCCTGCTGATCCTCGACGAGCCCACGGCCGGCGTGGACATCGAGCTGCGCCGCTCGATGTGGGGCTTCCTCACCGAGCTGAACCAGCAGGGCATCACCATCATCCTCACCACCCACTACCTGGAGGAGGCCGAGCAGCTCTGCCGCCACATCGGCATCATCGACCACGGCCGCATCGTCGAGCGCTCCAGCATGAAGGACCTGCTCAAGACCCTGCACGTCGAGACCTTCCTGCTCGACCTCAAGGAGTCGACCCTGGTCATGCCGCAACTGGTCGGCTACCCGGCACGCATGGTCGATGACCACACCCTGGAGGTGCAGGTGGAGAAGAGCCAGGGCGTCAACGAACTGTTCCGCCAGCTGGCGGCGCAGAAGGTCGAGGTACTGAGCCTGCGTAACAAGAGCAACCGTCTCGAGGAGCTGTTCGTGTCCCTGGTCGAGAAGAACCTGGCGAAGGTGGCGCAATGAGCCCGGAACTCGCCTCCAACTGGGTCGCCCTGCAGACCATCGTGCGCCGCGAAGTACGGCGCTTCATGCGCATCTGGCCGCAGACCCTGGTGCCGCCGGCCATCACCATGGCCCTGTACTTCGTGATCTTCGGCCGCCTGATCGGCAGCCAGGTCGGCGGTGTTGGCCAGTTCAGCTACATGGAGTTCATCGTGCCGGGGCTGATCATGATGTCGGTGATCACCAACTCCTACAGTAACGTGGTGTCGAGCTTCTTCAGCAGCAAGTTCCAGCGCAATGTCGAGGAGCTGCTGGTGTCGCCGGTATCGCCGCACACCATCCTCATCGGCTACACCATCGGCGGCGCTTTGCGCGGCCTGGCGGTGGCCTTCATCGTCACGCTGCTGTCGCTGTTCTTCACCCACCTGCAGGTGCATCACCTGGGCGTGACGGTGCTGGTGATCCTGCTGACAGCCATCACCTTCTCCCTGGGCGGTTTCATCAACGCGGTGTACGCGCGCAACTTCGATGACATCTCGATCGTGCCGACCTTCGTGCTGACGCCGCTGACCTACCTGGGCGGGGTGTTCTACTCGATCAGCCTGCTGCCGCAGTTCTGGCAGACGGTGTCGCTGGCCAACCCGATCCTGCATATGGTCAACGCGTTCCGCTACGGCATCCTCGGCGTGTCCGACATCAATATCGGTATCGCCATCGGCATGATGCTGCTGGCCAGCAGCATCCTGTACATCGTCTGCATCCGCCTGCTGAAGAGCGGCAGGGGCATGCGCCAGTAAGCGGCGGTACTGGTGGGAAACATGGCGTCACAGCGTGGCGCCGTTTTTACATGTCGCTGACGATTCGGCGAGGGCAGAATCGCTAGACTTCCCGCTCAGTACGATTCCAAGAGGCAAGTTGGATGATTGTCCGTCGCATGCTGTGGCCGCTGCTCCTGGGCCTGCTCGGAAATGGCCTGGTGATGGCCGAACAGGCGCCACTGGTCGAAGTCGTCACGCCGGAGCGGACGCTGGTGCGCGACGAGCTGATCACCTTCGGTTCGCTACGCTCGGACGAGTCGGCGACCATCCGCCCGGAGGTCGAGGGCCGGGTGGCCAGCCTGCATTTCCGCGAGGGTGAAGCTGTCAAGGCCGGCACCCTGCTGGTTAGCCTGGACGATGCCATCGCTCGTGCCGAGCTGGCTCAGGCCCAGGCCAACCTGGGGCTGGCCGAGAAGAGCTTCGTGCGCAATCAGCTGCTGTTCAAACGTGGCGCCAGCAACGCCCAGGCCCTCGACGAGTCGCAGTCGCAGCAACAGGCGGCACGCGCCAGCCTGGCATTGGCCCAGGCGCGCCTGGACAAGACGCAGATCCGCGCGCCCTTCGATGGCGTGCTCGGCCTGCGCCAGGTGAGCGTAGGCGACTATCTCAATGCCGGCGACGACATCGTCAACCTGGAAGTACTCGACCCGCTCAAGGTGGATTTCCGCGTGCCGCAGAAGGCGGCCAGCCAAGTGCACGTCGAGCAGAGCGTGGAGCTGTCGCTGGATGCCTACGTCGGCGAGCGCTTCATCGGCCAGATCATCGCCCTCAACCCGCGCCTGGACGAGGTCGGCCGTAGCCAGGCCATCCGCGCCCAGGTCAGCAACACCGACCGGCGCCTCAAGCCCGGCCAGTTCGTCAAGGTCTCGGTGATCCTCGCCGAGCGCCCCAAGGCCCTGGTGATCCCGGAAGAGGCGGTGATGCCCATGGGCCAGCTGCTGTTCGTCAACCTGGTGGTGGCTGGCAAGGTCGAGCGCCGACAGATCCGCATCGGCCAGCGCCTGCGTGGCCGCGCCGAGGTGGTGGAGGGGCTGCAGGGCGACGAGACGGTGATCAGTGCCGGCTGGCAGAAGGTCGCCCCGGGGCGCGAGGTGCGCACCGTTCCGCGCGGTGAAGGCGCATGACCCTCTCCGACATCTGCATCCGCCGGCCGGTGTTCGCCACCGTGCTGTCGCTGATCATCGTGCTGCTCGGCCTGCTGGCCTACCAGCGCCTGGCGGTGCGCGAGTACCCGAACATCGACGTGCCGATCGTCACGGTCAACGTCATCTATCCCGGCGCGAGCCCGGAGATCATGGAGTCGCAGGTCGCCCAGCCGATCGAGGACGTACTGTCGGGCATCGAGGGGCTGGACTTCGTCAGCTCCATCAGCCGCTCGGAGAACACCCAGATCACCGCGCAGTTCCGCCTCGGTACCAATTCCGACGAGGCGGCCAACGACGTGCGTGACCGCCTGGGTCGGGTGCGCAGCCTGCTGCCGGACGAGATCGACGAGCCGATGGTGCAGAAGGTCGAGGCCGACGCCCAGCCGGTGATCTGGCTGGCCTTCTACAGCGAGCGCTTCTCCGCCATGGAGATCACCGACGTGATCGAGCGGGTGGTGCAGGATCGCCTGCAGATCATCCCCGGCGTGTCCGAGGTGCAGGTCCGCGGTGCGCGCACCTACGCCATGCGCATCTGGCTCGACCCGGAGAAGCTGGCCGCCCACGACCTCACCGTGCAGGACGTGGAGGACGCCCTGCGCCGGCAGAACGTGGAGATTCCTGCCGGGCGCATCGAGTCGGTGCAGCGCGAGTTTTCCGTGCTGTCGGAAACCGACCTGAAGACTCCGGAGGAATTCAACCAACTGATCCTCGACGACTCGCGCGGCTACCTGCTGCGCCTGGCCGACGTCGGCCATGCAGAGATCGGCGCCGCCGACGAGCGCACCGTGGTGCGCTTCAAGGGCCGCCCGGCGGTGGCGGTGGGCATGATCAAGCAGGCCACGGCCAACCCGCTGGAAATCTCCGATGGCCTCGAGGAGGCGCTGCCGGAGATTCGCAAGCTGCTGCCCGAGGGCATGGAGATGGCGGTGGCCAACGACAACTCGCTGTTCATCCGCGAGTCGATCAAGAACGTCCAGGCCACCATCTGGGAAGCGGTGATCCTGGTCATCCTGATCATCTTCCTGTTCCTGCGTTCGCTGCGTGCCACCCTGATTCCGCTGGTGACCATCCCGGTGTCGCTGATCGGCGCCTGCGCGCTGATGGCGCTGATGGGCTTCACGGTGAACACCCTGACCCTGCTGGCCATGGTCCTGGCCATCGGCCTGGTGGTGGACGACGCCATCGTGGTGCTGGAGAACATCCACCGGCATATCGAGCAGGGCATGAAGCCGATGCAGGCGGCCTTCATCGGCAGCCGCGAGATCGCCTTCCCGGTGATCGCCATGACCCTGACCCTGGCCGCGGTGTACGCACCGATCGGCTTCATGCAGGGCACGTCCGGGAAATTGTTCACCGAGTTCGCCTGGACCCTGGCCGGCGCCGTGCTGGTGTCCGGCTTCGTCGCCCTGACCCTGTCGCCGATGATGTGTGGTCACCTGCTCAAGGCCCATGTGCCGCAGCAGAAGCACAACCGCGTGTACAACCTGATCGAAGGCTTCCTCAACGGCCTGACCTACAACTATCGCCATTTGCTCGAGCGCACCCTGCGTGCCTGGTGGGCGGTGGCGGCGCTGCTGGTGATCATCCTGCTGCTGTGCGCCTGGCTGTTCAGCGGCCTGCGCAGCGAACTGGCGCCGACCGAGGACACCGGCACCATCGTCGGTTCGATCAACGGCCCCGATGGCGCCACGGTCGGCTACACCAGCCACTATGCGCGGCAGCTGGAGGCGGCCTACGAGTCGGTGCCGGAGACCAATCGCTACATGGTCATCGTCGGCTTCCCCACCGTGGCCCAGGGCCTGTCGTTCATGAAGCTGGAGGACTGGGACAAGCGTGAGCGCAGCCAATTCGAGATCCGCGACGAGCTGCTGCCCAAGCTGCAGGACATCCCCGGCGTGCGCGCTTTCCCGATCAACCGCCCGCCGCTGGGGCAGAGTGCGCGCAACCAGCCGGTCAACTTCGTGATTCGCTCCTCGCTGGAGTACGCCGAGCTGCAGCCCTATGTCGAGAAGCTGCTCGACGAGGTGCGCGGTTATCCGGGACTGGAAAGCCTGGACACCGACCTCAAGCTCAACACGCCGCAACTCAAGGTCACGGTCAACCGTGAGCAGGCAGTGGCGGTGGGCACCGACGTGGCCACCATCGGCCGCAGCATGGAGAGTCTGTTCGGCAGCCGCCAGGTGACCCGCTTCAAACAGAACGGCGAGCAGTACGACGTGCTGGTGCAGCTGCAGGACGTAGACCGCAGCAACCCCGAGGACCTCAACCGGGTCTACGTGCGCGGGCGCAACGACAACATGGTGCAGCTCTCCAACCTGATCGACGTGCGCGAGACGGTGGCGCCGCGCGAGCTCAACCACTTCAACCAGCTGCGCGCGGTGACGGTGACCGCCAACGTCGGCTCCGGCTTTACCCTGGGCGAGGCGCTGGACCACCTGGAAGACACCGCGGTCGGCATCTTCCCGCCGGACACCCAGTTCGACTACACCGGCACCTCGCGCGACTTCAAAGACTCCGAGAGCGGCGTGGCGCTGATCTTCGTGCTGGCCCTGCTGTTCATCTTCCTGGTGCTGGCGGCGCAGTTCGAGAGCTTCTTCGACCCGCTGATCATCCTGTTCAGCGTGCCGCTGTCGATGGCCGGCGCGCTGCTGGCGCTCAAGCTGTTCGGCGGCACCCTCAACATCTACTCGCAGGTGGGGCTGGTGACGCTGATCGGGCTGATCACCAAGCACGGCATCCTCATCGTCGAGTTCGCCAATCACCTGCTGCGCGAGGGTCGCGAGTTGGGCGAGGCGGTGCTGGAGGCCTCGGTGCAGCGCCTGCGGCCGATTCTGATGACCACCGGCGCCATGGTTCTCGGCTCGCTGCCGCTGGCCATCGCCACCGGCGCCGGTGCCGAGAGTCGCCAGCAGATCGGCATGGTCATAGTCGGCGGCCTGCTGGTAGGCACCTTCTTCACCCTGTTCGTGGTGCCGACGCTCTATACCCTGCTGCGCCGCTGGCGGCCGATCCGCCTGGAAGAGGCTGCGCCTGCGGTGGCCTAGGCCGCTGGCAGCTCGATGATGAAGCGCGTCCAGCCACCTGTGGACTCGCAGCGGATGCTGCCGCCGTGGGCCTGGACGATGGAGCGGGTGATGGCCAGGCCCAGGCCGGCGTGCTCGGCGCCACCTTCGCGGCGCGCTGGGTCGGCGCGGTAGAAGCGGTCGAACAGACGCTCGCGCAGATCAAAGGGGATCTCCGTGCCCTGGTTGGCCACCTCGATCCGCGTTGCTGTCGCGCCCAGGCGCAGCTCGCCGCCGGCCGGGGTGAAGCGCAGGGCGTTGTCGATCAGGTTGGACAGGGCGCGGCGCAGCAGCAGGCGGTCGGCGATCAGCGTGCCCTCGGCCTCGATCTGGATACTCACCCCGGCATCCTCGGCCAGCGGCGCGAAATAGTCGGCCAGCGCCGTCAGTTCACTCTCCAGCAGTAGCGGCTCGCGGCGGGTCTGCAGCAGGCCGTTGTCGGCCTTGGCCAGCAGGAGCATGTCGCCGACCATCTGCGCCAGGTGCTGCAGCTCCTCCAGATTGGAGTGCAGCGCTTCTCGGTAGTCCGCCAGCTCGCGCGGCTGGCCGAGGGTGACCTGGGTCTGGGTCAGCAGGTTGGACAGCGGCGTGCGCAGCTCGTGGGCGATATCGGCGGAGAAGGCTGAGAGCCGCGCGAAGGCGTCTTCCAGGCGGGCCAGCATGGCGTTGAAGGCCTCGCCCAGTTCGCGCAGCTCGGTAGGGATACCCTCCAGTGGCAGGCGCGCAGTCAGCGACTGCGCCGAGACCTGCCGCGCCACGCCGGTCATCTGCCGTAGCGGGCGCAGGCCACGGCGGGCGACCCAGGCTCCCAGCAATGCGGTGGCCAGGGCCGAGAGACCGACGCAGAGCCAGATCAGCCGCTGCATCCGGGCCAGGAAGTGCTGGTGGTGGGTGATATCCAGCAGCAGGCTGAGGCGCAGGCCGCCGTCCAGCTGTTCCTCGATCACGCGAAAATCGGTGCCCTGGTGCTGCCAGCGGCCGATCTGTTCGTCGCCTTGGGGCAGGTGGGCGAGCAGCGGCTGGCTGGTGAACCACAGTTGGCCATCCGCGCCCTGGATGCGCAGGGCCAGCTCGGGGTGGCGTTGTAGCTCCTGTTCCAGCTGCGGGCGGCGCGCGGCGAGGCTCTCGCTGTCCGTCACGCCCTGCAGTAGCTCGGCGAACACCGCCAGCTTGCCCTGCAGCTGCTGCTGATCCAGTTCGACGAAGTGCGCCTCGCTGGCGCGGGTGAACAGGGCGCCGGCGACCAGCGCCACGGCGGCGGCGCAGGCGGCGAACAGCAGGGCCAGGCGATTGGCGAGAGACATCAACCGCGCGCCTCCAGCACATAGCCCATGCCGCGCACCGTGTGGATCAGCGGTGCGGCGAAGCCCTCGTCGACCTTGGCGCGCAGGCGGCGGATGGCTACCTCGATGACGTTGGTATCGCTGTCGAAATTCATGTCCCACACCTGCGAGGCGATCAGCGACTTGGGCAGCACCTCGCCCTGGCGGCGCAGCAGCAGTTCCAGCAGGGCGAACTCCTTGGCGGTCAGCTCGATGCGCTTGCCGGCGCGCTCGGCGCGGCGGCGCAGCAGGTCGAGACTCAGGTCGGCCAGCTGCAGCTGGTGTTCCTGCGGCGTGCTGGCGCCGCGACGCAGCAGCGTGCGCACCCGCGCCAGCAGCTCGGTGAAGGCGAAGGGCTTGACCAGGTAATCGTCGGCGCCGGCCTCCAGGCCGCGCACCCGGTCCTCGACTGCGTCCCTGGCTGTAAGGAACAGCACCGGCACGCCCAGGCCTGCCGCGCGCACGTTGGCGAGGATCTGCCAGCCGTCGCGGTCGGGCAGCATCACGTCGAGGATCAGCAGGTCGAAGTCGCCGGTCAGCGCCAGGTGCTCGCCGCTCAGGCCGTCCTGGGTCAGCTCCACGGCGAAGCCGGCCTCGGCCAGGCCCTGGCGCAGGTACTGGCCGGTCTTGGGTTCGTCTTCGACGATTAGCAGCTTCATGGATGGACTCATGGCATTGGCGGTCGGCTTTATACGTCAGTCGAGGGTAGGGCGGGGCGAAGCTGACAGAGATGTAATCTTCGCGTCAGCTTAGCGCCAGCGGCGGCTCTCTAGAGTGGCGAAAAACCACGATGGAGTTCGACCATGTCCGCACGTTTCTTCCTGCCGCTGCTGTGCGCCCTCAGCTTGCCGGCCCTGGCCGATGGCGGCCAATTCTCCTTCGGCCAACCGGCTGCGGCGGCCAAGGCCGACCGCACCGTCGAGATAGTGCTGGGCGACATGTACTACGAGCCGGCCTCGGTACAGGTCAAGGCCGGCGAGACGGTGCGTTTCGTGCTGAAGAACGAGGGCAGCCTGCTCCACGAGTTCAGCCTGGGCGATGCCGCCATGCATGCCGAGCACCAGAAGCAGATGCTGATGATGCAGCAGATGGGCATGCTCGGTGAGAATGGCATCCAGGCCATGGACCACTCGAAGATGGGCCACGACATGGCCGGCATGGACCACGGCCAGATGAGCCATGACGACCCTAACAGCGTGCTGATCCCCGCGGGCAAGAGCGCTGAGCTGACCTGGACCTTCAAGCAGGCCACCGGCCTGGAGTTCGCCTGCAACCTGCCTGGGCATTACCAGGCCGGCATGGCCGGCAAGCTGGACGTACAGCCGTGAGGCGTCTGCTGTTCTGCGCGCTGCTGGGCCTGAGCCTGGGCGCCCAGGCCGGGCGCTACGAACTGGTGATCGACGAGGGCGAGGTGCGCTTCAGCGACGGCAGCCGGCCGGCGCTGACCATCAATGGCCAGAGTCCGGCGCCGGAGCTGCGCTTCCAGGAAGGCGAGACGGTGGAGATCGCCGTCACCAACAAGCTCGACCGCATGACCGCACTGCACTGGCACGGCATCATCCTGCCCTACACCCAGGACGGCGTGCCGGGCATCAGCTTCCCCGGCATCGCGCCGGGCGATACCTTCACCTACCGCTTCACCCTCAACCAGTCCGGTACCTACTGGTACCACGCCCACGCCGACTTCCAGGAGCAGGAGGGCCTGTACGGCCCGCTGATCATCGAGCCCAAGGCGCGCGAGCCGTACCGCTACGACCGCGAGTACACCGTGCTGCTGTTCGACTGGCAGGACGAGAAGCCCGAGCGCACCCTGGCCAACCTGAAGAAGCAGGCCGACTACTACAACGACCAGCAGCAGACCCTCGGCGACTTCTTCCGCGACGTGGCCCGCGACGGCCTGGGCGCCACGGTCAAGGACCGCTGGGACTGGGGCAACATGCGCATGGCCAAGACCGACATCGCCGACGTCGGCGGTTTCCGCTTCCTGGTCAACGGCCGTGACGCCGAGCAGAACTGGACGGGGCTGTTCAAGCCGGGCGAGCGGGTGCGCCTGCGCATCATCAACGGCTCGGGCATGAGCTATTTCGACCTGCGCATTCCCGGCCTGCCGCTGACCGTGGTGCAGGCTGACGGCAACGATGTGCAGCCGGTGGTGGTCGACCAGCTGCGCATGGCGGTGGCCGAGACCTACGACGTGATCGTCCAGCCCAAGGAAGGCCGGGCTTACGCCCTGGTCGCCGAATCCATGGACCGTCGCGGCCAGGCCCTCGCCACCCTGGCGCCGCGTGACGGCATGCGCGCCGAAGCGCCGCCGCTGCGGGCGCCGCGTCTGCTGAGCATGGGTGACATGGGCATGAGCCACGATATGGCCGGCATGGACCATGGATCCATGGCGGGCATGGATCACTCGCAGATGGCCGGGATGGATCATTCGGCCATGGCGCCCGCCGGCAACCCGGACTATGCCGCCGGCAGCGGCGTGGCCCCCGAACCGGTGGATGGCGGGCGCGTGCTGGTCTACGGCGACCTCAAGGCCATGCGCCCGGCCGCTGGCTACCGCGCGCCGGACCGCACCATCGAGATGAAGCTGACCGGCAACATGGAGCGTTACTTCTGGTCGTTCGACGGGGTGAAGTACTCCGAGGCTGAGCCGATCCGGCTGAAATACGGCGAGCGGGTGCGCTTCCGCTTCGTCAACCAGACCATGATGAACCACCCCATGCACCTGCACGGCATGTGGATGCAGCTGGACAAGGGCAACGGCCGCTTCAACCCGCTCAAGCACGTGGTCAACGTCGCGCCCGGGCAGAGCCTGGAGGTGGACGTGCCGGTGGACGCCATGGGCGAGTGGGCCTTCCACTGCCACCTGATCTACCACATGGCCAGCGGCATGTTCCGCAAGATAGTGGTGGAGGCTGCGGATGGCAGCGCCCAGCCGTTCTACAACGCACAGCCGGCCGCCAAGGAGAGCGAACATGCGCACCATTAATTTCGCCCTTGGCCTGCTGCTGGCCGCTCCGGCCCTGGCCATGGAACAGCATATGGACGCCATGCCGGTGGCCAAACTGGCCGTCGACCACCTGGAGCAGCGTTTCGACGGCGACGACCAGGCCCTGGCCTGGGAGCTGGAGGCGACCTACGGCAACGACCTGCACAAGGCGGTGCTGAAAAGCAGCGGCGAGCGCGCAGAGGGCGGGCCGACCGATTCCAGCGAGACTCAGCTGCTGTATCGGCGCATGGCTTCCGAGTTCTTCGACTGGCAAGCCGGCCTGCGCCACGACGACCAGCCGGGGCCGGTGCGCAGCTATGCGGTGCTCGGCCTCAAGGGCCTGGCGCCGCAGTGGGTCGAGCTGGATACCAACCTGTTCCTCAGCGAGCGCGGCGACGCCTCGCTGCGCGTTGATGCCGAGTACGAGCTGCTGCTGACCCAGCGCTGGGCCCTGGAGCCCAAGCTGGAGTACGACCTGGCCCTGGACGACGACCGCGACCTGGGCATCGGCGCTGGTGGCAGCACCCTGGAGGCCGGGCTGCGCCTGCACTATCGGGCCAGTCCGCAATTCTCGCCCTATGCCGGCTATGTCTGGGAGAAGACCTATGGCCGCTCGGGTGACTGGCTGCGCGCGGCGGGCGGGCATGACGAGGAGGGCGCCTGGGTGGTCGGCCTGCGTTTCTGGCTCTGAGCGTGCGGCGGGCATGGGGTACAATGCCCGCCGTTTTTCCGCTTTCCAGGCCGCCGTCATGCAGCATCCCGCCGAACACTCGCCGTTGGGCAAGTCCAGCGAATACGTTTCCCAGTACGCTCCCGAGCTGCTGTTCCCCATCTCCCGCACCACCAAGTGGGCCGAACTGGGGCTGACGGCCAGTACCTTGCCCTATCGGGGCGTGGACTTCTGGAACTGCTACGAGCTGTCCTGGCTGACCCCGACCGGCAAGCCGGTGGTGGCCATCGGCGAGTTCGCCATCCCGGCCGACTCGCCGAACATCATCGAGTCCAAGTCGTTCAAGCTCTACCTCAACTCGCTGAACCAGACCGCCTACGCCGATGCGGCAGCGGTCGAGGCGGTACTGGCGCGTGACCTGTCGGCCTGCGCCGGTGCGCCGGTGGCGGTGCGCGTGCGTGGCCTGGACGAGGTGGCCGCCGAGGGCGTGGCCGCGCTGCCGGGGCGCTGCGTCGATGATCTGGAGATCGCGGTCAGCGACTACGCCCATCCGCGGCCGGAACTGCTGCGCTGTGGCGACGACGTGGTGGAAGAGCTGCTGTATAGCCACCTGCTGAAGTCCAACTGCCCGGTCACCGGCCAGCCGGACTGGGGCACTCTTGTAGTCGACTACCGTGGTCCGCGCCTGGATGCGGCCAGCCTGCTGGCTTACGTGGTGAGCTTCCGCCAGCATCAGGACTTCCACGAGCAGTGCGTGGAGCGGGTGTTCCTCGATCTGCAGCGCCTGCTCAAGCCGCAGAAGCTGACCGTCTATGCGCGCTATGTGCGCCGCGGCGGGCTGGACATCAACCCTTGCCGCAGCACCGAGGTGATCACGCCGGACAACCGCCGGCTGGTACGCCAGTAACGAAAAAGCCCGCGCATGCGGGCTTTTTTCTGCGCGGGCGAATCAGATGCCCATGTTGGCCAGACTCTGCAGGATATTGCGCAGGGTGCCGGTGAGGGTGGGGTGCTGGCTCTCGAAGCGCTCGACCGCCAGGTTGACGCCGTCCACCAAGGTGGCATCGGGGTCTCCGGCCAGCTCCTTGGCCAGTTTCAGGTCGATCTCCTGCATCAGTTCGAGCAGCGCGGCGCGGTCCTCGGTGTCCAGCGGGGTGTCGCTGGCGAGCTCGTCGCGCAGTTGCTGGAAGTGTTGGCTCAGGCGTTGGGACATGGTCTTCTCCTTCTGACTACCCAAGAGTGGACCCGCCGGCGCCGTACGGGTTCGCTCCCTCGTCTCTGAAGGTTAATCCAGGTCGATAGCAGCTGCCTGATCCACAGCAATAAATGGTGTCAGGGTTTTTCACCCTTGCTGCGGCGCACGGCCAGATCCTGCAGGCAGGCCTCCAGCTCGCCGGGATGGTCGATCACCGAGTGGGCGCCGAGCCTGTACAGCTCCAGGGTGGCCTGGGCGCGCAACTTCTCCCGCTCCGTGGCTGGCAATGCCTGCCAATCACCGAGGGCCAGGCCGCACAGCGAGCCGCAGGTGGCCAGGCCGATGCACCACAGCCCGGCATTGAGCCCGGCCTGCAGCAGGCGCGGCTCGCTAGCGATCAGCACGCAGCCGTCCAGGCGGTTCACTTCGAGCTGGCTCAGGGTCTGCCAGACGCTGTCCGGCGCGGGCCAGGGGCGTGCACCGTTGCGTGGGGCGCTGGCTACCTCGCAGGGCAAGCCGCTGGTCAATGGTCCGGTCGCATGGTCGGGCAGTTCATCCAGCCAGGCATGCGGCAGGCGCTGGGTGCGCAGTTTCTGCAGCAGCTTGGCTACGCCGGGCAGCGCTTCGGCGCGCTCGGTCGCACTGGATTGCAGGGCGGGCAGCAGGCGAGGGTCCTGTGGGTCGCTCAGTCCGCTGTGCTGCAGGGCGACCGGCAGGGTACGGGCGCCGTGGTCGACCAGGCAGCCGGTGAGGCCGAATAGAAGGGCGGTGAACTGGGACTCTGGCATGGCGACTCGTTTCCCGAAGCGGTCGGGGCAGGGTAGCGAGCGCCTGTGACGATCCGGTGACGGTCAGTCGCAGCCCATGACCCGGCGTACGTCAGCCGGCACCGGGACTGAGAGGTTGCTGGCGTGATCGATCCACACCAGCTTGCAGTGGCCCTCGCCATAGCAGTTATGCGGGTCTTCCAGGGTGGTCAGGCGGTGCTCCACCACCAGGCTGCTGCGTCCGACGGCACCGGCGTAGAGCTCGATGACCACGGTGGCCGGGTGCACCACCGGTTTCAGGTAGGTGTGCAGGGTCTGCAGTACCACCGGGCCCTCGGGGGCGTGATCGATGTCGATACCTACGCTGGCGAACCAGGCGACGCGCGCCTCCTGGACGTACTCCAGGTAGATGGTGTTGTTGACGTGGCCGTAGTTGTCCATGTCGCCCCAGCGTACGGGGATGTGGGCG
The DNA here is from genome assembly GCF_028649395.1 of Pseudomonas sp. Gutcm_11s. Classification (GTDB taxonomy): domain Bacteria; phylum Pseudomonadota; class Gammaproteobacteria; order Pseudomonadales; family Pseudomonadaceae; genus Aquipseudomonas. The sequence goes on along the minus strand of NZ_JAQSUW010000002.1, from coordinate 86,994 downwards.
GTGTGGAGCAGGCGTTTTTCCGACATGCTGGAGTCCGCTATGCTGCTGTCATGGACGGCGGCGAGGTTTATACTGCGCGGCCTAGAGGGATTTCCGGCTGGCCGTGTGCCGCCACACTACTGATGCAATGGGGAGACTGTAAATGGGAATGATCGATGCGAGCTGGCTCGGTCGAATGAGCCGTTTGTGCGCCTGCGCCATGCTGGCCGTGCTGCCTCTGGCAGCGAGCGCTGCGGAGGAGGACCCGTGGGAGGGCCTCAATCGGCCGATCTTCAGCTTCAACGACACTCTCGATACCTACGCACTGAAGCCCGTTGCCAAGGGCTACCAGGCGGTCACCCCGCAATTCTTCGAAGATGGCGTGCACAACGTGTTCCGCAACATCGGCGACGTGACCAACCTGGCCAACAACCTGTTGCAGGGCAAGGTGCATGACGCCGGCGTCGACACCAGCCGCCTGATCTTCAACACCACCGTCGGCCTGCTGGGCTTCTTCGACGTGGCCAGCGAGATGGGCCTGCAGCGCAGCGACGAAGACTTCGGTCAGACCCTGGGCGCCTGGGGCGTGGGCAGCGGTCCGTACCTGGTGATCCCGCTCCTCGGTCCGAGCAGCCTGCGCGATGCCCCGGCCAAGATCCCGGACAGCTTCCTCGGCCCGTACCCGTACATCGACCACGTGCCGACCCGCAACGTGACCCGTGCGGTCAATGTCGTCGACACCCGCGCCAGCCTGCTGTCGGCGGAGAAGATGATCACCGGCGACAAGTACATCTTCATCCGCAACGCCTACCTGCAGAACCGCGAGTTCCGCGTGAAGGACGGCGAAGTCGTGGACGACTTCTGATTCGTCCAGCCGAAACAGCAGAAAGGCGGCCTAGGCCGCCTTTCTTGTTTTCAGCTCATCGACAGTATCGCCAGGCCTATCGAGGTCCGGCCGTTGTCCAGTGGCGTCACTCGCACCACTTCGGTCTGGGCTTCGAGCCCCTTGAGTTCGCTGTGGTCGGAAGGGATGTGTACTTTCACCTGATCGCCCATTGCCAGTTGGCAGTTGGCTTCCACGTGCATGCCAGTACTGGACAGGTCGAGGCACTGGGCCTGGATTTCCTTGCCGGCGTGGTGGAGGGTGACCGGGGTTTCCAGTCGCATGCGGATGAAATCACGTTTCTCGCTGTAGGCACGATCATTCTGGCTCATGGACCCTATCCTCTTGTTTTAAGGGCGCTCCCCAAGGGTTTATAACCCCCGCCGATTTCAGGTGTAAAGGCGCTGGGCGACAATCGGCAGGCTGCTTGAATCGCCTGGCGGATGGGAGTACCGTCTGCGCCTTGAATCGACCGGGTGTAGACGTTTCGTCTGCCTCCGGCGCCACGTTCAACTTCTTTCCGGCGTCGTTTGCCTGGATGGCCCATGCACAAAACCAGCGCCAAGCTGCTGCTTATCGATGATGACGAGGTAGTGCGAGCGAGCCTCGCCGCCTATCTAGACGACAGCGGTTTCCAGGTCTTGCAGGCCGGGAACGGTCTGCAGGGATTGGAGGTGTTCGAGCGTGAACAGCCCGACCTGATCATCTGCGATCTGCGCATGCCGCAGATCGACGGCCTCGAACTGATCCGCCGGATCAATGTGCTCAACAGCGAAGTCCCGGTCATCGTCGTCTCCGGCGCCGGAGTGATGAACGATGCGGTGGAAGCCCTGCGCCTGGGCGCCGCTGACTACCTGATCAAGCCCCTGGAAGACCTGGCCGTGCTGGAGCACTCGGTGCACCGCGCGCTGGATCGCTCGCACCTGCGCCTGGAGAACCAGCGCTATCGCGAAAAACTGGAAGCGGCCAACCGCGAGCTGCAGGCCAGTCTGCATCTGCTGCAGGAAGACCAGAACGCCGGGCGCCAGGTGCAGATGAACATGCTGCCGACCACGCCCTGGGAGGCGGATGGTCTGCAGTTCGCGCACCAGATCATCCCGTCGCTGTACCTGTCTGGCGACTTCGCCGACTACTTCCGTGTCGACGAGCATCGGGTGGCCTTCTATCTGGCCGACGTTTCCGGCCACGGCGCTTCCTCGGCCTTCGTCACCGTGCTGCTCAAGTTCATGACCACGCGCCTGCTCTACGAGTGGCGGCGCAATGGTGTGTTGCCCGAGTTCAAGCCCTCCGATGTGCTCGGCCATATCAACCGGGGCCTGATCAACTGCAAGCTGGGCAAGCATGTAACGATGCTGGGCGGCGTGATCGACCTGCAGAGCGGCCAGCTGACCTACAGCATTGGTGGCCATCTGCCGTTGCCGGTGCTGTTCAGCGAGGGCGAGGCCCGATACCTGGAGGGCCGCGGCCTGCCGGTCGGGCTGTTCGAAGAAGCCACTTACAACGATCTGGTCATGCAGTTGCCGCAGTCCTTCAGCCTCAGTCTGATGTCCGACGGCATTCTGGACCTTTTGCCCGGCGATACGCTCAAAGACAAAGAGGCCGCGCTGCCTAGGCTGGTTAGCGAGGCTGGTGGCACCCTCGACGGGTTGCGTCAGGTGTTCGGGCTGGCCAATCTCGGCGAGATGCCGGATGATATTGCCTTGCTGGTGTTGAGCAGGAACCTTGCATGAATCCTGGGAATAGCCCCGGTAGGATCCAGTTCGCCGAGCAGGACGGTACCTTCGTTCTGAAGTTCATCGGCGAAGTCCGCCTGACTTTGTGTTCGGCGCTGGATTCCACGATCGAAAAAATCTTCTCGGCGCTGAATTTCTCGGCGATCGTCATCGATCTGACGGAAACCCGTAGCATCGATAGCACTACCCTTGGCCTGCTGGCCAAGCTCTCCATCCTGTCCAGGCAGAAGATCGGCCTGTTGCCCACCGTGGTCACCACCCACGAGGACATCACCCGTCTGCTGCAGTCCATGGGCTTTGATCAGGTGTTCAACATCGTCGACCGGCCAATCCCGTGCCCGGAGTGTCTGAGCGACCTGCCATCGCAGGACCAGTCGGAAGAGGTGGTCAAGGCCAAGGTGCTGGAAGCTCACCGTATTCTCATGGGGCTCAATGAGTCCAACCGCGAGGCCTTCCACGACTTGGTGAGCGCGCTGGAGCGCAGCTGAGTTTCGAGCGGGCATGAAAAAGGGCGATATCCACTGTGGATATCGCCCTTTTTATTTGCTTGCCGATCAGCTGCGGTTGGCCAGCAGTGCTTCCAGTTTCTCCTGGTCGCGGGCGAACAGGCGGATGCCCTCGGCCAGTTTCTCGGTAGCCATGGCGTCTTCGTTCATGGCCCAGCGGAAGCCTTTCTCATCCAGTGCCTGGCGCGCTTCGCCGGCACCGGGAGTGAGGGTGCGTGGCAGCTCGCCTTGGTCGTCGGCCAGTTGCTGCAGCAGCTCGGGGCTGATGGTCAGGCGGTCACAGCCCGCCAGCTGTTCGATCTGGCCCGGATTACGGAAGCTCGCGCCCATCACCACGGTCGGGTAGCCGTTGGCCTTGTAGTACTGGTAGATGCGCGAGACGGATTTCACGCCCGGGTCCTCGGCGCCAACGAAGTCGCGGCCTTCGGCCTTCTTGTACCAGTCGTAGATGCGGCCGACGAAGGGCGAGATGAGGAACACGCCGGCGTCGGCGCACGCCGCGGCCTGAGCGAAGGAGAACAGCAGGGTCAGGTTGGTCTGGACGCCGGACTTCTCCAGCTGCTCGGCGGCGCGTATGCCTTCCCAGGTTGAGGCGATCTTGATCAGCACTCGCTCACGGCCGATGCCGGCCTGGTCGTACAGGCCGATGATGCGTTCGGCGCGGCGCAGGGTGGCCTGGGTGTCGAAGGACAGGCGGGCGTCCACCTCGGTGGAGATGCGCCCCGGAATCACCTTGAGGATCTCCTGGCCGACGGCCACGCCGAAGCGGTCGCAGGCCAGGCCGAGGTCACCGGCGCAGCCGGCCACTGCCTGGTCCAGTAGCTCGGCGTAGCGCGGTAGCGCGGCGGCCTTGAGTAGCAGCGAGGGGTTGGTGGTGGCGTCTACCGGTTTGAGCCGGCTGATGGCGTCGAGGTCTCCGGTATCGGCGACCACGGTGGTGAACTGCTTGAGTTGGTCCAGCTTGGAGGTCATGACGAGGCCCTGTCGTTACATGACCTCGACCTTACCCGAGCCGCACGGGGCGCTTCAACGTCTGGCGCGGGCTTTTCAGTGGCCGGCGAGCAGTTCGATGGCCTGGTCGAGCAGGGCCAGCGGGTCCTGGGTCTTGTGCACGTCTACCGAGAGCAGTTGGCGGAAGCGGCGGGCGCCAGGGAAGCCTTGGGCCAGACCCAGCACATGGCGGGTGATATGGTGCATCGCCCCGCCTTCGGCAAGATGCTGCTCGATATAGGGGCGCATGCGGGTCAGCGCCTCGGCTCGGCTGATCACCGGCTTGTCCAGGCCAAACAACTGCTGATCGACCTGCGCCAGCAGGTAGGGGTTGTGATAGGCCTCGCGGCCCAGCATCACGCCATCGAAGGTCTGCAGGTGGGCCTGGCATTCCTCGAGGGTCTTGATACCGCCATTGAGGATGATCTCCAGGTCCGGGAAGTCCTGCTTGAGCTGCGCCGCCACCTCATAGCGCAGCGGCGGAATCTCGCGGTTCTCCTTGGGCGACAGGCCCTCGAGGATGGCGATGCGTGCATGCACGGTGAAGCTGGTGCAGCCGGCTTCGCGTACGGTACCAACGAAGTCGCACAGCTCGGCGTAGCTGTCGCGGCCGTTGATGCCGATGCGGTGTTTGACCGTCACTGGAATCTTCACCGCGTCCTGCATGGCTTTGACGCAGTCTGCCACCAGCTGCGGGTGGCCCATCAGGCAGGCGCCGATCATGTTGTTCTGCACCCGGTCGCTGGGGCAGCCGACGTTCAGGTTGACCTCGTCGTAGCCATGCTCCTCGGCCAGGCGTGCGCAGGCGGCAAGATCGACAGGATTGCTACCGCCCAGCTGCAGGGCCAGCGGGTGCTCGCAGTCGTGGTAGCGCAGGAAGCGCTGGGTGTCGCCATGCAGCAGGGCGCCGGTGGTGACCATCTCGGTGTAGAGCAGTGCCTGGCTGGACAGCTGGCGCAGGAAGTAGCGGCAGTGACGATCCGTCCAGTCCATCATGGGGGCGACGGAGAAGCGGCGGCAGAGTGGCGGGCGCTGGGTGTCTGCGGTTGAAGCTGATTTTAGGGGCATGGCGGCGATCGGAAAGCAGAGGTGCAAGAGCGGACGGCAGGCTCGCCAGTGCGCGAAGGGCGGGATTCTATCAGGAAAGCTGCGGTGCAGGCCGGCGGGGCATGTGTTCAGGTGGGGGTAGAAGGGGCTTTGCAGGGCGGCGATGGTAGTCGAGTAACCTGAGAGCGGTCTGCGGAATTGGATCTGAGCTCGACTTGTGGTGCGAATGGACTTGAGAGCCAAGCGGTAGTGGATGGCGGGGCTGGTTTGGTGGCTATGTGCCTTCTATCCTGTGGGCGACTCTCTATTGGTTAGCCCATTTCAATGGTACAGAGGGCCAGTCGTTCTGCTGGCAGTCTTGGGTGAGGCGCAGCAGTTTCCGTTAGTTAGGTAGTCGTGCATAGGGGTGTTGGGGCGTATGGGGGCGAGATACCTGGCTTGGATGCGTGCGCATCTGGGGGGGGCGATGTTCGTGCTGTCAGGGCAGGCGGCACAAAGCATTTCAACTTTTCTGACTGGTTTGCTTATTGCTCGCTGGGGTGGGCAGGCGGAGCTTGGCTATTACGCTGTCGCATACTCGTTCTGCTTCCTGACTGTTTGTATAAGTGATGCCCTGCTGGCAACGCCCTATACCTACTTCTACTCAAGTGCTCCTGCGCGACGCAGCTCCATGCTTATGGCTGCCTACTGCGGGGTATTTGGCCTGTCGGTAGTCTTGGGGCTGAGTGTTCCTATTCTCTTTCTTTCCGGTGTGCAGAGTTTGGAGAGTGTTGTTATCTCCTTGCCATTTGCACTATTGGCTATTGCCTTCAGGGAAATGTTTAAGCGTCATTTACATGTCGCTAATAAATTGACGATGGCATTTTGCAATGATGTGCTTTCATCTGGCCTGCAAGTTGTTTTAGTCTTCGTTCTAGGTGTCACGGGGTATCTGTCTGCCGCCACAGCTTATGTAGCGATTACTGTTGCGATAGCTTTCTCTATCTTTCTGTTTTTCAGGCACTTAAGCATTGAATTCAGGGCTGGCTGGGGGCGGGAGACGCGGTATTGGTTGCGTCAGTACTTTCAGTACGGTCGCTGGTTGATTCTGGGTACGACATGCCATGTGGCTGGGGCGCAGCTCTACCCCTGGCTAGTTTTGGCTAAGGCTGGGGCTGCGGGAGCCGGGATTTTTGCGGCGTGTATGGCGCTGGCGAATTTGCTGAATCCGCTGCTGATCGGATTGACCAATTATTTTCGCCCGAGGTTCATGGAGCGCTATCAGGTGATGGCGCCCAAGGCTTTGTCGCGATACGTAGGGAAGGTGGCGCTGCTGTTCATGGGGCCTGCCTTGGTATTTGTGTCGCTCGTCTGGCTGCAAGGTGGCGCGTTGCTGGCGCTCTTCTATGGAGACGGATATCGGGCGGGGGAGGCCTCGCTTTTTTATCTGGCCTTAGGCGGGTTGTTCATTGCATTGGCAGCTCCCTTGCAGTTGGCGCTGTTGGCGGCTCGAATACCCGTCACAAACCTGCTCTATCATGCGACTTCGTTGTTGCTGATAGTGCTTGCTAGCTTTTTGTCGTGGAATTTCCTGTCTTCAAATGGGCTTTCACACATATACGCTGGCGTGAATTTTGCTGGTCTGCTGATGCTGGTTTGTTTTTTCTGGGTGCGTGTAGCTAACCGTTGATGTCGCGCACTGCTTTAAATAATAACGATAAAAAAATGGCGTCAATTTTAACTGCTCTAGTGGGCGAAAGTTAAAAGCGCTGAGGTGCGACTCAACTAAAGCTCCATTTTTGATAATGGGTATCACGCTCGGCTTTCCGTGTTCGGAAAGTTGCCGGGGAGGGACTTTGCATGCGCAAGATCGTAATTACGGGTGGTGCCGGTTTCGCCGGGTCACATATCGTTGATGAGGCTTGTCTGAAGTACCCGGATGCCCGTGTGGTCATCCTGGACAAGATGACCTATGCGGGGGATGTCAGAAACATTTCCCACCATGTGTTCTCCAACCGTGCTCAGTTGCTGGTCGGTGACGTGGCGGATCTGGAGCTGTGTCGCCGGGTGGTGAAAGATGCCAGCCTAGTGATCCATGCGGCAGCGGAGAGCCACGTGGACAATTCCTTCGGCAACTCTCTGGAGTTCACCCGCACCAACGTTCTGGGCACTCATGCACTGATGGAGGCCTGCCGCCAGGAGCGAGTGCCCAAAGTGGTGCATGTCAGCACTGACGAAGTCTATGGCGAGGTCATGCATGGCGCGGCGGCCGAAGACGATGTGCTGCGGCCCACCAACCCCTACTCCTCCTCCAAGGCTGCGGCCGAGATGATTCTGCGGGGCTACATACAGTCCTACCACGAGCCCATCGTGATCATCCGGGCAAACAACCTCTATGGCATCCGCCAGTTCCCCGAGAAGATCATTCCGCGCTTCATCTGCCACCTGCTGACCGGCCGGCGCCTGCCGCTGCATGGCAATGGCAGCAATCGTCGGCACTACCTCAGCACGCGAGACTTCGCGCGCGCGGTGCTGTTCGTCGCCGAGCAGGGTGAGATCGGCCAGACCTACAACATCGGTACCAGCGAGGAGTACACCAACCTGCAGATGGCCGAGATGCTGTGCGGCCATTTCGGCCGAGGCCTCGACGAGGTGGTGGAGTTCGTGCCGGATCGTCCTTTCAACGATGCCCGTTACTCCATCTCATGGGACAAGCTGCAGAACATGGGCTGGAAGCCCCAGCACAGCCTCAAGGATGACCTAGGCATGCTGGTGGATTGGTACGCCTCGAATCTGGATCGCTACCCCGAGCTGTTCGGCACTCCTGGAGAGCTGATGCTGCCGGCACTGGGTGCGCTGGTGGCTGCCCGCGAAGTCGCGCAGGTCTGAACCAGTGATGGTCGCGCCGTCTCGATCAGAGCGGCGCCCCGTGAACGACAGATTCCGAGAGAGACCATGGGTTCGAGCGAGGCGATGGGGGCCGTTCGGCGTGCGCTGAGGCTGCGTGTCGAGAATGTGGCGCAAGAAGGGAAGACTGCTAGCCGCCGTTTCGATGCGGCAGCGCTGGCGCGCGTGGAGCTTTTGTTGCTGCGCCTGGTGCATGGCGTCGCCAGTTTCCTCGCGGTGCTGACGCTGCTGCTGCTGGTAGGTGGCGAGCCCGCAGGGCTGCGCGATGAGCTGCGCTTGTGGGCCGTGTTCCTAGTTCTGTTCGGCATGTCGATGCCGGTACGTACCTACAAGGGGCTGGGCCAGCCCGGAGCAGACTTGGCTCTGAAACTCACCAGCGCGCTGCTCAACGCCGTTATTGCGGTCGCTGCACTGCAGTGCCTGCTGCTGCTGGCCGGGCACCCGCTATTGTCGATCCATCTTCTTGTGGCGCTGCTGTTGCTGGTGCTGGTGTTCTCCCTCGGCGGGCGGCTCCTGCTGGAGCGCCTGGCGCGCCACTGGAACTACAGCACCCGGCTGGTGATAGTCGGCGCCGGAGAACAGGGCATAGCCATCGCGCGTCACATGGCGCTGCATGAGCCGGATATCGAGGTAGTGGGCTTCATTGAGGACCGCCAGTCGCGTATCGATCCGGCTAGCCTGCCGGTGCCGCTGCTGGCCAATACCTCGCAACTGGGCAGCCTGCCTCGTGACATAGATGGTGTGGTAATCGCCCTGCCCAACAGTGCCGGAGTTCGCGTCAACGAACTGGCCGCATTGCTACGGACCCAGTTGGGCAGCGTCTACCTGGCGCCCGAGGTGCCAGTGTTGCGGCATGCCTTCGCCAACTGGCCCAAGCAGGGGCCGCACCGCATGATGCTGCTGGGTATGAATCGGTTGCCGGTAGAGGGGCGGCTGCTCAAGCGTCTGTTCGATATCGGTTTCTCCGCCACGGCACTACTTGCCTTCCTCCCACTGGGCTTGCTGATCGCCCTCGCTATCCGTCTGGAGTCCCCTGGTCCGGTGTTGTTCCGCCAGCAGCGCTACGGCCTGCGCAACCAGCTGTTTGGCATCTACAAGTTCCGTAGCATGACTCACGATCCGGATGGTGCGAGCAAGGAAATCCGTCTCACCGAGCGTGGCGATAGTCGCGTTACCCGGGTGGGCGAGTTCCTCCGGCGCACCAGCCTCGATGAGTTTCCCCAGTTCATTAACGTGCTGCTGGGGCATATGTCGGTGGTCGGGCCACGACCACACCCACCGGGCGTGAAAGCCGGCGACCGTACCTACGAGGCAGTGGTGCAGGATTTCGTCGAACGCTACAAGGTGCGCCCCGGCATTACGGGTTGGGCCCAGGTCAATGGCCTGCGTGGCAACACCTTCACCGAGGAGCACCTGACCGAGCGTTTCTCCTATGACATCCAATACATCCAGAACTGGTCCATCGAGCTGGACCTGTGGATCGTGCTGAAGACCGTGCTGGGCGGCTTTGGAGGCAAGAATGCGTTCTGATGTCGTGGCACGCAGCAGCGTGGTGATCCTCACGCTCAACGCTGAGCGCTACCTGCCGGGTCTCTTTGCCGCTTTTGCGGCGTTACCCGAGGCACCGCGCCGGGTGCTGTTCATCGACTCGGAATCGAGCGACACCAGCGCCGAACTCATCCGGGCTGCCGGCTTCGAGCTACATGCCATTCGCCGCAGCGAGTTCGGCCACGGCAGCACCCGCAACCTTGGGTTGTCCCTGTGTGCCGACAGCGAGTTCGTGGTGTTTCTCACTCAGGACGCCTGCCCGCAGGGCGCCGATTGGCTAAAACAACTGCTGGAGCCTTTCGACGATCCACAGGTGGCGCTGGTCTATGGCCGCCAGCTGCCCCGGCCAGGATCGAAACTCGCCGAGCGCTTCGCCAGGGAGTTCAATTACCCGGCCGTGGCGGATCGAACCGGTATGGCTGATCTGGCATCGCGTGGCATCAAGGCCGTGTTCTGCTCCAACTCCTTCTCTGCTTATCGGCGTCAGGCGCTACAGGCGGCCGGAGGCTTCCCCGAAGCGTTGCCCATGGGTGAGGACATGGCCGCGGCCCTGCGCCTGCTCCAGCGCGGCGGCGTGCGCGTCTATCAGCCCTTGGCGCTGGCGGTGCATAGCCATGCCTACAGCTTGGCGCAGGAGCTGCGGCGTTATTTCGATATCGGCACCCTGATGGCCATGGACGATGAGTTGAGTCGGGTGCGTCTGGCGTCCTCGGGCGAAGGCATGCGTTTCCTACGCGGCGAGCTGTCGGCGGCGCTTAGCCCGTTGCAGCCACTGGCTGTGATCGGTGTGCTGACGCGTACCTTCTGCAAATACCTGGGCTTCGCTCTGGGGCAGCGCTATCGGTTGCTGCCGCTGAGCTGGCGGCAGCGCCTGAGCATGCATGCCTACTTCTGGAGCCAGCCATGACGGTGGCAGTGGTAGGGCAGGGCAGCTTCATCGGCCGGGCGCTGAAGGCGCGCCCGGAAGCAGCCGGCTGGCGCTTCGTCGGCTGGCGCCAGGCGCTGCTGGAGGATGACTGGCTGGAGGGTGTGGATTGCCTGATCAACTGCGCCTTCAACGACTCCCTCAAGCGCGAGCCCTACAGCGCCTCTCGTGACATCGACCTGCAGCTGGGTGAGCGCTTGCTGAGCCGCCCCGAGGTGCGCTACCTGATGCTCAGTTCGCGCATGGTCTATGGTCCGGCCCGGGCTGGAGGGCGCTTGCACGAAGCCCTGCCGACGCAACCAGTCAATCCTTACGGGATGGCCAAGCTGCACAGCGAGGAAGCGCTGGCGGCCTTGCTCGGGGATCGCCTCACTGTGCTGCGGCTGAGCAACGTCTGTGGCTACGAGCTGGAGGAGGGGCGACGCAGCTTCTTCGCCATGGCGTCGCGTAGCCTGGTCGGGGATGCGCGGATCGTGCTGGACATGAGCCCCTTCGTCGAACGCGACTTCCTGCCGGTCGAGATCCTGGCGTCCTGGCTCCCTCAGATTGTGTCGCGACTGAGGCCGGGGTTGTACAACCTCGGCGCCGGTCACGGCACGGCCACCGGGCGAATCGCCCAATGGCTTATCGAGGGCCACGGTTCTGGCCAATTGCTGGTAAGCGATTTGCGCGAGCATGACGGTTTCTGGCTGGACATGCAGCGGAGCCATGAGGCCTTTGGGGTTGCTGGGCTGGGCGAGGATTTCCTGCGGGCATACTGCCGGGCGCTGGGTGCGCGCCTGCGCGAAGAGGGAGGGGCGGCGACATGAGCGCGACGCTGACGGTATCCATCGTTAACTACAAGACTCCGGCGCTGGTGGTGGAGTGCATCGACTCTCTCAAACAGTTCGCACCCACCAATGTGGCTTTGCAGATCGCGGTGGTGGACAACGATTCCGGAGATGGCAGCCTGACGCTCATCGGCGCCGCGCACCCGGACGTACGTCTAGTCGATGCTGGAGCCAACCTGGGCTTCGCCGCAGGTAACAACCTGGTACTGCGTGACTGCCGCAGCGACTACGTGCTGCTGCTGAACAGCGATGCACTGGTCGAGGCCGGCACCCTGGACCGCATGATCCGGGCGCTGGACCAGAACCCGCAGGTAGGGGCCGTCAGTGGTCGGGTGGTGAACGCCTCGGATGGTGCCGACCAGGACTATCCCTGCCGCTTCCCGACGCCGCTTGAGATGGTCCGCCGTGCCCTGCGCGGTCCGCAGTTTCCGGCCGAGGGCCAGGAGGCCCCCGTGGTTCTGGAACGCCTGCATGGCGCCTGCATGATGATCCGCGGTTCGTTGCTGATCAGCGTTGGTGTGCTGGATGAAGGCTTCTTCATGTACGACGAGGACGTGGATTGGTGCACTCGTGCCGGCAACGCCGGCTGGTCCCTGTGGCTGCTGCCCGATGCTCGGGTGCTGCACCATGGCGGACGCTCCTCGGGCAGGGCACCCAGCGGCCAGCGGGCTCGTCCGGAGCTGAGTGCCACTGCCCTGCGCATGCGCTATGAGCTGCGTCGCAGCCGCTATCGCCTGTACCGCAAGCACCGAGCACTGTGGGAGCTGTGCCTGCTCAAGCTGTTTACCGACCTGGTGATGATGCTGGGCAGCGCCAGGGCAGCCCTGCTGTATCTGGCACCGGAGCGCCGAGAAGGCGCGTTGGCCCTGCTGCGCTCCAACCTGCGGGTGATGGGTATGAATCCTTTTGCCGAGGAGGCCGGGCGTGGCGTCTGAGGCCTGGCTCACCGAACACGGCAGCATCGCTCGCCGTGGGGTGGTGTTGGCATTCCCGCTGGGCTTCGCCCTGGCGCTGCTCACGACGCTCTATCCACTGCCAGGCATGGCCTTGGGGTTGGGGCTGGGTGGAGCGCTGCTGCTGAGTCGGCATCCGGGGCTGGTGCTGGTTCCCTTCGTGATCAGCCTGGCCATCCCGATTCAGAAAGCTCTGGGTGGGATCCCGGTCAACGCCGCCGATGGTCTGCTGGTGATCTGGTGCCTGCTCTGGCCTTTCATGCTGATGCGCGAAGAGGGGCCGCGACTGGAGCGCTGGCGCGCACCCATTCTGGTGCGCGCGATCACTCCATTTCTGATTGCCATTTGCCTGGCTCAGGTGGGTTCGATCGCCCAGGGCAACAGCCTCAAGCAGCTGCTGCGTATCGTCGAATGGTTCATGGTGCTGCCGCTGCTGATGCTGGTGTTCCGCCCCGATCCGCGCTTCTGGCTTTTTGTCGCGCTGACCCTGCTGCTGGTGCCTTGCCTGTTCGCCGTGGACGGGCTTTACGAGCTGGCCAGCAATGGCACCCGTATCACCGGTATGCTGGGTATTCCAGTGCCCATTCCCGAGGGTGACCTGGCGCAGATCCGCCATACATTCGACATCTCCGGGCGGGCGGGCAGTGCCTTCGGTGGTGCACAAGGCCTGGCTATGTACCTGGTGATGTGCATGAGCGTGGCCATCGCCCACCTGTTCCTGTCACCTCGTCCCTGGTTGCGACTGCTGGCGGGGCTGTGCCTGCTGGTGTGCCTGGCCGGCCTGGCCGCGACCAAGTCCAGGGGCGGCTTGCTGGGGGCGTTGACCCTGGTGCTGGTCATGCAGCTGGTACTGCGCCCAGGATTGCTGCGCTGGCTGGTGTTGGCAGGGCTGTTCGGTGCGCTGGGCCTGCTGGCGGTGCTGGCGCTATCCCCCACCTGGGACGGTACCCTTGCCGGCCTCGTGCCGGGGCGACCCGAAGCGGTGCTGGATCGCCTGATCATCTGGGGCGTGGTGTTCGATGTGTTCAAGGACAACCCGCTGCTGGGCGTCGGGCTGGGCAATTTCCGTGACGAGTTCTTTGCCCGCAGCGTGACCCTGAATGTGGAACTGGGCTACGCCTCCCTGCATGCCCACAACACCTACCTGGAAATACTCGCGGGCACGGGCCTGCTGGGCCTGCTGGGATATGTGGCGTTTCTCGTGATCGTGGCTCGCGCACTGGCCCGGCGCTGGCGCGAGCGCCTGAAGGATGACGCAGCCCCTTTCACCCTGGCGGCGATCGGTACGCTGGCGGCCTACATGGTGTTCGCCTCGGTGGACATGCTCCTGCTGCAGAACATGCACTTCCTGCTGGTGGTGCTGCTTGGTCTGGGGCTGAGCGACAGTCGCGCCGAGGCAGTCGGTCTGGCACGGCTGGAGGAGGCCCGATGAGGATACTCCTGCTGGTGGAGACCCTGACCATAGGTGGTTTGCCCAACTACGTGCTAGAGCTGGCTCGTGCTTGCGCCGAGCGCGGTCACAGCGTCGCGCTGGCCCATGGTGGTGGAGTGGTACCGGAGTTCCTCGACTGCCGTGGAGTGACCCTGCTGCCCCTGACCAAGGCCGGGCTGACCCAGCTCGGTGCGGCCGAGGAAGCACTGGCGGCTCTGCAAGTCTGGCGTCCGGACCTGCTGCATCTGCACCTGTGCAGTGACCTGCCGCTGCTGCGCTTGTTGCCGCGCCTAGGTGTGCCGCTGCTGCGCTCCTTCCACGATTACACCTCCATGTGCCTGCGGCGCGGCCGCCGGCGTTTCCCGGGCGACCGTTGCCAGAAGCCCCTGGGCTGGAGCTGCGCCCTGCAAGGTTGCCTGGTTGGCCCGTCCCGGAGCGGAGGACGCCTGCCTGCGCTGCAGGACCTGCCGGGCAAACTGGAAGAGCGCGCTGCCTATCAGGCTTTCTCGGCCTCGGTGGTGGGCAGTCGGCACATGAGTCGTGTGCTGTTGCTGAACGGCTTCACCGAACAGCGGGTGAGGGTGGTGCCTTATTTCAGCCGCTTCGATCAGCAGGCCCTGGGCGTGTTGCCCATGGGCGATGACAAGCATGACGGAGTGCCGGGGCGTGATCGGCCCCTGCATCTGCTGTTCACCGGCCAGGCGGTCAAGGGCAAGGGTCTTGAAGTACTGGTGCGCGCCCTGGCTGGTGTGCAGGGCGACTGGCGACTGGTATCCGTGTCGTCCGGTCCGCGCCTGCCGGCTGCACGTGCACTGGCTCAAAGGCTGGGCATCGCCGAGCGCATTGAGTTCATCGAGTGGCTGACCCAGGAGCGTCTGGCCGGCTATTACCGTCGCGCCGACCTCTTCGTGCTGCCCTCGGTCTGGGACGATCCGGGCCCACTGGTCGGGATCGAGGCCATGGCCTTCGAGACGCCAGTGCTGGCCTTTCCGGTGGGCGGCATTCCCGACTATGTGCTGGATGGGCGCACCGGCTTTCTCACCAGGAGCGTCAGCGCCGCCTCCCTGACCGAGACATTGCAGCGTGCCATGGACGAGGCTTCCAGCCTGGTAGAACTGGGGCGCGAGGCCCGCTCACTGGTCGCGCGCAATCATACCCGCAGCCGCCACCTGGACACATTGCTCGACCTATACAAGAACCTGATCTCGGTGGAACTGTCCCCGGGGCTGAAGATGGAGGAGCTGTTCCCATGATGATCCGCTGGGCAAGAAAGCTGGCCCCCTCGCTCGCCACGCTGAGTTACAACCCGATTCTCAAGCATGTGCTGTCGCTGGGTGACGTCATGCCAGGGCTGCTCTTCCAGGAATTCCGCAACCTGCCGCCGAACTACATGCGCGTACGCATCGGTGCCGGCTCGAAGCTGTTCCACAACCAGATCGTCTACCTGACGGCCGCGCGTAACTTCTGGTACTACATGATGGAGAAGGGCTTTGTCGGCCTGGACTCGCACATCGTCGACATCGGCGTTGGCTGCGGTCGCTACGCCCATCACATGCGCGACTACGACTTCAAGGGAGAGCGCTTCACCGGTCACTACACCGGCATCGATATCGACGACGAGATGCTCGCCTGGTGTCGCGATCATTTCGACGCAGAGCGCTTCAACTTCATCAAGTCCACCCACAGCAGCGCTACCTATCGCAACGAGGCTGGGCGCAAGGCCTTCTACTCGATCCCCCTGGACGACGCGAGCGCCGATCTGGTGTTCTCTACCTCCCTCTACACCCACCTGCTGGAGGAGGAGCTGCACAACTACTGCGCAGAGTCCTTCCGCATCCTGCGGCCGGGCAGTTGCATGGCCATGTACGTGTTCTGCCTGGACTTCCCGCCGCCTACCTTCATGACCCGCCATACCTTCGCCCATCGCATCGGCGCTGCCGCCGTGGAGTCGCTGGCCAACCCCGAGGCGGCGGTCGCCTACGAGTCGAGTTACCTGATCGACCTGTGCAAGCGTATCGGTTTCAGCGAGGTCTCCATCAAAACGGTCAAGGGCGAATCCCAGCCCTTGCTGCTGGCCCGTCGATGACCACCCTGCTGCGGAGTGTCAGTGACCTCTACGGGCGTGCCCTGTCTCCGGCAGTGGTGCACCGTGGGGAGCTGCTCAGCGTCCAGCGTCTGCGTGGGCTTGCAGTGTTCATGGTGCTGATCGTTCACGCGCTGGACGTGGCCCACAAGTTGCCTGGCTGGGAGCAGGCCGGGCGCTTGTACATCGACCGTCTGGGCTATTCGGCGCCGGACATGTTCTTCGTGATCAGCGGCTTCATCATGTCCTATATCACCTTTACCACGCGCTTCGAGCCGCGGCGCTGGCTGATCAGCCGTTTCTTCAGGATATTCCCGCTGTACATGTTCTTTACCGGCCTGCTGGTGATGCTCTGGCTGTACAACCCGAGCATGACCATGGGCTCGGGAGAGCATGACTGGGGATCGGTCACGCAGTCCTTGTTGATGTTGCCGCAGGAGCGCTTGCCGCTGCTGTTCGTGGGCTGGACGGTAGAGCACGAGTTGGTGTTCTACGCCACGGTGTTCCTGGTAGCCCGCTTCCTCGGTTCCCGCTGGCTACTGGCGGTGATGCTCGGGCTCTCGGCTCTGGCGCTTGGCAAGTGGTGCCTGCAGGCATGGGGTGGTGTGAGCTTCTGGGACTTCCATGTGCTGTCGCTGTACATGCTGCAGTTCACCATGGGGGCGCTGGTCTATCGCCACTGGGAGTGGCTGCGCCGCTTCGGTCAGTGGCGCCCGCTGGCTCTCGCCGCCGTTCTGGTTGTGCTGGGCATGCTGTTCGCCGAGTCCGGCGAGATCAACCAGGAAAACCCCATACGGGTGCTGGCTTTTGGTGGCGCATACAGCCTCTTGCTGCTGACGCTGCTGAACCGCGAGAAAGTGCAGCGTGAGGCAGGGCGTCAGTGGACCCAGCGCGACATCATGGTTCGCATGGGCGATGCGTCCTACTCCATCTACCTGACCCATCCCTTTGTGCTGGGGGTGTTCGGCACGCTGTACCTCTATCTGATGCCCTCGGCCAGTACGGCCTGGATGCTGGTGGTCGCCTCCTTCCTGGCGACCCTGGCTGTGGGCATGGCAGCCCATGTGCTGCTGGAGAAACCCATCATCGAAATCGGCAAACGCCTGAGCAAGGCCTGAAGGGAACACCATGAACGCTGTCAATCCTCAACCCCTGCCGCTGCCCGCCGAGGACCGTCGCCTGGCGCAGCCGATGCAGGAGCTCATGGCCCGGGTCCTGCGGGAGGCTCGTGAGCGCCAGTTCAATCAGTTGATGTTCGTTGGCGTCGCCCGCCGGGTCGGCGCCAGCTTCATTACCCAGCAGGCCGCCGAAGAGCTGGCGGCGGCCTTCGGTCAGGTGCTGGTGGTGGAGGTGTCCGAACAGGCGCCGGCAGGCGAGGGGCTGGAGGGCGACCTCGATCGTCTGTGCAGCCCCGGACGCTCGGTGGCCCGGGTTGGCCTCTCTCTGGCGGATGCCCTGCGCCTGTTCGGTATCGGCAACGCGGACACCGAAGCCTTGTTCGAGCGCCTCAACCAACGCTTCGCCCTGGTGCTATGGGATATGCCTCCGCCTACCCAGTCGCCGGTGGCGATGGTGGCTGCCAAGTGCATGAGCGGTGTGGTGCTGGTGGCCCAGGCCAATCGCACGCGTCGCCAGGTTGCGCAATATGCGGCACGGCGTCTGCAGGAGAGTGGCGGGGAGCTGCTCGGCCTGGTGCTCAATCGCAGCCTCAACTTCATTCCCGACTGGCTGTACCGCTGGTTGTGAAGCGATCAATCATTCTTGCGAAGGGACTATCCGTTATGGCGGTACTGGGGGGAGGCAGGGTTTTCCTGCTGCTGGCAGCTTTGCTGGCTGGGGGATGTACATCCATCGAAGTCGAAAACATGCCGGGCGCCGATGGGTTGGCACTGGTCGGCCAGGACGGCTTGGTGCCGGACCAGCAGTACTACATCCGCCCTGGGGATGACCTGGATATCAAGTTCTTTTACACCCAGGAGCTGAATGACACGGCCGTGGTGCGCCCCGACGGCTACATTTCATTGCAGCTGGTCGATGATGTGAAAGTGGCCGGCCTGACGCCGCAGCAGGTGGATGACCTGCTGACGGAGAAATACGCCAAGCACCTGAAGGATCCGGCGATCTCGGTGATCGTGCGCTCCTTCAAGGGCTTCCGCGCCTACGTGGGCGGCGAAGTGGCCGTGCCCCAGGTGGTTTCCCTGGAGAGCGGCATGTCGGTGATGCAGGCGATCTACAGGGTGGGTGGAACGCTGCCGACGGCCAACATGGAGTCCATCGTGCTGATCCGCAAGGGCAGCCAGGGCGAGCCTATCCCCTACCACTTGGACCTGAGCGACGAGGCTATCGCCGCCGGTCGTCCGGATCTGCAGGTCGCCCTTACACCGTCGGACATCGTCTACATACCGCGGTCGCCAATTGCCAACGCCAACAAGTGGGTACAGCAGTACATCACCGATCTGGTGCTGTTCAAGGGCGTGCAGCTGGGCTTCGGCGTCAACTACATCATCGATCGGGATGGCGACGGAGACAACTGATGAACACGACGGACCGCCTTGCACCGTATGGTGTGGTCCGGCATTGGATACTGCTGCTGTGCCTGCTGCTGGCGCTCCCGCATGTCCAAGCCGAACCACTTTCCATCGGCATCAATGCCATGTGGGGACCGGGTGACGAGCCGACTCTGCGCAAGCGTTTCCAGAAGGCGCGCGCCTTGGGCGTGACCCAGGTGCGGCTGGATTGGGAGTGGCGCCGTGTGGAGGCGACTCGCGGCAAGTACAACTGGCGCAGCATGGATACCCTGGTGCGGGTTGCGCATGAGGAAGGGATCGAGCTGCTACCTATCGTCCACTACGCGCCGAACTGGGCATTGCGCCCGGAGAGCAAGCCGACCGATGTCTACGAGATGGCTCCCAAGGAAGAGGCCTTTGCCGACTATGCACGCTTCCTCAAAGCCTGCATCGAGCGTTATGGCCCGGGCGGCAAGGCCAAAGTGCCTTTCACACCGATCCTCTACTGGCAGGTGTGGAACGAACCGAACATCAAGAATTTCTGGGGGCCGGAGCCGGATGCGGCTGCCTTCACCCGCCTGATGCGCCTGGTGCAGCGGGAGACCCGTGCGCTGCGGCCCGCGGCCAAGCTGGTGCATGCGGGGCTATCCAAGTCGGATCTGATCTTCTTCTGGCAGTTGTGGGAGGCCGATCCGCACTATGGCGATACCTTCGACATCATGGCGGTGCATCCCTACCTGTTCGACTGGTGGGATGGTGTGCGTGAGCCCGACGAGATGGATGACGACGATTCTGAGTACGCCGCCCTTGGCGTGGTGGGCAGTCACAACGATCCGGGGTATCTGGGCAAGGTCTTCAACCTGCAGCTGATGATGACGCTCAAGGGGTATCCGGGTAAGCCGATCTGGATCACCGAGATGGGCTACTTCGTGGCCGACAACCGTCTCGGTGTCACCGACGCGGAGCAAGCCAGACGCTTGCGCGATACGGTGGATTTCGTCGAGCTTCGTCTCACCGACAAGCCCTTCGGCCAGGGCAATCAGGGCGAGCTTGCCGCCAACGTACAGCGTCTTTACTGGTTCTCGCTCGAGGACTACCCATCCCCGGATGGTCTTGGGACCTTCGGGGTGTTCCGTTCCAATGGCACCCAGCGTCCCGCTGCGGAGGCCCTGCGCAATGAAGTCAACCAGGTGAGTGCGCCATGAATCTCCGCGATATCCTCAACGTCCTCTTCAAGCGCCGCCTGGTGATTGGCTGCTTCTTCCTCGCTGCTGTGATCGGTGGTTACGCCGGTCTCAAGCTGGTGTCTCCGACCTACGAGTCAACCGCGCGCCTGCTGGTGCGTATCGGCCAGGAAGACATCTATATGCCGGTGCTGGCCTCCAGCCAGTTCCGTACACCGATGATGTCGGTGGTGCGGGAGGAGCAGCTGCACTCCGAGTCGGGCATCCTCACCAGCGTCGACCTGGCGCAGAAGGTGGTGCAGGAGCTGACGCCGCAGGCACTGTTCCCAGGTATTGACGTCAACCACCCCTGGTATACCCCCAAGGGCTGGGTGCAGATGGCAAAAAGCGCATACAACGGGTTGGAGAATTATTTCTTCCCGCTCTCGGCCGATCGCACTGTGGAGGGGCAGGCGGTTACCCGCTTCGTCAAGGATCTCAGTGCCGAGGCGGTGAAGAGCTCGAACATCATCGAGGTGACACTGCGCAGCAAAGTCCCCGAGGCAGCCGCCAACGGAGTCAATGCCCTGGTTAAACAGTACCTGGGCGAACGTGTACGCATCTACCAGCGAGAGCAGGCGGGTTTCTTCACCGATCAGCTGGCGCTGCTGGACAGCCAGTTGGCGGATACCGAGAAGGCCGTGGACCGCTTCCGAGGCGACCAGCAGATCGTCGATGTCGATAAACAGCGCAGCCAGCAAATGGAGCGGCTGGGCGATGTGCGCAAACAGATCGATGTACTCAAGGTTTCGGTGAGCCAGGCCGAGCGACAGAACCAGGTGCTGCGTGACCAGCTGACGTCCGTACCTGCTACTACCCAGTTATCGGGCGCCGAGTCGGCCAACAACTTCTCCATCAGTGAGATGAACAAGCAATTGGCGGACCTGCAGCGGCAGGAAGCCGATATCGTCCAGCGCTTCTCGGTCGACGACCCGCGTTTGCGCTCTGTGCGCGAGGAAATTGGCGTGGTGCAGAGGTTGCTGAAGGAGCAGGAAGGGCAGCGCTATTCATCTTCGCAGAAGGGTATCAACCCCCTCTATGCACGCCTGCGTGACGATCTGCTCAAGAGCGATTCGCAGCTGGCCGGCCTGCGCCAGGCCCTGGACAACTGGTTGGCTCTGGAGCGCGAAGCACTGGATCGGCTCAATGTGCTGAATGCGCAGGAGGCGGAATACAAGCGCCTGGTGCAGCAGTTGGATGTGCTGCGCGACACTCGCAAGCTCTACCTGGAAAAGACTGAGGAGACTCGCTTCCTCTCTGCCCAGGCGGCCGCCAAGATAGGCAACGTCTCGGTAGTGAACTGGGGGGCGATCAACAATCGCCCGGTGAGCCCCAAGCTTTGGCTGGTGTTGCTGGGTGTATTGGTGGTGGGACTGTTCGGCGGGATTGGGCTGGCATTTGTGGTGGAGTTTCTGGATGACAGTCTCAAATCAGACGCCGACGTGATGCGCTATCTCAAATTGCCGGTAATTGCCAAGGTGCCTGAACTGGCTCGCTGATCTTGCTGTCTGCTGGAGCCTGCTGCTCGCGTTACAGGCTCATTGGCTGCTATACCTTGATCAGGGCGCTGGCATTCGTCAGCCGAGGCCGCATCTACATATTTACAAGTTTACAGGAGTTCGCATCATGCAAAGCAAACACTGGCTGGCTGTTCTGGCAATGGGGCTGAGCCTGCAGGTAGGGGCTACCAGTTTCGTGGTGACCACCGATGGCATCGTCAACTCGGTGGAGGGTACGAGCGACGTTACCTCGTCCAGCTTCGGTGATGACAAAGTGGTGCGCGAGGCCAAGGACGATGCTGCCAGCTTCGTGGCCAGCGCCGGTGCCATCCGTGGCGCGCATCTGGAAGCGGCCTTCCAGCACGTTCGTGGCAAGCAGCCGACCCTGCAGATGGACGATATGCAACTGGCTCAGGCGATCCTGGCCATCTGAGTCTCTACTCTCAATGAAAAACGGCGCCCTTGGGCGCCGTTTTCGTTGGCGGTCGGTATTACACGCCCAGCTTGTCGCGCAGGCTGTAGTACCAGGCGCCGATGGCGCTGAACGGCACCTGGAACAGGCGGCCACCCGGGAAGGGGTAGTGCGGCAGGCTGGCGAAGGCGTCGAAGCGCTCTGCCTGGCCACGGAGGGTTTCCGCCAGCAGCTTGCCAGCCAGGTGGGTGTAGGTCACGCCGTGGCCGCTGCAGCCCTGGGAGTAATAGATGTTGTCGCCGATGCGGCCGACCTGCGGCAGGCGCGACAAGGTCAGCAGGAAGTTGCCGGTCCAGGCGAAGTCGATCTTCACGTCCTTCAGTTGCGGGAAGGTCTTGAGCATCTTCGGGCGGATGATGGCCTCGATGTTTGCCGGATCGCGAGCGCCATACACCACGCCGCCGCCGAAGATCAGGCGCTTGTCGCCAGTCAGGCGGTAGTAATCGAGTAGGTAGTTGCAGTCCTCGACGCAGTAGTCCTGCGGCAGCAGGCTCTTGGCCAGTTCATCGGACAGCGGCTCGGTGGTGATCACCTGGGTGCCGCACGGCATGGACTTGCTGGCCAGTTCCGGCAGCAGGTTGCCCAGGTAGGCGTTGCCGGCGACCACCACGAACTTGGCCTTCACGCGGCCTTCCGGGGTATGCACCACTGGATTGGCGCCGCGCTCGACGCGAATAGCAGGGCTCTGCTCGTGGATGATGCCGCCCAGTGATTCGACCGCAGCGGCCTCGCCCAGAGCCAGGTTGAGCGGGTGAATGTGGCCACCGCTCATGTCCAGCATGCCGCCTACATAGGTGTCGGTATCCACTACTTCACGGATGCGCTTCTCATCCAGCAGCTCCAGCTGGGTGTGGCCGTAGCGCTCCCACAGCTTCTTCTGCGACTCCAGGTGCTTCATGTGCTTCGGCGTGTTGGCGGCAAATACACCGCCGTCTTTCAGGTCGCACTTGATGTCGTACTTGGCGATGCGCTCACGGATGATGCGGCCGCCTTCGAAGGCCATGTCACCGAGCATCTTGGCTTGTTTCGGGCCGACGGTGCGCTCGATCACGTCGATGTCGCGACTATAGCTGTTGACGATCTGGCCGCCGTTACGGCCTGAGGCGCCGAAGCCAACCTTCGCGGCCTCGACGATGGTGACCTTGAAGCCGTTCTCCAGCAGGAACAGGGCAGTGGAGAGGCCGGTGTAGCCGGCGCCGATGATGCAGACATCGGTCTCGGTCTCACCCTGCAGCGCCGGACGCTGCGGAACCGGATTGGCCGAAGCGGCGTAGTAGGACTGGGGGTAGGGAGTGTGCGCCATATTTGAACCTATGTTCTTTATTTTTTACGGAATGAGCCGATGCTACCCGAGTCGAAATGCGCCGGCTAGCCTCTGTGCAAAATTTTCAACGTGCCGCTGTGCGGCAAAAAATCCACTTTTTCAGAGGCTTAGCGAAAAAAGGTGTTGACACCCCGGCGAATATCCCTAAAATGCGCCTCCATTGCAGGCACATAGCTCAGTTGGTTAGAGCACCACCTTGACATGGTGGGGGTCGTTGGTTCGAGTCCAATTGTGCCTACCAAATCCGAAAGGGGTCGTTAATACGACCCCTTTTTTATTGGCTGCTTGTCAGGGCTTTGGCTTTCTGAAAGCATCCGCGATTCGTTTACCTCCAGTGACTGCGGTCTGTTCCGGTTTGCCGCAAGGCTCCTGCCATCGTCTGGCAGGCGCGCCGCCGGATCGCTTCCTGGCTCATCCCAGCCCATGTGACCTTTGGTAGGGGTCACCACTAGGAGAGGAGGCGCCATGCCCATCATTACTCTTCCCGACGGCAGTCAGCGTTCGTTCGATCGTCCCGTTTCCGTGCTCGAGGTGGCTCAGTCCATCGGTGCCGGTCTGGCCAAGGCCACCTTGGCCGGCAAGGTCGACGGCAGGCAGGTGGATGCCTGTGACGTGATCGAGAATGACGCGACCCTGCAGATCATCACGCCGAAGGACGAAGAGGGGCTGGAGATCATCCGTCACTCCTGTGCGCACCTGGTCGGTCACGCGGTGAAACAGCTCTATCCGAACGCCAAGATGGTGATCGGTCCGGTGATCGAAGAAGGCTTCTATTACGACATCGCCATCGATCGCCCCTTCACGCCAGAAGATATGGCGGCCATTGAGAAGCGCATGGCCGAGCTGATCGACAAGGACTACGACGTCATCAAGAAGATGACTCCGCGTGCCGATGTCATCGAGCTGTTCAAGGCGCGTGGCGAGGAATACAAGCTGCGCCTGATCGACGACATGCCGGACGAGAAGGCCATGGGTCTGTACTTCCATGAGGAATACGTGGACATGTGTCGCGGTCCGCACGTGCCCAATACTCGCTTCCTTAAGTCGTTCAAGCTGACCAAGATTTCCGGTGCCTACTGGCGCGGCGACTCGAAGAACGAGCAGCTGCAGCGCGTCTATGGCACTGCCTGGGCGGACAAGAAGCAGCTGGCGGCCTACATCCAGCGCATCGAAGAGGCCGAGAAGCGCGATCACCGCCGTATCGGCAAGCAGCTGGACCTGTTCCATCTGCAGGAAGAGGCGCCGGGCATGGTGTTCTGGCATCCGGCTGGCTGGACCGTCTACCAGGTGCTGGAGCAGTACATGCGCCAGGTGCAGCGCGAGCATGGCTACGTCGAGGTGCGCACGCCACAGGTGGTTGATCGCATCCTCTGGGAGCGCTCGGGCCACTGGTCGAACTACGCCGAGAACATGTTCACCACCAGTTCGGAAAACCGTGACTACGCGGTGAAGCCGATGAACTGCCCGTGCCACGTGCAGATCTTCAACCAGGGCCTGAAGTCCTACCGTGATCTGCCGCTGCGTATGGCCGAATTCGGCTCCTGCCACCGCAACGAGGCCTCTGGTGCGCTGCATGGCATCATGCGTGTGCGTGGCTTCACTCAGGACGACGCGCATATCTTCTGCACCGAAGAGCAGGTGAAGAAGGAGGCGTCTGACTTCATCAAGCTGACTCTGCAGGTGTATGCCGACTTCGGTTTCGCCGATATCGCCATGAAACTGTCCACTCGTCCGGCCAAGCGCGTAGGTTCCGACGAGCTGTGGGATCGCGCTGAAACTGCTCTGGCCGATGCGCTGAACGAATCGGGTCTGGCCTGGGAATACCAGCCGGGCGAGGGTGCTTTCTACGGTCCGAAGATCGAGTTCACGCTGAAGGATTGCCTCGGTCGTAACTGGCAGTGCGGTACTCTGCAGTACGATCCGAACCTGCCGGAGCGCCTGGATGCCAACTATATCGCCGAAGATAACAGCCGTACGCGACCGGTGATGTTGCACCGCGCCATCCTTGGCTCCTTCGAGCGCTTCATCGGCATGCTCATCGAGCACTATGCCGGTGCGTTCCCGAGCTGGCTGGCGCCGACTCAGGCGGTGATCATGAATATCACCGACAAGCAGGCCGATTTTGCTCTGGAAGTCGAGAAAACTCTCAACCAAAGCGGGTTCCGTGCCAAGTCTGACTTGAGAAACGAAAAAATCGGCTTTAAAATCCGCGAGCATACTTTGCTCAAGGTTCCCTATCTCCTGGTTATCGGCGACAGGGAAGTTGAGACACGATCCGTTGCTGTGCGTACCCGCGAAGGTGTAGACCTGGGCTCGATGCCCCTGGAACAGTTCGCCGAGCAGCTCAAGCAAGCGGTTTCCCGGCGTGGTCGCCAAGATTCGGAGTAATCACTATTAAGCGTGAAATGAGACAGGATAAGCGGGCCGTCCCGAAGGCCCCGATCAACGAGAACATCACTGCACGTGAAGTCCGCCTGATTGGCGCGGATGGCGAGCAGGTTGGCATCGTTTCGATTGATGAGGCACTGCGCGTGGCTGAAGAAGCCAAGCTGGATCTGGTAGAGATCTCCGCTGACGCCGTCCCGCCAGTTTGCCGGATCATGGACTACGGCAAGCACCTGTTCGAGAAGAAGAAACAAGCCGCTGTCGCTAAGAAGAACCAGCATCAGCAGCAGATTAAAGAAATCAAGTTTCGTCCAGGGACGGAAGAAGGGGATTACCAGGTAAAACTACGCAACCTGGTACGTTTCCTTAATGAAGGGGACAAGGCCAAGGTATCCTTGCGATTCCGTGGTCGTGAGATGGCCCACCAGGAGCTGGGTATGGAGCTGTTGAAGCGGGTCGAAACCGACCTCGCCGAAATCGGCACCGTAGAACAGCATCCTAAGCTGGAAGGACGCCAGCTGATGATGGTCATCGCTCCCAAGAAGCGTAAATAACCTCCCGGGCACTGGCAGGCCTGATGGTTATCAGTTGTTAATGAATGCGGAGTACCAAACATGCCAAAGATGAAAACCAAAAGCGGCGCGGCTAAGCGTTTCCTGAAAACTGCTGCCGGCTACAAGCACAAGCACGCTTTCAAGAGCCACATCCTGACCAAAATGTCCACCAAGCGTAAGCGTCAACTTCGCGGTAGCGAACTGATGCATCCGTCGGACAAGGCAAAAGTCGAGCGCATGCTGCGCGTTCGTTAATTCGGTCAAGATATTTTAGAGGTAATTACTCATGGCTCGTGTTAAGCGTGGCGTTATCGCTCGTGCTCGTCACAAAAAAATCCTGAAACTCGCCAAAGGCTACTACGGCGCGCGTTCTCGCGTGTTCCGCGTTGCCAAGCAGGCTGTGATCAAGGCAGGTCAATACGCCTACCGTGACCGCCGTCAGCGCAAGCGTCAGTTCCGCGCTCTGTGGATCGCTCGTATCAACGCTGGTGCTCGCGTCAACGGTCTGTCCTACAGCCGTCTGATCGCTGGCCTGAAAAAAGCGTCGATCGAAATCGACCGCAAGGTTCTGGCCGATCTGGCAGTGAACGAAAAAGCGGCGTTTGCTGCGATTGTCGAGAAAGCTAAGGCCGTTCTGGCTTAAGTCCCCCGACAATCACCGGGTTCGCCCGGTGGCAACGTCAAAGATAGGGGAAGAGCCTTAAAGCTCTTCCCCTATTTCGTATCTGGAGTCCGTACATGGAAAACCTGGATGCATTGGTCTCGCAAGCGCTAGAGGCCGTGCAAAACACCGCAGACGTGAACACCCTGGAACAGCTCCGGGTTCAGTATCTCGGCAAGAAGGGCGAATTGACCGCCCTGATGCAGACCCTCGGCAAGCTATCGGCCGAAGAGCGTCCGCAGGCTGGCGCCCTGATCAACGCTGCCAAGAATTCGGTTCAGGATGCGCTGAACGCCCGCAAATCCGTGCTTGAGCAGGCCCTGCTCGCCGAGAAGCTGGCGTCCGAGCGTATTGACGTAACCCTGCCTGGCCGCGGCCAGGCCTCCGGTGGCCTGCATCCGGTCACCCGCACCCTCGAGCGCGTCGAGCAGTTCTTCACCCATATCGGCTACAGCGTGGCCGAGGGTCCGGAAGTCGAAGACGACTACCACAACTTCGAAGCGCTCAACATCCCTGGCCACCACCCGGCGCGGGCGATGCACGATACCTTCTATTTCAACGCCAACATGCTGCTGCGCACCCACACCTCGCCGGTCCAGGTGCGCACCATGGAATCGCAGCAGCCGCCGATCCGCATCGTCTGCCCCGGCCGCGTCTATCGCTGCGACTCCGATATCACCCACTCGCCGATGTTCCACCAGGTCGAAGGCCTGCTGATCGACGAGGGCATCAGCTTTGCCGACCTCAAGGGCACCATCGAGGAGTTCCTCCGCGTGTTCTTCGAGAAGCCGCTGGGCGTGCGTTTCCGTCCGTCCTTCTTCCCCTTCACCGAGCCATCGGCCGAAGTCGACATGCAGTGCGTGATGTGCTCCGGCAAAGGTTGCCGCGTGTGCAAGCAGACCGGCTGGCTGGAAGTGATGGGCTGCGGCATGGTGCATCCGAACGTTCTGCGCATGTCTGGCATCGATCCGGAGAAGTACTCCGGCTTCGCCTTCGGCATGGGCGTCGAGCGCCTGGCCATGCTGCGCTACGGCGTTAATGACCTGCGCCTGTTCTTCGATAACGACCTGCGGTTCCTGGCGCAATTCCGCTAGCCGCACGCCCCGTATCGAATTCGCTTAAGGAGAACAGACAGCATGAAATTCAGTGAACAGTGGCTGCGCGGCTGGGTAAACCCGGCAGTTTCGCGCGACGAACTGGTGGCCCGCCTGTCCATGGTCGGCCTGGAAGTGGACGCCGTGATCCCGGTCGCCGGCCAGTTCAGCGGCGTGGTGGTAGGCGAGATCCTCAGCGCCGAACAACACCCGGACGCCGACAAACTGCGCGTGTGCCAGGTCAGCAACGGTAGTGCCACCTTCCAAGTGGTCTGCGGTGCACCCAATGCCCGTGCCGGCATCAAGATTCCGTTTGCCATGATCGGCGCCGAGCTACCAGGCGACTTCAAGATCAAGCAGGCCAAGCTGCGCGGCGTGGAGTCCCAGGGCATGCTCTGCTCGGCCTCCGAGCTGCAGGTCAGCGACGACAACAATGGCCTGATGGAGCTGGCAGCAGACGCCCCGGTCGGCCAGAGCCTGCGCGACTACCTCGGTCTGGACGATGCCAGCATCGAGATCGGCCTGACTCCGAACCGTGGCGACTGCCTGTCGCTAGCCGGTCTGGCCCGTGAAGTCGGCGCCATCTATGCCGCTCCGGTAACGGCGGTCTCCGTCGCCCCGGTCGCGGCTGCGCATGACGAAGTGCGCCCGGTCGAAGTGCTGGCCTCCAAGGCCTGCCCGCGCTATCTGGGCCGCGTCGTCCGCAATGTCGACCTGTCCAAACCGACCCCGCTGTGGATGGTCGAGCGCCTGCGTCGTTCCGGCATCCGCAGCATCGACGCTGCCGTCGACATCACCAACTACGTGATGCTCGAGCTTGGCCAGCCGATGCACGCTTTCGATCTCGCCGAGATCAACGGCGGCATCCGCGTGCGTATGGCGGAAGAGGGCGAGAAGCTGGTCCTGCTGGATGGCCAGGAAGTCAGTCTGCGCGCCGACACTCTGGTGATCGCCGACCACAACCGCGCCCTGGCCATTGCCGGCGTGATGGGTGGCGAGCACAGCGGCGTCAGCGACAAGACCCGTGACCTGTTCCTGGAAAGCGCCTTCTTCGACACCATCTCGGTGGCCGGCAAGGCTCGTTCCTATGGTCTGCACACCGATTCCTCGCACCGCTTCGAACGTGGCGTGGACTCGCAGCTGGCGCGTAACGCCATGGAGCGCGCCACTGCGCTGCTGCTGGAGATCGTTGGCGGCGAAGCCGGTCCGATCATCGAAGTAGCCAGCGCTGCCGATCTGCCGAACGTCGCGCCGATCACCCTGCGTGCCGAGCGCATCAGTCAGATGCTGAGCATGGACATGGACGACGCCGAGGTCGAGCGCCTGCTCAACGCGCTGGGTCTGAGCACCGTCGCCCAGGGCTCCGGTCAGTGGCAGGTCAGCGTGCCGAGCCACCGCTTCGACATCAGCCTGGAAGTGGACCTGATCGAAGAGCTGGGCCGCCTGTACGGCTACAACCGCTTGCCGGTACGTTACCCGCAGGCTCGCCTGGCCCCGCAGGCCAAGGCCGAGGCCCGTGCCGAGCTGCCGGCCCTGCGTCGCCTGCTGGTCGCTCGCGGTTATCAGGAAGCCATCACTTACAGCTTCATCGATCCCAAGCTGTTCGAACTGTTCAATCCGGGCATGGCGCCATTGCAGTTGGCCAACCCGATCTCCGCCGACATGGCCGCCATGCGTTCCTCGCTGTGGCCGGGCCTGGTCAAGGCGCTGGAGCACAACCTCAACCGTCAGCAGTCGCGCGTGCGCCTGTTCGAGAGCGGTCTGCGCTTCATCGGCCAGCTTGAAGGCCTGAAGCAGGAAGCCATGCTGGCTGGTGTGATTAGCGGTAGTCGCCTGCCGGAAGCCTGGGCCAATGGCCGTGAGAGCGCGGACTTCTACGACCTCAAAGCCGATGTCGAGGCGCTGCTGGGCTATGCCGGCGCCGCCGATGCCTTCAGCTTCGTGCCGGGCGAGCATCCGGCCCTGCATCCGGGCCAGACCGCACGTATCGAGCGGGGAGGGCGCCTGGTTGGTTTCCTCGGTGCAATGCATCCGGAGCTGGCCAAGACTCTGGGCCTGGATCAGCCGGTGTTCCTCTTCGAGCTGGTACTGGCGGAAGTGGCCGTCGGGCGCATGCCGGCGTTCAGCGAACTGTCACGCTTCCCCGAGGTGCGCCGCGACCTGGCCCTGCTGGTGGATCGCGAGCAACCGGCCGAAGCCGTGCTCGCTGCCATCCGCGAGGCCGCTGGCGAGTGGCTGACGGACCTCAGACTGTTTGACGTGTATCACGGTAAAGGCATTGATCCACATAGAAAAAGCCTTGCCGTTGGCTTGACCTGGCAACATCCATCGCGCACTCTTAACGACGATGAGGTGAATACAACTACGCAAAACATCATCACCTCGCTGGAAGAAAGGTTCAACGCCACGTTAAGGAAGTAGCGTATGGGGGCTCTGACGAAAGCTGAGATGGCGGAACGTCTGTATGAAGAGCTTGGCCTGAATAAGCGGGAAGCCAAGGAGTTGGTGGAGCTGTTTTTCGAGGAAATCCGCCACGCGCTGGAAGACAACGAACAGGTCAAATTGTCTGGTTTCGGCAATTTTGACCTGCGCGATAAACGTCAGCGCCCGGGCCGCAATCCCAAAACAGGCGAAGAAATCCCGATCACGGCTCGCCGTGTTGTCACCTTTCGTCCGGGCCAGAAATTGAAGGCCAGAGTAGAGGCATATGCTGGAACCAAGTCATAACGACGAGCTGCCGCCTATCCCTGGCAAACGCTACTTCACCATCGGCGAAGTCAGTGATCTCTGTGCCGTTAAGCCTCATGTTTTGCGTTACTGGGAGCAGGAGTTTCCTCAGCTCAATCCGGTGAAGCGGCGAGGTAACCGTCGCTACTATCAGCGCCAAGACGTGCTGATGATCCGCCAGATCCGAGCGCTCTTGTACGACCAGGGCTTCACCATCGGTGGGGCGCGTCAGCGTCTCTCCGGCGACGAAGCAAAGGACGATACCACCCAGTACAAGCAGCTGATCCGGCAGATGATTGCCGAGCTCGAGGATGTTCTGCTGGTGCTTCGCAAGTAAGCCCTCAGCGGTAAAAAAAACTTCCACAATTCAGCAGCTTATTGTAAAGTCCTCCCCGCTTCCGGTAACTCGGAAGCATCGTCGGGGCGTAGCGCAGCCCGGTAGCGCACTTGCATGGGGTGCAAGGGGTCGAGTGTTCGAATCACTCCGTCCCGACCAAAAAACCCTAAAAAATCCAGCCACTTAGCGGTGGCTGGATTTTTTTATGCTTATTTTTTTTGTAGGTGTCTCAGAGGTGGTCATTCTGGTTGCCAATTGGTTGCCAATTGATATCTCCTTGCGCAGACGGTTTTGCATTCGTCGAAGTAGCCAATCACCACAGGTCTCTCTAGGAGCGACTACCGTGCTTGCGGGCGCTGAGGCTGTGGCGATGTTTGCAGCCCGGCAAACATCGCCACAGCATTGTCCAGCTAGCAGCAAGACGCTCAGCGGGACTTGGGTGCTATCAGCGGAAATGCTTGTCTAGCATCACGCCAGCGCCAGATCGCTTTTGATTGGCTCCCATCTCCTCGGATTTCTGCTCCTGAGGCGTGAGTACTGTTATTTGTGCTGCTTTGGGGGGTAGCCTTGCTGCGCAAACTAGTAGGTGGGAGGCTTTTGGTCTATGAACGAGCCCCTTGAAGCACAGGACACCGTTCCCCCCCTTACCATAAGGAATAGGCAAACGACTGTATTTATGACTACCAGCAAAGACAAAAGCATCGAAGTGCTCGGCCAGGA
Organism: Pseudomonas sp. Gutcm_11s; assembly: GCF_028649395.1. GTDB lineage: Bacteria > Pseudomonadota > Gammaproteobacteria > Pseudomonadales > Pseudomonadaceae > Aquipseudomonas. The sequence continues at coordinate 55,696 of NZ_JAQSUW010000002.1, read as the reverse complement.
GCGGCGTCGCCGCTGGAGTGTCGAGAAGAAACTGGCCATGGTGCGCGAGAGCCTCGAGCCCGGACAAAGCGTCTCGGTGGGGCTCGGCGCAATGGATTGCGTACTCCCCCTTGTTGCCGGGGGACGACCAGTGAAGGCGTCAGTGAAAGTCTCGGTGTGGCGCGCTCCCAATGACGGCTCGACTCAAGCAATCCACTCCCGTGCCGCAGCCGCGTCGTCGAATGCTCAACGATGCGGCCCTGGTCGAGCAGATCAAGCATGCCGTCAGCACGCTGCCCAGCTACGGCTATCGCCGGATTTGGGGTCTGTTGCGTCGGCAGCATGAGCAGCAGGCCCAGCGGCCGATCAATGTGAAGCGGGTGTACCGCGTCATGCGAGACCACGACGTGTTGCTGGAACGCTGGCGCGAGCAGTCGGGAGTGGCGCGGTGTCACGAAGGTCGTGTTGCTGTAGATACGAGCAAAACCCATTGGTGCTCAGATGGCTTCGAGTTCCGCGACGAGAATGGCGACAAACGGCGCGTGACCTTCACTCTGGACTGTTGCGACCGAGAAGCCATCAGTTGGGTGGCCAGCCCGTCCGCGACGTGATGAAAGCCCTCGAGCAACGCTTCGGCGACGCGCTACTGGCATCGTCGGTGCAATGGCTGAGCGATAACGGTCGGCCTATACCGCCGAACAGACCCGAGCCTTTGCCGACAGATCGGCCTGCTATCCCTGACAACACTCGTATACAGCCCGCAGAGCAATGGGATGGCGGAGAGCTTCGTGAAGACCATGAAGCGCGACTACATCCGCCATATGCCCCAACCTGATCGAACGACAGCCCTGTACAACTTGGCCATCGCCTTCGAGCATTACAACGAGGAACACCCGCACGGCGCCCTGAAATACCGCTCGCCTCGGGAGTTCAGGCGCTCGGCTGAGGCATCAACTTAGCGGGGAGGGCAGTGTCCGGTTTGATAGGGGAAAGTCCAGTCTATGGCAGCGACCTCCTTGCCTCGTGGGAGTATGCGTCCCGCGTGTTCGACGTGCTTTCTGGTCGATAGCGTCGGTGCTTGCAATCTGTAGATCTACTACAGTCTTGCTCCGAGTTTGGTGTATCGTACCGTATAGCCTTAATTACTTTGATTTCAGTAGGTAGAAGCCTTTACAGGAACCGAAGGCAAGCCGCTATGCTAGCAATGAATGAGGTCTGCATAGGCAACTAGTTATGCTGGGCTGAATATTTGCGTATGTGATGTTCAAGATGGCGTGGGGGAGTATGCTCAGCTCAATTCAATTTTTTAAGCCTGAGGAAGAAGATAGGATCCCCAATAGAGCAGGTGTTTATGCCTTCTTATATAATCCATTTGAAAGATCTAGGCTTGGTTTATATGTTGGGGATAGCTACTCAGAGGGGCGCCTGTTAGAGGCTAGAATTGCATTAAAAGCAAAGCTCAGTCGCTTGGACAAGTTGCGAAGTGATCTGATTTTGTCGGGTGATATTTCGGTTAAAGGAACATATAGCGGTGATGTTAAAGTTTTCTCTGGCTCGATTCCTCGCTCTCAGAGTTTAGAGCTATGGAGCGACATCGATAGTATTGAAGATAATGAATTCATTGAATATTTAGAAATGGCAGAGAAAACTTGCCTAATTCTTCCCCCTTTATATTGCGGTATGACTGTTAGGCAGGGGCTAAAAGAACGCTATCTCCAGCATAAGCAGAATTATCATTCGGCACGGGAGGGGACGTTTGGAGGTCGACTGTCGGCCAGCAATCTATCTTGGGCAGATATTAGACTGCTATGTATCCCAATTACCACTCCATCTGAAACCGAAAGTAGTGTTCGAATGTTGGAGCGGCATTTAATATATTTGTTGGGTCCAATTCTTAGCGTTAAATAGAGGTCATTGGCATGGATTTTGAAGATTTGCAGGATGAAAGAGAGTACGATGTAGAATTGATCGGTAATTTCGGTCGATTCATATCTTCTGGATCATACCCCGTAGAATTTTTTATGGCATCGATGCCAATGTCTCAGGCAAACAAATATCTAAAATTTGCCCGCGATGTACAAATGGATGATGTGAATTTTGATCTTCTGATGCAGAGAGATATAGATGAGAAGCGCGTAGAAGAGGATATCATTCCTTATCTTCAGCAGGACGAAACGACTGCTGCTACGCGTCCTCTTTTCTTCCCTCCTTTGTTAGCGGCAATTGTTCCTGTAAGTGACGAAAAAATTCGTGAGTTCTACGGAGCTCGCAGTAGGGTTGTTCCTAGGCCTGGTTTTGTTGGTGAGTCATGGGCCGGACACTTTATGTTATATGGTAAAGAGACCTCTAGCTCGGATGGATTAGCATTAAGCACGGAGCCGGATTCGCCGAAAATCAAGTCGAAACAAGCTATTCTTTCGTTAAGAACATCTGAGCTTAATCCTCACGGGGTAATGCTCATTGTTATTGATGGTCAGCATCGACTTCGAGCATTGAAAAGGTTATGGGAGGAGCACCGGGATAAGGTGCGGGATCTGGTTGTTCCTGTTTGCGTAATGTATGCGCCGAACTCTCACGAAAACGCAGATAAAGTAAATATTCCATCTGTACCGAGAGTTTTTAGAAATCTGTTTGTTGATGTGAACTCTACTATGACCGTTGTTGGCGGTCATTTCAATATTCTTCTTTCGGACAAAAGTTTGGGGGATATTGCTTGTCGGGTATTTTGCGACTCTGTGCTTACCAAATATGGTAAAGAAGGGTTGGCGTGTGTGGAATGGAATACAAGAAGTAAGAAGCAGTCTTTCAATGTTAACAAGGTTCATTCTTTAACAAGTATTGGTGTTCTGCAGCGGTCTTTGGAGGATAATTTCAAGGCCGATATGCTTGTCTACTATCTCCTGGGGCTTACTGAAGGCGCTCAGGATATGTTTCCGGATGGGGCAGATGCGGATGAATACTATCCAAGAATCAAGTGGGATAAGTTTTCATATGCTCAATCCAATGCTCTCAAGCTAAGGATAAAAGACCATCTCTCTCCGCTTTTAATTTCTCTTTTCTTCGAGTCTGTGCCATTCAAACGGCTGCATGGTATTTTCCTCGATGAGGTTGGGAAGTTAAAAGATGAGGTGAAGAGGGGGGGACGATCTGGGGTTTGTGCACAAGCAGTACTTCAGCATTTATTGGAGTACAAGCCTCTTGATGAAAAAGATCCGGATTACAAAAAGCGCTGGTTGCAGTTCGAAGAGGCAATTGAGAGTCGTCGCTCAGATGAGAACCTAAACATAGTAAGATATGCGCTATTCCAGCGTGCATTCTTTAATGTGGCCGGTATCTTCGTGCGCTTTGGTTTGGAGTATGCGGTGACTCCGGCCAATGCATTTGCTGCAGCCATTGCGTTGCTTAATTATGTATTTGAGAAGGATCGATCTGTTTTTGATTTTGATAAAAGTTACTTGCAATATACCGCTTTTGATCAGCGAAGAATTAGAACTCGAGAGGAAACTCGGTTCGCATTGCGTGATCTTTTGTTGTCGTATCTCTTGGTGAAAGATGCTAGAGATGCTGTCTATAAAGCAGGCTTTACAAGCGTTAAATCAGAGTTAATTACCCCGGCTCTAATTGATCGTGGATTTAATGCTGCTGGCGAGTTTTTGGCACGCTATAGAGAAGAGCGAGCTAAAGCCTTTAAGAAAGGCTATGAACTAGACTACTCCCTGACTCATGAGCAACGAGATGATCTCCGTCTTAAAGAGTTGGAGCAGAGGGCTGCAGAGCGAGCTGTTAAAGAAAGCCGCGTTGATGAGGGCGGCATCAATAAGAGCTTCGATAATGCTGTGAACGAATACATAGAAGCTTATTTTGTTGAAGCGAAGAAAGATCTTCGAAGTTCCTTAGGTGTGGAGGGAGACTTACTAGAGAAGCAAACGCTAGACGAAAGTATCGAGTCTGAAGAGATCTGATAGTGAAGCTTTTGGATCTTGCAGGGTTCGATGACGTAGACTATTTTTCCATGCACTTAGAGGATGGGTTCGGAGAAATAGATTTTACGGATAGTGTGGTTCTTCTTCCTGCTTTCTATGTTGGAGAGGCTCCTGCATTTGCGGGAGCCCGCCATATATGTCGCTTAAAAGTTCCTTTTGGTAGAAGCTCCCAGCGATTCTTCTTGGCTGCTCTGTTTTTATACTCAACCAAGCTGCACAGTTCTGCTCCTGAGTACTTTTGCTTTGAGGAGTCGGATCAGATGCTTGGAGAGAGGGCTCGTAGGGGGGGGATCGTTTATCTGCTGTACTCAATATTTCAGTGGATAGATGGGGGGGGAGTTAAAAAAGATGATTTAAAGACATTTCGGTCTTTTCTGGAGTCTCCTGATTTAGATGCGCTCGGAGAGGTCGGAATTTCGTTTAAGTCTTCCCTGAGCAAGGCGAATTTGGTATTGAATTTTTACCTTGACAGGGTTTTCTCTGAGAAATTTGTTTCGTCGGGTTTTCTCAGGTCTTTAGAGATTGCTCCGGCCATTGTTGAGCATTGGAGGTTTCTAACAGATACACAGCAGTCTTCCAGAGTAGGCGAGGAGCCTATGCTCGCGCGATTGTCGCGAATAGAAACTCTTGTTAAGGGTTGTTATCTGGGTACTAGCAACTCCAAATTAGATTATAGTAGCCAGTATTGGCCTTTCCTATTTTCTTCAACTTCAGGTTGGTTCTATCGCTCAGCACTCACTTACAGATCGCTAGGTATGGAGTCCTGTAGTGTGATGGCGATTGTTCGGGCATTTGAGCTTATTTTACAAGCCCAGACTCTTCGGTGTGGAGTGGGAGAGTTGTCTGTCACAAATGGAGAGTTTTATGTTGGAAGGCTAAACATATCGGGCTGCGGCTCGCTGGTCGATTTAATTGAGCGCGGAAAGGTTAGTACAAGTATTAATACTTGCGATCTTAATGACTGGGTAATTCGCGCAAGAACTTTGCTTTCTGTTCGGAATAGCTCTAGGTTGGCACATGGAATCCTTGATATTAACGCGCAGGACTTTAACGTGCTATTCGGTAATGCAAAAAGCCTGATAGAGGAGTTTAGTGATCCAGATTTATACGCAGAATTCGACGGTGCGTTCCAGGATTTAAAACCGCCAAACCTGAAGGGCTTGATAGGGCCAATTTTTGATAAATATATTGGAGGGTATATAGAGAGACTTGTTTAGCTCAGTTTTGTATGTCGCTTTGATTTGTATAATTATTTCTCCATTTTACGTTCTGCGCCTAAATCAGTATACGAATGTATGCGTCATCACTTTCCCCCGCGTACGCGCTTTGTGATGGCAGCCTCTATGTCGGATGAGATAGCGCTAGGCGAATTGATTCTAAGGTCGCGTCAAATTTTTCTCTGGACAATCTCAGCTTAGGTCTGCTCCTTGTAGGGCGTAGGTGTAGAGCGCTTACGTGGGCCTTTTCAGGGTCGTAAATTTCTGTTTCGGCTCTACGCAACGATGCCGGCCTCTGTCGAGTCTTTCGTCGCTTGGATACAGCCTCCAGCGCTAAAGTGACAATCAGCCGCTCTGGCGGCTTCTGTAACAAAAACTCTCCTGCTGCACGAGCCTTGATCCGGCTGATTTGGACCCGAGATTCTGCCCATGTTGCTAGGTTCGATAGATCATGCGGCTTGAATGTACGTCAAATTTGTGGAAAATAACGTACAAAACCTTGGGATGACGTATTGCGTATGAGTAGCTATGTCCACACCTTTCCTTGTGTACGTGGGATGCAGGCCGGTAGGCCTTGCTATATCGCCATGTGTCCGATGCGGCTAGTTCCAAGGATTTTTGTTTTCAATGAAGAAAATGTTCCGGCTGATTTGAGGGCTCAAAGGAAGCTTAACCTTGCGCGGGTTCCAGAAATCGCCTCGTACCTTGTTGAAAACAAAGCGGATTACACGCTTTCTGCAATCACGGCTTCCGTAAATGCTTCTGTCCAATTCGATCCTTTCTCGGATACGGGGAGCGGGCAGAATATTGGGACGTTATCCATACCTATGGACGCCCAAATATTGATTAACGATGGACAGCATCGACGAGCTGCTATAGAGCAAGCTATTCAGGACAACCCGGAACTGGGATATGACAATATCCCAGTTTTATTTTTTATTGATGAAGGACTTCAGCGAAGTCAGCAAATGTTTGCTGATCTCAATAAGCATGCTGTCCGTCCGAGTGATTCCATCAGCACGCTTTACGATCACCGTGACCATATTTCAGATCTTGCTCGCTATCTTGTTAAAAGTGTGGATGTGTTTTCGCGAATGACGGAGCTTGAGAAGTCTAGCCTTTCTCATCGGAGCTCTAAGCTTTTCACGCTGAGCGCTATAAAAAACGCATCTAAGACATTGCTAAAAAAGGGTAAGCATGATCATGTCGCTCTGAATGAAAAAGAGCTTTCAGCTGCATACTGGAGTGCAATTGCTAGTCATATGCCCGACTGGCTTAGAGCAAAGAACAAAGACTTATCGACAGCGGATCTCCGAGATAACTATATCCATGCTCATGGGGTAATGCTGCAAGCTATGGGGATTGTCGGAGCTGATTTGATCATTCGGCAGGAGTCTGAATGGACGCAGATCCTTAAGAATATAAGAAACATCGACTGGTCTCGCTCGAACTCAGAGTGGGAAGGTAGAGCAATGGTGCATGGCCGAATTTCTAAGGCTACTACTAATGTTGCTTTAACCGCGAACCTAATAAAACAGAAGTTGGGTATACCACTCTCAACTTCTGAGCAAGAAATCGAGAGAAAGTTGAAAAGATATGAGTGAAGAACAATTTCTTTATAGTAGTCATCAAGAGTTTCTAGAGGCAACAGTTATTGCTGACAGGCCGCTCGTAGATCTAATCCGAGAGGTGCAGCATATCTACAGGGCTGATACTCGCCCTTGGGTTGTTGGCTTTAGTGGTGGTAAGGATTCAACAGTTATACTTTCTCTTGTGTACGCGGCTTTAAAACTTTTGCCTGAGAAGGAGCGGCATAAGCATGTATATGTTGTCTCTTCTGATACTAGAGTTGAAACTCCTGTCGTAGTTGACATGATTCGCAGTGCGCTTGAGTCAATCAATCATCAAGCCCCCAAAGACAAAATTCCGATGACTGCCCATGCAGTAATGCCGGATGCCGATGAGACTTTTTGGGTTAATCTTCTAGGGAAAGGATATCCTGCGCCAACAAAAGCATTCCGTTGGTGCACTGAGCGGATGAAGATTGATCCTGTTAGTGAGTTTATCAAAGATAAAGTCGCTAAGTTTGGTGAAGTGGTTGTTGTTCTTGGCTCGAGGCGCCAGGAGAGCTCAACTCGTGCTCAGGTCATTGCGCGGCATCGTATTGATGGCTCTGCGTTGGGACGACACTCTTCTCTACCAAATGCATATACGTATATGCCAATTGAGTATTGGTCATCAGAAGAAGTTTGGGAGTATTTGATGAGTGCCCCTCGCCCGTGGGGCGGCTCTAATAGGGTTCTATTTGACTTGTACAAAGGATCGAACGCCGGAGAATGTCCTCTGGTTATTGATACCAATACGCCATCTTGCGGCAGCTCCCGATTTGGTTGCTGGACTTGCACGGTGGTTACGCAAGATAAAGCTATTGAAGGACTTGTAAGCACCGGCGAGGAGTGGATGCGTCCACTTTTAGACTTTAGGAATAGTTTGCATTTTAGTTCGCTACCGGAAAATAAAACTGAATATCGGAACTACAAGCGCCGGACTGGTAAGGTGACGTTTGCGCGTGGGGCGATTGATAGCGACGATAATGTTGCTACAAAACATGTGCCAGGGCCTTACTGGATGAGCTATCGGAAGTCTTGGCTCAAGGAGTTACTGCAGATTGAGAGGAATATTCGTGCCAGTGGTCATGACATAGATTTAATTGGACGGGATGAGCTGCAGATCATACGGCAGCAGTGGCTTAAGGACCCAAATGAGCCCGATTGGCTGGACTCCTTGCCCAAAATTTATTCTGAGGTTTATCCGGGAGATCATATTGACTGGATTAAGAATGACGCCGGTGCTTTCACCGAGCCGGATGCAGCCATTCTTGCTGACCTGGAACGTACAAAAGGTGTCCCCGCTGCTTTGGTTATGAAACTAATTGACTCGGAGTTGTCGTTTTCAGGGTTGTCTCGGCGTAAAGGAATTCTCGATGACCTCCAGCGCGTTTTAGAGCAGGATTGGGGCGGGTTAGAGGCTGCGCTGGAAAGGCATTCCGCTCCTCGCGATCAAGATGTTTACCGTAAGGAATTTGAAGCTTTGAAACGTGAAATCGAGGGTCTATTGTAATGATCATAGACTCGCTTTCCGTCCTTGACTTTCGGGTTTTCAGTGGTCTGCATAATTTTGACCTCGTTCCAAAGCTGAAAAGAGGTAAGCCGGCACCAATTGTCCTGTTCGGTGGGCTGAACGGAGGTGGCAAGACCACTATCCTTTCTGCACTTAAGTTGGCTCTATATGGGCGAGGAGTGCTTGGTGTTGGTGCTACGATTTCTGAGTATCATCAATATTTGAAAGAGTGCATCCATCGGGCTCCTCTTGCGATCGCTCAGCCGAGTAGAGCGGCTCTTGAGTTAACCTTCCGCTATGCGCAGCATGGGGTTATATCTACTTATCATCTTAAAAGAGATTGGAGCTTTGATCGTTCCGAGAAGGTTAAAGAAGGGCTGATTATCTCTAGGGACGGCCAGGATCTTGCGGAGCTTTCATATGAGCAAGCTCAGTCTTTCTTGAATGAGCTTATCCCTATTGGTGTATCTGAGCTCTTCTTCTTTGATGGTGAGAAAATTTCTAGTCTGGCGGAGGAAACTACTGGAGGAGCTCTCCGGGATTCGATTAACAAGCTTCTAGGACTAGATATTATCGATCGGCTTGATTCGGACCTCTCTATTCTAGTGAGAACTCGGGCGGCTAAGGGGGCTACTCAAGAGCGGCAGGAAAAAATTGCTACGGCTCTTAATGAGTACTCTACTATCAAAGCTAAAATTGAGTTGGTAAGAGAGCGTCTTCTGCAACTCAAGATCGAAACTGTAGAAACAGAGAAGGTTATTTCTAGTTTCGATCTGCAGATTAAGGCTAGAGGCGGGGCTTGGAGTTCCTCTAAGCAAGAAGAAAGCTTACAGCTTGAGGTGCTTATCGCTAGAAAGAAAGTCATTGAGGATTCTTTGCACGATCTTGCAACTGGGCTTTTGCCTTTAGCAATTTCTCGAAAGCTTGCCGGTAATTTGTTGAGTCAAATGAATTCTGAGCGTGAGGCTCGTAATATTAAGGAGTTGGCAGATTTCATTAAAGGCCAAGAGCCTATATTTGCTCAGGCAATGCAAAAGAATATTCCTCAGTTGATTGGTAATGAGCAGGCTATAAGAGGTATTTATCTAGAGACTTTTAGTGAGGCTCTGGAAAAGGCTAAAGATACTGTATCTATTCTTCATGATGCTTCGGACTCTCGTATTGCAGCGACTAAAGATCGGCTAAATAGAGCGCTGAAAATTGATAAAGACCGAGCTAATGTCTTATCTACAGAGCTTGAGGATATAGATTCACATATCGACTCGCTTGGCGAGAACATGGCCCGAGCTCCCGATGAGAATGTATTGATACCTCTGTTTAAAGAGCAGGCAGTTCATCAAGAAAAGTTGGGGGCGCTCAAAGCTCTGAAAGCTGCTATGGCCGACGATGTCAAAAAGCTTCTTTACCAGCTCTCATTTGTGGCGCGACGGCTCGATGAGTTGCATTCCGAGGCGGTGAAATCAGCTGAGAAAGGGAAAGTTTTCTCACTGGCCGAGCAAGCACGTGATGTGTTAAAGGAGTTCTCTAAGCAAGCTCGTGAAACAAAGTTGCGCGAGCTCCAGGAACAGTTTTACTCCTCCTTCAACAGGCTAGCTAGAAAGGAGGACCGTCATCTTTCTATCTCAGTAGACCCAGCTACTTTTGAGGTGGAGCTCCTTGATGAAAGTGGCATGGTCATCCGCAAAAGTGAACTCTCGGCCGGAGAGAAACAGATATTCGCTATTTCTATTCTAGAGGCTTTGGCGCGTACTTCAGGAAGAAGTTTACCAGTAGTGATAGATACTCCTTTGGGGCGATTGGATTCGGTGCATAGAAGAAAATTGGTAGAGAACTATTTTCCGAAAACTAGCCATCAGGTAATTATTCTCTCTACTGATACAGAGATTGATTGCGCTTTCTATGAGGGTTTGAAGTCAAATATATCGCATTCTTATCACTTGGTTTACTCACCTGATTCTCGTTCTACTCGAGTTGAAGAAGGATATTTTTGGCGTAGCAAGGAGGACGTATGAATTCATTTCCGCATAAGTTTAAAATTTCATCCGCGTCCAGTGCCAAGTTGAAATACTTGAAATCTAAGACGGGGCTTACGCCAAATATTCTTTGTCGATTTGCTATTTCAACTGCGCTTAAAGATATTAATGGGCTGGGAAATGCTAGTGTTTCTGACCTTGACGGGCAGGAGTTCAATGCTCCCACACTTTTTGGGGAGCACATGGATATTTATGAGGCGCTGTTGAAGCAGTTTGTTTTTGAATGCAATTTGGAGTGGGATCCTGTTCGGTGCGTTGCCTCTTTGATTGAGGTTGGATTGCACAAGATGGGGCATGTTAAGTCTTTAAAAGAAGTTGTTCAGCTGGCGATTTGAGCGACATTGTTTGCCTTGCTGTTTCGATGCAAAATTGTCCTGGTTTGGTTTATTTAGGTTGGAGAGCGATCGCTGCGATATTTGATATGGTTTCGCCGTTTTCTGTTCATCCGGCTCTGCGCTAAGTGAATAACCCTCTCTATTACAGGTTGGCCTTTGATAGGAGGGTATTCGCGTATTTTCTGGAGTAGCTCTTGGTTAATAAAGAGTCTTTAACTAGGATCATTCGTTTGAGAGATGTTGTCGGCTCAACAGGCTTGGCCAGGTCGACCATCTACAAGCTTATAGGCGCCGGTACGTTTCCAAAGCCGGTTCCATTGACTAGCCGTAGCGTCGGTTGGGTCGAAAGTGAGGTATGCGAATGGATTCAGGCTAGGATTGCGCATCGAGATCTTTATTGCACATCTAAAAGGAGCCACTAGTGTTACCGCAACCGGAGTTTACATGGATGCACTTTATTGCTGTCTCCGCTGCAGCACTGGTCATGCTTTATGGCTTGAATATTGTTTATAAGCGCGTCAAAGCCAAAGGTCAGGGTTTCGGCCCCAACTCTCTCAAGGCAGTTGGAATTGTTCTTTTCATCCCAACAATTCTGATTCTTGCAATACTGACGAATTTTCAAACCGAAACTCTTGCTGCTCTTCTTGGTACCATTGCCGGATACGTGCTTTCAAATAGCAAGCCCGAGGATTAATCGTGTGCTCAGGCGTCCACCTTCTGCAGCCATAGGGTTGGATGGAGTCTGCTGAAGACTGGATGCTTATTTTGAATCTTAGCCTTCAGGTCAGGACAGCCTTCATCCAGGAGTTGCTATGATCCGTTCTCGCTCTATCTAAAACTAATATTGCACTACCCTCCAACAAGCCACGCGCTGTTCGCCATTGCCATGTGGCTTGTGTTATTTGCGATAGCCTGCTGGCAGGCGCCTCAGCTTGCGGAGTTTCGGCATCTCAGGGGCTTGAGATCAGCATGTGGCAGATCTTTCTGGCGGGCTTCGGCGCCTGCTTGCTGCTGCTCGGCAAGCATCGCGCTTTCAACCGGCCTCATTTCAGGCGTCACGCAGTCGAGATCGCTGTGTACCGTCGATTGAGTAAGGTTCAACAGAACATGGTTGCAGCAGGTATGACTAATACCAATGCTTACAAAACGGTGAATAGCGAGATAGTGCGGCTACGCGAACGATTGGGCTTTTGGGGCGACACCGTGGTCTTCTATCGCAAGCTGCAAATCCTGATCTAGGTATTCAGCTGGCTGCACCATAAGCTCAAGAATTTCTTCCTCTACTGAATGCGACCCGGCTTCACAGAGTTAGCCCCCCCGCATTTTCTGTGCCTGATAAGGAAATTGGAGTACGCGCAATGACAATCAATCTGGACACTAAAGCCATCAGAGGACTTACGCGTCTCGCGCTTCCTGCTGACGATGGATACATTTACCGGCTAGGGGTTGCGCTATATGGATTTGCTTCCATAAGCAGTTTTATGTCCGAAGTAGCTCACCACCTTGACCCGCTCGTGGACCGTACAGCGCTTCAGGCAAAAACAGGTGGCATTATCTTGAGCGAATTCCGCAATAGCGTAGAGAAAGCTAAGGTTTGTAAGCCGGAAGTTGAGCCCATTGGACGCGTCGCCGCTGATATGTTCCAAGCGTTGAATACCCAGCGTTCGGACATCGTGCATGCCTATCCAATCACCAATAAGGCCAGGCAGCAGATTCTGCACCGCCGTTTGGATAAAAAAAATCGCTACTTTGAAGTCACCAACGATTTTCTGGATGAATTCATTAATAAACTTCATGACGTGAGCAGTAAGCTGTACGAAATCCGTGCCCTCATGAAGCCCGAGCTCGGTGACTGAATATCAAACCTAGGCGGCCACCGCTGATGGATTTACGAAAGTCGATGGGCTTTGGTACAGATAGACTTTCTAAATCTTGGCATCGGGGCCCATTGTGGGACCTCGTGAACATGGGCGCTTAGCATCCGATGATCAGTGGGCTATGGGCGAATAGGGTCTATGGAGCAGTTACTGTCAAAGAGGTACGTCACTGCCTGAGTAAGTCGACGATGGCATCTCAAGGACGCGATTACGACGCTTATGCCTGGTTTATCTCCGGAATTCGGATATAGCAATAATGCCTGTGTTTTGGGGGCTTTTGAGTTGAATTTGCCCCGGTTTTAAGGGAGTTGCAGTTTCGGTGCGGGTATTATGCTTTTACTAGCTATTCCTATCCTAAGAATCTACCTGCGTGATCAGCAGCAAGCATCAGTGCTGATCAAGTCCCACACCTGTGGCTGTACACGCAGCCACTTCCTAAAGCACCAGCACCGCGCTGCGTACAAAGAACTCTGTCCGCCGAGTAATCAATTGAACAGCAGGCGCGCCGAGGCCAATGCGCCACACCGAGAGGTGTATAGGTGAGGTGTCGGTAAAAAAGAACACAGCTCTCACAGGTTATGAAACTCAACCACTGAGAGCTCATAGCCATGTTCGACCTTACCAAGACGTACACTGATCCCGATCAGCAGTACCCCCTGCGTCACCCCGGCAACAACAACCTCCACCTGCACTACGATGAGACCTTCGAGCGCCTGCCCCTGATGAGAAACAAGGGGCCTTTCGTCCGGGAGTATCTGTCTGACCTCAAGCGCACTATCGACCTAGCCTTGGCTGAGTATCCGAGGCTGTTGGCTTTCAGAGTGGATCTTCGGTTGCCCCGCGGCATTGATCTACCTGCTCACGCCTATACGAACGAAGTCATTAGCCGATTCTTCGAGTCGTTCGCCAAGAAGATTAGGTATCACCAGAACAAAGTGCGTGAGCGTAATGGCTTCGCTCATGGCTGCAAGGTACGGTACGTCTGGTCGAAAGAAACAGGGGGCAGTAGGCAGCACTACCATCTGCTGATCCTGGTCAATCGCGACGCCTACTACACGATAGGGAGGCTGGGTTCAAAGGGAGGAAACATAGTCAGTCGCATAGAGGCTTCTTGGGCTGGTGCGCTGGGGTTGTCGGTGAGTCAGGCCAGAGGTCTAGTGGAGATCCCGGACAATGCTGAATACCGTGTGGACCGGCGCGTTCGTCGTGGTGATGTGGATGAGCTTCCAGCGCTGTTCTATCGAGCTAGCTACCTATGCAAGATGGCTACTAAGTCCTACGGTGATCGCCAGAAAGGGTTTGGAAGTAGTAAGGGGTGATGCGTGTGCTTGAGGAGGGGCTTACAAAATTTTGCATCACTCGGCATTGGGGGAATACCTTCACGTAGCAAGTGGAGGTCTTTAACTAACGATCGCTATTGGCTGTGGATTGAACTGGTGACGAGAAGTTGTTTCCGGCCGAGGCTGTGTAAAAACGTTTTCGAGCATGGCAGGCATCAAATTTCAGGCTGAAAAATGTGCGCCTACGAAAAATCCATATCTGCTAACGTGCCGATAAGTTCCAGATTTCGCGTAGATGCGCGCACTTCAATTCTGTCCAGATGTTTTGCACACTCTGGGCCAAGAGCTGACGTCAGCGGTGTATATAGATAGACGCTGCTGAGCCAGTACAATTACCGTAATACGGGTAGCATTTCTGAACAGTGCGCAAGGATGTTGCTATATGACAGTTTCCCGCGAACGTCTAGCCGACCTCTTGGTTGACCCACGAGAGGATCTTGATTGCGAGATCAAGAATTGGCTCGATCTGCAAGATTCAAGCGATGACAAGGCGACTTTCGCAAAGGCTGTTCTCGCCCTCGTTAACCACGGTGGTGGGTTTATCATGCTCGGTCTCGTTGAAACTGATGCGGGCATAGTGGAAGCAGAAGGGCGACCTGCCACACTAGATCGTTACAGCCAAGACCTGATTAACGGCATCGTGCAAAACTACTGTGATCCACCGTTTCACTGTGCGGTGCATATCGTTACAAATCCGGTGGGTGCCGTCTTTCCTATCGTGATCGTTCCCGGCGGGCATCGCGTGCCTGTTAGAGCACGCAGAGCCGGGCCAAATGGAAACACCGTTCAGAACAACGCGATCTATATTCGAAAGCCGGGCCCTCGTAGCGAAGTTCCCCAAAGTGCGCAGGATTGGGATGACCTCCTAGCTCGATGCCTTCGGAATCGGCGCGACGAGATGTTCGATCAGATCAGAGACTTGATATCTGGATCTGTTCCACAGGTGGAGCAACCGCCTGAGCCTGCCAGGCTCGATGAATGGATAATGTCTAGCCATGAACGCTGGAGGGGACTCATCGAGCCACTCCCTGAAAGAGTTGGGCCTCGCCTACCCCATGGGCGCTTCAGCGTCGCCTACGAAATAGTCGGCGAACGCAGGCAAATCGCCCCAGCACAATTCCCCGAGCTACTTAGAGCGAGCGTTGCGAGACACACAGGCTGGCCACCGTTCTGGTATCCGACGCGGGCCGGAATTCAGCCTTACCCATTTGGCGGCGCTGTCGAGTGCTGGTTGGGAGGTGATCCCCAAACTTCGGTAGAAGATCGAGATGCGGCGCACTCTGACTTCTGGCGGATCCATCCAGATGGCTTGGCCTTCATCCTTCGTGGCTTTCAAGAAGATGGTATGGATGCGCAGCTACCGGGACGCGCCCCAGTTCCCCCCGCTACTGTTTTCGATATAACCCTACCGGTCTGGAGGATTGGCGAAGCTCTGCTGCACGCGAGAAGCCTCGCCGCCAATCTCTTTGAGGGCCCAGCCACGATTAGGTTTGTTGTCCATTACGAAGGGCTCGCCGGTCGATCCTTGGTAAGCATCACCAACCGCCGCCACGTTTGGGAAGGCAGAGTTGCCCGCCAAGACACGATCACTTTGAGTACACACGTTGACGCACAGACGATAGATCCGAACCTGCCGGAGATTGTTCACCCCCTTTTATCGCCTCTCTATGCGCTTTTTGATTTCTTTGAACTACCGATGCAGTTAGTGGTGGACGAACTCGCCAACATGAGAGGCGGCTAATTTCTGAATTTCCACTGCGTGGCGCTATGGAAAGACTGCTATTGGCCGCTTCGAGCCTGTCCTTACAGGCCGGGATCGATCAGGTAATGCCAGTACTCGTGGCGAGTACTGGCACTTTTTGCAGAGCGGAGTCAGCTATGGTTGAGAGGAGGCACAATGACAGCTGTTATGGGCCTATCGTCCGGCGACGTCGCTGCAGCGTTTACAACGGTCGATGGGATTTGTACCTGCCTCCCGTTGGAGAGCTTCCGAAGGTGAGCATTTCGAGCATGCGTGCGCTTAGATTGGCCAGTGCCGCCGCCCTGATTTTCGTCACCACCTTCAGATGAGGTGGGGCGTTTGCGAAGTTGGCGGGTTCGAGTTTCAACATCCCAGGCGGTGATTTCCTGTGCAGGAATCATCTGGAATCCAGATGGCGTCCGCCTGGGCTTTGGAGCAAAAGGCCTACTTGCAGGGGGTACCTGAGCTGTTATGGTACAAAGCCTATAAAGCAAGCCCGCGATGGGAAGGATATCTTCCTCCAGGGTGCTTTTCAGGATTTCGAGGAGTTCCTCAGGGTGTTTTTGGTTCTCATTTGGAAGTGGTGGGCGCTTCCAGTAATCCCCTAAAACCGTTGCCTGGAATAAGTTTCGGTCATCGTTGTCCATTCCCCACCCAGCCGCGCCTTTCTTCCAGTTTCGAATGATGTCAGCACGTGAGTTCATGGGTTCACGCACCTTGTGAATCTGGTATTCGATCCGCACATGGACGACATCGGTCAGCGAATGAAAAACCGGCTCGTCACGGTCCATCAATATAATCAGTCCCAACTCTCCATTGAGATAGTCGTCGAGATAGGCAAAGAAACCCGACAAGGGATCTCCTAGCCATGAAAAGCCCGGTGTAGGCACGTAGATACATGGTTGAGGAAAGTGAAGGAACATTTTGGGATCAGGATCGCTTGGAATTCCGGTCTCGCAGGCGTCCGTAACGTCCTCATTGCTCATCACGAATATCCCTTTCGTGAGGCGCCAAGAGGCTAGGCCGGCAATGACATCGATGTCACGTAAGCGCTTACTCTGTTCCAGTTTGCCTGGTCGGCTGTAACGACCGCGCGTAGGGAAGGGGTCTTGAAACTCGTGATTCAAAAATCTGGTGGGGATGAAGCAACGCCGGTCCCACTTGGTCCCATGCTCATGAGCGAGCTGGCGGACACCGTCAACCTGCTGCCAGATGCCTTCATGTCGTTTGCTTATTTTGGTAAGAAATGATTGCGCACGAGCGAACGCTGCCGCAATTAGAGCGGATTGTGTCATAAGGACTCCATACCGATGATGAGTCATATCCAGGTTCCCGCCTGGTCAGGGCACAGGTTGTGCCAGCGCTGAGTTCGGTTGACTCAAGCACCATTTTTATGCCTCGATGGGCACCTTTTCAGCCTATTTCAAGCTGGGTTGCAGTGTAAAGGGAAATTGTGAAGGGTACGCCGCAGTTCCTTTGACAGCGCGAGTGATCAATGGAGTAGTCAGTGGTCGTGCTTCATCAGATTTGAAGCGAGCATGGGCTATGGATCGGCTAGCGCCACGTACCTACCGACCGAGTGTTCATCAGATCGCCTCGGGCAATTCTCGAACGGCTGCAACTGCCGATCAGAGAGCAGATGTGCCTCCGGCTCCGAATGTCTCAAAGTCTCTTCTTTAAGAAAAATAAAATGCCTGCCCCAGGAGGCAGGCATCTTCAGCTATGACTGGAATGTCCTACGGCAGGGCATGTCACTCCTCTTTAGGTAGTCCACAGCCAACCCGGATCTCATTCATCATGTCGAAACTGATGGGGAAGTTTGGGTTGTCTTCCAGAATGCTTGCTACCTCTTCGTCGTAACAGGACTCCTTGCCGTAGTTGGCTGGAAGAGCCTTGCTCGATGCATAGGCATCTTGACCTTGCTGGGGGCCGACGTCACTTCGATAGGCTGTGGTGTCGCCATCGGAGTTGAAGTCCAGGTACCAACCTGAATCGATGAGGTAGTGAGCCTTTGCTCCTCGACCAACAAGGGTGCCTTGTTTAAATCCATCCCAGTCGTTCACAACCGCACAACCTAGATCAGAGCAATACACGGGCAGATAGCCGTGAACGGTTTCCAGGTAGCGTTCCCCGGTTTCCCGGTCGACGAATGGGAGCTGTTTGAAGCGCGGTGTGGCCTCTCCAGCCACTCGACAATCAAAGGTGCTGTTCTTGTTTTTAACCTTCGGGCAGACATAGACGTTTTCGCCTGCAACGTAAGCGGCTTGCGCGTCTTTAGCGGTCGCGTAGTAACCGACAACTACCGTGGTTGAGAGTGCGGCAGCGAGGCCGAGGAATAGGGTACTTTTTCCGGTCATTAACATGATCGAATTCCTTTCGTTTGAGAGTGGGGAGCCCAGGCTTGGGCGTGCAGTGATTGACCGTCGTGAAGCGTTACTTCTTCTTTTTGTAACGCACCACGATTCGGTTGTAGGTCGGGTACTTCTCTATTTCGTAGTCGGGATTGATGGTCACGAGGTTGTGCAATGCGATTCCTGTGGCTGAGAGCAATCCAAGAGCTCCGGTGATGCCACCTGCGAAGCTGCCTGCTATCAACCCCACTCGACCAACCGTGTAAACGCGGCACGTCATGCCCGTTGATTCGATCTTGTTTTCCACTAAGCGAATGGATTCCATGAGCTTTCCGCCTAGGCCTACTACTTCGAAAGACTCCTTGCGGCTGATGAGTTGAGAGAGTTTGGCGGTGGCCAGATCCTCAAAGGTCAGTTGTGTCATGGAAGGATCTCGTGTGTTTAGGATGTGGAGTCGACTTTTCTGGATTGATATCAACCTTTAGGGGTGGATAACAACCTCTGGGGCCCTTCATGTCAAGAGGGTGGTATTCGACCATTCAGGTTGGCCTGGAGGGTGCGATGCCGAAGTCTGAACAAACTAATCTCGCTAAAGTGATTGGCTTGGCGATTGCCAGGCAGCGAGTGTTTTGCGAGCTGACGCAGGAACAGGTCGCAGAGAGGCTGGGGATAGGTGGTGAGGCTGTATCCCGTATTGAACGCGGGATTGTCATGCCCACCGTGGAGAGGCTGGTTGAGTTGGCATCGATCTTCGGCTGTGAGACAGCCGAGTTGCTGACTGAGGGTAGCTCGCGACCGGAAGACCAGGCGCGGCGCCTGCAGAACCTACTGACTACCTTGAAGGCGGACGACCGGACGCTGGTACTGGAAATGGTGGAGCGTCTGGTGGGTCGCCTCAGCCACGGTTGAGGTCTTCCTGATTCTCGAGGCCTATGTCGAACAAAGCCCCACAGCGCAAGCACAGACAATCGAAGCCCGCAAAGTGATAGCGGGCGACATCTTCAGCCGCATCTCGTGCTGCAGAATAAGCCGGGATAATTGCTGCCAGTCCGCTGAGAAGATCAGTACGGCTGCGTCTCTCGTGTGTACGCTGGGTTCTCTGAATCGCTCCGTCGATCAGTCCGACTAACAGCGCAAGGCCCCTGGCCGCGTCACGGGGTATTACGGCCTTAGATTCGCAGATTAAGCACTGTCTGTTCATCGTTCAGTCTCCTAATAGGGTAATAGCAGCCAGTGCTTGTCTGGCTGCTGAACATGGTGGGATTACTGCTTGGATGTAGTGGTGTTCTCGATCTGTTCCTAATCCGGTATATCCAGCACCTTCAGCAGCTTGCTGAGGATCCAGCAGGCCAGCACCACGGCAATCAGCAGCGGCGGAAAGCGCACCATCAGAATCACCAGTAGCAGAAGCACCAGGCAGCCGGTGAGAATGGCGACGAATAGGAACGCTGCAGCAACGACTCGTAGTAGCTTCATCTACATTTCCTCCTCACAGGTAGGTACCGCTCGGCTCACTGGCCTTCAGCTTGTGCAGGTGCTTTATTGGCTCCTAGATGGTGATTAGTGAGTGAGATTTGGCGCTGGGCTTGCGCGTCCAGTTTCTCAGTCAGGCTGGCTGTGGATGAAAGCTGACGAGCCTGGGGAGTTGCCAATGGGCTTTCCACGGCGGGGTAAAGCTCCTCGGCGATCGCGAGGCTGTCCTCCTCGCTGTCCTCGAAGGCGCCGTTACCAAAGCCATGACGCGCCGCCTCATCCAGTGCGGCCTGGTCGAAGCCTGCTGCATGTCGCTGAGCATCAAGAACATTGGCGGTCTGCAGCGCTTCAGCCATGTCTATGCCGCTGCGTACCGTCAGGTCGACATAGAAAATCGGTGTGCCATGGCTTTGCCGAGTCGATTTCCCACGCAGGCGCAGTTCCAGTGGTAGGCAGGCCAAGCGATTGCCGGAAATGGCCTGGAAATAATGCAGGCGAGCCGACAAGGTACGAATACTGTTGAAGCCGGTGGTACGGAACACGAAGCTACCCAGTAGATCGTCGTCGCCAATGACCACGTTCAGTCGCCCGTAGGGCTTACACGCGCCGCCCTTGGCCAGCGGGCAGGCAGCGGGAGAAGGACAGGGCAGCGACTGCATGCCGTCCTGGGTGACACGTTTGCAGGTCTCACCGTTGCCGACACAAACGGGCCGTCCGCTCTGTCGGTCGAACAGGGTGTAGTCGGCTCGAAAATTCAGCTCCGGTTCGTTGAACAGCAACCGCACGGGAATGCTGCGCAGCTTATCGTCCTTACCCTGGCGTAGTTCATCGTTGAGCGGATGCAGCAGCCAACCATCCTTGGTCTGCACCTGAGAGGTAATGGTGAATTGGTCATCCTTCTCCGGCAGACGTTTGCCGTTCTTCTCGATGACCTTGCCAATGGAAATACGCCCTAGAACAGGCGGAGTGATTGCGAGCCCCTTGAGCATGGTAGTTCTCCTGGAAATGAAAAAGGCCAACCGCACAGCGCAAGCTGCACGGGCTGGCCAAGGGGGAAGATTTGAGAGAGAGGAGGGTGATCAACCGATCAGGAATCGCCGGCTGCCTTCTTTGAGCTTGGGATAGCGCGCCTGCAGGTAGGGTTTTTCCTTGAGCAGCCGATCGACATCGAGCACGGTGCTGTCCTTGGATTTTCGCCAGCTCACATAGCCGCTGGAGAACTCTGCACGGCTGGCATCGCCCATGGCTTGCTGCAGCATCTGCTTGAGCTCTGCCTCGCGTTTCTCCTTGTCGGAGATAAATTGGCGCACGGCCTTCAGCTCCAGGAAAGCCGCCGCTAGCCCCGCATGGCCGCTGAGCTCAACGACTTGGCCGCTGTCCTGGGGATACAGGCAACGCAACGCTAGTTCAGCTGACGCACTGCCATCTGCAGGCGGTGGCGTATCAGTTTCGACGTAGTGCCAGAAGCGGCGCTCCAGCTCGATCAGACGGGCGATCATTTGCTCGTCCCGTTCGATGCGATGGATCTCCAGTGTCTGGCCGCCGAGTAGCACTGCGACATCAGCTGTCTGCTTGCCGGTAACGGCGAGCTGGTGCATCACCTGCAACTGCACATACTCGGGTACGCCTTCTTTCCAGAGGCGTGCCCCATTTATGCCGGCCGTTTTGCATTCAAGGATCTGTACATCGTCGGCACCGATCACCTCGCGATCTATGTTGGCCAGCATCCAGGGCAGCTCTAGGTTGGGATGCTGCAGCACGGCATTGATACGGCGTACCTTGTGCTTCGTGCGCTTGCTGTAATGCCAAGCCACGATGGGTTCCAGCACGTTGCCCCAATAAGCTGGGCTCTCCTCATCATGACGATCGGTTTTTGGCAGCGTGGTATCGCGGCCGGTTTTCTCCAGCCACAGTTCCAGCTGAGACTTGTACGGATTGAGACCCACCGCTGCCGCAGCATCTGAACTGCCGATGCCTTGCTTGCGAATCTGCAACCAGTCTTCTCGGGGCAGTTCTTTGGTGTTGATCAGGCGCAGGGCGGGACGTTTCTTGTCGGTGCCGCCGTTCAATGACGTTGCTTTCATGGATGTTCACCTTGCGGACACAAAACGCCCGAGCAGCAGTAGCTGATCGGGCGTTATGGGATGGATGAAGACGCGTTAGGCGACCATCTGCAGGGCCGCATTCAGGGCACGCTGTTTGATCTGCGCGCCCTGGCCAAACCAGGCTGAGTCGAGGCGGTACTCGGTGCTGCGTGCACGTCGTTCATGGTCGACGTACTCGGTCACTGCATTGAGCAGGCCCCATGCGGTGCTTCGCGCCGAGTCCAGCTGGCTGCCGCGACCTCGGCCGTCGTATAGCTCCTGCACTTTGCGCAGCGCACGCTCATTCGGCAGTACCTCGGGCAGAGCACCGGTAGGGCTGGTGTCGCACAGTACGTTCATGAAGAACCCTAGCGCTTCATGCCACTGCACCTTGCGCTCAGCCAGAGCACGCATCTGGTACATGAAGTCATCCCATTGTGAGACGGCAATGCCGAGCTGCTTCTTCACCGGGTTGGAGTCGAAGCGGGTGTTGTGCGGCACTTTGATCGCGCGGGAGGTTCCATCCAATGCGACGGTCAGGGTGTTGTTGCACACCACGCGAACGGTGGTCGGAGTTGCAGTCGTCGCCAAGGTGCCATCGCAGGACGTGGCCAGTAGCAAGTAGCCGTTGACCTGGTCATTGCCTTTGATTGAGGTGCTTTGTCCCGTACGCGCGAGTGCCCAGAACTTGCGGCCGCCCTTGAGTACTCCCGCTGTTTCCAGCTCGTAGCCAGAGACCTCGGTCAGGTCGCGGTAGAACTCCAATACCTCACGCGGTTGCACGGTGTGGTAGCGGCTGGAGACGACAGAGAGTGGTGCCTTGGTATCCGAGCGATAAAGCACCTTTTGCTCCGGGAAAGAGTGGATGGTGCCGAGTGATCCGATGG
Source organism: Pseudomonas sp. Gutcm_11s (assembly GCF_028649395.1). GTDB lineage: Bacteria > Pseudomonadota > Gammaproteobacteria > Pseudomonadales > Pseudomonadaceae > Aquipseudomonas. Next base: position 33,276 of record NZ_JAQSUW010000002.1, on the reverse strand, counting down.
TGTCGGCCTTGAAATGTACAGGCGACTCCTGGATCTGCCAGTCCATACCAGCTTCGCGTTGCCAGACTTCGATAGGCTGCTTGCGAGGCAGGTTGTTGCCCAGGCCATGCCAGGGCGTTGCGCCGACATAGGCCATTTGTTCGATGAGGTGAGCCATTTGAGATTCCTTATGCAATAGCCGGCATAAGCGCTGCGCATAGCGCAGCACCAGCAATCAGAGATGAGCGAGAGAAGAGGGCGGCCGGATCAGACCGGCTGATTGAAGCGGTGACCGCAGCGCAGGCAGAGGTTGTTGGCCAACACATGGCGGTCGAGCTTTTCGCCAAGCTGAGCCCCCATCGCGCAGCCGCCAGCGCCACCGACAAGACCGCTGAGAATGGCAGATGAAAGAGCGCTGAGGTTTACGTGGGGGGGCTTGGTAAGGCTGCTGATGGCACTAGTCGAGTTACTAAGCAGAATGGTGCCAGCACCACGGAGCGCGCCGCCAAGCATGCCCATGAGCGCGGCGATTCGCATGGCGGTGTAGCGCGTAGTGGTTTGGGGTGAGCCACATCTAGGGCAATGCAATGACATGGGTGAAGGCTCCATAGTGGGGGTGTCATTGCTGTGATGTGTGATTGAGATTTCTTTGAGTCGGAGCGAGGCTGGCGCTGATTGGGAAATATGTGAGTACGCTCTTTCCAGTTGCGATTCCTGCGAAAAATCGCAGGAATCGCAATGGTTCACAGCTTCGATTGTAGCGTTCCGATCGCCACTTTCTTGGGTTTTACGACTTGTCAATCCACCTGCTTGTGCGTGCGATGTAGATCTAAGCACTACAGGTGAGGTGGCTGATGAACACCTTTAACCTGGCTCTGTCGTTAGAAATGAGCGCGCAGGTGAAAAACATGGCAGACATAGGTGCATCAGATATTCGCATTCTCCGGCTCAAGAAGTTGAGCGAGAGAATCGGATTGTCACGGTCGACGATTTATGACCGGATGAATCCTCGCTCCCCAAGGTATGACGAGTCGTTTCCTCGGCCGATTTATTTAGGCGGGGCTGCTATCGGCTGGGTCCAGGATGACATAGATGCCTGGTTACGTAACCGGATCGAATTATCCAAAAATATTATATAAGCTCGAGAATCTTATAGTGAATAAGGACTACATAAAACTACAGCGTTCATTTATTTCTGCGCAACAGGGATTTCCGATCTTTTCAAATGCCAAGCTATTTTCAATGGCGGTAAATGAGGTGGAGGATAATACTCAGGCACCACGTCCGCTTGTTTATATTTCGGCATTATCTGCCGTCTCTCTGGCAGTGCAAGGGGTTATTGATGTGCGAACACCCATAGGTCAAGTCACACCTGTCTCCCTAATGACGTTAGTTCTCGGCGACTCTGGTGAAAGAAAGTCTTTTGTACAAGACAAATTTCTGAAGATATTTAGAGAGATCCAAAGTGAGGAAATAGAAAGATCGAATAAGGGTTTGGCAGCCTATAATTTGGAAAACGATGTTTGGCTCGAGAAAAGACGGCAGTTGGTGAGGCGTCTGGCTAGGGCTGAAGATGCATCTGAGAGCGAAGAGTTGAGGAAATGCCTTATCTGTCACGAAGAAAGTCGGCCTCATGTGCCTAGTGCTATTAGATTTTTATATAAGGACTCTACCTCTCCGGCGCTGCTCAGTGGGCTACAAATTTATCCATACGCAGGTCTGATTACCAGTGAGGGTAAAGAGATTCTTAGCGGTCGTGCTTTTAATGATCTTCCAAAGCAAAATGCATTTTGGAGTGGAGAGAATGTCGTGGTCGATCGTGTTTCTTCTGGGAGCACCCATATATCGAATGCCCGCCTGACAGTGGGGATTATGGTGCAGGGGGATTTGTTCGGTGACTATTTGAAGCGTCGGGGGGAGGAAGCGAGGGCTTCAGGCTTGTGGGCGCGATTCATTGTGGCTAATCCGAAGTCAACTAGAGGCAATAGATTTATTAGTAGTCCTGAGCAGAGTTGGACGGCGATGGATGAGTTTGATAGACGGATAAAAGAAATTTTAGAAAAGGGTATCAATGGTTATAAGTGCGGCGAGGGACGAGAGGTGTTGGAATTTTCTAGGGAGGCTAGCATTGCATGGATAAATTTTTTTAATTTTGTAGAGCGAGAAATTGCTCCCGGGGGCTACTTTGATAGAGTTGCTGATCATGCTTCTAAGCTTGCGGATAATGTTTCACGCGTGGCAGCGGTGCTCAGTTATTTTGAGTTTGGAAGTGTCGAAATATCAAAAGAATCCTTGCTTGATGCTATTGAGCTATGCCTCTGGTGCTCTACCGAGTTCAAGTTGCTATTTACTTCCCCTACAAAAGAAGAGAGGGCCGCAGAGACGTTGCTGCTCTGGCTATATGAGAGGTTCGATGGAGGTGTAACTAAAGTTCGTATGAGTGATTTGCAAAATCATGGTCCTAATTCGACAAGGAAGAAAGTGGACTTGGAAATAGCTTTGGATATTTTGTCTGATAAAATTGATGTATGGCGAGAGGATGGTGTGAAATATGTTGGTGTTTCCACTAGGTCAAAGTCTCGGCGCAGGTATGATGATACCAAATTAAAAGGGCGTTAGTGGTTGCCTTGGATTTCGCGGTTGTTTTTTGATTTGTGCTCTGAGTATATGCTTTTGCTGTTTCCGGATATTTCTTTTTTTATGAAATTGAAAGCATCGCCAGTGTACTTTTCCAGTTCGAACTCTTCTATGAGGTTTTCGATTTTCGGCCTTAAAATTTCAGCAGTTTTTTCTATGGATGGCCAGCCTCCAGCTGGTGGTGAGGTAAGCAATTTTGCAATTTCCTCTTGAGCAAGAATAGATTTTTTTCTCTTGGCCTTACCTCCGGAGCTAGCCCTTTTTTTATTCCTTTTCGTAATCTCTGATAATTCAATTTGCCATTCTAGGGCGCCTAGGTGGTACAGTGCGTAGTTCAGTAAGCTTGCATTAATTTCGAGTTCGTTCCAGTCTCTTGTGTGCTCGGAATATAGTGTTGCGCATAAATAACTCTCTAATAATTTTTCTCTAACTTCGCTGTTGCTTTCCTCTTTGAAAATGGGCGGGTGGTTTGACCAGCATGCCAAAGCGTTTTTCGTTGTTATTTTCTCGGTTTTTTCTAGTTCTAGAATTTTTTTACTTATGTCGCGATGGCTCTCACCGCTCCATAATTTTATGACGACTCGTGTCAGGCAGTTGTAGATTTCTTGTCGGGATGCTCGTTTTTTGTTGTATTTTATGTTTTTGATCGGTTCTATCGTAATGGGCAATTTCGTGATCTCCGCTGTAAGGATTCTATGCTAAATAGTGATCGAGGTTTGCCAAGCCTCGACTAGCGTGGCTGTACTTCTGGTAAGTGCGCTTTACCTTTTCCGTCAATGTTGTAGAACGCAGTTCCTCTACTTCCAGAAAGATATAACAAGGGGTCTTCAGATTGCGGCGCCTTGATGGGTTACTGAATGTTTAGTGAAAGCTAAATTGGCTACCAATCGAAATTAAAGCAAGGGCGTTACTGGGATTTTCAGTCCAATCTCTGTACCCCTGATGTCACTGAGTGTCTGCTAGTGCGCAGGCTCAGTCGTGCGCGGGCAGGGCGGTTCGGCGGGTGGCAGGCAGTCGGCGAACTCTTTGTAAATCTTCCCCATGATCCCTGCGTCGGCGGGAAAGCCGGCGATGATCAGCAGCAGATTGCCGGCTAGCCCTAACAGACCGTTGGAGTGCCGGATCTGCATGAGGGCAAGCTCAACTGGAAAGCCCCTCCCATGCCGGTTCACTGCGTGGATGCCGCCATGCACGTATGAGCTCAGGGGCTTCCAAGAGTAATGCTTGAACTCGCGCAAGCCGACCACTGGTACGTGAGGTGCTTTCGCCTCGATCTCATCAAGCATCCGGCTGAGCATAGGGATCTTGCTCGCCTGCTTAGCAGTCTCGCGCGTCAGCTCGGCCAAAATGAGCTCCACGTCTTGATCGGTCGCACAGTGATGCATCCAGATCGCGCGTACCAGCGACTCATATTGCACACGCAGGAGAGCCGAGGCTGATGTGCAGAGCCCAGCCGCGGTTAGGTACTTCAGGCTCTGTGCGTGCTCGAAGCCGAGGCTTGCAACCGAGCGAACAGCCAGGAGGCGGTTGGAGTCATCAAATAGGGGGAGGCCAAGGAAATCTGCGACGCGAGCTTCGAGCTCTGCTGATCGTGCCAGAAGTTGGTTCATATCCATTTTACATCCTCAAGTGGAGGGAAGCCCTGAGTGTTCTTACCTCGTCACGTGTAATGCCTTAGCCGCCCTCTACAAAGGGCGATCTCCTGCCCCTTGCGATGTGCTGCGATACTCCGAAGGGTGCGAGTTCTCTGTAAACGAAGCACTGGAAGCTACTTGGCCTAAATACTCACCGAGGGTCTTCCATGCCTCCGCCATCTCCTTCGCATAGCTATGGCGCTGGTAGATGCGCTTAACCTTGTTTTCCTCGGTGTGGTTAAGGCAGCGCTCAGCTACTTCAGGAAGGACGCCAAGGGCTGTCATGATCGTGGCGCCAGTTCGTCTAAGGTCATGTGGTGTCCACTTTCCTCCAGGGAGGAGTAACGCCTGAGCATTGGCGCTTCTGTTGCTCAGGATCCCTTGTCCGGGCAGGCGCTGCCTATCTCCAAGCTGCTTGGTCACTGTCTTTGAACAGACAGGGCCACTATTTTGGGTGTTGGGATAACACCATTCACTGGCAGAGCTGACTGCCAGGACAGCCTTGAACTGCTGGATGGCGAACGGTGAGAGGGTTACGTTGTGGGCCTTACCGTTTTTGCTTTGCTCTGAAGGGATGTGCCAGTTGCCTTTGATAAGGTCGACGTTTTCCCATCGGGCACTTAGCAGTTCTCCGATGCGGCAGCAGGTAGACAAAGCAATCCAAATTGCAGCCTCTGAAGAGGGGAGTAGGCCGGCTTGCGGAGTGAGCCTTGCTAATGCGCGGATCTCTTCCTCGCTCAATACGCGATCTCGCTCCACGTCCTTGCCGCCAATTTTGGCCTTGCGAATGCTCGCAGTCGGATCGTGATCAATCAGATCCCGATCTACGGCGAATCGGAACATCTGGCGCATCAGGCTGAAGATCATCTTCGCCATTCGGTTGACACTGCGAGCAAGCAGGGCGTCCGTTACTTCGGTAATGTGACCTTTTTTCACATCTTCGACGGCCATTTTCCCGAGAAATGGCAGCACATCTTTCTCGAACATGCGGCGCACCTCTGAGCCACCGTCTTTACGGTTGATCAGGTCGACCTTGGCCCAGTGGTCGAACAAATGTTGGACAGTTTTTCTGGCAGCTTGCCGAGCCTGAGCGGCCTCCAGCGCGCATTTCTCTGCAGCAATCCGTACAAGCTCGGCATCACGTGCTGCCACCCTCGCTGCTTCCTCTGCCGCGAGGTGTTCTCTTACATCTCTGGCACCTGACTTATGAAGCCCAGCGAGCTCTTTAGCCCGTTGACCCGCTTCGGCGAGTGTCATAGTCCCTTCGCTGCCATCGCGGCTATATGTCCCGATGGGGAAAGTGATGCGCTCACCACTGCTGTTGGTGTAGCGGAAATAGAAAAGGCGCTCGCCGCTTGGGGTGATGCGGGCTACTAAACTGCCGTGCCCCCAGATGGCTACTTCGCTCAGCCATTTGTCGTTCGCGCCAGGTTTGGCTGTCATCTGACGGTCTGTGATCTTGGCCATATGTTCGGTTTCCCGTTGCCAATTGGTTGCCAATTGAGATTTGTGGTTGCCAATTCGTTGCCAATTAAGATCGGATTTCCTCGAACTGCTTCGGGCGATTTTGAACGATAAAGCGGCTGCAGGCCAGTAAAATAAGGGCTTTTCGAAGATTTGTTGAACTTGTTTAGACGCTTTTGGAAGGATAATTACCTGTATGGGGTGCAAGGGGTAGAGTGTTCGAATCACTCCGTCCCGACCAAATAATCCCAACAAAAAGGCCAGTCAGGAATGATTGGCCTTTTTGTTTGTCCTGCGTTTACCAGAGGTAGCGATAGCCCAGGGTTACCGCCCAGGGTTGTTCCATGTCGTGGCCATTGGCGTAGCTGGCTTCCAGCGAGACTTTCTGTTGTGGGCTGATCTGCAGGGCATTGCCGATGCCGATCTCGGTGCGGGAGCCGGGGAGGGCGTTGTCGAATTTGTGACCGTTGACGGTCACGCTCTGATCGCCGGCCAACTCGTCGATGTAGGAAGTGACAAGGTAGCTTTGCAGTTGCATGCCGGAGCCTAGTTGCATGGTGCGACCGCCGCGTACGCCGAGGCGTCCTTGCACCGAATCGGTGTCACTGGCTTTCACCTTCAGTCCGTCGCTGCTGGTGTACTGCGGTCCTTCCAGGTGGGTGGCCGCGAGCTGGGCTTGGGGTTCGACGAACCAGCCGTCTCCGAGATCGATCTGTTTTCCGACCTCCACGCTCACGCCGATGGCGTTGCCCGAGTAGTCGCCTTTCACGCTGTCGCCGACGTTGCTCACCACCTTGGTGTTGCCGTCCAGGCGGTTGTATTTGATCACGTTGTCGACGTACCAGCCGTCGTCGCGCAGGTAGGTGGCGTAGGCGCCCAGCATGCGGCTGTCGATGTCGCCGGAGCTGCGCTCGCCGAAGTCCATGTCCGAGCGGCTGGCACCGACCATGCCACCGACATAGAGCGTGGCATGCTCAAGGGCGATGGCACGGTCTGCACCGATCTCCACGCCGCTCAGGTTCTGGTCATAGGCACGGCTGTGGTTTTCGTTCATGTGCAGGCTTTTGCCAATGCCACGTACCCACACGCCGCCCTGGTCATGACCCAGGCGCAGCTCGCCGAGGCGTTGGGTGAGGGTGCCGAGCTCGCTGTAGTAGAGGTTGGCGGCAGCGCTTTGCATGCCCAGGGCAACGTTGGAGCCTTTCGACAGGATGTCCGGTTGCGATGGCTTGCCACCGTTGCCGGAGCCGCCTGGCTTGCCTGTATTGCCGCCGGGGCCATCCGGATCGGTCGTGCCTGGGTCCGTGCCTGGATCGGTAGGATCCACCGGGTCAATCGGATCGATGGGGTCCACCGGGCCGGTGCCATTGTTCGCGCCGACCAGATACCAGTCTTGCCCCTTCTGTTCCAGGCTGTAGCGATAGGCGCCGGCGTCCACATGGCCACCGTAGAGGCCGAATTGGCCGGCGCCGCCATGGGTCTCTACCACCAGCAACTGGGTACCGTCTGCTTCGCGGCCGCTGTCGGCGATTACCAGGGTGTGCTGGCCTTCGGCGTGGCCGCCGATGCTGATCAGGTCGCCCTGCACGCTGGCAAGGTCGGTGTTCATCTGGAAGCTGCCGGAGCCGGTGAGGTCGCCAGCGATGGATAGGGTGTGGAAGCCATTGGCGGAGTTGAAGACCACGTGGGCGTTCTCCAGGTCCAGATTGCTCAGGCTGGAGTTGCCGTTCATGCGCCAGGTGGCGCTGTGCAGGTCGAGGTCGAGCGTGCCGCTGCTGGCGTCCTGCAGCTGGGTATCGCCGCGCAAGTCACTGCTAAAGCTGCTCAGTTTCAGGTTGCCGTCGCCGAGCACCTCGGCGAGCAGCCCGCTGGCGCCGGTGTCCAGGCTGGAACCGCTGAGGGTTGCCTGCAGCTTGGCGCCCTGGGCGATGGCGAAGCCGACACCATTGCCGCTGTGCAGCTCGCTGTCGGCGATGCGCAGATTGCCGACGCTGCCGCTCTCGGCGCGGACCAGCGCCCCTTCGCTCTCGACCAGGCTGCCGCTCAGGTCCACCTCTGCGGAGCCATATGACTGGTTGCCTTGGCTGAACAGCAGCGCGGAGCCAGAACTGCTGGTCATCTGGCTGTCGATGACCGTGGCACGGCCGCCGTTGTCCAGATGCAGCGCTGCGCCATGTTCGCCGGAGCTATGCAGTTCGCTGCGTTCGATCGCCAGGCTGCCGGCGGCCAGCGCGTGCGCGGCGGACGAATCCTTGCCGGCGCTGCTCAGGCTGCTGTCGATGATATCGATGCTGCCGCCTTCTGCCGTCCAGGCGCCGTCGGCCGAGTCGCCAAGAGTTTGCACGCGGCTGCCTGCGGTGAGGTCGATGTGCGTGCCCTGGCTGGTGTACAGACCGTGGCTACCGGTGCCGTCGGTGCTGACCTGGGTGTTGTCGAGCACGGCTGCGCCGCTGGCGTTGTTGACCATGACGCCAATGCTGCCGACGCCCTGGGTGTGAATGCTGGAGTCGTCGATGTGGTAGTCGGCGCCATTGCTGGAGATGTGGATGCCGTAGCTGCCATCGCCCAGCGTATCGATCTGCACGCCGTCGACCTGCAGCTGCGCGCCATTGCTGGCATTGATGCCGGCGCTGTCGGCGCCCTCGGTATGTAGCGTGCCACCGTGCACGACCAGGCTGCCGTCGTTGTCGATCTGCACCGCTGCGCTGTGTTCGCCGTGGGTGCTCAGCTGGGCATCTTCCAGCTGCACGGTACCGTTGTTGTGGGCATGCAGGGCGGCGGCGTTGTCACCCTCGGTTTCGGCGCTGCCGTGGCTGTAGCTGAGTTTGCCGCCGGTTTGCACATCCAGGCCCGCGGCGCCGGCGCCGTGGGTAATCACGCTGGAGTCGCTCATGCTGGCCTGGCCGCCATTCTCCAGCAGGCCGGCACCGTTGCCGTCGGTTTCGATGTGCACGGTGTCCAGGTCGACATGTTTGCTGGCGTCCCACAGGTCCAGTTGCACGCCAGCGCCGTTGCCAGCGTTGTGCACATCGCTGTGGTCGATGCTGAAGTCCATGCCCTGCACGGTGATGGCCGCGTTACTGGCATCCACCTCGAAGTGGGCATCGTGCAGTTCGCTGGTGGGATTACTGCCCCAGGGCTGGAAGACTTCGGGGCTGTTGTAATCCTGGGCGAATCCCGACGTGCTGCTCACCGCGGTGATGACTACCGCCAGCACGGTAGGAAGGAAGGGCGGGTGCTTGGCATGCTGTTGCGAGGGCGATTTGTTCATGATGTCCACCTCGAGTCCTGGTCGTGGCCGGCGCTTTGCGCGTGGCGATGACTGGATTTTTCTCGGATGGCCCTGGGGCGAAGATCGGAAAGCCTTGAGTCTTCTGTAGGAAATTTCCCACAAGAATTACCCGGCGCGCCGGGAATGCTCTAGCGTAAAAGCGGGAATGGACTTCTCCGGGGGCGGCCCATGAGCCGAGTACTGATTGCCGACGGGCATCCCGTCACGCGCCATGCCGTGCGCCTGCTGCTGGAGGGGCAGGGGCATCAGGTGGTGGGCGAGGCGCAGGATGGTGTCGACGCCGTACGCCAGGTGCTGGAGCTGGCGCCGGATCTGCTGATCCTGGATATCGAGCTGTCGCGCTTGAACGGCCTCGACGTGATGGCCCGCCTGCATGCGCGCGGCATGAAGGTGCCGATGCTGGGATTCTCCTCCCAGGACTCCGAACACATCGCCGGGCGCTTTCTGCAGGCGGGTGCGGCTGGTTTCGTCAGCAAGCACGACGACCTGCAGGAGCTGAGCCTGGCCGTATCGACCCTGTTGCGTGGGCGCAGCTACTTTCCCAGCCAGTTGCTGGGCAGCGTCAATTTGCCGGAGCTGCGGGAGGGCGAGGCGCAGCGGGTTGCCCATCTGTCCAACCGCGAGCTGAGCGTGCTGTATTTCCTCGCCAGCGGCCTGAACAACCATGCGATTGCCCAGGAGCTGACCATCAGCGAGAAAACGGTCAGCACCTATCGCACGCGCCTGCAGCAGAAGCTCAACCTGCACACCTTGCCGGATCTGATCGATTTCGCCCGGCGCAACCAGTTGGTCGAGGGGCACGGCGCGCAGCCCGCGACGGCGCCTGTAGCGATTGACGATGAGCAGCACAACCTGCTGCAGGCCATGATCGACGGCGTGCCGGCCGCACTCTACGTGCGCGATACCGGTGGCCGCCTGCTATACGCCAATGCGGCCTTCCTGCGCCTGTACGAGGTGGAGATGGAGGCCGTGCGGGGTACGCGGGCGGTTGACGTGGACTGGTACGCGCCAGCCGATGCCGCGACCTTGCAAGGTTTCTTCCTGCAGGCCATCGCCGCGGCCAAGCCCTTCGCTCGCGACATCGAAGTGCGTATCCATGGCCGGCGCCGCATCCTTCATCACTGGGGAACGCCTTACCGTGATGCGGCCGGCAATCTGCTCGGCATGGTCTGCGGTAGCGCCGACATCACCGAGCGGCAGGACCAGCTGCAGGCGGTGCGCGCGGCCAAGGAACAGGCCGAGCTGGGCAATCGCAAGAAGCTGGATTTCCTGGTCAGCGCCAGCCACGAGTTCAGCCTGCCGCTGCAGGCGCTTTGCGGCATGCTCGACATGGTGCTGGGGCGTGCCGAGCTGGGTGAGGCGGATGGCGAGGCGCTGCGCTTCGCCGCCGGCACGGCGCGCGATCTGCTGCGGCTGGTGGGCGAGCTGCAGGGTATCGCCCGTGTCGAAGAGGGGCTCGATCGGGTGCGGCTCGAGGCGACGCGGCTGGACGAGCTGGTCAGGGATGTCGCGCAGAGTCTGCATGCGGAGGTCGAATCGAGAGGGCTGGAGCTGCAGCTGAGGGTCGCCGAGGCGGCGCAGCAGCCGGTGCTGACCGACCCGCAGCGCCTGGGTGAGGCGCTGCGGCACCTGTTGCTGCATGCGCTGCGCAATACCGCCACCGGCAAGGTGCGCCTGGGCGTGCAGGCCCAGCCAGAAGGTGAGCGCATCGCCGTACGCCTGGAGGTCAGCGGCTCACCCCGCGAGCAGGCCGACCCCTTGCGCATCTATTCGCTGGCGGAGTTGGCGGATGAAACTGCACGGCAGATGGAGAGCAACAGCCCGGTGGGCCTGACCATCGCCCGCCGCCTGATCGAAATGCTGCAGGGTGAGCTGGTCACCGCCAGCCCGCCGGAGCGTGGGGTGACGCTCAGCGTGCATCTGCAACTGGAGCCGGTGTAGGCCGCTTCGAGCCATATGCTTATGCAATAAAAGTATTTTTAAGTCTTCTCTTATGCTCGCTATCTTCTCATCACAGCTTGTTATGACAAGTAGAAATCAGAGACGAGAACATGGCCGAACTGCTTCCCCTGTCCCCCGTGCCGCTGTACAGCCAGCTCAAGGAGCTGCTGCGTGGGCGCATCCTCGACGGTACCTATCCGCCGCATAGCCGCATGCCTTCGGAGAGCGAGCTGGGCCAGGCGTTTGGCGTCAGCCGCATCACCGTGCGCCAGGCGCTGGGGGATCTGCAGAAGGAAGGGCTGATCTTCAAGATCCACGGCAAGGGCACTTTCGTCGCCAAGCCCAAGGCGTTCCAGAACGTCAGCACCCTGCAGGGCCTGGCCGAGTCCATGTCGCAGATGGGCTACGAGGTGATCAACCGTCTGCACAGCCTCAAGCATCTGCCGGCCGATGCCCGCGTCGCCGAGCGTCTGGGGCTGGAGGAGGGCGCGCCGGTGACCGAGATCAAGCGCGTGCGCCTGGTCAATCGTGAGCCGGTGTCGCTGGAAGTCACCTACGTGCCGCGCGCCGTCGGCGAGAAGCTGGAGAAAGCCGACCTGGTAGCCCGCGACATCTTCCTGATCATCGAGAACGACTGCGGCATCGCCCTCGGCCACGCCGACTTGGCCATAGACGCGGTACTGGCCGATGCCGACCTGACCCGCGCGCTGAGCGTGGAGGAGGGTGCGCCGATCATGCGCATCGAACGACTGACCCACGCCGCCGACGGCACGCCGCTGGACTTCGAATACCTCTACTACCGCGGCGACGCCTTCCAGTACCGCCTGCGCATCGACCGCAACAAGGGCTCCCACGCATGAACACGATCGAGCGCGAATACGACCTAGTGGTGATCGGCGGCGGTACCGCCGGCCCGATGGCCGCGATCAAGGCCAAGGAGGCCAATCGCGAGCTGCGCGTGCTGCTGCTGGACAAGGCCAACGTCAAGCGCAGCGGCGCCATCAGCATGGGCATGGACGGCCTGAACAACGCGGTGATCCCCGGCCACGCCACGCCGGAGCAGTACACCAAGGAAATCACCATCGCCAACGACGGCATCGTCAACCAGGCGGCGGTGTACGCCTACGCCACCAAGAGCTTCGAGACTATCGAGCAGCTGGACCGCTGGGGCGTGAAGTTCGAGAAGGACGAGACCGGCGACTACGCAGTGAAGAAGGTCCACCACATGGGCGCCTACGTGTTGCCGATGCCCGAGGGGCACGACATCAAGAAGGTGCTGTACCGCCAGCTCAAGCGCGCGCGGGTGGAGATCACCAATCGGGTCATCGCCACTCGCCTGCTCACCGATGCCGAGGGTGCGGTGAACGGCGTGATGGGCTTCGACTGCCGCACGGCAGACTTCCACCTGATCCGCGCCAAGGCCGTGGTGCTCGCCTGTGGCGCCGCCGGGCGCCTGGGTCTGCCATCTTCCGGCTACCTGATGGGCACCTACGAGAACCCGACCAACGCCGGCGACGGCTACGCCATGGCCTACCACGCCGGCGCCGAGCTGGCGAATCTGGAGTGCTTCCAGATCAACCCGCTGATCAAGGACTACAACGGCCCGGCCTGCGCCTACGTGACCGGCCCGCTCGGCGGCTACACCGCCAACAACAAGGGCGAGCGCTTCATCGAGTGCGACTACTGGTCCGGGCAGATGATGTGGGAGTTCCACCAGGAACTGGAGGGTGGTAACGGCCCGGTGTTCCTCAAACTCGACCACCTGGCAGAGGAGACCATCCAGAACATCGAGGAGATCCTGCATAGCAACGAGCGGCCCAGCCGCGGCCAGTTCCACGCCAACCGTGGCACCGACTACCGCACCGGCATGGTGGAAATGCACATCTCCGAGATCGGCTTCTGTTCCGGCCACAGCGCCTCGGGCGTGTGGGTCAACGAGAAGGCCGAGACCAGCGTGAAGGGTCTGTACTCCGCCGGTGACATGGCCGCAGTACCGCACAACTACATGCTCGGCGCCTTCACCTACGGCTGGTTCGCCGGGGTCAACGCCGCCGAGTACATCGCCGGGCGTGACTTCACCGAGGTGGATGCGCAGCAGGTCGAGCGCGAGCAGGCGCGGGTCTATGCGCCGCTCAATCGCGAGCACGGCCTGCCGCCGGCCCAGGTCGAGTACAAGCTGCGGCGCATGGTCAACGACTACCTGCAGCCGCCCAAGGTGACCAAGAAGATGGAGATCGGCCTGACCCGCTTCGCCGATATCCAGCGCGACCTCGACCAACTCAAGGCCAACAACCCGCATGAGCTGATGCGCGCCCTGGAAGTCAGCGTGATCCGTGACTGCGCCGAGATGGCTGCGCGCGCCTCGCTGTTCCGCGCCGAGAGCCGCTGGGGCCTGTACCACCACCGTGTCGACCACCCGCAGCGCAACGACGCCGAGTGGTTTGCCCATTGCCACCTGAAGAAGGGCGACGACGGCGCCATGACCAGCTTCAAGAAGCCGGTGGAGCCCTACCTGATCCCGCTGGACGACGAGGAACAACACGCCTACGAGCGCCTGCGGGTGCGTAGCGACGCTGCCTGACCGAACCGCGTGCCAGGCCCCGAGCAGGGGCCGCAGAAACGAGAGAGCCATAGGCTCCGAGGAACCGTGACATGGCCTACCAGCCCCAGGAAATCTTCTTTCGCAGCAATGCGCCGGTGACCATCGACGAGGACAAGTGCATCGCCCACAAGGGCTGCACCGTGTGCGTCGAGGTCTGCCCGATGGACCTGCTGGCGATCAACCCGGCCACGCAGAAGGCCTACATGGCCTTCGACGAGTGCTGGTACTGCATGCCCTGCGAGAAGGACTGCCCGACCGGCGCGGTCAAGGTGGAGATTCCCTACCTGCTGCGCTGATCCACAAGAGCAAGAAATGCCACCGGCCACCGCCGGACGCCTGATGCACCACCCCCTCGTTTCCCACCAGCCAACCGACTGGCGGAGACGATTCCAACACTCATGATTCGAGGGGAAACACCCATGCGCTTGCGTACTACCCTGGCCGGCCTCGCCCTGGCCATCGCCTCCGTTCACGCCAATGCCGAGACCATCCGGGTCGCCATCGGCACCCAGGACACCACCATCAACTGCGCCACCGGCGGCCTGCTCATCCGTGAGCTGGGTCTGCTCGACAAGTACCTGCCGAAGGACGGCAAGTACGAGGACGTGAAGTACGAGATCGAGTGGAAGAACTTCACCAGCGGCGCGCCGCTGACCAACGAGATGGTCGCCGGCAAGCTGGACTTCGGCGCCATGGCCGACTTCCCCGGCTCGTTCAACGGCGTCGCCCACCTCGACGCCGGCAAGCGCAGCCTGTTCCTCAGCGTGCTGTCCGGCAGCACCCGCGGCAGCGGCAACGGCATTGTGGTGCCGGCATCCTCCAGCGTGCAGTCGCTGGCCGAGCTGAAGGGCAAGACCATCTCCGTGCCGTTCGCGTCCACCGCCCATGGCATGCTGCTGCGCGCCGTTGCCGCGCAAGGCTGGGACCCGCAGAAGGACGTGCGCATCATCGCCCAGGCCCCGGAAATTGCCGGCTCGGCCCTGCGCAGCAACCGCATCGAGGCGCATGCCGACTTCGTGCCGTTCGCCGAGCTGTTCCCCAACCGAGGCTTCGCCCGCAAGATCTACGACGGCTCGCAAGCCAACGCGCCGACCTTCCACGGTGCGCTGGTGGATGCCGAGTACGCCAAGAAGTACCCGGAAGTGGTCACCGCCTACCTGCGTGCCAGCCTCGAGGCCGACCGCCTGTTCGCCGAGTCGCCGGAGAAGTACAGCGAGCTGATCGAGAAGGTCACCGGCATCGAGGCCGAGGTGAACTACCTGTTCCACGGTCCGCTCGGCCTGCAGACCCGTGACCTGACCTGGAAGCCGGAATACCGCAAGGCACTGGCCACCTCCATCGATACCCTCAAGCTGCTGAAGAAGACCGACCGCGGCCTGGACGTGGACAAGTTCGTCGACGACCAGTACATCCGCGCCGCCTTCAAGCAGGCCGGCCGCGACTACGACAAGGCCCTGGCCGACTACCAGCCGCTGCCGCTGCAGGCCAACGATGCGCTGACCGGCAAACCGATCACCGATGTCTCGCGCCTGGCGCAGATCTGGGTGCGCGGCGAGGACAAGGTGCGCCACTACAGCTCGCCGGAAGCCGCACTCAAGGCCCTGGCCGCGCTGGAGCAGGAGGGCAAGGACATCCGCGCCATCTACGCCCAGGCGGCCGATAGCGGCATCAAGCTGCTGGCCAACCAGGCCTGGTTCGTGCGCAACGGCAAGGGTGAGCTGAGCGCCTTCCTGCTCAAGGACCAGGCCGAGGCCTACGCCCAGCAGCACGGCGGCACCGCGCTGGACTTCGTCAGCGCCAACCAGCAGGCCGTTGCCAGCCTTTGATGGTTGAACGACTCCCTCTCCCTCCGGGAGAGGGTTGGGGTGAGGGCGGTTTTGCCAGATAGAGCCTCATCCCCGGCCCTTCTTCCGAGGGGGGAAGGGAGGTCCATAACCTGGAGAGCCCCATGAACCATCTGTACCGCTGGCCTCTGCGCCTAGCCTCGCTGGCCGCCTGCCTGCTGTTCTGGCAGGTGGCCGCCACTACGCGGCTGGACCTGGGCCTGCTCACCTTCACCTACGTGCCCACGCCCAGCGCCGTGCTCGGCGCCGCCTGGCAGCTGCTGCACTCCAGCCAGTTGCTGGCGCACCTCGGCAGCAGCCTGGGCCGGGTGTTCGCCGGTTATCTCACCGCCGCCGTGATCGGCGTGTTGCTGGGCCTGATCATCGGCCGCTCGAAATGGGCCGAGGACAGCCTGTTGCCGCCGTTGGAAGTACTGCGGCCGATTCCTGCGGTGGCCTGGATTCCCCTGGCCATCCTGATGTTTCCCTCGTCGGAGCTGTCGATGGTGTTCATCACCTTTACTGGCGCGCTGTTCCCCATCCTGCTCAACACCGTGCACGGGGTGGAGGGCGTCGACCCACGCCTGGTCGCCTCGGCACGCAGCCTGGGGGCAGGGCGCCTGGCGATCCTGCGCGAGGTGATCCTGCCGGGCGCTGCGCCGAGCATCGTCACTGGCCTCGCCATCGGCATGGGCACCTCGTGGTTCTGCCTGGTTACCGCCGAGATGATCTCCGGCCAGTTCGGCATCGGTTACTACACCTGGGAGTCCTACACCATCCAGAACTACCCGGACATCGTCGTCGGCATGCTGCTGATCGGCCTGCTCGGCATGGCCAGCAGCGGTCTGGTCAAGCGCCTCGGCGGCCTGGCCACGCCCTGGTACCGCAGCGGAGCACAGCGATGAGCGTCTACGAGAAAGCCCCCGAGCCTGGCCGCATCGACGGCCGCCAGCTGTCCATCCGCCTCGGCCAGGGCCGCGACGCCTTCGAGGCGGTACAGGCGCTGGACTTCGCCGTCGAGCCGGGCGAGTTCGTGTGCATCCTCGGCCCGTCCGGCTGTGGCAAGTCGACCCTGCTCGGCGCCCTGGCCGGCCATTTGCGCCCGGCCGGCGGTAGCCTGCTGGTGGATGGCGCGCCAGTTGCCGGCCCATCGCCGGAGCGCGGCATGGTGTTCCAGCATCACACCCAGCTGCCCTGGCGCAGCGTGCTGGACAACGTCGCCTTCGGCCTGAAGATGCAGGGCATCGGCAAGGTCGAGCGCCATCGCCAGGCCGCCGAGATGCTGCGCCTGGTTGGCCTGCAGGACTTCGCCGCGCGCTGGCCCAACCAGCTCTCCGGCGGTATGCAGCAGCGCGCCGAAATCGCTCGCGTGCTGATCAACCGGCCGCGCCTGCTGCTGATGGACGAGCCCTTCGGCGCCCTGGACGCGCAGACCCGTGCACGCATGCAGGAGCTGCTGCTGGATATCTGGACGCGCATCCGTACCACCGTGGTGTTCGTCACCCACGACATCGACGAGGCGCTGTTCCTCGCCGACCGCATTCTGGTGATGAGCCCACGCCCGGGCCGCTTCATCGAGGACCTGCGCCTGGACTTCCCGCGCCCGCGCAACGCCAACCTGCTGACCAGCCCCGGCTTCGTCCACCTCAAGCGCCACTGCCTGGAGCTGCTGCGCCACGAGGACGGCCGCGAACTGCCGCGCCTCACGCCGCTGGGCCTGCCCACCACCGAACATCCGCCACTGCGAATCGCCCTATGACCACGCTATCCATCGCCGACCTGATTACCGACAACCCGGACATCCTCGACCTGCAGCCGCGCCTGGCCGATGCCGACGCCGGCGTGCGCCGCATCGCCCTGATCGAACTGGCCGACCTGGAAGACCCAGACGCCTTGCCCTGGCTGACCCAGGCCCTGGGTGACGATCCCGCCGCCGAGGTGCGTGCCGAGGCCGCGCGCCTGCTGGAAGCCTGGGAGGAGCCCGAGGTGGTCGCCGCCCTGTGTGCCGCCCTGGCCGATGCTGACGAGGGCGTGCGCGCTGCTGCGGCGCAGAGCCTCTCCGAGCTGAAGAGCGCCGAGGCGGGCAGGGTGATCCTGCCCTGGGTCGGCCATGCCGATGCCTTCGTCCGTGCCAGCGCGCTGCGTGCCCTGCGCGAGCTGCGCCTGGCCGAGGCCGCGCCGCTGGCCTTGTCCGCATTGGGTGATGGCGATGCCTTCGTGCGTCGCGAGGCGGTCGGCATCCTCGGCTGGCTCAAGCGCGGCGAGGCGCTGCCAGCCTTGGCCAGCCTGGCCAGCACCGACCCGGATACCGAAGTGCGCCGCGCCGCCACCGGTGCCCTGGGCCTTGCCAGCGACGCCAGCGTGCTGCCGGCCCTGCGCGCCGCCCTGCGTGACCGCGAGTGGCAGGTGCGCGAGGAGGCCGCCACTACCCTCGGCAAGGTCGGCCAGGGCGATGCCGGCCCGGCGCTGGTCGAGGCATTGGCCGATGGCTACTGGCAGGTGCGCCTGCGCGCCGCCCGAGCCCTGGGCAAGTTGCGTTTCGCCGGCGCGCTGAGTGCGCTGATCGAGCTGCTCGGCCACAGCATCAGCAATCTGCGCAAGGAAGCGGCCCTTGCCCTGGGCGAACTGGCCGACCCGGCCGCGTTGCCGGCGCTGCAGGCGGCGGAAAACGACGGCGACCCCGAGGTACGCAAGGCCGTGCGCATCGCCCTTGGCCAGTTGCAGGGAGTGGCCTGATGAACGCGCCCAGCGCCCTGCGCAGCGCCGCCGGCCAGCTGCGGCTGGAGTGGCCGGATGGCCAGGTCAGCCAGCTCAGCCACGCCCGCCTGCGCGCTGCCTGTCCCTGCTCGCAGTGCCGCGCGGCGCGCCTGCACGGACGCATCGATGCGGCGCCGAGCGAAGTGCGCCTGCGCGCCATCAGCCAGCAGGGCTACGGCGTGCAGCTGGTGTTCAGCGATGGTCACGACAAGGGCATCTACCCCTGGAGCTACCTGCAGGGGTTGGCCGCTGAATGAGCGACAAGAAAAAGCCCCGCTGATGAGCGGGGCTTTCGGGTCGATCATGGTGGCTGGGCTCAGCCCTTGAAGCCTTTGCCTACCAGGTAGACCTCCCGCGAGCGCGGGCGCGAGGCCTCAGGCTTACGGATCGACACCTTCTCGAACGAGCTGCGCACGTCCTTCAGGAAGGCCTCGGAGCCTTCGCCCTGGAATACCTTGACCGCGTAGTTGCCGCCGGGCTTGAGCACCTGGCGCACCATGTCGAGGGTGAGTTCGACCAGGTACATCGAGGCAGCCTGGTCGGACACGGCCACGCCGCTGATGTTCGGTGCGATGTCGGAGATGATCAGGTCGGGCTGGCGGCCGTCGATCTTGGCGAGGATCTGCTGGAACACGGCATCTTCGGTGAAGTCGCCCTGGATGAAGTCGACGTTGTCCAGCGGGTCCATCGGCAGGATGTCGCTGGCGATCACGCGGCCGTTCTCGCCGACGATCTTGCCGGCCACCTGCGACCAGCCGCCGGGCGCCGAGCCCAGGTCCATGACCAGCATGCCGGGGCGGATCAGCTTGTCCTTCTCGTTCAGCTCAAGCAGCTTGTAGCTGGCCCGCGAGCGGTAGCCGTCCTTCTGCGCGCGTTTGACGTAAGGATCGTTGACGTGTTCGTTCAGCCAGCGGCTGCTGCTTTTGGAGCGTTTCATGAGGGGGCCAGGCACGGAAAATCAGGTGGGGTGCGGGCCGCTGCACGGGCAGCGGGCCGCAAAGTGGCGGCAATTATAAGCTGATAGTGCGCCGCAGGTTAAATCCACGGGGCCTGCGGCTCAGCTGGCGGCCTGACAGGGCAGGGTGGCCGCGGCTACAATTGGCGCCTTACCCTTCTTCTTTGCCTCCTTTGCCGGGTCGACCGGCCAGGATTACCGCCATGATTCGCATCAACGAACTGTCCTTGCCACTCGATCATTCCGCCGATGAACTGCGCCAGGCCATCGTCAAACGCCTGGGTATCGGCGAGGCCGACCTGCTGAACTTCACCGTGTTCAAGCGCAGCTACGATGCGCGCAAGAAGAACAGCGTCATCCTCTTCATCTACATCATCGACCTCGAGGTGCGCGACGAGGCGGCGGTCCTGGCGCGCTTTGCCGATGACCACCACATCCGCCCGGCCCCGGACACCAACTACTACCCGGTCGGCCAGGCGCCGGCCGAGCTGGGCGAGCGCCCGCTGGTGGTGGGCTTCGGTCCCTGCGGCCTGTTCGCCGCGCTGCTGCTCGCGCAAATGGGCTTCAAGCCCATCGTGCTGGAGCGCGGCAAGGATGTGCGCGCCCGCACCAAGGACACCTGGGCGCTGTGGCGCAAGAAGGTCCTGACCCCGGAATCCAACGTGCAGTTCGGCGAAGGCGGCGCGGGGCTGTTCTCCGATGGCAAGCTGTACAGCCAGATCAAGGATCCCAAGTTCTACGCCCGCAAGGTGATGCATGAGTTCGTTCGTGCCGGCGCGCCGGACGAGATCATGTACGTGAGCAAGCCGCACATCGGCACCTTCCGCCTCACCGGCGTGGTGGCCGCCATGCGCGAGGAGATCATCGCCCTGGGCGGCGAGGTGCGTTTCGAGAGCAAGGTTACTGACCTGGTGATTGATGGCGACCAACTGGAAGGCGTGGTGCTGGCCAATGGCGAGACCATCCGCAGCCGTCATGTGGTGCTGGCGCTGGGCCACAGCTCGCGCGACACCTTCCGCATGCTGCACCGCCAGAACGTGTTCATCGAGGCCAAGCCCTTTGCCATCGGTTTCCGCATCGAACATCCGCAAGGCATGATCGACCAGGCCCGCCTGGGCAAGTACGCCGGGCACCCGGAGCTTGGCGCCGCCGACTACAAGCTGGTGCACCACGCCAAGAACGGCCGCGCCGTGTACAGCTTCTGCATGTGCCCGGGCGGCACCGTGGTGGCTGCCACCTCCGAGCCGGAGCGCGTGGTCACCAATGGCATGAGCCAGTACTCGCGCAACGAGCGCAACGCCAACGCCGGCATCGTCGTCGGCATCAACCCGGAGCAGGACTTCCCCGGCGGCCCGCTGGCCGGCGTGGAGTTCCAGGAGCGTCTGGAGTCGCGCGCCTACGAGCTGGGTGGGCGCGACTACTGCGCCCCGGCGCAGCTGGTCGGCGACTTTATCCGCGGCACACCGTCGAGCGAGTTCGGCGAGGTAGAGCCGTCCTACAAGCCCGGCGTGCGCCTGGGCGACCTGGCGCCGTCGCTGCCGGAATACGCCATCGAGGCGATCCGCGAGGCGCTGCCAGCATTCGGCAAGCAGATTCGTGGCTTCGACCGCGACGACGCGATCCTCACCGGCATCGAGACCCGTACCAGCTCGCCGGTGCGCATCACCCGTGACAACGAGAGCCTGCAGAGCCTCAATCTCAAGGGCCTGTATCCGGCCGGCGAGGGCGCAGGCTACGCCGGCGGCATCCTCTCGGCGGGCGTGGACGGCATCAAGGTCGCCGAGGCGGTGGCCAAGTCGATGTTGTCCGGGCAGAGCCTCTGAGCATGAAACTCGACGACATCAAGAAGCTGCAGCAGAAGAAGTACCGCGCCGAGTTCGGCCATTTCCTGGTGGAGGGCGAACACCTGGTGCTGGAGCTGCAGAAGGCGGCCGCGCACAACCCGCTGCTGCAGCGCAGCCAGCTGTACGTGACCGCCGCCCACGAGCACTGGCAGAGCCCGTTCAAGACCCATGTGATCAGCGAGCGGCAGATGGCGCAGGTGTCCGACACCAAGACGCCGCAAGGCATAGTCGCCGTGGTGCCGATGCCGGAAGGCGCCGCGCCGGTGGCTGCCGGCGAGCGCGCCATCTACCTGCATGAGATCCAGGACCCGGGCAACCTCGGTACCATCCTGCGCACCCTGGCCTGGTTCGGCGGCTTCCGCTGCCTGCTCAGCCCCGGCAGCGTCGACCCATACAACCCCAAGGTCGTGCGTTCGAGCATGGGCGCCATCTTCCATGCGCCGCTGGAGCTGGATGTTGAGCTGGATTCCCTGGTCGAGCGCTTCCCGCGCATCGCCTGCCTGGATATGCAGGGCGAAAGCCTGCAGTCCGCCAGCTTCAAGGGCTTCGACTGCTACCTGTTCGGCAACGAGGCCCGTGGCGTGCCGCGTGAGCAGCTCAGTGCCCTCGGCGCCCAGCCGTTCACCATCGCCGGCTGCGGTGCCATCGAGTCGCTGAACCTGGCCTCCACCGTCAACATGTGCGCCTACGAGCTGAGCCGCTAGCGACTCGGCGGTTTTTATAGCCCTCTGACTGGGGGCTATTCCATAAGTGAAATCTGGATATATGCATGTGCCCGAGAGTTGTTTGCTCGGACAGGTTTTTATCCAGTAGATTGCGCCGTTTCCTTATCTGCCTCGGGACTTGCGCCGTGTCCGCCGAACTTTCCGTCTATCGCCAGCCCGGTTTCCTGCCTTTTCTCGCCGCCCGTGTGCTGGCCATGTTCGCCGTGCAGATCCTCGCGGTGGTGGTGGCCTGGCAGGTCTATGACCTGACCCGCGACCCGATGAGCCTGGCCTATGTCGGCCTGGCGCAGTTCCTGCCGATGCTGTTCCTGCTGCTGCCGGCGGGCGACCTGATCGACCGTTTCGACCGCAAGTGGATCCTCGGCCTGAGCTGGGGCGTGGAGGCGATCTGCGCCGCGGTGCTGCTGTGGCTGTCGCTGATCCACGGGCCGGTCGAGGCGTTCTACGGTGTGCTGGTGGCCTACGGCTGCGCCCGTGCCTTCACCGGGCCTGCCTTGTCCAGCCTGCTGCCGCAGATCGTGCCGCGCGAGAGCCTGGCGGCGGCCATCGCGGCCAACAGCATGATCGTGCGCGCCTCGACCATCTCCGGCCCGGTGCTGGGCGGCGTGCTCTACGCCATCGGTGGCGGCGAGCTGACCTACGCGCTGTGCCTGCTGTTCTTCGCCGCCGGCGTGCTGATGCTGGCCTTCGTCCAGGTACGTTTCCGTGAGGAGAGCAAGCCGCTCGAGGCCACGGCCTGGACGCGCTTCACCGCCGGTATCCACTTCATCCGCTCGCGGCCGATCATCCTCGGCACCATCTCGCTGGACCTGTTCGCCGTGCTGCTCGGCGGCGTGGTGGCGCTGCAGCCGATGTACGCCCATGAGGTGCTGGACGTGGGCCCGACCGGCCTCGGCATCTTGCGCAGCGCCATGGCCATTGGCGAGGTGACGGTGGGCTTCTACCTGAGCATGCGGCCGTTCAATCGCCATGTGGGCATGCGCATGTTCATCGCGGTGGCGGTGTTCGGCGTGGCCAACCTGGTGTTTTCGCTGTCCAGTCTGTTCTGGCTGTCGTTCCTCGCGCTGATGGTGGCCGGCGGCGCGGACATGGTGAGCATGTACATCCGCTCCTCGCTGATCCAGTTCTCCACCCCGGACGCCATGCGCGGCCGGGTGAATGCCGTGAACATGCTGTTCATCGGCTCCTCCAACGAGCTGGGCGAGTTCCGCGCCGGCAGCAGCGCCGCCTGGTTCGGCGCGGTGCCGGCGGCGGTGCTGGGCAGCCTGTGCACCCTCGGCGTGGTCGGTGGCTGGATGTGGGGCTTCCGCAGCCTGCGCACCGTGGACCGCTTCGAGGATG
This sequence comes from Pseudomonas sp. Gutcm_11s, assembly GCF_028649395.1. Lineage (GTDB taxonomy): Bacteria > Pseudomonadota > Gammaproteobacteria > Pseudomonadales > Pseudomonadaceae > Aquipseudomonas. Next base: position 10,282 of record NZ_JAQSUW010000002.1, on the reverse strand, counting down.
CGGCGCCGGACGCCAACAAGCCCTAGAGCCTGTTTACGAGCTTCTGGATTAGAGCCAGACAAGGCAAAAATGCCCGAGGAAGCGCAGTTTACGAATGGTAAATGAGCATTCTGAGGGCGTTTTTAACGCCGTATGGCCGCGAGCCAGGAGATCGTGGACAGGCTCTAAGCGGGCTTGTCTCCGAGGATGGTGGCGCGATGCATCACCCGCCGCGCCGGGCGGTAGTCGTCCACCGCATAGTGCTGGGTGATGCGGTTGTCCCAGAAGGCCACGTCGTTCTCCTGCCAGCGCCAGCGGATGCTGAACTCCGGACGGGTGCTGTGGGCGAACAGGAAACGCAGCAGAGCATCGCTCTCGGTCGGTTCCAGCTCGTTGATCCGCGTGGTGAAGCCCTCGTTGACGAACAAGCCCTTGCGCCCGGTGATCGGGTGGGTGCGCACCACCGGGTGTGTCACCGGCGGATGCTGGCGCTGCACCTGGTGGTAGCGCTCCAGCGCCTCGGGCGTGTTGCCGAAGCGCTCCAGCGGAAACGAACGGGTGAAGTCATGGCTGGCGGTTAGGCCGTCGAGCAGGCGTTGCAGCGGCTGCGACAGCGCCTCGAAGGCGGCGCTGCTGCTGGCCCATAACGTGTCGCCGCCATAGGCCGGCAGCTGCTTGGCGGCCAGCACGGCACCGAGGGCCGGGGTTTCCAGAAAGGTCACGTCGGTGTGCCAGATGGCGTTGTCGCGCACGTCGGTGACGGCCGTGTCGAGCACCAGCACTTCCGGCTGCTCGGGGATGTTCGGGTAGATCGGGTGGATGTGCAGGTCGCCGAAGCGCGCGGCGAAGGCCGCCTGTTGCGGCGGCTCGATCGGCTGGGCGCGGAAGAACAGCACCTGATGCTCGAGCAGGGCCTTTTCGATAGCCAGTTGGTCGGCGTCAGTCAGCGGACGGCGCAGGTCGATGCCGCCGACGATGGCGCCCAGAGCCGGGCTCAGGGGCGTGATATTGAGGCTCATGCAGCTACTTCCGAATCAGTGGGCCTGGCCGTGCCAGGGCACCAGCTTGCGTTGCAGGGCGCGCAGGCCCAGTTCCAGGGCGAAGGCGATCACGGCGATCAGCAGGATGCCGAGGATTACCACGTCGGTGACCAGGAACTGCGCCGCCGACTGCACCATGAAGCCGAGGCCGCGCTGGGCGGCGATCAGCTCGGCGGCTACCAGGGTCGACCAGCCGACGCCGAGGCCGATGCGCACGCCGGTGAGGATGTCCGGCAGGGCGCTGGGCAGCACCACATGGCGGATCAGCTGGCCCGGCGTGGCGCCGAGGGCCTGGGCGGCGCGCAGCTTGGCCGGGTCGACGCTGCGCACGCCGGTGGCGGTGGCGATGACGATGGGGGCGAAGATCGCCAGGTAGATCAGCAGCACCTTGGACAGCTCGCCGATGCCGCACCAGATGACGATCAGCGGCAGGTAGGCCAGCGGCGGAATCGGCCGGTAGAACTCGATCAGCGGATCGACCAGGCCACGCACCACGCGGTTGCGGCCGATGGCGATGCCCAGCGGGATGGCAGTCAGCACCGCAAAGAACAGAGCCAGGCCGATGCGCCCGAGGCTGGCGCCCAGGTGCTGCCACAGGCTGGCGTCCAGGTAGCCCTCGGTGATCAGTTTCCAGCCGCGCGCCAGCACGGTCTGCGGGCTGGGCAGGAACAGCGGCTCGATCAGCCCGGCGGCGGTCACCGCCCACCAGGCCCACAGCAGGCTGCCGATGCTGATCAGGCCGAGGGCCAGCAGTCTGAGCCGGCGCGGCGCGCGGGCGGTGTGCTGCTCGGTCTCGCTCTTGGCGTAGACGAACTCGTAGCTGCTCATGCGTGCCTCCTCTGGCGCTCGGCGAAGACCTGGGCGAGCACATGCTCGCGGGTGGCGATGAAGTCGGGATCGGACTTGATGGCGCGGGCGCTCTCGCCAGCGGCGTAGCGCTTGCCGAAGTCGAGGTGCAGGCGCTCGGCGATGCGTCCCGGATTGGGTGCCAGCAGCACCAGGTCGGTGGCGAGGAATACCGCTTCCTCGATGTCGTGGGTGATCAGCAGCACTGGCTTGGCGGTGCGCCGCCAGACCTGCAGCAGCAACTCCTGCATCTGCTCGCGGGTGAAGGCGTCCAGCGCGCCGAAGGGTTCGTCCATCAGCAGAACGCGTGGTTCGGCGGCCAGGGCGCGGGCCAGGCCGACGCGCTGTTTCTGTCCGCCGGAGAGTTCCCAGATGCGCCGCTGCTCGAAGCCGGCCAAGTCGACCAGGGCCAACAGCTCGCGGGCCTTGGCCTCGCGTTGCACGCGTGGCACACCGGCCAGCTGCAGGCCGAAGGCGACGTTATCCAGCACGTTCTGCCAGGGCAGCAGGGCGTCGTCCTGGAACACCACGCCGCGCTCGGCGGAGGGGCCGGTGACGGGCACGCCGTCGAGGCTGATGCGCCCGCTGCTGGGGGACGTGAAGCCGGCGATGAGGTTGAGCAGGCTGGTCTTGCCGCTGCCGGAAGGGCCCAGGGCCACCAGCAATTGCTCGGGGCCGAGGGTCAGGGAAATGTCTTGCAGTACCGGTTCGGCCGCGCCGGGGTACTGTGCGCCGATGCGCTCCAGTTCGAGTAGGGCCATGTCTTTCTCTTTAATGTGGGTGCATCCGGCGGCGGCCTCCTTGCCGCCGCCGAACCTCGCCCGCGGGCCTTGGCAGGATCGCGGGCGAGGGCCCGATGCTCAGTTGGTGACGTACTGGTTGCTGACGTAGGGCGCGTAGTCCGGCAGCACGGCGTCGACCTTGCCTTGCTCCTTGAGGAACTTGGCGGTGTCGGTGATGGCCTGGGTGGTCGGCGCGCCGAGGGCGGTGGCCTGGTCGGCGGCCAGCGGGAAGACGTTGCCCTGCAGCAGCAGCGGGATGTCCTCGGCCTTGGCGCCGGAGAGTTTCACCACCTTGGCGATGTTGTCCTTGTCGGCCAGCCAGGCTTTTGGGTCCTTGCGGTAGTCGGCGTAGGCATCAAGGGTGACCTTGGCGAAGGCGCGGACCACTTCCGGGTGCTTCTCGGCGAAGTCCTTGCGCACGATCCAGGCGTCGAAGGTCGGTGCGCCCAGCTCGCTCAGCTCGCCGGAGGTGATCAGCACCTTGCCGTTTTCCTTGGCCACGCCCAGGGCCGGGTCCCACACGTAGGTGGCGTCGATGTCGCCGCGCTTCCAGGCGGAGATGATCGCCGGCGGCGCCAGGTTGAGGACCTGCACCTTGGCCGGGTCGATGTTCCAGTGCTTGAGCGCAGCCAGCAGGCTGTAGTGGCCGGTGGAGACGAAGGGCACTGCGACTTTCTTGCCGACCAGGTCTTCCGGTTTGGTGATGTTGCTGCCGTCACGGGCGACCAGGGCCTCGGCGGCGCCGATCTGGGTGGCGATCAGGAATGTCTGTACCGGCAGCTGGCGGGTGGCCGCGGCAGCCAGCGGGCTGGAGCCGACGTAGCCGATCTGCACGTCGCCGGAGGCCACGGCGGTGATCACTTCGGCGCCACCGTCGAATTTGCGCCAGTCGATCTCGGACTTGCTGGCTTTCTCGTAGGCGCCATCGGCCTGGGCAACCTTGGCCGGGTCGACGGTGGTCTGGTAGGCAACGGTAAAGTCGGCGGCCTGGGCGCTCAGACTCAGGCTGGAAATCGTCAGTACCGCCAGCAGGCGGCGGGCGAAGGGAATGCTCATGGTGATGCTCCTCGGGCGGGCGCGTACCGTTCCGGGGAAGGTCGAGCCACTGGACAGATGTCGTTCTTCTTGGGGTTGTCCGGTGGTCCGGTAGGGCAAAGCTAATTGATAAAAATGGAATAGATAAATACTTTTTTAGACTATTTTTATATTCATAAGTCGCGTTTCGCTGTGGGCTTCTATCGTGGCCATTGAGAAAAGGCGTTTGTTTGATTACGCCTATAATATAATATGACGACCGTAATCCAGCACGTGCTGGCCAACCACACAGAAGCGGAGAGACGAAGATGAGCAAACAACTGGGCAAGGCGCTGATCACTGGCGCATCTGCAGGCATCGGTGCCACCTACGCCGAGCGCCTGGCGCGTCGCGGTCACGACCTGCTGCTGGTCGCGCGCGATATTCAACGTCTGGAAGCCATGGCTGGTCGCCTGAGCCAGGAGTACGGGGTGAAGGTCGATGTGCTCAAGGCTGACCTGGGCGACAAGTCCGAGTTGAGCGCGGTGGAAGAGCGCCTGTACAACGACGCCGAGATCGGCCTGCTGGTGAACAACGCCGGCATCGCCACCAACGGCACCCTGGCCGAGGCCGATCTGGACCTGGCCGAGAAGCTGATTCAGCTCAACGTGGTCGCGCTGACCCGTCTGGCTTCTGTGGCTGCCAAGCAGTTCAGCGCTCGTGGACGCGGCGCCATCATCAACGTTGCCTCGGTGGTGGCGCTGGCGCCGGAGATGTTCAACGCCGTGTACAGCGCCTCCAAGGCCTATGTGCTGAGCCTGACCCAGACCCTGAACAGCGAGCTGGCGGGCAAGGGCGTGCAGGTGCAGGCCGTGTTGCCGGGTGTGACCCGCACCGAGATCTGGGAGCGCAGTGGCATGGATGAAAGCAAGCTGCCACCGGAGATGATCATGGAGGTTGGCGAGATGGTCGATGCGGCGTTGGCCGGTTTCGATCAGCGTGAGCTGATTACCATCCCCTCGCTGCCGGATGCCGCCGACTGGCAGGCCTTTGTCGCCGCTCGCGGCGCGCTGGGGCCGAACCTGTCGCGTAACCAGGCGGCGCCGCGCTACAAGCGCTGAGGTCGGAAAGTAAAAAGCCCTCGCGGGAGACCGCGAGGGCTTTTTTTGTGGGCGCGAATCAGGCCTCGGTTTGCTGCAACAGCAAGTCGCGGGTACCGGCGCGTAGCAGCTCCGCCAACTCGGGGTCAGTGACGCTGCGCGAGAGCACCAGGGCGCCGACCATTGCCGAAAGGATCAACGCGCTTTGCTTCTCGGCATCTTCGCCGGGAAGACTGCCGGCAATCATCTGCAGGCGATCGCGCACGATCCGATCGGTGACCGGGCTGGGTTGGCCGCGCTGGCCCAACTCTGCGGACATGGTCGGCAGCGGGCAGCCGAGGCCTGGTGACTGGCAGTGGCCGGCGGACAGGTAGCGCTTGATCAGTTCCTGCAGCGGCTGCGCTGCCTGGTCGAGGTCGTTGAGGCCATCCTTGAGCTGGTCGGCGCTTTGCTGCAGCGCCTGCTCGACCAGATCGTCCTTGGATTTGAAGTGGGCGTAGAAACCGCCGTGGGTCAGGCCGAGGGCTTTCATCAGTGGCTGCAGCCCGGTGGCCAGCACACCGTCGCGGCGAAAGCGCAGGGCGGCTTCGTCGATGATGCGTTGGTGGGTCTTGGCTTTGTGGTCTTCGGGGTAGCGCATAAGAAGTCAGTTCCAGGCAGGAATTGGAATGCTGACCTTAATCTTACACTCGGATCGACGAGAGCGGGCGCGGCAGTCCGCCGCGTCCTTCAGGGGGGAGAGTTTTCGAGCTTGCGAAATGAGCTGGAATGGCTGGGATCTGGGGCTTACAACGAGCGATCCGGGACATTCCATCCCGGATCGCTTTGATTGCTGAGTAGCCCCAGTTGGGCGTCAGACTGCTTCGAGCAGCGTAGCCACGCCCTGGCCGCCGGCGATGCACTGGGTGGCGATGGCATAACGGCCGCCCGTGCGCTTGAGCAGCGACGCGGCCTTGCCGGTGATGCGCGCGCCGGTGGCGCCCAGCGGGTGGCCGAGGGCGAGGGCGCCGCCATCGATGTTGACCTTGGCCATGTCCAGGCCCAGCTCGCGTACGCAGGCGATGGACTGGCTGGCGAAGGCTTCGTTGATCTCGACCAGGTCGATGTCGTCGATGCTCAGGCCGGCGCGCTCCAGCACCTTGCGGGTTGCCACCACCGGGCCCATGCCCATGATCTCCGGAGCACAGCCGCCGACGGCAACGGCCTTGATGCGGGCCAGGATGTCGAGCTTGTGGCGGCGGGCGAAGTCCTCGGTACACACCAGTACCGCGGCACTGCCGTCGGTGAGTGGTGAGGAGGTAGCGGCAGTCACGCTGCCACCGAAGGCCGGCTTGAGCGCGGCCAGGGCTTCGGCATTGGTGCCGGGGCGGATGCAGCCGTCTTCGTTGATCACGCCATCCGGAGTCTCTACGGCGAGGATCTCATCCTTGAAGTAGCCAAGCTCGCGGGCACGCACGGCCTTGGCATGGGACTCGACGGCCATGGCTTCCTGCTCCTCACGGCTGATTTCGAAGCGCTTGGCCACTTCTTCGGCGGTGTGCCCCATGGCCATGTAGACCTGCGGAAAGCTGCTCATCAGCGCCGGGTTGGGCGAGATGTTGAAACCGCCCATGGGCACGCGGGTCATGGACTCCACGCCCGCGCAGAGGAAGGCTTCGCCGGCGCCGAGCATGATTTGCCCGGCAGCGAAGTGCACCGAGGTCATGGATGAGCCGCAAAAGCGGTTGACCGTGGCGCCACCGAGGGTTTCAGGGAAGCCGGCGCGGAAGCTGGCGATGCGGGCGATGTTCATGCCCTGTTCGGCCTCGGGATAGGCACAGCCCATGATCACGTCCTCCAGCAGGCTGGGATCGAGATCGAGTTTGTTGACCAGCCCCTTCAATACCTGGGCCGCCAGGTCATCGGGGCGCAGGTTGATCAGGCCGCCTTTCTTGGCGAAGTGGAAGGGGGAGCGGGCGTAGCCGGCGATCACGATGGAGGTCATGGCTGAGGTCCTGTGGTGGGGGAGGCGAGGATTCGCCGTCCGTAGAAAGATGATAGGAGTAATTCAAACGGTCGCATACATGTCGACCGTCATTTAACGATTGCCGATTTCTATGGTGCTGATCGGTAGAAGAGCAGGTGGCCCGACTTTCCTATGGGGGCAGGCCGTTCCTTAGGCGGTCAGCTGCGGAAATCGAGAATCATGCAGGTGGTGGAGCCGACTGCGTAGAGGCGGTCGTCCACGTCATACAGCCGGCCTTCGGCCAGCGCGCTGGAGCGGCCGAGATGGACGATGCGCCCTTCGGCGCGCAGCGGACCGGTGTTGGCAGTGATGGCGCGTACGTAGCTGATGCGCAGATCCATCGTGGTATAGCCCTGACCGGGCTGCAGGCGGGTATGCACCGCGCAGCCCATGCAGGAGTCGAGCAGGGTTGCCGCATAGCCACCGTGCACGCTGCCCAGCGGGTTGTAGTGGCGGGCGTTTGGCGTGCCCTGGAACAAGAAGCGACCGGGCTCCCATTCCAGTGGTACGAAGTCGACCAGATGGCCGAAGGGCGGGCAGGGCAGTTCGCCGCTGCCGATGCGGTCGAAGAATTCCTGGGCGGTCAACTCGCTCACCTGCTTCAGCGTCAGCGTACCCGGCTCGCCAAGTCTGGCGCGGGCGCTGCGCTCGGCTTCCAGCCAAATTTCCAGAGTTTGTTCGCGTGACGTGGTTTGCATGGGGCTTCTCCTTCAGGATTTTGATGATGGACTTCATTCAATATTTCATATTATGGTTGAAATATAAATATCTGACTCCGTTGCAGAGTCGCTAGCGATATCGGAGAAATGCCATGCCGAAACCCTCCAGAGCCTTGCTGCTGATGCTCATGACACTGACGGCGCTGGGCGAGATCTCGACCCAGCTGCTGATTCCTGCGCTGGCTGACCTGGAGCAGGGCTTCACGGCCAGGCCAGGGGCGAGCCTGGCCGCGTTGTCGGTATTCGTGGCCACCTTTGGCCTGGGGCAGCTGATTTTAGGGCCGTTGTCCGATCGCCTCGGTCGGCGTCCGGTGCTGATCGCAGGACTACTGGGCTACTTGTTGGCGACGGGGGGTATGCTGCTGGCCAGTGATCTCGCCGAGTTCATCGTCGCGCGGGCGGTGCAGGGACTGGGTGCCTGTTCGGCACTGGTATTGGCGCGGGCGGTGGTCCGTGATGTGTGGCAGGCCCAGGCTGGTCCCGCTCTGGCGCTGACAGTGATCGGCATGCTCAGCTCTATCGCGCTCGCGCCCATGCTCGGCGGCTTGCTCACCCAGCACTGGGGCTGGCAGGCGCCAGTGCTGGCCGCCTTGGCGGTTGGCGCCGTCGCGTTGTTGGCCGTGCTCTTCTTCTATAAGGAGAGCAATGTGACTCTCGATCCGAAGGCAGGGCGCCTGCTGAAGCTGGCCGGCGACTACCGCGATCTGCTGCGTGGGCGCTCGGTACGCATCTTCGCGCTTACCCTGGCCTGTACCTACGGCGCGATGTTCTGCGTGATCGCTGGGTCATCCACCGTCTATATAAAGCTGCTCGGGTTGAGCACCGCGGAATACGGACTGACCTTCGGTGCCATCGTCTCCGGCCTCATCGCCGGTGCGCTGTTCACTCAGAGAAAGATCATGCTGCTGGGCCCGCAACGCATAGTTGCCATCGGCGTTGCCCTGGTGGGCAGCGGCGCGGTGTTGACGCTGCTGGTGCACGGCCTGTTTGGTCTCTCGCTGCTTGGTCTGTCATTGCCGCAGGTGCTGGTCACTCTGGGGGGCGGCATGGTGCTGCCGGCCTCGGTGGCGGGTGCTGTCATTCCTAACGCCCATCGCGCTGGGTTGGCGGCTGGCTTCATGGGCTTCTCGCAGATGATCGGTGCCACCCTGGCCGGCGTGTTGCTTGGCCTGCTGCAGGACGGTACGTCCTGGCCTATGGTTCTTCTCCATGGCCTGTTCGCCACGGCGGCTTTCGCGGCCTTCCATTTGCTGAGCCGCAGCGCGAGCGTCGCGCCGTTGTCGGCCAGTCGCTGATTCGACAAGGAGTGCCTCATGAGTGCATACGATGTAGTGGTGATCGGCGGTGGGCCTGGCGGCTACAACGCGGCCATCCGAGCCGGCCAGTTGGGACTGAAGGTCGCGTGCGTGGAGGGGCGGGAGACGCTTGGCGGTACCTGCCTGAATGTCGGTTGCATGCCATCCAAGGCATTGCTGCATGCCTCGGAGCTGTATGAAGCAGCGACCGGCAAGGAGTTCGCCAATCTCGGCATCGAGGTCAAGCCCAAGCTCAACCTGCCACAGATGATGAAGCAGAAGGACGAGAGCGTTGCCGCGCTGACCAAGGGCATCGAATTTCTCTTTCGCAAGAACAAGGTCGAGTGGATCAAGGGCTGGGGCAAGCTGGCCGGGGCAGGGCGGGTGCAGGTGACGGCGGCCGATGGTAGCCAGACCGAGCTGCAGGCCAAGGACATAGTCATAGCCACCGGCTCGGAGCCGACGCCGCTGCCGGGCGTGACCATCGACAACCAGCGCATCCTTGATTCGACCGGCGCCCTGTCGCTGCCGGAGGTGCCCAAGCACCTGGTGGTGATCGGTGCAGGAGTCATCGGCCTGGAGCTGGGTTCTGTCTGGCGCCGGCTTGGCAGCGAGGTGACGGTGGTCGAGTATCTGGATCGCATCTGCCCCGGGCTGGATGACGAGACGGCCAAGACGCTGCAACGCTCGCTGAGCAAGCAGGGTATGAGCTTCAAGTTGGGCAGCAAGGTCTCCGGTGCGGTAGTGAAAGGCAAAGGGGTGGAGCTGAGTATCGAGCCGGCCGCAGGTGGTTCGGCTCAGGTGCTGGAGGCTGACTATGTGCTTGTAGCCATCGGGCGTCGCCCATACACCGAGGGGTTGGGATTGGAGATCGTGGGTCTCGCTACAGACAAGCGCGGCATGCTGAGCAATGAGCATCACAAGACATCTATCCCGGGCATATGGGTGATCGGTGATGTCACTTCAGGGCTGATGCTGGCGCACAAAGCAGAAGACGAGGCGATCGCCTGCATTGAGAAGATCGCCGGCAAGGCTGCCGAGGTGAACTATGACGTTATCCCCAGCGTCATCTATACCAAGCCCGAGGTCGCCTGCGTCGGCAGGACCGAGGAACAACTCAAGGCAGAAGGGCGTGCCTACCGCGTCGGTAAGTTTCCATTCACGGCTAACAGTCGCGCCAAGATCAACCACGAAACCGAAGGCTTCGTGAAGGTGCTGGCCGATGAGGGCACAGACGAGATCCTCGGCGTGCATATGGTGGGGCCGAGTGTGAGCGAGATGATCGGCGAGTATTGCGTAGCCATGGAGTTCGCCGCATCGTCCGAGGACATCGCTCTGATTTGCCATCCGCACCCAACCCGCTCCGAGGCTCTGCGCCAGGCTGCCATGGGGGTAGAGGGCTGGATCATGCAGGCATGATGCGGCTTCTTTCAAAAAGTAGTTGACGGGAGATTCTAAATCCCTAGAATGCGCACCTGTTCCGGCGCAGCCTGATCTGAAAA
>NZ_JAQSUW010000001.1 GCF_028649395.1 Pseudomonas sp. Gutcm_11s | reverse complement strand
CCGCCACTGACTTCGAGGTTGCCGGCCTGCACGCTGAGCGGCCCGGTGAAGCTGTTGCTGCCGCTGAGGGTGGTGGTGCCGGTACCGGTCTTGGTCACGCCGCCGCTGCCGGAGATGCTGCCGGCATAGGTGCCATTGCCGGTCTGGGCGATGGTGACCAGGGCGTTGTTGACGATGTTGTCGACCAGGTTCTGCGCACCGCCCTGCAGGGTGCCGGCATTGACCGACAGGGTGCCGCCGTAGCCGCTGTTGTCGCCGCCGAGGGTCAGCGTGCCGCTGCCATTCTTGATCAGCGCAGCGTTGCCGCTGAGGTCACCATTAAGGCCGAGGTTGTTGTTGCCGTTGAGGGTCAGAGCGCCGTTGAGCACGACATCGTTGCCCAGGTTCATCGCGCCGCTGGTGCTGAGGTTGGCCGGGCCTCCGACCGTAAGAGTGCCGCTGCCCAGCGCATTGGCGTTGCCGAGTACCAGGCTGCCGGCATTCAGGCTGGTGTTGCCGCTGTAGCCGCTGTTGTTGCCGGAGAGGGTCAGGCTGCCGGCGCCGTTCTTGATCAGTGCACCGCTGCCGCTGAGCACGCCCGTCAGGCCGAGGTCATGGCTGCCGCCGAGGGTCAGGGTATTGCCGAGGGCGATGGCATTGCCCAGGTTCAGCGCCTGACTGGCATCGAGGCCGGCGGCGCCGCTGACATTCAGTGCGCCGCTACCCAGGGCGCTGCCGTTGCCGACGATCAGGTTGCCGCCGCCAAGGGTGGTGCCGCCGGCATAGGTGTTCACGCCATTGAGGGTCAGTGTGCTCGCGCCCTGTTTGATCAGGCTGTTGCCCGCGCCGCCAGTGATGATGCCGTTGAGGGTGAAGTCGGCGGAGCCGGGCAGGGTCAGGTCATCGTCGAGGGTGATGGCGTTGGCCAGGGTGCGTGCGCTGGCGCTGTCCAGGTTGCTGGCGCCGGCGA